>NC_015172.1:0-2400000 GCF_000190635.1 Syntrophobotulus glycolicus DSM 8271 | reverse complement strand
TGAGAGAGGCCAGGTTATTCAAATACCGATTAACCACGGGGAAGGCAATTATACCATTGATGACCGGGGTTTGGATGAGCTGGAAACCAATAACCAGGTTGTTTTCCGCTATGTGACGGAGCAAGGGTCTCCGAATCTTCAGGGTAATCCTAATGGATCGCGTCACAGTATTGCCGGTATTGTGAATAAAGAAGGCAATATTTTGGGCATGATGCCGCATCCGGAGCGTGTTGTCGAAGAGATCGTGGGCGGAACCGACGGCAGAGGGATATTCCTTTCCGTAATCAAAGCATGGGAGAGGAGGATGTCCAGTGGATCCTAAAGTTTGGCGGGAGATGGGACTCAAAGATGAGGAATATGACAGGATTGTTGCTTTATTAGGCCGGGAGCCCAATTATCTCGAGGTAGGTATTTTTTCGGTCATGTGGTCGGAGCATTGTTCTTATAAGACATCGAAGCCGGTATTAAGGAAATTCCCTACCTCAGGGCCGCAAGTCCTGCAAGGGCCCGGAGAAAATGCCGGAATTGTGGATATTGGAGACAATCAGGCAGTGGTCTTTAAAATGGAATCCCATAATCATCCTTCGGCAATAGAACCCTATCAGGGCGCGGCAACCGGTGTTGGGGGTATTCTCAGAGATGTCTTTACCATGGGCGCGCGCCCGGTAGCCGTACTTGACGCTTTGCGTTTCGGTCCCTTGGATGAGGGGAATAATCAATACCTCTTTGCCGGAGTAGTCGAAGGGATCGGCGGTTACGGCAACTCGATCGGGATACCTACAGTTGGCGGTGATGTTTACTTCCAGAAATGTTACAGTGGCAACCCTTTAGTCAACGCGATGGCTGTAGGTTTATTAGAACATCAGGATATCGCCAAAGGGGTCGCAAGCGGGGTAGGCAATCCGGTGATGGCTGTGGGAGCGCGTACCGGGCGGGACGGTATTCATGGAGCGACATTCGCGTCCATTGAGTTGAGTGAGGAATCGGAATCCAAACGTTCAGCCGTTCAGGTCGGCGACCCGTTCATGGAGAAGCTCTTGATGGAAGCGTGCCTGGAACTGATCAAATCAGGGAATGTCATCGGAATTCAGGACATGGGTGCGGCGGGGCTGACCAGCTCTTCCTCTGAAATGGCGGCCCGGGGCGGCAGCGGAATTGAAATGGACCTGAGCCTGGTTCCCCGCCGGGAAACAGGGATGACTCCTTATGAGATCATGCTTTCGGAATCTCAGGAAAGAATGCTGGTTGTGCCGAAAGCCGGCAAGGAGGCCCAGGTGGAAGAGGTCTTTCAGCGCTGGGGACTCGAGGCTACGGTTGTTGGGCGGGTTACTGATGACGGGATGTACCGTCTGTTTGACGGTAAGGAAATGATTTGCGAGATTCCCGTCAGGGCCTTGACGGATGAGGCGCCTGAATACCGCAGAGAATCACGGGAACCGGAATATTATCAAAAACTGAGAGGGCAGGATCTTTCAGAGATCAAGCTTAAGGACTCTGCGGAAAACATCCTGCTGGCCCTGCTGGCCAATCCCACCATTGCCAGTAAGGAGTGGGTCTATAAGCAGTATGACCACCAGGTTGGGACCAATACGGCAGTGATTCCGGGCAGTGATGCCGGTGTGCTCAGAATCCGGGGAACCCAAAAAGGAATAGCCATGACCACGGATTGTAATTCGCGCTTTGTTTATCTTGATCCCTATATCGGAGGAGCACTGGCGGTTGCGGAAGCCGCCCAAAATATCGCCTGTCAGGGAGGCAAACCCCTGGCCATTACAGACTGCCTGAACTTTGGCAATCCGGAGAAGCCGGAGATCTTCTGGCAGTTTGAACAAGCCTGTGCCGGGATAAGCGAAGCTTGCCGGGTTTTCAATACTCCTGTAATCGGAGGGAATGTCAGCTTATATAATGAAACTCCCGAAAGCGCGGTATATCCGACTCCCATGATTGGAATGGTAGGTTTGGTTGAAGAGATCAGTAAAATCCCCTCTGGTAAATTGACCCATTCCGGAGACAACATTTATTTGTTGGGCAATCCGCAAGGCAGTCTGGCCGGTTCGGAATACCTTGCGATGTTTGAAGGACTGGAAGCCGGCGCTTTGCCGGAGCTGAACCTGTCTGAAGTAAAAGAGAACATTGATTTCTTATTGGAAGCGAATAGAAAAGGACTCATCCGTTCCGCACATGATCTCAGTGAAGGCGGCCTTGCCGTAGGCCTTGCCGAAATGAGCGGTAAGGTATGTGCAGTGGTTTCACTGGAGACAGAAGATAGTTTAGGAACATTATTCGGGGAACGGATTGGACGGATAATTATCGCAGCTGATCCGGCTAAAGCCGAAGAGCTGGAGAAAACAGCAGCTAAGGCTAAAGTGATGTTAACGAAAATCGGCCTTGCCGGAGGCAGCAGCCTGGTTATCCGCGTGAATGGCAGGGAACTCCTCAATATCCCTAGAGAAAAATATACGGATATCTATGAAAACACAATCAGAAAAATGATGAAAGCCTGATAAACGATGAAAGGGGATTTCGGCAGTGAGCGTGCCTTGGGATGACAAACCAAAAGAAGAGTGTGGTCTGTTCGGTATTTTTGCCCCTGAACAGGATGTCTCACAATTAACTTATTTCGGACTGTATGCTCTTCAGCACCGGGGGCAGGAAAGCGCGGGGATTGCAGTTTCGGATGGACGCAAGATCCAGCTTCATAAAGGAATGGGTCTTGTTTCCGATGTATTTTCCGAAGAAATCATTGAGTCTTTGCAGGGCAGGATGGCGATTGGCCATGTCCGCTATTCAACGACCGGTTCAAGCCTGCTGACTAACGCCCAGCCGCTTGTCGTTCATTTTCAGAAAGGGATGCTCGCTCTGGCCCATAACGGCAACCTGACCAATGCGATTGAACTGAGAGAGGATTTAAACAACCAGGGGGCGGTTTTTCAGACCACAATTGACAGCGAGGTCATTCTGAACCTGATTGCCCGTTATTATCGCAAGAGTCTGGAAGATGCCATTATTAAGACGATGATTGACATCAAGGGAGCCTATGCCCTGGTCGTTATGGCTGAGAATAAAGTGATCGGGGTACGCGATCCTTATGGGATAAGGCCCTTATGTATAGGGGTCCTGGACGGGCGCTACTGTTTTGCCTCGGAAAGCAGTGCTCTGGATACGATTGGGGCGGAATTTGTGCGGGATGTTCAGCCCGGGGAGGTTGTGACCCTTGATGAAAACGGCATCAGCTCACGGATAGGATCTCAAGCAAGCGCCCCGGCCTACTGTTCTTTTGAATATATTTATTTTGCCAGACCGGACAGTACTCTGGACAATATCAATGTTTGGGAAAGCCGGTATCAGATGGGTGTGGAATTGGCCCGGGAATGTCCTGTTGATGCGGATGTTGTTATTCCTATTCCCGATTCGGGCACACCGGCGGCTATTGGCTATGCCCATGAACGGGGGCTTCCCATCGAAGAAGGACTGCTGAAAAACCGCTATGTAGGCCGGACCTTTATCCAGCCGACTCAGGAAATGCGGGAGATTGCCGTAAGAATTAAGCTCAATGCCAATGCAAGAGTTTTAAAGGGGAAAAGGGTTGTCATGATCGATGATTCTATCGTCCGGGGAACAACAAGTTCAAAACTCGTGGAAATGGTAAAGAGCAAAGGGGCCAAAGAGGTTCATTTGCTGATCAGCTCACCTCCTGTCTGTCATTCCTGTTTTTATGGGATTGATACAGCGGAAAGAGAAAAGCTGATTGCCAATAAAATGGATATTGAGGGAATCCGCCAATTTGTCGGCGCAGATACTTTGTATTATCTTTCTGAAGAAGGCTTAAAGAGAGCTATCGGCAATGTTCCAGCTTGTCTGGCCTGTTTTAATGGAAAATATCCTGTACAGGTACCGAAGGATTTCAGCAAGAGTGGTTTAGAGTGCTGAAGGGAAGAAAAAGGTGTAAGGAGTGAAATCTGTGGGTTACACATATAAAGATGCCGGAGTGGATATTGAAGCCGGCAACAGAGCGGTTGAGAGATTTAAACCTGCCGTAGCCCGCACCATGAGGCCGGAGGTTCTCGGCGGGCTTGGCGGATTCGGAGGTCTTTTTCAGCTTGATCTGAACAAATATTCCAATCCGGTTCTTGTCGCCGGGACTGATGGGGTTGGGACAAAGCTTCGCCTGGCTTTTCAGCTGGATAAGCATGATACCATTGGCCAGGACGCAGTGGCGATGTGTGTCAATGATGTTCTGGTTCAGGGGGCGGAGCCTTTATTTTTCCTCGATTATCTGGCGGTCGGCAAGCTGGTTCCGGAAAAGGTCGCCGATATTGTCGCCGGAATTGCCGCCGGATGCGAGCTTGCCGGTTGTGCCCTGATTGGCGGGGAGACTGCGGAAATGCCCGGATTCTATGATACTGAAGAATATGATATCGCCGGCTTTTCCGTGGGGGCCGTGAACAGGGCAAACCTGATTGACGGATCAAAGATCCGGGAAGGAGACCTTTTGATCGGGCTAAGGTCAAGCGGATTGCACAGCAACGGGTATTCTCTGGTCCGCAGGATTTTTGAGGAGTATGCTATGGACACGGTTTTTCCTGAACTGGGGAAACCGCTTGGTGAAGTCCTGCTGACCCCGACCAGGATTTATGTGAAAGCTGTACTTCCGTTGCTGGACAAGGTTTCTGTCCTCGGGATGGTTCATGTCACGGGGGGGGGACTTACGGAAAATATCCCCAGAGTGTTGCCCGCAGATTTGGGTGTGGAGCTTGACGTAACCTGCTGGCCGGTTCCGCCGGTGTTTGAGCTGCTGCAAAGGCTTGGAGGAGTAGAAACAGCAGAAATGTACCGGACCTTTAATATGGGGATCGGATTTGTTCTAATTGTTCGCGCTGAGGAAGAAGAGCAGGCGATCACTGTACTTAAACAGTCCGGAGAAGAACCGGTAAGAATCGGCAGGGTAATTCGGGGTGAAGGGGTGGCTTACAGATGAGCAGTCTGCGTGTTGCTGTTCTGGCTTCAGGAAGAGGGACGAATCTGCAAGCTTTAATTGAAGAATGGCAGAACAGTTTTTTGCCGGTGGAATTTGTCGGTGTAGGCTCGGACAAAACGGATGCCTATGCCCTGGTCAGGGCTCAGGAGGCGGGGATTCCCACGGCTGCTTTCCCTAAAGAAGGCTATCCAAACCGGGAGGAACAGGAAAAGGCTATCCGGGACTGGCTGGAGGATTTGAATGTGCAGCTTCTTATTCTTGCCGGGTATATGAAAGTATTCAGTCCGGTATTTTTGAAAGAAGTAAGCTATCCCATTGTCAATATTCACCCTTCCCTTTTGCCGTCCTTTCCCGGCCTGCACGCTCAGAAACAGGCGTTGGAGTATGGTGTCAAGATCAGCGGCTGTACCGTACATTTTGTTGACGAGGGAATGGATTCAGGCCCGATCATCATGCAGGAAACGGTGCCGGTTTTTGACGAAGATACGGAAGACTCACTGGCTGAAAGAATACTCAAGGTTGAACACGAGATTTATCCGGAGGTAATCAGGCTTATTGCAGCGGGAAAGGTTCATCGCCGGGGCAGAAAAGTACATATCCACCGGGACAGTTAAACAGGGACCGGAATTTTGACGATATGGTTAATAGGGGTTATCAAAAGCTTAGACGGGATCAGCGAACAGGTTTAAACGAAGATCGTTTAGGAACTTATATTCAGGGGGGCAAGGATAATGAACAAAAGGGCTCTGATCAGTGTATCGGATAAGGCCGGAATTGTTGAATTTGCCGGAAGTCTTGCGGAATTGGGTTTTCAAATCATCTCGACGGGCGGAACATATAAGACATTGGAACAGGCAGGTCTTCCTGTAATATATGTGAGCGAAATAACAGGGTTTCCGGAGATTCTTGACGGCAGGGTGAAGACTCTGCATCCTGTTATTCACGGCGGTATTTTAGCGATGGATTCCGAGGAGCATAAGGCGCAGTGCAAAGAACATGGGATAGAATTGATTGATCTGGTCTGTGTCAATCTATATCCGTTCCGGGAAACGATTGCCAAAGAAGGAGTCAGCTTTGAAGATGCCATTGAAAATATCGACATCGGCGGGCCGACTATGGTCCGGTCCGCGGCAAAGAACCATGAGAGAGTCACGATCGTAGTAAATCCGGAGAATTACAGGGAAGTGATTGAGCAGTTAAAGAAACATGGTCATGTGCCGCTGTCTTTGCGTAAGCGCCTGGCGGCAGAAGCTTTTGCCCATACTGCCGAATACGACAGGCTGATCGCCGGTTACCTGGAAGGCCAGATTGACCAGGAAGCTTACTTTCCTCGAAACCTCCGTATTTTTGCCACGAAGGTGCAGGATTTACGGTATGGGGAAAACCCAGGTCAAAAGGCTGCTTTTTATGCTGACCCTGAAGCCGGTAAGGGAACATTGGCTTATGGCCGTCAGCTGCAGGGAAAGGAATTGTCCTATAACAACTGGATGGACATGGATGCCGCCTGGTGTTTGGTTCAGGAATATCGGGAAAATGTCTGTGCGATTATCAAACATACCAATCCCTGTGGGCTGGCTATAGCGGATTCAGTAGTGGAGGCCTATGAGAAGGCCTTAGCCTGTGATCCTGTATCGGCCTTTGGCGGGATCATTGCGTTTAACCGGGTAGTAGATGATAAAACCGCTGAAGCGATCAGCAAAAGATTTTATGAAGTGATCATTGCACCCGACTTTACTCCGGAGGCACAGAAAATTCTAGCTGCTAAGGTAAATTTGCGGCTCTTTGCGGTAGGACGGGAAGAAGCAGCCTTTATCCGGGGCTGTAAAATCAGGACGGTCAACGGCGGATTTCTTCTTCAGGATGAAGATATTGCCACAGTGGAATCACATGATTGGCAGGTCGTTTCCAATGCCCGCCCGACCGAGGATGACCTGGCCGAGCTGGAATTTGCCTGGAAAGTATGTAAGCATGTCAAATCAAATGCTATCGTAGTGACCAATAATAGAAAAATACTGGGGGTAGGGGCAGGCCAAATGAACAGAGTGGGTTCGGCAGGAATCGCTTTGGAACAGGCCGGGGAAAGAGCTAAAGATGCCTATCTGGCTTCAGATGCCTATTTTCCTTTTTCCGATTCTGTGGATGTCGCCTATGAGTACGGGATCAAGGCAATTGTCCAGCCAGGGGGGTCAATCCGGGATAAGGAAGTCATCGACAGGGCTAATGAGCTGGGGATGATTCTGCTGTTTACGGGACGCAGGCACTTCAGACATTAAGCAGAAATAAGAAAAGAACTCAACATAAAGGTACGGTTTAAGAAGGAAACTTGTTGAACGATTACCCAGAATCAATACGAAAAAGGCAGCCAGACACGATCTCACAAGGGATAGTGCCTGGCTGCCTTTTAACCTATGTCAATATGAAAAAAATTTTAGCATCACATATTGACATTTTTAGATCTGAGGAATACTCTGATAACATATCCAAAACATTAGATATGAGGTGTGGTTGTGGAAAATAAATTTCTTGAACATGCTAAAGTATTCAAAGCCTTCTGTGACGAAACGAGACTTATGGTTTTGGAGCTGCTGCAAAGCGGTGAAAAATGCGCCTGTGTACTGCTGGAAAAAGTCAATGTTGGTCAGTCGACCCTTTCTCATCATATGAAAATTCTTGTGGAGAGCGGGGTTGTATCCGCACGCCGAGAAGGGAAATGGACGTATTACTCTATCAGCGAGGGTGGCAGCCTATATGCCGCCAGGTTGTTGAGCCAGCTGACAACGATAACAGATGACGATGAGGTCGCGGGAATGAGGTGCGGTAAATGAAAGCAAGAATCCGAAAATCCTCATGCTGTTCATCCGGATGCTGCTGCGGGGCAGAGGACGCTGAAAACAGTGCCGTCCAACAAAATATTCCGGTGATTTCAACGGAAATCAGCTTCAAGGATATTCTAGGGGCATGGAAAGTGCGTTGGGGTATTGGCAGGATGAGTTACACGGTTGCCCCCGGTCTTTATGCCGTGGGTTCACCGGATAGAACCTCTCCTGTGTTGGTTAGCGCCAATTATAAGCTGACATTCGATTCCCTGAGAAAAGAACTATCCGCCTTGAATTGCTGGCTTCTCATTCTGGATACAAAAGGTGTTAACGTCTGGTGCGCGGCCGGTAAAGGAACTTTCGGAACCGATGAGTTGGTCAGCCGTATATCAGCAACCGGTCTATCTGAAGTCGTGTCACAGAAAAAACTGATTTTACCTCAGCTTGGCGCTGTCGGCGTGAGCGCACATGAAGTGACTAAACGGACAGGTTTTTCAGTAATATACGGTCCGGTCAGGGCAAAAGAGATAAAGAAATTTGTCGATTCTGGATTTCAAGCTACGGAAGAAATGCGCACCGTAAGATTTACAGCATGGGATAGGTTGGCACTCACACCTATACAGTTGATGCAGGCAGCTAAATCTGGACTAATGGTGTTAGGCATGTTGTTCCTCATTAATTTGTTTGCGATAAGGCTTTTTGGGCTTTCCGACTTCATAATTGGGGCAGGTTCTGTCATGATGGGAACAGTCATCACGCCACTGCTGCTGCCTTTCATACCTGGCAGAGCATTTGCATGGAAAGGCTGGCTGGTGGGGTTCATATGGACCGCTGTATTTGTGTGGTTTAGAGGCTGGCTTGTCTCGGACAACCTACTGCTTGGCATAGGATACTTACTGGTATTGCCCTCGCTTTCAGCATTTCTCGCGATGGATTTCACAGGCTCGTCGACCTACACGTCCTTCTCTGGTGTCATTAAGGAAATGAAATTATCGCTGCCATTCATTCTTGCTTCATCTGTTATAGGAATCGTGCTGGTATTGATAAAGAGCTTTATGGCTTGATAAGGGGGGATTGCGATGAAACATAGATATTTGAAGAATGTTGCTACTTTGAATTTATTGGTTGAAAAATGCGTGGGCTGTGAAAGGTGTACTGAGGTTTGCCCTCATGGTGTATTCGGTATAGCCGATAAGAGAGCAAAGCTAAAGGACAGGGACAGCTGTATGGAATGTGGCGCCTGCGCAATGAATTGTCCGGTAAATGCTATTTCAGTGGAGGCAAGTGTCGGGTGTGCCGCCGCTATCATCCGGGGTTGGTTTACCGGAAGCGAACCAAGCTGCGACTGTTCTGGCAGCGGAGATTGCTGCTAAAAATATGGAGGTTCTATATGGCTAAAGTTGCTTTTATCTGCGTCCATAACTCTTGTCGAAGCCAGATTGCAGAAGCACTTGGCAAATATATAGCGGCGAGTGAGCCGCAAAGAGTTTCACGTTTTTGAAATATATTTAATTGATTAAACTTTACTCTTGAACCGATTTAATTCGTCATGAAATAAAGCCCCTGTTATGGTATAGTTATATTCGATAATAATTTCTGATTCGATCGGAGGATACGTCAATCATGAGTGCAGAGGTTTCTCAGGGGAAAAATATTTTGGTTATCGGCGGAGGCGGCAGAGAGCATGCCCTGGCTTGGAAGCTTGCTCAAAGTCCGCTTTGCGCTAAAATATTCGTTGCACCGGGAAATGCCGGAACCGCTGAATGGAATGTTCCCATCAAAGCGGATGATTTTCCGGCTCTGATTAAGTTTGCGCAGGAGCAAAAGATAGAGATCACCATAGTTGGGCCGGAAGATCCGCTCAGTTTAGGGATAGTTAACGCTTTTCAAGCCGAAGGACTGAAAATTTTCGGACCGACCAGAGAAGCGGCCAGACTGGAGGGAAGCAAGGCCTTTGCCAAGGAGATCATGGATGAGGCGGCTGTTCCTACGGCACAATACAAGGTGTTTACTGATCAAGAAGAGGCGGAGGCTTATATTGGCCGGGTAGGTGCCCCTATTGTGATCAAGGCGGACGGATTGGCGGCAGGCAAAGGAGTCATTGTGGCCTCACTCTTTGATGAAGCTGTGGAAGCTGTAGACAAGATCATGGGAGGTTCCTTTGGTGAAGCCGGTACGAAGGTAGTTGTCGAAGAATATCTGGAAGGGCAGGAAGTAAGCCTGCTTTGTTTTTGCGACGGAACAACGGCTTTGCCTATGGTCGCGGTGCAGGATCATAAAAGAGCCTTAAACGGTGATCTGGGCCTGAACACCGGGGGTATGGGGACCTACAGCCCTCCTTCTTTCTGGACGAAAGACATCGAAAATCAGGTTGTGGACAAAATCGTGATGCCGACCCTCAATATTATGCAAAAAAGAGGCGCGCCCTTTGTCGGAGTATTATTTCTGGGACTGATCATGACAGAGAGTGGTCCAAAGGTGTTGGAATACAATGTCCGTTTCGGTGATCCTGAAACTCAGGTTGTCATGGCATTAATGAGATCGGATATGCTCCCGGTCATAGAAGCCTGTATTAATGGGCGCCTGGCTGAAGTTCAGGCTGAATGGTATGAGGATACAGCTGTTTGTGTAGTGATGGCCGCGCCGGGCTATCCCGGAGATTATGAGAAAGGAATTCCGATAACTCTCCCCCAGGTTGACGGGCAAAGGGAAATGATTTTTCATGCCGGAACCGCTTTGCAGGAAGGAAAAACAGTCAGTTCCGGAGGACGTGTCCTCGGAGTTACCGTTCGGGAAGATTCCCTGCCGGCGGCAAGGACCCGTGTTTATGAGCTGGTGGAAAAGATCGATTTCCCTGATGCGCATTACCGGACTGATATTGGGGTTAAAGGGCTGTTCAAGTAAAAAATATTGTAATAGGCATACAGCAAAATAAGCGATTAAAATAAACATGTGTGGGAAGAAGCCGTTTCAAAAGTGAATCTTGGGGCGGCTCCTTTTTATAACGAGGAAGTGTTCCGGGGGATGAAAGCCGAAAGCATACAAGACGTTGAAATATTTTTATACAAGCTGTGCCTTGTTGACAGCCAAATGATCCAATTTGCACAATGATCATTAAAGTGAGGTGAGAAAAAGGATAATGAAAAAATTATTGTTTGTCGCCATTGCTTTTATAATCATTGTTGGAGGGGTATTGGCTTTTTCAGGTCAAGAAATCATCTTGAATTATTGTGGAGTCCGAAACTTTTTCAATGAAGTGGAGAAGGGAAATTTTGAGAAAGCCTTTAAATTTGTCGATTATTATGATGCAGGCGATGACGTTAAACCTGAAACTTCTTACGAAGAAGCGAAAGAAATTTGGCTATCCAGAATGACTAAGCTGAAACAAGATCATATCTATCTACAGGAGTATAAAGATCTTACAGTTTATGTGGACGATGGTTATCCAAAAGGAGAAGTAACCTTGTTCATATCAGATCATGGTAGAATTGAAGAACAGAAATGTTCAATCCATTTCAGTAAATTAACGGATAAATGGAAAATCGAGGACCTATATTTCACAGATTCAAATCATGTTTTTGAAAAAGCAATCAGTGGCAATGTTAAAATTGAGTGACATTGCCACTGAAAAAGTTACAATACGGTTGTCGGACCCAATTTTAAACCCAAAATATTGTACAGTTAGCCACAGTTCCGTCAGACATTCTTAACGGCTATATTTTACCGTTCATCACAATAAAATTTAATCCCTTCACGAAAGAACTTGGCAAGACCGGGCTTGAATTGATCAATATTCGCGGTGAAACGTTCGTCCTGCACATATAATTCCCCAAGTCCCCGGAAGATCTCCGGAGTACAGTGATAAAAGTGATCAGAAATATGCCGGCGCCATTTTCCGATTGTCTCTTGAACCTCAGGGTCGGCGACATCCCTGTCCATCAGGAAAGCAAGATTTTGATAAATTTCATTACGCTCAGCCTGAATCCTTGCCCAGTCCTCTTTGGTATAGGATGAGGTTCTCTTTTGGCTTTCGCGGTAAGCTTCTGAACCGCCATATTTTTGTTTTGTTTCCTCGGCGTATTGTTGTTGGTGCTTTTCTATTTCGGCCAGATCAAAGGCTTCAAACATTTCTTTTTTAGACATGCTTATTTTTCCTCCTTCTTTTGCGTTCAGCGTTTTTTCCACCAGAGAAATGATTGCTCCCAGCCTTTTCTTTTTTTCCAGAAGGAGCTTATGGTGAGCTCTTAAGGCTTGTTGGTGATTAAAATCCGGATCGGCAAGGAAGGCTTTTATTTCCTTGAGGCTGAATCCCAGCTCCTTAAAGAAAAGAATCTGCTGCAATTGCTCCAGGTTCTGATCCGAATAAAGCCTGTACCCCGCTGCGCTGGTGGACTCAGGTTTAAGCAAACCAAGCCGGTCATAATGATGGAGTGTGCGCACACTTATTCCTGCCAAGTCGGCGACCTCTTTAATTTTGAAGGTCATGTCATCACCTCTGTCGAATAGGATATCCTGATCAGGTTATCTTTAGCATAAACGATAACGTAACGTCAAAGTCAACACATTTTGTTCGTTAGCAGAACAGTTGATCTAATCAGAATAGAAAAGGAAGGGGCCATAAAATGAACAAGATTGCGGTTGAGTTGGTACCCAGGGATGAACGGTCATTAATCTCTGAGTTATCCTTAATTAATAGCAGATTTCCCTTGATCAAAACGATTAATTTTCCCGACCTGCTCAGGTTTGATCTTCGCAGCTGGGAAGGCTGCAGGATCGCTCAAAGGTATTTTCAGGATGTCATTCCCCATATCCGGGCTATGGATATTAAGCTCTCCGATGAGCTGCCGATGCAAGGGTTTTTAATTGAACACAAGATTAATCAGGTTTTGGTTGTTACCGGGGATCTGCCTCAGGATATGACGAAAAAAATCTACCCTTCAACCAGTATCGAGGTCATTAAAAAATTCAAAAGGGAAATGCCGGGAATAAAGGTCTATGCCGCGGTAGATCCTTACAGAAAAAGTGTGCGGGAAGAACTTGAATATATCCGGAGAAAGCTTGAGGCCGGAGCAGACGGTTTTTTTACCCAGCCGTTTTTTGATTTAAGGTTAATGGAAATTTATGCGGAGATCCTGGATGGTTGCGAGGTTTTCTGGGGAATTTCTCCTGTAACCGGTGAAAAATCGGTGAATTATTGGGAAACCAAAAACAATGTGGTTTTTCCCCGGGGATTTGAGCCAACCTTAAAATGGAATGTGAACTTTGCCAAACAGGCTTTGGCCTTAACGGAAAGCCGTAAAGACAATATTTATTTTATGCCGATAAGAACCGGGCTTGAAGAATATTTGCGCGGTATTTTCGGATAAGGAAAATAATGCTGACCGGTGCCTTGATTTTAACAGTGATCAGTATCCTGCTGAACCGCTTTGTTTTTCACAGGGATTATCCCAAGTTTTGGTTCTAATGTTCAGCGCTGATTTGGAACCTGCCGGCTAAACTGGCAAAATAAATAACAGGCAGTTATCTGCAGAATAATGAATGATATGAAAAATAATTGCATATTATGGCATATCCGGAGGTTTGCATAATGGAATCTCTTTAGAATATAATGATAATTGGCAAGAAATAGAATTTAAATGACGAAAGAAGTAAAAAGAAAGAGAATTAAGTAGATGAATCCAAAAAACTGTCTAAAGCTTTTTGTGTTCTTTTGGACAATTTGTCTTGTTATTTTCTACGGGCTGGAGCCAAGCAGGGCTTATGCGGACACAAACAATATTGATCGGATCTCAGGATCGGACCGGTATATCACTGCCAATGCCATATCCCAAAAGGGATGGGAGCAATCTGATTATGTCGTTCTGGCCAGGGGAGACGATTTTGCCGATGCGTTATGTGCAGGACCGTTAGCTTCTAAGTATAATGCGCCTATTTTGATGACCCAGCCGGCGGAAATCAGTCAGAGTACGCTTGAAGAAATTAAAAGGCTCGGAGCGAAGCATGTCATCATTACCGGAGGCACAGGGGCCGTTTCGGAAGGTATAGAAAAAACCCTCAAGGAAAGCGGCATAAAAGAGATCACAAGATTGAGCGGCAGCAACAGGTATGAGACTTCGGTGAAAATAGCCCGGGAATTATCCGGTACCAAGGCTGTTCTGGCGACAGGACAAAATTATCCGGATGCCCTTTCCATATCGGTTGTCGCATCCAAGCTCGGGATGCCGATTTTGCTTACAAACCGGAATAACCTGCCGGACCAGGTGAAAGAATACATATCCGAACAAAAAATCACCAAAACTTATGTCATCGGCGGCGAAGGAGCAATCAGCAGCCAAATTGAGAGTGCTGTCCCGGGAGCGGTCAGACTTGAGGGGGTTGACCGCTATGAGACGAATATTAATGTCATGAAAAATTTCGAAACCGATTTTGATTTTTCCCACGTTTATGCGGCTGTCGGAGGCGGACCGAAAGGGAATGAATTTGCGGACGCTTTAACGGGAGCCGTTCTCGCCGCAAATACGTCTTCACCTCTGATTCTTGTCAGCAAAGAGGTTCCGCAGTATACGAAAAGCTATTTGAAAACTAAAATGACATCTGCCGCAAGAATAACGGGACTCGGCGGAGAAGGTGTCGTGAGTTTGAACGTCCTGAAAATCATCGCGGGACAGGAAGAGACGCCCGACGGGATGCTGGAAATTACACCGACAAGCTCTGTAAACGGCAATACGCAAACAGTGACCCTGACTTATACTTTAGCCTCCGCTATGGACAATGGCACTCTGGAATATGTTTTGCCGGCACAGATTACCGCTGCTCCCGAGCTGGATAAGATTAAAATCGGCAGTGGCGGGGAGGACTCCCTGATGGCAAAACAGGTTTTGGATGAGGGACGGAAATTAAGCATTTCGGGAATAACGGCAGCCGCCGGCGAAAAAATTGTCCTGACGCTAGCAAATAAAACTGTACCCGGTGTAGGAAACTATGCCTTTCGGATTTTCGCTGATGCGGATGGCGAGGGAGACATCCTTCCCAGCTCAGGAACAGGGAAAGGGGCCAAAACGTTTATTTCCCACGCCACCGAGCTTGCCGGAATTTCCGAAAAGCTCATCTCATATAATCGTCCGCGTACCGCTCTTGAGCCTAAGGGCTTTGTAATCCATTCAACCGCGTCGCCAGGGGCAACGGCCGAAAGAATTTATGGTTATTTTAGTTCCGGGGACCGTCAGGCCTCATCGCATTATGTTGCGGACTGGACCGAAATCATCAGAATGATTCCGGAAAGTGAAGTGGCCTGGCATGCAGGCCCGACGGCAAACTATAGGTATCTTTCAATCGAAATGTGCGAGCCGAAAACAAAAGATCCCGCTCAATTCCAGGAGGTCTGGAACCGCACAGTGCTCCTGGTTGCCGAGGCCTGTGTCCGGTATGGCTGGAATACGACGGATAATGTATTCAGCCACTATGGCATTTCAATGATGTATCATGAGACAGACCATACTGATCCCAGGGGTTTTCTGGAAAGCTATGATAAAAAGTGGGATGACCTGCTCAAGGCGATTGATAATAAGATAGCGGAGCTTAAGGAAAATATCTATTAGATCCCTGCTTGCAGAATATAGTGTTTTCTGGAGTATTGTTGAAAATCGTCATTTTATTGTATTCATTTGATGGAATCATAGAGGACCTTTGCCAATTTATTTCATAATTTGGTCAGGGTTTTTTCTATTCTTCCGTATAAAGTGAGAACGGACTGGATTTCATGAAAGTTGAAATTTCTCTATTCTTATTCTGTTATCCTTGACTTCGGTAAGGTTCGGGCAAAAAGGTATCAGGGCGGAATGAAAACAGGAAGCGAAAGTGGTGGCCGGGCATGGAAGAAACAGCAAAATATGCCGAAGTATTGGTAGATGTGGCAAACAGAAGATTGGATCGGAGTTACCATTATCTTATTCCGGAAGGAATGACGGTCAAAGCCGGGATGACATTGCTTGTTCCCTTGAGGCAGAGAGCAGTTCAGGGGCTCGTTGTCCAAATAACGGATATTTTACCGGAAGAAGTCAAGCAGTCCATGCTCAAACCGATTGAGAGGATTATCCATCAAGATGCTTTGATTCCGGGAGAACTGATGGAGCTGGCTTGTTGGATGGCCAAGACGACCGTATCTTCTGTTGCTCAGTGTCTGCATACGGTATGGCCGTTCCTGCGCGGCAAGGTAGAAGATTTTATTATTCCCAGAGCCGGTCTGGAAGATGGGGATGTAGAAGTCATGAAGCTTCTCGATCCGGATTCTTACAAAGTTTTAGCCGCCCTGAACAGAGCCCGCAAAGGAGGTCTGCCCGAAAATATCCTGTTAAAGAGAACGGGGGTGACACAGGAGTTGATTAACGAACTCCTGCAACAAGGGTGGATCGGAAAAACATCCCGGCTCAGTGGGGAAAAAAGGTTAAGGGGGACGATCCAGGTTCCGGGTTCGGAAAACCGTCTGAAAGAAACAGTAAGCGAATTTCCCCCGGTATCAGCCGGCGGAGGTCAAACGGTTCGGTTGACCGGGGAGCAGGAAGAGGTTCTCGATTCTATATGGAAAACCTATGAAAAAAAAGAGAAGAATACTGTTTTACTACATGGAGTAACCGGCAGCGGCAAGACGGAGATCTATAAGGCTTTGACGGAACGGGTGCTGAAGCAGGGCGGGGATGTCATTGTTTTGGTTCCCGAGATCTCACTGACCTCCCAAATCGCGGCTTCTTTTCTCTGCTTGTTTGAGGATAAACTGAGCGTGGTGCATTCAGGGCTCAAACCGGCTGAGAAAGAAAAAATCTGGTCGGATATTCTGGCGGGCAGGAAAAGAGTTGTGATTGGAGCGCGGTCGGCTGTTTTTGCTCCCCTGCCAAACCTGCGCTTAATCATTTTGGATGAAGAACATGATTCAGCATATAAACAAGATGAAAACCCAAAATATCATACTCGGGATGTGGCCCGGTACAGGATAGAACAAAGCGGCGGACTGGTGCTTTTGGGGAGCGCCACACCTTCCCTGGAAGCTTATGCCGCTGCTCATAGAGGGAAAATTGAGTTGCTTGCGTTGAGGGGAAGGTATAATCAGATGGAAATGCCCTTAGTGCGGACAGTGGATATGAAAGAGGAATTGGCGCAGGGAAATACAAGTATTTTTTCCAATTTGCTCATCCGGAAACTCCGGGAAAGAGTGGATAAAAAAGAACAAAGCATCCTCTTTTTGAACAGAAGAGGTTACGCAACGTTTGTATTTTGCCGGGAGTGCGGCAATGTGGCCCGCTGTCCGAACTGTGATGTTTCTCTTACTTATCACAGCCAAACAGGGGAACTGTGTTGTCATTATTGCAATTACCGGACAGAGGTTTACAGCAAATGTCCGGAATGCGGAAGCAAATTTATCCGATTTTTTGGCCAGGGCACTCAGAAAGTCGAAGAGGAAGCAGCGGTATTTCTGCCCGGAGTCCCGATTTTCAGGCTGGATGCCGATGCGACAGCGGCACCGCAAAAACATCGTGAGATCATCGAAGAATTTCGCAGGACTAAACCTGCGGTATTGGTAGGGACTCAGATGCTGGCCAAGGGATTGGATTTCCCCGATGTTACTCTTGTCGGGGTGATTGCGGCTGACCAAATACTCAATATGCCTGATTTCCGTTCCAGAGAAAGGGCCTTTCAGCTCCTGACTCAGGTTGCCGGCAGGGCAGGACGCAGAGAGAAACCAGGGGAGGTCGTGATCCAGACGTATTCTCCTGACGACCGTTCTATTCTCCATGCAGCCAGGCATGATTATCCCTCTTTTTTCTGGGAAGAGATTGCCTTCCGAAAAGAAAGGGCCTACCCTCCTTTTGCCCATATTTTGCGTATCCTGCTTTATCATGAGAAAGAAGACAAAGTTGCCCGGGCGGCCGGTGAACTTGCGGTATGCCTGAAAAATGAACAGGAAATGCTGAAAGCAGAGAGCTATCAGATCCTCGGTCCTGCTCCTTCAGTTTTGACAAAACTGAAAAATGAGTATCGTTGGCAGGTATCCATCAAAGGAAAAGATCCCGAGATTCTCAGAGAGATGGCCTATAAAGGGGTAAAAAAGTTTTTTGAGGCAGGTTTGAGCAGCGGGATCAAGATCAGTATAGATGTAAATCCGGTATCACCCTGATGGGGCAGGAACAGAGACAGTCTTGAATTGCTTAAGCACTCTATTCAAGGTATAATGAATAAACACAGACAACAGAAAGGAGTCATCTTTAATATGGCCGTCTATCAAATCGTGAAGATGGGTGAAGATATTCTTAGGGAGAAAGCTCAGGAAGTAAAAAAAATTACGCCGAATATCTTGAAACTGCTGGAAAACCTTACTGATACCCTTTACGCATCTCAAGGAGTAGGTTTGGCTGCGCCTCAGATTGGAATATCCAAACGGGTAGCAGTAGTGGATATCGGGGACGGTCTTTTTGAGCTGATCAATCCTGTGATTATTGAGAGATACGGTGAAGAAATAGATAAAGAGGGATGCCTCAGTATCCCGGGGATACAAGGGGAGGTAAAACGGTCGGCCAAGGTTGTTGTCCAATGCCAGGACAGAGAAGGGAATCTTGTTCAATATGCCGGAGAAGGTTTTTTGGCCCGGGCATTTCAACATGAAATCGATCACCTGGATGGGGTGCTTTTCGTCGATCTGGCCCCTGAAGTATATAAGGTTTAATTTTTCAAAAGGGATATATATTGCTCAATGTGATTCAGGCCTGGCCTGAGAAGTATGATTTGGATAACAGGAAGTGAAGGGATAGATGCGCATAGTTTTTATGGGTACTCCTGATTTTGCAGTGCCTACACTTGAAATTTTGCACCGGACCGGTTATGAAATAACGGGGGTTTTTACTCAGCCCGATAAACCGGCGGGCAGAGGAAATAAACTGAAAGCCGGGCCGGTGAAAGAAGCGGCAATGAAGCTGGGGCTGTCTGTATTTCAGCCTGTGCGGATTAAAGCACCGGAAGCTGTGGCTCTTTTGCGCGAGCTCCGCCCTGATTGTATTGTTGTCGTTGCCTTCGGGCAGATACTTTCGGCGGAGATTCTTCATATTCCGCCTTTCGGCTGTATTAATGTCCATGCTTCCCTTCTGCCCCAATACAGAGGAGCTGCTCCTATCCACCGGGCAGTATTGAACGGGGATAAGATGACCGGCATAACCACCATGTTTATGGATGAAGGCCTCGATACCGGTGATATTCTCTTACAGGCTGAGATTCCTATTGAGCAGAATGATTCGGTAGGTGTTGTCCATGATCAGTTAGCCCAGACAGGAGCTCAGTTACTGTTGGATACATTAAAGAAGATCAAGGAGAAAACCCTGCGGAGGACCCCGCAGTCTCAGGACTTTACATATGCCCCGATGCTGACAAAGGAAGACGAATATCTTGATTGGAAAGGCGAAGCCACTCAAATCCATAATCAGATCCGGGGGCTCAATCCCTGGCCCGGAGCCTGCACTTCTTTCCGCGGGGAAAAAGTCAAGATCTGGTCAAGCGAAATCGTGGGGGAATGGAGGCCGGAGCTGGCAGAGCAAACGGCGAAAGAAGAAGCACTGAAAGAAAACCGGGCAGAGGCAACCATTCCCGGTACGATCCTGGCCATGACCGCGAAGGGGTTTATTTGCAGCACAGGCAGAGGGTATATTGAGATTTTAGAGATACAGCCTGCCGGAAAAACCAGAATGAAAGCCCGGGACTTTATTAATGGCAGGAGGATCAGTCCAGGTGAATTCTTTGGGGAGTGATAGACCGTTGAGTAACGATCACAACGCACGGCGGACAGCTGTGCGTATTCTTACAAGGGCCGAAAAAGAAAAGGCTTATGTGAATCTCCTTCTGCAAAGACAGCTTCGAGAGCTGGGTGATTCCCGCGACCGGCAGCTGGCAGCCGCCCTGGTAAACGGTACGCTGAAAAACAGGCTTACTCTGGATTATGCTATCCGCAGGCATCTTAAGACGCCGATGTCTGCTTTGCCTCACATGGTCAGGGCGATTCTCCGGACCGGAGCATTTCAGCTTTTGTATATGGACCGGATCCCGGCCGCAGCGGCAGTCAATGAGGCGGTCAAGAGTGTCAAGGCAGAGGAACCGAAATTTGCCGGCCTTGTGAACAGTGTTTTGCACAGAGTGGCGGAGGTAGGCTGGGAATTTCCCTGGCCCGATCAGAAAAAGGAACCGGCCCGTTATTTGGCGGTTAAATATTCCCATCCGCAGTGGCTGGCGGCAAGATGGCTGGCAAGATGGGGGTTGGAGGAAACGGAGAAATTGTGCATTTCCAACAATCTTCCCGCGCCTACCTGTATCCGTACCAATACCCTTAAGATCAGCCGGGAAAACCTTGTTTCACGTTTGGAGAATGAGGGAATTCAGGTTACCCTAAGCGCGAAAACCCCGGAGGGGTTGTTTATCGAAGATTTTGGCGCTCTGGATGAGCTTCTTTCTTATCAGGAAGGCCTTTTTACCGTTCAGGACGAAAGTTCCCAGCTTGTGGCTCATATTCTGGGGGTAAAACCGGGGGAGAGAGTGCTTGACGTATGCTGTGCCCCGGGGGGGAAGACCACTCATCTTGCCCAGTTGATGAACAATCAGGGAACCATCATAGGAAATGATCTTTATCCGGCTAAGCTTTCTCTGGTCAATGAATTGGTGGAACGTCTCGGGATCGGCATAATTCAAACTCAGGCAGGGGACGCCGGAATTCTGGAGGGGATTGAAGGCCGGTTCGATAAAGTTCTGGTCGATGCGCCCTGCTCAGGATTGGGCGTGATCAGGCGGCGAGCTGATTTGCGCTGGCAGAAAAGCGAGCAGGAGATAAAAGAGCTTTCCGAGATCCAAAAAAAAATTCTGCTGAGGGCGGCTGATTTTGTCGCTCCGGGGGGAGAAATGGTTTACTCTACCTGTACGATTGAGCCTGAGGAAAATTTTGAGGTTGTCAAAGTGTTTCGTGCCGAACGCCCGGATTTTTCTTCCGTATCCTTGACAGGTGAAATCAATTTTCCGGTAACGGCCGGGGACAAAAAACAGCTGGCTAAAGGGGTATTTCAAATCCTGCCTCATCTCTACAACATGGATGGATTTTTTCTGGCAAAATTTAGACGGGCAGGTTTATAAAGTCAGGATTGGGTGAATAATATTTAAGATGGAAAAATATGATTGCCGAGGCCTTTCGGAACCTGAGATGGAAAAACTGTGCCTGCAAAACGGAATAAAGAAATTCCGGGCCGATCAGGTTTTCAGGTGGGTGCAGCAAAAAGGTGTCCGGTGCTGGGATGAGATGAAGAACATCGGACAGGAGGATACGGATAAATTAAAGAAAGTATTCTGCCTTCAGCCTTTGGAAATCGTCAAAGAACAAGTTTCTAAAGACGGGACAAGGAAATTTCTTTTTCGTCTTCCTGACGGAGAAAGAATAGAAACTGTTCTGATGGATTATGAAAAAGATCTGTCCAGGAACCGGGAAACGGTATGTGTTTCCACTCAGGTTGGCTGTCCGGTTGGCTGCCCTTTTTGTGCCACCGGAGTGAACGGATTTCACAGGAACCTTTCCGCTGGCGAAATAACCGGTCAAGTGCTGGAGATCGTCCGGCGGATGAGGATAAATGACCCTTCCTTTAACGTAACCAATATTGTTTTTATGGGAATGGGAGAACCATTTCTAAACGAGGAATCCGTTCTCAAGGCCGTTCGGATCCTTAATAGTGAGAATGGGCAAAAGATCGGCATGAGAAGGATGACCATTTCGACAAGCGGGGTAGTTCCGGGAATTATCCGTTTAGCGGAAGAGAACAAGCAGGTGGGACTGGCGATATCCCTCCATTCAGCCCGGAATCATCTCCGGGACATCCTTGTGCCGATGAATAGACGTTATCCCCTTCAGCAATTAATGCGTGCCTGCCGGGAATATGTTAATCAGACGGGAAGGCGGGTAACCTTAGAAATCGCTTTAACCGAGGCCAATGCCAATAAGGATGAAGCAGAGGCCTTAATTCGCTTAATTCAGGGAATGCCGGTTCATATTAATCTGATACCGGTCAATCCTGTAACGGAAAGCAGTATGCAGAGGCCGGCAAAAGAAAAAATAATGGAATTTAAGACATTGCTGGAAGCAAAGAATCTATCGGTTACTGTTCGTGAGGAAAAGGGGACGGACATTGATGCGGCCTGTGGGCAATTAAGACAACGTCTGGAGTGTTAAAAATATGAGCCTGTTAAATAAGTTCGAAACGGCTGCAGAATATCTTTTTACCAATATGTTTAAGAAGACATCCAGCAGTATTCAGCCTGTTGAAGTGGCCGGAAAACTGCTGAAAGCCATGCTCAGGAATAAACAGGTCAGTATCTCCCATGTTTATGTCCCCAATATTTACCGGGTGCAGCTCAATAAGGAAGACTATAAGATTATGGAGAATTTCGGTGAAACATTCCTGCTTGAGCTGGCTCAGCATCTTTATACCGAAGCCGGTAAGCAGGGATATACTTTTCTGACTTTGCCTCTGGTTGAACTATATGCAAATCAGAAAATCGGCCGTGGTGAAATAGAAATCGAAACGGAATATAATGATTCTATTGAGGTAAATTGGGAAAAACAGGCGATTGAAGAAATGATTGTGCAGGATGAGCTGGAAAGAACGACAATTATGCCGAATGATAGAAGATTAACAAATGCGATCATCAATGAAAATAGCAGGAAAAGCGCAGGCGGTCTCGAAATAATTAAAGGAAATGAAGAAGGCAGGATTTATTGTCTGGAGCAGGATATCGTCACTGTCGGCCGGCAGGGAGACTGTGATGTTGAAATCAAAGATGAGGAGATGTCCCGCAAGCATTTTCGTTTGTATCAGGAAAGCAGCAGGTGGTTTATTCAGGATCTGGGGAGTACAAACGGGACTTATGTCAATAAGCTTAAAGTGGATAAATATATGCTGCATCCCGGGGATAAAATTCGGGCCGGTCAGACGGTTATGGTTTTTAAAAGAAAATAAGAAGTTCGGGTGATGATGGTTGCAGGCAGTGCTTGTCATAGGCAGGATCGTATTTGTTCTGGTGATCTACTTGTTTTTATTGAGGCTGTTAACCGTTCTTTTGGCTGATTTGAAAAACAAGGGGATTTTGACCAAGGAAGAATCGGAACTTGGCTGTTTGGAAGTTTTAAACGGAGCCGACATGCTGCCTAAAGGCAGGAAAATCCGTATTGAACCTAAAGGGCTGAAGATTGGGCGCGGGAAACAAAATGATATTGTTGTTCCTGATCATTTTTGTTCCGTAGACCATGCCGAATTCAAATATACTCACGGTGCGATAATCGTAGAGGATACGGGGAGTACAAATGGCACATGGGTTAACGGTGAACGAATCAATTCACCAATCCAGCTTGTCCCCGGTGATTTTGTGAAAATCGGCAGCATGACTTTCCAATACACGAGGTGGAGAAATGAAGGCATTTAGTATTTTAGAGACCGGCAGCAGAAGAAAAAATAATGAAGATGCTTTGCTGGCGCTGACCAATATCGGTTTATTTGCCGTTGCCGATGGGATGGGAGGGCATAATGCGGGGGAAGTCGCCTCGGGGATAGCGATTGAGAGTTTGAAGAACAATGCTGAAAAACTAAAGGATATCCCGGTTGACGGGATTGAACAGTGGGTTTTGGATACGGTAAAAGAAGCCAATCAGGCCATATTTGAGCGGTCCTTATATGAAGAGGGCGTTGAAGGGATGGGAACAACGCTTACTGCTTTGGTGATAAAAAAAGATAAAGCGGTTATCGGTCATGTCGGCGACAGCAGGATATACCTTTGGCGGGACGGGTCCATTTCTTTGCTTTCTGAAGACCATTCCATGGTCAATGAACTGCTCAGAATGGGGCAGCTATCCGAAGAAGACGCGCGGAACCATCCGCAGAGAAATTATCTCTCACGGGCCTTGGGCATAGAAAAACAGGTGGATGTCGACTGCTTGCAGTTCGAAGTCCAAGGGGGAGATGTTTATCTGCTATGTACCGACGGATTCTCCAATATGGTGGAAAAAGAGGAAATTGCCCGGGAATTTTCAGCTGCGGGCGGATGGCAGGAGCACCTGGAGAATTTAAAGCTTCTTGTCTTACAGAGAGGCGCACCGGACAATTTTACGGCTGTTTGTTGTATTATGGAGAATTGAATTATGCGAAACAGCATTATTTTTCGGTTTTTGACTTTGCTGATCCTTTGGGTGGGTTTAGGAGTACTAAAACTTAATGGCAATGCCGTACCGGAGAATATCTGGCAGGCTGTGGTATTTTCCCTGCTTGTCTTGCTGGGTTTGATTTTGGAACTTACACGAAAAAGCCGGGAAGATTTCCTGATTCTTCCTGTTGTACAGACGATTTTGGTCATTGGCCTTGTTTTTCTGGTCAGAATTGATCCGGAACTGGCAGGGGCCCAATTTTTCTGGGCTAATCTGGGCCATATCACATATTATTTTATTCTGTTTGGAATAAAAGATTACAGCAAGCTCGGACAATATCAATACCTTTGGGGTCTGCTGGCGTTAATTCTTCTTTTGGTCACACTTGTCTTCGGATTCAGTATTAACGGTTCTACCAGCTGGATCAAAATCGGGGGTATCGGCCTGGAACCTGAAGAGCTTGTAAAAGTAACCCTTCTATTGTTCCTGGCGGGGTATCTTGATCAAAAGAAAGAGCTGTTAAGCATTGGAACAGTGCAGTTTGGCAGGCTGTCCCTGCCTGATAAAAAAGCGATTGGTCCTTTTGCCATGCTGAGTTTTTTGGTCCTCGCCCTGTTGGCGGCTCAAAAGAGTCTAGGTACGGCAATGGTGTTTTTCTTTTTTATTCTTTTGATGATTTACATGGTGACAGAACGGAAAATCTACCTGATCATGTCTTTGCCACTCATTGCTCTGACGGGAACAGCGGGATATTTCCTGTTCAGCCATGTTCGCTTAAGATTTTCGGTATGGCTTAATCCCTGGCTAAGTTCTTCCGGCGGAGGATATCAAATCAGCCAGTCTCTCTTTGCGATCAGCGGCGGCTATGTGACGGGAACAGGGCTGGGAAACGGGATCGGGGCTTTCCAGATACCGGCATCCAGCACAGATTTCATCTTTTCGGTCATTGCCGAGGAGACCGGCTTTATGGGAGCCATGGCTTTAATCAGTCTGTATATCATTGTTGTGATGCGGGCTTTCACGGTAAGCATGAGAGCACCAGACAGGTTCGGCCGGATTCTGGCGGGAGGGATCGGGATAATCATTGCGATTGAAAGCCTGATCATTTTGGCGGGAGTAACGAAGCTTTTGCCTTTGACAGGAATACCTCTTCCCTGGGTCAGCTATGGGGGAAGCTCCATGCTGGTACACTTTTTGCTCTTGGGTATTCTGGCAAATATTTCGCGGCATACCGGCAGGAGAATTGCTGATGCGGCAAAGGGAAAGCAGGTTAAAGCGATATGACCAGTGGAATTCGCAAAGTAGCGATGTGTCTGATGTTCAGCTTTATTTTCCTAAGCTTGGGTCTGGTCTATTGGCAGGTTGTTCGGGCAGATTCTATGCTGGATAATCCGGCCAACAGGCGGACTGTTCTGATGGAAAGCAGGATTATCCGCGGCGGAATTTATGATCGAAACGGCGTAGTTTTGGCCGCAACGGAAAATACCGGTCAAGGGAAAAAGAGAACTTATCCTCAGGGGGAAATGTTTGAACCTCTTCTGGGCTATGCTACGGTAAAATACGGGGCGGCCGGTCTGGAATCAACACTGGGAAAGACTTTAATGGGGCTTGACAACAGCTTTTTTACCCAGAGGTTTCAGGAATTGTTTGAACCGGAAAAGAAGGGGAATGATGTTATTCTAACCATTGATGCCAAACTTCAGGAAGCCGCTTATCAGGGACTGAAAGGAAAGAGCGGCGCTGTGGTCGCCATAGATCCGCAAACCGGTGATGTTTTGGCCTTAGTCAGCCAGCCCAGCTTTGATCCCAATCTTCTGGAAAAGGACTGGGAGAGCATTATTCAGCAGCCTTTAAGCCCAATGGCTAATCATGCTTTTCTAAAATTTCCTCCCGGGTCAATTATGAAGGTGGTTACTTCGGAAGCGCTTTTCCTGGCGGGTCAGGATACATCTAATCTTTATCACTGTGCGGGAACGACAGTAATCAATGGTCAAACCTTTAAAGAACAAAATGATAAAATTCATGGCTGGGTGAATTATGATCTGGCTTTGGCTTATTCTTGCAATACTTATTTTGCTGAGTACGGGGTTAAAGCAGGGCAGCAGAATTTTTTGAAAGCGGCGGCAGGCTTCGGTTTTGGAAAGAGCATACCGTTTGAACTCAGTGTCCCGGAAAGCTCAATCACAAATTCTAAAAGCATGCCGGAGAATATGGATATCAATTTATTCGCGGCCAGTACTTTTGGTCAGGGGGAAGTCATGGTTACCCCCTTTCATGCGGCTTTGATCACAGCGGCCATCGCCAATCAGGGAAAGATGATGGAACCGCATATTATTGACAGAGTGGTGGATTACAAGCAAAATACGATATATACGAGCGAGGCAAAAGTCTGGCTCAACCCTCTAAGGCAAGAGGATGCTCAAAAAGTAAAAAGCGCCATGATCTTGGCGGTAAATAGCGGAACAGCCGCACCTGGAGGTATAGCAGGAGTCCAGGTGGCGGCCAAGACAGGTTCGGCGGAAACAGGGGATAATGGCAGCAATACGCATGGCTGGTATATCGCTTTTGCACCGGCCGATAACCCGGTGATTGCGGTGGCTGTGCTGGCCGAACATGGTGGAACAGGAGGAGCGGCGGCAGCTCCGATCGCAAAAGCTGTAATGGAAAAAGCGCTGGAAGGAAAGGTAGGCGGCAGGTAATTGGAGAATATATTGGGAAATAGATATAAAATCGAAGAAAAAATCGGTTCAGGCGGGATGGCCATTGTCTATAAGGCTAAAGACACCCTGCTCAACAGGCCTGTCGCGGTGAAAATCCTGAGGGAGCAGTTTGTGTCTGATGAGGGATTTGTCAGACGCTTCCGGAGGGAAGCACAATCAGCGGCCAGTTTGTCTCACCCCAACATCGTTTCAATCTATGACGTGGGGAAAGAAAACGATAACGACTATATTGTGATGGAATATGTTCATGGACGAACGTTAAAGGATATGATCCGGGAACGCGGGCCGCTGCCTGTTTCGGAAGCATTATTTATCATCAGGCAAATCGGTGAGGCCCTGGCCCATGCCCATGCCAACGAAATTATTCACCGGGATATTAAACCGCAGAATATTCTTGTCACTCCTGAGGGGAGAATCAAGGTCACCGATTTTGGCATAGCCAGAGCCGTATCGGCGGCCACCCTGACCCATACCGGAGATATTGTGGGATCTGTCCACTATTTATCGCCCGAACAGGCCAAAGGGGACCAGACCACGGCTCAATCAGATATCTATTCCCTGGGGATCATTCTCTATGAACTGGTCACCGGCCGGGTGCCTTATGACGGAGATACACCGATTACGGTCGCCCTCAAACACATTCAGGATATTCCGGAGCTGCCCGGGAAACTGGTTTCCGGTATCAGCAAACAGCTTGATGACATCATTATGAAAGCCATCGCCAAAAACACAAATGACCGTTATAAGGACATCCAGGAATTAATGGAGGATATCAATAAGCTGGAAAACGGGCAGAAAATAGAGGCTGTTCGGTTAAGTCCGGATGAAAGTCTGTCGGCAACCAGAGTACAGAAAAGAATCAGCCCGACGGGCCGGAACGATGGGAAGAAACTGAGCAAGCCGCTGATTGTAGGGTTAGCCCTGCTGGGAGTTTTCCTGATTGCCGGGCTGGTTTATGGGTTGAACAGTTTTTTTTCCTCGGAGGTAAAGGTTCCTGATCTTAAAGGCAAGACAGCCGAAGAGGCCCAGGCAGAGCTTGATGAACAAAAGCTTGTGATGGGAACTATCTCTAAAGATTATAGTTCCACCTATACTCTGGATACAATAATGGACCAGGATCCTTCTCCCGATTCTTGGGTTAAAGAAAACCGTCCGATTAACATTACACTGAGTTTAGGGCCTGAATTCCTGAAAATGCCGGATGTCACAACAGGAGCCCCGACAAAGGATGAGGCCGAAAAAATGATTCTGGACAGGAGATTTTCCAAGGAGAAAATCAAATATTATGAAGTTGCCAGCACTACTGTTTCTCAGGGAAGGGTGGTCAGCCAGGATCCGTCCGCCGGTGCCAGCTGGAACCCCAACAGCGAAGTGCGAATTTTTATCAGCAGCGGAGCCGGTCCATCCACCATGCCGAATCTGATTGGGCTGGATCTTGCAGTTGCTAAAGATTCTCTTGCGGGATATAACATTGACCTTGTGGCCCGGCGGTCTTATGATTATAATGTGAATATTGTGATTGAAACAGAGCCTACTCAGGGTCGCCCGATCAAACCCGGGGACAAAATCGAAATCATCTATTCACAGGGACCGGGGCCGGACGGCGCATAATAGACCAGGGAAGCAGAACAATTGAGGGGGAGGGGATTTATGCTTTTAAAAGGGACACTGTTGAAAGGGTATTCGGGATTTTATTATGTCTATAGTGAGGACCGTGTGTGGGAATGCTCCCTGCGCGGTCGTTTTCGTGTCAAAAAGCAGGATTTCATCCCTGGGGACAAAGTCATGATTTTGTCGGATAGGGGGATCAAGGCGACAATAGAAGAAGTGTTGGCCAGGGAAAACTCTCTGATCAGACCCAATATTGCCAATGTTGATCAAGCCTTGCTTGTTTTGGCCATGAGTACTCCGGATACGGATTTTAACTTGCTGGACAGGCTGCTTGTTCAGGTTGCTCATGCGGGAATCGAACCGGTGATTGTTTTTACAAAGTATGATTTGGCTAGAGAGAGCGACCTGTCACCATATGAATATTACAGAACAATAGGGTGCAGGGTCTTTTATGTCTCCAATATTCTTGCTCAGGGTATGGAAGAAGTCCGAGAAATTGTTCGCGGCAGAGTTTCTGTTCTGGCCGGTCCATCCGGGGCCGGGAAGTCCAGTCTGCTGAATTCACTGGAACCGAGTTTGAAGCTGAAAACAGGGTCTGTCAGTGACAAGCTTGGCAGAGGGAAACATACGACCCGTCATGTCGAGCTTTTAGAGGCGGCCAAAGGGCTGATTGCCGATACCCCGGGATTTTCATCCCTCTACCTTCCCCCCATGAGAAAGGAACAGCTCCAGGAATATTTTCCTGAATTTGGACCATACCGTAAAGAGTGCCGCTTTAAGGATTGTCTTCACGTCAAAGAGCCGGGGTGCGCATTAAGAGAAGCAGTGCAGGGAGGGGAGATGACCGGCTTAAGGTATGAGCATTACCGGCAGTTTCTTGAGGAAGTAAAAGCTGCCGAAAATAAGTATTGACAGAGTCTTTTATGTGATAAAATAGATTTGCCGTAATCTATAAAAAATAGGTTGAAACTGTAGAATGATCTATTGCTTAAACGAAGGAAAAGTCAGGGGAGGGTATTATGCCGATTAAGATTGCACCATCGATCCTGTCAGCGGATTTTACCAAATTGGGGGAAGAGGTAAAAAGGGTTGAAGCCGGAGGGGCGGAAATCCTGCATATAGATGTTATGGACGGACATTTCGTTCCCAATATGACGATCGGACCGCCTGTGATCAAGGCTCTGCGCAAGGTATCATCAATGAAATTCGATGTTCACCTGATGATCGAGAGACCGGAGCTTTATCTTGAAGAATTTGTTAATGCCGGAGCGGATATCATTACTGTCCATGCCGAAGCCAGTATTCATCTTCACAGGCTGATTCAACAAATCAAATCTATGGGGGTCAAAGCCGGACTGGCTCTTAATCCGGCGACACCTATAGAAGTATTGACTTATGTTTTACAGGACCTGGATATGGTCCTGCTGATGTCTGTTAATCCGGGGTTTGGCGGGCAGCAGTTTATTCAGGGAGTCTTACCGAAGATTGTTGCCCTTTCCACGATTATTGCCCAGGTTAATCCCGGTTGTCTGATTGAGGTGGATGGGGGGATCAATACGGACACGATTTCCCTGGTCAGCAGGGCAGGGGCGGATATTATCGTGGCCGGAGCAGCGGTGTTCACTAAACCAGATCCTGTCCTGGCCATAAAAGAGCTGCTGGCGGCAGCCGAATAACAGGTGGTTGAAAAGATGAGGATTGCTGTTTTGGCCAATGGCGAATGGGATATAGAATGGGGGCGTCAGGAGATTGCCCCCGGCAATATTGAGGTCTTAATCTGTGCCGATGGCGGCGGCAATGCGGCAATCAGTTCCGGCAGGCTGCCCGATATCCTGGTAGGTGATATGGATTCAATTAAAGAAGAAAACCTGTTCATCTGCGCACAGGGCAAAACAAAAATAAAAAAGTATCCGGCGCAAAAAGATGAAACCGATCTTGAACTGGCGATGGAATATGCGGAAGAATATCTTCGGGAGTACGGAAAACCCAAGGATGAAATTTCCCTCTATGGAGCAGGCGGAAAAAGGCTTGACCATTTAATGGGCAATATCAGCATGATGCTGGCCTTTGCCGAGAGGGGACGGATGGTGAGAATGATCGAGCCGTCCCAGGAAGCCTGGGTCCTTGCTCCGGGAGAGGAGATGGTCAAGGGAACCCAGGGGCAAGTGATTTCGATTATCCCTCTTTCGGCGGAGGCTGTCGTCGATTCATACGGACTCTACTATCCGTTGAAGAATTCCACGATGTACCAGCACTCACCGCGAGGGATCAGTAATGTTCTGATCGAAGACGAAGCAAAAATAAAGGTGGCCAAAGGCAGGATCCTTGTCGTTAAATCCAAAGTTCTCTGAACTTTGGGGGGAGGTAATCATGAGTAAGGATAATTTGGAATTGGCTGTTCGTTTTATGAAAGCCGTAGGTGACGGGAAATCCGGGGAAGAGTTGAATGAGTTTTATGATGAGTCTGCAGTACAGATTGAATATCCAAATTTATTAACCAAAAGACTTATTGAAAGAAATCTTCATGAAATTAAAGATGCATCGATCAGTGGGAAAAAGGTTATTGCAAACCAGAGATATGAAATCGTGAAATCATTTTCCATCGGGGATACGGTAATTATTGAAGCGATCTGGAGTGGAGAATTATCCATTCCGTTAGGAAAGTTAAAGGCTGGGGATGAGATGAAAGCGTATTTTGCGCAATTCTTTCAGTTTAAGAATCATAAGATTGTTAAACAGCGTAATTATGATTGCTTTGAGAACTTCCTATAATGATTTCATCCTGAAGATATTACAATAGCGGAAAAATCGGCAGATAAAAAGAGCATCGCTAACCACTAATGTAAGCAGTTTGGCGACGCTCCCCTGATATTATCATTCAAGCAGCTTTAAACAGCGCGCTGAACCTTGCCTGAACGCAAGCATCTTGTACATACCCTGAGATGGGTGGGGGTACCGTTAACAACAGCACGAACACGCTGCAGGTTCGGTTTCCAGGTGCGTTTTGTACGAATATGTGAATGGCTGACCTTCATCCCTGTGGAAACCCCTTTACCGCAAATAGCACAAACATTTGACATGTAACTTACCTCCTTTTCACCCGAAATGACACTATAATATATTAACAGAACTCAAAAAAAAAGGCAAGGGTGAGCTGCTTTATTTTATGTTTCTTTTTGCCTGCTTTTGCGGATTCAGTTAGCATTTGACTACAAACAGGTATTATATTATCCTATTTATAATTGTAATATTCTATTTTACAGGTGCAAATATTGTTTGAATGATGAATACGCTAAAGATAAAAGACAAATCTTTAATGGGAAAGTGAGGTTCGGAAAATGGGGAAATTGCTTGAAACCAAGCTTGGAAAAATCAATATCAGTGAAGATGTGATTGCTACGATTGCCGGGGCGGCAGCAATTGAATGTTATGGATTGGTTGGAATGGCTTCCCGTAAAATTTCCGACGGGGTGTCCGGTTTGCTGAAAAGAGAAAATCTGGGCAAAGGTGTTGTTGTTCAAATTCAGGATGATGACCTCACTGTGGACTTAAATATCATTGTGGGATATGGAATTAAAATATCCGAAGTGGCATCCAATGTGATGGACAGGGTGCGTTATTCTATCGAAACAATGACCGGTCTGAAGATCAATCAGGTGAATGTCAATGTTCAAGGTGTGCGTTTCCTGGAATAATAAAACAGCAGCTTGACACTAGATGATTAGGAGGATAAATCTTGAAAGCGATTGACGGAAATAAATGGAAGGAAATGCTTGATTCAGGTGCGAAGACTCTGGAAGCAAAGAAGAAGGAGATTGACTCCCTGAACGTATTTCCTGTTCCGGATGGAGATACAGGCACGAATATGTGTTTGACTTTCCGTTCTGCGGCAGCCGCAGGAGTTAAGATAGAAAGCAGCTCAATATCGGAAGTGGCCAATGCTGCTTCCATGGGTTCGCTGATGGGCGCGCGGGGAAATTCCGGGGTGATTTTATCCCAGATTATGCGCGGGATAGCCAAAGGTCTGGATGGATTGACTGAAGCAAATGCAGTCCAGTTTGCGGCAGCATTGCAAGCCGGAGTCGATACTGCCTACAGGGCGGTGATGAAACCGGTCGAAGGGACGATCCTCACCGTGTCCAAGGAATTTGCCAAAAGTGCTCTTTCAAAAGCCAGAGCGGGAGAAACAGATTTTTTGGAAATCATGCAGGCCGGTCTGGCCAAAGGACAGATTGCTTTAGCAAAGACCCCGGAAATGCTGCCTGTATTAAAACAGGCCGGGGTAGTGGATGCCGGTGGCGAAGGTTTCTTAACTATAGTCAAGGGCTGGATAGGTGCCCTGGAAGGGGCAGGACCGGGCTTGATCTTTGAGGAGGTCGTTCAGGATATAACCGGTGAGAATACTCCTGCTGTCCAAGGGATTATAGGAGTTGATACCCTTGAATATCCTTATTGTACTGAATTCCTGGTCAAAGGACAGTCCATGAATCCGGATTTGATCCGGGATGAGCTTATGGAGAAGGGGGATTGTCTTCTCGTTGTTGGGACTGAAAGTATTCTCAAAATACACATCCATACCGCCAACCCAGGGGAAATCCTTGATTATGCGTTGAAATACGGCAGTTTGCATGAGGTCCAGATTCATAATATGCTTGCCCAGAACGAAGCGGCTTCACATCAGGCTAAAGGGGAGGACCGGAGAGATTTCTCCGATGGGTTGAATACTGGAAAACCTTCAGCCGAAGAAGTGCCGGTAAAACCTGAAGATTTAAAAGAATATGGCATTGTGGCCGTAGCTATGGGTGAAGGGATATCGGAAATCTTTCATAGTCTGGGGGTAGAACAGGTCGTATTCGGCGGTCAGACAATGAACCCCAGTACCTATGATTTAGCGGAAGCCGCAAAAAAGATCGCTGCCCGCAATATCTTCATTCTTCCGAATAACGGAAATATTATTATGGCTGCTCAACAGGTTGCCGAATTGCTGGAAGACCGTAAGGCCTATATTATTCCGACCAAGTCTATTCCTCAGGGGATTGCCGCCCTGCTCGGTTATAATCCGGATTCTGAACCGGAAGCAAATCTGGAAAGTATGAAAAAAGCAATAACTCAGGTTGCTTCGGGGGAGGTAACCTATGCCGTAAGAAACTCCCAGTTCGGCGATCTCCAAATATCCGAAGGGGATATCCTGGGCTTAGTTGAAGAAAAAATCACGGCGACGGGAAAAGAGATTTTGGAGGTATCCAAGAAAGTTCTCGAAGAAATGAATTGGCGGGATAAAGATCTGGTCACAATAATATACGGAAAAGATATGATGGAAGAAGATGTTGAGGTCCTGGAATATTGGCTGGAAAGTGAAAAACCGGATATTGAAGTGGAAATTTATGCGGGCCGGCAGCCTTTGTATTATTATATTTTTGGGGTTGAATAGAACTTGGAACCTCCGGCTTTCCCGGAGGTTTTTTGTTTAACTGTCTGTAAAAAAGAGCATGATATAGAGAGCGATTGTTATTTGGAAAGAATGATCCGGAGAGAATGGATCTGTGCGGAAACAGGATTTTTTTACGCGCGGATGAGATAAAAAGACAGGTGATGATATGGCGGAAAGTTCTGTTTTTGATCTTTTGGGGCCGGTAATGGTTGGCCCCTCCAGTTCCCATACTGCCGGAGCGGTAAGACTGGGGTTAATGGCCCGCAAGATCCTTGGGGAGCAAGTACAAAAAGCCGGGATCGTTCTCCACGGTTCTTTTGCAGAGACAGGGAAGGGACATGGGACTCACCTTGCGTTGACAGCAGGAATACTGGGTATGCAGCCTGATGATGAAGGGATAAGAAGAGCGCTGCAGATTGCCCGGGAGAAACAGCTTGAGGTAAAATTTGAAAAAGGGGATTTGGGGGAGACACATCCCAACACAGCAAAGATCTGCCTGACCGGCTTGAACGGAAAAAGGATTGAAATGACCGGTTCTTCCATTGGCGGGGGGATGATCGTGATCAGGGAGATTAATCAATTCCCGGTGGAGTTTAATGGAGAATATCCTGCCATTGTCTCTGTTTATGCCGATTATCCCGGTATGATTGCGGAAATTACAGCCGTGCTGGCTAAGGCTTCTATCAATATTGCCAAAATGAAGGTATCACGAGAGGGGCGCGGGAAAAGAGCATTAACAGTGATAGAAACCGATGATATCGTGCCAATTGAGGTCCTGGGAAAGATCAGAAAACTTGCCAAGGTGGAAGAGGTCATCTTTATTGAACCGATGAATTAAGGAGAGAACAAATATGCGTTCCTGCCGGGAAATCATTGATTCTGCTCAAGAACAGCAAATAAAAATAAGTCAGGTCGTCTTAAATGATCAAGCTGAAAAGATGAATAAGAATCAAGACGAGTTAATCAAAAGAATGACCGATCATTTTCTGGTGATGAAAGACTCCGCAGCCCGAGGGCTCACGGGAGACTGGCATTCCCAGTCAGGCTTGGCCGGCGGGGATGCATCGAAAATGGAGAAGTTCCGGAAAAAAGGAAAAACCATTATTGGGGACAGCTTGAATAAGGCTGTGGCCAGGGCGGTAGCGGTAGCGGAAGTTAATGCCGGAATGGGCAGGATTGTGGCCGCACCTACGGCAGGGTCGTGCGGTGTGCTGCCTGCCGTGTTTCTGACTGTTCAGGAGGTTACAGGGGTAACGGAAGAAGAAGTGGTGAGGGCGATGTTCACAGCGGCCGGTCTGGGAATGGTTATTGCGGAAAGGGCCACCGTTTCCGGGGCGGAAGGCGGATGTCAGGCTGAAATCGGCTCTGCCTCAGCCATGGCGGCCGGAGCGGCTGTGGAGCTGGCCGGCGGGTCGCCGGAACAGATTGGACATGCCGCGGCCATGGCGTTGAAAAGCTTTTTGGGGCTGGTTTGCGATCCGGTTGCCGGACTGGTGGAGGTGCCTTGTATTAAAAGGAACGCTATGGCGGCGGTAATCGCGATGACGGCGGCAGAAATGGCTCTGGCAGGGGTCCGGAGCGCAATACCTGTTGATGAGGTCATCGATGCGATGGCATCGATCGGGAAGCAAATCCCCTGTGCGTTGAAAGAAACTGCGATGGGGGGGTTGGCAGCAACCCCTGCGGGTAAAAGAATAAAAGAAACCTATCTTGCAGAATAAATAGAATTTTAATTTGAAGATCCTTGAATCATATTCTTAGGCAAAAATCCTCGTGCAAAAAGTCTTATGCAAAACTTTAGAGCAGGACTTGGGGAGACAAAATGGAGAATAAAACAGTTGTCAGTATAAAAAACGCTTTGCGGGCGGAAGAAAAACAGGGTTATCTGAACACCGGGGCCATCGGCGGTTTCGGTGCTTTTCTTCATGATGTTCTGCCGGTTCTGCAGAAAATGGCCACTCCCGAACAATGGGAAGTGGTTCAGGAAATTGTCCGGGAGTATGAACTAGCGCCCCCCCGGAAAAGAAAAGGCTTGTTGGACGCTTTGATCAAGATCATAGAAAACCGGTTGACTTTGTTGCCTGAAAAAATAAAGATGAAGTCTTCGGCAACGGCTCCTGCCGGGGACTCCGCAATTCAGCTTCAATATGTAAAAGGGGTAGGGCCGCAGAGAATCAGACAGCTTGAGAATTTGGGGATCAGAACGGTAAGGGAGCTTTTGCAGCATTATCCCCGCCGCTATGAGATTCGGACATCCCGCCTGATCAACGAGCTTCAGGACGGGGAAATCGCTGTTGTCACAGGCACTGTTTCAGGCAGTCAGATCAGCAGGGGAAGAGTGAAGGTGACCAAATTAAGGATTGAACAGGACGGCAGCTATATCGATGCCGTATGGTTTAATCAGACACATATTCCCAGGCAATTTCCGGCGGGCAGTGTTGTATCAATAACAGGCAAGGTACAGTGGAACAAAAAAGTCCCGGAGCTTTTGGCTACAGAGATTGAAAAGGGGAACAATGACCGGCAAAGGACCGAAATCGTCGCGATTTACCCCGAGACTGCCAGGCTCAATTCCAAAGCGATCAGGTTTATCATGAGAAATGCTTCGGCCCAGATTGAGGAGATTTTTCCGGAGGTATTTCCAGACGAAGATTGTCAGGGATGGTTGAAGCGGCCCGAGGCAATCCGGGAGATTCATTTTCCCTCTTCCCCGGAGAAAGCCAAAATAGCGAGGGAACGACTCATTATCGAAGAAATCCTATTCTTCCAATTGGCCATTGCCGAGCTCAGAGATCCCGTTTCCGGAAATTCAAGCCCGGTTCTGCAAAAGGGCAAAGAGCTGCTGCACAAATGGCTGCACATCCTGGAATTCCAGCTTACCCGTGCCCAGAAAAGGGTGATTGGCGAGATATTCAGAGATATGGCGACAACCAGAGGGATGACCAGATTGGTACAGGGTGATGTCGGCTCCGGTAAGACCGCGGTGGCCATGGCTGCCTTGCTCCAAGCCGTGGGATCAGGTTACCAGGGGGCGATGATGGTCCCTACCGAGGTGCTTGCTTTACAGCACTATCACTCTTTGACACGTGTTTTTCAACCTCTCGGAGTAAGGGCAGCACTTCTTTTGGGAAGTCAAGGCAAAAGTGAACGGGAGGAAATCTTAGTTGACCTGGAACAGGGAAAGATCGATGTGATCGTTGGGACACATGCCTTGATTCAGGATCAGGTCCGTTACCATGCCCTGGGGCTGGTGGTTACGGATGAGCAGCACCGTTTTGGCGTAAGGCAGCGGACCCGGCTTCAGGATAAAGGTGAAAGTCCTCATGTCTTAGTGATGACGGCCACACCGATTCCCCGGACCCTGGCCCTGACTCTCTACGGGGATCTCCAGCTTTCAGTCATCGATGAGATGCCTGCGGGCAGGAAGCCGGTTATGACCAGGAAAATGACCGAACGCAGCAGAGCACAGCTGGAGAAGTTCCTGGAACAGCAGGTGGCGGCAGGAAGACAGATTTTCGTGGTCTGTCCTTTGGTTCAGGAAACGGAAAAAACAGATTTTATCTCCGCAACGGAAAAAGCCCGGGTTTTGGCGGAGAGGTTTCCCGCATGGAAAGTGGCCTTGCTTCATGGACGCATGAAAGGTCAGGAAAAAGAAGAAGTCATGAGAAGGTTCCATCAGGGTGAAATCAATATCCTGGTATCCACTACCGTGATTGAAGTAGGGGTTAATGTGCCCAATGCGACGGTTATGGTCATCGAAAATGCGGAACGTTTTGGCCTGGCCCAGCTGCACCAGCTTAGAGGCAGGGTGGGACGCGGAGATCATCAGTCCTTTTGTATTCTGGTCAGTGAGTCCAGAGACAGTGCCCGTCTCAATGTTCTTTGTGAAACGGAAGACGGCTTTAAAATAGCCGAAGAGGACCTCAAACTGAGAGGGCCGGGTGAGCTGCTGGGATTAAGACAGCATGGGGCGGCGGAACTGAAGCTGGCCGATCTGGCCAGAGATGGCCGATTAGTCGAGAAAGCTTATATTTTGTTGCAGAAAATACTTAAGGAACCGGAAAAATACCAGGAAGTTTATCAAGAAGTGGAAAAGCAGTACCCCAGGAACAAAACGGGAATAAATTAAGGTTTTGGTCTCGAAAGCTTTTGCTTGAGCAGAAAAAAGAGCATGATGATTGCCTTCGAAGATGAAGCATAGAAAATGAACCAATTGGTCAAAATATACTGTCAAAATAACTTAATCCTGACCAATAAGTGATTTTATCTTAGGAGGGAAGAATGCATGACCAGCGACAATGAAGAGAGGAAAGACATCGAGAATCTCAAATACGAAGTCGCTCAAGAAATGGGGCTTCCGCAAAGAAGAAAAGGAAAGACGAAAAAAAGCAAGCTGCCGGGATAACCAGGTCAAGATCATTGTACAAAATTGATGTTTTGAACAAGCCTCAGGATAAGCCTGAGATTTAAAAAAAATGGGCTATGCAACGAATTGAAATCAATTGGTCTGCAGCAGCCTTTTTTTATCTCTCTGAAATAGAAGTTCATTCGCTTTGTTGGGAAAATATGCTATACTTTAGAAAAATTCTCGTTAAGGACAGCAGTGGCAATGCCAAACAGAAACAGCGATCAAATTATTGATTTTCATAATCATATTTTCCCTGAAAATATTGCCGAGCGGGCGGTTGCTTCTATCGGTTGCTTTTATGATTCGGTCATGGAAGGCAAGGGGACTGTGGAAGACATGCTGCGCTCAGGTGCAGGTATTGGTCATTTTGTGATTTCTTCAACCGCGACGACAAAGGAACAGGTCACCGCGATTAATAACTTTATCGCACAGAAAAGTGCTTTGGATGACAGACTGATCGGCTTCGGGTCCATCCATCCTGCATTTGCCAATCCCGCACAGGAGATTGACCGGATCATCGCGCTTGGCCTCAGAGGGATAAAGCTCCATTCTGATTTTCAGGAGTATAATATTGACGACCGGGCAATGTACCCAATATATGAAGCTTTAGAAGGAAGGCTGCCGGTTATTTTTCACATCGGGGATTACCGAATGGATTATTCCAATCCTTTAAGGCTGCTCAAAGTATTGGACAGGTTTCCCAAGCTGACCGTAATCGCGGCTCATTTAGGAGGATATACTGTCTGGGATGAGTTGGGTGATGTTCTTATTGGCAAAGATCTCTTTATTGATACGTCAAGCGCATTGATGTTTTTACCGCCGCAAAGAGCTGTCGATCTTATCCGAAGGCACGGTGTAGAAAAGGTTCTCTACGGTACGGATTATCCCATGTGGTCTCATCAGACGGAGCTTGAGCGGATACACTCACTGGGTCTGACACAAGAGGAGGTCAGAAAGATATTATCAGGCAATGCCAGTCAATTATTCGGTCTTTCGGCAGAATAGAACCTTACATGAGATAGGTTTCATCATTTCCCGGGTCAATACCGGGATGAATACTCATATTCAAAGCATTGGCAATTATGCGGGAGGTCGTTTCAATCAGTTCGTCAATCTCTTTAGGAGTGACCATCAGACTGTCTTTAAAGGGAGAAAGGGCTTTTTCCATAACCGACACGATGCTTTCTTCATTTTCTTCATCATAGATTTGCGCTAAAGAGGGATGGGTCTCCATTTCAGCGAACAGTTCTTCAATGGTTTTATGGGCGATAACCGCCGCATTCACGACAGTGGGCACTCCGATTCCGATTACTTTGCAGCCGAGGGTCTCTTCATTCAGGCCCTTGCGGAAATTTCCGATTCCCGAGCCAGGATTTATCCCGGTATCCGCCAGCTGGATCGAGCTGCCGATACGGTCTAAGGCACCTGCGGCAAGGGCATCTATGGCAATGACATAATCTGGCTTCACGTGCTCGACCAGGCCGCGAATGACTTCAGCAGTCTCTATCCCCGTGATACCCAAAACACCTGGAGAAATCGCGGCCACATTGCGGAGATTGCCTTTGATTTCTTCGGGTGCGTAGTGAAATAAATGACGGGTTACCATGATTTTTTCAACAACCTTAGGGCCTAGAGCATCGGGAGTCGCGTTGCGGTTGCCTAACCCAATGATTAAAAAACTCGCTTTTTCATGAAATCGGATGAGGTCTGACAGCTTCTGGGCCAGAATTTCAGAGATTTTTTTATGATGTTCAAAATTGTTTTCTTTTATTTCCGGAACCTCCAGAGTAACATAGTTCCCCTGAGGGCGTCCCAAAAGCTTTTCCCCTCTTTGGTCTGTAATCGTAATGGTATTAACGGAAGCATGGCGAAAAGTTTCTTTCTTTTCAATCACCCCGGGAACATCTTGGTTGGTTTCTCCCCGCAGAAGCTCATGTGCTTCAACGGCCAAATCCAAATGAACATTCCATTTTTCAAAAAGCTTGGATTTTTTCACTGATTTTTATCCTCCATTAAGTGTATTTTGAAAAAGAACTGGCTAAATTAAGCCAGTTAAATGATTTATGATGAGAAGGTTAAAATATTATTGAAAGCATTACAAGTATGGTAATTTTCATTTTAAGTTATTCAATTTTTTGATGCCAAATTTTTTCTTTTATATGATATACTAACTATTAATTATCATTTGATGATTCGATTTTGCAGATGGGGGCCTGTAATGCGTATCATAGCAGGAGACTTCAAAGGACGTAAGCTTAAGGCGGTTCCAGGAATGACGACAAGGCCGACATCTGATAAAGTCAAAGGAGCTGTTTTTAATATTCTTGGAACCAAAGTAATGGAGGCCAAGGTTCTTGATCTTTTTGCGGGTACCGGTAATTTAGGGCTTGAAGCGTTATCCAGAGGTGCACAGAAAGTTGTTTTAGTGGAAAAAGATCCTATGGCCTGGAATATCATCAAAGATAATATTTGTTTTTTGGAAAATGAGAAAAGATTATTTTCATATAAGTCCGATTCTTTTCGTTTTCTGCAACAGCATAGGGGAGAAAGCTACAATTTGATCTTTCTTGATCCGCCCTATCATAGGGATTTGGCTGAAAGAGCCATAGAAGCCTTGCATTTCGGCGCGTATCTGGAACCGGCAGGGGTAATTGTTGTTGAAACGGCTTCTGATGAAGTTTTTGATAACCTGCCGGAGATGCTGGAGGTTAGAATAGAAAGAGAATACGGAGATACAAAAGTCTGGTTTATTCAGGGAAAAAATACAGGGAGGGTTTGAATTGGAAAATCAGATATATTTACTTATTGAACAAATGGAAGAAATACTGGATAGGGCGACAAAGGTTCCCCTGATGAGTAAAATCATGGTTGATGAAGATTCCATACTGGAAATCCTGGATAGAATGAGAGCCGTACTTCCTGAAGAAATCAAGGAGGCAAACTTTGTCATTGCTGAAAAAGACCGCATGGTTGAAGATGCCCGCACTGAAGCAAGACGGGTGATCGAGAGGGCTCAGGCCCAGGCTGAGCAGCTTTTGACCGAAAATGAAATTACCCTGCAGGCTAAAGCTTACTCAGAAGAATTGGTGATGAAGGCTCAGGAATATTCGCGGGAAGTGAAAATGGGTACCTTAAAATACTCGGACGAACTCCTGGATGACCTGGAAAAAAGATTCGAAGAAGCGTTCAACGCGATCAAATCCAGCCGGGAAGAACTTGTCCGGATGGCAAGATGGGATGACCGAGTGCAGGCGACAACAGAGTCCTGATATTTAAGACCAGGAGACGTGTCGTAGAATCTTTGTGTTTAGAGACGATGTTTTCGATAAACAATAAGGAAATAGCCTTTGACCAGGAAAATGATCAGCAGAATGAATGCCATGATGATTGTGGAGTACCACAGAGAAATAAAGCTCCAGTGCAGAACTGTGGGCCAGGAGTGGGACAGATTGACCGCCGATAGGATTGAAGAGGCGGGATAAGGAGAAAAGATCAGGAAAATTTGGCTCAACAGCATAGCGAAAAAAGCGTGCAAAGTCCGGGCAATGACAAAGGGGAGGAAACGGAGATCAGTTGTTGCCGTAAAGCTGGCTACCTGTCCGAAGACCGATAGTCCTCCCCAGCCCATAAATAGAGTGATCAAAGCGATTTTGAGTTTTATGGCCGGTATACTTAAGGCCGCGGTTTGGCAGCCGAGAGTTGTCTCAAATAGTCCCTGGATCAGGGCATCGGCGCTTTCTTTCAGTAAACCGCCGGAAAGAGAACCAACAATATGGGCAAAATAGTAATGAAATTGCGTGATGGTCAGCAAATGAATCATGACCGAAAAAAAAGTAATATAACCGCCGACGAGCAGTACCGTATTGGTACTGTTTTTTATGGCATCGGCAAGCAATTCGCCGAAAGCCTTTTTATTTTTCTGCTGAGCGGCTCTCAATTCACTCAGTGCGCTTTGCCAGGAAAGTCTTTGCCGGACTTTTTTTTCCCGGTGACCATAAAAACGAAAAATCAAACCAACCATAATGTTGGCCAGATAAACTGATGCGCTGATCATCACTCCGAGACCGGGGTCTTTAAGCATCCCGGCGGCAACAACTCCAAGCATGAAGCCGGGGCTGGGATTACAGGTGATTGCCAGAAGCCTTTCGGCTTCAAGGCGGGTAAGATCGTTTTCCTGACGCATTCGGCAAGTCAAAACAGCACCGATCGGTATACCCGAAATATGAGTCATCGCCAAAACAAAAGAAGCTTTGCCGGGAAGCCGGAAAAGAGGGCGCATCAAAGGTTCAAACAGAACGCCGATAAAGCTGACAAAACCTTGCTTCATCAGCAAATCTGAGAGAACAAAAAAAGGAAACAAGGCCGGAAGGACAATATTCGCCCATATTTTGAGTCCTGTTATTGCAGAAAAAAATACTTCTTGGGGATAATAAAACATAGCAAAAGCAAAAAATAAAAAAGGCAGTATTTTGAATATACTTTTCATGGCTGTCTTCTCCATACAAGGTAAATCAGACCAATTGAGGTTTTTTAAAGCCGAGTACCTTAATCTATATGATCAGAACCGGGAGATTATTTTAGATGAGGGAAAGCTGTTTCAAAATTTGGAGAAGGGTCGAAGAAGAATAAACAATTCTTAAAGGAATAATGGATTTTTATCTAGAATTATTATGAAAATGATTTTGCGGCATGGTGACCGGACCATATAAACTTGAAAGGGGCCGATCTATGAAAATTCTTGTTATTAATAGTGGAAGTTCATCATTAAAATATCAAGTTTTGGATATGGATTCTGAAACAGCTCTGGCTAAAGGGCTGGTTGAAAGAATTGGATTGCCGGGGGCAATGCTGACACATCATTGTATCAACGGAGAAAAAGAAGTGATGCTTGCGGATATTCCTAATCATGACCGGGCAATTCAGCTGTTGTTTGAGGCGATTACCGACCCGGAATACGGTATCGTCAAGGCTCTTTCAGAAATAGATGCGGTTGGGCACAGAGTCCTGCACGGCGGAGAGAAGGTAACAGGTTCGGTCTTGATTACGCCGGAGGTAAAAGAGGCGATTCGGGAATGTTTCGAATTTGCGCCGCTTCATAATCCGGCCAATCTGGCGGGAATTAATGCCTGTGAGAAGCTTATGCCCGATGTGCCTCAGGTTGCCGTATTTGATAATGCATTTCATCAGACGATGACTCCCGAAGCTTATCTGTATGGTATTCCCTACGAATACTATGAAAAATATAAGATCAGAAGATACGGATTTCATGGGACTTCTCACAAATATGTCAGTCAAAGAGCCGCTGAAATGCTCGGCGGGTATAGCGCGGATTTCAAAGTGATCAGCTGTCATCTGGGCAACGGTTCTTCCATCAGCGCGATCAAGGCCGGGAAGTGTCTGGATACATCCATGGGGATGACACCGCTGGAAGGACTGATGATGGGAACGCGCTCGGGAGATATTGATCCTGCTGTAGTCGCTTATATTCAGAATAAGGAGAATTTGACTCCTGATGAAGTAAACGAATTTCTCAATAAGAAAAGCGGTGTCCTTGGCCTGTCCGGGATCAGCAGTGATTTTCGTGATCTGCAGATTGCCGCTGATGAAGGAAATTCCCGCGCAAAGCTGGCCATTGATGCCTTTGCTTACCATGTAAAAAAATATGTGGGAGCATATGCAGCAATTCTTGATGGAACCGATGCGTTAATATTCACGGCCGGTCTCGGGGAAAATTCGCCCTCTATCCGCCAACAAATCTGCAGCACATTGGGCTTTCTTGGCTTAAAGATCGATCCTCTTAAAAATGAAATGGCCAGAGGACGGGAAATGGATATCGCGACGCCGGAATCCCAATGCAGGGTGTTGGTCATTCCGACGAATGAAGAGCTGATGATCGCCCTGGACACAAAAGAGGTGCTGAGGAAACTATTCGGACAAGTAATCGTACTTGACAAAGAAAAAGGCCCGATCTATAATAACAGGTGTTGCGTTTAGGGGTGAGTGTTTTTGAAGGTTAATGTTTCCCAATTAAGGAAAATAGAAGGCGGCAGCAAAAGCTACGATTTTGAAGAAAAATTCCCGCCGGTTGAACTCGAAAATGATCTGTTCAAGTTTGAAACCCCTGTCAAGGTTCATCTTGATCTTCTGAACAGCGGCAAGTCCCTTCTGGTTCACGGTACTGTAAAAACCGAAATCGCAGCAGCCTGTTCCAGATGTTTGAACGAATTTCTTTATCCCCTGCAATTTGCGTTTGAGGATGAATGGGCATCAAGCGAGCAAAGAGAAGAAGAGGCCAGGGATGTCGACCTTATCTTTGAAAAGGACGAGTTTGAAATCGATGGCCGTATTGATGAACATATCTTATTGCACCTTCCGATGAAACTGCTCTGTAAGGAAGAGTGTAAGGGTCTCTGCCCAAAATGCGGTGTGGATTTGAACCAAGTCAATTGCGGGTGTACGGATGAGGATATTGACCCTCGCCTGGAAATATTATCACGTTGGAATAAGGGGGTGTAATTTATGGGTGTTCATCAAAATAAGCAATCAAAAGCCAGAGTTCGGCAGCGCAGGGCGATGGATAAGCTTACCGCTCCTAATCTGGTGGAATGCCCCCAGTGTCATAAACTGAAAGCTCAGCATCAAGTATGTCCCAGTTGTGGCCATTATAAGGGCAAAGAAGTCATTACTGTTAATGAATAATGCTATGCTGATGGATAAAAGGCTGTTGACTTATTTTTAAAGCAACGGCTTTTTTCTGTATCATAGGAGGAGTTGTAAGATGAAGATTGCCGTTGACGCTATGGGCGGGGATCATGCTCCGGCGGAAATAATCAAAGGATCAATCAGAGCTGCAAACAAATTCACAGAGATCACAATTATCCTGGTCGGCAGCAGGGAAAAAATTATGGAATGTATTCCCGGAACCGGTTTGCCTCCCAATATGGAAATCGTCGAAGCCGGCGAAATGATTGAAATGGACGAGCACCCTGCTGCAGCGGTACGCAACAAGAAGGATTCCTCTATTGTAGTAGGGACCAGACTTGTGCATGAAGGCAAAGCCGGGGCAATCGTCGGTGCCGGCAGCACAGGCGCGCAGATGGCTGCGGCCTTGTTTGGTCTGGGCAGAATTAAGGGGATCAGCCGTCCGGGTATCGCGACAATCATTCCGACCCTGCATAGGGGGAAGCTTCTGGTTGATGTCGGGGCTAACCCTGATGCGAAACCGGAAAATCTTCTGCAATTTGCGATGATGGCAAGCATTTATTCTGAACTGGTTTTAGGGATAGAGAAGCCCCGGGTAGCGCTGCTTAATATTGGCAGCGAAGAAGGCAAAGGGAATGAGCTTGTGAAAGAGGCTTATGAGCTATTGAAGAAATCATCCCTGAATTTTGTTGGGAATATTGAGGGACGGGACATTCCGGCAGGGAATGCCGATGTCATCGTTTGTGATGCTTTTGTCGGCAATATTGTCCTGAAAACCATGGAGGGCCTGGCATCCAGCTTTGCTAAACTGCTGAAAGAGAAGCTTACGGCAAACGCGCTGAGGAAGGCTGGCGCCCTGCTGGTAAAACCGGGGTTGAAGGAATTCGCTCAAGATCTGGATTATTCCCAGTATGGAGGAGCCCCTTTACTGGGAGTCAATGGGACCAGTATCATTTGTCATGGAAGTTCCGACGAAACGGCAATATTTCATGCGATAAGAGTTGCCAAGGAGTGTATAGAACGCGGCATTATTGAAAAAATAGCAATGGAAGTAGAAAAGTTTGGGCAAATAAATCATGATAAAACATAAAAGATTCTTGCATTATTAATCAATAGTGGCTACAATTCTGAATAAAAGGTTTTATACCTCAGATCATAGTTTTACATTTGCAGGATTTCATCATAGACGAGAGGGGGTGGCATTATTGGATATATTTGAAAAAGTTAAGGCTATTGTTGTTGACCAGTTGGGTGTGGATGATGAGGAGATTGCACTGGAGACTACATTTCAGTCTTTAAATGCGGATTCTTTGGACATCGTCGAGCTTGTTATGGCCTTGGAAGAAGAATTTGATATTGACATTGCGGATGAAGAGGTTGAAAATATTCAATCAGTGGGGGATATTATCAATTATATTAATGCGAACAAATAACAAAATATGCCCCGTAGTGGTTAACTACGGGGTTTTTATGTATTTAAGGGGTTGGTGTATTGAAAAAGCAGAACAAAAAATACTTTCTTAACCGTCAAAAGAAAAGGGGCATAGCGGGAAGAAACTTGGGAAATGACTTAAAAAAGGAATCTTTTGCCACAGCTTTTATCACTAAGCTCGGTCTGGAAAATCCCGAAAATCAATTGTTGTATACTGCTCTTACTCATCCGTCCTATACCTTTGAGAACCCGGCAAGCGGCAGGGAGAACAACCAGAGGCTGGAATTTTTGGGTGATGCGGTGCTTGATTTTGTTATCGGAGAATACCTCTATCTCAAATATCGGGATAAGCCGGAGGGAGAACTGACCAAAATGAGAGCCGCTGTCGTGAATGAATCGACACTGGCCCGCCAGGCGCGGGGTATCGGAATCGGACAAGCATTGTTTTTAGGAAAAGGGGAACAGTATTCTGGCGGAAGAGAGAGAGCATCGATTCTGGCTGACGCGCTAGAAGCTGTAATCGGTGCAGTATACTTGCAATATGGTTTTGAAGAGGTCCGTAGTTTTATCCTCAAAATGTTGGTCCCTGAGATTGAGGCTATTGATAAAGGCAATTATGGAGACTTCAAAACCATACTGCAGGAGCGGGCCCAGAAAGAGGACATGGAAGTATCCTACCGCATCATAGACGAGCAAGGCCCCGATCATAATAAGCTGTTCACCGCAGGTGTTTATGTACAAAACAATTTTTATGGCAAAGGGACAGGCAAGACCAAAAAGGAAGCTGAACAGCATGCCGCCCGTTTGGCATTGGAATTGTGGGAGGAAAAGAAAAATTGACTGCGATGAGGGATACGTGTATTTTTCTTAAAGCATTGCATATACAGGGCTTTAAATCTTTTGCCGATAAATTGAAGCTCGAATTTGGGGCCGGCATGTGTGTGATTGTCGGCCCGAATGGCAGCGGAAAGAGCAATGTGGCTGATGCCGTGCGCTGGGTGCTTGGGGAGCAAAGTGTCAAAAGCCTGCGGGGATCGAAAATGGAAGATGTCATTTTTTCCGGCAGCTCGGCCAGGAGGCCGGTTGGAATGGCTGAAGTCTCTCTGGTTTTTGATAATTCTGCAGGAACACTCCCTTTAGATTTTCAGGAGGTAACCATTACCAGGAGAGTATACCGGGACGGTGAAAGCCAATATTATATTAACCGTTCCTTATGCAGGCTGAGAGATATTCAGGAACTTTTTCTCGATACGGGCTCCGGCAAAGAAGGGTTTTCTATTATCGGACAAGGCAGGATTGATGAGATCCTGAATCTTAAATCCGATGAACGCCGCTTGCTGATCGAGGAGGTAGCCGGAATCAGCAAATATCGGATGCGGAAAAAGGAAGCGCTGAAAAAGCTTGAAGATACCCAGAAAAATCTGGAAAGACTGAATGATATTATCGTAGAAATTGAGGGAAGGCTGGAACCGTTAAAAGAGCAGGCTGAAACGGCCAGGCTGAGCAAAGAGCTCAATCAGGAACTGGCCCAAACGGAAATCAGCGTACTTGTTTGTGAGCTTGAACAGGTTAAAAACCGACTGCAGGAGATTCTTGATGGTGCTGAGGAAATGCAGGAAAAAAAGGCCTTGGTCCTTGCTAAGATCGCTGAACATGAGAGCATTCATCTGGTGAAAGAACATGATCTGGAAAAGCTGAAACAGACGATTCAGCAGAGACAGGAAGAAATCAGGGAGCTGGAAAATGCAGCCCAGGAAGAAACGCATCAAATCAGTATTCTGACGGAAAGGCAAGGTTTTATTTCCGAACAGAAGGACAGGCTGGAAAAAGAGATGATTGCCGATAAAGCCGAGAAGGAGCTGTGCAAGGACAGAACAGGAGAGCTGGCTGGAAGAAAACGTGAATTAACCCGCTCTTTAGAGGAAATGAAAGACAGTCTGGCCGAACACGAGCAAAAGCTGGCCGAGCTTCGGACAATCGTTGCCGGGTCGGAAATGAATACCATCAAGGCGGAAATTTTTGAAGAAATATCCGCAAGATCAAAGTATTCCAACGAAGTGCTGGAATTAGAAAACCGCCGTCAGGAATATGTCAGACACCAAAGCGGATATCTGCAGGAGAAAGAAAAAAAAGCAGGGGAAAGAGCTGAGGTACTGGCAGAGATTGAGGAACTGACCGGGCTGGATGAGAAAATGGCGGCAAGATTAGCCGCTCTGGCGGAGGAGATAAGCTCAATAGACCGCGCGGAGAAAGAAAAATCTCAGGAACGAATTAGTCTGAATGAGCAGAAAAATGCCCTTCAACGAAAGACAGACGGCAAACAAGCCAGGTTGAACGCCCTTTCAGTATTAGAAAAAAACATGGAAGGGTACCATAGAGGAGTCCGGGAAGCAATATTTGCCTGGAAAAACGGAAAGATCAAGGATTGCGGGGTATTGGGCACCGTAGCGGACGTGATATCGGTAGACAAAAAATATGAAATTGCGATTGAAACGGCTCTGGGCGGCGCATTGCAGGATATTATCGTCGAGAAAACTGAAGATGCCAAAAAATGTATTGCCTATTTGAAAGCCAGTGATAAGGGCAGGGCAACCTTCTTGCCTTTGGAGACCATAAGGGGAGGAAAATACTCTCTGAATCCCCAATTGGCAGGAAACAGGGGCTTCCACGGTTTGGCGGTTGAACTGATCAGGTATGATGGAAAATATTCTGAGGTGATGGAATCACTTCTGGGCAGAATTATTGTCGCTGAAAATCTGGACTGTGCTGTCGAGCTTGCCCAAAAGACCGGGCACAAAGTCCGGGTGGTCACTTTACAGGGAGATCAGGTTAATCCGGGCGGATCTCTAACCGGGGGGAGCAGCAGATCAGCAAATAACGGATTAATCGGCAGGCCAAGAGAAATTGAAGACCTGAAAAAGGAAGCAATCGAAATCCAACGAGAGATGGAAGCTTTGACGGAGCAGATTCTCACCCTTGACCGGGAAATAAAAACATTGGTTCAAGCAGAAGACCAATTGGAGACGGAACAAAAAGAGATCAGTGAGAAACGCCATATCCAGGCTGCCGATAAAAAATATCTTGAGCAGAAACAGCAGCAACTGGAAAAAGAAGAGAAATTGTTGGACTATCAGTTAACGGAACTGGAGCATAACCTGGAAAACCTTAATGCTCAAAGCAAGGTAGCTGCCGCCGCCTTGGAAGGCGCAGAAAGTTCCCTTATTCAGCTGCAGGCCAAACAGGCCGAGGCAGAGAGTCTCATTCAGGAGAAAAATAAAGAGGCAAATGATCTGAACGAAGTCATGACATCTTCCAAAGTTGAAACAGCCAGGTGGGAGCAGGAGCTGTCCCAGACGGAGAAACAAATGAAGGAAGAACAGGGGAGGTTGGAGGCCTTTGCCCAGAATATCCTGAAGAAAGCCGGGGAAATGGCAAATATTGAACTGCAGCTGAAAGAAGTTCAAAGCAAAATTCTCGAAACAGAGGGTAAACGCAAAGAAATTAATGAAGCCTTTGAATCCAAAGAGTTTGCTCTGATCGGCTTAAGACGGGACAGGGAACATCACGGGGAGAAGCTTCTGGCTTTAGAAACTGAGCTGAAGCGCATCAGGCAAGAAGCCGGGGATCTCGAACAGCAGGTTCATCAGAACGAGCTGAAAAATGCCCGTTGGGAAGCTGAATGGGAAACGGGAATACAAAGACTCCGCCAGGAATATTCCCTGGAGTGGGAGGACACAAAGCCTTACCTGACAACCGAGAAAAAAGAAGCATTGACAGAAAAAACGGCTGAATTGAAAAGGCAGATCACAGAACTGGGTCCGGTCAATTATACAGCGCTTGATGAGTATCCGGAAACCTTAGAGAGATATGAGTTTATGAGTGATCAGCGCAATGATTTGACTGAAGCGGGAGAGACTCTGAACAAGCTGATCATAGAGCTCAATGAGAATATGACAGAACGTTTCCAGGAAGGGTTTAAGTCTGTCAATAGAGGATTTCAGGAAGTATTTGCCGAGTTGTTCCATGGAGGCAGTGCCGAACTGATCCTGGATGATCCGGACAACATTCTGGAAACAGGTGTGAAAATTATTGCCCGGCCTCCCGGAAAAAAAGCCCAGTTGCTGTCTCTTCTTTCCGGCGGGGAAAGGGCACTGACGGCAATAGCCTTGCTGTTTGCCTTTCTTAGAGTGAAACCCAGTCCCTTTTGTTTCCTGGATGAGATTGAAGCGGCTTTGGATGAGGCTAATGTGAAACGTTTTGTAGAATACTTGCGTACTCTTTCCGCAAGTACCCAGTTTATCCTCGTTTCCCATCGCAGGGGGACGATGGAGGCGGCAGACAGGCTTTTTGGCATTACGATGGAAGAGTCCGGCGTGTCCAAGCTCTTAACTGTTGAGATGGACGATACAAACGGCCGGTCAATTATAGCTTAGAACGAGGCAAAGGAGAGGATTGTTTTGGCAGGATTATTTAGCAAGTTAAAAGAGAAACTGACCAAAACCCGTCAGGGGTTTGTCGATAAAGTTGAACGAATCTTTACGGGTGCGACCAAGATTGACGAAGATCTGTATGAGGAATTGGAAGAGGCGCTTATCCAGTCGGATGTGGGAATCAGCACTTCTATGGAGCTTGTGGAGAATCTGCGTAAAAAGGTCAAAGAAAGAAAAATAGCTGATCCCCTGCTGCTTAATGAGGTACTCAAGGAGAATATTGTTGAACTCCTTGGTGAAAAAATCGAACTAAAACTCAATGATAGCGGCACAACCGTATATCTGGTCGTCGGAGTGAATGGAGTAGGGAAAACAACAACCTTAGGCAAATTAGCCAGGCATTTTCGCAACGAAGGGAAAAGTGTCCTTCTGGCGGCAGGAGACACATTCAGAGCAGCGGCGATCGAACAGCTGGAAGCTTGGGGACAGCGGGCCGGAGTTGATGTAATCAAGCAAAGTGAAGGAGCCGATCCGGCAGCAGTAACCTTTGATGCTCTTCAGGCAGCGAAAGCAAGAAAGACAGACATTCTTCTTGTCGATACGGCGGGCAGACTGCACAATAAAGTTAACCTGATGAAAGAATTGACGAAAATGAAGAGGGTGGTCGAAAGGGAAATCCCCTCAGCTCCTCATGAAGTGCTGCTCATTTTGGATGCGACTACCGGGCAGAATGCTATCCAGCAAGTCAGGATTTTCCAGGAGGCCGCAGAGGTAACAGGAATCATCCTGACCAAGCTGGACGGCACAGCTAAAGGAGGCGTTATCCTCGGCATTCAAGGCGAGGCCAGGGTTCCTGTAAAAATGATTGGGATTGGTGAAGGGCTGGAAGATCTGAAGCCTTTTGAGCCAGATCAATTTGCCGAAGCGCTTTTTGGCGAACAGGAGGAAGAGGAATAATCATGCACAGTTTTTTCTCCCACTACATAAACTACAGGGCAGATATTTTGGCTTCTTGAAAATCAATTGATTGACCAAAATCGTTCTCAAACATTTTAGGAGGCGGCAAACTGGGAGTGCCTCATGTGGGTGTCATTTAGCCATACTGTTCCCGGATCAGAGATGATATAATAGAAGCATCTGGGCGGGAGACAGCGGCCAATATCGCTAAGGCTGAGGCCAGGCTGATCGAAAAAGACCTCTGGTATTTGACTCCGCTGTGCTGCCGTCAATACGTGAGGGACGGCGTTGAACAGGAGAATCTAGGGTTTTAAGAAGGAAGGAATTTATGTGAAAACACTGGAATGGCGAGAGAATTGCTTGATCATATTGGACCAGACCTGTTTGCCGACAGAAATCAAATACAGGGAAGCATGCACCTATCAGGAAGTTGCCGAGGCGATCAAGAAAATGGAAGTCAGAGGGGCTCCGGCAATAGGAGCGGCTGCTTCCTTTGGATTTGCTCTTGGGGCGCTTGCTTTTAAAGGCAATTGCCTGGATTTCTGGGATTATATGGAGACCGTCCGCGCAGAGCTGGAGGAGACCAGACCTACCGCTGTAAATCTTGTCTGGGGTTTGCGCAGAATGCAGAATAGAATGTATGAAATGAAAAAAGAATGGGATATCGATAAGATCAAGGAAGCTCTTGTTGAAGAGGCCAAGGCAATTGCCGTCGAAGATGTCAGGATTAACCGTAAGATAGGCGAGTATGGAAATACACTTTTGCCGGATAAGGTGAACATCCTGACGCACTGTAATGCCGGATCGCTGGCTACAGTTGATTATGGCACAGCTCTGGGAATTGTCAGGTCGGCTCATGATTCGGGCAAGAACCTTCATGTTTACGCGGGGGAAACACGACCGTTTCTTCAGGGGGCACGCCTGACCGTGCTGGAACTGATGGAATACGGGATTCCGGTAACTTTGATTACGGACAATATGGCCGGCTTTCTTATGCAGCAGGGCAAAATAGATATGGTTATCGTAGGAGCGGACAGAATAGCGGCCAATGGGGATACGGCCAATAAAATCGGCACTTATTCTTTAGCGGTTCTTGCCGAGGAGCATGAGATACCTTTTTATGTTGCGGCCCCGACTTCATCCATTGATCTGAAGATCTCTTCCGGGGAGGAAATTCCGGTAGAGGAAAGAGACCCTTGTGAAGTCAGGACAATTATGGGCGTACAGATCGCTCCTGAAACAGCGAAGGTCTATAACCCGGCTTTTGATATTACACCGGCGAAATATATTCACGGAATAATCACCGAAAAGGGAATTATCCATCCTCCTTACTCCGTTAATCTCGTGAAGATACTGGTGAAGTGATTTCTACCGGACAGTTGAAGGCAGGGCAGCGAAAGGAGACTCGCGATGGCTAAATATTTAATACGAGGCATGGTTTTACCCATGACCGGAGAACATGATTTTTACCCTCAGGGGGAAATTGCCGTTGAGAATGATTTCATCATTTCCGTCGGCCCCCGGGGATCTAAACCGGATGGATTTGAGCCTGATCAAATCCTGGATCTGCAAAATGATGTCATTATGCCGGGACTGATCAATACCCACACTCATGCGGCGATGACGATGCTGCGCGGATATGCCGACGATATGCCCTTGATGCCCTGGCTGGAAAAGAAAGTCTGGCCGTTTGAAGAAAAGCTGCAAGGGGAAGATGTCTATTGGGGCAGTAAACTGGCCTTTGCCGAAATGATCAAATCAGGTACGACAGCGATGGCCGATATGTATTTTTTTATGGAAGATGTAGCCCGGGCCGTAATCGACACGGGAATCAGAGCGGTATTGGCCAGAGGTATCGTCGCTTTGGAGAAGGAGACCGGTCTTCGTTCTCTGAAAAACAATATTGAATTATTTGAGAAATATCATGGGGCAGGAGCAGGACGGATTAAAGTTTATTTTGGACCGCATGCCCCCTATACATGTCCGGGAGATGTTTTGCGGACGGTTAAAAAGGAAGCAGACAGACTTGGGACAGGAATACATATTCACCTGGCAGAAACGTTGACTGAAGTCGAAACAATCAAAGAGAAGTATGGATTATCCCCCGCAAAGTGGCTGGAACAGTTGGATTTCTTCGGTGGGCCGGTGCTTGCCGCTCATTGTGTCCATCTTGACGAAGAGGAGATGGATATTCTGAGGAAAAACGATGTCGCTGTTGCCCATAATCCGGAAAGCAATATGAAGCTGAATAGCGGGGCTGCCCCGGTCAAAGCTCTGCTGGACAGGGGAATTCTTGTCGGTATCGGGACTGATGGGACTTCCAGCAATAATGACTTGGACATGTTCTCCGAAATACGCACAGCATCCTTTCTGCAAAAACTGGTATCCGGTCCCGAAGCTTTACCCGCTTATACTGTATTAAAAATGGCTACAGTTGACGGGGCAAAGGCTTTAGGCTTGGATAAGGTGGGGATGCTGAAACCGGGGTATAAGGCGGATCTGATCAGCGTTGATTTTGACCAGCCCCATTTTTATCCCCGATTCTCGGTGGTATCTCATCTCGTATACTGTGCCAAAGGCAATGATGTTCGTACCGTAATGGTTGACGGGTGTTTACTGATGGCAGACAGGCAGCTTTTCAAGATTGATCAAAAAGAGGTCTGTACCGAAACGGAGAATAGAGCAAAAAGAATCGCAGAAGCTGTAGGATAAAATACGGACAGAGGGAAGGCACTTGACAAATGTTTTCCCTCATTATAAAATACCAAAGTGTAAAGGAAAACTGCTTTACAGGTACGACTGATCGAAAATTAAACTTTTTCCCGAGAGGTTGCGTCTAATCATGAAGGATCTGGCCAGAAGGGCGTTCTTATTTGATTTTTACGGGCCTCTGCTTACTGAAAAGCAGAGCAGAATATGGGATCTATATTATAATCTGGATTATTCTCTGGCGGAGATTGCCGAGGGAGAAGAAATCAGCCGGCAGGCGGTGCATGACCTTCTGAAAAGAACGGAAAAGATCCTCAATGATTATGAAAGCAAGCTTCTTCTTGTTCAAAAATTTGAAATGGAGAGGGAAAAGCTTGCCAGAATAGAGGCTCTTTTGCAGAGTCTGGAGCGGGAGTCTTTTTGTTCGGAAGAAGGATGGATGAAAAAACAGGATATTGGATTTGAAATAAAACAGATGATCAGTGATACCTTGAAATAATGGGTAAGGCAAAGATCAATGAGATAATGAATTGTCAAGAGAAGAGGGTTGACACGGATGGCCATGTTTGAAGGGCTAAGTGAAAAACTGCAGGCAACATTTAAAAGATTAAAAGGTAAAGGCAAACTGACTGAAGCCGATGTGAATGAAGCAATGCGCGAAGTGAGGGTAGCCTTGCTGGAAGCTGATGTGAACTTCAAGGTAGTCAAGGATCTTATTGCCAAAATCAAAGAGCGTGCGGTAGGTCAGGAAGTCCTGGAATCTCTCACACCGGGCCAGCATGTGATTAAGATTGTCAATGAAGAAATGGTCGCAATGATGGGCGGGTCGGAGAGCAAGCTGGCCATATCCTCTAAACCTCCCACTGTGGTTATGCTGGTGGGGCTGCAGGGAGCGGGGAAGACGACCCATGGGGCCAAGTTGGCCAATATGCTGAAAAAGCAGGGTAAACACCCGCTTTTGGTCGCCTGTGATATTTACAGACCGGCAGCGATTAAACAGCTCCAGGTTTTAGGGGAGCAAATTAAAGTACCTGTTTTTTCTCTTGGACAGGAAAACCCGGTTAAGATAGCAGGGGAAAGCCTGGATTATGCCGGAAAGAACGGGCATGACACGGTTATTATTGATACGGCGGGCCGTCTCCATATCAATGAAGAGCTGATGGGGGAGCTGGAGGACATTAAAGCTGTTGTCCAACCCCATGAGATTTTGCTTGTTGTTGATGCCATGACCGGTCAGGATGCGGTAAATGTTGCTGAAACATTTAACAGCAAGCTGGCCCTGAGCGGGGTAATCTTGTCCAAGCTCGACGGGGACACACGCGGCGGGGCCGCGATCTCCGTCAGGTCTGTTACCGGTTGCCCGATTAAATATGCCGGGGTCGGAGAAAAGATGGATGCTTTGGAAGTTTTTTATCCGGACCGGATGGTGTCAAGAATTCTGGGCATGGGAGATGTGTTGACCCTAATCGAAAAGGCTCAGAATGCCTTTGACGACAAAAAAGCCAAAGAGCTGGAAGAAAAGATCCGCAAGCAGGAATTGACTCTTGATGATTTTCTGGATCAGATCAATCAACTGCGTAAGATGGGATCACTTTCCTCGGTTTTGGAAATGATTCCGGGAATCGGCAAACAGCTTAAAGATGTGCAGATCGATGATAAAGAGTTTGCCAGAGTTGAAGCGATGATTCAGTCAATGACAGTGGAAGAACGCACCAGACCGGCAGTGATTAAAGATTCCCGCAAAAAAAGGATTGCCAGAGGAAGCGGGACTTCAGTTCAGGATGTCGGCAAGCTGATTAAACAATATGAGCAGACGAAAAAAATGATGAAGCAGATGTCCGGGCTTCCCGGAATGGGCGGGCCGCCCAAGTCCGGGAAGAATAAAAAAGGGAAAAAAGCTGCCGGCAAAAAATTGCCGTTCAAATTGCCTTTCCCTTTCTGATCGTTCATCATCAATCCTTATAAATAGAAAAAAGATCATAAAAAATCGGAATTATCCTGATGAGGAGGTGATATTATGGCAACAGCAATCCGCCTGCGCCGGATGGGCGCAAAAAAGAATCCTTTCTATCGTGTGGTTGTTTGTGATTCGGCATCCCGTCGTGATGGAAGACCTATTGAAGAAATCGGTTACTATGATCCGACAAAGAATCCCCACGACGTCAAGGTTGATGAAATTAAAGCAATGAAATGGCTTCAAGAAGGCGCTCAGCCTTCCGATACGGTCAAATCCTTATTTAAGAAAGTCGGCATTATGGAAAAGTTTCATCAATCCAAGAAATAGTAGCTAGGGGTGATCCTGTGAAGGATGTTGTTGAAGTCATGGCCAAAGCTCTGGTAGACAGGCCTGATCAGGTTATTGTCTCCCAGACCGAAACGGAGAAAAGTATTCATCTTCAACTGACAGTTGCTCCTGAGGACATGGGCAAGGTAATCGGCAAACAGGGAAAAATTGCCAATGCCATCCGTACAGTTGTCAAGGCTGCAGCCGTTAAAGACGGACGTAGAGTGATCGTTGACATAGACCAGTGATGTTAAGAAGGGCGCAGGCCCTTTTTGACTTCCCGGCCTAAACGGCTCGGGAAGAGGCGGATATTGGAAAAGAGGTCGCTTTTGTGGATATCAAAGAGACAGTTCTGGTGGGTGAAATCCTCAAACCTCAGGGAATTAACGGCGAGTTGAAAATATACCCGATTACCGATGATGCCGGCAGGTTCAAGAATCTGCAAAGTGTCTTTCTGGCTAAGGGAGAAGTCGTAACTCAATACAAGGTGCTTAAATCCCGGATAGATCCCAAAGGGATGGTATTTCTTGAGTTGGAAGGGCTGGAAACAAGGGAACAGAGTGAAAGGCTGCGCGGGTTTGAAGTGAGAATCACCAGAGATAAGGTTCCCCCTCTGGCCGAAGGCTGGTACTATTTCGAGCTGGAGGGAATGCGGGTTTATGAAAATAATATTCTTCTTGGGACTTTGACTCAGGTCTTGGAAACCGGATCGAATGATGTCTACCTGATCAAGGGAGCCAAAGGAGAGTTCTATATCCCTGCTCTCAAATCTGTTGTGCAAAAGGTCGATGTTCCGGCCGGCCGGATGGATGTCATCCTGCCGGAAGGTTTACTTGACTGAGAGGTGAGGCATATGGATTTTACGGTACTGACGATTTTCCCGGAAATGTTTGCCCCGCTTAGAGAAAGCATTCTGAAAAGGGCCGGTGAAGCCGGACATATTTCTGTCAGACTGGTGAATTTTCGAGAATATGCTGTCAGCAAGCATAAAAATGTTGATGATGTTCCCTTTGGCGGCGGTTCGGGAATGGTTTTAAAGCCGGAGCCGATCTATGCCGCTGTCCGGGATTTGCCTCCGGCAGAAGGCCGGAGAAAGATTCTGCTCATGACTCCTCAGGGCAAGCTTTTTAACCAGGAAATGGGCAAAAAACTGGCCAGGGCAGATGAGCTGGTGATCTTGTGCGGACATTATGAAGGATATGATGAAAGAATCAGATCTCTGGCCGATGAAGAGATTTCCATCGGGGATTATGTGCTGACAGGAGGAGAACTGGCTGCTATGGTTATTATTGATGCTGTCAGCAGGCATCTTCCGGGAGTCCTGGGTAAAGCGGATTCCTCTGTAGATGATTCCTTAACCGAAGGACTGCTGGAATATCCCCAATATACCCGACCTCCTGATTTTGAAGGAATGAGAGTGCCGGACATCCTGCTGAGCGGTCATCATGCCAATATTCAGCGCTGGCGGCGCAAAGAAGCAATCCGGCGTACCTTTTTACGGCGCCCTGATTTAAGCCTGACGGCCAAGTTCTGCTCTGCTGACTATGAGCTGCTGGAGGAGCTGGCCGGTGAGACGGAGGCCATAGCAGAGGCCAGGCCAAAATGGGAGCATTTAAAGCCCCCTTCCAAGAAAGCGCTCCGGCAAAGGAAGACTGAAAAAAGCTAAGGAATGGTAAAGAAAAACCGCGGAGGGATCTTCCTTATGGGGGAATTATATATCGCATTAGTTCATGCACCGGTCTATAACAAGAATATGGAGGAAGTGGCCACTTCTATCACGAATCTTGATTTGCACGATATTGCGCGCTGCTCGGCAACTTACGGGCTTCAACGCTATTATGTCGTACACCCCGCTCCGGCCCAGCATGCTTTGGCCCAGAGAATTATGGGTTTTTGGCGGGAGGGCTTCGGAGCCGAGTACAATCCTGACCGCTATGAGGCTTTTTCCAGGGTACGCCTGGTCGCGTCAGTGGAGGATGCCTTATCAGATATAGCAAGAGAACAGGAAGGCAAAAGGGTCCATGTCATAGCAACCGATGCCCGTCTTTATCCAGATGCGGTCAGTTATGAAAGCATGCGCAAAAAGATTGAAGAAACCCCCGCTGTTTTCCTTCTTCTTTTCGGCACAGGCTGGGGTCTGCTCAAAGAAGTCGTGCAAAGCTCTGATTATATTCTGCAGCCTGTCTATGGACCTGGTGAGTATAATCATCTTTCTGTCCGTTCGGCGGCAGCAGTCATCCTGGACAGACTTTGCGGAAGGTAGATAGAGAATGTTGCAGGAAATCTTGCACAATCGGCAAGGCTATGATAATATAGTACAGTATGAAAAACGGATGGTCCTCTGGCTTAGCAAGAGAAGTTACGAACATCTAGGCAAGGAAGGGGGGAATTGTAATGGATTTTATCAAAATGATTGAAGAACAGCAAATGAAAAATGATATTCCTTCATTCCGTCCAGGAGATACCGTTAAGGTACACGTGAAGATCGTGGAAGGTTCCCGGGAACGTATTCAGGTTTTCGAGGGTGTCGTGATCAAAAGAAAAGGTGACGGTCTCAGGGAGACTTTCACTGTGCGCCGCGTAACCAACGGAGTAGGTGTGGAAAGAACATTTCCTCTACATACCCCAAGAATCGACAAACTTGAAATTGTCCGCAAGGGTATTGTTCGAAGGGCCAAATTGTACTATCTTCGCAAGTTATCCGGTAAAGCGGCCCGTATCCGGGAACGCCGCTAGGAATAAAAAAGGATCAGAGAAGAGCTGGAGTGATTCGGCTCTTTTTTAGTCTGACGGAGCAAATTAGACAAGGTAATGGTATGATATGGATATACAATGGTTTCCCGGTCACATGACCAAAACAAAAAGACAGCTGCTCGAACAGTTGAAGTGGGTAGATGTGATTATTGAGACAGGCGATGCCAGACTTCCCCTGAGCAGCCGCAACCCTTTGCTTCGGGAATTGCTTGGAGCGAAACCCAAGCTTTTGGTCTTAAATAAAGCCGATCTGGCTGATGAAGACCAGACCGGCAAATGGCTGAAAAAGCTTGAGCAGGAAGGCCCGGTGCTGGCGGTCAGTGCTTCAACCGGTGCGGGAATGAAAAAGATCATTCCCATGCTGGAAGAATTGATGGCGGAAAAGTGGCAGAAGCTTGCGGAGAAGGGGATCAAGAAGCCAATCAGAGTGATGGTTGTCGGAATTCCGAATACAGGGAAATCAACGATCATTAATACGTTGACCGGGAGAGCCCAAGCCCGGACAGGGAATAAACCGGGAGTAACGAGAGGAAGCCAGTGGCTGAGAATCCACGGCAGAATAGAGCTTCTTGATACTCCGGGTATGCTTTGGCCGAAGTTTGATGATCAGATAATCGGCAGAAAATTGGCGGCCAGCGGCGCAGTCCGGGATGAAGTCTTTGATTTAGAAGAACTGGCGCAGTGGCTGATTGCCTGGTTACAGACAAATTATCAGGGAGCTTTAAACAAGTATTACAAAACCGAGCAGGAAGAAATCAATCTGGAGACAATCGGCAAAGAGCGGGGCTGTCTGATTAGCGGGGGCAGAGTAGACACGTTAAAAGCCGCCCAGATCTTTTTCCGGGAATTCCGCAGTGCCAAAATCGCCAGAGCGACCCTGGATCGTTTGGAATAGACCGATTCAGGCTTAGGCAAAGGGAGGAGAGTAAACTGGAAGCTTTATTCAAAGAAGAACTTCTTTATCTGGAGAGGAAGCTGGTCAAGGAAGGGTTTATGTTTGTGGCGGGAGTAGACGAAGCCGGTCGGGGCCCTTTAGCTGGGCCGGTTATTGCCGCCGCCTGCATTTTACCGGAGTCTTTTGACCTGCCTTATCTTAATGACTCCAAGAAACTTACAGCCAGGCGAAGGGAAGACCTTTTTGAACGGATTAAGGATCAGGCGTCAGCTTATGCTGTCGCCGGGGTGGAAGCTGAGGAAATCGACAGAATGAACATTCTTCATGCGTCCAAACTGGCCATGAAGAAAGCGATTGAAGCTCTTCATATTCCTCCAGGCTATGTCCTGGTTGATGGCCGGGATGAAATAGATATTGTGTGCAGACAGAAGGCCGTTATAGGCGGGGATGCAAAGTGCGCCTGCATAGCGGCCGGATCTATTTTGGCCAAAGTAACCAGAGACAGGATAATGGATGATTTACATATGCTCTATCCGCAGTACGCCTTTGACAAACATAAAGGCTATGGAACCAGGCTTCACTTTGAATTACTCCAAAAGTACGGTCCATGTCCAATTCACCGGTATAGTTTTGCACCGGTCAAAGCCCTGGCATTTCGATCTTCCTCAGAACTGGCCTGATATGGCGGAGAAGAAGAGAAGAAAGCAAGGTATGAATAGAAAAGAACTGGGCAAAAAAGGGGAAGAATTAGCCGCTGCGTATCTGATCGAGCAGAAGATGAAAATTTTATGCCGGAATTACCGTTGTCCCAGGGGAGAGATAGATATGATCGCCGGTGACGGAGAAAATACCATAGTTTTTGTGGAAGTGAGGTTGAGGACGACATCTATCCGAGGATCTGCCGAGGAAAGCTTAACTGAACGCAAAATCATGAGGATTCAGAAAACAGCAGCCTATTATTTGCTTGAACAGGGCTACAAGGAATGGCCCAGGCTGAGGTTTGATCTTATTGCGATCAATATGGAAGGGGAGAAAGCGCAATATCGCTGGATAAAGAACGCTTTTTCCACAGGATAGACCTAGATTACAGATCATAAGATTCCGGTCGATTATTGTTAAAGGAGACAACCACTATGGATAATAAATATGAGGCAATTCAGGTATATCATTCTTTTGTAGATGGAATACATGTTGGAAAGCTGGCGGATTCTTTGCAAAATTTTTTCAATAAATTTTAATGATGATCATAAACTTTGATTAGTTTTAAAAAATGGAGCAGGAGGCTACTCATTAATTGGGTAGCCTCCTGCTCTATTTTTTAAACAAATAAAAAAAATTTGGTAAACTAAACCAAAAGATACAACATTTTAATCATTTTGTTACATTTATTTCTAACATATTGTATATTACTACAATAGAAATGTCAATATATGGACTATTATGTCATTATAATTACTATAATAAATATTTTCCCCGAAAAACAACCTTATAGTTGAAAATGATTTTGCTGATCTTAATTGAGTGTCATTAATTTTTTTGGTATGTAACCAAGATAAAATTTTAAAAATCAGTAGCATAGCTTTGGAGCAGCTTCCATCTAAGTATCGGGGAAGCTGTTTAAGCTTGGCTTTTTTGTGATTTGACCAATTTTGTTTCCTGTTTTCAGAAATGTATCTTTTATGGTTATATTGTATAAAAAAATGAATTGATGATCTCATTCAAATCCGTATCAAGCTTATGAAAAAATCAATAGAACGCTTAATATAAGAGGATTGTTTAGGAAGAGAAATGTAACAAAATGATTAGAATGTTGTATTGTCTTTAATGCTTAAATCAGAAAATAAATATAGAGACAAGAAAAATCATGACTGTCTGTGCGGAGAACACCGAGAGGTGTATTAAATAATGGGGAGGTAAAAAATGAGTATCAAATACAAAATAATCGGTTCCTTTTTGATTTGCGTTTTACTGACAATTGCGATTATGGGCTGTTATGAAATATTCGCTTTAAATCAGGCAGCAGACGATACGGTAAATCAACAGTATGACCAGAGAATTAAAATTGAAGTCGAGATCTGTATTGGCTTAATTGATCAAATCTATGACCGGCAGATCAAAGGTGAACTCACTGAAAAGGAAGCGAAAAAACTGGCAGCTGACACGGTCCGCGATTTACAGCTAGATGGAGATATTTATTTTTGGATTGATACAATCGAGGGGCAAAATATCGTTCTGTCCGAAAACTCGGAAGAAGGAAGCAATAGATATGATGCTCAGGATTCTGAGGGTAAATATTATGTACGCGATTTTATTAATAATGGGCTGAAAGAAGAGGGCGGGTATACAGATTATACTTTTCCCCGGCCGGGACAAACGGAGCCTATTCTGAAGAGAGCTTATACGCTGGTATATGAGCCTTATCATTGGGTTATCGGCACCGGGAATTACATTGATGACATTAATGAAGTCGTTGCTCAGGAAAAAGCGAGAGCTCAGGAGCAGCTAAGAAAAAACCTATCAACAGTTTTGATCGTGATCATCACTGCGTTGATTTTTTCCACCTTAGCAGGAATTATCCTTGCCAGAAGAATTGCCAACCCGATCATTCAAATTGCCAAAAGGATCAATGCTTTAGCGGAAGGGAACCTAGATATTGAGAAAATACGCTTAAAAAGCAAAGATGAAATTGGCCAGCTGGCCGAGGGATTTAACCGCATGAGTGAGAATCTTAAAAATATTGTCCATCAAATCAAGCATTCCTCCAATCAATGCTCTTCGGCATCGGAACAGTTATCCTCGGGGGCTGAAGAGCTTGCGGCAACCGCTTCTTCTGTATCCGACTCCGTTTCTGATGTAGTGGGCGGAACGGTCAGGCAAATAGAATCTGTCTCCAATGTAAACACCATTGTGGAAGAGATTAATCATTCGTATGAAGATATCTTGAACGAGGTTCAGGGAATTAAAGAACTATCGGATAAGACATCGCAAAGTGCTCAACAGGAAAGCGAACATATTGACATCACCATTTCTTTAATGAATGCGGTTGAAGAATCGACAAGACATGCTCAGGAACTGATCAATCATCTGGGTCAGAGTTCAAAAGAAATCGGACTAATTGTGGAGACGATTTCCGGGATCGCCGAGCAAACGAATCTCTTGGCCTTAAATGCGGCAATTGAGGCCGCAAGAGCCGGTGAATACGGCCAAGGCTTTGCCGTTGTTGCGGATGAAGTTCGTAAATTGGCGGAACAATCCCAGGAAGCGGCGAAGAAGATCTCAAATCTCATCAAGCTTATCCAGGAAAATACAGAACAGGCTGTAACAGCTATGAATGAGGATTCTGTAAGGGTAAAAGAAGGTACGGATGCTGTAAATTACTCCGGTAACACATTTAAAGAAATTATCCGAATGATCAATGATGTTGCGGAAAAAATCAATGTTGCCGTCATCAATTTAAGCAAGAATTTCGATAATAATTTAAAAATTGTAAAGGCTGTAAATGAAGTCGATACAGTCAGTCAACATATTTCCGCCCAGACTCAAACAATCGGCGCTTCTGCCCAGGAACAAACAGCGGCTTCCCAAGAAATCGCATCTTCCGCGCAATTATTAATGAAAAATGCTTTGGAAATGCAGGAGCTAATGCAGCAATTTAAACTTGAAACAAACCAGGAAAAGGTTCCAACCTAATCTGTGGGACAAAAAGAACTGCAATTGATTGAGATATTACCGAATTGTACGAAAGCTCGGAATTTATTTTCCGGGCTTTTGAAATCCGGCAGGAAATAGTTTACATTCGTTGAAATATTTCGTGAGGTGGAGAAGTATGTATGCCCATGTTCGCGGAATAGCTTTGGACGGGCTAAAAGCCAATATCATTAAAGTTGAGGTTGATATATCCAATGGTCTGCCGTCTTTAGATATTGTCGGGCTTGCCGGCATGGCCGTTAAGGAAGCTCGGGACAGGGTGAGGGCCGCTCTTAAAAATTCCGGGTGCCCGCTTCCCCTGCAGAGGATCACAGTTAATCTTGCACCGGCCGATATCCGTAAAGAAGGTTCAGGACTCGACTTAGCGATCGCTGTCGGAATACTGGCTGCCATGGGGGAAATAGACTCCCCGAAAATCGGGGATTATGTCTTTGTGGGGGAACTTTCGCTTGAGGGGAAAATAAAGGGAGTATCCGGGATTCTGAGTATGGCGGTGGAAGTGAATAAGCATACGCAATTTGATTTGGTGGTTTCACCGGAAAACGTTGTCGAAGCGAGATTAAACAATTCCCTGTCCAGTGTTTGTGCAGGCAGCCTGAGTGAACTGATTTCCATACTCCAGGGGAAAGGGTCATTTCAGGACGATAAAGCAGAGGTTTGTAAAGGCGCGGAAGAACACAAGCAAGATGTGGACTGGTCTGAAATATATGGTCAGCAACAGGCGAAAAGGGCGCTGGAGGTTGCGGCGGCCGGAGGGCATAACGCCGTGATGGTCGGGCCTCCAGGATCAGGAAAAACATTATTGGCAAAGGCCTTTGCCGGTATACTCCCCCCTCTTTCCGATGAAGAAAGCCTGGAGGTTACCCAGCTTTACAGTTTGGCAGGGCTCTTTAGTGAAGAAGGAAAATTGATTACCAGGCGTCCGTTCCGTCATCCCCATCATACGGCGACGATTGCCGGCATGATTGGCGGAGGTCATAAAATGAAGCCGGGAGAATTGATTCTGGCTAATCACGGCGTCCTGTTTCTTGATGAACTGCCGGAATTTTCACGTGAAGTGCTGGAATCACTTCGTCAGCCCCTGGAAGACCGGAGAATCGTGCTCATCCGGCAGAGAGGCAGTGTTGAATATCCCGCGCGCGTAAGCCTGGTCGCCGCGATGAATCCTTGCCGCTGTGGTTTTTTTGGTGACGGGGCGATCACTTGTACCTGTACACCGACTCAGGTTAGCCATTATCGCAACAGGGTTTCAGGCCCTCTAATGGATCGCATGGATATTCAAATAGAAGTGCCCCGCCTCAGTTATGATAAACTTAAAAAAAACTCCCCAAATCCGGAAAAGACTGAGGAAGTAAAAAAGAGGGTGGAAAAAACACGCGGGATCCAGAGTAAAAGGTATGGAAAAAACAAAACAAATGCAGAAATGACGAGCCGGGAAACAAAGGAAATCTGCCGGCTGGATGACCGGGGGGAAAAGCTTTTAAGACATGTTTTTGATGCCAGAGGGTTAAGTGCCCGCGCCCACGACAGAATACTCCGGGTCGCCAGAACCATAGCGGATATGTCGGACAGTGAAAATATACACCCGGCACATTTGGCGGAAGCACTGAACTACAGAACACTGGACAGACAAATCGAACACTAAATCCAGCTGCCGAAATAGGGAAATTCCGATATAGGTGCTCGATATTAAGCTCTCAGGAAAGCGAAGAAGATAGGCATGAGACTGTTTAGTGCTTTGGGGGGAGTAGCAATGGATTCAAAAATATATGTGGACAGCTTTAGCACCTTCGCAGAATTTGCCGGTTCGGATTATTCTCTTTGGGAAAAACTGATTGGATGTGAAATCAGACATCGAACCTTTGGGATTGGGATAATTGAAAAGATCAGTGGAACGACACTTAAGGACAGTGTCCTGATTAAAATAAGGTTTATTCATTTACCTGAAAGTGAAAGGATAAAAATATTTTCCAATATATCGTTTGCAGAGGGCTACTTTGGAAATATCAATGTAGATTTTGCTCTTTTCCCCGGTTTTCAGGAATTTTGTGAGATGAGGAACAGAAAAGAGCAGGATTGTTTGACGAAAAAAGTAATTGAAGCTGAGGAACAAAAGAAAGAACAGGCCCTGCAAGAAGCAAAATTCTTGGAGGAATTCAATGTATTGAAACAGGAATATGGGTTGGATGAACTGTGTTTTCATCCAAATCTTTATCATCTTCTGTATACGATATTACTGAAATTAAAAGCAGAAGAAAATCTTGATGAAGAAGATCTTCTGTGGTTAAACCGAAACAATTTATTTAAGGTCTTGGCCATATACTATGAAAGCGAGTATTTAAAATCAGGGAATTTATGGAGTTTAGTCAAAGCTTCAGAAAACTGGAGAAGATTAGCCAATGCGGCAAGAGCTATTGAGCTGTTAAAAGATAAATGTTCAAATGACAGCAAGCTCATGTCAACAATATTGACAACCTGCGGAGCAGCATTCCAAGATATCAATGAAAGCACAGAAGCCGAAAAATATGCAAGAAAAGCCATAAAGGCCAGCAGATATCACTATTATCCATATCATTTACTGGGAGTAATTTATTTTCACAGAGGAAGGCCGGAAAAAGGGGACAAATATTTTGCCAAAGCAATGGAATTGGGCTTAAATCCTAAGGTTATGGAGGATGAAATAGAAAAAGTCTTTGAAACAGCAGGAAAAGATGTTAAGGTTTGTATAGCCAAATACTTATTCAATAAAGATAGACAAAAATATCAGTGGGCAAAACACTATAGCAGATAATCATCCTCTAAATAAATCATCCGGACAGAGGTAAAAAAACAAATGAGAAAATTAATAATTTCATTGCTATTGATCCTAATCTTTCATTTAATCGGATGTACCCCCAAAACAAACGAAACGGTAACCCCTCCGGAAGAAGAGGCAAATTTACCGGGAGATGATGAAACAAATTTGGTGTTTGTGAAGAAAACGGGTGAAGTCTGGTTAGCCGTAGACGAAAGAGGAATTATCCATCAAGTCGACAGCTCAGAGGTTGATCCTTCAACACAGGCAGGTTGTTCTGCCAGGGGAAAGGTAACGATTGAACCTTCCGGGGAAATATTACTGAATGTTGATCCCGGACATGAGATGAGTTATGTGCAACTGGTCACAGCTTCTTATGATGATGCCCCTGATACTTACGCAAAATTGATACTTGACAATTTCTTGTACAGCAGCAACCCGGATTATGCCGTATCAGAGTATGCTTTCAAAAACGTGGAGGTAAAGAAGGCTTATCATTCCGGACGGATAGACGCCGCCATGACATTTGATGTGAAGCCTTCGCAAGGAGCGTATTGGTGGGGGCAAGTCGAGAGTGACGGCTTTATTCGAAACAGGCGGATTAACTTTACAATATACGGGGCGGAAGGAACCTGGCTGTCAAAAGATGTCATTATGCAATATTTCAGCCCCAGTCTTGCGCCTATCGCCGTCCCTGAGACCCAGTATAGGCCAACTGAAAATCAAAATGTGATCTATGAAGATCATCTTTACTCCTATTATGGAGATAAAATTTTTCAACCGCCCAGAAGTAAAGAGATACAAGAAGAAAAGATTAAGGAATATTTAGGGACAATCAATCGGATCAACCGTCAGTCCGGAAAAACCGAGATTTTGTATCAGGGCGACAGAAATTACAGTTATCGTTTGTTCTGTAAATATAACGAGAAATTATACCTTCTTTCGGATACCTGGGAACCCTTTTCTGAAGGACATCCCGGTGATTTCGGAGTGCTGGATCTAGAAACAAAGAAGTACAGAACGCTGGTTGAAGGAGGGGTGATCAGAGCGGCCATTGATAAAGAAAAAGGATATCTGTTTGCCAATGATAAACTGATCAGAGTGAACTTGGAAACAACGAAGATTGATCCAATCTGTTCATTGAACTTTTACCCAAGCTATGCGTATGATGATCTCCGGGTGAATCGGATCAGGGATGGAAAGTTGTATTTTGGTGTTTTTGGTTTGACATTGAAGCAATATGTGATTGATTTAGCTTCCGGGGATATCAAAGAAATCGTATGAATGAAAATCGTATCTGGGAATCATAATCTAAACCGGGGGAGCCGATAAAATTTGGAAAAGAAAATAAAATTCGCCTATACAGATGGCAGTCATCAAGATTTTATTAATCTCTCCCAGTTGCTGGATGTTTTCCTTAATGAGCTGGTGGGAGGAGAAGAAAACCGGATAGAGTATCTTCAATATAATATTTTAGAGGATATTCATGATGTAATTGTGGCCTATGAGAATGATAATCCTGTCGGCTGTGCTAGTTTCAAATTTTTTGAAGAAGGAATCGCCGAAGTGAAACGGGTTTTCGTCAAGAAAGGATATCGAGGGAAAGGTATGGCAAAGCAATTAATGAGCCTTCTGGAAAAGGGGGCCAAAGAAAAAGGTTTTGATAAATTGGTATTGGAATCAGGGGCTCCTTCAGTGGAGGCTATGGGATTATATGATCAACTTGGCTATACGGTTATAGAAAACTATGGGCCTTACAAGGGAATGAAAAAATCTATTTGTATGGAAAAAATTTTGTAAAGATAACTTTGCCCGTACATAATCATTTATCATGGACCATGTTTGCCCTAGAACACGGATAAACTCAGATAAAATTGGAGGTAGAGTCTTACTGATGTTTAATGCGATTATTTTATTCATACTTGCAGGCTTAGCGGAGATAGGAGGGGGGTATTTGGTCTGGCTTTGGTTAAGAGAAGCCAAGCCATTTTGGTATGGTATTATAGGCGGAGTAATTTTAATTCTTTACGGAATTATACCGACATTGCAGAAATTTCCTAATTTCGGCAGAGTATATGCTGCTTATGGAGGTGTTTTTATTATTCTGGCAGTGCTATGGGGCTGGAGCGTTGATAAGAAGGCACCGGATTATTATGATTGGATAGGAGCAGCAATTTGTCTGGTAGGAGTAACGATTATGTTATGGGCTCCACGCCATTGATTTACAAAGTATTGCCAGAAGCAGAATCCACAGCGTTAAAGGAGTGAAAAACCTTGGCGATGAAGCCGATATATCCATCGAAAGAGCCGGTTAACCGTTCCAAACTTCGGTTGTTTATGGGGAAGCTTTTCTTCAGCTGGCGTCGTTATTTTCAATGGTATTTTGCCGGATCAGCTTGCTATGCTGCAACTTTTCAGACCAGTCAGCTTCCCTTCAAGGTTGCGGAACATCAAACCCCGTTATATCGTCCTCTCCGGAATGTCGATATGTGGCTGCAGGAAAACAAAGTAATCAACTTGAAGCTGGCCGCGGAGAAAATCAACGGACTGGTTCTCAAACCGGGGGAGACCTTTTCTTTCTGGCGTTTGGTAGGAAAGCCGACCAGGGCCAAGGGCTTCACAGAAGGAATGGTTCTGAATAACGGCTCATTTGTTCCGGGAATAGGAGGAGGACTTTGCCAGCTCTCAAATCTGATCTATTGGATGACCTTACATACTCCCTTGCAGGTAAAAGAACGATGGCGCCATACGCACGATGTATTTCCGGATGCTGAGAGAACTCAGCCCTTCGGAAGCGGGGCAACGGTTGTCTACAATTATATCGATCTTCAAATCACCAATGAAACCCAATACAGTTACCAGCTTCAAATCAGAGTGGGGGTAAGATGCCTGGAAGGTGAGTGGCGGAGTGAGCAGCCCTTCACTCATACATATGAGGTTTATCAAAGTGACCATTTGATCACCCAGGAATGGTGGGGAGGTTATTTGCGCCACAATGTGATCAGCCGCAGGGTTTTCGATTTGGAAAACAATCCGGTAGGCGACGAGATCATCACGGAGAATCATGCAATGATGATGTACGAACCAATGTTGCCGGGAGACGGAAGTGTCGGTTAAGGATATGCCGGGGCCATTTGCCCCTAAGTGATCGATTTCAGGGTCCAGCTTTATCTTGGTAAAGGAAGATTCTTATTAAAGCTTGAGGAGACATGCACAGGATGAATGAAATGAAAACTTGAGGCCCAATGGATGGGATGGATAAGAAAATAAAATGGGCCGCGATCACTCTCAAGTTGAGGATAAGGGAAAGGTTCCCAGAACCCGCCGGAATCGCTCATATAAGTAAAGTGATCCGTAACCTCTCCATAAGCTTCTCCAATCACACCAAAGTCGGAAGGATCCTGCCCTTTCATGATAGCCTGATAATTTGAGACACCGAGCCTGATGTTTTCATCCGCTCCATGGGAGGAAACGGTAGAGATGTCACCAAATTTCTGCTTGAATTCTGCTATTTCTGATTTCAGGCGTTCTCTCAATTGTTCTTTTACGGACGGAGTGATCTCCTGAGCTGATTGAAGATTGTGTTCAAGGGCGTAAGTCGCCAGAGTTTCATAATGTAAGCCGACTTCGTCCCCCATATCCCGAATAGCTTTGATTACCTGAGGATCGGCAGTACTCCAGCGAAAATAAAATGTACTTTTTATTCCTTTGGCATGCTCCATCTCAGCTAATTTTAAGGCATAGGCCGCGGATACGTCGACATCATGCCTCAAAACCATGGTTTTCTTCGTAAGAGGAACATGGTCATAGTAATCCATAACCCTGACAGGCTGGTAACCCAGCCGGGTGATCTCATCCAGAAAATCCTGATAGTTATGCTGATCGACCGGCAGAATAATTTTTTGATCAGCAGGATCTTCGGGCTTAAGCGTAAGATAGCGGACAGAGCCAACATAGCCGGCTGGCTTGGCAGTAATCCGATATTTACCCGGAGGCAGTTTCGTAGAGAGAGGCGATTTCCCGATATATTTATGATCAATATAGAGTGGGATGCCATGAATTTGGTCTGTGTCAATTTGAAGAGGAATCGATTGGGCTGTATCCTGATTATTGAGATTAGCCACAGGCTGAGGATACCTTAAGACCAGAAAAACGGTTAAGGTCAGGGTTAGGGAAAATAATAACAAGCATAAAGTGATTTTTTTTATTTTTTGTCTTCCCATTGATCAATTCTCCATTCATAAAAGGATATAAGAGATATTTTTGAGAACAAGAGGCAGAAAAAGAGTTTGAAGGAAAGAAAACTACCTGAACCAATGACTGAAATTTTGCCAGAACGAGCCAAAAAGCCCGGCAACAGCGGCAAATAAAATCACGATAGCAAAAAGCCGGGCATGATTTTTATCTTTTTCTTGTCCGCTTCCAGTTGCATCGGAAGGATCACTGATCAATGAATCAGCGGCTTTTTCGGGAGGCATTAAGTCCTTTACAATTTCTTGAGCTTCTATAAATTGATCTTTTTTCACATAAAGATCTGCACCGGATAAAGACATGCCCGTATAGATTTTGGTATAATCACCGATATCCGGATATTTCCTTAATGTTTCAAGGCCCTCATGTTGAAGAAAGGATTCCAGAATGTCGGTCTGATAATTGTCGGCGCAGTTCACGAGCAGCAGCCATTCCTGATAAATGGGTTCAGAAGGCAGGGCTTCCTCTTTAACCGCTTCTTCGACCAAATCAGAGCCACAGTCACTGCATATTTGAAACTCGTCACGGTATTCTGTTTTGCATTTTGGACACCATGGCAATATAATCAGCCTCTCAAAAATCGTTTTCCCTGCCATTAGCTAGCGTGAAAAGTGAGTTGAAAAAGGGTACTCTGATTGGGAGCATGAGTCTGAGCTTGATCAATGCGAGTTTAGATGAACACAATCTAGTACATATTAACATATATTAGAATATTTTGGGGGAAAATGTTTTGAAAGATTTATTCGATTTCTGTTTGGATAGGAGGATAAGATCAGTAATGATCGGGCATAACATTCCGCCTCAGCTGACAGAGGTTTTCCGGCGGGGTGACTTTGAAGGCTTTTGATCAGGTTTATGTTGTGTTTCTTTGAGACTGGCCTGAAGGGCTTCCATTAAATCAATCACATTTTTTTGGGGAGCTTCGGGTGCAACTTGAATATCATTTCCTTCTATTTTCTTCTGGATCAGATCAAGGAGGGCTTGGCGATAATTGTTTTGATATTTCTGCGGTTCAAAATTGGCAGTAAGATTTTCAATAAGTTTCACTGCGATATCTAATTCTTTAGGATTAACCTCCGCGTTCTCAGGCAGAGCGGGAATCTGGGAAACCGGTCTGACCTCATCCGGGTAGTAAATGGTTTCTAAAACCAGGGTATTTTGGAATACCCGCAAAACCGCAAGGGTTTGTTTATTCCTGATCGTCATCCTGGCAATGGCGATTTTACCCGTATCACTCATGGCCTTGCGCAGGAGATCATAGGCCTTATTGTTGGCATCAGGAGGAGAAAGATAGTAGGATTTATCAAAAAAGATCGGATCTATTTCGGAGAGATTGACAAAATCAAGAATCTCAATAGACTTACTGCCGGCTTCAGCTCTAAGAGCGTCCAAATCATGATCATCAATGATGATGAAACGGCCTGACTCATACTCATATCCTTTGACGATGTCTTCTTCTTTCAGGCTTTTCCGGCAAGTGGGACAAATTTTATCATATTTGACAGGAGTATGGCAGTCTTTATGCAAATACCGGAATTTTATGTCTTTTTCTTCAGTGGCCGCAAACATTTTTATCGGGATATTGACAAGTCCGAAACTGACAGATCCTTTCCAAACAGTATGCATTTGGCAAGCCTCCTTGTATAATCATGTTAGGAATATAAATGTATTGATTTTAGTATTTGTTTCAACCGAAACTTCATACATATGATTAGGACATGGCAGCAATTTGTTTCAATGTTGAACCTGTTTATGAAGAAGTTTTTATCGTAAATGAAAATAAGAGGTTATTTGCTCAGTTTCGCCGATATTCTTTGGAAATTGAAGCTTTTTTACTTGAACATCATGCTTAATGAGGGTAAAATATTAAATACTGCATGGTAGTTTGCTTTGAATATCAAAGTGTTGGGAGTAAGTTTTTGTCAAAAATCAGGAGGGTTATATTTTGAAACTGCCCGAATTGCGTATTGGAAACCTTTTACCCAAATACCCTATCATTCAAGGGGGAATGGCGCTGCGGTTATCCACTGCGAACTTGGCCGCGGCTGTAGCCAATGCCGGAGGGATCGGTGTTATTGCGGCTTCAGGAATGGATCTTAATGAACTCAGACAAGAGATTCGTGCTGCCCGGATCAAAGCTCAGGGTATCATCGGTATTAATATTATGTTTGCGGTATCCAAATTCAAAGAAACTGTGATGACAGCTTTGGATGAAGGGATAGATCTGGTGATTCAGGGAGCGGGCTTTTCCAAGGATATTTTCCAGTGGTGCCGGGAAGCCGGTACTCCGTTAGTTCCCATTGTTTCGAATACAAAGGGAGCAATCATGGCCGAAAAGTTAGGTGCGGGCGCTGTTGTCGTCGAAGGAAAAGAGGCTGGTGGGCATCTCGGTACGCTAGAATCCTTGAAAGCGATCTTTCCTGAGATCAAACGCAGTCTCTCCATCCCGGTCGTAGCTGCGGGTGGAATTGTCAATGCCCGGGAAATGAAGGAAGCTTTTGATATGGGTGCCGACGGGGTTCAAATGGGAATTCGCTTTGCGGCAAGTGCAGAGGCGGGCGGAGCGGATAATCTGAAACAGTATTATCTTAAGGCCAAAAGAGAAGATATTGTGGTCATTCAAAGTCCGGTGGGACTTCCAGGCAGGGCAATCCGTAATGTATTTGTCGATAAATTGCTGGCGGGAGAAGATCTTTCCCCTGGAAAATGTGAGAATTGCTTAAAAAAGTGCAGTCATTCTTTCTGCATCATGAAGGCACTGGACAATGCCCAAAGGGGAGATTTGGACGAAGGTCTGATCTTTTCAGGGGAATACATCGATGAAATTAATGAAATCCTTCCTGCGGGCAAAATCATCAATGATCTTGTTAAAGAAGTAGAAGCGATGTGATCTTTTAGAAAATAAACACGAAAAAGAAGCAGGCATTTCGACTCCATCTGGGGTGCCTGCTTCTTTTTTCAGCCATTCTGCCGGTAGCGTTGCAGATCAGGAAGTCTTATTTTTCGGACTTTCATCCGGGTCCGGTTCTGTAAGAGGGCAAGGATTGGGACAGGCCTGCGGGCAGTTTTGGTCTTCTATGGAATGTTCCAATTTACTGATCTTAATCTGCATATCCGTGAGAATCTCATCAACGGGGTCGGAGATGATCTGATGGTTCAGGTCTGGGCCTTGGAGTGGAGGATCCCGGCGGACTTTAACACGACCGGGGATACCGACAACAGTACAATTGGGCGGCACATTCTGAAGAACAACCGAGCCTGCGCCGACCTTTGAGTTATCCCCAATATAGATGGCTCCGAGAACCTGGGCCCCGGCACTGATGACCACGTTATTCCCAATGGTCGGATGGCGTTTGCCTTTTTCCTTACCGGTACCACCTAAGGTAACTCCTTGATAAATCGTGACATCATCGCCAATCTCGGTAGTTTCTCCGATCACGGTTCCATGACCGTGATCAATAAAAACCCTATGTCCGATTTTGGCACCGGGGTGGATTTCTATACCGGTTAAAAAGCGGCTGAAATGAGAAAGTAAGCGAGCAGCAAGAAAACGTTCTTTCTTATATAAAAAATGCGCAAATCGGTGCATAATAATGGCATGCAAACCCGGATAGCACAGCAATATTTCCGCAGTGCTTTTAGCAGCGGGGTCTCGTTCAAATACGGTTGAGATGTCTTCTTTAATGTTTTTCAGGAAGCTCATTAGGCCAACTCCACTCTAAACAGATTTATTTTTATTATTCCGACAAAAATAGTCGGAATAAGATCAATCTTTATTATATTAAAATTAATCCTGGTTGACAAGGAAAATTATTTCGCAAATAATAGCCTTATACTTGTCAGAGACGGTTTTACGGCTTTAAAAGTTAAGGGGCTGATATGATGTCTGAAAAAATGCTGAAAAAAATCACTGTTGCGAAATCTGCAAAGGGAAAGAGAGAGGATTCAGCGGATCTGGTTGCCGTTGAACGTCCGCTGACCTTGTTTGTGAACGATTTTGAGCTGGTTACCATGATTTGTTCCCCGGATGCCTATTTGGAACTGGCTGTTGGGTTTTTGATCAGTGAAGGAATGATCGGCTCCTTTTCGGACATTCAAAATTATATTTGTCAGGAAGAAGAGGGACTGATCCGATTTGCGTTGAAAATGGAGCCGGAGAAGAGGAAAGAAAGCTTTTTACGGAGGAACCTGGCAAGCTGCTGCGGGCGAGGAAGCGCAAATTTTTATTTTATTAATGATGCCAGAGAAATGAAACCCTTGGAGAACTCCCCAGAAGTTGTACTGCTCAAGCAAATTGAGCTTTTGCACGAAATGGAAGAGGCGGCGGAAATATTTCGGAAGACCGGGGGAGTTCATAATGCGGCCTTGGCAGGAGATTCTCTGATTGTCCGATTTGAAGATATAGGCCGGCACAATGCTGTGGATAAGATCATCGGCTATTCCTGTCTGCATAGGATCTCTCTGCAAGATAAATCCCTGCTTCTCAGTGGCAGAATTTCTTCGGAGATGGTGATTAAAGCGGCCAGGGCCGGAATTCCGGCAATCATATCAAGAGCGGCAGCGACCGACTTGGCCATTACGATGGCCGAAGAGTTGAATATTCTGCTGGCCGGCTTTGTTCGTGAAGGGAAAGCGACAATATATACCCAGTTCAGCAGAGTAATCATGTAACACCTGTCCCCTTTATTGTATGGAGAAGAGCAAAATAAGTGAGAGGTTAGACTGGAGAGATTAAGATGGCAAAAGTATTTGTTGCGATGAGCGGGGGCGTGGACAGTTCTGTGGCGGCACTGCTTCTTAAGCGGGAGGGATATGATGTCGTAGGAGTGACAATGCAGATTTGGCCGCAGCCGGAAGATAAAGAAAAGGCCTGCTGCAGTCTGGATGCGGTTAATGATGCCCGAAGAGTTGCCTGGAAATTGGGTATTCCTCATTATGTATTAAATTTTCGTGATGATTTTGAAGAAAAGGTCATCAGGTACTTCTGCCGGGAATATCTTGCCGGCAGAACACCTAATCCCTGTATCGCCTGCAATCGTTACCTGAAATTTGATTTGTTTTTACAGAAAGCGCTTGCTATGGGGGCAGATTACATCTCAACCGGTCATTATGCCAGGATCAGGAGAAATGAGCAGACAGAAAGGTATGAACTCCGGAAGGGTTTGGATCAGACCAAGGATCAGAGCTATGCTTTATATAATCTTCAACAGGATCAACTGCAGCATACCCTGTTTCCTTTAGGAACATACAAAAAAGAAGAGACCAGGAAATTAGCGCAGGAAGGCGGGCTCCCCGTAGCCTTTAAAAAGGACAGCCAGGAAATTTGTTTTGTCGATCACTCACACGCCCAATTTATTGAAGAGTATCTGCAATCACCGCTCACACCCGGAAAGTTTGTCGATGCTGATGGCTCTGTTGTGGGTATACATCAAGGGATATACCGGTATACGATCGGACAGCATAAAGGATTGGGTTTGGCAATGGGTTATCCGGTTTATGTGACGAAAATTGAACCAGAGTCGAATACGGTTCGGGTAGGAAAAATGGAAGAACTGTTTCAGGATGCTTTACTGGCAGAAGATTTAAACTTTGTATCCGGAGAGGGGCCGACCGGACCGATGAAGGTCCAGGTCAAGATCCGTTATAATGCCCAGGCCGTTCCGGCTGTGATACATCCTCGCGCAGAAGGAAAAATGAAGGTTGTTTTCGAGATCCCCCAAAAATCGATTACGCCCGGGCAAGCAGTTGTATTTTATGATCACGATATCGTTTTAGGCGGAGGAACAATACGATGAATCAATATTCCAGAAACCAGCTTCTTATTGGTGAAGAGGGCCAGGAAAAAATAAAGAAGGCGTCTGTTTTTGTATTTGGTATTGGCGGAGTGGGATCGTTTGCCGTTGAGGCTCTGGCAAGATCTGGCGTGGGCAATTTTAAATTAATAGATTTTGATGATATTTGTCTGACAAACATCAACCGGCAGATTCATGCCTTACATTCCACGATTGGCAAGGCAAAAGTAAATGTGATGAAAGACAGAATTCTCGATATCAATCCTCGGGCAATCGTCCAAACCTATCAAATGTTTTTTACGGAAAAAGAAGCTGAAGCGATATTTGCCGAAAAACCGGACTATGTTGTTGATGCGATAGATACTGTGCAGAGTAAGGTCTTTTTAGCGAAAGAGTGCCTGCGAAGAAACATTCCCTTGATTTCCAGTATGGGAACCGGAAACAGATTGTCGGCAAAAAATTTCAGAATAGCAGATATCTCTAAAACCTCCGGCTGCAGACTGGCTAAAGCTGTGCGCAAGCTTTTGAGAAAGGAAGGGATAATCAGTGGGCTTAAAGTGGTCTATTCTCCCGATAATCCGCTCAAACCAATTGAAGATCAGGTCAGTTGTAAAAATCATTGCATTTGCCCCAATGGAGATGCACATTGCGCAATGAAAAATCAAATTCCCGGCAGTATTTCTTTTGTTCCGTCAGTCGCGGGGCTGCTCATGGCTGGTGAAGTCATTAACGATCTATTGTCGGAAAACGATTAAACCAGGAAAGATCGCTTTGTTCCCGGTTTAATCGTTGAATTCATACTTAATTTTCTTTCATTACTTAATCATGTTTGATTCAGTATAAGCAATTAATTTTTTGACCATATTGCCGCCGATTTTACCTCCGATATTGCCGCCGATTCTCCCGGCGTCCCGAGAACTGATCTCGCCATTATACCCTTGATTCAAAGTAATTCCTAATTCATTGGCGACTTCGTATTTGGTACGGTCAAGAAAGCCTTGATATTCCTGCGGGCCGCTGTGAATATAACCTAACTCCTTGGATATTTCATATTTGAGCTGATTTAAAGAATTGTTTTTAGCCATCCTCATTCCCCTTTCTGAATATTTTTTAGCTTTCTGATTATATTTTTTGTTGCTGATAAAAAATTATGTGATGAAAAAATTTCAAATCTGAGTTGAAGAAAATCAAGAAAAATTATTGAGCATAATTGATTAAAAAAGCATATATTTTTTCTTTTGACCATACATAAAATTAGAGACCATTTTATCTTTGGTGAAAGGGGAAATGAAATGCAGGGAGAACTTTTACAGATTCCGGAGATTAAACCGGTCCAAATCCGCGCATTTGGTTTAGCCGCATTCTTTTTGGCCGGGATTTCAACAATTCCGCCCGCCAACCTGAGCATAAGCCCTGAAGCAGTCAATGAAAGTTTAGCTGGGGGAAGTCAGATTAAAGAGCAAGCCCCCGATAATATATACTTGATGGATCAAACAAAAATCAAGGTTTTTGAAGAAGCGAAGGGGTTTGATTCTGAGGGCTTCGATCAGATGAAAGCGGAAAAAGAAGGAGAAAAAAAAGTCAGAGACAGCATTGTTTCCAGTGCATTATGCTGGCAGGGAGTACCTTATCAGTGGGGGGGACAAACGAGAGGCGGAGTCGATTGTTCCGCACTGGTGCAAAAAGTTTTTCGGGAAAACGGAGTAGAGCTTCCCAGAACATCCTTTGAACAGTTCCGGATGGGAGTCGGCGTTGCTAAATTATCTCTGCAGGAAGGGGATCTGGTTTTTTTCAGTACGGCAGGAACCGGTGCAAGCCATGTCGGGATATTTATCGGTGAAGGACAATTTATTTCCGCAACAAAAAACTGTGTGGAAATTGAGAATCTGGACGATTCTTACTGGTCCGGCCATTACAGGGGAAGCCGCCGGATAGTCAATACTTAAAGGTAAACAGTCGATAACTGCCGGAATTTATCTTTTTGCAAGAGATTTACCGGAAATACATGCTGAGAGACGGGATGTTAAGATATCTTGTCCGGAATGTTCAGTGCCCCTTCTTGACAGAATACAGGGATTGAATTTATAATCGAAAAAAGCTAAGGGAAGGGTTTAATCATTGCCTGTCCACCTAAGTGATTAAGTTATCGTACTCAAATTGTTTTTGAAATAAGCAAAGTTCCCTTTTTGCGGTGGAACGCAGGATTAGCCTCTTGTCCGTTGGATAAGGGGTTTTGCAGTTTAAAGTATTATGGTTGCATGGAGGATTTAGCATGAGAATTCTGGTATGCGAAGACGTTGTTGAAGCAGGAGTTGAACTGTTAAAACAGGAGCATGAGGTCGATGCTTTATACCATCTCTCCCAGGATGAATTGATCAAGATTATTGATGGCTATGATGCATTGGTCGTTCGGGGAGACACGAAGGTCACAAAGGAAGTCATTGAGGCCGGGAGGAACCTGAAGGTAATCGGCCGGGCCGGTGTCGGGGTGGAGCATATTGACCTACAGGCCGCAACCAGAGGAGGAATTGTTGTTTTAAATGCTCCCCAGGGGAAAAGCGCGGCTGCGATTGAATATACCTTCGGAATGATCTTGGCTCTGAGCAGAAATATTCCTCAGGCATATACGGCGGTAAAAGACGGAAGATGGATACAAGATATTTATACGGGCAGCGAATTAAAAGATAAGGTTTTAGGTGTCATCGGATTGGGCAGAGTAGGCAAGGGGGTTGCTCAACGAGCAAAGGCCTTTGAAATGAAGGTTATGGCGTATGATCCTTTTATCAGTGAAGAGAATCTGGCGGGATTAGGAATTGAATTGGTCAATGCCAAAGAACTTTTGCAAAAAGCCGATTTTCTGACCATTCATGTTCCGTTTACGGTAGATACCAAGCATTTGCTGAATGAAGAAGCATTTGCTCAAATGAAGAAGGGGGTAAGAATCATCAATTGTGCCCGGGGGGGGATCATTGATGAAAAGGCTCTATTCAAAGCGCTGGAGAACGGCATTGTCTCAGGGGTGGCTCTGGATGCCTTTGAACAGGAGCCTTTAGCTACGGATAACCCGCTTTTAAACAGGCCTGATGTGATTTGCACACCGCATATCGCCAATTGGACGCACGAGGCGCAGAATGAGGTTGCAGTGAGAGTGGCCAGAGAGGTGCTGGCAGCTCTTAGGGCGGAGCCGGTTACGACATCCCTCAATATCCCTCCGGTGTCCAAAGCAAGTATGGAGACCATTAAGCCTTATATTAATCTTGTGGAGAAGATGGGCGTTTTGGCCGTACATTTAGCTGAAGGAAGAATAAAAAGCATTGAAATGAAATACAATGGGGAAGTAAGCCAGGTTGACACGAAAATGCTCACTCTAGCCATTGTCAAAGGGGTACTCAATCCCATTCTCCAAGAGGCGGTTAATTTTGTCAATGCTCCGGAGGTCGCCAAATCAAGGGGAATCACAGTAAGTGAAATTAAAAGTCAGGAAACGGAAAATTTTGTTGGTCTGGTCAGTGTGACGGTTAGAACAGATAAAAGTGAACACCGTGTTTCAGGGACTTTGTTTGGGAAAAAGGAAGGGCGAATCGTCCAGATTGACAAGCACAGGGTGGATATAGACCCGCAGGGCTGGCTGATCATTATTCCTCATGAGGATTATCCGGGCATGGTCGGTAAGGTGGGAACAATTCTCGGAGAGTACTCCATTAATATTAATAGCATGCAGGTAGAAAAAACTGAGGATATTGGGATGAATATTATGATTGTCGGTGTCCAAAGCGATATTGGCTCTGAAGTCATGAATAAAATTAAACAGCTTAACGGCATTCAGAATGTGAAAAAAGTATATTTCGATCTTTAAGAAAGCTAAGGTGGCAAATCGATGATAAGGGATAAGAAAAATGATTAAGTTCGGAACGGCCGGAGTGCCGCTTTCAGCCGCCGACAGTTCAACGGAGGCCGGGATCAGAAGGATAAGAGAATTGGGGCTTGATGCCATGGAAGTTGAATTTGTTCATGGCGTAAGAATGAAGGAAGAAAAGGCCCGCTTGAACGGCCGGACTGCGAGAGAGGAGAACGTCTCTCTTTCCTGCCATGCCCCCTATTATGTCAATCTCAATTCCAAAGAAGAAGAGAAGATCATTGCCAGCAAGCAAAGACTGATTCAGACGGCCAGAACAGCTGATTTTCTTGGAGCACATTCGATCATATTCCATCCCGCTTTTTATTCGGGTGATGATCCTCTAAAAGTATTTGCTCAAGTTTTGGATGGGGTTGCTGAAATAAGAAGGATTCTTGATGATGAAGGCTGCAGGGTTATCCTGAGAGCGGAAACCACAGGAAAGCCCTCCCAGTTTGGCAGTCTTGAGGAAACCATTGCCTTGGCTGCTGAAGTAGAAGGGGTATTGCCTTGTATAGATTTCAGCCATCTTCATGCCAGATCGAACGGGCTGTACAACAGCTATGATGAATTTTGCGCTATTCTGGATAAGACAGCGGAGAAGCTGGGAGATCAGTGGACAAAAAATGCCCATTTTCATGTCTCGGGGATTGACTATGGATTAAAGGGTGAAAAAAAACACTTGATTTTGCAAGAAGCAGATTTGAATTATGCGGATCTGCTTAAAGCTCTGAAAACATTCGGTATTCAGGGAACGGTGATTTGCGAGAGTCCTAATATGGAGAAAGATACTTTACTCTTGCAAGAAACCTATCGATTATTGGGTTAACATTTGTTCATCAACCTGAAAAGGAGAACAGATCAATGGAGTGCGCAAGAGAGAAGATTGCCAGAGCAGCGATTCTGACTCTTCCCGGGATTGGCAGCCGAAGGCTGCGTTATCTGCTGGCCCTGTTTGGCAGTGCAATCCAGGCCTTTGATGCTGCAGAAGAAAGATTTCCCAGCGGAAACCGTCCTTCGTGGATGAATGTGTTTCAGCAATCCAGGAAAAAGTTGAATTTAGATGAGCTTGAACAGGCTCTTTCCGATCAGGAAATTTTGCTTGTGATGCCTGGGGAAGAGAATTATCCTCCATTATTGTTGGAATGTTCCGATGCGCCGCCGCTGCTCTTTTACAAAGGAATGATTGACTCCGGCAGAGAAGGATTGGCCGTCGTCGGTTCTCGCAGGCCTACTGCCTACGGCAGGTCTGCGGCTTCCTGTCTGGCGGGACAGCTGGCGGGCAAAGGTTATGTCATCGTGAGCGGTCTAGCAAGGGGAATAGATTCTGCCGCCCATAAGGGTGCTCTAGAAGCGGGAGGGTTGACCTGGGCTTTTTTAGCCGGAGGACTGGATCGGATTTACCCGCCGGAGAACAGGAAGCTTGCCGCAGAGATCATTGAAAATGGAGCTCTGATTTCCGAATATCCCCCCGGACGCCCGTGTGAACCCGGGCAGTTTCCTGCGCGTAACAGGCTGATCAGCGGGTCGGCTCGCGGAGTACTGGTTGTAGAGGCGGCTCAAAAAAGCGGTTCTTTGATCACCGTAGATTTCGCTTTAGAACAAGGCAGGGAAGTTTTTGCCGTTCCGGGACCGATTTTCAGTGAAATGAGCAGAGGTACCCACCAGCTTATCCGGCAAGGAGCAAAATTAGTGGAAAATGTCGAAGATGTTCTGGCGGAAATCAAAATGGAAAATGAGACATTATATTCTATGAAAAAAGAGTATGAACAGTCCGCTCAAGGTCAAAATATAGAGAAGCAGAAGAACGGCAATACCTTATTTGACCATTTGGACATGAAAACGGAAAACCTTCAATTATTGGACTATTTGAGTGATGTTCCTTTACATATTGATACACTTGCTTTAAACTGTTCAATGTCACCCCATACCATTGCCCTTGGCCTTTTGGAGCTGGAGCTGCAGGAGATTGTGAAACAGCTGCCGGGCCAATATTATGTACTTGCACGAAGATAATTTTCCGAAAAAACCGGATAAATCCGAAAGAATAACTTTTGAGGTGAAATATGCCAAAAACTCTGGTCATTGTAGAATCCCCGGCCAAAGCGAAATCAATCAGCAAGTTTTTATCCAAAAACTATCAGGTCAAAGCTTCTATGGGCCATTTGCGGGATTTGCCCAAAAGCCAAATGGGCGTTAATATTGAGCATGATTTTGAACCGAAATATATCCCGATCAGAGGCAGAGGCGATCTGATCAAGGAGCTGAAGGCAGCAGCGAAGACGGCAGATCAAGTTCTGCTCGCTTCTGACCCGGACCGTGAAGGGGAAGCAATAGCATGGCATTTGATGCACCTTCTGGGGATTAATCAAGAAAAAAGCAGCAGAGTAGAATTTCACGAAATAACGAAACCAACGATTCAGAAAGCCATAAAAAATCCCCGCAAAATTGATCTGCATAAGGTTGATGCTCAACAGGCCCGCAGAGTATTGGACAGGCTGGTTGGCTATAAATTAAGCCCCCTCCTTTGGAAGAAAATTAAGAAAGGTCTCAGCGCAGGCCGGGTCCAATCTGTAGCGGTGCGGCTTATCTGCGACAGAGAAGAGGAGATTAAGGTTTTTGAGTCTCAGGAGTACTGGACACTGCTTGCCCAATTTCTTTGTCCGGGGGGGAATTTTTCCGCCAAATTGATTCACAAAGCGGGAAAAAGGATTGAGATCAAATCCAGACAGGAAGTTGATGAAATCATCGTACAGCTCCGCAGAGCTGTCTGTGTGATCAGCGATGTCAAAAACAGAGAGAAAAAGAAGCAGCCTTCCCCGCCTTTCACGACCAGCAGTTTGCAGCAGGAGGCCTATCGGAAACTGAATTTTGCCCCGAAAAGAACGATGATGCTGGCTCAGCAGCTCTATGAAGGAATCGATTTGGGCAAAGAGGGGACGGTTGGCCTGATCACTTATATGAGAACAGATTCTGTACGCATATCAGAGCTTGCCCAGGATGAGGCCAAAGAGTATATCCTGGCCAGTTTTGGTTCGGATTTTTATCCGGGCCGGCAGAATTATACCAGTAAGCGCAGAACCCAGGAAGCCCATGAGGCGATTCGGCCAACTTCTGTTTTGCGTACGCCTGATTCGGCCAAAGAATTTTTGAGCAGGGATCAGTTGAGGTTGTACAGGCTGATCTGGGACAGGTTCTTAGCAAGCCAGATGAGTGCGGCGGTATATGATACGCTAACGGTCGATGTTGCGGCAGATAAGTATACGCTCAGGGCTAACGCTTCAACCGTAAAGTTTCCCGGTTATCTTTCTGTTTATGAGGAAAGTACTGATGAAACGGAAGAAAAACAAGACGGGGATGATCGTTGTCTGAAAGTAAATGTGACTCCGGGCCAAAAGGTGGAACTAGCGGAGATCAAAGAAAAACAGCATTTTACGGAACCGCCTCCCCGCTATACGGAGGCCTCTTTGGTTAAAAAAATGGAAGAAGAAGGAATCGGAAGGCCGAGTACTTATGCTCCGACTATTGACACGGTCCAAACCAGAGGCTATGTCGTGAAGGAAGAGAGGAAGCTGGTGCCCACTGAACTCGGAGAAATCGTTGTTTCCCTGCTCAAAGAACATTTTAAAGATATTGTTGATCTGGAATTTACCGCGAATATGGAAGAGAAACTTGATAATATTGAAGAAGGCCAGACCCAATGGAAATCCGTGATCAGGGATTTTTACATTCCTTTTGAAGAAACACTGAACAAAGCGGAAGCCATCATTGGAAAGATAAAGGTTGAGGATCAGGAATCTGATGTTTTATGCGAGTTTTGCGGACGGAGAATGGTCATCAAAATGGGGCGTTTCGGCAAATTCTTAGCCTGTCCGGGATTCCCGGACTGCAAGAATGCCAAACCTTTGCTGGAAGAAGTAGGTGTCAATTGTCCGCAATGCGGTGAAAAGCTTGTTGTCAGAAGAAGTAAAAAAGGACGTAAATTTTACGGCTGCAGCAATTATCCGGAATGCAATTTTATTTCCTGGGAAAAACCCGCTCCGGTAAATTGCCCGGATTGCAACAGCTTAATGACGGAAAAGACGATTAAGCAGAAGGTAAACTATGTTTGTACAAATAAAGATTGTCGGCACACGGAAGAGAAGGTTGAAGAGAAGAAAGAGTAGAGATTAAGGTGGCTGGGAAAAGATGAATGAAATAACCGTTATCGGAGCGGGACTGGCTGGGTCTGAAGCGGCCTGGCAGCTTGCGTGCCGGGATGTGGAGGTTACCCTATGCGAGATGAGGCCTGGGATTTCCACACCTGCTCATGTCAGCGGTGATTTTGCCGAGCTTGTTTGCAGCAATTCCCTCAGGGCTGCCGGCTTGGAGAATGCCGCCGGTCTTCTGAAGGAAGAAATGCGCCGCCTGAATTCACTGATTATGCTGGCGGCGGACAAGCATGCTGTCCCTGCGGGAGGAGCGACAGCCGTTGACCGCAAGTTTTTTTCAACTGAGATCACTGAAAGATTGGAAAACCACCCCAAAGTGAAGATTAAACGGGAGGAAATCACTGCAATACCCAGAAAGGGCGTAGTGATCGTAGCCTCCGGGCCGCTTACTTCAGCTTCTTTGGCTGAGGATATCATGGATTTGACCGGAGAAAAAGCGCTTTCTTTTTTTGATGCCGCCGCTCCGATTGTGGAACTTGATTCTGTTGATCTGACCAAGGCATTCTGGGCCTCGCGTTATGACAAGGGTGAAGCGGATTATCTCAATTGCCCAATGAATGAACAGGAATACAATCATTTTTACCAGGAACTGATCAAAGCAGAGACCGCAGAGGTCAAAGGTTTTGAAAAAAATATGGTTTTTGAAGGATGTATGCCGATTGAGGTGATGGCCGGAAGAGGGCCGATGACCATGGCTTTCGGTCCCTTAAAACCTGTGGGGATGGTCGACCCGCGGACGGGAAAACAACCTTTCGCTGTTGTCCAGTTAAGAAAGGAAAATCTCGAAGGCTCTTTGTTGAATTTAGTAGGATTTCAAACCCATCTGAAGTGGGGCGAACAAAAAAGAGTGTTCAGAATGATCCCGGGCTTGGAGAATGCCGAATTTGCCAGGTATGGCGTCATGCATCGCAATACTTTTCTGAACTCCCCCAAGGTTTTGCAGGCTGATTTCAGACTGCGGAATAAGCCGGAAATATTTTTTGCCGGGCAGATAACCGGAGTTGAGGGCTATGTGGAGTCCGCCGCAAGCGGACTGCTGGCCGGAATCAATGCCTTCAGGTTCTTGCGAGGACTGGAGACTCTGGTTTTTCCTCCGGAAACAGCTTTGGGAGGATTGGCCGGACACCTTGAGCGTTCTCCCACCGTTGATTTCCAGCCAATGAATATTAATTTTGGCCTCATCTCGCAGCTCAAAGAAAGAACCCGGAACAAGCGGGAAAAAAACAAGAGAATATCCGAGCGGGCTTTGGGAATCCTGGAAGAATACCTTTGTAACAATCATTTAAAGGAGATTCATGATGGTCGCGCTTGAAGGCATTGATCGGTTCGCCTCTTATCAGAAAGCCAGAAATCTGTCTTTACACACCATCAGCGCATATCAGAGTGACCTGGTTCAATTCACTGAATTTGCCGCTGCCGAGCTGGGTGTTGAATTTGCCGAGGTTGAATTGGACCTTGTTGATAAAATCATTGTCCGGACTTATATTTTCCAGCTTGCGGATAAGGGGTTGAGTCGCAGAACCGTTGCCAGAAAGCTGGCCGCTATACGGGCATTCTTCCGCTATTTGTCCCGGGAGGGTATCGTAAAGCAAAGTCCGATGCTCAAGATCAATACACCGAAGCTTGGGCAAACCCTTCCGCGTTTTCTCTATCCCGAGCATATGGAAAAGCTGCTCGCGGTGCTCGATGATTCATCGGAAATGGGTCAAAGAGACAAACTGATCATAGAACTCCTTTATGGGTCCGGTCTCCGAGTCAGCGAACTGGTCGGCATTAATATTGAGGATCTCGATTTAGAAAGCGCTTTTGTACGGATCAGAGGCAAAGGCGGCAAGGAAAGAATCGTCCCGCTGACAGAGCCGGCAGTATTGGAGCTCAGACGGTATTTGGACAGGTGGGGCCGGTCTCAACATCAGGAAGCCCTTATCCGGAATTATCAAGGAACAAGAATGAGCACGCGTTCAGTACGCAGGATTTTAGATAAACTGGAGAAAAAGGCAAACCTCAATCAGCATATTTATCCCCACATGCTCCGGCATACTTTTGCAACCCACCTTCTGGACGGGGGCGCTGATCTTCGTAGTGTCCAGGAACTGCTTGGACATAAGAAGCTGTCTTCTACCCAGATCTACACTCACCTGACAAGGGAGAAGCTGAGGGAAGTCTATCGACAGTCTCACCCCAGAGCGAAAAATCATTAAGAATATTTGCATAAAACAGTGTTGAATTTTCAAAAATATCATATAAATTTTGAAAATTTACTTGACGCCCCAACTTGCTTTCCAGTAAACTTCGAAATAAGACCACCTGGGAAAAGTTGCGAAAGAACTTTAAGGGAGGGATCTGTATGTTTCATGCGACGACGATTGTGGCTGTAAAAAAGAATAATCAGGTAGCGATTGCCGGTGACGGTCAAGTCACCTTCGGGCAGGCTACGGTGATGAAGCATGGTGCCCGGAAGATCCGCAAGCTGTATCACGGTAAAGTTGTCGCCGGGTTTGCCGGTTCGGTAGCCGATGCCTTCACTCTTTTTGAGAAATTTGAAGGCAGGCTGGAGGAATTTCACGGCAATCTACAGCGGGCGGCTGTTGAATTGGTCAAAGAATGGCGTACGGACAGAATGCTCAGGCATCTGGAAGCACTTCTTATTGTCGCTGATAAGGAAAGGATTTTGATTATTTCCGGTTCGGGTGAAGTCATTGAACCGGATGATGATATTGCGGCGATCGGTTCGGGAGGAAATTACGCGCTTGCTGCGGCCAGGGCTTTGGCGCGGCATGCTGATCTAAGCGCCGGTGAACTGGTCAGGGAAGCACTGAAAATAGCGGCGTCAATTTGTGTCTACACCAACGAGAACATTACAGTTGAAGAACTGTAAGCTTAGGAGGGATAGCCATGGAACAACTCACACCCCGCGAAATTGTGTCTGAATTAGACAAACATATTGTTGGACAGAGGGAAGCGAAACGCGCAGTTGCGGTTGCGCTGAGAAACAGGTACCGGCGTTCTCTCCTGCCTGAGGCCATGCAGGAGGATGTTTTGCCCAAAAATATCTTGATGATTGGCCCAACCGGTGTCGGAAAAACTGAGATTGCCCGCAGGCTGGCTAAACTGGTCAGAGCCCCGTTTATTAAGGTTGAAGCGACAAAGTTTACGGAAGTCGGTTATGTTGGCCGCGATGTGGAGTCGATTATCAGGGATTTGACTGAGATTGCTCTTCGTATGGTCAAAGCTGAGAAAATGAAGGAAGTCGAAGTCCAGGCGGAAAAAAATGCTGAGAAAAGGCTGATTTCCATTCTTGTTCCTTCAAAAAAGAAAGAATCGGGTTCCTTGAACCCTTTTCAATATTTATTCAGCCAGGAACAGGAACAAAAAGAACAGGAACAGCCTGTAACACCTGAACTGGAAAAAGACAGGCAATTGATTGCCCAAAAGCTTCAGACCGGAGAACTGGAAAAGCATATCGTTGAAGTGGAAGTTGAGGAATCTTCGTCTTATGCTGATATGTTAGGCGGAGCAGGTATGGAGCTGGGCATTAACATTCAGGATATGATGTCGGGGATGTTTCCGAAAAAAAGAAAAAAACGCAGAGTTACGGTGAAAGAAGCGAGAAGGATTTTGGCCCAGGAAGAAGCCCAAAATTTGATTGATCATGAGGATGCCGTACAAGAAGCTATTCGGCGCGCCGAACAGGAAGGCATCGTTTTTATTGATGAAATCGATAAAATCGCAGGCAGAGACGGTTCAGGGCCTGATGTTTCCAGAGGCGGTGTTCAGAGGGATATTCTTCCCCTGGTCGAAGGATCTACAGTTGTCACCAAATATGGGCCGGTCAAAACAGACCATGTTTTATTTATTGCTGCCGGTGCCTTTCATGTATCCAAACCGTCAGACCTGATTCCGGAGCTGCAAGGCAGGTTCCCGATCAGGGTTGAACTGGAATCTCTTAGTGTCGCCGATTTTAAGAATATTTTAACCGAGCCGCATTTTTCACTGATTAAACAGTCCAGTGCTCTTTTGCAGACGGAAGGGATCAATGTGAAATTTTCGGAAGATGCCATTGAAGAGCTGGCAGAAGTAGCCTATGATGTCAATTCCACAACGGAAAACATTGGAGCCAGGCGGCTGCACACCATAGTTGAAAAGGTTCTGGAGGAACTTTCTTTTGAGGCTTCGGAGCTTCCGGAGGATTATACGGTCACCATCAATAAGGATTATGTTCGGAAAAGAATTAATGATGTTGTTCAAAATCAGGATTTGTCAAAGTATATACTTTAAATATTCAAAAAATTCATATATACTGGAAAATAGAGATATATGGAAGTTTAATGGATATAACTTTTAAAATAAGGGGGTTAACGCTAATATGGATACTTTATTGGAGAAGACCAGAGCGATTAGCAAACTGATCCAGCGCGCAGCGGGTAAACCCGTTGATTTTGAAGAGATGGCCAAGGTTTTGTCCAGCAAAATTGATGCGAATTGTTATATTGTCGGTCGTAGAGGAAAAATCCTGGGATATAGTTTTGTTCCCAGTTTTAAATGCGGAGCGATGGAAGACATCGTGATTCATTCGGAAAGGTTTCCGGAAAGCTATAACGAAGGCCTGCTTCTGATTACCGAAACAAAAGCGAATGTATCACTGGTTGAAAACACCTGTGTGTTCGTCAAACATGAGCGTTGTCATTTCAACAATAAGATGACGACGATTGTGCCGATACTCGGGGGTGGAGAAAGAGTAGGGACCCTGATCTTAGCAAAGTTTGGAGTCAAGTTTACTTCATCCGACCAAATTCTTGCCGAATATGGGGCGACGGTAATCGGAATGGAGATCTTGAGAGCCAAAGCCGAACAAGCCGAAGAGGAAGCTCGAAAAAAAGCGGCGGTGCAAATTGCGGTTGGAACGTTATCTTATTCTGAACTGGAAGCGGTGGAACATATTTTTGCCGAGCTGGGGAGTGGCGAGGGCCTTTTGGTGGCCAGTAAAATAGCTGACCGGGTCGGAATCACCAGGTCGGTGATTGTCAATGCTTTGCGTAAATTCGAATCAGCCGGGGTGATCGAATCGAAGTCCTTGGGGATGAAGGGGACATATATTCGGGTACTTAATGATTACTTGCTTGAAGAACTGGAGAAATATGTTAAGCATTAGTTCATAAAAGGTAGGAGAACATTGATCATGGAAAATGAATATATTTACAGATTAAAGCCTTTGCTTGTTCCGGGCGTTCTGTTTATTCTTTTATATCCGTTAGTCTTCGGCCCTTTAAGCTTTTATTTCTTTTTGCCGGAAATTTATGTTAAGATTTTTACGGGAATCTATCTCTTTACTTTTTTCAGTATTCTTATTCTCTGGTTGAATGGAAAAGGGAAAAGAGTTATCTTTAAAGATAATAAGCTGATTTTGTCTTCACCATTGAGAAATGTTGTTCTGAAACCGGACAATATCAGCAAGATCTTGTTTTTCTGGACCAAGAGACAGGAGGAAATCGTTCAAATTTATTCAGGACAAAAAAGGTATTTTCTCAGTGACTTATATTTTCCCTACAATGAACTTTTAACTGATCTGGAAGATTTTATTTCTCAAAATGAAATTCGCAATAATCTGGCACGGCATTATGAGGCTGTTTAGGAAAAGGTTGCATAAGATGCCGCTGTATGATATTCTAATAGGCGGTATAGGATTACACACGCAGGAGGGACCCGGATATTGTTCCTTAAAAAGGGGTATTCGGGGATGAAGCTTGCGGAGGAAAAAAACAAGGAGAGGGGGTGTCACACAATGGCTGTAATCTCAATGAAACAATTGCTGGAAGCCGGTGTACACTTTGGACATCAAACAAGACGTTGGAATCCGAAAATGGCTCGTTATATCTTTACAGAGAGAAATGGAATCTACATTATAGACTTGCAAAAAACGGTAAAGAAGGTTGACGAGGCTTACAATTTTGTCAGGGATTTTTCTTCCAATGGCGGAACAGTGCTTTTCGTCGGAACAAAAAAACAGGCTCAGGAATCCGTGAAGGAAGAAGCAGAACGCTGCGGAATGTATTTTGTCAATGAGCGTTGGCTGGGCGGAATGCTGACCAATTTCCAAACAATCCAGAAAAGAGTGCAAAGATTGCGCGAACTGGAAAAGATGGAACAAGAGGGAGTTTTTGAAGTCCTGCCGAAAAAGGAAGTAGCAGCTCTGCGTCATGAAATGGGCAAGCTGGAACGTTTTCTCGGCGGAATCAAAGAAATGAAGAAGCTGCCTGATGTTCTTTTTGTCGTAGATCCGCGCAAAGAGAGAATCGCCGTAGCTGAAGCGAGAAGATTGAACATTCCTATTGTAGGGATTGTTGATACAAATTGTGATCCGGATGAAATTGATGTAGTTATTCCTGCGAATGACGATGCAATCAGAGCTGTCAAGCTTTTAACGGCTAAAATCGCCGATGCTATTATCGAGGGACAACAGGGAAACGACGATAATGAGGAAGAAGCAGGCGAGGAAGCAGCAGCAGAATAATTAATTTGCAGGGTGAGGTTCTGTCAGGAATAGTGGACTTACCCTGCTCTTTTTATGTTAAGGAGGATTTGGTTATGGCTGAAATCAGTGCTGCCGCGGTGAAAGAACTCAGAGAAAGAACCGGGGCAGGAATGATGGATTGTAAAAAGGCTTTAACGCAGTGTGAAGGAAATATGGACAAGGCCATTGACTTTCTCAGAGAGAAGGGCCTGGCTGCGGCTGCGAAAAAAGAAGGCCGTATCGCCGCTGAAGGATTGGTAGAGGGATACATTCATGGTGGCGGACGTATCGGGGTATTAGTGGAAGTGAACTGTGAGACTGACTTTGTTGCCCGTGGCGACGAATTTAAATTGTTTGTTAAAGATATCGCCATGCAAATTGCTGCTGCTAAACCTCTTTATTTAAGCAAGGAAGATGTTCCGGCTGATGAAGTCGAACATGAGAAGGAAATCTTGAGAGCCCAAGCCTTAAATGAAGGCAAACCGGAAAAAATTGTGGATAAAATGGTTGAAGGCCGGGTTGAGAAATTCTATAAAGAAGTTTGTCTTTTAGAGCAATCCTTTATTAAGGAACCCGATAAAACCATCAAGGATCTGGTGCTGGAGAAAGTATCCAAAATTGGTGAGAAAATCGTTATTCGCAGATTTACCCGGTATGAGCTGGGGGAAGGAATTGAAAAACGTCAGGATAATTTTGCCGACGAAGTCATGAAAGAAATAAACCGTTAAGTTTTAGTCAGCTCAGAGAACACCAAGGTGTTCTCTTTTTCCGAAATAAGGAGAATTCAAGCATAGAGGATTTTTTTTATCAATGTAGAAACTACTGTTAGTGGAGGGTCAATTTATGTCAAAAGGCTACCGCCGTGTGATTCTAAAATTAAGTGGGGAAGCATTGGCCGGAGAGCAAGGTGCTGGAATAGCGCACGAAATGCTGGCATCGGTAGCCCGCCAAGTGCGTGAAATGCGTAGTCTGGGTGTTGAAGTTGCCCTGGTTGTAGGAGGCGGCAATATTTGGAGAGGAATTGCCGGCAGTTCTCAGGGGATGGACCGTGCAACCGCTGATTATATGGGGATGCTGGCCACAGTGATTAATGCGCTTGCCCTTCAGGATGCCCTGGAGCAGTATGAGGTTCAGACCAGAGTCCTTTCAGCAATTGAAATGCGGCAGATTGCCGAACCCTATATCAGAAGAAGAGCGATTCGCCACATGGAAAAAGGCAGGGTGGTGATTTTTGCGGCCGGTACAGGCAACCCTTATTTTTCTACAGATACCACAGCTGCCTTAAGAGCTGCCGAAATTGAGGCCGATGTGATTCTGATGGCCAAAAGAGTAGATGGTGTTTATGATTCTGATCCGCTGAAAAATCCTGAAGCGAAAAAGTTTGATCGATTGACTTATATCGATGTTTTAAATCTCGGATTAGGTGTGATGGATTCTACAGCGGCTTCTTTATGTATGGATAATGATATTCCGCTGATCGTTTTCAATTTGAATCTTAACGGCAATATCTTGAAAGCGGTCAAAGGTGAAACGATAGGAACGTATATCGGGAGGGATTAACATGGTCGATACTATTGTCAAGGAAACCGAAGAGAAAATGAAAAAAACACTTGAGGTATTGCGTAAAGAGTTTGTCACAATCAGGGCCGGCAGTGCCAATCAGTCCATGCTGGACAAGATTATGGTTGACTATTACGGAACTCCCACACCAATCAATCAAGTTGCCAATATTTCCGTCCCGGAACCAAGAATGCTTGTAATCCAGCCCTGGGAGAAGACGATGATTCAGCCTGTTGAGAAAGCGATCATGAAATCCGACCTTGGAATCAACCCCGTTAATGACGGCAGTGTGGTCAGGCTTGTGATTCCTCAGCTTACGGCCGACCGCCGTACGGAAATCGTCAGAACAGTGAAAAAGAAGGCGGAAGAAGCCAGGGTTTCCGTCAGAAATATCCGCCGGGATATGAATGAGGAAATCAAAAAGATGGAGAAAGACAAAACCGTCTCCGAGGATGAGAGCAAAAAGGGTCAGGAAAAAATTCAGAAACTGACGGACAAATATATTAAGGATATTGATGATGTTCTGAGCAAAAAAGAAAAAGAAATTACGGAAGTGTAGTATTGTTAAACACATGGAATCTTAAGTGGCTGGGCAAAAAATGGGATGATATCCAAGCGGAGATAGCCCAAACCGGTGGTGAGATTGGGACGGACATTATTTTCCCGCCCGGAAAGGAAGCTCATATCGGTGACCTGCGGATAATAAGAATAAAAAAAGAAAAGGAAAAATTGAATTTTACCCTGACACGTGATAAATTTTAAGGGTGGCAGGCAACCAAAGACCCCCTTTTGGGGGTCTTTGAACAACAATTATTATTACTGGATGGTGAATTTTCCTTGAAAATATGGCCCAGGAATAAAAATGAACATACGCCTCAAGGAATTGATTGGGATAATATTCCTGAACATATTGCGATTATCATGGACGGAAACGGCAGATGGGCCCAAAAGAAGGGGATGCCCAGAGGGATAGGTCACCGGGCAGGATTAGAGGCACTGAAGGCGGTTGTTCGTTGCTGTGATGAGATCGGAGTCAAATATCTGACGGTGTATGCTTTTTCAACGGAGAATTGGAAACGCCCTCAATCAGAAATCGGTATTTTAATGTCTTTATTAAAGGAATATTTGAAAAGGGAATTGATGGAACTGGTCGCCAATCATGTCCAAATACGTGTTTCCGGTGAAATCGAGCAGCTTCCGAAGGATGTTTATGAGGATGTCCTGCAGGCCTGTCAAAAAACCAAGAATAATGACGGTCTGGTTTTTAACCTTGCTTTAAATTATGGCGGTCGGTCTGAAATCGTAAAAGCAGTGCGGGAAATTGCCCAGGAAGTAAGAAACGGCGAGATCAGTGTACAAGAAATTAATGAGAAAATCATCGAAGACCATTTATATACGGCGAGCATCCCCGACCCGGAGCTTTTGATCCGAACCTCCGGGGAGATGAGATTAAGCAATTTCCTGCTCTGGCAGGTTGCATATTCGGAAATCGTCGTGGCCGAGGAATACTGGCCAGATTTTAAGGAGAAATCTTTATTGAACGCTATAGAAATCTATCAAAATAGAGAACGCAGATTTGGTGGAATCATGAAGGTTGAGGAATAAATATGGCAAAAAGAATATTAAGCGCTGTAATAGGGGTTCCATTTCTGTTATTCTTCATATGGGTCGGAGGATGGTTTTTAGCGGCAATGGTTATGGTCATTTCCCTGATTGCGTTAAACGAGTATTTGCTCATAGGGAAACAAGCAGATATTCTTAAACATAACAGGCTGATCATCATTTTTTATTGTATGGTATGGAGTGTCGTGCTTTTGGCCGGTTTAAACAATCTGATTCTTCCATTAATCATGGGCTGGTTTATTTTGATTTTTGGAAGCTATGCCATCTATTATCCGGATATCGCATTTAGCGAGGTTTCATATCTTTTTCTGGCCATCCTTTATCCTGTTGGGCTTCTATGCCTTTTAAACAATTTAAGAGGGCTGGAGCAGGGATTGCTCTGGTGTTTGTTTACCTTCTTTGTCGTGTGGCTATCGGATACTGGCGCTTTTTTTATTGGTTCGGCATTTGGACAAAGAAAATTAGCGCCCAAGGTAAGTCCAAACAAATCCATAGAAGGGGCTTTGGGCGGGATAGCGGCGGGGGCGCTTATTGGTTTGGGTTTTGCGCTGTTTACTCAGATAGGGACCGTTTTAGCGATGGTACTGCTTGCTGTTGTTTCATCCGTAGCGGCAATGATCGGCGACCTTTTTGAGTCTTCTCTGAAAAGGATGGCCGGAGTAAAAGATTCAGGGACACTTATTCCCGGTCATGGCGGAGTTTTAGACCGGTTTGACAGTCTCCTTTTCGCTTTGCCGGTAGTTTATTTTGCGGTCCTGCTGGGATTTATGGGTAAATAAGGTCCTCGACAATATCACGGTTTGGAGGATGACGATGGCTGATGTGAGTAAAAAGAGCACTCTGATCAGAAACCTAAATTTATTGATTAAGATTGCGGCTATTCTCTTGGCGCTAAAATTATTTACATATACTTTTGTTGATTTTCTCCCCGTACTGGGATCCGTATTAAGCAGATTGTTCTCTGCCTTCAGTCCATTTATCCTGGGGATTATCTTTGCTTTCCTGATGGAGCCGCTGGTGCAGAAATTGTGCAGGAATTTTAGAATAAAAAGGGTGTATTCTTCGATCTTGGCCTTATCCTGCATCGTATTTTTAATGATCCTGCTGATGATAATAGCCGGAAACCGGTTGTACCATGAACTGGCGGACTTAACAGCGGCTTTTCCGGGATTATATGAAAATAATATGGCTTTTGTCGGCAATCAGATCGACAATATTGAAAAATATATCCGGCTGAATCCAGAAATCCAAAATGCACTGAAATCATCTTCTCAGGAGATTTTTTCCTATGCTCAGGTTGCCGTAAAAAATGGAAGCATCGGTTTGTTAAATATTCTTGGATCATTGCCCGGATTCTTGGTCGTGATCATGGTGCTGGTGGTTTCCACTTTGCTGACAAGCATCAGCTATCCAGCCGTTAAGGAATGGTTTTTCAGAAGATTTAAAGAACCATTGGCCTCCAAGACAAGAATAGTGGCGGCTGAATTAGGAAGCGCGCTGATCGGTTTTTTGAGGGCAGAATCAATTTTGCTTTCCGTCACATCCTTGGTCGTGATTACAGGATTACTGATTATTGGCAATGAATATGCGTTCACTTTAGGTTTGCTGACAGGATTGATGGATTTGCTGCCGGTCATTGGTCCGGGGGTGATTTTCATCCCCTGGGCAATAATTGTTTTTATCAGTTCCGGGATTGGTCCCGCCTTGAAGATTTTGGCGGTCTATGCAGCGGCCACTGTAATCAGGCAAATCTTGGAGCCTAAGATTATGTCGCACAACATCGGACTGCATCCTTTACCAACTCTGATTTCCATGTATGTGGGGCTTAATTTGCTTGGCGCAGCCGGAATAATTCTCGGGCCGACAGTAATCGTCATTTATGAGGCCTGCCGCAAAGCGGGTTTATTTAATCGTAAGGAGTAAAATAATTTTGAAACCGATATCTATCCTTGGTTCAACCGGCTCAATCGGGACCCAGACTTTGGATGTTGTGCGTAAAACCAAAGATTCTTTGCACATTAAGGCACTTACCGCCGGGACCAATTTCAGGCTTATGGAAAGACAGGCCCGAGAATTTCAGCCGGAGCTTGTCGTTATGATGGATGAAAACGCGGCCAGGCAACTTAAGATTTCTCTGGCTGATACTGGGATTAAAATATCCTGGGGAATAGAAGGATTGATTGAAGCCGCTGTCATCCCCGAGACAGATACGGTGGTGACGGCGGTCAGCGGCAGGATAGGGCTGGAGCCCACTTTAGCCGCCCTCAAACAGGGTAAGAATATTGCTTTGGCCAACAAGGAAACTTTGGTTGCTGCCGGGGAATTAGTGATGCGAACGGCAGCGGAAACCAATGCTGAGATTATTCCTGTAGACAGTGAGCATTCGGCAATTTTCCAATGTCTGAATGGAAAGCGTGAAGAGGCGGCCAATATCACCCTGACAGCTTCCGGGGGGCCTTTTCTGAACTGGACAAGGGAAGAACTTAGACAGGCTACTGCTGAGAAAGCGCTGAAGCATCCCAACTGGAAAATGGGCGCTAAGATTACCATTGATTCTGCAACCATGATGAACAAAGGTTTGGAAGTGATTGAAGCCCATTGGCTGTTCGGGTTCTCCTATGAGGAGATCAAAGTGCTTATTCACCCGCAGAGTATTGTTCACTCTTTTGTGGAGTTTAACGATGCTTCAATTCTGGCTCAAATGGGTGAACCTGATATGAGACACCCGATTCAGTACGCTTTAAGCTATCCTCAACGATGGACCAGTGCTTATTCGAGATTGAACCTGGCCGGAAAAACGCTGACTTTTTCCGAGCCTGATCATAAAATGTTTCCTTTTCTGGAATTTGCCTATACTTGCGGGAAAAAGGGCGGTACATTGCCGGCAGTAATGAATGCGGCCAATGAAGTATGTGTACATGCTTTTCTGAAAAACCGCATAAAATATTTTGATCTGTTTAATCTGGTTGAAAAAGTCTGTCTGGAGCATCAGGCACAAAAAGCAGATCAGCTTGCCGTTATACTGGATACAGATCTTTGGGCAAGAGAACGTTCGGAAGAATTGATCTGTAATATGATAAAATAGTGATTAACGGTAAATGAAAAATCTAAGGTTGAGGTGATTTTGTTGATAACAGTTCTGGCGACAATTTTTGTTTTTGGGTTAATGGTTTTGATCCACGAAGCCGGACATTTCTTTGTGGCAAAGAAATCAGGGATCAAGGTTTTAGAGTTTGCCTTTGGGATTGGTCCGAAATTATTTGGGGTACAGCGCGGGGAAACCGTCTATTCAATAAGAATTCTGCCCTTAGGCGGATTTGTGCGGTTTTTAAGCGAGGAAGAGCTGAAAGAAGAATCCGAAGAGCAAAAACAATTTCTATGGCCGAGGACCTTTGAGAGCAAAAAATATTGGCAGAAGGCTTCTGTCATCGCGGCAGGTCCGATCATGAACTTTGTCTTGGGCGCGGTTTTGTTTATCATTGTCTATGCCTGGTACGGGGTCCCTGCTGTCGCTACGGAGAACATAGTGGGAACAGTTATGGAAGGGCAGCCGGCTGCGGCGGCCGGCCTGGGGGTTGGAGACAAGATCTTGGCTATTGACGGGGTAGAGACTCCGGACTGGAGCTCTTTGGTCAACATCATTCATGCCAATCCCGACAAAAAATTGGAGATCAAAATTCAGAAAGCAGATTCTCCGGTAATTGTCACCTCAGTCATTACTCCTGTTTTGGACCAGCAGTCCGGACAGGGGCTGATCGGCATTGTGCCGCAGGTCATCAACCAAAAGGTTTCTGTCCTGAAAGCTACTCAGTATGGCCTTACCCAAACGGCCGATTTTACGAAAATGATTGTGATGTATCTGGTGCAAATGGTGACAGGTAAGGTTCCTGTCGATCTGGGAGGACCGGTGGCCGTTGCCCAGGTGATCGGGGAAGGGGCAAGACAGGGTATCGCCGATCTTTTGAGTTTGACGGGCATATTGAGCATCCAGTTCGGTATCCTGAATTTGTTGCCGATACCGGCGTTGGACGGGGGACAGCTGGCTGTGCTTTCCTATGAAAAGATTCGAAGAAGGTCGATCAGCGTGGAAAAAAAGGGGCTGATTCAACTGACCGGATTTGCCCTTCTCATGGCCTTGATGATCGCTGTGACCTATAAAGATATTGTTAAGATCATCGCAAGATAGTTGATTGCGGCAACTGGCCATTCACATAGAGCTTATTGATCATGATCTAATGTATTCTCCGGGGAGGAAATCAATTGCAGCGAAGAAAAAGCACGGAGGTCAGAGTCGGTCATGTTGTCATTGGTGCCGGAAATCCGATTATTGTCCAATCCATGACCAATACCGATACCAGAAATGTCAAGGAGACATTGAAGCAAATCACCCGATTGGCTGAAGCCGGATGTCAAATTGTCCGGGTAGCGGTTCCCGATCAGGGAGCCGCTGCCGCCCTCAAGACAATTTGCGGTCAAAGCAGGCTGCCTGTCATTGCTGATATTCATTTCGATTATAAGCTGGCCCTGGAGGCAGTGGAAAACGGTGTCCAGGGATTGAGGATCAATCCGGGGAACATTGGTGAGAAGTGGAAGATTCGTGAGGTAATCAAGGCTGTTCAGGAGAAAGGTCTGCCGATCCGGATCGGGGTTAATGCCGGTTCCCTGGAAAAGGACCTCCTGGAGTCCCATGGAGGGCCAACAGCCGTGGGCTTGGTCGAAAGCGCTCTTCGCCATGTACGTATTCTGGAAGAAGAGGGATATGATCATTTGAAGATCTCTCTGAAAGCATCCAGTGTACCTCTGATGCTTGATGCTTACAGACAGATTGCCGGCCTGGTTCCCTATTCTCTGCACCTGGGAGTGACAGAAGCAGGAACGGTGCGTTCAGGGGTAGTCAAATCAGCGGTTGGGATAGGAACATTGCTGGCTGAAGGGATTGGAGATACAATCAGAGTATCCTTAACCGGGGATCCGGCTGCGGAAATACCGATCGCGCTGGACATCTTGCAGGTCTTAGGTCTGAGGGATAAGGGAACGGAATTGATCAGCTGTCCAACCTGTGGCAGAACCCAGGTGAATATTGAAAGGATGGCTGAGCAGGTGGAGGAAAAGCTGAGCAAGCTGCCGCCTCTGAAGAAAAAACTTTCAGTTGCCGTAATGGGATGTATTGTCAATGGTCCAGGGGAAGCAAGAGAAGCCGATATCGGTATCGCGGGAGGTAAGGGATCAGGGCTGCTTTTTCAAAAAGGTGAGATCATTGCCAGGCTCCCCGAGAAAGAACTGCTGCCGGCTTTGTTTGCCAGGATCGACGAATTTGTCAAAGATTATAGTCAGAAAGGGTTGGAAAAGGAATGAGAGTGTCACAATTATTAAATCCCACCTTGCGCGAGGTTCCGGCAGAAGCGGAGATCGTAAGCCATCAGCTGATGCTGAGAGCCGGATTTATCCGTAAGGTTGCAGGCGGGGTATATACTTATCTTCCTCTGGCTTTAAGAGTATTAAGGAAAATTGAACAAATCATCAGGGAAGAAATGAATGCAAAGGGCGGGCAGGAGCTGTTGCTGCCCATCGTTCAGCCTTCCGAGCTCTGGAAAGAAACCAAACGCTGGGATATTTACGGCCCGGAAATGTTTAGACTGAAAGACAGGCATGATCGTGAATTCTGCCTGGGGCCAACCCATGAGGAAGTCATTACAGATTTGGTGCGCGGAGAAGTGCGTTCATACAAACAACTGCCGCTTTTACTTTACCAGATCCAGAATAAATACCGGGATGAACGGCGGCCCCGGTTCGGCCTGATGCGCGGCAGGGAATTTATCATGAAGGATCTCTATTCATTTGACCGTGATGCCGAAGCCGGTGCTGAAAGCTACCGCAAAATGTATGAGGCCTATACAAAGATATTTTCCCGCTGCGGACTGACCTTCCGCCCGGTGGAAGCGGATGCCGGAGCGATCGGCGGTACAGGAGGAACCCATGAATTTATGGTGCTTGCGGATTCGGGAGAAGCCGCCGTGGTTTTTTGTCCGGCCTGTGCGTATGCCGCTAATGTCGAGAAAGCCGAAAGTCAGCCGGCGGATATAGGGGGAAACGCTCCTGTTGAAGGAAAGAAGGAAGTACATACTCCCACAGTCAAAACGATCGAACAGCTTGCTGAATTTCTCGATCTTGAGAAGGCTAAGCTGATTAAGACCGTAGTGTTCAAAGGGGATGATCAATTTCTCGTTGTCATGGTGCGCGGGGACAGGGAGATCAATGAGGTTAAGATTAATAATACCCTTGGACCATTCATTAACCTTCGGATGGCCGAACCAGGGGAAGTGCGGGAGCTGTTCGGCTCCGAACCGGGTTTTATCGGACCGGTAGGGTTAAGGGATGGGATTACCACAGCGGCTGACCTGGAAGTGATGAAAATGCCCGGAGCGGTATGCGGGGCCAATAAAAAAGATTATCATTTGCTTAATGTTATCCCGGGCATAGATTTTAAGCCTGACTATGTTTTGGACCTGCGTATGGTCGAAGCAGGAGAACCCTGCCCCTGCTGTGGGGTGCCTTTGCAGGAAGCGCGGGGGATTGAGGTCGGGCAGGTATTTAACCTGGGCACGAAGTACAGTGAGGCGCTGAAGGCTACTTATCTGGATGAAAAAGGACAGGAAAAACTGTGCTATATGGGCTGCTATGGAATCGGAGTCAGCAGAACGATGGCCGCAGCCATCGAACAGAACCATGATACCAATGGGGTGATTTGGCCGATACCGATTGCTCCGTTTGAGTGTATTATCGTACCGGTTTCCCTGAAGAGTGAAGCTGTTGTGGAAACGTCAGAAAAGCTTTATGCCCAAATGCTTGAAGCTGGGATAGAGGTTATCATTGATGACCGTGATGAACGACCGGGAGTTAAATTTAAGGATGCCGACCTTATTGGCTATCCTTTGAGGATCAATATCGGCGAAAAATCTCTGGCAGAGGGAAAGGTCGAGCTTTTCCGGCGGAAGACCGGGCAAATGGAGCTGCTTGATATTGAACAAGTGATGACAACAGTCATGAGTATGATTAAGCAGGGATAATCTAAACAGTTTTATACCAAAAACGAGTCAGCAGAATTTTTATCGCAGAGGATAGTTGAAGCAGGAGGAATAAAGGTGTCGACTGCCGTAAAACTGAAAGATATCGCACTCTTTTCGCAAAAAGCAGGCTTGTTCAATGCCAAACAATTTGATCCAGAGACAATCAAGCTTACAGAGGTGGAGGTTATTCCGGAGGAAAGGAAATGGATTCTCCACCTTTCCGCATGCACGTCATTTACACCGGAAGAGATTTCCGGGTTGGCGGAGGATCTGGAGAAGACGGTAAAAGGCCAAATAAAGATAGAATGCCGATTTGAACGGGAGAGGAAAGAAAATACCGTTAAAGATCATGACGGACAGGAGCATAGGACAAAGGACGGTTCGGTTGATTACGATGACGAGCATTTTAGAGGATACAGCGATCCTCCGGAGGATCCCGAAGGCTGGCAGAATATTCTCTGTGAGTTCTCAGAAGCTATCCCGGCCTTAAAGGGATTGATCAATTCCGGCTCTCTGGTTGCGATGAATGGCCAAAGCCTGACTTTTTCAGTTCCCAATCTGGTGCTGATGGAGTCTTTGCGATCCAGGCAGGGCTTAATGACGGATCTTTTGGAAAGAAAGTTTGGGGTTAAATATCAAATTTGCTGGGAAATCACTGAAGAGACCGATATTAATGAAACATGGGCTTCGGCAGAGATCGAAGAGCAAAAATATGTCGAACAAATCATGGCGGTTGCTTCTGCCGAGAAAAAGAAGGATCAAAAGGGATCAGATCTTGTTATCGGAAGAGATTTTAAAGGCGAAGCAGTGCCCTTACGAGGGATCAATGATGAAGAAAGGCAGGTTATTATTGCGGGCGAAGTCTGTGAAGCGGAAATCCGCAGGCTCAAAAGCGGACGCCAGCTCTTTACCTTCGGCATCACGGATAAGACCAACTCTCTCGGATGCAAACTCTTTCTGGAGGAAGGGCAGCCGGAGCCTAATGTTAATAAAGGGGACTGGCTGCGCTTGCGGGGGCCGGTTCAATTTGACAGGTATACAACAGAGCTGACCATGATGCCTAAAGACATCGTTAAAATACCTGGGCAGGTCAGAATGGATACGGCAGAAGTCAAGCGGGTCGAGCTGCATCTTCATACCAAGATGTCGGAGATGGATGCCGTGTCTTCGGCCCAGAGTCTGGTGCGAAGAGCAGCACTGTGGGGACATCAGGCGATTGCCATTACCGATCATGGAGTGGTCCAGGCATTCCCCGATGCTGTGGAAAGTGCGGAAAAATCAGGAATTAAAGTGATCTTGGGAATGGAAGGTTATTTGATTGAGGATGATCCCCAAAGCCAAGGCTACTACCATGTGATCATTTTAGCTAAAAACCAGACAGGCTTAAACAATTTATATCAACTTGTTACCGGTTCTCATATTGAGCATTTTTACCGCAGGCCAAGAATCAGTAAGTCTCAGCTCAAGAAATACCGTGAAGGTCTGATCATCGGGTCAGCCTGTGAAGCCGGCGAGCTTATGCGGGCGGTACTTCGTCAAGCCTCATGGGAAGATTTGAAAAAGATAGCTTCTTTTTACGATTATCTGGAAATTCAGCCGACAGGAAACAATCAATTTTTAATCCCTAAAGGGGAGATTAGAGATGAAGAGGGACTGCGGGATCTGAACCGTACTATTGTAAAATTGGGTGACGAGTTAGGTAAACCTGTGGCTGCCACTTGTGATGTTCACTTTCTTGATGCTGAAGATGAAGTGTTTCGCAGAATTCTGATGGCCGGCAAAGGGTATGAGGATGCGGATACCCAGGCCCCCCTTTACTTCAGGACGACCGATGAAATGCTGGAGGAATTTTCTTACTTAGGCGAAGACAAGGCTTATGAAGTGGTTGTGACAAATACTGTGGCAATCGCTGAAGGAATCGAAAATCTCAAACCCTTTCCCGATGGCTTCTTTGAACCTAAAATCGAGGGGGCGGCGGAACGGATTAAAGAAATGGCTTTGAAAAAAGCCGCTGAACAATATGGCGATCCTTTACCGGATACAGTTGCCAAAGCATTGCAAAAAGAACTTCATTCCATTATCGGGAATGGTTTTGCCGTTTTATATTTGATCGCCCACCTGCTTGTGAAGAAATCCAATGAGGATGGATACCTGGTGGGATCAAGGGGTTCCGTAGGCTCCTCACTGGTTGCTACCATGACGGGGATCACCGAGGTTAATCCACTGCCTCCTCATTATCATTGCACAAATCCCTCGTGCCTTTATTCAGAGTTTTTGACCGATGGTTCGGCAGGCTCAGGGGTTGACCTTCCGGACAAAACTTGTCCTCGCTGCGGTCTTGAATTGAGTAAAGACGGGCATGATATTCCTTTTGAAACCTTTCTGGGATTTAAGGGAGACAAGGTTCCGGATATTGATCTGAATTTTTCCGGCGAATATCAACCGCGAGCCCACAAGTACACCGAAGAAATTTTCGGCAAAGAAAATGTTTTTCGGGCAGGAACGATTTCCACTGTCGCAGAAAAAACAGCTTTTGGGTTTGTCAAGAATTATTTGGACGAGAGAAGCATAAAATATAACCAAACAGAGCTGAACAGACTTGTCCGGGGATGCGCCGGTGTAAAAAGAACGACCGGCCAGCATCCGGGAGGCTTGATGGTCATTCCAAAGGAATGTGATGTTTATAATTTCACTCCCCTGCAAAAACCGGCTAACGATTCCAAGACAGAAACAATCACCACGCACTTTGATTACCACTCCATTTCCGGAAGACTGGTCAAGCTGGACATTTTGGGTCATGATGATCCGACGATGATCAAGATGCTTGAAGATTTTACAGGGATAGACGCCCAAGAAATCAGACTGGATGATGAGAGAACCCTGTCTCTTTTTTCTTCACCGGAAGCTTTGGGTGTCAAGGCTGAAGACATTGGCAGCAATACAGGGACATTTGGGGTACCGGAATTTGGGACTAAATTTGTCCGACAAATGCTGGAGGACACCAAGCCTAAAACATTTTCTCATCTGGTCCGGATTTCCGGTCTTTCACACGGTACAAATGTTTGGCTGGGAAATGCTCAGGATCTCGTTCTAAACGGGACTGCCGATATCTCTCAGATTATTGCCTGCCGTGATGATATTATGGTCTATCTGATTCAAAAAGGTCTTGATCCTCAAAAAGCGTTTAAAATCATGGAACAGGTACGGAAGGGAAAAGGTCTGAAAGCTGATGATGTCGAAGAAATGCTGCAATTTAATGTACCTCAGTGGTATATTGATTCCTGTCAGAAGATCAGCTATATGTTTCCGAAAGCCCATGCGGTTGCTTATGTCATGATGGCTTTTAGGATAGCCTGGTTTAAATTGAATTGTCCGGAAGCCTTTTATGCCGCTTTTTTCACGGTCAGAGCAGAGGAATTTGATGCAGAGATGATTTGCCAGGGACTGGATCACTGTAAAAAAATAGCGGCTGAGATGGCAGGCTTTGGGAATAAAGCCACACAAAAGGAAAAGGGTCTGCTGACGATTCTGGAACTGGCGATAGAGATGTATTGCCGGGGGATCTCCCTGAGGAAGGTTGACCTTTGGGAATCAGATGCGACAACGTTTCAAATTACGGACACAGGCATCTTGCCGCCATTCTCATCTATTCAGGGTTTGGGGGAGACAGCGGCCAATTCCTTGGTCGCCCTGCGCCGGGAAAATAAGATCAGATCGGTTGAAGACATGCAAACCTTCGGAAAAATATCTAAACCAGTTGTTGAAGTGCTGCAAAAGCACGGTTGTCTCAATGGGCTGCCGGAAAGAAATCAGCTTTCTTTGTTTTAAGGACCGGACAGATTTTATGGGAATGTTGCAGATCAGATCAGTATATGCTATATTATATGCAGGAATTAAGTTGTTGAGGCAAGGTTTTGGAGTGGGGAATACCCACTCTTTAATTTGTATCCAAAGGAGAAGCTGAAAATGGGCAATCCTGTTATCCAAAAGGTTTGGCAGATCGTTGAACCGATTACAGAGGAGCTAAAATTGGAATTGGTTGATGTTGAATATGTCAAAGAAGGCGCTCATTGGTACCTCAGGGTGTATATCGATAAGGACGGAGGGGTGGATATTGATGACTGCGCCAGTGTCAGCCATCAATTAAGCAACATCTTGGACAGTAAAAATCTGATTCCTCAAGCCTATATGTTAGAAGTATCGTCACCGGGAATTGAAAGGCCTTTGAGCAAAAGAGAGGATTATGACAAGTATATCGGTAAGCTTGTCAGGGTGCATACTTCTGAGCAATTTTTGGGATATACCCAGTTCAGCGGTTATTTGAAAGGTTTGCTTGATGAAAAGGTTATTTTGGAATATGAGGGCCAGGAAGCGGCTATTCCTATAAATATTGTAGAAAAAGCACATTTGGAGTGCGAATTTTAAGGCGGGAGGAAAACGGCAATGAACATTGAATTCATTGAAGCTGTTGGAGAATTAGAAAAAGAAAAAGGGATTTCGTCAGAGAAATTGTTTGAAGCAATAGAAGCAGCTTTGGTTTCAGCTTATAAGAAAAACTATTCTTCCCTGCAAAATGTCAGACCGCAGGTTGACAGAAACACGGGAGAAATAAAAGTATATGCCAGAAAAAATGTTGTGGAGGAAGTAGATGATTCCAGGCAGCAAATCTCTCTGGAAGAAGCAAAAAAAATTGATCCCAATTACGATTTAAATGATATCGTTGAATTTGAGGTTACGCCCCGGGAGTTCGGCAGAATTGCGGCTCAAACTGCTAAACAAGTGGTTGTTCAGAGAATACGCGAAGCAGAGAGAGAATTGATTTATGGCGAGTATATCAACCGGGAAGGCGATATTGTGACAGGCGTTGTACAGCGTTATGAACAAAGAAATGTTATCGTTGATCTGGGGAAAGTTGAAGCAGTATTGCCTCCCTCGGAACAAATTCCCGGAGAAACTTACCAGCCTTTTGAGAGAATCAAAACGTATGTAGTAGAAGTAAAGAAAACCCCTAAAGGTCCACAGGTGCTTCTTTCCCGCACCCATCCCGGTTTGATTAAACGACTGTTTGAATTGGAAGTACCGGAAATCCATGATGGTTTTGTTGAAATCAAAGCTGTTGCCAGAGAAGCGGGAGCAAGATCAAAAATTGCGGTTTATTCCAAGGATGAGAATGTTGATCCGGTTGGGGCTTGTGTAGGACCCAAAGGAAGCCGGGTTCAGAATATTGTCAACGAACTCAAAGGCGAAAAAATGGATATTATAACGTGGTCGCAGGATCCGGTTGAATTTGTCTCCAATGCCTTGTCCCCGGCCAAGGTTCTCGGGGTATTTCCAAGGTTTGAAGATAAAGTAACTTTAGTGATTGTTCCCGATTACCAATTGTCCTTAGCAATCGGTAAAGAGGGACAGAATGCACGCCTGGCGGCTAAGCTGACAGGATGGAAAATTGATATTAAGAATGAGACTCAGGCTTACGCTCAAAATATTTTCCCCTTGGATTCTGAAGAATATCAAAATTATGACGGCAGCTATGCTGATGATCAATATGATGATTATGAAGAATATGATGATTATCAGGAGTATGACGGCGAGTATGCCGAGGATTATGAAGAATACGAGGAATATGATGACGAGTACGGGGAATATGATGAACAGTATGATGACAATGAAGTCCATGATAATGAAGTCCATGACAACGAAATCCGTGATAAAGACACCGATAATACTCAATAAAGATAAGATGGGGTATTGATGAAAACGAAAAAAATACCAATGCGAATGTGTTTGGGTTGTCAGGAGATGAAACCCAAAAAAGAACTTCTCCGTATAGTGAAAGTACAGGATGATGTTCTGGAATTTGATGAAACCTCCAAGAAGAACGGACGCGGAGCTTATCTCTGTAAAGACCAAGCATGCCTGGAGAAGGCTGTGAAGCAGCGCAAGTTTCAAAAAATACTGGGTCTTGATCCTAGTGAAGAAGTGCTTGGAAAGCTTGGAAAGCAGTGCGACTTACCATGACGGAAAGGTTTGAATCTTTGCTCGGAATGGCCATGAAGGCGGGAAAGATTGCTTTCGGCTCTTTTCAGGTAGAGGGTGTATTAAAAAGAAAAAAGGGTTTTCTTCTGATCGTGGCCGGAGATGCCTCAACCACGGCAAAGTATGAGATGTGGGCTAAAGATCTCGGAATACAGGTTTTAACAGGGGGGAGTAAAGTTGCTTTAGGGAGGGCTATCGGACAGTCACCCAAAGCTGTGCTAATGATTATGGATAAAGGTTTTGCAGAAGCAATCAAGAAAACGGTTGAACAGTCGTATTGAAAAGTTAATTCGGGGGTGAAGGTGTGACGAGTATCCGAGTTCATGAACTCGCTAAAGAACTGAATATTTCAAGTAAGGAAGTTGTCGACAAGTTGGGAGAGATGGGGATTGTCGTAAAAAACCATCTTAGTGCGGTGAATGATGCTGATGCGGTGAAGATCAAGAATGTTTTAAAAAAGACAACAGGGGAACAAAATATGCAGCAACTATCGAAGATTGAGGAAGAAAAGATCCCACAGCAAAATGAAGCCAGGCCCCAGGGGGAAGCCAGGCCTCAAGGAGCCAGGCCCCAGGGTGAGGGCAGGCCTCAAGGAGCCAGACCACAAGGTGAGGGCAGGCCTCAAAGACCAAGGCCACAAGGAGAGGGCAGACCGCCATACCAGTCCAGGCCACAGGGTGAAGGCAGACCGCCATACCAGTCCAGACCGCAGGGTGAAGGCAGACCGCCATACCAGTCCAGACCACAGGGTGAAGGCAGACCGCCATACCAGTCCAGACCACAGGGTGAAGGCAGACCGCCATACCAGTCCAGACCGCAGGGTGAAGGCAGACCGCCATACCAGTCCAGACCGCAGGGTGAAGGCAGACCGCCATACCAGTCCAGACCGCAGGGTGAAGGCAGGCCGCCATACCAGTCCAGACCGCAGGGTGGAGGCAGACCGCCATACCAGTCCAGGCCGCAGAGTGGAGGCAGACCGCCATACCAGTCCAGGCCGCAGGAGGGTGATCAGAGGAGATCTCAGGGAGGCAGGTTTGGTGATGATGCCAGAAGGCCGCAGGGGCCGAGAGGAATGGCTGACACCAGAAAGCCTCAAATGCAGCGGATTAAGATAGACGGAAAAATAACGGAGCTTTCGGTTGCGGAACAGCCATTAAAACGCCAGTCCCCGGATAAAAAGAAACTTCATGAAAATAAAACCCAAATATTTGAACGCAGGCATACTAACGAAAAAGAGCTTCCCATCAGCTATAAAAAAAGCGATAGGAGCCACCCGCCTGAAAAGAAAGAAACGGTAGCAAAGCATATTGTCATACCGGAATCAATTACCATTCAGGAACTCGCTTCCCGGATGAGCCGCAAGGCGGGGGAAGTCATCAAAGAGCTGATGAAATTGGGAGTAATGGCCACAATCAATCAAGAGATTGATTCAGAGACAGCAGTGATTGTCTGCAACGAAATGGGAGTTACTGTTGAGGTAAAGATAGAAAAGTCGATTTCGGTTATTGACGAAATTGAAGATAAGGAAGAAGACCTGAAACCCCGTTCACCGGTTGTTACAGTTATGGGTCATGTCGACCATGGTAAGACATCCCTGCTTGATGCCATAAGATCAGCGAATGTAACGGCTTCCGAAGCAGGTGGGATTACCCAGCATATTGGAGCATATCAGATTGAAATCAAAGGACAGAAAATTACCTTTCTTGATACCCCCGGTCACGAAGCCTTTACGGCCATGCGAGCCAGAGGGGCCCAAGTTACGGATATCGCGGTTCTGGTTGTTGCGGCTGATGACGGGGTAATGCCTCAAACCATTGAGGCGATTAATCACGCCAAGGCTGCAAATGTCCCCATCGTAGTTGCAATTAACAAAATTGACAAAGAAAATTCCAATCCGGATCGGGTTAAGCAGGAGCTTACCGAACATGGGCTGGTCGTTGAAGAATGGGGCGGTGATACCATCGCTGTGCCTGTTTCCGCAAAGACCAGAAACAATATTGAAGGCCTTTTGGAGATGATCCTTCTTGTTGCTGAAATAAAGGATCTAAAAGCAAACCCCAACCGGGCAGCTACAGGAACCGTCATTGAAGCAAAACTGGATAAAGGAAAAGGTCCTGTGGCAACCGTACTTGTTTCCAAAGGAACCTTGAATATTGGAGATGTGATTGTCAGCGGACCAGTTTTCGGAAAAATCCGGGCTATGGTTGATGATAAGGGCCGGCGCGTGAAAAAAGCAGGCCCCTCGATTCCCGTGGAAATCCAAGGATTATCTGAAGTTCCTGAAGCGGGGGAAATCTTTCATGTCGTGAGTGACGATAAGCTCGCTCACCAAATTTCCCAGGCCCGTAATGATGAACGAAAAGCAGAAGAAATCAAACAAAAATCCAGAATAAGCCTTGATGATCTGTTTGACAAAATCAAGGAAGGTGAAGTCAAGGATCTGAATATTATTATTAAAGGTGATGTTCAAGGTTCTGTTGAAGCCATTAAACAATCTCTGCTTAAGCTTTCAACATCCGAGGTCAGAGTAAATCCGATTCATTCCGGTGTCGGAGCGATCAGCGAATCTGATGTTATGCTGGCGGCAGCTTCCAATGCGATTATCATCGGCTTTAATGTCAGGCCTGATGCCAATTCTAAAACTACAGCCGAGCACCAAAAAGTGGATATCAGGCTCTACAGAGTCATCTATGAGGCGATCGACGATATTCGGGATGCCATGGAAGGTATGCTTGAGCCTGAATTTAAAGAGGTAATTGTCGGTAAAGCGGAAATCCGGCAGGTATTCAAAGTGCCGAAAATCGGGACAATTGCCGGCAGCTATGTGACAAACGGCAAAATAACCCGTTCATCAAAAATCAGAGTAATCAGAGACAGCGTTGTGATTTGCGAAGGAGAACTGGAATCCTTGAAGAGGTTCAAAGATGATGTCCGTGAGGTTGCCGAAGGTTACGAATGCGGGATTGGAATTAAGAATTTCAATGATATTAAAGAAGGGGATATATTAGAAGCTTTCACTCTGGAGGAGATCAAGAGGGAACTGTAATATTTTCACTCTGGAGGGAATTTTAATGGGAAAGCATCGGTCGGTTCGTCTGGCGGAAACAATCAAAGAAGAAGTCGCCCGCATTATATTGGAAGAAATTAAAGATCCCAGAATTGGCTTTATTACCCTCACTGATGTAGAAGTAGCTGAAGATCTGCGCTATGCCAAACTATATGTCAGTATTATGGGTAGCGAAGAAGAAGTAAAAAATAGCCTGGAAGCATTAAACAGAGCATCTGGTTTCGTTCGCAGCGAACTAGGCAAAACTGTCCGTCTGCGTTATGTTCCGGAGATATCCTTTAAATACGACCAATCAATAGAACAGGGTGCCCATATTTCAAAATTGTTGCGTGAAGTTGGATTGAAAGGTGATTCTGCTGATGGCGAAGAAAAGGAATAACAGGGTTAAGCAGATTACAGAAGCATTTATCAAAGCGGAGAATATCGTATTACTTTCTCATGTGTCTCCGGACGGAGATACAATTGGTTCCATGCTGGCACTGGGATTGGCTTTGGAAAAAATGGGGAAGAAGGTCCATTATTATAACCCCGATTCTGTTCCCGGGAATTTAAAATTTCTGCCGGGAGCTGAACAGATAAAAAACTGTTTACCCGATTCACCTCCTGAAATGATGGTTTATATTGATTGCGCGGAAATAGGGCGAGCAGCTTCCCCGCCTGCAGAATACCATAATGTGGTGACCGTAAATATTGACCATCATATTTCCAACACCTATTATGGTTCTTTGAATTATGTGGAACCGGGGGCAGCGGCTACGGGAGAGATCGTTTATCAATTGCTGAGAAAATTATCGGTCACCATTACGAAAGAAATCGCAATTAATTTGTATACCGGAATTGTTACCGATACAGGCAGGTTCAGCTATGGAAATACTACGCCAAAGAGTTTAAAGATTGCTTCGGAATTGGTCAAGATCGGTATTGATCTCGTGATCTTAAATGATACCCTCTTTGAACAGAAAACTTTGCCGCAAATCAGATTATTCCAAAGAGCCCTGAACAGTCTGGAAATTTTAAATCAGGGCAAGGTGGCTTTATTAACTTTGACAAAAGCGGATTTCAGGGAGACTGAGGCCGAAGCAAGCCTAAGTGACGGATTTGTGAACTATGCCCGCAATATTGACCATGTCGAGGCAGCGGTTTTGCTGAAAGAATACAGTGAATCTGAGGTAAAAGTCAGTTTCAGGTCAAACGAGTGGCTTGATGTAAATAAAATTGCCCATAAGCTGGGCGGCGGCGGTCATGTTCGAGCTTCCGGATGTACGCTGCACGATTCACTGCCAATAGTCAAAAAGCAGGTTCTTACTGTTTTGGAGGAGGCCCTGAAGCTTGGACGGAATCGTTAATGTCTTAAAACCGGTCGGGATGACTTCGACAGATGTTGTATACTGGCTGAAACGAAAGCTGAAAGTAAACAAAGCTGGCCATATCGGAACTTTGGACCCGGGCGCGGCAGGGGTTTTGCCCATTTGTATCGGAAAAGCCGCCAGGCTGGCAGAATATCATACAATGCAGACAAAGGCTTACAGGGCGGAAATCAAATTCGGAATCACGACAGATACCGAAGACAGCTTTGGCCGAATACTTACGCAAACCAAAACGGAGATCTCCCGAAAAGATTTTTTGCAGGTTACATCAAATTTTTTAGGGGATATTTGCCAGATTCCTCCCATGTACTCTTCGGTGCGGATTCAAGGAAAACATTTATATGATTATGCCCGGAAGGGATTGGAAGTTGACAGGCCGGAACGCCAGGTCTCCATTGATAAGCTGGATCTTGTTGAGTGGTATGATGAGGAATATCCGAGAGCGATATTTGATGTTACTTGTTCCAAAGGGACATACATCAGGACTCTTTGCACAGATATCGGACAGGCTATGGGCTGTGGTGCTCATATGTCTTTTTTGGTCAGAACCTGTTCCGGTGTCTTTGGTATTGAGGAAAGCCGCACTTTTTCCGAAATAGAATTGATGCTGGCAGAGGGCAGTCGGGATTTTTTATATCCCCTGGATTTTGGGTTGGCTTTACCGAAGGCGGAAATTCCCGATCATAGGGTTCAGGCCTTTAAAAACGGATTGCCATCCTCGGGCCTTGTTCCGGAGGAGGACTGGGGAGAGGAAAAACCACTGCAGGTAATCGCCAGGGATGCTGGCTCCGGTGAAATGATTTTTTGCGGAATAGGGATTTGGAAAGAAGACAGCTTGTTTCCTTATAAAGTATTGTAAATAGAACGACTTAAAGATCATGGAGGTTTCTCTGCAGTGGAAGTGTGCGATATCGAGCCAGGAAAGAAAGATAAGCCGTCGATTATTGCCTTGGGCAATTTTGATGGACTTCATCTCGGACACCGCAAACTTTTGGAGTATGGAGCAGAAAAGGCCAGGGAGATGAAAGTTGGGCTTTGTGTGCTTTTATTTGACCCCCATCCTTTTAAGATATTGCATCCGGACAAAAAGCTGAATTTGCTGACAACAACCAGAGAAAAGCTCAGACTTTTTTCAGAAATGGGTGTCGAAAAAGTTTTTTTGCTTAAATTTACAGCTGAAGTCGCCAATACATCGCCCAAAGAATTTACCTGCGGGATCATCAAAGATCTTGGAGCGGTACATATTGTTGTTGGTTTTAATTATTCTTTCGGGGCCAGGGGAGTGGGTACTCCTTCCGACTTGGAAAGCTACGGACAGGAATGTGGTTTCGGAGTCAGTGTCATTCAGGCTGAGAAAATTGAGGACAGGGTCATTTCTTCGTCGGAGATACGCCGTTTTCTCCTAAATGGAGAGATCATCTCCGCGAAAAAATTGCTGGGACGTTGGCCGGGGATTTCCGGGAAGGTTGTTCATGGTGAAAAAAGAGGCCGGATCCTGGGGTTTCCCACAGCAAATATCTTACCGGATGAAGACCTGCTTATTCCCAAAAACGGGGTGTATGCGGTCAGCTCAGCGATTGACGGGCAAAAAATTTGGGGAATGATGAATATTGGCTATCGGCCAACTTTCCATTCCAGACCGGAAAAATCAATTGAGATCCATTTTTTGAATTTTGAAGGAAACTTGTATGATCAAGATCTCATGATCAGTATTCACGACAGACTCAGGACTGAGAAGAAGTTTTCAGGCGTTGAGGAAATGATTGCTCAGTTAAATAAAGACAGGGAAGCGGTCATAACGCTTTACAAAACCAGTCTGATGAGTTAGAATTACTGGTAGATCAAAGGGAACCGTTGACTGGGTCAAGCGAATCTCCGACGCTTTACGTGGCAACAGGTATTGACCCGAAATATGGAGGTATTTTTTATGTTAAACCCCGAGAAGAAAAAGGAAATTATTGTTAAATTCCAACAAAAGGAAGGCGACACCGGTTCACCGGAAGTACAGATCGCCCTTCTGACAGCCAGAATTGTTGAGCTTACGGAACATTTTAAAACGCACAAGAAAGATCATCATTCCCGCAGGGGTTTGTTAAAACTGGTTGGTCAGCGCAGGGGACTTTTGAATTATTTGAAAAAGAGCGATTTTAACCGTTACCGTAAAATCGTCAATGATTTGGGGCTGCGTCACTAATAACCAATGAATAACAGCAGGGAGCGAGAGAATCGCTCCCTACATTTTTGCATATTTGATTTATTTATCGGTTGGCAGGAAATAATAGAAAATATGTCGAATTTTTTTTGAGAATAATAAGGAAAAAAAAGAGAGAAGATTTAAGGAGGTTTGACCGTGACCCAAAAGACATTTGTGAAGTCGCTCCAGGTTGGGGGCAGAACAATGTCGTTCGAAACAGGCAGGATCGGACGCCAAGCAGGGGGAGCAATTTTCCTGAAATATGGTGATACAGTGGTATCAGCATTTGCTACTGCCAGTTCTAAGCCGCGTGAAGGTATTGATTTTTTTCCTCTTACTTGTGAGTTTGAGGAGAGATTATATGCAGCGGGGAAAATCCCCGGGGGGTTTATTAAAAGAGAGGGCAGACCCAGTGAAAAGGCTACACTGACGGCAAGGCTTATTGATCGGCCGATCAGACCGCTCTTTCCGGAAGGATATCAAAATGATGTTCAGGTTGTCACCATGGTCATGTCGGTAGATCAAGATTGTCCGACAGATGTATCGGCAATCAATGCGGCTTCCGCTGCCCTGACCATTTCCAATATTCCCTTTGAAGGGCCGATTGCCGGAGTAATCGTTGGTCTTGTGGATGGGCAATTTGTTATTAATCCTACAGTTGACCAGGCCGCCAGGAGCCAAATGTATTTGACTGTCGCCGGGACAAAAGATGCGATTGTTATGGTTGAGGCAGGTGCCAATGAAATCTCTGAGGAGCAGATGCTGGATGCCATGATATTTGCTCATGAGGAGATTAAAAAGATTGCCGAATTTATTGAACAGTACAGGGAAGAGGCGTTTGCAGCCGGCCTTGCCAAGGAAAAGTCTCAAGTCGTTCGCAAGGAAAGACCACAGGACTTGATTGATCAGGTAAAAGCTTTTGCCTATGCAAAATTTGATCAGGCCGTCAGAGTGGAAGAAAAGCTGGCCCGTGAAGAAGCTGTTGATCAGGTCAGACAGGAAACAATAGAATATTTTGAACCGCAATATGGAGAAGAGCCTGAGATTATGGCGACAATTAATAATATTATGGAATCCTTTATCCATCAGATTGTTCGTCGTTTGATCACGGTGGAGCATATCAGACCGGATGGCAGGGCTCTGGATGAGATTAGACCGATTACCGTAGAAGTAGCGGCATTGCCCAGAACACATGGCAGCGCCGTCTTTACCAGAGGTCAGACTCAAGTGATGACTGTGGCTACTCTTGGGGCAGTCAGTGATGAGCAAATCATTGACGGTTTAGGTTTGGAAGAATCTAAGCGGTATATGCATCACTACAATTTCCCCCCCTTCAGTGTAGGGGAAGTCAGACCTATGCGTGCTCCCGGCCGTCGGGAAATTGGACATGGAAATCTGGCGGAAAGGGCGCTTATTCCCATGATTCCGGGTGAGGCTGAATTCCCGTATACCCTTCGGCTGGTATCGGAAGTATTGGAATCGAACGGTTCAAGCTCCATGGCTTCTGTTTGCGGCAGCACATTAGCCTTGATGGATGCGGGGGTTCCGATTAAGGCACCGGTTGCCGGAATAGCCATGGGACTAATTCAGGAAGAAAGCCAATATGCTATTCTTTCCGATATCCAGGGTCTTGAAGATCACGACGGAGATATGGACTTCAAGGTTGCCGGGACAGCCAAAGGTGTTACAGCACTGCAAATGGATATCAAAATTAAAGGGGTAAGCAGGGAAATCCTTGCTCAGGCCCTAAAACAAGCTAAAGAAGGCAGAATGTTCATTCTTGATAAAATGCTGGCGGTTATCGGTGAGCCGCGTAAGGAACTTTCTCCCCACGCCCCGAGAATCATTTCCTTTACCATTCACCCTGATAAGATCAGAGAGGTGATAGGTCCCGGAGGGAAAACGATCAAAAAAATCATCGAGGAAACAGGGGTTAAAATCGATATTGAGGATGATGGCAGAGTCTTTATTTCTGCTGTTGACGGCGAAGCCGGAGAGAAAGCGCATAGCATTATCCAATCCATGACTCAGGAAGTTCAGATTGGACAAATCTATAAGGGAAAGGTTGTCCGGGTGATGGATTTCGGGGCATTTGTAGAAGTCATTCCCGGGGTGCTGGGCCTGCAGGGCAAAGAAGGATTAGTCCATATTTCTCAGCTTGATGTCAACCGGGTCGCCAAGGTAGAAGATATTGTACACGAAGGGGACGAGATTCTGGTTAAAGCCATCGGTATTGATAAACAGGGGAGACTCAATCTTTCCAGGAAAGAAGCGATAGGCAGCCAAGGCAAGAATTGAGGACTAAAGGTTAGCCATTAAATAGTTTAAAAATAACGTCTGTAGTCCTGTTCCTAAACATATAAATTTTTAGGAGGAATGCAGATGTTTATTTTATTGGCCAAAAAAAAATTCTATGCTGCAATTGCGGCAATATTGGGACTCACAATGGGGACAATTTTCTTTATGGGAACACGAACCATTACGGTTGGTCAGAACAATATACAGGCACCTTTGGAAAAAGTGAATGTAGCTCAAAACGTAATTGCCCTAACAGTCAATGTAGATTGGGGAGAAGAGCAAATTCCTAAAATGCTGGAGATTTTGGAGAAGGATCAGGCCAAAGCAACTTTTTTTCTGACAGGCAGATGGGCGGACAAAAACAGTGAGCTTGTCAAGGAAATTGCGGCCAAGGGGCATGAAATAGAAAATCACGGCTACTCGCATCCCCATCCTGACCAGCTCTCTGTTGAGGGGAATAACCAGGAAATCATGAAAACTGAAAAGATTATTGAAAGGACAATCGGCAAAAAAACAACGTTTTATGCTCCTCCTTATGGAGAGAAAGGGGAAAGCGGGGTTCGCGCCGCTTCGGAAGCAGGATATACGACAGTACTCTGGACGCTGGATACAGTGGATTGGCAGCCAGCCAGCAATGTCGATTTGATTGTGCAGAGAGTAGTAAATCCTAAAACCCGCTTTGGAGTTAAGCCGGAGAAAAAAGGAGCCATTGTTTTGATGCATCCCAAACCAAATACTGTCTTGGCCTTGCCCATTATTTTAGAAAAATTGAAGCAGGAAGGATTTAGCTTTGTTACCATGGAAGAATTACTCTCTCTGAAAATTGATAACTGAGAATTGTACTGGATATACTACCAATAGTAAATAAACGAGGTGGTATATTTGTTCAGAAGAAAAAAATGGACGCAAATTGCGGGAGGCGTCTTCATTTTCATGGTTTTAGCAGCTTGTCCTGTTCGAGCAGAAGAAGTTTCCGAAGACATTACAGTTGAAACCATGACCATGATTGATCAACACTGGAGTGTGCCCGCAATAACGGCGCACACGGCTATTCTGATGGATGCGCAGACGGGAGAAGTGCTTTATGAACGCCAGTCCCGTAAAGTGAGTCCCCCGGCCAGTACGACAAAAATAATGACAGCTATTCTGGCTCTGGAATTATCCAAGGGAGATGAAATTGTCACGGTCAGTGAGAAAGCCGGGGCAGTGGGAGAGTCCTCCATTTATTTAAACAAAGGCGATAAAATCAAAATGAGCGAATTGATCGAAGGGGCCTTAGTGAAATCAGGAAATGACGCTTGTGTAGCGATAGCAGAGCAAACGGCCGGAACCGTGGATTCCTTTGTAGAGCTAATGAATAAAAAAGTGCTGACCATTGGAGGGTACAATACACATTTTGTTAATCCTAACGGACTACCGGCCAAAAATCATTATTCCTGTGCTTACGACCTGGCGATCATGGCCAGGTATGCACTGCAAAACGATCAATTTTCTGAGCTTGTAAAAACAAAATATGCTTCGATAAGCTTTGATGAACCTCCTAAAATTGAACAGTTTAAGAATACAAACAAGCTTCTCTGGAGCTATCCATTCACTAGCGGAGTGAAGACAGGAACCACAAATGAAGCCGGGAAATGTTTAGTAGCCTCGGCAAATAAAGAGAACAGAAAATTAATCTGCGTTGTGTTAAATGCTCCCGACCGTTATGGGGATTCTCAAAAGTTGTTTAACTGGGGATTCGGAAATACCAAATCCAATTAACAAAAGGAGAATCACAGGAAAAACATTGAAAAAAGGGCTTCTTCTATGTAGTATGAATGAAGAATCTGATTTTGGGGGGATAGAGCAATTGTATCAAAAAGTAGTGCTTCCTAACGGAGTAAGAGTTCTCACCGAAGAAATTGATTATCTCAGATCAGCGGCAATAGGAATTTGGGTAGGAGCCGGATCAAGATATGAAAAAAGCGGATACGAAGGGATATCACATTTTATTGAACATATGTTTTTCAAAGGGACAAAAAAAAGAACGGCCAGACAATTGGCGGAATCTCTGGAATCAGTGGGAGGACAGTTAAACGCTTTCACCACAAAAGAAATGACTTGTTATTATGCTAAAGTACTGGATGAGGATATCGATTTGGCCATTGATGTCTTAAGTGATATGTTTTTTCATTCTTTGTTTGATCCTAAAGAAATTGAAAAAGAAAAAAATGTGGTTTTGGAAGAAGTCAAGATGTACTTGGATACCCCGGATGAACTGATTCATGATTTGTTTTCACAATATATTTGGAACGAACATCCTTTAGGTATGCCTATCCTTGGAGATGAAGGTTCCATTAAAAGCCTTGATCGGGATAAAATCATGGATTATCTGGAAACCCAATATTGTCCCGACAAGATCGTCATCTCTGCTGCCGGTAAGATCAAACATGATCATATCGGGAAAAGTTTGGAGCAATTCGGGAGTTTCGAGCGCCAAAAAGAAGTCAGTGTTTATTGTCATCCTGTGGCAAAGGTAATCAGAACATCTATGCCGAAAGATACCGAGCAAATGCATCTGGTCCTGGGTGTTCCCGGAATTGGTCAGAATGATGAGGATATGTATGCTTTACATGTCATTAATAATATTCTCGGCGGAGGCTTAAGTTCCCGTTTATTTCAGGAGATCAGAGAACAACGGGGACTTGCCTATTCTGTATACTCCTATCATGCCACTTATGTAGATACAGGCTTATTTGCGGTTTATGCAGGGGCCAGCCCGGGAAATATCGAGGAAGTAATCAAATGTATCCTTCATGAGATTAATGGAATTCGAAGCAAAGGGCTATCCGAGGAGGAACTGCGGAGAGTTGTGGCTCAGATTAAGGGCAATCTTTATCTCGGTATGGAATCATCCAGCAGCATCATGAGCAGATTGGGGAAAACCGAATTGAGCTTCGACCGGGTTAAGACGGCTGAGGAAACTGTGGAGAAATTAGAGAAAGTAACCTTAAAGGATATTGACCGGGTGATGGAAAGATTATGGCACAAAGATAAAGTTTCCATGCTTACGATTGGTTCAAAAGAATTTACGCCGGATTTTGATCAAATCATTAATGCACAATTTTGAAGAAAGGGATTGAAGGATGAGGAGATTTCTTAAGGTCAGTTATGAACAATATAGAAAAGATTCAGATGACGGGGAAGAAAACGGCGAGCTGTCAAAAGAGTATGAAGACATTATTCTACCCCGGCGGGCGACACGCTGTTCGGCGGGTTATGATTTTTATGCGCCCAGAGCTTTTGCGCTTGAACCCGGGGGGCAGATCAAGCTGGCGACCGGGATCCGGGCAATCATGAATGAGGATGAATGGCTGGGGCTCTACATACGCAGCGGACATGGATTCAAGTTCGGGGTGAGACTAAAAAACTCAGTTGCAGTGATTGATGCAGATTATGCCAATGCTTTAAATGAAGGACATATTCAGATTGCCATTTATAATGGAGGAGACAAATTATTACGGGTCGAAAAAGGAGAAGCTTTTGCTCAAGGTGTCTTTCAAAAATATCTATTGACAGAGGATGACAATCCACGGCAAAGTGAACGATTAGGCGGGATGGGATCTACAAGTTCAGGGAACTGATTTGATTCCTTCAATAATTCAGGATAAAGAACAAATGTTCAGCTTGGCGTTTGGTAATAGTTTGGCTGATACAAGCATAGTATCCCAATAAAAGGGGGTATTTATTTGCAAGTAATCATTACAATGATTCTGGTTGTTGGAATCACTTTGTCCTTATATTTGCGCAGAAGGCAGAATATGTGGAGAAGCGCGGAAGATCACAGTCCGTTGGCTAAGGCAATCACTCAGCTTGTCGGCACTGCGGGCGGAATATATATTTCTCTGGAATTGCTGCTTGATTTTTTAGGAGTGCCAAGCCGGATCTGGGACCCTCCTTCCCTGTATTTTATCAAGCCCCTGGCTGTTTTTTCCTTAGCAATCGCCATTTTACAGCCATGGGGCCGGAAAATATGGCTGGATCTTAGAAAAAGGAGAAGAATCTGATGCTGTTAAGTGAGCTGGCCGAAAAAGAAATCGTCAATCTGCACGATGGCGCAAAGCTTGGAACAATGGGAGAAAGTGATATCAGGATTAATGATCAAGGTGGGATTGAGGCGATTATTGTTTCTCCAAGAGCGAATCACGTTTGGTTTTTAGCCAAAAACAGCAACCGTGAAAATGAAAATATTGTGATTCCCTGGCAAGCGGTAAAGAAAATCGGAAATGAAGTTATTATTGTCGATATCGACATTCCTTCCCTTTAGCAATGCTTGAATAAATACTTTTGTTTGACAGCAGTCAACAGGTGTAATAAAATAGTAAAAACATGCCCCCGTAGGCCCCATCTGGTACGGGGTTTCGCTTTATGCTATCAGGAGGGAAAAAATATTGGAACGGATACGGGTTTTTGTCACAGGAGCTTGCGGAAAAATGGGTTCGGAAACAATCAGAACCTTACTAAGCCAGAGTGATATAGAAATTGTCGGAGCATCGGATATTCGCAACCAGGGAGAAGATATAGGGAAAATTCTCGGAATGAACGAGACAGGAATAAAGCTCCAAGGCTCTCTTGATGAACAGATCCTGGAGGCAGCAAAAACAGATATTCTGGTTGACTTTACGAACCCTCTTTCAGTTTTTGCCAATGCCAAAACGGCGCTCAGAGCCAATGTCGTACCGGTGATCGGGGCGACAGGTCTGGATGAGCAGGAACTTGCGGAATTGGAAGATATGGCTGTCAAGCAAAACGGCGGAGTATTTATTGCGCCAAACTTTGCACTCGGCGCTATCCTCATGATGAAATTCGCTCAGGAAACGGCAAAGTATTTTAAGCATGTTGATATTATTGAATATCATCATGATCAGAAGCTTGATGCCCCTTCAGGCACAGCCTTGAGGACGGCGGAAAAGATTTCTCAGGAGCGCCCGCCGATGATCCAGGGTGATCCAAACGAATATGAAAAAATTCCCGGAAGCCGTGGGGGGGATTTCCAGGGCATCCATATTCATTCAGTACGTTTGCCGGGTTTAATCGCTCATCAGGAGGTTTTGTTCGGCGGATCTGGACAGACACTGACCATCAGACATGATGCTTATACCAGAGAAACCTATATGCCGGGAATTTTGCTGGCGATTAGGAAGTCATACAAAATCAAAGGACTTGTCGTAGGACTGGAGAATTTTCTCGATTAATCAACGCTTTGGCACCGTGCCCAAATTACCCTCATATAATGGTTAGTAGTTTAGACGATACTGGCCAACAAGGAGGCAAAAAAATGGGTGCGGTACTTGAAGGAATTTGCTTAGCAGTTGTTGGAGGAGATGATAGAGAGGTTTATCTGATTCCGGAATTGCAAAAGCTGGGGGCCCGGATCATTGGGCTCGGACTGGAAAAATCGCCGCTTGGACAGAGGATTGAACATTTCAATTCATTTAAGGAAATTATCGATGAAGCCGATGCCTTGCTCCTTCCCATGTTTGGGACAGATGAGAGGGGACTGGTTAAAGCGAAATATTCAAATGATCCCATCATTCTGAACAATGAAGTGCTTGAGTCGATCCCTTTATACATACCTTTATTTATCGGATGGGCAAGACCTGCACTGAGAGCGGCCGCTCAGAAAATGAAAATCGAGGTTGTTGAAATTGCCAACAGGGATGATGTGGCTATCCTGAACTCTGTTCCTTCGGCAGAGGGTGCGGTACAAATGGCGATGGATGCCACGGATATCACGATTCACGGCAGCCGGAGTTTTGTTTTGGGAATGGGGAGATTCGGGACAACACTGATTCATTTGTTGAAAGGAATGGGAGCAAGAGTAACGGCAGTGGTCAGAAGAACGGCCGATTTAGCCAGGGCCGTTGAGATGGGAGTAAGGCCTCTTAGTTTTCAGGAACTGGAACAGGAAATCGTCGAGGCGGAGATTATTTTTAACACGGTACCGGAGTTAATCCTAAATAGGACAATTCAAGAAAAAATGTCCAGGGATGCTGTCATCATTGATCTGGCGTCAATACCGGGGGGAACCGATTTCGAATATGCTCAGATGCTGGGCATTAAGGCCTTTCTCGCTCCCGGGCTTCCAGGTGTTGTCGCACCAAAAACAGCAGGATTGATTCTAGCCCAGGTGTATCCAAAAATCATCCTTGAATACGTAAGCAAGAATAATCGCGCAGCTTCTTCAGCCAAGTGTTCTGAAGGAGGTGAGGGGAATGCGGTTTAAGGGAATCAGTCTTGCTTACGCGTTAACGGGTTCGCATTGTACATTGGCTAAGGCAATCAAAGTGATTGAAGACCTTGTCAGAGAAGGAGCCGATATCACTCCGATATTGTCCAATGCCGTTGATCAGATGGATACAAGGTTTGGCAAAGCGGAGGAATGGAAACAGAAGCTCGAAACAGTGACGGGAAAGATACCCTTAAGGACGATCCAAGAGGTAGAGCCTATCGGCCCCCGGGAATTATTTGATTGTATGATCATTTCTCCTTGTACAGGGAATACTATTGCCAAATTAAGCTCCGGAATCACCGATTCCCCTGTTCTTATGGCGGCAAAAGCCCACCTGAGAAATCATAAACCTTTGGTGTTGGCGATTTCAACAAATGATGCCCTGGGGATAAATGCCAAAAACATTGGTTTACTATTGACGGCCAAAAATATTTATTTTGTCCCTTTTGGACAAGATGATTATCAAAATAAAGCCAATTCTCTGGTTGCTCACATGGAAATGATTCCGGATACAATTCTATTGGCTAAGCAAGGCAAGCAAATTCAGCCTGTCCTAGTTGAATATAAGAAGGAATAACATTTTAATCGGATAAAAATACAATATTGAATAACGGAATATGGTGTTCCTTAAACGTGGAGCACCATATTCCCCATAAATCAATAATGCAGGAGGATAAATCATGCCGAATATTGCAATTGTTGGAGCTACGGGGGCGGTAGGCCAGGAATTTCTGAAAATTCTTGCCGAACGCAAATTTCCTGTTGAGGAACTTCGTCTATTGGCGACCAAGAGATCAAGCGGAACAAAAATGACCTGGCAGGGAAAAGAATATGAAGTCCGGGAGACAACTCACGATAGTTTTAAAGGAATTGATATTGCCCTTTTTGCCGGAGGGTCCGCAAGTACAGAATTTGCTCCCTCAGCAGTAAAAAACGGAGCGGTGGTTATTGATAACAGCAGTGCTTACAGAATGGACCCTGAAGTCCCCTTGATTGTACCGGAAGTTAACCCTGAAGATGTAAAATGGCATAATGGAATTATTGCCAATCCCAATTGTTCAACCATTATTATGGTTGTGGCTTTAAAACCGATTAATGATCTGGCCGGGATTAAGCGTATCGTTGTTTCCACCTATCAGGCAGTTTCCGGTGCAGGCAAGGAAGGAATAGCGGAGCTGGAGGCTGAGGTGAAGGCCTGGAGCAAGGGAGAGTCACCTTATCAGCCGGAGGTTTTTCCTTATCAGATTGCCTTCAATCTTATTCCGAGGATCGACATTTTTCAGGATGACGATTATACTAAGGAAGAATGGAAAATGGTCAAGGAAACCCAAAAGATCTTCCATTCTGACGAGATCAAGGTTACGGCAACCTGTGTCAGAGTCCCCGTATTTAGGTCCCACAGTGAGTCAATTAATATTGAAACAGCAAAGAAGCTGACGATAGCTGAGGTCAAGGAGGCGCTTGCCAAGGCCCCCGGAGTGATTCTTCTGGATGAACCGTCGAAAGATACTTATCCAATGCCCTTGGAAACGGCGGACAGGGACGAAGTATTTGTCGGCCGGATCAGGGAAGACCAATCAATTGAAAACGGGATCAATATATGGGTTGCCGGCGATCAGATTAGAAAAGGCGCGGCAACAAACGCGGTACAAATTGCCGAATTGTTAGGATAAACGATTAGGAGGAGATTCTGTGAGTGTTCGGATTCTGGTTCAAAAGTTTGGGGGGACTTCGGTTGCATCTCCTGAGAGAAGGGCTCAGGTTGCGGCCAAAGTCTCGGAGGCAATCAGTCAGGGGTTTATGCCCGTTGTAGTCGTATCAGCTATTGGGAGAGCCGGGGATCCTTATGCAACAGATACCTTAATCAAACTGGCTTCAAACATCTATTCCGAAATGCCCAAGCGGGAAATGGACATGCTTATGAGCTGTGGAGAGATTATTTCCGGCACCGTGTTGGCAAGCACTCTCCAAAGTGCGGGCATTGATGCCGTATTAATGACAGGGGGGCAAGCCGGGATCATTACCAATGATCATTTTGGTAATGCCAGGATTATTAGGGTAGAGCCTGAAAAGATTTTTCAGCGGCTTAATCAGGGACAAGTGGTTGTTGTTTCCGGTTTTCAGGGTATGACTGAAGACGGACAGGTTACAACTCTGGGCCGGGGGGGCAGCGATACTTCAGCAGCGGCGATCGGAGTGGCTTTAAATGCCGAAGCCATAGATATTTATACAGATGTAGAAGGAATCATGACCGCTGACCCGAGAATAGTCGAAGATGCCAAAATACTGGATGTTGTGACGTATAATGATATTTGCCATTTGGCCCATCAGGGAGCTAAAGTGATCCACCCGCGGGCAGTAGAAATAGCCATGCAAAAAAACATACCCATGCGAATAAAATGTACATTTACCGATGCTCCGGGAACTTTGGTTACCAATATTCAGCCGGATGTCGTTGCCGGGGCGGATGCGATCGGGGACCGTATCATTACAGGGATCGCTCATACCCCCAATCTGACCCAGATCAGAGTCAATATTGCAGATCAGGAAAATAAAACCCAGACAGCTAAAAAGATTTTTAAGGGGATGGCCCTTGCAGATATCAATGTTGATTTTATCAGTGTACAGTCGGAAAGTATTCTCTACACGGTTAGGGATGAGGTTGCCAATAAAGCGGTAAGTATCCTGAAAAACTTAGGCTTTGAACCCGAATGTCTGGCCAGTTGTGCCAAAATTGCTTTGGTTGGCGGAGGAATAGCTGATGTTCCCGGGGTAATGGCCAGTGTTGTTGAGGCCTTATCCGAGCAGGGTATTGCTATTCTCCAATCAGCAGATTCACATACAACGATCTGGGTTTTAGTGAGAAAAGAACATATGGCAGCGGCGGTTCAGGCGCTGCACAGAAAATTACAGCTTGGATAATAAGCTCAAGAGGACTGCTAAGGAGAAAAAACAAGGAGACTGATTATGTTTGGAAATGTATTGACGGCCATGGTCACCCCCATGAATGACAAGCTGGAAATCGATTACAAAGCAGCAGCCGATTTGGCTATCCATCTTGCGCAGAATGGGTCTGACGGTATTGTGGTAGCCGGAACTACTGGGGAAACACCAACCCTCAGCAAAGAAGAAAAAATAAATCTCTTTCGAGAGGTGAAACAGGCTGTGGGCAATTCATGCAAAGTGATTGCCGGAGTCGGAACCTATTCGACCAAAGAAAGCGTGGAGCTCGCCAGCAGGATTAATCACCTGAATCTCGACGGAGTGTTAACTGTTGTCCCTTATTATAGTAAACCTTCTCAGGAAGGGCTGTACTGTCATTTTAAAGCTATTGCAGAGGCCGCAGATTGCCCTGTAATGCTCTATAATATTCCCGGCCGGACAAGTTTAAATATGTTGCCGGAGACCGTTCTGAGGCTTTCTGAAGTGCCGAATATTGTTTCGATTAAAGAAGCAGCCGGTTCACTTGAACAGGTCAGCGAGCTGAAAAGTATTCTTCCTGCCGATTTTACGATCTATGCCGGAGACGATATCTTGACATTACCCATGCTCTCTCTGGGCTGTAGGGGGATTGTCAGCGTAGCTGCTCATATGGTCGGAACCAGGATTCAGAAGATGATTGCGGCCTGGCAGGCAGGAGATACGGCAAAGGCTTTGAAATGGCATCTCAGTCTTTATCCTGTTTTTAAAGGAATGTTTGTTGTGACAAATCCTATTCCCGTTAAATACATCCTGAATGAAACAGGCTTTAATGTCGGGGGATACCGTTTGCCTCTGGTTGGACCCGGTACTCCGGAAAAAACCGGACTGAACAACCTGATTGAATTGATCAGAAATCTTCCGGAGGAAGTATAAGATTTTAAGCAATGATTCGGATAATCTGTTACGTTCCGGGCTAAATCGTTTTAAAATGGTTATACTATCTATTGTTTAAAGCTTCGGTTTATGCCGAAGTTTTAGTTTTATCAGAGAAACAAGACAATTAATGATATATTTGCTCAAGTGTACTTGCATGTCACGTTTTAGAATAATATAATGTATACAACGATGTTGGACGGTAAAGTGAATAATCGGCTGCATTTTTCATGACGAAGGCAAAGGTTTTCTGGGCCCGGCAGAAGATCTGATTTTCTTTGATCATTAATTGTGCTATTTATTGGAATATTTTTTTCAGTAATTTTCATCTCTGTCGCCAGTATTTCCTTACAGTGTGAATGGATTGAAATATATTTAGAAAAATATATTCTGATTATGATTAGGTTCAACGAAAATGAAAAAAATTGGAGGTGAGGCATCTTTGCCTAAAGAACACAAACTGCAAATTATTCCTCTCGGCGGACTTGGTGAAGTTGGGAAAAACATGACGGTCATCCGTTATGGGAACCAAATGATTCTGATTGATGCAGGATTAGCATTTCCGGAAGATGACATGTTCGGGATCGATATCGTGATTCCCGACTATTCATATATTATTGATAACCGAGATCAATTACTGGGGGTTTTTGTCACTCACGGTCATGAAGACCATATCGGAACCCTGCCCTATCTGTTAAGAGATGTTGATACGCATATTTATGCCACAACTTTAACCTTAGGGCTCATCCATGCCAAACTTAAGGAAAACAGCATTAACAAATTTCAGGCAACTGCGGTAAAGCCTGGAGAAAGCATTAGGCTGGGGCATTTTAAAATTGAATTTATCAGGGTCAGCCACAGTATACCTGATTCCGTGGGACTGGCGATCCATACTCCATTAGGGACAATCGTTCATACCGGGGATTTTAAGCTCGATCATACCCCTGTTTCCGGGGATATCCTGGATATCCATAAGTTTTCCGAGCTTGGTCAAAAGGGTGTCCTTTGTCTGATGTCGGACAGTACGAATGTAGAAAGACCGGGATTTACGCAATCGGAGAGCAAAGTAGGGCAGATGTTTGATGAAGTTTTTCGGGCAGCCAAGGAAAGAATTATCCTGGCCAGCTTTGCTTCTAATGTCCACCGGGTTCAGCAAGTCATTGCCGCGGCAGTGAAAACAGACCGCAAGGTAGCGATTGTAGGCAGAAGTATGCTGAATTATGCGACGATAGCGGCTGAACTTGGTTATTTAAAGATTCCGGAAGGCACGATGGTCGATGTTGACGAAATCTTAAACCTTCCAAGCAATCGAATATGTATTGTCACAACAGGCAGTCAGGGTGAGCCGATGTCTGCTCTGACCAGAATTGCCATGAATGATCATAAGAAGATCGAGATTCAGCCAGGAGACACCGTAATCATTTCGGCGACCCCAATTCCGGGCAATGAAAAATCTGTGGCGAAAACCGTTGATTTACTGTTTAGACAGGGAGCCAATGTCATTCATGAGTCTGCTTCAGGAGTACATGTATCAGGCCATGCCAGTCGGGAAGAATTAAAGCTGATGCTGAATATGGTGAAGCCTCGATACTTTGTGCCGGTTCATGGGGAATACAGGATGTTGATCAAGCACGGGCAGCTGGCGGAGCAGCTTGGGATTCCCGAGGAAAATATTTTTATTGCCGAAAACGGCAGTATCATCGAATTCACCAAAAACAGCGCCTGTATTGCCGGCAAGGTCACATCGGGCAGAATACTGGTTGACGGCCTGGGCGTAGGAGATGTAGGCAATATTGTGCTCAGGGACAGAAAGCAGCTTTCCCAGGAAGGAATATTAATCGTCGTGATGACGTTAAGCCGTTCCTCAGGACGGATTGTGGCCGGACCAGATGTTGTCACCAGAGGTTTTGTTTATGTCCGGGAGTCGGAAAGCATGTTGGATGAGGCGAAAGCTAAAATCAGACAGACGACAGAGCGTTGTTTAGTCAGCGGCAATATAGAATGGGCGTTGCTCAAGAATCAAATCAGAGACGTACTCGGCAAACACTTTTATGAAAAGACCCGCCGCAGACCGGTTATTCTTCCCATTATCCAGGAAGTACCGTAAGCGGACCGGACACCTTCAATAAAAATTTTATGACCAAATTATATATTTTATCTTAAAATCAGTTGACAATTATTATGGGTTTAGCTATACTATCAAATGTTCCGCATATGCGGCCCGTTGGTCAAGCGGCCTAAGACACCGCCCTTTCACGGCGGTAACACGGGTTCGAATCCCGTACGGGTCACCAATTTTTGGGCGATTAGCTCAGCTGGGAGAGCGCCTGCCTTACAAGCAGGATGTCGGCAGTTCGATCCTGTCATCGCCCACCAATATCGTAACCGGTGAGTTGATATTCGTCTGAAAGACGGATATCTAAACTAAGGCCCCGTGGTGTAGTGGTTAACATGCCTGCCTGTCACGCAGGAGATCGTCGGTTCAAGTCCGATCGGGGTCGCCATTACCGCAATGAAGGATCAGAGGTCAGATACCCGAAGGAAAAAGAAGCTTGTCGTTTGAGTTTGAAATTTGAGCTTCGAGCATCGGGCCTCCTAACATCGATATTGGGGTGTAGCCAAGGGGTAAGGCACCAGACTTTGACTCTGGCATTTCGTTGGTTCGAATCCAGCCACCCCAGCCAAAGATTTTTTTGGGCCATTAGCTCAGCTGGTAGAGCACCTGACTCTTAATCAGGGTGTCCCGGGTTCGAATCCCTGATGGCCCACCATTTATATTTTCAGTGTGTATTTTTGAGCCATTAGCTCAGTCGGTAGAGCACCTGACTTTTAATCAGGGTGTCCCGCGTTCGAGTCGCGGATGGCTCACCAAAATATCATGCGGGTGTAACTCAGTGGTAGAGTGTCACCTTGCCAAGGTGAAAGTCGCGAGTTCGAATCTCGTCACCCGCTCCAACAAAGTTGGTATTTGCGCTCGTAGCTCAGCTGGATAGAGCGTCTGACTACGAATCAGAAGGCCAGGGGTTCGAATCCCTTCGAGCGCACCAGATAAAATCCGAGACGCCGTTATAGCTCAGTAGGTAGAGCGTATCCTTGGTAAGGATAAGGTCACCGGTTCAATCCCGGTTAACGGCTCCAGTAAATTGCTTGCGGGAGTGGCGGAATTGGCAGACGCGCACGTTTGAGGGGCGTGTGGATAACACCGTGCGGGTTCAAGTCCCGCCTTCCGCACCAGAATGTTTTGTTTAGATCGTCATGGAGAAGTACTCAAGTGGCTGAAGAGGACGGTTTGCTAAACCGTTAGGGTGGGCAACTGCCGCGAGGGTTCAAATCCCTCCTTCTCCGCCAGTAATTTTCCTCGATAGCTCAATGGTGGAGCAACCGGCTGTTAACCGGTAGGTTGCTGGTTCGAGTCCAGCTCGGGGAGCCACGGCAGGGTAGCCAAGTGGTCTAAGGCAAGCGGTTCATACCCGCTCATTCGAGGGTTCAAATCCCCCCCCTGCTACCATAATACGCGGGTGTAGCTCAATGGTAGAGCACTAGCCTTCCAAGCTAGCTACGTGGGTTCGATTCCCATCACCCGCTCCAAAGAAAATAACTCCTGCGCAAAGCGCAGGAGTTTTTTAATCGCTAGCGATGGGAATCGAACGGGCGGAAAAGGGAAATCATTATTGTTTGGGAAAACTAAAAGAGAAACAAGCGCCTTGATCAATCTTGCCTGTTAACCAGGCTCTTCCATGATGGCGCTGCAATATTTTTTGACAGATAGCAAGGCCTACGCCGGAGCCTTCAAATTCATTTTGAGCATGAAGACGTTGGAAGACTTTAAAAAGTTTGTCTGAGTAGCGCATATCAAACCCTTCTCCATTATCTTTTATGGAAACAATGTATTCTTCTGGCGTTTCCGCTGATGTGATTTCGATGCTTGCCGCAGCTTTATTCCGGGTGTATTTTAAGGCATTGGAGAGAATGTTGGAGACGAGCAGCTTCATCATTATGGGGTCGGCACAGATGATGGGAAGGGATTTGATGATACATTGGATTTTCCGTTGAGGTTCCAGTTTGATTAGTTCGCTACATATGGTGCGGAAACAGTGTTCAAGGTCAACTTTCTCAATCCTGAGTTCCATTTCGCTCATTCTAGAGAATTCAAGCAGATGATCAATAATCATGATCAATTCGTTGGACTTTTTTTGGATATTGTCCAGAAGTTCATGCCCGTCGTTATCCAGCCTTGGAGAATAGTCCAAAACTAAGTAATCGATAAGCCTGCTGATCGATAACAGCGGAGCCTTTAGATCGTGTGAAACAGAATAACAAAAGCTATCCAGTTCACGATTGGCTTGAAGCAGGGATTTGGTCTGCTGCTTTAATTTAATATGGGTATTCACACGGGCCAGAAGTTCCGAACTGTTGAATGGCTTGATTACATAGTCTTGAGCCCCGTAAGCAAAGCCCTTTTTTATACTTTCCTCGTCATTGCTGGAGGTAAGGAATATGATGGGAATATGAATGTAATCCGGATTTCTTTTTATTGTTTTGCATACCTCAAACCCGTCCATTTCCGGCATATATACATCAAGCAGAATAAGGTCGGGTAAATGCTGGTCAATCAATTTGAGGGCTGTAATTCCTTTGGTAGCGATGCGAACTTTAAAATTATGATCACACAATACGGATACTGCGGTTTCGATATGTTCCGGGGTATCGTCTACGAGCAGGATTTCCGGCTGTGTTGACGGATCGCTGTACTCCATACGATTCATCTCCATGTATAAATGATAATCCATTATAAATGAGCGGGCAGGTAAAAACAAGCTGTATGACAGCTGAAACGGAGTTGTAAAAATCACGGTTTTATTTTACAATAAGCAGCAGGAATAGTGAGGGGCACAGGGGCCGCATTGAGTAATCAAGCTGGCCCCTGTGCTTTTTCTGATAGTAAGGTGTGGTGGATGGAGGTGGCTGGTATGGCTGGGAAATTTGTCATTAAGCATTCAACGATCAGTGCGCTTATGCTGGGGATATTCTTTTTGATTGCAATCTTATTAGGCAGCAGCATCTTATACATGAACTCCAGTATTCATGACGAGCGAGTTGCCGAGCAGCGCCGAACGGAGTTTAAGCAATTAGGAATTAATCTTGCAACAGCTTCGGACTATTTAACAGATGAAGCGAGAAAGTACGCTGTGACTAAAGATGTTGATCATATGAACAAATACTGGGAGGAAATCAATACGACGAAAACACGGGATGAGGTGATCGCCCGGCTCGGCGAGCTGAATTCGCCAAGTGAGGAAATGACGCTTTTAGCAGAGGCGAAAAGAAATTCCGACGCACTTGTGGAAACCGAGCGGCATTCCATGAGGCTGGTTTTAGAAGCGGATGATGTTCCTGAAGCGAATATGCCGATAGAAGTGGCGGCATTTCATTTGAATGCCGGTGATCAGCAATTAAATCCGACAGAGAAATTAGCCAAAGCCCGCAATATTATGTTTGATGCAAAATATGCCGAGGATAAGGAGAGTATCATGGGACCGATTGCCAGTTTCCAATCCATTATGAATAATCGCCTGGAAGCGGAATTGGCCGTTGCCCGTCAGGCGACGACGAAAGCGGCAATCTTGCAGACAGTATTAGCGGTGATTATCATTTGCGCGGTTGCCGGACTCATTAGAATTCTTTTTCGGCAGGTTACCTCACCCATCAATCAGTATACAGAACGATTAAAGGTATTCTCTTTCCGCGATGAAAAATTCAGTTTAGTCCCTGACGGGTCCCTGGAATTGCGTATGCTTGCGCAGACCTTCAACGCTTTGTCCAATTCATTTCAAGAAGAGCTGGTGAAGAGGAAAAAGGCGGAAGAGACCATGAAAGCAGCTAAAGAAGAAGCGGAAACGGCAAATAAAGCAAAAAGTGAATTTTTGGCTCAGATGAGTCACGAAATCAGAACACCTTTACATACGATTATCGGTTATCAATATCTACTGGAAAACACATTTTTGGAAGAGAAGCAAACCGAATATGTCCGGAATTTAGGACTGGCATCAAAAAACTTATTGGAGATTATTAATGAAATTCTTGATTTTTCCAAGCTGGAAGCCAAAAAAATGGTGCTTGAAGCCGTTGACTTTGATTTGTATCTTTTAATCGAGGATCTCTGCAGTATGCTGGAGGTTGAAATCAGACGTAAAAAGCTGCAGTTTAATTTTACGATTAAGCCTGATGTGCCGCGTTATTTAAAGGGCGATACGACAAGACTGAAACAAGTTATTTTGAATCTTCTTTCCAATGGGATTAAATTTACGCATGAGGGTAGCCTGCAGCTTTTTGTAGAATTGAAGGAACAGAAAAACCGAACCGTTATGCTTTGTTTCCATGTAGCGGACACAGGGATCGGCATACCACAAAGACAAATAGAGCAGCTCTTTGAAGTCTTTACCCAAGGCGATACATCGACATCCCGCAAATATGGAGGAAGTGGGCTGGGGCTGGCGATCAGCAAAAAAATTGTCCGTCTTATGGGCGGGGATATATTTTTAAAAAGCGTAGTAGGGGAAGGCTCAACCTTTAGTTTTACCGCAATGTTCGAACTGGGCGAGCGGTTGCCGGCAGGGCATAAGGAAAAGAAAACGACCGGACTTTGGCAAATTTTTTGCAGCAAAAAATTATTACTGGTCGAAGATAATGCCGTCAATCTGGAAATGACAAAGGAAATTTTGCTGAGGCTGGGCTTTACTGTCGAGGGGGCTGAAAGCGGTTTTGAAGCCTTAAAGATGGTCGGTGAAAATCAGTATGACGCCATACTCATGGATATTCGCATGCCGGAGATGGATGGCTATGAAACGGCCCGCAGGGTAAGAATGCTGGATGACGGGGAAAATATCCCGATTATCGCACTGTCGGCTGATGCGCTTGAAGGAGTAGTGGCTAAAGCGAAACAGGCCGGGATGAATAATTACCTGACAAAGCCGTTAGATCCGGCAAAGATGATTAATGTTTTGCGGCAGATCTTTAATGCAGGAGATCAAACGGCGTTAACAGAGGATGTGATTGAGGGCTCTAAACAACAGGCGGATATTGATTTGCAAAGCGGGCTTAGGCGTATTGGCGGCAAGCGGGACGTCTACCGCAGTATTCTCGTCCAGTTTATTGCCAATCATCGCGGCGATGGCGAGCGATTAAAAGAGTTTATTGGGGCCCGCCATCTTCAAGAAGCACGGCAATTGGCGCATACAGTCAAGGGAGTTGCCGCTAATATTGGGGCGAACTCTCTAAAGCAAGCGGCACAGGCAGTGGGAAAAGCCTTGCGGGATTCAAATTGGTCAGAGTTAGATCATGAAGCGGCGGTTCTGGTTGCCGCGCTTTCGGAAAGCTGCGCCGCCGCAGAGCAGTTCGTTGAAACATTAACGGCAAATGATGCGGAGAAAACGGAAACCGTCAATTTAGGTGAGATTTTAGGACGATTGTTGAAGTTGTCGGAGGATGGGGATGCCGAAGCAAAACGATTTTTTGAGCGCTACCGGCATTGTTTTGCCAAAGGCTTGACAGATAGGGAATATCACCGGTTGCATGAAAAAATTTTCCAGTACAGTCTTGATGAAGCGGCTGTGGAATTGCAGGACCTTATCAAAATCTACGGTAATCAGAGCTGATGGCGGCGGTTTTTGCATTTTTGTAGGGTAAAATAGCGGATTTGTCATGTTCATTTACACCGATAAAATCGTTAAACTATAATCATTCAAGGTGAAAGTGTAAAATACCAGCAGAGGCGCTGTGTGCAAAGTATATTCGGATGGGAGCGATATACGCACGGTGCTTTTTGTTTTCATACGCAATGGTGATTCAGAGCATCACGCGGTACTGAAATCCATTCATTTAGATGGCTGTCGCCGGGAGTGTGGGCTATGTACAGGGTATTGATTGTCGATGATGATCGCACAGTAAGATATATGCTGAAGCGTTTTAAACAGTGGAATAACTATGGCTTCGTGATCGACGCCGAGGCCTGTGACGGCAAGGAAGCGCTGAAGATCCTCGCGGGCGGCCGGTTTGATCTTGTCATTACAGATATTCGCATGCCCGGGATGGATGGCATTGAGTTTTTACACCAGCTGAAGATCCACGCTATGGATATTTGTTTGATCCTGCTCAGCACGTATAACGATTTTGAATATGCGCAGCAAGGCATCCGGTTTGGTGTCTTTGATTACATGACGAAGCCCCTGGATGATAGTGTTCTCGGTGAAACACTGCTGAGGGCAAAAGGTCATTTGGAGGAAAAGCGGCTGCGCCGGCGTCAACTCGCGGAAGAGCAAAAGCTGATTGAGGAAAGTCTTAAGCTCTACTACCCGCTGCGCCAGGAGAGAAAATTGCTGGATTTGCTGTTGACAGGCAGCGACGCGGCTGTCGCTGAAGCGGAAAATATATTTTCCGAACTGGTGCTGGCGGTAGGTGAAGATTTATTTAAAGCCGACAGAGTATTTGAAAAGCTGCGGGCAAATATCGGTGAAGAAATTTATCAAGCTTTCCCCTGGCTGAAGGAAATAGAAAACAAGACCTTTGAGGTGACTGCCGGACAGTTGAAATCGGTGCCGGAGATTAGACTGATGTTTTTGGAATATATTCAGAAAATGCTGGCCGTAATCAAAAAATACGAACTGTATCATACCGACAGCATTATCAACAAGACCTGCCGGTATGTTATGCAGCATCCGGAAGCGGAGATCTCGCTGGAAGACATCGCAGGGGAGGTCCATGTCAGCAAAAGCTACGTGGGCAAACTGTTTAAGCAAAAAACCGGCTGCAATTTTACCGATTATGTGACGAAGGTAAAAATGGAACGGGCTAAAATGCTTTTACGGACCGGAGAGTATAAGAACTATGAAATAAGTGAACGGCTTGGGTATAGCAGTCCGGATTATTTTTGCCGGTTATTCAAGCAATATAGCGGGTATACGCCGCTTGAATTTAAAAAACAAGGATGAAGATCAAACTGACGGGCCGTCTCGCACGAGGCGGTTTTGCATTTTTTTAGGGTAAAATAGCCGATTTGTCATGTTCAAATAAACCGATAGAATCGTTAAAATAAGATTATTCAAATGAAGTGGAAATACCGGCAGAGGCGCTGTGTGCAAAGTATATTCGGCTGCTCAGAGGAGAGCGATATACGGCACGGCGCTTTTTGTTTTGGTATGCGGCAGGCATGCTACCGACACCCTGGACATGATTATGGCCATAATCATGTTGAACAAAAAAGAGAGGCGGCAAGTGTATGAAAAACAGTGGTGCGAAAAGGTTCAAAAGTGGTATGGCAAGAGGAATCATGGTGATTTTGATTCTTTCCATGGTTCTGACCGGATGCGGAGCGAATCAGACCGCGCAAGGTCCCGCTTCCGAGGATACCATCAAAGTGGGGATTATGCATTCATTAAGCGGGACAATGGCCATCAGTGAAGTGTCAGTAAAGGATGCCGAGTTAATGGCCATTGAGGAAATTAACGCTGCGGGAGGAGTCTTGGGTAAAAAACTGGAGCCGGTTATTGAGGATGGGGCATCCAATCCAGCTACTTTTGCTGAAAAAGCCAAGAAACTGTTGCAAAAAGATAAGGTCGCCACGGTTTTCGGCTGTTGGACTTCCGCCAGCCGTAAGGCTGTATTACCGGTATTCGAAGAACACAATGGACTGTTGTGGTACCCAGTTCAGTATGAGGGGATGGAGGCATCACCCAATATCTTTTATACTGGGGCCGCGCCGAACCAGCAAATTGTTCCGGCTGTGGAATGGTTGTTGCAGAATAAAGGAAAAAAATTCTTTTTAATTGGTTCGGACTATGTATTCCCGCGTACCGCCAATAAAATTATTAAAGCCCAGTTAGCGGCAATGGGCGGTGAAACGATAGCCGAAGAATATACTCCGCTCGGTCATACTGACTACAGTACAATCATTAACAAAATTAAAGCATCGAATCCGGATGTCGTATTCAATACCTTAAATGGTGATAGCAATGTGGCATTCTTTAAGCAGCTGAAAGACGCCGGTGTTACGGCGAAGGATCTGACAACCTGTTCGGTCAGCGTTGCCGAAGAAGAAATCCGCGGGATCGGGGCAGACAACATGAAAGGACATCTGGTGTCCTGGAATTACTATCAGACAACCGATACACCGGAAAATAAAGAGTTTGTTCAAAAATACAAAGCGAAATACGGAGAGGACCGTGTGACGGATGACCCGATTGAAGCCGCGTATATTGAAGTGTATCTGTGGGCCGAAGCGGTTAAAAAAGCAGGCAGCACAGATATCGACAAAGTAAAAGAAGCAGCGAAGGATCTCGAATTTAAGGCGCCGGAAGGTTTAGTGAAAATTGATGGTGAGAACCAACATCTTTGGAAACCCGTACGTATTGGCGAAGTGATGGAAGATGGATTGATCAAGGAAATTTGGAGCAGCGTGGAGGCCGTAAAGCCCGACCCATTTCTTAAGGCTTACAAATGGGCTGAATCCATCGGCAATCTTTAGCCGTTCTTCTCCGGTTACAGCGGTGCAAGAAAGGCTTGTGCCGCTATAACCGAAAATACTCTCGGGATGGCGGTAAAGTAACCGCCGGAAAAAGACCGTATTTTTCGGTTTAAGTCGTTAAGGTGGTGGATTAATGGATACATATATTGTTCAGTTTTTTAACGGAATCAGTGTCAGTTCGATCTTCATTTTAGCGGCTTTAGGGCTGGGAATCACCTTTGGGCTGATGAAAGTGATCAATATGGCGCACGGTGAATTTATCATGGTCGGTGCATATGTGACTTACTTGCTTCAAAATCTGTTTATTACGCATTTGGATAAGCACGTTTTCGGCTGGTATTTTATTTTGGCGATTCCAGCGGCGTTTATCGTTGCCGGACTAATGGGACTTATCCTGGAAGCGGCGGTAATCCGTCATCTTTACGGAAGACCGTTGGACAGCATTCTGGCAACCTGGGGGGTAAGTCTGGTTTTGCAACAGTTGGCTCGCAGCATTTTCGGCGCTCCAAATGTGGATGTAAGAAGCCCGGGCTGGCTGGACGGCGGTCTGGTTGTTAATCAGGCTCTGCAATTTCCGTATAAACGGTTGTTTATTATCCTTTTAGTGATGACGTGCCTGGTCGGTGTGTTTCTGCTGCTGTATAAAAGCACAACCGGAAGACGTATCCGGGCGGTTATGCAGAATCGTGACATGGCGGCCAGTCTGGGGATCAATACGCGAAAAATAGATGCGTACACTTTTGCCATCGGTTCAGGGCTGGCGGGGATTGCCGGCTGTGCCCTGGCTTTGCTGGGTTCTGTCGGCTCGACACTGGGGAGCGCTTATATTGTCGACACGTTCATGGTTGTTGTGCTTGGCGGGGTAGGGACATTGTGGGGGATTGTCGCCGGCGGACTTGTTATCGGCATTTCAAATACCACCTTTGAATTTTTTACGAATACCTCAATGGGGAAAGCACTGGTGTTTATGTTGGTTATTCTTTTTTTGCAGTGGAAACCGAAAGGGCTATTGTCGATAAGCAGCCGGTCACTGGATGATTAAATATAATCCCTCGATAAGGTGGTGCTGGTTTTGATCTTTAATCGTCTGAAATCCAAAGAAAATCTGGTATTTTTCGTAATCGCTATTGCCTTATTGCTTGCCCCGTTATTTTTGTCCGACTTTCGGGTCAACCTTTTGGGGAAATTTATTGCCTATGCAATATTGGCTATCGGGATTGATTTGATCTGGGGCTATACCGGCATCTTGAGCTTGGGCCACGGCGTTTACTTTGGTCTTGGCGCATACTGCGTAGCGATGTATTTAAAGTTGGAGGCCGCCGGAGGAAAAGTTCCTGATTTTATGTCCTGGAGTGGATTGACGGCTATACCATGGTTTTGGGAACCGTTTTCCAACGGATTTTTTTCGCTTATGATGGCTGTTGCCATTCCGACAGTATTAGCGTTTGTGGTAGGGTATCTGACCTTTAAAAACCGTATTCGCGGCGTTTATCTGTCGATATTATCCCAGGCTTTGGCGATCATCTTTGTGGTGCTGTTTGTGGGGCAACAGGCTTATACTGGCGGGACAAACGGGTTAACAAGTTTTCGCCATATGTTCGGTTTTTCTTTGGCCAACAATGCGACTCAAATGGTGTTATATTATATCGCCGTTGTGCTTTTGATTCTGACGTATGGCTTATGCAAAATGTTAGTCGGGCGAAGGATCGGAAAAATCCTTGTCGCAATACGGGATGGGGAAAACCGGGTCAGATTCTCCGGCTATAATCCGACAGCATATAAGGTATTTGTGTATTGTTTATCAGCGGCGATTGCCGGGCTGGCCGGAGCGATATTCGTCCCGCTGGTGGGCATTATTTCCCCTGCCGAAATGGGAATAGTGCCTTCGATAGAAATGGTGATTTGGGTTGCTATCGGAGGAAAGGGAACATTGATCGGCGCCGTAATCGGAGCGATGGTTGTGAACGCGTTAAAAAGCGGGATCAGTGAGAGCTTTCCGGAAATATGGTCCTACTTTATCGGGCTGGTCTTTATCTTTGTTGTTCTGTATATGCCGCTGGGCATTGTCGGCTTGGTGCGCAAAACAGCAGAGAAGTACCGGCGCAAACCGGAACAGGGATCCGGGACCGGTATAGACAACCCTACTGAAGTGGCTTGAAAAACGGAAAAGGCTTGTTTAGTCATTTTAGAGGAGGCGGGACGGTGGAAGATATTTTGCACATTCAGGATCTTACGGTGAAATTCGATGGTTTTAAGGCGGTTGATCATGTGAACACAGCGGTACGGCAGGGTGAAATTCATTTTTTTATCGGGCCGAACGGAGCAGGTAAAACCACTCTGCTTGATGCAATTTGCGGTCGGGTTAAACCGGCAGTCGGTCATATCATTTTTAACGGCAGTGTTGATCTTACGAATTATGCGGAGGATCAGATCGTAAATATCGGCATCGGCAGGAAATTTCAAGTGCCGTCGGTGTTTGCCGGTTTGACGGTATATGACAATATGGAACTTGCGGCAGTGAAAAAACGGTCCCTGACGGCGTCGATTTTCCATAAAGCAACTCAAGAACAGGTTGAGCTAATTGATCATATCCTGCATACAATCGGCCTGGATGAAAAAAGGGGGCAACTTTCGGCTGCATTATCACATGGGGAGAAGCAGTGGCTTGAGATAGGTATGCTGCTGGCTCAACAGCCCCGGCTTATGTTGCTGGATGAGCCGGTCGCCGGCATGGGGCGTCGGGAGACAGAGAAAACCGGGGAACTGTTAAAGAACATTGCCGTCGACTGTACAGTGGTGGTAGTTGAGCATGATATGCAATTTGTCCGCGATTATGCGACTAAAGTGACGGTGCTGCATGAGGGCGCGATTTTAGACGAAGGCAGCGTCTATGATGTGCAGAACAATCCGAAGGTGATTGATGTCTATCTGGGGCGAGGTGGAGAACAGGATGCTTGAAGTAAAACATATTGAAGCCTGCTACGGACAGAGCGTCGTGCTGAACAAAGTAAGTTTGAACGTCAGGCCAGGCCAGGCAGTTTGTCTGCTGGGGCGAAACGGGGTTGGGAAAACCACTTTTTTGAAAAGCATCATGGGTCTGGTGAACACACCGGCAGGGAGTGTCCGCTTGGCCGGTCGGGAAATGATTTCACAGCCGACTTATTTAAGAGCTCGTCAGGGTATTGGCTATGTGTCGCAGGGACGGGATATTTTTTCGCAACTAACGGTAAAGGAAAACCTTCTGCTTGGCTTGGAGGTATGCGGAGGTACTGGCTGTATTCATGAAGAGATTTATGACTTGTTTCCTGTCCTCAAAACGATGCAGCAACGCAAAGGGGGAGATTTAAGCGGCGGACAGCAGCAACAGCTGGCCATTGCGCGGGCGCTTGTGGCAAATCCGAAAATGCTGATTCTCGATGAACCGACGGAAGGAATACAGCCGTCAGTGATCCAGGATATCGGTCGTGTGATTAAACATCTTAAACGGGAAGGTAAAACTACGATTTTAATCGTGGAACAGTATTTGGATTTTGCTATGGATGTTGCGGATTATTATTATGTTATGGATAAAGGGCAGATGATCATGCAGGGGCTGACCGATCAATTAAATTATGACGAGATACGAAAAAAGATCGCCATTTGAATTTTTCAAATATTAATGTGAAGGAGGATGCGCAAAGATGCATTTAATGCCGCGAGAGATGGAAAAACTTATGCTGCATTTTGCCGGGGAATTGGCGATAAAACGAAAAAACAGAGGACTTAAGCTGAATTATCCGGAAGCTGTGGCTCTGATCAGTGCTGAACTGATGGAGAGGGCGAGAGATGGGAAAAGTGTACAAGAGCTGATGATTTTCGGCACCACGATATTAACCGCGGATGATGTCATGGATGGCGTGGTGTCGATGATTAATGAGATTCAAATAGAAGCAACCTTTCCTGATGGAACAAAATTAGTCACGGTGCATAAACCGATACGATAGGAGGATTAAAGTTGATGATCCCAGGGGAGATTTTTGTTCATGATAAAGCGATAGAGTGCAATACCGGGAAGAGAACAATAACGATTATTGTTGAGAATACCGGGGACCGTCCGATTCAAATCGGTTCTCATTTTCATTTTTTTGAAGCAAATAAGCATTTGAATTTTGATCGCGGAAAAACATTTGGGATGAGACTGAACATACCTTCAGGTACAGGGATAAGATTTCAATCAAAAGAAGTCAAAGAAGTGGAATTGGTGGAATTAAGCGGGAGCCGGGAAGTTTTCGGGCTGAATGCGGTAACGAATGGAAAGACGACAGACAGTCAATTGAAAGCCAACGCAATAAGAAGATTGAAAGAGTTGAATTTCAAGGGGGTATAACGGGTATGGGATTATTGATGGCGAGAAAAGACTATGTGAGCATGTTTGGTCCCACCGTCGGTGACCGGATAAGGCTTGCTGATACCGGCCTTATCATTGAGATTGAGCGGGATGATACGGTATACGGTGACGAATGCAAATTCGGCGGCGGCAAGTCGATTCGTGACGGAATGGCTCAAGCCTGTGCGGCAACGAGTGCTGAAGGGGCTTTGGATTTATTGATTACGAATGTTGTTATACTTGACTACTGGGGTATTGTGAAGGCGGATATTGGGATTAAAGACGGAAAAATTGCCGGCATCGGCAAGGCCGGCAATCCTGCCATAATGTCCGGTGTTACAGAGCGGATGATCATCGGCGCGGCGACCGAGGTGATCGCCGGCGAGGGGTTGATTGCGACTGCCGGCGGAGTGGATACGCACGTTCATTATATTAGTCCCCAACAAGTTGAAGCTGCGCTTTATAGTGGAATAACGACAATGATCGGTGGGGGAACCGGACCGGCAGACGGTTCAAATGCGACGACCTGTACACCGGGCCCGTGGAATATTAAGAGAATGCTGGAGGCGGTTGAAGAATTTCCGATGAACTTCGGTTTTCTGGGAAAAGGAAACGCTTCGGATAAAAAACCGTTAATCGAACAAGTGAAGGCGGGTATTATCGGATTCAAACTCCATGAAGACTGGGGAAGCACTCCGAAAGCCATTGATAACTGCCTTAATGTTGCTGATTGGTATGACCTCCAGGTTGCCATTCACACCGATACCATTAATGAAGCCGGATATGTCGAAGATACCATCAAGGCGATAAATGGCCGGACTATTCATACTTATCATACAGAAGGAGCGGGCGGAGGACATGCGCCTGATACCGTTAAACTGGCTGAGTTTACAAACATTCTTCCTTCGTCTACCACGCCAACATTACCCTATACGGTGAATACTTTCGTTGAACACCTGGATATGCTGATGGTTTGTCACCACATGGATAAAAATGTGCCGGAAGATGTTGATTTTGCCAATTCTCGGATACGGATCAATACGATAGCCGCCGAAGATGTGTTGCATGACAGAGGGGTAATCAGCATGATTAATTCGGACTCTCAGGCCATGGGCAGGGTCGGCGAAGTGATTATCAGGACATGGCAGACTGCGGACAAAATGAAAAAACAGTTCGGCGCACTGCCGGGTGATGGTCTGAATAATGACAACCAAAGAGTCAAACGTTATGTGGCAAAGTATACGATTAATCCGGCAATTACCCATGGTGTGTCAAATCATGTGGGTTCTTTGGAAACAAAAAAACTGGCGGATATTGTGCTTTGGAAGCCGGCCCTGTTTGGGGTTAAACCGGAAATCATCATCAAAGGCGGTTGTATCGCGGCAAGCAGAATGGGAGATGCCAACGCGTCCATCCCAACTCCGCAGCCTGTGATCTACCGTAATATGTTTGGGGCGTTCGGCAGGGCCAAATATAAAAATTCAGTTACGTTTGTTTCGGGTGAGTCAATTAATAACGGCATAGCAGAAGAGTTGAGTTTGCACAAGATAATATATCCTGTTGCCGGCTGCAGGAACATCACGAAGAAGAATATGATGTTCAACGATGCCACACCACATATTGAAGTGAACCCAAATACCTTTGAGGTAAAGCTGGACGGCCAGGTTATAACGTGTGAACCGGCGCAAAGCCTTCCGTTAACGCAGCGTTATTTTATGTTTTAAATCCGTAATCCCGATGCAGCCTGTCATCTTCATGATTTATCGAATCAATTTTACATGTGAAAAACCGTCAAAAGAATCGGGGCAAAAAATGAGTTGGTTTTTTGCTCCCATATCTTCTCTTGAGGGCTGTCATTGATAAAAATAAGAAATGACTAAAATTGTACGAGATTATTTAGAGATTACTGTTGACAGCCTTAAAACACCGTGATAATATAATAAAGCGCCTCAGGCCAGGGAGCCGAAAAAGCGGCGAAAGCAAGAGAGCGCAAGGTCATTGAAAACTGAACAGCAAGGAAAAAGACAAACAAGAACTCGTCAAAAAAAGAGAAACAAAAGCTAAGCGAAAAAGTAGAGCGAATTGGATTCTCATAAAAAGAAGAGAACACAGGGAGCAATCCGGTGTTTAAATAGGAACGCAAGTTCCGATTTTTATGGAGAGTTTGATCCTGGCTCAGGACGAACGCTGGCGGCGTGCCTAACACATGCAAGTCGAACGGAAAATTTGAGTAAGTTTACTTATTGAAATTTTTAGTGGCGAACGGGTGAGTAACGCGTGGGTAACCTGTCCTCATGACCGGAATAACAGTTGGAAACGACTGCTAATGCCGGATAAGCTTTTGGTAAGGCATCTTACCGGAAGGAAAGCTGGCCTCTGAATATGCTAGTGCAAGAGGGTGGACCCGCGTCTGATTAGCTGGTTGGTAGAGTAAAAGCCTACCAAGGCGACGATCAGTAGCCGGCCTGAGAGGGTAAACGGCCACACTGGGACTGAGACACGGCCCAGACTCCTACGGGAGGCAGCAGTGGGGAATCTTCCGCAATGGACGAAAGTCTGACGGAGCAACGCCGCGTGTATGAAGAAGGCTTTCGGGTTGTAAAGTACTGTTGTCAGGGACGAACCGTATATGTGTAAATAATGCATATACCTGACGGTACCTGACGAGGAAGCCCCGGCTAACTACGTGCCAGCAGCCGCGGTAATACGTAGGGGGCGAGCGTTGTCCGGAATTATTGGGCGTAAAGGGCGCGTAGGCGGCTGTATAAGTCTGATGTGAAAGTGCGGAGCTTAACTCCGTAAAGCATTGGAAACTGTACGGCTTGAGGACAGGAGAGGAAAGTGGAATTCCACGTGTAGCGGTGAAATGCGTAGATATGTGGAGGAACACCAGTGGCGAAGGCGACTTTCTGGACTGTAACTGACGCTGAGGCGCGAAAGCGTGGGGAGCGAACAGGATTAGATACCCTGGTAGTCCACGCCGTAAACGATGAGTGCTAGGTGTAGAGGGTATCGACCCCTTCTGTGCCGCAGTTAACACAATAAGCACTCCGCCTGGGGAGTACGGCCGCAAGGTTGAAACTCAAAGGAATTGACGGGGGCCCGCACAAGCGGTGGAGCATGTGGTTTAATTCGACGCAACGCGAAGAACCTTACCAAGGCTTGACATCTACAGAATCCCGAAGAGATTCGGGAGTGCCTTTCGGGGAACTGTAAGACAGGTGGTGCATGGTTGTCGTCAGCTCGTGTCGTGAGATGTTGGGTTAAGTCCCGCAACGAGCGCAACCCCTATATTTAGTTACTAACAGGTAAAGCTGAGGACTCTAGATAGACTGCCGGTGACAAACCGGAGGAAGGTGGGGATGACGTCAAATCATCATGCCCCTTATGTCTTGGGCTACACACGTGCTACAATGGGCGGTACAGACGGAAGCGAAGCCGAGAGGTGGAGCAAATCCGAGAAAGCCGTTCGTAGTTCGGATTGATCTCTGCAACTCGAGATCATGAAGTCGGAATCGCTAGTAATCGCAGGTCAGCACACTGCGGTGAATACGTTCCCGGGCCTTGTACACACCGCCCGTCACACCACGAAAGTTTGCAACACCCGAAGCCGGTGAGGTAACCTAAGGGAGCCAGCCGTCGAAGGTGGGGCAGATGATTGGGGTGAAGTCGTAACAAGGTAGCCGTATCGGAAGGTGCGGCTGGATCACCTCCTTTCTAGGGAGAACCGGACTTTAAGTAGTCCACTTCCAGGTCGGTGCATAGGGGATGGGTGTAAGAGCCTTAACCCTAGAGCAAGACGAGTTTAAGTTTGTCCATTCCGCTGTTTAGTTTTGAGTGACCACGTAAAACTGGGGGTATAGCTCAGCTGGGAGAGCGCTTGAATGGCATTCAAGAGGTCGCCGGTTCGATCCCGACTACCTCCACCATTTAGTACGCTCATTTTAGTGGGAACTTAAAATCCAAAGAGACCGGAAAGAACCGGAAACAGAGGAAAAAAGTAAAGATTGCCAAGCAGAAGCAGAAATGATAAGCTGGTAATCCTGCTCCAAACAAGTTCTTTGAAAACTGCACAGAGAAAAAAGCGTAGGAAGAAGAATCTAACTGACTAATCCGTAAAAAGATTAGGAATAGGTCAAGATAGAAAGGGCATACGGTGGATGCCTAGGCGCTAAGAGTCGAAGAAGGGCGCGGTCAGCAGCGAAATGCCACGGAGAGCCGTAAGCAGGCGACGACCCGTGGGTACCCGAATGGGGCAACCCAACCGGAGTCATATCCGGTTATCACATAATGAATCCATAGTTATGTGAAGACAAGCCGGGGAACTGAAACATCTAAGTACCCGGAGGAAAAGAAAGAAAAATCGATTCCCTGAGTAGCGGCGAGCGAAAGGGGAAGAGCCCAAACCAGACTCTTCGGAGTGTGGGGTTGTAGGACTGCCAATAAAGAAGATAAACTTAGGCGAAGCGAACTGGAAAGTTCGGGCAAAGAAGGTAAAACCCCTGTAGGCGAAAAGTTTAGAATCGGAGGCAGGATCCTGAGTACCGCGGGGCACGAGGAATCCCGTGGGAAGCAGGGGGGACCACCCCCCAAGGCTAAATACTCCTTAGCGACCGATAGCGAACAAGTACCGTGAGGGAAAGGTGAAAAGCACCCCGGGAGGGGAGTGAAATAGAACCTGAAACCGTATGCTTACAAGCAGTCAAAGCACAAGCAATTGTGTGATGGCGTGCCTTTTGTAGAATGAACCGGCGAGTTGTGATATGCAGCGAGGTTAAGTATTAAAGATATGGAGCCGAAGCGAAAGCGAGTCTGAATAGGGCGTCGAGTTGCATGTTGCAGACCCGAAACCGTGTGATCTACCCATGGCCAGAGTGAAGGTGGGGTAAAACCCACTGGAGGCTCGAACCCACTGTCGTTGAAAAGGCAGGGGATGAGTTGTGGGTAGGGGTGAAATGCCAATCGAACACGGAAATAGCTGGTACTCCTCGAAATAGCTTTAGGGCTAGCCTCAATGAATGGTATCTGGGGGTAGAGCACTGAATAGGCTAGGGGCCTTATCGGTTACCGAACCTTATCAAACTGCGAATACCAGATATAAGAAATTGGGAGTCAGACTGTGGGGGCTAAGCTTCATAGTCAAAAGGGAAACAGCCCAGACCGACGGCTAAGGTCCCTAAGAGACGCTAAGTGGGAAAGGATGTGGAACCGCCCGGACAACCAGGATGTTGGCTCAGAAGCAGCCACCATTTAAAGAGTGCGTAATAGCTCACTGGTCGAGTGGTTCTGCGCCGAAAATGTAACGGGGCTCAAGCGTCACACCGAAGCCACGGCAAGGGATCGATTCATTAAGACTTCAGAAGAGAGAACGACATTAGAAATTTTGCCACAGAATAGAGAAAGAATAAGACAGAAGCAAAATTTCCAAATGGACTCAGGGAAAAAGCAAAGAGAGCTGAGGGTTTAATGAATCGATTCCTTGGGTAGAGGAGCATTGTCACAGCGTAGAAGTTGAACTGTAAAGTTTGGTGGAGCAGTGACAAGAGAGAATGCCGGTATGAGTATGCGAAAAGGAAGGTGAGAATCCTTCCCGCCGAAAATCCAAGGTTTCCTGGGGAAGGCTCGTCCGCCCAGGGTAAGTCGGGACCTAAGCTGAGGCCGAAAGGCGTAGGTGATGGACAATTGGTTGAAATTCCAATACCACCTTTGATTGTTTGAGCGATGGGGTGACACAGGAGGACAAAGCGAGCGTGTGACTGGTAGAGCACGTCCAAGCTGCAAGAGGGTGCTGCAGGCAAATCCGCAGCGCGAAACCTTGAGCAGTGATGGGGAGCGAAAAAAAGTAGCGAAGCGCAGAGTTCAAACTGTCAAGAAAAGCCTCTAGTGAGAGAGAAGGTGCCCGTACCGTAAACCGACACAGGTAGATGAGGAGAGAATCCTAAGGCGCGCGAGATAACCCTTGTTAAGGAACTCGGCAAAATGACCCCGTAACTTTGGGAGAAGGGGTGCTCTAGAAATAGAGCCGCAGAGAATCAGTCCAGGCGACTGTTTAACAAAAACACAGGTCCCTGCAAATCCGTAAGGAGAAGTATAGGGGCTGACGCCTGCCCGGTGCTGGAAGGTTAAGAGGAGATGTTAGCCGTAAGGCGAAGCATTGAATTGAAGCCCCAGTAAACGGCGGCCGTAACTATAACGGTCCTAAGGTAGCGAAATTCCTTGTCGGGTAAGTTCCGACCCGCACGAAAGGCGTAACGATCTGGACACTGTCTCAACAAGGGACTCGGCGAAATTGTAATACCCGTGAAGATGCGGGTTACCTGCGACAGGACAGAAAGACCCCATGGAGCTTTACTGTAGCTTGACATTGGATTTTGGTATAAAATGTACAGGATAGGTGGGAGGCAGAGAGCCGAGTACGCCAGTATTCGGGGAGCCGCCGGTGGGATACCACTCTTTTTGTACTGAAATTCTAACAAGTGTCCCTGATCGGGACATTGGACATTGTCAGGCGGGCGGTTTGACTGGGGCGGTCGCCTCCTAAAGAGTAACGGAGGCGCCCAAAGGTTCCCTCAGCGCGGGTGGAAATCGCGCGAAGAGTGTAAAGGCAAAAGGGAGCTTAACAGAGAGACAAACAAGTCGAGCTGGTACGAAAGTAGGGCTTAGTGATCCGGTGGTACCGAGTGGAAGGGCCATCGCTCAACGGATAAAAGCTACCCTGGGGATAACAGGCTTATCTCCCCCAAGAGTTCACATCGACGGGGAGGTTTGGCACCTCGATGTCGGCTCATCACATCCTGGGGCTGTAGTAGGTCCCAAGGGTTGGGCTGTTCGCCCATTAAAGTGGTACGTGAGCTGGGTTCAGAACGTCGTGAGACAGTTCGGTCCCTATCCGTCGCAGGCGCAGGAAATTTGAGAGGATCTGTCCCTAGTACGAGAGGACCGGGATGGACGGATCACTGGTGTACCAGTTGTACCGCCAGGTGCATAGCTGGGTAGCTAAATCCGGATCGGATAAACGCTGAAAGCATCTAAGCGTGAAACCGGCCTTAAGATGAGATTTCCCATAGCGAAAGCTAGTAAGACCCCTGAAAGAAGATCAGGTAGATAGGCCGGAAGTGGAAGCACGGTGACGTGTGGAGCGGACCGGTACTAATCGGTCGAGGTCTTGACCTAAAGGAAGATAAAGAAACCTATGTAAAAAGCTCTGTGCAGTTTTGAAGGAACACAGCCAGGGATGGCAAAGGAATTTGAACATCCCGGATAAAGGCAAAGGCCTTCAAGTGATCTGGTGACAATACCGGAGGGGTACCACCCGTTCCCATCCCGAACACGGAAGTTAAGACCTCCAGGGGCGACGATACTTTACGGGAAAATAGCAGGTTGCCAGGTAAGATAAGAAGCATTCGTTTTGCGCGAATGCTTCTTTTAGTTATGGGTGAAAGAATGCTTTGCGGGAATAAGTCATTTGCACTGATAAAATCAACAAATATTTGTAGATACCTATCAGCATGAATGACCTCCTTTTTCTCCGAACCCGTCTACTTTCTTAATTTACGGATTAGTTCCTCTATATCCTCTTTAGTCAGGTCGCCGCTATCACACAAGGCACTTATAATTCCAAGTGCAGAGCCTTTATGGACATCGGCAATAAATTGTTGTGTCTCAAAGTTGAGATATTCTTGCTCTGTCACGGTGGGCTGGTAGTAATTTGCTTTGCTCACTCTGGTAGCACTGACAATGCCTTTCTCTATTAAACGTGCCAAGAATGTAATAACGGTATTTTGTTTCCATGTGTTAGTTTCAGGTAAGTTAGCAATAATTTCTTTTGTGGTAATCGGGTGTCCGACGGCCCACATGATTTCCGCAATTTGTTTTTCGGAATCCGACATTCGTTGAATCTTACTCATATAAGGGATCAGTCCTTTCGCAGTCCTAACCACTCCCGTGATTAGTCTATGTATTGTAGAATAATATTAATCTATAATATGTAGGTTGAAATGTCAAGCCATTTTTAGAAAAGTAATCAAATAAGTAGGTGCTGGAACATATCCCGCAGTGAGTGGATTCCAAAGCTGAAAATTGCAGCTTTGAGTGCAGACAATCAAAGACGGGGTTCAAAGCGACAGGACAATCGGGGCTTTCAAAATAAAACATCTGATGTTACAATATTTTCAAGAGGGTTTAATGATTGGTCTCTAAAAGGTTACATAGAGATAGGAAATATGAGTGAAAAATAGGTGTCAGCAAGGGCAATTAATGAATGAAAGGCCATGATTATTAAGCAATGATGTTTTTCTATAGAGGTGACGATTTTAAGCTATTTGAAAATTGGAGCTCATAAGGTAAAGTCGAACGGCAGCAGAGAGTTGACTTCACCATATGGGCTCCTGATGCAATTATGCTTCGGATTGACGCGGTGGCGCGGGGAGCAAATGAATATACCGAATATTGTTGAGGGAAACTGGTTATGAAGCCTGATAGGAAAATCTTAACGAATGAGATGGACAATGGCAGCCGGTTGGTGCAAAACATGAATAAAGACCAAAAGGATCGGAGGGATAAAATGGATAAACTCAAGCACTGGGACAGATTCCGTCAGTACCTTTGTTATCATGAGGACATATCATTATCTCTGGATATCAGCAGGATGAGATTTGAAGACGACTTTTTCAGGCAGGCCGAACCGCAAATAGAAAAGGCCTTTGCCATGATGCGTGAACTGGAAAATGGGGCAATTGCCAATCCTGATGAGAACAGGATGGTTGGCCACTATTGGCTGCGAAATCCCGATTTGGCTCCAAACGGACAGATCAGAGAAGAGATTAATGCGGCCATCCGCTCAATCCATGAATTTGCCCGGAAGATACATTCCGGCCAAATAAAAGGACAATTCGGCAGGGAATTTAAAAATATCTTGGTCATAGGGGTGGGAGGTTCCGGCTTGGGTCCTCGTTTTGTCGGGGATGCCTTAAGAACATCCGGCGACAAAATCAGGGCATATTATCTTGATAATACTGACCCTGATGGAATCGACCGGGTAATGGAGCTTTTGGATAAAGACTTAGACAGAACGTTAACTGTGGTGATTTCCAAAAGCGGCAGTACGATTGAAACAAGAAACGGTATGGAGGAAGTCAAGGGGATGTATCGTCAGGCCGGACTGGAGTTTGCCCGGCATGCGGTGAGTATTACCCAGACCGGAAGTAAGCTGGATGAAACGCATAAAGAAGAAGGATGGCTGGGCACTTTCCCGATGTGGGACTGGGTAGGAGGAAGGACCTCGGTTTTATCACCGGTAGGGCTGCTGCCTCTGGCCCTGCAGGGGGTAGACATCAGTCTGTTGCTGGAGGGAGCGCAAAGATGCGATGCCCTAACGCGCAATGAGGATCTCCGGTCCAATCCGGCCGCTCAAATGGCTTTAATGTGGCTGTATGCCACAAAAGGTCAAGGGGGCAGACAAATGGTGGTGCTGCCCTACAAAGACAGGCTTATTCTTTTGTCTAAATATTTACAGCAGCTTATTATGGAATCCCTGGGGAAAGAACTGGATCTGGACGGGAATATCGTAAGACAGGGAATTGCCGTTTATGGGAATAAAGGATCAACTGATCAGCATTCTTTCATTCAACAGTTATTGGAAGGTCCGGATAATTTTTTTATTACGTTCATTGAGGTCTTAAAGGATAGGGAAACAGGCTCTCCGTTTATCGCCGATAACAGTACCAGCGGAGAATTCCTGCATTCGTTTTTGCTCGGGACCAGAAATGCGATCAGCAAAAAGGAAAGGGAATCAATCACAATAACGATCAGTGAAGTGAATGAGATTACCCTGGGCGCGGTTTTAGCGCTTTTTGAACGGACGGTAGGACTCTATGCTTTTCTGATCAGGATCAATGCTTATCATCAGCCGGGTGTAGAATTAGGCAAGAAAAGCGCCGGTGAAATGATCAGCCTGAAGAACAGAATTGTGGACGATTTGCGCAAGTGTTCGGGCTGCAAATATACAGTTGAGGCTTTGGCGGAGAAAATGGGGGAAGAGGATATTGAAGCGATGTTTAGTATTCTAAGACATCTGGTCCATAATCCGGAGCATGGAATAAAGGTTGAAAAGAATGATTCGCCAAATATGAACATTTTTCAATATGTCTATTATTATCGCGGATAAGCGGTTTTCATCAGGACAGGATTTTGTCCGTTCGGACAAACTGAGGAAGAAAACAGCTGGGCAAATATGACGATCAGGGGGGCGATCCAAAATGACCGTAGAGGAAAAAATTCAAGAAAGGTATGCTTTTTGGACCGGGGATTTATATTTTGACGAAGCAACCCGGCAGGAACTGCTGGGATTAGTTTCTGACCCCAAAGAAATCGAAGATCGATTTTATTGTGACCTGGAGTTCGGTACCGGAGGCATGCGGGGGAGACTCGGAGCCGGAACAAACCGGATGAATCAGTATGTAATCCGGAAAATAACCCAGGGGCTTGCGGACAGTGTTTTGGAGCTTGGCCCGGAAGCAGGGGCCAGGGGGGTAGTGATTTCCTATGATTCCAGGCGGTTTTCACCTGAGTTTGCTATGGAAACGGCATTGGTTTTGGCGGCAAACAAGATAAAGGCTTTTTTGTTTGACGGGTTGAGGCCTACACCGGAGTTATCCTTCGCGGTCAGGTATCTCAAGGCGATAGCGGGAGTAATGATCACGGCAAGCCATAACCCGAAAGAATACAACGGATACAAGGTCTATTGGGAAGACGGGGGACAGCTTCCTCCGGAAAAGGCGGATCTTATTGCCCAGAAACTCGATAAACGGAAAAATTGGGCAATTGAAGTTGCCGCCGAAGAAGAAGCCCGACAGAACGGTCTGTTTGACCTGATTGGGGAAGAGGTTGACAAGGCCTATCTGGATGCGGTCAAAAAACAGCTTTTATACCCGGAGTTAACTTTGGCTGAGGGGAAAAAACTCAGGCTGGTGTTTTCTCCGCTGCATGGAACAGGCAAAATCCCTGTACAGCGGATATTGACAGAGACAGGGTTCTCTTCGCTGTTTCTGGTTCCGGAGCAGAAGGAACCGGATACCGAGTTTTCCACAGTTCGGTTCCCCAATCCCGAGGACCCTGAGGCATTTAAACTGGCCCTGGGATACGGGGCGGAACAGCATGCAGATCTGGTTTTTGCCACCGATCCCGATGCTGACCGCCTGGGGATGTATGCCAGAACCCGAGCCGGGAGCTACAGAAGATTTACCGGCAACGAAATCGGAGTGATCCTGGAATACTATCTTTTGGTTCAGCGGAAAAAGGCCGGTAAGCTTCCTGAAAACTCCGTTATTGTCAAGACCGTGGCCACTTCCGATCAGGGAGATGCGTTGGCGGAAAAGCTCGGCATTAAGGTCATCAATGTTCTGGTTGGCTTTAAGTTTATTGGAGAAAAGATCAAAGAGATGGAAGAAGCGGGCTGGGGAACGTATATTTTTGGGTTTGAAGAAAGCTATGGGTTTCTGGCCGGAACCTATGCCCGGGACAAGGATGCGGTTGAGACCGCCGCCCTTTTGGCGGAAGCGGCTTTATATTATAAGGAAAGAGAAAATAAAACTCTGGATGAAGTTTTGGAAGAGATCAATCTGATGTGCGGGTACTTTGGGAACGAACAGATATCGGTGACGATTGAAGGACGAGAAGGCAAAGGAAGAATAGCTGAAATAATGGAAATCCTGCGTAAGAATCCCCGGAGGGAAATAGCCGGTTATCCATTAATGGGATCAGAGGATTTTCAAAGTGGAAAGAGAATGTTGTTTGGAGCCGGCAAAGAAGAGGAGATCCTTCTGCCGAAATCCAACATCCTGAAGTTTATTTTTGAGGGCGGCGGATTTGTCCTGGCCAGACCGTCGGGGACCGAGCCTAAAATCAAATTTTATTTTTGTGTGAGGGAAGACAGCCCCGCGCTTTTGCCCGCTAAGATCTCAACAATTCAAGCATCATTTTTGGAACCGGTTAAACATTTGATCTAAGCAAAATTTGCTAAAAGGAAAAGCAGAAATAAATCTCATTGATGAAAGGAAACGAGTGGTTTTTCGTGGAATATTGATTGGACAAAAAGATTGGATAAGCTTAATGATTGGAAGGTTGGAACAGAATGGCCAAAAGAACCGCTCGTACCGGTCGAAGAAAAAAAGAACCGCTGAATGATAAACTGAAAAACGAGATAAAAGGAATCATGATATTTGGCCTTGCTTGTTTAGGTTTTCTTATGGTTTATGCTGATAATGACGGGGCAATTACCCAGAGCGTGGGACAGGTATTCAGAACCCTGATGGGAAGCGGCAGTGCAGTCTTCTTTTTGTTTATGGGAGCAGCCGGTTTTATGATAATGGGCCAGAACAAAAAGGTGCTGCGGACCAGAATGGTCGGATTAACGATTCTCTGGCTGGTTATCGAAGGGTTTTTGCAGCTTGGATTTCTTTCAAGGGGAATTGACGGCGGGATCATAGGCCGGATGCTTACCCTGATTTTAGCAAAGTCAGTTGGAGTAACAGGCAGTTATGTAGTTTTGACGGTGGTCGGCACAATCGCCACGGTTTTAGTATTAAACCGTTCAATCGTCGAGAGCGGTAAAGATATGATCAAAGGGACCGGCAATGTTATCGCTTTCCTCGGGAAACAGGTCAAGGACTTTACAGTAGTGCTTTCAGACAATGAAAGTGACCGCAAAGAAGAGAAGAAAAGGGAGATAAAAAAAAGGGAAGCAAAGGTTACGGCAATTCATCAAGACGAAGAAAAGTATCGTTCTAATCAGGAAGAATATGTTGTTGTGGAGCAGGTTTTTGATGCACCTGAGCCGGAGGTCGGGATACCGGCAGAGGATAGCCCGCATATCTTTTCCGAGCCTGAAGAACCGGAGCCCCCGATAATCCCGGCAAGCGTGAATACAAATTCGAAAAAAGGCTCTTCGGAGGAAAATTATCAGATCCCGCCGTTATCCCTCATTAATCGGGCAGTAAAAACCAAGAGTCAAAGAATCCATAAGGATTTGGCAGATAATGTCCATCTTCTAGAAGAAACTTTGGCCAGCTTCGGCGTCAAGGTCAAAGTAACCAGAGTGGTTCAGGGACCTGCCATCACCCGGTATGAAGTCCAGCCTGCTCCGGGAGTGAAAGTAAGCAAGATAACCAGCCTGGCTGACGATATTGCTTTAAGTCTGGCTGCTTCAGATGTTCGGATAGAAGCACCCATTCCGGGAAAATCCGCTGTGGGGATAGAAGTGCCCAATAAGCAAATCTCTGTAGTCCATTTACGGGAGGTTTTGGAGACCGACGAGTTCGCCAGCTCTCCCAGCAGACTGAGTTTGGCTTTAGGAAAAGATATTACCGGGAGTCCGGTCATCGCTGACCTGGGAAAGATGCCGCATCTCCTGATCGCAGGGGCAACGGGTTCAGGAAAATCTGTTTGTATTAATACCATTATTTCCAGTATAGTCTACAAAGCCAAGCCTGATGAAGTAAAGCTGCTGCTGATTGATCCTAAGATGGTCGAACTGACCAATTATAATGGTATTCCCCATTTGATCGCTCCAGTAGTGACAGATCCGTCCAAGGCGGCAGGGGCATTAAAGTGGATCGTTACGGAGATGGAGTGCAGGTATGAGCTGTTTGCTTCCTCGGGAGTAAGAGATATTACCAGGTATAACTATATTGTTTCTAAGGAAGATGATAAGCAGATTCTTCCTTTCGTGGTCGTAATCATAGATGAGCTTTCAGATTTGATGATGGTAGCGCCGGGAGATGTGGAGGATGCGATTTGCAGATTGGCCCAAATGGCCAGAGCGGCCGGAATCCATCTGATTGTCGCGACCCAAAGGCCTTCTGTCGATGTCATTACCGGTTTGATAAAAGCAAATATTCCATCCAGAATTGCTTTTGCCGTGTCTTCACAAATCGATTCCAGGACAATTCTTGATATGGCTGGAGCAGAAAAGCTTTTAGGCAGAGGGGACATGCTTTATAACCCTATCGGGATGAACAAGCCGCTCAGAGTCCAGGGCTGCTTCTTATCCGACCGGGAAGTGAAAAATATCGTTGATTTTTTAAAGAAGCAGGCAGTGCCTGATTATATGGAAATACCTGAACGGAGTATTCAAACCAAGAACAAGGTGGAGCAACCTGAAGATGAATTGTTTTATCAGGCGGCGAAAGTATTTCTGGAAAATGGTCAGGCTTCGGTTTCTCTTTTACAGAGAAAATTAAGAATTGGATATACCCGCGCAGCAAGATTGATGGATCTCATGGAAGAAAAGGGAGTGGTCGGCCCTTATGAAGGTTCTAAACCGAGGGAAGTTCTGTTAAGCTGGAGCCAATTTGAACAAAAATATAAGAGTATTGAAGAAAATCAAGCATAAATAAAAAGTATCAAAAAAATTTGCTGATCGAAGAAGGAATAAAAAAATTTTTGCAGAATAAATTTTTTTGCTGAAGAATAAGATATAATAAAGAAGGAAAAGCATTTTTAATAGATTTTTGGCAATAACAGTTGGATATTTAAAGTATTTCTGTATCTATATAGGTGGTGATTAAAATGGCGGGTGAAGGAATCCTCCTCAAAGAAGCCCGAAAAGAGAAAGGATTAAGCCTTGAAGATGTCGAAAAACAGATTAAAATAAGGCCTTTCTATTTAAAAACTTTGGAGGAAGAAGAATATTCCGCACTTCCCGGGACAACATATGCAAGAGGTTTTCTGAGGACCTATTCCAAATTTTTAGGTCTTGATTCCAATCAAATCATTGAGATGTTTAATTCCTCGTTTCCTAAAGATGAGGAAGAGAAAGTTGAGAAGGTATTATCCCCAATTCCCAGTTCTTCAGTTTGGTTTAAGCCCGCTGTTTTGTTCACGATGGCTTTTATCGCCATAGGGTTTGTGGTGGGGATTACCTATATCACAAAAATCAAGGAAAAACCTGATATCGGCGGATATATCCCCGCGCCTTTGCCTGCTTCCCCCCAGACCCAGGAGGGCTCCTCTCCTTCTAATGAAAGCGATCAGGTAAACCCGCAGGGTTCGGAAACAGAAAAAACAGATGGCCTGGTTGCAGAGGTGACATTTAAAGAAGATTGCTGGCTTCAGGTCAAAGTCGACGGCAAAACTGTTGTGGACGGTTATAAGGTTCAAGGGGAAACACAGAATCTTCAGGGGAAAGAAAAGATAGAATTTGTGACCGTTGGTAATGCGGGAGCTTTGATGATCAAGGTTAACGGAACCCAGCTCGCGCCCCTCGGTTCATCTAAACAAGTGGTCAGAAATTATGTGATTACTCCGGAATCTCTGGCAAAAAATGATAGCATCAGCTGAGCAGAGACTTTGGACGAGATTTTTTATGCCTTGAGCAGAGGCATTTTTTTATGAAAAACTTAGGAGATATGTTTTATGAGACAGTCAAGACGAATAATGAGACTGCTATTGCCGGCGTGTTTAGTCTTTTCCCTGGTTATGGCAGGATGTAATAAAGAGAGTGTCACGAACGAAATTGTCAGCAGGGGACCGGGAGCGATCAGCGGTATGGTCACGATTGCCGGATCCACCTCGGCCCAGACTCTTTCACAGGATTTAGGTTCGATTTTTATGACCAAAAACCCTAAGGTATTGATTAATGTTTCCGGAGGAGATACGGCGCTGGGCATTCAGGCAACACAGAACAAAACCGTAGATTTCGGTGCCGTGTCCCGCGAACTGAGACCTGAGGAAACAGGCCTTGTAGCTGTGAAAATTGCTTATGACGGTTTGGCTATAGTTGTTAATCGGAATAACCCTGTTTCAGAGTTAACCATTGAACAAATTCAAGGGATATACAATGGGAAGATGACAAACTGGAATCAAGTAGGCGGAAAGGACGCCCCCATTTTATTATTGAACCGGGAGGAAGGTTCCGGAACTCTTGAAGTGTTCCGGGATAAGCTGCTGGGGAAAGAAGCGGGTAAAGCGGGAACCGTTTGCAACTCCTCAAGTGCTGTTGTGGAAGCTGTGAGCAATAACCAAAATGCTGTCGGCTATGTTTCTTTCAGTGCTGTTGATGATAAAGTCAAGGATTTAAAGATCAATGGGGTTGAATTGACGGTCAAGACGATGAAAGAGAAAAAGTACCCGCTGATCAGGCCCTTATATTATGTCTACAGCGAAAGCTCACCGCTCAGTGAACAGGCCCAGTCTTTTCTGAACTTTATCTTCAGTGAAGAGGGACAGCGGATTATTGGAACCCATGGATACAGTCCCTTAAGCTGAGCTTGAAATAGATTGTTTATTTTATGAAAAAATAGGCATATAATTAATAAGGTCATTTTCCGAAAGCATTCAAATTAAGCAAGTATTTTTGACGGATTAAAATCGAGGAGTGGACAGTTGAAGAAAAAAGTCGCGGTGATTAATTTGGGCTGTCCCAAAAATCAAGTTGACAGCGAAGTTTTAGCAGGTTTTTTGGTCCGAAAATATCAGCTGGTTGACGAGCCGGCCAAAGCCCATATCATCATTGTTAATACTTGTACCTTTATTGATGAAGCGAAACAGGAATCAATCAATGAGCTTTGTCAAATGGTGGAGTATAAAAAAAATGGGATTTGCGAGAAAGTCATTGCTACAGGTTGTATGGCACAGCGTTACGGTAAAGAGCTGATTGAGGAAATCCCGGAACTGGACATGGTTCTGGGCGATGGCAACCTAGCCAATATCCTAGATCATATCGAGGAAGCAAAAGACAAACGTTTGCTCACCTGGCAAGAAACACAGAGCTTTCTTTACGATGAAAAAATGCCCCGGCAAAGGTTTGAAGAAAGTCATTATGCCTATATTAAAATTGCGGAAGGATGCAATAACCGTTGCAGCTATTGTGTCATTCCACAGATTAAAGGTTCTTACCGCAGCCGGACAAAAGAATCTATTCTTGGGGAAGTAGCGTGGCTGGCTGAGCAGGGTGTGAAAGAAATCATCGTTACGGCTCAGGATACGACAAGATACGGTATGGATATCTATCAAGGGCTGGAATTGGCTAATCTGCTTGCGGCAATCGCAGAGATTGACGGAATTGAATGGATCAGGCTTCTTTATTGTTACCCGGAAGTGTTCACGGATGAATTGATTGAAGTGATGAGGAAGGAACCCAAGATTTGCAAATATTTGGATATTCCTTTGCAGCATGCCAATAATAAAATCCTTACGGAAATGAACAGAAGATATTTGAAGCAGGATGTCGAAAGGCTGATCAATAAATTAAGAAAAGCCATACCTGATATTGTCTTGCGTACGACCTTTATTACCGGGTTCCCGGGAGAGGGAGAAGAAGAATACGCCGAACTGCAAAATTTTGTCCGGGAAATGAAATTTGATCGCTTAGGTGTTTTTGCCTATTCGCGCGAAGAAAATACTCCGGCCGGAATGAGAAAGGATCAGGTTCCTGAAGAAGTGCGGGAGGACAGAAAGAACAGACTGCTGGAACTTCAGGCTGAACAGGCTGAGGAAAATCAAAAGAAATGGATTGGAAAGACCGTCAAAGTCCTCTTGGAGGAACGGCTCGATCATACCCAGTGGCTGGGACGCAGTGAGGGTGATGCCCCGGAGATAGACGGGCAGGTTTATGTCAGGGCGCAGAAAAAAGAATTCAGTACCGGAGATATGATTGAAGTCACGGTTACCAACGCAGATATTTACGATTTGGAAGGAGAAGCAAGATGCTAAATCTTCCGAACATCCTGACATTAGTCAGAATCGTTATGGTTCCGGTTTTTATGGTCATCCTTCTGTTGAAATTGCCGGGAGGCAAGACGTATTTTGCCTATCAGAATTTCGTGGCGGCGGCGATTTTTATCATTGCGGCAGCTACCGACGGTCTGGATGGGTTTATTGCCAGAAAACTTCATCAGGTGACCAATTTGGGGAAATTTTTGGATCCCCTGGCAGATAAATTGCTGGTTTCTGCCGCATTGATATCGCTTGTACAGATGCATAAAATTTACGCCTGGATTGTCTGGGTCATTCTGGCCAGGGAATTTGCAGTCACAGGTTTACGGGCCATAGCGGCTGCCGATGGGGTAGTCATCAGTGCCAGCAAGCTTGGGAAGATCAAAACTGTTTCCCAGGTAATCGCCATAAGTATAATGCTGTTAAATGACTGGCCTTTCTCCTACCTGGGGATTTATCCGGGAAAGCCTTTAATTTATCTGGCTTTGGTGTTGACCATAATTTCCGGGGTGGATTATATTGTTAAAGCACGTAAGTTATTAAGCAAAAAAGATATCGGGAAGGTCAGAAAAACAATCAGGGCATCAAGGATCATCCGGAAAAAGAAATAAGAACGATTTATCGGAGTAAGGAAAGCAAGAATTACCGCAAAAGGAGTATTCTTGCTTATTTATTTTGACGGAATGAAGCGCCGATTCGACAAAAAAATCATCCGACAAAGAAAAAACGGAATGATCAAAGAAGGATAGGGTATAATGACAAATACATCAAACCTGTAGGAGGATATGTCAATGAAAGCAGAGATCATCTCGACAGGAACGGAGCTTCTTCTGGGAAAAACGTTGAATACCAGTGCAAATTACATCACCGGGCAGCTTTCAGGTCTGGGCATTGAAGTCGATTACCATACGACAGTAGGAGATAATAAGGAGAGACTGCAAGAAGCATTAAAACAGGCCATACATCGGTCTCAGCTGGTCTTTCTCACCGGCGGAACGGGCCCTACGGCCGATGATATGACAAAGGACCTGGTTGCGGAAGTCCTGGAACTGAAAATGGTTTTTAACCAGGAAACAATGGAAAAGATAAAGGACTTTTATTATGCGGAAAAGAAAACCCCTCCAGGGTCGGACAAACAGGCCTGTTTTCCCGAAGGTTCTCAAATCGTGCCCAATTCGGTAGGGACGGCGCCGGGGGCGATTATCGAAAAAGAAAACCACACCGTCGTTATTTTACCCGGGCCTCCGGGTGAATTGCAGCCAATGTTTGAGCAGCATATTTTACCGGTTTTGCGGCATAAACTTGAGAACCATTGTGAGCGATTGTATACCAGGATTTTAAAAGTCTTCGGCCTGCAGGAAGCGGAATTGGAAAAGGAGCTTCAGGGACTGCTGGGACAAAAAAATCCTTTTATCACATTGATCGACGGCCATACCTTTATGGACCTTCGTTTAACGATCAGGTCAAACGATCAATCGGAAGCCTGCAGGCTTCTGGATTCAGAAGAAGCAGAAATCAGGAAAAGGCTTGGCAGCAGGATATTTGCTGTGGATAACCAGACCCACGCATCTGTGACCGGAGATTTGCTGCGGCAAAATAAACTTACCGTTTCAACAGCGGAATCCTGCAGCGGGGGACTGCTGGGAGGGGCAATAACCAATGAAGCAGGCAGCTCCGATTATTACCTTGGAGGGGTGATTACTTACGCTAACGAGGCCAAAGAAAAGCTTATCGGGGTTCAGGCCGAAAGCCTTCGAAAATATGGGGCGGTCAGTGAGACTGTGGCGAAAGAAATGGCCGAAGGGGTAAAAAGAGCTCTGGGATCTGATTTGGCGCTGGCAACAACCGGCATTGCCGGGCCGGGCGGCGGAAATGATGAAAAGCCGGTGGGCCTGGTGTATATTGCTTTGGCGACTTCTGAACATACTGAAGTAAAAAGGTGTCTGTTTAACGGGGACAGAAAATCCATCAGAAACATGACGGTTGAAACAGCAATCAATATGCTGAGGTTGTATTTGCTCGAATAAGGAAAAATAAGAAAAGATTTTCTCTAATCAGAAAAAACCGTTTGACAAAAAGTTTGAAGAATTATTATAATAAAATAAATCGAACATATGTTTTGTTTCTTGGAGAGAATTAGAGGAGGATACAGAGAAATGTCAGGTACAGATAAACTCAAAGCCTTGGATATCGCTTTAGGACAAATAGAGAAGCAGTTTGGCAAAGGAGCAGTCATGCGTCTTGGCGAGGCTTCAACAAAAATGGCGATTGAAGTCATTTCTACCGGGGCCTTGGCTCTGGATGTGGCACTGGGAGCCGGAGGAGTGCCCCGAGGAAGGGTAGTGGAAATCTATGGACCGGAATCCTCAGGAAAAACTACAGTGGCTTTGCATGTGATAGCTGAAGCGCAAAAGGCGGGCGGAGTTGCGGCCTTTATTGATGCGGAGCATGCTCTTGATCCCGAGTATGCCAAAGCACTTGGTGTGAACACGGATGAGCTGCTGATATCACAGCCCGATACGGGTGAGCAGGCTTTGGAAATCTGTGAAGCTCTGGTTCGAAGCGGAGCAATTGATGTTGTAGTGATTGATTCGGTGGCGGCGCTTGTGCCGAGGGCGGAAATCGAAGGGGAAATGGGAGATTCTCATGTTGGCTTGCATGCCAGACTGATGTCTCAGGCCCTGAGAAAGTTAACGGGAGCAATCAGCAAAAGCCGGACCTGTGTAGTGTTTATTAATCAAATACGGGAAAAAGTCGGGATCATGTTTGGCAACCCGGAGACAACCACAGGAGGCCGGGCTTTGAAGTTTTATGCTTCCGTAAGGCTTGAAGTGAAAAAACAGGATGTGATTAAGCAGGGACAGGATGTGATCGGAAACAGAACCAGAGTAAAAGTAGTCAAGAATAAAATTGCCCCTCCTTTTAATCATGCGGACTTTGATATCATATACGGGGAAGGTATCTCGCGGGAAGGCAGTCTGGTAGATTTGGGAGCGGAAACAACGATAGTAACAAAATCGGGGGCCTGGTATTCCTATCAGGGGGAGAGGCTTGGGCAAGGAAGAGAAAGCGCCAAGGAATATTTACGCGATCATCCTGAGGTCAGGCAGGAAATAGAAGCAAAGATACGCGAGAAGCTATTGGTTAATAAAGGCAAGAGTCCTGCAAGCAGTGAAGCTGATCCGGAAAGCAGCGAAGAGTAGCGAAAGGAGCATTGATGAAGAGCGCTCTAAGCGAAGCCTTGAAAATCATTTCCCGCCGTATGGTCACATCAGATCAGCTTGAGACCAGGCTGAGCGGGAAAAATTATCAAAAGCAGGAAATCAAAGAAACGATAGAGAAGCTGAAAGCTTGGAATTATCTTGATGACAGGCAATATGCCGAGGCCTTTTGCAGAGCAAAAGCCGGAAAGTATTCGCGGGCTCGCATAAGACAGGAACTGGTCGTCTCAGGGATAGGAGAAGGAATAATTTCTGAAGTGCTTGAGAGGCTTTATCCGGAAGAGGCTGAATATGCTTATCTCAAGAGCATTCTTTCTAAATACATGGAAGAAGAAAAAAATAAAATGGCAAGAAGAGAAGCCAAAAAACAAGCCGAGAATATCTGCCAAAAAGTTGGACAAAGATTATACCGAAAAGGGTATCCTTATCGTTCTATTCAAAGAGCGCTTGAAGAATCAAATCATATTTAAAGAAAAAAGAGAAACAAATTAATTCGTAAGAATAGAAAAAACATTTTTGTGGCATTCCTTCAAGGAATGCCGCTTGACATTGCAGTTACATTTCATTAAACTAAAATTTGTAGACTTTGTCTCTTGAATTAATAACCTTAACGGTTTCTCTTATATATTTTTTTCTTGAACATGGAGTGCGTGACAAGTAAAGATATTTAAATATACAAAGGGAAAAGTATATCCTTGTTGGGTTAGAATGAAAGAGGCTGGTCATACCAGTTTTTTTTAGTGTTAATAAAAATTTATTTATTCATTTATTACTAAGGAGGTGAAAAATGTGGGATCATCAGCAATATTTGGCGTATTAGGCATATTAGCTGGGTTGCTGGTTGGTGCTGTTGCTGGTTGGCTTGTTCGCAGAAACGTTGCTGAAAAGGCGATTGGCTCTGCTGAAATAGAGGCAAAAAAGGTCCTGCAAAATGCGGAGGCCAATGCCGAAGCGAAAAAGAGAGAATCTGTTGTAGCTGCAAAAGAAGAAGTAATGCAGATCCGGAATGAGGTTGAAAAAGAAACCCGGGAACGCCGGAGTGAGTTACAGAGAATGGAAAGGCGTTATCTGCAAAAAGAAGAGACCCTGGAGAGAAAAATTGAGGCGATTGAAAGAAGAGAAGATCATTTAATTAAAAAAGAAGCAGAAGCCGAAGAACATAAAAATGAACTGAAAGAACTTGTCAATAAACAGATGGCGGAACTGGAAAGATTATCAGGACTCACACCGGAAGAGGCAAAACAGATTCTGTTAAAAAGTGTTGAGGATGAGGTCCGCTATGAATCCGCCATAATGATTAAGGAAATTGAGGGCAGGGCAAAAGAAGAGGCGGAGAAAAAGGCAAAAGACATTATTTCTCTCGCTATTCACAGATGTGCGGCCGATCATGTGGCAGAAAGTACAGTATCGGTTGTCGCCTTACCCAATGACGAAATGAAGGGCAGAATTATTGGACGTGAGGGCAGAAATATCAGAGCATTGGAAACCCTTACAGGAATAGACCTGATCATTGATGATACTCCTGAAGCCGTGATTCTGTCCGGATTTGATCCAATAAGAAGAGAAGTGGCCAGATTGGCCTTGGAGAAGTTGATTGTCGACGGTCGGATTCATCCGGCCAGAATTGAAGAAATGGTTGAAAAATCGCAAAAAGAAGTTGAACAGAAGATTCGTGAGGAAGGTGAACAAGCCACCTTTGAAACAGCTGTACATGGAATTCATCCCGAAGTGATTAAATTGCTCGGTCGTTTGAAATTCAGGACAAGTTATGGGCAGAATGTGCTCAAACATTCTATCGAGGTATCACACCTTGCGGGACTGATGGCCGCGGAATTAGGTGTTGATGTTCAGATTGCCAAACGCGCGGGGCTGCTGCATGACATCGGTAAAGCTGTTGATCATGATACAGAAGGAACTCATGTTGAAATCGGCGTAGATATTACCAAGAAATATAAAGAATCCTGGGATGTGATTCACGCAATCGAAGCTCATCATGGCGATACAGAGCCCAAGACAATCGTCGCAGTATTGGTTGCGGCCGCCGATGCGGTTTCTGCCGCACGTCCGGGGGCCAGACGCGAGACACTGGAAACATACATTAAACGTCTTCAAAAACTGGAAGAAATTGCAGAGAACTTTGAAGGTGTCGAAAAATCTTATGCCATCCAAGCCGGAAGAGAGATCAGAATTATTGTGAATCCGGAGAAGATTGATGATGTATTGGCACCGAGAATGGCTCGCGATATTTCTAAAAAAGTCGAGGAAGAGCTTGATTATCCCGGACAGATCAAAGTGGTGGTTATTCGGGAAACCAGAGCTGTTGATTACGCAAAGTAATTCCTGATCTAATTTTTGATTTGTATGATCATTGCTCCAGCACAAGGCGGGTGTCTGAAAAGATTACCTGCTTTGTTCAATGATTCGGGTTATATTACCAATCAATCCGAGAAGGACATCTCATGATATTTGCAGAATAATCAAGGATATATTTTATATTCAGAAAGAGAATAGGAAGGAAATAAGATGTCTGTTCATGATCCAGTCAATATGAGTAGCAGTTATAGCAATTATTCCGCCAACTTGTTGGTTTCCGCTTTGCTGAGATATCCGGAAATAGGCACGATGAGTTGTGTGCGGGAAAACCAGGCTTTGGTCATAAAATTCATCGTTACGGATGATCATAACTATGAAAGCTTAGAGAAAAAGCTTAGGCAGGCGTTGGAGATCTATCATAAAATCGAAGGAAGAAAAATGAGTCTTTTTGAGATGAATATTCAGGGATCTGATCCAAGTATCCTGGTGATTAAAAGAGATATTGCCAGCATGTCTCAGACTGAAATGAATCTTCTGGTAGAGATGATCAAAATGGAATGCGGAAAAAATTTAGTTCAGGAAGAAAGCAACCTGCCGGAAGATGATATCATTTTTCAGGACGAGGTGATTAATCATATGCTGGCTGTGCTTCGTTCTAATGGTACTGAAAAAAGCTTTACGGCAGTACGTGAAGAGGGAAAAGTACTTGTATTTAATGGATAATGATTCTGTTCGATTGGGTGGTGAAACGGGTGAATGTTTTATTTATTGGTGATATTGTTGGAAAACCAGGAAGAGAGGCAATCAGGAAATACCTGCCTGAACTTCGGGATGAGTACAAACTGGACTGTGTCATTGCCAATGCGGAGAATGCTTCCGGCGGCAGGGGTCTGACGAAGGATGTGGCCCGGGAGATCTACCAGCATGGAGTAGATGTGATTACGATGGGTAACCACGTATGGGATCAACGAGAAATTATACATTTTATTGATGAGGACAATAAACTTGTCCGTCCCGCCAATTATCCCAGAGGGGTACCGGGAAAGGGTTTTTTGGTGTGTTCTAAAAATAAGATTAAAATTGGGGTCATTAATCTTGCCGGGCGGGTTTTTATGACCCCGCTGGAAAATCCATTTACCATGATCATTTCTTTAGTCAATAAAATCAGGGAAGAAACCCCGATTATTTTAGTTGACTTTCATGCAGAAGCCACATCGGAAAAAGTCGCCATGGGATGGTTCCTTGATGGAAAAGTCAGTGCGGTATTGGGAACACATACGCATATCCAGACAGCCGATGCCAGAATATTGGACAATGGAACAGGCTATATCACGGATGCGGGGATGACCGGCCCGCGGAATTCGGTTTTAGGAGTCAAAAAAGAAATCATAATCAATAATTTTCTAACTCAAATGCCGGCCAGATTTGATGTGGCAGACGGAGCTGTCCAAATCAATGGCGTCTTTTTAGAAATTGATTCTCAAACAGGTAAAGCGAAAAAGATACTCCCTCTTCAAAGATATTAAAAAACTAATTAATAGAATTAATTGAAAAAAATTCAAAAAACTCTTATTGGATAAAAAGGATTTTTTTTCTATATCACGAATATGTATAACATGAAGTGGAAATACATGTAAACGGTTAATAGGAGGTATTTTGAATGGATGTCTTAAAAGTCTCAGCAAAATCAAGTCCAAATTCTGTGGCAGGAGCGTTGGCTGGGGTCATTCGAGAAAAGGGCGGGGCCGAATTACAGGCTATTGGGGCAGGTGCGCTTAATCAGGCAGTTAAAGCAGTTGCGATTGCCCGAGGATTTGTTGCTCCCAGTGGAGTTGATCTGGTTTGTATACCGGCTTTTACTGATATCCAGATTGAAGAGGAAGAACGGACAGCGATTAAACTAATTGTTGAGCCGAGATAAATGAGTATAAAAAACCACCTGCCTTTGGGCAGGTGGTTTTTTATACTTGATGAAGAATATTAATTTGACGGTCATGGAGGTACTTATGGGGAAATTCCGGATTATTGACGGTCATTGTGACAGTCTTGGCCAGTTGGTTTCAGGGGAAAGGAGTCTTGTGGAGGAAACTTTGACAGGGCACTGGGACCTCGTCAGGGCCCGCAAAGGAGATATTGCTCTGCAGTTTTTTGCCGCTTATATCGAAAGTGAATACAAGCCATTTCTGGCGCGGCACAGGGGTCTAGAGCTGATCGAAGCAGCCCTTGCCTTTGTTGACCGCAACAAAAATGATGTTTGTCTGGTCAAGGATAAAGAAGATCTGGCCAAACTGGGCCAGGAGGATAAAATAGGATTATTGTTAAGTGTAGAAGGCGGAGAAATTCTGGGGGAAGATCTGTGGATGCTGGATATTATTTTTCGCCTTGGAGTCCGCAGCCTGGGATTGACCTGGAATCAGCGCAACGCCATAGGTGACGGAGTAGGAGAAAGGGAGAGCTGTGGCAGGTTGTCCAATTTCGGGAAAGAAGTCATAAAGAAAATGAATGCCTTGGGAATGTTAATCGACGTTTCCCATCTCAGTGAACCTTGTTTTTGGCATGTGCTGGAAATTTCCGATCAGCCGTTTATCGCTTCACATTCCAATGCGTATTCCGTATGCGCTCATCCCCGAAATCTCACGGATCACCAGTTACGGGCGCTAAGAGACAGAAAAGGTCTGACCGGAATAAATTTTTGCCCTGATTTTGTAAAAATGAACGGCAAAGCGTCAATCCCGGATTTGGTTGAACATATCTGCCATATTGCGGAAATCGCGGGTATTGAGACTATTGGACTGGGATCGGATTTTGATGGAATTGAGGAAACACCCCGGGGTTTGGAATCGGCCGCAAAGTATCCGGCATTGCTGGAAGAATTAGATAAAGCTGGTTTTAGTGAAGAAGAAATCCAGAAAATATGCTATGAGAATTTTGAAAGAGTGCTGAATGATGTGCTAAAATAGCTTCATATTCTAATTTACGCTGAAAGGGCAAAAAGGATGGCAAATAGAAAGATGAAAATGAACATTGAAGCTGATCTGCATTGCCATACAAACATGTCCGACGGCTTGATGGATCCGGCGGAGGTTGTGAGGATCGCGGCCCAAAAAGGCTTAAGCGCCCTTGCGATTACAGACCATGACACGATTCAGGGCTTTGCCGAAGGGAAGAAAGCAGCTCTGCAATACAACATAGATTTTATTCCGGGCATTGAGATTAATACAGATTGGTGTGGCAGGGAAGTTCATATTCTCGGCTATGGGATTGATCCCGAATCCCGGGAATTCAATCATAAGCTTGCTGTGATCAGAGACAAACGCAAGGAGAGAATCAATAAAATTGTGGAGAAGCTCAGGGGATTGGGCCTGGACATTAGCATTGAAGAAGTGGAGAGTAAAGGAAAGGGAGTATCTATCGGCAGGCCTCATGTAGCTCAAGTATTGGTTGACCGGGGTTATGCCCGGAATGTAAAAGATGCCTTCAGCAATTATTTGGGGATAGGAACGCAAGCCTATGTGCCGAGATACAAGCTGAAACCCGAAGAAGCCATTGCGATGATCAGAAAGGCAAAAGGGGTGGCTGTACTGGCCCATCCCGGAGCGCAAGGTCTTTTTTGGGAAATAAGCCGCTGGAAAGATGCGGGACTTCAAGGGATTGAGGTCTATCATCCTGAACATCATGAAGAGAGTATAGAAAAATATACAGGATTGGCAGCCAAAATGGGACTGGTGATTACCGGGGGATCAGATTTTCACGGGGAAAGCATTAAACCGGGAATCGGTATTGGCGACTGGGGAGTGGATAAAATCACGGTTGCCGGATTAAAAGAGTTGTTTAATCGCCAAATCTGCTGAGATTGGAGTAATAGAATGAACATTGCCCATAGAATTCAAGGATTTGAACAATCAATCTATTCCCGTCTGAAAGAATTGAAGGAAGAAATTTTTCGGGAAGGTACGGCATTAATCGATCTCAGTATTGGGACCCCGGACATGGCGCCGCCGGAAAAGATTAAAAGAATAATCAGCGATTGTGCTCTGGATTCAAAAGCTTATGACTATACATTAACCAGAGGCACGGAACAAATCCGGCAAGCTTGTGCAGATTGGTATAAAAGGCGTTTTGATGTTGAATTGGACCCTCAAAGTGAGGTTCTGCCCCTGATGGGCTCCCAAGATGGGCTTTCCCATATATTTTGGGCTTTTGTGGATAAGGGCGACTATGTGCTGGTTCCGGACCCCGGGTATCCGATTTATTCAGATGGGCTGGCTCTTGTTGAGGGAATTAAAGCACCCATGCCTCTGAAAGAAGAAAATCATTATTTGCCGGATTTATCATCGATCGATGGACATACTGCGCAAAAAGCTAAAATGATGATGCTGAACTATCCGAATAATCCAACGGCAGCAACGGCACCTCTGGATTTTTTTCAGGAGGTTGTTGCTTTTGCCAAAAAAAATAATATTATTGTTTGCCATGATGCCGCATACTCTGAGCTGTATTTTGAAGAGCCCAAGCCCCCGAGTTTCTTACAGGCCGAGGGGGCCAAAGGGGTAGGAGTGGAATTCCATTCTTTGTCCAAGACCTATAATATGGCCGGAGCAAGACTCGGCTTTATTGTGGGCAATGCAGAGATCATCAAAGCTTTGGAAACAGTGAAATCCAATATTGACTATGGGATATTCAGGCCCGTATTATCCGCCGGTGCGGCAGCATTATCGGGAATTTGTGATGAGGCGGCAAAACGAAACCGGGAAGTGTATAAGAAAAGAAGAGATATATGGATAGCAGGCTGTGCTCAGGCGGGATGGAAGATGCCGGTTTCCCAAGCATCAATGTATATCTGGGCTCCTGTTCCGACACAGCAGGATTCTTTTTCTTTTTCCAAAGACCTGGCTAAGGCCGGTGTTATGCTTATTCCGGGAGCGGCTTTTGGCAAACACGGTGAAGGATATGTGCGAATTGGCCTGGTGCAAGAAGAAAAGGAGATTGAGAAGGCGGTTGAAATTGTCCGGGATTTTTTAAATAAGAGGATTAAAAAAGATGCTTCAGGTATAGAATATGAATAAAATATATCTATATTTGGGAGCAGAAAATGAATACAATAAACCAAGAGACAATAAGCCTCAAAAAAAGGGTTCTGGAGCTGGAAAAGCAGCTTGATCATTTGAGATTAAGCAGAAGGGTCCTGATGGATCTCTTAGAACAGGTTGAGAAAGAAAAGGACAATTTAATGCATAAGCTGGGAAGGAAAACGCAAAAAAATCTCTTGACCGGGAAAAACGTCTGTCACAAACAAGGGGCAGTTTTAGAGATAAAAAATTACTTAAGAAAATCATAATTTTCATCAAAAACATATTGCTTTTTCCTTTCTGATCATATACTATAGTCTAAAGGTGATGAAACACTGTTTCTTATAGTAAAACGCTGATGGTAGGAGGGTTGCTTTGATGAAAAGAAACAAACCTGTTAGAACAGAAATAAGGACCTTAAATCGACTTAGGAGTTTAAATCAGAACTAATAAAAATTTTTTTATTAAAAATGAGAAACTGCGTTTTGTTATATGAAACAAAGTTTGCGGTTTTTAGTAAGTAATAGAGAAGCCCTAAGCAAATAATCTAAAGAAAATAAAAATGGCTATAGAGAATAGCGATAAAGATGGGTATCTGGTTAATTTTCAGCATAATATGAAACGAAGTTTTAATATGCGAAACAAAAGGTGCTAAAGTATTGATTTTAGATGGAGGGAAGAAAAATGGCTTTGACAGAACAAGAAAGAAATGAATACAAACAAAAAATAACAAATATAGCAAATAGCTTTCAATCCAAAAAGGCCAATGATCATCTCAGAAGCAGAACTGAGGAAGCGGAAGGAAGACTTGAATTTTGGCAGGAAAGGGCTTCAACGTTAAGCTGGTTCCAAAAATGGGATCAGGTTCTTGAATGGAGTTACCCTGATGCCAGATGGTTTGTCAATGGAAAGTTAAATGCTTCCTATAACTGTCTTGATCGCCATTTAGACAGCTGGAAAAAGAATAAGCCGGCTTTGATTTTTGAGGGGGAAAAAGGAGACCATAAGGTTTACACATACAAAGAGCTGCATGCCGAAGTAAACAAATTTGCCAATGTTCTCAAGTCGCGCGGTGTCCATAAGGGTGAGATTGTCACAATCTATATGCCCATGATTCCGGAAGCCATCATCGCAATGCTGGCTTGCGCAAGACTGGGAGCGCCGCATAATGTTGTTTTCGGCGGCTTCAGTCCGGAAGCATTGAGAGAGAGGATCAATGACACAAAATCAAGATTCCTTATTACCTGTGATGGCGCTTATCGCAGAGGAAACCTCCTGCGTGTAAAGGAAAATGTTTGTGCGGCCTTGAAGGAAGCAGACAGTGTTGAAAAGGTATTTATCGTTAAACGCGCCAATATTGATATTGAAATCATTGGCGGCCGGGATATCTGGTATCATGAGGCAATGGAGGAGGCCGGTGAAGACTGTCCGCCTGAAATCATGGATTCTGAGGATATGCTGTTTGTTCTCTATACCAGCGGTTCAACCGGCAAACCTAAAGGGATCGTTCATACGACCGGCGGCTATCTGACAGGGGCTTCAACAACCCTGGAATATGTGTTTAACATGAAGCAAGATGATGTTTACTGGTGTACCGCTGATGTAGGCTGGATTACAGGTCACAGTTATCTTGTTTATGGTCCGCTTCTCAACGGGGCTACGATTGTCATGTATGAGGGGGCTCCGGACTATCCGTCAAAGGACAGATACTGGGAAATTGTCCAGAAGCATGGTGTGACCATTCTGTACACCGCACCGACCGCAATCAGGACATTCATGAAGTGGGGAGTATCCTATCTGGAAAAATGGGACCTTTCAAGCCTGAGAATCCTCGGAACGGTAGGGGAGCCAATCAACCCCGAAGCATGGAACTGGTTCCATAAAAATATTGGCGGCGGCAGGTGCCCGATCATGGATACCTGGTGGCAGACTGAAACCGGAATGATTATGATCAGCCCGCTTCCCGGCACCAATCTGAAACCTGGATCGTGTGTAGCTCCTTTTCCGGGGATTAAAGCTGAAATTGTTGATAAGAGCGGACAGCCTGTTGCTCCGGGAGAAAAAGGCTTTATTGTCATCACTGAGCCTTGGCCTTCAATGCTGAGGACCATTTATAATGATCATGAAAGATTCAAACAAACTTACTGGAATACGATACCGGGTGTTTATTATGCCGGAGACGGTGCGAAATATGATGAAGACGGGTATTTTTGGGTACTGGGCCGTGTCGATGATGTCATCAATGTCTCAGGGCATAGGATCGGTACAGCCGAGGTGGAAAATATTCTGATTGAACATCCGGTCGTGGCGGAAGCTGCTTGTATAGGAAAGAATCATGAAATTAAAGGGCAGGCAATTGTCGCTTTTGTGACCCTCAGAGAAGGTGTATGCCCAGATTCGGACTTGGTGGAGCTGGCGGAAGAATTGAAGAAACACATTGTTCTTCGAATCGGGGCGATAGCCAGACCCGAAGATATTTACCTCACGAAAGAATTGCCCAAAACAAGAAGCGGCAAAATCATCAGAAGGATTCTCAGAGATATTGCCGAAGGCAGAATGATCGGAGATACGACAACTCTTGATGACGGGTTCAATCTGGAAGAGGTGATGAAGAATATCCTGGTATCCAGTAAAAACGAAGCTTGAGATACATTCCCATAAAGAGGCTGTTGCAGCGGACTAAAATGTTCCTGCAACAGCTTCTTTGTGCGCTTCTGTTGAGTTGATCGATCCTTTTATCGCCTAGTTTCGGTTATCGGCATGATAAAGTAACAGACCGAGGTTTGATTTCGGTTTATGATGATGTTTGATTAGATGCTGAACCTCAGGGGTTGCTCCTGTCTTGCGGGCAAGAAAGCTCCCCCATATAGGGTGTCTTTTATGAATCCTGATCGTTTTTGTCAATAAATTTTTTTTCAAGCAAATCCGTTCTTGCAGGGAGAATGGCAGGTGGAAAAACAATACAATAAATACTCTTTGCCAAAGATACAGGTGAAACAGTGATTTGCCGCAATCATGCAAAAGAGCGGCTGTCATCAATGTGTGGAACTCATCTTCCGAAAGCCCCTGGGCAGGCAGATCACCGGCAACATCCAAAGCATGACGTTGTTCAACAGGGGATTGCTGATAAAAAAGGTTTGTTTGGGAGGGAGAAAGGATTTCTTCCACAAAGGCTTTTTCTTTTGGGGTGATTTTTGGAAAAACCGCTTTATACAATTGGATAACCCGATAAAACATAAGCCACCATCCTTAGTTCACTCTATTTGATTATACAAGATTTATTTTTATTTGAATAACGATTGATTATCTAGAGAATTCCGCATATAATTACTCAAATAACAAACAAAACTGTAATAACATGTCCAAAAAAATTAATACGGTTTGTCTGATCAGACTAAACAATAGTTGTTTTTGTTCAAAGGGGACAATTGAAATGCTAGAAAATAAAGAAAAAAGACAATATTTTCGTGTGGATTTATTTCAGGCAATTCCCGCTTCGGCAAAAATTTATGCTGTGAACAGCAGGAGAATTGAGGTTAATAAAATAATTCCTGTTACTTTGCTTAATCTGAGCGGCAGCGGACTGCGGATTCGGATGACCTACAATTTGCCGATAGATGTGATTATCTTAAATATTAATTTTGAATTTGAAAACCAAAATTTTAATGTATGCGCCCGGGTTATTAGAAAAATAAAAAAGGGCACCACATATGAATATGGCATGAAATTTGTTGATTTTCAAAATATAAACGGTTTGATATACTGTTTGAATATGTATAAAATAAAAAATACAAAATTCAGAAAAGTCGAAATGGATTTAAGGGTGCAAAAATATATTGGCTGTTTCGTCAGATTTTTAGACCTCATTGAAAGTCCGGCTTTCATCATTACCGATTACAGGCTCGTCGTGGCGGCCAATGCCTTGGCTCAGGATCAAGGGATCAAATTGGGGGAACGCTGTTATCAGACCGTACACAACAGAACCGCTGTTTGTGAACATTGTAGATTGGAAAAAGCTCTTTGCAGCGATCATCTTATTGAAAATGAAGCGCCATTTGTGAGACAGAAATGTATTGCCCGCTGGCTGAATACTGAAGATGGGCTAATCATCCACTATTTTATATAATTCGTCCCAATAAGCATACTGACGGAGGATGAAATGAGAACAAAATTTGAAGGACAATTGACAGAACTTCGAAAAAAAATCATCAACATGGGCAAGATGGTTGAGAAATCGATTGAAATGGCGATGCAAAGCCTTAAGGAAAAAAATATTGAAATCGCCAAAAAGGTGATTGCAAATGATGAACTAATCAACAATCTTGAACATGAAATTGAGCAGCTGTGTACTCATCTTGTTGCAACCCAGCAGCCTTTTGCTTCAGATCTCCGGACAATCGTGGCTGCTTATAAACTCATTTTATCTCTGGAAAGAATGGGCGATCTTGCCGTAGATATCGCTAAAGTTTCGATTCGTATTGGTGATGTGCCGATCATAAAGCCTTTGATCGATCTGCCTAAGATGGTGGAAATCGTGATTAAGATGATCCATCACTCCATAGGCGCCTATATCAATATCGATGTGGATGCGGCAAGAAAACTGGCCGAAATGGATCATGAAGTGGATCATTACTATAAGAAAATTTTTGTTGAGGTTCTCGAGATCATGGAGAAAAACCCCAAAACTGTTCCGCAGGCAGTGCAGCTTCTCCTGGTCGCCCGCTACGTTGAGAGAATAGGAGACTATTGCACCAACATCGGAGAAGAAGTCATCTATATGGAACTGGGAATCAGAGAAGATTTGAACAAGGATTAATCCGGTGTGTTTTGTGACCAAAGTATGAGCAAATAAAGATGAATGGATAAATAACTTTTGCGGTGAAGGAGCGAAGCCTCACTGTAAAAGTTATTTTTTTGTCTAAAATTCCAGGATGGTATTTCTGGCGCTCCGGGGGCGTAATTATTTAACAAAAAGATAATGCAGGGAGGAAGCGATTAGTGGATGAAGTAAACTGGAAATTGTTATGTGAACAAAATCCTGAAGTCTTCGCAGCATCAGAATGGAATATTTTCTCGGAAGAAAAAAGAAGAAAATGGCATTTGCCGTCCCAATATTGTTACCTGCAAGCGGGGGGGATGAATTTAAGGATAGGGATCATTGCCGCTCAAAAAGATTATAAGGAGGAAGACTTTTTACTTGCGGGAGTGCTTTTTGGGAGCAGGATCGGAAATGGGGTTCGTACACTCATTTATTTTGTCGCCCCGGATTTTAACGCGGTCTTTTTCAAGGCGATTTCGCAATTAGGCGGTTCAATCATAGCGAAAGCGGTCTATTGGAGGAAAAAGCTTACGCCAAGCCTCTATTTGGTTCGGAATTACAGCACTCTGTCCAGTAAATTCACATTAGAGAAATTTGAAAGCGGCTGGAACAAGTGGGAAAAACAAATTAACCCGGTTGACCGCCGGAATTTACTCATCATTAAACAATACTTTGAAAGCTTAATCCAGAGAAGGGTCAGAACAGTATTCAAGAAAAAACAAATTCTGTTTTGCTGGGGCAATCTGGAGATTGCAGAAATAAAAATGAGAGAGAATAGAATCGAATTGGCAACGAAGGTCAGATGGACGAGAAATAAGGACATTGTCTTGAAATTTCAAAAAACCGGGTGGATAGATAGTGCGGGGAAGATCAATGAGGAGTTTTGCCAGGCTGTTGATGGGATGATTGATTTATTGGAAAACATGGAGATGACCAACGGCTTAGAGGCCAAAGATAAATTGGCCCTCCAGCTGATCTATGATAAAGAGGCGATCAAGAGTCAGTTCGGGAAATGGACAGCATGTCCATGGACGTTTAAAGAACGGGAGGTCAAGCTATTTGATCCGTATAACCTCTATTTCTTTCAAAAAAATGAAAATGAGATTAATATCATTATCCCGGTTATTGAAAAACCGATGTTTAAAATAGTCTGCGCTCTGATCATAAATGCTGTCCTTTGCTGTAATCATATGGGGAGAGAAGAAAACAAGCCGGAGGTGAATATTCAATGGAATGGAAAAATTTTTCTGTTATGTTTGTCCGAATATAAAGAAGAAATCGGATTATGCAGCCAATGGCTTAAAGATATGCAGGATTTTCCGGTCATTTTTCTTCCTGATCACTGGCGAGATGAGGGGTTAAGACAGCTAAAAGAATGAGAAGAATAAAAGGAAAATCATTGAATGACATTGCTTTATTCTTAAGGACATAGTAAGATAAACTTAGTAAAGGCAGCTTACTGGATTTAGAATCGTTTCGAGGTAAAAAAGGGTTGCCCGCATACTGGAGAGAATAGAAAACAAATGATTACATACCGCAAAGCGAAATTGGCTGATGCTGAAGATATACTTAATCTGATCAATGTTTATGCGGAAAAAGGTTTGATGTTGCCGAGAACCAGAAATACGCTGTACGAAGGAATAAGGGAATTTATCGTAGCTCAGGATGACGGGGTGACAATCGGGACGGGTTCCCTTCATGTGTTATGGGGAGATTTATGTGAAATCAGGGCACTTGCCGTTCGGGAAGATTTTTTAGGCAAGGGGATCGGAGGAACACTGGTCGAGCTTTTGTATGAGGAAGCAAAAGATTTAGGTTGTCCGAAAGTATTTGCGCTGACTTATCAGGTTGATTTTTTTAAACACATGGGCTTTCGGCTGGTTGACAAAGAAAACCTGCCCCATAAGGTCTGGAAAGAATGCATTAATTGCGTAAAATTTCCGAACTGTGATGAAAACGCTATGGTGATGCCGGTATTATAAACAGGCCGGTATTATAGATGGCTTGGTATAATCCTTTTAAGTTCAGCTGTTTGGGAGAATTGATGAAAAAGACTGTTGATATCTATACCGATGGAGCATGCTCAGGTAATCCTGGACCCGGGGGCTGGGCCGCTGTTTTAAAATATGGTGAGACCATTAAAGAAATCAGCGGCTTTTCCAGAGACAGCACAAATCAAGTCATGGAACTTACGGCAGTAATTGAGGCTTTGGAGCGTCTGAGCGAGCCCTGTGCGGTGAGGCTTTTTTCTGACAGTGCTTATGTGATTAATGCCTTCAGGCAGAATTGGCTGGAAAAGTGGCAGAAAAACGGCTGGTTGAACACCGCGAAAAAGCCGGTCGCTAATCAGGATTTGTGGAAAAGGCTTCTGCAAGTCGTGAATAAGCATGAACTGGAGTGGATAAAAGTGAAAGGCCACTCAGATAATTTTTATAATAACCGTTGTGATTTTTTAGCCAGAAAAGCGATTGAGAGTAATATTCTGCCCTAAAATATGGATTGATGTCTTAAGGGATATTATTATTGACTAATGGGCAAAAAAGTATAATAATAATAACGAAACTTTGTCTTATATATTGATACAAATGAGGTTTGTTTTAAGTTAGGTGTTTCCAATTTAATGTATTTTAAAATAGAATAGTTTAAGAGGAAAGAAGGGGGGGACAAACTCTTAATAAAGGTCTTTGTCACATTTGTTTCAGTGTACAAAAAATCTTTCATGGAAGGGATAAACTATGGCCAGATTTTTAGAGTATCAAGGTAAGTCATGGCTTGCAAAAGCAGGCATGCCAGTACCAAAAGGACGTCCGGCATCAACTCCTCAGGAAGCTAAAGAAGTAGCTGAATGGATAGGTGGTCCAGTTGCGGTTAAGGGCCAGATTCAAGCGGGCGGACGTGGTAAAGCAGGAATTGTTAAATTAGTCAATACACCTGAAGAAGCTGAAGCAGCAGCAGCAGAAATTCTTGCTAAAACAATTAAAGGACTTCCAATCAGACAAGTCCTGATCGAAGAAAAATTAGATATTAAAAAAGAATTTTATTGCTCCTTTGTGATTAACAACTCCAGAGAAGCAAGATCACCAATGGTCATGTTCAGTACCGAAGGCGGTATGGACATTGAAAGTGTTCCGGAAGAATTGCTCATCAAAGTGAATGTTGATCCGATCAAAGGTCTGCAGACGTATGATGCGATTGATCTTGCGGTAAAAGCAGGAATACAGGCTAAGGATCTCACTAAATTCGCGTCATTTTTCACTAGGCTTAGTCAGACCTTTAAAAAATATGATTGCCAGACATTAGAGATTAATCCTTTTATCATGACCGGTAAAGGTGATCTGATTTGTGCTGACTGCAAAATGGAAATTGACAACAGTGCTGTTGGCCGTCATCCGGAGTTCGGCATTAAAATTGCCCGTGACCTTCCCGGTGAACCAACTGAGCTTGATATTATCGGCTGGAGTATTGAAGAAACTGATGCCAGAGGTACCGGTTTCTTGATGAATATGGGTTATGATGAAGTAAGCCCTGGATATATTGGTTATCATCCAATCGGTGGCGGATCTGCCATGATGGGCTTAGACGCATTAAACCAAGTAGGTCTCAAACCTGCTAACTTTGCTGATACCAGCGGTAATCCTGTTGGTTCTAAAATTTACAGGGTTGCAAAATGTGTTCTTTCTCAGCCAAACATTGACGGCTATGTACTTGGTGGATTCATGATGGCTAACCAGGAGCAATGGCATCATGCCAATGCAATGGTTAAAGTATTGAGAGAAGAGCTTCCCAAGAAACCTGGTCTTCCTTGTGTTCTCCTGTTGTGCGGAAACAGAGAAGACGAATCTCTTGAAATCCTGCGTAAAGGCTTAGCTGATCTGATCACTCCGGACGGCCCCGGCAAGAGAGTAGAGGTTTACGGGAAAGAGCATGTTACCGATACGAAATTTATTGGCGAAAGACTTTTAGCTCTAAGCAAAGACTACAGAGCTGAAAAAGAAGCTCAGGGAAAGTAGGTGTAAACATGCTTGAAATTAAAGAAAAAAGTATTACCGTTAGTGTTGACGCAAGCAAATGTGATGCTTGTCAATCAAAAGCTTGTGCGGAAGCATGCAAAAAGTTTGCCAGAGGAATACTTGTGATTAAAGACGGCAAACCTTCTGTTGCGCATTTGACCGAAAGTGAAGTGCTTCGCCTCGGCACAGAATGTCTCGCTTGCGAAATTGCCTGTCAGTTTGACGGCAATAAAGCAATCAGCATCGATATTGAGGTTGACGGACTTCCTGAATATCTCGCTAAAAGAGGTTTAGCCTGATATAATTGAAAAATTAAAATGAGGGAATTAGTATGGGCATTTTAATCAATAAGAATACTAAAGTAATAATTCAGGGTATTACTGGCCGCGAAGGTTCAGTTAGAACAAAGTACATGAAAGATTACGGAACAAAAGTAATCGGTGGTACCAGCCCTGGTAAAAAAGGTGAAGAAGTTCATGGAATTCCTGTTTATAACACGGTAAAAGAAATTGTTAGAGATCAGGGCGAGATTGACTTCAGCGTAGTTTTCGTTCCTGGTTCAGGGCTGAAAACCGCTGTTTTCGAAGCAGTTGACGCCGGTGTTAAAAACGTTATTCCTTGCGTAGAAGGCACCCCTGTTCATGACATCATGGAAATGGTTGCTTATGTCAAACAAAAAGGCGCCCGTCTGGTCGGACCTGGTTCTATCGGGATCATTACTCCTGGAGAAGCTGTAGTTGGCTGGCTTGGCGGTAATGTTGACTGGGCCAACAAGTTCTTCCAGAGTGGAAACATTGGTGTGTTCTCCCGCAGTGGCGGTCAGTCCGGAACCATTCCTTGGGTATTGAGAGAAGGCGGTTTTGGAGTCAGCACAGTTGTGCATACCGGTACAGAACCGGTTCTTGGTACTTCCATGGCAGACCTGCTCCCATTATTTGAGGCCGATCCGCAGACCGAAGGTGTTGCCGTATATGCTGAAATCGGTGGTTCGCAAGAAGAAGAATGTGCTGAAGTAATTGCCGCAGGCAAATTTACAAAGCCTTTTGTTATTTATGTTGCCGGTGCCTGGGCTCCGGAAGGCCAGCGTTTTTCACATGCTTCTAACATCGTTGAACGTGGTCGTGGTTCTGCAAAAAGCAAAATGGAAGCGGTTACAGCTGCAGGCGGTTTTGTGGCAGACACACCAACCGATATTCCTAAAATCCTGAAACAAAAGCTTAAATAAATTATTTTAGCAAACAAGAATGGATAAAATAAGTTAGGCTCTATGGCTGATAAGCTAAAATATAAAGGGCAAATCGAAGGAGGCGCTTTCTAGAATGGCTGTTTTGAGATCTATTTTCTATGTTCCTGGAAACAATCCTAGATTTATCGAAAAAGCTCCAAGCATTCCTGCAGATGTTTACACACTGGATCTGGAAGATTCTATTCCACCAGCTGAAAAAGAAGCAACCCGTGTGATGATTGCAGATACCATCAAAGGCGGAACTTTAGCAGTAAACGGTGCTCAAGTATGGGTTCGTATCAACAACTGGGAAACTCTTTTAACAAATGACGACCTTGAAGCAGTTGTAATTCCTGGTCTTGACGGTGTTACACTTGCCAAAACCGGTTCTGCTGATGACGTTAAACGTTTGGAATGGAAACTCGAAGAATTGGAACAACGCCGCGGCATTCCCGTTGGTACAGTGAAAATTTCCATGCTTCTTGAAACAGCTAAAGGTATTGCTAATGCCGAAGAATGCTGTTTAGCCAGCAAACGCAATGTTGCAGCGATCTTTGGTGCTGTTGACTACTGCCGTGATATGAGAGTTAAAATCACAGACGCAGCAGAGGAACAGTTATATGGACGTTTCAAAGTTGGTGTTGCTTGCCGCACAGCTGGTATCGTCGCTGTTGATGCTCCATTCGTTTCTTTCCAGAATGTTCCTGCGTTTGAAGCGAATGTTGCAACCGGCAGACAAATGGGTTATGAAGGCCGTATGATCATTCATCCTAGCCAGGTTGAACCTTCAAACCGTTTGTATGCTCCCGATCCTGCTGATGTTGAGTGGGCAAAAGCAGTTGTTAAAGTGTTTGAAGAAGAAGGAATCGCCAAAGGTAAAGCAGCCGTTACCCTCAATGGTAAAATGGTTGATACACCTGTTTATGATAATGCTCGCGACATTCTTTCCGCCTACAATGAAATTCAGGCAAAAGAAGCTCAGAAAAAGGGCTAAATTCAATACTTCAAGCCATCTCGCAGAGATGGCTTGAAGAGTATCCAAGGCCACCTCTGTTGAGGGGGCCTGGAACTTCTCTATGCATGTTCGTTTTTTAACAAGGTATATGTTGTATCTTGATGATACTCATAATAACAAGGAATATCGTTCATAATATTTACTGTTGTTAAAAAAATAAATGAAAGATGAAAGGAAGATAAATCATGTCACGTATTAAAAATCTGCGGGACGAAGCACTTGAATTTCACAAAATTGGTCCTGGTAAAATCGAAGTGAGAGTTACCTGTCCTGCAAAAGACAAAGATGATCTTACTCTTGCTTATTCACCTGGTGTTGCTGAACCGGTAAAAGAAATTGCCGCTGATTTAGATAACCTTGATGTATATACGAACCATGCCAATGCGGTGTGTGTCGTATCCAACGGTACAGCTATTCTTGGTCTCGGTAATCTTGGTGCAGCTGCCGCTATGCCTGTTATGGAAGGTAAAGCGCTTCTCTTCAAAGCTTTCGGTGATGTAGATGCTTATCCGATCTGTGTTGACACCACTGATACAGCTAAAATTGTTGAACTTGTTGAATTAATCGCTCCAAGCTTTGGCGGTGTGAATCTCGAAGATATCAAAGCTCCGGAGTGCTTTGTTATTGAAGATACATTAAAAGCTAACGGTAAGTTTAAAGGCGCGATCTTCCATGATGACCAACATGGAACTGCAGTTGTAACCCTTGCCGGACTTTTCAATGCGTTGAAAGTTGTCGGCAAGAAAATTGAAGATGTCAAAGTTGTTGCTAATGGTGCGGGAGCTGCCGGTATCGCCATTATTAAGCTGCTCATGCATATGGGTCTGAAAAATGTAATCATGTGTGATACGAAAGGTGCTATCTACAAAGGTCGTGCCGAAGGGATGAACAAATATAAAGACGAAATTGCTGAAAGAACCAATGTCAACTTGGTTAAAGGCGATCTTAAAGAAGCAATTAAAGGCGCAGATGTATTTATCGGTATTTCTGCTCCGGAAATGCTTGATGAAGAAATGATTAAGAGCATGGCTCCTAATCCAATTATATTTGCTCAAGCTAATCCAATCCCTGAAATTTGGCCGATCCAAAGAGCTCTTGACGCTGGTGCGGCTGTTATTGCTACTGGACGTTCAGATGTTCAAAATCAGGTAAATAATGTATTGGCATTCCCCGGTATTTTCCGCGGTGCGATTGATGTCAGAGCGACCGATATCAATGACGCCATGAAAGTTGCTGCTGCTAAAGCAATTGCTGATTGTGTAAAACCGGAAGAACTGAATGCGAATTATATTATTCCCAGCTCATTTAATCCTGAAGTTGCTCCTGCAGTCGCTGCGGCTACTGCTCAAGCTGCTATTGATTCAGGAATCGCAAGAAATCCAATCGATCCAGCTAGTATTGCTGAAAATCTCAAGAAAAGAATGGCTAACCAATACAAGAATAAGTTCTAAGTTGTCTTTTCTTCATTAAATTGAATACTTAACTTTGGAGCGGCGAATCTTTTCATAAAATATTTGCCGCTTCTTATATTTGGAGAGAAATTTGCCTGGTAAGGCATACGGCATGAGATATCATTGGGTTGAAGCAGGCCCGCTAAAAGGAGTCTAAAATCAAACAAAATTAGTTTTGTTTAGAGCATATTCTTTGAAAAAAAGATATGATTCTTCAAAGGATAAGTTTTATAAACGAAGAATATATTGGTAAGAAACAATTACTTCCTCTTTATAGCTGAGACAATGAGTTGTCACGAATGCGGCGAGCCGCAAATAATAAGGAAGTTCTTGTTATCGGGTAGAGATTGATTGGAGGTTGCCAGGTTAAAATCATACTTTAATCATTGTCTTACTACATAAGCAGGATGAAAGATTTGGCTGCAGGAAGGGTATGTTCTACGGTTCAGATAGTGGTTAAAATAAGAAATTATGCTTGGCATCAATCTCAAAAAAAGAAAACAGATGTTATTGAACAACGTTCAAACAGTCTGGACTATGGAGCCGAAAAGGCTCCGCTTTTTTATTTATGGAAGAAAAGATATTTCGACAATTGTATTATTCAGAACCTTAATATGATTAAAAAAATATTAAGACAAGATTAAATTTTTGAAATTTATCTCTAGCATTGACTAAAAATTCTGGTATAATGTCATATAGGTGACATAAATATAAGAAATTTATCATTTGCAATTACTCTAAACTCTAAACTGTACATCTTTTATGCTTTAAATGTCGAATTATCAAATATAATAGCATTAAAAATAAGTGAATAATCAGGAAATGATTGGTTGTTTTAGTGAATAAAGTAACTAAAGGAGTTGTTTTTGTTTAAATCTGGTCAGACCATTTAACATGTCGATGGTCTGACCATTGACGCCCGAATGGTTTTATTTATCTATCACGTGTGAGTAGTCACGGCTTTTCCTTCAAAACAGTGAATGCTCCACGATAGAATATAATACAAACTCTTAGCTTATGATTTATACTAAGAGAGTCTCATAAAAAAAGGAGGTAAATTCATGGCAAGTAAAGCAGGGCGAGCTAAAAAATTGTCCAGACGTTCTTTCCTCAAGCTTGTTGGGGGAGCAAGTTTGGTCGGTGTCTCGCTGAATCTGGCTGGATGCGGTAAAGCGTTAACGGCAGAAGAAGCCGTCGGCGGAAATGGTTGGATGCCGTCACAGTACAATGCACCAGGAAACTGGCCAACCAATGTTCGTGGTCGGGTTTCTATTGATCCCGCAAATCCTTCGATTGTCAGAGATGATCAAAAATGTATTCTTTGTGGACAATGTATTGAAGTATGTCAAAATGTTCAAACAGTCTATGGAAACTATGAGCTTCCGATTAAAGATGAGATCGTTTGTGTGAACTGCGGACAATGTACACATTGGTGTCCATCAGGAGCGATCACTGAAAAAGACGAAATCGATAAGGTGCTGCAGGCAATCGAAGACCCGGAAATCACTGTGGTTGTTCAAACCGCGCCCGCAACAAGAGTTGGTCTGGGTGAAGAATTTGGGATGCCGATTGGAACAAATGTTGAAGGAAAACAAGTTGCAGCTCTGAGAAAATTAGGATTTGATACGATTTTTGACACAACCTTCACAGCCGACCTGACCATCATGGAAGAAGGCACTGAATTAGTAAAACGTGTGACGGGCGAACTGAATAAACCTACTCCTCAGCTCACATCATGCTGCCCGGGTTGGGTGAAATTTGTTGAATATTTTTATCCCGATCTTATTCCAAATTTATCATCAGCAAAATCACCTCAGCAAATGGCGGGAGCGTTGATCAAAACTTATTTTGCCAAAACACAAAAGATTGATCCGGAAAAGATTTTTTCTGTCTCCATCATGCCTTGTACCGCAAAAAAATTCGAGGCTCAGCGTTCAGAATTTTCCTCGGCAGACAAAGAGTTTAAGGATAGCAAAGCTACGGCGGATGTAGATGTTGTCCTGACGACCAAAGAGCTGGCCAAAATGATCAAGAAAAAAGGCATAGATTTTGCTTCCCTTCAAGATGAAAAGTATGACAAACTCATGGGTGAAGGAACGGGTGCCGGTGTAATCTTCGGTGCAACCGGCGGAGTTATGGAAGCAGCGATCCGCTCCGTGTACTATCTTGTCACGAAACAGGCTCCGCCTGCGGCTTTGTGGAATTTGACCCCGGTTAGAGGCTTGACTGGTGTAAAGGAAGCTTCTGTCAATATTCCCGGTCTCGGTGATGTGAAGGTTGCCGTTATCTCAGGTTTGGCTAATGCGCGTAAAGTTATGGATCAGGTTAAGGCAGGGAATGCTTCCTGGGCCTTTATTGAAGTCATGGCATGTCCGGGCGGCTGCCAATATGGCGGCGGGCAGCCAAGAGCTGCTGCTCCCCCGAGTGATACGATCCGTACCCAGCGTTCCAATTCTCTCTATACACTGGATAAGAACGCTAAAGTGCGTAACAGTCATGAAAATACAGAAATTACTCAGATCTATAAAGATTACCTGCATGCACCAATGAGCCATTTGGCAGAAGAAATACTGCATACAGAATACGAATCCAGAGCAAATACGTTTACTCCCCAAAAATCAGGAAGTAAATTATCCTAAGTTCAGGAGGTGAAGAGGAATGAGCAGTGAAGTAAAAACAGAAAACAGCAAGAGTTATGGAGTATTGGTAGATATACCGAAGTGCATAGGATGTGAGAGCTGTTCAGTAGCCTGTAAGTTGTGGAACGAGCTGGAATGGACGGCAGAGGAAAAGACCAAGACAGCGATAGATAGAGCGAAGGAACCCAATAAAGGCCTTTGGCCGGAAGAGTGGACGGCAATCAACCATTATGACTTAGAAAAGGACGGATCTCCGGCCTGGAGGTTTGTAAAAACACAATGTATGCACTGTGAGGAACCGGTCTGTGCCTCAGCATGTTTCTCCAAAGCGTTTCAGAAGCTTCCGCAGGGCCCGGTTATTTATGACCAGAGCCTCTGTGTCGGCTGCCGCTATTGTATGATGGCCTGTCCGTTCGACGTTCTGACGTATGAATGGAAAAAAGCAATACCTGGTGTAAAAAAGTGTCAGATGTGTCCGACCAGGGTGGCCAATAACGAAGCTCCAGCTTGTGCATCAGTATGTCCCACGGGAGCGATAATCTTTGGCGAAAGAGAAGAACTTTTGGCCGAAGCGAAAAAGAGAATTAAAGAAAACGGTTATGTGGACAGAGTGTTTGGAGAAAAAGAAGCAGGGGGAACCCAGTGGCTGTATATCTCTGATGTGCCGTTTGAACAGATGAGATTCAATACGAATGTGACAACCAAACCGATGCCGTCTTATACCGCGGGTTACATGAAGATGACCCCGATTGTCGGTTTGAGCTGGGCAGCGATTCTGGCCGGACTGTACGTATACAATAATAAAGGTAAAGATCACCTGGGATAATGATAAGAACGTAAGGAGGGAAAAGAATGGAAACGGCTCGTAAGAGATGGAGTTTTACAATAACCCCAATGAGGCTTGTATTTGCGGCCTTGGCTGTATTAGGGATACTCATGATTCTGGTGCGTTTGATCTGGGGTCTGGGTGTTGCAACCAACCAAAACGACCAATGGACATGGGGGCTCTGGAAATTTGTTGTTTTCACAGGAATTGCCTTAGGCGGCAGCGGATTTACCATGGCATTCATGGTATTCATACTGCGCAGAGACCAATTTTTCCCGGTAGCCAGAATAGGGATGCTCATATCTTTGATCGCATATATTACCGGTATCCTTGGGCTGTTTGTTGATATCGGACAATGGTTCAACTTCTGGACACCCTTCGTATCCTGGGGTCATGAGAGTGTCCTGTTCGAAGTCTTAGTTTGTATCACGATCTACGCGATAGTGCAGGTATTAGAATTCTGTGAAGTGGCGACAGAGAAGGTTTTTAAAGGTTATCATAAATATTTTAAAGCGGCTTTGCCGGTATTATTAGTTATTGGAGTCACGTTGCCGACTTTGCACCAATCTTCGCTGGGCGGACTGTATTACCTGATGCTTGGCAAACTTGATCCCCTCTGGTCATCACAGTTAATCGCTCCGTTTTTCCTGGTGACCTCCTTGTTTGTAGGCCCGGCTATGATGGCGGTAGTGATCAGACTTTGTGGAAAAGCGTTCAACTATGATGTCGATCCATCCGTTTTAAAAGGATTGATCCGGATCGCGGGTGCACTGATGGTTCTGTACCTGGGGATGAAGATCGTTGATTTGGCGATAGCGGGAAATCTGGGCAGAGTATTCGCGTTTGATTATGCCAGCATCATGTTCTTAATTGAATTAGGAGCCGGCGTATTGATCCCGATCTTCATTGCCTTCAGTAAATCAGCGGGAACCAGCAAAGGACAAACGATCTTCGGCCTGCTAACGGTCGGAGGTGTAGTTCTAAACCGCTTCAACATGGTATTTACCGGAGTAAGCGAATACTTCGGACAATATGGCAGCGCGTATTTCCCGTCCTGGATCGAAGTCATCGTATGCTTGGGACTGATATCTATCGGCTGCCTGGCGTTCCTGTTCCTGTCAGAAAACTTCAGTGTTTTCAGTCACAGAGGTGATGAGCCTACGGTAGGAATTATGACTGAAGACGGCAGATATGCTTTCTACAAATAAGAAAAATAATTAGAAGCAGAATGAATCTGCGAAAAGCTGAGAAAAGGCAGCTGCTCTATTCATGGATTAGGGTGGTTGCTTTTTTTTATTGCTCCCGAAGAGAATATTTTGAATAAGTAACAATTGTTACGGGTTTTTAAGATTTTTTGTCTTAAAATAGACCGTAAAGAAAGGAAACAAAGAAGAGAATAAAGGCTGGATTCCATGTGTTGCTGTTTTTGGCAGCAGAAATTATAAATTAACGATAAATTCATCTGGTAAACAAAATAAAAATAAATTATAATAAGTACAAAATAATAAAATTTTAAAAATTCTTAAAGCAAGGAGGTAAAGATATGGCAGAAAAAGTTAAAAAAGGAATTACATTATCCAGGCGTTCCTTTTTGAAATTTGCCGGAGGATTGAGTGTGACAGGAGCTGTTTTAGGACTTGCCGGCTGCGGTAAACCGCTTACGCCTGAAAAGGCGGCAGGAGGAGATGGCTGGCTGCCGACTCAGTACGATAATCGGGGTGATTTTCCCACTCAGGTTAAAGGAAGAATATCAATTGATCCTAAAAATCCGTCAATTACCCGGGATGACCAGAAATGTATCCTTTGCGGGCAATGTATCGAGGTATGTCAAAATGTTCAGACGGTATACGGATATTACAAGCTGCCGATTAAAAATGAAACAATATGTGTGAATTGCGGACAATGTACCCACTGGTGCCCGACTGCGGCCATCACTGAAGTCGATGATACCCAAAAAGTCTGGGAGGCCCTCGCCGACCCGGATAAAATTGTGATTGCCCAGACTGCGCCGGCGATCAGAGTTGCGATTGGTGATGATTACGGATTCCCGATCGGAACCAATGTCGAAGGGAAAATGGTCGCGGCTTTGAGAGAAATCGGGTTTGACTATGTTGCGGATACGAACTGGGCTGCCGACCTGACGATTATGGAAGAAGCTTCGGAGCATGTCCATAGATTGAAGGATCCCACTGCCCCTTATACAATGTTTACGACCTGCTGCCCGGCATGGGTAAAATTTATGGAATATTACTATCCGGAAATGATTCCGAAATATTCGACATCTAAATCCCCTCAGGCGATGATGGGGGCCATGATTAAAACCTATTTCGCCGAAAAGAAGGGTATTGATCCCAGTAAAATCGTCTCAGTGGCGGTTATGCCATGTGCCGCTAAAAAGTATGAATGTACTCGTGAAGAATTGAACAGCGCCGCAAAATATCACAACAAACCCGGTATGCGGGATATTGATGTGGTCCTGACCACCAGAGAATTTTCAGAGATGCTTAAAATGAAGAAGATCGATCTGGCGAAGCTTCAAGACAGCGATTTTGACAATCTGGTCGGTGAAGCTTCCGGTGCCGGTTATATTTTTGCCAATAGCGGCGGAGTTATCGAAGCGGCTGTCAGAACAGCTTACTTCCTGGCTACCGGTGAGCAGCCTCCGGCTGTAGTGCTTGATTTGCAGCCCGTCCATGGCTTGCAGGGCATCAAGGAGGCGACTTTGGAAATCCCCGGTATTGGTGAGGAGAAAATAGCCGTTGCTCAAGGGTTAAACAATGCCAGAAAAATTTGTGATATGATCAATGCCGGTCAGGCGCCCTGGCGTTTGGTTGAGGTTATGGCATGTCCCGGCGGTTGTATCAGCGGCGGTGGACAGCCAAGATCCTCGGTGCCTCCTCAGGATAGGGTCAGAGAGAAAAGAATCGAAGCTGTCTATAAAATCGATAAGAGCATGAGAATTCGTTTAAGTCATGAAAATCCGGAAATTAAAAAGATTTATACTGAATTTTTAGGACAGCCGTTAAGTGAAGAGGCGGAACTGCTTCTGCATACTCATTATGTACCGAAGGATCATCTTTTAACTGCGAAAAAACCATCAGAGTATTAAAATGCCCGGGAGGTGAAGAGGAATGAGCAGTGAAGTAAAAACAGAAAACAGCAAGAGTTATGGAGTATTGGTAGATATACCGAAGTGCATAGGATGTGAGAGCTGTTCAGTAGCCTGTAAGTTGTGGAACGAGCTGGAATGGACGGCAGAGGAAAAGACCAAGACAGCGATAGATAGAGCGAAGGAACCCAATAAAGGCCTTTGGCCGGAAGAGTGGACGGCAATCAACCATTATGACTTAGAAAAGGACGGATCTCCGGCCTGGAGGTTTGTAAAAACACAATGTATGCACTGTGAGGAACCGGTCTGTGCCTCAGCATGTTTCTCCAAAGCGTTTCAGAAGCTTCCGCAGGGCCCGGTTATTTATGACCAGAGCCTCTGTGTCGGCTGCCGCTATTGTATGATGGCCTGTCCGTTCGACGTTCTGACGTATGAATGGAAAAAAGCAATACCTGGTGTAAAAAAGTGTCAGATGTGTCCGACCAGGGTGGCCAATAACGAAGCTCCAGCTTGTGCATCAGTATGTCCCACGGGAGCGATAATCTTTGGCGAAAGAGAAGAACTTTTGGCCGAAGCGAAAAAGAGAATTAAAGAAAACGGTTATGTGGACAGAGTGTTTGGAGAAAAAGAAGCAGGGGGAACCCAGTGGCTGTATATCTCTGATGTGCCGTTTGAACAGATGAGATTCAATACGAATGTGACAACCAAACCGATGCCGTCTTATACCGCGGGTTACATGAAGATGACCCCGATTGTCGGTTTGAGCTGGGCAGCGATTCTGGCCGGACTGTACGTATACAATAATAAAGGTAAAGATCACCTGGGATAATGATAAGAACGTAAGGAGGGAAAAGAATGGAAACGGCTCGTAAGAGATGGAGTTTTACAATAACCCCAATGAGGCTTGTATTTGCGGCCTTGGCTGTATTAGGGATACTCATGATTCTGGTGCGTTTGATCTGGGGTCTGGGTGTTGCAACCAACCAAAACGACCAATGGACATGGGGGCTCTGGAAATTTGTTGTTTTCACAGGAATTGCCTTAGGCGGCAGCGGATTTACCATGGCATTCATGGTATTCATACTGCGCAGAGACCAATTTTTCCCGGTAGCCAGAATAGGGATGCTCATATCTTTGATCGCATATATTACCGGTATCCTTGGGCTGTTTGTTGATATCGGACAATGGTTCAACTTCTGGACACCCTTCGTATCCTGGGGTCATGAGAGTGTCCTGTTCGAAGTCTTAGTTTGTATCACGATCTACGCGATAGTGCAGGTATTAGAATTCTGTGAAGTGGCGACAGAGAAGGTTTTTAAAGGTTATCATAAATATTTTAAAGCGGCTTTGCCGGTATTATTAGTTATTGGAGTCACGTTGCCGACTTTGCACCAATCTTCGCTGGGCGGACTGTATTACCTGATGCTTGGCAAACTTGATCCCCTCTGGTCATCACAGTTAATCGCTCCGTTTTTCCTGGTGACCTCCTTGTTTGTAGGCCCGGCTATGATGGCGGTAGTGATCAGACTTTGTGGAAAAGCGTTCAACTATGATGTCGATCCATCCGTTTTAAAAGGATTGATCCGGATCGCGGGTGCACTGATGGTTCTGTACCTGGGGATGAAGATCGTTGATTTGGCGATAGCGGGAAATCTGGGCAGAGTATTCGCGTTTGATTATGCCAGCATCATGTTCTTAATTGAATTAGGAGCCGGCGTATTGATCCCGATCTTCATTGCCTTCAGTAAATCAGCGGGAACCAGCAAAGGACAAACGATCTTCGGCCTGCTAACGGTCGGAGGTGTAGTTCTAAACCGCTTCAACATGGTATTTACCGGAGTAAGCGAATACTTCGGACAATATGGCAGCGCGTATTTCCCGTCCTGGATCGAAGTCATCGTATGCTTGGGACTGATATCTATCGGCTGCCTGGCGTTCCTGTTCCTGTCAGAAAACTTCAGTGTTTTCAGTCACAGAGGTGATGAACCTACGGTAGGAATTATGACTGAAGACGGCAGATACGCTTTCTACAAATAAGAAAAATAATTAGAAAAGCAGAATGAATCTGCGAAAAGCTGAGAAAAAAGCAAGCGGCGGTAACAAAACACAGTCTACCCAAGGCGTCTCACATCAGGTGAGGCGTCTTTTCTATTGGGCGAAAGAGATATATAAAAGAGAGGATATAGAGAAAACAGGATATAAATCCTGCATTTCTCCTTCTCTTATCATGCTAAAAGTATTAGAGTTAGTTATTGAGAAATGCGAATAGGGTTTTCATAATTACCTTCATTTTTTTGCACCTCGCTAAAATTTTCATAAACTGGTAAATTTGAATAGGATTCCTTAATCTCATTTATGGTGGAAAAATATTCACCATTTAAATGTAAATCGAAGTTATTTTCATCATTTTTTATCAAGTAGGCGTTTTCCGCTGTCAATTCAACTAAAACTGTCGCTTCGTTTTCTGGTAAAAAATAGTATGGTTTAAACACAAAGGAGAATGAAAAGATTGTTAATGTTAATACAAGCGTTCCTGCTAAAAATATACTTTTCATATTTTTGTTTGTAGGTTTCGAATTTCTACAATCCATGACAATATGATAACGCTGTTTTAGAGTACAACCATCACTATTGAGTGTTGACATTAAATTGCCTTGTCTTATTTTTCTTCGGTAGTTAGCTGTTTTTAGAAGACATTCCATATAGTTGATGCGTTCTAATTCACTCATTGATTTAGTAGTCATGATATCCGTATGTAATTCAAGTGCCCTAGATACCTGTTTTTTAAGTAATAAAACGAGCGGATTCCACCAATACAGTAAACACAATGATTCCATAACGAATTTAACTAAAAGGTCATGATTGTAATAGTGTCTAACTTCATGACTAAAAACATGAAACAATTCATCATCAGAAAAGTCTAAGTCAGGTAAAACAATGGTTGGCTTTTTCAGGCCAAATATAAGTGGAGTTGTAATTGTAGATGATAGCATAATAGTAAAGTGGCCAGGCTTAGAATACTTTTTTAAAACTTTCTGTAGAATAGGCTGTATTCTGCTATGCATCTCTGCTGGTAATTGACATATTGAGCTTTTAAATTTCTGAAAAATAATAAGGCTTCTTATAAATCCTATTAAAGTACCTGTCATCATAACAGTATATAAAATATGATAGACATACAAATAACTGTTGCTAATGGGTACCAAACGAAAATTCATGAAGGAAACCATATCAGGTAGCAAAAATGTACAATCCACAGTATTTGCTATATCAAGTTCAATTGGAACGAATAGGCGTATAATTACGATTGCTATTAAAAAAAGAGCAAAGTTAATTTCAATAGGATCAACATTCTTATTCTTTTTTAAGAATAACCATATAATGATAATAATAACGTTACTGAATAATATCATGGTAAAAAAAGAGGTGAAAGAAAACTCCAAATGGATCACTGTCCTTTTCTTTTAATTTTCTCTTTGCGTTCTTTCAGCATTTTCTCTAATTCCTCAATAACAGATTCTTCGTTTTTTTCGTACTCCAACAGAGTTGATATAATGCTAGGCATTGAAACACTTTCATTTAAATTTTGAAACTGGTTGATAAGTTGCCGCATAGTGTATTCCCTTGAACTTACAGTTGCTTGATAACTACGTGAAAGAACTGTGCCACTGTAAACAATATCTGCAATCCCAACCAGCTTTTTACTCAACAAATTTCTTAATACGGCCTGTACGGTATTGATACTTAATGAATTACCCATCTTAGCAATATCGGAAGCGACCAGAGGTTTGTCCGATGACCACAAAATATTCAGTATATCCATTTCTCTTTCGGTTAATCTTGAGTTGTTTTTTTGCTTTGACATTTATAATTCTCCCTTTATCTAGATGAGTTTATTTTATACAAAAAAATTAAACATATCAATAATAGACCTGCAATCATTTTAATTGAATGTTTTATTATTACTTGACAAATATATAATTGAATGATTTAATGACGTTGTAATTATATTACATAGTTAGTGGTGAAAATACCGTAAAATAATTGTACGAGAAAGGGCGTGTTATGTTTATAAAAAGGAAAGCAGGAACTGCTTACAATACAGCGTATAGCAAAGTTGAATACACTTCGACTTTGTTATACGCATTGATTTTACATTTTTACAATAATGTGAAATCAAAAGTCGTTTGGGAGGGGCAATATTTATGAACACACAAAAAAAAAGAATTTATCAATTCTGTATTCTTATAATTGTTTTAATGCAAATAATTGCCTTAACGGGATGCAATAATTCTAGAATACGCGAAGAAAATGATGGAGTACAACATTTAGTGAGCGAGAATACTCGAGGATACTACTTTGACTTATATACTGCTAAGTCAAAAAATCTAGAACGAAAAGGCATCATAGAATTACAAGAATATAATGATGATATGCTTTTTAGAGTTGAAAACGGAGGTCAGCAGCGACAGTTTTCAGTACAGGTTTTCATAGATTGTAGGCAAGTACCAATAAAGATTGACGGTACAGAGTATAATACGTTTTTCATAGATGCTCCTGAAAATTTCGGACGTGATTTTACGTTTCAATTAGCTGAGCCTATTGACACAAATTATAATCATTCATTGTTGGCAATACTCACTGCAGGAACTGATGTATTAACAAATGAAGTTAACTTTGAAATGTCAAATAATTATTCTATCGCAATTGATCACATGCTATCTTTTGGAAGAGATAATGCTATGGCACAATCAGAGTATAATATCGAAAAGACAGAAACCGTCACAGGGTATCAAGCGGCTGGACTACTGTTGAATACTGACACCAGAGAATATAAGAGAACGATGCCAGGTAGAGAATTAAAGCTACCAGCAGGTGAAAAATTTTCTTTACAGTATCAAGTCGGCGGTTATGAAGATTGTGAGGAAGTAGCCGTTATTATTACTATTGGATTGGAGCAGTCTAATATTAATAATCAGGATTACATCTTATGTGAAGTTGAAAATGGTGAGTTGGTTCGAGGTATCGTGAACATAAATGCACCGCAGCAAGAAGGAGAATATGAAATAATGGGTTGGGTAATTAAAGATCCCTTTGATGCAGATAAAACTGAATATAGGCCGCTTGATAGTTCTTATAGATTTACTTTAAATGTTGAATAGACATCTTCTTTTTTCAGCTGAATAACTGTACGTCAAAGAGCCAAAGAGCGGCAAAACAGTCGGAAGCCCAATTCTCAGCACAGCTATTAACAACGAAAGAGACTAGCACGAGCAGGATATTATGATTTCTCTGCGCAATACGAGTCTCAATGGAAATTGCACTTATGCGGTTGAACCGCGCCGTATACAGATCAGTACGTATCGTAGAGTGAGGTCGGTCTACTCAATTAATGAAGTAGCCTCCTACTCGATTTCCCTGCAAGCCCAGGGCAATAATTTAAAGGATGACTCAAAGCTCAAGGATGGAAGCCTCGTCCCGATCCAGTTTTTTCATACAGCCGGAAATTCTTTTTTGGAAAAGCGGATCAGTTGAAGCTTCTTTGATCTGCCGCAGGAGATCGATTGTACGGCGATAAACAGCGATAATGTCTCCTTCATCTAAATTGCACAAATGATGGATCTGGCTGAATTCAGCCCCTTTGCTCCAGGCATAGGTGATTCCGGCGACACGAGATTCAAAACGAACCGCTTCCGTACCGCAAATGGACTGGAGATACTCTATCATTTCTTTAACAGCGGAAAAATCTAAAGAGTCATTTTTGATAAAGAAATCATTCTTTTTATTTTCATAATCAATACAGGAGATCAAAGCATTGAGTTCATCATCGTCCAGAGTTTCCGGATACCCGGAAAAAATCAATTCTGTGACCAGTAATTCCTGGACATAAATATGACGGGCAAATTCGCCGCGGGGCAGAATAAGATCACCCTCAATGTATTTTAATTGGGCCAGCTGATTTTTTTTATATAAGAATTCATTTAAGAAAGTATTGTGATCGGCCAATACGGACAATTGAGCCTGAAGATCATTTTTCATCGTTTTAATTTCCCGCCATCTGGAAGACAGGGATTTGCAATTTTCCTGTTTTTTCAGAGAACATTTTTTGGGGGAAGAGTGGAGGACTTTCTCCCATTTTTTAATTTTGCGCAGCATCTCCCTGCCGTATATTTTGTTCTTTCTTCTGGGCTCAAGCCTGTTGTATGATTTGCGCAGCCGTTCCAACTCCTTAAGCTTCGGATAATAATTGGCCGGGCAGCGGTAAGAGCTTAAGTTGTGGCAGGAAAGGGAACGAATGGCCGCATGTTCCTGATCCAATTCCCTGATACGCCGGTCAATACGTTCTGATATAACATGATGAGAATAAGAAGCAAAGCTTTTTTTGAAAAAAACCTCTATCTGTTCCAGATTGAGTGTAGCCATCAGATTGAGAACAGTGTTGTAGGAAAGCTTAAACTGGCTGGACAGCGGTTCCAGTTTATTGATATTAAATTTGGGCAGGGTATTTTTATACAGATAATTCAGGTCGACAACAGCGAAGGAATAACCTTTTTCATCGATACCCCGCCTGCCCGCCCGCCCGGACATTTGAAAAAATTCATGATTTTTAAGCTCCCGAAAATCCCTGCCGTCAAATTTTCTCAGGGAATCAAAACAGACTGCTTTGACAGGGTAGTTGATGCCGACACTGAAGGTTTCGGTACAGTAAAGAACATAAATGTATTTTTGCAAAAATAAATCCTCGACAATTGATTTTTGGGCCGGAAGCAGGCCGGCATGGTGATAGCCAATTCCTTTCCGGCAGACCCGGAAGAGTCTTCTGGTTGAGGAAGACCAGCCTTCTTCGGGTCCGAATTGCTCGAGGAAAAAATCCTTCACTTTGGAACTCTGAAGAGGTGTTAAGAAATGATTTGTATTGGCCAGTTCATGAGCTTTTTCCGCACACTGTTTGCGGCTGAAAACAAAATATAAAGCCGGCAGGTAGCCATTTTTAATGTTCTCGATTAAATCAAGGTGAGAGGTGGGCTGAAAAAGAGAAATTCCGTCCTGATTGCTGCCGGAACGGATTTTTGAGGTATAAAATTCAATTAATTGTTCATAGGTCACTGATCCGGTATCTTTCGTGTAATAATAATAGGCCAGAGGGACAATTCGCTTTTGCTCTTCAACCAGAAATACTTCTTCCCCCCTGATTGATTCAATCCATTGGGTCAATTCCGCGGCATTGGCGATTGTGGCGCTCAAACCGAGAATCTTGATGTGCATAGGTGTCAGGATGATGGATTCTTCCCAGACTGTGCCGCGGTCCTCGTCATTGAGCCAATGAATCTCATCAAAAATAACGTAGGAAACATCATTGAGCTCAGGGTCTTCCGTGATGACCTGGTTGCGGAAAATTTCTGTGGTCATAATCAATAGGCCTGCTTCGGGGTTGATGACAATATCCCCGGTCAGGATACCAACCTTTTCAGGGCCAAATTGGCTGGAAAAGTCCTTGAACTTCTGATTGCTCAAGGCTTTGATCGGGGCTGTATAGACAATTCTCTTATTTTCATTCAGGGATTTTTCCACGAGATAATCGGCAATAAGGGTTTTCCCCGTACCGGTCGGGGCCGAAACGATGACAGATAAATGATTGTTGATGGCAGTTAAAGCATCGATTTGAAATTGATCAAGCTGCAGACCTTTGTATTGGCGCATATTATCCTCCATAATTGTCCTTGAAACAGAATCCCGGAAAAATCTCTCAGTTACTATTTTATCCTAAAAAAGTAAAATTACCAAAGTTTAATTTTCAGAATAAATAGAGAGAGAACTGCTTTTCAGCTTTAGGCCAAAAGCAGTTCTCCTGTGCTTGTGCAAAACACAAATCTTCTTTCCTCAACATTGCCAAAATCATATTATCTTTCATGAGCAGGGTTGGCGGCAACTAGTGTTATTCCGGCAACAAGTTCAGTCAAGATTCTTGTTTTATCATATAAGAGCTGAGATTCCGCATTCTTGATGATCTCCCCCCTGCGGGTACTGAAATATTTCGGCGGCAAGCGATTCAACGCATAAGTGATGATATCGGCACGGCACTTTTCGCACTTGCAGGGCAGTTCATTATGTTCCATATATTCATCGAGAGCTTTTCTGACTAACAGTTCAGTAAGATTCTTAATTTCACACATTAGTTTTAATCTCCCTAAAAGATAATAATAATCATTATACTATTAAATTCTAAAAAATGGTATAAAAAAATATAAGATCGACGGAATTCTCGTTTAAAATAAACGAAAAAATAAGTTGGCTTTTTATTATCAGCAGGATTATTGTATAATGAGGATAAACAAATAAAGGAAATACTAAAAATGGAGTATGGACAAAAAAATAAATCTCAGTATGTTCAGGATACCTTTAATTCCATTGCCTCCAGATATGATCTGATGAATTCCTTGATGAGCATGGGGATGGATCGTTCCTGGCGGCGCAAAACTGTACAAACAGTCAAGGCCGGACCGGGCTTGAACATTCTTGATCTTTGCTGTGGAACGGGCAAAATGGTGATGGAAATCGGAAAACGTGTCGGACCTTCCGGGCGGGTGACAGGCTTGGATTTTTCTGAGCAGATGCTGGAGAAGGCCCGGGAAAACTTGTTGGAATACCCTTATCGGGACCGTGTAGACCTCATTCAGGGCGATGCGATGAAGTTGCCCTTTGAGCAGGGGACTTTTGATGGGGTAACAGTCGGCTGGGGCCTGAGGAATGTGCCTGAGCTTCGCCGGGTTGTCCGGGAAATGGCCCGTGTAATCAAGTCTGGCTCGATGGTGGTCTCAATAGATATGGGGAAGCCTGAGATGCCGGTCTTTAAGCAGGTTTATTGGCTGCTTTTCCGTAAGCTGGTTCCTTTGATGGGCAAATTATGGGCAGGAAAGGCAAAGGAATACGAGTACCTCTACAGCTCCGCCTGCGAATTTGAGTCACAGCAGCAATTAGCGGCGATATTTTGTGAATGCGGACTGACCAATACCGGCTATAAAAATTTAATGGGTGGTGCTGTGGCGATTGTATATGGACAGAAGCCTTAACCAATCCTGCTGAAGCCCAGGGCTTTTTCTGGCGCAGGAAAAGAAAAGTTAAAAAGTAACAGGGGCTTTACCTTGCTGTAACAGGAATTTGATGATCGTGGTCAATACTGTTGCTTAAAGAACGAACAAGGGGGCAAGTCTGTGAAAAAAAGCTACATTATTGATACGAATGTGCTTTTGCAATCACCTCAGGCTATTTTCGCGTTTGGAGACAATCATGTGATTATTCCTGAGGTGGTTTTGGAAGAACTTGACCGGTTCAAGAAAGAATCTTCGGAAAACGGGGCAAATGCCCGGCAAACAGCCCGAATCATTGATCTGTTAAGAGAAAAAGGCGACTTAACAAAAGGGATTGAACTGCCGGGAGGGGGGCTTTTGCGCATCGAGCTTAATTTCCATGATATTGAACTTCCCGCAGGGTGGTCCCCGGCAAAGGCGGATAACAGGATCTTAAAGGTCTGCAAAGGCCTCAATAAAAGAAATGAAAAGGCTATCCTGGTGACGAAGGATATCTTTGTCCGGATAAAAGGGGATATCATCGGTTTGACGGTTCAGGATTTTCAGAATGAACAGGTTGTTATGCCTGATTCCCAGTACAGGGGCAGAACCATAGTTTATACAACACATAAAAAAATGGATGATTTTTATCAAAAAGAATGCTTAAACCCTAAGCATCTTTTTATCATTAATGAAGCATCGGGAAAAAAGGAAGATGTTCAGCTGGTGATGAATGAGTTTGTCACTCTGGTTAATGTTGAGAGCAGTAAACAGACGGCACTGGGCAGATTTGACGGCCGGCAGGTTTCTCCTTTGAAATATGCGGACGAGCGTCCGTACGGGATCAGACCGCGCAATGTAGGACAGCGTTTTATGCAGGAAGCATTGATGATGAGTTCTGAAGAGATCCCTCTAGTGATCATAAAAGGCGCGGCCGGGACGGCAAAAACCCTGTTTTCTCTGGCTATCGGTCTGCATAAAATCATGAACCAGAAGGACCGGGCTTATCGTAAAATCCTGATTTGCCGCCCCAATGTCAAATTTGACGATGATATCGGTTATCTGCCGGGCAGTGAAACAGAAAAGCTGGCGCCTTTTATGCGGGCGGCAATTGATAATCTGGAAATTCTTGTTGACCATGATGAAGAGGAACGATATAAGAACGAAAAAGAACTTAGAGATAAAATAGACGAGCTTTTCCAGCGCAACATTATTACGACCGAAGCCATTACTTATATTCGGGGCAGGTCTATCCAGAAAAACTGGGTCATGATCGATGAAGCCCAGAATCTCACTCCGAAACAGATCAAAGGAATCGTTACCCGCGCCGGAAAGGGCACAAAAATTATTTTAACAGGAGATCCGGATCAAATTGATCATCCCTATCTGGACAGCCGGACAAATGGGCTGAGCTTTGCCTCCGAACGGATGAAAGGAAGCCCTTACTGCTGTCAGATCACATTAAATGATGATGAATGTGAGCGCAGCCGGCTGGCCTTTGACAGTGCGGTGAGAATGACCACTTTCTGAGCGGCTGGACAGAGAGGGATTGCATTAATCATCAGGGGCTGCCGCAGAGAACAGAGTAATCCGTTCAGGCGGCAGCCCGTGGTTTATGGTAGAGTATTTTCCTGGATTTGAGCAGTTCCCGCTGTTAGTTAAAGATATTCCAGCCCGGATCAGCCACAGAAGTTCTTCCATCCAAATCAGTGTAGGCGCTTTCCCCATGCTGGGTAATATCCAGTCCGGAATCCTGCTCCTCATGGGAAGCGGCAAGCGGGGTGACCAGCCCTACTACTTTTAAAATCACAAAGGTTGCCAGGCCGCAATACGCGTAGGTTGCAAGAACGCCCAGAAACTGAACGAGCAGCTGGGCGGAAGAGCCGTAGAGCAAACCGTCGGCGCCATTGGGATTGACGAGTGTCGTACAGAATATTCCGGTAGCCAGAGTCCCCCAGGTACCGCCTATACCATGGATTCCAAAAGCATCCAGGGAATCGTCGTAACCGAGTTTTTCTTTGAGATAGGCTACCCCAATATAGCATAAGCCGGTGGAAACCAAGCCGATGACAATCGCCGCAAGAGGGGTAACAAAGGCACAGGCCGGAGTAATCGCCCCCAGCCCGGCAACTGCTCCGGAGAGCGCGCCGAGAACAGTAGGTCTGCCGTGATGGAGTTTTTCGATCAGCATCCATCCCAGCAAGCCCGCGCAGGCAGAAATATGTGTAGTTGTCATGGCCAAAACGGATATCCCGTCAGCCGCCAATTCACTTCCGCCGTTAAACCCAAACCAGCCGAACCAAAGAAGGCCTGTCCCAAGCAGGACATATGGCATATTGTGGGGAATAGGCGGGTCGTTTTCCCTGTTTAAGCGTTTGCCGATGACCAGGGCGGCAATCAGACCGGAAAAACCTGAGCTGATATGGACAACCATACCTCCGGCAAAATCCAGAATATGCAGGTCGGCCAGCCAGCCCCCGCCCCAGACCCAGTGGGCCAGCGGAGCATAAACCAGGATACTCCACAAGGCGATGAATAGCACATAGGCCGGGAAACGCAGGCGCTCAGCTGTTGAGCCCGTAATAATGGCCGGGGTAATGATGGCAAACATCAGCTGGAAGAGAACAAATAACAAGTGGGGGATCGTAGCCCCTTCGCTTTTTGGCTCCAGACCGACATTGTTCAAACCGGCAAAATCGAGATTGCCGATAAAGTGGCCGACATCCGGTCCAAAAGCTAAAGAATAACCGATACCTACCCATAAAATAGTGATAATTCCGATTGCGGCGATACTCTGAATCATGATGGAAAGGACATGGCGCTTCTTGACCAGGCCTCCGTAAAAAAAGGCCAGGCCGGGGATCATCAGAAACACTAATGCGGTACATACGGACATAAAAGCAATGTCGCCAGTATTCATTTTTCTCCTCCTAAGTTATGACGATTTTTATAAAATAAAGAAGCCTGACAAAACCTATGCAAAATTTGCATAAGTTTGATCAGGCTTCTTTGCCAAAAAAATTACTGTATACATTATAAAGATTAGAAAAATGAAAAGCAAGCACAAAAATATCCGCTAGAATTAGGGGTTTTCAGAAATAATTTCCTTAATCAAACAACATTGAATACTGTATACATATAAAAATTTTAGGCAGATTTCCGGGCAAACGGTCCGTTTCATTTTTCTGGAAGGCCAATCGAAGAGATGTACATATTTGTTTCATTTCAGTAAAGAATATCGTTAAATCATATTTTCTGTGGAGGTAGTAAAAATGAGTGTGAGTGAGATCATGTCTGCAAGAATATTTTCAGCAGACCAAAATTCCAGCTTGTCTGATATTGCCAAAATCATGAAAGAGCAGGATATCGGGGCTGTCCCAGTCTGTGAAGGAGACAGACTATTAGGCATTATTACGGACCGGGATATCATTGTCAGAGCGGTTTCCGAAAAAAAAGACCTGCAGAAAACCCTGGCCAGGCAGGTGATGACCTTAGACCCTATTTGTATTGAAGAAAAGGACTCCATCAGCCAGGCCGCCGATCTGATGGCAGAATACCAGGTCAAAAGGCTGCCGGTGCTGAAAAGTGGAAAACTGGTCGGAATCATCACTTTGGGCGACCTGGCCATTGAGCACCTGAATACGGACCAGGCGGATGCCATGAGTGGGATAGCCAGGGGAATCACCCATTAAAATCCAAATAGATTCTTTTCCTTAAAATGATCATGGGGTGTCTGCAGGCACCTCTTTTTATATGCCGCGGTGGAGTGGTGGGCCACAATTCTGAAGAAGAAGAAACCTTAGGGATAAGGGATCCCGGATTTTCAGTGATAAATTGTCCGAAAAATAAAGACAGAGAGGCAATCGCTTGGTAAAATAAGAAGCAGAATAAGCTCGGCTGATGAGGAAACGGTATGAAGGAGTCAAAATGTCTATTTTTCTATACATCCTGGGGAATAATATTTTACCTGTTTTTATCATGGTCGGATTGGGGTTTTTGTTAAGCAAAAGATTCAGCCTGAATCTATTTACACTCAGTAAATTTAATTTCTACTTATTTATTCCGTGTTTTATCTTTTTTAATCTCTATACGGCCAGCTTATCCGTAACCCTTCTGAAAATCTTATTTTTCGGGCTGGCCTACATGATCGCCAATGATTTACTGGCCAGAGTAATCGCTAAAATCCGGAAATATGATATCGGGATGACCAGTGCGTTCAAAAATTCGATTATGTTTAACAATGCCGGGAATATAGGAATATCCCTGATCACCCTTATTTTCAGTCATGCCCCTTATGTCATTGATGGAGAAACCCCTTACTTGAACCAGGCGCTGACCGCTCAGGTCATTATTTTGACCTTTATGAATATCACCATGAATACCATTGGTTTCTACAATGCGGGGAAAGCCAAGAAGGATTGGAAGGAGTCTGTTGACCAGATTTTAACGATGCCGTCAATCTATGCGATTTTGCTGGCGATCGTACTGAAATATTTTATGGTTGATATCACAGCAACTCCGTTATGGCCAACGCTTGAATACATCAAAGACGGCCTTGTGCCAATGGCCTTATTCACCTTAGGGGTTCAGCTTTCGCAAACAGAATTTGATTTTAGAAATATTGATGTCAATATCGCCGTGTTTACCCGGCTCATTATCGGCCCTTTGCTGGCACTGGCCGGCATAAAACTGTTCGGTTTTTCCGGGGTTGTCGCTCAGACCATATTTATTTCCTATTCCGTGCCGACGGCGGTAAACACAGCTTTGATTGCCATCGAATGCAACAACTATGAAAATTTCTCCTCGCAGCAAGTCATGGTATCCACGATATTCGGCGCCATTACGCTGACCTCGGCCATATACATGGCCGGAATTTTATTTCCGATTTAGACGGAAAGGTTTCCGGTGAGGGGCGCAAGGGCATCAGGCCGGAATTGGAGAAGAAGACAAAGCGGGAATTCTTTTTTTGCCCGGAACAAGAAAAAGAGAGAAAAAAGTTTTTGAGAAAGAGGCTGATCAATATGGAAATCGGTGCCAAGGGAAAGTCGGAAACAGTGGTGACAGAAAAAGTGACGGCAAAAACATTGGGCAGCGGGACTCTCGACGTTTTGGCCACCCCGATTATGGTGGCCATCATGGAGAACGCGGCGACCAGAGCCCTTGATTTGCCGGAAGGTCAGACCAGTGTCGGCACCTATCTGGAGATTAAGCATCTGGCGGCGACTCCCGTGGGGATGAAGGTGTGGGCAGTTGCCGAAATCACCGGGATTGAGGGCCGCAAGCTGTCTTTCAAAATTGAGGCTTATGATGAAAAAGAAAAAATCGGTGAGGGAGAGCATGAAAGGTTCATCATCAATGCCGAAAAGTTTCTGGAGAAAGCCTATGCAAAACTATCCTGATCAGGAGTTCAAGGAAATCAAGGAACGTAACCCGGAGCAATAGCTCAGGGGAATTCAAATGCCGGTCAGGAGATAAGGATAAAGGAAAATGGAAGAGCTTATTACCATCAGCAAGCCGTCATCAGCAGAGCAGGTTATCGACAAATCCAGGTTTATTGCTGTTGCTGTCCCCGCCGCAGACTCAGGCGAAACAGCGGCCCGGCTCCTCGATGTCAAAAAGGAATACCCTAATGCCCGGCATTATGTCTATGCTTACCGCCTGAACAGGGGGAAACTGGAAAAATCATCAGATGACGGTGAACCGCAGGGGACGGGAGGACGGCCGGTCCTTGATGTGTTGCAGCATAAAAAACTGTGGGATGTTCAGATTGTTGTTGTCAGGTACTTCGGCGGAGTCCTGCTCGGTACAGGCGGGTTGTCCAGAGCCTATGGCGGGACGGCCAGAATGGCGATTGAACATGCTTGCATAGAGAAGCTTACTCCGCATCTGGTTTACGGCCTGACCATTCCTTATGCCAATTATGAACAAGTCAGATATTTTATCCGCAACCACTGCTGGGAAATCTCCAATGAACAATTCCAGGAAACGGTAGCTTTTGATGTTGATATTCCCCAAAAAGAAGACAGCCTTTTTCAAAAAGGAATCGGGGAAATCTTCAACGGGCAGATGGTTTGTCAATTGAAAGAAACGATCCTGAAAGCCGTGGCGGCAGATCAATGAAGGCAAAATCAAAGCCTGTTTGACATCCGGATCTGAAAGAAGATGGACAAAGGTGATGAACGAGTGATTAATGACCGGGGTGGGAGTTCATCAGCGTATGGAGGTCCTGATCAAAGATTTCGTTTTTCTGATCGGCTATCTGGATGAAGTCCCCATAAAGCCGGTCCAGCTGATTTGATTCCGGTCTGTAGCCCAGTTCAAAAAGCTTGTGCCTTAAAGCGTGCTTGCCCGATCTGGCGGTGAGAATGATCTGATTCTGGCTGGCGCCAATAGTGGCCGGATCAATAATTTCATAGGTTTCCCTTTCTTTCAGAATCCCGTCCTGATGAATCCCGGAGGCATGTTTAAAGGCATTGGGGCCCACAATCGGCTTATGATAGGGAATGGGAATGCCGGTTATCCGGGAAACCAGACTGCTTGTCGCGGTAATCTCCCTGGTGTGGATATTGAGGGCAAAGGGATATTCTTTTTTCTTGGAGTGCAGGGCCATGATCACTTCTTCCAAAGACGTGTTGCCCGCCCGTTCGCCAATCCCGTTGATGGTTCCTTCAATCTGAGTTGCACCGGCAAACAGGCCGGCCATGGAATTGGCCGTGGCCATACCGAGATCATTGTGGCAATGAATGCTGATGATGGCCTGATCGATATTTTCCACAGTGTTTTTGACAAATGAGATCAGTTCCCCGAATTCCCAGGGGGTGGCATAGCCTACTGTATCCGGGATATTGATGACGGTCGCCCCGGCCTTAATGACTTCCTGAAGGATCCTGGCCAAAAAGTTACGGTCACTTCTGAACGCGTCTTCAGCATAAAATTCCACATCATGACAATACGTTTTGGCGTGTTTGACACAGGCACAGGCCAAATCAATCACTTCCTCAGGCTTCAGATGCAGTTTTTTCTCCATGTGAAGATCAGATACAGCTATCCCGGTATGAATCCGGGGATTTTCAGCATATTTGAGGGCCTCCGCGCAAAGATCAATGTCCGCTTGGACACAGCGGGTCAAACCACAGATCACCGCTCCTTTGATATTTTTGCTGATTTCTTTGACCGCTTCATAGTCTCCCGGTGAAGAGACAGGGAAGCCCGCCTCGATGATATCGACGCCAAGGCGCACGAGCTGTTCGGCGATTTGTAATTTTTGCCGGACATTTAACGTTATTCCTAGAGACTGTTCACCATCCCTTAACGTTGTATCAAAAAAATAGAGCTTTTTCATCGTTTGGACCTCCTTAAAAATAAAAATAAAAAAGCCCTTACATCTCGTATGAGACGTAAGGGCTATTATTCCTTCGCGGTACCACTCATGTTAACGGGGTTCATTCCGTTCACTCAAACAGAATACGGGATCTGTGATCCGATATTCCCTTCCTTGTAACGGTGGAAGTTTCCGTCCAACCTACTTAAACTGTTCAGCCGGCGACTCAAGGGGGAGTTGGGCTTTGGCTTCGGCTGCTTCGCACCAAACAACAGCTCTCTGAACCTGCCGGTCAGCTTAATATTCCCTATCACAGTCATTTTGAACTATTTTTTTTTATCTTATCAAGTGATAAACGCTTTGTCAATTCTTTGCAAAGATTATTTTTTGTGTGCTGGAACAATCCCGGTCCAAATCGGCTTTTCTGATCCTAAAAGGATTATTGTATGCTTTTGGAGAATTTAAATAAAATTGTCATTAGCAAAATAATAGGGGTGAAGGATTTGAATAAAGAATTGATCACATCTAATTTTCCGATAAATGTTTGCTGCTTTTCAACTTTATAGCTGGTCGGAGGGCTGCCTTAAGAGGGTTTCACTGACACTGATATGGTCTTTTCCAATCAGCAGATGTATTCTGAATTGATCGTAATTGGAATGGAATTGGGATTTAGACCGCCGTTTTGCTTTAATCATTTTATTCTCCGCCTCATCGTTTATTCTTTGTCTAAGCAATCTGTTATTTATATTATTCATGAAATCGTTTTTTTCATTCCCGTTTGCTTTGGGTAAGTTATGGTATTTCCAGTGCCCAAGGTTGTTTCAAAAGCAAAGAAAGGTTATGATAGATTAAGATCAAGGTATCGGAGAAAGGAGTCTATTAATGGCTCGTTTAGTGATCATGGATGGCAACAGTTTGCTCAACAGGGCTTTTTACGCTTTGCCGCCGCTGACTTCGGCTGAAGGACTGCCGACAAATGCCGTCCACGGATTTTTAGCCATGCTTTTACGTATTCAGAAAGAAAAAAAACCGGATTGCTGGGTCGTTGCTTTTGATAAAACAAAGGCAACCAAAAGAATTGAAATGTATGATCAATATAAGGCTCAGCGTAAGGAAACCCCCGAGACTCTCAAGCCTCAATTTGCCTATCTTAAAGAAATTCTCGGCGCGATGTCCGTGCCGGTTCTGGAAAGTGAGGGCTATGAAGCGGATGACCTGATTGCCACGGTGACCAGAAGGGCAGAGGCGGAGGGGATGGAAATTATCGTCATCACCGGGGATAAGGATGCCTTTCAGCTCGTTTCCGATCAAACCACAGTTGAGATGACGATCAAGGGAATTTCTACGGTTGAGTGTTATAACAAGGACAAGCTGTTTGAAAAATACCAGCTGAAACCGGAACAGATCATTGATTTAAAGGGTCTGATGGGCGACCCTTCGGATAATATCCCCGGTATTCCGGGCATAGGCGAAAAAACCGCTTTGAAACTGCTTTGGAGTTTCGGCAGTTTGGAGCAGGTGCTGGAAAATGTTGATGCGGTGCCGGGCAACAAGCTTAAAGCATTATTGAAGGAATATCCTGAACAGGCCTTGTTGAGCAAGAAGCTGGCAACAATGATTGATCAGGTGCCGATAGATTTTCAAATCGGGGATTTTGTCCGCACCAAGCCGGACAGCGAAAAAACGCTGGGGCTTCTGCACCAGTACAGTCTGAGTATGATCTGCAGGCTGTTTGAGCAGACTCTGGATCAAGATCAAGAGGGGCCGGCTCGTTCGCGGGGACCGGCCAAAAGTCAAGACAGGCGGGACAACGAAAACGGGAAAAACAACCGGAACAACAAAAACAATCAGGACAGTCAGGATAATCAGGAGGATAACCGGGACAGTCAAGCAGGGCCGTCTTATGAGGAACGGATTCTTGATCCCGGCGGCTGGCTGGAACAGATCAGCAGCTGGATGACGGAAAAAACGGAGCTGGTGATCAGCTACAGGCTGGAAGGGGAAGCTGCCCATCTCTCTGTCTGGAACGAAATGGGGATCTGCGACCAGAGAAATACCTATTCCTTAGACAGAACCCAAATAGATAAAAATGTGCTGGCGAAGTGGCATGAGCTTCTTGGCTCACCGCGGGTATTCAAGATTATGGCTGATCATAAAACACTGTACTCTGCTCTGGCCAATGAGGGGGTCCGTCTGGACGGCCTCAAATATGATCTTAGTCTGGCCGCTTATTTGATGAATCCGACCAGATCATCCTATCAGGCGGCTGAATTGTTAAGCGGTCAGGCAGACGAACTTTTTTTCTCTGCGGCCAGGGAAGCCGGCCTTCTGGCCCACGAGTTTGAAAACAGCCGGAAAAAGCTTGAGGAGCTGGGCTTATCCTCCCTGCTTCATGAGCTGGAGGAACCATTAAGTATTGTTTTAGCGGAAATGGAACGACAGGGAATATCTGTAGACAGAGAGATGCTGGAGCAAATCGGGTTTGAACTGGAAAAGAAAATCGCAGTCATTGAGGAGGACATTTATCAGATTGCCGGAGTCAGTTTTAATATTAATTCCCCTCAGCAGCTGGGTAAGGTTCTTTTTGAGCAGCTGGAGCTTCCGCCTCTCAAAAAAATAAAAACAGGCTATTCAACGGATGCCGAAACCTTGGAGGAATTGGCGGGTCAACACTGTATCGTTGAAAAAATATTGGAATTCAGACATCTGGTAAAGCTGAATTCGACTTATGTGAAAGGATTGCTTGGCCAGCTCCGGGACGGCAAAGTCCATACCACATTTCAGCAGATGGTCACGGCGACCGGAAGATTATCCAGCACAGAGCCGAATTTGCAGAATATCCCCATCAGGATGGAAGAGGGGAGGAAGCTGCGCAAGGTATTTGTTCCTTCGAGAGGAGGCTGGGAGCTGTTTTCGGCAGACTATTCCCAGATCGAGCTCAGGGTGCTTGCCCATTATTCTCAGGACCCGATCCTTTGTCAGTCTTTCCAGACAGGAGAGGATGTGCACGCCAGAACAGCTTCGGAGGTATTTGGTGTTCCCCTGGAGCAGGTCACTCCCGACATGCGCCGTAAAGCCAAGGCCGTCAATTTCGGATTGATGTACGGACTGACTGACTTCGGCCTGGCTCGTGACATCCGTATCCCCAGGAAAGAGGCTAAATTTTATATAGAAAGATATTTTCAGAGGTACAGCGGTGTCAAGAAATATTTGAATGATTCTGTGGTGAATGCCATGGAAACAGGAGAAACAAGAACACTTCTCAACAGGCTGCGCCAGACTCCCGAGTTGAACCACCAGAACCGGACAGTCAGACAGTTCGGACAGAGAATTGCCATGAACAGTCCGATCCAGGGCACGGCTGCCGATATTATGAAACTGGCAATGATCAGGGTTGACGAAGCAATGAAAGGGTTGGAAGCAAATTTGCTGCTTCAGGTTCATGACGAATTGCTGCTGGAGGTCTCAGCCAGGGCCTTGCCTGAGGTGGCCCAAATCGTGAAAACGGAAATGGAAAGCGCTCTTTTGCTGACGGTTCCTTTGCAGGTGGACTGTAAGACAGGGGTGAACTGGTGTGATATGGGAAAATACCATATCTGAGCGGGAAAAGGATTGAGCGGGCTTTAATCAGCGGGAAAAGGGTTGAGCGGGCTTTAATCAGCGGGAAAAGGGGTAAAAGAGGAAGGGGTTAAAATATGCCGGAATTACCTGAAGTAGAAAATATCAGGCTTTCACTAGCCAAAAATATTATTGGTCAGGAAATCAAAGAATTTAAACTCTTCTGGCCGGACGTTTTTGTCAATGCCACCGACCTTGACCCCAATGACTTGCTGATTGGAAAAAAGGTGGAAAGCCTCGGCCGCAGGGGAAAATATTTGTTTATTCACCTTGCGGGCAGCGTGACTCTGATCCTGCATTTCCGCATGACCGGCAAACTGATCTACTATCAGGGGGAACATGAGCCTGAAAAGCACACTCATGCTGTCTTCTATCTGGAGAACGGGCAAATCCATCATTCGGATATGAGGAAGTTCGGACGAATCCAACTGGTGGAAACCGCTTTACTGGGTAAGGTGCCGGCAATTGCCAAACTTGGACCGGAACCGTTTGATGAGCGCTTTTCTATAGAAGTTTTCGGCCAAAGGCTTTCCGGCAAAAAAAGCACCATTAAATCGGCTTTGCTTGATCAGGAGACGGTGGCCGGGATCGGCAATATTTACGCTGATGAGGCCTTGTTTATGGCTGGAATCAGGCCGGAGCGAAGGACAGCATCGCTTAAAATTTCGGAAGTGATTTTATTGTACGATGCGATTCAAGGAGCGCTCAAAGCAGGAATCGAGGCCGGGGGGACATCATTTCGCGATTATCGGGATGGGGACGGCAACAAAGGCCTGTTTCAGGAAAATCTTTATGTTTATGGGCGGGCCGGTCAGAATTGCAAAGTTTGCGGTTCTGTTCTTGGGAAAACGAAAACAGCAGGCCGGACAACCGTGTTTTGTCCGGTGTGTCAAATATAGACGGAGGAGTTCGGAAGGTTTATGAGCATCTTAGTGTGCAATGGTGTGAATATCGATGCAGCAGGTGAAACCATTCTGCACAATATTTCGTTCCGCATAGAGGCGGGACAAAAAGCAGGGCTGATCGGGGCCAACGGAGCGGGAAAAACAACTTTGCTCAGGGCTCTTGTTCAGGAAATTCCCTGTTCACGGGGAGAAATATTCTGTACAGCTTCAATCGGTTATCTTCCTCAGGCCGTGATCTTCGGCTTAGAGGAAGGGACGGTTTTTGATTCCATGCTGGCGGAAAGAAAAGATATCATTGAATTGAGAGAAAAGATGAGGTTCCTGGAAATCAGGATGGCCCAGGAGGCGGAAGAACAAATTCTGGAACAATACAGCACAGTGATGTCCCGCTTTGAAAACGCGGGAGGCTATGCTTTGGAAGCCCAAATACGCCGGATATTGGCCGGCCTGGGACTGGAAAAGGAGAAAGACAAACTGCTTTTCACGTTAAGCGGCGGGCAAAAGACACGACTGAGACTGGGCAGGATTCTTCTCAGAAAACCGGACCTCCTGATCTTGGACGAGCCGACCAATCACCTTGACCTGGATGCTTTGGAATGGCTGGAAGGGTTTTTGGGGGATTATGAGGGAGCGGTTCTGATTGTTTCCCATGACCGTTTTTTTCTGGATAAAATCCTTGATACGGTCTTCTTTGTCAAAGAAGGGAAACTAACGTCATATAAAGGCAACTATTCCGAATTTGAGCTTCAACGCAAAATTGAAGAGATCTCAGGGGACCGGGAAGCGGAGAAAACAGCCAAGAAAATCCGTTCTCTGGAAGAATATGTCCGCCGTTACAAGGCCGGAGTCAAAGCAAAGCAGGCCCATGGCCGGGAAATACAGCTGCAAAAATTAACTGCCTCCGCGGTCAAAACGGCCGGAGCGGCGTCACAGGTATCGATCAGCTTTGGAGAGACAGCGCGCAGCGGGGACAGGGTATTGGCAATAGAGGATTTAGCAGTGACGTACAACAACAAAAGGATCTTCCAAAATGCCGCCATAGATCTGCGCCGCGGTCAAAAGGTGGCCCTCTTAGGCAAAAATGGAGTAGGGAAAACCTCTCTGCTCAAAGCAATCCTGGGGAAAATAAATCATGAAGGCCGGATCAGGCTTGGAGCAAATGTCAAGGTCAGTTATTACGCCCAGGAACATGAAGATTTCAGCAGGAAGGCGACAATCATCGAAGAAATCAGGGACGTGTGCAAAATGGAAGACCCGGCAATCAGAGCCTTGCTGGGCAGGTACGGTTTCAGAGGAGACGATGTTTTTAAACAGGTAAAAGTCTTAAGCGGCGGGGAAAAAAGCCGTCTGGCTTTATGCAAGCTCCTGCTGGCCAACGGCAACCTTCTGCTGCTGGATGAACCAACCAACCATTTGGATGCTGAGACCAGAGAAATGCTGGAAGAGGCTTTGATTGAGTATGAGGGCACTGTTCTGGTCGTTTCCCATGACCGTTATTTTCTGAACCGGATAATCAATGAAGTGGCATTGCTTACCCCGGAGGGGATAAGACTCCACAGGGGGGACTATTTGAGCTTCAGGCAGGCTTATGCCCAATGGAGCGAACAGGAAAAAGATCAGCAGGCCGCCCTGGCGCAGGAGAAGGACGTTTTCTCTGCCCGGAATTACCGGGAAGAAGCCAGGGAGCAAAAGAGAAAAGACAACAAGCTGAAGCAGCTGGAATCGAAAATCAGCGAGCATGAAAAAAAACTCCAGGAAATTGAGGGAAAAATGGAGGGGGTAGAAACGGATTACCGGGAAATCATCACCCTTCAGGAAGAGCATGATCAGACCAAGGCTGAGCTGGACAAGTTAATGGAGTACTGGCTGGAAATCTCAGAACAGGTTCACCATTAATTTTGTCAACCCATATATTATCTCTGAAAAGATAATTGGAGGGATAACGATATGGGAGTGACATTACTTGTCGCTTTTGCTTTAAGTCTGGATGGATTTGGAGTAGGGATGGCCTACGGCCTAAAGAACATAAGGATTCCGTTTCGCAGTATGTGTATCATCGGTCTTTGTACGGTGGCGACCATGGGGATATCGATGTTTTTCGGATACCTGCTCATCCCTTATCTGGATATGGTCTCTCCCAAGGTATTGGGTGCCGCGGTCCTGATCATGATCGGCTGTTTTCAGCTGATAAAGGCCTTATCCCCGACAAAAAATGATGCGCTGAACAAGGAGAAGGCAAAAGAGGAAGCTGTCCCGGTGTTCGCTTCTTACAGCGCAAGGGTCGAAGATGAGGAAACCCGGCAACTGTTCAGACTGAACCTCAGTATATTCGGTTTGGTTATTCAGATCCTCAAGACACCATCGGCAGCCGATATCGATAATTCCGGGACGATCGGTATCCTGGAAAGCTTTCTGCTGGGACTGGCGCTGTCTTTAGACGCCTTTTCTTCGGGAATCGCCGCGTCTATGGCCGGAATACCGGCGTATTCGATTGTTTTGGTTGCGCTTACGCAGTTTATCATGATCAGGACCGGGCATTCCCTGGTGGGAAAACTGTCCTCGAAATTATTGGAACGGGCGAAATTCCTGCCGGGAGTGTTACTGATTCTGGTCGGATCAATAAAGATGTTTTAAGGAGACGAATAATGTTAAAAATAGGACTGACCGGTGGAATAGGAACGGGAAAATCTTCGGTTGCCCAGTGGTTCGCGGGTAAAGGAGTCCCTGTCTTTGATGCCGACCGGGCGGTTCATGAGATCTTGTTAAGCAAAGAATTTACCCAAAAGATTGCCGGAGAATTTGGCGGGCAGTATATCGAAAACCATACCGTCGACCGCAGGGCGCTGGCTGATCTGGTCTTTAAAAATAAAGAGGATAGAATCCGCCTGGAGAGGCTGATTCATCCTTTGGTATTGAAAAACATGCTTCAGTTCTGCCTTGACAGCGAAAGAAAAGGTCATAAGATAGCCGTGTTGGACGTGCCTTTGCTGTTTGAAGCGGGCTGGGAAAAATACGCAGATGAGGTTTGGGTGGTGTATATCCCCCAAGAGCTTCAGCTGGAAAGAATTGTATCCCGGGATAAGGTCCCTGTCGAAGAAGCCGAGAGAAGGATAAAGGCCCAAATCCCGATTGGAGAGAAAATCAAGAAGGCCGCGCGAATCATTGAAAATATCGAAGACTGGAAAAAGACTGAGCAAAACCTTGAAATATTCTGGAAAGAGTACCTTTCTAACTGAGCAGAGCAAAGCATATCAATATATTATTCAGGCCTTGGACAATAGAGCCAAAACGATATTGATGTGAATGGATGTGAACCAGTTTTGAGAATTTTGATCGGAATAAATAGCGGATGGTTGGAAAAAGTGAGGAAATCATTAAAAGCATCTTATCAAAGACTTTCGTCTCAACCCCTGAAAAGGTTGAAATATCCCGGAAAGAAAAGAAACAAAGCCAAATACAAAAGGAAAAGCCGTTTGGCCGGAGTCGTTCAGGGAGTATTAAAAAACAAGACCAAGTCTTCCATCCTTGGTCTTGTCCTCGTATTAACAATCCTGGTCGCTCAATCGAACCTGATTCCGAAGCTGTTTTATCCTTATCCATACAAGCAGATCATTAATAAGTACGCGATAGAATACAATACCGATTCTTTGCTGGTTGTTTCCGTGATCAAGGCGGAAAGCAGCTTTTTGCCGTTCTCCTCCTCAGATAAAGGGGCCATCGGCTTAATGCAGCTGATGCCGGACACGGCAAGGGAAATCAGTCAAAAGCTGGGTGAGGATTATGCAGCGATCGATTTAAAAGATCCGGAAACAAATATCAGATATGGAAGTATGTATCTGGCCGGTTTGAGTAAACAGTATGACGGAAATACAGTCCTAACCCTTGCCGCGTATAATGCCGGGAGCGGTCGGGTTAAAGAGTGGCTGAAAACAACCGGTCTCGGGCTGGATAATTACTCGGTCAAGGATATTCCTTTTCCGGAAACCAGAACATATGTGGAGAAAGTGCTCAAATATCATCAGGAATATTCAAAATTGTATTAGGTCAGTCAGAAGGAACCGTGACCTTTGCGCCTTCGGGGTCGATGTCAAGGAAATAGGCCCGGGTATTCAGCCCCTTGGCTGCCAGCTCGTCTGTCATGGAAGAAGCGACCCGATCCTCAAGACCGGGGGGGCAGAAGGCGATCAGAGTCGGGCCGGAGCCGCTGAGGGCCGCGCCGTAGGCGCCCGCTCTCCCGGCGGATTGTAAAGCCGCGGTCATGCCGGGGATCAAAGAGGCCCGCTGCGCCTGGTGGAGTTTGTCCTGAGTGGCAACGCCCAGCAGGGAATAGTCCTCGTGGATAAAGGCATCGACCAGAAGGCCGACCCGGGAAGAATTATAGACAGCATCCTGGCGGGGAACCGCAACAGGGAGGATTTTTCTGGCTTTCTCAGTTTCAACGAGGATATCAGGGATGATCACGACCGCCCGAAAGCCGGGATTTTTGACCAGGACCCGGGGAATGACGCTATCTTCGGTCATCACAGTCAGGGTGATCCCTCCATACAGGGCCGGAGTGACATTGTCGGGATGTCCTTCAATTTCTGTGGCGACTTTCAGGAGCGCAAATTTGTCAAAAGGTGATCCGGCCAGGGTATTGGCGATCATCAGGCCGCCGACCACGGCTGTGGAGCTGCTCCCGAGACCGCGGGCCGGCGGGACATGGCTCTCCAAAGTGATTTTAACCGGCTGCGGCCGGAAATCAATGAGCTGCCACAGTTTCAGCATGGTTTGCCAAAGAAGGTTATTTTCGTCCGCAGGAATATTATCGGTATAGCTTCCCTTTAAGATCAAACTTAATTGATCGCTTTCTTCAACTGTAAAACGGTTGTAAAGCTGGACAGCCAGCCCCATACAGTCAAAGCCGGGACCCAGGTTGGCCGAGGTAGCCGGCACTTGAACTAGAAACATTTTTCGCCTCCGTAAGTCTCACCGTATTGATTTCGTTCAGTCAGTAAATTGTAAACCATCTTGGGATTTGTGTAAATACTCCCTCATGACGGATGATCCGCTTAAGCGTTCGGACTGCTTGCGGTTTCCATCCTGATCACATTGTAGACTTTATCGAGCTTGCTGTAGGAGGTTAAGGAGGCCAAAGCCTGTCTTAACTGGCTTTCTTTACAAGGGTGGGTGACCAGAACAATTTCCGCGTTGTGATTGCTCCTGGGTTTTTGGATAATGGAGGCAAAGCTTATTCCGGCTTCGGCAAAAAACAAGGCCATGTTGGCAAAGACTCTCGGTTCGTCTTTGACCTTGATTCTGATGTAAAAGCCTGTTGTAAAATCGGCGGAAGATTTGATCGGGAAATTGCGGTAGTGATCGTGTACAAGCATGGCATTGGCTCCGAAATTGGTGTTGCGGACAACCTGGATAATATCGGAAACAACCGCGCTTCCTGTGGGCAGAGAACCTGCCCCTTTGCCATAAAACATGGTTTCTCCCACCGCGTCCCCGGTCACATAGACAGCATTGAATACTCCCGCGACATTGGCCAGAGGATGGCTTTTGGGCAGAAGGGCCGGGTGGACACGCAGTTCAATTCCGCTTTGATCATCAAGGTTTTTGGCAATGGCCAGGAGCTTGATCACACAGCCTAATTCATCGGCATAAACAATATCTTCAGGTGTAATCCTGGAGATTCCTTCAACATAAACATCTTTGATGCCGATCCGGGAATTGAAGGCCAGAGAGGAAAGGATGGCCAGCTTGCGGGCGGCATCCAAACCCTCGACATCCGAGGTGGGGTCGGCTTCCGCATAACCGAGTTCTTGAGCTTCGGCCAGAACATCCTCAAATTTTCTTCCCTGTCCGGTCATCGCGGTAAGAATGTAGTTAGTCGTTCCATTGATGATCCCCAGAATAGAGGTGATCCGGTTGGCGGTAAGCGATTGACGGATAGCGGAGATAATGGGGATTCCTCCGGCGACGCTTGCTTCGAAATAGAGGTCTTTTTGATATTCCTGGGCTGTGGCAAAAAGCTCCGGGCCATGTAAGGCCAGCAAATCCTTGTTGGCGGTTACCACATGTTTGCCGTTTTTCAAGGCGCGCAAAATATAATCCCGGGACTGATCGATCCCGCCCATGACTTCGACTACGATCTCAATTTCCGGGTCGTTGAGGATCTCGTCAGGCTGATCGGTCAGCAGGATATTTTCCAAATCAGGCCGCTTCTTCCCGATATCTCTCACTAAAGCTTTTTTGATCGTTATTTCAGCAGCGGCCCGGGTATTGATATCGAGGGAATTGTTCCGAAGAATTGCGGCAACCCCGCTGCCGACGGTTCCCATCCCCAAAAGTCCTATAGATACTTTTTTCATAAAAGGCTTTCTCCTCCCGGAATAATGATTTTCGGTTCATCCTTGCTGGGAATACAATTGTACTTATACAGTGGACATTATATCAAGTTCCCGTAGTTTTCGCAAGAGTAAATCCTCGAAAGCTATTTTTATCTTGACAGGGAAAACGGGATCTTATACACTGACAATATATGTTTGATGTGCCGTGACACAATAAAATATTTCCAGCCGGTTGACCCGCGAGGATGGTTTCACCCTTGAAACTACCCGGGTTTGTTTTTTTATAAATTACTATCAATTGAAATGCGGATAAAAAGGAGAGGAATGATCATGATCGTCTTTTGTGACGGGGAATTTGTTGAGGCGGAGCAAGCGAAAATCTCTGTTTTTGACCACGGGTTCCTTTATGGGGATGGCGTGTTTGAAGGGATACGGGCCTATAACGGCAGGGTCTTCAAGCTGAAAGAGCATATTGACAGGCTTTATGAATCTGCGAATGCGATTCTTTTAAAAATTGAGGTGTCCAGAACAGAGATGATTGCTATCGTCACCGAAACGGTTCGCCGCAATAAGCTGCAGGATGCCTATATCAGGCTGGTTGTTTCCAGAGGAACGGGGGATCTTGGACTTGACCCCCAAAAATGCCGGAGAAGTGAAATCTTCTGTATTGCCGGTCAAATTACCCTTTTCCCTCAGTCCATGTATGAAAACGGCCTGGAAGTAATTACGGTTTCCACCAGACGGAACAATCCCAATGCGATTAATCCGATGGTTAAATCCTTAAACTATTTGAATAATATTCTGGCTAAGATAGAATGCAACAGAGCGGGTGTCATGGAAGCGATTATGCTGAATCAGGAAGGATATGTCTGTGAAGGAACGGGGGATAATATCTTTATTGTCAAAGACGGCATAATCAAAACCCCTCCGACCTATGTCGGGATACTCAAAGGGATTACCAGAGACACCGTGCTTGATCTGGCCGGAGAAATGGGAATCGCAGCCCTGGAACAGCCTTTTACCCTCCATGAGCTGTATAATGCCGATGAATGTTTCCTGACAGGTACGGCAGCCGAGCTGATTCCGGTTGTCAAGGCTGACGGCAGACAAATAGGGGAGGGTAAGCCGGGAGAAGCCTTTCAGAAGCTTTTGACAAGATTCAGAGAGTTTACCCCAAATGTGGGGGAATTGATTTATCAATAGAGGAGGTCTCCCTGTGAACAGCGATTCCGTAAAAAAAGGTGCGGCCAGAGCCCCCCATAGGTCACTTTTTCGGGCTTTGGGCCTCACTGACCGTGAAATCAATCAGCCTTTTATCGGTGTGGTGAATTCCTTTAATGAATTGGTGCCTGGTCATATGCATTTGCGCCAGATTTCCGAGGCCGTTAAGGCCGGGGTCAGGGAAAATGGCGGAACTCCTTTAGAATTTTCCACGATCGCCGTCTGTGACGGGATTGCCATGGGACATGTGGGGATGCACTTCTCCCTGGCAAGCCGGGAACTGATTGCGGATTCTGTTGAGATAATGGCCCGCGCTCACGGGCTCGACGCCCTGGTGTTTATCCCGAGCTGTGACAAGGTAGTGCCCGGCATGCTGATGGCCGCTATGCGCCTGAACCTGCCGGCAATTGTGGTCAGCGGCGGACCGATGCTTCCCGGCCGGTTCCGGGGAGAGGAAGTTAACCTGATTTCCGTTTTTGAAGGGGTAGGCAAAGTGCTCAGCGGCCAGGAAAGCGAAGAATGGCTGAAAGGGCTGGAGAGCAAGGCCTGTCCGACCTGCGGTTCCTGTGCGGGAATGTTTACGGCCAACTCGATGAACTGTCTGACAGAGGTTCTCGGTATGGCCCTGCCGGGCAATGGGACGATCCCGGCCGTATATTCGGAAAGATTGATATTGGCCAAAGAGACCGGTTATCAGGTTGTTGATCTTTGGCGTCAAAACATCAGACCGCGCGATATTGTCACAAAAGAATCCATTTTGAATGGGGTCGCGGCAGATATGGCCCTGGGATGCTCGACCAACACCATCCTTCATTTACCGGCGGTGGCCTTTGAAGGGGAAATTGAATTTGATTTAAACCTGGTAAACCGGGTAAGTGAAGAAACGCCTCAGATTTGTAAGTTAAGTCCGGCTCTTCACGGGCATTATTTAGTCGATCTGAATGAGGCCGGCGGAATCAGCGCAGTCCTGAAAACCCTGCTGGATGCCGGACTTATCGACGGTTCAGTCAAAACGGTTTCAGGAGGTCCGCTCGCCGAAAGAATTCAAGACGCTGTGGTGAGAGATACTAAGGTTATCCGTTCTTTGACCGAACCGTATTCCGCCAAAGGCGGTTTGAGCGTCCTCTTTGGTGATCTGGCTCCCGAAGGGGCCGTCATCAAAGTGGGTGCGCTGGCACAGAGAGATTTTGTTTTTGAAGGCAGGGCAAAGGTTTTTGATGGTGAAGATCTCGCTTCTGAAGCAATCAGCGCCGGACGGATCGTTGCGGGCGATGTGGTGATCATCAGGTACGAAGGCCCGAAGGGAGGACCGGGGATGAGAGAAATGCTCGGTCCGACGGCCACTCTGGCCGGAATGGGCCTGGATGAAACCGTCGCTTTGCTGACGGATGGCCGTTTCTCCGGGGGCAGCAGGGGGCTTTCCATCGGCCATATCGCTCCTGAAGCCGCTTTAGGCGGAGAGATCGCTTTTATTGAGGATGGGGATCTGGTAAGGATTGATCTGAAGAAGAGAACGATAGATTGGATTTTGCCGGAGGAAGAAAAAGAGAAGCGCAGACAACAATTTGATCAGGCCAAAGGGCTGGAAAAGGCTTTTGAAGTAGCCGGCAGAACAGGGTACCTCGGACGATACGCGCAATTCGTTCAATCGGCCAACAAAGGAGCGGCTTTTCGGGCAACTAAGGAGGATTAGACATGAGTTCCGGGAAGGAAAACTATATTGCGAGAGATGCTGAGACTTGTTGGGAAAACGAAGAATGTGTGAAATCTTCCGGTCTCAATGGGGCCAAATTATTACTGGATGTATTGAAAAATGAGGGAGCAGAGGTCATTTTCGGTTATCCCGGGGGATCGCTGTTGACCCTCTATGATGCGCTCTTAGACAGTCCGGTCAGGCATGTTTTGCCCAGGCATGAACAGACCTGTGTTCATGCGGCGGATGCCTATGCCCGGGTAAGCGGAAAGGTCGGGGTCTGTCTGGCGACATCGGGACCGGGAGCGGCAAATCTGGTCACAGGGATCGCCAATGCTTATATGGATTCTATCCCGCTGGTGGTGATCACAGGCCAGGTGCCGACCCATTTGCTGGGCAGTGATTCCTTTCAGGAAGTGGACATTACCGGGATGACGTTTTCCATCACCAAGCATTCTTATTTGGTGAAAGAGGTCAAAGATATTCCGCGCATCGTAAAAGAAGCGTTTCATCTTGCCGGTACCGGGCGCCGCGGTCCGGTCCTGATCGATATTCCGAAGAACATTTTCGCCGCCGAGGCGGAAGAAACGCCTTTTCCTCAAGTATCGATCAAAAGCTACAAATATTTTACCAAGGGCAATCCCGGTCAGATTAGTGAAGCGGCCAAAGCCTTGGGGGCAAGTAAAAAGCCGGTCATATATGCCGGAGGCGGGGTGATTGCTTCCGGTGCCTGCAAGCTTCTTGTAGAGCTGGTTGAAAAGACCGGCCTCCCGGTTGTCACGACCCTGATGGGGATTGGCAGTGTTCCTTCCGACCACCCCAATCACTTGGGTATGGTCGGGATGCATGGAACGGTGACGGCCAATTTTGCGGTTCATGAATGTGATTTGCTGCTGGCCGTCGGGGTCCGTTTTGATGACAGGGTAACCAGCGGGATGACCGATCACTTTGCTTCCAAAGCAAAGGTTATTCATATTGATGTTGACCCGGCGGAAATCAGTAAGGTAGTCAAGGCGCATATTCCGATCGTCGGGGATGCCGGTCTGGTTCTGGAGGAACTTCTCAAAAAAGTTTCCCAGCCTGAGATCGGGGAATGGTGGGACCAGCTGCGCCGGTGGGAAAGGGATTATCCTCTCTGTTATGAACAGGACGGACACCTTAATCCCCAGACCATTCTGGAAACAATGGCCAAGGCAGGCGGAAAAGATGCCATTGTGACAACAGATGTCGGGCAGCATCAAATGTGGGCAGCCCAGTTTTATCAATTCAGCAGGGGACGCCATTTTGTCACGAGCGCGGGTTTGGGGACCATGGGATTCGGTCTTCCGGCCGCAATCGGGGCGCAGATCGCCATGCCGGATAAACTGGTCTATTTGGTTACCGGAGACGGATCATTCCAAATGAATATACAAGAGCTGGCAACTGCGGTACAATATAAGCTGCCGATTAAAATCGTGCTCATGAACAATGGTGTGCTGGGGATGGTCAGACAGTGGCAGAAAATGTTTTACAATGAGAGGTTCAGTGAGATCCAATTACATGCCAATCCCGACTTTATTAAAGTTGCCGGGGCCTATGGGATCAAAGCGCTCAAAGTTGAAATGCCCGAAGAAGTGGAACCGGCCTTGCGGGAGGCCCTGTCCATAGACGGTCCTGTTCTGATTGATTGCCGGATTTCACCTGATGAGGCGGTTCTTCCCATGGTCCCTCCCGGAAAAACAATTATTGAAGTGTTGGGAGGGTAAGGGCCATGCTGCATACGTTAGCGGTTCTCGTGGAAAATAATCCCGGAGTTTTGGCCAGGGTCTCTGGACTCTTCGCCAGGAGAGCGTATAATATTTATAGTCTGACTGTGAGCCAAACGGAAAATCCCGCCCTGTCCCTAATGACGATCGTGGTGGAGGGAGACGGCCAGGTGATCGAACAGGTGACCAAACAGCTCCATAAGCTGATTGTGGTGCATAAGGTGACCAACCTCAGCAATGAAAATGTTGTGGAGAGGGAATTGGCTTTAATCAGGGTCAAAGTCAGGACAGAGACAAGGCTGGAGGTATTGCAGCTTGTCGATGTCTTTCGGGGCAGAGTTGTGGATATGGGAAAAAACAGCATCATGATTGAGATGACCGGGGATATCGACAAAATAGATGCCTTTATCAAGACGCTGAGGCCTTTTGGGATTCAGGAGCTTGTCCGGACAGGCAAGATTTCGGTCATGCGTTCTGAAAATTAAGGTGCTTGATCTTCAAAAATTTTATATAAAAGAGAGAGGTTTAAGACAATGGCAAAGATTTATTATGATGCGGATGCAGACCTGGGGATTCTTCAAGGAAAGACGATCGCGGTAATGGGATGGGGCAGTCAGGGACATGCTCAGTCTCAGAACCTCAAAGAGTCCGGACTTGACGTTATCGTAGGTCTCAGAAAAGATAGCAGCAGGTGGAAAGAAGCCGAAGCGGCGGGACTAAAGGTCGCTACGGTAGCTGAAGCGGCTGAAAAAGCGGATATTATTCAAATTCTTTTACCTGATGAATTTCAGAGCAAAGTGTACAATCAGGAGATCAAGCCATTTGTGAAAGCCGGAAAAGTTTTGGTCTTTTCCCATGGATTCAATATTCACTTTGGTCAGATTGTTCCGCCCAAGGATGTGGATGTGATCATGGTTGCCCCGAAGAGTCCGGGACATTTGGTTCGCCGCACATACACCGAAGGGGCGGGCGTACCAGGACTGATCGCCGTACATCAGGATGCCACGGGCAATGCCAAACAGATCGGACTGGCTTATGCCAAAGGGATCGGCTGTACCCGGGCGGGAGTATTGGATACGACATTTAAAGAAGAAACAGAAACCGACCTCTTTGGAGAACAGGTTGTGCTTTGCGGCGGAGTGACGGAATTGGTCCGCGCCGGGTTCGATACCCTGGTTGAAGCCGGATATCAGCCGGAAAGCGCTTATTTCGAATGCCTGCATGAGTTGAAGCTGATTGTTGACCTGATGTATGAGGGCGGCATCAGCTGGATGCGTTATTCGATTTCCGATACGGCCCAATATGGGGACATGATGATCGGCAGACGCATCATCACGGAAGAAACCCGTAAAGAAATGAAAAAAGTCCTCACTGAAATTCAGGACGGTACTTTTGCCAACAGATGGCTCCTGGAAAACCAGATTAACCGGCCGGTATTTAATGCGACCGCCCGCCGTGATGAAGAGCATCAGATCGAAAAAGTGGGCGAAGAGCTCCGCGGTATGATGAAGTGGTTGAAAAAACGCAAGTAATTCACTTGATGATCAAATCAGACAGCAGAAAATTTGAGGAGATCCAAGGAAAGAGAGGGGATTAAAGAATGAGACAGATAGAATTCTTTGATACTACTTTACGGGATGGCGAGCAATCGCCCGGAGTAGCTCTCAATGTCGAGGAAAAACTGCAAATCGCCAGACAACTGGAAAAACTGGGTGTTGATATCATCGAAGCAGGTTTTCCGATCACATCTCCTGGTGATTTCCAAGCAGTGTCCCTAATCGCTGAAAAAGTACGCGATACGAAGATTGCCGGTTTGGCCCGGGCGGAAGTTCAGGATATTGAGCGAGCCTGGGAAGCTTTGAAAAAGGCGGAAAGTCCCAGAATTCACACATTTATTGCGACCTCGCCCATTCATATGCAGTATAAGCTGCGCAAAACCAAAGAACAGGTTCTGGAACATACGAAAATGGCCGTAGAGCTGGCCAAGTCCAAGGTCAGTGATGTTGAATTCAGTGCCGAGGATGCTTCCCGCAGCGAAGTGGATTTTCTGGCCCAGGTATTTTCTCTGGCCATCAAATCGGGGGCGACTGTGCTCAACATTCCCGATACAGTCGGCTATGCGGTGCCGGATGAATTTGCCGAGTTTGTCAAAGCGATCATGACGAAAACCGAAGGCATCGAAAAAGTGAAGGTGAGTGTTCACTGCCACAATGATTTGGGACTGGCTGTCGCCAATTCCCTGGCAGCGGTGAAGGCCGGAATCCAGCAGATCGAATGTGCGGTCAACGGTTTGGGGGAAAGAGCGGGAAATGCCGCTCTGGAAGAATTGGCCATGGCGTTGTATACCCGCAAAGACCAGTACATGGCCCAGTCGAGAATTGTGACCCGGGAAATCACCAAAACCAGCCGCCTGGTCAGCCGTTTAAGCGGAATGAGTGTCCAGCACAATAAATCTATTGTCGGAAAAAACGCTTTTGCCCACGAAGCCGGTATTCACCAGGACGGAGTCCTCAAGGAACGCTCTACCTATGAGATTATTTCACCGGAAATGATCGGGTTGGATATGAACACCATAGTCCTGGGCAAGCATTCAGGCAGACATGCTTTGCGCAAGAGCCTGGACGATCTCGGCATAGATATTGGAGAGGAACGTTTTCAAAAATTATTTGAAGACTTTAAGGTGCTTGCCGAAAAGAAAAAGGTTGTCACAAGCTCTGATCTGTTCTCTCTGGCCGATGTTCATGAACTGGAAGAAGAATTGACGATCGATTACTGGCAGGTTGTGACAGGGAATAACCTTAAACCGACGGCAACGATCGGCCTTCAGCATAAAAACGGCGAAGAAAAGGAAGAGCTGATCAAGGCGGCCTATGGTGACGGACCTGTTGCCGCGGCCTACAAGGCGATTGACAAAATTGTCGGGATTGACGGTGAGCTTTTGCACTACAATCTGCAGGCCATTGACAGCGGGGAAGATTCCCAGGGAGAGGTCAATGTCACCGTCAAATTCAGGGAGCATATTGTTGCCGGACGGGGAATCAGCACCGATATTATTGAAGCGAGTGTCAAGGCCTACCTGCAGGCGGTGAACCGGGCTTTAGGCAAAGGCTGGGTCATGGTGAAAAAAAGATAGCTCAGCTTTCCTGATCCCAGATATGGATGAAAAAGATTATCTCATCACTAAATGTTTGTCAGAACAAGTAGTGGTGGGATAATATTATATCTGAAGGTGCAGAGATTAATGATGAGGAGGGAATAACCAGTGGGAATGACGATTAGCGAAAAGATCCTGGCGGCCCATGCCGGTGTGGACAGGGTAGTACCCGGAGAAATCATCAATGCCAAGCTGGATATTGTTTTGGCGAATGATGTGACAGGTCCTGTGGCGATCAGGGAATTCCGCAAGCTGGGGATCGATCAGGTTTTTGACCGGGATAAAGTTGTCCTTGTCCCGGACCATTTTACACCGAATAAAGATATTGCTTCTGCTGAACAGTGCAAAATCATGAGGGATTTTGTCCGGGAGCAGGAGATCACGCATTACTGGGAATCAGGCAGAGTGGGAATTGAACATTGTCTCCTGCCTGAACAGGGTGTTGTCCTGCCCGGTGATTTAATTATCGGGGCGGATTCCCATACCTGTACCTATGGTGCTCTTGGGGCCTTCAGTACAGGTGTCGGCAGCACCGACCTGGCGGCCGGGATGGCGACCGGTGAAGCCTGGTTCAAAATACCGGAAACCATCAGGTTTGTTTTTCATGGAAATCAGTATCAGCCCTGGATAAGCGGTAAGGACCTGATCTTGTATATCATCGGTCAGATCGGGGTGGACGGGGCGCTCTATTCGGCCATGGAATTTGCCGGAGAGGGGATCAAAGCCCTATCGATGGACAACAGGCTGACCATATCCAATATGGCCATAGAAGCCGGAGCCAAGGCCGGACTGATTGAGCCCGATGAAATCACTCTGGCTTATGTATCGAGCCGGGCAAAAAGGCCGTATAAGATCTATAACAGTGACAGTGACGCCAAATATGCTCAGGTTTTCGATTATCAGACCAAGGATATTCCCTTGCAGGTTGCCTGTCCCCATCTTCCCGAAAACACCAAATCGGTCGATGAAGTCAGCGGAATCAAGATGGATCAGGTTGTTATCGGGTCTTGTACAAACGGGCGATTGGAAGATTTGGAGATTGCCGCCAGGATTCTTAAAGGCAATTCCGTTCATCCAGAAATCAGATGCCTGGTCTTCCCCGGCACGCAGGAAATCATGCTGGAAGCCATGCGCAGGGGTTATATTGAAACCCTGATTGAAGCCGGGGCTGCGGTCAGTACCCCTACCTGCGGCCCTTGTCTGGGCGGCCATATGGGTATTCTGGCCAAAGGGGAAAAAGCGCTTTCCACTACGAACCGTAATTTTGTGGGCCGCATGGGGCATCCTGGAAGTGAAGTTTACCTTTGCAATCCGGCAGTAGCGGCTGCTTCTGCCATCAAGGGAGAAATTGTCCATCCGAGGGAGGTTGTGAAAAATGGGTAAGGCCTGGAAGTTTGGCAATGATATTGATACGGATGTCATTATACCGGCACGGCATTTAAACAGGTCAGATTCTGAATACCTTGCCGCCCATTGCATGGAGGATGCCGATCCGGATTTTGCCCGGGAAGTGAAAACCGGAGATATCATTATCGGCGGCAAAAATTTTGGCTGCGGTTCCTCCAGGGAACATGCGCCTTTATCGATCAAGGCGGCAGGAGTGAAGGCGGTAATTGCCAATTCCTTTGCCCGGATTTTCTACCGCAATTCTTTAAATATTGCCATGCCGATTCTGGAATGTCCGGAAGCGGTTGCCGGAATCGAGCATGGGGATGAGGTTGAAGTTGATCTGGAAACGGGTGCGATTAAGAATATGACCAAAGGTACTTCCTTTCAGGCCCGACCGTTTCCGCCATTCATGCAGGAGCTGATCAAAGCCGGGGGACTTGTTCCTTATGTAAAGGAGAAGAAGAAAAATGCCTAAAATAGCTGTATTGCCTGGTGATGGAATCGGTCAGGAAATTATACCGGAAGCACTTAAGGTCCTGGATGCTGTGTTGAAAAACAGCGGGGAACAATTCCAGTTCCAGGAATATCTGATTGGGGGAGCGGCGATCGATGCCAGAGGCAAGGCTCTTCCGGAGGATACTTTAGCCGCATGCAAAGAAGCGGATGCGGTATTGCTCGGAGCAATCGGCGGTCCCAAGTGGGATACCCTGCCCGCGCAGGAAAGACCGGAATTGGGCGGGCTTCTGGCCCTGCGCAAGGAGCTGGAGCTTTATGCCAATATCCGGCCGATTAAAATGATGCCTTCCCTGATCTCTTCATCAGCCCTGAAAGAAGAGATTGTCAGAAATGTGGATATGGTTGTGATCAGAGAACTGACCGGGGGCTTGTATTTCGGGGAAAAAGGCCGCAAGGAGCATCCGAAGGCCGCTTATGATGTGCTTGTCTATACTGAAGAGGAAATCCGAAGAATCGTTGAGTTCGCTTTTGTTCTGGCCGGACAAAGAAGAAAAAAGCTTTGTTCAGTTGATAAAGCCAATGTTTTGGAGTCCTCCAGGTTCTGGCGGGAAATTGTCCTTGATCTTGCGCCCCAATATCCTGAGGTTGAAGTCAGCCAGATGTATGTGGACAACGCCGCTATGCAGCTGGTTCGCTATCCCGAGCAGTTTGACGTTATCGTCACCGAGAATATGTTCGGCGATATTTTGACCGACCTGGCTTCCATGCTCGGCGGCTCGATCGGGATGCTGGCTTCGGCCAGCATGAGCGGGAAAAAGGGCCTGTATGAACCGGCCCATGGCTCGGCGCCGGATATTGCCGGACAAAATAAAGCGAACCCCCTGGCCACGATTTTATCCGCGGCGATGATGCTCAAATGGACCTTTGGCCTGAATAAAGAGGGACAGCTGATTGAGGACGCTGTAACGAAGGTATTGGATCAGGGGTACCGGACAGCCGATCTCGGCGGAGATCCCGGCAGGATTTTAGGAACCAGGCAAATGGGCGACGCGGTCGTCGATGCCTTAAGATAAAGTTAGGGATATTGGAATATTCGAGGCTTTCAAGATGCGGGATGCTTATGTTAAAATAATCTTACGAAAGGCTTCTTTCGTCCTTATGATGGAAGAAGCTTGTTTTATTTGGAGGAATGAGCAGTGGAGAAGTTAGGCTTTATCGGCTGCGGCAACCTGGCCGGTTCGATCGTGAAAGGACTAAGGCAGAGCGGGAGCCCGGCAGTCATCAATCTTTTTGACTTATTTGAGGAAAAACCGCGGCAATTGGCTGAACAATACCAGGCCAAAGTCTGCACTCAGGCTGAGGTAATCCGTGATTCCGATGTGATTGTCCTGGCAATTAAACCAAAAGATATTCCGGCGCTGCTGGCCGCTTTGGGCAAGGATGATTTGGCTGGCAAGCTCTTGATTACGGTTGCGGCCGGGATTGGGTTAGAATACTATGAAAGAAAACTGCCCGGGACAGCTGTGGTCAGGGTCATGCCCAATACCTCCGCTGCCGTGCTGCATTCTGTTTCTGCTTTGGCCAGGGGCAAAAAGGTCAGCGAGAGTCAGGCCAAAAGTGCGGAAAAGGTTTTTTCCGCCTTGGGAAAGGTGTTATGGGTTAAGGATGAAGAAATCAATGCCGTCACCGCAGTCAGCGGCAGCGGACCGGCCTATTTTTATTTGCTGGCGGAATATATGGCCCAGGCCGGGGAAAAGCTGGGGTTGAGTAAGGAGCAGGCAACTCTGCTGGCCGTAGAAACGCTGGTCGGAGCCGGGAAAATGCTGGCCCAAACAGGCCGGGAGCCTGCCGAGCTCAGAAAAGCCGTGACATCCCCCAATGGAACCACCTCTGCCGCAATCTGCAGTTTTGAACAAGCGGGACTGGAGGGCATCGTTTGGCAGGCCCTGCAGGCTTGTCAAAAAAGGGCGGAAGAGATGGAGGAAGAATATAGTGAATAAGGCTCTCAAACGAGTCGTATTTAAAATAGGGAGCAGCAGCCTGACTTTCCCTCAGGGCGGGGTCAATGGCCCTGTAATGGAGAGATTGGCAGGTACGATCGCCGGTCTGGTCAAGGAGGGTTTGGAATGTGTACTGGTGACCTCAGGAGCAGTCGCCGCAGGGCTGGCCAAAATGAATTTGCGGAAAAAACCGAAGGATTTGGCGGGAAAGCAGGCCGCGGCGGCAGTAGGGCAGGGGGTGCTCATAGAAAAATACTCCTGTTTCTTTGAGCAATATGGTTTAACCTGCGCCCAGATCTTACTGTCCAGAATCGACCTGGTAGAATCGGCTCATTATAAGAATGCTAAAAATACCTTAGAAAAACTGCTCAAATACGGGATAGTGCCCATTGTCAATGAGAATGATACGGTTGTGGTTGAAGAGCTGTGCTTTGGGGATAATGACAGGCTCTCGGCAATGGTCGCGGGTCTGATCGATGCCGATTTGCTTATTCTTCTGACCGATGTTGACGGTCTGTATACCGCCAATCCGGTGAAAGATCCCACAGCTGAGCTGATCAAAACCGTAGAAAACATCCCGGAGGTGTTCGATCTTGCGGGAGGCTCGGGTTCGATGGCAGGAACCGGCGGGATGGTCACTAAGCTCAAAGCCGCTGAAATGGCCACTCGTTTTGGCATAGATGTTTTTTTTATGAACACCGCTTACCTGAATGAGGTCAATCAGTTTTTAAACGGGGAATTGCCCAGAGGTACATATTTCCCTCCCTGTGAGCATAAATTTGCCGGTAAAAAACGCTGGATAGCTTACGCCGGTCTCTCCATGGGAACAATCATGATTGATGACGGGGCGCAGGAAGCCCTGCTGCACGGAGGGAAAAGCCTGCTGGCTCCGGGAATAACGAAGATTGACGGTTATTGGGAAAGAAACGATCTGGTCAGGGTATTCAACCTGCGGGAAGAAGAAATCGCCAGAGGCCTCGTTGAGCTGAGCAGTGAAGAAGTCGCCCGGGTAATCGGCCTGCATTCTGATGAAATCGCCAGACTGATTCCGGATACCAAAGGCCGCGAGGTCATCCACAGGGACAAGATGACCGTCTTTGAGGATTGAGATGGGATATTGCGGAGAAACAAGAGCACAGAGGGATGAGAACGGATCAGAGAGGAAAGGGGTATAACCATGACGGACAGGATTGATGAAAGGCTGGTCGCGATCGGAGAAAGAGCGAAAGCGGCAGCCCGGAAGCTGGCATTTGCCGGGACGCAGGCCAAGAATCAGGCTTTATCCGCGATGGCGGAGGCTTTGCTGGCCCATAAGGAGAGAATACTGGAGGCCAATGCTCTCGATATTAAAGCGGCACAGGAAAAAGGGCTGCGCAGCAGTTTGGTTAACCGTTTGCTTTTGACGGAAAAAGCGATTGAGGGAATGAGCAATGCTCTTCAGGAAGTGGTCAATCTTCCTGATCCGGTCGGAGGCGGGGAATTCTGGACCAGGCCCAATGGGCTGCGAATCCAGAAATCAAGAGTGCCTTTAGGGGTGATTGCCATGATTTATGAGGCCCGCCCCAATGTGACGGTCGATGCTGCCGCACTCTGCTTAAAATCGGGGAACGCCTGCATTCTGCGGGGAGGATCGGAAGCGATCCAAAGCAACATCGTTCTGGCCGAAGTGATCAAAGAAGCCGCAGTCAGAGCCGGCATGCCTGAAGGCAGTATTCAGCTGGTCACCTTAACGGACAGAGAATATGTCCTGCAGCTGATGCAAATGAACAAATTTATCGATGTCATTATTCCCCGGGGCGGGGCGGGGTTGATCCAAAGTGTCCTTGAGAACTCCAGAATACCGGTGATCGAAACGGGAACCGGTCTCTGCCATGCTTTTGTTCACCACAAAGCCAATCTGGAGCAGGCGGTGGAAATCGTCTTTAACTCCAAGACCCAGAATCCCGGAGTGTGCAATTCTCTGGAAACCCTTCTTGTTGAGGAAGCGATTGCCGAAGACTTTCTGCCGCTGATCGGTGAGAGATTCCGCCGGTTCGGGGTTGAGATCAGGGGATGCGAAAAAACCACGGGGATATGGAGCGAGGCCGTCAGGGCAAAGCAGGAAGACTGGGGTACGGAATATCTCGATCTGGTGATCAGTGTCAAGGTGGTCAAGGACCTTGATGAAGCATTGGACCATATTTATCAGTACGGAACAAAACATTCGGAAACCATCATCACGGAAGACTATTCGGCGGCCCAAAGGTTCTTGAATGAAATCGATGCGGCGGCGGTGTATGTGAATGCCTCAACCAGATTTACGGACGGGAACCGGTTCGGGTTTGGGGCCGAGATTGGGATCAGCACGCAGAAGCTGCATGCCCGCGGTCCCATGGCGCTTCCGGAGCTGACGACAGTAAAGTATACGATATACGGAAACGGACAGATCGTATAAGTCCTGATCGGATGAAAGCAGAAGGGTTCCGGTTGTATTTTTTATGAGTAAGGTGTTTAAGGTTGATTTTTAATGGAGAAAAATATTGAGGCAGGCCCCTTAAAAAAAGGGGAAAAAAGAATAAAGGTAATGGTTAAAGGGGCAATGTTTCCATTGTTTTTGATTTTCGCGTGGGAAATAGCGGCCCGAAAGGGTTTGGTAGATAATTTTCTGGTCCCGTCTCCTTCAAAAATCTATGTGGCCGGCTGGTTGATGCTTGAAAATGGAACCCTGCTTGAACATCTCATGGCCAGTCTGGGCAGATTGGCTTATGGCTTCTGTCTGGCGGCAGTTCTCGCCGTACCGGCGGGCATTCTGATCGGCAAAACGAAAAGCTTTGCGCAATGGCTTAACCCGACATTGTCATTTCTTCAGCATATTCCTCCAATAGCCTGGATTCCCTTATTTATTCTTTGGCTGGGGATTGAGGAAGCGTCCAAAGTTGCGGTGATTACCTATGCCTCGTTTTTTCCGATTTTTTTGAATACGGTTTATGGGGTAAAAAGTGTTGATCCCAAATTAGTGGAAGTGGGAAGGGCCTTTATGCTTACGCCGGGACAAATGATTAAAAGAGTCTATATCCCTTCGGCAACCATGCCTATTTTTGTGGGCCTGCGTCTGGGCATGAGCAATTGCTGGCGGGCGCTGGTGGGGGCTGAACTGATTGCCGCATCGACAGGGATCGGAGCACTGATCACCCAGGCGCGTCAAAGCTCTCAGCCCGATATGATGTTTGTGGGGATTTTTACCATAGGGATTGCCGGGATAGTAATCGACGGAATCCTGTTAAAAACAGAAGCGGGTTTGATGCCATGGAAAAAAGTTTAGAAAAGATCCCCAATAGCGCTTCTCTCTTGCAAATCAACAATATTCATAAAACCTATGAAAGTAAGCGGGGGAAGGTTGAAGCGCTGAGAGGGATTCGTTTTGAATGCCAAACGAAGGAATTTACCGCGATCATTGGGCAAAGCGGCTGCGGAAAAACCACTTTGCTCAGGATCATAGCCGGACTGGAGCTGCCGACGGCGGGGGAGGTTGAGATCGAAGGCCGAAAAACAAGCGCCCCCGGATTTGACAGGGCTATGGTTTTTCAGGAGCCTAGGCTTTTCCCCTGGCTGACGGTCGAAAAAAATGTTTCTTTCGGTCTGAAGGATCATGCGCACTTGACAGGTGTTTCAGTGGAAAACATTCTGCGAATGGTCGGCCTGGAGCATGTGAAAAAAGCTTACCCGCATGAACTGTCCGGCGGAATGGCCCAAAGAGCGGCCATCGCCCGGGCCCTGGCTTTTCATCCCAAGGTATTGCTGATGGATGAGCCATTTTCAGCGTTGGATGCGCAAACCAGAGCAAAAATGCAGCATGAGCTTTTGGGGATCTGGAAGGAAACAAACAAGACAATCCTCTTTGTGACGCATGATATCGGAGAAGCTTTGCTTTTAAGCCAAAAGGTTCTGGTGATGACTCCCGCGCCGGGTCAGGTAAAGGAAATCATCCCAATCAATCTGCCTTATCCGAGAGATCCGGACAGCGGGGAATTGATCAGGCTGAAAAAATACCTCACTGAGCACATCAGATAAATGCCAGGGAAAGACTGACGATCAGCCAGGAGAGGAGAATTCTCCAAATTAATTTCGATCAGGCCATAAATTTTGCAGGGTATTCGCCAAATGGAGAGAATAACAATGAAAAGAATGATGATTCGCAATAAGATGCTGAATACATCGTTGATATCTGGAGGAGTACTTATGGGTAAATTAAAAAGATTAATGCTTCTTTTGGTCGGGCTGATGCTTTTGGTTTCTCCGGTGGGATGCAGTACAAACCAGGACAAGGCACCGGAAAAGCCGACAGTCGTCAATGTCTCCTACGCGACCAGGCCAATTAACGTTCCTTCGATTGCAGCGCTGGAGAAGAAAACCTTCGAAGAAGAGTTTGCGCAAGAAGGAATAACGATTAAGTGGGTGGAATTGGAGGGTCCGGCAACAACAGAAGCTTTAGCGGCAAAATCAATTGATATTGCCACCTCATTAAACTATGTTACCGGCTTAGTGACCAAATCCAACGGGAATGACATCAAGTTTATTTCCAAGTTTTCCAGCTTCCCCAAGGCAATCGGTTTGGTCGCCGGCACGGAAAGCGGGATCAGCGAGCTTGCGGACCTGAAAGGGAAAAAAATTGCCCTGCAAAAAAATACCATGCTGCATGAAATGTTGTTAAAAGCTTTGGCCAAGGCAAACCTGAAAGCCGAAGATGTGGAGATAGAGAGCCTGGCTTCACCGGAAGCGGCCAATGCGGTCATGCAGAAGCAGGTTGATGCGGCCATTATTCCTGATCCCCTATTGACAAGTGCCCTTGCTTCAAAGAAGGTTACCCTGATTACAACCGCTGAAGGACTGATCCCCGGGGAAACCTTTATTGCGGCCAGAACGGAGTTTGTCCAGAAATACCCTGAAGTAGTCAAAAAATTCCTGGAGCTGCATCAGCAAACGCTGACCTGGGTTTCAGCAAACCAGGAAGAAGCATTGAACCTGGCAGCAAAATTCAATAAATTGGACATTAAAATCGTTCAGGCTTTGTACCCAAAATATGATTTTGGGATCAAAATGGATGAATCGACGATCACCAATTTGAAACAATCGGCTGAGCTGCTTAAACAAAACCAAATGATCAAAGATGAAGTCGATACCACAGCTTTGGTGAATAATCTGGTTGATTCGCGTTATTTGCCCCAATAAGCTGATCGCCCTTTCGTGGCTCTGTTCTTGTATTCTTTAACAGGTCCCTGTATTGTTGAAGCCTTCTGCTTGATGTCACATTGCGGCAGAAGGCTTTTGATTTTCAAAGTGAAGCCGGAAAAAAAGATTATTTGTATTTTGGTGTTGACAGTATCTGTGCTCAATGATAATATAATAAAGCGCCTCAGGCCAGGGAGCCGAAAAAGCGGCGAAAGCAAGAGAACGCAAGGTCATTGAAAACTGAACAGCAAGGAAAAAGACAAACAAGAACTCGTCAAAAAAAGAGAAACAAAAGCTAAGCGAAAAAGTAGAGCGAATTGGATTCTCATAAAAAGAAGAGAACACAGGGAGCAATCCGGTGTTTAAATAGGAACGCAAGTTCCGATTTTTATGGAGAGTTTGATCCTGGCTCAGGACGAACGCTGGCGGCGTGCCTAACACATGCAAGTCGAACGGAGAATATTGAGGAAGCTTGCGAATTGATATTCTTAGTGGCGAACGGGTGAGTAACGCGTGGGTAACCTGTCCTCATGACCGGAATAACAGTTGGAAACGACTGCTAATGCCGGATAAGCTTTTGGTAAGGCATCTTACCGGAAGGAAAGCTGGCCTCTGAATATGCTAGTGCAAGAGGGTGGACCCGCGTCTGATTAGCTGGTTGGTAGAGTAAAAGCCTACCAAGGCGACGATCAGTAGCCGGCCTGAGAGGGTAAACGGCCACACTGGGACTGAGACACGGCCCAGACTCCTACGGGAGGCAGCAGTGGGGAATCTTCCGCAATGGACGAAAGTCTGACGGAGCAACGCCGCGTGTATGAAGAAGGCTTTCGGGTTGTAAAGTACTGTTGTCAGGGACGAACCGTATATGTGTAAATAATGCATATACCTGACGGTACCTGACGAGGAAGCCCCGGCTAACTACGTGCCAGCAGCCGCGGTAATACGTAGGGGGCGAGCGTTGTCCGGAATTATTGGGCGTAAAGGGCGCGTAGGCGGCTGTATAAGTCTGATGTGAAAGTGCGGAGCTTAACTCCGTAAAGCATTGGAAACTGTACGGCTTGAGGACAGGAGAGGAAAGTGGAATTCCACGTGTAGCGGTGAAATGCGTAGATATGTGGAGGAACACCAGTGGCGAAGGCGACTTTCTGGACTGTAACTGACGCTGAGGCGCGAAAGCGTGGGGAGCGAACAGGATTAGATACCCTGGTAGTCCACGCCGTAAACGATGAGTGCTAGGTGTAGAGGGTATCGACCCCTTCTGTGCCGCAGTTAACACAATAAGCACTCCGCCTGGGGAGTACGGCCGCAAGGTTGAAACTCAAAGGAATTGACGGGGGCCCGCACAAGCGGTGGAGCATGTGGTTTAATTCGACGCAACGCGAAGAACCTTACCAAGGCTTGACATCTACAGAATCCCGAAGAGATTCGGGAGTGCCTTTCGGGGAACTGTAAGACAGGTGGTGCATGGTTGTCGTCAGCTCGTGTCGTGAGATGTTGGGTTAAGTCCCGCAACGAGCGCAACCCCTATATTTAGTTACTAACAGGTAAAGCTGAGGACTCTAGATAGACTGCCGGTGACAAACCGGAGGAAGGTGGGGATGACGTCAAATCATCATGCCCCTTATGTCTTGGGCTACACACGTGCTACAATGGGCGGTACAGACGGAAGCGAAGCCGAGAGGTGGAGCAAATCCGAGAAAGCCGTTCGTAGTTCGGATTGATCTCTGCAACTCGAGATCATGAAGTCGGAATCGCTAGTAATCGCAGGTCAGCACACTGCGGTGAATACGTTCCCGGGCCTTGTACACACCGCCCGTCACACCACGAAAGTTTGCAACACCCGAAGCCGGTGAGGTAACCTAAGGGAGCCAGCCGTCGAAGGTGGGGCAGATGATTGGGGTGAAGTCGTAACAAGGTAGCCGTATCGGAAGGTGCGGCTGGATCACCTCCTTTCTAGGGAGAACCGGACTTTAAGTAGTCCACTTCCAGGTCGGTGCATAGGGGATGGGTGTAAGAGCCTTAACCCTAGAGCAAGACGAGTTTAAGTTTGTCCATTCCGCTGTTTAGTTTTGAGTGACCGTAAAAAAATGGGCTTGTAGCTCAGCTGGTTAGAGCGCACGCCTGATAAGCGTGAGGTCGGTGGTTCGAGTCCACCCAGGCCCACCATTTATCAACAAAGACGTGGGGGTATAGCTCAGCTGGGAGAGCACCTGCCTTGCAAGCAGGGGGTCAGCGGTTCGATCCCGCTTACCTCCACCAAAACAATAAACGGTCAATCAAAAAGGAAGTTAAATGCTAACGTCATCCATGACGCATTTAACCAGACACATCCATGTGTCTAGAGTTCTTTTAGGTCGTTCCCGGACATCCGTGTCCTACACGACACAAAGGGCATCCAGTTCTTTGAAAACTGCACAGAGAAAAAAGCGTAGGAAGAAGAATCTAACTGACTAATCCGTAAAAAGATTAGGAATAGGTCAAGATAGAAAGGGCATACGGTGGATGCCTAGGCGCTAAGAGTCGAAGAAGGGCGCGGTCAGCAGCGAAATGCCACGGAGAGCCGTAAGCAGGCGACGACCCGTGGGTACCCGAATGGGGCAACCCAACCGGAGTCATATCCGGTTATCACATAATGAATCCATAGTTATGTGAAGACAAGCCGGGGAACTGAAACATCTAAGTACCCGGAGGAAAAGAAAGAAAAATCGATTCCCTGAGTAGCGGCGAGCGAAAGGGGAAGAGCCCAAACCAGACTCTTCGGAGTGTGGGGTTGTAGGACTGCCAATAAAGAAGATAAACTTAGGCGAAGCGAACTGGAAAGTTCGGGCAAAGAAGGTAAAACCCCTGTAGGCGAAAAGTTTAGAATCGGAGGCAGGATCCTGAGTACCGCGGGGCACGAGGAATCCCGTGGGAAGCAGGGGGGACCACCCCCCAAGGCTAAATACTCCTTAGCGACCGATAGCGAACAAGTACCGTGAGGGAAAGGTGAAAAGCACCCCGGGAGGGGAGTGAAATAGAACCTGAAACCGTATGCTTACAAGCAGTCAAAGCACAAGCAATTGTGTGATGGCGTGCCTTTTGTAGAATGAACCGGCGAGTTGTGATATGCAGCGAGGTTAAGTATTAAAGATATGGAGCCGAAGCGAAAGCGAGTCTGAATAGGGCGTCGAGTTGCATGTTGCAGACCCGAAACCGTGTGATCTACCCATGGCCAGAGTGAAGGTGGGGTAAAACCCACTGGAGGCTCGAACCCACTGTCGTTGAAAAGGCAGGGGATGAGTTGTGGGTAGGGGTGAAATGCCAATCGAACACGGAAATAGCTGGTACTCCTCGAAATAGCTTTAGGGCTAGCCTCAATGAATGGTATCTGGGGGTAGAGCACTGAATAGGCTAGGGGCCTTATCGGTTACCGAACCTTATCAAACTGCGAATACCAGATATAAGAAATTGGGAGTCAGACTGTGGGGGCTAAGCTTCATAGTCAAAAGGGAAACAGCCCAGACCGACGGCTAAGGTCCCTAAGAGACGCTAAGTGGGAAAGGATGTGGAACCGCCCGGACAACCAGGATGTTGGCTCAGAAGCAGCCACCATTTAAAGAGTGCGTAATAGCTCACTGGTCGAGTGGTTCTGCGCCGAAAATGTAACGGGGCTCAAGCGTCACACCGAAGCCACGGCAAGGGATCGATTCATTAAGACTTCAGAAGAGAGAACGACATTAGAAATTTTGCCACAGAATAGAGAAAGAATAAGACAGAAGCAAAATTTCCAAATGGACTCAGGGAAAAAGCAAAGAGAGCTGAGGGTTTAATGAATCGATTCCTTGGGTAGAGGAGCATTGTCACAGCGTAGAAGTTGAACTGTAAAGTTTGGTGGAGCAGTGACAAGAGAGAATGCCGGTATGAGTATGCGAAAAGGAAGGTGAGAATCCTTCCCGCCGAAAATCCAAGGTTTCCTGGGGAAGGCTCGTCCGCCCAGGGTAAGTCGGGACCTAAGCTGAGGCCGAAAGGCGTAGGTGATGGACAATTGGTTGAAATTCCAATACCACCTTTGATTGTTTGAGCGATGGGGTGACACAGGAGGACAAAGCGAGCGTGTGACTGGTAGAGCACGTCCAAGCTGCAAGAGGGTGCTGCAGGCAAATCCGCAGTGCGAAACCTTGAGCAGTGATGGGGAGCGAAAAAAAGTAGCGAAGCGCAGAGTTCAAACTGTCAAGAAAAGCCTCTAGTGAGAGAGAAGGTGCCCGTACCGTAAACCGACACAGGTAGATGAGGAGAGAATCCTAAGGCGCGCGAGATAACCCTTGTTAAGGAACTCGGCAAAATGACCCCGTAACTTTGGGAGAAGGGGTGCTCTAGAAATAGAGCCGCAGAGAATCAGTCCAGGCGACTGTTTAACAAAAACACAGGTCCCTGCAAATCCGTAAGGAGAAGTATAGGGGCTGACGCCTGCCCGGTGCTGGAAGGTTAAGAGGAGATGTTAGCCGTAAGGCGAAGCATTGAATTGAAGCCCCAGTAAACGGCGGCCGTAACTATAACGGTCCTAAGGTAGCGAAATTCCTTGTCGGGTAAGTTCCGACCCGCACGAAAGGCGTAACGATCTGGACACTGTCTCAACAAGGGACTCGGCGAAATTGTAATACCCGTGAAGATGCGGGTTACCTGCGACAGGACAGAAAGACCCCATGGAGCTTTACTGTAGCTTGACATTGGATTTTGGTATAAAATGTACAGGATAGGTGGGAGGCAGAGAGCCGAGTACGCCAGTATTCGGGGAGCCGCCGGTGGGATACCACTCTTTTTGTACTGAAATTCTAACAAGTGTCCCTAAGCGGGACATTGGACATTGTCAGGCGGGCGGTTTGACTGGGGCGGTCGCCTCCTAAAGAGTAACGGAGGCGCCCAAAGGTTCCCTCAGCGCGGGTGGAAATCGCGCGAAGAGTGTAAAGGCAAAAGGGAGCTTAACAGAGAGACAAACAAGTCGAGCTGGTACGAAAGTAGGGCTTAGTGATCCGGTGGTACCGAGTGGAAGGGCCATCGCTCAACGGATAAAAGCTACCCTGGGGATAACAGGCTTATCTCCCCCAAGAGTTCACATCGACGGGGAGGTTTGGCACCTCGATGTCGGCTCATCACATCCTGGGGCTGTAGTAGGTCCCAAGGGTTGGGCTGTTCGCCCATTAAAGTGGTACGTGAGCTGGGTTCAGAACGTCGTGAGACAGTTCGGTCCCTATCCGTCGCAGGCGCAGGAAATTTGAGAGGATCTGTCCCTAGTACGAGAGGACCGGGATGGACGGATCACTGGTGTACCAGTTGTACCGCCAGGTGCATAGCTGGGTAGCTAAATCCGGATCGGATAAACGCTGAAAGCATCTAAGCGTGAAACCGGCCTTAAGATGAGATTTCCCATAGCGAAAGCTAGTAAGACCCCTGAAAGAAGATCAGGTAGATAGGCCGGAAGTGGAAGCACGGTGACGTGTGGAGCGGACCGGTACTAATCGGTCGAGGTCTTGACCTAAAGGAAGATAAAGAAACCTATGTAAAAAGCTCTGTGCAGTTTTGAAGGAACACAGCCAGGGATGGCAAAGGAATTTGAACATCCCGGATAAAGGCAAAGGCCTTCAAGTGATCTGGTGACAATACCGGAGGGGTACCACCCGTTCCCATCCCGAACACGGAAGTTAAGACCTCCAGGGGCGACGATACTTTACGGGAAAATAGCAGGTTGCCAGGTAAGATAAGAAGCATTCGTTTTGCGCGAATGCTTCTTTTAGTTATGGGTGTTATTAATCCAACAATATGCCATTTTTCATTAATATCTTTGGATAAAGATATTAATGAAAAATCTGTTTTTTAAAATGCCCATTATTTTGCCTCCTTAACGATATGATTGATTTTCACGGGTTCTGTTTCCGATATGTCAAATTTTGTTAGAGAGACAGTCCAATCAACATGCTTTATTGCTATGGAAGCCATATTGCTTCCTTCAAGAAAATATATTGGAATTTTATCACCAGGTACGAAAATCTTATCATCCGTCAACATAGCAAGGGCAGATGATAGTCTGGATCTTAAATCGGCACTTTCTTTGGTAACTTTATCATTAAACACATCGCGATGATAAAGAACCTTAACATTATTTATATTAATATCAAAAGTTTTTATAGCCAAGTCTTTGAGGGTTGTCTCTACTTCAATAAATTTGCTGCTTTTTTTGATGACATCATCAGAAAAAGCACTACTCTGAAATGTGATCAATAATACAATTGATAGGGCTAATACTCCTCCAATAGTTAAAAAATATCCCTTTTTATTCATTTGTTCGCCACTCATCTTGCCTTTTTAGAATCTTCACTAATTATAGAAGGTTCTCCATCTCCTGATATATCGTAGTTTGTCATTGTCATAGAGCCATCAGCATGCTTGACTGCTATTGAAACATTGTTACCTTCCAAGAAATAGACTGGGGTATAATCCCCTTCTTTTAACCCCCCATTTTTAATTAGTTCTGTAAAAGCAAACAATGTTTTATTTTTTATTTCGTTAGACACAACATTACTATCACCGCGTAAATCGCTCCTATAAAGTTGTTTGACTTTTGTTGTGTCAATATTAAAATTTTCGACAGCTAAATCTTTAATCGCAATTTCCCTATCTGAATGACTAGTCTTAGAATAAACATGATTAACATTCCCGAATAGCACAACAGCTAAGGATAATACAACCGCACCTATTGGAAGCGGTTTGAATAATCTCTTTTTATTCATCATTACACACCTTCATTTTTAAAGTTCTTCAAATCTTTTTAGTAAATGTTGCCGTCTAGTATCGTTTTTAGAAATAACTGTGTGAGTTTGCTGCGAATTACGGCTTGCTTCCCGGGGCAAGATTCCATGTTGATCCAATGATATACCATTTTCCATTCGTATCCTTGGATAAAGATATCCTTTTGGTCATAAATTAATCACCACCCTCCATTTAGCCTTTCATCCAAATAAACAAATAAGGGAGGCTTTTTGTTACACTTTTTCAGGAAAAATTTTCATTATTTTTTTACAATGCTTTCGGCCATTTTAATCATCTCTGCTTTATCTGCTTCTCCGATCAGAGAAAAGAGATATTCTTCCTTCCAGGCAATAGTGATAAATCCTGCTTTCTCAGCTAAAAGAGCATCCTTATTGTGTATTGAAGTATCTTGAACAGAAGCACCTTCCGTATCTATTCTTAAGTCTGTGTCGCCGGCTAAATACCGGATAAATTCAATGATTTGGCCTTGTTCATTGGTAAAGTAAATAGATTCCTTCATCTCACGTTTTTCTGTTCTATCGACTTTAAATCCATGCGGAACATAGGTAGGAGCATATCCATTCCAGTTCTGCGGTATTTGCTCCTTAATCTGTTCCGTTTGACCGTTATTCTTATTCTTTACTTCAATACTGGTATATTGACTCTGGATATTCATGATGATATTTAATGCTTTCACTCTCAAGGCTTCAACACTGGCCACGACTATTGTAAAACTTCCGATCAATACGAATAAGAAAATTACCGCTCTAGGCAATATCTTGATCGTCTTTTTCCTTATGTTCTTTAAAAGTTCTTTTCTGTTATGTCTGGCAATGAGCTTTTTCATTCTTCGTTCAAACTCAGATGGAAAGACAAAATCAGAACTCGCTTCAACCGGATACTCGGCCATTATATTATCAACATGACAGGCGGCAGCGTATTCGAAGAGCGCTTCCAGGATTTTTTCTTCTGCTTGGGGCTTCGCTAATTCACGTTCACTCACGATTTTTTCCCTCCTGCTCCCGAGATAATAAAGTGATCAAACTATGTCGTGCCCGGTGGAGCCGGGTTCTAAAATTTTCTGGTGTGATACTCAAAATTCGGCATACTTCACTATCTTCATAGTGATAAAAATATTTTAAAGAAAGAATATCGGCATAAGAGGGATGTAATTCTTTAATTTTTTCTACTACTATAGAAAACATTTCTTTATTCATTAGAATTTCTTCAATGCCCGGTCCTGAATCAGATATTTCTTCTCCCAGTTCTTCATAAGAAAAGCCCGATTTTTTTCTCCGGTTATACATATTGATGGAAACGTTTCTAACTATAATAATTAATAAAGCACCCATTTTATTACAGTCAGTTTGCATGATTTTTTCAAAATTATTTGAGATGTTGATAAAAGCTTCATGAACAGCATCCTGGGCCAAATATTCATCATCTAGAATTCTGTAAGCCACTTTATACATCGAAGAAGCTTGAGCTATGTATAATTCCTCAAGTTTTCCGCGCTTTTTTTCGTTTTTTATCGTAGCAAATATAAACACATTTTACGCCCGCTTTTCTGGATACAGAATAATTAGAGATAATTTGAGAAACTAAAATATTGCATTAAGTTAAAATGGTAACATATTTTTTTATTAGAATAATTTTACATTAAAGAAGCGAAAAATGAAACCCAGATCAACATGATGATGCCGGCAATATTCACATCAAAACGGATGGCATGGGAAAGACCGCCATTTAAACCGGGTAAAAACGAAAGAAGTTCCGGATATCGGGACGATGACGTTCCTATATGATAGCCTAGCCGATTTGCCTCAAGGTCAGGTGGCTGAGATCAGCACCGATCCTAAGAATAATGTAACAGCCAAAATCTCGGATCAGGCCGGACGAATTCTCAGTGTCACTTCCGGTGGACAGACAACGAACTATACTTATTATGACAATGGCAGCAAACATATGACGATCTATCCGGACGGTTTCAGCGAAGAATATGCCTACTATGATAATGGATGGCTCCGTACTCTGACCAACAAAAAAGCCGATCAAACGGTCATCGACGCTTATACCTATACCTATGATGCAGCCGGCAACATGATCTCCAAGACAGACGGCAAAGGCACCACAACGTATACCTATGATCCGCTCAACAGGCTGGAGACCGTCACTGAACCCAGCTCGAAAATAACCGGCTATACCTTTGATGGGGCGGGGAACAGGTTGACTCAAACGGAAACATATCAGGGCAGCACGATTCTCGATGTTTATACCTATAACACACAGAACAGGCTTACCGGACTGGTGACAGCTCTAAACGGGGTAACAGCCAAAACGGTCAGTTATGCCTATGATCATAACGGAAATCAACTCAATGTAAGCACCACTGCATATCAAAACGGCATTGCCGGGACAACCGAAACAATGACCAATACCTTTGACTCTTTAAACAGACTTATCGGAACCGGTATGCCTGACGGAACCAACGTGACCAACGCCTACAACGGCGAAGGGTTTAGAGTGCGGAAGGATGTCAACGGGCAAGTGGCGAAATATGTGTATGAGGGAGACAAGATCGTTCTGGAACTGGACGGGCTGGGCAATCAGATAGCCCGAAACCTCTACGGGACCAACCTCATCTCCCGCACAGTTCAGGGAACAACCCTTTACTACATGTACAATGGGCACGCAGATGTAACCGCACTGATAGATGCCACCGGAACGATACAGGCAACATACTACTATGATGCCTTTGGCAACATCCTGGAACAAATGGGAAATGTCAATAACAACATCACTTATTCCGGATACCAGTATGATAAAGAAACCGGAATGTATTACCTGCAATCCAGATACTATGATCCCATCATCGCGAGGTTCTTGAGCGAGGACAGTTATTGGGGAGATCAAAATGATCCGTTAAGTTTAAATCTCTATACGTATTGTCATAATGAACCGTTGATGTATTTTGATCCAAGCGGACGTTGGAAACAAACAATTGTAAACGGAAGAGTATATGAGACAGCCGAACCCGGGGATACCTTATGGAGCCTGGCTAATTACTACACGGGCTGGGGAGGTAATTGGAAAGAACTGAATTATTCCGGTGACCCTAATACCATGTCTGTAGGAACAAAAATAGATGTAACAAAGTACAGGCCGCAAAACGGTTCTTCAAGCTCGTCAACAGGAAGTTCAAATACTTCTTCAAAACCGTCGAATAATGTTAACTCTAACTCTAACTCTAACTCAAGCAGCAAAACAAATAGCAATTCGAGCGGCAAAACAAATAGCAGTACAAATAATAATTCCAGTAATTCAGGCAGTTCAGCAGGTCCTGGTGGAACGACCGCGGTGGGGTTAGGGACTATAACTAAGGAATTATTTAAAAATACCGTTACAGAATCAGTTAATGAAGCACTCGAACGTAAGATAAATGCATTGCCAAAAGCCTCAACCGTTGCGGATGTATTGAAAGTTACAAAACGCACAGTACCAGTTGTTTCTGTTGCAATAGATGTTATTGATGACTACCAGAGTTATCAAGGAAATAACTTTTATAAAGCGGCTGCGGTAGCTGTTGGGGCTGTGGTAGGAGGAGTAACTGCTGCATTAGGAGGATCACTTGTTACGGGTATTGTAGTCGGAACATTGGTAGGACTTACGGGGAACTATATAAAAAGAACATTTTTTAAATAATCGGAGGAGTACGATTATATGACATTTAGTTATTTACCCGCACCAGTTTATATAATTTTTGTGTTAATTTTAGGTGTTTTGTTAGTTTTTGAACTTTTGCACAAACCAAATAAGCATCATAACATAATAAGATACGGTCAATGGCTTTTAGTTCCAGGTATAATATTAGCTGCTTTTGCAAAATTCTTACAAACAGCTGAGCTTTTCAAATCATATTATCCTTGGTTAATTTTGCTTATAACAATAATAGCTTTTATTGCAGTTATTCTAATCATGATCGGTGCATATCTTGACTCAAAATCTGATCCTAAAAAGAGAAAAAAGGTGATTAGATTAATTTTCACATTAATAATTACACTATTAATCTTGGCGGCAATAATAATTCCGGAAGTTATTTCGCACGGGTAAGGTACTATTTTGAAATAAATAATCATTCACCGCCCTTTCTTTTTAATAAAGCTATTACTATGACGCCTTTGGCAACATCCTGGAACAAACGGGAAATGTCAATAACAACATCACTTATGCCGGATACCAGTATGATAAAGAAACCGGAATGTATTACCTGAAATCCAGATACAATGATCCCCTCATCGCGAGGTTCTTGAGCGAGGACAGTTATTTAATCTTATCATTATTAGCAATCATATTGGTATGCGGAGTAATAATTCTTCTAGAAATTATTCAAGGATGGTAAGGCCGCGCCGCAGTTGGGGCAAAGAACATCAAAGCCATTGAGTAATTCAATGGCTTTTTCTCTTGGAAGGTTCGTGTCCGTTTCCATAATGTAACCGCAGCATTTGTCCCGCCGTTTCCAACGAGTTATTTCTCTTTGCGCATCAAGCCAAATATGCCAACGGCCAAGCCTACCAACATAAAAAAAGCACCAATGTATGGAGCTTCACTTTGTCCCATGACAAGGATAACGCTACCGCCGACAAATAGCAATCCGCCAAAAACAACTTGCTTCATGTACTGGACCTCCATCATCATTTCTAAACAAATATTATACCCCAAAACCGTGAACAATTCTACAAAAATTTCCAAGCCCCGACGCGGCAATGGCCTACCGCGTTTGGGGCTTTTCACATAGATAAGAGCAATCCTAACCCCCTAAATTCAGGAGATTTTCACAATGGACAGCAATAAAATCATGGTTATACTGTCTTTACCGCTTTCAACGGGAAAGACGCAATCCCGCATAACCCAAACAATAATATGATCAAGTCTTGAATTAATAAGAAGGCAAGAATAATCAAATATGTAACAGGATTCCATGTTATAATGCTTAGCGTAAGGAAGTGAAGGTGGTGACGCACAGTCAGGAAATTCAGACTGCGATAAATTATATTGAGATGAATTTGTGCGAAAAATTGTCTTTAGATAAAATTGCGAATATCACTGGGTTTTCAAAGTTTTATTTTCACAGGACATTTCAAAGCGAAATCGGCATGCCAATATATGACTACATTAGAAAACGCAGACTCGCAAACGCCGCATCTCTCCTGCTTACCACTAACATTTCTATACTCGACATTGCCGTGAATTTCCGTTTCGAGTCGCAGGAGGCTTTTACAAGAGCTTTTAAAAGCGTTTATCAATTACCGCCAGGAAAATACAGGACAGCGATTAAGGATTTAATTACAGGGGGTGCCAATATGAATAATCAGACAGAAATCAAAGGATGGATGATAACAGGGACGGCCCCTGAAAAATATCAAGTAAGTATTGACCATAAAATTTATAACACAGGCACAAAATCTTCAACGATAAAATCCATTGCCGATGAATTTGGGATTGGGGAATACGCAACGATCATGCAGCAATTTAGCGCCAAAAAATTCTTGGACAAGAGAGTTCGTTTTTCCGGTTTCGTAAAAACTCAGGATGTCGCTGGCTGGTGTGGATTATGGATGAGGATAGATAGTGCTTTAAGCGTCGCCTTGAAACTGGATAATATGCAAAGTCGGCCAATTGTCGGAACAACGGAATGGAACCACTATTCCTGTGTATTGGATGTACCTGAAAATGCAGCCATTCTCAATATCGGAGTACTACTGACCGGCAAAGGGCAAGTGTGGCTGGATAACGTCAGCGTTCAGGAGGTAGACCGCAATGTACCGGCCACTGAATTTGATCCTCATGAGGTGTTTGCAGATTATCCCCAAAATCTATCTTTTGAAGAGTAGTTTAACGAAAAATCTCTATTAGAGATAATCAAAGGAGGGTGCTGTTTAAATATGAACAGTTACCCCCGCAGGTTCAATTCAACTGGTTCGATCAGAGCGGCCATCTCCCATTCTGGGAAGAACCCGATTTGTTTAATCGTTGTTTAGGAATGTTTGCTAAAAACATCATTTAAAATCGAAAAGGTACCTGCCCTAAAGATTTTCTTTAGGGTTCTTTGGTCGATGGAAAGAAAACCGGGTTTGGATTTCAGTATGGTCCAAGATAAGGTGTAGCTTTTCAAAGAGCAGTCCTCCGATGAACCAAACCGGTGCAAAACTCAAGGTGATTAAACCGTTTACGGCCAGAGGATCGGTATAACGCCACGGGTAGACCCCCAGGATGCTGATCAGGATGAGACCGCTCAGATATTCTATCCCCCAAATCATCATCAACCACAATAAACCACGTATTGGCCACCTCCAGCCTGTGATCCGATCATGTAAAGGTTCTAGAAAGACAGCACAGCCATAGATCAGAAACATCCAAAGATTAGTGAAACCCATCAGACGAAGGTCGCCTTCCATCAAGGAATTCAAACCGGTCCACATGATTTCGGTACACCAACCGATAAATCCATAGAATAAAAATCTTTTAATCATAGCATTAGTTTGTACTTTTATATATTTTTTTAATTCTAGTAAAATATGTTTATAAAGTATAATCATGTTAGAGTCTCTTGTGCTGTTTCTATCTTTTTCCAAATGACCCAGAGCAAGCGGTAAGTCAATTGTTTTCACTACTAAATTAGGTTAGCTTTTTAGTTATCTTCTAGACAGCTTGTCCAAAATTCGTCACCGGTGACGAATTTGGGACAAGCTGTCTAAAGTTCTCATAGGAACGGTATAGATCAGACGGAAAAGACAATAAATCGAAAGGAAAACAAAAAATAGTGTGGAATTCTTTAGAGATTGGATGCGTATTTGAGCAAAAAGGTAAAATGGCAAGGCAAGCTGTTAACATCAATCGCAGCAGTATCGATGATCAGCCTGCGGAAATCCGTATCGACAAATAAATTGATTAGATTGATTAGTCCGAAGAAAAGGGGAGGCTAGGAGTGCAAGAAAAGAAGAGACGAGTACGCCGGTATGCGGAGAACCAGGAGAAAAATGACAGAAATGAACAGACTTATAAACTCGCAGAAATTATCCTGGCCGGCTGTTGTTTGGCCTTAAGCTATTTCGGATATACCTTGGGACATACGGTAACCCATATGTATTATTATTTATGGGCGATCATACCACCTTTGGTGGCTGCCGGCTATTATTGTCACCGTAAGCTGGTGTTCAACCGTAAGCTTAAAACGTTAAGAGACAGGTGGGGGCGAAAAGATGACAGAACAAGGTTTTTCAATGATATAGAAAAACTATTCAAAATGCAGCGCCCATTGTATGAGAAAGAAAGGCAGTTTTATCTGGAAGATCAGACCTGGGATGATCTTGACATGCAGAAAATTTTCTTAACGTTGGATCGAACCCTGACTTCTCCGGGAGAACAGGTTTTATATCAGATGTTAAGAGTGCCGCTTTTTGAACAGAAGCGGATTGAGCAAAGAATAAATCTGATTAATGATTTCCAGCGGGAGAGGGAAGTAAGGGAAAAAATTCAGATTAGGCTCGATCGTTTAGGCAGGCAGGCTGGAGCATATATTACGACCTTGATTGGGGAAGATTTGCCTCCTCAGAGCCGGTACAGGATGCTATTTTCGGTGATGGGATTACTGGCCTTGCTGGTCATATTTCTGATTCCCAAAATCGGGATATTGGGGATTTTGGGAGTGTCTTGTATTAATGCTTTAATTTATTACCGTTTAAAAAAAGTAATTGAGGCTGAGCTTTATGCTATGGGGTATCTGGCCTCATTGTTAGGGACAGCCCAAAAGGTCGCCAGGATTGAAGATCAGGTAATGAAAAGGGAATACGGAGAAAAAATAGCTGGTGAATTGAAATTCTGCTCGAAAATGATGAAAAGAGCAGGTAAATTTGTTCCCGACACTACGGAGCTGGCAGTTAAAGCGATCTATGAATATGTCAATATTTATTTTTTAATTGACGTGCGCAATTTTTATGCGGTTAGGGATGAATTGAAGAAAAATCAGAAACATTTGAGAAACATCTATCTGCTTATCGGTGAGATTGATGCGCTGTTGTCCATTGCCTCATACCGGGAGAGTCTCAGTCAATATGCAGAACCGGTCTTTAATCATAACCTTGCGGATCAAGGCAAAGAATCGGCAACAATAGAAATGATTGACGCGGTTCATCCTCTTCTGCAAAAACCGGTTCCAAACTCTTTAAAAATTGAAAAGGCCGGAGTGATCCTTACCGGCTGCAATATGTCCGGAAAATCCACCTTTTTAAGAACCCTGGGGGTAAACGCCCTGTTTGCCCAGACGATAGGAACCTGTCTAGCCAAATCTTACCGGGGTCATTTTGTTCAGTTGATGACATCTATCAGTAAAGGAGATAATCTGGTCGGGGGTAAAAGTTTCTACCTGGCCGAAGCAGAGACTTTGATGAAAATAGTAAAAACAGCAGCAGAGGGTCAATTTCCTTGTTTATGTATTATCGATGAAATGTTCCGGGGAACGAATTCGCTTGAACGAATTAATGCCTCGGCAGAAATCTTAAATTATCTGGCCCATAATCATGCTCTGACAATAATAGCGACGCATGATTTCGAAATTACCGAAATTTTAGAAGGGGTATTTCAATGTTGTTATTTTACAGAAAAAATCAGCGAAAAGGAAATCTCTTTTGATTATAAAATAAAAGGAGGAAGCTCTAAGACCAAAAATGCAATCAAGATTATGAAGTACCTGGGGTATCCGCAAGAAATCATTGACAGAACCGAAAGCAGAGTTTCCAGAGTGTTAATAGATGAATAAAGACGGGCCGGTTTTACAAGTAAACCGGTGTTCGTATTGAGTCAAAATCTAATCCGCAAAAAGAAAACGATGAGTTGATCCATTCTAGCGTTGGCAGTCCAGAAACCGGAGCAAATCGCATACAATTTAGCTGAAATTGCGAAACATACGACATTCAGGTCTTCGTTTTCCCGTATATAATCTACCCATCACTGATCGGGAGGAAATCATGTTTAATTATATTTCGATTAAAGAAGCAGCCGGAAATTGGGATATTTCTGAACGCCGCATCCAAAGACTGTGTGATGAAAACCGTATTGATGGCGTTGTTCGCTTTGGACATTCATGGGCAATACCTGCAGACGCAGAAAAGCCCAGAGATGCGCGAGTAAAGAGACATAAAAATAAATCGGCAAGTTATTGTTCGGATAACCGTATAAAAACAGAACTGACCGGAAATGAAATGCGTGTACTATCGCAAAACGAGATTTGTACTGTATACTACATTGAAAATAAAACAGGTAACGGAGTGATTACATATTACAGCATCTTTCCGGGTGTTGAAGTCTATTACAATGATTTCCACATGTCTGATGGGTTTAAGCGCCAAAATATGTCGAATGCCGATATTATGGAAATTAATCACTGCCGCGAGGGTCGGGCTGAATGTGAGTTTAAGTCAGGCGGCTGTGAATATTTGGGCGAGGGAGATTTAACGATAAATATGGTGGCCTACCCGGGAGATTCCTTATGTTTTCCGCTTTCGCATTACCATGGAATTTCCATTGCTATCGATATTCCCAAGGCCTCCATAACCTTAAAAAAGCTGTTTGACACTTTAGGAAATGTCAAAATAGATTTTGAACGAATCCGAAAGAAAACCGCATCGGATACCGGCCGCTTCATTATGCGGGCGACAGATTCAATCCAACATATTTTTTCTGAGCTGTATAATGCGCCGGATGAAATGCGTGAGGGATATATTAAGCTCAAACTTGTGGAACTTTTTATGTTTTTAAGTTCTATTGATGAGACAAAAATAACTGAGAAAAGACAGTATTTTTACAAGCCTCAGGTGGATACCATAAAAGAGATGCGGAAATTCTTAATTGAACATCTGGAAAATCGTTATAAACTCGTTGAATTATCTAAAAAATTCTCTATCCCTATAACTTCTATGAAATTATGCTTTAAAGGGATCTATGGTGTTCCGATTCTTACCTATATGCGGGAGTACAGATTGCAGGCGGCTGCCGAAATGCTCAGAAATTCTTCATTAAGTATAGCTGAAATATCCGAAAAAATAGGCTACAAAAATCCGGCCAAGTTTTCGTCGGTTTTTCAAAAGGCAATGAAATTATCCCCTTCCGACTACAGAAGAAAATTTTGTCTTCAAGGGACTGAATCCGACTTTGGGGATTAACGTTTTTGTTCCACGTTATGCTATTGTACATATGGGGTATGGTTATTTCAGGTTAATGCACCCGTCCCGGGGCATTTTTTATTGCGGCAAAGTTAGAATGAGCTAACTTAATCAAGTAATACCAGAGGTGGCAGATGTTGAAGGTAAAACAGTGGCGTTACATGGCAAGGAGAATATCAGTGATGATATTTTCTTTGTTGTTTGTCACCTTGCTGTCCTTTATGCTTATGCGTTTATCGCCGGTAGATCCTGCGGCCGCTTATGTGATGCGCAATTCGGCAATTGTCACAGAAGAACAAATTACCGCAGCTCGGATAGAATTGGGGCTCGATAAGCCTTTGGCGATTCAATATTTCACATGGGTAAAGGATGCCCTCGGCGGCGAATTCGGCATTTCCCTGGCAAGCGGTAAACCTGTTTTAACGGAGCTTTCCAAGTCAATTCCGGTAAGTCTGCGCGTGGTTGGTGTTTCAGCCGTTTTAATGATAAGCGGTGTGCTGTTGTTCGGCTGTCTGCAATACTTGACAAGAGAAAGACTGGCGGGAAAGGCCCTGACTGTACTCAGTATTATTGGGATTTCTATTCCTGCTTTCTATCTCGCGCTGCTCTTTATCCAGTATTTTGCTTTTCAGTCCGATTTTATTTCGGTTACGGGCAACACCGGACTGATGAAGTATCTGCCTGCCGCGCTTTGCCTGTCGGTCGGCGGGGCTGCGTTTTACTCACAAATGCTTGCCGGAAGCTTAGAAAAAGAAATGAATGAGGATTATGTTTTTTTCGCGCGATGCAGAGGGTTGAAGGAAGAGCGGATATTGCTTTTTCACGCTCTGCCGCATGCGGTCATTGATTTAGTGCCGAATTTTGCTCAGATGATCGGACTTTGTCTGGCGGGGGCTGCAATTGTTGAGCGTGTGTTTTCACTACCGGGGCTCGGCTATTTGATTGTACACAGCGTGATTAATCGTGATGCTCCCCTTATCCACGCCTCCGTACTGTTTCTTGCCATCATGCTTGTGCTGCTTGATTTTGCGGCAACAATTCTTCAATGGTATCTCAGACGGGATATTCGTATCAAGGAGGCAAAAGAATGAAACGAATAAAGATCTTACAGATAGGTGGTCCAATCTTGGTTTTAGCTTTGTGCTGCTTTGGATATTTGTTTGCGCCAAACGATCCGTATTTTGCTGATATGGCAAACAGACTGGTGCGGCCTTGTTCAGCGTATCCGCTTGGCACCGATATTCTTGGAAGATGTACACTTTCCCGTCTTTTGTACGGAGGCAGAACAACCATCGGAATTGTTGCACTCGGCTGTCTTTGTGTCGCCATTTTAGGTATGGTTACCGGATTGCTGATCAGCAGGCCTAAAGACAAACAGGGAGTATTGTTTGAAAGCATTTTGAATGCTGTAACCGCAATTCCGCCCATCGCCTACTTAATTATTTTTATAGCCGCCTGGGGTAATGGTATTTTAACAATGCTGGTTGCCATCACTCTCTCGCTCTTTTTGCGACTGATCAAATTAGTCAAAACAAGAGCCGAAATTGAAATGGGCCGTGCCTATGTTATGTGTGCTGTTACCTCCGGTGCGGGAAGGCTGAGAGTTTTGTTCTGGCAGATACTGCCTAATCTGGTTTCGGACGTGATAAGGTTTATTTGCTTATCCTGCGCGGATATGGTGCTGGCGATTGTCGGATTCTCATTTATTGGCCTTGGCCTCGGTGATCATGTTATTGATTGGGGGTCAATGGTGTCTGATTCCAACCAGATGATGCTGTCTTATCCGGGACTGACGCTTTATCCTGTGGTATTCATTTTTTTGAGCACACTGTCTTTTCATTTGCTTGGACGTGCAGCCTCGAAAGAAGGTGGCTATTATGCTTAAAGTCGATGGTTTATCGGTTAAAGCCAGAAACGGCATGCTGCTGCTTGACAATGCTTCTCTTGCTGTTGCGTCGGGCCACATAATAGGTTTGACCGGAGCCTCCGGTTCAGGGAAAACAACTCTGCTGAAAAGCATTATGGGAATGCTGGACAGAAATTGTTCTATGATTAAAGGACGTATTGTAGTGGATAACGAGGAGATAAGCAAATTGGGCACAAAGGAACGGAGGGAATTATGCGGTAAAACCATCGGGTTTATTCCCCAAAATCCCATGACTGCATTTGATCCGAGAGTGAAAATCGGCACACAGATGAGGGAAACCCTTTCTATTCGTCTCGGAATTTCCAAAAGTGATGCTGACAGTTTAAATGCAGAAAAGCTGATGGCGCTTAATTTAAAAGACTGCAAAAGAATTCTCCGAAGTTATCCGGGGCAATTATCAGGGGGGATGCTGCAGCGGATCGCCGTGGCCTTGATGCTGGCCCTCCAACCGGAATACATACTGGCAGATGAACCGACAAGTGCGCTGGATGAGGATAACCGGGAAATATTGACGCGGATTTTGAAAAAGCAGAGAGAAAAGACGGGTATTCTTTTCCTTTCACATGATGTTGACGCTTTAAGTGCACTATGTGAAACCGTGTTTGTCATGGAGCATGGCAAAATAACTGAAACAGGGACGATGGAAAAACTGCTTTCGGCACCGCGGGAAAAGTGGACAAGAGAATTTGCGGCAGCCCATAGAAAAGTGGAAGAAAGGAACTTCATATGGACGGAATACGAATTGAACGCTTGAATAAGAACTACTCCGATCATAAGGGCGCGATGTTCAGTGTGCTGTCTGATATCAATTTGAAAATATCACCCGGCCAATTGGTATCCGTAACCGGTGAATCAGGAACAGGCAAAAGCACGCTGGCGAGAATCGTTTTAGGAATTGAAAAACCTGATTCCGGCAAGGTTGTGTTGGATGGCCGCAGTGTTCCGGAGTTAAAGCCGTCTGAATACCGTCAGTTCCGCAGCAAAATCCAGGCTGTGTTTCAAGATACCGGCGGAACACTGAACCCAAAGCTTTCGGTTTATCATAATGTTGAAGAAGCTCTTGTTAACTTAACCGGCCTGAGCAAATCCGAAAGGAAAAAACGCATTTTTGAACTGATGTCACTTGTGGGAATGGATAAAAAGCTTCTGAAAGTACCGACAAAACAACTTTCAGGCGGTGAACAGCGAAGGCTGTCCCTGCTTCGCGCCTTATCCGTGCACCCCAAATATCTTGTGCTTGACGAGGTATTGGGCGGGCTGGATTTAATTTCCCAAAATTCGGTTTTGGGTTTGCTTGAAGCCTATCATAAAGAGTACCGATTCGGATGTCTTTTGATCACGCATCATAAAGCCGGTGCCTATAGAATTTCCGATAAAGTGCTTGTGATGAAAAACGGCAGAATTGCCCGTGAGGGCGTTGCACAATAAATCTTTTTTTAATTCAGGAAAGGAGTAAGAATGAAAAACAAATTTATGTCCAGGTTACTGCCCCTTGGCATCTGCTTGGTGCTGCTCAGCACCGTATTTGCAGGCTGCGGCAATCCTTCCAGTGAAGCGACCAGCGGAAAGGAGAAAAAAACGCTTACCTTGGCGGTCGGGGCGGAGCTGACTACGCTGTATCCGCTCAATATGGATGCTCAAAATCTTTCGGCAACAAGACTTTGCTATGAAGAACTTGTAAAATACGAGGACGGTAAAATTGAACCATGGCTTGCCAAAAGCTGGAGTTTTTCTGAAAACGGCTGTGACCTGACTTTTAAGCTGAGAGAAGACGTCACCTTTCACGATGGCGAGAAATTCAACGCCCAGGCAGTGAAAGACAACTTTATTTCCAAAAATAAAAATCCTAATTTCCGTGCGTGGATGGGAGTAGTCAATATCAAGGAAATTGAAGTTGTCGATGATTATACCGTTACCTTCCGTTATGGCACCCCTTATTTTGGTTATCTGAACGATTTCGCCTATCGTGAAGTTATGGTTTGCGTTTCACCCAAGGTTATTGAAGAAGGTAATTTTCAAACCATGAAGGGAGTTGTCGGAACAGGGCCTTATGTCTACAGCGAGGTTAAAGACGGCGAGTACGTTCAGTTTGTGAAGAACAAAAACTACTGGGGAGAGGAGCCCTATTACGATGAAATCATCGTAAAGTATATACCGGAAGCCTCCGCCCGCCTGCTTGCCTTGCAAAAAGGGGAGATTGACATGATTTACGGCAGCACGCTCATTTCCTGGGACGATTACAAGCAGGCTACCGCCCACGATAAGATCAAAGGCATCGTGTCCCCCGTTGACACCAAAACAGTCAGTGTTGTCCTGAATGCGGTAAATCCGATGCTTTCAGACAAATCCGTCCGGGAAGCAATGGCCTACGGTATTGATAAACAGGCTATTTGCGACGGATTGTTTTACGGTAATCAGAATCCTGCTCCGGACCTTTTCCCTGACGGCAATTTCCTTTCAGATGTAAAGCTTAATACTGTCCGCACTTACGACAAAGGAAAAGCGGAACAGCTGCTGGACAGCGCGGGCTGGAAAATGAATAGGAGCACCGGCCTGCGTGAAAAGGACGGCAAGACTCTTTCCTTTAAGTTAACCTATGATTCCGGTGAAGCGATGAATAAAATGCTGGCAACAACAATAAAAAGCCAGCTGAAGGGAATCGGAATCGATGTTCAGACTCAGGGACAGGATATGATGACCTGGTGGAAGGAAGGGGTGGCCGGCAATTACGGGCTGATCATCTGGGGAACCGAAGAAAATACGGAACCGCAAATAAACTTCCCCAAAATGATCAATTCTTCACCTCATACCCCGTCGTTAAAGGCTATCGCGGGAAACGACAAGTTCCTGGCGGATATTCAGGAAACCCTGGTGACCAATGATCAAGCGAAAGTGAATGAGTTATTCGGCAGGATTCTCAATTTCAGCAATGACAATGTGCTTGAATTGCCGCTGTACTATGGAAAGGACATGATATTGTTTAATCAGGATAAAATTGAAGATTATGTCTTTACAGATACACCGTCCATGTTTGAGATCGACAATATCAAGCCAGCGCAATAAGCGGAAAGCGAAGCTGAGACTGCAGAAAGAATAATTCAGCCTCAGCTTTGGAGTAAAAAGCGGTTATTGGAGCAGATAAGAGAACCGGATGTGGGATATAATTCAGGAAGGTTAGAAAATTCTAACTTAACGGTTATATCCTCTTTTCTATGAGGCTGAAAAATATTTCTCAAATTAAGGAGGTCGCAATGGAAGCGAAGAGAGAGAATGCTTTTAAAAGGTTATTGTTATTTGCTTCACAATGCAGAAAAAAAATGATCTTATCAGCGATCTTTGCGGTATTGGGTGTCGGCTGCGGTATGATCCCGTATTTTGCTGCTGCAAGCATTACAATAAAAATTGTAGATAAAGATTATACCTTTATGGAGCTGCTGATGATTGTGCTTATTGCCTTAGCGGGATATACAGGGAAAGTGGTTTTTCACGGAATATCTACGACATTATCCCATCAGTCTGCATTTACTATTTTGAAAAATATCCGCAGTGAATTGGTGAAAAAGCTCTCGAAATTACCGCTTGGTGATGTAATGGAAATTCCGTCCGGTGAACTAAAAACAACGATTGTTGATACGGTGGAAAAAATGGAACAACCGCTTGCACATATCATACCGGAAATGACGTCAAATGTATTGATTTCTGTATGTGTATTTTTATATTTGTTCTATCTGGATATGCGCATTGCTCTAATTTCTTTGATCACCATACCGATTGGATTGATTTTCTATAAACTTTTGATGAAAAAATACGTTTATTCCTATCAAAAACGTGTTGAAGCTGAAAATGTAATGAATGCAACCGTTGTAGAATATATCAGCGGCATTGAAGCCATTAAGGCATTTAATCAGTCTGCGCGTTCCTATGAGAAATACACGAATTCCGTAAATCATAATTGTTCGGCGGTTACTTCATTCTTTCAAAATACTTTATTTCTGTATTCGGCAGTTATGTATACGATGCCGGCAACTTTGCTTTTTGTCCTGCCCTTCGGACTGTATTTTTATATGGACGGTACGTTGACACTGGCGACATTTATTTCATGCCTTGTCTTATCATTTGGTCTGGTCGGTCCGTTAATTCAGGCGATGAATCTTACGGACGGGATCGCTTCCCTGGGCACCATGATCGGACAGATAGGAGAAATCCTTGAGGCCAATGAACTGAACCGTCCTTCGGACGATAAAACGTTAAAGAATGATATCATAAAATTTGAAGATGTTTCTTTCGGCTATGATGATAAGGAAATTTTGCATGGCATATCCTTTGAAACCATTCCCCAGGGAATGACTGCCATAGTAGGACCTTCCGGTTCGGGAAAATCCACGGTTGCCAAACTTATGGCAAGTTTTTGGGAAGCAAAAAGCGGACAAATCACTTTAGGAAATGTCGATGTAAAGGAACTGCCGTTAAGCCAAATAAGTGACATCATTTCCTATGTGTCCCAGGATAATTTTTTATTCAATATGTCTGTAAAAGAGAATATCCGTATTGGTAAAAAAGACGCAACAAATGAGGAAGTAATAGAGGCGGCCAAGGAGGCCAGTTGCCATGATTTTATTTTGTCGCTGGAACATGGATATGATACCTTGGCCGGTGAAGCCGGCAATCATCTTTCGGGCGGCGAGAAACAACGTATTTCGATTGCCAGAGCAATGATTAAAAACAGCCCGATTATTGTATTGGACGAAGCCACAGCATATACCGATCCTGAAAATGAAGCAATCATTCAAGAATCCATCTCCAGGCTTGTCAAAGGGAAATCACTGATTGTCATTGCCCATAGGCTTTCTACGATAATATCGGCAGACAATATTATCGTGATGAATCAAGGTGAAATCGCCGCCCAGGGGACCCATCAAGAACTGCTGGAGAAATGTAAAGGATATCAAAACATGTGGGAAGCTCATATTGGAACAAGGGACAGGGACTTGAAGCAAGGAGGGAAAAACAATGGTTAGGACGATAAAAGGGCTGCTGGAGTTTTCCGGCAGAAATAAAAGCAGTCTGATCCAATCTTTTGTTTATCGTGTTATATTGACCATTTGTGAGGTTATTCCCATTTTGGCGATTGTGTATAGCTTAAACAGTATGATTCTGGCCAAAGAAAATGGAAATCAAATCACGATAAAAACACTAATTGGCGCATTTTTGATTCTGCTTGTTGGGGTAATAGGGAAAATCATATTTGGGTCCATTGCCAACAGTAAGGCCCAAGTTGCTTGTTTTAAGATGTGCGCGGATAAAAGGATTGAAATTGGTGACAGGCTGAAAAGAATACCTATGGGATATTTTAGTTCAAACCGCCTTGGTGAGATTGCGTCTGCAGTCACAACAACAATTGGCGATATTGAAACCCAGGCAGGCCATATCTTGAATAATCTTGTCGTTGGTGTTGTTCATGCCGTGGTCATTGCTATTGTGATCAGCTTTTTTGACTGGCGTATCGGACTGATTTCTATTGGCGCAATTCTTACGGGTTTATTTGTAAATTCCCTTCTGCAGAAAAAAAGTATTGCTGTTTCGCCCAAGAGACAGGAAGCTCAAAGCGGGCTTGTGGCCGCAGTCCTGGAATATATTCAGGGAATAGCGGTTGTAAAAGCCTTTAATCTCGGAGAAAAATCCAATCGTGCAGTAGATGATGCCATTGAGGAAAGCCGCAGGTGCAATATAGGATTAGAAAAAGCCTTTATAAAATTAATTGCTCTTTATCTGTTTGTCTTTAAAGTTGCAAGCGGTGCTATGCTGATGATGGCATGTTACTTATTTAGCGGCGGTGAATTTTCATTGTCGAATACCCTAATGATTATTGTTTCAAGTTTCGTTATCTTTTCTCAAATCGAAGCCGCCGGCAACTCTTCCTCTTTATTGCGCATGATGGACAGCAGTATGGATAAGGTCAACACCTTGGAACAGATACCCCTTATGGATGAAAACGGGATGGATATTAAACCTGACAATTATGACATTGAATTTAAAAATGTCTCATTTTCCTATGATTCAAGAAAGATTTTTGACAACATAAGCCTTTCTATCCCGCAAAATACAACAGCTGCCTTTGTAGGGCCGTCCGGCGAAGGAAAGAGTACAATCTGCAATTTGATTGCCAGGTTTTGGGATGTCAATGAAGGCGAAGTAAGGCTTGGGGGATATAATGTCAAAGAGTATACTTGCGAAAGCCTGTTGAACAATATCAGCATGGTATTTCAAAATGTTTATTTATTTCAAGACACTATTTTAAATAATATTAAATTCGGGCGTCCAAAGGCAACAATGGAAGAGGTGGTCGCGGCTGCGAAAAAAGCTTGCTGCCATGAATTTATATCGAATTTGCCGGATGGATACAGCACAATGATCGGAGAAGGAGGCTGCAGTTTGTCAGGTGGTGAAAAACAGCGTATTTCAATTGCCAGAGCAATTTTAAAAGATGCTCCCATTATTATTCTTGATGAAGCTACTTCAAGTGTTGACCCGGAAAATGAAAAACAATTGCGGCTGGCTATTGAAGAACTGACCAGATACAAAACGGTGATTATGATTGCTCATCGCCTTTCGACGGTCAAAGACGCCGATCATATTTTTGTGTTGAGCGGCGGACATATTGTCCAGCAGGGAAAACATGAAAAATTAATGAATGAAGAAGGAATTTATTCGGAGTTTATTCAAGCAAGAAGAAAAGCAGTTGGGTGGAGTCTGTAGTTGCCGCCGTTTGAGCAGAGAATTCAAACGGACGATCAAGCGGAGAGCAGAAATGTTATCTTTGTTTAATGCCGGTAAAAGCCTTGAAAATGCAAGCTATAGCAAATGAGAACAGCAATCCTGAGGGGTGATACGGTGAAAGCTAAACATCTCATGGTTTCTATCAAATGAGGAAAAGAAATATTCCGAATATGAAAAACGATGGTTTAATGCAGAAGATGGGCAATTCCATATCCCCATTGCAGAGTAGACGATCCGTTTTGATGCGGAGGGATTTAAAACCCAACACGAGTACAAAAGTCATCATGTATTTTTTTATGCCTGCGATTGATCTTGTATCATCATCTTGGCTGGTATATATGATATAAGATGTATTGCCGTAAAGTGCTGGAGCATCTGTGCGATAACTTCGAGAAATGTTGTGCATGTGCGTCTTGTATGATAAGATGATGATATAAGATGGAGGGCGAAAAATGATTGAAAACGCATATCTGCCGCCATATACCATGACGGAATCCATAACAAACCTAATTGTAGAAATTGGCGAAAAGGTAGGCGCCATTACGGCATGGCAGCACATGAATACCAATCCGAAACTGCGCAGGGATAGCCGCATTCGTACCATTCACGCATCTTTATCCATAGAAAACAACTCTTTATCTTTAGATCAAATGACGGACATTATCGATGGCAAGCGGGTCCTCGGCGCGCCCGGCGAAATCCGTGAGGTCAAAAACGCTTACGAGGCATACGAAAGGCTGTTGTCTTTCAATCCTTATTCAGTTGACGATTTACTGAAAGCACACGGCATCCTGATGGCTGATCTGGTAAGAGAAGCGGGGCGTTTCCGTTCTGGTGGTGTAGGCGTGTTTAAGGGTGAACAGATCGTACACATGGCTCCGTCAGCCGATATGGTGCCTCAGCATATCGCCAATCTCCTGTATTGGACAAAAACCGCAAATACGCATCCTCTGATTAAAGGCTGCGTATTCCATTATGAATTTGAGTTTATCCATCCCTTTGCGGATGGGAATGGCCGTATGGGAAGAATGTGGAATACTCTGCTGCTGTACCAATGGAAGCCAATATTTGCGTGGATACCTGTAGAAACAGTTATACGGGAAAAGCAGGACGTCTATTACGACGCTCTCAGTGAAGCGGACAGGATGGCCAACGCCACGCCGTTTGTGGAGTTTTTGCTGCAGGCAATCCTCGACACACTCATAGAGATTGAACGCGATCAAATCCCCACCGGAAAAGTCAGCCTGCATATTCAGTTATTTTTAGATAAGCTGGGTAATGATGAACTATCTGCTGCTGAAATCATGGCACGTATGGGATTAAAGAATCGTCCGGCCTTCCGAAAAACGTATCTGCAGCCTGCCTTGAACTCCCAGCTAATTGAGATGACGCTTCCTGATAAGCCGAACAGCAAAAATCAAAAATATAGGAAACGCAGGCCGGAGCAACAATAACCGCAAAAGTTGTTCAATAACCCGGCAAAGTGTAAAATGAAGGAAGACAGTCGATTCATCATTTAGCGAGAAAGATGGTTGAAATTTTGGCGGAAAAAGCCTTGAAGATCCAATTAAAAGGAATTGTCCAGGGGGTTGGCTTCAGACCTTTTGTCTACAGAACAGCCGCGGATTTAGGAATCAAAGGATGGGTCGGCAATACCGGAGCCGGTCTGGACATTCATGCCGAAGGGAAAAACAGAGATGACTTCTTGCGCAGGGTGCTGGCGGAAGCCCCGCAGTTGGCCAGGATTGTGTCCTGCCAGAAAACAGAGGTTCCTGCCGAAGATTTTAAGGAGTTCACGATCCTCTCCAGTGAGAATTCCGGAGAGCGGGATGTTTTGATCTCGCCTGATGTGGCGACCTGCGGGGATTGTTTAAAAGAGCTGTTTGATCCGGCGGATCGCCGATACCAGTATCCTTTTATCAACTGCACCAACTGCGGTCCACGCTATACCATCATCAAGGACAGGCCCTATGACCGGCCCAGGACGACGATGGGCGGCTTTCCCCTGTGCGCGGGCTGCCGGGAGGAATATGAGCATCCTTTGAACAGGAGATTTCATGCCCAGCCTGTCGCCTGTAAGATCTGCGGGCCCCAAGTGGCCTTGCTGGACAATCAGGGCCGGGAGATCGCGGATAAGGGTATTGGCACAGGTCTGCTTGAGGCGGGGGCTATCCTGGCTGTTAAAGGGCTGGGCGGCTTTCATCTCGTTTGTGATGCCGGGAATACAGAGACGGTAAAAAAGCTTCGTCAGCTTAAAGAGCGGGGAAGCAAGCCGTTCGCCCTGATGGCCCGGGATCTTGCGGCGGCCCAAAAAGCAGTTCGGATCACCAAGCTGGAAGAGGAACTGTTATCAAGCCCTGCCGCGCCTATTGTTATTCTCAGCCGGCTGAGGGCTGAAAAAGCTCTGGCTGCGGAGGTAGCGCCCGGGGTCCACACTCTGGGGATCATGCTGCCCTACACTCCTCTTCATCATTTGCTGTTCAAGGGGGCATATGATTTTTTGGTGATGACCAGTGCCAATTTAAGCGGGATGCCGCTGATCTATGAAAATGAGCGGGCCTTGGAAGAGCTTGGTGCGATCGCCGATTATTTTCTTATCCATAACCGGGACATTTTTCACCCCTGTGATGATTCCGTAGTCCAGGTCGTAGCCGGGGCTCCGCTGTTTATGCGCCGGGCAAGGGGTTATGTTCCCCTGCCTGTCCTCCTGGAGGAAAACGTGGAAATCCCGGCGGCGGCACTCGGCGGGGAGATGAAGAACGCGTTTTGTTTGGCGAAAGGGCACTATGCTTTTGTCAGCCAGTATATCGGAGATATGCACGGCTATGAGAATTTTCAAAGATTCAAAAAGGAGTACCGGACCTTTCAGGATGCGGTCCATGTTTATCCCCGGCGGATCATCTATGACTTTCATCCGGGATATATGACGACAAAGTTTGCCGGGCAGACGGATCTCCCGAAATTAGCTGTTCAGCATCATCATGCCCATATGATCAGTGCCGCCGGTGAGCAGCGTTTGAAGGGCAAGGTCTGGGGGATAATCTGTGATGGCACCGGATATGGTCTTGACGGCAAAATCTGGGGTTTTGAGTTTTTGTCCGGGGACGCCTCAGGTTTTGAACGGAAGGCCCACCTGGAATACCTGCCGTTGCCCGGAGGAGATGCCGGGGCCAAACACCCGCTGCGGATTGCCTATGCTTATTTAAAAAAACTTGGTCAGCCTGCCGATCCGGCGGTCCTTGACACCCTGTTCGCAAACCTGTCCTTGCCGGAGAAAAATATCCTCGAAGGCCAGCTGAAGAGCGGCTTGAATGTGTTCGATACCTCCAGTGCCGGACGGCTTTTTGATGTGGTCAGCGCCTTGCTGGGCATCTGTACCGAGGTGACGTATGAGGGACAGGCGGCCATAGAGCTGGAGAGTACGGCCTGGAATTGGTTAAACAGCGGTGATGAGGCGCAGGAGAAGCAAGAACAAATCAAAGCTGCGCGCAGACAAATGTACGAAGAAGCGGTAAAACAATGCAAAGAACAAAAAAACGCTTGGGGAAAATTTGATCCGCAAGGAGGTCAGGCAGAGCAGGATATGGCCGGAGAAAAACAGGGCGGGAGAAGGCCGGAGGGACGAGCAGCAGCCGGCTCCGATAAGCGCCTTTACCAGATGAACTATTCCAGGCAGGAAGCCTTGGTGTTAAAGCTAAAAAGCTTCCTGAGCCGTTTGGCCGCGGATATTATAGAAGGAAAACACAAAGGGGAAATCGCGTTTTGCTTTCACCTGTCCATAGCGGCGGCCATACTGGAGACCATCGGGCTCCTGGGTGCGGAAAAGGAAAAGATCGTCATCAGCGGAGGGGTCTTTCAGAACAAACTGCTCACGGAATTATTGCTTGACCTGGCCCGGGAGCTTGAAATAAAAATAGACAGACACAGGGAATTGCCCTGCGGGGACGGGGGAATTGCTTTCGGACAGGTCCTGATCGGGCAAAAGCACTGGCAGGAGGGACCGGTTTAAAGCGGATGGAAGGACCCCGTTAAGCCCTGTTTTGAACTTGTGGGCGAATCATGCTAAAATAAAGCGTTATGGAAATTGATCCTGATCACTGACCAATCAATTCTACTTACTGGGAGGAATTCAGCGTGTCCGGTCATTCAAAATGGGCGAATATCAAACATAAAAAGGCGAGAACAGATGCCGCCAAGGGGAAACTTTACACGAAGCTGGCCCGGGAGATTTTTATTGCAGCCCGGGCAGGCTCACCTGATCCCAACAACAATTTTCGCTTAAAGATTGCCATAGATAATGCCAAAGCGGCCAATTTGCCGAACGAGAATATTCAAAGAGCGGTTCAGAAGGGCTCAGGCACAGGTGATGACACAAATTATGAAGAGCTTCGCTATGAGGGTTATGGTCCGGGCGGAGTGGCGATCATGGCCACAATCCTGACAGATAATCGCAACCGGAGCGCCTCGGAAATGCGCCATATCTTTTCCAAGAATGGCGGCAATATGGGTGACAGCGGTTGTGTCGGCTGGATGTTTGCCGAAAAGGGGCAGCTCAGTATCGCCAAAGAAGGCCTGGCCTTAAATGAGGATGATCTGCTGCTTTTCGCTTTGGAGGCCGGAGCGGAAGATATTGAGACGGAAGATGAAGGCTACGAAGTATTCACAGCACCGGAAAACATGGAGCAAGTCAGGCAGAGTCTCATTGACGGCGGGATTCAGATTCAAACGGCAAATGTCAGCCTGATTCCGGAAAACAGGATGGAAATATCCGATCTGGATCAGGCCAAAAAGATCATCAAGCTGATCGACACCTTGGAAGAGCACGACGATGTGCAAAATGTCTACACCAATTTTGATTTGGCTGAGGGAATCTCGGGTGAAGACCTTTAATCTATTGAGCGAAAAGTATAGTTCTTTGAGGGATGAAGATGTTGATTTTGGGGATTGACCCGGGTACGGCGACAACAGGTTACGGGCTGATCGAGAAAACAGGCCAGAAAATCACTCCAGTGGAATATTCCTGCTGGCGGACACCGGCGGGCCTGCCGATGCCGCAAAGGCTTTTGATGTTATCCGAATTTCTGGAAGAGGTTTTGGGAAAATATTCACCCAGTCATCTGGTGGTGGAAGAGCTTTTTTTCAACCGCAATGTGACGACCGTCATCTCGGTCGGTCAGGCCAGAGGGGTCATTCTGCTGGCCGCGGCCAAATATAAAATCCCCGCCTATGAATATACCCCGTTGCAGGTCAAGCAGGCCGTTGCGGGCTATGGCAAGGCCACCAAGCAGCAGGTGCAGTATATGGTCAAGGCGATATTGGGACTGAAGGAATGTCCGAAACCGGATGATACGGCAGATGCCCTGGCCATAGGGATCTGTCACGCATTCACGATCAGATGAGAAACGGGGGTTAGAGGATGATTGCGTTGCTGCGCGGGACAGTGTGGGAAATGGACAAGGATAAGCTGATTGTCGATGTCAATGGTGTCGGTTATTTATTAAACGTTCCCTCCGGGAAATTAAGCAGCGTCCGGATCGGCCAGGAGGTGGTCCTTCATACCTATCTGCTGGTCAGGGAAGATGATCTTTCCCTTTTTGGCTTTGCCGACAGACAGGATAAAGAGCTGTTTATTAAACTGCTCAGTGTCTCCGGTATTGGCCCTAAAGCCGCCCTGTCGATTTTGTCCTCATTCAGCTCAGTGCAAATCATTACGGCGCTTGTGCAGGAAAATCATGTCATGTTCACGGAGATTTCCGGTATCGGGAGCAAAATTGCCCGCCGGCTGACCCTGGAGCTGAAAGAGAAGTTTAAGGATTATCATCTGGAGGGCTTAACAGGCGAAACCTTTGCGGGCAGTGAAAGCGGACCAGGTTCGGAGCCGGGGATTATGGAGGCCTTATTGGCCCTGGGCTTTACGCCGGGTGAAACCAGAACCGCGGTAAATGCGGTCGGTAAGCTGGAAGGACTGACCTTTGAGGAGCAGCTCCGGGAAGCCTTGCGTCTTTTGGCCAGGGCCTAATGAGCAGACAGGGGTGAACAAATGGAAACAAGAGTCGTCAGTGTGTTTGACCAAGAGGCGGACCGGGGAATGGAAGAGCTCAGACCGAGCAGGTTCCGGGAATACATCGGGCAGTCCAAGGTCAAAGAGAATTTGAAAATCTTTATCGAAGCGGCGCTGAAAAGAGGAGAGTCTCTGGATCATGTTCTGCTTTACGGGCCTCCCGGTTTGGGAAAAACAACACTTGCTCATATTATCGCCTCGGAAATGGGGGTCAATATCCGTACCACCTCCGGGCCGGCAATCGAGAGGCCGGGAGATCTGGCGGCATTATTAACCTCTCTTGAACCCAGGGATGTGCTGTTTATCGATGAAATTCACCGGCTCAGCCGGACCTCGGAGGAAGTGCTTTATTCGGCGATGGAGGACAGCTGCCTGGATATTGTGATCGGCAAAGGGCCCGGAGCCAGGAGCATGCGCCTGGCTCTGACTCCATTTACGCTGATCGGGGCGACGACCAGAGCAGGCCAGCTTACTTCTCCCCTCAGGGACAGGTTTGGCGTGATCAATCGATTAGAGTTTTACACCCAGGAAGAGCTTGTGGAAATCGTAACGAGAACAGCCGTTATTCTTGACGTCGGTCTAACCGATGAGGGAGCTGAAGAAATTGCCAAAAGGTCCAGAGGGACCCCGAGAATTGCCAACAGACTGCTGAAGAGGGTGCGGGATTATGCCCAAGTCTGGGAAAACGGGGGGATAGACCTGGCCTTGGCTTCACAGGCCTTAAATCTGCTGGAAGTTGATCACCTCGGCCTGGACAATATCGATAAGAAAGTCTTGCAGACGATTGTGACCAGCTTTAACGGCGGACCGGTGGGACTGGATACCTTGGCGGCCACTGTCGGAGAGGAAGCCGAGACCATCGAGGATGTAGTGGAACCTTTTCTCCTGCAAAAAGGCTTTATTCAACGGACACCGCGGGGCAGGACAGTAACTGATTTGGCTCTGAGGCACCTGGGGCTGTCCCTTTTTGAACCGGAATGAATATTAGAAGATAAATATGGGAAATCTGAATAGATAGGATCTAGCAGAAATGAGTTTAGGATAGAGGATGGAAGCTTTCATGCAGAGATTATCTGTTCAGCAGATGGCCAAATTGATTATTGTTTTAGCCGCCGCGATTTTTCTGACCAGTCCGGCAGCCTGTTCAGCACAGAATGTTTCCGTCCGGCTGGTGTGGAATTATCCTGACGCCAAGTGGCTGGAGGTTAAATGTCTCCAGGGGGAGTATACTTTTGTCTGCAACGGCCGTTCCCAAACCGTCAATTCCGGGGACAAGATTCAAATCGGCCAAAGCGGGCTGGTCCAGTATATTAATATTAATCATAAACCGGAAGTGCTGCAGAGCGCCAAAATAGAATTGAAGAACCTCCAGGGTGTGTTTCAGGTCAGGGAGCCGGGGAAAAGCTGGAAGAGCTTTCGGGGGAGCCTGGAGATCACGAGGGAAAAGCTTTCCTGGAAGCTGACCAATACCCTTGACCGGGAGGATTACCTGAAAGGGGTTGTTCCTGCTGAAATGAGCAATGCCTGGGCCGACAAGGGCATGGAGGCGCTTAAGGCTCAGGCGGTCACAGCCCGTACCTATCTGGTAAAAAATATGGACAGAAGCGGATATATCACCGATTCCCCGAATATCCACCAGGCTTATAAGGGCAGATCGGCCGAGGGCCGGGCAAGTGAGGCGGTGGCGGCAACCAGCGGGGAAATTCTTGTCGATGAAAAGAGCGGACAGCCGATCAGTGTATTTTATTCTGCGCATAATGGCGGGCACACGGAAGTCACGGAAAATGTCTGGTCTAATCACGACAGTCATTATGAGTCCTATGCCGACCCTTATTCCAGAGGGATCGGAGGATTTACCGACAGCTGGTTTTTCCTGATCTCGGCGGAGAATCTGGGCAAGACCTACGGACTCGCCCCAATCAAGTCGGTGACTCTGGAAAAATACGATTCGGGCAGAGTAGCCCAGGTACAGTTAAAAGACTGGCTGGGGGCCGGGAAAACGGTCAAGGGTTCCCAGTTTGTGAATCAGTTCTATCCCTTTGACAAGGACATTTCCCGGGAAGCATTTTTAGGGAGGCTGTTCACGGTCAGTTATCTGCCTGCGGAAAGCAGCCATGCCCAGGGGATCATCGGACTTGGCGAGGACCGGATAAAGAACCGAATGACAGGTGACGATAATCAGGCCGCAAAGAATTCCGACAGAGAAAAGAACGGGCCAAGGTTAGGTTATATCAAGAACTCCAATGAAGGGATATCCGACACCTTGTCTTCATTCGGGATCTTTAAATTTCAGGGCAGCGGATGGGGGCACGGAGTGGGGATGTCGCAATGGGGGGCCTATAATATGGCGATAAACGGGTTGACTTATCAGGATATTTTGGGCTTTTATTATAAGCAGATGAACATCAGGAAAGAGTAATCGTCAATATTTTCTGTGCGATTTGTTTGCAGGGGGAGCATCATGAGAGTAAAGGATTTTGACTACGACCTCCCAGCGGAGTTGATTGCCCAGCATCCTGTTGAACCGAGGGATCATTCCCGCTTGATGGTGGTGAATAAAGAAAAAGGTGAATTATTTCACGCTCTGTTTAAAGAGATCGTGGATTTTTTCCAACCCGGAGATGTCCTGGTTGTCAATAAAACTAAAGTGATTCCGGCCAGGCTGTTCGGAGTAAAAGAAGGTACGGGGGCCAAAATAGAAATTTTACTGCTCAACCGGAAGGAAACGGATACCTGGGAGGTTCTGGTTAAGCCCGGCAAGAGGCTTAAAATTGGCCAGAGGGTCATATTCGGGGAGGGAAGGCTCATTGGGGAGCTGCTTGAAATCCTGCCCGACGGCAACAGAATCATCAAGTTTCTTTACCAGGGGCTTTTCGAAAATATTTTGGATCAGCTTGGCCAGGTTCCCCTGCCCCCCTATATTACCGAGAAATTGGAAAATCAGGAGAGGTACCAGACCGTCTATGCCAAAGAAAGCGGTTCAGCGGCGGCACCGACTGCCGGTCTCCACTTTACTGAAAGGCTGATGGACCAGATTAAAGCCAAAGGGGCGGACATTCAGGAAATTGTCCTCCACGTGGGGCTGGGGACCTTCCGGCCGGTTAAAGCGGAAAACATCGAAGACCATCTGATGCATACGGAATATTATCAGATCGGACTCCAGGCTGCCGAAACGATCAATGCGGCCAAAGCAAGGGGTTCCCGCATTATCGCGGTGGGGACAACAGTAAGCAGAAGCCTGGAAGCGGCGGCTGTGAATGGAAAAGTAGAGGCGGGGGCATCCTGGACAGATATCTTTATCTATCCGGGGTACACTTTTCAGATTGTCGACGCCTTAATTACGAATTTTCATTTCCCCCGTTCCACATTATTGATGCTGGTCAGTGCCCTGGCCGGACAGGAACTCATGTTGAAGGCCTATGAAACGGCAGTCCGGGAAAAATACAGATTTTACAGTTTTGGGGACGCGATGTTCATCTGCTAGACGGCCGATAAACAAAATCATCATAGAAAACGACAGGAGTGAAGCATTTGTCTCCGGTTCATTTAGAGATCCTGCAACAAGAAAAGAGCACCAGGGCACGTCTGGGGAAGCTTTACACTCCGCATGGAGTCATTGATACCCCCGTTTTTATGCCGGTGGGGACACAGGCGACGGTAAAAACCATGACACCTGAGGAAATCAAGGAAATCGGGGCCGGAATCATTTTAGGAAACACCTATCATTTGTTCCTCCGGCCGGGACATGAGCTGATCAGGGAATTTGGGGGCCTGCATCATTTCATGCACTGGGATGGAGCCATCCTGACCGATAGTGGAGGTTTCCAGGTTTTCAGTCTGGGCGATCTCAGGAAAATTACGGAGGAAGGGGTGGAGTTCCGTTCTCATCATGACGGGTCCAAACAGTTTCTCAGTCCGGAAAAGGCCATGGAAATCCAAATGGCCCTGGGGGCAGATATCGTGATGGCTTTTGATGAATGCACTCCCCATCCCTGCACCCGCGAATATGCCGAAGCTTCCATGGAAAGGACGTTAAGATGGCTGAAACGCTGTCAGGATACCTTGAAAACAACCCGGACCCAAGCCCTTTTTGGGATAGTCCAGGGAAGCATGTATAAAGATCTGCGGATAGAGAGCGCCAGGAGAACTGTAGAATATGACCTCCCCGGATATGCCATCGGCGGACTGAGTGTTGGGGAAGATAAACAGACGATGTATGAGGTCCTGGATTATACGGTGCCGGAATTACCGGAGGATAAACCGAGGTATCTGATGGGGGTGGGGTCTCCCGATGCCTTGATCGAAGGGGTGATCAGGGGCATCGATATGTTTGACTGCGTCCTGCCCACAAGAATTGCCCGTAATGGCACGGCCATGACCAGGTCCGGCAAGGTTGTCATTAAAAATGCCGAATACGCCAAAGACCCTAAACCGCTTGATCCCGGCTGTGATTGCTATGCCTGCAGGAATTATTCCCGGGCCTATATCAGACACCTGTTTAAAGCGGGGGAGATTCTCGGGCTGCGGCTCATGACCATCCATAACCTGAGATTTCTTCAAAATCTGATGGCTGAAATCAGAAAATCCATAGCCGGGGATACCCTTCTGGAATTCCGGGACAGGTTCTTCCGGGAATACGGGTATGAGGAGGAACGGCAGGATAAACAGAATAGACCGGCTGATTGAAAGAGGGAGCCAGAACATGGTATAATAAGTCTCAAAATTCACCAACACTGTTGACGGATTATTTTGAAGGAGGCTGTTTTCATGGATCAGAACTTGATTGGGACTATACTTTGGACCGGTGGTCTTATCGGACTGGTATATTTTCTGATGATCAGGCCGAGCAATAAGCAACAGAAAGAGAAAAGGCTGATGCTGGAAAGCCTCAGGGTCAAGGATGATGTGATCCTTACCTGCGGGATCCACGGCACAGTAACAAAGGTTAAAGAAGAGACCATCATGTTGAAGATTTCCACAGCCGCGGAAATCGAAGTGGAAAAGAGTGCTCTGAAAGCTGTCACAAACCGGGAGGCGAAAGCCGAGGCAGTGAAAGCATAATCAAGAACAGGACAGATCATGATCCGCGGAACAGTCAGCAGGCATTGCCGGTGCTTGCTGATTTTTCTGTCTGAAAAAGTGATTTTTTGCGGAAAGAAAGCTCATTGACACGAAAGATTGTCAAGGGATATAATGAAATTTAATGGGCTTGCCCATTTATTCAACCAGGGAGGGACATTAATGAAACGGGGAAATTTTGTTAAACTCATCGCCTGTCTGATTGTTATTGCTTTGGCTGTGGGATTTTCCATCAGCCCTCTGAGCAATCCGGAAAGCGGTATCCCGCTTGGACTGGATCTGCGCGGCGGAGTCCATCTGGTCCTGCAGGCTGAACCAAAAGCAGACGGATCGGAAATCACGGCTGATGATATGGACAAGGCGAAGGCGATTATTGAGCAGCGTGTTAATGGAATGGGTGTTTCCGAACCATACATACAGGTCGATCAAGGGAAAAAAAGAGTGATTGTGGAATTGGCCGGTATTCAGGACCCGGATAAGGCGGTGAGCCTTCTGAAAACCACAGCCAAACTGACCTTCAGAGATGCGGAGGGCAATATTCTCCTTGACGGTTCTGAGCTGAAAGAGGCCAAAGCGACGACAGAGACTTCCTCCGGAGTTGCAAAGCATGTGGTGCAAATCAAGTTTACTTCGGAAGGGACCAAAAAATTTGCAGAGATCACGACCAAGAATCTGAATAAAAACATCGGCATTTATCTTGATGAAGACATGATTCAAAATCCCAGGGTAAACAGTCCGATTACGACCGGTGAAGGCATTATTGAAGGATATGCTTCGCTTGAAGAAGCGGCCCAGTACGCCGTACTGCTGCGCTCAGGTTCCCTGCCCGTGAGTATGACCATTGCGGAAAAACGTCAGGTCGGAGCTTTGCTGGGAGCCGATTCGATCAATAAGAGTATGCAGGCTTCCCTGTATGCGGTCATTTTTATTTTCCTTTTTATGCTGCTGCTTTACCGTCTCCCCGGTCTTGTGGCAAACCTTTCCTTGATTGTCTTTGCCCTGATTACCCTTTGGATACTTAAAGGATTCGGGACAGTTCTGACTCTGCCGGGGATTGCCGGTTTTATTCTCTCGATCGGGATGGCAGTGGATTTGGACATTATTGTCTATGAAAGAATAAAAGAGGAAATCGCCCTTGGCAAATCGCTCCGGTCAGCGGTTGACGCCGGATTCAGCAGGGCGATCATGACCGTATTCGACTCCAATACGACTACCCTTATCTGTGCGGCGACTTTGATCATCCTTTCCGGCTCTTCCGCCGCTGTCAAAGGATTTGCCGTTACCCTGGCCATTGGGATTTTAGTCAGTTTTGTGACCGCGATTACCTTTACTCGCTGGATTTTGCGCTTGATTGTCGGCATTAATCCCCGTATTCCAATAACATGGTTTGGCGCAAAGGAGGGAGCTTAACATGGCGGCTAAAGATAAATTTGTCAAAACAAGGAATAAGGAAAAGGCGGCTGATCCGGTTTCTCCTTCCACAGGCAGTGCATCCTATGATGAGGTAAAAAAAGCGCACAGGTTTTATTTTAATATTGTCAAAAGGCGGTATTTATGGTTTGCCTTGTCTTTGCTCATGCTGATTCCGGGGATCATCTCCCTTTTTGTTCAAGGGCTGAATTACGGCAATGATTTTACCGGCGGCGCTCTATTGGATATTAAGTTTACCCAGGCCGTGACCCAGGCCTCCGTTACCAAGGCGTTGGAAGAGGTTGGACTGCAAGGTGACAATGTCCAGTTATCTCAGGAGAACACGCAGGCAATCATCAGAACATCTTTTTTGGACGAGACAAAGCGGAGTGAGCTGTTGGCGTCTATCGAAAAAAATGCCGGTCCCTTTCATAAGGACAAAATTGAAGAAAGTCAGGTTGGACCTGCTATGGGCGCCGAATTGCGTTCCGGTGCCGTGAAAGCCTTAGCAGTTTCTGCGGTGTTGATGCTGATTTACATTGCCTTCCGATTTGAGTTTGTTTATGCCGTATCCGGTATTATCGCCCTCCTGCATGACGTTTTCATGGTGCTCGGTATCTTCTCGCTCTTCCAATGGCAGGTGGACGCGCCTTTTGTTGCCGCGATATTGACTGTATTTGCCTATTCTATCAATGATACGATTGTGATTTATGACCGGATGCGTGAAAATGAGAAAAGGCTGCGCAAGAAGGACAGCTTTGCCGATATGGTTGACAAATCCTTATGGCAGACCATGCGCCGCTCGATTTGTACGGTAGCTACAGTTCTGATTGCGCTTCTCTGCATCAATATTTTCGGCGGGGAATCGACAAAGGTCTTTTCCAGAGCAATGTTGATCGGGGTATTCTGCGGCGCCTATTCTTCAATCTTCGTTTGCAGCCAGCTTGTTGTGGAAATCAGAGCCAGATTAAAGGACAAACCCCAAAATGCCTGATGGCGGTTGCGCAGAAGGATAAAGAATAATCCCGGGTATCACCCGGGATTTATTTTTGCGGGATGGGATCATACTATGATGGGATCATACGATAAGGAAAGAAAAAAAACCGGGACAGATAAGCCCAAGCAGAAATAAACAGGAGAACATTCAATAGGAGAGGGTATGAAAATGAAACTGACCATTCTGGGGAGATGGGGAGCTTATCCTGAAGCGGGAGAATCTACGGCGGGCTATTTGCTGCAAACAGACAGGGGAAATTACTTGCTTGATTGCGGAAGCGGAGTACTGAGTAAAGCATGGCAGTACATCACCCCCGGTGAGCTTAAAGGAGTGTTCCTGTCCCATTTTCACCAAGATCATAAGGCTGATTTGGGATGTCTGCAATACGCCATGAAATTTGCCTTAGTATTTGGCTGGCGCCAGGATAGGCTGAAGATCTATGCCAATAAGAAGGAGCCGCATTTTCCCGAATTGTTTTACGATGAATATACCGCCGGTATAGGGGTGGAAAGCGGGGACAGTCTGGAAATCGACGGGTTAAGAGTATCTTTTCAGGAAACGGTCCATGACGGGTACAATCTGGCCATGCGTTTTGAATACGGGGGGAAAGTCCTGATCTATACCGGAGATATGGGGCCGAAAAGTGAATTGACGGATTTTTGCCGGGGAGCCGACCTTCTTTTAGGGGAAACCAGTCTTTTTGAAGAGGAAAGCGGGATGGTTGAGACCCATATGACCACCAAAGAGCTTGCTTTATTGGCCGAAAAGGCCCAAGCTAAGAACCTGATTCTGACCCATTTCCCGCATAAGGGGGACCTGAACCGGATGCCGCGGGAAGCGTCCCGGTATTTTTCAGGGGCCGTGCGGTTGGCTGAAATCGGGGACATTCACCAAATTTAATCTCTGATCTACAATAGTGAAAAAGAGCAATCCATTACCCCGGTCATTCTTTCTAAATGACCGCCGGTCAAGAAAAATTAAGATCGTGCAAAAACTTTGCCGCTGTACTATAATACCCTAAGAGGGGGAGAGAATCGACATGAAAATGATTGGGGCACAAGCACTGATTGCGTGTTTTAGAAAAGAAAATGTGGATGTGATATTCGGATATCCCGGGGGGTCTGTTCTGACCTTATATGATGAACTGTTTCTGGCTGATTTTCCCCATGTTCTGCCCAGGCACGAACAGGGGGCCATTCACGCGGCGGACGGTTATGCCCGCGCGACCGGCAAGGTCGGGGTGTGTGTGGCCACATCAGGACCGGGAGCGACAAACCTGATTACGGGAATTGCCACGGCCTATATGGACTCTGTCCCCATTGTGGCCATTACCGGGCAGGTGGCCGTGTCCCTGATCGGCAGGGATTCTTTTCAGGAAGCGGATATTTGCGGGATTTCCACCCCCATCACCAAACATAATTTTTTAGTGAAGGATGTTCAGGAGCTTCCCAAGGTGATCAAAGAAGCTTTTCATATCGCCAGAACAGGGCGTCCCGGACCGGTCCTTGTGGATATCGCCAAAAATGTTTTTGCGGCCGAGCTTGATTTTTCCTATCCGGAAGAAATCAGCTTAAGGGGATATCAGCCGATTTGTAAGGGTGATCCTTCTTCGGTCGATGCTGTTTTCAGAGAGATGATGAAAGCGCAAAAACCTCTTTTTTTCGTGGGCGGGGGAATCAATCTTTCCGATACTTCGGATATCATGAGGAAAATCACGGCCCATACCGGTATTCCTGTAGTGACCAGTTTAATGGGGTATGGCTGCGTATCCCCGGATGATGAAAATTTCTTTGGCATGATTGGGATGCATGGAACCTATGCCGGTAATTTATCGACAACGGAAGCAGATCTGATGATCGGGCTGGGAGCCCGTTTTGATGACAGGGTAACCGGGCTGCTGGCGGAGTTTGCCTCTAAGGCCAAAATCGTCCATTTTGACATTGATCCCGCGGAAATCAATAAAAATTTGATTGCGGACATCAGGGTAGTGGGAGATCTCAGATGGTCGCTTCAGCTCTTGCTGGAAAAGGTGCTGGAGGTTCCGGCCGAGCTTTGGGCCAGGCAGGTCCGGCCCTGGAAAGAGCAGTTATTGGAATGGCAAAAAGATAAGCCTTTGACCTATAACAAAGAGACCCGGGATATCTTGCCTCAGCAGGTTATTGAGAGGATCAGTGAGTTGACAGACGGCAAGGCCGTTATTGCTACGGATGTGGGCCAGCACCAGATGTGGACCGCGCAGTTTTATCAATTCAAGAATCCAAGGACATTGCTGACCTCCGGGGGCCTGGGGACAATGGGCTATGGCTTGCCGGCGGCCCTGGGAGCTCAGGTTGGCGTAGGGGATAAAGAGGTTGTCTGTATTTGCGGGGACGGCGGTTTTATGATGAACTGTCAGGAGTTAAGCACCCTTGCCGACCTCAACCTTCCGGTGAAGATTATTTTGCTGAACAACGGCTATCTGGGAATGGTCGCCCAATGGCAGAGAGCTTTCTACAATGCCCATTATGCGTTTTCCTGCATGAAAACAAAGACGGATTATGTTCAGCTGTCCGAAGCGATGGGTGTTCCTGCCGTGAGGATAGGGAATAAGGAAGAGTTTGAACAAAACTTTGACAAATATTTCCGGACCAAAGGGCCGATTTTGATTGAGCTTTCTATCCCTGAGACGGAAGATGTCCTGCCCATGGTCCCGTCCGGGGCCCGGCTTGACCAAATGATCATGGGAGGTTGAGAAAGATGAAACATACATTAGCCGTACTGGTAGAAAACAAGCCGGGAGTATTGACCCATATCTCCGGTTTGATCAGCCGCAGGGCATTCAATATTGAAAGCATCGCCGCCGGATATACGGAAGAACCTGATATGACCAGGATAACCATCGAGGTCGAAGCCGATAACGAGTATGAATTGGAACAGGTCGTCAATCAGCTTTCGAAATTGATTGATGTCATTAAGATCATTGATTTGAGCGGCAAAGAACGGATTCACCGGGAGCTGGCTTTGATTAAGGTCTCAGCTTCTCCGGAAAGCAGGGCGGATATCATCAATATCGCCGATATTTTCAGGGCCCATATTGTCGATGTCAATAAAGATACCATGATTATTGAGCTGACCGGCGAGACCATGAAAATCGATGCGCTTTGTGAATTGCTGAAAGAGTACGGAATCAAAGAGATTGTACGGACAGGCAAAGTGGCGATCTGCAGGGGGGCTCTGGCCGCCAAGGAAATCTAAGCAAGGATATGGTCCCCGGAAAAAACGCTGACGGCGCTTAATCAGGATAAAAAAACCGGCCTTCCTCGGTAATGTCATACCGCTAAGGGAAGGCTGTTTCACTATTGGATGATTGTCAGGAGTGAGGGACAGAATATACAGTAACCATCTTATTACCTGGTGTGAGGTCTGAGCGAATTGACACTGATTGAGTGGATTGGAACGGAACTGATCTTAACAACAGCAGGGCTGTTATGTCTCTTTTCCCCGAAAAGAGGACTGTTCGGTGCTTTTTTGGTTTTGAGCATCCTCAATTTTTTATTCCAGGACAGGGACTTGTTTTGGCGCTGGGAATTGGTGATCTTTCTGGTGACCGTGATCGGAACCGGAGCAGTGCTTTTCTGCGGCCGGAAAAGCAACCTTAAGCAGACGGTTGACCTGTCCTTCGGCGGATTTGGGCTCAGCATATTTTTGATCATTTTTATCGCCCTGTTGCCCGCAATGTTAATCTGGTTCATCATCTTTGGGATACCGGTTTTTTTCACGGCCAGGCATGTTGAAAAAAAGTGGCTATACCTGGACATCGGCACCAGAATCCTGTTGACGCTCTTTACGGTCGTTCTTGGAAATTATCTGATCTGACAGGCAGGATTTTTGTCATTGAAGAAAAAAAGATAAAGAAATATAATAGAATAGAATTTAAGGGAGGAGTTGTCAATGATTATTTTATTGATCTCGATCATGATTACCTTGGTTATTGTCACGTTCGCGGTGCAAAATGCCGCTGCGGTGACCGTTCAGTTTTTTCTCTGGACAACAAACGTTCCGCTCGTATTAATCATTATTGGCTCTTTCTTTCTGGGCGCTCTGATTATGTTTTTGCTCTCCATCACGAAAGATTTGAGAAATAAAATTCAGCATAACCCGATAAAAATCAAGGAAAGCAAAAATCCCGCGGACACCCGGCAAAATACCCCGGTTCAAGAAGAGCGGAACAATCACAAACCGGATCAAGCCGGGCCGAATCAAGACGGGCAAATCGACAAGGATAAAAACGACAGTGAGCAAAACAAGAATAAATCATGAAAAAAGTTTGGCAGCTTCAGGAAAATTCTCAAACCGAATATTCCGGCCTGGACATCGGATTAACGGCCACAACATTATCAATATTACAGAAACGCGGGATCAACAGTACGGAAGGGATTCTTGATTTTTTGCGCCCGTCCCTGCTTGATGTTCATTCTCCGTTTCTCTTTCAGGATATGGCGGCTGTGATTTCCAGAATCGCCAGGGCAAAAGAAAATCAGGAAAAGATTCTTATTTATGGTGATTACGATGTTGACGGGATAACCAGTACGGCTCTGCTCTATAAGGTTTTTCAAAAGCTTGGGCTGGACGCTTATGTTTATATCCCGCACCGTTCAGAGGGATACGGGATAAAAAAAGATGTGGTGGAAAAGGCGGCCCAATCCGCAGTCAAACTCATCGTCAGTGTGGATTGCGGGATCACGGCAGTGGAAGAAGTTCTCCTGGCCGCGGAGATCGGGATTGATTTTATTATCACCGACCATCATGAACCGCAGAATGAGCTGCCTGCTTCTCTGGCCATCATTAATCCCAAAGTTCCCGGTTCCGGTTATCCGTTCAGAGAACTGGCCGGGGTGGGGGTAGCCTATAAACTGGTCCAGGCTCTCGGTCAGGAATTCGGGCAAGGGGCGCCCGCGGATTTTTGCGAGTGTGCATATCTTGACCTGGTTGCTCTGGGCACGATTGCCGATGTGGTGCCTTTAACCGGAGAAAACCGGATTCTTGTCGCCAGTGGTCTGAGGCAGATGAAAAACACGATTCATACAGGCTTAAGAGCATTGCTGGCAGAATGCGGTCTGGCGGCCAGGGTACCAAAGGCCGGACAGATTGCCTTCATCGTCGCCCCCAGAATCAATGCCGCGGGCAGACTGGATACGGCGAAGGCGGCTTTGAATCTGCTGCTGGAAGAAAACGACGAAGAGGCTTTGGCATTAGCCGCGCAATTAAGCAGAGAAAATGCGCACAGACAAGATGTGCAGGGAAAGATACTGGCTGAAGCGGAAGAAATGCTTGATCAGGAACAATTGCCCGATGTCATTGTTCTTTCCTCACCGGACTGGCACCATGGAGTAATCGGGATAGTGGCCTCCAAGCTGGTGGAGCGTTATTACCGGCCGGTTTTTATCATTGCCGAGGCCGATGGGGTGGGAAAAGGATCGGCAAGAGGAATCTCCGGGTACCATGTGCTCAAGGAGCTGCAAGAGCAGGCCGGTCTTCTGACTCACTTCGGCGGACATCAGCAGGCTGCCGGTTTTACTCTGCCCATAGAGAATATTGCCTTGCTGCGGAAAGCACTGAACGAAGGGATATGCAGTTTGGGCGGGGAGCTGTTTAAGCAGAAGGTCGCGGTTGATTCGGAAATCATGATGGAGGAGATCGATCTGGGGCTTTTTGCGGAGATCGAACAGCTGGCCCCGTTTGGAATGGGGAATCCGGCGCCCCTGTTTGTGACAAAAGGAGTGAATATCCGGGAAGCCTGTACGGTGGGAAAGGAAAAAAAACACCTGAAGCTCCGGCTTGAAGCGGCAAAGCAGTCCGTCATTGAAGCAATGGCCTTTAACATAGGGGAGAGTTTAGAATCATTTCAGACTGCTCAAACAGTGGATTTAGTATATAATATTGATAAAAATGAGTATTTGGGCCGGGAGAAAATCCAGATCAGTATCCGGGATTATGATCTCGTGTCCGAGAGGGAACTGGATATCGTGATCCGGCAGAGCCTTTTTCAAACAGACGCAATGCCGGTCTTGAACCGGGGCATTCTGGTCAGGCTTTATCTGGAACTGAAAAACAGGGCGGAGAAAGCCAACCCGTTTCTGTTTGAGGTTCAGAATAAAACCGAAAAAAGTATCCTTAAGGTTTTTGAAGAGATGGGTATGCTTACAGTTTGCGGAGGCGCGGGGCCTTTTTTATTAAAGCTGAACAAGGTAAAGGACAAACTAAATTTGGACCATTCTCTGCGATACCGGGTTTCCAACAGCCCCATACTTGATGGAAAGGTTTGATTGCCAGTGACTTTTGATGATCTTGAAGCAAGGCTTAAGCAAAATCATGCCCAATATAACCTGGCGAAAATAAAAGCGGCCTATAGGTATGCGGAAGAAGCTCACCGCGGGCAGCTGCGCGTTTCCGGCGAGGACTATATCCAGCATCCTCTGGAAGTGGCCTTAATTCTGGCTGAGCTGGAAATGGACGACTCCACGATCATCGCCGCCTTTCTTCACGATGTCGCGGAAGATACGGAGAGAAAACTGGAAGACATCCGAAAGGTGTTTGGGGAGGAAGTCGAGGGCCTGGTCGATGGCGTCACCAAGCTGGGCAAGCTTGAATATAAGAGCAAAATGGAAGTGCAGGTGGAAAACCTGCGCAAGATGTTCCTGGCGATGGCCAAGGATATCAGAGTGATCCTGATCAAGCTGGCAGACCGCCTCCATAATATGCGCACATTGAGGTTCAAGACTGAACAAAAACAGAAAGAGATCGCTCAGGAGACAATCGAAATTTACGCTCCCCTGGCCAACCGCCTGGGGATTTTCAGAATAAAATGGGAACTGGAAGACCTTTCTTTCCGCTACCTTCATCCCCAGGAGTATTATGACCTGGTCGAAGGGATTGCGCTCAAAAGGAAGGAACGTGAAGAGCAGATCAATAAGGTGATCGAGCACCTGAAGGCCCGGTTGGGGGAAGTCGGGATAGAGGCGGATATCGCCGGCAGGCCGAAACATTTTTACAGTATTTATAAAAAAATGATCACCCAGAATAAGGATTTAAGCGAAATTTACGACCTTACGGCAATCCGGGTGATTGTGGAGACAGTCAATGACTGTTATGGCGCTTTAGGGGTGATCCATACCCTATGGAAACCGATACCGGGAAGATTCAAAGACTATATTGCCATGCCCAAACCCAATATGTACCAGTCCCTGCATACCACTCTGATCGGCACTCTGGGGGAACCGTTTGAAATCCAAATCCGGACCTGGGAGATGCACCGTACGGCGGAATACGGGATTGCCGCTCATTGGAAGTACAAAGAAGGAAAAAAGGTTGAAAGCAACCTGGAACAAAAATTGTCCTGGTTGAGACAGCTTCTGGAATGGCAGCATGACTCCAAGGATGCCGGGGATTTTATGGAATCCCTGAAACTGGATCTTTTTGCCGACGAGGTTTTTGTTTTTACCCCCAAAGGTGACGTCGTTGAGCTGCCCGGAGATTCTTGCCCGATCGATTTTGCCTACCGTGTGCATACGGATGTCGGACACCGTTGTATCGGCGCAAAAATCAATGGCCGCATCGTGCCCTTGGACACCAAACTAAAAAACGGGGATATTGTGGAAATATTAACCTCTAAAATCCCTTCTGGACCAAGCAGGGACTGGGTATGTTTAGTCAAAACATCTCAGGCTAAGAATAAAATCCGCCAGTGGTTCAAAAAGGAAAAAAGAGAAGAAAATATTGTGCGGGGCCGGGAGGGCTTAGAAAGAGAAGCCCGGAAACTGGGAATGGACCCGGTGATCTCCCTCAAGAATGACTATCTTCTTAAGCTGGCCCGGAGCTTTAATTTTAATGGAATAGAGGATCTGTACGCCACATTGGGCGATGGGGCGATCACATTCAAGCGGGCTTTAATGCGTCTGAAAGATGAAGTGCTGAAAAATGATCCGGCGTTGGAGGATGAGCAGCCTGTTCTCCCTTTAAATGAAAGCAAGATGGTGTCAACCACGTCTCAGGGGGTCAGAGTCAAGGGCGTGGACAATGTTCTGATCCGGTTTTCGCGCTGCTGCACCCCTTTGCCCGGAGACGATATCATCGGCTTTATCACCAGGGGGAGGGGAGTATCGGTCCACCGCAGGGATTGTCCGGAGCTATTCAGCTTATCGCAGGAAGATCAAAACAGGCTGATCGAGGTAGAATGGGAAGACGGGATGACCACTGTTTATCCGGTGGATATTGGAGTGATCGGACAAGACAGGGCCCGGCTGGTCTCAGATATTATGAATGTTTTCATGGACACCAGGACGCATGTTTTAACGATCAACGCCAAAGTGGGGAAAGATAGAGTAGCGAGAATTCAATTGAAAATTGAGGCCAGAAATATCGAGCATCTGGAGTTTGTCCTGAATAAAATCAGACGGGTCAAGGATGTTACGGTAGTAGAAAGAATATGACACGGAGGCGGAACGATGCGGGCTGTCGTGCAGCGGGTGAAAAAGGCTTCAGTGCGGGTAAATCATGAGATCATCTCCCAGATCGGCCGGGGAGTGCTGGTCCTGATCGGGATCGGCCGGAATGAGCAAGAGGAAGATATCGACTGGATGACGGAGAAGATTTCCGGACTGCGCATATTTGAGGATGAACAAGGAAAAATGAACCTGTCGGTCATGGATATAGGGGGAGAAATTTTGATCGTTTCTCAGTTTACCCTGTTTGGAGACTGCCGCAGGGGAAAACGTCCCAGCTTTTCAGAGGCCTGTCCACCCCAAGAGGCAAAGCCGATTTACGACAGGCTGCTCAAAAGGTTTGAGGAAAAAGGAATTGCGGTAAGCACAGGAATTTTTCAGGCGGAGATGGATCTTGACCTGATCAACTGGGGACCGGTCACTCTTCTTCTGGACAGCAGGAAAAATTTTTAACAGGGAGGATCAAGCATGATCGAAGGGATCAAAACACCCGGAATGGGAACAAATTGTTACCTTGTTTCCTGTCCGGAAACAAAAAAAGCCTTACTGGTTGATCCGGGAGCGGGAGCCGAGGGCATCCTGGAATGGATCAGCCAAAAAAATGTAGAGGTTATCGGGATTTTACTGACGCACGGACATTATGACCACATCGGAGCACTGGAAGAAGTCCGGGACGCTTTAAAGGTAAAGGTTTATATTCACCGGGACGACGCGCCGATGCTGGCAGATCCGCAAAAGAATTTATCAGCCTATGGGGGGAGAAACATCAGGGTAGAGAAAGGGGCGGATGTTCTCCTGCAGGAAAACGATGTCCTGGAAATCGGTCAACTGACCTATACGGTCCTTCATACCCCCGGACATACCCCAGGCTGCATATGCTTGCTGGGCCCGGACGGGCTGTTGAGCGGGGATACTCTTTTCTGCAGGTCGATCGGCAGAACGGATTTTCCGGGAGGAAGTATGTTAAACATCCTGAACAGCATCAATGGCAAGCTGATGCTGCTGAGGGATGAGACCAAAGTATTTCCGGGACATGAAAGCACGACCACAATCGGTGAGGAAAGGAGATACAATCCTTATCTGAACGGCGATTACGAGGATGACGAATAAGATTGAACTGCACGGGTTAAAGGTGGATTCCCAGATTTTAACCAATTCGCGGGCTCTTGTTTCCGCCTTTGTTCAACACAAAAATATTGTGGTCAGAGAAGCCGGGGCCGGGAAGCCTGAGGAAAAAGAATATCCGGATTCTGAGTGTCCGGCAGTCATCCTGATTGAGGCCGAAACACTCACTGATCCCGGCTGGATCAGAGGGAAATGGATCGTAGAAAACAGGGAAACCGAAACAGTCCTGATGTCTGCGGAGGAAATAGAATTTTTAGGGGACCTTCCTGTTGCAGGCAGGGAAACAACGATCCAGGTAGCCGTGAAACAGGTGATCTGCCGCCTGTTGGCCAGAGTTACCGGAATGATGCCGCCATGGGGGATCATGACCGGGATCAGGCCCGGAAAATTGGTCACAGCAATGCATAAGCTGGGTATCCCCGAAACGGACCAGGAGAGGGTCCTCAGCCGGAAATACCTGGTGGTCCCGGAAAAGATCCGCCTTCTTCAAACAGTTTTTTCTGTCCAGGAGCCTTTCCAGCCACAAACAAAGAAACAACAACGGTTTGTTTCTTTATATATTTCCGTACCTTTTTGTCCGAGCCGCTGTTCTTACTGTTCCTTTGCTTTTGCGGAGAGCACCGGGCAGGACAGCACGATCTCCGGATATTTGAGTGCCCTGGTCCGGGAAATTGAGCTTGCGGGAGGCTTGCTGACAAGGACTTCTTTTTTGGTCAATCATCTTTATATCGGCGGCGGCACCCCTACGGTTCTGGACAGCGCCAGGCTGGAGATCCTGCTCAAAAAGATCAAAGCAGAGATCCCTCTGGCAGATGATGTGGAATATACGGTTGAGGCCGGCCGGCCGGATACGATGAATCAAGAGAAGCTTCTCTGTTTAAAGCGTTATGGGGTCAACCGACTCAGCATAAATCCTCAATCCATGAATGACGGCACGTTGAGAGCGATCGGCAGAAGACATACAGTCCAGGATATTTTGGACTGTTATGCTTTGGCCCGTGAAATCGGGGATTGGATCATCAATATGGATATCATTCTCGGACTGCCGGGAGAAGGACCGGAAGAGGTAGAACAAACCGTGCGGGCGGTTCTCAGCCTGAAGCCCGACAATCTGGCAGTTCATGCCATGTCTTTAAAGAGAAGATCCAAGCAATGGGAAGCAGGTGCGGCCATCAATGGAGGGGTGCTTTGGCAGGAGGTTCAGGAAGGTGTTTTCCGGAAGATCCAACAGGCCGGTTATGGTCCGTATTATTTATACAGACAAAAAAATATTTCCGGCAATCTGGAGAATGTCGGCTTCTGTCTTCCGGGCAAAGAAGGCCGCTATAATATCGCCGTGATTGAGGAAAACCAAAATATTCTGGGGCTGGGGGCCGGCGCCTGCAGCAAAATTATGGCGGAGGATTTTGCCGGGCATCAGAATATCTACCAGCCAATTGATGTTTTGACCTACATGGAAGGGTACGAGAGAGTTCACGCCAGGAGAAGCAAGCTATTTTATTCTTCTGAAATAAAACGGAATATGGTATAATATAAAATTAGTTTGCAGCAATATCTTTGCGGCGGCAGTAGTGCTTTACCGTTTCTTTTAGGGGGATTTAAGATGAAGATTCAAAGACCGAAAGGCACCCAGGACATCATCCCGGGCATCATTGAGAAATGGCACGTTCTTGAAGGGCAGATCCGAAAAATCTGCGAGGAATACGGTTTTCAAGAGATCAGAACACCGATATTTGAAGCAACAGAGCTGTTTCAACGGGGGGTCGGGGAAACGACCGACATCGTCAACAAGGAAATGTATACCTTTCAGGATAAAGGGAACAGGTCCATGACTCTGCGGCCTGAAGGAACGGCGGCAGTTTGCCGGGCTTTTGTGGAAAATAAGCTTTATGCCTTGCCTCAGCCTGTCAAGCTCTATTATCGCGGACCAATGTTCAGGTATGAGAATACGCAGGCAGGAAGGTTCCGGCAATTCAGCCAATTCGGGGCGGAAGTGTTCGGGGGAGAAGATCCTCTTGTAGATGCCGAGGTCATCCAGCTGGTCTGGGAATTGTTTAACCGCCTCGGATTGAAGGATCTGGTCATCCAGATCAATTCCGTGGGCTGTCCTGTTTGCCGGGCAGAACATAAATCAAAGCTTCAGGCGTTTTTAGAACCCAAAAAGGAAGAACTCTGCGCCGATTGCCAGTCAAGATTTGACCGTAATCCGCTGAGAATTTTGGATTGTAAAAGCAAACACTGTAAAGAATTAATCAAAGGCGCACCGACGATCTTGGAGATGCTTTGTGCCGACTGCCGGGATCATTTTACCAAGCTGCAGGAATACTTAGAAGCAGTGGGTATCGCTTATGTTGTTGATGCCGGAATGGTCCGCGGTTTGGATTATTACCGCAAAACCGCTTTTGAGGTTCTTGTGCGGGAAATCGGAGCGCAAAGTGCCATTTGCGGCGGCGGGAGATATGACGGTCTGGTCGAAGAAATCGGGGGGCCGTCAACACCGGGGATCGGCTTTGCGATGGGGATCGAGAGAGTGATCAGCGCCCTGGAGTCCCAAAAGATTGACATCGCGGCAGAACAGGCCGAAAGTGTCACGATTATCGCACTTGGAGAAGCGGCTCGCCTGGAAAGCTTTAAACTTGTTTCCGTTCTCCGGAAAAGAGGAATAAAGAGTTTCCTGGACGTTTTAGGGCGCAATATGAAATCCCAGATGAAAGCGGCGGACCGGGCCGGTTCCAAAATAGCAGTCATCATCGGGGAAGATGAGCTGGCCAGAAAGACAGCTGTTCTTCGTGATATGAAAACAGGCGGACAGGCTGAAATTCCCTTGGATTTACTGGCGGAAAAAATAGAAGAACTGTTCAAGAGATCATGAAAAATTTTTGCGGTAAGAACTGTCACCGGGGCAATCATTGAATACATAGTAAAATAGGAGGACGATCATGTTAAAGGGAAGAACTGAAGCCGGTTTATTAACGGAAGAAATGATTGGGCAGAAGGTCAAGCTGTTTGGCTGGGTTCAAACAAGGAGAGATCACGGGGGTGTTATCTTTGTTGATCTGCGGGACCGTTCCGGTGTCGTCCAGGTTGTTTTCAATCCTGACATGGCGAATGAAGGTTTTTTGTCGGCGGAAAGATTGCGTTCAGAATATGTTGTTGAACTGGAAGGATTGGTCAGACAGAGGCCGGAGGGTTCGGAAAATCCCAGCATGACGACCGGCGGGATTGAGGTTGTTGTCGGTGAGTTTGCGATCTTAAACAGGGCCAAGACCCCTGCTTTCTATATTCAGGATAATCTTGAAGTTGATGAAACGGTTCGGCTGAAGTACCGCTATCTTGATTTAAGAAGACCGGAGCTGCAAAAAGTCTTGATGGTTAAGCATAAAGTGATGCAAATCATGAGAAGCTTTTTAGACCAAAATGGATTTTTGGAAATTGAAACACCGATCCTGGGCAGGTCGACACCGGAGGGAGCAAGGGACTACCTGGTGCCGAGCCGGGTCAATCAGGGATGTTTTTACGGGCTTCCCCAGTCTCCTCAGATTTATAAACAGCTGCTGATGGTTGCGGGCGTGGAAAAGTATTTTCAGATTGCCCGCTGTTTCAGGGATGAGGACCTCCGGGCCGACAGGCAGCCGGAGTTTACCCAATTGGATATGGAGATGTCCTTTATTGAAATAGAAGACATTATTCCTTTGATGGAACAGCTGATCGCGAAGATCTTTCTTGAAGTGACAGGAAAAGAGATCCCTCTTCCCTTGCCGCGCCTCAGCTATGCTGAAGCAATGGAGAGATATGGTTCCGATAAGCCGGACACCCGCTTTGGCCTTGAACTGGTGGATGTGGCCCAGGTTGTCAGGGAGAGCGGATTTAAAGTCTTTGCCGATACGGTGGCCAAAGGCGGACGGGTGATGGCCGTCTGTGCGAAGGGATGTTCGGGTATGCCCCGCCGGGAACTGGATGATTTGACCAAATTCGTAAGCCAGTATGGAGCGAAAGGGTTAGCCTATATTGTCCTGGCCGAAGAGGGAATGAAGTCCCCGATTATTAAATTCTTTACAGAAGAAGAAATTCAGCGGATCATCGCCGCAGTGGGCGGAGAAACCGGTGATATCATTTTCTTCTGCGCCGATAAAGAGGATATTGTTTTTCATGCTTTGGGGAACTTGAGGATAGAGCTGGCCAAACGCCTGCGGTTGATCCCCGGGGATGCGGTCAATTGTCTCTGGGTTACGGAGTTTCCGCTTCTGGAATATGATGAGGAAGAAAAGCGTTTTGCCGCCAAGCACCACCAGTTTACGGCGCCGATGAATGAAGACAGGGAGCTGTTGGATACTGATCCGCTTAACGTGCGGTCCAAAGCTTATGATATGGTGCTGAACGGCATGGAGCTGGGCGGGGGCAGTATCCGTATCCATCAGCGCGATATTCAGGAAAAGATTTTCAAGCTTATCGGTTTATCCGAGGAAGAAGCTCATGAAAAATTCGGCTATCTGCTGGATGCCTTTGAATACGGGACTCCGCCCCACGGCGGACTGGCTTTCGGTTTAGACAGACTAATCATGATTTTGACCGGCCGGGATAACATCAGAGATGTGATTGCCTTTCCCAAGACGCAAAGTGCCAGCTGCCTGATGATGCAAGCGCCTTCGGCAGTGTCCGGGCAGCAGCTGAAAGAACTGCACATCAAAACAGAGAGCGGCGTCAAAAATGGACAGAATAAAACCCAGAATAATTGATCATGATAGAATCATTGAGCAGATCAAACAATCCTATTGACAAGTGGATCATTTAAGGCTATAGTGAGGTTAAAGCTACCCCCTTGGGGTATTGTGAGCAGGAGCTTCTGATGAACGAAGAAAAGATGAACAACAACAGATCAAATCAGGACTCAGATCAAGAATTGACCAGGGAAGACGTCTTCAAGAGACTCAGGAGAATTGAGGGTCAAGTCAAGGGTCTTCAACGTATGCTTACGGAAGATAAGCCCTGTTCCGAGGTGCTGGTTCAGGTCGCGGCGGTGAAAGCGGCAATGAATAAAGTGGGAATCTTAATCTTTCAGACCCATTCGAAGCAATGTCTGGAAAATGTTTTGAACGGCGAGAAGGAAAAAGAGATAGATAATTTAATGGACTTGCTTAACCGATTCATCAAATAAACATTAGGAGGGGATTTACAATGGCTGATGTAAAAACATTTACTTCTCAAAACTGGCAGAATGAAGTCCTCGATGCCGACAAGCCTGTTTTAGTGGATTTTTGGGCTTCCTGGTGCGGTCCCTGCCGGATGATTGGTCCGGTAGTGGAAGAATTGGCCGGAGACTATGACGGGAAAGTGATTGTTGGCAAGCTTAATGTTGACGAGCAGGGCGAGATTGCCCAAAAATATGGAATTATGAGTATTCCGTCGCTCCTCTTATTTAAAAATGGTCAGATCAAGGAAAAGACGGTAGGGTTCAGAGGTAAAGGGGATTTAGTAAAAATCATTGATTCCAGCCTGTAAAATCAGAAAGCTTCAGGGTTTGGAGAGTTTATGGGGAAGGGCTTAAGGGAAGCCTCGTGCGGCCAGATAAACGGCCATCGAATGTTTAGCAATATTCGATGGCCGTTTGCCGTTCAGGGGCAGGTCAATATTCAGGATTTCAGCAGTTCTTACGATAGTTTAGCTAGAAGATAAAATCATAAGTGTGGTAAGTGATATGGGACTAAACTATGTGAATTCATTGATTCTTCCGATGAGAATCGCCAACCTGGTCGAAGGGATCTCCTTCAAAGTCGGGGAGAGCCTGGCCATTCATATCATCAGCTTAAAGGATGGCGGCCAGGCTGAAGTTTCTATCGGCAATCAGAAATACTTAGCCAGTTTTGAAAACAGTGTCAAGGCGGGAGAGTCTTTTACAGCCGTCATCAGTGAGATCAGTGAAGACAGCGTTACACTGCTTAAGGCCAACCAGGATAAGCTTATTCTGGAAATGGGAATTTTGAGCAAAAACGGAAAGGCTGTTTCCTTCAATCAAACGACAGAAGGGAAGAACAGCAACCAGGATCCCGGCCTTAGGGACACCTTTGAGGCCGAGGGGGCCGCAAACAGGATGAATAGAAACCAGGGTGCCGGTGGGGAGAACAGAGAGGCCAATCCCATGGCCAGAGAAGCTATTGGCGGGAACAGAGAGGCCAACACCATAAGCAAAGAGTCCGCCGCGATAAACAGAGAACCCGCTGCGATAAACAGAGAGCCCGCTGCCGCAAGCAGAGAGTCTGGTGCCGCAAATAAGGAGCCCGCTGCCGCAGGCAGAGAATCAGGGACGATAAACAGAGAATCCAATGCTGTGCAGAGAGAGCCCTTTGTTGTCAACAGAGAGCCCAATGCGGTGAACAGAGGAGCTTTGAACTCCATAAATATTAATTCGGAGAAAATTGGCCAGGGAATGATTCTGGAAGTCGGCCAAAAAGTAGTGATCGATATCATTAAGATGCAGAGCAATGGCGAAGCGGAAATCAGGATCGGCGGTCAGAAGATAGCGGCCAATGTCGAGGCCAAGGTAAGAACAGGAGATTCCTTTCCGGCTGTTGTGAGGGAAATCAGCGATGAAGGCGCGGTCCTGGTCAGAATCACTCAAGATAAGGCTGTTTTAAACAGGGGGATTCCCCTCAATGATGAGGTCAAGAGCCTGATCGAGAATTTCAGGGAAATAGAGAATAAAACGACGGCCGCTGTGCTGCCGGCCGATGATCTCGGGAAAGTAAGCGAACTGACAAATGCGATCATCACAAACCTGTCTGAAGCCATACCCCAATGGAAGGATATTGATGCCGGGAGCATCCTCCAATTCTTTAGGATGCTTGGCTTAGAGCATGAAAATAAATTGGCGGAAAAGCTTCTCAACAAACAGGAGCATTCTGAGCCCGAGCTCAAAGGAAAGATTATGGATTATCTTTTCGGCCATAGAACTATTCCGCCAGGGGAAAAGGCGGCATTGGAAAATCTGCTGAGCCAGATTACAGGGCAACAGATTTGGCTGCAAAGCGGTTCGGAAGAAAATGCTTTTCTGTTGATGAACATTCCTTGCCGGGAAAATGGGGAGATCTATGAGGCCAGGGTGGCGGTGGAGGGACAAAGAAAAGGGAACAAGATCGATCATAAGCATATGAGGATCGGGCTGATGATTGATACGGAGGCCCTGGGTCCTGTCGGGGCGGATATCGTTGTCTATGACCGTTCACTGGAATTATGTATTTTACATGATGATCCGGAATTAATCAAAGGACTGGTCGCCGGCCTCTTCTCTGAATCCATGCTGGGGTTCAGTAAGATCGGGATTGAGTTAAAGTCGATCAAGGTCAAAAATTTAACCCCTAATGAAAAATTCGGCAAATTTTTGATTGGGGAATCAAGCGGGGTTGATTTATTTGGATAAAAGAATTCAAATTCCCAAGGAAAAAGCGGCTGCCCTGGCTTATGAACATACCGGTGCGCCGCGCGTTGTCGCCAAAGGGGAAGGGTATATTGCCCAAAAAATCATTGAGAAGGCCGGTGAACAAGGCATCCCGATCCAAAAAAACGAAGCCTTGGTCAATGCTTTAATGCTGGTGGAACTATCAGGGGAAATCCCGGTTGAATTGTACGAGGTGGTTGCCCAGGTCTTGGCGTTTATTTACAGGTTGAACAAATCCAAGGTCAAACAAGTCTTCGATCAGGACAGTTAAAGATCAGCGGTGATCATCTGCCGGCAATGTTAAACCAGCTTTTTCAGGCCGGCTTTTTTGTCCAGCTGTTTTTTTGCCAGCATTTGGGCAACCTGACTGGAGTTCCCTAATTCAAGCCCCAGCAGCCTCCACTCTCTGAAGGTATGCCAAAATTGCTGTTCTGAAATGCTGAATGTTTTTTTCTCTGATTCTTCATCAAGGGGCCAAAAAACGTCTACCCATAGTTCTCCCCTGTTGCTTAAAACCATGATATAATGATAAAGTTCTGTATTTGAATGATCTGCATTGCGCATGAGGATATGGGATCTCCCACTGGGGAAATTCGTCTGTAAAAAATGAAGTCTCATCTTATTCTCCTCCGAATACCTTTAGGATGACAATAAAAGTATATCATGAACTCAGGTATCGTGATGTAAAAAGTTTGTTCAATGATCTTTTTTATCTCTTTAATTATACCTGATGATCACCAAAATACATGATCATTTTTCTGGATAGCGTAACAATTCGAGCCAATAAGCGAGAGGGTCTGAATGTTTGGACATGCGGTAATGATCATCAAACTTGTACGTCCTGTTTTGTCCGATGGGGACAGCATTGGAGCACTGCTGATCAAAGAGGATCTGGAACCGCAGTACGGTTATTCTGATCCTGATCAGGCAGAAGAGCTCCAGGGCTTAATTTCCGCAGCGGATGTTTTTGCTTACTATGAGGAGGCCGATCTCGGGTACTTCAGGAAAATGGGGGGCATTCCCCAGACCCGGATCAATGTAAAAAAACTGGCGATGATTCTTTTTCCCCGGGAAGGGAATTACCGCCTGTATCAGCTGGCGGAAAAACTGGGGATAGCAAAGAGCGAAAACGAATTGGATCTGATCAGCGGTATTTTACAAAAATGTGAGGAAAAAGGGAGAACCTTTGATCTTACTTTTTTTTCGGAAACGGCAGATTGGCTGGATCACCCCGAATTAGCCTGCTTTTTTCAAATGCTGAAGAGCGCTGTCCTCAAAGATTATCCGGACAGACCACTGAGGGTCATCGATCAAAATGATTTCCCGGAGGAAGGGCTGTTTTATCAGCCGAGAAAGGAACAGATTCTTGAGGATAAAAACTGGGTGCTGGAGTGTTTTCGGCAGGACGGGCTGTTGGCGGCGGCAATGCCCGGATACGAAAGCAGGGACCTGCAGGTGGAGATGGCCGGCAAGGTGATCGACGGATTCTTGCAGTCCAGGAATACCGTGATCGAAGCGGGTACAGGAACAGGCAAGTCTATCGCGTATTTGCTTCCGGCAGTATGGTGGGCAAGAAAAAATCAGCAAAAGGTTGTTGTCGCCACCCATACCATACCCCTGCAAACTCAGCTTGATCAGAAAGACCTGCCTTTTCTCCATAAAATATTGCCGTTTTCATTCCGCGGCTGTGTGCTGAAAGGAAAAGGCAATTATTACTGCAGAAGGAATGACCAGCTGGAACGCCAAAAGAGGACCCACTTTACGGGAGAGGAAAAAACGGCGTTTTTAAGCCTGTTCGTGTGGCGCCTGGAAACAAGGACAGGGGATTTGAGCGAACTGCCTCAGCAGCCGGGAATGACGTCCGTTTGGAGCAGTTTGGGGGCGGATTCTCTATGTGAACCCGGCCGCTGTCCTTACGCCAAGAGCTGTTATCTGCTGATGGCCAGAAGAAGGGCCGAAAAGGCTGATCTGATCATCATTAACCATTCTTTGCTTTTTTCTGATGTAAAAACAGACAACCAGATTATTCCCGAATACAGTTATTTGATTATTGATGAGGCCCATAACCTGTATCAGACCGCAATCAGCCAGCTTGGCTTTGAATTATCGGCAAGGAGTATCGACTGGCTGCTGAATGGAATCGCCGGTACAGGCCGATTGAGCCTGGTCGCTGCGTTGACCGGCCTGCTCAGAGGAGAACAGTTCAATCTGAACGGTTCAGAACTCAGAGATAAGATCCAGTCTGTTTCTCAAAGCTGTTTGAGCTTGCATGAACAATCCGCCGAGTTATTTTCTTTTTTTGCTTCAGTGATGGGAAACCAAAATGGGATCATCCTTGAGGAAGCATATGTCGGATCAGAAGACCTTTCCTTTTTCTACGTCGGCTTGGAAAACTATCTGGAAAGGTTCAGAACACTGAAAATGGTTCTGGAGTCCATAAATAAACTTTTATTTAGCGATAATGATCAGATCAGCACCATAAAATATGATATGATTAAAAATATCGTAGAACTTGGAGAGATGATCAAGGGTTTAGAGGATATTTTAAAGCAGGACAGGCAGGGCAGAGTAACATATCTTGAAAAAAACAACGGTATATATTTAAAACATTCCTGTATTGATGTGAGCTCGATCATCAGGGAACGTATTCTGGAGAAAAACGCCTCTACGGTGCTGACTTCGGCAACATTAAGTGTCAACGGGAATTTTGATTACTTTACGAAAGATATTGGTCTGACAGAAAATTTCCAGACCGTCATTTATCATTCTCCATTTGATTACAAAGAAAATGTGACCTTTTGCATTGTCAAAGGGCTCGATGTCAGCTCGGCGCCCGGGTCTTTGATGGCCGGAGAAATCGCCGGCTTTATCGGCAGGGCGGCCGCGCTGCTGAAGGGGCGGACCCTGGTCTTATTCACCTCATATCAGCTCATGCAGCATGTCTATCATCAATCAGAACACTGGGCGGCTGCGGAAGGCTTGGATCTCCTGGCCCAGGGCATCAACGGGAGAAGGGAATCCATTTTGAGGAGCTTTATGGAGAATCCCCGCAGTGTTCTGATGGGCACAAACAGCTTCTGGGAAGGGATAGATGTGCCGGGAGAAAAACTGTCTTGTGTGATTATCGTCAAATTGCCGTTTATGTCCCCTTCAATGCCTTTGGTTCAAGCCAGATCGAACAAGCTGGAGGAAGAGGGAAGGAATCCATTTATCGAGCTTTTATTGCCGGAAGCTGTCATCAGGTTTCGCCAGGGGTTCGGCAGACTGATCCGTTCCGGGACGGACAGCGGAGTAATGATTTTACTTGATGACAGGGTATTGAAAAAGTATTATGGACGATACTTTTTGGACGCGCTGCCGATCGAACAATATTTTACAGGAAGAAGTGAGGAAGTATTAGCAAAGATGAACAAGCTGGTTGCGGAATAATCAGCTGTGTGTTAAATGACGCATAAAGAAAAAAGACGATTTGTGAATTTAACGGGGAGAGTGAACGATTTGTCCAAAATCGATTATACAAGGGTATTGCCTTGTCTGGTGACGGTTGCCAATCTGCTTTTTGGTTTCTTAGCAATTATTTTTATTATTGATTCTCAGGTCAATCTTGGGGCAGGCATGGTGTTATTATCTGTGTTGATGGATTCAATGGACGGCAAGATTGCCCGCAAATTAAAAGCAAACTCAGATTTCGGCAAGGAGCTTGATTCCCTCAGTGATATTGTTTCCTTTGGTCTGGCTCCCGCTGTGATGATCTATGTGGTGGTATACCAAACGCATCTTCCCTTCTGGGGCCTGTGGCTGTCGGCTTTTTTTGCCATCTGCGGGGCGCTCAGGCTGGCCAGGTTTAATGTTTTAAATGTTTCGGATTACTTTATCGGCGTTCCCATTACTTTTGCCGGTGGATTTATGGCTCTCCTGCTGCTGTTTGCCCAGACTATTCCCTGGCAGGTCTTTCCTGTAATGATGCTCTTACTGAGTGTATTGATGATTTCATCCCTGCAAGTACCCAAACTTGGAAAATAACAACATCTCATCTTTTTCACCCCCAAAATCACCTGTGCATATAGTATGGCACAGGTGATTTTAGTTTAGAGGGAGGATGAATATGACTCAGCCGGTCGATTGGATGGGTATTGGGGTAAGAATAGTACAAGGACTAAATACCACAATAGATGCTGTAAGGCAGTTGGACAATCAAGAAGCAGCCCTGGTCATGAAATTGTTAGGCAAAACATGCACCAGAATGATTAAAGAGGGGGTGGGGCATCAATTCGGCGTAGCAATGATTGAAACCAGTGAAAAAATTGCCATGAAAGATAATATGAAATTTGAAGATGTGATTAAAATGATTACCTCAATCATTGGAAAACTCTACTTTACCGCAAAAACTGCCGAGGAGATAGAATTGATCAAGCAATTGGAAGCCGCCGTAAGCAGTTACCAAATCGGTTAGAAGGGAGGGAAGAAAATGAGAATCTATTATTTCAGATTACCGGAACCGTTTCTAAACATATTGAGAAAAGTATTTAAAAATAAATAAAAGTCAAGCCGACAAAACTAAAGACGATTGCAGATCCATAAAAATATGGAGAAAAGTTCTCTGAGCCAAAAATAAAAGAAGATAAAAACAGGGATAAGAAAACAACCGGCGGATTAAAGAGAAAATAATCCATAAAAACTGTTTGGACTAAATATTCTAAGCCCTCCTTGCATAATCATTAGTAAAAAATGTAAGGAGGGAAATTATGTTTTACAACCGCCACTTTATTTTTGCCATAACCGCGATTTTATTCATCAGTACAATTGTTCTCTGGCGCAAACCGGATGCTTCTGTTTCAGCATTCGTCAGGCTGATCTTCAACCCGTAAATGCATATCATCATCCGGAATGGGTAAAATAAACTAACTTTTTTAATGAGGTGAGAACATGATCACAACAATAGAAAAAGACGCATGTATAGGATGCGGAAACTGTCCGGTAATTTGTCCGGAAATTTATCAAATGGATGATGACGGGCTGGCCATAACGTTAAATGAGCATGTGCCGGAAGAGCTGGAGGAAACCGCTCAGGAAGCGGCGGAGAATTGTCCGACTGAAGCAATCATCATCAACTAAATCAAGAAAAGAACGAAGGAAAGGATAATTACGACGAAACAGAATAAAATCGGGCAAAAAACAGCAAGGCCGGAGCGGACTTTGCTGTTTTTTATTTTATTGTCCAATACTCGCCCCAAGAAGACAGGGTTTCTAAGGAAGCCAAATTTACTGGCAGGAAGCGATCGGATTCACAGGTTTTGTAAAAATGAAAAAAATTTGACGTTAAAAAAAATAATCGGAGAACAGAGTCAGGTATTGGAAATGCTGGAGTAGAATAAATTGCCAATAAAGTACGGGATTACTTATTTTTTAAGAATTCGACACTCGGATTGTTTTATAATTTAGTCACTGGCCGGGGATAAAGGACCAGAAAAAATAAATAAGGCGGGATAAGTGAAAATGACAAACAAGGTTAAGATTATTGTCGCGGAAGATAATAAGAATTTATGCCAAATACTTCAGGATTATATCCAAAGAGATGATAATTTTGAATTAGTTGGGATGGCTTACAATGGACTGGAGGCTTGGGAGCAAATTCAAAAGCAGGATCCTGATCTTGTTATTATGGATTTAGTCATGCCAAATCTTGACGGGTTGGAGGTATTGGAAAGGATTAATGGCAGAGCTTCGATAAATAGGCCTAAAATTATCATGCTGACGGCATTTGGGCATGAAACCCTGACCCATCAGGCAATGGTCATGGGAGTGGATTATTTTATTCTTAAACCATTTGACCTTGAAATCCTTGGCAAGAGAATCCGCACTCTTACCCAGGATATCGAAGTGACAAATACCCCTCCCTTGCAGGTGTGCACCTCAATTGCGACCGCAGGTAAGGCAATCAATCTCAATGTTGAGGTAACAACCATGATGCATCAGCTGGGAATTCCGGCTCATGTCAAAGGATATCAATATATCAGGGATGCCATAATGATGGTGATTGAGGATGTCTCGTTGCTTGGGGCCGTAACAAAGGAACTCTATCCGGCAATTGCCAAGAAATACAACACAGCGCCGAGCAGAGTTGAACGGGGGATCAGGCATGCGATCGAGCTGGCCTGGGAAAGAGGACATATGGAAACCCTCAAAAGAATTTTTGGCTATTCCATGAACATAGAAAGGCAAAAGCCGACCAACTCGGAATTTATTGCTCTCCTCGCGGATAAATTAAGGGTCATGAGTAAAGTAGGCTAAATGATACGAAATCTTTTTATTAATAATATTTTATTTAATCAATCGGGATGAGAAAAAAATCAATCACCAGTTCAGGAGATTGAATTGATCCGGAAAAAATCAAGATTGAAAATAAATGGTTTATTTGAACAGGTCATCCTGTTTAAATCATCAAGAGAATACCCGTATACAAGTAGATTTCCTCCTAATTGTATACGGGTATTTTGTGATAAAATAAAAGGAAGGAGTGAAGAAATCAATGCAAACACAGCAATTTTCGGGAAAATTTATCGTTCTGGAAGGTACGGACGGCTCAGGGATCAGTACCCAGTCCGCTCTGTTGAAAAGGTATATAGAGAATAAGCATGGAAAAAAAGTCCTATTAGCGAAAGAACCGAGTGAAGGGCCGATAGGGACACTGATCCGCCAGGTTTTGACCCACCGGGTGCAGGGAATTCGGGAGGAAAGCCTGACCCTGATGTTCGCGGCCGACCGGATGGATCATCTCCAGCATAAAATTATTCCTGCCCTTGAGCAGGGGGCTCTTGTCATTTGCGACAGATATGTCTGGTCTTCCTTTGCTTATCAGGGGATAAAAATCGATGAACAGTGGATACTGGAAACGAATAAATATGCGCTCAAACCTGATCTGACGATTTTTGTCAAGGTCAGACCTCAGGTATCGATGGAGCGAATCAGGCAGAACAGGTTTCAAATCGATGTATTTGAGCAAGAAGTGATCTTAAAGGAAGTGATGGCCAACTACATCAAAATCAAGGAGGCCTGGGGCAGCCAGGGGGAAAATATTTTAGAGCTGGATGGAGAGGATACGGTTGAGAATATCGCCGATAGGATAAGCAAGAAAGTTGATTCTCTCCTGATCAATAAATAAAACCGTGCCTGGTACCTTTAGAATTATTTTTGAATTTTCCGCCCTGCCCCTTAGGACAGTGTCCTAAGGGAAGCATAAACTCATGGCGGGCGGCGGCGTTATAGTAACGGCACTGGGCCCACATATTCAGTTTTTATGCCCCTAAACCCATCAAGGCGGGGCGGCAAGGTGTTCGCCGCTTTTTCCTTTGGCCTGCTACACAGCACGGATTTTCTTGCTGGTATTTTTGCCATACCACTCATTTTCAAGGTCTACCGCCGGGAATACAAGAAGCGCTTTGGCTGGATTAGGGCCGGGAAAATTGAGCAGGAGGAATTCTACGCTTGGAGCGAAAAAGCAAGAGAAGAAAAGCCATGTGCGATGCCGGGGAGATCGGCTTGCAGGAGTTTACTGAGTGGCTGAAAGAACTCTAAACCACTTATTTTATCAGAATAAAGAATTGTGGTATCTTGGATATGTAGAGTGATATTCTGTTTTTATTACACCAGTGTGGGATAAGTAAATTTCATATTTTGCAAATTGCAGGCATTTATCGAATGTCTGCAATTTTGTTTATATCTTGACAATTATAGAGTCAACTGTTATTATGAATATACCGTTAGACGATATAACGTAGAAGGATATAAAGGAGGACGAGCTAATATGTCAGCAAATCAAAATGGAGCACTAACCGAAGCGGTATATTATATATTGCTTTCGATACAAACACCACTTCATGGGTATGGAATTATGCAAAATATCGAGCAACTATCCAGCGGAAGAGTAAGGCTTGCAGCAGGAACGTTATATGGTGCAATCAGTACAATGCTTGAAAAGGGGTGGATTACTGCAATTCCCGGAGAAAAAGATAGTAGAAAAAAAGAATATCAAATAACTTCCTTGGGCAAAGAAATTGTTGCAGTAGAAATGTGCAGACTCGAAGAGCTTTTAAAAAATGGAAAGATAATACTGGGGGTAAGCGATTATGAGAAGAACAATCAGTAAATGCTTTTGGGCATGGGATTTTGAAAAAGAAGAAATTTGGCTCAATGAAATGGCAGCCAAGGGTCTTGTACTTGTGGCGATAGGCTTTTGCAGATATACTTTTGAAGAGTGCTTGCCAGGTGAATATAACGTTCGTCTTGAGCTTTTGAATAACGTTCCCACAAACGCAGAAAGCCAACAATATATAAAATTCCTTGAGGAAAGCGGTGCTGAGTATTTGGGATCTGTTATGCGCTGGGTATATTTTAGAAGGAAAACAGATAACGGTGAATTTAACCTGTATTCCGATAATGCATCTCGTATCAAACTTTTGAACCGCGTGTTGACACTTGTTGGATGTATCGGCATTACAAGTATATGCACTGGCTTGGGTAATATTGGAACCCAAACGACCGCTAATCTTATTTTCGGTATAACAAGCCTAATTCTTGGTTTATTTATTACTTTTGGTTTTTTACAAGTATACCGAAAAAAACGCAATTTGCAAAAGCAGCGCAATTTGTTCGAGTGATTTTTGCTGCGAAAAATGAGCAATTTTCTCCATATCCATCATTTTCAGAATCGTTCCAAGTTATCCAGATTATCTCTGTGAGAAAGGAACAGCCGACGGATACTCTTCTTGAGCATCTGTCGGCTGTTCCAGCTTTGATAATACCGCCTTGTGGGTTTGTCGTATAAATTATACCATTCTTTATGAAAACATCTCATTGAACTGGTACATCATGGGGGTGAATATCGTTGGAAATATTTGGACTGGTATTGTCTACAATCGTCCAGTCTCCGCTATCTTCATCCTGCGTCAAATAGAAATACTGCTCTGTATTACCGTCATCCAAAAAAGTCTTTGTATGATCGTACTTGACAGCGTATTTCGCCCATACGACAATAAAATGCTCCGCTAAATATTCATCTGTCCAGCCTCTTGTCTCGGCCAACTCACTGCTTGAATACATCTGAACGACGCGCATAGTTTCTTCATCATCCACCTTTATTTCTTCAATTTGCACACTTAATGTGTACTCTTTGTCTATCTGATTTTCGATTGCACTTTGGACGGTTTCTATCGGGTTCGCGGAAGGCTTCTGGAACCACGGGTCAAACAAGCCGAATTGATAGGACTCAAATCCGCAAAGCGCCAAGACTGCGATAATGGCAGCAGCTAAAACGAGGGTGCGCCTCCAGTTTCTAACCCTCTTTTGTGTGCCTTTCGTAGAAGTGATATCCATAGCATTATGCTCCTTTGCTTGTATGATATATTTGTCGTCAATTATTTCCAATGTGTCGAGAATATGGTTGGCGTTCATTCCACTCCCTCCTGTCTTAGATATAGCAAAGTTGGCTATATATTCTGAACAGTTGTTCCATTGGTAATAAAACAAGATTTCATCTTCATCATGCCGTCAATCATGATAGCTGTAAAAGATATTGGTAGCCCCGCAGAAAAGAGAAAACTCTTTCCTGACTGAATTTGAAAATGTATGTGAGGTTCGCTTGTGTTCCCGCTGTTCCCGCATAAAGCGATTTTTTGCCCTCTGCTAACTTTATCGCCATGCTTCACGCAAATGCTGTCCTTTAATAAGTGGGCAATCATACTATATTCGTTTTCGCTGTGACGGATAATGATATGATTGCCTCTAACGTCTGGAGCCGCGCAATCAGCCTGTCCGACTTCGACAATTGGCGTATCGTAATACTTGCCTTTTACGGCGACAACAATGCCGTCAGCGGGTGCGAGAACAGTTTTCTTGTAGCAGTAGTAGTCGCTCAAAATGTCTCTGCTTCCGCTATGCGATTTATCTTTTTCATCAACAATAAAGAAATCGTAAGCGTATCGTTGAGAATACATATACCATGAATGGGAAGTTTTCTTATCAACGCCACCGTTTACAACGTGCCATTTTCCCTCAAAGGGCAGGGAATATTGGCATTGGGGGACGTAGCTTTCTTTACTTGGCAATCTAAAGCCATGCAACAATGGAGTAAGAGGAATACTCAACAGCATAGCCAGATTTTGCAGTAAAAACAACAGGCTGTTTGTCACGCTCCGAACTGGCGAAAAAATGTCTATCCACGCAAATAGCCAGAACAGGTAAAACCAGGTTAGACTGGTTATTTCAAAAACGCTGCCCACTATTCCGATAAGGCCAAGCCATTGCAATTTAGATGACTTTTTAAGTAATTTCCACATAACATTATTCCAATCTATGTGTTGTACGGCACCAATTTTTTCAACCGTTCGCAATACTTCTCGCCCTCTATCAGTAATTTTGACAAAAAGTTGATTGTCAGAGACACAAGCAAAAAACTTTTCGTTGCAGTAAAGTCCATATTCCCCAGGCATTTTCTTTTAGGTAATTGTCCAGGCATCACTAAGTTGCTCTGCAACATATTTTGCAAAATCCTCGCTTGAAGCCATTTTTGTTTCTCCCTTTATCTTTGCGGCATTGTAAAGCCGTGTAGTGCATCGTTGAGAAAATCATTAAATGGCTTCATAAGCAGGTACTTCTCGACGGCCATTGAAATAAAGTTTTGCGAATGGTCAATCGAATCATCACTGACGGAATATTCGATATACCAACTTTTGAATTTCAAAAAGTCAGCCAGCGGATGATCTTTGCAAAACTCTTTGGGTACATTGTGCAATGATTCACCTCGCACTTCAAAGTTCTGCTGAAAAGCGGGTTCTGTAATAATTTGTTTAAATTCTTCGGCATGAGTATTTATGTGCATTCTAATCATATTGGTGGCTTCTTTGAACATATCGGCAAAGAGCCCGCCACCAAAGAAAGAACGATTACCGGGCCGGATAGAGAGATAGTAGCCAACAGGTATAGGCAATTTTCCGGCAGAAGAAATATGACAACGGAATGTTGGATTATAGGGCGATTTGTCGTGGCTATAACGGGTATCCCTAACCAATCTAAACGTCAGGTCTTTGGGTTCGTGCATCAGTATGTTTGGTTCGTTTTTTCCCAATTCAAAAATGAGCGATTGAATTAAACCTTCAAATTCACTATTAGCCTGTTGAAAATCAGCCTTATGAGCCTGATACCATTCACGGTTATTATTGGATTCCAATGCCGCCAAATATGTAAGTATGGAGCTCGCCATAAATTATCCTCCTAAAATTCCTGTATTTTCTTTAGATGTTTTGAGTGGAACAACTTTTCGATTATCGCATAAGCGGTAACAGTGGATTGGTAACAAGGCAGCTTTTCAAAAGAGCAAGCCAGCGCGTCCAAATGCTCCATTTCCTCTTTACACTGAAAGAGAACGGACTTATCCAACGGACGAAGCTGTGTATATTCTAATTTTTTAGGATTGACACGCCCCTGTGAAATAGCATAGTTTATTCGATTTTGACATAGGCAAAATCCGGTTTCTGTTAAGCCACAGTGATATGCTAAAAACCCCGCAACCTTTTTTCTGGTCCTTGAAAGCCGTTGCCTATAATTTTCAGGAGTTATATGCAATACCTCGCCAGCAATACGACTGTCAATTTTAAACATTGTTCCCATGATAAAAATACAGCGGCTTTCCGAATCCAAGCATTGAAGCATCACATTTGTACAAGACATTTTTAATTCGTCAGACAGCAACTCCCTGCTCATTTCTTCGGTCAAAGCCTCGACTTCATCTGTTTTAGCAAATCTTATATCATTACCGTAGAATTCAAAATCCATTGGATATTGAGAAAACATCGACTTTTTGTAGTTAATTAAATAGTTGACAGATAAGCGGTAAACCCAGGTTTGAAATGTACTTTCTCTTCGGAAAGATGATAAATTTGTCATAATATGAACAAGAATATCTTGCGTCGCGTCCTCGGCATCGGTTAAGGTTCCCAACATCCGGAGGGATAAATTAAACACAATATCCTGAACACTAAGTAAAAGTTCTTCGAGATCTTTTTTGTCACCGGAAATGGCATGCTCAATTAAATTGTCAATTTCATTTTTCCCCATTTTTGTTCCTCCGTATAATTAGACAACATTTCCATGTGTGTGTGACACAATATGAAAAATATTTTGCAGATGGTACGGTTTTATAAAGGCATGGGTTGGCTTGCTCTTGGTGCGACCGGAATTATCACCTTTTTTATTAAAGGCTGGACCTAATTTTTGATCCTCACAGTTTTTGTCCTCTTATTTAGTGTATCCTCGTTTACCCGAAGTTTCTAATGTAAAATCGACCGAGTCTGTTCCGGCGATTTCAGAACCGAGCACGGCTTCAATATATGGGATATTCCAAAAGGCGGCAGCTGAAAAATAACTAAAATACTCTTTCATCTAAGAATCATACTGTGAGGTGTGCAAAATTTCAAGTATTGTGCAAATATCCCAGATTAAAAACCAGTTTTCCGGCTAAATCTGTGCAAATTTTTAATTATTGCGCGGTTATTTAGAATATATTTCCATATACTTAAACATTACTTCAATTTTTGCACACTTTGCTGCGGAAAATGTATCAGCCCTAACGATAAGGCAGGGTATTCTCAAAGACTGATCGGCAAATCCTGTTTATCTGCATATGAAATAATCCAAATTTCTGGATAGTTGGGGATGATTATTGGCAAGAATACTTACAAAATCCGTTATCTAAATTAAAATTGAAGAACATGAAGTAGAAATACAATAATACTCCTGGGTAATTTACATTTGATTTTTAAAAAACAAACCATTTATCATGACGATCAATCATCATACATAATCAAAAAGTCTCTTCGTAAGGAATGATCAAAAGATGGCTTTAGCTTTTTTAAGTTAATGATGCTGTTAAAAAGGAATTAAACTGGATAAAATTTAAGTAAACAGTAATCAATGGTATACTTTAAATGGTCTGTTATACGTTTCCCTTTTAGTTGAGAAAATCAAATTCACGGGTGAGTGCCGGTATTCTGTCGGTGCATAGTATAATGAAGTGAGTAAAAAAAAATACCGCAATCCCTTGCGGTATCGATATCTAGAATGGTGCGCCCGGCAGGATTTGAACCTGCGACCTCCGGCCTCGGAAACCGTCACTCTATCCCCTGAGCTACGAGCGCATTTAAACTGCTAGATTAATGTACTAGAAACCGGTTTTTTTGTCAAGGTAAATCATAGCAGGGAGATCATTAAAATGACGATATTGTTAAAAGTTTGGAAAGTATTCAAACAAAGTCTCGGTATTTTGATCGGGGCCGTCATTGTGGCAACCAGTATTAACATCTTTATTATTTCCAATAAGATCGCCGACGGGGGCATAACAGGCATTGCCATTATCCTTCATTACTTGTTCCGCTGGGACACGGGATTAGCCATCTTTATCATCAATATTCCCCTGTTTATGCTGGGTTATAAGATTATCGGCAGAAGAATGCTCTTGAACAGCATATTGGGAGTAACCGCGCTCTCCGTATCGTTAAAGTTCACCAGCCAGCTCCCGGCGGTTACGGATAATCAATTATTAGCCTCGATTTTCGGCGGGCTGGTCACCGGGATCGGAATGGGCATCATCTTCAGGTTTCACGGGTCTTTAGGCGGCACCGATATTCTGGCTCTGATCCTGACGAAAAGGATCTCATTCAGTGTGGGTCAGATTCTCTTAGGGATGGACGCGCTGATTCTCCTTTGTGCAGCAATAATTTTTGAGCCTGAGATGGGGATGTTTGCCATGATCTATGCCTATACTGCGGCCAGGGTCATTGATTTGGTGCAGGTGGGGCTGGATTATTCCAAAAGTGTTATGGTGATTACAGACAAACCTGAGCAGATTGCGGAAGATATTATTCTGAATTTGGAAAGAGGCGTGACGTACTTTCAGGCTGAAGGAGCGTATTCCAAGCAGGACAAAAAAGTTGTATACAGCATTGTGAACCGAACCCAGCTGTCCCAGCTGAAGGATATTATTCATCAACATGATCCCCAAGCCTTTGTCGCGATCGGAGAGGTTGCCGAGGTTGTCGGCGAGGGGTTTTCCGCTTGGAAAGGCCACTGATTTGCAGGACTTATTCAGGAAGCTGTGATTCCGGAGGCCAGGTTTCGCTGGAATTGGCCAGAAGGTCGCTGACCGTGACCAGTTCGTACCCTTTGTGTTTTAAAGCCGTAATGATTTCAGGAAGGGCGCCGGGCGTATCCGGAGCAGAATCAGAGGCGTGGAACAAAATAATATCGCCGGGTTTGGCCCCGTCATTGCTTTTACGGCCTTCTAAAACATTTTTGATCACGGCTTCCTTACCGGGCCTTTTCCAATCCAGGGAATCTATACTCCACTGAATGACGCGCTGGCCGTGAGCGGAAGCAGTCTGAATCACCTTGTTGTCGTAGGCTCCGTTGGGAGGACGAAATACGGTGATTTTTTTATTGGTGAGCTTTTCCAAAGTTTCCTGGGCTGCGGTTAACTCTGTCTCCAGATCATTGGCACTGAGTTTATTCATATCGACATGCTTTCTGCCGTGCGAGCCCACCTCATTGCCGGAAGCAATGATCTTTTCCACAAGGTCCTGATTGTCCGACGACCAGGGAGAAGAAAGAAAAAAAGTTGCTTTAACATCTTCCTTCGCCAGGATGTCCAGAATGGGTACCACATTGGTACGCCCCCAGCTGATATCAAAAGTGAGGGCAATTTTATTGGTGGCGGTTTTCGTGGAGTAAATCGGCTTAAGGTTTTTGGATAAGACCGAGACAATCGCTTCCTGCTTTAAGAAAAATGAAAATGAACTCAAGGTAACAATGACAGCCATGATCATCAAGGGCTTCCGTTTGAGAACAATAACTCTCATTTATCTGACCCCTCCTCAGAATATATGTATTCCGGAAAAGGGTGATTATGAGCAGATAAAAAGATGTCTCAGCAAAAGTTTGAGACATCTTCATCGGCTTCGATATGAAAGACAGAACAATGATCCTCAGAAACGGTTGCGCCAATCCGGGCCAAAGATGATCTCGGAAAAATTAACGCCAAAAAGCAGTTTCAAAAGAAGGTGGAAAACAAAAAGTCCGGCAGCAAGATAAATCAAAATTTTCATCATCCAATAACCGATTCCTAAAAGAAAGCCCAGAAGGGGAATCAAGACAATGTAAGCCAAATACAATCCGAAGACCAGCAGCAATACTTTCAATAGGGTTCTCCAGACATTTGAGCGATAATGACTCATATTCTTCATTTCCAACCACCTCCTATCGGTGAGCGTATCATAGATTTGAAATCTTGTCTAGATTTGTTTGATCTTCTCTTATCTTGGCCGGAAAACAACTTTTTAGCCCCTGCATGATCTTCTGCATATTATTAATATTACATAAGGGGGTCAGATGATGGGGATAAATTTTGACGAATGGCAAAACTATATTAAATATGGGATAAAATATCTGGGAGAAGGAAATACAGCTGAGGCGGAAAGCTTTTTTAAAAAAAGTCTGCAAGAGGCGGAAAAGTACGGAAATTTAGTCTTTATCGCTTTTTCGCTCAGGCTCTTATCAACGGCTCAGGTGAAGAACCGGAAGTTCGAACTGGCGGAGAAGGGGTTTCGAAAAGCCCTGATTTATTGTGAGAAGCTGGAGAACCGCAAGGGGATTTCCGAAGCGACAGCCGGGTTAGGCAGTGTATACTATTGTTTGGAGCTGTACGATCAGGCAGAAAAGTGGTATGAAAGGGCAATCGAGGCCTACCCGGAAGATGCCTCCCGGATCAGACTGGCCATGCTGTATACCGATCTTGGAAATGTTTACAGCAAAACGCGGAGGTGGGAAAAAGCAGAATTGTTGTTTCAAAGGGCTTGTCAAATCTGTGAGCGTTCTTCTTTCAGTAAAGGGCAGGGAGAGCTTATGCTCCTGTTGGGGGAGGTCTATTACGGTCAGGGGGAGTGCAGTAAAGCAAAAAAGTATTTTTCTGAGGCGGCCAGGATTTTTGCCGTAATTGAAGACTGGTATTTTCTGGCGAATGCTTTGCAGCATCTGGCTTTTATTCTCTTAGAAGAGGGAAGGTATCATGAGGCACTGCTGTATTTGAACAGGGCCATCTGTATTTACGCCAAACAGGAAGCTTCCGGGGAATTGAGTGAAAGCTATTATCTGCTCGCCAATATCTGCCAGAACCTAAAGCTTCTTGATGAAGCGGAAGCCTCCGTTTTTACTTCCATGAAGTTTTACCGGGGCGACGATTTGGGTTATGCGATCCGTTTTCAAATGATCGCCATTATCTCGATTTTGAAAAAGAAATATGAAAAAGCGAAGGAACATTATTCCGAGGCCCTAAGGTACTACCAGCGATTTGGGGACAGTTTAAAAATCGGGGAGATCTGTGAAGAATTGACTTATCTCTTAAAGTATGAAAATTTATTTCAAGAAAACTTTGTTGATCTTTTAAGTTTAAGAAGCCAGAACGCAAAATTGCCCAAACACAAATTGATGTTTTATTTTGCCCTGGCCATGGAAGGAACGGGCAAAAACATGAATGCGTTAAAATTTGGCTGGAAGGCTTTGGAACTGGCAAAATTGCTGGAGGATGAAACAGAAGAAATCGAAACATTCATTCAGGAGCTCTCACAAAAAATAAGAAGAAACAAGTAAAGAATAAAAATAATGCTGGGAAAAATAGGCTGAATAGTATAGAATAATTTTAAAGTCATATAAAGGATGGAGATTATCTTGCTGCAAGAAGACGAGTTATTGTTAGAAAGCCTGGAACGCATTTACAGGGCACTAGATTCTGAAATCAGCCGGCTGAAACAGATAAAATCCATACATGTTGAAAAGATCATGGAAATTGAAGAAGAGATACAGGCTTATGCCAGGATTATTGAGGAAATCTCTGTTCCGGCCCGGATGATTCTGGAACATGTCTTAGTATTAAAGGATAAATCAGGACAAATGGCCGTGGAATCGTCAAATATCAATTTTCCTTTTTCAGTAATCAGGAATATTAAAATAGATCAATTCGGTTTAATCAATATTCAAGCCGGTGATCTGGAGCTGTCCTGGAGGGATATTGATTTTCACTATTTTTTTTATCCGGACAAAGTGGAGCTGCGCTCCAAAGATGAAAAGTCAATCATAAAATTATTTTTCTCCCTGCATTTCGGCAGGCAAACCATCAAAAAGTTTTCGGCTATTCAAAAAGACCAGGGAGTGATTTATATCCATCCCATGTTATGTCAAATTATTCAGGGACAGTGAATGGAACGTATTTGAAAGGGGTAATTACTTTGATGATGACCAAGGAAGATGTGCTGCGCGAAGCGAATGAAAAGGGAGTCAAGTTTATCCGGCTGCAGTTTACGGATATTTTCGGGATATTAAAAAATCTGGCCATTACGATTGAGCAGCTGGAAAAAGCCCTGGACGGCGAAATTATGTTTGACGGTTCCTCCATTGAAGGTTTTGTGCGGATTGAAGAATCTGATATGTACCTGAGACCGGATCCCAATACCTTTGTGGTTTTCCCCTGGCGTCCGGGTGATGGCGCCGTTGCCAGGCTGATCTGTGATGTTTATCATCCTGACGGGACTCCGTTTTCCGGCTGTCCCAGAAGTACCTTGAGAAAAGCGCTGAAAGAAGCGGCCGATTTGGGATATACAATGTTTGTCGGTCCGGAATTGGAGTTTTTTCTGTTCCATGTGGATTCTGAAGGCCGCCCGACGACAATTACCCACGATAAAGCAGGGTACTTTGATTTGACTCCGATTGACCTAGGGGAAAATGCCCGCAGGGATATGGTTCTGAATCTGGAACAAATGGGCTATGAGATTGAGGCTTCTCATCATGAGGTCGCACCCGGCCAGCATGAAATTGATTTTAAATATTCGGATGCGCTTGATATGGCGGACAAAATGGTCACGTTCAGGTTTGTTGTCCGCACAATCGCTCAAAGGCACGGCCTTCATGCCACATTTATGCCCAAGCCCATTTTTGGCATTAATGGTTCGGGCATGCATGTCAATCAATCACTGTTTAAGAACGGGAAAAATGCCTTTTATGATCCGGAAAACGAAATGGGTCTGTCTAAAATTGCCTATAATTACATAGCCGGACTGATGAAACACTCCCGCTCTTTCACCGCAGTGACCAATCCGACCGTAAATTCCTATAAGAGGCTGGTTCCCGGATATGAAGCACCTTGTTATATTGCCTGGTCAGGAAGAAACCGGAGTCCATTAATCAGGATTCCGGCCAAAAGAGGCGCTTCAACCAGAGTGGAATTGCGCAGCCCGGATCCTTCCTGTAATCCTTACCTGGCTTTGGCCGTGCAATTGAAAGCGGGATTGGCGGGGATCAAGAATAATTTGACTCCTCCTCCTGCCGTAGACCTGAACATTTTTGCCATGAATGACAGTCAGCGTAAAGAGCTCGGGATCTCTTCCCTGCCGGGCGATCTGGCCGAAGCGCTGGAGGAGCTGGGCCGGGACGATGTGATTAAGGAAGCTTTGGGCGAGCATATTATGAACAGGTTTATTGAAGCGAAACAAAAAGAGTACGATAATTTCCGGATTGCCGTACATCAATGGGAAATAGACAATTATCTGGAAACGTATTAATCTTGCCGTCAAAAAGCGTCGGCACAATGATTGCCAGGGGTGACAAGGGTGTTCATCAGCACATTTAATGAAGTTGCGTTTAAGGCCCTGGACAGGTTCTCCATGGAGAACGGTCCGCAGACTGTGATCATTTACGGAGATGACGGGGTCGGAAAAAGTGAACTGCTGAAAAGTCTGTATCATAAAATGCAAAACGAACCGTATCGGACAATTTATTACCAGGCTGAAAAATTTTCCAGGGAATTTGCTTACACCTTATCTGCCGGGAGAATAAAAGCTTTCCGAAACAAAGTTCGGAAAGCTGATCTTTTCATTCTGGATGATCTGCATAAACTGACCGGAAAACAGAGAACAATAGAAGAGCTTTTCTATACCTATGACTCAATTATTCTTCAAGGCGGAAAGTTCGCCATATCCTGTTCGGGCCTTCATTTGTCCTTTGCTTACCTGGGAGAAAGGTTTGCTTCCAGATTATTAAGCTCGGTGAGCATACCGGTTTTTCAGCCGGAAAAACTGGAAATACAGGAGTTCATCAGGTACTGCAATCAACAATTTTTTTCCGGCAAAATAGATATTGATCAGATCATGTTGAAATCGCCGGTAAATCTGAAAAATACCATGGAACTTCTGCGGGATTCCTCATAGGGAAGTCCGGAGTAAAAATGACGAAGATATGGAGTGATAGGCATGCGGGCTGTTGATAAGGTTGCCGTGTTGACAAGCGGAGGAGATGCTCCGGGGATGAATGCGGCGATAAGAGCTGTCGTCAGGAAGGGAATATTTCATAATCTGAGGATTTTTGGCGTATACCATGGTTTTGCTGGTTTGATCAATGGTCAGATCACGCAAATGGAACTTGGTTCTGTAGCCGATATTGTCCATCGCGGGGGAACGATCCTGAAAACCGCCAGGTGCAAGGAGATGCTTTTGCCCGAAGGGCAAAAGCTGGCGGCAGACCAGCTTATTGCCAGAGGAATAGACGCTTTGGTGGCGATTGGCGGAGACGGTACATACCGGGGAGCAAAAAAATTAGCCGAATTGGGGATCAAGGTCGTCGGGATTCCGGGTACGATCGATAATGATATTAATGGAACAGATTTTACCATCGGATTCGATACATCTGTAAATACTGTCGTCGAGGCCGTAAGTAAATTAAGGGATACGGCCACTTCTCATGAACGCGTCTTTGTGGTGGAGGTAATGGGCAGGAACTGTGGGGATATCGCTCTGCACGCGGGGTTGGCCACGGGTGCTGAATCGATTTTAATTCCCGAAATTCCGTTTGACCTGGAAGAAATCAGTGAAAAATTGCGAAGAGGATTTCAAAGAGGGAAGAACCACAGCATTATTATGGTGGCTGAAGGAGCTGGAAATGTGATCGATATTGCCAGACAGCTCACAGATCAATCAGGATTTGAAAACAGGGTGACCATCTTAGGACATGTGCAGCGGGGCGGGTCTCCTTCTTCAGCGGATGCCGTGCTGGCAGGTCTTATGGGGGCCAAGGCCGTAGAGGCCCTGCTGGAAGGACAGTCGGAAGTGATGATCGCTTCTTCGGGAAACGAAATCGTCACCAAAAGCCTGGATATTGCCTTTGCGCCCAAACCATACTCTAAAGAAAAGATTTATCAAACTGCAGATGAGCTGGCAATTTAGACGAAGCAGAGCTCTTAGACGAGGTGTTGGAAATGGATACTGTTTTTGCGTTGGATATCGGCACCAGGGTGGTTATGGGTTTGGTGCTGAAGAAAAATTTAGCGGGTTATGAGATCCTGGCGAGTGCCAGAACTGAACATCGACAACGGGCGATGTATGATGGTCAGGTCCACGATGTGGAAGAAGTGGCCCAGGCCGTTAAAGAAGTGAAGAACAGCCTTGAGCAAAAAACCGGTATGACTTTGGATAAGGTGGCTGTGGCTGCCGCCGGCAGAGCGTTAAAAACAGAATCGGCTTCCGCGGTCCGGGAAGAAACCTATATTATGCATTGGCGGCAGGAAGATATTCTGGCCCTGGAAATGGAGGCAGTGCAGGAAGCCAGGAAAAAAATAGAGACCATGATCGATCCCGCGAAAGAATCCGCTTATTATTGTGCGGGTTACAGTACGGTTTCCCAGAGTGTTGAGGATGAGCAGCTATCCAGAATTTCCGGACAGCGTGGAAAAAAGATCGGTGTTGAAGTCATCGCAACATTCTTACCCCGTACAGTTGTCGACGGGCTGTTGTCCGTTCTGGAAAAAGTGGGACTGAAAATGCAGAGCCTGACTTTAGAGCCCATTGCGGCCGGGCAGGCAGCAATACCACAGGATATGCGGAGAATGAACCTCGCTCTGGTTGATATTGGGGCAGGAACTTCAGATATTGCCTTGACAAATGAAGGGACCTTCTTTTCCTTCGGTATGGTCCCGATGGCCGGAGATGAAATCACAGAGGCGATTTGCACGCATTATCTGCTGGATTTTCAGGAAGGGGAGGATGTCAAAAGAAGATTATCAACAGACACGGAATTTATCTTTAGTAATTTTTTCGGTCAGGAGACGATTTCAAATAAAGAAGATATCGAAGAATTGATTCAGCCCTGTGTCCATGAATTAGCAAAAAAAATCAGCAAGGAAATTTTGGATTTAAACGGTAAACCGCCTCAGGCCCTCATTTTGATCGGCGGCGGGAGTCTGACTCCCAATCTGGTCGACTGCATTGCAGAGAAACTGCAATTGTCTAAAGCAAGAGTAGGTATTCAGATCAGAGAAAGATTGACACAGATTACAGGCGACTCCTCATTGAAGGGAGCAGATGTCATTACACCCATAGGGATAGGGATCACAGCCTTGGAGGATAAGGGTTTAAAATACTATACGGTCGGTGTAAATGAGAAATCTGTTCCGATTTTTGAGACTCATCTTGCTACGGTAGCGGAAGCCCTGTTGGCCGCGGGGCTCGATCCAAGGTTTTTTTCGGGCAAACCGGGCTTGGCATTACTCTTTTGGGTAAATGGCAATATGCAGGTGATCAAGGGAAGACTGGGCGGCCAGGCGGAAATCATGGTAAATGGCGAGCCGGCAGGCTTAGACCGGCAATTAGCCCCTAATGATGTCATCGAGTTTGTTCCCGCTACCCAGGGCAGTGATGCGAAGGTCAGGCTGAGAGAGGTTCTTGAAGTCTTGCCGGAGAAGAAGGTCTATGTCAATGGTCAGGAAATCGAGCTGGCTCCTCTCCTTAAGGTTAATGAGAAAAAGGCCTCTCTGGAAGATTGGCTAGAAGACGGCGCGAAAATTGAATTGGAAGAAACCGTGACGTTGGGAGAGCTCATCGAACGGGAAAAGCTGCCGGAAATGAAAGAAAAAAAGCTGAGCATCTGGATTAATGGGTCGGAACAAATCATTTCCAGTAAACTTGATTACTATGTCAACGGAGAAATTGAGACGGAAGAATACCTGCTGCAGGAGGAAGACGATGTTGTCTATATTCCGAAAAGAATCAATTTAAACCAATTAAACTATACACCGGAGCCCATGAACTTTTTCGTCAATAATGAGGAAACCTTGCTGCCGCCGAAAGAAGTGAAGTTCTATTATCGTGGTCAAGAGATGAATGGTGAAGAGTTTCTGGAGAACGGGATGGAGATCAGAGCGGCGGCTTTTGAACAAAAACCGATTCTGGCAGATGTATTGGCGCATTATCTTGATCTGGAAAAGAGACCGGAAAATGCCAGGTTGCTGATGATGGTCAATGGTAAGCATGCGGATTATTCAAGCGAACTCAATCGGGGAGACCGGATTGCCTTGACTTGGACAACTGGAGGTTAAACATGCATCAATATTGGTTTCATCTTGGAAGTTTCCCGATCCGGGCCTATGGAACGGTTCTGGTTCTGGCCTTTGTTCTCAGTGTCGGTGTAGCTGTTTTCTTAGCCAAGGTGCAAAAAAAGGAGGAGTACATTCCTCACATTCTGGATATTGCCCCTTTAGTCCTGATCGGAGGCCTGGTCGGAGCAAGGGCCTGGCAAGTATTTTTCTTTGATTGGGCCTATTACAGTGCAAACCCGGGAGAAATACTGGCTGTCTGGCATGGAGGCCTGGCTATTCAGGGCGGAATTGCCGGGGCATTAATAACCGGATTTCTCTATGTTAAGCTGAATAAGCTGCCATTTTGGGAATTTGCCGATTTAGTGGCCCCGGCTGTGATTTTGGGGCAGAGTATCGGCAGGGATGCCAATCTGTTAAATGGAGACGCTTTCGGAGCGCCGACCGGAGGGAATTTTGGAATCCTCTACCCTTCACAGACGATAGCAGCCGAGACCTATGGGGCTCAGCCTCTTTGGCCGGCGGAAATATGGGAGGGGCAGATTGATATCGTCATTTTTGCCATCCTTCTGATTTTACAGATCAGAAAGTGGACTCCGGGGTTTATCTTTCTCTTTTACCTTGTTTCTTATAATTTTTGCAGGATGTTTCTGGAGTATCTCCGAGGGGACAGCATCAGATACTTGTTTGGCTGGACAGCTGCCCAATGGACCAGTGCGGTAACAATTATTTTAGCCATAATCATTCTGGGGTATCTTAAAGTCAAAAGCAGACATCCGGCTAACGGCGGATAACAGCCCCGGTCATACCGCCCAGGCACCCGGAAAAAATCGAAACAGCGGATTTTTCGCCTAAAACCAGCCAGGATAGAGCGGTTGTACTGAACACGAAATAAAGGATCATCGTAAAGATCACAAAACCAATTCCGACGGCGAGACCGTAAAACAGGCCTTTTGAACCTGCTTTATAAGAAATAAAGAGGCTTCCGCCAAAAACGCCAAGGGCGGTGCACAAAAAATTGAAAAGAACGGACTCAGATAGATCGGAGAAATAGTAGATTAAAGAAAGGACCAGGGACAAAATCAGCGAAATGACGGCAGAAACCAGAAGACCTTTGATGATTAAGGAAAGCTGAAATGTTTTTTCCATGAAGTTACCTCCTTGCCGCAGCAACATTGTAACAATACAAAATATGCTTGGGAGATAAGGCTTATGTCTTGTGGTCCGGATAATATTTATCTGAGAATAAAAACAAAGAGGTTTGGATGATGAAGAAAACGATTCTTGATTTCTGGAAGATGTCCCGCCAACAAGAAAAAATTACAATGGTCACCGCATATGATTATTCCAGTGCCGGCTTGGTAGAAAAAGCAGGGGCCGACATGATTCTGGTGGGAGATTCTTTGGGAATGGTTGTGCTGGGATATGAATCTACAGTGCCCGTTTCCATGGAGGAAATGCTGCACCATGCCAAAGCGGCAAGGCGGGGAGCTCACGATACCTTTGTCGTTGTGGACCTGCCCTTTATGAGTTATGCGACGATTGAGGACGCTATGCATAATGCGGCAAGACTGGTGAAAGAAGGCGGAGCGGACGCGGTGAAAATGGAAGGCGGGGAGGAGATCAGGGAGATGGCGGCAGCCCTTGTCAAAGCCGGGATTCCGATTGTCGGACACATCGGGTTAACGCCTCAGACCATCACGAAATTGGGAGGATTCAAGGTTCAGGGGAAGGACTATGACAGTGCCCGGAGGATTTTTCATGATGCCCGCGCTCTGGAAGAGGCAGGCGTTTTCATGCTGGTTTTAGAAGCTATTCCGGCTAAGCTGGCGGGGAAAATTACGGAAGCCATAGATATTCCGACAATAGGAATCGGCGCGAGCAATGAGTGCAGCGGCCAGGTTCTCGTTTATCATGACTTATTGGGCTTATACGATAAGTTTGTGCCCAAGTTTGTGAAACAGTATGACACGTTAGGAATAAAAGCGGTTGAAGCCTTAAAACGTTATTGTGCAGATGTAAGAACCGGAGTTTTTCCCGCAGAAGAACATTCTTACAAAATAGATGAAGAAATCATGAACAGAATAGACAAAGAATTGAAATAACCAATATCTGAAATTTAATATTTATCGTTTTGTATTTAATTTTTGGGGCAAAGAATATATAATTATATTGATCAGAGAAAAAAAGTATAAATAACATAAAATATCGTGAAAAAGAATACAGCTTTAGTGAAAGGATGAAGGAATTGAAACTTAAGGATAAGACATATAAAAAGTTTATTGATTGTTTTGAGAAATTAGCGAAAAAAAATGAAGGAAAGGAATTTGAAGCCGCCTATTCGGAAATACAAATGGAAACCGGGGTCGCCAGCATAACTCTGAAAAAAGCGATTCAGATCCTGGAAGAGGATGGGATCATTGCCGTTGAACAAGGGAGGAATACCCGTTACGGGAAATTTAAATACTTAAATGAGACCAGAGATGGAGCCGATAAGGAAAAGAATAAATTTTCTGAGATAAAGACAGATCCAGATAATGTAGAGGTGCTGATCGGGCAGATTAAGAGTATGTCCAATCTTTTGGAACAGCTCCGGCAAAGAATCAGGACTCAGGAGATGACGATTTCCGTACTGCAGGACAGAGTAGCGGATGTTGAAGATAAGCTGGTCAACAAGTAAAAAATTCCCTGAAAAGGGCGAAAAAAAGGGGACGTTAACGAGACGATAGTTTCGTTAACGTCCCCCTTAAGCTAAAATGGACAGAATAATTTCTGTCCATTTTAGCTTTCTTGTGGGTGTCTTTTACGGAGTCGCCTTCTCCCAGTCCTGCTGAAAGACACTGCTGACTTTAGCGGCAATATCAGGGGACGGGATGGTGATCGAGGATTCATGGCACATGACAAAAGCAGAATATGTCCAGCCGGAGCTGCTCATGAGGACGGTCTTCTGGTCAAAGATGGCCCAGTTAAAGCCCAGAGGCAGGTTGGCCGGGTTTTTATAGCTGCGGACAGCGATACCGGAGTTCTTCATCTCATTGACGGAAGTCGACCCGCCGGGGGCAGAGGAAGGGTTGACAATGATCTGAACAGTGCAGCCGCGTGTTTGGGCGGCGATCAAGGCATCTTTAATCTCTGTGTCTGTAAGCTGATCTACTTCGATCCAAATTGTTGATTGGGCAGCCTTGATCCGGTTGAGCAGGGTTTGTTTAATTCCGGCGTTGACAGAAAAGGTAATCTGATCTTCGATCAGAGAAGGATTCTCGTCAATCGAGAGCTTGTTCGTTGTTGTAGATTCCCAATCCTTGCTGAAAGAATTAGAAATGGTTGACACACTGGTACCGCTCAATTGAACAGCAACCGTATGGGTGCTGAACCCGGCGGAGGTCAGAGGCGCCCCGTAATAGACAGCAGTCTGGTTGTCAACAACCATATATTTTACCCTGTCATACTGTCCTTTTTCAGATGGATACCGCTGGGCGGAAAGATTCTCATTTTTTAAGTAATTCAGGGTATTTTCATTTTCTCTTTGCCAGGGGTCTAATAGAATTTTGACGTCTATTCCCTGATGGGCCTTTTCCACAAGGGCCTTCAGCACGTCCTGGTCATCCATGGCAAACTGCTGAAGATAGACGGATTTTGCGGCATGATTAATCATATTGATAGTCAGAGTTTTTATCGCTTGGGAATCAAAAAGGACAGAGTCGGGTGATAAGGGGGATATTCTTTCGATATCTGCATCCTTTGATTTAAATATGTTACAGCCGTTAAGCGGGATGAAGGACAGGAATAAAATGAAGATCAATAGCTTCAACCTGATTTTAAACATATAAACTCCTAATCATGATAAAAATTCTTATTAATGTTATTATACATATTTTCGTAAATAATTACGAAAAAATAAACATCATCTGATTTGGCCGCTGATTCAGGCACAATTTCGGGATTGAAAATCGTCATGGCAGGGAGGGATAGAAGCTCCTTTCCAAGAATATCCCCCATAGAGGAAAGGAGTGTTTATGACGATGATGATCGAATCTCTCATTGCCAATCTTCAGCGCAAGGCTCTTGTGACCAAACCATTTTTGTCCGGGAAGATGGAAGAATACCGCTGGTTATTAACCGGCAGGAAGAAAAGCGTTTACCAAAATGTTTTAGGTAAAATGAAAGAAGGAACTGAGGAGTTATCTCTACTTGAAATCAAGGTTTTGATCGAGAACGACGCTTGGGCGGAAGCTTATCAGCACTTGTCACGTAAAGTGATGATAGGTCAGAATGGGCACAGGCTGGCAAATCAGAATGAGGTCTGGCCCCTTTTGGCAAAATGCTGTTATGAGCTGGGAAAGCTGGGAGAAGCTCTGGAAAACATTGAATGCGCTTTGACCCGTGACAGACCGACAGCAGATCTATGGAACATCAAGGCAAACATTCATTTTGAAAGAGACGAGGAAGGGGAGGCGATTGAGTGCCTGAATAAAGCGATCAGAGCCTTCCCGCAGCATATTGAAGCCAATCTTCGTTTGGGCAGCCTTTATTTTACCAAAGGAGATTATCAGGAAGCTTATCACTGTTTTTGCGGCTGCTGCCGAATCAGGCCGTTCGACTCCTATTGCTGGGAGATGAAGGCGGAGACACTGCTTAAACTCAATCATATAGACTATGCCGGCAAATGCTTTGCCAAAGCAATCAGGTGTGGGGGGAGTATAGAGCTGCTGGCCAGAAATTCGTATTGTCTTGCTCAAAGCGGAAAGGTAAATAAAGCAATAAGACTTTACCGGAAAGTCTTAAAATATGAACCGCACAACTACGATGTCCTTTGTAATCTGGCCGGAATATTAAGTAATCACAATAAAATTGAGGAGGCTTATTCCCTATTAAAGAAAGCGTACCTCTTAAATAATCATGATTACATTATGTTGAATAATCTGGGCTTTATCCTCTATCATATGGGCAGGTTCAGGAAAGCCATCGATTATTACCGCTCCGCTTTGAACATGTCCCCGGATGATCAGACCATACTCTATAATTTAAGTGTGTGTTTGGTCAAAAGGGCAATGTGGGATGAAGCGATCGTCCATTTGAATAAGATCCTGGATGTTAACCCCAATAATGGGGGAGCCTGGATGCTGCTGGGGAATGTTTACGACAATATGGAGAAGCACTCTATTGCCGTTGATTGTTACAATGCCTCTTATGGCTTAGCTTAACCATAGCAAAGAATTTTTAGAATTTGCTTAGATGTATTATAATATGAAGAAAGGTTTTTAGTCATTGACGCAATAACAGGAGGCAATAGGAATGGAAATCAATACTCAGAAGCTGGAACAGGCGGTAAGTATGCTGCTCGAAGCAATTGGTGAAGACCCTGAACGAGAAGGATTGATCGATACACCGAAAAGAGTAGCGAAGTTTTATGCGGAAGCTTTTGCGGGCTTGCATGATGATCCAAGTAAGCACCTGCAAGTGATTTTTGATGAAAACCATGAAGAGATGGTCATTGTCAAGGATATCCCGATGTATTCCATGTGTGAACATCATTTGCTTCCTTTTTTCGGAAAGGCTCATGTCGCGTATATCCCGCGCAACGGTAAAGTGACAGGGTTATCCAAGCTGGCCAGAGTGATTGACGGCTATGCCCGCAGGCCCCAGCTTCAGGAAAGGTTGACAACCCAGATTGCCGATACCATAAAGAATTCTTTGGAAGCCAGGGGTGTTCTGGTGGTCATTGAGGCTGAACATATGTGTATGACCTTACGGGGAATTAAAAAGCCCGGCTCCAAAACAGTAACCTCAGCAGTAAGAGGAATATTTCAAACAAGCTCGGCAACCAGAGCGGAAGCTTTTTCTCTGATCATGGGAAAATAACAATCGGTGATGAAAATCCCTGGGGAATGAAGGGGACGCAAGGAGATTAAAGATTTTCATGAGAATCATGCTGACGAATGATGATGGGTATTTTGCGGCCGGGTTAAGGGCGTTGTATCAGGAATTGAGCAAAGAAAATAAGCATGAAATAACCATAGTGGCCCCTGCCGGGCAAAGATCGGCGACAGGCCGTTCAATCACGATCCATGAGCCGTTATTTGTGACAAAATATGAGCTGAGACAAAACGTATATGGTTTTGCAGTTGACGGTACACCTACCGACTGCGTAAAGTTGGCTCTTCAGGGGGATCTTTTTTCCCAAAAGCCGGAACTGCTGATTTCCGGCATAAATTATGGCTGGAACCTGGGGAGTGATGTTTTTTATTCAGGAACAGTGGCGGCGGCCATGGAGGGTGTTCTATTGGGAGTCCCTTCAATTGCGGTTTCCCTGGCCCAAAGCGAGATGGTGGATTATACGGAACCCGCGGGATTAATCAGGGAATGGATCGGCCAGGAGGAATTTCTTCAGAACTGCCGAGCCAGCCTGTTAAATATTAATTTTCCCGGCAGTCATCAGGAAGACTGGAAGGGAATGAAGATCACCAAACTGGGAAAGACAATCTATGATAATAAATTTGAGTGTCAGGAAAGCGCTTTCGGTCCGGTCTACTACTGGACCAGCGGTTCAATCATATCTCAGGATGATCCGGATACGGACCTGATGGCGATAAAAGACGGTTATGTCTCGATTACGCCTTTGCACAGTGACTTGACAGACGATGAGCAAATAAAGGTATTGTCTGAATGGAGCCGGAGGGAACGGAGTAACGAATGAAATTAGGCATTTTTTTCTTCTATTTTATTGTTTTATTTTTTATCTTTTTATCATCCAGAAAAAAGGGCAAGCCTCTTAATCTGAGAATCATCATTGTGTTACCGGCACTGTTTGCCTTAGTGTTATCTTTACTGTCGGTAATCAAGCTATATGTGATCTATAAGATATTGTTCGTCATTATCGGTGCGGTTTTGATTTTGTTTTCCTATTGGCAATGGAAGGACAAGTTCAGAAGGTGGCTCTAAGGGGAACCTTAATGAATGAAGGAAAGCACATCGGCTGGTGATGAACATTTCTTCTATTTGAAAAGATTATTGAGAATGGGGATTTTGTTTAGGTCCTGTTTACGCATGCCGCCGTTAAAAAGCAAAATACTGAAATAAACGATTAATCCGGCCACTGAGATCAAAAGACTGCCGGCAACAGTCTGTAAGGCAAACCGGAGGAAAAGAAACACCAGCAGGAGCATCCCGGCTCCGGCGATCAAGGGCTTGAGAATAATATTCTCGAAGTCCAGATTCAATTTAATATAATGATTGACAGCAATCATGTTCAAAACAGCGACGATGAAAAACCCGATTAAATATGCGGCGGCAGTGCCGGTAAGACCCAAGTGCGGCATCGCAGTCAGGTAAATCATCAGGGGAATTCTGATCATGCCGCCAATCACGGAATGAACGAGGGGCAAATGGGTTTTGCCAAGTCCCTGCAGAATCCCTGTTGTGGTTTGGTGAAGATAGGTAAATATTCCCCCTAGAGAAAGCAGTTTCAGAATCGGTGCGATATCGGAGCTGTTAAAAATACCGGCAAACAGATCGGCAAAGCAATAAATGATCACAATACAGGGGAGCCCAATCAGAATGGTCAGGCGGATGGAGTCTGAGCAGCGGGATCTGGCCAGCCTGTATTCTTTTTTTGCCACTGCTTCCGAAATGGCCGGGACCAGAGAAGTCGCCAGGGCAAAAGTAAAGACACTGGGAAAGGCAAGCAAAGTGAAGGCTGTCCCGTTCAGTTCACCGAAAAGTGTCGTTGCCTTTCTTAAAGAGTAACCGGCTGCCTGCAGTTGACGGGGGATAATTACCGCATCGAGTGCGGAAAGGCCGCTGAAAACCAGTCTGCTTCCGGTAACAGGCAGGGAGAGACCGAACATTTCTCTGATGATCTCATGGTAGCGGGTAACCGCTTGGGGACGGTGAGTACGCTTTCTTCGGCTGATCAGGTAGTGAATCATGATCACGAAAAGACCGGCGAACTCTCCGACCAGCATACCAACGGCCAGACCGGCGGCCCCGAATTCGATACCATAAGGCAAAAACTTGATGGCCAAATAAAAGCCGACGACAATCCGGAATAATTGCTCGCAGATTTGACTGACGGCGGAAGGGACCATGTTTTGATGACCTTGAAAATAGCCCCGGAAAGCAGAAGAGACCGAAACAATGAAGATCGCGGGAATACATATTCTGAAGACATAAAAAACTCTGGCGTCCGGGAAGCACTTGGCAACAATCACAGGAGTATTGATGTAGATGAGTAGGGTAACCACAACAGAGGAAAAGCTGAGGAGCAGGATGGCAACCCGGAATATTCTTGCGGCATCCCCCTCCCGGCCCAAAGAAATCTTTTCCGCAATCATTTTAGAGACCGCTAAAGGAATCCCCGCGGTAGAAAAAACTAAAATTGTCATATAGAGGGGAAAGACCATCTGGTACAAGCCATAGGCCTCGCTGCCGACATATTTCATGATTAAGTACTGATAGATGAAGCCCAGTATCCTGTTAAACAAATTCGCTAAAAAGAGAATGATGGCACCTTGAATTAAGCTTTTCTTCGGCATGGGCATCTCCTTGGGCATAATGAAAATCAGCATTGCGTTTATTCAACTTATGCGGCCGGATCAAAGCAAATACCTAAGAGTTCAGAATAATTAAATGGAGCGGACAACACCTCATTTTCCAAATTTTTAAAAAACATATCTTATTGTAGGGAAATGATCTATAATAAGATCAATTTCAATATTCAGAAATTTTAGCAAAGGGGAGATGACATTTGAAGATCTACGAAAGCAACAATATTCGTAACATCTGTCTAATGGGCCACGGAGGCAGTGGCAAAACTTCTTTGGCTGAAGTCATGGTTTTTCATTCAGGCGCAATAAACAGAATAGGCAAAGTTGCTGATGGAAACACAGTATCAGACTATCTGCAGGAAGAAATTCAGCGCAGGATTTCGATCAGCACATCTTTGGTTCCTGTTGAGTCAAACGGAGTAAAAATCAATGTTCTGGATACACCGGGTTATGCGGATTTTATCGGTGAAGTGATCAGCTCGATGCGGGTAGCGGAAACAGGGGTCCTGGTCATATGCGGGGCAAGCGGACTGGAGGTTCAGGCGGAAATGATCTGGGACATGATGGAGGAAAAGAAACTGCCCAGAATCATCTATGTCAATAAAATGGATCGGGAAAACGCCGCCTCCGAAAAGATTCTTGAGGAACTCAAGCAGGCGTATCCTCAGACCCATTTTGTCCAGATGCAGATACCTGTAGGAAAAGAAGAAAACTTTAAAGGAATCATCGATATTTTACAGTCTCAGATTCCTCCGGAATACAGTGATGAGGCTGAAATTCTTAAGGATACTTTATTGGAAACAGTAGTTGAAGCCGATGATGATATTTTAATGAAATATCTTGACGGGGAACAGATTACGGATGCCGAGCTGAAAACAGTTTTGCAAAAAGCCCTGGCTCAGAATATTATCGTTCCGGTCCTTTTTGGTTCCGCGGAAAAAAATATAGGGGTGCAAGAGCTTACCCAATTTGTAGTGGATTATGTCCCGGCTCCGGCTCCTATTGAAGATAAAGCAGCATTGGTCTTTAAGACTCTGGCCGATCCCTACTTGGGGAAAATGTCCTTTTTTCGGGTATATGGCGGTTCATTTTCCAGCGAAACGCTTGTGTATAATTCCACAAGGGAAGCCGATGAAAAAATGGGCCAGATATTTTTCCTCAGAGGAAAAAATCAGGAAAACACCGCAAAGGTATTTGCCGGTGATATCGCTGTGATCGCCAAGCTTCAGGAAGCGAAGACCGGAAACACGTTTTGCGGTAAAGACCAAATGGTCAAACTGGATGGGATCAAATTTCCCCTGCCCTGTCTGCCGGTCTCCATTAAGCCGAAAAGCAAGGGAGATGAAGATAAGCTGGGCACAGCCCTGAATCGCCTGATGGATGAAGACCCGACAATCAGTGTCCAAAAAAATACCGAGACAAAACAGACCATCCTATCGGGCAGAGGAGAGACCCAGTTAGATATCGTAAGTGAAAAACTTCTCCGCAAGTTCGGGGTTGCGGTAGAGATGGACGTCCCCCGGGTACCTTACCGGGAAACCATCAAAAAGACAGTAAAGGTTGAAGGCAAACATAAGAAGCAAAGCGGCGGGCATGGGCAGTACGGACATGTATGGATAAAAATCGAGCCCAATCCCGGCAAGGATTTTGAATTTAAGGAAGAGATATTTGGAGGATCTGTGCCGCGCAACTATTTTCCCGCTGTGGAGAAGGGTTTGCGCGAAGCCATGAATGAAGGATTTCTTGCCGGTTATCCCATGACAAATGTCAAATTTACACTTTATGACGGTTCCTATCACAGTGTGGATTCCTCGGAAATGGCGTTCAAGCTGGCCGCGATCCTAGCTTTCCGTAAAGGTGCCGAACAGGCCGGGGCTGTCCTGCTGGAACCGGTGGCCGAAGTTGAGGTTCGTGTTCCGGAAGCATTCATGGGGGATGTGATCGGGGATTTGAATACGAAACGGGGCAAGGTTTTAGGCATGGAGCCTGACGGCAAAGAGCAAGTCATTAAAGCCCATTTGCCCCAAGCGGAACTCATGCGGTATGCCATAGATTTGCGCTCGATTACCCAGGGCAGGGGGACATTTACCTTCCGCTTCTATAACTATGAAGAAGTTCCTTCCCGGCTGACAGATGCTCTGGTGGCTAAGCTCAAATCATATCAGGCTGAAGAGAAAGAAAGGGATAAGCAACTGAAATCGTCGTAACTGAGATATTGGCTCTGGCAAACGCGAAATAAGGGAAAGTAGCTAATAAAAACTGACGGGATGACCGCCAGTTTTTATTGCTGATTTGCTTGCTTGATCAAATGAGATTAGGATAGAATTCCTTGAAGGTAAATGGAAAAATGCGTTAATCTTTGTAAATTTAATCCGGTTATTTATAGAAATGCAAGATTCTGTTTATAATATTAGCAGAATAGTTTGAATATGGCAGAGCGTTTTGATGAACAACAATAAATTTTAGGAAAGCATTGTGAAAAGTTTATCTATATCAGTTGCTATTATGACGGATTATCATTATAATAAACATGACTTGTAAGCCTATTTTCTTCATATAAAAAACGTAATATCGTCGAATAGAGCGATATTGAATTGAAAGGAGTGATTGGAAGAAACAGGAGATTCTTATTGTCCAATATGAAGCATTGGACTGTTTCAAGTGTCTGGTTTCTGTATTCTATGGTTACGCTAAATTCTACTTGAGGGGAAAGAGGATGCCAACATGAACACAATGGTTTTTTTAATACTTTTTCCGATAATTGTAGCGTTTCTCTTGCTCATTCTGCCACAACTGTTCATCAGGAAAATAATCGTTGGAGCATCATCAATTGCCATTATTGCGGCTTCATTATTTTTAGTTGTACAGTATTTTCAAACGGGGGCAGTATATTTTGAGGCTGGAGAATATGCTCATGAGATCAGCTTGGGCATGTTTGCGATCGAGGTGGCTCTGGCTGCATTGATCATCGGGATTTCCATTCGTTATAAGCAATTTCTGGCCGCACTTCTGATGCTGATCGGAGCTGTGCTGGTCATTTGGTTTGAAGTTGCTCATGGAAGCGAAATACATGCAACACATAATTTATTTGTCGATAATCTTTCATTGATTATGACTTTGATCATCGGAATTATTGGTACGCTTATCGCAGTATATGCACTGGGTTACATGGAAGACTATCATCATCACCATCCTAAGATGAAGAATAGAACACCCTTCTTTTTCTTCATCGTTTTTGCGTTTTTGGGCGCGATGTATGGTGTGGTATTTTCCAATAACCTGATGTGGTTGTTATTCTTCTGGGAAATCACGACCTTCTGCTCATTCTTCCTCATTGGCTACAGCCGTGAAGAGATTGCCATCAAAAATGCTTTTAGAGCAGCTAAGATGAACATTCTGGGAGGAATCGGCTTTACGGTCGCAATTATTTTCCTGTACACACAAGCACATACGGTTGAACTTGACAAGCTGCCGACCCTGGCATCTGCCGCCGTTCTCCTTCCGGCCGCCTTGCTGGCTTTTGCCGGAATTACAAAATCGGCTCAAATGCCGTTTTCTTCATGGCTTCTGGGAGCCATGGTCGCTCCGACACCGGTTTCTGCTCTTCTTCATTCCAGTACCATGGTTAAAGCGGGTGTTTATTTGATTGTCAGATTATCACCTGTTTTTGCGTTTGTTGAAGGCGGTTCCACAATCGGACTGTTTGTCGCGCTTGTTGGCGCCGTAACGTTCGTCCTGACATCATTCATGGCGATTTCCCAGTCCGACGCCAAACGGGTTCTGGCTTACTCTACAATTGCCAATCTGGGCCTGATCGTTGTCTGTGCCGGGATCGGATCTTATGAGCTGGCCTGGGCCGCTGTGATGTTAATCATTTTCCACGCAATCGCGAAGTCTCTCTTGTTCCTTTCTGTCGGAACAATTGAGCATAATCTCGGCGACCGGATCATTGAATCGATGGACGGTCTGATTGTTAAGATGCCCAAGGTGGCAATCGGCGTAGTCATAGGGATTTGCGGCATGTTCCTGGCGCCGTTCGGTATGCTGATCAGCAAATGGGCCGCCCTGGAAGGTATAGTGGCAGCCAATCCTATTCTGACGGTATTTATTGCCTTTGGCAGTGCTGCGACCCTGTTCTTCTGGACGAAGTGGCTCGGCAAGGTTCTGATGATCAAAGACAAGCCTGCTGATTTCACGACCAAGATTCCGGCTACAGAATCCTTTACCTTATCTTTGCTGGCGTTTTTCACGGTAGCGGTATGTATCGGGTTCCCCGCCATCTCCTATTTTGCCTTAGAGCCGTTCATTCAGGCAATCTACGGAGAAACCTATCTGCTCGGTCAGGGCAATATGATCATTCTTCTCTTAATGATGGGGCTGATTATTGTTCTGCCGTTAAGATTGCTCACTTATGGCAATAAGCTGAATTATAAGGCTCAATATCTGGCAGGCACAAATCTCGCGGAGAGAGAAAAATTCTACGGTTCAATGGGGATTACCAGAGATTTAAGCCTGAGAAGCTTCTACCTGGACAGCATCTTTGGTGAAGACAAGCTGTTCAAGCTTGGAGTGGTATCTTGTATCCTTTTAATTATCATCATGATAGGAGTGGGAGTATAATGAGTGGTATGAATACATGGTTGGCTGTAGGTTTATACGTCATTCTCGCACCCTTTATCGGAGGATTGATCGCAGGTATTGACCGTATTATTTCAGCCAGAATGCAGGGAAGGGTAGGACCTCCCTTACTTCAGCCTTTTTATGACGTCATGAAATTATTTTCCAAACAGAACATTGTGGTAAACAAACACCAGAAGTTCTATGTTTTATGTTTTCTGATCTTTGTGATCATTACCGGCTGCATTTTCTTTTCCGGCGGGGATCTGCTTTTAGCGATTTTTGCTTTGACCCTGGCCAGCGTATTTCTGATCATTGCCGCCTATTCGACATTTTCTCCTTATGCCTTTCTGGGGGCGGAAAGAGAAATGATCCAGATGATGGCTTATGAACCGATGGTTATTCTGACCATTGTCGGGATGTATATGGTGACCAAGAGCTTTAACGTTCTTGACATAGCCACCTATGGTCAGCCTTTGATTCTGAGTCTGCCGGGAATTTTCCTCGGGTTCCTCTTTATCCTGACCATTAAGTTCAGAAAATCTCCTTTTGATATTTCCGCGTCCCATCATGCCCATCAGGAAATTGTCCGCGGTATCCTGACCGAATTCTCCGGTAAAGAACTTGCTTATGTAGAAATTGCCCACTGGTATGAAAATGTTTTCTTACTGGGTATTGTCTGTCTGTTCTTTGCTTCAAATCCGATTATCGCGCTTGTCATTGCGGCCCTGACCTACTTCCTTGAAATCTTTATTGACAACAACAATTCCCGTCTGAAATGGCAGTCCACATTGGGGAGCGCCTGGATTGTTGCTTTGATCTTAGGAGTAGGCAACATTGCGGTCCTGGCTCTTAAATAGTTTTCAGTAGCGTGTAAGAATATATCTAAAGCGATAGAGGTGAAATTAATGTCTTACTTGCCGAAGTCTCCTTGGCTGGTACACTATGATGCGTCGAGCTGTAACGGCTGTGACATCGAAGTGCTTGCGTGCCTGACTCCCTTATATGATGTTGAACGTTTTGGAGTGTTAAATATCGGCAATCCGAAGCATGCGGACATTTTCGTGATAACCGGATCAGTCAATGAGCAGAACAAAACAGTCATCAAGAATATTTATGATCAGATGCCTGAGCCCAAAGTAGTCGTGGCTATTGGAGCATGTGCGACATCGGGCGGAGTATTCCGTCAGTGCTACAATGTCCAGGGCGGGGTAGATAAAGTGATTCCCGTAGATGTGTACGTCCCGGGCTGCGCGGCGAGACCGGAAGCCATCATTGATGGAGTTGTCCAGGGATTGGCCGTTCTTGAAAGTAAATATAAGAATATGGGGAAGGTGGCGAAATAAATGATCGAAGTACAAAATTACCTTCCAGTCACAGCTTCTGAAATCGAGAACCGGACAAAACAATATGCCAAAGAAGGTTTTCGCCTGATCCAGATGTGTTGTACAAAAAGCGCTACCGAAATGGATATCATTTATACCTTCGAAAAGGAAAACTATCAAATGATAAACCTGAAAATGCCGGTAGAGGTTGGGGATACAATACCAAGTGTCAGCGGAATCTTTCTTCATGCGTTTCTGTATGAAAATGAAATTCATGACTTGTATGGGGTAAATGTAGCCGGAATGGCTGTTGACTTTAAAGGGACCTTATATCAGACAGCGGTCAAGCATCCTTTTGTAATTCCGCCGGATTCTAGTAAGAAATAGCAGGGAGGGGTTGGTAAACCATGGGTGAGCGCACAATTATACCTTTCGGACCACAACATCCGGTACTGCCAGAACCACTCCATCTCGATCTGATTTTAGAAGATGAGAAAGTGGTTGGAGCCGTGCCCTCGATTGGATTTGTCCATAGAGGTTTGGAAAAGCTGGTTGAAAAAAGAGACTTTAACGAAATGGCTTATGTGATTGAACGTGTTTGCGGCATTTGCAGCTTCATGCATGGCCAGGGCTATGTGCAGACAGTTGAAGGCATCATGGGTGTTGAAATACCGGATCGTGCGAAATATCTCCGGACAATTTGGGCTGAGCTCTCTCGTATCCACAGTCATCTATTGTGGCTGGGCCTGATGGCCGATGCGTTTGGCTTTGAAAGCTTATTTATGCATTGCTGGAGAGTAAGAGAAAAGGTTCTGGATATTTTTGAGGAAACGACCGGCGGTCGCGTAATTTTCAGTGTTTGTAAAGTCGGCGGTGTTTGGAAAGATATTGACAATGATACACTGAAGAGAATCGTGAATGTTCTTAAGGTTGTTGAAACCGAAACGAAAGAACTGACGAAAGTTTTTGTCAAGGATTTTACGGTGCAGAAGAGAACGAAGGGCGTAGGTGTTTTAACCTATAAGGAGGCCTTTGAGCTTGGAGCAGCCGGACCCGTGGCCAGGGGAAGCGGTATTGCCATGGATCTCAGAAAACTTGGTTATGCGGCATACAGTGATTTGAGCTTTGAACCGATTGTAGAAAAAGATGGAGACTGTTATGCGCGTTGCAATGTGCGTATCGGTGAGCTTTTCCAGGCAATAGATCTTATCCGTCAGGCAGTCGAAAGGATTCCTGACGGTGAGATTGAGGTCAAGGTCAAGGGAAATCCTCCTAAGGGAGAATACATGTCCCGTTTGGAACAGCCGCGCGGACAGGTTGTTTATTACGCGAGAGGAAACGGGACGAAGTTCCTTGACAGAGTCCGGGTAAGAACACCGACCTTTGCGAACATCCCTCCACTTTTGAAGATGATTCCCGGCTCTGATTTGGCCGATATTCCTATTCTGGCCTTAACAATCGACCCGTGCATCAGCTGTACAGAAAGGTAAGGTGATCTCTGTGGCCATTAATGTGATTGGAAAAACTGTAATGAGGAGCCTTTTCGGCAAACCTGCTACAGCGATGTATCCGATAATCAAAAATGAGTTTTATCCCAGAACACGCGGAAGGATCGAGCTTAATGTCGCGGACTGCATCTTCTGCGGAATGTGTGACAAGAGGTGTCCGGCCGATGCGATTTCTGTCAGCAGACCGGATAAAAGATGGGAAATTGACAGAACCAGATGCATTGTTTGCAACTTCTGTGTGGAAGTTTGTCCGAAAAACTGCTTAAACACCGGAAAACAATATGCTGAGCCGATGACGGACTATACACAGCGTTTGGTGACCATTACCGGAGAAACAGTACAGGAAAATGCATGAGTTTCCGATAACCAAACAAATTATTAAAATTGCTTCGGATAAAGCCAAGGAGAATAATGCGCGTAAAGTTACGCGCATTGCCTTGGTTGTGGGGGAGTACTCCGGATTTATCGGAGATTCGATTATGATGTATTTTGACATTATTTCCAAGGACACGCCCTGTGAAGGGGCGGTTCTGGAAATAGAGAATGTCAAGGCCAAGATGAGATGTCCGGACTGTGAGATCTATTATGTCCGAAAGCCTCTTTCCTTCGCCTGTCCGGAGTGTGGGAAAGACGGCGAACCAAGTGAGATCGGCAAAGAATTTTATGTAAAAAATATTGAAATCGAAACTTAATTGGGGTGAATCAAATGGCGAATACGGAAATTGAAGTTATTCAGGATATTTACGATGAGAATGATAAAATCGCGGCAGAAACGAACCAAGAACTGGAGAGCAAGGGAATATTCTGTGTGAACATCATGGGTGCTCCGGGGGCTGGAAAGACATCAAGCATCATTAGCATGGTTCAACATCTTGGTTCTAAGAAGATCTATGTGATCGAAGGAGATATTGAATCGGATATTGATACGGTCAAACTGAAAGAGCTGGGGATAGAAACCATTCAGATCAATACGAACGGGGCTTGCCACCTTGATGCGCCGACAATTAAGACTTCTCTGAAGGGGCTGCCCCTTGATCAGTCGGGAATTCTTTTTATTGAAAACATTGGAAATCTGGTATGTCCTGCCGAATTTCAGATCGGTGAACACATAAAAATGTTAATCTGTTCAGCGGCTGAGGGGAGTGACAAGCCTTATAAATATCCTCTGGCTTTTGAAAAAGCAGATATCATTTTGCTGACGAAGTGCGATCTGAAAACTTATGTCGACTTTAACGATGAGTTCTTTACAAAAGGAATCAAGGCGCTGAACAAGACTGCTCCAATTTTCGAAGTCAATGCCAAGACAGGCGAAGGGTTTAACGCAGTGGCTGACTGGATCAGCCAAAAAGTCGGCTGAACAAGACAACGGAATGGGATAAGTGCTTTTGCGGAAAGCAAGTAAATAAACTGAAGTGTGGATGAGCAATGACAATATCCACACTTATTTTATTTGTAATATATTTCAATTTTCATATTTTTTATTTGCAGACAGGATCATGGTATAATGATCATAATTCTAAGGAAGCCTGCCGATCTAGAGATCGTGTCTATATTTTGAAAATAGGATGTGAGTTGTCAATGTGTGTGGCTATTCCGGGAAAAGTCATTGAAACGGATGGAATGACGGGAAAAGTGGATTTTAACGGCAATATTGTCGATATTATGCTGGGCGCGGTGGACGCCAAAGAAGGGGATTATGTTCTGGTTCATGCCGGCTGCGCGATAGAGACCGTACAAAAGGATATGGCAGAAGAAATCATCAGTATATTTGCTGAATTGGAGTCAATAACCAAATGAATATCGAAGAGATCATCAGTGAACTCAAAGCCTATGATCAACAGGTTAATATTATGGAGGTTTGCGGCACGCACACCGCCAGTATTTTTCGTCATGGCATCAGAAGCCTGATTTCCGATAAGATCAGGCTGATTTCCGGACCGGGATGTCCGGTCTGCATCACACCGGCTGAATATATTGACCGGGCCATAGAATGGTCAAAGAAGCCGGATTGCTTACTGCTTACCTTCGGTGATATGATGAAGGTTGCCGGAACAAAGCAGTCCCTCAGTGAAGCCAAAGGGGAAGGGGCCAAAGTCGAGATCATGTATTCCCCTTTAGATGTCTTAAAAAGAGCGAAAGAAAGACCAGGTATGACCTTTATCATAGCCGCTGTTGGCTTTGAAACGACGGTGCCATCCTATGCGCTGGTGCTGCAGCAGATCATTGCCGGCGGTTTAAATAACGTTAAATTGCTGACGGCACTGCGCAGAGTGATACCGGCTCTGGAATTTGTCTGTGCCAGTGACACGGGGATAAACGGGTTTATCGCTCCCGGACATGTCAGTTCAATCCTTGGGTCCAAGGCCTATGCCGAACTGGCCGGAAACTATGGCCGTCCCTTCGCTGTCGCCGGTTTTGAGGGAGAGTATATTTTAGCGGCAATTTATGACCTGGTTAAACAAAAGGAAAAAAACAAGGCGGAGGTTCATAATTTATATTCTTCCTCAGTCCGGGAAGAGGGCAACATTAAGGCTTTACATTTAATTGATCAATACTTTGAACAGGGAACAGCCGCCTGGCGGGGCTTGGGCGACATTCCGGATTCAGGTCTCTATTTGCGTCCTGAGTACCGGGAATATGACGCCGGATCATTTGATATTCGTGATAAACAGGTTGATGCCTCATCACCCTGCCGGTGCGCGGAAGTCATTATCGGCAGGATAAATCCTGATGAGTGCCCGTTGTTTAAAACAGTTTGTACGCCGACAAAGGCCAAAGGCCCTTGTATGGTATCGGCAGAAGGTTCTTGCGGGATTTGGTACAGATTTTCAAAGTAATCTCTCAAAGCAGGTGACAAGATGAAGGTTAACTTAGCCCACGGCAGCGGCGGAAACGCCACCAGGGAACTTATCAGCAATTTATTTAAAAAGTATTTCTCCAATGAGTTTTTGGACAGATTAGAGGATTCGGCATGTTTGCCTCCGACCGCTTATCCTTTGGCCATGACCACGGATTCCTATGTCATTACCCCTATTGTTTTTCCAGGGGGCAATATCGGAAAACTGGCTGTTTGCGGGACGGCAAATGACTTATGGATGGTCGGGGCGGAGCCGCAGTATATCACAGCGGGCTTTATTCTTGAGGAAGGGCTTGAACTGGAAGTCTTGGAAGCGGCGGTCAAAACAATGGCTCAAACGGCCAAAGAGATCAATGTCAAAATCGTTACCGGTGATACAAAAGTCATCGAAGGCAGCGGCGGACTGTATATTAATACTGCCGGCCTGGGATTTATCAAACATCGGCATCAATTGGGCGCAGAGCGGATCAAGGCGGGTGATTCCATTATTGTGAGCGGCACATTGGGTAATCATCAATCCTGTATCTTCGCTCAGAGAATGAAGATTGAAAACAAAATCACCAGTGATTGCGCTTGTTTAGGCAGCATGGTTGAGGCCTTATTAAACAGCGGTCTCGGCTTAAGGATCATGAGGGATATCACAAGGGGCGGACTGGGCACGGTCCTGAATGAGGTGGCCGAAGCCGGTAAAATCAGTATTCAGATAGAAGAAAAACTGATCCCCATAGATCCGGAAGTGAAAGGCTTTTGTGATATTTTAGGGTTAGATCCCATTTATATGGCGAACGAAGGCAAATTTATGGTGATCGTGGATTCCAGGGATGAGGAAAAAGCACTGGAAATCCTAAGAAAGAATTCTTTGGGAAAAATGGCAGGGGTTATTGGCAAAGTCACAGAGACGGGGAACCAGCTGGTTACAGTAAAAACAAAACTGGGCGGCAGCAGGATCATTGATGTTTTACAGGGGGAAGGTCTCCCCAGAATCTGTTAAAGCCTGATCACCGCCGATCTGTTGAAGGGCTCAATATGATCGGCTTAGCTTCTCAGCTGAAGATAGTCTGCTTAAAATTGCCGGGATATTATTTTTGACAGTTAAAATTTTTCCAATAATTTGTTAAAATAATGATAAAGAAATAAAAAGGCAAAAGGGGGAATTTGCAATGTTGGATATCATGGCCAATCGAAGAAGCATCAGAAAATATCAAGAGATCGCCGTCGAGCAGGAAAAAGTTGATGCGATCATTAAGGCAGCCCTATTGGCTCCCTCCGGAAATGCAATTTATCCAACCAGATTCTTTGTTGTCAATGACAAGGAGCTGATCGTTGAGCTGGCCAAGGCCAGGGAAGTAGGATCTTCTTTCCTCAAAAACGCCCCTTTGTGTATCGTTGTGAGCGCTGATCCTCAAACGACGGATGCCTGGATTGAGGATAGCAGTATTGCGGCAACCTATATTCAACTCTCGGCACAGGCTTTGGGACTGGGGTCTTGCTGGGTTCAGGTGAGAAACAGAAAACACAGTAAAGAGATCACAAGTGAGGATTATGTCAGAAAAATTCTGAACATACCGGAGTGTCTCAAATTGGCTTGTATCATAGGGATCGGCTATCCTGATGAACAAAAAGAGCCCCATGCCGATGAACGGCTGAGGAGAGACCATGTATATGCGAACAGGGCGGAGCAGGAATGACCTGCTTGTCGGGATGTGATCAAAGGTAGCCTATGGAAAACGATCTATTGATTTTCCGTGAAAAACAGGGTCGGATCGAAATCCTTTTTTACGCTGTCCGAATGGGTGAGGATTTATGTATCCTTATTTCCGGTGGCGATACTCCGCACATTGGGGCTGTTGCTGTCCGGCAAGTCACTCCGGGCTCAGATTGGTCCGGCGATATGAAAATGATCGTCCTTCCGGGACATCGGGAGGGGGAAGTGATCGGAGTGGTTGCCGATCAAATTTCCTCGGCCCTGAATAAAAATGTTGCTGTTTGCTGTGGGATACATCTTGATAAGGCAACCAAGGACGAGATTTCAATCGTTAAAGAGATGCTTGTGAAAATGACTGCCCGATTGATTCAGGCCTTAAGCTCCCCGAACAGCGATCAACAATAATACAGTACAATACTTTATTGCCATACTTCAGACTGTCTAGAAAAGGGACAGTCTTTTTTCATCGAATTTGCTGAAGTAAATGTTGATTTACTATCGTCTATATAGATGAGGGGAAAGGAGGAGGGGACAATAGACTCTGAATTAGTCGTGAAAAAAGCAGCAAATGGCGATCAGGAGGCCTTTCGCTTACTCGTCGAAGAATATAAACAGCTGGTATTCAGCATATGTCTGAATATTGTGCAGGATTCATTTGAGGCAGAAAACCTGGCCCAGGAAACATTTTTACAGGTTTATCGGTCCCTTCCGCAGTATCAATTCAAAGGATTTAAGACCTGGCTCAGCAGGATTGCGATCAATAAGGCCATAGATTACAAGCGCAGAGCCCGGTCAAGACTTGAAAGAGAAATCAGGTCTTTCGAAAATATTGAGGAAATAATCGATGATGGGATGTCGGTCCAGGAAATGATCGACAGGAGAGAAGAAATTCGAATCCTGAAAGCCTGTATGCAAAAGATCCCGGAGCCATATATGAGGGTTCTAAAAAAAAGCTACGAGGAAGGAAAAAGCTGTAAGGAAATTGCCGTTGAAGAAAATATCAGTCCAAGAACAGTAGAAACAAGATTGTACCGGGGAAGAAAGATACTGAGAGAATATTTCCAGGAGATGAATAAGACATGAGCGAGAAGCAGATAAACAATCAGTGCTATGAAAAAAATATCTGGCAGATGTACCGGCAGGGACAAGTTGATGAACAGCTGGCCTGGAAGATGGAAGAGCATTTGCTTGTTTGCGGCAAATGTCTGGAAATCTATCTTCAAACAATGCAAGCTTCTCTGCTCACCCCAAACAGTTCGGATCATTCTGCAGATTGCCGCTTGTCGCCTGACTTTACGGACAAAGTCATGAATTTGATTGCGCCGGATATCCGTCAGCAGCAGAGGAGAACAAAGGATAATCTGTTTCTCTATTACTGTGCGGTAGCCGGTATAGCATTGCTTTTCTGGGCAGGAGGATTGTTTAATGGGCTATCCGGTGTGTTCAGCGGGGATATTCAGATCTTTCAAATTGCCGGGGGCGATCGGGATCATGTCGTTGCAGAGAGATGGGAGGACAAAATTATCCGGCCCGGCTGGACAGAGAGGGTCTTTGAACAGAGGCCATCCTTGATGGAACAGCTTAGAAAGAAAAAGGAATAGAAGATGAGTCCAGGGCGAATGAAAGATCAAAAAGGAAGAGATCAAAATGTCCGGACAGAAATTTGGAGATTCACACGTGAAAGGAGTAAAGCAATTGTATGAAGAAAAAGAGTAAATTGATCACCTTTATGTTATCCTTTATCCCCGGTTTGGGTCATATTTACCTGGAGCTGATTCCCAGAGGACTGGTATTTTTGACGGCCACCGGTTTTGTGTTTGCGATGAGTATGCTTTTTTCCATCGTCAATTTTTTCAATGCACCCCTTCCGCTTATCGCAGTGCCTGTGATTTGGCTGGCGGCCTTGGTCGACAGTTTCGTTTTAGTGGATAAAATCAACAGGAGAGCACTGGAGCCAACGGGGCTCGATGCTGGGGACAGTCCCGTTGACCTTACCGGAGAGTTTATTTTTGAGAACCGTAAAATCCTTGCCTTGGTATTTTCCGTGATTCCCGGGGCCGGTCATATGTATCTCGGTTTGATGGAAAAAGGACTGAATCTAATGGCGGGCTTTTTTCTGACCTTATATTTGAACGATTTCCTGCACCTGTCGTTTCTTTTGATGTTCGCGCCGCTCTTATGGTTTTATAGTGTATTTGATGTCCTGCATAAATTTTCCGATCCTGTCATTGAGGAAAAACAGAAAGTTTTCTTTACTGAATTATGGAAAGATCATCAGATGGCAGACAATTGGGCAAAGGTTGCAGGCATTGTTTTGATCGCTCTTGGCGGCATTATGATTTTTGATAAAATTGTTATGCCGCAAATCGGTCTTTGGTTAAGCGAGCAAATCAAAGAATATCTGCGGACAGGAATCATCGCCCTGCTGTTTATCGGCGGAGGGATCAAGCTATTAATGGGCAGCAAAGTTAAAGCTGCTCCAAATATCACCGGTATGGCCAAGATCCCGGCAAATGAGGCTGCTGAACCGAACATAGAAGAGCAAAAGGAGAAATTTTGATGAGAAAGTGGAGAGTTGGAACGGTATCCATGGGCAGTATGCTCATCGCAACCGGAATATTGCTGCTTGGCGGTCAGTTTAACGGGATTAATGGAGCAATTCTCATTATGCGCTGGTGGCCGCTGATCCTGATTGTCCTCGGGGCAGAGATTCTTGCTTATCTGTTTTTTTCGCGGGAAGAGCAGCCAAAATTAAAATTTGACGGCTTGAGTATTTTTCTGGTGCTCCTGGTCATCCTGGCAAGCACGGGGGTATATGCAGCGCAGAGTATCTTCGCCGGTGAATACTCCCCGGCCCTGTTCAACGGGCTCGGCCTGTATAAATACGAGTCCTTGCACAATAAATCATATACAATTGATGCGGCTAAAGTAAAAAGTATTGATATCCGTAACAGTAAAGGCAATATCAATATTGAGAAAAACGAAGGAAACTCGGTGGAGATAGATGCTGAAATGCTCATCAAAAGCAATCAGGAGCAGACTGCTGTCCAGCTTGCCGATCAGCTGGTGATGGTGAGAGAAGGGGAAACCCTGAAAATTGAGACGAAATATGAGGATATTTTAGACTTTGATACGACCTTTCAGGTGAAGGTCAACTATACTGTGAGAGTACCCAAAGAGGTGGATTACAAAATTCGCAATGAAAATGGCGATACCTTCGTGGAAGGAGTGAGAGGAAAGCTGACGATTGTCTCCCAGGCCGGAGATCTTCAGGTCAAGGAGCATCAGGGGGAGCTTGAAGCGGAGAGTTCCTCGGGAGATATCAGGGTGGAAAACAATACAGGCAGGCTGAAGCTTGATCAGCAGTATGGCGGCAGTATTGTCTTAAAAAATCTTTCCGTTACAGATCAGGATATCATCATAACCAGCCGGGATGGAGATATCCGGGCAACCTTGCCGAAGGCCCAAAAAGGTACCTTTGCGGCAGTATCCCAAAATGGGGAAATCCGTTGTGAAGGCTATGATTTGAAACGTACTCCTGATGAATCCGAGGCTGATTTAAACGGTATCCAGGGCGATTCGGAACCCAGAATAGAAGAAAGAAGAGAATCCGGGACTGAGTTTAAAGGTATTCTGGGTGATCCGAAGCCCAGAATAGAACTGAAGACTGAGAATGGGAGAATTGATTTGGAGGGTGTATAATTCTTAACCGGTATCTCCAGATAAAAGTTCATTATTTTGATATAAAAGTTTAATCCGTTCAATATAATAAAATTGTGAGCACAAAAAATCTATAAGAGATATTCTTATAGATAAGGGCAAAGCAACCTTTATGAGTATGTAAAAAGTAGTTCGGTTTTGCAGACGGCTACTTTTTACAGCATTTCTGAGTAAAAATCCTACTTATGGGATATTTTTATAATCTGTATGACCAGGGATAAAAGACTGATCAGCAGGGAACAGGAACCGAGGGCGATCATCGATAACTGATAAATTTTTTTCATTCCCCAATTCCTCCTCTCCAGAAGAATTGGTTGCTTTACCGGAATACCTTTCAAATGAAAGATATTTATAGTAAAAGATATGTCCATAAGTTCAAAATTAGACATGTTCTGAACAATAGAAAAGGACTTTTTCAGCAAAATCTGTCCGGAAATTTGCTTAAGGTCTATTTGCATCGTATTTTATTGTAGAAATCAAAGAAAAGGATAAGTCAAAGATCGCAGACAATCAAAAGCGCAACCATTGGTAGACAAAGTTCAAAGTATCGTTGGTCGTAGGCAACTATACTTTGAACTTAATGCTGGGGTGTATCCCGAACTCTGTGTAAACTTCAAAATTGATGAAAGATAAGGCGAATATTTTATGGGAGCAATAGAATTTATGTGGCTGTTGCTCCTTTTGTCTGCATTATACAAGTATTTTTGGGGTTGTCAATTGACAACCCCAAAAATCGCGGCGCGAGGGTAGCAAAGTTTTAGTCCAATTATTCCAACCGGTCTCCGAAGAAAATCTGCAACTGGGAATGAATCTGCCCCCAGTCCTGCCGCCTGCCTGTCCATTTTTTCGTTATGTCCATCATGGCCAGGTAAAGCATTTTGAGTAAGCTGTCATCGGTTGGAAAGACGGATTTGCTTTTGGTGACTTTACGGAGCTGACGATTAAATCCTTCAATGGCGTTGGTGGTATAAATCAGCTTTCGGACTTCCTGTGGATATTTGAAATAGGTGGATAAATTAGCCCAGTTGGCTTTCCAGGACAGGGCTATTTTGGGGTATTTGTTTCCCCATCTTCCATCAAAGGTATCCAGCTCATAAAGGGCGGTTTGTTCATCAACAGCTGCGTAAACGTTCTTCAGGTCAGCCATAAGAGCTTTGATGTCTTTATAGGACACAAACCTTGTTGTGTTCCGGATCTGGTGGATGATGCATTGCTGAATTTCCGTCTTGGGAAACACTGCTTCAATGGCACTGGTGAAACCTGTGAGGCCGTCTACACACGCAATAAGAATATCTTCTGTGCCACGGTTTTTAATCCCATTCATCACGGAAAGCCAGAATTTCGCGCTTTCGTTCTCACCGATCCACATGCCCAGGACGTCTTTGATGCCATCCATTTGGACGCCAATGGCGATGTAGACTGCTTTCTTGACAATTTGACCTTCGCTGCGTACATGAAAATGAATTGCGTCCATGAATACGACGGCATAAATGTTTTCCAACGGGCGGCTTTGCCATTCTTTGACTACCGGCAGGATTTTGTCGGTGACGCGGCTTATGGTGCTGTCTGAAACTTCTATGCCGTAAATTTCACGAATATGGGATTCAATGTCTCCTGTGGTCATGCCTTTGGCATACATGGACAGAATCTTCTCTTCGATGTCTCCGGAGAGTGTGGTCTGCTGTTTTTTAATGATCTGCGGCTCGAAGTGACCTTTGCGGTCACGGGGAACGGAAATATCCATATCTCCTAGGCTGGTTTTGATGGTTTTTTCGCTGTAGCCATTGCGGCTGTTGTCTGTTTCTTTATTCCGGTAGTCGTATTTGCTGTAACCCAGTTCGTCTTCCATCTCTGCTTCCAGCCCGTTTTCCAGGACGGTACTGACCATTTCTTTGAATAAGTTCTGTACGCCTGAGACGTCGTTGATCCCTGCTTCCTGCAGCATTTCCAGTAACTTTTTCCGCTGTTCTCTTCTCTCGGGGGTGATTCTCCTCTTTGCCATTAACAAAAAACCTCCATGTTTATGCTCTTATCTTAGCATCAACATGAAGGTTTACACAAAATCTGAAACGCTCTCTTATGCTGTTCTTAAACCTAAGTCGGTTATCCTTTATAACATTGAAGAGAACGGTCTAAAAAACAAAAGAGCCGGTAATTTCTTGCCAACTCTAAAACCTGACTGTGTTTTTGCGTTTTGGCAGGGGATGCAGGAGTTGAACCCGCACTGACGGTTTTGGAGACCGCTGTTCTACCATTAAACTAATCCCCTGTATTTGAAAGACGAGATGTATTATAGCTGAAATCCTGCCAAGTGTCAATAAACACAAGAACAAATTATCTTCTTCGGCGAAGCTTAAAAGAACAAAAATGAAGGATTTTTTCATAAAATAAAGAATAAAATAGTATGAAAGCCTGAGTTGAGAGGATATTGATGGAGAAACAATTCAAAGCGGACCTGCATATCCACACAAAAGAATCAGATGGCTTGCTTTCAGTTGAAGAAGCATTTCAAACTGCCGCTCAGGCCGGACTTTCGACAATTGCTTTTGTCGATCATGAAACAACTGTGGGTGTGGAAAAAAGCTTTAAGCTTGCTGAAGTTTATCAGATTAATCTTATTCCGGGAGTTGAAATTGAAACAGATTATAAAAATCAGGAAATCCATCTGCTGGCCTATTATAAAAGCGTCGATAACGACCAGCTTCAGACAAAGTTAGAACAAATCCGCCGGAACAGAATTTCCTTAACAGAAAGAATGGTCAGAAGACTCATCGAATATGGAGTGAAGATTTCTTGGGAAGAAGTAGAACTGCAGGCAAGTTATCGCGGGGTGGTCTGTAAGACGCATATTTTGCTGGCACTTGAAAAAAAGATCCGGGAAAAACTGCCTCAGCAAAAAATAGACTGGAATGAAGTTGCTTCTTGGTTTCGTCCGGGAGGCATTGCGTATGTCCCTTATGAGGGGAATCCATTTGAACAAGCGGTGGATTTTATCTTTGCGACAGGAGGACTGCCCGTTTTGGCCCACCCCGGGCTGATCAAACAGCCAAGCATGGTGAATGAGCTCCTGACCTATCGTAAAATAGGTTTAGAAGTATATTATGGCTATTGGGAAAATAAAAAGGGGATCATCGGGCATTATGAACAAATCTCAAAGGGGAAAGCGCTTCTGGCGACCGGAGGCAGTGATTATCACGGGTTTTTTAGTCCTGTGGCTATCGGTGAAATAGAGGTGCCCTTTGATTGTGTATCAAAACTGAAACGATATTTGGACATAAACTAAATAGAGGATGAATGATTTGACCGAAGATGGAGGCAATAGATGGCAAGCATAGGAAAAATATTTTTGAAATGTCTGGCTTTCGTTTATTTTGCAGTAGTGGGAGTGTTTTTGTTTGGCTACTGGAAAATCACTGATTTTGCTCAAAATGTGTATGATTTTTTTTATAACATATTGGGGATTTATTCAATGTCCATCCCTATTTTATTTGCTTTGTTCGGAACGATCAGCTGGCTGTATGCCGGGGGAATAGCCGGAACCGACAAAGAACTCCCGGATAATGAAGATCTTTCCCCGCCAACAAAAAGAAAGAAAACCAATAAAGTTAAAAAACAGGCCAGATATTCCAAAAAAGGAAAAAATAAAAATAGAAATGAGCTTGATAATATTATTTTCAGGACTCAACCAAGTGAGAAAGAAGATAATTTTACTCTGTACTTTGCCGACCGCTTATCGATTAAAGAGCTGGATGAACGAAGGACTGAAGGAAATGATGAAAAGCTGGGCAGTGATTTTTCGACTTATTTCGGTCAAGGGAAAAAAAGTATCGTATTGCCTTCCAGGCCAATTCGTTTACAGGGTTTCCGGGGCTACTTTTTAAGTCATCATCCGAAAGCTAAAGAGGAAGCCGGCAGCTTATATGTTGTTCCCAAGACCCCGTTACCGGAGATTAGTCCCGATAGAAACATCAATATTCATTTGAGTCAGCAAAACAACTCTTTTGATCAGCAAAGCGAAGAAAAGCCTGCCATCAATCATCAGAGCCTGGAAAACTTCGGTTTTCAGATGAGCGAACGGATAGAAAAGAAGATTGTTGACGAGAGGCAGGATGAGCAAAAGATCAGCAATAAGACCAATACGGCTGAGCAAAAATCAGGGGTTTGGCGACTGCCTGATGACAGTCTACTGGAGAAAAAAAATATAGAGGTCCAGGAGGAACCCCGGAAAGATCATATTTTGGAAGAGGTGCTTGAGAGTTTTGGAGTAAGCGCAAAAGTGATTAATGTTACAGTTGGACCAATCATAACAAGATATGAGCTGCATCCTGCACCGGGTGTGAAAATCAGTAAAATTGTAAATCTGGCCGATGATATTGCTTTAGCCATGGCTTCAAAAGATGTGAGGATCGAAGCGCCAATTCCCGGCAAGGCCGCTATCGGGATAGAGATCCCTAATGTTTATCCCAGACCGGTCAGCTTTTATGAAGTTCTTTCTTCGCCTGAATTTGTAGAAACCGGATCAAAATTGAGAGTTGCCATAGGCAAAGATATCGCAAACAGTCCAATCACCGCTGAGCTGGATAAGCTTCCCCATCTGCTTGTGGCGGGAGCGACAGGGGCGGGAAAAAGCGTGTTTATTAAGAGCCTGATTTGTTCACTGCTTTATCATGCCACCCCCGATGATGTCAAATTTTTGCTGATTGATCCGAAGATGGTGGAAATGAATCAGTATAATGGGATACCGCATTTGCTTGCCGCCGTGGTTACGGATCCGAAAAAGGCAACCGCCGCTCTCAAACATATTGTCTCGGAGATGGAAAACAGATATGAGCTTTTTGCCGCCAATGGGGTCAGGGATATTGACAGCTATAACAAAGCACAGGAAAACCGGGAAAAAAGTCTTCCTTATATCGTTGTCATTATTGACGAGTTGGCTGATCTGATGATGGTAGCGGCCAATGATATTGAGCAGTCGATCTGCAGACTGGCCCAAATGGCCAGAGCAGCCGGGATTCATCTGGTCATTGCCACCCAGAGGCCTTCGGTGAATGTAATCACAGGGGTCATAAAGGCCAATGTCCCCAGCAGAATCTCCTTTGCGGTATCTTCACAGATCGATTCAAGAACGATTCTGGATGGGAGCGGAGCGGAAAAACTGCTTGGACGCGGAGATATGCTCTTTAATCCATTGGGGTTGAATAAGCCCGTCCGAGTCCTGGGTTGCTTTATTGATGATCACGAAGAGAAGAACCTGATCAGCCACTGGAAAGCTCAGGGAAACCCTGTCTATGCGATTCAGGAAGACGCACTGGTTTTGGAACAGGCCAATGAGATGGCGAATGAAGAATATGATGATAAGTTTACGGATGCCGCTCAAATTGTCATTGCCACAGGAATCGCCTCAGTTTCCTTTCTGCAGAGAAAGCTCAAAGTCGGTTACTCGAGGGCAGCCAGATTGATGGATATGTTGGAAGAAGGCGGTATAGTAGGCGGATATGACGGAAATAAGCCGAGACAAATCCTCATGAATATGGAGCAATTTCAAAATGCTTTTCTGGATTAAATCTTAGAACAAAAACACCTTTATCCATTTTCGGATGAAGGTGTTTTTATTTTGTTCCAATACAAAAACGAATTAGCCAGAAAAAAATGGACATAATGGAAAAGTGATTATATTTTACATGAGGTTGAACAATGAAAAGCATAAATACCACCAAAAATGAAAAAAGTTTAAATATGGACGGGTATAAATTAGATTTAGAGAATAAAGCGTTCGAGTTGGCCCAGTATCATAACTGGATGGGTTTAAGTAAAAACGGAATAAGCCTTCAGGATTATATCAAAACAAAAAAAGCCTCTATTCAAAGTGCTTACACGGAAATCAATAATTATTATTACATGACCGAGGATGTCATACCGGCGGCGGAATGGTACCTGGATAATTATTATCTGATCAATGATTTGCTGAAAGAAACGGAAAAAGACCTGTCCAGGCCTTGTGAAGCAAAGCTGAATTATTTTAAAGAAGGAGATCATTCCGGCTACCCCAGGATTTATGTTTTGATTACAGAGTATATTAAATATGCCCATGATGAGCTTGATTTTGATGCGTTAAGACTATTTGTCAGCAGATACCAGAAAGAAGCGCCATTATCCTCAGCCGAGATATGGGCCATTCCGATTATTTTGCGGATTATTCTCCTGGAAAGACTCCATTCTCAAGTAGAAAAAATCATATCCACCCAAAGAGAGAGAGAATCGGCTGAAAATTGGCTGAAATCTATATTAAACAGCGATCTGGAAGAAAAACAAAGAATCAGGCAAAATCCGCGCCAGGAATACTCACCTGTTTTCATAGAAAGAGTGGCGAGGAGATTAAAGGATTATGGTCCTGATGCTAAAGTGCTGTTGAATTGGCTGGACAATATTGCGGCCAACAGCAATAAAACGGTTGAAGATATTATGGCGGCGGAACAATATTCACAAACTTCCTCCGGTGTCGGAATGGGCAATATTATTGCTGCCATCAAATTGGTCAATTCCGAAAACTGGTCGGCGTTTTTTGAGGATGTCAGTTTGGTCCAGGAAATATTGAGAAATGATCCGGCCGGTGTCTTTAATCAAATGGATTTCGGGTCCAGGGACAAATACAGACATGAAATTGAAAACCTGGCCCATCAATATAAAGTATCAGAAATATCTGTGGCCAGATTGATCCGGGAGTATGCCCGGGATGCAGCAGAACTTCCCCAAAAACATGTAGGATATTACCTCTTGGGGGCAGGGAGAATAGAAATTGAAAAAGAACTGGCGATCAGCTTCGGCAGGGTAAAAAGAAAGCTCCACAGCATCAATTGCTTCTTCAGGCAAAAACCTGGATCAGGATATTTCTCCGCAATTATCGCGATTACCCTTCTGATCATAGGGATTTTTTTCTGGAAGATCACGGGAACGGAGCATCTTAACGCCGGCTTGCCTTTAGTTTTGCTTTTTTTTTCTGTTTTGGTGCTTGGAAACGGAATAGCGGTTTATACCATTAATCGAGTTGCCTGTAAGCTGCTTCCTCCTGCCTTTTTACCGAAAATCGATTTCGAACAGGGATTAGACGAAGAAAATAAGACGATCGTTGTGATTCCGGCAATTTTTAAGCAGGCAGCCAAGGTCAAGGAATTGTTTGCCCATCTGGAGCAGCATTATCTCAATAACCGTTCAAGCAACCTCTTCTTCGCGATACTGGGTGATTTTGCGGACTGTCGCCAGGAAGAAGCAGAATATGATCAAGAAATCATCTATACAGCCCAAAAGGAAATTCTCAAACTGAATAAAAAGTATGATACGGATTGCTTTTATTATTTCCATCGAAAAAGAACCTGGAATGAAAAAGAAAAAAAATGGATGGGGTGGGAGAGAAAACGCGGAAAACTCATTCAGTTTAACAATCTGTTGATCAATAATGATCAAAACTCAGACTACAATATCCGGATCGGCGCGATCTCCAAGCTGCATAATATCCGCTATGTTGTTACGGCTGATGCCGATACTGTGCTGCCCAGCCAGGCAGTGATCAAGCTGGTCGGGATCATGGCCCATCCTTTGCACAGTGCCAAATTAAATGCGGAAGGAAAGTTGATCAACACCGGTTACGGCATCATCCAGCCCAGAATCGGGATTCTGGCCAGCAGTGCCTCAGCAACGGGCTTCTCCAGGCTTTTTACCGGTAATGCCGGAATAGATCCCTATACCTGTGCCATTTCAGATATTTACCAGGACCTTTTCGGCGAAGGTATTTTTACCGGAAAGGGAATCTATGATTTACAAAGCTTTAATCAGGTGACGGGAAACCGGTTCCCGGAAAACAGAATTTTAAGTCATGACCTGATTGAGGGATTATTTGCCCGTACGGCACTGGCTACGGATATTGAGTTTTTTGATGCCTATCCGGGCAAATATTTAGCTTATACCAGCCGTTTGCACCGCTGGATCAGAGGGGACTGGCAGATCGCCCGCTATATTTTTCACAGTGAGCTGCCTGTCGTGTCACGCTGGAAGATTCTCGATAATCTGCGGCGAAGTCTGGAAGAGCCCTTTCAGCTTACCCTGATCATTTTGGGCTTTGCTGTTTTCGAAAATGTTTTGCCCTATATTATGGGCCTTGTCCTGTTCAGTATGGGGCTGCCCTTCATCATCAATCTCTCGGAAAGAATCATCACCAGGAGTCTGACTTATCGAATTTTCAACCGGGAAATAAAGATAGAGTTTATCAGAATCCTGTTTGCTCTGGCTGTTTTGCCGTATCAGGCCTTGATTCAGCTTGATGCTGTTTTTCGCAGTCTGGTCAGGCAAATTACAGGGAGGTACCTGCTGGAGTGGGAAACCGCGGCGGATTCGGAGAGAAGAGTTGGCACAAATGCTCTGACCTATTACCGTAAGATGCTGCCGGGGCTAATGGTCAGTCTGGTGATGGCAGTCTTATTCCCCTCTTTAAGTACTTCGGCGGCAATCTTGCTCGGATGTTTGATGTTTGGCTGGCTTGGTTCACCCTGGGCGGCTTACAGGTTAAGCCTTTCTTCGGAAAAAGAGCAAAAATTTAATCAAGAAGAAATTCAGGAACTGAGATTTTTTGCCCGGGAAATATGGGGGTTTTTCGACCGTTTCATTAATGAGGCCGATCATTACCTGCCCCCGGATAATGTCCAGCTTGAGCCAAATAAAGGAATTGCTCACCGCACCTCACCAACGAATATCGGGTTAGCTTTTTTGGCCAATCTTTCAGCTTATGATTTCGGCTATATTCCAGCCGGCCTGATGATCGAACGGACTGAGAAAATGCTGCAGACTATCGGCAAGCTGGGCAAATGGAACGGGCATCTATACAATTGGTATGATACGGAGACCCTGAAGCCTCTGCATCCAATCTATGTCTCAACCGTAGACAGCGGCAATCTGGCCGGATATTACCTGGCTCTTAAAAACGGGTTAGGGGAATTGATTGATCAGAAGGTCATTGACCGGAGAATCATTCAGGGGTTCAAAGATACTTGCCAAGTCTTGAATGCCTTCGATGAAAAAAAGAAAAATACGGAGACAATCATTCAATTTTTGGAGGAATTAAAGCAATTTGAGGTCGAAATTGATCTTCAGAAGCTTTACGGATTCTTGAAAAAATGGCGGCGGGAAATCAAAAAGCCGGACGGAAGCGGTGAGGAGTTCTGGAGATACAGTCTCTGGAAGATGATTGAGGATACTCAGGCGGAAATGGATAGATTTTTCCCCTGGCTCAGCCTTGAACGAAAATCTTGGCCGGAAAGATCAGATCCGGAATTCAGAGACTGCACTTACCGGGAACTGACAGTTGTATACAGGAGACTTCTGGAAGAGGATCTTTCCGCTGAATTCAAACAAAAGGCTGCCGAAGGCTTGAGCAATATCATTGACTTGTTTAACAGGAGCGGCAGGATTCAAAAAGAACTGTACCAGCAGGCAATGAGTATGGATTTTAAACCTTTGTTTGATCAGCAAAAAAAGCTTTTTGCCATTGGCTACAATGTCACAGAGCAAAGGCTGGATAAATCCTATTATGATTTAATGGCTTCAGAAGCCCGGCAGACCAGCCTCCTAGCGATTGCTAAAGGGGATGTGCCCCAAAGTCACTGGTTTAAGCTGTCACGCCCTTTGACCAAAATTAAAGGACAGAGATGCCTGGTATCCTGGAGCGGAACCATGTTTGAATTCTTAATGCCTTTGGTATTGATCAAGAATTTTAAAAATACTTTGCTTGATGAGACTTATCAGGCCGTGGTCAAAATTCAAAAAAGCTATGGAGACAGTTGCCAAATCCCATGGGGTATCTCAGAATCAGGTTTTTTTCTCTTTGATGTTCAAAATAACTATCAATACAAAGCCTTCGGCGTTCCGGGGTTAGGACTGAAAAGAGGACTGACCAGGGATATGGTGATTTCTCCGTATTCAACCTTTATGGCTTTAATGGTGGACGGGAAAACCGCCTTGGCCAATTTGCGAAAAATGCGGGGCTACGGTTTTAACGGTCAATTCGGTCTCTATGAAGCGATAGATTTTACACCGGACAGAGTGCAGTATAAACGGCAATACAGCATCGTAAAAAGCTATATGGCCCATCACCAGGGGATGAGCCTGGCTTCCTTAACCAATGCTGTCTTTGACCAGAGCATGCAAGAGAGGTTTCACAGAGAACCACAGATCAAAGCGGTGGAGCTTATTCTTCAGGAACAGGTTCCGCTCAAAGAATATACATTTAACCCGATCATTGAAGAAACCAGAGAAAAAAAATTATCAAGCAAAGCCAAGAAACTCGGGGAGAAACCGGTTACTTACAGTAACCCAAATACAGTTTTGCCAAGGACCCATTTTTTATCTAATGGTGAATACTCTGTTATGCTTACTCTCTCTGGTTCGGGTTACAGCAAATACAATAAAAAGTATCTGACCCGCTGGAGAGAGGATCAGACAATGGATGAGTACGGCAGCTATATCTATGTGCATAACCTCAATTCAGGCAGTGTCTGGTCGGCTTTCTCCAAGCCTCTGAATCATCAAGTTGAGGAGTATAAAGTGACCTGTTTTCCCAATTTGATCAGGTACTCCAGAAAAGACGGAAATGTGATCACACAAACCGAAATTTTTGTATCACCTGAAGATCCGGTGGAAATCAGAAAGGTTTCTTTGACCAATGAAAGTAAATATGATCGGGATATTGAACTGACAAGCTTTGCCGAAATCGTCCTGGATGAATTACCGGCAGACCAGGCCCATCCTGCCTTCAATAAGCTGTTCATCCAAACAGGCTTTGATCAGGGGACCCTTTATGCTTCGAAAAGGTCGCGCCACCATTGCAACCGCAGTGATTTCTTTCTGATGCATACGGTCTTTGTAGAAGGGGAGCAAATTGGTGATTTGGAATTTGAAACCGACAGAGTGAAATTTATTGGACGGGGCAGGGACTATGCCAATCCCAGGGCTTTAGAGACAAATCAGCCCTTATCTAATTCAGCAGGTTCTGTCCTTGACCCAATCATGAGCATGAGAGTAAGAGTCAGAGTCCATCCAGGCAAAACAAAAGAGGTTTTTTTTCTGACAGGAGTCTCGGAAGATAAACAAAGCATCAAGACTTTGAGTGAGAAATACAGAAATTCCAATATGCTGAAAAAAGCAAGGGAATTATCCTGGTCCCATAACCTGATGGAGTTGACCAGCTTAGATCTCAGCTTTGAAGAGGCCAACCTCCTAATGAGCCTGGCCAGTCATGTGGTTTTTCTCAGTAATCAGCAAAGAAGCGGTTTTGTCAAAAATAACAGTAAAGGCCAGTCATCTTTATGGGCATATGGGATTTCCGGAGATTTGCCGGTCATTATTCTCCGTCTGCAGGAGCTGGACCAGTTAAATATTCTTGAGCAAATGCTGAAGATCCATGAATATTGGAAAATCAAAGGCCTGTTTATTGATTTGGTCGTGATGAATGAGGATAAGACCGGCTATTATCAGACCGTTCAAGAAAGAATCAACGAAAAAATCGGAATCAGTCATGCCCGCAGGCTGATGAATAAGCCCGGAGGAGTATTCCTTCTGAAGAGAGACCAATTGCCTCCAGATATCCAGTATCTCTTATTCAGTACAGCCAGACTGGTTTTTTCCGGTGAAAACGGATCCTTGAGGAACCAGATTCTCAAGCAGGTGAAACTGGGCGAGCGTACGATTGGGCTGAACCAAAATGCTCTGAGTGCTGAGCAGAGTAAAGCAGAAATTGAAAAAATTGAACATTCCCGGCAAAATCACAAAATCGGGTTGCTTTACTATAACGGATTCGGTGGGTTTACATGCGAGGGAAAAGAATATGTGATCGAAATTGGCCCCGAAAAGGCCACCCCTATGCCTTGGGTCAATGTCATAGCCAATCCTGTCTTTGGCTCTGTAGTGTCAGAAGCGGGCTCAAGCTGGACCTGGTCGCAAAACAGCAGGGAATATAAGCTTTCACCCTGGTTTAATGACCCTTTATTGGATAAGACGGGGGAAGCGGTTTATATTAAGGAAATTGAAAGCGGACAGTACTGGTCTCCTTTACCCAAGCCCGCTATGGGCAACGGCTCCTATCTGGTCAGGCACGGACAGGGGTATTCCGTATTCAGCCATGAGAGGTCGGGCATTGTTCAGGAGACGATCATGTATGTACCGATGGATAAATCCTGTAAAGTAGTGGAACTTAAGCTGAACAATACCACAAAAACAACGAAAACTTTAGCCGTTTACTATTATATGGAATGGGTATTGGGAGTAAACCGCAATCAGAACGCTCAATTTATTCTTTCTGAAGAGGAGAATGGAACAATCTTTGCCCGCAATACTTATCAGGAGGAATTTACTGGTCGTACAGCTTATCTGACAGTGCTGGGCGGGGACAATTTTGCCTATACCTGCAGCCGGGAGGAATTCATCGGAAATAACAGGAGCCTGGAGAGACCGGCCGGTTTAGGGAAACGGAAGCTGGAAGCATTGCAGGGAATTGACCCTTGCGGTGTCCTCCAAACAGAAGTAAAGATAGGGCCAGGATCAGAAAGTAAACTGTTTTTTGTGATCGGGGATGAAAAAGATGCCGCTGCAGCCAGAGCAGCCGTTCAGACGCTCAGTCCGGAAAGCGTGGAGGATGACCTGAACAAAGTCAAAACCTACTGGGATACTCTTCTGAGCACCATTCAGATAGAGACGCCGGATCAATCATTCAATTTCTTATTCAACCGCTGGCTTCTTTACCAGACCCTGGTTTGCCGGATCTGGGCTCGTTCAGCCTACTATCAGGCAGGGGGGGCATTTGGGTTCAGGGACCAGCTGCAGGATGTGATGGCGCTGACGGCGATCGAACCGCAAATCACCCGACAGCAGATATTGTTAAATTCCTCAAGGCAGTTTGAGGAAGGGGATGTCCAGCACTGGTGGCATCAGGAAAACGGTAAAGGGATCAGAACAAAATTTTCGGATGATCTGTTATGGCTCCCTTATGTCACGCTAGACTATATTGAGCATACAACCGATTACTCCATTCTTGATGAGCAGGCAGGATATTTGGCAGATCAGACTTTAGCCGCGGATGAAGATGAGAGGTATTCCGTTCCGGCTAAGTCCGGGCTTACGGGAACAATTTACGAACATTGTTTAAAAGCGATAGACTACAGCCTCAAATTCGGGGAGCACGGACTCCCGCTCATTGGGACAGGGGACTGGAATGACGGGTTCAGTGCTGTGGGCAGAGAAGGAAAAGGAGAAAGTGTCTGGCTGGGTTGGTTCCTGCTCTCTGTTTTGCAGAAGATGATTCCAATTACGCAAAGAATGCATGACAGCGAGAATACACAGAGATATCAAAAAGTAATGGAAGAGCTAAAGGATCATATAGAAAAACACGGTTGGGATGGAGCCTGGTACAGGCGGGCCTTTTTTGACAATGCCGATCCGCTGGGATCAATCACCTGTATGGAATGCCAAATTGATGCCATTGCCCAGTCCTGGGCGGTCATATCAGGGTTTGCCAGGGAAAGCAGAGCAAAAGACGCCATGCTCGCTTTGGAGAATTATTTATGGGATAAAAATGAGGGAATCCTGAAGCTCCTGACCCCTCCTTTCGATCAATCAGGCGTTTATCCGGGATATATTCAAGGATATGTACCGGGAGTCAGAGAAAACGGCGGACAATACACTCATGCTGCCATCTGGGCCGTCTGGGCCTATACAAAACTGCATGACGGGGAGAAGGCTGTGGAATTGTTTAATATGCTTAACCCCATTAACCATGCCCGTACAGACAAGGAAGCCGTCAGATACAAGGTTGAGCCTTATGTTATGGCAGCAGATGTTTACTCATATCCTCCCAATAACGGCCGCGGCGGATGGAGCTGGTATACGGGAGCCGCAGGCTGGATGTATCAGGTTGCTCTGGAAGGCATCCTGGGACTGAGCATTGAAGGGGATAAAATATCTGTCAAGCCTTGTATTCCGGGAAGCTGGCCCGGGTTTAAGATCAAATATAAATATCGAAGCACGCAATATCATATCGAGGTCATTAATGCCTCAAAGGCAGAAGAAAAAATCCTGCTGGATGGTCAGGCTGTTTTGGAGCCGCAAATAACTTTGGCTGATGATGGGAAGGAACATGAGATCGTGATCATAATCTGAACAAGAAAAGAACCGGTTATATACGCATGATTTTTCGATGTAATATTCTGCCGCCAGGAAACAACCAGCTTCTGGCGGCACCTTTTTTGTCTCAACAAGACACAGTGGAATGAGAAAAAGGGAGATGGATTAAATTTTTCCTCAATAAAAAGGCATTTTCCAGATCGATGGCGTCCAGCTCTTTAATCGACCACAGGATGGTTTGAACGGTGAGTTCGGGACAGCCATTTTGATGATACAGCTTGGCAAGGTGCAGTAAGACTTCTTTGCTGTCGACCAGGTTCAGCACCTCCAGGGAACAGGTAAACAGGTCAAATTCTCCCACTTTTAAGATGATTGCCAGGTATTCATCAATAATCTGTAAACAACGGGAGGGATCGGCATCCAAAGCGGCCGGTTTCTTGTTTTGCCTAAGGGAATGAAGCCGGTCGTAGATCTGAAACAAAAGTGGATCAAAATCACGCTCCAGATAGGACATTGATTCATTTCCCAAGGAATCCAGGAGCAGGCCGATGATCGCCATGAAGCGGATGCTTTCTCCTTGAAGATTGGGCAGCACACTTTGAAGAGAGCTGACATCGGCAACTTTCTTAAAGCCTTCGTAAGCCGCGGGATAGTTTTTGGTGAAAAAATGAAGCTTGCTCTGCAAAAAGGTGATTTCCGCTTGATGATCAGGGTCGGTGTCGAAGCGTTCCAGAACGGCACGGGCGGGACCATAGATCTTTTCCTTGATCAGGATGTCAGTGTATACGATGCTGTTGGGGACATGCTCCAGGCTAGAGAAATAGTGGGATAGAGCATCTGCCGCTTTGCTTGGGTCGTTATGCTTTTTGGCATAAGCTTTACCTAAAGCGTATAAGGCTTCGCAATGAGTATGATCAAGGTTGAAGGCTTTGGTCAAATATTCGATGGCTTGGTCATAGGCTTCATTTTGTAAATAAATCTCTCCCAAAGAAAGATAGGGGCGGTAAGTGCCGCAGCCCTCCAGGAATTTCAAGTTTCCTGGAGGATCACCCAAATCAAGGCACCGGCGAAAAGCATCTGCGGCCAGGAGATGATTGTATTGCTGGACATAGATCAATCCTTTGCAGTAGGCGATATCTGTACAACGAGGGTAAACCAGTAAAGCTTCCTCCGCCAGGCGGAGAGCTTTGAGGAACTCCTGTTTCGCGTTTAGGCAAATAATCAGGCGATAATACAAATGAGGAGCATAGGCCTGACCTTTGTCCATACGGGTATATGCTTTTTCATACCAGCTTAGGGCATCGTCAATTTTGTTTTGCGCCAGATATTCATTTCCGAGATTAAATAAAGAAAAGGCGTTTTCCGGATCGGCTTCGATTTGTTTGAGTAAAATTGGCAGGTTACGCTCCCTCTTTTTTTGAGCGGCTACGATTTCAGGCAGGTAGCCGTAATGATCAATCGTGATCTCTTCCACTGAAAGCCGGCTAAAGGCCGGTTGGCGATCTTTTCTGGTGATCTGTTCATGGATTTCGCCGCAAAATTCATATTGTCCGTTGTTTTTCAGCAAGCGAAAAGCCTGATGAAGGTTATACTCATTTCCTCTGCTCATATGATTGCAGATGGTGAAATGGCACCCATCATAAGGGCAAGTGTTGATTAAGTGAATGAATTTATCTCTGTCCCGCGGGCACAACGCTTCGTCCGCATCCAGCAGCAGAATCCAGTCGCAAGCCGCTTTCGCGAGCGAGTAGTTTCTGGCTTCACTGAAATTGTCGTTCCATGGGTAATCATAGATTTTGGCATCAAAGCGCAGGGCGATTTCTTTCGTGTTATCGGTTGAGCCTGTGTCGACAACGATGATTTCATCTACCAGGCCCTGAACACTGTTTAAACAACGTTCTAGCAGTAAGGCTTCATTTCTGACAATCATGCAGAGGCTGACGGTTTTTTGTTTTTCCATAAGAATCCCTCGTGCTTTCTATTTATTATGGAGAATAGATGGTAGGGCGGCTGAGCCCAGGTATAGGATGTCTGTATGGATCTTGATGAACTGATGGAATTCCATACAGACAGAAAGAGAATTGTGTCTGACCAGTGGTTGTTCTTAGGTTTGTGCGTTGTAGTAAGCGGTAATTGTTCCGGTGGAACCGCCCATGAGATATTGCAGGCGGACATAATGGGCGAAAGAGCTTATGGCCATATATTTTTTCTCATTCGCTTCTAAAACCACATTGGTATAACTGGGATCGTCGATATAATCCCCGTCTGTTGTTGTGGGACTGATTTGCAGAGAAAGTGTTAGGGGAACAGCTCCCTGGTTATACAAGAGCAGGGATGCCGTTTTAACCTGGGAGATATCCGTATTGTTAAATAATACGCCTGTACCGGTGATAGGGTTGTCTGCCACCAAGTCAGACGTAAACAGGTAACCACCAACTGAAACGGTGAGGGAAGCATTGGCAATGGTAACAGGGTTGGTGACTTCGGAAACAGTGACGGTGCCGGCGACAGTGAGGGAAGCATTGGCAATGGTAACAGGGTTGGTGACTTCGGAAACAGTAACGGTACCGGCGACGGTGAGGGAAGCATTGGCAATGGTAACAGGGTTGGTGACTTCGGAAACAGTAACGGTACCGGCGACGGTGAGGGAAGCATTAGCAATGGTAACAGGGTTGGTGACTTCGGAAACAGTGACGGTACCGGCGACAGTGAGGGAAGCATTGGCAATGGTAACAGGGTTGGTGACTTCGGAAACCGTGACGGTGCCGGCGACAGTGAGGGAAGCATTGGCAATGGTAACAGGGTTGGTGACTTCGGAAACCGTAACGGTACCGGCGACAGTGAGGGAAGCATTGGCAATGGTAACAGGGTTGGTGACTTCGGAAACAGTGACGGTACCGGCGACAGTGAGGGAAGCATTGGCAATGGTAACAGGGTTGGTGACTTCGGAAACCGTAACGGTGCCGGCGACAGTGAGGGAAGCATTGGCAATGGTAACAGGGTTGGTGACTTCGGAAACAGTAACGGTGCCGGCGACAGTGAGGGAAGCATTGGCAATGGTAACAGGGTTGGTGACTTCGGAAACAGTGACGGTACCGGCGACAGTGAGGGAAGCATTGGCAATGGTGACAGGGTTGGTGACTTCGGAAACAGTAACGGTACCGGCGACGGTGAGGGAAGCATTGGCAATGGTAACAGGGTTGGTAATTTCAGAAATGGTAAAGTCCCCGGCGACCAGCAAATTATCGTTAGCGTCCAATTGCAACGGTTTTGTGCTCAAATCCGGAGCTTGGGCGTAAATACTGGTTTTCAGTTCTTCGGCTTTAGTATTAAAAACCAGATTATTCATAGCATCAATCCTTCTTTCCAATAAACTCAGGATAGCTTGTATTGTAAGTTATGCTGTTTCGATCTTCGGAGTGACAAAAGGCGACAAGTTATCGATCTGGTTTACGGACAAGTGCACACCTGATCTATGGTTAACATATAATCGTTTATAAACAGAAATGTTATAAATCCAACATCGAAGTATCCGTAAAGAGTATCTATATAAATAAAGAAGGAAACGTTTCGATGAACAAGGACGTTAGAAATAATGAAGCCAGATGGTTGAAACTGCAAGCACAGGGAAAAAACGGAGAAGAAAATCTGCCGTTCATTACGGACTCCCAAGGAAGACTGATTTTATCGTCAACTCTTGATGTTGATATCCAGGCGGACAACCTTAATATCAGGGATTTAACCGCGGCTAGGGATAGCCTGACTATTCTTGCTTCAGATCTTGATGTAAGGGCGTTAAACGGCTCCCAGGATTCTGTACAAATACAGGCTAGGAATTATACCGAAGATATGGAGTCAGGTACAATTGTAGCCTTAGGCAGCAGGAACTTTCTTCCCAAGGATGTCAGTAGGTATGGCAGAAATTATTATGTGGTTAGAAATGTGGGAGGGGTAGGGGTTACCGTCACGTTACAGATCGCTCCGGTAAACAGTGACAATTATTATGTCGATGATGGGAGTTCTTTTAGCTTGATTGCCGGCGGTACCCAGATATTTACACCGTCCAAACTGATGAAATATGTCAGGATCAGAGTATCAGCCGTACTTTTGGGTAGTGTAATCGTCAATTATTTTGGGCAGTCCTGATGCCCATGGAAACGGAGCGGTGAATTCAATGAACTATTTAATTTTTAATACCAGCGCAGAAAACCTTAAGGCAGTCATTTACGGGATGGATGATAACGAACCTAAGCCTATAGCTGTGGATGCCGACGGCTTGTTTCTATTTTCTCCTCTCAGTGAAATTACTGTTACGGCAAATAATCTGGATATCCGGAGTTTAAGCTCCGCTCGGGATTCGGTCGTTGTCACAGCAAACAATCTGGATATCAGGGACTTGAGTGGGACTCAGGATTCTGTTCAGCTCTATAATCTCGGGTTTGTGGAGGAGAGCCTTTCAACAACAGCGCCTTCGGGTACCAGCTTTCTTCTTACCAAAGATATCAGTGCCTACAGGGAAAATAGTTATTTTATCCGCAACACCGGCTCCTCTACGATCACCGTTACCCTCCAGATCGCACCGGTGGACTCAAACGCGTACTATGTTGACCATTCAACAGCTCAAGGAGTTACCGCAGGAAACAATAATATCACTTCCGTGACTGTAGCGATGAAATATGCCAGATTAAGGGTTGTGGCCTCCAGCAATACAAACGTTGAGATTTATTATAACGGGAGAGCCTAAGAGTCATAGCAGCGAGGATAAATCTGACAAGAATACCCTGTTGAGTCTAATTTGTATGTTCGCTCAGAAACATACAAATTAGAACCAACAGGGTATTTATTTAATAGCCGATGATTACTCTGTCAAAGCAACAGAGGCCGTTTGCATCACCGGGATAAAAATGGGGGTATTGCCGTCTGCATCAGACAGGACAATAATGCCATAATCGCTTTTGTAAATTGCTCCGCTGGCTTGGGCGGCGACTCCCAAACGGATGACGACATCCGTCCCGATGGGCAGGTAATCCCGCATAGCGGCGATTAAGTTGGTATCACAGCCTAAGGGCAGCGGTGAAGGAGGAGGAAGGTAGGTGATGGCCGGATTATATACGGTGTCTGCGCCCACATAAATCGCGACGATAGAGGTAAGGGGTACGATATCAATTCGATTGCCGGCATCTTTCAGAATAAAAAGTCCCGGGCCATCGGCAGCTGGAGAGGTATAGAGTTGATAGGGCATAGAGGTGACGGTGATCAAATTTGTGGTGAAAACAGACATGGTGCTGGTGGGGTACAAAACAATAAGCTGTTCGATAATATGCGCAAGCTGGGCCATGCTGAAGCAGGCCGAAGTATCCGCTAACCCTCCGGAGGTGTCCGAAAATATGATCAGGTCAGCTTTTATTGGCAGTTGGGAGGCATAATAGATGTTGTTCCCGACCGCATTGACAAGCGATAGTGTGACAGGAGCGGCGACAACGTTAATGATGCCTGTTCCGGTAACCTCCCCTGTTTTCAGCGGTGAATTGCCCTGTAAAAATTCTCCCTGGGATGAGGAAAGCGCAAAGATAATTCCGGTCGGCAATATGGCTGTTTGAGTTGCTACGCTCCAATTCACAAAATATCTGCCCGGTTTCTGAAAAGTGATGATGCCTGTTAAAGGATCGTAAAGGATATTTCCGGCAGAATAAACAACTGTATCAAAAAGGACAGCTTCTGTGGCCCCAATATTGCCGCCGGCTAATCTTTGGATTTGTAAAGCTTGATTCCCCATGGGGTTCCTCCTTGTCCAGCTTCCTAAATAGTTTATTATACATACCGGAAAGCTTATCCCATTATATGCTCTGCCTTTTGATCTGTTCAGGATAAGGAAAAACAGAGTAATAATGTTCCGTGATGTTGAAAAGGGCTGGAGAACTTAAATGCCTGGGAAACGGCCACCTTAGGCTGTTATAGTAAAAATTATAATATTTGCCTGAATATTTGTAGCACCGAAGAGCACATCTGCGCCTGTCTGATTGACTAAAGTTATAACAGCAGGAGCAGTGGATATCGTAATTAATGTGTCACCGTTTACTTGACCGGTCACAACAGGGGAATTTCCTGAGGAGGTCGGGATCCCGTCAACCATTATGGAAAACATCATGTTGACAGGGCCGGCGGAACCGTCGGTATTCAACCACCATGCGATATAGTAGTTTCCTGAGTCTGAAACGGTAAATTCTCCTGTTATATTATTGTAGCTGATATTGGATGACTGGTTAATAAGGACTGTGTCAAAAACGACAACCGAATTGTCATTAATTATCGTAGCTGGGCTTCCCTGAAGTTGAGCCTGAATCCCCCGGAGGACAGAAGTTGGTCCAGTCGGTCCGGTATTCCCGGTTGGTCCAGTCGGTCCGGTATTCCCGGTTGGTCCAGTCGGTCCGGTATTCCCGGTTGGTCCAGTCGGTCCGGTATTCCCGGTTGGTCCAGTCGGTCCGGTATTCCCGGTTGGTCCAGTCGGTCCGGTATTCCCGGTTGGTCCAGTCGGTCCGGTATTCCCGGTTGGTCCAGTCGGTCCGGTATTCCCGGTTGGTCCAGTCGGTCCGGTATTCCCGGTTGGTCCAGTCGGTCCGGTATTCCCGGTTGGTCCAGTCGGTCCGGTATTCCCGGTTGGTCCAGTCGGTCCGGTATTCCCGGTTGGTCCAGTCGGTCCGGTATTCCCGGTTGGTCCAGTCGGTCCGGTATTCCCGGTTGGTCCAGTCGGTCCGGTATTCCCGGTTGGTCCAGTCGGTCCGGTATTCCCGGTTGGTCCAGTCGGTCCGGTATTCCCGGTTGGTCCAGTCGGTCCGGTATTCCCGGTTGGTCCAGTCGGTCCGGTATTCCCGGTTGGTCCAGTCGGTCCGGTATTCCCGGTTGGTCCAGTCGGTCCGGTATTCCCGGTTGGCCCAGTCGGTCCGGTATTCCCGGTTGGTCCAGTCGGTCCGGTATTCCCGGTTGGTCCAGTCGGTCCGGCATTCCCGGTTGGGCCAGCAGGTCCGGTATCGCCGGTTGGTCCTGTCGGTCCGGTATCACCAGTGGCCCCGGCAGGTCCAGTGGCCCCTGTCGGTCCGGTAGCACCGGTAGGCCCTGAAGGGTCACTTGTAAAAGTGACAATCAGAGGTTCGTATCCGGAACCCGCGCCATTGCCTCCAAAAACGACAGATGTTGTTCCGTCAGGGTTGGTCAAGGCAATACCAAAATTGGAAAAAATACCGTTTATCCATTCATTTACCAGTGTCGTTATATCTATCACGATATATTCCAGTACATTAGAAGCAGCAACGTTAGCAATTGAGGATGTTGCCATATAAGGTGGCTGGATATTATAGGTTACAGTCCCGGTATCAAAGGGTGATGTCACTCGGTTGACAATAATCGGGCTTGGGGTAGCCCCTGTTTTAGACAACACAAATAATACCAGTGCTGCATTGTCAACTGACCCTGAAAGCAGTGAGATATCAAATTGGAGGAACCCGATGGAATCAAGGAATGTGGGGTCAGTCCCCACGACGATGATGTTTGTCGCCGAAAGGTTAGTATCAGGTAAGGTATTGGAAACAAACGTTGTTCCTGTTGCAGGTACAATTTGGCTTGGCATAGCATCACCCTCTCTTCTATAGAAACAATCTATGCGGTTTGGGACAAAGTGTTCCAGATAGATTAGGATGAAGCAGTCAAATAACACGGAATTATCAAAGAAAAAGGGAGCATCGCTCACTACTTATCCAAGTAGTTTGCGATACTCCCATTAACGAAGGTGATTACTCAATGCCAAGTCCTGCACTGAGATAGCCTGCAACCGATCCTCCTATTAAAAGGCCGCCGCCTGTTGCGCTGGCTACAAGCAGGAGTCTTGTCTGTTCGGTTACTGGGATATTCAGACCTGTCACAATGCCGTTGAAGGTATCCCCAATGCCGATTGTGCCTGGAATTACAATATTGACAAGGGCACCGGGCACCGGGGCAAAAATATCATCCGGAGTTGCCGAACTGTATACCTGTGCCGTGTAGGTCAGAGGGGAAAGCAAGGTTAGAGAGGCCGTTGCACTCAGGTATACGGCCAGTGAGGTGATGACACCGTCACGTGGCATAGAGAACGAATAGTTGGTCAGCCCGCTGAGATCAATCGTAAGGCCGAGGATTGTAAGCGCCTGAGTGGAGCTACCGAAACCGATTAGCCCGGGTAAGCCAACTAGTCCTCCCGCTAGAACAGTAACTGCAATTGGAGAACCGGATGAGAAGGGTATAATGGCCCCTCCACCAGTGGCCCCAGTAGGTCCGGTATCGCCAGTGGCCCCAGTAGGTCCGGTATCGCCAGTGGCCCCAGTAGGTCCGGCATCACCGGTCGGTCCAGTCGGTCCGGTTCCACCGGTTGCCCCAGCAGGTCCGACATCCCCGGTCGGTCCGGTCGGTCCGGTTCCACCGGTTGCCCCAGCAGGTCCGACATCACCAGTCGGTCCGGTTGGTCCGGTTCCACCGGTTGCTCCAGCAGGTCCGACATCCCCGGTCGGTCCGGTTGGTCCGGTTCCACCGGTTGCCCCAGCAGGTCCGGCATCCCCGGTCGGTCCGGTTGGTCCGGTTCCACCGGTTGCCCCAGCAGGTCCGGCATCACCGGTCGGTCCAGTTGGTCCAGTATCGCCAGTTGCTCCAGCAGGTCCGACATCACCAGTCGGTCCGGTTGGTCCGGTTCCACCGGTTGCCCCAGCAGGTCCGGCATCCCCGGTCGGTCCAGTTGGTCCAGTATCGCCAGTTGCCCCAGCAGGTCCGACATCACCAGTCGGTCCGGTTGGTCCGGTTCCACCGGTTGCCCCAGCAGGTCCGGCATCCCCGGTCGGTCCAGTTGGTCCAGTATCGCCAGTTGCCCCAGCAGGTCCGACATCACCAGTCGGTCCGGTCGGTCCGGTGCCACCAGTTGCTCCGGCAGGTCCGGCATCACCGGTTGGTCCAGCAGGTCCGGCATCCCCAGTCGGTCCGGTCGGTCCGGTTCCACCGGTTGCCCCGGCAGGTCCGGCATCACCGGTCGGTCCAGTCGGTCCGGTTCCACCGGTTGCCCCGGCAGGCCCGACATCACCGGTCGGTCCGGTTCCACCGGTTGCCCCGGCAGGTCCGGCATCACCGGTCGGTCCAGTCGGTCCGGTGCCACCGGTTGGTCCAGCAGGTCCGGCATCACCGGTCGGTCCAGTCGGTCCGGTGCCACCGGTTGCCCCGGCAGGTCCGACATCCCCGGTCGGTCCGGTTGGTCCTGTAGCCCCGGTAGCACCGGTAGGCCCTGAAGGGTCACTTGTAAAAGTGACAATCAGAGGTTCGTATCCGGAACCGGCGCCATTACCTCCGAAGACAACAGAGGTTGTTCCGTCTGGGTTGGTCAAGGCAATACCAAAATTGGGAAAGAGACCATTTATCCATCCATTTACCAGATCAGTTATATCTATCGCCACATATTCCAGTACATCACAAGCAACAACATTAACCATTGAAGATGTTGCCACATAGGGTGGCTGGGTGTTATAAGTGACAGTCCCGGTATCAAAGGGTGATGTCACTCGGTTGACGATAATCGGACTGGGGGTAGTCCCTGTTTTAGATAACACAAACAATACCAGTGCCGCACTGTCAACCGGTCCCGACAGCAGAGAAATATCAAACTGAAGGAAACCGATGGAATTAAGGAATGCAGGGTCTGTTCCCACAACGATGATGTTTGTCGCCGAGAGGTTGGTATCAGGTAAAGCATTGGAAACAAATGTTGTTCCCGATGCAGGTAGAATTTGGCTTGACATAGCATCGCTCCTTTCTCTTCTATGAAACAATCTATGCGATTTGGGACAAAGTGTTCCAGGTAGAATGGCGAATTTACATCAAAAAAATCTTTTTGACATATCAAGCATGTGTTAAGATCATAAAAATTTGGCAGGGTATAACCAATTTAATTTTTCTAAATACAAGACGAGTGAATGTTGAAAAAATTCTCAGTATGGACTAAAGTTACAAATAAGAAATGAGGACGCAACAAAAAAATTTGTTACGCCCTCTCTAATAAAGCATAGGAGTTGATATTGACAGCAGCAGTAATCATCTGCCGCCCCGTTAGATTGCAAAGAATAGCAAAAAGTCCATAAATGAAGACTCTTAAGGGGTCTGGGTTCCGAAGCCTGAACCATCCATATTAATAAAGGGGAATACGTTGCTGCCATTTACAGCCGGCAGTTTGCCGTCCCATTTTTTTATTGCTTCCAGTTGAGCTTCCACTTGTCTGAGTTTCACTAACTCAGGGGTGACGTAATCCTTTTGGATTTTTAAAGCTTCGGCTTCAGCTTTGGCCTGCTCAAGCTTTTGCTGGGCCTCGACCTGGACTCTCTGTAAATCAAGCTTAGCTTTTAAAGCCTGTTGCTCGGCAATCTGCTTTTGTTCAATCGCTTGATCAAATTGATCGCTGAATTTTAATTCGGTAAGGTTAACTTCATGAAGGATCATATAATAATTGGATAATTTCTCCCTAAGGACATCCTTGACCTTGGCACTGACTTCAGCCCTTTTAGACACTAATTCCTCGGCAGTATACTGGGCGATCACAGATTTGAGGGATTCCCTGATCTCAGGGGTAACAACATTAGACGCATAGTCAGGTATGTTTTGGTACAGAACATTAACTTTTTCCGGATCAAGACTGTAGTTTACAGCTACTGTTGCGTGAACAACCTGGAGATCCTTAGAGGATGTTTCATGATCAGATTCAATTTTCTGCATACGGACATCCATAGGGATGATTTCCTGAATAAAAGGCACCTTAAAATGGAAGCCTTCACTCAATATCCGTGAACTGACAGCACCAAGCTGAACAACAGTCCCTCTGTGTCCAGGGGGGATAATCGTATATGCCTTAAAGATCATACCTGCAATAATCAAAGCAATCAGAACCAACAGGATAACAAATTTGATCAATTTACCTTTAAAATGAGTGAATCGGGGAATTTTAGGCTGGGAAGCTGAAGATTCAGCATCCATGGAAATCGCCCCTTTCAGAATGCTCTTGGAGTTTAGTATAATATTACCATAACTCAATTTTAAAATCTATAAATATTGAAATCGGAATCATCAGAAAAGGTCAAGCTGGAACACTGGAATAAGTAGGAAAACGATCAGGTTTTTGATATCAAGAATACAAAATACTTCACTGATAGCTCTTTACTCAAAGAGGATATTCTTATTTAATATTATAGTATGCTAGTGTAACTATATTTTGCGGAAGGGTTGTTGACCTCAGTGGCTGGTAGAAAGAAACTTCCCGCAACGTTTGAAATAATTCGTGGGAACATAATGAAATATGGCAATCCGCTTGCTTTAAACGGAAAAGAGATATCATCATGGGCCAAAGAACTCAATTTGCCGACTACAGGCAAATTGTTGTTCTATACGGGAGGAGAATATCAGTTACTTCCCTACATTGATTCTCTGGTCAAGACCATGTCAATCATTGATCCGAACAGCGGCTTGTTTTCGTTGCTGATGAAAGTAAGAGGGCTGGTCAATAAGACCGGAATTAATGCCGAGAAGATCTATGCTTCAATTTTGGCCAAGGATAAACAAAGATATCGGTCAATCAATTATAAGGCAGCGGTCATTCTGAAAAGGCTGGGCTATGATCTTTGCTATAACGGGGCGGAAGAACTGTACAGCGGTGCTTTACTCTATGAGCTGGGGTTCTGGAAAGACTTGAAAAAACATGCTCCAAAGGTAATTGAGTATATTAATAAGACAGGAGCAGAGACAATAATTTGTCTTTCTCCACATGCTGCTGAGATGTTTAAACTGATTTTCCCTGAAATGACAGGGTTCCCTGACGTGAAGGTACGTACTTTTGTGGATATGGTAGCGGAAAAGGCAAATCAGCTGCCTAAAATAAAATTGGAAAAGCCTGTAGTGATTCATGATTCATGCAGGTTGGCCAGGGATCTCGGTGTATTTGATGAAATACGGGTCATACTTGAGGCGATGGGTGCAGAATATGTGGAACCATTAAGGAATAAGGATTGGACCACTTGCTGCGGCGGACCAAGCAAACTGCTTTTTCCTGATGTATCAAAAGTAGTGTCTGGCCGGAGAATCACTGAATTGGCTGAGACCGGGGCTGACAGGGCACTGATTTCCTGCCCCTACTGCTTGTCGGCATTGGAAGGCGGTTTGAAAACAACAGATGACAGTCTGATTTTGGAGGACCTTGTTGAATTTATCTATAGGGGGTTTGAAGATAATGAGCGAGTTGAATAAAGAAATCAGTGATTATACAAAAAACCTGAATAAAGCCAGCAAAGATGAGAATATCAATAGGGCGGTCACCAGAGCGGTAAAGTCTTTTCGAACAAATGTAGCTTCTACTCTGGCAAGATTCCCTCATACTGTAGCGTTAGCGGCGGAAGTAAGGGAAATTAAAGCAAGTGCCGTGAAAAACAATAAAGAACTTCTGGAAAAAGCGATGGCTTCTATTGAGAGAAACCATGGCAGCGCTTATTTTGCCAAAGACGGAGATGAGGCAATCAAAATTGTAGATCAGATTATCGGTAAAGACAAAGTTGTGATAAAAGGGAAAAGTATGCTCGGTGAAGAAATTCAATTAAGGCACAGGCTGGAGGAATTGGGTAACGAAGTATGGGAAACAGATCTTGGAGAGTTTATTCTTCAACTGAAAAATGACCGTCCTATGCATATTCTTTCACCGGCCGTACATGTTCCCAGGGAACAGATTGCGGAAATTTTCAGCAATTTCTTTCAGAAAGAAGTTCCGCCGGATATCCCTGCGGAAGTGGCTGCGGTCAGGGAATTTTTAAGAGATAAATATTTTAAAGCTGATGTCGGTATTAGCGGATCTAATGTTGTGGCTGCTGATACGGGGCAGATTGTGATCATTGAGAATGAGGGCAATGTCAGACTGGTAACAGGGACCCCCCCTGTCCATATCGTGATCGTGGGCATTGAAAAGGTTGTGCCTTCGTTTCAGGACGCCATGAAAGTGGCGGAAGTCAATTGGCGCTATGCCCAGTATGATGCACCCAGCTATGTAAACGTCATCAGCGGTCCCAGTAAGACAGGGGATATTGAGAAAGTGATTACCTATGGGGCCCATGGACCAAAAGAGTTCCATGTTATTTTCCTTGATAATGGTCGGAGTGAGATGATTAATAACCTCGACTATAATCAGGCATTATTTTGCTTAAGATGTGGCGGCTGCATGTATGAATGTCCCGTATTCCAGGTGACGGCAGGTCATTATGGCAGAACATATTTAAGTGGCATCGGTTCAATCTGGACTGCGTTTGTCGATGGCGGGCCTGATGTGGCGGCACCGATGCTTTATACATGCCTGAGATGTGGAAGATGTGTAGAACAATGTCCAATGAAAATTGATGTACCCAAAATGGTAGGGGAACTGAGAAGCAAGGTTGTTGAAGATTAAGCTGCAAAGTTACGGAAAGTTTTTTATAGAGCAGGATTTTTTCTTGCTCTATATTGTTATTTATCTTTATAATAGGAATAATATTAAAATTAAATGTGTTGAGAGGAGAGATCATGATGGCGGAAAAAGAGATTTCAGTTTTGATTTGCAAACCGCAAAGTAAGCCTGAGCTGGGTACAATAGAAAATAGGACGGAGATAATAAAGGAAATTATTGGAGGGGATTATATTATCCATGTTGTCGAGGAAGACGGGCTTTCCATATTATATGATCCCGACGGCAAGGACGTCCATACTCTGAATAGGCTTATCGGTGGGGAGCCTATATTTGGTACAGTTATATTCTGCCGCAGTAAAGGTCAAGAATTGTTCTCGCTCTCTGAAGATGAATTAGAAGACATGAATTATCTGTTGTCTTAACATGAGGGTAACAAGATCTACCTGGAGGGACGGTCTTTGCAAAGGCATTTCTACAACATGGAGTCTTTCAAGGATTATTTTTCCGGTGACCCTTCTCATATCCGTGCTAAAATATACCCCTGTCATTGGCTGGATTGCAGATTTACTGACCCCGGTGATAGGAATTCTTGGGCTTCCCGGAGAATGTGCGGTGATTCTCGTTTTGGGGAATCTGCTGAATCTTTATGCGGCGGTTGGTGCGATCGCAGCAATGCAGCTGACGGTGAAATCAGTATTTATCCTGGCAGTGATGCTCAGCTTTTCCCACAATCTTCTGGTTGAGACCTCAATAAGTACCAGAATAGGGGTTAATCCAGTTTTTATCGCCTGCTTGAGACTGGGAATAGCGGTCTCTATGGCTTTGGGGATTAACTTAGTTTGGTCGGGCGGACAGGAGATGGCCAAATTTGGACTGATCGTATCCTCGAATCAGGCATTGTCCGGATGGCCGGAGATTTGCATTCAGGCTGTCAAGATTGCCGGACTGGCAGTCTTACAAGTCGCGGTAATCGTTATTCCGATTATGGTTTTTATTCAGGTGCTTAAAGATATCAACGCGATAGCTCGGCTTTCAGGCGTCCTCAAACCGTTTACCAGGGCAATCGGTGTGGACGACAAAACAGGGATACCGTTGATGGCGGGTATCATGTTTGGGATTGCTTATGGAGCCGGTGTGATTATTCAGACTGCTAAAGAAGAAAACCTCGGCAAGAAGGATCTCTATTTGGCAACGATCTTTCTGGTTTCCTGCCATGCGGTAGTCGAAGATACTCTTGTTTTTCTGCCTTTGGGAATTAATGTAGTGTATCTGCTGTTGATCAGAATTGCCTTTGCTTTAATCGTAACAGTTTTCATGTCAAGATTATGGAAAAAAGGGTTTGCTTCAGGAAGGGAATAATACGATGGAAAAGTATGATATTGTGATCAGTATAATATCCATTGATGAGACTTTAAGACCAAGACATATTCAAAAAATGCTTGACCACTTAAATCCGGACTGTGAAATCATTCCTTTTGAAATACACGAAAATAATGTCTCAGCCTATGGTTATGCCAATATAGAGGGAATGGATGGAGAGGGAGGGCTGGAATCTCTATCCGATTTTCTGGGCCCAATGCTTGAAGATTGGATATATGATGAACCCGAAGAGGAACTTATCCTTCCGGATGGGAAGAAACTATATGTTTTTTGTGATTATAAAACGATCTTGATTTAGTTGTACTGAGGATAAAACAACGGGGGCTATCAAAAAATGATAGCCCCCGTTGTTCATTCAGTTCTGAAGGATAAACGTTCTAGAAGACGATTCCTAAGGCGATCAATAAGAGAATAATGATGACAACAATAGCTATACCGCAGAAGGATCCGCCTACACCATGATCGCCGGAACCGAGAGCACCTATTGACATATTGGCACCTCCTTTAAAATTAAATACTGCTATTTAGAATATAACAGCTAAAGCAATAAGAATAAGGATAGCAATTGCAATAATGCCATAGCCGCCTCTTCCGGACCAACCGCCAACACCAGCACCGTACATTTATTTCAACTCCTTTTCTCAGTGATGTTTAAATTACATGATATTATATGATGATTGGAATATTATGGAACATGCAGGGCGAATTATATAAATTTAAATATTTGAAATAGTAAACAGAAGGATGGTATGCTAAAATACAGATGTAATAGGAGAATAAAAATGGGAATGCTCTTTTCTTTAAACAAAATTGAAACAACAGCTATCTCCGAATGCCAGTTCTGTGGTTATGATTTTAAAGAAAATGAGTATGTTTATTTTAGATCGCTTGATCAGATTTTTTTGTGTAAAAAATGTGAAGGGCTTTTCTCTCAAAGAGGGAAGTCAAAGAAGGTAAGATACCGGTCTTGTAAGCGCGAAGAGAATCAGGAAGCCTATGGCACCAGGATATGAGACAAAAAAATTATGCAGGGGGAAAGAGAATGTTAACACCGGAGCAAGTGAAGAAAGAAAATAAAATCTTAAATTCAATATTCAAAGAGGGAGATGCCGTAATTGCCGATATCTGCCGCAGGATTGACGAGAAATTGTTAATTACCGATCAGGTGAATAATGACAGGGCAATTATTATTCTTGATGGAACATATAACTGTGAAACATTGAGACATATTGAACGGCTTTATATGGACAATGGTTGGAAAAAAGTTACGCACAGTATGCCAGTTCATAATTCTGAAGTGAGTTTTAAAGCTCAAATGACCTTTTATTTTTGAGGATTAATCATAAAAATTAAAGCCCTGCCCGAATAATTCAACTTAGCAGAAGTGTTATTCGGGTTTTTGCTTAAAAGAATGGAGCATCGAAATGGGGAAGAGTTTGGTTATCGCTGAAAAACCTTCTGTCGGCAGGGAAATTGCCAAAATGTTGAGTTGTCATAAAAAAGACCAGGGTTATTTTACCGGTCCAAAATACCTTGTTACCTGGGCACTGGGTCATTTGGTCACTTTGGCGGATCCCGAAAAGTACGATCAGAGATATAAGACTTGGAAAATGGACGATTTGCCGATGTTACCGGAACAAATGGAATTGGTAGTGATTAAAGAAACATCCAAGCAATTTAGTGTAATCAAAAATCTCATGAAAATGCCGGATTTGGATGAGTTGATCATTGCCACGGATGCCGGACGAGAAGGGGAACTAGTCGCCAGGTGGATTATCAAGAAAGCAGGCTGGCGCAAGCCGATCAAAAGGCTATGGATTTCCTCTCAGACCGAAAGGGCAATCAAAGAGGGCTTTGCTGCGCTAAAACCCGCCAAAGAATATGATCATCTCTATGCTTCCGCTGAATGCCGGGCCCAGGCTGACTGGCTGATCGGGCTTAATGTGACCAGAGCATTGACCTGCAAGTTCAGTGCTCAGTTGTCTGCGGGCAGAGTGCAGACACCTACCCTGGCTATGGTTGTGGAAAGAGAAAAGCAGATCAAGAGTTTTGTTCCCAAGGAATTCTGGACGATTCAAGCTTTCACGAAAGGATTCTCAATGACCTGGCACGACAAAACCAACGGACAGTCACGAATCTTTGACCAGAGTAAAGCAGACCAAATGATCAAAAAAATTTCAGGACACGATGCGGAAATAACAGAAATAAAAAAAGAAAGCAAAAAGGAGTTGCCGCCTCTGGCCTATGATTTGACGGAATTGCAAAGAGATGCCAATAGAAAATATGGTTTTTCTGCTAAGACAACCTCTTCAGTCATGCAGCAGTTGTATGAATACCATAAAATTGTCACCTATCCTCGGACAGATTCCCGTTATATCACCGAAGATATTGTCTCCACCTTACCGGAACGGTTGAACAGTATTGCCGTGGGTCCTTATGCTCAGTTTGCGGCGAAGATATTAAAAAATAAGATAACGACAACAAAGAGATTTGTTGATCAATCCAAAGTCAGTGATCACCATGCCATCATTCCGACTGAACAACCGGTTCATTTGCAGAAACTGAGCAATGAAGAGTATAAAATATATGATTTGATCGTGAAAAGATTTCTTGCTGTGCTGTCCAAACCGTTTGAATATGAGCAAACGACAGTAAAGGCTGACATCCGGGGGGAATTATTTGAAGTCAAGGGTAAAATCGTGAAACAAAACGGCTGGAAAGAAGTTTATCAGGGGACCGGCAATTGGGAAGAAGAACAGGAGGATGAAGAGCGGGAGCAAACTCTGCCAGATCTGCATAAGGGAGAGCGTATTCCGATACTTGAGGTCAAAACAAAAGCCGGGAAAACGAAACCTCCGGCCAGATATACGGAAGCAACCCTGCTCACTGCCATGGAGCATCCGGGGAAAAACATCGAAAATGAAAAACTTAGAGAAGCGGTCAAGCAGACGGGGGGTTTAGGTACACCGGCCACCAGAGCGGAGATCATTGAAAAGCTTTTCAGTTCGTTTTATTTGGAACGCAACGGGAAAGAGATTTTCCCCACCTCCAAGGGTCTTCAACTGATCGAACTGGTACCGGTCGATTTAAAATCTGCGGAATTAACAGCAAAGTGGGAGCAGCAGTTAAGCGAAATCAGTAAGGGGAAAGTAAAAAGCACTGAATTTTTGAATGGAATTAGAAGCTATGCTCGTCAGCTTGTTTCAACAGTCAGCGAAAATAATCAAGTCTTCAGGCATGACAATCTGACCAGAAACAAATGTCCGGAATGCGGAAAATTCCTTTTACAGGTCAAGGGAAAAAAAGGTGAGCTCCTGATATGCCAGGACCGGGAATGCGGTTATCGTAAAGGTCTGTCGGTTAGTTCCAATGCCAGATGCCCGAATTGCCATAAAAAAATGGATCTCAAGGGAGAGGGCGAAAACAGGATTTTTACTTGTACATGCGGCTACCGGGAAAAACTGGCTTCTTTCACTCAAAGGAAAAGCGAGAATCCAGGGAAAGTTAACAAAAAAGATGTACAAAAGTACCTGAATAAACAGGAAGATAACGGCATGATCAATGATGCTCTCGCTCAAGCACTGGCGAAATTAAAAAAATAAAAAATCTTTCCGGTACAACCCCCCTGCCAAAGCAGGGGGGTTGCTGTTAAACAAGTTTAAGTCTGCCGTCTTCCTTGATGATTTTTTTTGCTTTGAGTAAGGCGCCGACCGCTCTCTTAAAGGCGGCTTTGCTCATTTGATACCTAACCTCAATTTCTTTCGGACCGGCGTCCTCGGTGAGAGGAAGGCAGCCCAAATTGTTTTTCATATCCTGCAAGAGAGTTTCGGCATCGATATCCATCTGTTTATGGGCGGGTTCTCGAATAGACAAATCTAATTTGCCGTCTTCGCGGACTCTCAGCACTCTGGCTCGGATCTGGTCTCCATTGCGGAGATTTTGATATAATTCACTCCGGGGGATCAGACCTTTGTATGTATGATCAACAGCAACAAAGGCCCCGATTTCTCTGCGGATCTGATAGACTGTACCGGCAACCATATCCCCTTTCTGATAAGGGGAATCGGTTTTTAAATACTTGTAAACATCGGTGGTACAACATAACCTCAAGCTTTTGTCCAAATAAACGTACACCAGATAACTGCGGCCAACTTCAATCAAATATTTCTGCTCGCTAAAAGGAAGGAAAAGTCCGCGTTCAAGTCCGAAATCCATAAAAGTACCTAAAGTGGTTTTGGCGCTGGCTTTCAGACAGACCAAATCCCCAACCTTGGCCAAGGGTTCCCGTATTGTCGCAATCAAGCGGTCTTCCGAATCTTTATAGATAAAGACCTTCAGGTAATCCCCAATTTGAACATCAGAGGGTAGCTGCTTTCTGGGCAACAAGATATTATCCGAACGGTTGGAGGTCTCCGCATCTAAATAGGCTCCAATTGAAGTAAAATTGTTTATTCTCAGTTTGTTGAATTCTCCGATCCGAATGATGATGATCATCTCCTTAAAAACTGTCTTATCGTCTAGTATACTCTATTTTTTCATGATTTTGTCGTGATCCCGGTTTGGGAGATTCATTATTTTTATTTTATAAAAAAGGCTAAGTCAGAGCTGTTTTGGATAAAAAGTATAGAAAGAAAAAAGTTGCGGAAAATAAAAACAGGTCCGGATAAAAAAGAAAAGAAGGAGTAAATTTATGAGCAGCAGCAAAACAGCCAAACCGGTTTTCCCGGCCCAGCATCAGGATAAACAGCCGGGAGTGGAATCAATCATGAACCCCCTGCCCGTTTTTGAACATCCCAATTACCAGGCAACAGGTAAACTTGAAGGAAAAACAGTGTTGATTACAGGGGGAGACAGCGGGATAGGCAGGGCAATCGCTGTTCTTTTTGCCAAAGAGGGCGCAGATGTTGTGATTACATATTTGGATGAACATGAGGATGCCCAATTCACCAAAAGTAAAATCGAACAAAGAGGAAGACAATGCTTAGCAATAGCAGGAGATACAGGCAATGAGGATTTTTGCAACCAGGTCATAACCAGAACAATCGAGACGTTTAAAAAACTTGATATCCTGATTAATAATGCGGGAGTCCAGTATCCTCAAAATTCTTTGCTGGATATTTCAGCCGGGCAATTGCAGATGACCTTTCAGACAAATGTATTCAGCATGTTTTATTTGACGAAAGCTGCCTTGCCTTATCTTAAGGCCGGGGCAGCCATCATTAATACAGCTTCGATCACTGCTTATGAAGGACATGACCGTCTGATTGATTATTCCTCATCGAAAGGCGCAATCGTATCTTTTACAAGGTCAATGTCCGAATCCCTGGCCAAACAGGGAATCAGGGTCAATGGTGTAGCGCCCGGACCGATATGGACGCCGTTGATTCCAGCCTCTTTCAGCGCGCAAGAAGTAGAAGTCTTTGGCAGTACCACACCTATGCAAAGAGCGGGGCAGCCCTTTGAACTGGCGGGTACTTATTTGTTTCTTGCTTGCGAAGATTCATCTTACATGTCAGGACAAATTGTCCACGTGAACGGCGGGACCATCATTAACAATTAACCATTCACACTCAGGGCTGTTGCGTATACTTGCGGCAGCTTTTTTATGTTTAAATATTTTTCATTTGAGGGACAGAAGGAAAGTAAAGAAAAATAGAGAAGTAAAGACAGTAAACCATAAAGATAGAGTATGATGAAGGTGGAACAAAGGATTAATCGGGGTGTAAACATGAAGGACGATATTAGGGCAAAATTCAATGATGTTTCTCAAGTCTATGACGGGCAAAGAAGGCAACTGATTCCTTGTTTTGATGATTTTTATCATATCCCTGTCTCATTAATCGAGCCTGTGACAGAAAGACCTAAGATTTTAGATATCGGAGCGGGGACCGGACTTTTGACTTCTTTTTTTATCGAAAAAATACCCACCGCCCAAATTACCTTGATTGATCTCTCTGATCAGATGCTGGAGATGGCTAAACGGAGATTTTCTGATATTCCCGGAGTAGAGTATATTGTTGATGACTATGCCCAATATGATTTTCAGCAAAAATATGACATGATTATTTCGGCTTTTTCCATCCATCATCTCAGTGACGAGGAAAAAATCAAACTATATCATAAATGCTATTCCATACTGAACCCCAAAGGGATATTTATTAATTGTGACCAGGTGCTGGGAGAGACCCCATACCTGGATTCCCTAAACAAGACGCACTGGAGAGAAAGTATTGAGAAAAGCGGACTCAGCCAAGCCGATATTTCAGCGGCCTATGACAGGACTAAGCTGGACAGGGAAGCCCCTCTTTCCCAGCAGCTGATTTGGTTAAAGGAAGCCGGTTTCACTGATGTGGATTGTGTGTATAAATGGTATTTCTTCGCGGTGATGATGGGCAGAAAAGTGTAAGAAGAATTGATAAAAAGTCAAGGACAGCGAGGGCACTTTTAACAGAGAGTATCCTTGAAATTCCTTAATTAGAATCATGCCAATATGGAGGAAAACTTATGGAAAGAGAAAAACTCTTGTCGTATATTTTGGATTCTTATCCTTACCCGATTTTGTTTGCGGATTGTGACCATATCATCAGATATATGAATAAAAGAGCCCAATACCATTATTACAGGGAGCGCGGATACAGAGACCTGATTGGGAAGTCCCTGTTTGACTGCCACCAAAACGCAAAGTCGGAGGAAATTATCCGTGAAACGGTGGAGCGGTTGAAAAATCATGGCAATGAGGCTTTTCTGCATGTCAATGTCAGAAATGAACGGGTATATATTGTCCCTGTCAGGGATGAAAACGGAGAGCTGATCGGCTATTTTGAAAGATTTGAGATGAACCAGCAAAAATAGGTGAAGAGAGTCTCTGGGTTTAGCGGGGAGGTGAAAAAATGGAAATCCGGGAAGCTGAACCGGTAGATGCCATAGCGATAGCAAGCGTGAACATTGAAACATGGCTGACAACTTACCGGGGGCTTTTGCCTGATGAGCAGCTTGCTTCTCTTTCTCATGAGGAAAGAGAAAAGTTCTATCGAAATATGATTAATAACCGCAGCCACAAAAAGTTTGTCCATGTTGCGGAGGATGATTCAGGGAAAATTGTCGGCTACGTATTCGGAGGGATGGAAAGGTCAGGAGAGACCCTTTTTAAAGGGGAAATCTATGCCATTTATGTTCTGGCCGATTACCAGGGCCAGGGTATTGGCAGGCTTCTCTGGCAAGCGGCGCTTGACTCCCTGAAAAAGCTGAAGCTTGATTCGCTGCTTGTCTGGGTATTGGCCGGGAATAAATATGCCGGGTTTTATAAAGAACTGGGCGGACAGGAGGTGGACAGAAAGGAATTTACAATAGCCGGGCTGACAATAGATGGTATTGCTTACGGATGGAAGGTGCTGGGGGAAGGTGGAAGACAAAGCCTTCAAATGAAGTAGGCTGCCCGGATGAAACTGATTTTGTTTCAACGGGCAGCCTATTTCATTTAAGTGATCTTTATCCGGGATCAGCTTTCCTTTAATATAACGTCGTGAGCACCGCCTTCAATGATGCTGGTTGAGGAAACAAGAGTCAGACGGGCAGTTTTTTGGAACTCTTCTATGGTGACAGCGCCGCAGTTGCACATCGTAGACTTCATTTTACTGATGGCAATATCCACATTATCTTTTAAGCTTCCGGCATAAGGGACATAGGAATCCACACCCTCTTCAAACTCAAGCCTTTCTTCACCGCCGGTGTCGTATCTCTCCCAGTTGCGAGCGCGGTTAGAGCCTTCGCCCCAATATTCCTTGACATAGCTTGAACCCATTTTGAGCCGGCGGGTAGGACTTTCATCAAATCTGGCAAAATACCTTCCCAGCATGATGAAATCGGCTCCCATAGCTAAAGCCAGGGTCATATGATAGTCGTGAACAATCCCGCCGTCAGAACAGATCGGTACATAAATTCCCGTTTCCTTGAAATATTCATTGCGCGCCTTGGCCACTTCGATAACAGAGGTAGCCTGGCCGCGGCCAATTCCTTTCTGCTCACGAGTGATGCAGATTGAACCACCGCCAATACCTACCTTAACGAAGTCCGCTCCGGCATTGACTAAGTAGAGGAAGCCTTCTTTATCCACCACATTACCGGCTCCCACTTTAACCTCACCGTTATATTCCTGTTTAATCCACTGAATGGTGTCTTTTTGCCATTCAGAATAACCATCGGAAGAGTCAATACATAAAACATCGGCTCCGGCCTTGACCAGAGCAGGTACTCTTTCTTTATAATCTCTGGTGTTGATCCCCGCTCCAACCACAAGTCTTTTGCTTTGATCCAGAAGTTCAAGCGGATTTTCTTTATGGGCATCATAATCCTTGCGGAATACCATATAAACCAAAAGTTGATCCTTATTGACAATCGGCAGGGAATTCAGTTTATGATCCCAAATCATATCATTTGCTTCACTTAAGGTAATACCTTCCGTACCATAAATCAGGGAAGAGAAGGGAGTCATAAATTCAGAAATCTTTTTGTCCAGGGGAGTTCTGCTCAGACGGTAATCCCTGCTGGCAATGAGTCCGAGCAGCTTCCCTGTCGAGGAACCATCTTCAGTAACGGCAATGGTGGAGTGTCCTGTCCGCGCTTTCAGATTTAAGACATCTTTCAGGGTTTGGTCAGGCTTAAGACAGGAATCACTAACCACAAAACCGGCTTTGTATTTTTTAACTTTCCTGACCATCTCAGCCTGTTGTTCAATGGGCTGAGAAACAAAGACAAAGGAGAGGCCTCCGCATCTTGCGAGGGCAATGGCCATGTTGGAATCGGAAACAGACTGCATGATGGCCGAAACTAAAGGGATATTGGTGGATAGAGGACATTGTTCACCCTTCTTGTACCGGACAATAGGAGTTTTAAGGGATACATTATCAGGAACAGAATCTTTTTTCGTCAAATTGGGAACAAGCAAGTATTCATTAAAAGTTCTCGATGGTTCATTGTATAAATACGCCATAAGTATAGCCTCCTTATTGTAAATTCCTATTTTTGGCAAGAAACATGCCTTAATAAAAAAGCCGCCGGTAGCGAAAGAAACTCTACGGCCGACTCTTATTCAGCATTAAAAAAATTAAAGGTTAGGAGTAGTTTACATAAGAAGAGAAATGAAGTCAAGAGGAACCAGAAAAGTGTGTATTTTCCGGAGTAAAGAGATTAATGACCTGCTCTAAATAATATGTCCCCATACCTTTGGAAAGCTCTGCTGTCACTCCTTGTTCAAATAAAAAGGCCAGACCAAGCTCCAGAAAAAATCGAGAATCACGGTTTGTTAATAAATAATGCTTTTGACGGGCATAATTATAACCGATTTCAAAATCACTTTGATTATTTTCAGGCATGATCATCCTCCGGCTTTTTATTTTCTAGGGGAAAGCATGGATCATCCAAGAGTTCAGTTATGCTTACCTTCAGGGCAGCAGCGATTTTGCTCAGTGTTTGTACTGAGCCGACAGAGTGCCCGTTCTCGATCTTATTAATCATGCTTTCATCAAGTTTAACCAATTCTGCAAGTTGCTTCTGGGTCATATTTAATGATTTACGGAGAGCCTTAATTTGAATTCCCGGTCTAACCAAAATATACCACCCCATATAAAATCTTACAGAATATAATTCATTAAGTCAATATCTTTAAACGAATAAAATTCATGATATTTACTTGAATAATATTGAGATATAATAAACTTGAATATTATTCAGGAAGTGATTGAATGAATTACGGAAAAAGGGTGAAGTATTTTCGTGATGTAGCAGGAATATCAGCAAATGCTTTGGCGAAAAATGTCTGTCTTGATCCCACAACGATTTATAAAATTGAAGCGAATGACGCTAAACCATCGCTTGGTTCTTTGGAACGCATTTGTGAAGCTTTAGGAATTTCTTTGGCTGATTTTTTCTCCGAGGATAATCAGGAACTGGAGCCTGAACTGCGTCGATTATTGAATACAGCCAAAAAACTTACAACCGAGCAAAGAGATTATTTGCAGAAGCTGTTGGACTCTTTGAGCAAGGATTAATCATTTCCTTACATATAATGAAAAGGATTAAAGGGGGCAATCATCATGGGAACGAAAGAAAAAGTTTTGCAGGCTATGATTGAGGCAGGAAAACCGCTGAGTGCCGGAGATGTGGAAAAAATAATCGGTATAGACCGTAAGGAGATTGATCAGGCGTTCAAGGAACTGAAAAAAGATGAAGCTATTGCCTCGCCGGTAAGGTGTAAATGGGAACCGGTAAAAAAGTAAGCTGACAGATCATCGCTGTGTACCTCTCAATATCCGGTACACAGCTTATTTATTTACCTGATGGGATGGAAATCGTCATTTTAGTTTAAACAATAAGCCGCTTGAACTCGTATCCCCGCAAGAAAGGTCACCCAAAGCAAGGATGGTAACCTGACCTGCTTTGGATGACCTTTCCCGCGGATTCGGAGTAATGGTTTACAATTCAAGAGATACGCATAAAGAAATAAATAATCATAATGATTTCCGCAAACAACTTGAGCACAGTTCCGCCAAGAAGACCGACAAGCGTTCCGAACCCGGCCCGCAGTGTTTGTTTTAGTTCTGTTCCCCGGATTAATTCAGCAATAACAGCGCCGGCAAATGGCCCGATGACAAGGCCTAATGGTCCCATTGTTATGATGCCGATAATCGACCCGATTACCGATCCCCAGGCAGCTTGCTTGCTGCCTCCAAAGCGTTTTGTACCGACAGCTGAGGCAAAGTAATCAATGAAAAATATCAGGATGAAAACAACACCCTGCAGGACGTAGAAGTAAGCATTCAAAGTGGAAAAACCCGTCATAAACCCATAAAAAACCATGCCTCCGTAAATAAGGACCGCACCGGGCAGAACGGGTAATATGGTTCCGATTAAACCTGCAATAAACAGGATAATCGTTATGATTAAAGCAGTTGTAGCCATAACGAACCTCCCATACAAAATATCCCATCATTGTATGATTAGCATAACATGGGAAAAGAATACAGACAAATTATGCTAATCAGCCGCTAACCGGTTCGTGCCGGCGAGAATGATATTTATTGGTCCGCTCTTATTTTATTGGTTGTAGAGGAAGTTGTGGGAAGGCCCCTCATTTCTGCAAAAATCAGAGCCGCAGTCAAGAGGACGGCTATTCCGTCCGAAATAGGGGCAGTCAACCAGACTCCGTTCATACCCCAGAAACGAGGAAGAATCAGAAGAAGCGGAATAAACAGCAATACCTGTCTGGACAAACTGAGAATTGTGGACTGCACAGGTTTGCCTACAGCCTGAAAATAGTTGGAACATAAGATCTGAAAGGCAATAACCGGAAGCATGACCAGGAAAATCAAGAGGCCATGGGTTGTAATTTGGGTCAGTTCGACATCGCCTTTACTAAAAAGCCCTACAATTTCTTCAGGCCAAATATGAATCAGCAGAAAACCGGCCAAAACAATATAGGTTCCGCTTATGACAGCCTTTTTTAATGTCTCCTTCACTCTTTCATACTGCCCGGCACCATAGTTGTAGCCAATAAGAGGCTGAGCCCCCTGACTGACTCCGATCACCGGCATGAACAGCAGGGTGGCAATGCTCATAATTATTCCGACAGCTGAAAGTGCTTTATCTCCACCATAAATCATCAAAGTATTATTTAAAATAACCTGCTGGGCACTGCTTGCTATTTGCATGGCAAAAGGAGCAAAACCAATGGACATAATCCCAATAAGAATCGACATCTGTGGTTTTAAGTTTTTTAGTCTGATTTTCATCATGCTGCGCCCGGACAAAAAATAGCTTAATACCCAGATCGTTGAAAATAATTGACCGCATACTGTCGCCAGTGCAGACCCTTTAATTCCCAACCCCAATTTGAAGATAAAGATGTAATTTAAAACCGCATTTAATAAAGCCCCAATGACCTGAGTCATCATAGCGAATCTTGGATTGCCTTCCGCTCTGATGAAGTTGTTCATGCCAAAACCAAGAGAACCAAAAACTGAACCCAGAATAATAATATGGGTAAAATCAAGAGCATAAGGTAAAACGGTTGGGCTTGCTCCAAACAGAATTAAAATCCGTTCTGCAAATAAAAAATAAATACCAGAAATCAGCAGGGGTAATATTATCAGCATAAGAGTACCATTGCCTGCAACTTTTTCAGCCTCTTCATATTTCTGTTCGCCCAGCCGTAAGGAGATTAAAGCTGTTGATCCGATACCGATAAAAACATAAATAGCCAGCAAAATGATCATGATGGGAAAAGCCACTGTTATCGCAGCAATCCCTATGCTGCCGACTCCACGCCCGACAAAGATCCTGTCAACAATATTGTAAAGAGAGTACAAAAGCATTCCAATCACCGCGGGAAGGGAAAATTCCCACAGTAACCGGCCAATACTTTGACTCCCCATTTCCAGACTGCGTTTCATGATGTATCCTTCCTTTATAAAGTACAATATGTAGTGAATGAGATAAATTAGAGTTTGAGATACTGCTTAATCGTTTGAGGTAAAAAGTGAGATTGAAAGATTATAACATATCTTGTTATCATTAATCAAAGCATTTTAGGAAAAGAATGGTTGGAAGTAAAAAGCAAAGGAAAAATGAACCCTCAAAAAGAAGGGATCTGGATAAAAATGGTCTAATTAAACAGTTTGATCTGGTGTTTGAAAAAGAGGTTTGAGATTCGGTAAAATCGGAAATTGATGTAAGGAGTCGGACATGAACAGTCAAATTATACTGGTCATCACCCTGAATTTTATCATATCGCTGATCGGGACCCTGGCTTACTCGGTCAGACTTGTAGGAGTGCGAACGGGAAAAATTGCTGTATCTTTTGCACTATTCAATATGTTGATGTTGGTGTCCAGAATTGCAGTAACCTTTCAGGTCCCGATCCTGACCAAATATGTTGAAAGTAACCCCGGAGCCGGTGATCTGCTAATCATATTCAATATCATAATTTTGATTTCCGGAGTGGCAACAGTTTTTGGGGCTATTTTAATTCCAACATTTCAAAGAATTCTCTACAAGGGGGTGATGTCATTCTCCATAGACAGGTCATTATCAAAGTTGATTTTACATAGCTTTTCCAAGTCCGGAATCCGATATATCAAGGAATGTGTTTCCGTGCCAGCCAAAGAAAATGTCAGACAAATATCTTACAGAAAGCTGCCAAAGAGGATTATGGTATATAATCTTGCTGCTGTTGCGCTGATTACGGTTGGCTCTCTTGCTCCGATCTATGCAGGATTTTTAGAACCGGATCTGAGAGCGACATGTATTACTCTTTCTCCGGTTGTCAATGGAATTGCCACGATATTAATGACGATTTTTATTGATCCTCAATTATCTATGATGACGGATGACGTAATTGACGGCAAATGCACTCAGGAGCAGTTTCGGTTATGTGTAATAGGTTTGGTGGGGAGTAAAACAATAGGTACATTCGCATCTCTGTTATTGCTGTTACCCAGTTCATATTTGATTGTATATGTCGCAGGAATGATATAATTATTTATTATAGGTATGATCATGCAAAAGTCATCTAATCCGCTCTTGAAAACAGCGGTTTTTGCCGGAAGCGGAATTTTGTTGTTATTGGCAGCGGAGTTATTTAATGTTGTTTTTCCATATAATAAAAACCTTTGGTCAAGCTCCTTTGTCCTGCTGACATCGGGCCTATATAAACTGATTTATTTTTAAGCATACGAAATAAAATTGACTAAACGGAGGCAGAAATGTTCAAAACACCCATTCCCAAACAAGAGCTGGACGACAGGCTGACCAAATTTTATTCTCTGATGAATGAGGTGTATCCCGATTGGGATACCGCTGTTATTCTAAGCAAAGTCAATCAATATTACTTTACCGGCACGATGCAGGATGGCATGCTGTTGGTCACAAAAGAAAGGAAGGCTTTTTATTTTGTCCGCCGAAGCTTCGAACGCGCTAAGGCCGAATCGCTTTTCTCGGATATTTATCCGATGGAAAGCTACCGGGATGCCGTGGCGGTGACTGGCGGAGACTGCGGCAATACCTTTGTGGAAACTGAGGTTGTGACATGGGGCATAATGGATCGCCTGCAAAAATATTTTAAGATGGGAACAATCAGTTCATTGGACAGGGTGATCCTTGCCGTCAGATCGGTAAAGTCACCGCTTGAGCTTGAAAAGCTGGAGCATGCCGGAAAACAGCATGATGATTTGCTCCAACATATTGTGCCTGCCCTGCTCAGGGAAGGGATGAATGAAGCTGAGTTTGTCGCCGAGATTTTAGTAAAGATGGTGGAACTTGGGCATCAGGGCATATGCCGATTCTCGATGTTTCAAACGGAAATGGTTGTTGGTCAGATCGGGTTTGGAGAAAGTTCCATCTATCCGACAAGTTTTGATGGACCGGGGGGTGCATATGGGCTGTGCCCTGCAGTACCGCTTGGCGGCAGCAGGGAAAGAAAACTCCGGAAAGGTGATCTGATTTTTGTAGATATCGGTTTTGGTTATGACGGCTATCATACAGACAAGACTCAGATATATCTTTTTGGCGGTAAGCCCACTGATGAGATGATCAAGCTCCAAAGAGCCTGTATCGAAGTGCAGGCACGCCTGGCTTTACTTCTAAAACCCGGAGCTGTTCCTTCAGAGATTTACCAGACGGTGACCAATGAGTTGAGTGATGATTTTAAACAAAACTTTATGGGCTTTGGCCAAAGACAAGTAAAATTTCTCGGTCACGGAGTGGGTCTCCATGTTGATGAGTTTCCGGTGATTGCCAATGGCTTTAAGGATCCACTCGCTGAAAACATGGTTATTGCGCTTGAACCCAAAAAGGGCTTGGCTGATCTTGGGATGGTAGGAGTGGAAGATACCTATATTGTTACCCCCCAAGGCGGCAGGTGCATTACGGGTGGGGGAAAAGACATCATTGTGATTTAATCCAAAGAATCCTTTGAACCATTGAGTTTAAAGAACCACTTATAGATAAACATGACAAGATGAAATACGATGAGGACACTAATCGATGTCCAGTACCATTTCCAGGAAAGATATTTAATGACCAGAGTATATTTTTCGATAAAGTGTTCAATGACCGTAATAGATAAGCTAAAGGACAGATTATAGATTAATCTGATTATATAGGGCTTATTTGAAGGATAGTAGAGAATAAAAAAGATCGTAATGACAGGTAAGGAGAAATACTCAAAGGAGAAGCTCGTACCATTTGCTTTATAAAATTCCCGTACCGGGTATTCAAGCCAATTCAATTCGACAACGGTAAGCCCCATGATCCAGGTAAAGAACTGGGTCGTAAAGAAAATGAATGATGCCTGGGCTCTCTTTTCTTTCGGAATAAACCAAACCGAGATAAAAATAATGGTCAGTGAACTGATTAAGAATAATCTTTCGAGTATGTACAAGAATTACACCTCTATTTGCAGATTTGTTTCTTTGGCAAACCATTTGATAAAAGTGCGGCTGAAAATAAATTGCAACAGAAAACTTAAATATAAACGAATAAGTTGGGAATACTTTGTGTGACTGATGAAATTTTCCAGATCAGTATATACGCTGACAAAGTAAATAAACCAAACGACAATGGATACAAAGACGAGATAATGCAAGATTTTTTTCAATTTAGACGGCCCGGCAGGATACAAAATCATGAACCAGGCAAAAATCATTGGGTAAAATAAGAAATTTTGCAGAAAACCGACTTGGGTTGCTTTAGCGAATTCCCGTACCGGAAAAGAGATCTGGTTACTTTGGACAAGGATATTTATGGACGCCCAAGTCGTTGCTTCGAAGGTGATTAAACTGATGAATGCCAGTCTATGTTTAGCCTTCGGCACATAAAAAACGGATAAAAAGACCATTACGCTTATTGCGGTTACAATAAACCATTCTATTGACATCATTCACTTTCATCCTCTGATATTGGTGGTTATAGTATGGTTTGTTTTATGAGACATTATGAAAAAAGACCATCTGTAAAAATCTTCAAGAGACAGGGTTGCCAGATCAGAATTTGTACCGGTTTCCGGCAAGAAAAGATCATTCTGCTTGAAACCCATAATGCAAATTTAAGAAAGGGCATTTTGTGGTATACTAACAAATATGTAAAAAATAGACCCTGTAGGGCAAAATAGGATTGGCAGCAGTCAGGAGGAATGATCAATGAATAACATTCTGATAAAGACAAAACAACTGGTTAAACGTTATGGTTCTGTTCCGGTGGTAAACGGCCTGAACCTGGAGGTAAAGAGCGGAGAGATTTTTGGTTTTTTAGGGCCGAACGGTGCCGGAAAAACGACGACGATCAAAATGTTGACAGGATTGCTCGACCCCAGTGAAGGAGAAATCTTTATCGGGGGCTATGAGATACGGAAACAGCCGGCTCAAGCCAAGGCATTAATCGCATATGTACCTGACCAGCCGAAAATCTACAATAAGCTTTCGGCTCGGGAATTTTTGTTTCTGATTTCAGCCCTTTACCGGGTTCCGAAGGACATGGCCAAAGACAGAGTGGAACAGCTTTTGGCTATCTTCGATCTTAGTAATCGGGCAGATGAACTTTTGGAGGGCTATTCCCACGGAATGAGACAGAAGGTAGTGCTGGCGTCGGCTTTGATCCACCAGCCCAGAGTTATCCTCCTGGATGAACCTACGGTAGGGCTTGACCCTGCCAGTGCCCGGCTTTTGAAAGATATCCTGCAGGAATTGGCCCGGCAGGGAGCGGCAGTTTTTGTTTCAACCCATATTCTTGAAATTGCTGAGAGAATGTGCCACCGCGTAGGTATTTTGAAAAACGGGCGGTTGATTGCTCAGGGCAGTCCAGAAGAGCTGCGGCAAGAGACGGGCCGCGGCGGGGAAAGCCTGGAAGACATCTTCCTGGAGTTGACCGGCGACAAAGAGAATGCTGAATTAATTGCAAGCTTGAAGGAGGAACAGTAATGGCCGCCAAGATCATCCTTCCTCCGCCTTTAACGGAATTACCTCGAAAACAGTCATTTTTTCGGGATTTTGTTTTGCTCCTGAAGAACCAAATGCGGGTAACTTTCAATTCGATCCGTTATCAACGCAAAGGATCTATTGTGGGAATCATTGTCCTTGCCGCGGTTTTCTTGTCTCTGATGGGCCTTTTAAGCACGGTAGCTTATCAGACCTTAAAAACCATATCCTTGCAGTCAGCACAGGTTTTTTTAGCCTTTATCTTTATGACCGGGCTGGCCGGTCAGATTTTTTTCGGGATTACTGCCGCTTTTGCGGCTCTTTATATGTCCGAGGATTTAGAGCTGCTTTTTATGACACCTGTCCCATTAAAGGTAGTATTTGCGGTAAAGTCCGTTTCCGTACTCGGCAGCACTTTACTGATTGCTTTACTTTTTGCTTTTTTGCCGGGAATTTTCTGCGGGCTGCTTTATCATGCCGGTGTATTTTTTTATGTTTTGGTTTTCTTGATCGGCTGCGGGCTATGGCTGATGGGTGCGGCCTTGGCCGAACTGATTAATCTTCTTGTCATGCGTATTGTCCCCCCTCACAGGAGTAAAGAAGCAATAGGTCTGATTGGGGTTGTAGCCGGACTGATCATTGCTTTAATCTTTCAGGTTCCCAATCTCCTTCTCAGCAGTCAGGGAACCATGGATATCAGTAATTTGCTGACAGGGAAAGAACAATCACTGGCCATCATGAACTATTTTCCTTGGGGGTGGGCTTCACTCGCTCTGATTAAAGGGGTATCAGGAGACCTTCTTGCCGGATTTGCCTGGAGTGTTTTGATTTTTATCTGCAGTATTTTAATGTTTCTGTTCTCGATGGCCCTTTTAGAACGGGGGTTCAGGCAGGGATTTATTGCACTTGGACAGGGAGAAGGGGGAAGACGCCGTCAAAAACAGGCCCCGGTCTTAGAAACCCGGAATACTCAGGATAAAGCTCCTGCGAAAATGGCTTTTCTTTATGAAAAAGAAGCGGCGCCAAAAACTTCTTCCTGGCCCGGCATGTGGGCAGTTGCCAAAAAGGATTTGCTTTCCCTCAAACGGGATGCCAGAGAATGGTTTGGCTATCTTCTCCCCCTGATATTTATGGCTTTTTTTATTGCTCAATTTTCCTTTTTTTCCACCAAGGCTAATCTGACCTCTTTGTTATATATCCTCATGATGTATACTGTAATGATGAGCGGCAATCTGGCCCTGCAATCCTTTGGCCGGGAGGGAGAGTCCGACTGGCTGTTAAACAGCGTTCCCCTGGCGGGATGGCCGGTAATCTGGGGGAAATTAATGGCAGCCGTATTGCCTACTCTGGTATTAATGGAAGCCCTGTTAGTGGGGACATCTTTGGCAATCGGGGTTTCGGCCGGAGTGGTTTTTGTCCTGGCGATAGCCGCGGTGCTCCTCAGCTTGGGCTCCAGTGCGATCGGACTTTACTATTCGATCAATAACTGCCGCTTTAACCCGGATAAACCCCAGATGAGGATTTCTCCAGGTGCCTCCCTGATCATGTATTTGATTAATTTTCTTTTTATTCTCCTGTTAGGATTGAGTCTTTGCTATCTTTTCCCCCCTGCAGAGCTCACCTCCATTGCGCTGGTGATTTCACCTCCCGTGTTGGAAGGCAAGTTTTTCTCCACTATCCTTTACGGTCTGTATCTTTTGAGCCGTCCTTTGCTCTGGCTTCCTGTGTTACGAATAGGATTGGGGATTATTTTAACCGGCGGGATCTGGTCGCTCATATTCTTTGGCTTCATGGCGGCTACGGTTCGTGAAAGCAGGAAAGGCTTCCGGGTAGAAATCATGACGAACAATAAAAGAAGCAGAAAAAAAACAACCGATTAGAGCAAGATATCTTTCAAATAAGCGGAAGGGAAGGCCGGAGCGTTTGAATGTTCCGGTACTTCTATTGCCTATCATATATTGATAATATACAATAATATTAGTCAACATATGATTTCGGGTGTTTGATCTGGCAGGATAATCAACGTTTGAACTTTGATTTTAAACGGAAAATGAAAAGAGGGAAATGATGAAGAACAATGAGGATTTTTATCAATCCTTGAGGGGGAAAATCAGGGATTATTTTAAAAGCGAAGAAGGTAAAACAAACAGGTTTGCGGAATATGTCCTGCTTGCCCCCGACTTGTTTCATCTTCTCTGTAAACTGACCGTAGAGCAAGAGGTCAATGTAGAAGACAAGGCGAAATTGGCAGTAGCAATCGCTTATTTTGTTTCACCGGTTGACCTGATCCCGGAAATCCTTCTTGGTCCGGCAGGATATCTTGACGATGTAGCTATTGCGGCTTTTGTTCTCAATTCCATCATCAATAATACTGCTCCGGAAGTGATCAGCCGGCACTGGGCAGGCGAAGGGGATATTTTGATTAAAGTCAAGGAAATCATAAAGATTGCCGATAATATGGTTGGCAAGGGAGTCTGGAATAAGATTAAAGCGATGTTTGCAAATAAAGGAACCAGAAATTGATTTCTAATCCGAAATGCCGATAGGTTTACAATATATTTTTTGTTAATGAAGAATTATCATGTAACTGGAAAACAGGATAAAAATAAAGGAGGATTCTATAATGATCCTGACAACTACCCCGTCTGTTGAGGGACACAAGATTACGGCCTATTTTGGAGTGGTCACCGGAGAAGCCATTATGGGAGCAAATATTGTGCGGGACATCTTTGCCGCAGTAACGGATGTGATCGGAGGCCGTTCCGCAGCTTATGAAGAAAAATTACAGGATGCACGCAATCTGGCGTTGAAAGAGCTGGAGGAACGAGCCGTCCAGCTGGGAGCAAATGCTGTCGTCGGGATTGATCTGGACTACGAAGTGGTGGGCCAAAGCGGAAGCATGCTGATGGTCAGTGCTTCCGGGACGGCTGTGCGGATAGAATAATCCTGTAATTATTAAGAAGAATAGATCAACCCTTTTCCTTTTATAAAAATAGTGAAAAGGGTTTTATTTTTTATGAAAAAATTCTTGATACTCGTGTAATGAAAAGCCAATTTAAACGTATTAACAGATGAACCTTAGCTAAGGAAAAACAAGGAAGGAGTTTTTGGATGGATGGAGCAAATTGCGATAAGTAATGTATTAATCAGTAAGGAAATCAAAGATAAAGGATTCAGCTATATTTTTGAGACCTACTATAAAAGAATTTATAACTATATTTTCTATAGGATCAACGGTAAGGAAGAAGCTGAAGACCTGACCAGCCGGGTTTTTGAGAAGGCAATGCTGAGTATAAAAACATATTCGGACCGGAAATCTCCCTTTGAAGTCTGGTTATTCGCGATAGCCAGAAATGTCATAACTGATTATTTTCGAAGTTTAAAAAAGCAAAAGCTTACGTTAATCAATGATCCTCAAAATCTTATTTCCAGGGAGGAAAATCCCGAAGATCTGGTTGTCAAGGCTGAGACCAATGATGACCTTGCACGATCCTTGAATATCTTAAGCTCAAGAGAAAGGCATCTGATTGCTTTGAAGTTTGGAGGCAACCTCAAAAATAAAGAGATTTCAGAAATACTCGATATTACGGAAAGTAATACAGCCGTAATTTTATACCGGGCAATCCGAAAGTTGAAAAATGAAATGGAAAAGGAGTCTTAATGATGAGAGAGAGAGAATATCTTGAAGAGAATTTCTCAATAGATTTAGAGGCTTATCTCAATGGAACAGAATCAGAAGCCGAAATAAAAGACAGAGAATATGAGGAGATGCTGAAATTTAGTCAAGCTTTAGCCGGCAATGATTTCAGCAAGAGCAGTAATAAAAAAAGTGTTGCCAATAAAGTTCTGAAAAGCTTGAATGAGAAAAGAAGTCATAACAAGCTGTTGAAAAAAGTTTCTGTTAGTGCAGCTTCTTTTGCCATAATATGCGGCATCTTCTCGCAAACAGCCTTCGCAACAGACCTTGTCGATAAAGTAATCAAAGCGATTTCCCTGGGTAATATTACAGTTATACAGTCTGAACCAAGCAATTTAGACAGGACTATTCCGAATGATCTGCAAGGAAAGATTTTTAATCAGGATGGTCAAGCAATCAAAGAATATCCCCAGGATGGAAGCGGAATTTATAATGCCCAAGGTCAAGAAATCACTGGTTTTTCAAATGGAGAAATCGTTACGCGTGAACAAATGTCTGTAAGGAAAGAAGTCATTAAAGATTATTCACAGTTAGCCCGATATCTGTCCTTTGATGTTAAGCTGCCGGCCTATTTGCCGGAAAACTATACATTCGATCGGGCTGAATTGTATAAGGGCGAAAAAGGGAAGATAAGCAAGGATTATGTAGACTTGTTCTTTGTTAATGAGCAGAACGGAAAAGTAATATTTATGCAGCAAAGAGCTTCCAAAGAGGAAACTAAATATACAATAGGCACTGACGGAAAAATAGAGGAAGTAAAAGTCAATGGTGTTAATGCTGTAATAAGCGATGATACCAGTATTGATTGGGAAGCGAATCAGGTGCTGTATAGCATGTCGGGGAAAGGAGATTTTCCTAAAGAAGAACTAATTAAAATAGCGGAATCAATATAAACGTCAGAATGTATAAGGAGTAAGAGCTCAAACCGGGTTCTTACTCCTTTATCTGATTAAACCTGGATATCTTCAATCTGCCAATCGACAGGCTCCTTACCAATGGAAGCCAGAAACTGATTGGCTTTGGAAAACGGTTTGCTGCCGAAGAAGCCGGCGTGAGCAGAAAGGGGACTGGGGTGGGCGGACTTCAATATGTAATGTCTCGGGTCTGTAATTATACTCAATTTGGATTGGGCATTTCTGCCCCACAGGATGAAGACGATAGGATCCTGGCGGTCATTGAGTACGGCAATAACCTTATCTGTGAATTTCCCCCAGCCAATGGTACTGTGGGAGTTAGCCTGACCGGCCCTGACCGTTAAGGTGGCATTCAGAAGCATAACCCCCTGGTCGGCCCATTTTTTCAGGTAGCCGTTATTGGGGATGGGACAGCCTAAATCGCTGTTCAGTTCCTGGAAAATATTAACGAGAGAAGGAGGAGGCTGTACTCCAGGTTTAACAGAGAAACTTAAACCATGCGCCTGATTTGGGCCATGATAAGGGTCCTGTCCCAAGATCACAACTTTGACATTCTGATAAGCGGTATAATGCAAGGCATTGAAAATATCATATTTGTCCGGATAGATTGTCTTTGTCCGATATTCTTCAATCAGAAATTGTCTCAATTTTAAGTAGTAATCTTTATGGAATTCTTCATTAAGCAAATCATGCCAGTCGTTTTTCAATATTTGCATCTCAAATCCTCCATTTCCATTATACTATAAAGGAGAAGAACAAAGAAGAATAGAGCAGAAGGAAGAGAGATAAGTAAAAATCTTAACCTATTGTTTACGATACAATAATATGATCTTAATACGCAATGTGTATATTAGTTTTGGAAATACTGCTAAAACCCAACCTCCTTTGGAAAAAGAACCCTGTTTCTCCCGGGGTTCTTTGTTTTATTGTGCTAAAAGTGAGCTTTTGGTTAATCAACTCAGGTCGAACTGGGTTATCATAAAAATCAGAAAGAGCAAATTGTTTTATCAAAATGAATATTGTATAATGATGGTAAATAAAGATAAAATCATTTAAGATTTATTTGGCAAAGGAGCCTATAGAAAAAGTGAAGCATACTTTTTCTATAGGTTTTTGTTTTCTTGATAAGGATGTGCGGGAGGTGCCCTTATGCAGCCATTATTGAATAAGAACCGAGAAATTTCAAATATACGAGAGATCATAACGAATAAAAGGGTCATCGTTCACTTTCAGCCGGTTGTCTCAGTAAGCAGGAAAATGGTTATTGGAGTAGAGGGGCTGATACGCGGGATAAATACAGGAACGAATGAAATCATCTCTCCCGCTGTTTTGTTTAATGCTGCCTGTGATGAGGGACTTACATTAGAACTGGACAGGATTTGCCGGGAAGAAGTTATTAAAGCGTTTCGTGAATTATATCAAAAAAATCATGATAGATTATTGTTTATCAATGTAGATGCTTCCATATTGGATAAGGTGGAAGGTTCAAATTATTTAAGGAACCAGGTCAATACTTACGAAATAAACCCAAGAAATATTGTGATTGAAATTAATGAAACAAAGGTTCAAGATAATACGGCTTTGAAAAAGTTTACGGACACCTATCGTAAATTAGGTTTTATGGTCGCCATAGACGATGTCGGTACCGGATTTTCAAATATGGATAGGATACTACTCATCAAGCCGGACATGATCAAGATCGATATTTCATTAGTCAGAAATATCAATAATGATTATTACAAACAGGGTGTATTTAAATCCCTGGTAAACCTGGCCAATGAGATTGGGGCCCTGGTTATTGCCGAAGGAGCTGAAACAGAGGAAGAAGCGATCCAGATACTGAGACTTGGCGGGCAAATGATCCAGGGGTACTTCTTTGCAAAGCCACAGGAGATCTACAATGAATCAACTATTTTTTGTAATAACAAAATTGAAATATTAAGCAGAAGCTTTAATCAATACATGAGCAGCAAGATCAGGGACGAAAAACAAAAGAATAAGAATCTGAATTTGATCGTTAACAAATCAATTAAAGAGCTTGTTCCAGTGTCTTGTCAGGAGTTTGATCATAGACTTCTTAAAATTATCTGGGCCAATAAGGTGATTGAATGTGCGTACATCCTTGACGAATACGGAATTCAGATTAGTAATACGATTCGTTTTTATGATAAGAATAAAGTGAAAGATGACCTGATCTTTTATTCGGCAATGATTGGAACAGATCATTCCATGGAAAAATACTATTATCCACTGACAGGGGCAGGATTGAAAAAATATATTACGGAACCTTATGTTTCTTTGGCTACGGGCAATCTCTGTATAACAATTTCTAAAGTTTTTACGAATATGGAAAACAAAAAATATATATTATGTATGGATTTTAACACGAACACTCATCCTTATGATCTCGACTTGATGAAGGATATGACCAGGTCTGACTTGATTTTTAGTATTAACGGAAAATCAATCACGGAGATTAATAGAATAGTAAATAAAATGAACGAGGAAATGCTTAAAGACAGTCTGACAAACACCTATAACAGACGTTATATAGAAGAAAGACTTCTTGTTGATATTTTCAATGCTTCAAATCAAAACGAACCAATATCGGTTATCTTGGCTGATATCGATTATTTTAAAAAAATTAATGATACTTATGGACACTTAGCCGGAGATCATGTACTAAGAGAATTCGCCAAGATCATCAAACAACATATTAGAAAAAATACTGATTGGATTGCCAGATACGGGGGGGAAGAATTTTTAATCGTCCTTTCGGATTCTAATGAGAATATCGCTTATAGAGTCGCTGAAAAAGTCAGACAAGCTGTTGAAAAAGCCAGGATACGATACAATAATAAGAATATCTGTATTACAGCAAGTTTCGGCACATATACTTTAAATTCTGAAAAAATGACTTATGAACAATTGATTGACAATGCGGATAAAAATCTTTATAGAGCTAAAAACAGTGGGAGAAACAAGACGGTATCATAAGCTCCTTAAGGCATCAATTGGATTTAATCTGCTTGCTTTTCGGGCCGGCATATACCCAAAGATAATACCAACAGCCGCTGAAAAGCCCACTGCCAGGGAGATAGTGGCAGGGGAGAGGGTAAAGTCTATTCCGATTAAAACTGTGGCAAAATAAGCAATCAGGGCACCAAAAATTAAACCTGCGAGTCCGCCAAAAACCGAAAGAAAGATTGCTTCAATAATAAACTGCAGCTGAATCCGGTTGGGGGTTGCGCCTAAGGCCTTACGCAAACCGATCTCCGTTGTCCGTTCTGTGATTGAAACAAGCATCATGTTCATGATACCAATACCGCCGACGACTAGGGAAATGGCGGCAATCCCGGCCAATAGGAGGGACATCATCGCCATCATGGATTGAAAGGATTGAATAATATCTCCCATATTAAATATTGTGTAGGCCTGATCTTTATAGTTAAAAGCCGGATTAAGTACTCCTTTTAGGTCAAGTACAGTTTGATCGGCAAGATTGGTATCAATTAAAAATACATCGAGATTGGTGATGTTTTTGACCCCCAGGGTGCTCAGGGCGGTAGTATAAGGGATAATGACCAGATCATTGGTTGAGTTCATACTGAATCCGCTTGAGGCCGCCAGTGTTCCGATAATCGTATAATCAAGCCCATTAATCGTCAGATTTTTGTCCAAAGGATTGGCCCCATAAAAAAGCTCTTGAACAATATTGCTGCCGAGGATTACAACCCGGTTTTTATTTTCCAAATCCAAAATATTGATTGGCCTGCCGGAGTTCAGCAGCTTTGTATCGGTTTTAAAATAGACCTCGTTTTTACCTTGAACTGTGACGTGATCAAGTACGGTTTGATGATATTCAATAGCGGTTTTCCCGGAAATCGAAGGAGAAATACCGCTGATATTTTCGATAAGAGAAAGGTTGGCAATATCATCCTGGCTAAGGCCTTGTTTAAGCGGAGTACCGGTTGCCGTAATGATGATCTTATTGGCTCCCAGCTCGGTTACCTGATTGCCGATACTATCGGTGGCGCCTTTCACTATAGTAATCAGAGCAATAATTGAGGCTACGCCAATCACGATTCCGAGCATGGTGAGAAAGGAACGAAGTTTATTGTGAATAATATTTACCCAGGACATTTTAATACTTTCCCACAGCATAAATCATTCCTCCCACTCAGTCAGGTATCCGTCCAAAATATGAACCACTCTTGTGGCATGACGGGCAATATTGCTGTCATGGGTAATCATAATAATTGTACGCCCATCGTGGTTTAACTCTTCAAAAAGCGCCATGACCTGTTCACCGGTTTTTTGATCCAAAGCCCCGGTTGGTTCGTCGGCAAGGACAATTGAAGGCCCAGTGACCAAAGCCCGGGCAATCGCTACCCGTTGCTGCTGACCGCCGGATAACTGATTAGGCAAATGATGTGTCTTTTCGGCAAGTCCGACCCGTTCCAAAATTTGCTTGACCAATCTCTTGCGTTCTGAAGCGGGCAGTCCTTTGTAAATTAAGGGAAGCTCCACATTTTCCAATGCTGTCAGACGGGGCAGCAACTGAAAGCTTTGAAAGACAAAACCTATTTCTTTATTGCGAACCCGGGCAAGTTCAATTTCATCAAGATCATCAATGTTATTCCCGGCAAGAACGTATATTCCCTTGGTTGGGATATCAAGACAGCCGATAATATTCATTAATGTCGATTTTCCTGAACCTGAAGGACCGAGAACGGACAAAAATTCGCCATGACAAATGGTTAGATTGATATCATGCAGGACTTCCAGTTCTTCTTCGCCCATATAGTAGCTTTTACAGATCTTTTGCATATTAAGTATTTCGGGCATTGCCGTTGCCTCCGTCAGGATTGATATTTCCGCCGCCGGAATTATCGCTGTCCCTTAAAAATCCTGTATTCTCTGTTAAGGCAGTTTGATGATAAAGAACAGTCTCTCCGGCAGTAACGCCACTCTGAATTTCCACAGTTGTCCCATCATTAATTCCTAAAGTTATTTCAGTTTTGACAGGCTGTTCGGTTTCGTTTCCTTTGAGGATATAGGGCTTATTGTTTTCATCAAACTGAATGGCAACCATGGGCAGGGTCACAACTCCTTTAGCCTGATCGCGGATAAGTTTTACTTCTGCGGTCATCCCGATCCTAATACTTGAATCTTCAGGCAGGACAATTGTCGCCATAAAATAAGTCACTCCGTCTGCAATCTGACCTTCTCGAGATATGCTGTCGATTTTGCCCTGAAGTTCTTTGTTGCCGGCACCGATTTTAACCGTTGCCTGTTGACCTGTTTTTAAAGCTGCAATATCATATTCATCAACTTTTACAGCAACTTCTAAATGGTGATAATCTACAAGCTCCATTAATTTGGTGCCGGCCATGACTTGTTCATTTTCTTGAACATCTATACTGACGATTTCACCGCTGATCTTTGCCTTGATTTGATCTCCGGCAGTTGATTTCAGGAGGAGGGCATCCTTTTCTACGCTTTGGCCTTTTGTCACGCTGATTTCCGAAATCTGCATAATTTTTCCCGCCAAGACAGTCTGACGGTTTTTGGTGTCGATATTGCCGGAGAAAGAATAGTAAGTTGTGATATCCCCAGCTTTTGCCTGGGCATTTTCATAAGAAACAGATGTTTTACGCAGAAGCAGGGCCGCAATAATTCCTAAGAGGATCACGATTAGAATAATCAAAGGTATCCATTTTCTTATCCTGGATCTTTTTTTTGTACCCATCATGAATCCCTCCTAAGAACCATATTGATTCCTCCAATAAACATCTTGCTGTTATGTATTATGGCTGAATTGGATGATCTTATGCTGGGATAACCGATATCAGGTTCTGAATTGAACAATTATTTTTGTTTCAGTTGACTGGTGAAAACAAGGAAAAAGGCACCTTCAAAAAACTGAGAGAACTTCTATAAAATAATATTTAAATTTTAGGGTAAATTATATTAATAAAACAACTTCTCAAACAAAGGAGGGAGAACCTGATGAATACAATGGGTATTATCGGTTGGCTTATCTTAGGAGGTCTTGCAGGATGGGTCGCAAGTAAAATAACCGGCAATGATGCTTCAATGGGTGTAGGAATGAATATCTTAGTCGGCATCATAGGTGCTTTCATAGGAGGATGGATTTTAAGTCTATTTGGGGCAATGGGTGTCAGTGGATTTAATATCTGGAGTTTCCTGGTCGCTTTGGCCGGTGCGGTCATCCTCCTTGTCATTGTCAATGCTTTTACAGGAAAGAAACGGTATCGGGCTAATACTTAGATAAAAAGTATTAATCGGTTAAAACGGCAGCTGTTTTAAAAATCTAATTCGTAATAATACAAATGAGGAGGCCAAAGGCAGCCTCATTTGTTGTGTTAAAATATAGAAGGAGATGAGATATTTCAGGAGAATAATACAAAAAAGAAGTAAATTTTGCTAAAGAGATAAAGAATTAAAGCCCGATGGGTCATATCAATACCGTTCCAATAAGGTGTTATGATCCTGGCAATTTACATTAGAGACATATTCAAACAAAGAAAACACCTTATAAAATAATATAACCTAGCAATTCGACGTGCGGAGTTCTCCATTCTCCAAGGAAATCTGCTGTTTTTACAGTTTGGTACATTCCATCCCGGCCTTTAGTATAATTCGATTCACTAAAATAGACTCTGCCATTATCGACTGCTTCAATATATAACAGGTGGCCTAGCCCTTGACTGCCACCTTTATAGACCGCAATAGAATTGCGAACAGGAGTTATTTTCCCCTTGATGGCCTGACAGTTTGCCTGATCAACGGCATCCAGCCATTGATAGGCGTTGGCGCTGGAATGAAAGCTCAGCTTTTTTCCTGCCTGATAACTTGCCCTGTTCCAACAATACCATGTACATTGGGCTTTTTTAAAGCTTCTGTTGCCAACCGGTGTTGAAAAACTGGAATAACCTTTTACTTTTGTACCGACTAAATCGGCCCAACCTGGCATTTTTCTACCCCCTTGAATTTCATATTCAGCTTTATCTCTCCGTGAGCGAACGGAACGAGAAGCTTGCAAAAAATGAAATTATTCGATAAGCGTTTTTTTGCTTATGTTATCATATGGCAGGGACAAAGAAAGGAACCATCTGCGAGAAAAAAAACGCGAATGATAAGTCCATAACAAAATGATGAGGTGTAAGATTTTAGACTCCAAGACATTTTACAATTGAACTAATCAAAAGATTATTCTAAAATAACAGAGGGAAACTTAATAAGCATGTTTGGGATGTTCAGGATGTACCCGGCCGCATGAAGATACGGCTTTTTCTTTTATATGATCAAGAGGAGAGTAAAGATGATAACGTTCAAGGAAATAGAGATCAGTGATAAAGGGTGGATAGATGCTATTCTTAATGCCGCCGACAGGCCAGGCTGCCATTACAATTTTACAAATATGTTTGCCTGGGGGAATATCTATCAATATCGTGTGGCCAAGCTGGAAAATTGCCTGGTGGTTAAAGGTTGGAGCCTGGAAGGAGTGCCGTATTATTTATATCCGGCAGGCGAGGGGGACTATCCAAAAGTCTTAGAGGCAATGGTCGAAGATGCAGCAAGCTCCGGAAATGAATTCAGGCTGGCAGGACTGTCGGATGAGAATATTGCGGAAATCAACACCTTGTTCCCGGATAAATTTGAATATGCCAAGGTGCGGGACAGCTATGATTATGTTTACTTATTGGACAAGCTTGTAACATTATCCGGCAGAAATCTCAGCGCCAAACGCAACCATATCAACCATTTCAAGCGGGATAACAACTGGGCCTTTGAGCAGGTATCTTCCGAGAATATCGGCGAGTGCTGGGAAATGACCGTTGAATGGTGTAACAGACGCAAATGTCAGTATGATATCCAGCTTGAGAATGAAAGTTGTGCGGTACGCCAATGTTTTGACCATTTTTTCGAGTTAGGCTTAGAAGGCGGCCTTATCCGGTCCGGAGGAAGAGTAATTGCTTATACTATGGGAGAAAAACTGAATTCGGATACTTATGACATCCACATTGAAAAAGCATTTGATGAAATACAGGGCGCCTATCAAATCATCAACCATGAGTTTGCGATTTTTATTCAGGAAAATCATCCTGAACTGATCTATGTCAATCGGGAGGAGGATATGGGTCAGGAAGGACTGAGAAAGGCCAAGTTGTCTTATCATCCGGTCAGAATGGAGGAAAAATCCTGGGGTAAATTTGCAGGTTAAGTGAAGCCATGATTCAGTGGAAGGGGTGTGAAATTCAGGTGAATGAAATCAGACCGGCGCAAAAAGGTGAGATAACCCGGCAAAAAGAATTGTGGAAACTTTGCTTTGGGGACAGTGAACGGTATATTGATTTTTATTTTGCCAATCGTTACAAAGAAAATGAAACCCTGCTGCTGCTGGAAGACAAGGAAATTTTGTCGATGCTGACAATGCTGCCGGTCAAAATCATTACCCCTGATCAGCAAAGCCTAAATTCCTGTATGCTGTACGCGCTCGCCACTCACCCGCAATACCGGAACAGAGGGTATGGGGCTCAAATATTGGAGTTTGCTCACCAATACCTGGCAAAAAACGGGAAGGATTGCGCTGTTCTCGTTCCAGCTGATGAACAGCTTTTTGATTTTTATCGCCATCGAGGTTTTCGGGAAGGTTTCCATATTCGAGAGGTATGGCTGGACCGGTTTGCAGACTTGCTTTCAGAGGGCGCTTCGTCCTGTATCATAAAAAGTATCTCTCCCCGGGAATATAATCTGAGAAGAGCTAAACAGCTTAAAGGTAAACGATATACAGCATATACCAATGAAGATATCGCTTACCAGAAAAGGTTGTCCCAGTGGTCCGGGGCGGATATTTATGGGCTGGAAGCGGAAGGGGAACAGGGCTGCTGCATCATTGAAATGCCCGGTTCCCATAAAGCAGTGATTAAAGAACTTCTTATTTCAGAGGAATGGCTTCCCCGGGCCGTTAAAGCCATTATGCAATTATTTCCGGGCAAGGAATATCTGTTACGAACACCGGCATTTATAGGCAAAAAATTGGGGGGCGTCATCCGCCCCTATGGCATGATCAGGCCGACCCGGGAAACCGATTTGGAAACGACACCTGAGGATTTTGGTTATTTGGGACTGGCTTTTGATTAAAGGGTGGTATTTTTTATCGTTATCGGTTAGAATTTAATCAGCAATCAGAGATTGGAGATGAAAAGATGCGCAAATTTTCTTGCTAATGATTTTAAGCATAATAAAACGAAAAATTCTGCTGCAGAATTTGCTTTTTGTTGTGCTCAGGCAAGAAAGTTGCTGATTTCTTTTCAGTCAAATTATACATGATCATGTCCTTAGGATTTGGTTTTACTGTGTATTTTCGAGCTGCAGGAATGAACTTTCTTGCAGCTCATATTTTTTTGCACAGGAGGATAACGGATGTCTTTAATCAATGTGACAAATCTGACCTTTGCCTATGAAGGAAGTTATGACAATCTATTTGAAAATGTGAGTTTTCAAATAGATAGCGATTGGAAATTGGGTTTTACGGGAAGAAACGGCAGAGGTAAAACAACACTTCTCAATTTGCTGCTTGGCAAACATGAATATAAAGGCAATATTTCCACAAATGTCAGCTTTGAGTATTTCCCATTCGTTGTGGCAAATCAGGAAATCGCCACTCTGGATGCAGTCGGCGAACTTTTCCCTGACTATGTTCACTGGAAACTGCTGAGGGAACTGTCATTGCTGGACGTTTCTGAAGAGGCCTTGTACCGGCCATTTCGGACATTATCTAACGGAGAACAGACCAAAGTACTGCTTGCAACCTTGTTTCTTAAGGAAAACAGCTTTTTGTTGATCGATGAACCGACCAATCACCTCGATATGACTGCAAGAAAGCTTGTCGGGAATTACCTTAACAGCAAAAGCGGCTTTATTCTGGTGTCCCATGACAGATCGTTTTTGGATAGCTGTATTGATCATATTCTTTCAATTAATAAAACAAATATCGATATTCAAAAAGGTAATTTCTCCAGCTGGTGGGAAAATAAAAAAAGACAGGATAACTTTGAACTTGCAGAAAATGAAAAACTAAAAAAAGATATTTTTCATTTAGCTGAGGCAGCTAAACGAACGGGCGGCTGGTCAAATGAAGTGGAAAAGACAAAATACGGAACAAAACATTCTGGTTCGAAGGCAGATAAAGGGTATATTGGCCATAAAGCGGCTAAAATGATGAAACGCTCCAAATCAATGGAAAACAGACAACAATCTGCTATCCGTGAAAAATCCAAACTGCTCAAAAATATTGAAGACACAGAAAACCTGAAAATTACTCAGCTTTGTTATGTTCAAAGCCGGCTTGCTGAACTGCAAAATATTTCGATTTTTTACCAGGATAAGATGATCTGCAAAGATATCAATTTCAGGATAGAGCAGGGAGACCGTATTGTTCTTATGGGAAAAAACGGTTCAGGAAAATCAAGTATTCTTAAACTCATCTGCGGTGAGAAGATAAGCTATACAGGTAGCTTCATGAGAGGGAGCCAGCTTAAATTATCCTATGTTCCGCAGGACACATCCCATCTTCAGGGAAATTTAACCGACTATGCCGCAAAAAACAATGTGAATGAAAGCCTTTTTAAAACAATATTAAGGAAGCTTGATTTTTCCAGAGTTCAGTTTGAAAAAGAGATATCAACATTCAGCAGCGGTCAGAAGAAAAAAGTTTTGATCGCCAAAAGCTTGGCTGAACGAGCTCATCTGTATATTTGGGATGAACCACTTAACTATATCGATGTCATTTCCCGGGTCCAAATTGAAGAAGTATTGCTTGAGTACAAGCCTACGATTTTGTTTGTAGAGCATGAGAGGAGGTTCAGTGACAATATTGCAACAAAGGAGGTCAATATCTGATTTTTTTTTTGCGTCAACGGAAAGGCTATTGACAACAGATTGGAAAATCTCTATAGTTACATCATAAACACCCCTCCGGGGGTGGGAGGTAAGAAGGTGGATATATGAATCAAAAATTTCAGGTAACAGGGATGACTTGCTCTGCTTGCTCAGCCAGAGTGGACAAGGCTGTTAAAAAAGTCGAAGGGGTCCGGGCTGTCAATGTTAATTTGCTCACCAACAGTATGGGAGTAGAATATGATGAGTCCGTAACCGACAGTGCGAAAATTGTTCAGGCTGTAGTAGATGCCGGATATCAGGCCTCGATGTTTGTACGCAAAGCCGAGACCCCGGCCAAAGGTGAGAAAGCTGCCGACGCACTGGAAAATGAAATGAAAGAGATGAAATACCGGCTTATTGTGTCGTTCCTTTTCTGGCTGCCGTTGATGTACCTGGCAATGAATCACATGTTGAATGACTGGTTCGGCCTGCCGATCCCGGAATTTATCATGATTGCCTTTCATGGTCATGCCAATGGGGTCACATTTGCCTTCACTCAGTTTTTGTTGCTTTTACCTATAGTGTACGTCAACCGGAAATATTTCCGGATCGGCTTTAAGGCCCTGATCAAAAGGTCACCCAATATGGACTCTCTGATCGCCATAGGATCGGCTGCGGCCATTGTTTACGGGATACTGGCGATTTTCAAGATCGGCTACAGTCTGGGCCATGGCGATATGCACACACTGGATCATTATCTGATGGATATTTACTTTGAGTCGGCGGGAACAATCCTCACCTTGATTACTCTGGGCAAATTCTTTGAGGCGAGATCCAAAGGAAAGACTTCGGAGGCCATCACGAAATTGATGGACCTGGCGCCTAAGACCGCTGTTGTTGTCCGGGAGGGGAAGGAAATTGAAATTCCGGTAGAAGATGTTATTGTTGGTGATTTGCTTATCGTCAAACCGGGACAGAGTATTCCGGTAGACGGAGTGATTATTGAAGGCAGCTCGGCTATCGACCAGTCGGCCTTGACAGGTGAAAGCATTCCAGTGGAGAAACAGGTTGGGGATAAAGTAATTGCGGCAACGATCAATAAGACCGGCTTTTTCAAATTTAGAGCGGAAAAAGTGGGGGATGATACCAGCCTGGCCAAGATTATTGAACTGGTTGAGGAGGCAAGTTCCTCCAAAGCGCCTATCGCCAAGCTAGCGGATAAAATCAGTGGAATCTTTGTTCCCGTGGTCATCTGTATTGCCATTATCGCGGCAGCTGTTTGGCTGCTTTTGGGACAATCCGTTGAATTTGCACTGTCAATTGGGGTTGCGGTATTGGTTATCTCCTGTCCCTGCGCCCTTGGTCTGGCTACTCCGGTAGCGATTATGGTTGGGACAGGCAAAGGGGCGAGCAATGGCATATTAATTAAATCGGCCGAAGCTTTACAGACTGCCCATAGCATTGATACCGTGGTGTTGGACAAGACGGGGACCATTACGGAAGGCAGACCTAAATTGACCGATATCGCTGTAACCGGTAGGATATCCGAACAGCAGCTCTTGGAGATTGCCGCTTCCATTGAAAAGCCCTCCGAGCATCCTTTAGCGGAAGCAATTGTGGAGGAGGCGATCAAGAGGGGCTTGGAGCTGGAAAATGTCGAGAGCTTTACTGCCATAGCCGGGAAAGGGATTGTAGCCGCCGTTGGGGGAAAACAATACATGGCCGGCAATATCGCCATGATGGAAGAAAGACAAATTGATGTCACTGCGCTCAGGGAAACTTCCGAAACATTGGCGGAAAACGGCAAAACACCGCTTTATTTTGCTGATGACCGAGAGCTTTTGGGAGTTATCGCCGTAGCTGATGTGGTCAAACCGACCAGTCACAAAGCGATCGAACAGTTCAAAGCAATGGGCATTGAGGTAGTGATGCTGACCGGTGATCACAAAAGAACGGCTGAAGCGATCAGAAGGCAGCTTAATATTGACAAAGCAGTGGCTGAAGTTCTGCCTCAGGACAAAGAGAATGAAATCCAAACAATCCAGAGTAAGAATAAAAAAGTTGCTATGGTTGGGGACGGGATCAATGATGCCCCAGCTCTGGTCAGAGCGGATGTGGGGATTGCGATCGGGGCAGGGACCGATATTGCCATTGAGTCGGCGGATATTGTCCTGATGAAAAGCGACCTGCTTGATGTTGTCACAGCTATTCAATTGAGCAAGGCTACCATGAGGAACATCAAGCAGAACCTGTTTTGGGCATTCTTCTATAATGTCATTGGAATTCCGCTGGCGGCCGGAACATTTTACTTCTTGCTCGGCTGGAAGCTGAGTCCGATGTTTGCAGCGGCGGCGATGAGTATGAGTTCGGTTTGCGTGGTATCCAATTCACTGCGACTGAAGTTCTTTAAGCCCCGGTTTTCCGCGGTAAACGATAATATCATGACCCACCATTAATCATCTATAGTAAGGAGTGTAAAACAATGAAAAAGGTAATTAAAATTGACGGACTGCATTGCGAGCATTGTCAGGCTACGGCAGAAAAAGCCCTGAATGCAATTCACGGCGTAGAGGCTAAGGTCAATTTGGAGAAGAACCAGGCTATCGTTCATTTAAGCCAAGAAGTTGATGACCAGGTGTTTAAGGATGCTCTGAGCGAAGTGGGTTTTGAAGCGGTTTCCATCACGGAAAAGAAAGGCCTGTTTGGGTAAAACCAAATGATCTCATCCGGAGGACAAGTCTATGAGAGCAGATAAAGCGAAGGTTACCCGTCTTTTAAAAACAGCAAGGGGACAACTGGACGGCCTGCTGAAAATGGTCGAGGAAGACCGTTATTGTATCGAGATATCCAACCAGCTGATGGCCACCCAGGCTATCTTGCGTAATGTAAACAAAGAAGTTCTGCATGCCCATTTGGACGGCTGTGTCCAGGAAGCCTTTGCAAAAGGGGATCAACGCCAAAAAATAGAGGAGATCATGGAAATTATGGATAAGCTGACAAAATAGAGGCTGCTGGATATTGGTTAGTCAAAATGATGGATTAGATCAATTCCCATAAAAGAAAAAGCTGAACAATCGTAGCCTCTACGAAATGTTCAGCTTTTGTCATTGCCGCCAACCATTTTCTTATCCGCAAAAATAAGGGGTGGATTTTCCGATTATCAAACGACTAATAAATAAATCAAACTGCAAGTCGGTTATTAAAGTTGCATTTCGTTTTCAGAGCATGCATTCCGAATACAAATACTGCGTTTCGTTTTCAAATATTCAGTTGTCAGTTACAAAGATTGCTTTTCAGTCTACAAAATGGCATCTCGCCTTTCAACTTACTACCGACTAGTTTATAAAACGAATAGCCAAAGTAATAGCCAAAGTATTATTATCAATAAACAATATAAATATATCGAAAAACAATAAAATTATATTGACAAATAATAATAATCCTCATAAAATTGAATCAGCATAAGAGAAAGGAATGATACGATGTGGAATCCCAATAAATCCGTAATATTGTCTTCTATCTGTACAAAGGCAGCGATTGTCCTGGTTATCTTGACTGCTTTTGCTATGCCGCATTTGGTCCCTACATATGTGAATTTCGCCGGAAAGGATCCTGAAATTATCCGTCCTTTACTCCTGACGGTGTATGCCTGTGCTTTGCCGGGATTGCTGTCTTTGATCTGCCTGAACAGATTGCTTGCCAACATCAGACAGGGAGAGGTTTTCGCAGAAAAAAATGTCAGGCTTTTACGGGTATTGTCATGGTGCAGTTTCATTGTCTCCGCCATTTTATTTATCTCAGGATTTTACTATATTCTTTTCGTGATGATTGCCATCTGCGCTGCTTTTTTAGGGTTAATCCTGCGTGTGATCAAAAATGTTTTTGAACAAGCGATTGTCATTAAACAGGAAAATGATTTCACGATTTAGGGGGGAATTCTCATTGATTGTCGTTAATCTGGACGTCATTATGGCAAAAAGAAAAATTTCCGCCGGCGAGCTGGCGGAGAAAATTGGAATCACTCCGGCCAATCTATCGATTTTGAAAAATAACAAGGCCAAAGCCATTCGTTTTTCGACCCTGGAAGAAATATGCAAGGTTCTAAACTGTCAGCCCGGAGATATTTTAGAATACCTGGAAGGAGAAGAGAAAAGATGAATAATGGAGCGGATAATACAAGGTATACCAGAAACGATATTATTTTTGCCCTGGCCATGCTGGCCTGCGGCTTTTTATACTGGAATTTGATCCGGCTGCCTGCGCTTGGGGCAGGTGTAACTTTATTTGCTTCTATATTCTGCCTGAGTACCGTCATTTATCTGAAACCCGGGGGAATTCAGCAAACGAGAAGAAGCCTGTTGGGTTTGGCTGTCGTTATCATGTCTGCTCTGGTTTTCCTGGCCTTTGATAATATCCTGATCAAAGGATTGAATTTTCTTTTTCTTACGATCGCCGTAATCTATTGGATCAGTCTGTCCACGGGGAGAACCCTGGAAAAAAAGATTTCCGTCTATATTCTGGGTGATTTCTATCACCAGGCACTGGTTATCCCGTTCAGGAATTTTTCTAGTTGCTTTGGCTCGCTTAAATTCTTTATTTCCGGAAACCAGAAGGGGAAATCACTTTTGGCCGGCATGCTCGGTATTCTTGTGATTATTCCGGTCCTGGCTGCCGTCGTTAATCTTTTAATAAAAGCTGATGCGGCTTTTGCAGGAGTCGTCGCTGACCTGCATTTTAACGTGTCAATGGATATCATTGTCCAAATCATCTTAGGTATTCCAGTTGCCTGCTACCTGTACGGTTTGATCTACGGCGACCGTTATGGAAAAAATACAGGGTCAGTGACCATCGAGTCGGTAGATAAAATGGCGGCAGCCTTCCGTTTCGCCCCGGGAGTGACGGTATATTCGGCTTTGACTGCCTTAAATCTTGTCTTTATTCTCTTCTTCCTTTCCCAGATCAGCTATCTTTTCTCAGCATTCAATAATCGTCTTCCGGAACTCATGACGTATGCGGAGTATGCCCGGAGAGGTTTTTTTGAACTTTGTGCGGTAGCCGGGATCAACCTAGCCGTGATCATGCTGGCCCATCTCATTGTAAAAAGAGAAAAGGTGAGAGTCCTGGGCATAGAAACAGCAGCGTTATGTCTTTTCACTTTAATGTTGATCATCACGGCCATCAGCAAAATGATGATGTACATCAATTACTATGGCTTGACCCAAATGCGTGTTTATACGACCTGGTTTATGGTTGTGTTGTTCTTAATCTTTACGGTGACAGCTGTCAGGCAGTTCAAAAAATTCAATGCAGCCAGGGTTATGATTGGGGGATTTGTGATCTTATTCCTGATCCTGAGTTATGGAAATGTTGACGGGCGCATCGCAGCCTATAATATTGACAGGTATCAAGATGGAACCTTGGAAAAGCTTGATGTCGAGGCTTTATCCGGCCTGTCCGATGCGGCAGTCCCGTATATGTATGATTTATATCAGGTTACGGCGGATCAGAGTCTGAAGGCTCAGCTTAAAGAGGCTATTGAGAAAACACCGGAAGATGAGGATAGTGTGTCAAAGCAAAACACATTCCGAGATTTCAATTTTCAGAGTCATAACGCGCAAAGCATCAGAAACATGCTCTGAAACCGAGCAGTTAAGACAATATTTTATCCTGATTATGGACAGATATATCAGGATTCGCCCCAAAGAACAGGATCAGATGAAATTTTGGAATGAATTTTCATAAAATTTCTTGACTTAGAGTAAACTTCAAGTGTTAAAGTTTAGGCAAGAGAATAAAATGGAGCTTGCTCAGACGGAGGGATATCTATGGGAATGAAAAAGCTGGGGTTTGGATTTATGCGGTTACCGTTAAAAAATCAGAATGATCAGGCAAGCATTGATCTGGATACCTTAAATCAAATGGTGGATAGTTTTCTGGAAAAAGGGTTTACCTATTTTGATACGGCATATATGTATCATTCAGGTAAAAGTGAGATCGCGATAAAAGAATCTTTAGTAAAGCGTCACAAAAGAGACAGCTTCGTTTTAGCGACAAAATTACCAACAATGTATTTAAAAACAAGAGAAGACCAGGAGAGAATTTTTAAGGAGCAGCTAGAAAAATGCGGTGTGGATTATTTCGATTATTATCTTCTTCATAACCTCGGCGCAGAGAACTATAAAACAGCCAAAAGATTGGACAGTTTCGCATTTATTCAGCAGAAGAAAAAACAGGGGAAAATCAGACAGGCCGGTTTTTCTTACCATGATCATGCGGATTTATTAGAAGAAATTCTGGCTGCTCACCCTGAAATTGATTTTGTCCAGCTTCAGATCAATTATCTCGACTGGGAGAATGAAAGCATTCAGTCCCGGAAGTGTTACGAAACGGCAAAAAAATATAATGTGCCTATTATTGTTATGGAACCTGTCAAGGGCGGGGCACTGGCTGAAGTGCCTGAGCAGGCCGAAAAATTATTTCAGGACCGCCATCCGGATATGTCCGTAACATCATGGGCTATCCGTTATGCGGCAAGTCTTGAAGGGGTGATGATGGTCCTAAGCGGGATGACCGATATGAAGCAGTTACTGGATAATACAAGCTATATGCAAGAGTTTAAAGAATTTGTGCAGGATGAATACAATATTGTTGAACAAGCTGTGGAGATGATCAATCAGGCAATTGCCATCCCATGTACAGCCTGCCGGTACTGCCTGGAAGGGTGTCCGAAACATATAGCGATTTCCAAGTATTTTGCTTTATATAATGCGGAAAAACAATCCTTGCCGACCGGGTTTTCGATACAAAGGGTATATTATGATAATTATACGAAAACTTATGGAAAGGCATCTGAGTGTATAGAGTGTAAGCAATGTGAAAGGCATTGTCCCCAGCATATTGAGATTATTCAATACTTGAAAGAGGTAACGAATACGTTTGAATCCGTTTCCTCAAAATAGTCTGAAAGGGGCTGTAAAAGGTTCCCTGCATGCATTTTTGGCCTCGGAAAGGAATGAATTTTCAAATGAGCATTGCGGAAGTGAGTAAAAGATTTGATATTTCCCAGGATACACTCCGCTATTATGAACGAATCGGATTGATTCCCCGTATCAGCCGCAATAAAAGCGGAATGAGGGATTACACCGAAGAAGACTGCAAGTGGATTGAATTTATCAAATGCATGAGAAACGCCGGTCTGCCGATTGAAGTATTGATTGAATATGTTTTGCTGTTTCAACAGGGCGATGAAACCATACAAGCGCGCAAGGAGCTTTTAACCGAACAGCGTAATCAGCTGATCGCAAAAATGGAAGATATGCAAGAAACCATGGAGCGGCTGAACTTTAAGATCGAAAGCTATGAACAGGCAGTGGTTCCAAAAGAAAATGAGTTAAAGGGAAGCAGAGAAATGGATAATAAAAAAAAGGAAGCAAAATAACAGGATTAAACTTTTTAGAAGAAAGAAATGGGGGAGTAAAGAATAGATATGTTCAGCATCATGATTGGTATTATGGCAGTAGCTATTTTGCTGATTGTTATTTATTTTATTCAACCATACTCACCTTTGAAGTCGGATTTTCAGCAAACATCCGCCTGGATGATTGCTGAAACCCAGTCGGAAACAGGAGTGTTTTCCCAGGCGGATATTGCCGAATTGCCCCCTCCAGTACAAAAGTGTTTTTTTCGCTGCGGTTATCTGGGCACCCCGAAAATGTCCTGGATGAAAACAGTATTTGAAAAAGATATTCCGTTTTCCACCGGGCTGAATAAGAACACGCTCAAGATAGACTATATGCAATACAACTTGGTCAAGATACCCAATCGTATCGCCTTTATAGACAGTTCCATTTATGGGGTGCCTTTTCAGGGCTTTGATAGTTTTCTGCAGGGTTCAGGCTCTATGAGAGGCGTCATCGCCAAAACTTTTACCCTTTTATTTTTTTGATCAAACATTAAAAAAGAGGATTCAAAAGAAAATAAAAAAATGTCGGAAAACCACAAATAATATCCCATGAAAAGGAATAAATAGAAAGATATATAATATATACAATAATAATCTATTTTGGGGAATTGTTAACATTCCACCTTTTGGGTTTAACATGAAAGGTGGAAAAAAAATTAATATAGGGATAATTTATTAATTAAGGCGTTTGAAGTTGGGTTTGTGAGATCAAAAACAAATGACCAATGGCTGTGGTTATATATTATTCAGTATACAGGTCATATGGTTAAGAACAGTTACCCTGGGTTACAATTTCCTAACTTTAGTCCTTTCCATCGAGTATTATTAAAAACCAAAATTAAAGGTAGTAAAGGAGTTAATTTAATAATGAAAAATAAATTTAAAAAAGTAATTTCATGTGTTTTATTAATGATGACTATCCTAGTTACTGGAGGAGTTATACCAGCTAATGCTACTGTTATAGAGCAACCTTCAGCGTCAATAATAAAAGCACAAGTATCTGATGTTAAAGCAATGAATGACAAGATTACTCAGTGCCTTATAATTACAGATTCTCAAATCATATTTGATGTAGATAAAGCGTCAAAAGTAGGCTTGTCAAATGATCAAATTAATAACTTAAAAAATACTTATACTGAAATGAATAAAATGGTACAAAATAAGAGTTTATCTATTGTAGAAACCAAGAATGGCACCTATGATATACAATCAAATAAAAATACAGAAGCATATACTACCAATGTTGCAAAAAATTATTCAGGAACAAGTGGACAAATTTCACCAAATTTGGTTACTCCAAGATGGTATGGCTGGGACTTTTGGTGGTCTGCAAGTGAATGTAGTGATATTGCAGCAATTTTAGCAGGAGGATCAATCTCTGCGGCCACCCTTGCAGGTATATTAGGATTAACGGGCGTTGGAATGCCAGTAGCTGTTGCATCTACTATCGCAATGGGCGTAATGGGATTAGGTTCAGCATATTTTTGGTATGCCTCAAACCATGGAGGGGTTTCAGGATCATTTATCCCAGTTGCAATGGCTTCACCTATAACAAGGGGCTATACTCTTAAATTTCACGTAAATAATTAATAGATCAGTGAAATAAAAATACATGATCTTAGAAAAACCTCATAATAGGATTCTAAAATCATTAATCTTATTATGAGGTTTAATTAATATTAAGGAGTAATAAATGAAAAACACGACAATATTCTTTTATAACATACTAGGTGGTATCTTAATAGCTATTATACTCCTTACAGTTTCATTCAGAAATAAAATATCTAGTCAAATGTTTGATAGGGCAATGATTATGTATGGTATTGTATTTGGTGTAATAATTATTACATTTTTAATTAAAATTATTAAATCAAAAATGTAATTTTTTTAGTCAGAATACTTTAGTGGAATCTACGGTTATGGGACACAGCAACCTCTGCGGAATGGTCTATCGAGTTGAATCAAAGATACGCACTATTTTGTCTATTAAAGATATTTATTGCCCCTTTTCATTCTGTCTTAGATCCTTAATTCCTTGAATGCACCTACTTGAATAAGTCGGTGTGTTTTTTCTTTGCGTTCTCGTTGGTTTAGTCGTAAGCGTCGATAAGGTATAATTAATTTCGCAAATTGAAAATGAGTGTTTATGAATAAAGACATAAACGCAACTGCTTGGTAAGATAAAGTTACCACACCAAATCTACCAAGGAGGAATTGCGAATATGTCTGAGAAAATTATACACTTAAACGAAGGTGCAATAAAGCAGGAATTGAAGGAATTAGTACGCCATAGTGTGGAAGAAACATTGAACGACTTGCTCGACCAGGAAGCCGCCGCGCTGATTGAGGCCGGGCGGTATGAACGTTCGGAAGAACGAAAAGGATACAGGTCTGGCCACTATCAGAGAAACCTGATCACCACTTCTGGAGAGGTGAAGCTAAAAGTGCCGAAGCTAAAAGGCGTAGCTTTTGAAACAGCCATCATCGAACGCTATCGGCGGCGGGAAAGCTCCGTGGAAGAAGCCCTGATCGAAATGTACTTAGCCGGTGTTTCGGTTCGCCGGGTAGAGGACATCACCGAAGCGTTATGGGGAACCAAAGTGTCGGCCGGGACCGTGAGCAATCTGAACAAAAAAGTATACGGACACATCGATACTTGGCGCAGCCGACCTCTGCAGAGCAAATATCCGTATGTATACGTCGACGGAATTTACCTCAAACGAAACTGGGGCGGCGAATATGAGAACGTGGCAATACTTATTGCCATGGCCGTTAACGAAGACGGATACAGAGAAGTCATCGGCGCCGGCGAAGGCATGAAAGAAGACAAAGCAAGTTGGCAGGAATTCCTGAAAAGCTTAAAAGAACGAGGACTCACTGGAACGCAGCTATTCATCGGGGACAAATGCCTGGGGCTGATGGAAGCCGTCAATGAAACCTTCCCTAACGCCAAATTTCAGCGCTGCAGCGTACATTTTTACCGAAATGTATTCTCCGTTACACCGCGTTCGAAGATGAAAGAAGTCGCGGCTATGCTCAAGGCAATCCATGCCCAAGAAGACAAAGCAGCAGCCAAAGAAAAAGCAGTTGCTGTCGTTAATAAACTGCGGGACATGAAGCTGAAAGAAGCAGCCAAGAAGATTGAAGACAGTATCCAGGAAACCCTGACTTACATGGATTTCCCGCAGGTGCACTGGTCAAAACTCCGGAGCAATAATGTTATTGAAAGACTGAATCGGGAGATCAGACGCAGAACCCGTGTTGTGGGGGCCTTCCCAGACGGCAACTCGGCACTGATGCTGGTTTGCGCCCGGCTTAGGCATGTAGCAAGTAAAACCTGGGGAACCAAGATGTATATGAGTATGAAACATCTGGAGGAAATGAATAAAGACAACAATCTTGTGGTCGGATAAAAACAAATCATCTCTGGGGTAGACTTGACATGGGACCCTGCGCCGGATGCTTCAATGGGTCGCGGGATGTGGCTCAAATGATGTCTTCTTTTGGAGTAAGCCCCATCCCGATCTTAAGGGTAGCATCCAGCACCCCCATATCAAGTCTTGCTCTGGGGTCAAAATAGAAAACAACCTGCCAAGCAGAAATTTGCGAAAGATCATTGACACTACCACGGACAAAAAATCGTAACGCAGTTTCGGCTGTCGGACTGGGCGAGGCCGGAAAAGAACGAATGGCCAGCGGACTAACAGTCAACGCCTTCTGCGCAGAAAAGGGAATCAGTGAAACTACTTACTATTACAGACAGAAGAAAGTGCGTGAAGCGGCCTGTGCCGAGCTTATAAGAACACAAAGCCTCGGGGAGAATCTTGTGCCAAGCGGATGGGAGCAGCTTAAGGACTGAGCCTATTAGTCCGCCGAGCATACCCTAACCATCGAGGCCGGCGGCTGTCATATCAACGTGAATGCTGAGACTGACCCTAAACTGCTGGCGAAGGTCTGCCGCGTCCTCAAGTCGCTATGATGCGATTCGGCGACAAACCCGTGTATCTGTGCGGACACACGGATATGAGAAAATCGATCAACGGACTTAATGGCGCTCGTACAGCAAAGCTTTTCCCTGGACCCGTTCGCCGACGCCCTGTTTGTATTCTGCAGAAAAAACCGCGACCGTCAGAAAATTCTCGAATGGGACGGAGACGGTCTCTGACTGTATTTTAAAAGGCTGGAGCGCGGGCGTTTCCGTTGGCCAAAATCGGACGGCGAAGCCACAATGGTATAAATGGCGAGGAATTATCCTGCCTGATTGATCGCGCGGCTGGAAAAAAGCTCAAAGGCAGCGAAGTTTTCGAGCGCAAAATCTCGCAAAATATCTGGGGTAAAATGCCGATCTTTCTAGATTTCATGCGGGTTTCAGGTGTGATTAGAGCATGGAAAAACAAGAGAAAATGATTGAAATTCCGCTGCCTGTATATGAGGTTTTTCTCAAACAGACAGAGCAAATCATAGATCCTGAAAAATTTAATTTTGCCTTTACTCAATTCAAACGCTTACTTTACAAGGAAGTGTTAAATTTTTTTTGTGCAAATGCTAGCCTTTATGTAGGGATGTGAAGTGATGAATATATTAATGCATTGGCAATTGGCACGAGTAATCTGCAAGTCCATTGAAAAAGAACTTAATATTCACATCAATAAAATCAGCTTTCTATACGGAAATATTAAACCTGATTTACAGCCTGGTTCCGTTCCTCACTATAAACATGCTGCAGTAGAGTTTGTCCGAGGAGAGATTGAAAAACTTTCCGAGCATCAGGAAACCGGGCGATGGTCAAAACAGTTATCTGAAAGGATGGGTGTGATCACTCACTATCTTTCAGATTTTTTTTGTTATGCTCACTCGGAATTTTTTCGGGATGAAATCGTAGAGCACTACCTTTATGAGTTCCGTCTGATGTCCCATTTTTGGAAAAAGAAGAAGAGGCTGAAGACACAAAATGTTCATCATTCTGAGTTATTAACATCTCCAACTAAAATACTGGACTATATTGTTGAGAGGCATGAAAGATACTTGGATCTGATCACCGAGGATTCTGCACCTTTTGAAGAGGATATTGTCCATGCAGTGGGAGTCAATATCCTCGTCTGTGTTTCAATTTTATCTTTATATTTTGATCAAGGGATTGATTGGAGTGAGTGGGATGAGAATAGCTTATTTTACCGATACCTACCTTCCGCAAATCAATGGAGTTAGCAATACCCTGAAAAGACTGGGAGAATATCTCGCGGAAAAAGAAATAAAACACATGGTCTTTGCTCCGCAATATGAGGAAATAGAGAGGAGCCAAGTTCCATCTCCTGTCGTGAGGTTTAAAAGTATCAGTGTTCCGTTTTATCCGGAGTGCCGTCTTTCCTTTCCGCTCTATGCGAACTTGTCTCGCCTGGCCGATCAATTCGCGCCGGATCTTGTTCATCTGACAGATCCTTTGGGAATTGGGCTGGCGGGCTTAAGGTATGCCAGGGAGAGGGGCATTCCCATCGTTTCTTCATTCCATACCAATTTTGATGATTATCTGAAGTATTACAATCTTGAGTATTTAGAAAATGTCGTTTGGGGTCTCTTTAAATGGTTTCATCGATTCAGCGATTTAAACTTTTGTCCTTCAATTGAAACCTTAAAGATTTTAGAAAACAAGGGAATTAAGAATTTGCGTTTATGGTCCAGAGGGATTGATATGAACACATTTAGCCCGAAATTACGGGACTCAGAAATAAGGAAACAGTTTAAGATGGAAAATAAGACAACTTTTCTCTATGTCGGCAGGCTTGCGGCTGAAAAGGATCTGGATATCCTGATCGCCGGTATCGAAAGGGTAAATGTAAGCTATGCGGATAAGGTCCAATTTATCCTTGTTGGAGAAGGTCCCTATGCCAAGCTTCTGAAGGAACGCACTGATAAGAATGTCCTTTTAACCGGTTATTTAGAAGGCCAGGAATTAGCCAGGATTTATGCTTCCTGTGATGCCTTTGTCTTCCCGTCCAGCACAGAGACTTTCGGTAATGTTGTTCTTGAAGCTATGGCTTCAGGATTACCGGTGATTGCGGTAAATGCGGGCGGAGTTAAAGATAATGTCCTTGATTCATACAATGGTTTGATGTGTTCCCCGCGGGATAGCGAAAATTTGGCTAAAGCGATAATCACATTGATTGAAGATAAAATACTCCTGAAAATTCTGGCGGATAATGCCCTGAAACACATTAAGGGGAAATCCTGGAGCAGCATCTTTGATCAATTGGTAGCTGATTATTCTTCTGTATTACAAATATATCAGGATAAATTATCCAGAACAGCCTGAGGAGGATTTGGACTTTCTTAATGAGCTTAAACACAAATATAATATTGTTTAAGATATTTGGCATTGGTAGAAAAGTAAGGATGAAGAAATGGTTAACCCTTTTTCCTTTTAGAATAAGGAAAGGGGTTTTTCTATTTATTTAGAGGAAAACAGTGAAAAAATATAGAATATATCAAAATACACAGCGAATTAGTAAGCGGGGACCGGGCTAGTCAATGAGATCTGCTGGCCGCTGATAATGATGTAATAATCCCTTGTTACTAACTGTGAATGATCGTTTCTTGCCTCCAAAAACGAGGTTACTTATTTCAGGCGCTCCTAGAAATAGGCAATAGGCAATTTTCAAAGTTAATTATAAGTATTAAGGAATAAAGTATAGTTTGTCAAAGCTTTGAACTCAATTTAGAATAAGCTAAAGCTTAATCAGCCTTTAGCTTAATAATTTTTTTACTAAATATGAAATCGTGGGTTGCTGGAAATCGGCAGTTGACCTATATTGCTTATTGAAATCAGTATCTTAGTTAAACGGAGGAGTAATTGTGTTTGATCGAAAACTGGATGGGATAACTAGAAATCTGCTGCTGTTTGTTCTTATTGTTCCTATATTAGCGATACTGGCCTTGGAGGGCTTTTCAGACGGAAACTTAAAAGAAGTGATAACATGGATTAGAAGCTACCCAGCGGAGTTTTTTCTTAACTATATTCTAATGTTTGGAATCATAAATATATTTTATGTCTTGCCTAAAAGGGCTTACTTAGTCACCAGCACTATTTTTCTATCTCTATTTTCTTGTTTGGGATTTATTAGTCACCAAAAATTGAAAGTTAAAGGAGAACCCTTACTGCCAACAGATTTTCTTTTAGCGAAAGAGGCTTTTGGGATTTCAGGCCATTTCCAAAATGTTTTTATTTTCATCGGGATTTTTATTATCATCACGATTGCTCTGATTACGTTGATATTTAAACATATTTTTAAGCAAAGAAAGCAGCGTTATCGGACTGTGGTATTTGTTTGTTCATTCTTAGTCGTATTTGCTTTTTATTCTTACTTAGCTCCTATCCAAAATACTTTTGCCCTTCAACTAATTAGTTATAGTCAATCTCTAAATTATGATCAAAACGGAACAATGCTTGGTTTCCTTATGGATTCGGAATATCTTAAGGTTTCCGAACCGGATAACTATCAGGAGGATGGGATCAATAAGATTGTTCAAAATAACAGTACTCCTTCTTATCCGGTTGATGCCGATCTCAAACCTAATATTATTTTGGTCATGAGTGAGGCCTTTTGGGACCCCACTTTAATGAAAGACGTTTCATTTAATCAAGATCCCATTCCATTCTTTCATTCTCTTCAAAAATCTCAGTCAAGCGGTATCATGCTTTCTCCCGTGTATGGCGGGGGTACCGCCAATACCGAATTTGAGGCCTTGACTGGGTTCTCAACACAGTTTTTACTTAATGGCGCTATTGCCTATGATCAATATATTAATCGGCCGATTGAAGCTTTGCCGGCAATTCTCGGCCAACAAGGTTATGCCACTTCGGCTATCCATACTTACGACAATTGGTTTTATGGCCGGCAAAAAGTTTATCAGGAGTTGGGATTCGATAAATTCATCAGTAAAGAGTTTCTCAATTCGCCCCAATATTACGGTCAGTATATTAGTGATACAGAGCTGACAAATCAAATTCTCAATCAGGTTAAAAAGACGAGCGAGCCGGATTTTATCTATGCTGTTTCCATGGAAGGGCATGGCCCTTATTCAACAACGGAAAACCCGCAAAATGTGATCAAGGCAACCGACTCTGAATTAAGTTCACAATCTCAGGCTATTTTGGATAATTACGCCAATACAATCAATGATGTTGATAAATCTCTTCAGCAACTGATTGATGGCTTAAAAAATATTAATGAACCTACCTTGGTAATCTTTTATGGCGATCACTTACCGATGTTAGGAGATAATTACAGCGTTTATAAAGAGGCAGGATTTATTGAGCAGGATGGAAATTCTTATCAAGATTATTTAAACTTGCATAGTGTTCCCTTTGTAACATGGAACAATTTCTCAACAACTGTAAAACACGATCTTAAATTATCGGCCAATTTCATGGGTACTTACGCCCTTCAAACCGCTCAAAAGTCGGGTAGTCCCATCACCGATCTTCTTTCCAATCTTATGCAAAAGGGTAATGAGGTGATAATCAGCAAAGATCACTGGAATGCGGCCAACATACCAGAGAATACGTTTAGCGATTATGAATTGCTTCAATATGATTTGCTGTTCGGTAAAGAATATAGCTATAATCTTGAACCGGATCATAAACCATCTCAAAACGTAAACTATATTCAAGGTGATGCCTTGCCGGTGATTTCGAGCGTTTTGTCTTCCGAAAACTCATTGATCATACAAGGAAGTAGCTTTGTGGAAAATGACAAGGTTTATCTCAATGGCAAAGAAGTCAATACGACGTATTCTAGTCCGGACATGTTAAGGATTGACCTGCCGAAGAGGATAGAAAATATAGAGATCCAAGTCAAGCTCACTGATAGCATGAATAAAGTAATTTCCAAATCTAATATTTATAAGAATTAATGTATTTTGCTATAATCTTATTAAAAGATGTTTTAACGGCAGCCATAGAAAGAACAATGAAATCTATTCAGATTTCCCTCTGATTTTGGTGGGGATTTTGCCAGAACTGAATAACCCAATAGATGAAGAAAGAGCGTAGCTTTTTATGCTACGCTATACTTCGTTCAAATACTGTTTTACTAAGGACTGCCTAACGGGGCTGTTTTTTGTGGTGTGCTTGTTATAGAACTCTTTTGGCCCCAACATAACGTGGCTGCCAGTATGAGTTAAGGGAGGAAATGATTACTCCGCGGGATGAGGTGGAATTGATAAAGTTTCCTCCTCCTAAATAAATCCCGACATGGTCGATTTTTCCGTTACTGTTGGTCGAGAAAAATACAAGGTCTCCGGCCTGAAGGGAGGAGACTTTGCTCCCGACGGTATATTGTTCCCGGGCTGTTCTTGGCAAGGATAAGCCGTTTTGATTGAAAACATATCTTACATATCCTGAACAGTCAAATCCTGAAGGGGTAGTCCCCCCATATAAATAAGGCACTCCAAGGTATTTTTTTGCTGTCCCGATGATCGCGTCGACTTTGTTTTGGTCCGCAGATTTGACTGTAGTACTGCTTTGAGAGGCTTTAGCCGAAACGGAAGCCTTACTGGAAGTCTTTGCGGCTTTGGTTGTTCTGGAATCGCTTTCTCCGCGGGAAGCGGTCGATAATGGAGTAGCCCTTTGGGAAGAAGCCGTTTTGATCTCTGCTGATTCTTTGCTCTCCGTTGTATTGCCGGTTTTTGTTTCAGTCTTATTCGCGGTTTTGGCCTTAGTGGGATCAATTGTCTCGGTGGAATTGGAATCTGCAATTTGTTGACTGGTTAGTCCCCAGTCCGCCACCTGTGAGACGGAATAACTTTGAAGATCTTTTTGTTGGTAGGGATTATTGGGAATTTCATAAGCGGTCGCAGTATTGATGCTTACGAGCAAAATTAAGCCTAAAAAAGGAGTAAGCAGCATGTATAATGGTTTGTTCATTAGACACGGTCCTTTCTTCTTCGCTTTACAAACAATCTCAAAGCAAAAGCAAGTTGTCACTATTATATCGTTTAAGGAAGACAATGTCACTGCAAGTATGTAGTAATCAGGGTTGGAAAAATAAGATAAGAGGGGTTTATTAAGGATATAATAAAAAATGCATACTTTTTCGGCATGATTCAATGATGTTTCAGGTTGTACAGAAAGAAAAGCGAATAAATTGAATGCCTGACTCTTTGTCCGGAGAAACTATGGTCAGATCAAGAAGTCAAACGGGCGGGAAGGAATTAAACAAAATTTTGTAGAAATAAAGGAAAAACAAAATAAAGATTCTGCGCCAAGTTCCGCTAAAGCAGCATCGGCTAAATAAATGTTTCCGGAAGGAGTGAAAATCTTGGATGTTTTATCAGTCTGCACAATAGTCATATCGGTTGTCGTGACCATGTTTAGTATCTATGTTGCTGTGTTTCTCAATCGTGTATCCAAAAACCTTATACGTCTTGACGAAGTCGTTCATGAGGCAAGCAAAATTGCAGAACAGGCCAATAAAGCGATCATCCTTGCCAATGATGCCGTTGCTCGGGCCGGGGAGACTTTCGTTCACGCTGAAGAAACCCTGAACAAAATTGACCAGGCTTTAGACACGGTAAATGAAAATTTACCCGATATCGCGGATGATTTGAAAGACACGGTATTTAATACAAGAATGATTACAGAGAACATTAAGGCTGAGTTTGCTGAAATCATTGATCAAAAGACAGATGGACACCCCGTTGCAGCAGCCACAACTTTTGGAAGGTACGTAAAAAAAGGTTTTTCCATTTGGAAATATTTGGGGAAAAGGAAAATGATTTAGGCCAGGGTATTCATTGCGCAGACGGACACAGGTCAAGTAAAGGACAACTGGGACAGGCAGGTTTTTGTGCTTTGCAAATCCTTCTCCCATGCCAAATCAGCAAATGGTGGGTCTTACTCCATAAATCCCGGGGGATTTGCGCTGTTAAATCAAGCTCCACCTGATGCGGCGTTTTTCCCCTTGTCAGGTCCAAGCGTCTGGATACCCGAAATACATGAGTATCAACAGCTAAAGCCGGAAAGTTGAAGGCATTGCTCAGGATGACATTGGCTGTTTTGCGCCCAACACCTGGAAGAGAGACCAGGCTTGCCATATCGGAAGGGACTTCTCCCTGATATCTATCCAATAAGATCTGACTGGTACTTAGAATATTTCTGGCTTTATTGTGAAACAGACCCAAGGGACGGATAATATTTTCAAGCTCTGTCTGAGAAAGCTTGATGATTTCCTGAGCTGAAGGATAATCGGCAAACAAACTTTTTGTCACAGCATTGACCTTAATATCGGTACATTGGGCACTTAGAATTGTCGCGATCAGAAGCTGGTATGGATTGGAAAAATTTAACTCGCATCCGGCTTTCGGATAGGTTTGAGCCAGAATAGTGATGATCTCGGCTGTTCTTGCATTGGGCTGATCCATTAATTCATCTCCAGTTATTAATCATTAATCAGGTTGAGTAAATGCTGCCGCCAATAAATTCACAGAGAATAGAATTGCTCGGGATCTGGGACAATTCCATGGGCTTGAAAAAGGAAAGCAAATTGAGCAGTCTGATTGCCGTATCATAATATTCATCATCCTCAGGAACATTTCGCAAAAGAACTTCCGCTGTAGGACGGAGGGCATTGAGCTCATACAGAATACTGGAATTAAACATGATATCCGCTTCCTCCTGGTATTTGAACACACTGTTATTCTCCCCTCGCCTTACACTGGCCCATTGTTTTAAGGTCCGTTCCGGAGAGAATGACCGGAATTTATCGTCCCTGACGATGCGCCTGATCAGACGGGCCTCTGTGGTTGGGACACGGTTCAAGCCGTCAATATTCAGAAGAAAGAGGGCACTCAGATAAATTTTAAAGAAATGATCCTTTTTTTCAAAGGAAAGAAGGTTGGGATTTAGGGCATGGATGCCCTCTACCAGTAATATTTCGTTTTTCCCCAGCTGCAGGAATCTTCCTTTGGGAGAACGTTTGCCGGTTAAAAAGTTAAAGATGGGAATTTCGACAATCTTACCGTTGATCAGTTTTTCAAGCTGTTTATTGAGGAGCTCCAGATCCAGTGCTTCTAAAGCGTCAAAATCATATTGACCGGAAGGGTCTCTGGGAGTATCCTCTCTGTTTAAAAAATAGTCGTCAAGAGAAAGTGAGACGGGCTTTAGCCCATTCACCCTCAATTGGGTAGAGAGGCGCTGGGTAAAAGTAGTTTTGCCGGATGAGGAAGGACCTGAGATAAGAACAACTTTTATCGCTTTTTTTTGTTCATAGATCATATCGGCGATTTTGGAGATCTTTTTTTCATGCAGGGCTTCAGCGATGCTGATCAGTTCCAGAGACCTCCCGTAAGAGATATAATTATTGACGTCATTGACCCCGTCTAAATTGATATTTTCCAGCCAGCGCTGGGATTCGGCATAAGTAGCTGATAATTTTTCCGGCAGCAGGAAAGAGGGATGCTTGGTTGGTTTTTCAGAAAAATGCAGAATAAAGCCGGGAGGGAAATGGATTAATTCAAAATTTTTAATGATGGAAGAATGGTCAAAAGCAGGGTGAATGCTTTGAATTAAGGTATCGCCCACCTGATATTCATAATATCAATTAATGATTCGGATAAACTCAATAGGATGATCTTCGGAAACCCATCTTTTTAAAGTTTCTTCAATCAGTTTTACTTCCCGGCTGGAAACGAGGGATTCTGATAATTCACAGTAGATGCCGTCCAGAATCGAATAGGGTATTTTCAGCTTTTCTAAAGGAAAGAGGTCCTGAACAATTTTAATCAGTCCCAATTGGAGAGTCTGCCTGTATTGGCGTCTGTACTTATCGTCTGTAAATAAAATTTCGTCCATGTTTACCCACCTTTAATGCTTATCGTAAAGTGATTAATGACAAATACTTAATCTCTTAAAATTCAACAATTATCACAATATTTCCTGTCATACTTGAACCTCAAAAATAAATAATTTAAAATTAGTTTATGTTGCTCCATAAATGTTGCTTCATAAATAGGAGGAGATCATTTGTACGAAAGTACGCGGGGAAATTTTTCAACTAAAAGTGCCGCTGAAGTGATTGCCTTGGGCATGGTGCCACAGGGAGGGCTTTTTGTCCCGACAGCTCTGCCCAAGGCCAGATGGCAGGATTATCAGAACAGCACATACTCTCAATTGGCAGCAGCCTTGATGAATCTGTTTTTAACGGATATTCCCTCAGCAGATATCGAAAAAGCAGTAAAGGTATATGAAGACGGCAGGTTTTCATCTGCTAATCCCGTCCCGCTTGTCGGATTGGCGGATTGTTCCGTCCTCGAGCTTTGGCATGGCCCGACAGCAGCCTTTAAAGACATGGCCCTTCAGGTTTTACCTTATCTGTTGTCTTCCAGTATCAAAACACTTGGCACAGAACAAGAAGTAATTATTCTGACGGCTACTTCGGGAGATACGGGCAAGGCGGCCCTGGAAGGCTTCAAAGACGTCCCGGGGACAAGGATCATTGTTTTCTACCCGGAAGGCGGTGTCAGTCCGGTCCAGGAAAGACAAATGCTGACCACAAAGGCGCAAAATACAACAGTAGTGGCTGTTAAAGGGAACTTTGACCAGTGCCAGAATGCCGTTAAAGATATTTTTTCCTCAGAACAGCTGAGAAATGAGTTATTGGAGCATAAAATGGTTTTCTCTTCGGCCAATTCCATAAACTGGGGAAGATTGCTGCCGCAAATTGTTTACTATTTTTGGGCTTATATTCAGGCGTTCAAACAAGGCAAAATCAAAGAAAACGAAAAACTCAATATTGTTGTGCCTACCGGGAACTTCGGCAATATCCTGGCAGCTTATTATGCCCGGGAAATGGGGCTGCCAATCGCCAATCTGATTTGCGCTTCCAATGACAATAAAGTTTTGGCTGATTTTTTCCAAACAGGGATTTACGACAGCAACAGGCCATTCTATTTGACCAGTTCACCCTCTATGGATATCTTAATATCAAGTAATTTTGAAAGATACCTCTACGAGGCATCCGGAAGAAACGGGAAAAAGGTCAGGCAATGGTATGAACAGTTAGCTTCATCCGGCAGGTTCGAGGTGGACAGGGAGGTTTTGACCGCCTGCAGAGACGGGATGTGGGCCGGATGGTGCGACCAGCAGGCTGTAAAAAGTACGATAAAAAAGGTTTATGCAGATTCTTCTTATTTGCTTGATTCCCATACCGCAGTGGCGATGAAAGTGTACCAGGACTATCGAGAAAAGACCGGAGATCCCGCTTTTACTGTGATTGTTTCCACGGCCAGTCCTTTTAAATTTGCGCAAAGCGTTTTGGAAGCCCTGACGGAAAAAAGTTTTAGCGGGAAAGCCGGGGAGGCGGTTGAGCGGTTGAAGGATACGACCGGATGGGAAATACCGGATTGTTTGGAGAATTTGTTTGAAAAAGCAATCAGGGAAAAGATATTGTGCTCACCGGAAGAAATCAACGGCTTGATTACAAATGATCTGTTGAAAAAGAAATTTTTATAAATCTTTTAGAAAGGTTACTTGCATTTGACTTTTTGATCAAGTAAAATATCTTTTGGAAGGATGGGGAACCTTCCTGGGAGAAAAGGTGGACAAGGTGGACGAAGCAGGCAGTGGAACGTACGCTGCCTGCTTTGCTTTTGCCACCTGCTTTTAGATATAATAAAATCAGGCTAATCGATCATTCCATCAGAGAAAGGAGAGGGATCATGGGTCTGGAAATTGAAAGAAAGTTTTTGGTCCATAAAGACCGGTTGCCCCCTTTGCGCGGAGGAACAACAATTTATCAGGGATATTTCAGTCTTGATCCTTCGGTCCGTTTTAGAATTATTGGAGAAAACGTCTATCTTACAGTTAAGGAATATTATCATAATGGCAGCCGCTTTGAATTAGAAACAGAAAAAAACGGTATAACGGAAGAAGAAAAAGCCAAACTAATGATGTTGGCCATCGTTGCGCCTGTTGTGAAAACCAGATATTGTCTTGAATTTAAAGGACTGATTTGGGAAATTGATGTTTACGGTGGGGAAAATGAAGGATTGATCACCGTGGATGTGGAATTACCATCTATGGATTATCCATTGAGCTTCCCGTCCTGGGTAGATGCAAATCAGGAAATTACTTTTGAGAAAAAGTATTCAAATCAAAATCTGGGGGCAAGCCCTTATTCCCAATGGTCCGATTAGAAATTTAAGTTGGTCGTGTGTATAATAAAGGAAACAGAAAATCCGGGAGGGATTAATTTGACTGAGGTACTCAAAACCAGAGATGAGATTGCTCAGGGAGACAAATGGAAGCTGGAGGATATTTTCCCAAGTGATGACGATTGGGAAACGACATACAAAGAGACGGAGAAGAAAATCGCTCAGGCTGAAAAGTATGCCGGTAAAATTGCCGAAAGTGCGGACCTTCTTGTGGAGTGCCTGCAATGGACCGATGAGTTAAGCCTTGGTGTGGAAAATATCTATACCTATGCCAAAATGCGCCGGGATGAGGATAATAGGGTATCCATTTACCAGGCAATGACGGACCGGGCCGCTACCCTTTCGGTTCAAGCGGGAAGTGCTTTGTCTTTCTTTATTCCCGAACTGATGAGCATCCCGGACGACAGATTTGCGGAACTGCGCCAAGATTCCAGGCTGGAGCTTTACGATCACTATTTTGATCATATTTTGCGCCGTAAAGAACATGTTCTCTCTTTGGCCGAGGAAAAGCTTTTGGCTGAAGCCAGTGAAATGGCAGATGCGCCCAGCACAATTTTTTCCATGGCTAATGATGCGGATTTAAAACTGGGCAGGATTAAGGATGAAGAGGGCAGGGAACAGGAACTGACCAAAGGAAATTTTGTAAAATATATGGAGAGTAAGGACCGGGCTGTACGGCAGGATGCTTTCAATACACTTTATTCGGCATATGGCCGGCAAATCAACTCCTGGGCGGCTATGCTCAATGCCAGTGTCAAAGCGGATTGTTTCTTTGCCCGGATCAGACATTATGATTCGGCGCGCCAGGCCGCCTTAGATGATGATAAGGTTCCACTTTCCGTTTATGATTCCCTGATCAGCTCTGTACATGATTTTTTACCGGAAATGTACCGTTATACAAAATTACGGAAGAAAGTTCTTCAATTGTCTGAGCTTCACATGTATGACATTTATGTTCCGATGGTGGCGGAGATTGAGACCAAGATTGACTTTGCAGAAGCCAGAGATATGGTGAATAAAAGTCTGCAGCCTCTGGGAGAAGGGTACCTGAAAGTCCTGGATTCGGCATATTCCTCCGGATGGATAGATACTTATGAGAATCTGGGCAAAACCAGCGGAGCGTATTCCTGGGGAACATACAGTTCCCATCCTTACGTCCTGCTCAATTATCAAGAGACCTTGGACTCTGTATTTACCCTTACCCATGAAATGGGCCACGCGTTACACAGCTATTTTTCCAACCAAAAGCAAAGCCATTTGTATGCCGGATATAAGATTTTTGTCGCTGAGGTTGCCTCTACCCTGAATGAATCTTTATTAATAAAATACCTCATCGAGCACACGAACGACAATAAGATGAAAGCATATCTGATCAACCATTATTTAGAACAGTTCCGCGGTACGGTTTTCAGACAGACCATGTTTGCGGAATTTGAAAGAGATATTCATGCCGCGGTTGAGAAAAACGAAGCTCTTACGGCAGAGTATCTTTCTGGTATGTATTTTGAACTGAATAAAAAATATTATGGACCGGATGTGGTCTCCGACGAGCAAATCGCTATGGAATGGTCCAGAATCCCGCATTTTTATAATGCTTTTTATGTCTATAAATATGCCACAGGTTTCTCGGCAGCCACTGCTTTGGCCCAGCAGATTTTAAACGAAGGAGAGCCTGCAGTCAGGAGGTACCTCGATTTTCTGGGGAGCGGCGGATCGGATTACCCGATTGAATTGCTGCGTAAAGCCGGGGTAGATATGGAAAAGCCCGAGCCGGTCAAACAAGGCTTGCAGGTGTTTGCCTCAATGGTCAATGAATTGGAAAGTTTGCTGGAAAATCATTAACGGGTATTTTGAGTTTGCGGAATTGATTGATCCCTGATACTATATTATTTGCCAGAAATTATTCTTACCTGGTATTTGGGAAAAAAGAAAATACAACGGAGGTAACGAAAATGGGGAGTCCCTGTAGTGGCTGTTCTTCGGCAAGCGATTGCTCAGGCAGTTGCCCTACTGTTCCGGAAATGACCGAAGCTCAGAAAGCCAGTAACGTTAAAAAAGTTATTGCGATTATGAGTGGTAAGGGAGGAGTAGGGAAGTCTTCAGTAACCGGAATGCTGGCCGTGAGCTTACAGCGTAAAGGATATAAAGTGGGAATACTTGACGCCGATATCACAGGGCCAAGCATACCCAAGGTTTTTGGTTTGAAAAACATGGCGGATGCCAATGAAACCGGGATCATTCCAGTAGAAACATCAACGGGGATCAAGGTTATTTCCCTGAATCTCATGATTGCCAAGGAAGATGATCCGGTTGTCTGGAGGGGGCCGATTATTTCCCAGCTTGTAAAGCAATTCTGGACCGATGTGATTTGGGGCGAGTTGGACTATTTGCTGATCGACCTTCCGCCGGGAACAGGAGATGTGCCGATCTCCGTATTTCAGTCAATTCCCGTTGATGGCGTGGTGATCGTCACAACGCCTCAGCAGTTAGCGAATATGGTCGTCCGTAAAGCGATCAAAATGGCGCAAATGTATGATGTGAATTTTTACGGGATGGTGGAAAACTTTGCTTTTGTAGAATGTCCGGATTGCGGGAAAAGAATTGAGTTATTCGGAAAAGCCAGGGGAAAAGAAGAGGCTGAATTCAATGAAATTCCTTTCCTGGGGGAACTTCCGATTGAACCTGTTCTGACAGAATTGTCCGATGCCGGCAGAATTGAAGATTATCAATCTGATCGATTCGCGGCAATTGCAGATAAAGTTGTCCAGAAAAGCCGGGAAGCTATAGAGTCCTGAAAAAAGGAAAGAGAGCAGAGCCCTGAAAGAATAAGACAATTTCAGGGATTGGTTTCAGAGCCGGAGAAATTGATGAAGGTGGTGCCATATGAAAAATTGTTCTTCATTAAAAGATATCGCTCTTGCTCCCAGCGGTAAGCTGAAAATAGACTGGGTCAAACCGAATATGCCTGTACTGAATTGCATTCACGAAAGATTCAGTAAAGAGCAGCCTTTTAAAGGCCTGCGGATCTTGTTATGCCTCCATTTAGAAGCCAAGACCGCTTACCTGGCCTTAACAGTCAAAGCCGGAGGGGCAGAGGTGGCGGTAGTGGCCAGCAATCCACTATCCACCCAGGATGATATTGTAGCCGCGTTAGTTGACCAGGGAGTACGGGCCCATGCCTGGTATGGGGCGACAGAAGAGGAATATACCGCTCATCTTCACGAGGCCTTGGACTTTGAACCTGATTATATCATTGATGATGGGGGGGATCTGGTTTCAACCATCATCAGAGACCGAAGAGAGCTCATTTCCAAAGTTAAAGGCGGCGCGGAAGAAACGACTACCGGCGTCAAAAGACTGAGAGCCATGGATAAGGAGGGACTTTTACCCTTCCCCATGATCGCCGTCAATGATGCCAGAAGTAAATTCCTCTTTGATAACAGGTATGGGACCGGCCAATCCGTCTGGGACGGGATTATGCGGTCAACAAATCTGGTCGTTGCCGGAAAAACAGTATGTGTTGTCGGTTATGGCTGGTGCGGCCGGGGGGTTGCCCTCAGGGCCAGAGGTCTTGGCGCCAAACTGATCATTTGCGAAGTTGACCCGGTTAAGGCCAATGAAGCCTGGATGGATGGATTTGAAGTACGTACGCTTAGGGCCGCGGCTCCCGAAGCAGATTATTTTATTACTGTCACAGGGAATATCAATGTGATCAACAAAAACCATTTTCCATTAATGAAAAATGGAGCAATATTAGCCAATGCCGGGCATTTCGATGTGGAGATCAACAAACAGGATCTGGCAGAACTGGCGGTAAGCAGAAGGACCGTACGGTCCAATATTGAAGAATTCACACTGGAAAACGGTGTGAAAGTCTATCTGATGGCCGAAGGCAGGCTTGTTAATCTTGCCGCCGGTGACGGGCATCCCGCTGAAGTCATGGATATGTCATTTGGCTTGCAGGCTCTAATGGTGGAATACCTGACAAAAAACAAGGACTTAAAAAAGCATCTTTATAAAGTCCCGGATGTGATTGATGACGAGGTTTCCCTGATGCGTCTGACTTCACTGGGACTGCAAATCGACAGCTTAACCGAGGAACAGGAAAAATATCTGGCGGACTGGCAGGAATAACGCTGGTCGGAATAAACAATAAGACATCGGCGGATGAAATGAAAAAGGAAAGGGACGCAACGAAACTTTAATTTCGCGGCGTCCCTTTAGCTGTTTTTTCAGGGGTATTCTTTATCCGGCTATCTTCTGATGTTCCCGTGCCTTCTATGATCGTGCTGCGTCCATTGAAACGGGCCCCTTCTTCAATCTTTAAGCTTTTTGCTGTAACATCCCCGTGAATCCGGGCTGTCGAGCTTAATTCCAAAAGCTCCGAGACTTTGATATTTCCCTGAACCTCCCCGGCAATACTGACATTACGTGCTTCGATATCGGCTTGGAGATTTGCGGTGGGGCCAATAATCAGATCCCCGGCAATGCTGAGACCTCCCTCCACCTTACCGTCTATTCGTACACTTCCTTTACAGGTTATGCTGCCCTTAAGTTCACATTCTTCGGCCAATACGGTAATGTTTAAGCTGGAGTTTTTCAGCGAATGCTTTGTTTCATTTTTGGGTCCGGAAGAATCTTTTAAACCAAACATATTTACTGCTCCTTATTATCATTTGAATCAATATTTAAATCGGTAAAAATAAGCGGATCTACACTCTTACCGTTCAGATAGGCACCGTAATGCAGGTGGCAGCCTGTACTGCGGCCGCTGTTTCCGCTGTAAGCAATAATCTGACCTTTTTTGATCTGATCCCCTATATTCACCGCCAGCTTGGAATTATGGCCATAAAAGGTTACGATCCCAAACCCGTGGCTGATGTCTACCTTTCGGCCATATGTGACATCCCAGCCGGTATAGGTTACTATTCCGTCAGCTGTTGCCAGAACAGGAGTGCCATAGTTACAGGCGATATCTATTCCGTTGTGGAATTCAATAGACTGCCCGCCAAAGGGATTGTTCCGGTAGCCGAAAGGGGAGGTAATCTCACCTTCTACCGGCAGCAGGCTGGGGGTATGGTCAACCTTGTCCCCATTGGTTAACGTGGAATTATAGTATTCCTGTAAAATATTTTTTTTAGAATCCAACATTTGAGCGGCATCAGAAAGGGTTTCCGCTGTGCTGAAGGACTGTAGAGCGGCAGACCCTTTGTCTGTTGAGGGCAGATCGCCTTGACCGCTGAATTTAAGAACAGCGGCTATTTTATTTTCTAAGGAAGATATGATCTCAAGGTTGTGATTGATCATTTCAGTCTGCTGATTCAGGCTGGCTATTTCCGTATCTTTTCGTTCAAGTTCAGCTTCCAGTTGTTGAACATAGGCATACTTATCCTGATATTTATGGATGTAACCAGACTGATAAAGATCATGACCAATTAAACCGCAAAGCAGGAGTCCTGCCGCAATCAGACCGGAAACGACTTTCTTCTTTCCCTGCAAAGTAAACTGGATCTGACGAGTGGGCTTGTTGTGGTCGGGTGGAACAATGATAATTGAATACTTGTTTTTCAAAAAATCACTCCTGAATAGATTAAATCCTTGTATATTATATCAAGTTTTGACAAAAAACTGAATTTGAAAACTCTTATGATCCAGTTTCACCATGAAAATAGCTGTATATGGCAAGAGCGATATTCTCCGGCAAGCCGATTTTCCTGAAGTCCTCGACTGAAGATTGTTTTATGTTTGCCAGTGACCCTAAATTTAACAGAAGATCCCGTTTGCGTTTCGGTCCTACGCCAGGAATCAAATCCAGCTCAGAACTGGTAAGATCTTTAATTCTTTTTTGCCGGTGAAAGGTTATGGCAAAACGGTGGACCTCTTCCTGGATTTGCTGGATCAGACGAAAGGCATCCGGATATTTGGCCAGATCAATTTCCGCGCCATCAGCATTGATGAGGGTTCTGGTTGTATGCTCCTCGTTTTTGACCATACCGGCAAGCGGAATGGATAAACCAAGAACATCAAGACTGTTCAGGGCCGCCGTGATTTGTCCTTTTCCTCCGTCAAGAAGAATGAGGTCCGGGATCTGGTGATTTTCGCTTAAAAGCCTGTCATATCTTCTGAATACCACCTGTTTCATACTCGATGTATCATCATTGACAGAAGAGGAGTCAATATTAAACTTACGGTAATGGGAACGACAGGGTTTACCTTGAACAAACCGTACCATGCCCCCAACGATATTTGTCCCGGATATGGAAGAAATATCAAAAGCTTCGATGATTTGAGGGGGATCAATATCCAGCAGCTCTCCCAGACCTTGTAAGGCAAGCAATGTCTTTTCAGTTTTTATTTTTTCTAAAGAGGTTCTTTCCTGAAGGACCGTTTCAGCGTTATTCGTGGCCAGTTTGATGATTTCCAGAGTCTTTCCTCTTTTAGGGACAGTGACCGGAAGCAAATGGTTGAGAAGAGGAGATTTGTTTTCCGGAAGACAGATTTCATCAGGTATTTTATTCTTATTGTCATAATACTGCAGGAGAAAAGAAACGAAGGCCTCCTCCGGTTCTTCATAATAGGGGAACAGGAAGTTATCTCTGGCGACAAGCTTACCTTGCCGAAAATAGAAAATTTGAATACAGAGCAGTTCATCAGAAAAACGATAGGAAACAAAGTCTCTGTTTCGAAAATCATTTAAGGTGATATTTTGTTTTTCACTAATGGTTTGGATGGCCTGAATCAGATCCCGGTATTCCTTGGCGTTCTCAAATTGCAGGTTTGCTGAGGCTGAATTCATTTTTTCTTCCAGCCAGCGAATGATATCTTTCTGGTTCCCTTTGAGAAAAGAGGTAATCTTATCCAGAACATCCTGATATTGTTCGGGATTGAGCTGATTTATACAAGGACCCAGGCATTGGCCGATATGAAAATAGAGACAAGGTTCATGGGGGATATGGGTACATTTGCGTAAGGGGAATACTCTGTTCAAAAGACGGGCAGTTTCTTTCGCTGCCGTAGCATTGGGATAGGGGCCGAAGTACTTGCCCATTTTACGGTTGACATTCCTTGTCACAAGAATGCGGGGATGTTTCTCAGAAGTTAAAAGGAGATAAGGATAGGTCTTATCATCTTTTAACATGATGTTATAGCGGGGATAATATTTTTTGATCAGGTTGCATTCCAGGACTAACGCTTCCAATTCGGAAGAAGTGACAATATATTCAAAATCAGCGATTTGGCTGACAAGCTGTTGGGTTTTTTGGTCATGGGAACCGTGAAAATACGATTTTACTCTGTTTTTTAAAATCTTGGCTTTCCCTACATAAATGATTCTGTTTTTGTTGTTCTTCATGAGGTAAACACCAGGTTTGGCAGGAAGAAGTCCGAGCTTGTTTTTTATCTGTTCCATTAAACACCTCAAAGATCTTTATCTAAAAATCACACATCAGTATAGTCTGTTAATGGTGACTCATCGCATTTTCAACCTGATTAAACTTAGCCCGCACAAAACAATTATTCATCATATTCATCTGAATATCCACGTATAAATACTATGAGGTGGGTGAAATGCGGAACTCATGGGGACGTCCCCCACGTAATGAAATATGGACCGATATCCAGGCGGTAGCAATTTGGGTAGTCATCGTGGGAGTAGTGGGCTATCTTTTGTTCCCCAGTTTATACCAAAGCATTTATTCTGCCTTGACGAGCCCAATAAAAGAGTCTGCTGATGTCAACGAAATATCGCTTCCGACATCAACAGTGACAGAACCGACAACCCCACAATTACCGGACGTCTACAGTTCTGTTTACGGAGAAAGTGAATTTACAGAAGGCTATTGGGTGGTGTTTGTCGCCGACGGAGAATTCAAACAACTAAAAATGTCTTTGGAAACATACACCTTTCTAATGAAAATTATAGCGAATGATCAACAAAATGAAAAGAAAGCTACTATTATTATCGCTGAAAATGGTAAAGTTCACAAATATGTCGTCAGTAATGAAGTTTTTGCAATCATCAGTAATTTAAATACAATTAATGCGGGCGGGGGATCGATTTAACGAAAAAGTAATTTAGCTCCCAAGGCAAAAAGAGCTAAGCCCGCAAGCTGCCAGGGACTCCAGGGGATTTTATGCGTACCGAATAGCCCGAGATGGTCAATGATTACCGCAGTGCTTACCTGCCCGATAATAATTGCCGTTGTCGCATTGCAGACCCCCATTTTAGAGATTGAGACAGATACTAAAACAATGATACAGATGCCGAGGATCCCGCCGAGATAGAGGTACCAGGGGATCTGCCGCCAGTGATGCGTCAGTACCGGTTCTTTAAGCAAAAGAACTGCGATTAATATCCCGATTGTGCCAACGAGATGAATCGCCAAAGTCGAAGAAATAAGGGATGTCTTTTGGCTGAGCTGAGAATTTAAGGTGCCTTGTCCGGCCATGATGGCTCCGGATAAGGCAGCGAGGATAAAGGGCAGCTGAAATATTTTTTCCATAATAACCTCTTTGATGAATATAGAATATATTATGGGCAAGAACACCAAGTAAGTAAAAAAGTATCAGTATCGCACAGGAACAAATAGGGGAAAATGAAAATAACTTAACAAAGAAATAGAACAAATGTCAAAATGTAAAGAAGTCTGAAAAGAGGTGTGACAATGGATATCAATCCAGAATTGATCCAACGTGCCCAAATGCTTCTCACGTTAGATCATTCTTTGTCTCAGGTTAAGGAAATATTGCTGAGGGATGGTTATCCTGAAGATGAGGTTATAGAATTGATTGAGGCCACCGAAGAAGTCCTGAATTATTTTTCACCGCCATTGTTTGATGAGGATAAAATAGCGATAGATATTCGACATGTCAACAAAAAAATAGACAATACCGGTTCACCGGATATTTTAGTGGATCGCAACAGTGGCAAAGTTGAGTTGTTGACCCCTCACTTACAGGAGACGTGGCGGGTAGCCAATGAAATCAGAAAATCGATTAGATTTCAATATCGTTAAAAAAACAGGGGATAGCCGCCCTGTTTTTATTTTTCCAAAAAAACAAAAAAATATGTTAATATTTTGTAAGTGAATAAAAAAATAAGGCAGGGGACAAGATGAAGATCGGTATTTTATCTGATACACATTTGTCCGCGGGCGGGATATTACCGCGCCAGGTCTGGGAAAGCCTTGCGGATACGGAGATCATTCTTCATGCCGGAGATATTTTGACTGAGGACTTATTACGCGACTTAGCTTTAATTGCCCCAGTATATGCCGTCCTGGGCAATTGTGACCGGAATATAGAGGGACTGCCATCCAAGCGCGTTCTGTGTTGTGGAAAATTTAAAATCGGTTTAACCCACGGACATTTGGGTGCAGGAAAAGACACCCCTGATCGTGCCTATCATCTATTTGACGGCGACCAGGTGGATATCATTGTTTTTGGACACAGCCACATTCCCTATCAGGAAGTCCGCAATGGAGTGATCCTTTTCAATCCGGGTTCCCCTACCCAAAAAAGGGGACAAGAGTATTATTCCATAGGAATATTAACCATCAATGAAGAAGCTGAAAATAAAGAAAAAGCGATCCGGATGAACCATATTTTCTTTGGACGGGGTTAATTGTGTATGAAATTCAGGCGCAACAAAGTCAAAAGAGAGCATGGCATTTTGGAAAAGGCTCTGGAATGGCTGGAGGAGTTAAGCAAGCTGCCGGAAGTAACCGATATTATTCCCGGGGTGATTGATGTGACCCATTCTTCGGAAAGTGGTCCGGTCTATAAATATGAAACCGCAACCGGCTGTAAAATCCTTCTGAAAAGCGGAGGTTCTGTTCAGGAAGCGTTCATCGTGACCAAGAATCCCAAGGCTATAAAAAAGTGGATTGAGACCAGAGGATCTAATCCGAGAAAAAGCGAGTTAATTCACGACAAAAAACTGATGAAAGAAAAAAGTGAGCTGGATGATCAAGAAGACTTAAAGAAAAAACACTTACAAAAGAAGAAGTCTCAACCGGGACAAATAAAAAATTCAGGAAAAGGCAGTCCCCAAAATACTGTTCAAAGGAATCAAGAGGACGAACAAGACATCCTGGTCAAAAGAGATCAACTGCGTACCGGAATAAAGGATAGCTATCAGCTAGTGGAAATAAACCCCCGTCTGAGAGATTCTTATGTGGAAAGTTTGGCCAGCATGGCAGATCTGGATGGGCCAAAATTGGAAGAAACGCTCAACAGCTCGGAGCTCCAGGCTTTAGATCAGCTAAAGATCAAGCTCGAGTCCGGCGGCAAGCCGGAAAAGAAAAAGAAACGTTAGTTTATCACAGCTTGTTTGGTCGTTAGCATGTCGGACATATGCACTCAACCAACAGAAAAGAATAAAGATTTACTCCTGAAAGCACCGTAAGGGATAATGCCGTCATATCCTTACAATAAGAATGATTGTTTACCAGAGCTGTTAAACAAAGATACCTGTAATTTAGAATAAAACCAGTTTCTATTTCTTCTCTTTCTCTGCCCGTCCCCGGTTATGATCAGCGCCTTTTCCCGTTGGCTCATAAAATTGGACATGTTGATGGCTTTCAGGCAGATAGGCTTGTTCTACCCAGCTGCCCGGATAAGAGTGGGGATAAAGATAGCCGGTGCCGTGACCAAGCTGGGAAGCCCCAGGATAGTGAGAATCCCTTAAATGGAGAGGGACCTGGGCCTGGGGATTGGCTTTGGCATAAGCAAAGACCTTATGCATTGCGGTGACGACGGAATTGCTCTTGGGGGCATTGGCGATTGCTAAAACAGCCTGAACCATGGGAATCCTGGCTTCAGGCATACCGATCCATTCCAGGGCGTTGGCCGCAGCGTGAGCCTGGAGCATGACCATCGGATCAGCCAGGCCGACATCCTCTGAAGCATGGATGATGATTCTGCGCATGACGAAGCGGGGGTCTTCGCCCGATTCCAGGATCAGGGCAAACCAGTATAAGGCGGCATCAGGATCGGAGCCGCGCATGCTTTTGATCATTGCCGAGATCATATCATAATGATTATCGCCTTTTTTATCATAAAGGCAGGCTCTTTCTTGAATCGATTCTTTGGCTGTTTCTAAATCTACTGTTCGGATACCTTCAACAGGCTGAGTTGTGAGGACGGCTAATTCCAAAGCATTTAAGGCCCTGCGCAAATCCCCGTTGGCAAAACCCGCCCAAAAAGCCAGTGCTTCCGGACTGACATTTGTTTTGTAGTTTCCCAGCCCCTTTACCGGATCATTCAGGGCCTGGGAAATGCCTCTTTTTATATCCTCCTCATTCAGGGACCGAAGCCGGAACAGGGATGAGCGGCTGAGGAGAGCGGAATTCAGCTCGAAATAAGGATTTTCGGTAGTCGCGCCAATGAAATTGATGAGACCCTTTTCCACAGCAGGGAGCAGAATATCCTGCTGTCCTTTATTAAAACGGTGAACTTCGTCGCAGAACACCAGTGTCTTCTGACCGTAAAGCTTAAGCTTTTCCTCGGCCTGGTCGATGATCGCCCGCAGCTCTTTTGCCCCTGCCGAGACGGCATTAATTCTGACAAAATCGGATGAAGTATGATTGGCAATGATCTGGGCTATGGATGTTTTGCCTGATCCCGGAGGGCCGAACAGGATAATGGAACCTATGCGGTCGGCCTCGATAGCCCGGCGGAGAAGCTTGCCCGGGCCCAATATTTCTTCCTGACCGATAAAGTCCGCAAAGCCTTGTGGACGCATACGTTCAGCCAGGGGGGCTATTTTACCTGAATCAAAAGATGCTGAAAATAAATCCATTAGATATCCCTCATTTATTTGAAGTAATGATATTATACCAAAGAAGAAGGACATGTTGAAGAAAGTTTACGTTAAAGAAGTTTATTGACAAATTCCGATTGGTTTAGTAGGATATAATTAGATTTGCGGCAAAGGCAGTTTATTCAGATGGGAGCGGGGTGAAGAAAAGGGTGAGATTTTCGACAAGAGGCCGCTATGGAGTTCAGTTAATGGTCGATTTGGCCTTACACTCCAACAATGAGCCGATCTCCTTAAAAAGCGTAGCAGACAGACAGAAGTTATCTGAACATTACTTAGAACAGTTGGTTCCTGATCTGCGTAAAGCAGGTATGGTAAAAAGTATCCGCGGTGCGCAGGGAGGTTATATTCTGGCTAAAAAAACTGAAGATATCATAGTCGGAGATATCATCAGGGCACTGGAAGGGCCTATTGCCCCAGTGGAATGTTCCGGCCAAAAAACCGAGAACTGCTGTGAAAAAACCAATTTCTGTCTGACCAGAGAAGTATGGGTAAGAGTCAGTGATTCAATCAATGACTTGGTTGATTCCATTTCCCTTGCTGATTTGGTGCAGGAAGCTGAAAAGGGATCGATGGCCAATCTGGACGAGATCTTTAAAATAGAAGCCAATCAAGATTATAAGATAAAGGATAAAGACAGCAAAAAATAAATGGAGGTATTGACGGATGAATAGAATATATCTGGATCACAGCGCAACCACGCCAACGGATCCTGAAGTAGCAGAACTGATGATGAAGTATTATGTAGAATACTATGGGAATCCTTCCAGTGTCCATTCTTTTGGCCGGGAGGTTCGGAAAGGGATTGAAGAGGCCAGAAACCAGGTAGCCGCTTTGGTCGGGGCAGACTTCAAAGAAATAATTTTTACCAGCGGCGGTACGGAGGCGGACAATCTGGCGATTCAGGGGGCGGCAAAGACCCGTTCCAATAAAGGCAGGCATATCATTACTTCCGCCGTTGAACACCACGCAGTTTTGGATACCTGCGAACACCTGGCTAAAAATGGTTTTGAGCTTACGATTATCCCTGTCGATTCTGAAGGATTTGTTTCCGTTGAGGCTGTATCTGAAGCCATAAGGCCGGATACGATTCTGATCAGTATAATGCATGCCAATAACGAAGTCGGTACGATCCAGCCTATTTCTGAGATCGGTCAAATAGCCAGGGAGAAAGATATTCTCTTCCACGTTGACGCCGTACAATCTTTAGGTAAAGTTCCGATCAATGTCAAGGAAATGAACATTGACTTACTGACGATTTCCAGCCACAAAATTTATGGTCCGAAGGGTGTTGGGGCTCTTTATATTCGGAAAGGAATAAGAATTTCTCCACTGGTTTTGGGTGGAGGGCAGGAAAGAAAAATCCGCTCGGGAACAGAAAACGCTCCCGGTATTGTCGGTTTTGGCAAAGCCTGCGAATTGGCCGGTTTAAGGATGAAGGAAGAACATGACAGGATGGTTTATCTCAGGGACAAGCTTTTAGCAGGGATTACTTCAACGATTCCTGATGTAAAAGTGAATGGTCCCATAGGGGAAAGACGCCTGCCCCATAATGTCAATGTCAGTATCTTTTTTGTTGAAGGGGAATCCCTCTTGCTTAGTCTGGATATGCTGGGGATTGCCGCTTCCAGCGGTTCAGCCTGTACATCCGGCTCCCTGGATCCTTCTCATGTTTTGCTGGCCATGGGTTTATCCCATGAAATTGCCCATGGATCACTGAGATTTTCCCTGGGAAGGCAAAATACGGAAGAAGAAATTGATTATTTGATTGCGGAATTGCCTAAAATTGTCAATCGGTTGAGGCAGATGTCCCCTCTCTTTAATCAGGCCAACTGATTTGGATCGGGATATAAAAATTTTTTTTAAGATTCATATTTTCAAAGTATATTCAAATCATAATATTGGATAATGGAATAAGGAGCGATAATCATATGTATTCTGATAAAGTATTGGATCATTTTAGCAATCCCAGAAATGTCGGTGAACTGGAAAATGCCAATGGTGTAGGCACAGTCGGTAATGCCAAATGTGGAGATATCATGCAGATTTTTCTGGACATTGAGGACGATATTATTAAGGATGTTAAATTTAAAACTTTTGGTTGTGGTGCTGCGGTCGCCACCAGCAGTATGGTGACGGAAATGGTAAAAGGAAAAACAGTTGAAGAAGCGATGAACGTTACAAATGCGGCTGTTGCCGAAGCATTGGACGGCCTGCCGCCAGTAAAAATGCACTGCTCCAATCTGGCGGCAGATGCTGTTCATGCGGCGATTAAAGATTACTATGAAAAAAAAACCAAAGTATAAAGGTATCTGATGAATAAAAACCGTCCAATTGGGAAAATTATCTTGTAGTGAATATTTTAGGCAGGATGATTATGCGTAGAATCCGTGAAATTATGGGGACACCAGTCTTAAATCAGAAAACCGGGGCTCAAATGGGACATGTCAAGGATCTCATCATAGATGACCAGGCCAACAGATTGATCGGCATAATCTTGGAAACAGATTCTCTGTTTAGCGGAGGTTCTCCAGGTATTCTCAGGCAGGATCTGGTTCAGATTAATGACGACTTCATTGTCGCCGATTGCTCCGGCTCACCGGAATTGAGAGGAAACAGCTGGTTGGAAAAATCCGGTGGCACAGTATATAACTGTGATGGCACGGTCAAGGGCTGTATCGTTGATGTTTTTTTGGATGAAGGCTGGCAGGAAATCCTTGGCTATGAGCTCTCCGACGGGTTATTTGCCGATTTACTTAATGGCAGACAAGCGATTTTAGAAAAGAATATTTTACTGGAAGGAAAGGATGTCATCGTCATTGAAGGGGGGTAAGCCCAATGACTTGTCCTGTTTGTGGAGGCCGTTCCATAGGAAAAGTGGGTGTCGATCAGTACTACTGCTGGAATTGTTGTGTGGAATTTAACAGCCATACAGACAAAATCGTAGTGTATGACTTGGACGAGGAAGGCGGCCTTGTGGCTTGGGAAGATTTTTATCTTGAAAATGACGCATATCTTGATCGGACAGTGCAGACTACGGCGGAATAGAACAGATCCGGATAGATTTTCAAAACAAGTGGGATATTGTGCAAAAGGTTGGGTAATTATAACACCAACCTTTTTTTATTGGGAGGAACAATGCGCAGAAAAAGAATTCGTCTGATTTTCATCCTTCTCACGTTGTTTTTAGGGATATATCTTTTTAGTCAGCTTACGGAGATGATGTGGCCGTTTATTTTGGGCCTTGTTTTGGCTTACCTGTTGAACCCGCTGGTATGCTGGCTGGAAGCAAAGAAAATTGGACGAAAGTATGCTATTGCTTTGGTCTTTATCGCGATCATTGTTTTTTTTGCTTTCGTTTTTTTCGTTTTATTGCCCGCGTTATACCTGGAATTGAGCAGACTATCGGCTATGCTTCCCAAGATGATGGACAATTTATTCAAATATATGGAGAGCATCAAGCTGAGTTTTTTGCAGGCAGGCCTTCCTGGGGAGGTCATTAAGCTTTATGATGAAAAAATCATTTATGCTCAGGGTTTTGCCACCAGATGGCTGGTGAATTTTTTAAATGATATTCCGGGAATACTTGTTTCCCTGACCTACCTTGTCCTTTCTCCGGTTCTGGCGATTTATTTCCTGGCAGACTGGAGAAGAATGACGCAAACCATGATTTGGCTGGTCCCAAGAAAATACCGAAACAGCTGGCGCCATCTCTTAAAAGAGATCAATTTGATTATTGTCAATTATATTCACGGTAATCTCATTGATGCTGTCCTGGTCGGTGTGATCATCGGGATAGGGGCTGCTTTGCTGGGGACGGAATATGCGCTTCTCATCGGCATCATTTGCGGGATTACCAATATTATTCCTTATTTTGGCCCTTTAATCGGAGCGGTTCCTTCTTTGATGCTGGCCTTAAGCAATTCGCCAATAATGGCGGTAAAGATCCTGGTCCTGATCCTCATTGTCCAACAAATTGACGGAAATCTCATTAATCCTAAGCTGATGAGCGATAAGGTCGGGCTGCGTCCACTGACAGTTGTCTTTTCTCTGCTGGCAGGGGAAAAGCTTGCCGGCTTGCTGGGAATGCTGGTTGCCATTCCCCTGACGGCCATTATGAAAAATGTCCTGTTAAAAACATATTTGTTCCTGGTCGCGCCGGAGCTTCCTGACAGTTCGCAAAGATGAGTTTTATTGACAGTAAAGTTTGGAAACAGATATACTAAAGAAGTATGTTTATTTTTTATTTCATGGTTTTTTATTCCAATTGAATTACTTATTTTATTGAACCTTAATGATCGAGGAGGAAGAAAATGTATACCGGAGACCAACTTCGTGAAATGTTCCTGAATTTTTTTCAGGAAAAAGGACATCGTTTGCAGGCCAGCGCTTCTTTAATTCCGAAAAACGATCCTACTCTGCTCCTGACCGTGGCAGGGATGGTTCCTTTTAAACCATATTTTATGCGGCAGGTTGAACCGCCTTTTCCACGGGCCACCACTTGCCAAAAATGTGTACGGACACCTGATTTGGAACGTGTGGGTAAGACAGCCCGGCATCATACTTTTTTTGAAATGCTGGGTAACTTCTCCTTTGGAGATTATTTTAAGGAAGAAGCCATAACCTGGGCCTGGGAATATGTTACCGAGGTCATCAAGCTTCCTGCGGACCAATTATGGATAACTGTTCACCCGGAAGATCATGAAGCCAGAGAAATCTGGATCAATAAGGCCGGAGTCTCACCGGACAGGCTGTTAGATGATGAAGAAAACTTCTGGGCTGCCGGACCGGTTGGACCCTGTGGGCCTTGCTCGGAGATTTACGTTGATCTTGGCGAAGCCAGGGGCTGCGGTAAGCCGGATTGCGCCATAGGCTGTGACTGTGACCGCTTTCTGGAGATCTGGAACCTGGTATTTATGCAATATACCCGGGACGAAAGTGGAACACTTACTCCTCTGCCCAGACAAAATATTGATACAGGTATGGGATTAGAGCGGATTACCTCAGTCATGCAAGGTGTCGTTTCGAATTTTGATACAGATTTATTTATACCGATTATTAATAAGATCGCTGAGATCGCAGGGATTAACTATAAAGACGACCCTAAAAAGGATACTGCCCTCAAAGTGATTTCCGATCATACCCGGGCGATTGCCTTTATGCTGGGTGATGGAATCCGTCCAAGCAGCGACGGCCGGGGCTATGTCCTGCGCCGGATTTTGCGCCGGGCGGTCAGATATGCCCGTTTGATCGGGATTGAAAAGCCATTCCTGGAGCAGATTTTTGCAGTGATTCAGAGTAAATATGCTCATGCTTATCCGGAATTAAAAGAGAATGAAAATTTTATTCTCAATCATTTGAAGCTTGAAGAGAAGAATTTTCAGGCCACCTTGGAGCAGGGTACCCAAATTCTCCAGGATAAAGTGGAGAGCCTGAAAAAGCAGGGCCTTCAAGAAATAAACGGAACAGATGCTTTTCATCTCTATGAGACCTACGGCTTCCCTGTCGAACTGACCGAGGAAATCCTGGCTGAAGAGGGGATCACCGTGGACATGGAAAATTATCAGCTGGCTTTTGAAGAACACCGGAAGGCTGCCAAGGAGCAATCACGCCAAATGGTCTCTTCCGCGGAGAACATGGCCCTGATCAACAAAGCGAGAGAACTGGGCAAAACAGAATTTGTCGGCTATCGCCAACTGAGTACGGAAACATTTGTTGCGGCCCTTTTCAGCGGCGAGGAAGAGGTGGCCAGTGCCGGTGAAGGGGAAGAAGTACTGTGTTTGCTCCCGCGTACGCCATTTTATGCGGAAAGCGGTGGTCAGGTTGCGGATAAAGGGTGGATCCGGTCGGAGAGAGCGGAAGCCCAGGTCATGGAGGTACGCAAGCTTCCTGACGGCAGCTTCTGCCACAGGTTAAGGATTACCAGTGGGGTATTAAAGGTTCAGGATACGGTTGTCGCTGAAGTAGACGGGGAAATCAGAAAAAGTATTGCCGCTCATCACAGCTCAACCCATCTTTTGCATACCGCCTTGCGCAAGGTTCTTGGTCAGCATGTCCAACAAGCCGGTTCTCTGGTTTCTGAAGAGAGGCTAAGGTTTGACTTTTCTCATTTCTCGGCCATGTCGACCGAAGAATTAAACACAGTGGAAGAGGAGATTAACCGGCAGATCAGGGGTGCCCTGTCCGTAAATATTGCTGAGATGTGCATGGAAGACGCTAAAGCCCAGGGAGCCATCGCCCTGTTTGGGGAGAAATACGGCGATGAGGTGCGGGTAGTCCGGATGGGAGAGTTCAGCACGGAACTCTGCGGAGGGACACACGTGCAAAATACAGGGGAAATAGGGATCGTGAAAATATTATCCGAAAGCGGGATTGGCGCCGGTTTAAGAAGGATTGAGGCGGTTGCCGGCAAGCAGGCTCTGGCCTATATCCATTCCCTGGAAGAGAGTTTGGAAGAAATCGCGGTTATTCTGAAAGCGGCTCCCGGGGAGTCTCTAAAGAAGGCTGGGCAAATGGCTGGCCAGCTGAAAGATGCGGAAAGAGAAATTGAAAAATTAAATGCCCGCCTGTCAAAATACGAAGCAGAAAATATTTTGGACAAAGTTCAGGAGATTCAAGGGGTCAAAGTCTTAGCAGCCAAAGTTCAGGCTCCGGACATGGATGCCCTGAGGAAAATGTCTGATACGTTAAAGGACAGGCTGAAAGAAGGAGTGATTATTCTGGGCGCTTCTGCCGAAGGTAAAGTTCATTTTGTCAGTGTTGTCAGTCCTTCAGGTTTAAATGGGCTTCATGCAGGTAAAATTATTAAAGAGGTGGCTGCCTTTACCGGCGGCAGCGGTGGCGGACGCCCCGATATGGCGCAAGCGGGCGGAAAGGACCCTTCCAAGATTGAAGAGGCTTTGGCTAAGGTGCCTGCGATCATTAAAGGCATGCTGGGCTGAAAACTTTTTCCTCGTCATGTTGGAGCATTTCCCGGTAATCATCTGGGGATATCGGAAACATTTAAAGTTTTTTTAGAAAAAAACGAAGAATGACTGTAAAATTCCCCGAAGATTAAATATAATAATGGCATCGGACCGTTTCGAAAGGAGGGTTGACCTTGGATAAAATGGAAGAAACTATGATGTTTAAATCTCAAGTAGGGGAGGTTTCTGCACATGAGATTTTACAACAGGTTTATACCGCATTGCAGGAGAAGGGATACGACCCGATCAATCAGCTCGTAGGGTACCTGATGTCAGGGGACCCGGTTTATATCACAAGTCATAACCAGGCCAGAACAAAAATCCGGAAAATAGAACGTCATGAACTGTTGGAAGAGCTTGTACGGTCATATTTAGATGAAAAAGAATGATTTGAACAACACCCTCACATCAGGTGGGGGTTTGTTTTTGTATGATTTCCTGGAGGGGAGAGCAGCCTGTGCGCAAAATCAAGCTTGGTCTTTTGGGACCTGAGGTATCGGAGATCTGTTTTGGCAGCTTGGCTGTATCTCCCCTTCAGGGGCGGGTCAGCATGTCCGAAGGAACAGAAGTCCTGCGCTACGCGGTCGCCAGCGGGATTGATTGGGTGGATACGGCCGAGATATACGATAACTATGAGCAGATTGCTCCGGTACTAAAAGAGAATCATCATGTCAGGGTTGTTTCGAAAAGCTATGCTGTTACGGCAGAACAGATGGACAAGAGTATCGAAAAGGCCCGGCGGGCTTTAGGCCGGGATATGATTGACTTTTTTCTTTTACATGAGCAGGAGAGCGGACTGACCTTAAAGGGACATGCTGAAGCCTGGGATGCGTTGAGAAAGGCCAAAGAGAAGGGTATCGTCAATTATATCGGCATTTCAACTCATGCCGTGCGCGGAGTCAGGGACGGAGCATTGCAGCCGGGGCTGGATATTATTCATCCCCTGATTAATTATGCGGGCTTGGGCATAATAGACGGTACCTTGGCGGAGATGCTGGCAGCCCTGAATTTTGCTTCCAGTTTGGGAATCGGGATCTATGCGATGAAGGTTTTTGGCGGGGGCCATCTGGGAACAGATCCGGTCAAGGCCCTGAGATTCATTCAAAAACTGCCGACTGTTCAGGCCATGGCTTTGGGGATGTCATCGAAGGCTGAAATCGATTATAACTTGATGGTTCTGGCAGGGAAAGAACCCTGTCCGGAACTTGCCCGAAGCATCAGCACAATAAAACGCAAGCTGTATATTGCGGACTGGTGCCAGGGCTGTGGTCAATGTGTTGAAAAATGCTCCCAAAAGGCGTTGTATCTCAAGAAAAACATTGCTGAGGTGATCAGGGAAAGATGCATCCTGTGCGGATATTGCGGCAGAAGCTGCCCGCACTTTTGTCTGAAAATCGTTTAAAAAAGATATTTTTAGAGATCATATTAAGGGGTGAGGCTTTGAGGGTGATGGGACTTGATTTGGGGGAAAAGACAATAGGGGTTGCGGTCAGTGATCTGCTCATGTTAACCGCCCAGCCTTTGTTGGTGATTAAACGCTCCGAAAAAGAGCAAGAAGAGCTGGCAGGGATCATAAAAGAGTATGAAGTCGATACAATTGTGGTAGGCTATCCTAAGAATATGAATGGAACGATTGGGGAAAGGGCTTTGGCCACCGAAGCCTTTGCTCAAGAATTGCAGGCGGCTTTTCGACTCCCCATTAAGCTCTGGGATGAACGTTTAAGTACGGTAGCCGCGCAAAAATCCCTGATCCAGGCTGACGTATCCAGAGCAAAAAGGAAAAAAGTGATTGATAAAATGGCTGCGGTCTTTATTTTGCAAGGTTTCCTTGACAGTAAACACTGAAGTTGTTTGACAATCATTACCTTGGCAGGTAAAATTATTACATTAGCCTTGGAACGAACATGAAATGAGGTGATCCATAAATGACAGATGAGATCAAGGTAACTGAGGCAGTTGAGGAAGAAGAGACCTTTGACATTGTCGTCCTGAACGATGATGAGGGTAAAGAACACGAATTTATGCACCTGGCATCCCTTGAAGTTGACGGAAATACCTACTATGTCCTGTTGCCTGTTGATGAAGCGGAGGACGAAGATGAGGAAGAAGCAGAAGCAATAATCCTGAAGCTTGGCAAGGATGAAAACGGTGAAGATATGCTCTTTGACATCGAAGATGATGAAGAGTGGGAAAAGGTTGCTGATGCCTGGGAAGAAATAGAGGAAGACGAAGAATAGTAATTACACAGTGATCAGAGCAAGGACCAAGTGTTTTCCGGAAACTCACGAAATCGTGAGTTTCTTTATTTTCTAAAAAAGGATATAATGTTAGCGGAAAAAATAAATTTTGCGCAAGAAGCAGAACAGGTCAAAAAACCGCTTCGGCTGAATGAAGAGATAAGGAAACAACGAAAAATATGGCGAGAAAAAGAATGAATCTTTTCCGAAAAAAAAATAATAAAATCCTGGTCCTGATTTTGTTGGTGGCAGCACTTACCTCCATCTCATGGTGGATCAGCAATTTGAGGCCTGTTTCCGCTTCCCAGGAAAAGGCGCCTTTTGTTATTGAGCAGGGGACTTCCGCTAAACAATTGGCCAAGCAGCTGGAGAGCAGCGGACTGATCCGTGAGGACAGTATTTTTACTCTTTTGTGCAGAATCAAAGGAGTGGAAGCAAAACTCAAAGCCGGAATTTATTATTTTTCTCCATCCATGACTCCTGAGCAGATGATTGAAAAACTTTTGCAGGGTCCGGAAAAGGACGAAAAAAAGATCACGATTCCCGAAGGATATCATACCAGTCAAATTATTGATGTTTTAGTCAAGAACGGTTTCGGAACCAGGGAACGCTTCAATGCGGAAATGCAAAGCTTTACTTCAGCTCAATACTCGTTTTTAAATGATATTCCTAATGGAGAGAACAGACTGGAAGGATTTTTGTTTCCTGACACTTATTATTTTAGTGTCGAGGAAGGTGAACACAGCATCATTAACCGAATGCTGCAAAGATTCTCCGTCGAACTGACGACTGAGGTCAGGACCAGATTAGCTGAGAAAAATCTGAGCGTTTTTCAATGGGTAACGATGGGATCGCTGGTCGAAAGAGAAGCGGCCAAAAGTGAAGATAGGCCGGTTATCGCAGCCATATTTGAAAAACGCCTTCAAATCGGGATGCCCTTGCAATCCTGTGCAACGATCCAATATTTACTCAAAGAAAATAAAAGAGTGTTGAGCCTCAAAGATTTAGAGATCGACTCTCCGTACAATACTTACAAGCACACCGGTCTTCCGCCGGGACCGATTGCCAATCCGGGAAGAGCTTCATTGCAAGCAGTACTTGATCATGAAAAGACAGAGTACCTGTATTTTGTTGCCAAAAGCGACGGAAGCCATGCTTTTGCCAAAACGAATGAAGAGCATATGCAGAATATCCGGAAATATCAGTAGAGCGTACCAAGGGGGATACTATGTCAAAACCTGAACTCCTGGCTCCCGCCGGAGACCTGGAAAAACTTAAATTTGCCCTTGCTTATGGAGCGGATGCCGTCTATGTGGGAGGGACCATGTTCGGTTTGCGGGCTTATGCCGGAAATCTCGACGAAGATGAGCTGCGGGAGGGTTTAATGTTTGCGCATGAACGGAAACGCAGGCTCTATGTTACAGTAAATATTTTTGCGCACGAGCAGGATTTTTCCTTATTGCCCGAGTACCTTCAGGTTCTTCAGGATTTGGGTGTAGACGGCATTATTGTTTCAGATCCCGGTATTTTCCGGGTAGCCCGGCGGGTGATCCCTGATATGGATATTCATATCAGCACTCAGGCCAACTGCACAAATTCGGAAAGTGCTGTTTTTTGGCGTGAGCAGGGAGCCAAGAGGGTCATTCTGGCAAGAGAACTGGCGATCAATGAAATAGCGGAGATTCGGAAAAAGACAGGAGTTGAGCTGGAAATATTTATCCATGGCGCCATGTGCATGTCATATTCCGGACGCTGTCTATTAAGCAATTACCTGACCGGACGGGATGCCAACCGCGGTCAATGTACCCAGCCTTGCCGCTGGGGGTATTCCCTGGTGGTCGAAAACAGACCCGACCGTTATTTTCCCATTGAAGAGGACGAAAGAGGGACTTATCTGTTCAACTCTCATGATCTTTGTATCCTTCCTTACCTTCCTCAGCTGAAAGACCTGGGAATTGAGAGCTGGAAAATTGAAGGACGCATGAAAAGCGCTCATTATGTTGCCAGCACGGTCAAAGTATACCGGCAGGCTATTGATACGTTGTGGGAAAAAGACCAAATGGAATTTCAAAATAAATTAGGGTCCTGGCTGGAAGAGATGGATAAGGTCAGTCACCGTCATTATTCTCCGGGTTTTTTTCTGGGTAACCCGGGAGCAGAATCCCAGAATACAGAAAGCTCCGATTATATCCGCGAATACAGCTTTATCGGAAAAGTCTTAACCACAGAGGAATGTCCCGCCGCCGGAGAAGCAGATCAGGGATATTGGATTGAACAGCGCAATTATTTTAAACAAGGGGATAAACTGGAGGTGCTGACACCTGAAGGTGATCCCTGGACTTTCCCGGTCAGGGGTATTTATGATGCGGATGGCCGGAAATTGGATGTGGCCAGACATGCCAAACAATTGCTCAAGTTAGAACTCCCCAGGCCCATGGAACCGTTCAGCATTCTCAGAAAACCGCAAAAGCAGGAATAATGAATGAAATCAAAGAATAATAAAGGAATAAGTCAAGACGGAAAGGACTGGAAAGAAAAAATGCCAAGTCGGGAAGAATATGCAGAGGCCGACTTTCTGGTGCAGGCTCAGGTAGCAAGACCGGAGATCCAGTTATTGGCTAAATTTGTGGAGGGTCTGGGACACCTGGGAGTGGTCACCACCATAGACAAGCTTGAGGGCAGGGTCGTGATCCAGACAACGAAATACCTCTGGCCGGAATTAAAGGTTCTCCTGGAGAAGATGCCGATCAATATTAAAATCCTGAATCAGCAAATCTAAAACAAAGAATATTTTATTTCTATCTGAACCGGGGAGAAAGCTTTATGAAAAAGGGTTGGTTAGCGGAAATAAATCACCATAAAATGATCTTGGCTGAGGTCGTATGGGAAAAGAAAAAGGACCTCAGGATCATCATGAATAAGATTGAGCAGATCCATATCCCCAATGGTGATCAGCAGGATATTGCCGAAAAACTGCGTGAACTGGTTAAGAGAGAAAAGCTGACAACAAAAAACCTTAAAATCAGCCTGGTTTGTCCCGGGGTAATGTTCAGAATGGTCTCGGTACCGAAAATGAGTTCCGGTAGTCTTGATCAATTTATTTATCATGAATTTGACCAATGCTTCTCTTTTGATTTGACAGATTATCTGATCGATTATCGAATGATCCGCAGATTTAAAACTCTGGGACAAGAGAGAATCAGCATTCTTCTGGCTGCGGTTCCCCGCTCTGATGTGGAAAACGTAAATAAACTCTGGAAAGAGGCGGGCATTCAGCCGCAAACAATTGATTTGGGGCTGGATTGTATCATCCGGCTGTTTAAGGTCTTGTTTGAGAGGGAAGCCAAAATCAACAGCCAGGCTTTGATCAGTGAAGAAGGTCATTCTCCCGATCATATTGTCATCGTTGATTTCAGGCACGATAAGGCAGACTTCATTGTGCTTGCCGAAGGGCAGTTGGATCATTATTCCTCTGTAGCGGTTCATTTGCCTCAAATCAGCAAGACAGCTGAGGAAACCGCCGCCGCTGCTTGTCCGAAAGAACCGGATACACCTCCTGAAGGGTCGGCAGAATATGCATTTCGGGGGATGATCCCCAAAGGGAACTTACAAATAAAAAGGAAAAGACAGGAACACGAATTTATTTTGGAAGAGCTGTTTATCCCTTATTTTCCTTCTGCTCAGCAATATGAGAGTGCTTTCACTGCCGTAATCGAAGAGTTGTCGGCAGCATTGAACACGTTTAGGACCAATCATGGCGGACAGCAAATTAAAAAGGTCTACTTGCTTGGGGAATATGCGGATTTTCCCGGATTCCAGGGGTTGATCCACAAGGAGCTCCAAGTTAGTACAGTTTTAGGTTATCCGGGTAAATGGAAGCCGGAATTCAGGGAACCAAGCCTGTTGTGGGAAAAGGACTGGCTCAGCTTCACCGGGCTGTGCGGTTTGGCGTTGAGGGGGATGAAATGAACAGGAAAGTCAATTTTAATTTCGCTGAAGGAAAGGCCATTTCCCAGAAGCATCTATACAGTGAGGTCAGGTATAAGAAGCTGTTTGCTGTTTACACATTCTGGACGGCTGTTCTTCTCGCGCTCTCCCTGCCCTGGCTGTGGGATCTTAAAACTGTTTACGGGCAGAAAGTCGCAGACAATAATATTAAATCTTATCAGGAAATTTATGCCGTTCTCCAAAAAAGAGAAAATCTGAATGACCGGATTGACCAAAGTCAGCAATTTTTGAACTTCATTGAAGAAAAGTCCAAACAGCCGAGAGGAACCTTAAACACGCTCCAAAAATCTCTTCCTTCAGATGTGGTGTTAAAAAGCCTGTCTCAGATGGAAGATGGTTCAGTTCAATTAACGGTAGGGGTCAGCGGCCCTGAAAACATGGCTAAAGTCTGGACTGCTGTGGCCAAAACAGGGGTGTTTCAGGAAATTGACTTAAATACGGTAGCAGTTACGGGAACCACAGAAAAAAAAGACCTGATTTTCAGTCTCAAATTAAAATAGACCGATTGCGAGGAATACCATGAAACCGAAAAAGATTTATTTCATTGTCTTCTCCTTGATCATGATCGGAGTGACCGCTGTTTTCGTTCATTATCTTTACCTGCCCAAATGGCAAGAGACGGTCCATAATCAGGCCGGCCTGAAACAAAAAGAAGCAATGCTGGAAAAAGCCAGGGAGCAATCGGACAATTTTGGCCAGCTTAAAGAAGATACCATGGCTCTCAGTACAAAAGCCGCCAATCTGGAAAAGAACTTTCCTCAGGCTTTGGATAAACAGGAAATCGCTTTATTGCTCTATCATCAAACCCGGAAGTATGGTTTAAGCTTAAAAGAGCTTAGCTTTGATTCTCCTAAAAATGAGGGTTCTGTCCTTACGCTGGTCCTAAACTTAAGGTGTGAAGGAACGGAAAACGGCATTCTGACTTTTCTGGAGAAGCTGAACAGTGACAGCGCGTATAAGTTCACTATTGACAGCACAATTATGGGGTTTGCCGAAAATATTGTGACCGTAAAAGTCAAAATGACGGCCTATGCCTTTACTCCTCAGGCTGATCGCCTACCGGATTAAAGGGCAGGAAAACCTCTTAGCCGAAAGTTGTCTTTACCTGGAAATTGATATCTGACCACCTTGTATCCAATCGTGATGGGACTGTCTCTGGAAAAGGGACAGTTTTTTTTATAATTTTTTGTTGGTTTTCCCTGATTTCTACAACAGTTTTATGCGTAATAATCCTTTCTAAGCATATTATTATTAAAGGCAAAATTGGAAAGGAGCTGCATGGCTTGATCACGGAATTATTTTTTGTCGGAGCGGCCTTATCAATTCTTAAGGGAATAACTCTTCTTGTCTCATATATTAACAACAATGCCTTCCCTCAGCCGCTAAGCGAAGCGGAAGAAGCACAAAACCTGAAAATATTGGCGGAATCCAAGGGGGAGCCGGCCAATAAGCCAACGGAAATTGAAGTGGAAAATGCCCGCAACAAATTGATTGAGCATAATCTGAGACTGGTTGCTCATCTGGTCAAAAAATATGATGGGACTGGTGAAGACAGTGATGATCTGATCTCTATAGGTACAATAGGGCTAATTAAGGGAATCAATACCTTCAACACGGACAAAGGAACGAGGCTGGCCACGTATGCCGCCCGCTGTATCGAAAATGAAATTCTGATGTATTTGCGGACTCTGAAGAAAACACGCGGTGAGGTTTCTATGTATGATCCGATCGGAACGGACAAAGAAGGCAATTCCATCAATCTGATTGATATCCTGGGTACTGATCCTGATGCCATTTCGGATCAGGTCGAGAGTGAGTTTGAGCAGCGTATTGTCCTGGAAAAATTAAAATGCCTGACCAAACGGGAGAGGATGGTCCTTCAATTGAGATTTGGATTGTTGAACAGTCCAAAGAAAACCCAGAGAGAAATAGCCAGGATGTTAGGGATATCAAGGTCTTATGTATCCAGGATCGAGAAAAAAGCTGTTCAGAAGCTGACCGAAGAAATGAAAGAACACCGGCTGGACTGAGATGAGCAAGAAAAAGGCCTGGCCAATATCCCCAGACCAGTTGTCTTAAAATTCCTGCTGATATATAATCTAATCATTGAATTATAGGGAAAACATATTGAGGATTGACAGATGATTGGATTATTAAAGCCAACTTTGCAGTTTGAAGCAATCTATAAGGTTCCGGTAAGCACTCTTTTGGACATGGGAATTGGAGGTTTGCTTCTTGATCTTGACAATACGATCGCACGCTGGAACGATTCTACTTTGACGGACGATGTCGTCAAATGGTTTGAGCATGCCGGTCGGCAGGGAATGAAGTCCTGTATCATATCCAATAACAGCAGTCCTGAAAGAGTGGCCAGGATTGCTGAAAGGCTGGGTATCCATTATGTATTCAAGGCAGCGAAGCCGCGAAAAAAAGCCTTTTTGATGGGGATAGAGGTTTTAGGGCTGGAGCCGGACAGAATCGTGGTGATCGGAGATCAACTGTTTACTGATGTTTTGGGGGCCAATAGAGTCGGACTGAAGAGCATCCTGGTTAACCCTTTGTTTCACAGGGAATTTGCCGGGACTAAGGTTCTGCGGTTAATGGAAAGGATGGTCGGGCGAAGGACTGTTTTTTCAGAACCATCCGTGCGGGTTGAAAAAAAATAAATCTTCAAAGAAACGGAGTATCTGGTGAGAGATGATGAGATATGCGGTTATTGGTAATCCGGTCAAACATTCCTTATCACCAGTCATGCATATGGCTGGCTTTTTAGCATCAGGTATCGATGCTTCTTACGAGGCAATTACCGTCCCGTCCGGAGAGCTGGATGCTTACGTCCAAATGCTGTCCGAACAGTATCATGGCTGGAATATTACTTATCCTTATAAAGAAGATATGATCAAGTATCTGGATGATGTCTCTGAGGAAGCACAGGCTCTTGGGGCGGTTAACACGGTGAAAAACGAGCGGGGAAAGTTGTATGGATATAACACGGATGGGGCAGGTTTTGTGGCGGCAGTTCAAAATGCCGGGTTTGTTCCCGCGGGTAACCGTGTGGCAGTCATTGGGGCCGGGGGAGCGGCCAGAGCAGTCATCTATGCGCTAGCCAAGGAAGAGGCAGAGATTACGATTGTCAACAGGAACCAGCAGAAAGCCGGGGAACTGGCCAGGCAGATCGAAAATAAGTTCGGTCGCCCCGTTAACTGTGTTCCCTTTGACAAGGGGGAATGGATGCTCTCGTCCGGGCTGATTATTCAAGGCACACCAATCGGGATGCAAGACGAACCTTTCCCTTTAGTCCTGGAGGGGATAAAGGAAAAGGTCTTAGCGGTTGACCTGATTTATAAGCCGTTGCAAACCAATTTTCTGAAACAGGCTCAAAACCTGGGCTGTCGGATCATGAACGGTTTAGAGATGCTTCTTTATCAGGGAGCATATGCCTGGGATATCTGGTTTGGGAGGAAGGCACCAGTTGAAAACATGCGTAAAGCCCTATACTCAGCGTTGGAAAAGGAATCATGAAGCCGGATTCACCCTGGTGGAAGTATTGCTGGCTATTTTGATTCTGAGCGGTTCCAGTTTTTTGTTCTTGGTTAAACTGCCTAATGATTTTGAGGATCAGCGACTGAAAAGCACGTCAACCATCTTGATTGCTGATCTGCGGGCAATCCAACAAGCGGCGATTGCCGGGAATTACTGGTACCAAATCAAATTTTATCAGGAAACGGGAGAGTATATGATTTTCCGGCAGGGGACATTTGTCCGGTCAGTCAAGCTTCAGGATGGGGTCAGGTTTGGCGGCAAAATCCCCAGTATCACTTTCCAGCCTACAGGTTCCCCGGTTCCCGGAGCAACCGTGGACCTCCTGACAGATCACCGGAAAAGGAAGGTCATCATTGCGCCGGTCATGGGGAGAATCCGGGAAGAAATAATACAATAAAAAATAGTCGGCTCAGGAATAGATAAAATAAAGATCCAATACAAAATAAGAGAAAACCGGTACAAGGTGGGAAGATCATGGTTAAAAATATTATTCTGGTGGGTTTCATGGCTACCGGGAAGACTACGGTAGGGAAACTCCTTGCTCATCGGCTTGGCTGGGCATTTCTGGATACCGATCAGGAAATTGAAAGGACTACGGGTCTGAGTATTCCCGAAATCTTTAAAAGATACGGAGAAGAAAGCTTTCGCAAAGAAGAAACCCGGCTGGTCAGGCAGATAACCAAAATGAAAAGTACGGTGATTTCCACCGGAGGCGGCTTGGTCCTTCCTTCTGATCATTGGAAGCTGCTTGAAGAAGTCGGGATCATGGTGCATCTTTGGGCCGATCCAGATGTCATTATAGCCAGGGCCGGACAGAACGAGGAACGGCCCCTGCTTCAGCAAGATCCTGAGCAGGTCAGGGCTTTACTGGACAGCAGAATGCCTGTTTATAACCAGGCGGCCATTTCGATAGAGACAACAGGAAAGAATCCTTCGGATATTGTAAACGAAGTAGCAAATATGCTTGAAAAAAAGAAAAATATGTAACATTAAAGAAAATATTAATATTTATCCCCAAAAATGTAATAAATATGCATATAATATATGCATATTTATTTTTTTATCACATGACGTACAAATTTGTCCCAATAAGAAGGATCAGACGGAAAACGATGAAAACAGAGAAAAATATTGATGAGAAAGGATATATATACTTGGAAATTTTAGTTGGTTTGATTGTCCTGACGGTTGGAATATATCTTTGTATTGAGCTCAACAATGATGTCGTCCGCAGAGAAGCGGAGAATGAGAATTATTTGAAAGCCATACAAATCGGTTCTGATTCTATGGAGGAACTGATCGCCGACTTTAAGGAAAATCCTGAATTAATCCCTAAATACCTGGAAGGGGAGCTTTCGGAACGAATTGAACAGCGTTTTGAAAGAAAAATTTCACTTGAAAAGGACAGCCGCAAAAACCTTTTGAACATCAAAATGGTTATCAGGTGGAAAGAAAGGGACGAAATGCGAGACTATCTTCTGGTTTCCAGTATCCTTGATGCCACAAACAGGTAAGAAAAAAAACAAGGAAAAAACCGTGAAAACCGTGAAAATTTTTCAAAGTGATAAAGGCTTGACATTAATTGAGGTGATTACCTCACTGCTGATCATTTCAATACTGGCCAGCCTGGCCCTGGGGATTTATATTGGGAAGTACAAGGCGTTTTTTGAATTAAAAAATGGGCTTGAAAAGAAATATGCCCTTTTTCGCGGGGCACAGGTGATCAAAGAATCCATTCGAACCGCGGAAAAAATCGAGTGGTCTGAACGTGGTGTTTTAAAGATTTATCAGGCAGATCAAAATCCGTCAATACCAATAGATCAGGTTATTCCGGACAAGTTCTACATAGACGATAAAGATCATGATGGCCGAACAGATTTGTATAAAGAGCATTTGGGCGTGTCCAACCCTGTTGCAACAGGGCTGGGCAGAATTGCCTGTAAAGAGGTGGGCTTGGAGTTATGGGAAGTCAGACTGAGCCTCAATCACCCTCAGACAGAAGAGTTAGCGTTTATGGTCAGGCAAAGAGTGACCGGCCAGGACTAGAAAAAGAAGCCGGCTTTATTTCTGTCCTGATTATTTTGATCATTACTTTGCTTGCTTATATGGGAGTTGAAGGCCTTTTCTTGGTTCAGTCCAGGGGCCAATATATCAAGGAAGAAGAGGACAGGATGAAATGTATTTACCTGGCGGAAGGCGGCTTGGAATGGGCAAAAGCTTCGTTGAGCACAAATCCCGAATGGAGCGGCGGAACAATGTCTTATCCTGATGATGAAGTAAAGTTAAGCGTAAAAAAGAACGAAGAAGATTATCTCGTGATTTCGGAAGTGGAAAGTGGACTGGCTCGTCGGAAAATACAAGTCACCCTGCAAAAACGGGAAGGCAATATAGAGATCACTCGATATGAGGAGCTGCATAACCAATGAAACCAATGGCGGGGGAATCCAGGATCCAGTTTTTACCTCTGCAGGACAGGCAGATTGAAAGAACAGCCGCCCAATTAATACCCGAATCCCTTGCCTTAAAGCATCAATTAATTCCGGTCCGAAGAAGAGGGAAGGTACTGGAGCTGGCCATGGCTGATCCGGCAGATATGAAGGCCATGGAAGACATCAGTGTTTTGACGGGATTGGAAATAGAACCTTATTGGGCGGATGGTGAACAAATTCAAATTGCCATCAGACAAAATCTGACTGTCGGCAAAGCGGAAAATATGGAGGAAGAGAAAGAAAAAAGAGCAGTCTGGCAGGTAGAAGGCGGTGAATACAAACCGGAAGAAAGCCCTACCGTCCGCTTGATTGATTCCTTATTCAAACAAGCAATTTTAGAAGGAGCAAGCGATATCCACTGGGAACCGAGGGAGAGCTGTTTTCAGGTGCGGTTCCGTCTTGACGGGTTTCTGGCCAAAAAATCCGAACTGCCCCCAGGCTTGGCCAAGAGCATCGCGGCGAGACTTAAACTGATGGCGGGAATTGATGTTTCGGAAAGAAGATTGCCTCAGGACGGCAGGATGGTGATTTCCGGCACAGGCAAAACCATAGATGTCAGGGTTTCAACTTTCCCCACTGTTTTTGGGGAAAAGATCGTAACCAGAATATTGGATTCAGAGTTTGCCGAGCGTTCACTGGCCGATCTTGGTATGCAGGAAAAGATTAAGACGGAGATTCAAAAACTCCTCAAAAAGCCCCACGGACTGGTCCTGGTCTCCGGTCCGACAGGAAGCGGCAAGACGACAACCTTGTATGCGTTATGCAAGGAATTGCCTTCGGATATTTATAATATTGTTTCTATTGAAGATCCCATTGAGTACAGGCTGAAGGGGGTCAATCAAGCACAGGTTCAGGTGAAAGCCGGACTGGGTTTTGCTCAGGGCTTAAGATCAATTCTCCGTCAGGATCCTGATATCATCATGGTCGGGGAAATCAGGGACCATGAGACAGCCAAGATAGCGACAGCAGCAGCGTTGACCGGGCACCTGGTGATCTCCACAATTCATACCAACAGTGCTGCAGAAACCTTAGCCAGGTTATTGGATATGAATGTTGAGCCATATATGCTGGCCTCAGCTGTCAGCGGGATTTTGGCCCAAAGACTGGTACGCAAACTTTGTGTGCATTGCAGGAAGCCTGATCAGGATTTGGTTTTGTCCGCGTATTCGGATGAGCAAAGCCGGGGAAAGGAAATATTTTATCGCGCTGTCGGCTGTGAACGCTGCAATGGGACAGGCTACGAAGGAAGGACGGGAATCTATGAATTTTTATCATACGATTCTCAAATTAAAGAACTGGTCTTGGAAAAGAGAAGTTCTCTTCTCATAGAGGAGGCAGCAAAGCAGAAAGGGATGAAAACCTTGCTGGAAGATGGGATGACTAAAGCAAAGCTTGGTTTGACCTCACTGGAAGAAGTTTTTCGAGTTTCATGATAAGGAAGAAAGGATATCTGGATTGTCATATTGGAAGTGGAAAGCGGTGAATGCCGACAATCAAATAAAAGAGGGCAAATTGTTTGGACAAAGTGAGGAGAGCATCCGACATCAATTGCAGGGGCAGGGGCTTTATCCGGTCTCCATCAACAAAGCATTCTTCCCCATAGCCGCTTTGAGGAAAGTCTCTTATAACAAATATCAGTTGAGTCTTATTGCCCGTAAATTTGCCAATCTGCTTCAGGCAGAAGTGTCTTTGCTGAAGGTCCTGGATTTTATCGTCAAGCAAGAAAAAAACGATTTGAGAAAAATCCAGTGGCAAAATGTCAGTCTGGATGTTCAGTCTGGACATACTCTTTCCCAAGCAGTCCAGGAAAATATTCCCGCTTTCGGCTCTTTCGCGCAGGCTTTGATTCAGGCAGGTGAAAAAAGCGGTACTTTGGCTGAAGCTTTTGGCCGGATGGCCGGACAGTTTGAAGAAGAATATTTTTATCGGGAGAAAGTTAAAACCGCCTTGTTTTATCCTGTCCTGCTCTTCCTTGTCTCCATGGCTGTTCTCCTGATGTTAAGTACGCTTGTCCTGCCGATGTATGAATCGGTCTTTGCCGCATTGGAGATAGAAATGCCGCTGCTGACCAAAACAGTGTTTACTCTGGGAAAGATGGTCCCTCACTTGGTGATAAGCATCCCGATTATTACGGCTTTGGCGGGCTGGAAATACAAGCAGGCATGGTTAGAGCGGCTGCCGCTTATCAGAGAAATCATAAAATATCATCAGTTGATTCATTTTTGCGGAATTTTAGGGAGGCTTCTGGAAGCCGGAATCTCCGTTAATGAGTCTCTGGAGCAGCTGAGAAAGACGGTGACCGGCCCCAAATTACTTGGGTTTATTGATGATCTTCAGGTCAGATTACTTCAAGGTCAGCCCTTAGATTCCGCCTTTCTGGCCAATAACTATTTCCCCGGCGAAACGGCAGAAATATTGGCAGTAGGCGAGCAATCCGGAAGATTCGCGGAAACATTGCTTAATATATCTGTCATCTTTAAACAGGAGCTTGGAACAAAAATGGAAAGAATGGTTAAGCTGATTGAACCAATGATGATTTTGGGCATATCTTTTTTGGTCGGTTTTGTCGCTTTGGGGGTACTGCTGCCGGTTTTTGATCTGAGCAGCCAGATACAATAATTTTTATTCAGGGGGAGTAGATAGATGTTTGGAATTGTCCTTCACAAAGAAGACGGTACAGGAAAGGAAGATGGTTTTACTTTAATTGAAATTATGCTGGTTATCGTGATCATTGCCATGCTGGCGGCGATTGCTGTCCCCAGGCTTACAGCCAGTGCGGAGACAGCCAGGCAAAAGGCTGATATCACCACGGGTCATGAACTGAAAGCGGCTTTGGACAGGTATCAGGTTGAAAACGGTGAATATCCCAAGTTTGACGAAATGACCGCTAAAAATGGAGAAATCACCTGTTCCAAGTTCATTCCCCAATATATAAAAAAATTGAATGATCAGATTACCCAACAGTCGGCGGATGAATCCAAAAAAGGCTTTGGGGTCGCTCAAACTGAAAAGGGAGCGGAGTTGCCGTCACCGCAAAATATTGTAATGATTTATCTGAGCAGGGATGGAACTATGGCTGAGGTACAAGTATACAATAAGAGTCTGGAGAGTGTTTTATGGTCATCGGCGGAATGATTGCCCGAGGATTTAGCCTGATGTTTGCCGGAAATGTCTTTGTTTTTATTTTGGGATTACTGATCGGCAGTTTTTTGAATACAGTCATCTACCGGGTGCCGCGCAGAGAATCTTTCGTTGTAACCCGTTCACATTGTCCTAACTGTGGGCACTGCCTTAAGCCCTGGGAATTGGTTCCTGTACTCAGTTATCTTATCCAAAAGGGCAGATGCCGGAAATGCGGAATAAAGATCAGCCTCAGGTATCCGGCCGTAGAAATTCTGACCGGGATAATCTTTATCCTGATTGCGATGTATTCGGACTGGGCTGCCATTCCGGAGCTTTTGACCGGGCTGGCTTTCGCTTCACTGTTGATCGCGCTTTCTTTTATTGACATGGAAACAATGAGGCTTCCCAATAGTCTGGTTACAGGGTTGTTTCTCCTGGGAGCAATCAAAATCGGAGTCTTTTCCAAGCCGGGGTTCTTCTCAGCGGGATTGGGGGCAGTGGGGACAGCCGGCTGTTTCTTGATCCTCCATCTGATCTATAACGGAGGAATTGGCTTGGGCGATGTGAAGCTGGCCGGTGCTCTGGGCTTTTTCCTTGGTTTTCCCGATATTATCTTTGCGGTATTAGTCGGAAGCCTGCTCGGAACATTGATTGCATTGCTCTTGATCGTGACAGGCCGCAAGGGACTTAACGAGCCAATTCCCTTCGGACCTTTTCTGGCTGTTGGGGCTTTCCTCATGTTTCTTCAGAAGAGTTACTTAGATAAATTATCCTATTAGGTTTTTACGTTTAAAGATAATGGAGTTTTTTAGGCTTTTTCAGGGGTTGCGGATTTTCTCAATTGTGTTTTGAATTCAGAGGGCTAACCATGTTTTTCCAAAAGAGAAAACTGATCATAGAGTTAACTGATTCAGAGATTAGAATTTTCAACGGGCTGAGCGATGATAAAAGCTGTGCCCTAAAAGTCCTGCATATTTCTCTGGATAAAGGAGTGATTTCCCGAGGTCAATTGCAGGACGAAGATAAGCTGGCAGAGCTTTTGAAAAAATGGCGTACAGAATATTTCCGCAAGGGGATTCCGGAGGCAATCCTTCTTTTGCCTGCGGGGGACTGTATTCTGCGTGATTTTATTCTCCCTTGGATCAATACCAAAGACCGGGAGTCGGGGATAATTTATCAGGCTGCCCGGGAAATGCCGGTCTCCCTGGAGGAATTGGCCTACAATTATGACATTGAAAATCCGGAGGATAAACAATCCCTATTGGTATACTTGCGGGCAATTAAGAAAACGCTTATGCAGAAATATGAAAACTGCCTGAGCGCAGCGGGAATCAAGGTAATTGCTGCTGAACTCGCCGTTACGGCAAGAGGCGGAGCTTTATGCAAGCAATTTCCTGAGAGATACATCCTTGATCTTGAAAAATCCGACGGCGCTTTTTGGCATCTGGTTCTGTATCGAAACGGCAGGCCTTGTCTGGCCAAATATGCTGCCGGAAAAAACATTGAAATGATCAAAAGATATCTTCATCATCAATTAAAGGGGGATGATCTCTCCGGGCTTAGGATGATTACGGACGGCAGCCCGGAAGCAGAGCAGTTTGGACAAGAGTTGTTTGACGGCAGGGAAATTCCCCTCACTGCCATGGGAAAATCAGATTTTTCGCTATTCAGTATAAGAGGAGCCTTAGAAAGCAGTCCTGCTCAGATGAGCGGACTGCACCGGCAAAAGGAAAAAAACAGAAGGTTGTCCTATGCAAGTGGTTTGCTGATTGTTATCCTTGCGTTTTTTTCCACATCTATGTATGGTTTGGCTAAGCAGCAGGAGCTTAAGGGTTTAGAAAAAGAGATTGGGGAACTGCGGCAGACAGCAGAGGATAAGAACGAAAACGATGCTTTTGCTGCCGGTTCAGATCCGGCTGATCTGACAAAGGAGGAAATTGTTTTATTAGGGAAGACGGTGGGGATAGAGGCGGAAGGAATTCAAATTCAGCGCCTGAATTTGAAAAACCGGACCTTATTGATTTGGGGAAAAAGTGCTTCGGATGTCGATCTGATCACATTGAATCATACCCTTAACGAGAAGGGCTGGGGTAGGCCAACCCTTGTTCAGTATCAATACGAACAGGGAAAAGGAATAGCGTTTTGCCTAAGTGTTCAAGAAGCGGGGGACAGCCGGGATGATGAAAATCGCCAAACCTAAAATGATTCGAAGACCGGGGAAACGAACCTGTTTTTTGCTGATGGCGTGTCTGGTTCCGGCAATCCTGATCTGTTCGGCTCAGTTTATTCTGCAGCCATTGGCCAAGCAAAAAGAAGGGCTGTTACAGGAGAAAGAAAAATTGCTGAAACAAGCGCAGTCAGGCAATCCGGCTGGTGAGAACAAAAGCGCCGATGATGAAATAACCAGTATTGTATCGGCAATTAAAGAAATATTGAGAGCTCAGGGTGTCCTTGTTAAAGACATGTCTCTTGTTTCTGCCGCTGAAAATACTGGGGATGGCATGACGTATTCGAAGGCCAGTCTGAACGTCCAGGGGTCATGGACGGAGATTATGAAGGCCCTTGAAACAATCGGCGCAAGAAGGATACCTGCTGTTGTTCAAGAAGTTGATTTAGGTGAACAGGATAGTCAGGTATCCTTAGAAATATTTTATCGGGTGAATGAAAGACAGACACCAGAGAAATAATCATCCATAATCTGGAATGTAAAGGAGTGATCCTTGTGGAATATGTTATTCAACCCGGAGATAATTTCTATCATTTGTCCCAAAAAAACGGAGGGAGCTGGCAGGAGTATGTCAACTTGAATCCGGGCGTAAATCCCTGTAATTTAACGGTAGGGACCAAGATCATGGTGCCTGAAGACAATAGAATGAATGGTGTTTCCCCATCCCGCTGTGATGATGTCATGATTGAGGTTGAAGGTTTGAGAATCCGAGTTTTGAGACTGGGGGAAACCAGAGTTCCTCATGAGTCCCATGTCATCATTCCTCAAACCGAAGTTCATAAAATAGAATGTCCGGTCAAAGGCACCATAGAAACAAGGATTATGATCAGCAATATAAGTATTGTCAATTCGCCCTATCACCAGGATAGACGGAGTGAAACTCAAAATAGGAGCTGAGGAGATTAAACGCGGTTGCCGTTAGCCTCTTCTGGCTGACAGCACCAAATCATTGGCTGCCTGCATGCCGCTTTGCAATGCCCCCTGCATCCAACGGTGAACGGCCGAGATATGCTCTCCGGCAAAGAAAATTCTTCCGTTATATTCCGGTAATTTCATCCCATAGGAAAAAATTCTTTTTTGTTCAGTTGAGAAGAAGGAGATGGCCCCTCTGATTGTCGGCTCTTCATTCCAATTCACTGTTTTATAGCCTGTGACAATAGGATTGAGATACCCTGGGGGCAGACCGTGCACCGTTTCGATTTCTCTCTTTATTTCTTCAAACCGCTTTTCTTCAGGCTGATTTGTTAAACGGGTCGTGTCCAGGTTGAAATTAAAGGAACCGATGATCACCCCAGGCTCCTGCCAGGGCAAACTTTTTAATTGACTTAAAGCTTCACGGGGATGATTAAGATATTGCGCGTGGTCTGAGGGATACCAGATGGAAGCGATCGGAAGGTCGGTGAAAGATGATCCGCCGACAATGCCTTCTTTCTCCCAGAATCTTTCTTGGCAAAGCAAAAGGGACTTTTGGGCGGGAGTATAGTTGACTTCCCGGATTGCCCGCATTTTGACCGGACTGAAGAGAGGATCAATCCTGATGTTTCTTAAAGTGGAAAACGGAATGGCACAAACCACGAAATCAAACTTTTCTTCCCCTTGTTCTCCTGAGCCAAGAGCCTGATACGCAAGCTGAACTTTATGTTCACAGGCATGAAAACTGATCCCATTGACCCAATGCCCTGCCTGATAAATGACCCTGCCTAAACATTCCGGGGCAATACCCTGGGTTTGCTCATAAGGATTGGGACTCAGGAAAGAAGAATAGAACGCATTGGGGAGCTGAACAAACCCCCCGGGAATTTCATACAAATAAGACAAATCCGCAGGATAATCTTCTTGGATAAAATCAATAAAACTATGATATAAGTTACCGTACAGCAAGGGCACAAAATTTGCAGAAAGGCTTATGGCCTCTTGGCTTAGTGCCGCCGATTCCATCATCTTTAGATTGGTCCGGGCATTCCAGCGCAGTGTTTTGCTCAGATAGGAAGGCTTCACCTGCAATATTTCGGCCCGTTCTTCGGGGGAAGCAGTGAGCAGATGGCTGTCCGTGCCGAGGTATAAAAGATCCTGCCAGCTCATCTCTCTTTCCCAGGCATGAAGATCGTACCGGGGATAGATGTATTTTCTTACCTGGGAACCATCCCGGTCATTTCTTACCCGTATTTTTCTCAAATAGACATAACCATTGGGATTGTACTGAATGAAAGGTCTTGTCGGCAGCTGGAAAAGATTCAGATAATGCCACACAGTTTCATGTGCAACCGGGATTCTCATCGGACCAAACTCGTGATATAAGGTTTTTTCCTGATCAAAATAATATGTATAAACCCGGCCGCCGACGCGATCTGCTAAAGCATCATAGATTGTGATGTCAAAGCCCAGCTTTCTCAGCTCAAAAGCAGCAGCCAGACCGGCCAGGCCTCCGCCGATCACGCCAACCCGGAGACCTTTGAATTTTCCGGGCTCAGCATAATTTGTGATCTCCTGCGGGGGGGCCATGATCCGTAAAATTTGCTGATCATCTTCCGGCCATCCTTTTTGGCTTAGGGCATCATACAATAAGCGATGCCTATCCCGGTCGCTCGGATTATCCGGCTGAGGGGGGAAAAATGAAAACTGGCTGTTTACATTCATCGCACTCATTTCCTTTATTAGATTTAAAAGAGAGGATATTCCACCCTTTTAATATATGGAAAGGAAGCTTGCCCTGTTCAAGCGAAAACAGACAATAAGCCAGAAATCTCTTGGGGATTGTAAATTCAGTTATGATATAGAATAATAGAGGAGAGTCAGAATATTAATTCCCGACAGGAGGAAATCAATGGGCAGTATTTATGTTTTTCACGGTGTAAATATTCATTTGCTGGGGACAAGAGAGCCTGAGATTTACGGCAAAATGACTTTAGAAGAAATCAATCAGAAAATCAGGTTTATGGCAGAACAAAATTCCCAGAAAGTGGAGTGCCGTCAAACCAATCATGAGGGAGTAATGGTTGACTGGATAACAGCGTTAAACCCGGATGATTTTTTAATCATCAATCCGGGGGCGTGGACCCATTCCAGTTACGCGCTTTTTGATGCCATTAAAGGAGTAGGTGTCCCTGCTCTTGAAGTACATCTTTCCAATATTTATGCCAGAGAAACTTTTCGCGCCCATTCCGTGATCGCAGGTTCCTGTATGGGACAGATCAGCGGATTAGGCTCGGACAGTTATCTGCTTGCTTTAGCCTATGCCTTAGAATTTCAAAGATTTCGCGATCATGAAGGGATTAAAAATGAAGAGGATAAATGAACTTCGAAAAATCATGGCTGAAGGCCAGATCGACGGACAAATTGTTCATTCACCGGTGAACATATTTTACCTGAGCGGGTTTACAGGGACAACCGCTACCCTTTATATCACTCAGGATGCGGCATATTTATTCACGGATTTTCGCTATTTGGAACAGGCTTCTGAAGAGGCTGCAGGATTTGAAGTGATTCCTGTCCGGAAAAACAGCCTGGATATTTTAGCCGGTTACTTTGCCGGAGCTGACAAAATCGGTTTTGAAGAACAATTTGTGACAGTAAGCTATTTTCAAAAATTGCTTGAATTGAAAAGTAAGGAAAGCTTCATTCCCTGCTCAGATTCACTGGCGGAGCTCAGGCAAACAAAAGATGAAAAGGAAATCTCCCTCATCACTGAGGCTGTCAAAATTGCCGATCAAGCACTGTTTAAGACAATACCTCGGATTAAAGAAGGGGTGTCAGAACAGGAAATAGCGGTTCATCTGGAGTTTGAGATGCGTAAAGCCGGTGCTTCCGGTACTTCCTTTGACTTTATTGTTGCTTCCGGTCCAAGGTCCGCCATGCCGCATGGCAGAGCTTCCGAGAAGAAAATAGCCAAGGGAGAGATTGTCCTCCTGGATATTGGCGCAAAATATCAGGGCTATTGTTCCGATTTGACCAGAACATTTTTTTGCGGGGAACCCGATCAGAAATTCAGGGACCTTTATCAAATCGTTCTTGAGGCGCAGCAAGCCGCAATCCGGGCGATAAAGCCGGGAATTCAGGGCAAAGAGATTGATGCAGTTGCCAGAAAAATCATTGCGGAAGCCGGGTACGGCGAATTTTTCGGCCATGATCTGGGACATTCTGTCGGTCTTGACATTCATGAAAAACCTGGATTTGGCAGTAAAGAAGAGACAAGACTAGAACCGGGAATGGTCATTACGGTTGAGCCGGGAATCTATCTTCAGGGCTGGGGCGGAATCCGGATTGAGGATATGGTTCAGGTCACGAAAAATGGAGTCAAAGTCTTGACACAATCCCCAAAGCAGTTCATTATTAGTGATTGAGTATATTTAATATTTTTTATATTTACAATACAGGAGGAACCGACAATGATTTCTTCGAATGATTTTAAAACCGGTGTAACAATTGAAGTAGACGGGGATGTATATCAGCTTGTAGAATTCCAGCATGTTAAACCGGGTAAAGGAGCTGCCTTTGTCAGAACCAAGATCAAAAATGTCAAAACCGGTTCTGTTGTGGAAAGAAAATTTAATGCGGGAGAAAAAGTCGCCAGGGCCCGTCTGGACAGAAGAGAAGTGCAGTATCTTTATAAAGAAGAAGAGCAGTTTATTGTGATGGATAATGAAACATTTGAACAAACCAGCTTGACTGCCGCTCAGATCGGGGATGAGGTCAAATGGCTGAAGGAAAATATGAATTTAGGTGTTCTTTTCCATAATGATCAGGTCATTGGCGTTGATCTTCCGAACACGGTTGAACTCAGGGTCATTGAAACTGAACCCGGTGTTAAGGGGGATACGGCTACGGGCGGTACCAAAGCTGCTGTTGTTGAAACCGGAGCCACAGTTCAAGTTCCTTTCTTTGTGAATCAGGAGGATGTCCTTGTTATTGATACCCGGACAGGAAGTTATGTTTCCAGAGCTTAAGGCCTAAAACTCAAATGGACCACTTATCTCCATTCAAGTAAAACAAGCTAAAATCACCTGTCAAGCCCCGGGCCGCCAGGTGATTTTTATTGCAGTCGCCAAATGTTGGCGGCTTTTTTTGTCTTCCTCATTCTAAAAAACACGATTTGGACATACCTTCTAATCAGAGGAGGGTTCAGGATGAAACTCAGTATCACTCCTTTGATCAAAACTGCCAGGAACAATCCGGGATCTGATGTCTTTACGGGCGCTTGGTTTGCCGGCAGACTGCAAGCCGCTATAGAAAAAGCGCTAAAGAATCACCAGAAGGAAAAGGACTTGGTGGAGGAAATCAGAATCAGGATCAATCAGCCCCTGATCCTGCGGACAGGAAAAACAGAGTATTTTATTTCCCCGGCGGGTGAGGATTGTCACGAGCAGGAAAGCATAAGGATCACCAAAGAGGATATCGACACAACCTTGGAAAAGATGACCTTCAGTTCTCTGTATGCCGTTGAGGAGGAGCTGCGGCAGGGTTTTCTGACTCTGCCCGGGGGGCATAGAGTAGGCCTGGCAGGCGAGGTACTGCTGGAAAAAGGGTCTGTTCGCAGTCTTAAGCATATTTCGGCTTTAAATATCAGGATAGCACACGAGCTTGAGGGGGAAACAAAGCTTCTTCAATATTTGCTCGATCAAGAAAAAGACATCTGCAATACCCTGATCATATCCCCGCCAAGAGCAGGGAAAACAACTGTCCTACGCATGCTGATCAAAACCCTGAGCAATGGTCTGCCGGCAATTCAGCTGGCCGGACAACCGGTAGGAGTCGTTGATGAACGGGGTGAAATAGCGGGAATCTGGCAGGGAATACCGGCTTTCGATCTCGGGATCCGGACAGATATTCTGGACCGGACGCCCAAGGCTTTAGGGATTGCCATGCTGATTCGTTCCATGTCCCCCTCAGTGGTGGCAGTTGACGAGCTTGGCGCGCCTGAAGATGTCCGGTCGCTTGAGGATGCTGTAAGATGCGGTGTAAAAATAATAGCCACAGCCCATGCCGGATCAATTGAAGAGATCCGGGAAAGAAAGCAAATCAATGGACTTTTGGAGCAAAAGGTTTTTCGCAGGATCGTTCTATTAAGCCGGAGAAAGGGGCCAGGGACCTTGGAAAAGGTATTTGATCCGCTAGACAACAGAGCAATCTATTCAGCCGGAGGTGATCAGAAATGCTGGTGATCGGTTATCTGGGTTTAATCGCCGGTCTGGGCTGTCTCGGGCTTCTTCAGGCTTCAAGAATCAAAAGAAGGCCTAAAGAGCTGAGAGAGGTGATCAATGCCATGGCACTTTTGGATACGGAAATTGTCTGGGGAATTACCCCCCTTCCGGAGGCCTTCGGCATCTTAAAAGAGCGGAGCGAAGAGCCCTGGAACCAATTTTTCGCAGAGTTGGAAAAACAATTGCTTAAAGGTGAAAATATGAGAACTGCCTGGCTGGATACCACGAAAAAGCTGCGCAGCAGGTTTTGCCTGAGTGAAGATGATTGGAAAGTGATTATGGATATCAGCAAAGGGTTGGGACGCTCAGATAAGGCTGAACAGCACAAACAGCTGGCATTGGCGCAAAAACACTTGGAAGCGATCAAAGAGAGTGCGGGTGAAGATGCGGAAAAGAAAGCAAAAATGTGGTCGTATCTCGGTTTTCTTTCAGGAGCCGCATTAGTCATTCTCATCATTTAGAAAGGATGTTGGCTCATGAACTTTGATTTAGTTTTTAAAGCTGCGGGGGTTGGCCTGATTGTGGGAATACTCGTGCTCATCCTGGAACAGTACAACAAAAAAGAACAGGCTCAATTAGTCACTATTGCGGGGGTAATTGTTGTTCTCTATATTGTCCTCCAGAGCTTATCCGATTTGATGGTGCTCGTAAAAAGCGTATTCAAACTGTATTAGGGGGACTGAGGGTGGATTTTACACAGCTTGTGGGGTTAGCCCTTATTGTTGCAATTTTAGGAACGGTGATTAAGCAATTCAGACCGGAAATCGCTATTCAAATGAGCATCCTGGCCGGAATACTGATCTTTTTATTTATCATGAACAAAATTGAGCTTGTGGCCGCTCTAATGGAAAAATTGGCTGAGCAGGCCAATGTCAGTTCCTATTACTTGTTCATTGTGTTTAAAATCGTGGGAATTGCTTATCTGGCTGAATTCGCCGGACAGATCTGCCGGGATGCAGGGGAAGCTTCGATTGCCACCAAGGTCGAAATCGCAGCTAAAGTCACGGTTGTCATCATGGCAATTCCGATTATTATGGCTATTATCGAATCAATTTCGCAGCTTTTGGTATAAGGAGACACTCGATGAAAAAAGAGTATTGGCTGGGAATTGTAATCATGTTCATTTTAGCTTTCTGGGCAATTCCTGTGCTGGCCGAAACTACGGAAACCGTTGATTTGGCCGAAGAAATTGACCTATCGCAATTCAAAGGCTTTCTTGACCAAGTTGACAGGGATACTCAGCAAACGCTGCCGAGCTTATCATTGAGCAATATCTTTGAAGGACTGAAAAGTGGCAGCATTGAGCTTAGCGTTCAGGATATTCTGCAGCAAATCTTTTCAGCGGCAATCAAGGAATTTTTAAAAAATATCCCTTTGGTAAGCAAACTTTTGGTTTTGGCCATCCTTTGCGCAGTGATTAACCAGCTTCAGACAACCTTTACCGGTGAGGTCAGCAAGCTCTCCAAACTGCTTACTTATTTTGTTTTAGCGGGGATGGCTTTAGTCTCTTTTCAATCCGCGATCAGCATTGGGATCAGCGCCATCGACCGAATGGTTTCGTTTATGCAAGCAGTGCTGCCGGTGATGTATACCATCCTCCTGGCAATGGGAAATATCACCAGCGGCGCCTTGTTTAAGCCTCTGGTCATGGGCAGTCTGGTTTTTTTGGCGACAATAGTGAAAAGCATTGTTTTGCCGCTGTTTTTAGTGAGTGCCGTGCTTCGAGTGTTCAACCATATTTCCGGCCAGTTTAAATTGAGCAAACTGGCAGGACTTTTGGAATTCGGCGGAAAAACAGCGATCGGCTTTATTATGACAGTATTTCTGGGGGTAATGACAATCCAAGGCGCGACAGGAGGAGTGGCGGACAGTGTAACCTTAAGGACGGCGAAATATTCCGCAGACCTGGTTCCGGTAGTGGGCAAATATTTTAAAGATGCCGTAGAACTGGTCGCCAGCTCCGGCCTGATCCTGAAAAGCGCGGTGGGGATCATCGCGCTTCTGGCAATTATTCTCTATACTCTTTCACCGATCATTCAGATCATTGCCATGATTATCACATTTAAGCTTTCTGCTGCCCTGGTTGAGCCGCTCGGCGAACAGGAGCTGGCCGAGAGTCTCCAGGATATTGCTAAAGGTTTGCTGCAAATATGTATTACCGTAGCGGCAGTAAGCGTCATGTTTTTTATTACGTTATCGATCATCATCGGAGTTGGTGACCTGACTGTCATGTTGAGGTGAAACTTACCAGACAGCATCTGAAAGAAACGCCAGTTCACAGGATGTCCGGCGAGGTGGAATATGGAAGGATTAAAACTACTCATAAAAAATCTGACATTTATTCTTTTACTGGCTTCTGTTCTGGAACTGCTCTTACCCAATAAATCAATGAGAGGGTTTGTGCAGTTAATCATGGGCCTGTTTGTCATCTCAGCGGTATTGACGCCCATGACCGATTTGATTAAGGTCAAGCTGCCCAATCAAATACCGGCTTTTGCCGATCAGTCCGCTTCTGATCTCCCTGTTCTCGCTGCCGGAGGAGAAGACAAGAACGTGGGAGAATCAGCCGTAAATGAACAATACAAAAAAATTCTTGTCGGACAGGTCAAAACATTGGCCGAAGAAAATGAGGTTTTCATCAATAAAGTGGAAATTGAACTGGAAAAGGATTATGACAGGACATCCTATCCAAAAGTAGAAAAAATCATCATCGCTCTGGAAAATCCGTCTAATGTGAATGTCGATGATTTAAGGGCAACCGGCAGTGATTTTAAAGAAAAAGTAGCCCTGTTTTTACAGGTTCCTGAAAATATTATCGAGATAATGTAGAAGCAAAAAAGGCGTTCTTTGATCTTGGATATAAGAGAGGAGCAAATTGAGATGAAGTTTTTTAAAGAAGAAAATATGGAAAAAATTGTTTATGGGGTCATCCTTTTGATCGTTGTTTCAGCAATATTCATATTTACTGGCAGACAAACGGACGAACAGGTCTTGGCCCCTAAAACCGAGGCTCAAAGCACCGGCAGCTCCCAGGAAAATTCTCAAATTGAAACCCTGGAAAAAAATTTAGCGGAAAAAATATCCTCTACTCTGGAACAGATGAGGGGGGTTGGACAAGTCAAAGTACTGGTCACGCTCAGTTCAGGTCTCAAAAAAGAATATGCCAAAGATGAAAGCGTCACCAAAAGAGATTCCAAAGTAACGGATAAACAGGGAAGTGTTCAGGAGACAACGGAAACCACGGAAAATGATAAGCTCGTTGTCCCCTCAAATGCGGTGCCTGTCATTGTTATGGAAGAGAGTCCCCAAATTGCCGGAGTTTTAATTATTGCCCAGGGAGCAAGTAATCCGCAAATCAGGGAGGAAATTTTTACAGCAGTAAAAACTCTTTTAAGTATCCAAGCTGAAAAAATTAATGTTTCGCCAATGGAGGTAGAACAATATGTCCAATAAAAGATACAGGCCATATTTTTTCGGCGGAGTGACGTGTTATCTGATTGTGATCCTTGCTGCCGTATTTCTGTTCCATGCCAAAAGTTCTTATTCAGAGGTAGGGACAGAACAAAACTCCAGAGAAATTATATTTAAAAGTGAATTAGGGGAACCTGCTGAAAACGGCAGAAATTATTTTGTCAACTACCGCCTGAAAAGAGAAGAGTATCGTGAAGAGAGCAAAGAAATGCTCAAGGTGCTTTTACAATCCGATGTCGCAAAGAACAGGGAGGAAGCCCAGACAAGATGGCTGGAGCTCAGCAAAAAAATGGCGCAGGAAGGAGAGATCGAGAATATATTAAAGTTAAAAGGATTTGAAGATCTCGTTGCGGAGGTCAACCAGCAGGCAGTTAAGGTTGTCCTCTTCAGTCCCTCCCTGACAACTGAAGAAATAAATACCGTCAAGAATGTCGTGAAGGATATCGTTGCTCAGGAAGCAATCATTGAGGTTTTGGTCAAATATTCAGGAGGATAATGGCAATAGTATCCCTATTAATCATGGAAATACTTGCTGTGAAGGTGTATTTTGTTATAATAGACAATGATAAGCAATTTGAATCAGTTTGAAATGAGGTGTAAATAGATTATGGAAAATCCAAATATTGAGAGTTCTCAAGGATCAGTACGGATTGCGGATGAGGTCGTTGAGGTTATTGCCGGCATGGCGGCATCGGAGGTGCCCGGCGTAGCGGAATTGAATGCCGGATTTGTTGGTGATATTGCCAATATGCTGGGACGCGGTAAAAACATGTCTAAAGGGATTAAAGTTGAAGCCGGTGAAAAGGAAGCAACAGTTGACTTGTTTATTGCGGTTGAATACGGCGTATCCATCCCTGAAGTTGCCAAAAAGGTCCAGGAGGTCGTCAAGGAAGCGATTGAAGGAATGACCGGTCTTAGTGTGTTGGAGATCAATGTGAACATACAGGGAATTGTTTTTAAAACTCAGCAGAATGAAACGAAAGAAGATAAGATGGCCTGATACTTCATACCCTCCTGACCACAGGAGGGTTTTTGAAAGAGGAGCACAGATGTTCAAGGAGCTCTTGAGTTGTCTATTTGACAATGAAATCCTGATTATCGTTGAAAAAGATATTGGTGAATATAGGATTACAAAAAAAGCGCTGGCTGATATAATGAACAAAAGTACTGCGGATATCTCCGGCCTTAAAGGCCTGAAATGGGAAATGAAGCAGGTAGAAGACGTTGTCGAAATTACTGTTTTTTGTCAATTGGAGGATAATGCTCCGGCACAGGAGATCACAGAGATCGTCCCCAAGAGACTCAAATGGAACATCCAGGAATGGGTTGGAATAGAGATCAAAGAGGTGAATGTACTGATTCGGTCGTAACAAACGATCTGGTCGGTAATCAAGGATGAAGGAATTACTAAAAAAAATCGGAGAAAGACTGGAAGCCGCCACCAATTGGGCTTTGGACCACCATCCGGGTAAATTCATCGGAGCCTTGCTTGGTATTCTTATGGCCTTGTTCATTATTATCCTGGGCTTTTGGCAAACAATATGTCTGATCGTCTTGGCGGCAATCGGATTTTCTATCGGCAAGTTCTGGGACGATGGAAAAGGGCTGCCGGATTGGACGATGTCCTTACTGAAGAAGATTAGAAACTTAAAAATGAGGAAATATAAATAACAAATAACAAAAACTATAATTTACCCTGTTTCGGAGGTATTCAATGAGCAGACGACTAGCGCGGGAGACTGCCTTAAAGGTTCTGTACCAAATAGATATGACCGGTGAGATCAGTGAAATGGATAAAAACATAGAGTATTGGGCCGGGGAGTTTAACCTGCCTGAGAAACATCAGCCTTTTACAAAGCAGCTGATCGAAGGCACCTTAAGCAAAAAAGAAGAAATCGATCATATGATTGGGCAAAACGCTCACGAATGGGCCTTGGACCGGATGAGCGTTGTGGACCGCAACCTGATGAGACTGGCCTCTTATGAGATGCTGTATTTGCGGAATACACCGCAGAGAGTAAGCTTAAACGAAGCGATTGAGCTGGCCAAAAAATTCGGCGGAGATGATTCGGCTAAGTTTATCAACGGAATATTGGATAACCTAATGACCCAAGAAGAAAAAGAATGGATCAAGCAGGGGAAAAAGAAAGGGTAAACACCGTAAAATGATGTTCCTGGGAATAGATACAAGTGCTTATACGACCTCCGCAGCGATTGTTGACAAGAACAAAAATTTGCTTTGGGAAGAAAGAAAAGTTCTCAAGGTGATCCACGGTGAAAGAGGCTTGGCTCAGTCCGAGGCTTTTTTTCAACATATTCAGAATCTGCCGGACCTGATGAGCATGGTACCTGCGGACTTCTGGGCCGGGATAGCGGGCATCGGCGTAAGTGCCGCCCCCCGTCCGGTACAAGGGTCTTATATGCCTGTTTTTACAGCCGGCGTCTCAACAGCCAAAATAGCGGCAGGTTGCTTACAGAAAGAATTGGTGCTAACCACCCATCAGGAAGGACATCTCAGTGCGGGCATCGAGTCAGCCGGAATGGATGAAAAAGAATTCCTGGCCGTTCATTTATCCGGAGGAACGACAGAACTCCTTAAAGTAAACCGTTTCAATGCTTGGCAAATGGAGATCGAAATCCTGGGGGGAACGACAGATCTTCATGCCGGGCAGTTTGTGGACCGGGTAGGGGTGAGCCTTGGTCTGGGCTTTCCCGCAGGAAAGGAACTGGAAAAACTGGCGGCTCAGGCGTCCAAACAGGCAGCTTCGTTGCTTCCGGCTTCAGTCAGCGGCTATAAGGTCAGTTTTTCGGGAGTGGAGAGTGCCGCTCAAAGAATGATCGGAAAAGATGTCCCCTTTGCTGATGTGGCAAGAGCTGTTGAGGGGTGTATCGCAAGAACGGTCACCAGAATCATCGATAAAGCCGTAACCGAAACAGGAATCAGGAAGATTCTCATGGTGGGAGGGGTTTGCTGTAACCAGTATCTTCGGACAGAAATACCGCAGAGACTGAAAGACAAAGCTGAATTATTCTGGGCCGAGCTTTCCTGGAGCTCCGATAATGCCATAGGTGTTGCCTTTCTGACAAGGAACAAATGCCGAAAGATTCGGGAGGATAAAGATGAAGGAGCATAAGAAACTGCCCAGTGCGGTCATCAAGAGAATGCCGAGGTATTACAGGTATCTTACCACACTGCAGCAAATGGGAATCAGCAGAATTTCCTCCAGGGATCTGGGCAACAGGATGGGGGTCACCGCTTCTCAGGTCAGACACGACTTCTTCAGTTTTGGTGCCAGCGGCCTGCAGGGATACGGATATGATGTCGATTTGCTTCGCCAGGAGATCCGGGATATTTTTGGCCTGGACGATTTATTTTCAGTGATTATTATTGGAGCCGGAAACCTGGGCCATGCTCTGGCCAAATATTCAGGCTTTGAAAAGAACGGTTACAAAATAGCGGCTATTTTCGATGTCAAGCCTGAAATTATCGGGGAAAGGATCAATGATATCGAAATTATCCATTTAGATAAACTGCAGGAATATGTGCAGGACAATCATGTTGATATTGCGGCTTTAACCGTACCGGAAATCCGTGTTTTGGAAGTAGCCAAGCTGGTTACGGACAATGGGATTAAAGCCTTATGGAATTTTTCCCCGATCGAATTGCTTGCCAGTGATGATATCGTAGTGGAAAATATCCAAATGATAGACAGTTTGATGGTTCTGGGCTATAATCTGAGAACAGCGGAGGCAAAGTTAAACCCCAACTAAATCCAATTTGAAGCAATAGAGATCATCGGTTGAGATTGAGATATTTTATCTGGATATCGATTTTCTGGGTTAAAATAACATAGAGAGAAGCGTGCCTTTCAGCTCGCTTCTTTTTTTATGGAGAATGGATTTGACTTAAAGCCGATTTGACAGAATGATGAAACAATAGGCAGAAAAAGTTCTGATTTTGTTAAATTTTTAACAGGTTTAGAACGATCCTTGAAAAAGTTTAAACAATACTTATTCAATTTTGTTAACCGAAAAACTATGCTTGATTTGCCCATCAAAGCATTATAAACTTTAGCAGGAGTTCATTAAAGGCCTTATGATAAAGAATGATTGAAGAGAAGGTGGAAGGATCAAAATGAGTAGTGTTAATCTTACTTCTCTGGTAGAAAAAAACCGACTCGTCCTGGAAGAAATCGCCCGGGAAAGCGGTGTGGAGTTTAACAAATGTTACCAGTGCGGCAAATGTACCGCCGGATGTCCGGTTGCTTTTGCCATGGATAAGACCCCCAGGGAGATCATGAGATTGCTTCAGCTGAGCATGGCGGAGGAAGCGCTCAAGTCCCATACGATTTGGCTGTGTGCAAGCTGCCAGACCTGTTCGGTCAGATGTCCGAGAGAGGTGGATATCGCCGCGGTGATGGAAAGCGTCAGAATCATGGCCAAGAAAAAAGGTTATATTGCCGAAAAGAATATGGACTTATTCCATGACATCTTCCTGAAGTCTGTGGAAGCAAATGGCAGGGTTCATGAACTGGGCCTGATTTTGGGCTTCAATCTCCAAAGTGGGCAGCCCTTAAAGGATGCGCAATATGGCCTGCCGATGGTGACCAGAGGCAAGCTGGCTATTCTTCCTCATAAGAGCAATGGTCAGGACGAAGTGAAAAAAATATTTGACAATGTACGGAAACGGGGTGGCAAAGGATGAAATATGCCTATTTTCCCGGTTGTTCCTTAAGCTCGACAGGTATTGAATTTGACCTGTCTACCAAAGAAGTTGCCAGACTTCTGGGTATTGAATTATGGGAAATCCCCGGTTGGAACTGCTGTGGAGCATCCAGCGGCCATTTAACAGATCACCGGCTGGCCTTGGCGCTTCCGGCCAGAAATATGGCGATTGCGGAAGAAGCGGGGTTGGATGTGGCGATTCCCTGTGCGGCATGTTACGCCCGCAGTAAAGCGGTAGAGGTAGCAGTTGCAGGATCGGCAAAAACAAGGCAGGAAGTAGAAGAAATCATTGAAAGACCCTATCAGGGAAAAAGCAAGGCCAGGGCTCTGGTGGATATCATCGCTAATGAAGTTAGCGCAGAGGCGATTAAGGAAAAAGTGCGCAAACAACTGAAGGGTTTAAAAATAGCCTGTTACTATGGTTGCCTGCTCGTCCGTCCAACCAAGATGGGTTTTGATGATCCCGAAGATCCCCGGACTATGGACAGGCTGATGCAGGACCTCGGAGCGGAAACTGTAGAATGGGCCTTCAAAACAGAATGCTGCGGGGCTTCCCATCTAACGACCAAATCAGATGTCGGATTGCCGATGCTGGAGAAGATTTTTAGCGCAGCAAAACAAGCAGGGGCTGACTGTCTGGTCACAGCCTGTCCAATGTGTATGAACAATCTGGACATGCGCCAGGATCAGGTGGCAAAAGCTTTTCACAAACAGTATAGCTTGCCGGTATTCTATTTTACCGAACTGATGGGTCTGGCTATGGGAATTCAGCCGCAGAAGCTGGGCCTAGATAAGCACTTTGTTGATGCCATGCCTCTGGTCCAAAAAATCAAAACTGCCGGAAGCAAGGAGGAAAAGGCATGAAGCGCGTTGGAGTTTTTGTCTGTCACTGCGGAACGAATATTGGGGCAGTCGTGGACTGTGCCCAAGCAGCTGAAGCGGCTAAAGCATTTCCGGGTGTCGTTTATTCGGCAGATAATAAATATATGTGTTCCGAGCCGGGTCAAGAGCTGATCAAAAAAGCCATTCAAGAGTACAAACTGGATCGGATTGTGGTCGCTTCCTGTTCACCGAGAATGCACGAGGCAACCTTTCGCCGGTGTGTGGAAAATGCCGGCCTGAACCCCTATTTTGTCGAGATGGCCAATATCAGGGAACACTGTTCCTGGGTGCATGCCAATGAAAAAGAAAAAGCGACCGAAAAAGCAATTGATCTGATCAAAATGGCTGTGGCCAAGGCGATTAGAAACAAGCCTCTGCAAAGATCCACCATTCCGGTTACCGACCGGGCTTTGGTGATCGGCGGGGGAATTGCCGGTATTCAAGCGGCTTTGGACATTGCTAATGCCGGTCATATTGTTGACATTGTGGAAAAGGAGCCTTCAATTGGCGGCAAAATGGCCCAGATTGATAAAACTTTCCCCACTTTGGACTGCTCAGCCTGTATTCTGACCCCTAAAATGGTGGAAGCGGCCGCTCATCCCAATATTAACCTGATCACTTTTTCCGAAATTGAAAAAGTGGAAGGTTTTGTGGGAAATTTTGATGTAACAATAAAGAAAAAAGCCCGTTCCGTAAAAATGGATGTCTGTACAGGCTGCGGTCTGTGTATGGAAAAATGTCCAAGCAAAGTTGACAGTGAATTTGAGCTGGGCATGGCCAAAAGAAGAGCGATCTATACCCCATTTCCGCAAGCCATCCCTAATAAACCGGTTATTGACCGGGCGAACTGCACCTACTTTAAATCAGGCAAGTGCGGACTTTGCGCCAAAGTTTGTGCAGCCGGGGCGATTGATTATACCCAGCAGGAAGAACTGGAAACCCGTCGTTACGGCGCAATCGTTGTGGCGACAGGATTTGAACTGTTTGACCAGTCTGCCTACGGTGAGTATGGTTATGGCAAATATCCTGACGTGATTTCCGGCATGCAGTTTGAACGATTGATCAATGCTTCAGGGCCAACCCTGGGCAAAATCAAAAGACCGTCCGACCATCAGGAGCCTAAGAATGTTGTCTTCATCAAATGTGTGGGGTCCCGCGATGAGGCAAAAGGCAAAAGCTATTGCTCCAAGGCCTGCTGCATGTACTCAGCCAAGCATGCCACCCTGGTCAGTGAAAAAATCAAGGACGCCAATGTCTATGTGTTTTACATGGATGTGCGGGCCGGTGGAAAAGGCTATGAAGAATTCTACAACAGGACCAGGGAGCAATACCGGGCCAATTATATCCGGGGCCGCGTTTCCAAAATCTATCAGCAGGGCGATAAACTGATTGTTCGCGGGGAGGACACCCTGATCTCCAGGCCGGTCGAGATTGAAGCCGATATGGTGGTTCTGGCCACGGCAATGATTGCCCAGCCTGATGCGTCCAAATTAGCGCAAAAAATCGGTATTGGTTATGATAAGGATGATTTTTATACGGAAGCTCATCCCAAGCTGGCGCCGGTAGAAACCCACACCCAAGGTGTTTATCTGGCGGGAGCCTGTCAGGGGCCGAAAGATATCCCGGAATCGGTAGCCCAGGGAAGTGCCGCTGCGGCTAAAGTATGCGGATTGCTGTCCAAGAGCGAAATGCCGACCGAGCCGATTGTTTCCGAAGTCGAGGAAAGAATCTGCTCCGGTTGTGAACTTTGTGCGCCTGTATGCCCCTATAAAGCAATTGAGATGAAAATAATTTCAGAACGCTGCCACGGAAAAATGGTTGAACGCAAAGTAGCTGCTGTGAACAGCAGTCTATGCCAGGGGTGCGGAGCCTGTACGGTTGCCTGTCGTTCGGCGGCGCTCAATCTGAAGCACTTTACCGATGAACAAATTCTGGCGGAGGTGAATGCGTTGTGTCTGTAAATCAAGAAGGCGAAAATTGGGAACCTAAAATACTGGTATTTGCCTGTAACTGGTGTACCTATGCCGGGGCGGATTTGACCGGTCTGGCCAGATTGCAGTATCCTCCGAATATCAGAATCCTCAGAGTCCCTTGTTCAGGCAGGGTTAATCCCCAGTTTGTCATCAAGGCTTTTCAAAAAGGAGTTGACGGAGTCCTGGTTGCGGGCTGCCACCCCGGAGACTGTCATTATCATTCCGGAAATTATTTTACCAGAAGGAGATTCCTCTTGATGAGACGTCTGATGGAATATGTCGGTATGGAACCGGAAAGATTCCAAAACCGTTGGATTTCCGCAGCCGAAGCCCCAAAATTCCAACAGGTAATCACTGAGCTGACAGAACAAATCAAGGCTTTGGGTCCAAACAGGAAGTTGAGGGATGACCAATGGAACAATTAACAATGGAGGTCAGAAAAATAGCCCGGGAGCTTTTGGAAAAGGGCGAAGTGAACACGGTGATCGGTTGGGAACAGGGCAATTTCTGGTATGCCACAACGCCTGTCTTCATTGATAAGCCGGAAGATACCGACCGTTTAGTCTGGAATGAGTATTGTGCCAGCAATTTATCCAAATATTTATTGGATTTTAAAGATACAGACGGCAAGATTGCCATCTTTGTTAAGGGTTGTGATGCCCGCGGAGTCAACCGTTTAATTCAGGACAAACAGATAAGCAGAGACAAAGTGGTCTTATTAGGCCTATCCTGTCCAGGAATGAAGGATGATAAGCTGGCTCAAGGTTCCGAACAAGGAGCAGATATTCCCGAGGCCGTGAAATGCCGGAGCTGCCGTTTCCCTGATCCGGTTATTTATGACCGGATGATCGGGGAAAAACAGAATAAAAAACTCCCTGAAGGTAAGGATTATTCTGATGTTCAAGCGGTGGAAGGCCTGACAGCGGATGAAAAATATCAAAAATTTACCGCGAATTACGCCAAATGTGTACGCTGTTATGCCTGCCGCAATGTCTGTCCGGCCTGCAACTGCCGGGATTGTATTTTTGATCACAGTGAAAAGGGCTGGCTGGGCAAAACCAATAGTGTTTCCGAGAATCTGTTTTTTGCTCTGACCAGGGCGATGCATGTAGCGGGAAGGTGTATTGACTGCGGGGAATGTGAAAGAGTTTGTCCTTCCAATGTTCCGATCATGCTGGTCAATAAGAAGCTGGCTCAGGATATCGATAACCTGTTCGGGGACTATGAAGCCGGGGTCGATCTGGATAAAAAGCTTCCTCTGGGTGGCTATGAATACTCTGATCCTGAAGAATTCATGTAGGGAGGTGGAAAAATGCTGGCAGTTCAAGCAGCGAAGTTAAAAGAAGTTCTCCATATTTTGAGTAAAGATTACGCGGTCCTGGTGCCTGCTAAAATAGAAGAGACATCCAAATTTGTACCCTTGCAGGAAAATACAGAGATACTGTTAAGCGAGAATGTGCGTTTTTCCCCAAAGGACGTCTTTTTTCCACAAACAGAGAACATGTATTGTTTTAAAACTAAAGATAAGTTCCTGGAAATAGAAAATATCCCGGAAGATAAACAGCCCAAACTGCTCTTTGGAGTAAGATCCTGTGATATGAAAAGCCTGGAATGTCTTGATCAGGTTTTCCTGACTAAGGGCTTTGTGGACCAATTCTATAAAGAAAAAAGAGACAATACCACAATTATTGCCTTGAATTGTGTCAAACCCGGGCAGACCTGTTTTTGCAGCTCAATGAGTGTTGATCCCCAAAAAGGTGTGAATGCCGATATTCAGGCTTATCTTTCCGGAGATGCGATTGGTCTGGAACCCCGGACTGAGAAAGGGCAAAAAGTCCTTGACCTGATTAAAGGCCAGCTTGCCGAAGAACAGATCAAGATTCCCGACGCCTTTGATTTCAAACTGAAAGTGGATGTTGAAGGAGTGCCGGAAAAGCTTAAAGGCATGTTCGAATCTCCGCTGTGGGAAGAGGTCTCCAGAAAATGTCTCAATTGCGGGGCCTGTACCTATATTTGCCCGACCTGTCACTGTTTCGATATTTCCCAAAATATTCGGGGTGAGGAAGGGATCAAGTACCGCTGCTGGGATTCCTGCATGTACGGGGAGTATACCCAGATGGCCGGCGGCCATAATCCCCGTCCCGGTAAAAAAGAAAAAGTCCGCAACAGGTTTATGCATAAGCTCAGCTATTTTCCGGAACGGTACAACATGCTTCTCTGTACCGGCTGCGGAAGATGTCTCAACGTTTGTCCGATTAACATGGATATTACCTCCATTATGAATAAGATAAAGGAGGCCGACTAAATGGGTGACTGTCATTGCAGCCATGATCATGCTCAGGAAAATGCCTTGATCCCGATCAGGGCGAAAGTGATCAATATCGTTCAGGAAACTCCTGATACCAAAACCTTTTTCATCAGTACCATGGATGACCAAAAGCCATTCGATCCCCAGCCCGGCCAATTGGGTATGCTTTCCTTGCCTAATGTGGGGGAAGGAATGTTTTCCATTACCAACAAAGGGGATAACCATATTGAAATGGCCATTAAAGCGGTTGGCGAACTGACCAATGCCCTGCATGAAATTGAGGTTGGGCAGGAAGTAGGGATCAGAGGGCCCTACGGCAACGGTTTTCCGCTGGAGCATTGTAAAGGCAAGGACCTCCTCTTTATTGGCGGCGGGATCGGCCTGGCCCCCGTGCGCAGCCTGATCATGCATTGTATCCGCAACCGGGCCGATTACGGTAAGCTGACTGTGGTCTATGGGGCCAGATCCAAAGATGATTTGACCTTTAAAGAGGACTTATTTAAGAATTGGCCTAAAGTTGAGAATATGGATTTATTTGTGACCATCGACAGAGCCGAGGAAGGCTGGGACGGCCATGTTGGTTTTGTTCCTTCTTATGTAGAAGAATTAGCCTTCAAACCTCAGGTTACCGTACTCTGCGGCCCACCGATCATGATCAAATTTACGCTGCCGACCCTGCAAAAAATCGGTTTTCCGGAACATGACATTATTACCACTCTGGAAATGCGCATGAAATGCGGTGTCGGCAAATGCGGACGCTGCAATATCGGGTCCAAATATGTCTGTCTGGATGGTCCGGTCTTTACCTTGGCAGAGCTGAAGGATCTGCCGCCTGAGTACTAAACGGTCGTCATATACGAGTTGAAGTTCAATGAAACAGCAGGGTGAGCCCTGACGAGATAAGAATAACATTGTTGACCAGGCGCAAATTTTTCGCAGTAAAAGTTTGCGCCCTTTTTTGCACAGAAGTGGTTTTTGAAAATCAGAAACTTAAGGACGGCTTCGGGAACAAACCGGGTCAATGTGCTATGCTTTCCCTGCCGGAAACAGGGGAAGCCATGATTTCCATCACATCTTCGCCGACGAAAAAAGGTTTCTTAGAATTTTGCGTGAGAAAGGTCGGGAGATTAACCAATGCGCTTCATGATTTAACTGTTGGTGAGCAATTGTTGATTCGCGGACCGTATGGGTAACCTGCGGGCCGCCAATTGTCATCAAGGGCTTATTCAAGGCCTTAGAAAATAAAGGTTATCGTGATGACGATATTGTCACAACTTTAGAAATGAGAATGTCCTGTGGTATAGGAAAATGCGGAAGGTGCAATATCGGCAGTACATACGTCTGCGTGGACGGACCGGTTTTTCATTACGCCCAGATTAAGAAGCTCCCCCCGGAGTGGTGAGGTGGAATGAAGGATAAAGCTCTTTTTACAAGGAAAATAATTTCCCAATAGATTCCTGATCGTAAGATCCGGGGGAATTCGTGGTTCTTTCCCTTAAAGGTATCTTGGCCATCAGCTCGGCCAGCTTTTCCTCACTCCCACTGTATTCACGGACATCAAACCCCATAGCATTTTCAATATCCGAGCGGCTGAAGGTGTAATAAAAGCTGTAGGAAGAAAGTTCGGAGATCTTCCAATGTCCGGCATGTGTAATTTTGTCAACATTATCAATGGTGGCAAATAATAGGACGGAATTCTTAAAAAAATCATTTTCTTCTGTCGTAATTGAGTGATTATCGACATTGTAATGGATAAGGACACCGTAAGGCTTTTCTGCGGTGCTCAATTCTACAGCTCCCCGTGTAATTCCCGAAGGCAGGGGTAATTGGTCAATCAAAGTGATTACTTTGACGTTGTTTTCCACATATTGAGTTTTGTTTTTATATAATGCCCGGGCCAGGTTTGTCGTACCGTCTGTGGCATTTTCATTCCCATGCTCTTTGAGGTTTGTCCAGAAAACGAACAGGCCGAGACAGAGAAGGGCTGTGATGATCACAACCCAAAATACCAGTTTTTTAGAGGGCTGCGGAATAATCTTCATACCAAATCCTCCTGAAAACTTTCAATGGTTTTTTTAAAGCTCAACATCAGTTTTTGGCTCAAAGTTATCGGTCATTGTCCAGGTAACAGCAACGCCGTTTGTCATGCGAAAAACAGCTAAGGTATGATAAAAATCCTGCAAATCACCGTTTTCTTTCCAATCTCTGAGAAATTTGCGGCTGGGATGTTCAAGAATTTCATCTTTGAGTTTGATGTCCTTGCTCTCCTCAAGAGTACCTCTTACTCTAACCTGAACGCCTGATTTAAAATCATTAAAGCACATTTCTGCCTTTGGACTGGCCGATATTTGGGTATATAAGTCCTTCATCGTTCCAGTATGAAAAATAATTCCTTCTTCGTCAGCCTTATACAGGAGCATCCCTCTGACTCGAGGCTGTCCATTATCTGTTGTTGCAAGAAAGAAAACCGGGTTATTGTTCATCAAATTAAAAATTTCCTGCTTGGTCATATCGCTTCCTCCTTAACAATATATCGTTTATCTTAACGAAGGTTATTGATTAATCATATCAAAATATGATTTTCTAGTCTCTGTTGAACAGTCTTTAAATTGTCATGCATCATATCACCATCGAAAAAAGAAGAATTGAACTTAAACCTTGAAATAACATTTCTACAGGACAGCACAAACTACCTCTTTTTTGTTGATTCACCCCCGATAAAGAAACGGTTTACTCCGAAGTGAACGAATTTTATTCAAAGAGAGTAGATTTTTCAAGAAAGAATAATATTTTTTGGCAAACAAACCAGAATCCTTTATAATACGTTTAAACAAATTTTCGTATATAAGGTGAAAGAGGTGCTTGAATTGGCTGAGATCCTGTATGGGAAACCAATTGCAGAAGAGATTAGAGAAGAGATTAAAAAAGAAGTGCTGGATTGGCAGGAAAAAGGGATAACTCCTAAAATAGCGATTTTATTGGTTGGCAGCGACCCGGCTTCTGTCCATTATGCCAACAGCAAATGCAAGGCCTGTCAAAACCTTGGTTTTGAACATGAAATGATTCATTTGCCTGAGAATAGTAAGGAAAGCTCAATTCTTGAGATCATCAATAAACTAAACAAAGACAGCAGTATTCATGGTGTCATGGTGGAGCTTCCTCTGCCCAAACATCTGGATACGAGAAAAATTACGGAGTCTGTGGCTCCGGTCAAAGATGTGGACGGAGTGCATCCGACTAACCGGGGGTTGATCATGAGCGGCGGCCAAGGGCTGTTCCCGGCTACTCCTCAAAGCTGCCTTGAATTGCTCCTGCGCTCCGGGGTGGAAATCAGAGGCAAACATGTTGTGATCGTGGGCAGGGGGGATACTGTCGGAAGACCATTGGTCTTCATGATCCTGAAGTATGATGCGACAGTCACCATCTGTCATTCCAAGACCCAGGATATGGCCAGTCATACTAAACAGGCGGATATTTTGATCGTTGCCGCGGGCAGAGCGGGCCTGATCACTGCGGATATGGTCAAGAAAGGCGCGGTGGTGATCGATGCCGGAATTAATGAGGTTGATGGCAAACTGCGCGGAGATGTGGATTTTGAAGGCGTTCAAGAGGTTGCTTCCCTGATTTCTCCTGTTCCGGGGGGAGTAGGCGTTTTGACGACAGCATTATTGTTGAGAAATGTGCTGAAGGGAATTGCCATTCAACAGGAGGAACAGGGAAAATGAGTACAGCATTGAATTGGACTATCGAAGAATTTTTGAAGCAAGCGGCAAGTTCCGCACCGACACCGGGCGGGGGAAGTGTCGGTGCTTATGTGGGTGCCTTAGGGGCTTCTATGGTCTCTATGGTGGCCAACCTGACCATAGGCAAAGAAAAATACAGGGAATTTGAGCCTGAAGTAATGCTCATTCTGGAGGAAGCTGAACAAAGCCTTTCCATTCTGAAAGACTGCATGGCTGAGGATATGGATGTCTTTGGGCAGTTTACGGCTGTTTATAAACTACCCAAAGACACTGATGAGGAAAAGCTGGCCCGGAGCAGCAAAATCCAGGAGGTGTTGGTCAGCGCCACTGAGGTGCCGATGAAGACAGCCAGGGAGGCTCTGAAAATTATGCACCTGGCGGCCAGATTGGCCCCTCTCGGCAATAAAACGGCCATCAGTGATATCGGGGTTGCTGTATATCTGGCGGACTCCGCAATTCAATCCGCTTTGCTGAGTGTCGATATCAATCTGCCCCAAATCAAAGACCAAGCCTATACGGATCAGATCAATGTCGAGAAAAGACAAATTCTTTTCACTGCCAGGTCATTGTGCAAAGAGACCATTCCTGTCGTGGAGAAAAGACTGTGAAAACAGGTTAACCGATCACCCGCCGACAGGACAAAAGAATAAGCCTCACTTTTAGAAAACGAGGTGCTGGGCTTATTTTTTTATGCAGCCCTGTATTCTAGGCTCCAGGGGATTTGAAAACAGGATCTCCGCTATCCGAAACAGAATGTCCCGGTATCAGTAGTGGGTTTAGCTCTTGTTTTATGATAAAATAATACGTAAAATGCCAATGACCACCATAAACAATCAATAATGGGAATAAATCTGGGGTTGGAGACGATAATGCCGCAAGTACTTAGTGTTACGGAATTAAATAATGAGATCAGCAGTGTCCTGCGCAGGGACTACTTGTTGCAGAATTGCTGGGTAAAGGGTGAAATATCCAATTTTAAGCGGCATTCTCCTTCCGGTCACTGTTATTTTTCCGTGAAGGATGAAAAATGCAGTTTAAGAGCGGTAATGTTCCGGACGGCGGCGAGTCTTTTGACCTTCAGCCCGGAAAACGGCCTGAGTGTGATGCTGAGAGGGAATGTCCGTTTCTATGAGAAGGACGGAAACATTCAAATCTATGTTGAAGAGATTTTGCCCAGTGGTTTGGGCGCGATGTATCTGGCCTTTGAACAGTTAAAGAGAAAGCTGGAAGCTGAAGGTTTTTTCGCCGCGTCAAGGAAAAGGGCGATTCCAAAATATCCGGCCAGGATCGCTATTGTGACCAGCGCAACCGGTGCCGCGATCAGGGATATGATGAATGTCACAAAAAGAAGAAACCCTTATATCGCTCTGCTTCTTGCCCCGGCAACCGTTCAGGGAGAAACGGCTCCCCTGGAAATTGCCCAAGCGATTGGGAGGATCAATCAACACGGGGATTCAGATGTGATCATCGTCGGCCGCGGGGGAGGCTCTCTTGAGGAGCTCTGGGCATTTAATACGGAAATTGTGGCCAGGGCAATTTTCAATTCCAAAATTCCGGTCATTTCAGCCGTCGGACATGAGGTTGATTTTACAATTGCTGATTTTGTTGCGGATATGCGCGCCCCGACTCCTTCGGCGGCTGCGGAGCTGGCCGTACCCCTTTATGAGGAAATGAAAAAATCTTTGGCTTTAAATCAAGACAAGCTGGAAAAACTATTCGGGAGACAGCTTGAGACAAAGCGGACCCGATTGCGGGAACTGAAGTCCGAAGCGGTTTTAGCCCAGCCCTTCTGGAGAATGAATAATCTGCGTCAGGACTTGGATATGCGTACGGAGAGGCTGCAAAAAGGGATTACTGGATTTCTGTCTGAAAAAAATGATATACTTAAGTTTACCGGCCAACGCTTAAATCTATTAAGTCCTCTGGCTGTCCTGTCCAGAGGATATGCAATCGCGCAGGATGATCAGGGCGGGCTTGTCAAATCAATCGAACAAATTTCCGCCGCCAAAGAATTGTTTGTCAGGCTTATTGACGGAATCGCGGAATGTGAAGTCAAAAAAATCCAAAGACATTAAGCCTATGCGGGACAAAGCATTCCATGAGAATAAAATTTAAAAAGGAAAAACAAGTTCAGAAAACAATTGGTAAAAGAGATTGAAAAGATCTGAATAAACTTTTTACAGCTCAATCACTCTCATTAAAATTGATAAAAACAGGTAATGCAGGTAAAGAATTATGGCGAAACAAAAACGCGGGATTTCCTATGAAGACGGTCTTGAAAAACTCGAAATCATTATAAACGCTCTGGAAAAAAATGAGATTCCTCTGGACCAGGCTCTAGCCTTATTTCAGGAAGGGATAGGACTTGTTCATCACTGCAACGGTCTTCTCGACCAGGCAGAACAGAAAATGAAGGTTTTGTTGCAGAGTGCGGATCAAATGATCATTGAAGATTTTAATCAGACTGAGGATGATATTAATGTTTCAAAATAAATACAGCTATTTTACAGGGCTGATTGAAGATTTTCTGCAAAAGCTTCCATGGAAGGCCAATGATGTTTTGTCCGAGAGCATGGCTTATACTCTGATGGCCGGAGGAAAACGAGTCCGGCCCGTTTTGGCTCTTGCCGCGGCTGAGATTGTCGGGGGTGCTCCCGAAGTTGTCATTCCCTGTGCTTGCGGGCTGGAAATGATTCATACCTATTCCCTAATCCATGATGATCTGCCAGCTCTCGATAATGACGACTACCGCAGGGGAAGGCCCACAAACCACAAAGTGTTCGGAGAGGCCACGGCCTTATTGGCCGGGGATGGTTTGCTGACTTACGGTTTTCAATTATTGGCATCAGATGTCCCTGTCCCGCTTGAACGGCAGATAAAAGTGATACGGGAAACCGCTGAAGCCGTTGGCTGGCAGGGTATGGTCAGGGGACAGGTCTTAGACACTCTGGGGGAAAAAGGAGAGCTTAGCGTCTCTCAAATTACCAATATTCATCACCTGAAAACAGGGGCCCTCCTTACTGCTTCCGTACGTTTAGGCGCAATTCTGGGGGGCGGTTTGGAAGAGGAAATCAGACAGCTTTCCATCTATGCGGCTGCATTGGGCCTTGCCTTTCAAATTAAGGACGACATTCTGGATATTGAAGGTACGGAGGATGCTTTAGGCAAGCCGGTAGGCAGCGATCTCAAACTCCAGAAATCAACTTATCCGTCTATTTTGGGGATGGACGGGGCAAAAATACAGCTAAAACAAAAAATCATTGAAGCGAAGACTGCGCTTGAAAAATTTGAGGAAAAAGCAGAATTCCTTCTATGCTTTGCTGATTATATAGAGACGCGTAATCATTAATAAAGAAGAACGAAATAGCGGACTGTAATCGTTCCAAGACGGATCGTTATCGTATAGGATTTGGAGTAATGACAAAAAATGGAGTTTTTTTTATCTTTTCTTGCCAATAAAGTAATGTTGATTTCTCTTCTGGCTTGGTTTATTGCTCAGCTGGCTAAAGTTATGATGAATTTCTTGATTGAACGGAAAATTGATTTCAGGCTCATATTCAGCTCAGGTGGTTTTCCGAGCTCTCATACGGCTATCGTCTGTGCTCTGGCAATCAGTATCGGGAAAATATATGGATGGGATACACCTTCTTTCGCTATTGCGGTGGTCTTGGCGGTAATCGTCATGTATGATGCAACCGGAGTCCGAAGAGCGGCAGGCAAACATGCCATGGCCATCAATAACCTGGTGGAAAAACTCAGCCAGAATCAAAAATTCGATCGTTTCGGTCAAAACGTTCAACAGGAGAGGTTAAAAGAATTAATTGGGCATACGCCATTTGAAGTGTTTGGCGGGGCTTTGGTTGGAATTCTTGTCAGTTTATTTTGCTAGGGGGAAGGTACAGTGAGGTTTCTTGATATGCTTGATACACCTGATCAAATAAAAGAGCTCAGTCTTGAACAATTAAAGATTTTATCTGAAGAAATCAGACAGGAAATGATCAATGTTGTTTCAGAAAATGGGGGCCACCTGGCCTCAAATCTGGGTGTTGTTGAGCTGACCATTGCCCTGCATCGGGTCTTAACCATACCTGAAGATAAAATCATCTGGGATGTCGGACACCAGACTTACATTCATAAACTGCTGACTTCGAGAAGAGAAGAATTTAAAACTCTGCGGCAGCATAAAGGTCTGTCCGGTTTTCCCAAAAGAAGCGAAAGCTCCTGCGACTGTTTTGATACAGGGCATTCCAGCACCTCAATATCGGCGGCGGTCGGCTATGCCAAAGCAAGGGACATTCAAAATGAAAAATATCGTGTTGTCGCGGTTATCGGCGACGGGGCAATGAGCGGCGGTATGGCTTTTGAAGCGCTAAACCATGCCGGTAATTGTAAAACCAATCTGATCGTCGTCTTAAATGATAATGATATGTTTATCTCCCAAAATGTCGGGGCAATGTCCTCTTACCTGAACAGAATCCGAACAGCGCCTGCTTATGATCGAAAAAAGGAAGATATTCAGAAGTTCCTGAAAAACATTCCCAAGATCGGGAATGCCGTAGCCAAAGCGGCGGAGAAGGCGAAAGACGGGATTAAATATATGCTTGTTCCCGGTATGCTCTTTGAAGAGCTGGGATTGACCTACCTGGGACCGGTTGATGGCCATGATATCGCTTCTCTGGAAAAGGTGTTGACACAAGCGAAAAAAAAGAAGGGGCCGGTTTTAGTTCACGTCCTGACCTGTAAAGGCAAAGGATATGAGCCGGCCAGACAAAACCCGGATATTTTTCATGGCATAGGTCCTTTTAACAAAGAAAATGGGGAATTAAAGAAAAAATCTGATATTCCTACATATACCCAGGTCTTTGGGAAAACAGTCTGTGAACTGGCAGACAAAGATGAAAAAATTGTTGCCGTTACAGCAGCGATGGGGAGCGGAACGGGCCTGAGCCATTTCGGAAAGTTGTTCCCTAAACGCTATTTTGATGTCGGAATTGCTGAGCAGCATGCCGTAACATTTGCGGCAGCCCTAGCTTTCGGCGGCTTAAAACCGATTGTTTCGATGTATTCCACATTCTATCAGAGAGCATATGACCAGGTTATCCATGATGTTTGCCTGCAAAAGGCCAAGGTTATTTTTGCAGTGGACAGAGCGGGAATTGTCGGGGAGGATGGCCCAACTCATCATGGTGTTTTTGATCTTTCCTTTCTCAGAGCCATTCCCAATCTTACCATCATGGCCCCTAAAGATGAGCAGGAACTCAGGGATATGTTCTATACGGCCCTGTCCTTTGACAATCCTGTTGCCATCCGCTATCCGAGAGCATCCGGTGTCGGGGTACCGATAAAAAAGGAGTTTTCCCTTATTGAAAAGGGCAAAGCCGAGCTTCTCCTGAAAGGTGAGGACCTGACCATCATAGGTTTTGGCCATGTTGTGAACATGTGTCTGGAGGCCGCTTATAAGCTGAGAATGATGGGGATTAATGCCGGAGTAGTCAATTTAAGATTTATTAACCCTCTGGATAAAGAATTGATCATAGAACAAGGTAAGCTTACCGGTAAGATCTTGACCGTTGAAGACCATATCTTAAATGGTGGCATGGGAAGTGCCGTTCTGGAGCTGCTTCATGACGAAAACCTGGGAGAGGTGCGGGTAGGCCGGATCGGCTACAGAGGATATGTGGAACACGGTCCTATCCCACTATTGCATAAAGAACATGGGATCAGCATGGAGAACATCATTGTTCGGGCCACAGCATTGGTTCATGAACAGGAAGCGGAAAATCAAACACATATAGTCAAGGAACATATCCACTGAAAATCTATCTGCCTGGGGAACGAGATCCCTGGAAAACGGCGAATGAAGCAAAAGCGTATATTTTTCTGAGTTTGGAAGGGAAAATTGTGTCAAAAGAAAAAAGCAGACTGGATACCCTGATTTTTAAAAAAGGCCTGGTTGAAAGCCGGGAAAAAGCTAAAGCTCTGATTATGGAGGGTAAGGTATATTGCGGTTCTCAGAGAATGGATAAACCGGGAACAATCGTTCCTGAGGAAATCCTGATTGAGATCAGAGGGGAAAAGCTTGGTTTTGTTTCGCGCGGCGGTTTGAAACTGGCCAAAGCAGTAGAGGTTTTCGGACTGGATTTTAATGATAAGGTTGTCGCCGATATTGGGGCTTCGACAGGCGGTTTTACGGATTGTGCTCTGCAAAACGGAGCCGCCAGAGTATATGCCATTGATGTAGGTTATGGCCAGTTGGATTGGAAGCTCCGCAGTGACCCCCGGGTTGTCTGTATGGAAAGGACCAATGCCCGCTATCTCCATCAGGATCATTTTCCGGAAAAGGTTGATTGGGTGGTCTGTGACGTCGCTTTTATTTCTGTCATAAAGTTATTTCCCGCCATTGAGGCAATTTTAAAAGAAAACGGACAGGCACTTCTTCTGATTAAACCGCAGTTTGAGGCCGGACCGGAAAAGGTAGGGAAAAAAGGAGTGGTAAAGGATCCGGTTGTTCAGCGGGAAGTTATCGAAAAAGTCCTTGGTGAGGCAGAGCAAAGGGGATTTAATCTGCTGGGAATAGAGTATTCCCCGATCAGAGGACCGGAAGGGAATATTGAATTTTTGGCCTGGTTGACCAGGGGAACCTTTGAACAAAATAGTCCGGGCAATTGGCTGGAAACCATCGAAGGATTAGTCAATCAGGCCTGGATAGAAACGGAGTGAAAACGGATGGGCAAAAAAGCGGGGCTATGGATTAATCGGAGCAAACTGGATGCCGAAATTCTGATTCCTCAGTTAATCAACTGGTTTAATGCCCATGATTGGGAATGTGTAATTGATTGGAACCAGCAGAAAGATGAGCATGTAGAATTCATTGTTTCCCTTGGGGGGGACGGAACGGTTCTGGAATCGGCCCGGGAAGCGGCTCCATATCAAATCCCCGTTCTAGGAGTCAATTACGGCAAGCTTGGTTTTCTCTGCGAAGTAGAAAAGAATGATTTGTACACATCCTTGCAAAAGGTATTGGCCAAAAAATATGTTGTGGAAGAACGGCTTATGCTTTCATCCTTTTTGGTAAGAAAAGATGAAAAGATGGAATTTACTGTTCTCAATGATGTCGTATTTTTACGTGAGAACAGAGATGCGCTGGTTACCTTACAAGTCAAGCTGTCCAATGAGCCTATAGCCAGTCCTCCTTCTGACGGTCTGATTATCGCAACCTCAACAGGTTCGACAGCCTATTCTTTGTCTGCGGGGGGGCCGGTTGTCAGTCCGGAGGTTGAGGCCATCCTGATCACTCCACTGGCTGCCCACGCCTTGTCTTCAAGGCCAATGGTTGTTTCCCATCATGAAAAAATAGATGTTATCCTGACAAGCGGTCACGAATGTCATCTGACTTTTGACGGAAAACATTCTATCCAGATGTACCCGGGAGAAACGTTAGGGATCACAACATCCCCTCTTAAAGCCAGGCTAATCAGATTAGGGGGCCGTCCCTTTGCCAGGATTGTCCGGGAAAAGCTCAGGGACCGCTGGCATGAGTAATCGAGGGCTGGAAAATATTCAGCATCTTCCCAAAATTTTTTTAAGCAGCATGATCAGCGAAGGGGACCTCGTCCTGGATTGTACTGCCGGTCTGGGAAGAGATACACTTTTTCTGGCCCGGTTAGTGGGTCCCCGGGGCAAAGTCTATGCTTTTGATATCCAGGATAAAGCCGTTGAGGCGACCAAGAAACTCCTTCAGGATGAAGGCCTGCTCAAACGGGTAGAAGTTTTGCAGGCTGATCACGCGGATTTGAGAGAATGGATTAAAACAGAGATTAAAGCAGCCGTATTTAATTTGGGATTCTTACCCGGAAGCGACCATCAGACTGTAACCAATGCTGAATCAACAATTGAGGCCATCAAAGGTTGTCTGGAGCTCCTGGCTGTTAAAGGAGCAGTCTCTATCACAGTCTACCGGGGGCATAGGGGCGGAGAAGAGGAAGCTGCGGCTTTGAATGTTTTTACCGCTTCCCTTCCGGGGAAAGTCTATAGTGTTTTGCAAGGGACCCACACCAATCAAAAAGCAGATTCGCCTTACTGGATCATGATTCAGAAAAACAGGAGGATTAGAGATGAAAACCAGACGGCAGGCTAAAATACAAGAATTAATCACCAATGAGTTGATCAGGACTCAGGAAGAACTTGCAGAAAGACTGACACAGGAAGGTTTTCAGGTTACACAGGCAACGATTTCCCGCGATATCAAGGAGATGGGCCTGGTTAAAATACCGATAAATAATGAAGATTACCGCTACTCAGTTTCAGGAGAGGTTCATCCCACCAGCTATCATGACCGTTTGAAAAGGATGTTCAAGGAAGTCGTCACGGCATATGATTTCAGTGAAAACCTGGTGGTGGTCAGGACGATTCCCGGGAATGCACAGGCTCTGGCCTTACTGCTGGATAATGTAAACTGGAAAGAAATCATTGGTTCTGTAGCCGGGGATGACACGATTATTTTGGTTGTCAAACCAATAGAGAACATAACAGAAATCATGGACCGTCTTACTAAGCTCCAAAAGTAGGTGGAAAAATGCTGATTGAATTTAGAATTGAAAATTTTGGACTGATGGATCAGATCAGCCTGAATCTGGAATCAGGCCTTACCGCATTCACGGGAGAAACAGGAGCCGGAAAATCTATGCTGGTGGATGCCCTGGGCGTCTTGTTAGGGGGAAGGGCAACCACGGATTATATACGGCATGGATTGGAAAAGGCCAGTGTCGAGGGAATTTTCAGCAATATCCCTGAAAGTACAGCTGAAATGCTGATTGATGAAGGATACCCGCTTGATGACGGTTTATTGTTTTTAGCGCGGGAGATCAGCAACCAGGGAAGAAATCTGTGCAGAGTACAGGGCCGGATCGTGCCGCTTACTCTCTATAAAACCTTTTGTCAGGGCTTGGTGGATATCCATGGGCAGATGGAGCATCAGTCTTTGTTGAGAAATGATTCTCATATGGAGCTGCTGGACAAATTCGGTGGGGAAGAACATCTTTCTTCAGTGAAAAAGGTAAAAGAAGCAGCCCAAAAGTATAAAAGTATTCTTAGTCAGGAGAGAGAACTGCTGCGTTCTGAAAGGGATCTGGAAAAGCGGGCGGAACTTTTGCGTTTCCAAATCGAGGAAATCGACAAGGTCGATCCTAAACCAGGCGAAGATCAGGAACTGGAACAGGAAAAAAAATTCCTGCAAAATGCTGAAAAAATCATTAATCTTGCCGTTGGAGCCTATGAGAAACTGTACAGCTCCAAAAATGGCAGCTCCTCCTTTGACCTTTTGGGGGCAGCGAATAAGAATCTTCAGGAATTGTCCTTGCTTGACCCACAATGTCAGGAAATCTCCGGTCAGCTGGATTCCATCTATTATAATCTGGAGGATCTGATCAATCAGCTGAGGAATTATCAGGATCAGCTGGATTTTGAACAAGGAAAGCTGGAATATCTTGAAGACAGGCTTTTTGAGCTGCACAAGCTGAGAAAATATGGTTTGGATATTGAGAGCGTACTTGACAGCAAAGATAAGATGCAAGCAGAACTGGATGAGCTGATGAAAATCCAGGATGATAAAAAGAATATGCTGCGGGAAAAGAAGGATGCTCTTCAGGATTATAATGATCTGGCCGAAACCTTAACTCTTTACAGGGGTATGCAAGCCGATAAAATCGAAAAAGGGCTTGCCAGGGAACTGGCCGACCTAGGGATGGAAAACGCCAGAATAGAAGTCATTTTCACCCCGGTAACCGAACCTGCTTTAGAGGGTGCGGAGGAAATCGAATTTTATTTTTCGGCAAATTACGGAGAACCGCCCAAACAGTTGGCTAAAGTCGCTTCCGGCGGAGAGATGGCCCGTTTGATGCTGGCCTTTAAAAGTCTGATGTCCAAGGTAGAAACGGTTGACACGTTTATCTTTGATGAAGTTGACAGCGGTGTAGGAGGCAGAACAATTCAAAAGGTAGCTGAAAAGCTTTCGGCAATCGCCCAAGCCAGACAGGTGATCTGTATTACGCATTCGGCCTTGCTGGCAAGTGCGGCCCAAAAACAATATGCCCTGAGTAAAATGGTCCTCGATGGACGTACGGTCACGCAAGTGAGCTTGCTCAATGAAGAGCAGAGAGTAAAAGAGTTTGCCAGAATGCTTGGCGGGGAAGAGATCGCAATAAATCTCGCCGATGAATTGCGTAAACAGAATAAGCTATAGCCGGTGTTTCTCAATTAATGCTAACACTTATTATCTATTTTGTAGTAAAATAGAAATAATGACAGGAATTTCAGAATGATCACTGGATGTGTAACCCCTGTACATTGAAAAAAAAGAACAGATTTCCTCCAAAATGAATCTGAGTTGATCTTATCTGACAAAATGGAGAGGTGTCAATTTGAGAACGCTAATCATTATTCCTGCCTATAATGAGGAAAAATCAATAGCCGGTGTCCTAGAACGGGTTTTTCAATGTCTGCCTGAAAGTGAAATTATCGTGATTAATGACGGGTCTAAGGATAATACTGATTTAAGAGCGGCCGCTTCCGGAGCAAGAGTGATTAATTTGCCTTTTAATCTCGGTATTGGAGGAGCAATGCAAACCGGTTTTTTATATGCCAAACAGCATGATTATGATATCGCTATTCAAATTGACGGGGATGGTCAGCATAATCCCGAATATGTGGAGAAACTTATCGGACCGATAGCAGCCGGCCGGGCCGACATGGTTATCGGTTCAAGATTTGTTAACCGCACCCAGTATAAGTCCTCATTATTTCGAAAAATGGGAATCACCTTTTTTTCAGGTCTGGTCAGTTTCTTGATCAAACAAAAGATTACGGATACGACTTCAGGATTTAGAGCCGTCAATAAAAAAGTCATTCATTATTTTTCCGAATCTTATCCAACCGACTATCCGGAAGTTGATGTTTTGATCAAGCTATATAAAAACAGGTTCAGAATGATGGAAGTACCTGTGGAAATGAATCAGAGATTAAACGGCAAATCCTCCATCACGCCTATCCGGTCAATCTATTATATGCTGAAAGTAAGTCTATCGATATTTTTAGAATTGATCCGAACGAATGAAAAGGTCGAGGTAAATTAGTGCGATGTTTCTTGAGAATATCAATGTTTACACTATCTCAATCATATTCAGCATAATTTTCCTGGTTTTGGTCGTCAGACTGGTCAATAAAAAAAAATTACAGGAAAAATACTCCTTAATATGGATCATCACGAGCACAACGATCCTGATCTTATCAAGTACTCCCAATATCATAAATAAAATCTCATTATGGCTGGGGATTAAAAACCCTCCATCTTTTTTATTTCTTTTTGGCTTGATTTCTGTGATTGTTTATAATCTTTATCTGACCGTATTAATTTCCAAACAAGCGGAGAAAATAACCAGATTATCTCAGGAGATTGCTTTGATCAAACAAGAGATCGGTCAGTCGCGTTTATTTTCCAAACGCTAACATGAATTTTTTCCATTGATGTTCAAGAGGTAAACATGTTCAATTTAAAAGATGAAAAAATGTGGATAAAGCTTTGTCTGCTTTTCACGGCAGGGATCGTTTTTGCTGTATCCTTATCTATGATTTTTCGTTACGGCAATTATTTTTTACTTGGTGATATCAATACATTGGATAATAATGACGATGTCAAATATCTGCGCAGTGCTTTACTCTTTCTGGAGAAAGGGACGCTTGTTTACGGGCGTGTTGATCAGCCGACAGTTTTTATTATGCCCGGAATTACTTATATCTTAGCCTTTTTTATGAAGTTGCTGGGATTTTCTCATGGAATTATCGGGTTTAGAATATTTCAGGCGGTTTTACACTTTTTAGGTCTGTTTATTTTCTTCTTTCTCATCAGGGATGTTTTTAACAACAGCAAAATCGCACTTTTGGCTTGTGTCATAGAAGGAGCCTATATTCCGAATATTTCTAATACAGGGTTAATCCTGACAGAAGAGATATTTAAGTTTTTGCTTTACTTGCTTTTATATTTCACTTTATGGGCAGTGAAAGAAAAGAAGGCAAAATATTATATGGGGGGAGGGGTGATTTTAGGATTAGCGTGTCTGTTTCGACCGACAATTGCCCTTTTTCCCGTTCTGGTTTTATTGATGTGGGTGCTTTACCGGTACCGTATACAGGAGATGATCAAATACACATTGATCACTTTAACAGTTATTACAGCTGTCATGGCGCCATGGTGGATAAGAAACTATCTGGAGTTTGATCGCTTTATTCCTTTGACCGAATCATCAGGCAATCCGTTTTTACAAGGGACATATATCAATTACGATCAATCAAAGGATTACATGAGCTATCGGGTTGAAAACAACGAAATAAAGATGAATGAGACAGAGTTCGCGACAGGAATTGAGAGACTAAAACTGTATTTCCCCGACCAAAAAAAGGACTATCTCTATTGGTATACTGTAGGAAAAACCTATCGCAATTGGAATTATCCTTATTATGACAGGCCGATACTGAATGTTTCCCATAAAGCGGTCAGTCAATACCACCGAATCATTGTTCTTTTGGGACTGCTGGGCGTGATTAGTGCTCTTGTGAAAAACAAAACGAACTTTTATCCTCTGATGATGTTCCTGATCATTTTATACTTTAATACCATTCACTTAATTTACTTTGCTTTCCCGCGCTATATGTATCCGATTATGGGATTGGTTATCGCTTTTGCTGCCTTTCAGCTTTTTGAATTTTATCTATTCTTCAGGCAATTCGTACCAAAGTTTAAAAATAAAATTGATTATCATCATATCACAAGAGGTTAAATCATGAAGTTTTTACTCATTCTCCTGAATATCATATTGCTGGTCAGCGGTCAAACCTTATGGAAATTGGGACTAAGATCAGAAGAGATCACGTTCAGCCTGCAATCTATCGTAAAGTGTTTTTTTAATCCTTACATTATTTCCGGGCTGGTACTCTACGTCATTGCTACAGGGATCTGGCTATACTTATTATCAAAAATGGAATTCTCTTTGCTTTACCCTCTCCAAAGTCTGTGTTATGTCGGCGGAGCTTTGGTTGCATTTTTTATCTTTAAGGAACACCTGCCTGCGACCAGAATGGTTGGTATTTTTGTGATCTTGATCGGAGCATATTTAGTCTCTTTAAAATAATCCGACGGCTGTTAATCAATACTAATCCGGATATTGCTGATATAAAGCTCTAAAGGAACTTCAAACTGGGAATTAACGCCAATGATGATCCAGAAGGACCCTTCACCGTCCGTTTTCACCGTTGACTGGTAATGAAAAGGTTTTAATTCAAAGCTCATATCCGAAGAACTACTTTTGGCGATATTTCCGATGCTTTCCAGATTTTCAATATATTCATTGCTTAGATTACCGATCAAGGGATGCTGCGTACTTGTGACAATGCCAGGCTTAGCGTTGGGAAAACCAGCTTTGACAAAAATAGTCTGCCCGGGAGTCCCTCCGTATTCTTGCAGATTTGCAGGCATACTTGTGGCGAGATCAAAAGTTAAAGCGACGGAATATACACTATCAGGTTCGAGCTTAAACGAATCAATTTTTTTCAGCACATACATAAAAATCGAATTGCGATAACTGTCCGCTCTCAGCAAGAGAGCTTTTTTCTTCTGATCAGGCAGGGGAATTGCCGCATTTTTAAATTCCAGACTTGAATGATTTTCGGCTGAAACGGGAAGGGTTAAGTTCGCGGAAAAATATCCGGACCAGCCCTCGGTATCTTTTTCAAAAGAATGAGTAAGGCTCTGTTTTTGATTTTCAGCGGCCTTGCCGCAGCCCAATAAAAAGCAATTGAATACGATAAGAATGATGATTAAAGATTTATTTCTCAACTTTTTATTCCTCACAATATAAAGCATTAAAACCCAAAAGACTGATGAAAAAAAGAACAAAATTTTTATGTAAAATAAAGGAACCGTTAATATCAAGAAAGGTTAGAAATGATTTCACAGAATGAAACAACTGAATTCAGGAGAATTTATATCTAGGCTAAATTTTATTTCTACAGAATTATACCATATTTATGATGAGGAGGGAAAAAGCTGGAGGATTAAACAAAATGAAAAAATATAAAAGAAGAATCATTTTGTTTGTATTGTTATGTGCCAGTTTAGCACTGCCTCCCAGAATCTCAATGAGTTTTCCGACTTCAATATCTACACAATCTGCCATCTCTTTTTCTTTATTTGATTTTTTTAACCATGAAAACCAACAGCCGATCCAATCTGATTTACGAGTAATACCAGGAGGACAATCCATTGGCATCAGTTTAAGAACCAATGGAGTTTTAATTGTTGGGTATGCTCCTATTATTGATTCCAGTGGGAAAGAAAAATTTCCGGCAAAAAACGCAGGGATAAAAATCGGAGACATGATCTTAAGCATTAATGAGGTAAAGGCCCAGAATGATTTACAGGTTTCTGAAGAAATTGATCAGCAATGTCAAAAAAATAAGACAATCAATTTTACGATTAAAAGAGGAAATCAAATTCTGAAGAAACAAATTTCTCCGGTTTTCTGTTCCGAAACAAATCGAAACCGTATTGGATTATTTATTAGAGATGAGGCAGCAGGGGTAGGAACATTAACTTTTATTGAGCCAAAACAACAAATATTCGGAGCCTTAGGTCATGTGATTACTGACATGGATACCAATGAAAAAATCGAATTAAAAGACGGTAAGGTGATTGAATCATCAATTAGTTCCATTGAAAAGGGTAAAAATGGTGATCCAGGAGAAAAAATCGGTACTTTTATGATCAATTCAAATTTTTCCGGTAAAATTAATAAAAATACAGAAAGCGGAATTTACGGCACATTAGAAGGGAAATTTACGAATAAATTCTATAAGGATGGAATCCTGCTGGGATTGAAATCGGAAATTATCCCGGGTCCTGCTAAAATTTATACGGTTTTAAAAAATAATACAATAGAAGAATTTGATATTGAAATTGAAAAAATCATGCTCAACAGAAATGACAATAAAAATTTGATCATTAAAATAACCGATCCCAAACTTCTCGATCAAAGCGGCGGAATTGTTCAGGGAATGAGCGGAAGTCCTATTGTTCAGAATCAAAAGCTGATCGGAGCGGTCACTCACGTTTTTGTCAATGATTCAACAAGAGGATATGGAATTTTTATAGAAAATATGATCAAAGATTCTGGTTTGAATTCTTCAGCGGCTGCCCAAACGGGCAGCTCTTTTTATTATTTATTATCTTATTGTTCAAAAAAATTATCATCAAAAAATTTAAAATACGACAAGTTTTTTGCTTCCTATATGATAAACTTTTGTTAATTGAAATAAACATATCCTGATTAAACAATAAAGAAGAAGGCAATCCTCTTTTAATTATCACTTAACATTATAAAATTTTATTTATTTTCCAAAAATATATGCAGGAATTGAATCTTTATTGTCGAAGTTATATTACTTGTAAATATATGCTAATGTTTGGTAACTATGGTAAGTTTTAAGGAATTAGCTGGAAACAAGGGAGGGTTACTTAATTGATGCAGCAACCTATTCGAGTATTACTGGCTGATGATAACAGGGACTTTATTGAAATTCTTAGAGAGTACGTAAATAATCAGGAAGATATGATTCTTTCCGGTGTGGCATATAACGGTAATGATGCTTTGGAAATGATCAGAACGGAAGAGCCTGATGTTGTCGTTTTAGATATTATTATGCCTCATTTGGACGGACTTGGCGTCATGGAAAAATTTGATCTTGTTCCCAAACGTCCCCGAGTAATTATTCTTACATCTTTTGGTCAGGAAAACATGACCCATCGCGCAGTTCAACTGGGAGCCGATTATTATATTTTGAAACCCTTCGATATTGACACTTTAGGGAAAAGAATAAGACAACTGGTTGGTTATTATGATACAGTACCGCTCTCTTCTCCGATTCCTGCAATGACCAGAAGCGTTTTTTCTTCGGATTCAAGTTTGCAAACTCCGCTGAAGGCCGTTAATATTGATGTTGAAGTGACGAAAATGATTCAACAAATGGGTGTCCCGGCCCATGTCAAAGGTTACCAATATTTAAGGGATTCCATTGTAGCGGTGATTAAGGAAGTTGCCCTTCTTGGTGCCGTCACTAAGGAATTATACCCGATGATTGCCGGAAAATACAATACGACTCCAAGCAGAGTGGAAAGAGCGATACGGCATGCCATTGAACTGGCTTGGGATCGAGGGAATATTGAGTTCATGAATAAATTTTTTGGTTATACCATTAATCTAGACAGGGGTAAACCAACGAATTCCGAATTTATCGCCATGGTGGCAGATAAACTAAGGATTGCAGAAAAGGTCTAAATTAGCGTTGGTTTAAAGATTTATCCACAAGTTTTCAAAGAGTGATAAGTCTTTTTGATTTTATCATTGAAATCAAAATACCTCTGCGTTTCTATGCTTGGAGATAAACTAAATATAAATATTATTAATCGCAGCATCTTATTTAAGGTGCTCTTTTATCATTTTCATTCTATCAGATGCGATCATTAAGCAAAAAGATCAAAGGCATTGAACAGCCGTTATTTTCAATTTTTAAGAAGGGATTAAAGTGAGGAAAAAAGATGAACGAAAAACTGGATGAAAAACGCTTGGTAACGAAGACGATTTACGAAGGCAAAATCATACGGGTAAAAGAAGATTTAGTGGAGCTTCCCAATGGCAAAGAAACAACAAGGGAAGTTGTCCAGCATCCCGGTGCTGTCGGGATGCTGGCCGTTCAGGATGGTCAGATTTTTCTGGTCAGACAATACAGATATGCTTTGCAGCAGGAAACCTTGGAAATACCGGCAGGAAAAATTGACAGAGGGGAAGATCCGGAAATCTGTGCGATCAGAGAGTTAAGAGAAGAAATCGGCTATACGGGGAAGATGAAATATATGGGAACTTTTCATACCTCACCTGGCTTTGCCGATGAGATCATTCATCTTTATCAGGCTGATGAGCTTCAATGGTCGCCGCTTTCCTCCGATGAGGATGAATTTTTGGGTGTCATCAAGGTTCCCTTAGCTGAAGCCGTAGACATGGTGATGAACAATGAACTGAAAGATGCCAAAACCGTACTGGCCATCCTTTGGGCAAACCGGTTATTTGCTATCCCGGCGGGGGCGGAATATTTGGAAAAATAGGTCTTAAAGAAACCACTGTTTAATATATATTCCTGAGGACAAGTTCTTCGGGAAGGCTGTGTTTTTATGGTAAAAGCAGTGTTGAGTCATCTTAAGCAGTATTGGATGATTTATCTTACATTAACCAGTGTGCTTTTAGCAGGAATAATCTTTGGTGCAGTTGGTGTAAAGGCTTTGGGCAATGAGAAAGTGTCTGTTCTTACGGAATTCCTTAATCAGCTTCTGACAGAACAGCCTAAAACGATTGAAACATCCTTTTTGCAGCAATTGGCCAGAGACAATTTTCTGATTATGGCCGGTATCTGGTTATTGGGACTGACGATTGTCGGGACACCTTTAGTCTATTTGATTGTTTTTACGCGGGGGTTTATTATCGGATTTACCATTGCTTTCGTCATTAAGGCTCAAAAATTTGCCGGAATATGCCTTGCGCTGGTTTCCATCTTTTTGCCTTCCGTTTTGGCTATTCCCTGTCTGCTGCTTGGAGCAGGCCTGGCAACGATATTTTCCTTTCTCTTGCTCAAAGGGAAAAACAGAGGGGATTCTATGGGCAGGGAATTCCTTTATTACTGTATGACATCCTTGCTTGTTTCCCTGGGAGCAGTAATCGCCGGAGTTATGCAAGGATATTTCTCGGTTCTCGGCGTCAGGCTATTGGGTTACTGACTCCCGGTCATCAAACTTTTGGATATTGAGACACAGCTGGAGACGTCTGAGAATAAAGAATAAAGGAAAAACCCCCCCGAATGTAGAAATGATTCTCATGTAAGGAGGGGGCTTTTTTTGTGGATGAGCAGGTGTTGGATGACTATATTAACTATCTAAAAATAGAAAGGGGCTTATCGGGAAATACTTGCCAGAGCTACCGGCGGGACCTGAAAAAACTGTTGATTTATCTTGAAGAAAACCAAAATAATCTTTTTCAATGTCAGCCTGTTGATCTTTTTTCCTTCCTTTATTCCGTTAATGAGCAGGGGATTTCAGCGAGAAGTATAGCCCGGTATACAGCGGCTCTTAAGGGTTTTTTTTCTTATCTTTCAGATGAAGGAAAAAGAACGGATGATCCGACAGAGCTGATCGTCGTTCCTAAACTGGAACAGCCTCTTCCGCATGTTCTTTCGGAAAGTGCCGTCAATAGCCTTATCAATCATAGGGATGATAAAGAAAGCCAGGCCGGTATGCTCTTAGAAATCAGAGATACCGCAATTCTGGAAGTATTATATGGAAGCGGTCTGCGCGTATCGGAACTGATTACGCTAAGCCTGAATCAAATTTCCCTGGAAGTCGGATATGTCAGGTGCCGGGGCAAAGGAAACAAGGAAAGAATCGTACCTTTAAGTGAACCGTGCCTGCTTGCCCTCCAGAAGTACCTGCTGGAAGCCAGAAATCACCTGTTGAGAAAAAACCGCAAACCAACAACAGCTGAAAGCAATTCTCTGTTCCTCAATGCAAGAGGAGGCAGGCTTACCCGGCAGGGAATTTGGACAATACTGAAGAACAGGGCGGTAAAGAATAAGGCCGGAGCAAAGATCTATCCGCACTTGATGAGGCACTGTTTTGCCACCCACCTTTTGGATCACGGCGCAGATCTGCGCTCGGTGCAAGAGATGCTGGGCCATGCCGATATATCGACAACCCAGATCTATACCCATCTTACAAAGAACAGACTGCGGGATGTCTTCGAAAAAGCCCATCCCAGAGCAAAGCGAGGAGGACAAAAAAATGACGCGTAGAGCAATTCTCATTGTGCTGGACAGTGTGGGAATAGGTGCCATGCCTGATGCCGGGGATTATGGTGATGAGGGCAGCAATACCCTGGGCAATATCGCCAGGGCAATGGGCGGGTTAAACATCCCCAACCTGCTGAGACTTGGTTTGGGTAATATCGCAGAGCTTCCGTTTACTCAAGCTGCCGAAAACCCTTTAGGTTGCTATGGCAAGATGGCGGAAAAATCCAAAGGTAAAGATACAACGACCGGTCATTGGGAAATGACGGGAATCATATCAGAAAGGGCTTTCCCGGTTTTCCCTCAGGGATTCCCCGAACCTTTTATCCAAGAATTTGAAAAGAAAATTGGCCGCAAGGTTCTGGGCAATGAAGTTGCCTCGGGTACGGAGATCATACAAAGGCTGGGCAAGGAACACGTCAGGACCGGAAGACCGATTGTCTATACCTCGGCAGATTCTGTCTTTCAAATTGCCGCCCATGAGGAAGTGATTTCCTTGGCTGAACTGATGCACATCTGCCAAACGGCCCGGGAAATGCTGGTTGGGGAAATGCAGGTTTCCAGGGTAATTGCCAGGCCCTTTTTAGGAACAGAGGACGATTATTACCGGACGAGTAATCGCCATGACTTTTCCATAAAACCGACTGGAAAGACCCTTTTAGATCAGATTAAAGAGAACGGCATGTCCGTTTTAGCCGTTGGCAAAATCAATGATATTTTTGCGGGATGCGGGATTACGGAGCATGTCTCCACAATTGGGAATATGGATGGCGTTGAAAAAACCCTGGCCTATATGAAAAAAGACTTCAAGGGTTTAATCATGACCAATCTTGTTGATTTTGACATGCTTTACGGTCACCGCAACAATGTGCAAAGTTATGCGGATGCCTTAGCGAACTTTGATCAAAGAATACCGGAAATTCTGGAAACAATGAAAGAAGAGGACCTGCTCTTGATCACCGCGGATCATGGCTGTGACCCCACGACGATCAGTACAGACCATTCCAGGGAATATGTCCCTTTGCTAGTGTTTGGGAAAAGAATCAAAAACGGAGTAGACCTGGGCTTGCGAGCCAGCTTCGCCGATATCGGGGCAACCATATCTGAGTACTTAGAGATTGCCCCGCCGCAAGCCGGCAAAAGCTTTATGGATTCAATCAGAGATGATAAGGAGGCCCGGTAAGATGGATGCACAAGTTCAACCGATTGACCAGATCAATCAAGCCGCACTCGAGATCAAAAAGAAGCTCGGTTCACTTTCCCCACAATTCGGTGTCATTTTGGGGTCCGGTCTCGGAGGCTTTGCGGAATTGATTGAGGATAAAATCATTATTCCTTATGAAGAGATCCCCGATTTTCCGATTTCCACAGTAGAAGGGCACTGCGGTCGTTTGGTTGCGGGCAGAATCGGAGAAAGAAGCCTGATTGCTTTGCAGGGCCGTTTTCACTATTATGAAGGCTATGACATGCAAGAGGTCACTTTTCCTGTCCGTGTCCTGAAATCCTTAGGGATCAAGGGCCTGATCGTGACCAATGCTGCCGGCGGGGTGAATACGGCCTATGCGCCGGGAGATTTGATCATCATCGAAGACCATATTAATCTTATCGGCAGGAATCCCTTGCGAGGAAAGAATTATCCTGAGCTGGGACCTCGTTTTCCGGATCTCAGTGAAGCCTACGACCCGGTATGGAGAAAAACAGCATCAGAGGCCATGGCTGAACTGGGAATCACTCCCCAACAGGGGATTTATGCGGGGTTGAGCGGCCCAAGCTATGAAACTCCGGCCGAAATCAGGTACTTGAGGACGATAGGCGCCGATTTGGTGGGAATGTCGACCGTACCTGAAGTGATTGTGGCCAATCATGGGGGAATGAGAGTTTTGGGCCTTTCCTGTGTGACGAATATGGCGGCGGGTGTCTTAAAACAAAAGCTCAATCATCGGGAAGTCATCGAGACTACGGAAAAGATTGAAAAAACCTTTGTTGCTTTATTAACATTAATCATCAAAAAGCTTGATGATTAGCACTGAAATGATTGGTTATCAGATCTGTTTGCTTGAAAAATAAGCTAGTCAAAGGGGCTGCTTCTTGATGAGAATGGTCGATTTGATTGAAAAGAAACGCAATGGTCAGCTCTTAAACAAAGAGGAAATCCAATTCATTATCCGGGGCTATGTCAGTGGGGATATTCCGGATTATCAGATTTCGGCATGGTTGATGGCAATCTATTTTCAGGGTATGCTTGCTGAGGAAACTGCCGAGCTTACGCTGGCAATGGCTCAAAGCGGTAAACAGATAGACCTGGGCAAATACGGTTTGCACTGTATCGACAAACACAGTACAGGAGGAGTAGGAGATAAGACGACACTTATTGTTGCTCCTTTAGTGGCCGCCTGTGGAGTCAAGATCGCAAAAATGTCCGGACGGGGACTTGGTTTTACCGGGGGAACAATAGACAAATTGGAGGCTATTCCGGGTTTTCACACAGAACTTAGCGAAGAAGCTTTTCTCAAACAGGTTGCTGATATTGGTTTGGCTGTCACCGCGCAATCCGCGGATATTGTTCCCGCCGATAAGAAACTCTATGCCTTGAGAGATGTTACAGGAACCGTCAATTCTATTCCCCTGATTGCTTCCTCGGTCATGAGCAAAAAAATTGCTGCCGGGGCACAAGGTATTGTTTTGGATGTCAAGTACGGATCAGGGGCCTTTATGCCGGATATCGAGCAGGCTAGGACCCTGGCTGAAATCATGGTGGATATCGGGAACAAGCTGGAACGGAAAACCATAGCCATACTCAGTGACATGAACCAGCCTTTAGGGAATGCAGTGGGCAACAGCCTGGAGATTCTGGAAGTAGTGGATTCTTTACAGGGAACTGGGCCGGCTGATCTGTTAGAGGTTTGCCTTTTACTCGGAAGCTGGATGTTGATTGCCGCCGGCAAGACAGATTGTGTCGGGGAAGGGAAAAGGCTCTTGCAAAAAGCCCTTGATTCCGGAGCCGCCTGGCAGAAATTCTGCCAGTTGATTTCCGCCCAAAAAGGAGATCTGCTTAAAGTTCAAAATAAGGAGTTATTTTTAGCGCCCTATGTAAAGACCTACCAGGCCCCGGAGGATGCTTTTATTCAGAATATTGATGCCGGCTTGGTGGGACGGGCGGCCATGATGCTGGGAGCGGGCCGTGAGACCAAAGAAAGCACGATTGATTTCGGGGCAGGTCTGGTTATTCTGAAAAAAACCGGTGAAAAAGTCTTGACCGGGGAATCCTTATTGAAAATCTATACATCCGATGCCCAAAAGGCTGAAAGCAGCATGGACATACTCAGAAAAGCACTGGTCCTGGGGCAGGAGAGGCCCGTCCTGCCTATGGCAAATACCATTGTTGTCCAATAGAAAATACCGGGGGCTTAAGCCCATATCATAAATATGATTAAAGATATCTGATGAAAAACAGATCAAAACGTTTGGCGATGGTTCTCTAACCATCGCCAAACGTTTTTTCACGATTGAAAGCTTTTTTGCAGGAATGAATCATATGCATTAAATGAATCATATGCATTAGTAGAAAGAAAACAGGAGTGAAGATAAGATGAAAAGAAAAAAACATGTATTTGAATTGGCAGACGGTCTTAACACCAAAATGAGCTTTGCCGTGGTCGCAAATAAAGAAAAGTTTTTAAAGCATAAGCACGCCTGGAAAGCCTGGCGTTTATTTAAAGAGTTCGGATGCCGGGTTTATCCTGTTGCTGAGGACTTAGCCAGAATCGAAGGGTGCAAAGGATATTCTTCTTTGGCGGAGCTGCGAGGGACAGTTGATGTCGTCGTTTTGTGTGTCCACCTGGATCTTGCTCCTGAGATCGTTGAACAGACAGCTGCGGCAGGGGCATTTTGTATCTGGTTTCAGGAAAAAAACTGGACGGAGGAAATCGATCAACAGTGCCAAGAAAAGGGACTTAAAGTCGTCAGAGGCTGTGTGCTCAAGCATAAAATTTACCTTAAGCCCTTTGCTTATTTCCATCCTTGTTTTTGGCACGGGATAGGACAGCCAAAAGTGCCGTCGAAATATTAAGAAAAAACATTTTAGAATTCTATAAAAGAAATTTTAAAAGGGTATACTAAAACATCAACTGGAACAAAAGGAGGTTTGGGTATGCATACGCTCAAAAAAATGATTTCTGTCCTGATTTCTTTGGTGATTGCCGTTTCCTGCTTTTTCATGTATGATGTAGAGCCTCTTATGGCAGCGAATATTGAAACATCGGCGGGCAGTGCGATTCTTATTGATGCTTCCTCGGGCAAAGTTCTATATGAAAAAGATGCCCATAAGCGCTTAGCCCCGGCCAGTGTCACGAAGCTGATGACCCTGCTGATTGCAGCCGAAGCGCTGGAATCGGGAAAAGTGAATTTGAAGGATACTGTAACGGCCAGTGAAAGGGCTTGTTCTATGGGCGGATCACAGATATACCTGGAAGTGGGCGAGAAGCTGTCTCTGGAAGAGATGCTGATTTCTATTGCAGTCGGATCGGCAAATGATGCCTGTGTTGCTGTGGCGGAACATATTAACGGCTCTTTAGAAGAGTTTGTGCATCAAATGAATGAAAAAGCAAAGAAATTGGGTTTGGTCGATACCAACTTTATTAATGATAATGGCCTTCCGGCGGAAGGACATTATACCAGTGCCTATGATCTGGCTATTATTGCCAAAGAATCTTTAAAATATCCGCTCATTTCCAAATTGACTTCAATCAAAGAGTATGATTTAAGAGGCGGAAAATTTAAATTATATAACACCAATAAACTGCTTTGGTGGTATGAAGGGACAAGCGGCTTAAAAACAGGCTGGACCCAGGAAGCAAAATATTGCTTGGCCTCAACTGTTGAACGTAACGGGTTAAAGCTTATTTGTGTGGTCATGGCAGTCCCGGAAGTACGAGGACATTTTGCCGAATCAATGAAGCTCTATAATTATGGATTCGCCAATTATTCTTATAAAAAATTTGCTGAAGCCGGATCAAAACAAGGAGAAACGACAGTTCAAAAAGGAACTGCCGAAAAAGTTGATCTTATCGTGGATAAAGCCGTAGGGATCAGCATAGAAAAGGGGAAAGACAAGGATTACAGGATGGAGATCAGTTATGATCAAACTATTCATGCCCCTGTTGTTAAAGGTCAGAAGCTGGGGCAAATGAGCATCTATAACGGAGATGAGCTCCAAATAGAAGTTGATTTGGTCGCAAAAGATGATGTCGCTAAATCTTCCTTATTCGGTTTAATGAAGAAATCTCTCCAAAACACTTATGATTTCGGAAAAGCCTCCTAGCAAAGAAGCAAGATCATCGTTGATAAGATTTTCAGTCATCGGTCATCATTTGCTTAAGATGCAAAAGGGCCGCCCGTTCTATTCTGGAAATTTGAACCTGGGACAGGTTTAATCTTTTGGCAATTTCGCTTTGGGTTTTATCTTCATAGAACCGCATGACCAGTACCTGCTTTTCCCGTTCCGGCAGTTTATTCAGCACATCTTTGAGTGCGACTTCTTCAAACCAGGCCGGTACAAGATCTTTTTCCACCGGAATCTGGTCAAGGATATAGATCGGATCGGAATCATCCTGATAGAGCGTGTCATTGATCGAGGTAGGACTCTGTACAGCGTCCAGAGCGGTGACGATTTCCTCACTGCCGACATTGAGATCCTGGGCAATTTCATTTACGGTCGGTTCACGGTTGAGTTCAAGGGATAATTTTTCCCGTGAACGATGAATTTTATAAACAAGCTCTTTATAAGAGCGGGGAACTTTAATGGGATGATCATCACGCAGAAAGCGCCTGATTTCGCCGATAATCATCGGTACGGCATAAGTTGAAAATTTAACCCCATAAGAAAAATCAAATTTGTCTATTGCTTTGATCAGGCCAATGGTGCCAATCTGAAACAAATCCTCAAGCTCATAGCCCCGGTGCGTAAATCTTTGAATTAAATTAAAAATTAATTTCAGATTGCAATTGATCAGCTGTTCCCGGGCATCATGATCCCCGGCTTGAGCTTTGTGCAGCAATTCAGTCATTTCTTGCTCTTTAAGCAGAGGAAATCTGGGTAGATTCATTTCCGTTAATCGATGAATCATTTTCTTTCCCCCCTCAATGCGAGGAAGAACGGTGAGATGCCAGGTACTTGACCAGTTTAACCTTTGTCCCTTTGCCAACTTCGGATTCAACATTCAATTCATCCATAAATGACTTCATAAAGACAAAACCAAGTCCCATTCTTTCCGGATCTGTCGAATAGGAAGCCTGCATTGCCTGGTCAATATCGGCAATTCCACAACCCGAATCGCTGACAAGGATCATTACTTTTTCGGAAGTGGTTTCTATTTCCATTGTGACAAATTCAGCGGGAGCGTTCTGATAACCATGAATAATTGCATTGGAAACAGCTTCCGAAACGGCTACCTTCAGTTCTTCAAGTTCGTTAAGAGGAAAATTCAGCTGAGCCCCAAGAGCAGAAGCCAGCATTCGGGCAATGGTCACATTCTCTGAAATACTTTGGAAAGTAAAAGTCATCCTATTGTTCATTTTTTTTCCCCTCTCTACTTTTTAAGCAGTTTCATCTTTTTCAAACTGAATAATTTTTGGAAGCCCGGCCATTTCCATAATTTTATAGACGTGGGGCGGAGCATTGACAATTTTTAATTTGCCTCCCAAGGTCAGAAGCTTTTTGTACCTTCCTAAAATCATCCCCAACCCTGAACTATCGATAAACTTGACATTTTCCATATTTATAATGACTGTTTTTATCCCCTTTTTATCAATATCACGATCGATCACATTGCGCAGGCTTTGGGCATTATTGAGATCTAATTCGCCATCAAGGAATAAATACATGGTTTGACGTTCAACTTTCTTTTCCATTTATTCGTTCACGCTCCTCCTATTTTGCCGGCAAAGACATATCCATACTCTTCGACGCCTGACAGTAATTTCCTTTGTATCCCTAGAGCAAAATTATTGAAGAAAAATGCGAATAATTTAAATAATTAACAGAAAATAAGAAATAATATGTGGAGTGAAATCCATATTTAGCAGAATAATCACGATTAATGAACCTAATGATCTTAGGTCTTATTTTAAATTTAAAGGAGGTTTGACCATGGCAAATAGTTCAAACACGTTGTCGATCAAAATTACACCGGAAGAGTACAAAGAAATGACGGCAAAGGCTACACCGGCGCCAACAGTCCTGAAAAACAGCCTGTTTGCTTTTTTAATCGGCGGAATCATCTGCCTGATCGCCCAAATCATTATTAATTTTTATACGATCTACCTTAATCTTCCCCTGAAAACGGCCCAGAATGCCGGGACGGCGACAATGATTTTTCTGGGGGCTCTACTGACAGGACTGGGTGTCTATGACAATATCGGAAAATATGGAGGCGCAGGTTCGATTGTTCCTGTGACCGGCTTTGCCAACTCCATGGTCTCACCGGCTTTGGAGTATAAAAGAGAAGGGTATGTTATGGGGGTGGGGGCCAAATTATTTACCATTGCCGGACCTATTCTGGTCTTTGGGATTACTGCTTCCATCGTGATCGGCATCATCTATTTTCTTTTAAGATGAGATAAAAAGGGGTGAAAACCAATGAATACAAAGAGAGTCGGCAACCAGACAGTTGTTTTTCAGAATCCGCCGTTCATCATTTCAGCATACTCGATTGTCGGACCGAAAGAAGGCCAAGGACCTTTGGCCCAAAGCTTTGATCAGATCCTTCAGGATACTTATGCTGGTGAAAAGAGCTGGGAAAAGACCGAACAAAAAATGATTGAAACCGCGATTCGTCAAACAATCGTAAAAGCGCAATTCACAAATCAGGATATTCATTATATGCTGGCAGGAGATTTACTCAATCAGATGATCTCCGCCAACTTTACGGCCAGGCAGCTTGCGCTGCCTTTTATCGGAGTATACGGCGCTTGTTCGACTATGGCTTTGACAACCGCTCTGGGTGGAATGCTGATTGATGGCGGCTTTGCCAATAAAGTTGTGTGTGGAGCCTCAAGCCATCATGATACGGCAGAAAGGCAGTACCGTTTTCCGACCGAGCAAGGGATTCAACGACCACTGTGGGGACAATGGACAGTCACAGGTGCAGGCGCCGTTTTGCTTTCTGATGCCGGTAACGGGCCGAAAGTAACCTCGGCAACCCTTGGAAAGGTTGTTGATCTTGGGGAAACAGACAGCAATAATATGGGAGCGGCAATGGCTCCTGCCGTCGCCGATACCTTGATCAGCCACTTTAATGATTTAAACCGCCAGCCTGATTATTATGATTTAATTCTATCGGGGGATTTGGGTTCGGTAGGGTTTGAGCTTTTATTGCAACTGCTGGACAAAAGCGGAATTAAGATTGGGAATAATTTTGGAGATTGCGGCAAGATGATTTACAGCCTGGAACAGGATACCCATGCCGGAGGAAGCGGTTGCGGCTGTTCAGCCGTGGTCTTGGCGGGAGATCTGCTGAAAAGGCTGAACAACGGCAGTTTGCGGAAAATTCTCTTGGTCGGAAGCGGAAGCCTGCATAGTCCGGTTTCTTCCTTCCAGGGTGAATCCATTCCGGGGATCGGTCATGCCATTACAATAGAGGTTTAAAGGAGGCGGCAAAATGTTTACGATGATTATTCCGGCTTTCATTGTGGGGGGACTGATCTGCGTGATCGGTCAATTACTGATGGATTTAACAAAACCTCAAATTACACCCGCCCATATTTTAGTCATCTTTGTGACAGGGGGGGTGCTTCTGGGTGCTCTCGGCTGGTATGAGCCCCTTGTCAAGATGGGGGGGGCCGGTGCAACCATACCTTTGTCCGGGTTTGGTTACTTGCTGGCTAATGGAGCGATGCAGGGAGTGAACGAAAACGGTTTTCTGGGAGCTATCTCCGGCGGAGTCCAGGCAGCAGCGGTAGGTATAGCCGGAGCGGTTTTATTTGGTTATCTGACCGCACTAATATTTAATCCGAAAGGATGATGGTTTTGACAACTTCAGCGGAAACAAATGCCGAAATATCCAAAAACTATCAGGAAAATATTGATTTATTAAATCATCTCCTCGGTTATCCGGACAGTTTTGACATTGTCTTAAGGGAAATGGTGATCGGCGGCAAAAAAATTGCGATTTATTCGATTAACGGAATGATTTCCAGACCGGCAATCAACCTGATTATGAATACCTTCGTCGAGCTGGAAAGAGCGGAGCTTTCGGTTAATGCCCTCGAAAAACTGGTTAAGAATAAAATCAATGATTTACAGGTTACAGAAGTCCAAACCATGGATGAAATCGTTTATTTTCTTTTATCCGGGGCAATGGCAATTTTGATTGAAGGAAAAACCCAGGCTATTGTTGTTGATTTAAGGACATTCCCGGGCAGAATGCCTGAAGAGCCTGATATTGAACGAGTAACCAGGGGTTCGCGGGATGGCTTCACCGAAACTTTGCTTTTCAATACCATCCTTTTGCGCAGGCGTCTGCGCGATCCCAAATTAAGAATGAAGCTTGTTCAGGCGGGAAGCAGGTCTAAAACCGATGTCTGTATTGCTTACATCGAAGATATCACCAATGCCGATATGGTAACCGAAATTGAGAGGGAGATTCAGAATATCAAAATTGACGGGATTCCCATGGCAGAAAAAACTGTGGAAGAATTTATTCTGGGAAGCAAATTCTGGAACCCTTTTCCGCGGGTCAGATATACGGAGCGGCCGGATGTTGCCGCTATGCACCTTTTAGAAGGCAATGTGATCGTGATCGTCGATACTTCACCCAGTGTGATTGTCGCTCCTGTGACCCTGTGGCATCATGTCCAGCATGCGGAAGAATACCGGCAAGAACCGGTAGTTGGGGCTTTTTTACGTTGGATAAGATTTTTAGCGATATTTCTTTCTGTATTTCTCCTGCCCGCATGGTTGGCCGGGGCTCTGAATACCCAAGCTTTACCGGAATGGCTGCGGTTTATCGGGGTGGAAAAAATCGCCAAGATCGGCCTGTTCCCTCAGGTCATAATCGGAGATATCGGGATAGATATGTTAAGAATGGCCGCCATCCATACTCCGACTCCCTTGGCTACGGCTTTAGGTCTTGTCGCTGTTTTTATGATGGGGGATGTGGCCATCAAGGTAGGTCTGTTTAATCCCGAGGTGATTATGTACCTGGCGTTTGCCGCGGTCGGAACATTTGCTACTCCCAGCTATGAGCTTTCTATGGCCAATAGACTGGTCAGACTGTTCCTGATCATCATGGTCGGACTGTTTAATTTTTGGGGACTGGGGATTGGGACAATATTGGTGTTTTTCTTGCTGTGGCGGACAAAGTCATTTGGCATTCCGTATTTATGGCCGCTGATTCCTTTAGATATCAAAGCCTTGGGGACGATTCTGGTCCGCTCACCGGTCCCTATCGCCAACAAAAGGCCCAGCATTCTCAAACCTAAAGACAGAATCCGGCAGCCGGAAGCCCGTAAAGAATAAAAAAGTCTTTGATTAATTTTTCTGCTTTAACGGACGGACAAAGATCAGGTCCAAAGATAGCAGGATTAATGAGGATACCATAATAATATTGAGTCCGCGATTTGCCTTTGTATAACTGACCGGGATACCTGGGGGGGCCGCAAACTGACCGGGTGGAAAAGCAAATTGACGTTGGGGGACGGAAAATTGATTTACCGGAGCAGGAAAGTGTTGCGGGGGTAAATCATAAGAGGTTGAAGAAATAGTGCTGTAATTATATGGCTGAATAGTGCTATAATAATGAACTGGAACTACAGTTGAAGGACAGTGTTTGCGAAACAAGGCATTCATCATAATCTCCTTCCTTTTTGTTCCAGTATATTTTTTTTTTTAGATAATGCTACAAAACAGAGAAACGGGAGAGTGGACTCAATGAAAGAAATTATGGCAAAACTAAAAGAATATTTACAAATGGAAACAGAGATTCCTTTCGGAGAATTTAAAAGCTATTATGAGCAGGTGATCAAAGAGTTGAATGGAACCTTTCAGGATATGGATCAAAAGAACTGTTTTGATGCCAGATACACCTGTTTAATCATTCAGGGCAATGCTGATGCCAGGGCAAAAACGGATAAGGGCAATATGAAGCAATTTAAAAAGATCTCGGCAAAATGCGCCTTTTGGATTGAGGCCATAGACTATCGCCTGCAAAAAGACGGCTTGACTACGGACGATATTGAAAATGCCATGCGCGGCTTAAATGAGAAGATGGTATAAAGCATGACATAATGCTATAATTTGTATAATCTTTTGTTAGCGGAGAAATACAAATGGAAATTATTCTCTCCCATCAATATCCTGATTTTGATGCCTTAGCCTCAATGGTTGCAGCCCAAAAAATATACCCCAAGGCAGAAATGATCATTGACGGCAAAGCAAATTCATATGTCCAGGACTTCCTGGCCTTAGCGAAGGATCAGCTTTCTTATCAAAAATTGAAGGATATTGACCCTCACCAGGTAACCAAAATTATTTTGGTGGATACCTCTGAATTGGCAAGGGCAGTATCAAGCAAAAACTTGCTGCTCTTATTTGAGAAATGTGATTTGATCATTTATGATCATCATCCCTATCCGGGCAAGCGGCATGCAGGTCTTTGCATTGAGCCTGTGGGCGCCTGTACCACTTTGCTGGTGGAAAAGATAAGCAAGGCTGGCAAAAGATTGTCCGGCTTTGAGGCGACTCTGCTGGCTTTGGGGATATACGATGATACAGGCAGCTTGTTATTTGAAAATACAACCTCCAGAGATTTAACGGCAGCAGCTTATCTTTTGGAGCAAGGCGCCCAATTAAGCGTGATTTCCGAATATTTAAGAAGACCGCTCAGTCCGCAGCAAACAAAACTTTTACAGGTGCTTTTGGATAACGGGCAGACGGAAACCATTCAGGGAATGCCGGTCTTCATTTCTTATGCTGAATGCAGGGAATACTTTGAAGGGCTTGCCGTATTAGCGAATAGGATAGGAGAGCTTGAACGTCCGGACACCTGGTTTTTAATCGTGAAAATGGGACAAAGAGTTTATCTTGTCGGCCGTTCGCGGGGAGATGCCTTGCCGGTCAACAAAATATTGTCGGGTTTTGGCGGAGCGGGGCATGACAAGGCTGCTTCCGCCGTCCTTAAAGATACAGGAATTGAACAGGCCCTATTCAGCTTAAAAGAGCAAATTGCGGAATTTGTTCGTGAACCTCATTTAGTTCAGGACATCATGAGTTTTCCGGTGAAGACCGTTTCTTCGGACACGGTAATGGAAGAGGTAGGAAAGCTGCTTCTGCGTTATGGGCATACAGGCTTTCCGGTTGTTGATCATGGCCGGCTGGTCGGAGTGATCTCGCGAAGAGATGTGGACAAGGCATTGAAGCACGGTTTGCAGCATGCTCCGGTTAAAGGATTCATGACGAAAGAAGTCATTACGGTTCAGCCTGATTTAGGCTGGGAAGAAGTACAGAGAATCATGATTCAGCATGATGTTGGCAGGATTCCAGTGGTAAAAGAAGGATTCCTTGTCGGTATTGTTTCAAGATCAGATGTCCTGCGGCTGGTTTATGGCAGTGTCGTGCCCACAACAGGACGATTGGTGCTGGAAAGAAGTCAGGCCATGCGGGATGACGTTCTTGACCTGATCAGAGAGCTGCCCCCTGAAATAGGACTGCTGTTGGATAAGATTAAAGAAACGGCAGATCATCTGGGGATTCAAGCTTACCTTGTCGGAGGATTTGTCCGGGACCTCTTCTTAAGGAAATCATCACAGGATCTTGATGTAGTTGTGGAGGGAGACAGCAATTCGTTTGCCAATCAGCTGATCGAGGTGGTTGAGGTGCATAAAGTCGTTCAACATCATCAGTTTGGAACGGTCAAGATTACGTTTCGTGATGGGACGCATCTTGATATTGCGGGCAGCCGGTGGGAAGAATATGATTTTCCCGGAGCCTTGCCGACGATTGAGGAATCTAACCTTAAAGAAGATTTATTCCGGCGCGATTTCACTGTAAATGCCATGGCCCTTTGCCTGAATGCCAACCGCTTTGGTGAAGTGGTGGATTTTTATGGCGGATTAAGAGATCTGCAACAGGGTGAAATCAGGTTTTTACATAATTTGAGTTTCATTGAGGACCCGACAAGAATGATTCGGGCAGTCCGTTTTGCCTGCCGTTATCACTTTAAGATCGCCAAAGTCACCAGAGAAGCAATCAATACAGCCTTGCAGGCCAATGTCCTGCTCAAGATCAGCAAAGAAAGGTTCACCGAAGAACTGATGTTGATCCTGCCGGAGCAAGCGTATCAGAAAATGGTTCGGGAATTGGCGGCGTTCGGCCTGATGAAAAATTGGTTTGGCCGGGAATTTGCCTGGAACCTTGCCGAAAGTGAGGAAGAGGTTAAGGACTGGGATCTAGAGAAAAAATGGCTTGGCCTTCTGATCAGCCTTGAAAATGATGAGATTAGAGCTGTTTTGGACAGACTGGCATTCACGAAGAGTATGCTTAAACATACGTTGGACTATGTTGCTGTTCGCAGTAAACTCAGAGCTGCCGGCGACTGTCCGCAAGAAGGATATGCGGCTTTGTTTGGGGTGAAAGAAGGAATTGTTGATCTCCTGAAAAAGCATGAGGATTTGCGGCCTCTGATTGAAAGCTATCAGCAAGCCCTGCAAAACCTTAAGATGACGATCAGGGGATCAGACTTGTTGGCGGCCGGCATTCCGGAAGGGCCGGAAATAGGCAGGATACTTCAGGACATCCATCTGGCCTGGCTGACAGGAAAAATATCCGATTTTGAAGAAGAAAGAAATTATCTGCTGCAAATCCTTAAACGAAACAGCGAAGGGAGTACCAAGTGATGGGAAAGAGAATTTTGAGCGGCATGCGGCCCACAGGATCCTTACATATCGGACATTTGAGTGTAATTCAAAATTGGGTCAGGCTGCAGGATGAGTATAACTGTTTTTTCACGATTGTTGACTGGCATGCCCTGACAACAGGCTACCAGGATAAATTAGATATGAAGAATCTGATCCGGGAAATCGCTGTTGATTGGTTAAGTGTGGGCTTGGACCCTGTGAAAAGCGCCATATTTGTCCAGTCCCACGTAAAGGAACATGCTGAATTGCACCTGCTTTTTTCCATGTTCACCCCGCTTTCCTGGCTGGAACGGGTGCCAACCTATAAAGACCAGATTAATCAGTTGGCTGAAGACGGTAAGGATCTTCACACCTACGGATTCCTTGGTTATCCTCTGCTGCAGGCTGCGGATATCTTATTGTATAAGGCCGATGCCGTCCCTGTCGGCGAGGATCAAATTCCCCATATTGAATTGTGCCGGGAGGTCGGACGCCGGTTTAACCATCTTTATGGAAAACTGTTTCCGGAGCCGCAGGCCCTGATCGGAAAAATACCCCTGCTTCCCGGAGTTGATGGGAGGAAAATGAGCAAAAGCTATAATAATGCGATTTCACTGACGGCTTCTCCAGAGGAGATTAATACCAGAGTGAAACAGATGATCACAGATCCTCAAAGGATACGAAAAGATGACCCCGGGCATCCGGAAGTCTGTATCGTCCATCAATTTCACAAAATTTATTCTCCTGATGTGGCCGGAATTGAAGAAGAATGCCGGCAGGGTAAGATTGGCTGTGTGGCGTGCAAGCGTTATCTTGCCGAAGTCATTGAAAACGTGCTGGCACCATTCAGGGAAAGAAGACGGCTTTGGGAAGACAGGGTTGACGAGGTGCTTGAGGAAGGTGCTGCCAAGGCCCGTCAGGCTGCTTCAGAGACCATGCGGGAAGTACGCGGCTTGATCGGAGTATAAGATGAATGGAAGCAAAACCTCACCCTATATCGAGCTTCCGGTTTTTCAGGGTCCTCTTGATCTGCTGCTGCATCTTATCCAGCAGCATAAACTCGATATCTATGATATCCCAATTGCCTCAATAGCCGATCAATTTATCGCAACCGTACGTCTGATGGAAAAAATGGATATGGATGTGACTTCAGAGTTCCTTGTTCTGGCGGCCCAATTGTTGTTTCTGAAATCTTCTTCTCTCTTGCCCAAATCAAAAAAGAATGACGAGATCATTCTGGAAGAAGAGGAGATGAAACAAAACCTGATTGAACGATTGGTTGCGTACAGGGATTATAAACTGGCCGCAGGCATTCTTGCGGAAAAAGAAACCATTTCCGGAATGAAATATTTCCGGGAACCCAGTGAGGAAGAGATCATGTCTTTTCTTAAACTGCCGAACCCCTTGGAAGGAATTGAACTTGACAGCATTGTAAAAGCATTTCAGGAAATCCTTGTGAAGGCTGAGCAGGGTGAGGATATTCAATTTATTCAGATTGAAGAGGTTCCCTTAGAGCTCATGATCAGGGATATTCTAAAGAGAATCATCCTCCATCCTAAAGGTGTCAGCTTTAAACAATTATTACGCTTACATACCAGGATAGAAATCATTATTGCCTTTCTTTCCTTGCTGGAGCTGCTGAAAGATGGGATCATCCGCTCTGAACAAAGCGGTACGGCAAATGATTTCTTCCTTGTTCCAACGGAAAAAGCCTGGGATTTTATTGAGGAGGAGTCGGTCTGATGTTGTTTCAGGAGCCTGAAACCGCTGCAATTGAAGCTCTGTTATTTGTAGCCAAGGAACCGCTGACCATTGAAAAATTGTCGGAGATTCTGGAAATCTCCTCCGAAACTGTTCTGGAAATCATTGAGCTGCTGAGAAGCCGCTATGAAGATACCGCCTGCGGTTTGACCATTATTCAGGTTGAGCAGGGTTATAAAATGGGAACAAAATCTCCCTACTCAAAATACATTGAAGTGCTTTATAAACAGCCGTCTCAAGGATTATCCAACGCGGCTTTAGAGGTATTATCCATCGTGGCTTATAAGCAGCCTGTGACCAGAGGAGAAATTGATTTTATCCGGGGTGTGCAATCAGACAGAGCCTTAGCGACACTGGTGGAAAAAGAACTGGTCCAGGATGTTGGCCGTAAGGATTCACCGGGACGCCCCATCTTATATGGGACCACCGGCAAATTTCTGATCCATTTTGGCCTCAACTCCATTCAGGATCTTCCTGAAATAGAATCTCTGTATCAGGAACAGGACGGGGAAGAAGAAACGGATATTCAGGATGATATTTTCTAATATTGTCGATTTGCCTGAAGTATGATATCATAATGAAAATAAAGCATCGGGATAGAGGTGCGGTCCATGATCAGTAGGTACTCTTAGCCGGCCGGGCAGAGAGGGGTACTGAAAGGAATGACCGCCGAAGCGGTAATTTGCGGCGGAATTATCGCTGGGCATGTCTTGAAGAAATTCATGCCTGTCATCCGGCAGGATGGAGAGCTATCTGCAAACCTTTGTAAGTTATGGAAAAAATAACGATATTTTTTGAGGTTTACGGGTAGATACCCGTAATATTTTTTTTGGAGGAAAATTTAATGAAGAAAAAAGAGCTGCCTTTTTCCAATGAGAGAATCAAAGAAATCGCTGAGATTTACGGGACCCCTTTTCACCTTTATGATGAAAAAGCCATTAGGGAAAATGCCCGCAGATTTTTAAAAGCATTCAGCTGGAACCCGGGATTTAAAGAGTATTATGCAGTCAAGGCAGCTCCTAATCCATATTTGCTGAAGATTTTGGCGGAAGAGGGAATCGGTGCGGATTGCAGTTCCCTGTCTGAGCTTATTTTAGCGGAGAAAACAGGGATCACCGGTGAAAACATTGTTTTTACTTCCAATGATACTCCGGCCAATGAATTCGTGAAGGCCAAAGAGCTCGGAGCTCTGATCAACCTTGATGACATTTCCCATATTGATTTTATTCATCAGCATATCGGAATGCCTGAAATGATCTGTTTTCGCTATAATCCCGGTCCGTTGCGTTCTGGCGGCAACGCCATTATCGGCAATCCCGAGGAAGCAAAGTATGGGGTAACCAGAGAACAGCTCTTCGAATGCTATGCGAAAGCCAGAAGTTTAGGGGCGAAAAGATTCGGGATCCACACCATGATTATTTCCAATGAGCTTAATCCGGATTTCTTTATTGAAACCGCCAGGATGATGTTCCAATTGGTGGCTGAAATCAAAGAAAAGCTGGACATCAATATTGAATTTGTAGATCTGGGCGGTGGAATCGGTATTCCTTACCGTCCGGAAGATACCGCTGTCGATCTGGAATACCTTGGCCGGGAAATCCATAAGGTTTACGACGATATGATTGCGGCCAAACATCTGCACCCGCTTAAACTGGCGGTGGAATGCGGGCGGATGATCACCGGCCCTTACGGATATCTGGTTGCAAAGGTTCTGCATAAAAAAGAAATTTATAAGAATTATATCGGCTTAGACGCCTGTATGGCTGATTTAATGCGGCCGGCACTGTATGGCTCCTACCATCATCTCACTGTGCCCGGCAAACAGGATCTGCCCTATGATCAGACTTATGATGTCACAGGCAGTCTCTGTGAGAATAACGATAAATTCGCGGTTGACAGAAGCCTGCCTCCGCTTGATCCCGGTGATCTCATCATCATCCATGATGCCGGAGCGCATGGTCATGCCATGGGTTTTAACTATAACGGCAAACTCCGTTCCCAGGAGCTTCTGCTCAAAGAGGACGGCAGTATCCAACTGATCAGGCGGGCGGAAACCATAGACGATTATTTTGCCACACTGGATTTTTCAAAGCTTTAGGAGTTCTTCATGATTTGTTCTTGCGGATTTTTTACTTTCATGATGACAGAATTCAAAACACAGCCGAAAAGAATCATCTCACTGCTCCAGTAAAGCCAAAGCAACAGAATAATGATCCCGCCGATACTGCCATAAGCCGGTGAGTAATTGTTGAAATACTTCAGATATAAGGAAAATCCCATGGAGATTACAACCCACCCTATGGCGGCAAAAAGAGAACCGGGCAATAATTGCCCATAAGTGAAAGCTTTTCCTGTGGCCAGTTTGTTCAGGTACAGGAAGGTAAGGATTAGAAACACAAACTGGAAAACAATATGAAGCTTTTGCCAGAGGAAAGTGATCATATTTAAGTTGCCTAACAATATTTGCAGAAATTCTTCCAATTCCCGGCCTAGGACTAATAAGAGAAAAGACAGTACGATGGCCAGAAAAAAGACAATCAGAAAGTTCAGGGACGTAAATTTTTGCAGCAAAAAAGAGCGGGTCTCTTTTTTGCCGTAGGCGCTGTTCATTCCCGTCATCAGGGCATGAATGCCGTTTAAAGCCGACCACAGGGATGCCAGGAAACCTAAAGACAGCAGGGTGGTATTGCGGCGGACGCTCATGATTTCCTTGAGGGTGTCGGCAATGATCTGATAGCTTTCCTGCGGTACGATATGAGACAGATCATCCAAAATATTGACATCAGCCAGATTAATATAGCTTGTCAGAGTGAGGAGAAAAATCAGAAAAGGAAAAAAGGCCAAGATAACATAATATGTGATCTGTGCCCCAAGGTTCAACAAACCTGTCTCCGTTATTTCTCTATAAAATAAACTGATGAATTGCCAGGGTTTATATTTTTCCAAAGCAGTGCCCCTAATCATAAATGATCATATGATCTGGTCTCTTAGCAAGACGACGAAATATTTGCTTTTATCATAGAATACGCAAGATCTGTTTTCAATATCTGATCTTATAGAATATTATTCAAGCGCAGGCATTCTGATTCCGGAACTTTTTTGACCAGAACCTTAAGGGTTTCCAATTCCGCTAAAGATGAAGGCTTTTCTTTGGTCTCAATAAAGGTTTCCAGCCTTTTGATCGATATTTCAATATCGTCCAAAGCTTCGTGATCAAGCAATATGGCCCACCATTTCTTGGTCTCTGTCCAGTAGGCGTCAATTTTTCGGGTAAGATTTTCTGCTTCCCGCCATTTTTCAGCGGCAATATATTCCTGGGCTTGATCCAAGTCGGTTTTGATGATGGAATAGGATTCCTCCAATTTATGGAAAGTAAAAACAGACAAAGAGATCAGCAGGACAAAGCCCAAAAAGATAGCCAGAAGAGATCGCATAGATTTTCCTCCTCTCAACTGTTGGATTTTTTTGCTTGGAAATAAAGATGATTTTGGTTGTCCAGACTGGCAATCAGAACATCATTGACCTTAAGATTTGCTTTGTTTAATTCATTTTTTAGCCAGGTAAGATTGGCGTTTGATCTTTCCAGGTTCCTTTTTTGGACAATCCCATCCATAATCAGGATAGAGGGAAGCCCTTCATAGGCAGGATGTATGTTCATATCCGCAGGAGTCAAAGGGCGTTTATCGGTTTTGGGAATCACACTTAACTGGCCGTTTGTTTCCAAAATAGCATATTCAACATCAGCAATATTCGGAATGTTATTCACTCGCAATTGTTCAAGAAGATCGCTGAGATTATATTTGAGGTCGACAAGCTCCTTTTCAATAATTTTTCCTTTTTCGATTAATATGGTAGGAGTACCGCAGATCAAGGCCCTGGCTTTTTCGCTTTTCAAAGTAATGTAGGAAAAAGTCATGCCCAGCAGCAGAAGAACAATCACAGGAAGCAGCCCAGCGCTCAAGGGGATCCCAATGTTTTGACTGGGAATAGCCGCCAGCTCTGAAATCATCAGAATAATTACCAATTCAAATGGTTGAAGCTGTCCGATTTGTTTTTTGCCCATTATCCGAATAATGATGACGATAACCAAATAGAGAATAATGGTTCGAATCGTGGCAATAATCATATTTTGTTACTCCTTTCCTCAAAACCATATATTATTTTTTCCTTCAAAAGCAGGAATATTCTTCACTCAAGGATAAAGATTGAGGTCATTAAACAAATCCCTATCAGGAGAAGACAAACACAGAGAGGACTCAGGTTAAAAATCTTCCCAAGAGTCAAATAATAGTATACAATGAGTAAAATAGCTAGATTCTCAAATAAGAAAGTGATCTTTGTTGAACAAGGAGGAAAGATAGTGTTTGAAAATGATATTCTGGTTGCTGGAGCTGATCCAGGATTCGGAGCGATAAAGCTTGATATCGGTGACACGAAGATTCTATTTCCGGCTGTGATCTGCAATGGCAGCGAGAGGATTTTCTCTACCTTGGGAAAAACTGAACCGGATAAAGGGACAGAGATTGAAAAGCAGGTTTCCTCTCTTGATGTTATTGTTCGCAATAATTCATCCGGAGTGGAAAGACATTATTTTATGGGCAGCCTGGCTGAAAGCCTGAATCCGAAAGAAGCCCACTATTGTTGGGATGAAGATAAATCAACTGATGAAGAAGCCATGGCCCTTTTAATTGTTGCCTTAGCTTTGGCCCAGCCTTATCCGAAGACCAACATTTATTTGGGAACAGGGGTACCGGTCAAATTTTACGCACCGTTAAAGGATAAGTACGAGGCGGAACTGAAAGGTTCTTTCTCGGTTACCTTTCTTTCCGGACCGTTTAAGGGTCAAACCAGAAGTATGAATATACTGAGATCAAGAGTTTTGCCGCAGAGTTATGGCGTCTACATAAAAGAAACCATTACGGAAAAAGCCCAGCCCATCAATCCAAAGCTGTTGGGCGGCTACGTTGTGGTCATTGATCCCGGATTCAGAACTACGGATATTGCAACCTTCTATGACGGAATCATGCTTGATCCCCCAAATTCCTTCAGTATTGAAAAGGGCTTGCAATGGGCCTATGCCGGAGTGGCGGAAAAGCTCAAGGAAATGACGAATGATCATACCAATCCAATTGAAACTGACGACAAAGAACTGGATAAGGTTTTTCGTGTCAATAAAGGCCTATATCCATGGAATAACGGGGCCATTGATCTAAATCCCGTCATGAAAAAAATGTTATCCCAACTGGCAGCGGATATTTCCCGTGAAGTGATGAAAACACTCAAGCCAATGGCCGGCCGGATTCACACTGTGCTTGTAGCGGGCAAAGTGGGGGAAATGGTCTTTGAATATTTGAATCTTGAAAACAAGGTCTTAATTGACGACCCTCAATTCGGCAATGCCACAGGGTTTCGGATTATGGCCGCTAATCTTGTTCATAATTTAACCAGAAAAGTAAATGTTGATTAAACATGAAAACATCAGGTTTATTAATCATTTATATCTCAGAAAATGAAGATTTTGATCTTTGGCGGGTACTCAGCCAGGTCTCTCCCGAAGAAAGGAATGCCTCTGTCAAAAATGCCCTCAGAAGTACCCTGCTTAAAAATAATAATGCTTTCATCCCGCAAATCAGGAAAGAAACCGGAGTTCCCCAGGACGCCGGTGTATTAAAAGAGGTGGCCGCCAGTCAGGACCAGGCGGGAATTCCAAAGAGCTTGATTCAGGAAACTGAGATTTTGGACAGTGAAATCAGCAATCAGGTAACAGGCAGTACGATACCGCAGTTTAACAGCTTTAATCTGGAGGATTTTAATCTTAACGATTTGTATTCCGAAAAACCCGCAACTCAGATAAGTTTTGAGCTTGTAGAGACAGCAGAGACACCCGCCCCCTCCGAAGAGCAAACGGTCTTACCTGGTCTGACAAATTTGATCAATAATATCGGAGAAGAAGAAGATCCTGTTTTGGTGGATTTTATCAAAAGTAAAAGGGAAGCAGAAGAAAGTTAAATGTTTGACCAGTAATATAATTGCCGATGGTCTAAAAAGATTATTTTTAGGCGTTTCATTTTATTTTTTATGTCTCCACACTGATCCCATAGTGTCTGAACCAAAAATCCATTTGAATAAGGTAGGCGAAAACGCGGGGCGTATCCATAAGCTGGCCGAACCAGGGTTTATTGGCCGTGCTTATCGGGTTGGCAAGAAGATCAAGGACATGGTTTTTATTAATGAACGGCAAAAGAGGAGAAGAAGGATCATTAATGATATCCTGTAATTTTGAGCTTACGGCCTTCAGGAATCCCGGATGATGCGTTTTTGGATAGGGGCTCTTGCGTCTCCATAACACATCTTCAGGCAAAATTCCCTGGGCTGCCATCCTAAGAAGACCTTTTTCCCGCCCTTTGTAGTTTTTGATCTGCCAGGGGATATTCCATACATAGTCAACAATATGATGATCACAGAACGGCACACGGACTTCCAAACCGGTAGCCATGGTCATTCTGTCTTTCCGGTCCAGAAGCGTCGGCATAAATCTGGTTAAAGTCAGATAACCGATTTTTCTTAAGTTATCTTCCGCGGGAGACAGCTCATCCGGTCCTGCCGGGACTTCCTTGAGCGCTGCGGAATATCTGGCATTGATATATTCCTGAGGGTTTATTTTGGCGATCAGTTCTTCCGCCATTACATGAAGTCTTGTTTCCGGGAACATCGCCCAGGGGAATGTTTCCGCGCGAAGCGCTTCCTGTCTGTGGAACCAGGGATATCCTCCAAATACTTCATCCGCACATTCACCGGATAAACCGACGGTGACATTGTGCTTGATTTTCCGGCTGAAGAGCAGGAGGGAAGAGTCTATATCAGCCATTCCCGGAAGGTCCCTGGCCATCACGGCGTCCTCTAAGGCTTTGACCAAATCATCGGTTTCGAGATAAAAATAACGATGATTGGTGCGGAAAGCTTTTTCCATTTTTTCAACCCAGGGCGCATCAGGATCGGGCTGAAAAGCATTCGCTTTAAAATGCTCTTTGTTCCCGACATAATCAATAGAAAAAGTGGGAAGACAGCCTTTATTTTCCTTCCGAAACGATTCCGCGGCAATAGCAGTAATGATACTCGAATCCAAACCTCCGGAAAGCAGTGCTCCAATAGGAACATCGGAAACCAACTGTCTTTTTACGGCATCAATAACCAGTGTCCGGACTTTCTCTACTGTTGTATCGAAATCATCCTGATGGAGACTTCCCTGTAACTGCCAGTATTGACGGGTTGTCAGGCCGTCTCTGGTATAGAATACGGACCAGCCGGGCCTGATTTCGGCAATGTTTTTGAAAACCCCAAATCCCGGTGTCCGGGCCGGCCCAATCAAAAACACTTCCGCCAATCCTTCCAGATCTATTTTGGCGGGAACTTTGGGATGAGCAAGAAGAGCCTTAAGTTCAGAGGCGAAGATCAACGACCCATCCTGAACGGTATAGAATAATGGTTTAACTCCGATTCTGTCCCGGGCCAAAAATAAAGACTGGTTCTTCGTGTCCCAAATGCCAAAAGCAAAAATACCGTTTAATTTTTGCACACAGTCAGTACCCCATTCTATGTAAGAGAGCAGAAGAACTTCTGTATCTGAGTGACCCTGAAAAGTATAGCCGCATTCTTTTAACTCTTTGCGAATATCTTCAGTATTATAGAGCTCACCATTGTAGGTGATGAGATATGAGCAATCGTGTTTCTTTCTGAGCATCGGTTGTTTGCCGCCTTCAATGTCGACAACGGCAAGGCGGCTATGACCGAAAATAATATGTTCATCAAGCCATATTCCTCGGGCATCCGGTCCTCTTGGCACCATCGTATCCACCATTTTTTCCATGACCTGTGCCGAGGAGCGCAAATCATTTTCCCAATCTATCCAGCCGGCAATTCCGCACATGGGTGAATCCTCCTGACTCGTTCGTAATTTTGACAATGATTGATGTCCTTTATAAGTTATGCAGATCATCGCGAATTGTTAAGAAATAGTCTGGGCAATTTTCTCACCATAAATGTATGTATGGGCAAAAATTATTGAGGGCGGCAATTATAGGGGATAAAAAAAAGACAGACAGTCCAACCTTTGTCGTTGTAACTGTCTGTCGTGCGATCAATCCCTTGGTTTAGTAAAAATACAAAAGACTCTTGATCAAATTTGGGGATCAAACAACAGGTGAAAGTCAAAATGTCGAAGCAATCCTGAAGATCCCAAACTCATTATGACCAAGACTTTCCGCCTTAGTCACTTTTCCGCGGGCAACTTCTAAAATTTCGTTGAAGATTTCCCGCCCCATATCTTCAATCGTTTTTTCCCCTCTGATTACGGAGGAGGCATCAATATCGATATTATCGGCCATATTTTGGTAAGCCTCGGCATTAGCGGTGATTTTAATGACCGGGGATATTGGACAGCCTGTCGGTGTGCCGCGACCGGTCGTAAAGATAATCACCGTTGCGCCCCCGGCAACCATTCCGGTCATGGATTCAACATCCTGACCGGGGGTGTCCATGACGTACAAGCCCTTACCTGACGGTTCCCGGCCATAGTCCAAGACATCTTCAATCGGGGCAGTGTACCCTGCTTTATAGATACAGCCAAGGGACTTTTCCTCAATAGAGCTTATCCCGCCTTCAATATTTCCCGGTGTTGGCTGGCTTCCCCGCAAATCAACCTTTTGGGCTTTCGCGCGGTTTTCACAATCCAGGACAATCTTCAGCAGCTTGTCCGCTACTTGGGGAGTTCGAGCCCGCTTGGCAAGAATATGCTCAGCTCCGATAAATTCGGTCGTTTCTGAAAGCATGGAAGTTCCTCCGGCCCCGATGATCAGATCAGAAGCAATTCCGCAAGCCGGATTGGAGGCCAGCCCGGAAGTAAAGTCGGAACCCCCGCATTCCACTGCCAAACATAATTCACTGGCGGGGAACTCTTCCGGAATAAGGCGGGAAGCTTCCCGTACCAGGGCACTGGCTGCTTTTATCCCTAAGGAAGCGGTGTTCAGTGTGCCTTGATTTTCCTGTATAATCAGTGTTTCCACAGGTTTACCTGTTTCAGCTATTTTTTCAGCAACCGTGCGGATGGGGACACCTTCACAACCAAGGCCGATCACAAGAACAGCGGCTACATTAGGATTTTTACCCAGACCGATTAAAGTCTGAACCGTTTGTTCAAAATCGGCGCCAACCTGGCAGCAGCCATGCTGATTATTGATGGCAATGGTTCCCGGTACCTGAGCGGCGATATTCATGGCAACCACTGAAGCACAGACGGAAGTAGGAAGTACCGCTACATGATTTCTGATTCCAACTTTACCGTCAGGACGCTGATATCCTTTAAAATTCATTGTTGTTTCCTCCTGCTTCAATTCAAATCTCCGCGGCCCCGATTGCTGGCAATATTATGAACATGAACATGTTCGCCAATCCTGATATCCTGCAGGGCTTTGCCGATGCTTTCACCATATTTGAGAATATCCTGGCCTTTAACAATAGGCTTAATCGCTATTTTATGTCCGCAGGGAACGTTGTCTTTCAGGACAATGTTTTTCATTTCCCGCGCGTGAAAAAAGTTAATGTCATCACCGCTTTCGGCATTTTCAACTACAGTGGCGACATTATCATTGGTGTTGATGACTACAGCTTTTCTATTCATCCAATCCCTCCTTTCCCTGAGGAAATGATCCTAAGTTAATATAGCATTGTTCAAAGGCTGAGTTCAAGGGGGAGGAAGCATTTGCCTTAACTGTTTAACTCATCTTTTCAACCAAAAGAAAGCTGTGTTGAAACTTTAAAGTTTCAGTACAGCTCAGCAAGGACCTAATCGCCTAATCAGACGTTTTTATACGATGGTTATTTCCTCTCCGCTTTCTGCCTTTTGTTGAGTTCCTATAACCAGAGCAATATTTGCGATAAATAAGAGCCACGAACCGGCAAATATCCAGAAACTTGGCAGCAGGGGTTCGGTGGTTACTCTTAAGAATCTTCTTCTTTTTAGCTGAGATAGTCTTATTGTTGCGGTCAAAGCTCCGATTAAGCTGCCGACCAATAATATCCAGAAGGAAACAGCCGTAATTTGAGAAGGGCTGGGAACAAACCTTATTTGGATTCCTTGGTTCTTTCGGATTTCAATTATAGTATCTAAATGAGCGGAAACAATCAGCATGGATGAGCCCACTGTAAATAATACGGCACTGATTTTCTCATTTTGTATTAAACGTAATGTTAAAGTTATGCCAATCACCAAGCTTTTTAGTTTATAATATGAAACCGGTTTACAAATGTGAAGATGATATTGAGCCAGCTTCGGTTCATACAGACTAATCAGCCGTTGTTCAGAGTGCTCAGAGTTTTCCTCATTGCTTATCCCGCATCATTTCAAAAATCTGCTGCACATCCTTATCCCCGCGTCCCGAGAGGTTAACGATCAAAATGGAGTCCTTGCTCATGGTTGGAGCAAGTTTCATGGCATAGGCAACAGCGTGGGAGCTTTCCAGCGCGGGAATGATCCCTTCCACCTTAGACAGTGTATGGAAAGCGTCCAAGGCTTCCATATCCGTAATATGGACATATTCGGCGCGCCCGGTATCGTGCAGATAGCTATGTTCAGGACCGACTCCGGGATAATCCAGTCCCGCGGAAATAGAATGGGTGGGGAGGGGCTCACCTTGTTCATCACTCATCAGGTAACATTTGAAACCATGAATAATTCCGGGTTTACCTGCGCTTATCGGAGCGGCGTGTTTTCCGGTTTCAATGCCATAGCCGGCCGGTTCAACCCCAATCAGGCGGACAGATTGATCCGGGATAAAATCGGCGAAAATACCGATGGCATTACTGCCGCCGCCGACACAAGCCAGAACGGCATCAGGCAGGCGGCCTTCTTTGGCTAAAACCTGCCGGCGGGCTTCACGGCTGATCACCGCCTGAAAATGCTTCACAATAGCGGGATAAGGATGAGGGCCGACAGCCGAACCAAGCATATAAAAGGTATCCTGATGATTCATGACCAAATCTTCCAGAGCGGCATCTACCGCATCCTTCAGTGTTTTTGTTCCTCTGGTCACGGGAACAACCTTCGCCCCCAAAAGTTCCATACGGAAAACATTTAAGGCCTGGCGTTTGGTATCTTCTTCACCCATATAAATAATACAGTCCAGATCAAAAAGCGCACAGGCAGTTGCGGTTGCAACTCCATGCTGACCGGCTCCGGTTTCAGCAATGATCCTTTTCAAGCCCATCCGTTTGGCTAAAAGAACCTGACCGATCGTGTTATTGATCTTATGGGCTCCGGTATGGTTCAAATCTTCACGTTTAAGGTATATTTTTGCCCCGCCGAGCTGATGGGAAAGCTTTTCCGCCAAATACAGAGGATTGGGACGACCGACATATTCCCGGAGATAATAATCCAGCTCTTCATTGAATTCAGGATTGCCTTTAAATTTTTCAAATGTATCGGCCAGCGTCTGAAGGACGTTTTTTAATTCGGGGGGAACAAAGCTTCCGCCATATTCACCATAAAAACCCTCATTGGACATAATACCCCTCCAATAACTTTTTATCTGATTATTCTCTGAATTTTACTATTAATCCATAGTCAAAATCAAGAAATACCATCATAAATATTTTTCAGCCAGGGTATCCCTGGTGATCCAGACCAGTTTAGGCTTGTCCCCCAAACTTGAAGTCTCCCGCCCTCCTCCGGGATGGTATATTTTAATGATTATTTTTTGAAATAAAGCGGTCATTCTGCTAAAGATAGAATGATAGTCCTGAACATGAAAACCAAAGCCTTTCACGGCCTTGCTGAGCATTGTCACACCCAGATATACCTTAATATCCTTATAATCGGGCGAATTGAAGATAAATTTGGTCAATACAGGAAAAGATTTGCGGGCCAGTTGGAGAGTCTTGACTCCAATCTTGCGATAATCCTGTTCGTGAAATTGAAGCTGAAGGCTGTCAAGATGAATTTCCCCGATCAGGTCTCCTTTGGCAGCCAATAAGTTTCCTTTATGATCATAAAGGTTGGGACCTTTGTATCGTGCTAAAGAAAGCCGGAACAGATTACAGGGATCGATCCGCTGAATGTGAAAATACCAGACATAAAAGCGTTCCCACTGTTCCCATAGTCGAAAAAAAATTCGCCTGTATAAGCTCCAATTTGGGATTTCAAGCTCAACCAGAGGGAGCTTCAGGTTTTGATAAATTTCCGAAACCAATTTCGGCAAAAGCTCTACAGTATTTTGCGGCGCCCCGAAATCTCCTCCGCTGTCGTGAAGAAGAATGATGGATCCCGCTTTAATTTTAGGCAAAATTTCATGCAAGATTTTCTCCGGAGTCTGTGTATGCAGCCAATCATGACCTTGGATAGACCAATGAACAATTTGTTTGCCTCGCAGCTTACACCATAAATAAAAAGCAAGATTGACTCCTCCCCAAGGAGGACGGATATATTCCGGTTCATGACCGCTAAGCTGTTTAATGGAAGCCAGACCTTTTTTCCAATAGCGAATTGTTGTCATCGGCCCCATTGTCCAGGCATGTCTGTGGGCATAACAATGGCAGCCGATCGTATGGCCTTCCTGAACGATACGCCTGACAAGCGCAGGGTGGTTCTCAGCTTTTTCGGCGACCAGAAAAAATGTGGCCTTCACTCCCAGCTTTGCTAAAGAATCGAGAATCAACGGCGTAAAATTGGGATCAGGCCCGTCATCAAAGGTTAAAGCAACACCGGATGTATACTGTCTTTTCCAAGAACCCCAGCCTAGAATATGCAAGCATATTTCCGGAATAATCAAATAAAAGAACAGGATAGGAATGAAGAAGTAAAGGAATAAAAATAGAAAATTATTCATCATTAGCCTTTCTGCTTAATACTGCTCCTGAAGAAAACGTATTTTCTCTCAGCAAAGAATTTTCGGCAAAGGAGTCTTCCAAGAGATCAATAATTTTCTGCCAGGCGGTGAATTCAATCGGTCGAAGATATTCCTCAACCTTGGTCCGCCAAAGGAGCTGCCTTTTTTGATCCTGAAAAAAAAGATCCAGCTGGTCAATTATGGACTTGTTCTGATCTATTTGATCAAGTAAGCCCAATTTAGCAAGGTATTCAAAGTTGACCTGTTCCTGGCCGGGAAGTGCAGAGTGGACAAAGATCGGTAAACGCATTCTCAAAGCCTCACTCAGTGTTACTCCACCCGGCTTGGTAATGATCGCGTCAGAATTTTGATAAAGATTAAGCATGGTTTCCCGACAGGAAATATACCTTAAAGGTTTAATATTTTCTTGCTCCAAAGCCAAGATTTCCTGATATAATTTCTGATTGTTGCCGCATAGAACGGCAAACAAGTATTCTTCATCATTGTCAATATTTTGAATCAGGTGCTCAATATCCCCCAGTCCGGCATTGCCACCTGAAATAATGATATGATAGGGAGGAGTACTTTTCTGGATCTTGTGAGGGTTAAAGCACTCCTCAACAGGAATACCGGTCACGAATATTTTAGCGGGAGAAAGATCATATTTTCCAGACAACTCTTCCTTGATCATTTGATCGGGAACAAAATGATAATCAATACCCGTTATCCCCCAAAGTTTATTAATGAAAAAGTCGGTATAAATATTGATGACCGGGGGCGTACTTTCGCCATACTCTTTGAGACGGTTGATCAGAAAGGACGGCAAGGCCTGGGTGCAAACAACCAAATCAGGAGCCTGCGTATCCAGCAGGTTTTTCATTTTTGCTAAAAATTTGTACTCACATAGATTATGGTGCAGATTGGATTTGGATGGATACATAAAATTTTTATAAAGCCAAACATAAGTTTGGGGAGAATGGTCAATCCAGGTCAGATAAGCAAGACGAAAAGCTTTTTCCAATAACTTGTCGGCATAGCTGAAAAAGTCTACGATTTCATATTCAAATTCAGGCAGCCTATTTTCTAAAGACCTTATCACGGCATTTGCTACGGAATGATGACCTGTTGGCATTTGAAATAAAGGCAAAAATAAGATTTTCATTATTCAAATCCTTTCCCAAATTACACAACATGGTAAAAAAGCAGGGATGAACTTTTAACTTCAATCGGAGATCATGATTGGATTTACCAGCAGGCAACGGCACTGTCAGCGCGGGATTCCATACCGGCTGCATAAACCTCACCATTTTTCCAGATGATTTGACCGCGCCCAAAGGAAGCCGTATCCGGACTTCTTGTGATTTCATGACCTGATTGCGCCAAATCAGATGAGAGTTCAAGCGGAAATGATTCCTCCAGCCATAAGGATTTATTTTTAATCCACTGCCACCTGGGCGCATCCAAAGCTGCTTGAGGATTTAAGCCCTTGTCCAGCAGATTGGAAATGATCTGGAGATGGCCCTGCGGCTGCATATAAGCACCCATCACGCCAAAGGGACCAATAGGGTCATGGCCTTTCGTAATAAAACCCGGGATGATGGTATGGTATGGACGTTTGCCGGGTTGAAGGCAATTAGGATGCCCAGGGATCAGATTGAATCCGCAGCCACGGTTTTGAAGGGAAATTCCGGTACCTGGGACCACCAGACCGGAGCCGAATCCCTGGTAATTGCTTTGAATCAAGGAAACCATCATTCCGTCTGAATCTGCTGTGGCTAAATATACTGTGCCTCCGCTGTACGGATCACCCGGAAAAGGGTCCCTGGCGGTGCTGCCGATCAGGTTTCTTCTTTTGGCGGCATAAGTATTTGATAATAGGACCGGGACCGATGCCTGCATATTTTCCGGATCAGAGACAAATTCCAGAGCATCAGCAAAAGCTAACTTCAAGGCTTCAACTTGCGTATGGTAAACCTGAGCTTCAGATAATGAATCCAGATCAAAGCCTTTAAGGATATTCAGGGCTAAGAGGACAATCAAGCCATGACCGTTCGGAGGCAGTTCCCATATGGTATAACCTTTATAGTCTGTACAAATAGGATCAACCCATTGGGGCGAGTATTGTTGAAGATCGGCCGCCTGCAAATAACCTCCGGTACTCCTGGAAAAATCAATCAGGCGTTCAGCCAGCTCACCATGGTAGAAAGACGCGGCTGAAGTTTCACCGATTTGGCGGAGGGAACAGGCCATTTCAGGGGATCTCCAAATTTCTCCGGCCCGGGGAGGCTGACCGTTATTTGTGAAGGTTTTAAACCATTCCTTAAATAAAGGGCCTTTCAATTCCGCCTTGTATTTTGCGGCGATTTTCTCCCAGGAATTACTGACAACGGGGGATACCGGATAGCCTTCCTCTGCATAAATTGCGGCAGGCTCCAGTAATTTATTAAAGGGCAGCCTGCCAAATTTACGGGAAAGCTCATTCCAAGCAGCCGGTATTCCCGGGACGGTAACAGGAAGCCAGCCATAAGCCGGGATTGTACCGGCTGACAATCCGAAGATCTTTTGAGGATGGAGATTCATTGGAGCAGGGCCGCTGGAGTTTAATCCATGGAGTTTCCCTTTTGACCAAACCAAAGCAAAAGCATCACCGCCCAATCCGTTGGAAACAGGTTCGGTCACGACAAGGCAGGCAGCGGCGGCAATAGCCGCATCAACAGCATTCCCGCCCTTTTTAAGCATCTCCAATCCTGTTTGCGCGGCAAGATATTGTGATGTAGCAACAACTCCTTTTGTGCTAAAGATTGTGTGGCGTTTAGAAAAAAAAGATTTGCTGAATTCAAAATTCATCCTCAACACTCCTATTAGTATAACCATAATTAATTTACCAAATACTTCTGGTTTAGTTCAAAACCTTCCTGCAAATAATGACCATGATAAAAAATTTTTTGGAGGAAAAGATGACAAAAGAAAATAAAAATTTTTCCAATTACGCAAATATCATAGGAACAATAGCAACGGCTATTCTGGCAGTTACGGCTTTGATCACCGTTTACATTACGGTAACGGCCTGGAAAGAGCAAAGGGAAGCCAACAGGCCGTATTTTACCTTCAAAGAATCTCCGCAAGTCGTTCTTCTGGAGAAGCTGGAATTTAATACAAAGCTGACCAATGTCGGCAAACATCCTGCAACAAAACTTTTAAGCAAGTCGGTTGTCCTTCCTCATGATCTGAAAGGGGAACCATTTTCGGTGGAAAAAAATGAGCTGGTTAATGATATCCCTCAGGATGCTTCGGCAACTTTGACGATTTTTCTGGAAAACCCCGAAAGCCCGCAGAAAGAAAATAAGCCGCTGAATTTAGACCCCTATTTCATTGTGATTAATCTTTATTATGAAGATCCTATTATTAAAGAAACCTTTAATCAAAGTCTATATCTGAAATGGAATGGGATAAAAAATGGATCTATCCTGTCAACCTCTCATGCCGAGCAGGATGAAAAGGACAAAATCCTCGAGTATCTGCAAAGCAATCAGATTAATATGAATTGATTAATTTCCCTGATTATCCTAATATTATTAGTTGACAGATATTTTAATTAAGGAGTCTTACAATGAAGAAACTGCCGTTATTCCTGATGCTTTTTTTGTCACTGACCTTTGCAGCAATAACCGGCTGCAGCACTCCGAAGCAAGCTCAAACCGTCAAGATCGGGGTAATGCCAATTGAGGATTATTTACCTTTCTATGTTGCGGAAAAGGAAAATTTATTTCAAAAAGATCAGATTAATGTTGAATTGATCCCTTTTGCCAGTGCCCAGGAAAGGGATACGGCCCTGCAGGCAGGCCAGATTGACGGAGAGATTGCGGATCTTGTTGCGGTCGGCCTTCTAAAAAAAGGCGGTACAGAGATCAAGGTGGTATCAATCGGACTCGGAGCGGTCCCTCAAGAAGGAAGATTTGCCCTCCTTGCTTCTCCAAAGTCCAATTACCGGGATCTGAAAGACTTAGCCGGGGTGGAAATCGGTGTATCCGAAAATTCTATTATTGATTATGCCACTGATCAGATGCTGGCCGATGCCGGCTTAACTGAAGATCAAATCAAAAAGCTGTCCATTCCTAAGCTGCCTGTTCGTAAGGACTTGCTTCTGACCGATCAGATTAAGGCGGCCTGTCTGCCGGATCCGCTTGCTGCCTTAGCCGAGCAGCAAGGGGCCAGGTTAATTCGAGACGATACATACAAAAATATCTCTCAAACCGTCGTTTTATTCAGAACGGACAGTCTCAATGACAAATCCAGTGAAATCAAGCAGCTTTTGCAGATATACGGCGAAGCGGGCCAAATGCTCACAGCCAACCCTGAACAGTATCGTTCTTTAGTCGTTGAAAAGGCAAATGTTCCGGAGCCTTTGCAGGAAAGTTATGCGATACCGAAGTTCTCCGCTTTACAGCTGCCGATTCGAGAAAATTATGACAGTGTGATGGACTGGATGGTAGGGAAGGGCTTATTGAGCCAGAAATATTCTTATGAAGATTTAGTTACGGATGAATTTATTGAAAAAAGTTAAAGACAAGGCAGAGTAGGTATAAGTAGTGATCGAAATTGCCGATTGTACATTGGACTATCAACAAGACAAAAAAAGAATTCGTGTCCTGGATCAATTTGACCTCAGGATTAACAGGGGAGAGAGCGTTGTTCTGATTGGCCCCTCGGGATGCGGTAAAAGCACTTTGCTTTACCTGCTGGCCGGCCTGTTAAGGCCCACCGCAGGCCGGGTAATGATTGAAGGTGCTGACGTCGCCGGGCCCCGCCGTCAGACCGGATTTATTTTGCAGGAATACGGTCTATTCCCGTGGTTAAATGTTGAAGAGAATATCAGATTAGGACTGAAAATCAGGCATGAAGCTCTTCCTGCCGCCAGAGAAACGATCGAGCGCATTCTGGCTGAAATGGGACTGGCGCAGTATCGAAAACATTATCCCTCCCAGTTAAGCGGCGGGCAGAGACAAAGGGTTGCCCTCGCCAGAATTCTAACCCTTAGGCCGGATTTACTGCTGATGGATGAACCCCTTTCTTCTTTAGATGCTCTGACCAGGGAAAGGCTCCAGAATTTATTATTGGATATCTGGAAAAAAGGGGATATCACGACTGTTTTGGTTACCCACAGTATTGAGGAGGCCGTTTTCTTAGGGAACCGGATCATTGTTCTGGCAAACAAGCAGCCCACCTTTATCCTGAATGAAATCGCCAATCTCGGAATGGGTTCAAGAACTTACCGGAATACGGAAGATTTTTTTAAAACAACGAATCAAATCAGGGCTCTTCTGGAAGGGGGAGCTGAATCATGACCTCAAAAATACTGGTCCGGGCCAGAGGATACATCTTAGCCGGGGCAGGAATCATTCTCTTCTGGCATGTATTGGCCTTGCTAGTTCACTCCCCGATGCTTCCTCCGCCCCAGGAGGCTTTTGCCGCGACGCTCCGCTTACTGGGCCGTGATTTAGGGAGCCATTTGCAGGTGAGCGCATTCCGCGTTATTCTCTCAACAGTATTATCATTATTGATCGGCTTTCCTTTAGGATTAATCATGGGTTTTGAAGCAAAACTTGATAAAATACTGGCGCCGGTAGTCTATCTGATCTATCCTGTCCCCAAAATTGTTTTTTTACCGTTGATTTTATTTTTTCTGGGTCTGGGGGATATCTCTAAAGTATTTTTAATTACCTTCATTGTGTTCTTTCAGATTCTTGTGACAACCAGAGACGCGGTAAAAAAAGTCCCCTTCGAAATGATCGATTCTCTCCGGTCGCTTGGCGGGAACAGGTTTCAGATCTACCGCCATGTCCTGATCCCGGCATCCTTGCCTGATGTTCTGACCGCGTTGCGGGTAAGTATGGGGACAGCGATAGCAGTTCTCTTTTTTGCCGAATCTTTCGCCACCAGTCAGGGTTTGGGATATTTCATTATGGATGCCTGGAGCCGCTCCGCCCAGGATGAAATGTTTGCAGGGATCATTGTGATGGGCGCCTTGGGCACCGTGTTGTTTATTGTTCTCGATATGCTTGAAAGCGTGGTATGCCGCTGGCAAAAAATACGGCGGCAATAGGCGGTCAGAAACCAGACGGCTGCTTTGTTTATTAATAGGCGGGAATAGAGTATACTTATTAATTATTCAATTGAATCATTTAATCTGAAAACATTATATTCTGGTTACGATTTATTCTATAAAATGATTATGATTTCATTTTAAGATAGATTATAATGATAGTTCAGAGATCATTTTAGGGGGGTATTGAGTATTAATACTTCGTTTTCAACTGCAAATTCCAACTTTATACGCAATATCATTATTGAAGACAGGGAGAATCATCCGGGTAAGGAAGTCCATACCAGATTTCCGCCTGAACCCAACGGCTATTTACATATTGGCCATGCCAAGTCCATATGCCTCAATTTTGGTTTAGCTAAAGAATTTAACGGCTTATGCAACCTGCGCTTTGATGACACCAACCCCAGTAAAGAAGAAACAGAATATGTCGATTCCATTAAGGAAGATGTCAAATGGCTGGGCTTTGACTGGGAAGACAGGGTGTATTATGCTTCCGATTACTTTGAAAAGCTATATGAATTTGCCCTCAAGCTGATCAAAAAGGGTAAGGCGTTTGTTTGTGACCTTTCGGCGGAAGAGACCAGAGCATACCGGGGCACACTTACTCACCCCGGCAAGAACAGTCCGTTTCGTGACAGAACAGTGGAAGAGAACCTGGCACTTTTTGAGGAAATGAAGGAAGGCAAATATCCCAACGGAGCTAAAGTTTTACGGGCTAAAATTGATATGGCTTCGCCAAATCTTAACTTAAGAGATCCTATTCTTTACCGGATCATGCATGAAGAACACCATCGGACAGGTGACAAGTGGTGTATTTACCCCATGTATGATTTTGCCCATCCTTTATCCGATGCCTTGGAAAATATCTCGTATTCCATCTGCACCATGGAATTTGAAGATCACCGTCCCCTTTATGACTGGCTGATCAAGGAATTAATTGAATCCAAACAAAAGCCCCGTCAGTATGAGTTTGCCAGGTTAAATCTGACCAATACGGTGATGAGCAAAAGGGTTTTGCGTCAGCTTGTTGAAACAGGGACCGTTGATTCCTGGGATGATCCAAGGATGCCTACCATCTCCGGTTTACGGCGGCGGGGCTATACTCCGGAAGCTATCCGGGATTTTTGTGAACGGATCGGAGTTGCCCGGGCCAACAGTCTTGTTGACATTTCGATGCTGGAACATTGCCTGCGGGAAGATTTGAATACGAAAGCCCCCCGGGTAATGGCCGTTTTAAATCCGGTTAAGGTCGTAATTACCAATTATCCTGAAGACCGGGTTGAATACCTGGAAGCGGAGAATAACCCGGAAGACTCCCAGGCCGGAACACGGATTGTTCCTTTTGCCAGGGAAATCTATATCGAACGGGAAGATTTTATGGAGAACCCTCCCGGCAAGTTTTTCCGCCTGGCTCCGGACCGGGAAGTAAGGCTCAAACACGCCTATATCATCAAATGTACAGGCCTGGTCAAAGGGGATTCCGGAGAAATCCTGGAAATCCACTGTACCTATGACCCGGAAAGCAAGAGCGGGGGATTGACCAGCGGCAGAAAAGTGAAAGGAACCCTGCACTGGGTTTCCTGTGCCCATGCCAAAGATGCTGAAATCAGATTATATGACTATCTGCTGAAGGGTGAAGATTTGGAAGCATCCACTGGGGAAGATGAAGCTAAGGACAATGACTTTCTGTCCCAAATCAATCCTCAGTCCAAAGTTGTTCTTGCGGGGTGCAAGGTTGAACCAAGCATAACAGATGCTAAACCGGGAATGACATTCCAGTTTTTAAGGCAAGGCTATTTTTGCGCGGACAATAAAGACCATCAGGCCGATCAGCTTGTTTTCAACCGGACTTTGGGGCTTAGAGACAGCTGGGCGAAAGCCGGAAAATCCTGAGCGGGGACCATATGACCGGGCGGAAAAATATCTTCGCTGATGGAATCGGTCAAGTTTTCCTGGCCGTCATTCTTTGGGGATCATTGCCTGTATACTGGAAACAGCTAACCGGAATTTCTCCCGATCAGATTCTTGCCAACAGAATAATCTGCTCTTTTGTTTTTGTCTTTCTGATTCTTGTTGGACAAAAACGTCTAAACTATTTCCGGGATGTTTTGAGAAATGAAAAAAAGGGCATCATTTTTTTAAGCGGATTGATGATCACCTTAAATTGGTTTACCTACATTTATGCAGTCAATACCGATCATATCATTGAGGCAAGCCTGGGTTATTATATTAATCCCTTACTGACCATTCTTCTTGGGCGGATTGTCTTGAAAGAAAAGATGAACGTTCAGCAGGCCACAGCTTTATTTTTCGCGTTGACAGGTGTGGTCGTCTCCACGGTTTCGTATGGCAAGCTGCCTGTTATTTCTCTTGTTCTGGCCTTTACTTTCAGTATTTATAGTTTATTGAAAAAGAGAGTGCAATTTGATGTCGTTACAGGCCTGACTCTGGAAACAATGATTGTTTTTCCGGCAGCGGTTTGTTATTTGCTTATTCTTCATTTTCATGGAGTTAAGGTTTACGGCGGTTTAACCTATTCCGAATTGCTTTTCCTCTGGGGCACCGGAGTCATTACGGCCATTCCGCTGATGCTTTTCGCTTATGGCGCCAAGAAGGTCCCTTTAATCACAATGGGGTTTATTCAATACCTGACCCCGACATTGAGCTTGTTCATTGGCGTATTCTTCTACCATGAAGAATTCAGGGCGGTTGAGACGGTGACATTCGGTTTGATTTGGTTTGCTCTGGGCATCTATACTTTTTCCCAGCTAAAAACATTGTCCAGGCAAGAAAGGTAAGAAGAAATGGATAAAAACAGAATTGCGCAGCAAGTCAGGTTTATTTTTGAAATAGATAAGCTCAAAAACGTTATCCGTCAATCCAGAATCAGCGATAATTCCAGAGAAGAAAATGATGCCGAGCATTCGTGGCACCTGGCAGTTATGGCCCTTATCCTTAGGGAATATGCCAATGATAAAGATTTGGATATTTTCAAAGTCATAAAAATGCTTTTAATTCATGACATTGTGGAAATTTATGCCGGTGATGTGCATGTCTATGATATTGAAGGCAACAAAGATAAGTCCATAAGAGAAAGGAAGGCTGCGGAAAAAATATTTTCTTTATTGCCATCCGACCAGGCTGAGGAATATCAAAGCTTATGGTTGGAATTTGACAGCAGGATAACAAATGAATCCAAATATGCCAATTCTATAGACAGATTGCAGCCAATCATGCTGAATTGTACAACGGAAGGACATACCTGGAAAAAGTTTGAGATAAAAAGCCCTCAGGTTTATGAAAAAAACGGGCATATTAAAGATGGCTCAGAGGAAATATGGTCTTTGGTTCAAAAGCTTTTGGCAAGTTGTGTTCAAAAAGGCTATTTATCGGAAGAATAAAATAACACTGGGTATTCCAAGTTATTTGGAACACCCAGTGCCGGATTGTATTTTGTCAACCGGTTAGATCTGTTTGGATTTCAAATTCTGTTCTGCAAAAGAAACCAAACGTTTGGTCATTTCGCCGCCAACAGAACCGTTTTCACGTGCGGAACGGTCTGGTCCCAATGTAGCGCCTAATTCATTGGCTACTTCATACTTCAGCTGTTCTAAAGCTGAATTTGCACCAGACACTACGGGCTTGTTACTACTTCTGTCTGCCATTTTTTTTCCCTCCTTTTTTAACATTTATTGTTTGGAGTCGTACTTATTATTTGCCATTATTTCTTTTCTACTCAGGTAATTGTTGCTGAAACATTCAATGAAAACCATAATTGGAAATTCACACACAAATCATGATTACTTTCAATTCATTATGCTGATTTTTGTTTTATCAAATGGCTGCCAGGAACTGATACCTCCATAATAAGCAACAGGGAGATTAAAATGGTGAAAAATATTAAACAAAACCATAAAGATTTCTTTCATATCCTTCTGGCATTTAGAAGCCCTGCTTTAGCATTCCTCATCTTTTTCGTCCTCTATCTGGCCATAAAAGCACTTCCTTATTTTGATTATTCCGCCGGTTTTGAACAAATCTTGGATCAGATTCTGCGTTCCTTGCTCATACTGACGATTGCCTGGGGGCTGAATAATCTGGAGTCCCAATCTTCGTTTATCTTTGCCGGTTTATCCTCGAAACTGCAATTGAACGTTGACAAGATGCTGATTCCCTTCGTCTCGAAAATTTTAAAATTTATTACCTGGGCTTTTGCCTTTCTCATCATCATTCAGGAATGGGGCTACAATGTCAACGGACTTATTGCCGGACTGGGGCTGGGCGGATTGGCCTTTGCCCTGGCCGCCAAAGATGCCGTTGCCAATATTTTTGGAGGAGTCGTGATCATCCTTGATAAACCATTTACAATCGGAGATTGGATTGTTGACGGCGGAATCGAAGGGACCGTTGAAGATATTAACTTTCGGAGTACAAAAATAAGAAGAGCAGATCAGGCTCTTGTTACGATTCCGAATTCCAACCTGGCCAATTCGTCAATTATCAATCAATCCAAAATGGGCAAAAAGCAGGTTCAGCTCAAATTGAATTTATTTTATGACACTCCGGGCGAAAAGATCGTTCAAGTTATCGCGGAGATTAAAGAAGTTCTTCACGGTTCTATACAGATTCATCAGGATAACATTGTCGTCACCTTTAACGAGATTTCCAATATAGGGTTACAGGTATTGATCAATTACTTTACTTTGACCACTGATGGTGAACAATATCTGCAAATAAAAGAGGATATCAATTATAAAATAATCGATATCCTGGAAAAACATCATGTTCATATGTGCGGGCAGGAGCAGATACGCTATTCTGATAACCGTTAGACTGCGTCTTCTCCGGATTCCTCCGTACGAATCCTCACAGCGTTCAGGACATCGTAGACAAAAATTTTCCCATCGCCGATTTCACCGGTTTTAGCATTTTTCACAATAATATCAATGACTTTATCAACCAAATCGTCAGGGACAATGATTTCCAGCTTAACCTTGGGAAGCAGATTGATCGTATAAGTGCTGCCGCGATAAACTTCTGTCTTGCCTTGCTGAAGACCACAACCGATAACACTGGTAACCGTCATTCCCTTGACACCAAATTTTCCGAGAGCTTCTTTTACTTCTTCCAGCTTTGCCGGACGAACAATAGCTTCAATTTTTTTCATATTTTCCACCTCTTTTTTAAATTAAAAAAACCCTCGAAAACAATTCGAGGACTTCTTTGTCCAGAAGATATTCACAATATTATAGTAAGCAATAATCTGGGAAAATGCAATATGGATAGATAAATGAATTTTGTATTCATCAGGAAATTATTGCGGCAGAAAATTTGGAGAAGGATTGATTATGCGAGGAATTAACCGAAATGGTTTACTGTTGAATCTTCTTCTTTCCAATGTCATTCTTTTGATCGTTGGCTTACTTTTGTTGAAATATCTGGCTTTGCCAAAGTTAAATTTTGTTCTGTTTTCCTCCCAAGGAGTTCTCTCCGCCATCCTTCAAACAGCAGGCTTTACTTTTTTGCTGTTGACCGTAGTCTTGATTTTTACAGTCCTGATTCCCCAAGAGAAGCTCAATGATGAAATCAACGAACGATTATTTGAATCCCTCTCTTATCCTGAACTCGCGGCAGTTTTTCTTTTTGGGGCAATCGTTGAAGAATTATTGTTCAGAGTTGTGCTCCAATCTTATACCGGCCCGGTTTTATCCAGTGTCCTTTTTGCGTTGGCCCATTATCGTTATCTCACAAAACCGTATATCCTGATTCAGGTATTGATGATTGGTCTCGTTCTGGGCTGCGCTTACTGGCTGACAGGGGTGTTCTGGGTTGTGGTTGCCATTCATTTCTGCCTGAATTTGAGCATGGCTGTCCTGGAAAAGACAGGCACCATCAATAAAATATCCAAAAAATCGTATGGAGATGAAGCATGAACATGATCAATCTTGCTTTAGCGGCTCATGTTGATTCCGGAAAAACCACTCTGGCCGAACAGATTTTGTTTCAGACCGGCACTCTTCTGAAAGCCGGAGATGTCAATAAAGGATCTTCGCGCTTAGATTGGACAGAGATTGAAAAAAAGCGGGGGATAACGGTTTTTGCCGAACAGGCTTTTGTGCACCGGCGGGGGATTAAGCTGAATATTCTGGATACTCCCGGACATACAGATTTCTACACAGAGTTGGAAATGTCGTTGAGTGTAGCGGACATCGCGGTCATTCTCATTTCAGCTGTCGATGGTATTCAGCAAAACACAGAAAAAATTTGGGATTTGGCCGGTAAAAAAAAGCTTCCGGTTATTTTCTTTCTGAATAAAATGGACAGGACCGGCTCAGATCATCAAAAAGTGATCACGGAAATCCGGCAAAGGCTCTCTCCCCATGCCCTTCTTGTTCAGGAGGCTAAATATGGCGAAAGCGATTTGGCCGGGATCGAGGACCTGCTGCTCCAACAAACGAGCGATTCCGCAATTTTGGAACACCTTGCCGAAAAGGATGATTCCATTCTGGAAAAGTACCTCAGCGGAACAGAAGTATCAGCGGACGAATTGCTTGCGGCAGCTCAAAAACTATTTTTACAGAGAGAGCTTTATCCGGTCTTGCTGGGCTCCGCTGCCAAAGGTATCGGGGTTGTCAATCTGCTTGATTGCGCAGTTGATTTATTTCAGCCGCCGGACAGAGAGGCTCTCTCTGCGCAAGACCTGCGGGCCAGGATATATAAGGTCAGACATGATCCCAAAGCGGGCCGCCTGGCTTATGTCAAAGTGCTTTCCGGACAAATTCAGGTTAAGGACTCCGTTATTCTGGAGGAAAATCAGGTATGCAAAATTAACCAGATCAGATTGTACAACGGCCCTAAGTTTATCCTCGCGGATCGTTTGGAAGCTGGTGATCTTGGAGTCCTGAGCGGGCTGGGCACCGTAAAAGCCGGGGATGTTATCGGCCAGAATGAAATCACCAACGAAAACCCGGAGCTTAAACCGATCCTTTTAACTAAAATTGAATTGGAGCAGGAAGAGGATTATCCGGCCCTGCTCAAAGCCTTGGAAATACTGGAAGCGGAAAATCCTGTCCTGGCCGCTGAGATAGACAGTTCGGCGAAAGAAATCACCATTAAAGTGATGGGCCTCGTCCAGATGGAAATCTTAGAAGAAATTTTTGCCGAAAGATTCGGTTTGCAGATTAAACTGGGTAAACCTTATGTCATGTATTATGAGACAGTAACCGCCAAGAGCAAAGGGTTCTGTCACTTCGAACCGAAAAAACATTACGCGGAGGTGGAGATTGAACTATCTCCCAATGAACGGGGCAGGGGCAATGAGTTTCAGTCTCTGGTCAATCCGGATGATTTTCCTCTCCAGTACCAGACAGTGATCCGCAAGACAGTGGAGGAAGCCCTGAAAAGAGGAGCCCTTGCTCATTTGCCTGTTCAGGATGTGGTGATCAGGTTGATTGCCGGCAAACACCACCTGGAGCATACTCATGGCGGGGATTTTCGCATTGCAACGATCAGGGCAATTCAACAGGCCCTGGAGAATAATCAGCTTTTGCTCTTAGAACCCATCATGGAATTTAACCTTGTCATCCCTAACGATTTTGCCGGAAGGATACTTGCCGATATTTTAAAAATGAATGGGGAATATACCACAACGGAAAGTCAGGGCACTGAAATCATGATCAAGGGATTTGTGCCGGCTTCAACTTCAATGGAATACCCCTTGGAGCTTGCCGGGATTACAGGAGGGGCAGGGCGGATCAGGATGAAATACCACAGCCTGAGAGAGTGTCACAATGAGGAAGAGGTCTTAGACCGGATCAGAGCAAGGGAAAGCAGTCAGGACAAGAATCGGGATTCCAGTGAGGATATTCTCTATAATTCAGTGTCTTTATTCAGAGCAAAAAGAAAAATGAAGAAAGTCACCAATGATCAAGAATGAATTTTTCCCCGAGAGGAGCCGAAAAGGTCATCCGGGGTTTGCGCCGGTAAACACCTGGGCCCCGTTGGAAAGAAAGGCTTTTTCCCAATTGTCAACATAAGAGCCTGTGGCCCATTCCGCCATAATCACAGTTTGCCCTTCCCGAAGTTTGATTTTGATCAAAGGTTCGTTATCCAGCTGCCCCATACTGAGACCATAGACATAGAGCGTATTTTTGGTCAAAACAAGAGCAATATCCTGGCTCGGAGAAGTGAAAGCATCTGCCGCGTCGGGAATACGGTCTTTAATACTTTGCCAGTTTAAACACAAGGTGTCATAATAAATCAATTCTTTGGGGGGAATCACATTTACGTTAAAATCTAAAAATTTGGGTTGCATTCCATCCAGATAGTTCAGTCTCCCGTGAAGATACCAATGTCCGTTTTTACGGGCCAGCCCGAAATTCTCCTCGAAATGGCTTTCGTTGATTATGGCAACCCCGTTTTTAAGAATATCCCGGCGTGTCTTGTCCCGGGCGTTATGATAAGCGGTTAAGTCGCTGTCGCCAAAAAAATCGGAGACCTTAAGACCTGTCGGCGAGGAGAGCTTATCTACCGGTAAAACCTGTAATTGACTGATCCCCTTAACATTGCTTTCAATTACAGCATAATCATTACCGATATAGTTCACAATTCTATTCTCCGTTTGAATTTGGTCTTTTTGTTTATTGGAAACATCATAAGCGCTTAAAGCCTCATTTTGAGTCGTCTCACTTTGGCCCGCTTCCAGTTTCCAAAAGCCGCTGTTGCGCGGAAAAAAGATACTGTCAAGAGTCAACACCTGGTGAAGTTTCTTATTATCAGCTGCCAGCCATAGTGTTTGATACGTAAAACCTTTGTCTTGAGGTGTTCTCAGTCCCAGCAAAACACCGGAAATTTCTGTTTGACCCCGACTGTTCAGCCGGACAGTATCACGATTTATTGGAACTAAAGAAGAATCCGCCTGATCCAAAATCTTCTCCATCAAAAACGCCTGATTTTGCACAAAAGCGATGATTTTGATCTCATTGACTTTCATAAATTCCCCCAGAAAATTCCCATCGGAAGTTGAGACGGTGATGACGGTAACTTCTTGGACCGGCACCAGGCTGTTGATTGAATTTAAGGACTTTGTCTTGAAATAATCCGCCGCATTGACCTTTTTCAGTTTATAAGTGGGATGCTCCCATAAAGAACCCTTAATCATAGTGAATTCCCTGGTAAATTGGGCGATATTCTCAATCTTTTGCTGCTCATCCTTTTGCAGGGGTTTGCCGTTGTCCAGATCCTCAAGGACCGCCCACTTTCCTTCCAAAGGACAGACCTCATTAACCGGAGGCATGATCTTACCGGCTGTTGTCCAGGAAAGATCGGAACAGCCGGTAAGCAAAAAGAGCAAAAATGTGATCAGCAAAAACTTTAAAATCCTACTCATTCAAAACCTCCCCTTGGGGTAAGGTAATTCGTACAGTTGTTCCTTGATCAAGCTCACTATTTATCTCTAATTGACCCTTCATCAGAACCACGATTTCTTCACAGATGGACAGGCCAATGCCGTTTTTGGAGCGGGAGCTTTTTCCCTTATAAAACTTTTCTTTCACCATAGGCAATTCCTCAGTACTTATTCCACAACCACTGTCCGAAATGGTAAAGCGAATTTCTTTGTCGAAGTTCTCTGCTTTCAACATAATGCTCCCGCCTGCAGGGGTAAAATTGAAAGCATTATCCAGGATATTGATGAACAGTTGTTTCAGACGGTTGATGTCAGAAACCAGACAAGGCAGATCCTCCGGACAGCAAAGAGAAAAATTAATATTTTCCCGCACGGCGCGAGGGGTCAATTGTTTGTGGATGTGTTCCATCAGATGAACAATATGGATCGGCTCATTATGCAGCTTGATCCGACCGGAAACAAATTTGGAGAAATCCAATAATTCCTCAACCATGTGGGTCAGGCGTTCACTTTCTTTGGCAATGATATTTAAGCCGTCTTTGAGCATATCTTTTTGTTGAAATTGTTCATTTTGCAAAGTAATCGCCCAACCCATAATTGAAGTGAGCGGGGTTCGCAGCTCATGGGAAACTGATGAAATAAAGTCGTTCTTTAACTGTTCTTTTTTCACGATTTCATCAGCCATATAATTTAAGGTATCGGAAAGCTTACCGATTTCATCTTCATGGGTTTTTCTGCTTCTTGCTTTAAAATTGCCCGCAGCAATTTCCTGAGCGGCTTTTGTCACTTCTTTTAGCGGCACAATAATGGTATTTGCTAAAAAAATGCTGATTAAGCCTGCAATGAAGATCACCAGAAGGCCAATGGAGATAAAGATTTTCGCCGTATTTTGGATATCCTGATCAACAGTACTCAATGAGGCAATAAAGCGTAATGCTCCTACGATTTCATTATTGGATTTTAATGGATAGGCGACACTCATCACCTTTTGACCGTTAAACATTCCAATCCATTCGCCCAGTCTTCCCTCCAAAGCTTCACTGATATCATCAGCCGCCACCAGATCCTGTTGAATGACCCCCAGTGAATCCATAACAATCTTGCCGTCTTTATCGACAATTTCCACTTCGGCATTACTTTGATTCCAAAAAGCGTCCACATTGTAAAGAATGTTTTCCTGGAGAGACGTATCTGAAAAATACTTCGCATATAGGTCCGCAGAGATTTTGATTTGGCTTGTCAGGCTGCTCCTCAGGCTGGCATAGTAATTTTGCCGGACAGCATAAATAAGAAGGATCTCAAGGATTGTTACGGTAATCATAATCACGATCATGAAATTGACGGTCAGTCTTGCTCTAATCCCTCTCATTTAAGACTCCTGCTGCCATCTGTATCCGGAACCCCATACGGTTTTAATATAATCCGGATAGGAAGGGTGATCCTCTATTTTTTCCCGTAACCGCCTGATATGGACATCCAGGGTTTTTGTATCCCCGAAATAGTTCTCACCCCAGACAGCATTTAAGATTTCATACCGTTTAAGGGCTTTTCCCTGGTTTTCCATAAAAAATTTCAGTAAGGCAAATTCATTGGGTGTTAATTCAATTTCAAGTTCATCTTTGAATAATTTATTAGCCGTGATATCCAAACACAATTTTCCGCAGTTCAGGACTTGCTTTGTCTCTTTCGGTCCGTTCCTGCGCCGCAGAACCGCTTTGATCCGGGCCGTCAATTCTATAGGGTTAAACGGTTTGACAATATAATCGTCTGCTCCGAGCTCCAAGCCCAGGATTTTATCCGTATCCTGTCCTCTGGCCGTCAGCATAATGACCCTGGTTTCCGGCATAGTGGCGCAAATATGCTGACAAACTTCAAACCCGTCGATACCGGGCAGCATGATATCCAGTACGACAATATCAGGATCAAGCATTTTAAGCTTGTCGAGGGCCTCCTCTCCGGAAACGGCTTCACTCACCAGATAGCCGGCCGCGTTCAAGTTAAGGGTAATAAAACGCCGGATCGATTCCTCATCTTCAACGACCAGGATTTTTATCTTTTTTCTGTTCAATTCAATCACTCCGCATCGGTAATTCAAAGCTGATATCTTCTTTTATTTTAAACCAACTCGGGAGATTTAGGATAGTCCTCTGTTTCAATTATTACTTACAGGGGAGTAAGGGCGTTCTGCAAAAGCTGGCAATATACTTCAATACCTTTTGGAGTAAGATGGACACCATCCTCGTAAAAATACTCATGATGACCGGTGCTCGCCAAATACCAGTCTACAAGCTTAGTCCCGGGATAGGAAACGGCAGCTCGTTCCAGTGTTTCATTGACCTCATCTTGCCAGGGACGCGGAACACGGGTATTGACCAGAATAATCTGCTTGACCTGACCCAAGGAATCCAGCAGGTCTCTCAATTGCACCTGGCTGAACGGCCCGTTGGTCCCCAGCTCAATAATAACCCGTTCACCTAATAAGCTTTGTGTTTTCAGCCTGTTGACTAAACCTACTGCTTCATCCATCTGGCGTCCAATCTGGGCGTCAATTTCAATGCCCGGTAAGCGTTCTTCCAGGGCGGATTTGGCACCGGCTATTACCGAATCGCCGATAATGATCACACCTTGGCCTGAGCCGGTTTTTGGGGGTGAGACCGGAGGCTGTGCCGCTTCGGGTTTTGACTCAGACTCTGCTTCAGGCTCAGGTTTAGGCTTTGCCGCCGGCAGATTGAGGACAGCCATCGACGATGAGGCAGAAGCAAAATCAATTTGTTCTGCGGTCTTGATTTCCGGGGCTGAAGAAACACCAATTATGGATAAGACAGTATCCAGGTCCTTTGTCTTTAAACACGTTACTCCTGCTATGGTGAGAACAGATAACCCCAGAAAATAAAACGCTAAGGCAAAGCGCATACTGCGGCCCAAGGATCTCAGCCTGTATTTCAGATCAGGAAATTTCCCGGGCTGCCTTTGTTCAGCCCGAAAGCGGACCGGCTTTTCAATCAGCTGCCAGGATAATTCAGCCAAAATGATTATGGCCGCCAATTGCTTCAAAACCAGCATCATATCCAGCCCCCCGGTATTTACAGAAGGGCTTGTTAAGAGAATAACAGGATAATGCCATAAATAAATCGCGTAAGAACGAACACCAAGCCACCGCAGGGGCTGTTTCCCCAACAGTTTGGCCAGACGGCCGGCAGGATGGGCGAGGACGGCGATCAAGACGGCTGAGATCAGGGAAAATAACAGCAGTCCGCCACGATAAAGGAAAGAATCATATTCGTTCGTTTGCCAGATCATCAGCAGAACAGCAATCAACGCGGCTGCTCCAACCAGATCCAGAAGCAAACGGTCTCTGGATGGCAGGGTAAGGGATAATTTCTGCCGCGGCAGGGCAAGAGCCAGTATTGCTCCGATCAGCAGGGCCGAAACTCTTGTATCCGTACCATAATAGACCCGGCTGGGATCCGTACCGGGCTGATAAAGCAGGGCCATCGCTATACCTGAAGCCAAAATCCCAGCCAAAGTCAGGACAACCAGCCAGCCTCTGCGCGGCAGGTAACGCAGCCCCAGCCCTAACAATACCGGCCAAACCAGGTAGAATTGCCCTTCTACAGCCAAAGACCACAAATGGCCCAGAGGGGAAGGAGGACCGAAGCTGGCAAAGTAGGAAACATCGTGAAAAATTAACCACCAATTATTCAGGTAAAAAACGGCGGCCAGAATATCCCCTTTGAGGGAATCTAAACGGGCGGGATTCAGCAGGACAGTCCAAATCACAGTTCCTGCCAGCATGACCAGTAAGGCCGGCAGCAGCCGGCGAGCACGCCGCTGGAAAAAATCCTTAAAATCGATCCGCGCCGACAAATTCCACTGGCTGACCAGGAGATCGGTAATCAGATAGCCTGATAAAACAAAGAACAAACAGACCCCCAAAAGCCCTCCCGAGGCCCATTTGAAGTTCAAATGATAGGCAATCACCGCCAAAACAGCTATTGCCCGCAGTCCATCCAAGCCGGGAATGTATGTATTCCGTTTTTGTTCTTTTTCTTTCAGCATCACGATCATTCCCCTTCTTCAGTAAAAATTAGGACATCCTAAGATAAAGATACCAATTTTTGTTACAAATAGCTTTACAAAAGACTTAAAAATGGTTACAAAAAAGTTAAAATATAAAAAGAAACTCAAAAATTGTCAAGAACTTTTCGATATAGATAAATCCATGAAGTTTTTGACGAAAGAGAGCTTCTTCATCTGAATCCAAGAAATTTATTCACGAATACCGGCACCGCTCTTAATGTCAGTGAATAACAAAATATTATTTGACCAATATTGACCTTTGAAAATTTTCGTCTTATAATAGAGGCAGCCAGTTGGTTATTATTGCTATGAATGGTTAATCTAACAATGATTTTACTTAAAAAGAGGTGTTATTTTTATGGATTTTAAAGATTATTACAGTGTTTTAGGAGTCGCTCCGACAGCAGATATAAAAGAGATCAAAAAGAAGTATAAAGAACTGGCCAAAAAATATCATCCCGATAAAAATCCCGGAGACAAGAAGTCTGAAGAAAAATTCAAAGAAGTCAATGAAGCTTATCAGGCTGTAGGTGATCCGGCCAAACGGCAAAAGTACGACGAGCTGCGTCAGGACTACCAGCACTGGCAGAACCAGGGGGGCAGAGGCAGCTATGACTGGGGAGCATGGCAGGCCGCTCCCAATAGCGGAACGTACAGCAGAACAATGTCCCCGGAAGATTTTTCCGACCTGTTTGGAGAATACGGGGGATATTCCGACTTTTTCTCCAATATTTTCGGTATGGGAGGAAAAGGTTTCTCCTATGGGGCTGCACAGCAGGGCCGCCGCTCACGAAAAGGAAACGACCTGGAAGGTGAGATAGAGATTTCATTGGAGGAAGCTTTTCAGGGCACGACCAGACTGATCAATATCGGTCCGAACAGGAGGATTCAGGCCAAGGTCCCTCCGGGCGTCCGGGATAACTCTAAAATCAGGTTGGCAGGACAGGGGAAGGAAGGCGTCAACGGAGGGCAAAGAGGAGACCTTTTTCTAAAGATCCGGATTGCTCCGCATCCCAGCTTTATCAGAGAAAATGATGATTTGAGCCTGACTGTTCCGGTTGATTTTTATACAGCCGTACTGGGCGGAGAAATCAAAGTAAAGACGATTAATGGTGAAGTGAAATTCAATTTGCCCGCCAATACTCAGAACGGAAAAAGCATCAGGCTGAAGGGTAAAGGAATGCCGATTCTCAAAGATCCCAAAAACCATGGAGATTTATATCTTAAAATTGCCATAGTTTTGCCTGAGACAATGGCAGAAGGGGAAATCGAAGCGTTGAGAGAACTATATGCCAAGTATCACAATCAATAAAAAAGAAATGATGATTTGATTTGCAAAGGAGGAATTACGATGGCGTTTGATACCAACAGATTAACCCAGAAATCACAAGAGGCAATGATCCAGGCCAATAATCTGGCCGAGCAGAGAAAAAACAGCCTGATTGAACCTGAACACTTACTCCTTGCCCTGCTGGAGCAGGAAGAAGGCGTAGTTCCGCAGATCCTGCAAAAGCTGAATATCTCTGCTCAGTCTGTTATCGCCGAGGTAAAAGCCGGCCTAAACAAGCTTCCCAGCATCACCGGCAGCGCCGCGCAAATCATGTATTCTCAAAGAACACGCACAGTCATTGTGGCGGCCCATGATGAAATGGAACCGTTTGGTGATGAATATGTCAGCACAGAACACCTTCTTTTAGCTATTTTAGCCAAGGCTCAGGGCGACGCGGAAAAAATTCTTAAAAAAGCCGGAATTACCCGTGAGGTTCTCCTGGGTGTCCTCAAAGAAATCAGGGGATCACAGAGGGTCACCGGTCAAAACCCGGAAAGCACGTATGCCGCTTTGGAGCAGTACGGCCGCAACCTGGTCACCTGGGCCCGGCGCGGCAAGCTTGATCCCGTCATCGGCAGGGATGATGAGATCAGAAGGGTCATTCAGATTCTCTCCCGCCGCACCAAAAACAACCCTGTTCTGATCGGTGAACCGGGAGTAGGGAAAACCGCTATTGTGGAGGGCCTCGCTCAAAGAATTGTCCGGGGCGATGTTCCGGAATCGATCAAAAACAAAGATGTGATTTCCTTGGATATGGGCGCTTTGATCGCCGGGGCCAAATACCGCGGTGAGTTTGAGGAAAGGCTTAAAGCGGTGCTTAAAGAAGTACAGGAAAAGGAAAATGTCATCTTGTTCATTGATGAACTGCATACAGTGGTGGGAGCAGGGGCAGCCGAAGGGGCCATGGATGCCGGCAATATGCTGAAGCCTATGCTGGCCCGCGGAGAGCTGAGGCTGGTCGGGGCAACCACTTTAGATGAATACCGTAAGCATATTGAAAAAGACGCGGCCCTGGAGAGGCGTTTTCAGACAGTAATCGTATCACCGCCCAGTGTCGAGGATACGATCTCCATCCTTCGCGGGCTTAAGGAAAGATACGAAACTCACCATGGTGTAAGAATTGCCGACAGCGCGATTATTGCCGCCAGCACGCTTTCCGACCGCTATATCAGTGACCGGTTTTTACCGGACAAAGCCATCGACCTGATGGATGAGGCCGCTGCCAGGCTTCGCATGGAAATCACCAGCGAACCCCAGGAATTGGATGACCTGAAGCGCCGGATGATGCAGCTGGAGATTGAAAAAGAGGCTCTCAAAAAAGAAAAAGACCAGGCCAGCAAGGAGAGACTGGACAATATTGAAAAGGAACTGGCCAACCTCCAGGAAAAACGCAATCTGCTCGAGGTCAAGCTTTCCGGGGAAAGGGAGAAAATCGGTAAAATTCAAAAACTGAAAGAAGATATCGACAGAATACGACTTGAAATGGAGCAGGCCCAGATTCGTTATGACTATAACAGAGCGGCTGAACTCCAATACGGTGTTCTGCCGAAGCTGGAGAAAGAATTAACCGCCATTCAGGAGCAAGTGAATGAAAAAGACAATCCATTGCTCAAGCAAGAGGTTACGGACAGCGACATTGCGGAAATCATTGCCAAGTGGACAAATATCCCAGTGACCAAGCTTTTGGAAAGTGAAACCGCCAAACTGCTCCAGATGGAAGAAAACCTGCATCGCAGGGTGATTGGCCAGGAACAGGCGGTGAAAGCCGTCTCAGACGGCATCCGCCGGGCCCGTACAGGACTTCATGATCCCAACAGGCCTTTAGGCTCATTCCTCTTCCTTGGTCCGACCGGAGTAGGGAAGACAGAGCTGGCCAAAGCTCTGGCGGAATTCTTATTTGATGATGAGCAAGCTTTGATCCGAATAGATATGTCCGAATATATGGAAAAACACGCGGTATCCAGACTGGTCGGGGCCCCTCCCGGATATGTCGGATATGAAGAGGGCGGCCAGCTGACCGAAGCAGTCCGCCGTAAACCCTATAGTGTCATCCTGCTGGATGAAATCGAAAAAGCTCATCACGAAGTCTTTAATATTCTTCTGCAGCTGCTTGATGACGGCAGACTGACCGATGGACAGGGACGCGTTGTCAATTTCAAAAATTCAGTCATCATTATGACCAGCAATATTGCCAGCTCAGCCATCAGAGAATTGGGCGGCTCAATCAAGGACCCTCAACGGCTTCGCAGCACTGTGAATACGGAGCTAAGCAAATACTTTCGTCCGGAATTTATTAACCGTGTTGATGAAATCATCATTTTCGACCCGCATGATAAAGAAAGCATTTCCCAGATTATTGACATTCAGCTCGAAAAGCTCAAAGCCAGACTGCGGGAACGGGGCATTAACCTGGAACTTTCGGATAAGGCCCGCGACAGATTGATTGAAGAAGGCTATGATCCGGTTTATGGGGCAAGGCCTTTGAAAAGGGCGATTCAGCAGAGGATCCAGAATAGAATTGCCATGATTTTGCTGGAAGGGAATACGTTAGCCGGGGCTAAAATCCTGGTGGATGTTGATGAGAAAGATGAATTTGTGTTTAAGACGATTTAGAAAGCCTTAAATGAATGAAGATGTGATAGGGAAAAGGAGAGCTTGGCCTCTCCTTTTCCTGGCAGTGGATAGCGTTCAAGATATGAAATAATATATCATTGATATGAGTATAATGATTAATCGTTCGTCATGAAAAACTTGGCGGATCATCGTTTGTATTTTGAACAGGTGGTGTGTTTTTGAACTCAGCATGGAAAGTATTAATTAGCGTTCTCGCTTCTGCCACAGTTTTGTTTGGCGGATTTATTGTTCTGCTTATCGTTGCCTTTACCGGGAAAGATGTTTTTTACCAGGCATTGGTTATCGTTAGTGCTGTGGTCATATGGTTATTCGTTATCATACAGATTTGGGGACTGTTTAAGCCGAAAGTAAGACGAATCGCGTTAGGGGTGACGGTTTCCGCAGTACTTTTAACCGTTACTGCGTATGAAATCAATAAAGCATATGACAACAGCATTGAGGAAGTCAATGAACAAGGCGTCGATCTATCGCTATATGATCCATTTCGGGAGGACACGCTGGCCGTACCGTTAATTGAACCATCGTCGCTGAAAATAGCGGGCAATCCGCCCAGAATAGATGGGGCCACCGCCCTTTATCCTCTGTACTCGGCCTTTGCAAAGGCTGTTTATCCGGCAGAGAATACCGCTGAGTCTAACGGTCTTGATGATGAAAAGGGCAAAGATGGGGTGGCTTTCGCTAAAATGGCCAATGAGATAGTTGCCTGTACGAACACCCGCAATGCATACGGGCGGTTGATTGAAGGAGAAGCAGACATCATCTTTGTGGCTGGGCCTTCAGCGGAACAGCTTCAAATGGCGAGAGAATCAAATGTGGAATTGAAATTGACTCCTATCGGCCGTGAAGCGTTTGTGTTCTTTGTAAACGCTCAAAATCCCGTCAGTGCTCTTTCCATAACTGACATTCAAGGAATTTATTCTGGGAAGATTAAAAACTGGAGGGACCTTGGCGGACAAAACACCAAAATCAGAGCCTTTCAGCGCCCCGAAAATTCGGGCAGCCAAACAGCGCTGATCAAATTTATGGGCGATATTCCTCTTACAACACCTCCCCAAAAAAATGTTGCAACAGGCATGGGTGAAATAGTCCAAAGGGTTTCATCCTATAAAAATTACGATAACGCTATCGGCTACTCATTTTTATTTTTCGCCACTGAAATGGTAAATGACAATAAAATTAAGCTATTAGCCGTAAACGGAGTTGCTCCGACAAGGGAGAATGTCGCAAATGAAACGTATCCGTATGTCGCCGAGTTTTATGCGGTAACTGCCGGAACAAAGAATCCTAACGTGGAAAAGTTTATAGAATGGATCCGATCTGATCAGGGACAGTACCTTGTAGAAAAAACAGGATATACACCCCTGAGGAGCACTGACAAGAGCCCCTGAAAAACACAAGTGAAATCAATTCCCAGTCAAGTGCAGGGCAAAGATAAGATTGACTGAGGATGGTCAAAATGATATTCTAAGTTAGATAATACTAACAAATTCTGTGTTATTGAAAGAAGTTAATCTGCCATGAAATCTGCAATGGTTTTACGACAAATAGATGATTATGACATAATCCTGCGGGAACAGTTTGGATTTTCATGCGTTAAAGAAAAGTGCGGGCAAACATATCGCATCCCTGCGGACATAGGCCAAGGCTTTATTCGCAATGTTTTTCCAAATGAAGATATCGGCTTATCTATCATGCATATGAAATTGAAACGGCCTTTGATGATGAACTATGAGGACTACGATTCGAAATTTGAAACGACCTGCTGTTTGAAGGGACGGATTGTATACAACGAGACAGGGGTTATTGATACACAGCTTTCGCAAAACGAAATGGGAATCTACATTAAGCAAAGCAGCCGTGGCATGATGATGTTTCCGTCCGGGGAGGAAATTTTGGCCGTTTCCTTGCTTGGACAAAATCGTTTTTGGAATAATCTGCCCTATAAGGAGGAGAGTGTGATTCAGCCGCTTGGCGAAAAATCGCATTTAGCCAATGTCCTGATGAGGCCTCGTACTCCAGGTGTGCAGTTATACAATCTTTTCGGACAGCTCGCAAATAATTCTCTTGATCCGTCCTTGCGCCTCTCTTTTTACGAGGGCGGAGCAAAACTAATTCTCTCTTCATTATGGCAGGCATATGTTATCGATCCCTTGACGAAAAACATAAAAAATACTGATCTTTCGGCCGACCGCGCCGCTCTGTTTGATGCGCGTGATATTCTCACTGAGCAATATATGAAGCCGCCTACCATACCGGAGCTCGCAAGAATGGTTGCCCTGAATGAATATCGTCTGAAGCGGGGGTTCAAGGAATTGTTCGGGAAAACCGTTCACGAATTTACACAGGGCTTGAAAATGTCAAACGCGAAGGCTTTACTGGAAAACAGGGAAATGAATATCAGTCAGATTGCCTATGAGGTGGGGTATTTAAATGTAAGTCATTTTACGAGAGCCTTCCGAAAGGTACATGGCATGAATCCCAGCGATTTGCGCTTTTGAGCATAAAAACTCCTGATTGGAGCAGCGAAACAGAATACGGTATTGGTAAAATAAGTGTCAAGTTCGGCACTTATTTTTTATTTGCCGGGCTGGCTGAACCCAATCTTGAAGAGGTGATATTACGGCAATATTTATTATCAAGAGAGCATGCTATCTTCTCCTTGTACTGTTTTGTATTTCTTTCCTTTCTTTCCTACTTGCCAATATATCGCCGGTCGACCCTGCGGAAGCGTATGCACGGCACATTTCCATGACTGCCAGTGAACAAAGCATAGAGAAATATCGTGAGGAAATGGGATTTCACAGGTCCGTCCCAGAGCAGTATCTGTCATGGTTGGGGCAGGTAGTGCGGCTGGATTTTGGCAGTTCCTACATTACAAAAAAACCCGTATTGCAGGAGATGGAGACGGCTTTACCTACAACACTGCTTATTGCTGGTTCTGCAGCAGTGTTTATTCTTGTATTGGCTGTGCCTTTGGGCATTCTGTCTTCGCACGATGAAGGCAAAATACCGGATAAAATCATCGGCGGATTGTCTTTCCTCAGTGTTTCTATCCCCAGCTATTTTGTGGGGTTATTGTTCCTGATGCTTTTTGGAATGAAGCTGCACTTGTTTCCCGTGATCGGACACGGAAATCTTGTTAGCATTATTTTTGCAGCATTTGTTCTGGCCTTACCGATGATCGGTTCCTTAATCCGCATTTTGCGTTCGCTTCTGCTGGAAAACAGGGAAAAGGAATACATCCAATATGCTAAAGCCAGGGGAATCAGCAAGAAAAACATTATGGTGCGGCATTTATTGCGCAATGCGGCGCCATCCTGCATAACGATGTTTGGCCAAAATATTGGTTATTTGATTGCCGGTACAGCCATTGTCGAAACAATATTCTCCACGCCGGGCCTCGGCCAATATGCGCTGACTGCAGCCTTCAACCGGGATTTTCCTGTCATCAACGGCTATATCGTTTTAATGGCTCTGTTTTTTGTGCTTTGTAATCTCTCAGCGGAGATCATCAGTACACTGCTGAATCCGAGTTTGCGGAGGGATTGCCGATGAGAGCTAAAAGAAAAAGTCCTGGGTTTGGGGTCAGTATTGTTATGGTGGTTTTTATCGTTTTTGTGATGACATTCGCTGGGATACTGGCCCCAAACGACCCTGAAAAAATCGATATGTCCCTCCGCTTTTCTGCGCCATCGACTCAGATGCCGCTTGGCGCGGACACCTATGGTCGATGTGTGTTGTCAAGGCTGCTCTATGGCACTCGATACTCCATCGGACTGGCTGCCTTGATTATCGGCGCAGTCGTTCCACTGGCCGTTACTCTCGGTCTTACTGCCGCTTATAAAGGAGGAGTCGCGGATCGTCTTTTTCTGCTGTCCTGCGATATCAGTATGGCAATGCCGCCTACTGTTCTTGTTCTGGCGATTATGGGCGTAATGGGAAATGGGATAAGCAATCTGTTGTTCATCTCCATTTTTTCCTATTGGGGGTGGTATGGGAGGATGTTACGGAGCTATGCACAGACAGAGCTTGGAAAAGGTTATGTGGTGTATGCGAAAACAGGAGGCACATCAAGCGCAGGTATTATGTTGTACCATATTCTGCCGAATATTTTGCCCAACCTCATTGTCCTTTTGTCCATTGGAATCGGGGACGCCATCCTGATGATTTCCGGTTTTTCGTTTTTAGGAATCGGATTGCCGCCTGGCACACCGGAGTGGGGAGCGATGCTGGCTGAATCTAAAAGCACTTTATTGCAAGCTCCACAGTTTGCTGTCTATCCGGGAATTTGCGTGCTGTTTACGGTCTGCGCATTCAACCTTTTGGGGGAAGGACTGCGCTTTGAGCTTTCACCTTACCGAAAGGGGCCGGACTATGAATAATGATATTGTGCTTAGCGTGAAAGGCTTACATATTGCATATCCCGGAGAGGAAACCAAAATACAGGATATTACCTTCTCTGTACGGCGGGGCGCAGTTTTTGGTTTGGCCGGTGAAAGCGGAAGTGGAAAAAGTTCCATCTGCAAGGCGATATTGGGTTTATTAGAAAACAGGACTTCAATTTTCAGCGGGAGTATCCGGTTTTGCGGGCGCGAACTCACGGATTTATCCGGTGACCAACACAGAGCAATTAACGGAAAGGATATCGGATATATTATGCAAAATCCGATGGCTGCATTTGATCCCTGCCTGAAAATCAGCGCGCATTTTTCTGAAACGATACGCGCACACCTGCCATGCAGCAAACGGGACGCGCTCTGCCTGGGCCTTGAAATGCTTGAGCGGGTAGGTCTTTCTCATGCCGACAGGATGATGAACAGCTATCCCGGCAGCTTGAGCGGCGGTATGCTCCAGAGGATCATGACCGCAATAGCAATTTCCATGAATCCAATTTTGATTATCGCGGATGAGCCAACAACTGCTCTCGATACCCAAAGCCGCGAAACTGTGCTGGATCTTTTATCTTTTGTTATGCGCGAGTATTGCCCCGCTATGCTGCTCGTGTCCCACGATATGAACCTGATGGAAAAAATGGCGGAAGACATCGCAATTATGTATCAAGGCCGAATTGTGGAAAGCGGGTCTGTCAAACGTGTCTTGGAAAACCCTCAGCATGAATATACCTGCCAGCTTATAGAAGCAAGCAGATTCACATGGGAGGAAGGCCGATGCTAATCGTTGACCGCGTCAGCAAAAGCTACCGGGGAACCGATGTCCGGGGGCGCAACGAAAGTGTACTGAAATCCGTGTCTTTACAGGTGCGTGATGGGGATAGCGTATCCCTGGTTGGTGAAAGCGGCAGCGGAAAAAGTACGCTTGGAAGGCTGATTCTCGGACTGGAAAGGCCGGATTCCGGCCGCCTTACATGGAATGGGCAAAGCGTTTTTGCCCGGCAATACAGAAAAAAGGAGCTTTATCAAGAAATCCAGCCTGTTTTTCAAGACAATTCCGGCTGTTTCAATCCCCGTTGGAAGATTCGCGCAAGCCTGCTGGAACCAATGCGGAATTACCTGCATCCGGGGGGCCGGGAAATGGAGCGTCAAGTCAAATATCTGCTGGAATTAGTAGGCCTGTCCTCTTCTGTACTGGACAAGTATCCGCATGAACTATCCGGGGGACAGCAAAAACGAGTTTGTATCGCCCGGGCCATTTCCATCCGGCCGAGATTCGTTTTACTGGACGAGGCGGTGTCCGGCTTGGACGCTACGGTAATGCTGAAAATTCTGCGACTGCTCAAAAACATCCAAAAGGAAATCGGTTGTTCTTACCTTTTTATCACGCATGATGTGAAAGCCGCCTTTTTCATGTCGGCTACCCTGGCCGTTATGCAGGGTGGGACGATTGTAGAAACGATCGAAAATACCACCGGCCCCAATGATTTCTCCCACCCCCATTCCAGAACACTCATGCAAAACTTATTTAAGGAGAATTAGAATGAACAAAAGAATGGTCAGTATTTTATTGTCGCTTGCGGTGTTGTTTAGCTTCGCAGGCTGCCAAAGTCAGAAACAGGCAAACAGGGAAAAGAGCATTACGGTTGGTGAATCCGTGGCTTTTGCAAGCTACGACCCCATCGGGATTATGGACGGGCAAGGCTTTATCCGGTATTCCCCTCTGGTTTATGAAACTCTGATACGCTATGAAAACGGAGAAGCGAAGCCTTGTCTTGCTGAAAGCTGGCAGAACGATGGAACAACATGGACATTCCACCTGAAAAAAGACGTAAGCTTTACGGACGGCAGTCCCTTCAATGCAGAGACAGTTCAGCTGAATATAGAAAAATTGCAGGAGTTTGTCGGGGACTATTTTGGCTATTATGGTGCCGTGTCACGGATTACCAGTGTTCAGGTGATGGACGAAAGTACGGTGCGTTTTGTCTATGATGCTCCTTATTACGCTGTTTTGCAGGAATTAAGCGCCAGTAGCTTCGGCCTACTGTCGCCGAAAATGTTTGAGAACGGAAACAACCCTTACGGCAGTACACTGGAGGATACAGCAGGAACGGGGCCTTTTGAATTAAAAGCAAAGAATACCATCGCCGGACAGTCTTATACCTTTACAAAGAATGCGACATGGCACGGTGCTGAATCCGGACCGGATTCCTTTACCGTGAAGATTATTCCGGACGCCGACAGCCGTATGATGGCGCTTCAGTCCGGCGAAATTGATTTATTATTTGGTTCTTATCAAATTACTTATGACATGTTGTCACAGCTTGAGAGCAATTCAAGGCTCGAAACTATTTTCTCCGATAACCTCTACATCACGCGCAATATTCTGCTCAATGCTTCCGGGGCTGTACTCAGCGACCACAATGTGCGTAAGGCAATCCAGCATGGGATCGACAAAGAACAGATTATCGCCACGGTTCTTCACGGTGAGGAATTGAAAGCGGATACCCTGTTCACCAAAGAAACACCGAACTGCGATGTGGAACTGAACTCATACGATTACAACCCTAAGCAGGCAATCTCATTATTGGAAACCTCCGGTTGGACGAAAACCAATGCTCAGGGTATCCGCATAAAGGAAGGGCAAACTTTGCATTTACAGGCCATTTACCAAAGCGAAAAACCTGTTGATGAACAGATCCTGATGGCGTTGAAAGGCCAATTGGCTGAAATCGGCATAGACCTTTCTATACAGGGTTATGAAACGATGACCTGGTTTGAGAAAGGCACACTGGGTGAATTTGATTTATCTGTAAACGACACCTACGGCTTCCCGCAAGACCCTCATGTATTCCTGACGGCCATGATGGACGATGGGCTGGATAAAACCTCACAGCAGGGACTTTCGCAAAAAACCGAAATTGACAGTCATATCGCCAATATGATGCAAACGGTGGATGCGGCCGTCATACAGGAGGATTACCGCTATGTGCTTACCACGCTTCACAAAGAAGCAGTCAATGTACCGGTTTCCTACGCTAAGGAAATGGCAATCTATAACCCGGAGGTTATTTCCGGAATCACCTTTGACGACAGGCCCTTTACATTGGATGTGACGCGCATTGTACTCAATAGGGGGATTTCATGGTCCAAAGTATAAAGAGATTGTTCCAAATGGCCGGTGAATACAAGACTCAACTGGGCGCATCCATTTTGTGCGCAATCGCAAGCGTGGCGGCAGGCCTGCTTCCGTACTTCCTGATTCAACAGTTCATCATAGCGATTCTCAGGCCATCTCCGGACTTGACCTATTTGATGCTCTTCGCTGCTCTCCTTGGAGTCTGCCTGATATGCAAAACGGTATTGTTTTTGACCTCCACCCGCCTTTCTCACCGCGGAGCTTACCGAATCCTGCGGAATGTGCGGGTTCAGCTTGCAAATAAGCTGACGCGGCTGCCCTTGGGATATGTGCTTGAACAGGAATCAGGCGTCGTGAAAAAGGTGATGGAAAATGATGTGGAAGAACTGGAACGGTTTCTTGCGCACAACATCCCGGAAACGATCTCCAGCGCCGTTGTTCCGGCTGCCGTGCTGGTGTATCTTTCCTTTATTGATTGGCGTCTGACTCTGGCGATGCTGGGATTTATCCCCTTGGCTGTGCTTTTTTACGGCCTGATGATGAACGGTTCAAAAGAGAAAATGAAAAAATATTACACCGCAGTGGACAAGATGAACGCTGTAGTTGTAGAATTTGTCAACGGTATGAAGGAAATTAAGGCATTCAACCAGTCCCAAAGTTCCTTTTCCCGCTTCCGCGAAGCAATTGAGGGGTATCGCCGTTATGTGCTGGAATGGTATCGATCATCCTGGCCTTTTATGACAGCTTATTATGTATTCATCCAGGCAACGCTGGTAACTGTATTGCCTGTTGGATTGCTTTTCTATGGCAGGGGCAGTCTTTCCCTGTCGGAGCTGATTTTGTTCCTGATGATGTCGATGGGGTTTACCGCTCCGCTGATCAAGCTGACAGAGTTTGCGGACGGTCTGATACTGGTTGTGGGTGCGGAGCAGAACATCCACTCTATTTTGTCCGAAGAAGAGATGCGGGATACGGATAGGAAACAAGAAGTGCAGGATAACACCATTTCTTTTCTGGATGTGAATTTCTCCTATGATGGTGCGACCGATGTCGTAAAAGGCGTCTCCTTTGTTGCGAAGGAAGGGCAATCCACTGCTCTGATCGGGCCGTCCGGCAGCGGAAAAAGCACGATTGCCAAGCTGATCTGCAGGTTCTGGGACGTCTCCGGCGGTACAATCAGCATAGGCGGTGTAGATGTTCGGAGACTTCCAACATCGCAGCTCATGGAAAAAATCAGCTTTGTGTTTCAGGATGCTTTCCTATTGAATCTTTCAATCGCCGACAACATACGGGCCGGTAAACCAGAAGCTACAGACGCTGAGATTCAGCGGGCGGCAAAGTTAGCGCGCTGCCACGATTTTATCCTAAAAACACCGGATGGCTATCATACCCTTGCCGGCGACGCCGGAAACCGTTTATCGGGCGGTGAGCGGCAGCGAATTTGCATCGCGCGGGCAATCCTCAAAGATGCGCCCATTCTTGTCTTGGACGAGGCTACCGCCAGCATTGACCCGGACAGCGAGGAGCAGATACAGGAAGCTATTGGTGAGCTTACGAGAGATAAAACGCTGCTTGTCATTGCGCATCGCATTCGTACAGTGATGGGCTTTGATCAGATTCTGGTTATGAAAGATGGGCGGATTTGCGCCTGTGGCAATCATCAGGAGCTGCTGAACAGCAGTTCTGAATATAAGATGATTTATCATGCTTATACCTATACAGAAAGCTGGACTCTGGGCGGGGAGGAACACCTATGCTGAACATTATCGGCAGAATCCTGCGGATTTCAGGTAAATACAGAGGAAGGCTGATTTTATCTTTTGTGATGAGCTTTTTGGAAAGCACGATGGCATCCTCATCCTTGTTCGCCGTTTATCTGGCGCTTAAATGGATTACGGAAGGGACGATTGACACTGCACGGATCGCTTACCTGTTTCTATTCCTTTCCGGAGCGGCGTTACTGCGGTATTTGTTCAAGCTGTTGGAATATATCTTTCAAAGCGGCGTGGGATATGAAATGATCAGCGACAAAAGATTAAGGTTGGGCGAAAAGCTCCTGCATCTTTCGATGGGCTTTTACAGTGACACGGATGCGGGTAACATATCCTCCGTTTTAAATGCTGACCTGGTTTTTATTGAAAATACATCGATCAATTTCCTTTCAAAAATGATTAGCGGCTTTGTAAGCGCGATTCTGATCACAGTCTTTTTGTTCTTTATTGATTGGCATGTTGCGCTTATGGCATCCATCTTTTATCCTGCCGCGTGGCTGCCGGCTAAAGCCATACAGAAGATGTATAGTAAGAATTCAGCCATGCGGCAGCAGGCTCATGCCGAAACTTCTTCGGTTATGCTGGAATATTTGCAGGGCATTCATGTCATTAAGGCCTTTCGACTTGCGGGTAAACAAGGCTCCCGCTTGGAGCGTGTCCTGAAAAGGCTGGAAGTAGTATCCTATGACTTCGAAATGAAGGTTGCACCGCTCATCGGGCTATATTTGTGTTGTTTTCATCTAGGTACCGCCCTGATTCTGGGAACTGTGGTATTTTTCTATATCGGAGCCAGTATGACGCTGTCATCGATGCTTCTCTTTGTGGTCATGCTTTTCACTTTTTATGCTCCAATGGAGCTTATCGGCCTGTCCTCCGGGATTCTCCGCTTGATGAATGCCTGCCTGGACAGGATGGAGGGCATTATGGATTATCCTCTTATGGATGAGGACGGAGAGGACATCCGACTGACCAGCTTTGATATCGTTTTCAAAAATGTGTCTTTTGCTTATGGCCAAAAGCAAGTTTTATCCGATGTAAGCTTTCATGCCCCGGAGCATACGATGACGGCCATCGTGGGCCCGTCAGGAAGCGGAAAGAGTACTATGCTCAATTTAATTGCACGATTCTGGGACGTAGGCCAAGGCAGTATTGAAATTGGTGGAGTTGACGTCAGGAACATGAAATGCAACCGGGTGCTGGAGAATATCAGCGTGGTATTTCAGAAGGCCTATCTGTTCCACGATACGATCGAAAGCAATATCCGTTTCGGCAATCCTCACACCACACATCAGGAAGTAATAGCGGCTGCGCAGAAAGCCCATTGTCACGAATTTATTGTACGCTTAAAGAATGGATATGATACGGTTATTGGCGAAGCGGGAAGCACCTTGTCCGGCGGTGAACGGCAGCGTATTGCCATTGCAAGGTCTTTGCTTAAAGATGCCCCTATTGTTCTGTTGGATGAAGTGACAGCAAATATAGACCCTGAAAATGAAAAACTGATCCAACAGGCAATCAATGCACTTGTACGGGAAAAAACGGTATTTGTAGTCGCCCACAAGCTGGCTGCCATCAAGAACGCTCATCAAATCATCGTACTGGGAATCGATGGGAAGATCCATCAGATAGGCAGCCACCAGGATTTGCTAAATTCGGATGGGCTGTATATCGATCTGTGGAAAAAATCGCAGAAAATCAGTAGTTGGTCTATCCGATAATATGTGATCCTTCAAGAAAACCAGATCATTTTATCTTTGATTCCTTAATGTGAAAAAGAAGATGATGTTGTCTATGTTACGGAACTTAGACGATTCATGAAACCTCCTGGACGCCAAAAGAATAAAAATGCTCCCCTTGAGTAGCCAGCTATATGAGCTGGTACGCAAGGGGAGCATTTATTTTCAGTTTATGCCGTTTTAGAGAGCCTGGTTTTCTTACGGTTCTGCCACATGGTCCACAGCGGTCCCGCAATACAAATGGTTGAGTAGCAGCCGGAAACCGTACCAAACATCATGGGCAGCGCAAAGTCCCTGATCGACCCGATATCATAAATCTGGGCAAAAATATAAATTACGGTGATGCTGACAAAGACGGCAATATTGGTATTGACTGAGCGCATCATTGACTGGTTGATACTGGTGTCAACCAGTTCTTCCTTAGGAACTTTTTTGCTGAACAGACGTTCATTTTCCCTGATGCGGTCGTAAATCACAATCGTATCATTGATGGAAAAACCGATGATGGTCAGTATTGCTGCGATAAACGAATCATTTAATGGAATTTTAAAGATGACAAAAGCCGCCGTGACAATAAATACGTCATGGAACAAGGCGATGATTGCCATAACACCCGCGGAAAGGCCTCCGATATTTCTGAACCGCAGTCCGACATAAATCAAAATCAACAAAAAGGATAGACCAATGGCAAGCATACCGTTGGTAAAGAAATGTTTGCCAATGAACGGCTCAACCGTCAATGATTCCGACAAGGCCAGATTGGCATTGGGATATGCCGTGGTGAGCGCGGAAGTGACAGCTTCCTGTTCCTGTGAAGAAAGTGCTTCCTTGCTGCCAAGGCTGACAATAAGGATTTGTTCATTCTTCGCCATATTTGACTGCAACTGACAGTTTGTTGTTCTTCCAACTGCCTGTTCAACAAATTTATTGGCTTGATCAGCATCAATGGTATCGGAATAGGTATATTTGAGAATAGTCCCTCCTTTAAACTGGATATCAAGCTGAATTCCATTGATAAAAGCGGCGACTATCCCCAATAAAACGAAACAAATCGAAATCGTAAAGTAGATATACCTGCGTTTATAGAATCTGATCATTTTGCGACCCCCCTTGCTCCAAACAACTGCGGTTTGCGAAATACCTTGAAATTGCTAAGCGAGCGGATCATCAGGCGTGATGCCGTGACCCCGGCGATAAAGTTCATGATTACACCGCATAAAAGTGTATAACCAAAAGAAAGCATGGAACCGGAGCCCAAAATGATCAAGATAATGGCAATGATAATCACGGTAATATTGCCGTCAAAAACGGAGGAAAAAGCCTTATCAAAGCCTATTTCAATGGCCCTGCGCACAGTTTTGCCTGTGTTTAGCTCCTCTTTAACCCGTTCAGATACAATAATATTGGCATCCACCCCCATGCCGATGGACAGAATCACACCGGCAATACCGGGAAGAGTCAGGGTAAACTGCGGGATCGATAATGCCAGGAGCTGGCCGGTTACTTGTAATGTCAAAGCGATACAGGCAACCAGACCGGGTAAACGGTAATACAGGAGCATATACAAGCAAACCAGCATAAAGGCCACCTTACCTGCCGTAACCATAACGGCGAGGGCATTGCTGCCGAGTGTCGGACTGATAATGTTGCAGTTTTTTGCTTCGAGTGAAAAGGGCAGGGAACCGGAATTGATTTTATTGGAAAGCTCGGACGCGGACTCCAGGCTTGCCATGTTCGTGATCTCCGCATTGCCGCCGGTGATCTGTGTTTGTACAGTGGGGGCAGAAATGAGGGTTTCATCCATATAGATGGAGATCTGCTGACCAATCAGCTTGGCCGTAGCCTCTGAAAATTTGGCAGCCCCACCCGTAGACAGCTCCAGCACGACAACCGGTTTTCCATCCGTCTGATTCAATTGGGCGGAGCTTTTTACCACATCTGTACCTTCCAGGACAATTTTACCGCTGGGCTCTCTAAAGGTTAACTTTGCTGTTTCACCAAGCTCAGATACGGACTTTTGGGGATCAAAATCTGCTTCGTCAGATTTCCAGGGAAACCGGACAATAATTTTGCCGTTGGTTTTATCTATTGTTACATCCCGGTCAGTGATGTTTTTGGCATCCATACGGGTTTCAATAATGCTTCTGGCCGCTTCCAGCTCAGTGTCCGTCGGTGCCCGTCCCAGCCCCTTTGGCTCATAGGTCGCTTCAACTCCACCGCGTATATCTATCCCGTAACGCATCTGGCTTGCGCCTTTAATTTCTAAACTCCCTATTTGCAGGCCCATGATCGAAACGTAAAACAAAGCGGCCGTTAATAAAACGACGATAAAAAATACTCGTTTAGAATCCATAATATTCCTCCAATAATAACCGTCCTGTCCGCTTTGTTCTCAGTAAGGCGGCCCAGACGGATAAACTGCCGCGGACCAAGCCTTTACTTGTCCGCCGTGAGACATTTAATCGTCCCTGTCCTTTATCATGTCCGATCGTGTCATTTCATCCCGTCTTTTTTATGAAGGAAGATAACCAGTATACTGGAACACAAAATGGTATAGGTTTCTGCCGAGAGCCTTGAATAATAGAGTAAACAGGCCATTAGAGCGGCAATGAATGCCGCAATAAGACCCCAGCCGGATTTGGCACCCAGCCAGCGCAGCTGCTTCATTGAAAGGCTGGAAAAGCTGATTAGTGTATTCGTGGAAAACAGATAACCAAAATAACCGCTATTCATTTTGTCATTTATTGAATGGCTGCTTTCTCCGGAGAAAGAGAACGGATCAAGAGCAACTGTATCAAAGGTAATTGCATCAAAGTATCCGGGGGACGTAAAAAGACCAAAATTGCCTGTGAAAAGCAAGGAGCACAGGAGCAGACAGATCAACAGCAGTTTGTTATTGAGTTTGATTGGCATGTGGATCTCTCCTTGCTGGTATTTTTCTCGCTGGATAGAATATGAACATTATAATACAAATGGCGGGATGTGTCATAATAAAAAAAAATTTGCGTAATCAAAGGAATTGACTTACACGTTTTAGTGTACTATGATAATAGTACACTAAAACGCATTTAAAGAGATTGGAGATGTCATTATGTGATTGTTTTTAGAGAAAGCACACCAATATATCTGCAAATCATGCAAAAGATCAAAGCGGACATCGTTTCCGGAAGGCTCAAAGGCGGAGACAAAATGATGTCTGTCCGAGAGTACTCTGAAAGCTTAAAGGTCAATCCAAATACGATTCAGCGCGTTTTTCTGGAGCTGGAAAGAGAAGGGATCACTTACTCCCAAAGGGGGGTTGGTACTTTTATCGTTGAAGGAAAAGAAATTTTGGAGAAACTGAAAGATACACTGGCTCAAAAATATGCCAGAAGATTTGCGGCTGAAATGAAAGAACTGGGGATGCGTAAAGAAGAGATCGTTGAATACCTGAACAAAGCTTGGGAGGATTAAAGATGGAGATACTGATTGCTGAATCTGTCGGCAAAAAATATTTTAAAAAGCAGGCCTTGGAAGAAATCAATCTAAACATTGAACAGGGAAAGATCGTTGGACTTCTGGGCCCGAACGGAAGCGGAAAAACAACTTTTTTAAAAATCATAGCCGGACTAATCAGACCCTCGACAGGGAAGATAAAAATCTGCAACAGGATAATTGGGCAGGGGACCAAGGAAATTGTTGCTTATCTTCCAGACAGTGATTTTCTATATGCCTGGATGAAAATCAGTGAAGCCAAGAAGGTCTATTCTGATTTTTTCATGGATTTTAATGAGAACAAATTTGATGAGATCTTGAATTTTATGAATTTAGACCAAAAAATGAGAGTAAAAGAGTTATCCAAAGGAATGAAGGAGAAACTTGCTCTGGCTTTAACCCTGGCCAGAGACGCCCGGCTTACCATCCTTGATGAGCCGTTAAACGGAGTAGACCCGGTTGCCAGGGAACAAATTTTGGGCGCTATCCTGAAAGGATTCCATCCCGAGAACGCGATTCTGATTACCAGTCATTTGATCAATGAAATCGAGGGCATTCTGGACGAGGCGTATTTTCTTAAAGAAGGAAAAATAGAATTCTCGGGAGTGACTGAAGATATCAGAAACGAAAAAAACATGACTCTTGACGAGGTTTACAGGGAGGTCTTTGTATGCTGATAAAACTCACAAAATATGAATTATTGAAAAAATGGAAAGCCTCAAGATATTTCCTTATCGGCTATCTATTCTTAGCATTTGTATTGATCTTGCTCATGAAGCTCTACTTATGGAATAACAATTTGTCGGAGATAATCAATCAAAATAGCGGACAGCAACTCTCGTTTTTATTTGTCTGCTCAGTTATACTGTTTTTCACTGCCACATTAATTTTGAGTATGTATCCGTTTTTCGAAAGTATCTATCGTTTTGAACGAGACCTTTCGGGGAAACAGTCGGTGCTTGAACTGATGATTCCGATCATATCATGGAAAAAGATCCTCTCCAAATTGATTGCCACGATTTGCGCCGCAATTGTTTGTCTGACGTTGGTCGGATTCAGTATTTTCGCTGCAGTCTTCATTATCGGTAATTTCAATCAGTCTGTTATTAATTTGATTTTAAATCATCTTTCCCTTAATCAATTCAAAAGTATTGTCGCTGTAGGCTATCTGACCTTTTTGATCCTGGAGATTTATATGTTGTTTTTCTTTTGTATCGCAACCTCAAAATCATTTTCCCACAAGAAAAGATTCGCGGTACCAATTGGTATAGGGGTATTTATTCTTTCTGTTGTCATTATTGGGAATATCGGTTTGCAAATGGAGAAGATACCGATTCATACCTATCATATTTTGGGAATAAATTATTCTTTAAGTTCATTATTTTTTGATATTCTGATGTTTATCGGATTGCTGATGGGTACTTCCTGGCTGATGGAGAAAAGAATTGAACACTAATAATTCATAGACCGATTTGATTTGATTACAGCAACTCCCCATACTCATAAATTTTTCAATACGGTACTCAATACTTTTGGAATTTATAAAGTCAGGAGAAGGTCTGATGAATGAAGTTGTAAAGGCGATCAAAAACAGGAGAAGCGTTCGCAAATACAAACCGGAGCAAATCAATGAAGATATCTTGAATACGATCATTGAAGCAGGAATATTTGCTCCCTCGGCTCATAATCAGCAGCCATGGCATTTCACGGTTATCCAGAATAAAGAATTGCTACAGGATATTAACCTGAAAACCAGAGAGTCAATGCTTGAATCCGAGGTGGACTGGATTCAAAAGATGGCATCCAAAACTGATTTCAAGGTAACTTATGGTGCTCCGACCTTGATCGTCGTATCCGGGAGGAAAGATGCCCTGGCCTGGCCGGCGGATTGTGCCGCGGCTATTCAAAATATGCTTATCGCCGCAGAAAGCTTAAATATAGGGTCAGTTTGGCTCGGTCTGCTCAGATTTTACTTTGCCCGGGAAGAGGTCAAAGCCCTAAAGATCCCTGAAGGCTATGAGCCTTATTACGGTGCGGTATTTGGCTACAAAGTGCTTGAGCATCAGCAGGCGCCTAAAAGGAAAATGAATGTTGTTCATTATATCAAATAAAGTCAAAGAGGCAAAAAGTTTTCCTTTTTAATCTTAAATTATTGTATATACTTATAGATGGATGATGATCTGAGCCTATAGATCAGATCATCATCCTGATTTGTTATTCAGGTAAATGAGATATTAAGGGGTGTCGTCTTTGCATAATAATCTGAGGGAATTTATCGCTGCTTTAAAAAGGCACAACCAGGTTCAGGAAATTGATGTAGAGGTTGATCCTCATCTGGAGCTGGCCGAAATTCATCGAAGAGTGATAGAAAATGAAGGGCCGGTGCTTTTTTTTCAGAAAGTTAAAGGGAGTAAGTTCCCTGTTGTCACAAATTTATTTGGCACCAGAGCAAGGGTCGATCTGGCTGTAGGGCAAGAGCCGGAAAAAATCGTCCGGGAAGCCGTACAGTCCGTCGATCAGCTGATGTCTTTGTCCCCAAAAGTATTGTGGGAGCAAAGGAATCTCTTGTTTAAGCTCACAAAAATAGGGACAAAAAAGGTTCCGTTAGCCAATGCCCCGGTAGCCCAGACAAGTATGAACCCTCCGGATATTACCGCCCTGCCTGTCCTGACAAGCTGGCCGGATGACGGAGGTCCTTTTGTCACCTTGCCTTTGATTTATACAGAGAACCCGGAAAATAGATCACACAATCTGGGGATGTACCGGATTCAGACCTATGCGCCTGACCAGACCGGTATCCACTGGCAAATCCAAAAGGGAGGGGGCTTTCATTATCACCTGGCCGAACAAAAAAACCGGGAGCTGCCTGTCACTTTATTTATCGGCGGACCGCCGGCGTTAATCCTTTCCGCTATTGCTCCGCTGCCGGAGAATGTGCCGGAATTGCTGTTTGCTTCTTTTTTAATGCAGAAAAAAATTGATTTGACCGCCCGGGGAACTAGTCCTCATCCCTTGATTGCGGAAGCTGAATTTGCCGTTTCGGGAACTGTCGCACCGAAAATCCGCCGACCGGAAGGGCCTTTTGGCGACCACTACGGTTATTATTCGGTGACCCATGATTTTCCGGTTTTCCATATCAAGTCGATTCGCCACCGCAAGAATGCTGTTTATCCGGCAACCGTTGTCGGGAAGCCGAGACAGGAGGACTATTTTATCGGAGAGTACCTGCAATCCTTATTGGCGCCTTTGTTCCCTCTAGTCATGCCGGGAGTGGAGTCCCTGTGGACATATGCCGAAACAGGCTTTCATGCTCTGACATCTGCCGTCATCCGTGAGAGTTATGATAAAGAAGCCCTGATTCATGCTTTCCGGATCTTAGGGGAAGGTCAGCTGAGCTTGACTAAATTCTTGATTTTAACTAATGTCCGGACAGATTTGCGGAATTTCCGCACCCTGCTGCCGGAAGTACTGCGAAGATTCCGACCGGAGTCGGATTTATTCATCATCAGTGATACGCCAATGGATACCCTGGATTATACGGGCAGGAAGTTTAATCAAGGCAGTAAAGCAGTGATGCTGGGCCTGGGTCATCCCATCAGGGAGCTTCCGGAAAGATTTGAGGGGGAAGGCTTGCCGGGAATCAGTGAAATAACCTCTTTCTGTCCGGGCTGCTTGCTTATTTCAGGCGGGGATTATACAAGGGATGAACAACTTCCCCGACGGATTCTGGAGAGCACAAACATCCCGGAATTCTCTGCGGAATTGCAGAAGTGGCCTTTCATCATCATTGTCGATCATGTCCAAACGATCAAGGACCAAACTGCTTTTTTATGGGAGGTATTCACACGATTTTCTCCCGGAAATGATCTTTACGCTCAACAGGAAATCAAAGACAACCGGGTGGTCTTCCACGGACCGGTCATCATTGATGCCAGAATGAAGCCATTTTATCCCGGTGTCGTTACCCCTGATGAAAAAACCGTTCGTTTAGTTGATCAGAGATGGAGTCAATACGGGATAAAACTCTAAAGGAAGATAATTCTACTCATTTGCCGGTTCAATACCTTTAGCAGAAAGAAGCAATACAATGCATAAAAATTGTATTTTTGTCAAACCTTAAAGGTGTAAATACTGCTAAAGGGAGGTTTTACAATGGAAACAAACAGGACTGAAATGAAAAGAGTATTTGATGAAGGTACGATCGTGCGTTCTATTCTTGAAAGTGAAGTTTCCATGAAAAAGTGCCGTTTATACAGCGAATTGGCCAATGACAAAGATGTAAGAAGCTTTTTCCAGGAACAATCTGATGCCTTGGACGGCGTTACCCGTTACTTGAGAAGTCATTTGGCAGATCTGTCTTAAGAAAGGAGCTTTATTTTGATGAAATACACTGATGTAGATATGCTTTATGATTATGAAAAGGATGTTGCCGCGGCTGCCTCAGGCTATATCACACTGGCTACCAGAGTGGCGGATGAGCATCTTCGGGATAAGTATTTTAAGCTGGCTAATGAAGCAGGGAAGGTTCACAGTAAAGTCAGCCGTCTGATCGAAAAAAGAGGCGGAATATCCTAGGCTAAAACATAAATAACCATGAAATAATCATCAGAGAAACTGACCAAGCCGGTCTCTTTTTGGAAAGAACCGGCTTGGTCAGTTTCTGCATACAGAAGTTTTTTCATTTTGTTTGGAAAAGAAAACGGTCAATCACACTTCTATATAGATCGGGTTCCTCATACATGGGCAAATGACCGGAATACTGCATCTCGACAAAGGTTGAATCGGGAATTAACGAAGCGCATATTTGTCCCTCGGCAGGAGGATTTAAGCCGTCATATTTGCCGCTGATCACGAGAGTCCGCGCTGTGATCCCAGGCAATCCTTTTCTGAAATCAAATCCTGCCAGGGCTTTATTAGCAGCCAGTTTTTGCTTAGGGGTCAGGGTGCTTTTGAGCAAGTCCGGGTGTTCAACCAGCAGCTGGGGATCGTAAACCATATGTCGATAAAAAAACATTCGTTTCTCTTGTTTGTCCATCGTTTTCAGTTCTCCGGCGTGCTCCTGAAATAACCACTGGGTGGAGGAGGTCAGCCCATTTGATTTCGGCGCGACCAGAATAAGCTTATGGATCCTTTGAGATTGGGCGATTGCCGTGCCTTGGGCGATATAGCTTCCCATGGACGACCCGTAAAGGATAATGTCATGCAAAGCAAAATAGTCCGTTAAAGCAAGAACATCCTGAATATGATCATGGAGCGAATAATAAACCGGTTTATCGGATTTACCATGTCCCCGGCAATCAAAAACGATCGTTTGAAAAGCCGAGGACAATCTGGCCGCTTCCTGGTTCCATTGCGTATGGTCACAGCCCAAGCCATGAATGAAGATCAGGGGAGGGCCTTCGCCCCGGATTTCCACATTGAGATTTATCCCATTAAGTTGAATGAACGACATGCTTTTTTCTATTTCAGGTTCCTGATCAGGTCCGCGGTTTCAATAGCTGTGACAGCGGCGTCAAAGCCTTTATTACCGGCTTTGGTTCCGGCCCTTTCTATCGCCTGTTCAATGGTATCGGTCGTCAGTACCCCGAAAATAACGGGGATACCGGTTTCCAGTCCGACATGAGCAACACCTTTGCTGACTTCACTGCTGACATATTCAAAATGGGGAGTAGCTCCTCTGATTACCGCTCCCAGGCAGATGACGGCATCAAAACGTTTTGTTTCCGCTATTTTTTTCGCAAGTAAAGGGATTTCAAATGCTCCCGGCACCCAAACCATCTCAATGTTTCCTTCGTCGGCGCCATGCCTTTTCAAGGCATCCAGGGCCCCGCCAATCAGCTTGCTGGTAATAAACTCATTGAACCGTCCGGCAACAATGGCAAATTTTAAATCCTTCGCTAAAAGATGACCTTCATGTATGATCATTTTTTTCTCTCCTTCATGTGATTTTGAGCAGGTTTTCTGAAAAATATCCTATTGAACTTTGGTTAAATAGTGTCCCATTTTCGCTTTTTTGGTGAATAAATACTTTTTATTCTCCGGTTTCACAGACATTTCGATGGGAACCCGTTCCACAACCTGAATTCCATAACCTTCAAGCCCAATGATTTTTTTGGGATTATTGGTCATCAGCCTGATTTGGGTAATTCCCAGATCGGCCAGAATCTGGGCCCCGACACCATAGTCCCGCAGATCGGCAGGGAAGCCAAGAGCGATATTGGCTTCTACGGTATCTTTGCCTTCTTCCTGAAGTTTGTAAGCTTTGAGCTTATTCAGCAAGCCGATTCCTCTTCCTTCCTGGCGCATGTAGAGCAGGACACCGCGCCCTTCACGTTCAATTTGCGTTAAGGCCGCAGATAACTGATCGCGGCAGTCGCATCTTTGAGAGAAGAATACATCACCTGTCAGGCATTCGGAATGTACCCTGACCAGGACCGGCTTGCCGTCGGAGATATCCCCCTTAATTAAAGCAAGGTGCTCCTTATTATCCAAAATACTGCGGTACCCAGTCGCTTTGAATATCCCGAAATCTGTAGGGAAGTTAATTATCTCAGTCATCTCAATCAGCTTTTCTGTACGGCGGCGGTATTGAATTAACTCCTTGATGGAAATCATTTTCAGCTTGTGCTTTTCTTTAAAAACCATCAAGTCAGGAATTCTGGCCATCGTTCCGTCATCATTCATGATTTCACATAAGACACCGGCAGGCTGTAAGCCCGCTAAACGGGCCAGATCTACGGAACCTTCAGTATGACCGGTGCGGACCAGAACACCCCCTTCTTTGGCTTGCAAAGGGAAAATATGGCCGGGGCGGCGCAAATCCGCGGGGTTTGTCCTGTAATCGACAAGCGCCCGGATCGTAGCCGCTCGTTCAAACGCTGAGATTCCGGTTGTGCTGGTCGAAGCGTCCACACTGACGGTGAAAGCGGTTCCGTGAGGATCAGTATTTTCCTCCACCATAGGATCCAGTTTCAGTTCATGCATGCGTTGTCTCGTCAGAGGAGCGCAGATCAAGCCGCGTCCATAAGTAGCCATAAAGTTTATTGCCTCTGGTGTGGCTTTTTCGGCTGCCATCACAAGGTCGCCTTCATTCTCGCGATCCTCATCATCCACCACAATGATCATTTTACCATCCCTGATTTCCTCGATAGCCTCTTCAATCGTGTCAAAAAGAGTTCTTTCGGTTGCCACAATATATCACTCCTTTAAATAAAGCCAAACCTGGAGAGCTGTTCAAGTGTGATCCCTTGAGAGCCCCTCTGGTCCGGCGGTTCATCGGTTTTAAGAAACTTGGCGACATATTTTCCGATCAAATCGGTTTCCAGGTTAACCCTGGAGCCTGCTTTTTTATCATAGAGAGTTGTGTTTTGGAAAGTATGGGGGATAATCGAAATCGTGAAGTAATCCGTACCTGTTTCGACTACTGTGAGGGATATTCCGTCCACAGCCACCGAGCCCTTGGGGATTAAATAATGCATGATTGCCGGAGTTGTCTGAATCGAATAGACTTTAGCGATACCGACCTGTTTGACGGACCGCACCGTCCCGACACCGTCAACGTGTCCGCTGACCAGATGACCGCCTAACCGGGAACTCAGTCTTAAGGCTCTTTCCAAATTGACCCTGGACATGGGTTTCAGTTCTTGCAGGCCGGTTTTCTGAAGGGTCTCAGCCATGACATCAACCGTAAACAGCTTGTTGCCCATCCTGGTCACAGTCAGACAAACCCCATTGACCGCGATGCTGTCCCCCGGAACTGTACCTTCCAGCACTTTAGTTGCGTTAACGGTTAAGGCTGCTGATTCTCCGCCAATTTCAATGTTTTCTATCGAACCAAGTTCTTCAATCAGGCCAGTGAACATCTTCGTGTTCCTCCGTGCTTTATTGTTTTAAATAACCGGAAAGCAGAATATCTCCGGCAAATTCTTTCATTTCCATCTCCCTGATCATAACGGCATCGGCCATCGAATTTATACAAAACCCGGAAATGGGGGAGAAGCTGCTTTGCCCGATGATCTTGGGGGCAATAAATAAATTCACCTTATCAACAAGCTTTTCCGCAATCATCTGTCCGGCTAAAGTACCGCCGCCTTCCAGTAAAACACTCTGATAACCCTTTTCTAAAATATCCTGCATTAACGTTTTCAGCGGTACGTACCTTTCTTCGGAATAAACCCATACCTCAATATTGTTCCTGATCTTTTTTAATTTATCTATTTTTTTCGGAGATGCCGCCCGGGTAGTTGCAATAATTGTCGACCCTTCGGAAAGAGAGAGAAGCCTGGCTTCTTCTGGGATGGAAAGGGTGCCATCGACAATAAGTCTTACCGGGTGACGTCCTCCGGCTATCCGGCAGGTTAATTGAGGATTGTCTTGGAGAATGGTCTTACTGCCAACCATAATGACATCATAGCTGTTGCGCAGCTCATGAACATATTTACGGGAGAGGTCATTGGTGATCCACCGGGAATCACCGGTGCAGGAGGCTGTCTTGCCGTCAGCGGTGCTTGCGGATTTATACAAAACAAAAGGCAGGTTTGTTTTCATGGCTTTCACAAAGGGTTCGTTCAATTTAGCCGCTTCATTTTCCAGTAATCCCGTAAATACTTCAATTCCGGCAGCCCGCATTTTTTGAATTCCTTTTCCCCGGACAAGAGGATTGGGATCAACAAGAGCGACAAATACCCGCTTCACCCCAGCCTGAATCAAAGCGTCACAGCAGGGAGGAGTCCGGCCAAAGTGAGAGCAGGGTTCCAACGTCACATAGACATCCGCTCCGGAGGCTCTCTTTCCGGCCGCGGTCAAAGCGTGGACTTCAGCATGAGGAGTACCGGCCTTTTGATGGTATCCTTCGCCGATAATCAGACCATCTTTCACGATCAGGCAGCCTACCATGGGATTGGGGCTGGTCCGGCCCTCGGCCATCTCAGCAAGATCAAGCGCTCTTTGCATATAAAACTTATCTTGATCAGAAAAACCGGTTTGCATTTTAATCACCCTTAAATAAAAAAACTCGGAAATTTTAAATTCCGAGGGATTTTTCGACGCAAAAACAATTAATCCAATGTTCAACGACATCAGAAAACGTTTCTTCCCATCCAGACTTTAACTGTCGGCTTCGTAATTTCAACGAATCGGCCTTGCGGCTTGCGGGCTTTACCGCCGGTAAGGAATTGCACCTGTCCCCAGAAACTAAAATTGTCTAATTCAATTATTTATATTTTACTGCAATTGTACAATATTATCAATATTAATCAAAAACTTCGTCCGGGCAAAAAAGTCAAAAGGAGACCGTGAAAAAATTAAAACTTGCATTCTTCCTTGAGCAGACCAAAGACCAACTCATCCTGATATGCGCCGTCAACATAATAAGCGTCCCGGAGCCGGCCTTCCAGTTGAAAGCCCAGTTTTTGATAGCAGGAAGAAGCCCGGCTGTTGCCGGACCATGTTTTTATCGTGAGACGGTGTAAATTCCAGGAGTTGAACAGAAAAGCAATAAAGCTATGCAAAGCATCAGATCCATACCCCTTACTCCAATGGTCTTTTTCTCCTATGCCAATATAGAGTGAAGCGTTCCTGGAAGGGACATTGACTTCCCCGAAACCAATTGTGCCGATCATTGAATGATCGGCAATATCCAGGATTGCATATCTTTGCGGATCATCGTCATAGATCACCCTTTCTATCTCCTCCCGGCGCAGAAGAGTACGCAAGGGCCAGCCGCCGGTAAGCCAGTGAGAAAATTCTCCGTCGTTAAACCAGGTATAAAGAATATCCAAATCATCAGTTTCCAAGGGCCTGATGATTGTTTTCCGGCCTTTCAGCATGATCTCAGCACCTTTCCGGATACTTTATCAAATATGAAAATGAAGTTTGACAAAGTCAAACTTCTCCTCTTCCAAATGAACTGTAATTCAATGGTCGGGGCGACGTGATTCGAACACGCGACCTCTTGGTCCCGAACCAAGCACGCTACCAAACTGCGCTACGCCCCGTCAAGTCAAAATAAATCATAGCAAACAGGTTATTCTATGTCAAGAGGATCAATTTTTTCAGTATAGTAGGAAAAAGCAAAATAGTGTCGAATTACTATTGGGAATTCAGAATAATTGTTCGGAGTGTCGGAAATGGAACGGTTAAACGCGGCTTTCGAAGCAACCCTAAAAGCAGTTGAGAATGGAAAAGAAGAAATATTTAATATTGCGGAAACCACAAGGCTGGAGTTTCAACATTTAAACAAAGAATTGGACTATTTAAAAGTGGAAATTTCGGAAACAATTAAAAATGTTGACGCTCAGCAGAAAAAAGAAAAGCAGCTCAGACAGGTTCTTATGGAAACCAGCCTCAATTACAAGAGATATACGGAAAAGCAAATGATGGAAGTGTATATTGAAGCAAAAAATTCCCAGATCGATCTTCAATTGATCCAGGAAAAGGAACTCCAATTAAGACACCGCAGAGATGAATTGGAGCGTTCTCTTAAGAATCTTGATCATACGGTTGAACGGGCCGATAATCTGATGAATCAAGTCAGCCTTGCCATTTCCCTGTTAAAACAGGGGATTTCTGATATGAACACTCTATATCACAATGATGTTCGCAAAGAAATCGCTTTGCGGATTATTAAGGTTCAGGATGAAGAGCGCAAGAGAATCGCCAGAGAAGTTCATGACGGGCCTGCGCAAAACCTTGCCAATATTATTTTGCGTTTGGAAATTGCCGAAAAACTATTGGAGATCGATCAGGAAAAGGTAAAAAAAGAGATTCAGGATTTAAATCATTTAGTCCGTTCCAATCTGAAAGACATGAGGCGCATTATTTTTGATTTACGGCCAATTGATATGGAGGATACTGATTTTATTGAAACGGTCAGGAATTATATGATTAAATATGAGAAGATGTATGGGATTCAGGCAAAACTTGAGTTGACGGGAGATTCGAAAAATTTTAATCATTCTTTATCTATCCCGATATTCAGAATTATTCAGGAAGGCATGACAAATGTGGCTAAGCACGCCTCTTCCACTATGTGTAAAGTTTCTCTTGGTTTTTTACGGGACAGGCTTGACGCCAAAATCATTGATGATGGAATAGGATTTAGTCCGGATGACTTTTGGAAAGATCCGGGGGAACATTTCGGATTGGTTGGCATGAGAGAACGAGTTGAAATGTATTCGGGACAGTTGTCTATTCTATCCTCTGCCGGTAATGGTACCCAGTATTCTTTCGTCATACCGTATCACAGCAAAGGGGGGCGGGAAAATGATTAAAGTGGTGATCGCTGATGACCATCCTTTACTCAGGGAAGGATTGCGGCGCATCTTAGAATTTGAACCGGGAATTCAGGTTGTAACAGAAGTAGGGGATGGGCAAGGGGCGATTAATATTGCCCGCAGCTTAACCTTTGATATCCTGCTTATGGATTTAAATATGCCTGGAATGAATGGGCTGGAGGCATGCAGGGTCATTCGCCGGGAACGTCCTGAAATCGGCATTATCGTCCTGACTGTGGATGATTCCGACGAGAAAGTCTTTCAGGTTCTGCAAACCGGGGTAGCCGGCTATCTTTTAAAAGATGTTTTTCCCAAAACTCTCGTCAATTCTATTCGTAAGGTCTACTCCGGGGAACCCATCTTGGCTCCCTCCGTAACCGGCAAATTGCTCGGCCAGATTTCTACTCCGTCCAAAAATAAAAACAGCTTTGGTTTAAGCAAACGGGAAATGGAAATTTTGCGGGCCGTGGCCAGGGGATCATCAAATAAAGAAATCGGTATTTCTCTATATATCAGTGAAAAAACCGTTAAAAACCATTTATCCAATATTTTTCGAAAGCTTGAGGTTGAAGACCGGACTCAGGCCGCAATCAAAGCGGTCAAACTTAATCTTGTTCATTTGGAATGACAGGATCAAGCAGGAAACATAATATAATATCAGGCTAGATAAGAAAAAGAATAAAACAATTCAGGCCGACAAACCCATAAACATTTATGGAGGAAGATATGAAAATCAATTTTTTTGGAGCGTCAGGCACGGTTACCGGATCTTGTTATTTAGTGGAAGCTTCCGGCTTCCGTATTTTGATTGATTGCGGGATGTTTCAGGGGTCCAAAATTATCAAGGAATTAAACTATGGTGACTTTCCCTTTGATCCTCTGTCCATTGATGCAGTAATTCTGACCCATGCCCATATTGATCATTCCGGACTTATTCCGAAGCTCATCAAAAGCGGCTATAATGGGAAAGTCTATGCCACACCGGCCACGAAAGCCTTTTGTGAAGTCATGCTGCCGGACAGCGGTCATATTCAGGAAATGGAAATCGAAAGGAAAAACAGAAAGAGAGTTCGGGCTGGCTTGCTTCCTCTTGCCCCAATTTATACTGCCGAACAGGGCTTGGCTGCCCTTAACTCCTTTTTATCTGTTCCGTATCACCAGAATGTGGTCTTAGGGGACGGTGCGGAGTTTGAATTTTATGACGCCGGACATATTTTAGGTTCCTCGTATGTCATGCTGAAAATCACCGAGGGTGATGGGGTTAAAAAAATCTTGTTTTCCGGTGATATCGGTTCGTCTGATCAACCCTATATTGAAAATCCCAGCAAGGTCGGCGGGGCAGATGTTGTCATTATGGAAACCACTTATGGTGACCGGATGCATACGGAAAAACCGCAGCGCCTGGAAAGGTTTGCCCAGATTATTCAAGATGCCTTTGCCCGGGGAGATCATATCATCATCCCGGCATTTGCTGTTGAGAGGACTCAGGATCTCCTGTATTACCTCAAAGACCTTCAGGACAAGAAAATGATCCCTGTTATCCCGATTTATGTTGACAGCCCCCTGGCTGTGGCCGCAACAAAGATTTTCAACAGGCATCCGGATGTCTTTGATGATGAAACGACAGAGAAAATCGATCAGGGCAATAATCCTTTAGTCATGAAAAATCTTCATTTTAGTGTGACCACAGATGATTCCATCAGGCTGAATAATTTGCAGGAAAGGGCGATCATTATCTCGGCCAGCGGCATGGCTGACGCCGGCAGGATCAAACATCACTTGAAACATAACCTGTGGAAAGAAAATACAACCGTCATTTTCGTCGGTTATCAGGCGGAAGGAACTTTAGGCCGAAGACTTGTCGACGGTGCGGAAGAGGTGACCATCCACGGGGAAACGATCACCGTAAAAGCGAATATTGTGCAGCTCATGGGTTTTTCTTCACATGCCGATCAACGTGAGCTCCTGGACTGGGTGGAATACGCCGGAAAAGACGCTGAAGAGATTATTCTGGTGCATGGGGAACGAGAATCTTTAGATGGATTTTCTTTATTACTGCAAGAAAAATTGAATAAACAACCGCTCATTCCGGAATTGGGAGAAAGCATTGAGTTTAAAGACGGCCAAATTATTTGCGTTAAGCCGGACAAACCGTGGCTTAAAGTGATGGAAGAAAGACTGTCTGAAATTGAAGATGAAAAACTGAAGCCTTTTGTCGCCAGAAAAGCCCCCGTGAAGAAAAAAGTCCTCGTTGCAAGAGCCAACCAGCTTTATTCCGGGCTCAGAAGAAAGCTCAGAATTGCGATGGATAAGAAAAGAAATGAAGAAAGCTATGAGGTATTGATCGAAACCCTCAAAGAAATATCGAATATGCTTGACTCGATAAAATAAACTATACCCAGGCATACTCGGAGGTCTGTTTTCTGATTCCGCCCAAAAAGCGCATCATTTCCTCCCGTCTTTTTAAGGCTATTCTTTTCCCGTTTTTGGTCGAAACCTTTTTGGGCAGGGCATCTGCAAATGTCTGGACACGGGCAATGGCTTCTTCGGGAGTCTCAATCAATTCATCATGACCGATCAAAGAAAAGATCTTCATTATGCCGATATTGCCGATACTGTCTAAGATATTGGCATCACGAAGATAGATGGCTTCTTCCGTTCCCTGCGGCTCTGAATAATACATGTGGGATTCGATTGCATCCAGAACTTTGTTGAGCTTGCTCTGTTCATAAGAATATTTTTTCAGGATATTTGAGGCAATTCCTTTCGATCTAAGGACATGATCAATGTTTGGCAGGGCATAACCGGGGTATTTTCCGATGTCATGCAGCATACAGGCAAGATACAGGATCTCTTCGTCAAGGGTGTATTGTTGGGCCAATTCTTTCGCCAGATAAAAAACCCTTTGGCAGTGTTTCCAGCCAAGCGCGGGATGTGCTCCTGAATTCATGATTAATTTCATGATATCCTGATTAAGATCCATTCCAGACACCACCTTCTTTTTAAACATAAAAATACGCTAAAGCTCCTGAAAAAACCTCCCTGTAAATGGAAAGAATATCGATGTTGTTCGATAAAAAAATTATTATTACGTTTCTTTTAGAATATTTCTGATTATAGTTCTCTTTTTTTGCGAAGATGAGCTAATATATTTATGAGGTGGTTTTTTTGGATAAAAAGTTTTATGGCGGCTTTCTCCAGTCGTTTACCTTTTCAGGCGGAATATCCGTACCGGAATATTTATTGGATCATTATTTTGAACTGGGTATTACGCCCGGGGAAATGATGCTGATTATCCACCTGCTGGCGGAGAAAGACCATCAACCCGGAGATCTGGAGCTGATCGGGAATATCAGCAGAAAAATGAATACCCCCGTTGCTGAAATCGAAAGTATGATTGAGCACTTGGCGCAGATGAACCTCGTTGTGAGAGTAAAAAACAGTACGGCAAAACATACAAAATATGATTTTGAAGGGCTGATTGACCAGCTGTTTGAAATATGGGGAATTAACAAGTTTAAACAGCTTGCTGAGAAAAAAGGGGCAAAGGTCCAAATTAACAAAGAAACTGATTTGAGCATGCAAAAAATCACCACAGTGTTTGAACATGAAATAGGCCGGCCTTTGACCGGTTTTGAGTGTGAACATATTGAAAAATGGCTGACGGCCTCTTTTTCTCAAGAGTTGATTATTGAGGCTCTTCGGAGGGGCGTGAGTGCCGGGATCAGGAATTTCAGATATCTGGACTCGATATTGCGGGAGTGGGAAAAAAAGGGGTTGAAAACCTTGCCTGAGGTTCAGGCTGAGGACGAGTATTTTCAATCCAAGCAGAGCAAAAATAAAACAGAGCGGCCGGCAGGTAAAAAGAATACTGGGAAGAATAAAAGCAAGTATGACAATATTTATCTCTAAAGCGGTTCCCTGACATCGCGGTTTTCAGATTGGTAAAGGAACCATGGTTAAGGAGTTGTTTCAAATTGACGGATTTCTATCAATGTGCAAAATGTTTGGATAGGGGAATTGTTGTGGAGGGAGACACCGCAATCCCTTGCACCTGCATGCTGCAAAAAAGATTGGATAATTCTTTTAAATACGCCCGTTTATCTAAGGATCTCCTGGGCTGCGATTTCCGACAATTTAATCTGGACTATTATCAGGATCCCAATGATCCGGAAAAAATCCACTTGCATCATGCTGAGAAGGCTTTGCAGGCAGCCAGGGCTTTCGCCGGAAACCTGCTTAATCATAAAAATGAAACCGGTCTGTTGCTCACCGGTCCGGTCGGTTCCGGAAAAACATTTCTGGCGGCCGCGATTGCCAATAATCTGGTCGCCAACCGGATTAACCTGCTGTTCCTGGTCGTTCCCGACATGCTTGATGAGTTGAGGGCTTCTTTTTCCAAAAACACGGCGAGTGAAATTGACCTGCTTGATATTGCCAGAACGGTTCCCGTTCTGATCCTGGATGACCTTGGGGCTCATAACTATACGGAGTGGACAAAAAACAGGATTTATTCCATTCTGAATTACCGTATGAATGAACAATTGCCGACAGTGATCACCAGTAATTTGGACTTCGGAGATATTGAAGTCTATTTAGGAGACAGGACATGTTCCAGATTGCTGCAAATGTGCCGGGTCTTCAAATTAACGATAGAAACAGATATCCGCTACCAAAAATATCAAAAAAGAGAAGGAAAATAAATTTCATTGCAATTGGATAAAAAATAATTTATAAGAATTTGCCAAAACTATGCATGGTCATTTCAGGACATGCATAGTTTTTTTATAAAGATAAAAATGTGGAGGCGAATAAGTATGACAACATTTGTTACTCTAAAACGCAGATATGTCCTTTATGGTGCCCTGGTTCTTTTAGTTGCCTTTGCGGGAACTGTTGGAATAAGCATCTGGAAAGTCAGTCAGGCAGATGCGGTAGCGGAAAAGATTGAACCTGAATTAAAAATAGTGAGCCTTGACTTTCAGCCCAACATGGAACTTCGCGATGTTACATACGGCAGCGAGGTCTTTAAAGGGCAACAGGTGCTTAAAGCGGATAAGTTCGGAGTATCCGCAATTATCCAAAACACAACAAACAAAACCATGACAAATATTCCCATAAAATTTGATCTATCTTTAACAGATCAAAAAGACAAAAAAGCCAGCAAATTAGGGAATATTCCTACTTTAGAGCCAGGGAAGACCGCCAAAGTTACCTTTGAGAATGTTAAAGCGCTTGGAGACGCCAAAGGCAAAAGCGCAACCGCAGGCCAGCATGAATTGATCATCAGTATCAGCTCCAATCCTGCCGGGGCCGTCACTCAAAACACCGAAGCCAAAACTCTGTTTAATGTTGATTCTTCGATAAAATGAGCATTAATCTCAAAAACCAATAAAATAGAAAACAGGACAGGGGAAAGAGCAAAGTCATCCTCTTGATATTGACAGCAAAATACGCGTATATTCAGAGGCCGAAAAAACCATATGATGATAAAACAAAGAAGCATTGCATAATCAGAAATTTTTATGTATGATGCTTCTTTTGTTTTATCAGATCAGATAGTATAATAATATAATTGAATTGTAAATTGTGTCATTATGATCTTTTTGGAGATATCTATGAATAGAGCGTTTCTGGTTTTAAAAGAAAAATTAATTCAGGAGATCAATCCTGTACTGCCGCTTGTTAATTATCAGACCATATCCAAAACGGAAAACGGGATTGAAGCCCTGCGCATTGCCCAAAGGCTTGAACCTAATCTGATCATCTGCAGTTGGGACATTCAGGGGATTTCAGCTTTGGATCTGGTGCAAAACCTGATTCAAGCCAATCTTTGTCCGGTCATTCTTGTTTTAGAGCAGAAAGATCAAAACAGTCTTCAGTATGCCGTCAAGACAGGCGTCCATCAAATCATTACAGCGCCCATTCGGGCTGTAGACATCATTGCAGGGGTCGTTCAGGCCGAGCACAGATATCATACGGAACTCATGCACAGGGACGAAATCAGAAAACTCAATGATGAAGTGACAACAAGGAAAATATTATATCAAGCCATCTTAAAACTGATTCCGTTGGGCTTGGAAGAAGAAGCGGCCTATGCCTTGATCAGAAAGCAGGCCATGACCACCCGCAAGTCCATTCGCTCTGTTGCCGTAAGCATCGTTAAGGGTTTATGGCTGCCTACCGAAGAAAAATGAAACTCTGAGAATTTTGGTCTATTCTCAGAGTTTTCTGATTGAGCGCAAGCATTGTCTGAAAGAGATTCTTAGGCTCTTACTCAGTCTGATTTGCCGTATCCAACTGTTTTTCCAGCTGGTCTAAAATGGTTCGTATTTGGTCAAGCTGCTGCTTGATGGTATCCAGATCCTGGCTGGGCGAAGTGGTTTCCGGGACAGACTCATTTTTAGGTTCAACCGTCGTTACCGGTTCAGTCTCGCCTAAGACACCCTGAATTGCCTTATCCAGCGTTTCTTCCATCACGACTTTGTCACCCAGTACGGCAACAATTCTTTTCATCTCTGGAATGCTTCCACTGGTATTGGATTGCAGATAAACAGGTTCGATAAACAGGAAATTACCGGCAAAGGGAAGGGCCAGCAGATTTCCTCTAATCACACTGGAGCCTTTTTGATTCCAGAGGGCCAGTTGTTTAGAAATCTCGGGGTCTTGGTCGATTCTGGATTCCACCTGAAACGGACCGTCAATTTGAATGGTTTTAGGGAGCTTGTAAAGGACCAGTTTTCCATAATAATCACCATCCGATCTGGCCGCCAGCCACGAAATCATATTATTGCGAACATTGGTTTCGCTTGAAGCGGGGGTAAAAGGCTGCATCAATATGAACTCCGCTTTGCTCTCGTCGGGGAGCTTCATGATGACATAGTAAGGATCGACACTCTCCGTTTGGGTGTTGGACACTTCTTTGGCCAGATCCCAGGCATCCTCTTTGTTATAAAATACTCTCGGGTTTGTCATATGAAAATGATTCAGCATCTGGCACTGCATCTTAAACATCGTTTCCGGATAACGCAAATGGGCTTTTAAAGAGGACGGCATATCGGCCAGATCTTTAAAGACCCCCGGAAAGATTTTTTTGTAAGTGGCAAGCACCGGATCTTCTTGATCAACAGAATAAAAATCGACCGTACCGTCATAAGCATCAACGATGACTTTGACCGAATTGCGGATATAATTGATATTCTGGTCACTGCTGGATGTGGAATAGGGGATCGTTCTGGCGGTGGTATAGCCATCAATGAACCATTTAATCCTGCCATTGTCAATCACCGCATAGGGATCCCCGTCATACTTGATAAAAGGCATCAGTTTATTGACTCGTTCCACAATATTGCGGTGAAGCAGAATTCTGCTTTGGGATGTTATTTCCTGGGCCAGATAGAATCTGGCCGTAGTCTGAGAGAGGGAGAGCATCAGTTTATTGAAGGGGGTAAAGGTTATACCGGTTCGGCCTGCGTAATTATTCTCGGCATTTTCACTTCCCTGGGGATAATCAAATTCCTTAACCAGAGTATTGACCACAACCCAGTTATTGGTCAGTTCACCGTAATAAATTCGGGGTTCTTCCAGACTCAACGGGGTAAAATCGGTTTGAGGCGGAATGTTTTGGACAGCGAAAGCCGGAAGCCCCTTTGACGTCACCTCATTGGCAAAAGAAGCCGTCAGTCCGAACCCGTGGGTATATTTGAACCTTGTGTTTACAAAAGTCTGGGCTTTCTCATCCAGATCAGCAGTGGAAATTTCCCGTAAAGAAAGCATGATTTGTCTGTTCTGTCCATTGATCTTGTACCTATCGACATCGATGTCATTATATTTATAATACAGCCGGATTCCCTGTTCTTGGGTATACGCCTTGAGCAGAGGACGGGTATCGTTGATTCGGATGTTTGCCAGGGTTTCCGCCTCTCCTTTCAAACCGTCTGCTGTCACCTCGGCATTCCCGGCATAATCTCTTTCTTCGATTTTATCCAAACCATAACCATATCGTGTCATTTGGATTTCATTCGCTAAATAAGGGGCCTCCTTTTCCAGCTCATTGGGCACGACCAGAAAAGACTGAAATGCCGAAGGAAGAATTCCATATAAAACGAGGGACAAGACGACGACCAACGGCACCGGAACAGAAAGAAAGCGGGCGTCTTTCAGGAAATAAGCCAGTACGGATAAAAGCGAGCATAATAAACAGATCCCGATGAGGATTTTAAGAACGGGGACAGTGACATGGATATCGGTATACCCGGCACCGATCACGTGACCTTCCTGGGAATAAACCAGACTGTAAATACTGATATAATAACCGAAAGCTTTCAGGGTAAAAAGAACGGTCAGAAGGATGGCCATATGTTTCCGGGCCGTGGGATTTACCGATACAGAATTTCTTTTCCAAAATTTGAAGGAATGAATCCTGAACACTTTGGTCAAAAAGTAGAAAGAAGCGGTTGCTATGGTCAGGAGCACTAAAGGCGGAAAGAACGCGTTATAGATGGTTACCAGGAAAGGCAGTCTGAAAACAAAAAAACTGAAGTCTTTGCCAAAAATGGGATCGGTTAAATAAAAGTCCGAGGAATTGATAAAGGCCAGGACATCCAGCCAGCCGGTAAAACCAACAATAAAGCTGATAATAAAACTGATGATTGCGGCTAAAACTAAGAGAAAAACAGTGATTTGTTTTGAATTCAAATAGAAGGATGGAGTGCCCATATCTTCGACCAGACGCAGGCGTTTCCGCAAATTTTCGTTATAGTAAGTCAGTATGGCATGCCTGCTTGAAAGAAGCGTGATCGATAAAAGAATGAAAAGAATTGTCCCATTGATGATCTGAATCACTGCTTTGCTTAACACGGGAGTCCAAAATAAATCGGCATATCCTAAATCGGAGAACCACAGCCAGTCCTCGTAAAAGCCGCTCGCCGCTTTAAGTATTCCCAAAAACAGGGCCAGTAGGATAAATATTCGTAAAACTACTTTCAAATTTATGATCCTCCTTGTATTTGCACATTAAATAGATTAATGTAAAATATATCTCTAAAGAATTATGATAATATTATTCTTTTTAGATGGAGAAAACCCTTTCAGACTAAAAAATAATAAGAGATCTTATGCTAAAGGAGAGATACTGATGTATGACCTTCTCATTGTAGGGAGCGGGCCGGCAGGCTTGACAGCAGCAATTTATGGGGCAAGGGGCGGTTTGAAGACAGCCGTTCTTGAATCGATGATGCCCGGTGGACAGGCCGCCTTAACGGAAAAAATAGACAACTATCCCGGGTTTCCCGATGGAATCTCCGGCTATGAGCTGATGAATACGTTCCATCGTCAGGCCCTTAATCAAGGAGCGGAATTCCTTTTCGAAGCGGCGACCGGCTTTGATTTCACAGGAGACACCAAAAAGGTGATTACAGATAAGCAGGTCTATGAAGCAAAGGCGATCATCATTTGTGCGGGATCAAAACCGCGTTTTCTTGGTGTGCCGGGGGAGGAAAAATTTCATGGTCGGGGGGTCTCCTATTGCGCAACCTGCGATGGGGCGTTTTATAAAGAAAAGCAGGTAGCGGTAGTCGGAGGAGGCAATGCCGCTCTGGAAGAAGGGGTCTACCTGACTAAATTTGCTTCCAAAGTCACAATTATTCACCGCAGAGATGAATTTAACGCTGCCCATACGGCACTTGAGCATGCCCGAAATAATCCCAAAATATCTTTTATCCTGGACTCGGTGATTCAATCAATCGAAGGGACGGATAAAGTAGAAAAGATTGTGGTCCGTAACCTCAAAAATGAAGAACTCCAAGAGATCAATGTGGACGGCGTATTTATTTACATCGGCTCTCAACCAAATTCTCAGTTTGCCAGGAAGTACTTTACAACCAATGACACAGGTTATATGATGACTGATGAATTCCTGCGCAGCAATGTCGATGGCGTATTTGCAGCGGGCGATATCAGAAATACTCCTTTGCGCCAGGTCGCAACCGCTGTCGGAGACGGAGCCCTGGCCGCCGTTGAGGCAGAAAAATATATTTCTCGCAAATTTAAATAGGGAACAGCAAGATGATCAATAAAAATCGTACTAAGAGTATTGTAACCAATACTTTCCTGATTATGAACATCCTCGTCTTTCTTGTGATGACTCTGGCGGGCGGCACAACAAACCAAGTCGTGCTGGTGATTTTCGGCGCCAAGGTGAACCAATTAATCGATTTAGGTCAATATTGGCGTTTATTGACTTCTATTTTTATTCACATTGGCATTGTCCATCTATTATTGAATTCCTATGCCTTAATTGCTGTCGGCCAAATATCGGAGGCCGTCTTCGGTCACTTGAAGTTTGCACTGCTTTATTTGCTGAGCGGCATCGGCGGAGCAACCGCCAGCTATTTATTCAGTGAAGCAATCTCAGCCGGAGCCTCAGGGGCAATCTTTGGCTTGCTGGGAGCCTTGGTTTCTTACGGCTGGAAAAATGCCGGAATGTGGCGCAGCGGATTAATTGCCAATCTTCTTTTTGTGATCGGATTCAATATCCTTTTTGGTTTAATCACCACGGGAATTGATAATTACGCCCATATCGGGGGAATGCTGACCGGCTTGATTATCGGAATCATTTATCGTCAACAGAGATGACATTTATTTCATCGAATTGTTTAACCAATATAGGAGAGAATATGAATGAGCTCACGAGAGATCTTAGCAAGGTGGTTTTATTATCTGCCATCGATAGTTAGGATTGACGTGGGCTTATATTTATCAGGCAAGCCGTACGAATACTATTTAATTTGGGAAAGAAACTCGCTATAATTGTATTTGGAAAGATTTTTCACATCAATAGGGAAAGGTTATTTGTTTGGTGAAAAAAACGAACAATAAAACAAAATTTACCAGAGAAACGCTCATCTATATTTTTGTCTTCACTGTCTTTTTGCTGATCATCGGTAAACTCTTTTTACTGCAGGTGATCCATGCGGATGAGTTGAGAGCCAAAGGTCTGGATATGAAATCAAATCTTCAGGAACCGATTATTGAAAGAGGAACAATATATGATTTTCAGCATAATATTTTGGCCAAAAGCATAGAAACAAAAGATGTCTATGCCGACACCAAAAACATGAATGAGCTTCTGCCTAAACGGAAAGACGGCCTGACCAAGGATACGATTGCCGCCCAGCTGGCGCCGCTGCTTGGAAAATCAAGTGATGAAATTCTGGCATTGCTGCATAAAGACAGCTATTACATCGTTTTAACAAAAAATATTGATTTAGATCATGCCCAGAAAATTAAACAATTGGGTTTTCCGGGGATCAATTTTTCTGATTCCTATAAAAGGGTCTATCCGATGGGAAATACGGCTTCATCAGTATTAGGCATTGTCGATGCCACCGGTCATGGGATTGAGGGTGTGGAAAAGACAGCCGATCAAGACCTTCTCAATGTTTTAGACGATGAAAACAGAGGAAACAATATTGTCCTGACCATAGATTCCACGATTCAATATCTTCTTGAGCAGGAACTGGACGGCATCGTGGGAGAGTACAGCCCTAAACGGACGACAATACTTGCCATGGACCCCATGACCGGTAAAATTCTTGGTATGGGTTCAAGGCCGACCTTTGATCCCAACGATTATCGAAACACTAAAAATGAAGACAGAAAAAACCTTGGTGTCAGTATGATCTATGAGCCGGGTTCCACCTTTAAAATTATTACAGGATCAATTGGTCTGGAAGAGAATATTATCTCCCCTGAAGAGAAGTTTGACGATCCCGGATACCTGAATGTAGGATCCCGTACCATTACCAATTGGGATTCAGACCGCAAACCTCACGGTCTGATTACATTTTCGGATGGGATGAGATTATCTTCTAATGTGGTTCTTGCCTTGGCCGGACAGAAAATAGGCAAAGAGACCTTCTATACCTATTTGAAATCTTTTGGGTTCGGTACGAAAACGAAAGTGGATTTAAGCGGGGAAGAACAAGGTTTATTGATTGATCAGAGCAGAGTCAAGGATCTGGAGCTTTCCACCATGGCTTTTGGCCAGGCAAATCTGGTTACCCCGGTTCAATTGTTGACAGCGATTTCTTCCGTTGCCAACGGCGGTACTTTATATCAACCCTATGTAATTGACCGGGTTCTTTCAACTGAGGGAAAAATCCTCAAACAAAACGAACCGAAAACTGTCCGGAAAATTTTATCTCCAAAAACCTGCCGGGAAATGAATGATATTCTGGTCAATGTCGTTGAAAACGGCACAGGAGCATCCACCAAGATCGAAGGGATTAAAGTCGCCGGTAAAACGGGTACGGCCCAAAAAATCGATCCCGTAACTTTAGCTTATTCCGAAACAGATAAAATTGCTTCCTTTGTTGCTTATGCCCCTGCAGATAATCCGAAGATTGCAGTGCTTGCCATTTTAGATACCCCGAAAGGCGATTTTGTCCAGGGCGGGGTTATGGCAGGACCGCATGTCAAAAAAATTCTTGAGGGTGCTTTGCAATACTATGGAATACCAGTTTCCTCGGATACCCCCAGTGATGTGAATAATTTCCTTGAAGGAGAAGCGACAAGGCCCCAGCCTAAAACCGTTACACCTGAAAGAGAGCCTGTAAACGGGGAAGTCATGATACCGGATCTGACTGGCTTGACAATCAGGAAAGTCGGAGAAGAACTGGGCAAATTAGAGCTCCGCTATAAATTCCAGGGAAGCGGAACCGTTACAAAGCAATTTCCGGAACCGGGGAAGATCGTGAATAAAGGTGATTGTGTGGAAGTCGTTTTTAGTGGCCAAACATAATCTATGGCGTTAAACACTATACTATTAAAGCATCACACTTGATCAATACGGTAAGAGAAGGGATACACCGATGAATCATGAAAACTTTGCTGAAGAGATATTATTTAAGCTTGCCGATTGCAGCGCAATATCCGGTTTTGAGCAAAAAAGCCTTTCTGCTTTGCAATCCGTATTTGCCTCTCTGGCGGCAGAAGCTGCCCGGGACCCTATGGGGAATACGACCTTTCTGAAAAAAGGCGGGGCCGGCCGGGGAAAAATCATGCTGGCGGCTCATTTTGATGAAATAGGCTTGATGATTACCGGGATGGATGAGAGGGGAATCTTAACCTTTACGCCGGTTGGCGGAATCGATCATAAAACCTTGCTGAATCAGACGGTGATCGTTCATGGCAGAAGGGATCTCAAAGGAATCATCTGTTATGAACCGAGATCCCTTCTGCGGGAAACAGAAAGAAATATTGCTGTGCCCAGCTCCAGAATGGGGATTGATCTTGGCTTGCCTGCAGCTAAAGTCCGGGAACTGATCCGGCCCGGAGACATCGTTTCGATAGAAGGCAGGAATTTACGGCTTCTAAACGGCCTGGCCAGCGGGAAGGCCTTTGATAACCGGGCAGGCATCACGGCGATGGCTGTTTGCTTACGGGAATTAACCAGGCTAAGACATGCACATGATGTTTATGCCGTAGCTACAGTTCAAGAGGAAGTCGGATTGCGGGGCGCCGCCGTAAGTTCCCATCAAATCGAACCGGATATCGCCTTTATCCTGGATGTTACTCATGCCCAAACAACAGACAGCAAGGATAAGGTCAAAGTTGCACTGGGTAAAGGGCCGGTCATTGCTCTGGGCCCGAATATCCACAGCGGTTTACTGCGCTATGTACGGACCTGCGCCAAGGATCATAGAATTCCGGTTCAGCTTGATCCGACACCCCGGGCAACAGGCACGGATGCCCGGGTCATCCAGCTGACCGGAGCAGGAATACCGACTGCGCTGCTGAGCGTTCCTCTGCGTTACATGCACTCCTCCATTGAGACGATTTCCTTATCGGATATCGTTTCCTGCGGAATTTTGCTGGCCCAACTGATTGCCAATCTACCTGAAGACCTGGAGGAAATCTTATGCTTTTAAAAGAATTATGTTCTCTTTCCGGGGTGTCCGGTGATGAAACAGCAGTCCGCAATTATCTCCAAGACTATCTGAAAGATGTTGTTGATTCCTTGTCTGTCGATAAAATGGGCAATTTGATTGCTGTCAAAAACGGTACATCAACATCTGCCCCCACGATTTTATTGTCCGCTCATATGGATGAAGTCGGTTTTATGATCACCGACATCACTGCCGATGGCTATTTGAAATTCGAACCGATCGGAGGAATAGATGAACGGATCTTAATCTCCAAACCGGTTCTGATCAACCGCAAAACATACGGAGTGATCGGGATTAAGGCGATTCATCTCCAAAAAATGGATGAACGCAGAAAGGTCTTCACTTCAGAACAGCTCTATATCGACATTGGAGCCGGATCAAAAGAAGATGCTGAAAAAGCCGTCAGCCTGGGAGATTATGCCTGCTTTGCCTCTGATTATTTCGATCATGAGGACAGCATTTCAGCAAAATCTCTGGATGACAGGGCAGGTTGCTCAATTATTGCCCGAATCTTACAAGATCGTTATGACTGCACGATTATGGCTGTTTTTACCGTTCAGGAAGAGATCGGCTTGCGCGGGTCCAAAGTGATCAGCAACTGGGTAAAGGCTGATCTGGCCCTGTTGCTTGAAAGCACGGGAGCGGCAGATTTCTTAAGTATAGAAGAAGAGGATTGGGTTGTCAGCCTGGGCAAAGGTCCGGCTTTATCCATCATGGACCAGACAACGATTTATGACCGGGGATTATTTCACCATTTGATCAAGACGGCAGAGCACCATGCTATCCCTTATCAGATCCGGCAGGGAACACAAGCCGGCAACGACTCGGGCAATATCCATCTGGCCGGTGAAGGGATCAGAACAATGGCCGTCAGCATTCCCTGCCGGTATATCCATGCGGCTAACTCAATGATCAATAAAAATGACTACGAAAATTGTTATGCTTTAATCCATCAATTTCTTCAGAACATCAAAAACAATAACTGGGAGGAATCTGAATGCGCGAAAAAATCACTTTAGATTACTCAGTGTTAAACAAATTGACCCAGTCCTTCGGCCCTTCCGGTCGTGAGGAAAGCATTCGCCGGTTACTCATCTCCCTGGTCAAAGATCACTGTGACGAAATCATCTGTGACCGGCTGGGGAATCTGATTGTCCACAAAAAAGGTCCGGGGAAAAAGGTACTGGTTGCCGTCCATATGGATGAAATCGGGCTCATAATTACCAATGTGGATCCAAAAGGTTTTCTCCGGTATTCGGCTGTCGGGGGACTAAGATCCAGGGATTTGGTTCATACCAGAGTCAGGTTTGAAAACGACGTTTATGGTATGATTTCTAAGGAAACCGATATTTACGGAGAAAAAAAACTCGAGAAATATTATATCGATTCCCCGGCCATCGAGGCTTGCTCTCAAGACCTGATTGGAGAAATGGCTGTCTTGTTCGGACCATACAATGAAAGCAAGGACAGGGTGATTGCCAAGTCCCTGGACAACCGGGCGGGATGTTTTGCGGCTGTCGAGGTTCTCAAACAGATTCAGTCCAGGGATGATTTATATGTTGTGTTTACGGTCCAGGAGGAGGTTGGAACCAGAGGGGCGAAGATCGCCGCCAATGTCCTGCAGCCGGATCTGGCTATTGTTTTGGATGCCACAATAGCCGATGATTTTCCGGAAAATAAGAACTGCACGATTGCGTTAGGCAAGGGCTGCGGGATCAAAGTCATGGACCGTTCAATCATCATTTCCCCGGAAATCAGGGAATGGATCGCGGGAATTGCCCGGGAAAAGCAGATTCCCTTTCAGTGGGAAATCCTCGATAAGGGGGGCACCGATTCCGGACCGATTCACCTGGCTCATGGAGGCATCCTGACCGGCGGAATCAGCATTCCCATCAGACACATTCATACTCCGGGAGAAATCGCTGATAAAAATGACATTCAGGCTGCGGCTGATCTCCTTTATGCCCTGCTGAATACATCTGAGGCGAGTGAAAGAAAAACATGAACGAAGAAATATTGCGCGTATTGCTGGAACAAATCAACAGCGGTTTGCTTTCAGTAGAAACCGGGATCAATCAAATAAAGGAAATGTACTATTCTGATCTTGATTTTGCGAAGGTAGATATCCAGCGTCAGGACCGCTGCGGTTTTTCGGAAGTCATCTACTGTCAGGGCAAGACAACTGCTCAGGTGGTGGCTATTGCCCGCAAATTAAATGAACATTCGCGAGGGAATATTCTGGCCACAAGAGCAAATCATGAGGTCTACCTGGCTGTTTGTGCAGAGATCAGTACAGCGGAGTATAATGAATTGGCCCAAACTATTGTCATCAAAAAAGGTCCGCAAAAATCAACAGGACATATTCTGGTGATTTCCGCCGGGACCTCAGATATCCCGGTAGCGGAAGAGGCGGCAGTCACTGCTGAGACCATGGGCAACGATGTTACGAGGGTTTACGATACCGGAGTTGCCGGTCTGCACCGCTTATTGGCCCAGACAGACAAATTGAACAGTGCCAGAGTGATTATCGCGGTGGCCGGTATGGAAGGAGCTTTGCCCAGTGTCATCGGAGGTCTGGTGAATAAGCCTGTGATTGCTGTTCCGACAAGCGTCGGTTATGGAGCAAACTTCGGAGGTTTGTCTGCTCTTCTGACCATGCTGAACAGCTGTTCGGCCGGTATTGGGGTAGTGAATATTGACAATGGCTTTGGAGCCGGTTTTTTAGCTTCCTTGATTAATCATCCACAGTGCTAAGAAAAACGAATCAATTTGGTTATCATCAGCAGAGGAGGATAAACAATTTCATGTTACATATAATAGGAATGGGGCCGGGAGAAAAACACTGGCTGCCGCCAATCATTGAAGAAGTTGTTGAAACTTGTGATCTGCTTCTGGGAAATGCCAAGTACCGCAATGTATTCAGTCATAAACCCAAAGCAAAATATATTTTTTCCGGCAGCCCGGTTCAAACCATCGAACTGCTGAAAAACAACATCGGCAATTATCGGGAAATTGGTTTGCTTGTCTCGGGAGACCCGGGGTTTTTTGGCCTCATTCCACTGGTGAAAGAAGAATTTCCCGATCAAGAAATGACCGTCTATCCGGGAATCAGCACACTGCAAATGATGTTCGCCCGGGCAGGGATACCATGGAACAATGCCGTCTATATTGATCTCGAAAGTAAAAATATCTCGGCGATTCCGCGAACCTTGTTTGATCCGATAGCTGTTTTAATCAGCGAAGAGTACACTGCTCAGGACGTTGCTCAATTATTTATTGACAGAGGAATGAACCCGGATATTTCTCTGGGAAATTCTTTAGGTACCGCCAAAGAATTTTTTGCTACGATGAATGCCGTTAAATTGATCAGGTATCCCAAGTTGATCCGGGACTGTACTTTGATTGTCCATCCTAACCCGCCTGACAATGCCGGTCAGCCTATGGGCCTTAGAATCGGGATACCCGATAAGGAATTTATCCGGGGGGAAGCTCCGATGACCAAAGCGGAAATCAGGGTTCAAATTCTGGCCAAAGCCCAAATTTCCTTATGTGATTATGTTTTGGATGTCGGGTCCGGGACCGGGAGCATCAGTATCGAAGCGGCTGCGATCGCCAATCAGGGCAAGGTTTTTGCCATTGAGAATAATGCCGAGGCTCAGCAGCTGATCAATGCCAACATGCGCAAATTTGCCGTATCAAACCTCAAACTGGTTTCCGGGACAGCCCCCGAAGTATTCTCCAAAATCCCGGTGGTCAATGTTTGCATTATTAATGGAACCAAAGGCCGTCTCAAGGAAGTTCTGGAAGAGCTGCCTTTAGTGGAGGGAGGAAGACTGGTCATCGCGGCGATCAGTTTGGAAAAGGTCTCCAAGAGCTTAGAATTGCTTTATACATTGGACTATGAAGACATCGAGGTTATTTCTTTGCAAGCCGCCCGGTGGCAGGTGATAAACGGCTTTCATCTCCCTCAGTCTCTGAATCCGGTATTTATTTTATCCGCTAAAAAGAAAACGACAGGATACACTTTGTAAAAAACCTAAAAATGCACTGTAAGATACCTATAATCTTAAAATCCAGGAATTATAGGGAGGATTCTCTTTCTTTGTACAGAATAATAATGAAGACAGCGAAGAATATATTATTTTCGGGAGGATATTATGACAGTACGTATTGGTATTAATGGATTTGGCAGAATTGGCAGACTAACCCTGCGAGCAGCTTTGGAATCAAAAGGTGAAATTGAAGTCGTAGCAATTAATGACCTTGGAGACCCAGGAACATTAGCCCACTTATTTAAATATGATTCTATCCACGGCATTTTGCCATATCCTGTCGAAGTCGAAGATGACATCATGAAAGTAGAAAAAAACAAGGTCAAAATATTAGCCGAAAAAGCTCCTGAAAGCCTGCCTTGGAAAGAACTGGGCGTAGATATTGTGATTGAGTCCACCGGTCGCTTTACTTCCCGGGAAGGAGCAGCCCTGCATCTGAAAGCAGGGGCAAAGAAAGTTATTATTTCCGCTCCCGCCAAAAAAGAAGACATCACGATTGTTATGGGGGTCAATGAAGATCAATATAACCCTCAGGAGCATCATATTATTTCCAACGCCTCCTGCACCACAAATTGCCTGGCTCCTGTCATCAAAGTTTTACATGAAGAATTCGGAATTGAACAGGGAATGATGACAACGACACATTCTGTCACCAATGACCAGAGAATTTTGGACTTGCCGCACTCTGATCTGCGCAGGGCAAGAGCGGCTTTTCAATCCATGATTCCGACTACTACAGGCGCGGCAAAGGCGGTCACGTTAGTCATACCCGAACTGGAAGGAAAGCTTACCGGTCTTGCGGTGCGGGTGCCGACCCCCAATGTTTCCCTTGTTGATTTTGTCTGCAATCTTTCTCAGGCAACAACCAAAGAAGAAGTGAATGCCAGGTTTAAGGAAGCCGCTAACGGTAAACTCAAAGGTATTCTCGATTACAATGAGCTTCCATTGGTCTCCCATGACTATAACGGCAACCCGAACAGCTCTATCGTAGACGGCCTTTCGACCATGCTTCTGGGGGACAAGATGCTGAAAGTCCTGGCCTGGTATGATAATGAATGGGGCTATTCCAACAGAGTGGTTGATTTAATCAACTATATCATTTCCAGGGGCATTGAATAGTGAGCAATATTGAAAGCAGGTTGAACTTATGCGGAGAACAAAGATTATATGCACAATAGGTCCTGCCAGTGAATCACCGGAAATGGTCCAAAAACTCTTATCCGCCGGGATGAACGTGGCCAGGCTGAACTTCTCGCATGGTACACATGAAGAGCACGGTCGGAGAATCAAGGTTCTCAAGGAAGAAGCAGCCAAAGCAGGCGTTAGTCTTGCGATCCTCCTGGATACCAAAGGACCGGAAATCAGAACCGGAATCGTTCCTGAAAAAGGTATTGAGCTGGTCAAGGGAGCCAAATTTATCCTGGATACTTCCCGGGAGTTGGGTTCTTCTGAAAGGGTATCGATCAGCTATGCCAGCCTCTGGCAGGAAGTAAAAACCGGAACACATATCCTGGTTGATGACGGCCTGATTGATTTGGAAGTTATCCATATTGCGGAAGAAAAAATCGAAACCAGAGTCTGCAATGGCGGTTTTTTGAAATCCCAAAAAGGGGTTAACGCTCCCGGAGTAAACGTGCAGCTGCCTGCTCTCACGTCTAAAGATGTCGAAGATATTATCTTTGGTTTGGCAAATGAAATCGACTTCATTGCCGCTTCCTTTGCCAGGAAAGCCACCGATATCCTGGAAGTCCGGAGAATCGTAGAGGAAGCAGGGGCAAACGTAAGGATTATTGCTAAAATCGAAAACAGGGAAGGCTTAAATAACCTTGAAGAAATCCTTGAGGTCTCTGACGGCATCATGATCGCCAGAGGAGATTTAGGTGTAGAGATCCCCGTAGAAGAAGTTCCCATTCACCAAAAAAATATTATTGCCCTTTGTAATGAGATCGGCAAACCGGTTGTCGTCGCTACCCAGATGCTGGATTCTATGATCAGACAGCCAAGACCAACCAGAGCGGAAGCTAGCGATGTGGCCAATGCGATTCTGGACGGTGCCGATGGGATCATGCTTTCGGGGGAAACGGCAGCCGGAAGTTATCCTTTAGAAGCGGTAAAGACGATGGATAAGATCGCTAAACAAACGGAGCAAATTCTTTTCAAAAGCAACAATACCACATTTAAAATCCAAAATATCGCCGAAGGAATAGGGCATGCCAGCAATACCATTGCAACAGATTTAAATGCCACAGCAATCATTACTCCGACCCATTCCGGCATTACCCCCCGGATGATTTCCCGTTTCAGGCCCAAGGCTCTGATTATTGCGGCTACTCCTTTTGAAGCAACAGCCAGGAGTCTTGCCTTAAATTGGGGAGTGCACACCATGCTTGTTCCAATCAGTCATGAAACTGATGAGCTGCTGACGATTGCCGTAACAGGCGCTTTAACCCGTGACTTGGTCAAAGCAGGCGATATTGTTGTCCTGACAGCCGGAGTACCGGTTGGAAAAACAGGCACCACAAATATGATCAAAGTTCAGGTTGTCGGAAATGTTTTAGCCAGAGGGACCGGTATCGGCAAAAGATTGCTTTCAGGTACGGCCCGTACACAACAGGATATTGAACAGTTTAATCAGGGCGATATTCTGATTGCTTCTTATACCGATTCTGAGGTCAATCCCTTTTTAGCCAAAGCGGGAGCCCTGGTCGTGGAAGAAGGCGGATTGACTTCTTACGCCGCCATCGCGGCTTTGCAGTATGGGATCCCGGCCATTGTAGGTGCTGAGAACGCCCTGTCAAAGATCCGCGAAGGCCAGTCGATTACTGTTGACGCTTATGCCGGTGTTGTCTATGAAGGGATCGTCAATATCATCTGAACATGATTTTCCGAGCCCTTATTTTAGGGTTCTTTTTTTTAATTGTCTTTATTTTAAGAAGGTAACTGGATTATAATGTAGAAAAACCTAATTTGAGTTAAACAGTTTACCTACCGGGAGGAATAGTATGCAGCTGGAATTTAAGATCGGTCAGAGGCTTTCTTTTACTACAAATTCTGCATTGTATAATGACATCTATGAATCTGAAATAGTGGGGATATTTCCTGACAGGATTGAACTGGCCATTGCACTGCATAAGGGGTACTTGCTCCTCATTCCTATCGGTACGCAAATTAAGTGGTTAAATCCCGCATTAGAGAATTATTGTTCTGAAACAGTATCCCGAACTCCGGCCCAGCAGAGCTGGAGTGTCACGATACCCAAACTCATTCAGCGGGAAAGAAAGTCAAGGGTGATTGCCGTTGGCAGCGGGAAAGGAGGAGTAGGTAAAACTTCCTTTTCCATTAACCTGGCTTTAGCTTTTGCCAAGCTGGGACTGAGAACAGTCGTTCTCGATGCGGATGTCGGGATGGCGAATGTGGAAGTTCTGCTCAAACTCAATAATGCGAAAAATCTCACAAATGTCATCAATGGGGATTGTACTCTCATGGACATCCTCACCCAAGGGCCGGGAGGGATTAAAGTACTGCCCGGTTCAAGCGGCATCTCATCCTTAACGAACTTAAATGCCTTACAATTTAACCGGATTTTTTCCGGCTTTGTGAGCCTGGAAAATCAATGTGATATTTTAATCATTGATACCGGGGCGGGAATATCGGAACTTGTATTAAAGTTTTTAGAATCTGCCGATAATTTACTCCTGATCACAACAACAGAGCCTCATGCCATGATGGATACCTATTCACTCACGAAAGCCTTGGCCTACAGGAATCAAGAAATTCAACCCAACCTGATTTTTAACAGATGTGATTCTGAACATGAAGCGATGAAATGCTATGAAATCTTTCATCAGGCTTCTTCAAAGTTTCTGAAGCTCAAGCCTGAGCTTTTAGGTTGGATCATTGAAGACAAAAGAGTGACCAAGTCTCTAAAGAGCCAGGAACCTATCCTGTTGACCAACCCGACGGCCGAATATTCCCAGCAGGCTTTCCAGATCGCCAATCGATTATTGGGAAATAAGGTCACACTGGAAAAACCGACAGGAATAAGATCGTTTATTAATAAAATTAAAAAGAATTTTATTTAATAATTACTTTAAATAATTTGAAATTGATTGTATAATATCCATAAGATCAGGGAGGAAAAAAATGGCGCTGAAGGTTGTTGTCGACAGTTCTTCCGATATCCCCGAGAAGGTTAAAGATGATTTTATCATTATTCCCATGCCAGTCATTATTGATGGAAAATCATTTGCTGAAGGGATAGATATTTTTCCTGATCGTTTTTATCAAGACTTTAAACACTACAGCGAGGTTCCTAAAACATCGCAGCCCAATCCCCAGGACATTCTAGAGGTCTATGAACAAGTTCTAAAAGAAGGCAACGAGGTTGTAGCTATTCATCTCTCTTCGGGATTAAGCTCGACCTATCAGACAGCATGTATGGTCAAGGAAATGTCTTCTCAGCCGGATAAGGTCCATGTTGTTGATAGCTTAGGGGCAACAATCGGGTTTGGGCTGCTGGCCATCTATACGGCGCAAATCGTCAAAGACAAGAGCTGGGAGGAAGCAGAACCGGAAATTATTCAAGTCCGGGACAAGATGCGTTATTTATTTACTCCCGACCATCTGGAATATCTGGTTAAGGGGGGACGGCTCAGCAAGGCCGCGGGCTTTGTCGGAGGGCTTTTAAATGTTAAACCGTTGCTGCATTTGCAAAACGGCAAGATTGAAGTATTTGACAAAGTCAGAACCAGAAAAAGCGCCCTGCATAAAATCATTGAAACAATGAAAAATGATGCTGATGAGCCGGAGAACCAGATTATGGCTATTGCCCACTCGGCTTGTCCCGAAGAAGCAGAATTTTTGGCGGAAGAAATTCGCGCCGCTATTCAGGTCCAGGATCTCCTTATCGGCGATATTGGCTGTGTGGTCGGCAGCCATACCGGCCCCGGCACCATTGCCCTGTGTTACCTGGCAAAATAGGTTTGTACAGAGGAAGGGAAATTAAGAGCACCGTCAATCATTGCTTTCCCGGATTGTGTTATACATTAGAAAATTTATGGCATATTAGATAATGACAACATAAAATGAGGATGATCATTGGCCATGCAAGGGAATAAAAAAAAATATCTCACTTTATCCTATGGCTGCCAGATGTCGGAAAGAGACGCCGAAACATTCTCTTCTGTTGCCCGGCAGCAGGGTTATGAAAAAACGACAGAGCTTGAACAGGCAGATCTGATTATTATTAATACCTGTTGTGTCCGGGAAAGTGCGGAAAACAAAATTATCGGTAAAATAGGTCAGCTGAAAAACTATAAAGAAAAAAAGCCTTCTCTTAAAATTGCGGTATGCGGGTGTATGGTCCAACAACCGGGTACGGCGGAAAAGCTCAGCAAAAGAGCGGCTCATGTCGATATCTGGACCGGGACAAATGATATCGGTAATTTTGCCCAATTGTTGAAATCAGCTTCCGAAAACAGCAAAATCATCTGTGTTTCTCAGGAGGCCCAGAAGAACGGAGACCGGGAAATCTCCACCGCTGAATACGGAAAATTAAAGGCAAATGTCAATATCATGTACGGTTGTAATAATTACTGCGCTTATTGTATTGTTCCTTTTGTCCGAGGAGAGGAACGGAGCAGACCGAAAGAAGACATCTGCGAAGAAATCGGGGTCTTGGTCCAAGGCGGCTGCAAAGAGGTCACTTTACTCGGTCAAAACGTGAATTCCTACGGACTCAGAGACGGCTTTGCTTATGATTTCTCCAACCTTTTGCAGGAAGTTGATCAATTGCCGAATCTGGACAGAATTCGTTTTATTACTTCTCACCCTAAAGATCTTAGTGATCTTTTAATCAAAACCATTGCGGAAGGTCAAAAGATATGTGAACACATTCATCTGCCTTTCCAGGCCGGAAGCAACACTATTTTGCGGGCAATGAACCGGAATTATACCAGGGAATATTATCTGGAGCGCATAAAAGCAATTTTGGGAATGATCCCGGAAGTCAGGCTTACAACGGATATCATTGTCGGATTTCCCGGGGAGACCGAGGAGGATTTCGAACAAACCATCGATCTGGTTCAAAAGGTGCATTTTTCCCAGGCCTTCACTTTTATGTATTCCAAACGATCCGGTACAGCCGCTGCCTCATATGAGGAGCAGATCCCGCTTGATGTTAAGAAGCGAAGGCTTCAGCGCTTAATGAGCATTCAAAATGCCCGGAGCCTGAGCTGGCGCGAGCAAATGACCGGGAAGGAATACGAAGTGTTGGTTGAAGGCCCCAGCAAGAATAACCCTGAAATGCTGACAGGCCGGACAAGAGGGAATGAAGTGGTCGTCTTCCCCGGCCACCTCGATCTGGCCGGAACCTTGGTCCTAGTTAGGATACAATCCGTAAACTCATGGACTTTATGGGGAGAGTTGGTATAAAATATATATTCAGAATATATATTGACCTGCTTGTGATCAGGAGAAACCGGTTACCTTGGCAAATTAATTAATTTTGGAGGTGTTACAGCAAATGAACTCAGAATTATATTTAAAAGCATCCGAGCTGGCTGAAGCAATTCATAACAGTCCGGAGGCCATTGAAGTACGGGAAGCAGAGAAAAAAATCCGCGAGGATAAGGTTGCCAATAACCTGAATGAACGTTGGCAGAAAGTTTACCAACGAGTACAAAAAGATCTGGAAGAGGGAAAAGAGCTGTCCGAACAAGATCAGCGTTCAATTGAATTTATTGAAGCCAAGGTGGAAAATCATCCTGTTTTACTCAACTACATGGCGGCCCATAACAAATTTACCGCCCTCTTGCAGGAAATCAACAATATTTTAACGGGAGCCTTGCAATTTGATACCGCTGATCCTGAAGAAGATGCCTGTATCACTTGTCCCGCTCATGCTACATGTAAAGATAAGGATGGGAATACCGAATGTGATAAGTTTATTTCCCAAAACAATAATATGTGAAAAAGGCCCTTGAATAGATTTAAGATAACCTGAAAAATACAATTGAGCTCCTGAAAAGAGAGATAAGGTCCTTTGACTGCTGGCAAGAAATTTTCTTGTCAGCGTTTTTTGTTTCTATAATAGAAACTGGCGGGCAGAATGTCTATACAAAATAATTTGTTCCGTTGCATAAATATCTTATATTATTTTTTATCTCCCATGCAGGAAAATAGACCCAAATATAGAATTAATTATATAAATATTTGTGATAAAAAGACCTGTTTTGGGGGATTTGAGGGAAATCTTATGATTGTAGTACTGGCATTCATTTTTCTGATCGCTTGTTACCGCTGGGGTGCCTGGAGAAATTGGAAAACTTATTATCCTACAATCTTGTTCTTTATTTCCGGTGATTTTATTTATCTTTATCTGTTTTCCGTTAAGCCGCTTTGGCAATACACAGCCAAAATGATGCCCGGTACCATCACAACATTAATTGTGGCTCTGATTATTTATCCCTGTACAGTTCTGCTTTTCCTGCCCAATTATCCCCGCTCAGGCCTATTTAAGAAAATAAGGTTTGTTTCATTTTGGGTCCTTCTTTTCTCAGGGCTGGAATACCTTGGGCTTAAATATAATTTCATGCAGCATTTCCACGGCTGGAATTTTATTTGTTCGGTAGTGTTTGATTGTATTTTGTTCCCATTACTGGTTATTCACCAAAAGAAACCGTATATTGCCTGGTTTCTCGCTTTCATCTTCTGTGTAGGAGTTCTCTTTTTATTTCAAGTACCAGCAAAATATTAAAAAGATATCATGGCAGGCAGATGAAGATAAGGTTTAGCAGAAAGATAAATACAGCCCCATGAGCAGGCCGGTTTCATGGGGCTCTTTCCGTAAGCTTGAAAGGTGTTGCCCTTTTCGTTTTGGATTTGGAAAACTATTTTCGACAATAACTATACAATTTTCAGCATTTTTAAGCTATTATTATTTTAGATGGAAAATAAACATTTGGAGAAAAAAATGGCAACAACTCCTATGCTTAAACAATACGAAAGCATTAAGGCCAAGGTTCCGGACTGCATTTTATTTTTCAGGCTTGGGGATTTTTATGAAATGTTTGCAGATGATGCCTTAACAGCCGCGCCTGTTCTGGAAATAGCCCTAACCTCCCGTGAGGGAGGAAGTGGCAGCAGGATTCCCATGTGCGGCGTTCCTCACCATTCAGCGGAAAATTATATTCAGAAGCTGATTGCCGCCGGTTTTAAAGTGGCTATTTGCGAACAGACAGAAGATCCGCAACAGAGCAAGGGCATTGTAAAGCGCGATATCGTGCGCATCGTTTCACCAGGAACTGTGGATACCGTTGCCGCAGAGCATAAGAATAATTACCTGGCGGCTATTTACAAAGAAAAAGATTGGGGACTGGCCTATTTAGATCTGACGACAGGGGATTTTCGCTTGTTTCAGACACCCAGTCAACAAACCTTATTAAATGAGCTGAATCGGATCAATCCCGCTGAGATTATCTTGCCCAAAGAATTTGCTGTCTCCATGAGCAAGGCTTTAGACGGCTATTATAGCAATGCTGCAGATAAGACAATTTTTTCATCCCTGGCCGGTTTCCGGGAACGGTTTCACAATTATACCGGCTTGCTGGAACAGATGCCGGTATCAGCCAGAGCAGCCGGTGCTTTATGGAACTATATTAAAAAGAATATTCCTGATTCCAGCCTGCAAAATGTGATCGAATTAAAAAGCTGCCGGCAATCGGAAGTCATGGTACTTGACCGCTGGACCAGAAAGAACCTTGAATTGGTTGAAAGCTCCCGTTTTGGTGATGAAAGGGGTACGATTTTTGACGTACTGAATCTTACCAAAACTGCTTTTGGGGCAAGAATGCTCAGGCATTGGATCCAGCAGCCCCTCTTGAATAAGGAGCAAATTGAGGCTCGCCTGGATACGGTTGAAGAGCTGACCAAAAATACGTTTGCCCGGCAGGAGCTGTTCAAATGCTTAAGTCATGTCTATGACCTGGAAAGACTGACAGCCAGGCTTTCCTATGGGAAAGCCAGCCCCAGAGATATGCTGGCTTTGGCCGCTACCCTGGCTTGTCTTCCGGAAGTACGAAAGATTATTCATCAACATCAAGTCCTGACATTAACAAAATATCTCGAACCAATCTCCGGCCTGGATGATCTTTCCGCCAAACTCCTAAAAGCCATTAATCCTGATGCTCCGGTGACATTGCATGAGGGCAATATCATCAACAACGGTTACATTCCGGAAATCGACCGTCTCCGGGCCGTTGCCTCAGGCGGCAGAGATTGGATCGCCCGCCTGGAAAATCAGGAAAGAGAAAAAACGAAGATTAAGTCTTTAAAAATAGGTTATAATAAAGTTTTTGGCTATTACATCGAAATCACCAATGCCAATTCCCATTTGGTCCCGGAAGATTATATCCGAAAACAGACCCTGGCCAATTGCGAACGCTATATTACACCGGAGCTTAAAGAATACGAGCAACAGGTTCTCAACGCTCAGGAGAAGCTTTTTGATCTGGAATACGCCGTATATACGGAACTGAAAGACGAGGTTTTATCCCACACTCCGCCAATTCTTAATGCCGCTCAGGCCATCGGCGAGATAGATGTTTTTTTATCTTTGGCTGAAGCTGCTGTCCGCCATCATTATGTCCGTCCGGAAATCAACAACGAAGGGACGATTCATATTGTTGAAGGCAGACATCCTGTTGTTGAACAGGTTTGCAACGATTTATTTGTTCCCAATGACACTCTGTTAACCTCCTCAAAAAGCCTGGCCTTAATTACAGGCCCCAATATGGGAGGCAAATCAACCTATATGAGACAGGTAGCGCTCATTGTTCTGCTGAGCCAGGTCGGGTCTTTTGTTCCCGCTCAGAAAGCCGCAATCGCTTTGCGGGATTGTATCTATACCAGAGTCGGTGCCTCCGATAACCTGGCCTCCGGTCAGAGTACCTTCATGGTTGAAATGAATGAGGTTGCCTTTATTCTGCAAAATGCAGCATCCCGCAGCCTGATCATCCTGGATGAAGTGGGGCGCGGAACGGCAACCTATGATGGCTTAAGTCTGGCCTGGGCGATTGTTGAATATCTCGCAGGCAACCCGACAGCCCAGCCCCTGACGCTATTCGCCACGCATTACCACGAATTGACCGCTCTTGAAACCATGTTTCCCGCAGTATTCAACCTGCACGTCGCTGTCCGGGAAAAGGGATCGGACATTCTATTTCTGCATAAAATCCTGCCCGGCAAAGCAGACCGGAGCTATGGCCTGCATGTCGCCAAAATTGCCGGATTGCCCTTGGATCTCCTGAAAAGGGCCGAGAGCATTTTACGCGAGCTGGAAAGTCTTTCCGGTGAAACATATCCCGATAAAGCCACAAGAGTGGAGGTTCTCCAGCCCAGCTTATTTGATCAGGAGGAGGTCCACCCGCTCCTTAAAGAGGTTGAAGAAATTGACCTTGATCGGATGACCCCCAAACAGGCTATGGATTATCTCTATGATTTGGTCAGCAGAATCCGGTCGTCGAAAGTTTTGTAGTTTCAATACTCGCCGTATGGAAGGAAGTCTGATTGATGGGCCGTAAAATTGGAATTGATGTGGGAGGTACCTTTACGGATGCCGTACTTTTAGAGGATTGTTCTCTTTTAAGATGTTGTAAAGTAATGACCGAACCGGATGATTTGCTGCAAACACTTCTCAATGCCATTGATACTTTGGAAACAGACTGTTCTGAAATCAACGAAATTACAGTCAGTACAACCCTGGTCACAAATGCTGTTCTCCAAAAACGCACCCCCGGAGTCCACCTGGTTCTTTTTCCCGGTACCGGCATGAAGCTCAGTGCTTTACCCTGGCCTGTGGAATTTCATGTCCTGACGGGTGAGCTTGATTTTCGCGGGCGGGAAGTCCGGCCGCCGGACCGGGGGGAATGGGCCGGACTGGTTGAACAATTGAGACAGGAAAAACAGCCGCTGGTTGCCATCGCCGGTAAATTCTCTCATCGTAATCATATTCATGAGCTTCAGTTAGCTGAGTACCTGAAAAAGGAGCTGCCTCATGTGGAAATCATGACCGGCAGCCAGTGGGGACAGCCAAATTTTTATCGCCGCAGTTTGACTGCTTACCTTCATTTGGCATCCCAAACTATCTTTGATGATTTTGCTTCACAATTAAAATTCGCCCTGGAATGCAGGGGGTACACCTCTGTAATCAGGGTCCTGAAAGCAGATGGCGGAGTCCTGCCGATTGAGAAAATCAGACCGGTCGACTCGATCTATTCGGGGCCGGCCGCCAGTATCCTTGGTGCGATGGCCCAGCAGGACAACCCGGAGCAAAGCTATGTGGTTGTGGATATTGGGGGAACGACAACAGATATCGGCCTGGTCTTATCCGACGCCCCTTTACGCAGTGCCAAAGGGGCCCAAATAGGCCCCTATTTCACATCAATCAGATCCCTGGCGGTCAGGTCCCTGCCTATCGGAGGAGACTCGGCCATCACAGTGCGGAAGGGGAAAATTCGTATTGAGCCTTTCCGTCATGGACCGGCCAGGTGCATTGGAGGACCAGAACCGACCCCCACAGATGCCTTGCGCTGTCTCCGTCTCACAAAATTCGGCAACTACGAGCAGGCTGTCATCGCCATGGCCGGGCTTTTGCCTGCCTCTGACCGGGAAGACCCTATTCTGATCTCCCGGCTGGCCAAGAAAATGGCTGAAAAGATTATAGGGGAAGTCGTTGAAACAATTGCAGAAGCCATTGAGCAGCTCCTGAAGGAATGGCGGGAAGAACCGGCCTATAAGGTATGGGAAGTGCTGCACCCTCACCACAATATGAACTTTAGGGTTCACCTGAGCGGGGGAGGGAGTTTCGGGCTTGCTGATTACCTGGCTCAAAGACTGAAGATGGAGACATCGCCGGTTCCTTGTTCCGATGTCTCCAATGCTCTTGGCGCGGCAATGGCCAAATCTACTTTTTCCTGGACTCTGAATTTGGACACGTCCCTCGGCCGGTACGGAATAGAAGAAACGGGGGAACAGGGGAATTGGAGCGGTTCCCTCAAGCCCCATAAGGAAATAGAAGATTTCTTAAATCAACTCGCTTCCCAACAAGCTGCGCAAATGGGTATCGATGCGGAAAATTTAGAATCAGAGCCGCTTGACTATTTTCCCTTGGTAGAAAACCAGCGGACCATTGGCCAGATCGTCAGAGGAGCAGTGCATGTTCATCCCGGAGTCCGAGGGAGGGTAAGCAATGTCTAAAACAGGAATCATCTTTTTCCCGGCTTTTGACTGGTCCCTGGGGCCAACTCACCCGGAAAGGGAGGAAAGGCTGCTTTATACTCAGGAACAGCTGTTTGAGGAAGGTGTGCTCGACCTTCCCCAGGTTAAGCAATATTCGCCGGAGCTGGGCAGTCTTCATGATGTCCTCCGCACCCAGGCTTTATACCCCGATCCGGATAAACATCGAGAGCTTGAACCTCACCTCATCGCTGTCGGCAGCTCTATTGTCCTGGCCCGGGCTATGATGAACCGGGAGCTGAAGAACGGGTTTGCCTTAGTCCGGCCGCCCGGTCATCATTCTTTTTCTACGGTATGGGGCAACCGGGGTTTTTGCACTCTAAATAACGAGGCCATCGTTGTGAACTACCTGCGGACCTATCACGGGATCAAAAAAGTCGCGATCATCGATACTGATGTCCACCACGGGGACGGAACCCAGGATATCTTTCGCGATGATCCCAACGTTCTATGTATATCCATCCATCAGGATGGCCGCACCCTTTATCCTGGTTCAGGCTTTGCCGCGGAAAAAGGCGGGCCAAATGCCTGGGGTACCCAGCTGAATATTCCTTTGCCTCCCGGAGTTGGTGACGAGGGCATGCTTTATACTGTGGAAAATTGGATATTACCGCGCCTGGAGGAGTTTAAGCCTGACTTTATCATTAATTCTGCCGGTCAGGATAATCATTTTACTGATCCGTTAGCCTCAATGAATGTTACGGCACAAGGCTATGCGAAAATCACAGAGCTCCTCAAGCCAGACCTGGCGGTACTGGAAGGGGGGTATTCCATTCAGGGAGCCTTGCCCTATGTTAACCTGGCTATCTTTTTGGCTCTGGCGGGTGAAGATTATTCCGGAGTAGTCGAACCCCAGAAAAGCAGACGGAAGATCATTGGGGGAGAGACGTTCAAATCTTATTTGTCAGACCTCAGACAAGAGCAGGAATCTGCCGCCCCGAACTGGACTTATGCAAGCGGGGATTTTTTGCCGGGCGGAAAATGGATCTGCCTGGAGAATCATATCTATTATGATACGAACTGTTTCCAGGAATTCAGAAAGGATTATATCCGCAAATGCGGACACTGCGGCGGCACGGTTTTCATGATTTCCCTCAATCATATGACTGCCGAAACAGGGCATCTGATCAGACTGCCCTTTGGGGTCTGTCCACAGTGCCGGCAGGCGGGATATGATGTATTGGAGCATTTGCTGAAAAAGGATAACCTGCCGGCTGTCCGGAATATTCTTTTTCAGGATCAGGAAGACAATGAGATACGCTTCTGGAATTCAGGTAAGGAAGTGAACCTGCATGCAAAAAAGGATTAAAATTCTGAATCAGCTCTGCATCAACCAAATAGCGGCCGGAGAAGTCGTTGAACGCCCTTTGTCCGTAGTTAAGGAATTGGTGGAAAATTCTCTTGACGCCGGAGCTGAACATATTGAAATTACCGTTGAAGGCAATGGCACAGCCCTGATCAGGGTCAGGGACGATGGATCGGGGATAGCTCCTGAAGAATTGCAAACTGCTGTCCTTCCTCACGCGACAAGCAAAATAAGTCATATTGAAGATTTAGACACCCTGGCTACTCTCGGCTTCCGCGGAGAAGCTTTACCCAGCATTGCCTCAGTTTCCCGTATGGAAATAGTCTCAAGAACTGCTGATTCCGCTTTGGGTGCGAGATTATCTATAGAAAACAGCGAAGTTAAGAATTTTGAGGAAACAGGCTGTCCGAAAGGAACAACAGTCACCATCAGAGACTTGTTTTATACTACCCCGGCCAGATATAAATTTCTGAAGTCCCAGGGGACAGAATTCGGACTGATTTCGGATATGGTCTCCAAACTGGCGTTAACCAAGCCCGCTGTTCGTTTTATCCTTAAACATGCCAAGCATACCGTGTTTATGTCTCCGGGGGATGGTTCCCTGCGGCACGTCATTGCTTCTGTGATGGGCAGTCAGATTGCCCAAAAGCTTGTTCCGGTCTCTTTTTGCAATGAACATTATGCCGTTTCCGGGTATCTGAGCATGCCTGATCTCACCAGGAATAACGGCAACTATCAGGTATTGATGATTAATGGGCGGATCATCCGGTCCAAACAGCTGCGCCAAGCGGTTAAAAATTCTTTTCATACCCTGATTCCCCATAATACTTATCCGATTGTTGTTTTGAACATTGAGCTTAGCCCTTCTTTATATGATGTGAATGTTCACCCCTCAAAAATGGAAATTAAATTCAAGCAAGAAAACGAACTCATGACCTTTCTTACCGCTCAGCTCAATAAAGCCGTTCTGGACGGAAGAAAAATAGAACGCATAGATCTCCACCCACCCGCTTTTGGGCAAGCAAAAGAAACTTCACTGTTTTTGAATGAGATCTCCGATAGTTTGAAGGAAAGCCAGACCGTATATGCCCGGAACAAAGATTTTGATTTTCGTTCTAAATCAAATACGTCTTCCAGGCATACGGAGCAACCGATGGAAACGGTGGAAACTCTGTCTGACTTGTTCAGACAGTCAAAGCAAAATGAAATTGAGTCGAATCCTAGAGGGATAAATCATCAGGAGGCGATTACCGGAAAGAATATCAATGATCTCACTGAGATTAATACAAATGCTATTGATACGAATATCAATCATATTGCGAATGATCCCAGTGATATAAAGGATAAGATTAATCATACTGATCATTTCAATGATTTAAACAGCGTAAATCCTTTAGGAAATTTGAGAGCGCTGGGTCAAATCATGGGCACTTATATTTTGGCAACTGATGATCAATCACTGTATATCATCGATCAGCATGCCGCCCATGAACGAATCACGGTTGAAAAGCTTTACCGTTCCTTTCAAAAAGACACCCCGGATTCCCAACTGCTGCTTTTACCCATCACGTTAACCCTCTCCGTACACGAAGAGCAAATTGTGCTGAGTAATTTTGAACTTTTTAGAAAAAGCGGGTTTATTCTTGAGCAATTCGGGGACCGGACCTATCTTTTGAGAGGGGTGCCTCTGATTAAAAACCTGGATAAGCCTGAAGAAATCTTTCTATCTTTTATTGATGAGCTGATGAAAGACAGAACCACTGTATCCCTGGAAAACATTATTGAAAAATGGATCTTTACAGCCGCGTGCCGGAATTCGATCAAAGGGAATGACTATTTAAGTATTCCTGATATGCAGGCTCTGCTTTTTAATCTAAGCCGGGCGGAAAATCCCTACACCTGTCCGCACGGTCGACCGGTCATCATCGAAATTACCCAGGAAGAGCTGACCAAAAAATTCAAAAGGAATTATGCTTAAATGCTCTCCGCTGATCATGGACAGCAATTGATTTACTATCAATCGACAATTCCCGCTGACGGGGAACCCGAGATTGTCCGCTGGCTGAAAGAGCATTCTGATCTCCGGCTGATTTTGGCGGAGAAAAATCAGACCCTTTCCGGCCCTGTGCTGAAAATTTACAAAAAAAGAATTTCCCTGGAGGAGGGTGGGACCTCTTTTTTCTTCCATCCCAGCATGGCTTTACTGAGGATGATCAACCTTCTCAAAGGAGAAGCCGACCGTTTTCTGGAAGCTGCCGAAATAAGGAAAGGCGATTGTTTTCTGGATGCGACAATGGGATTAGGCTCAGATACTTTGCTTGCCTCCTGGGCAGCAGGACAAAGTGGTCAGGTAACCGCCTTGGAATCCTCTCCGCTGATCTATGCTTTAGTCAGGGAGGGAATAACGGAAATGAGCAGCTTGCGCCCGCCTAAACTAAAAAATGCCCTGAAAGAAAGAGCTTGGTCTGAGCTAATCAGGGGAACAGAGAAGATCATGCTTTTCCATAGTGACCATTTGGACTATTTGAGGAGCTTAAAAGATCGTTCCTATGATATCGTCTATTTTGATCCTATGTTTAACAGTACGGTTGATTCCTCAGCCTCCATAAAGCCTCTGAAGCTCTGGTCAGATTCGACCGGACTGAGGCTGGAAGCGGTTGAGCAGGCATGCCGGGTAGCCAGAAGAAAAGTGCTGCTTAAGGAACGCAAGGGTAGCGGGGAATTTGACAGATTAGGCTTTACAATAGTACCCTCTGGTAAATACAGCTCTTTTCACTATGGTGAAATCAATCTTAAATAAAATGAGGAATGAACATGCTCAAAGGGCCCCTGATCATTATCGTCGGACCGACGGCAGTCGGCAAAAGCGACCTGGGCATGGAATTGGCCCGCAAATTAAATGGTGAGATCATCAACGGCGATTCGATCCAAGTCTATCAAGAGTTGGATATTGGTTCTGCCAAACCTTCGCTTGGAGAACTTGGGGAAATCCGGCATCACTTAATCAATATCCTGGAACCGGATAAACCCTTCACAACCGCGGTTTTTCAATCTCTGGCCCGGGTCATCCTTGCCGATATCCAAGCCAGGAGGAAAATGCCGATTATTGTCGGCGGGACCGGCCTTTACATTCGTTCTTTGACTGACGACTATTCCTTTCCGTTAGAAGGTTCGGACAAGATCAAAACGAAGTGGCTTACCTTCGTCAGAAATCATGGCAGTTTGGCCCTGCATGGGAAATTGGCGGAAATAGACCCTTCGACAGCAAGGAGATTGCACCCGAATGATACGGCCAGGGTTGTGCGGGCTTTGGAGGTATCCGAAATAACCGGCAAGCCTCTCTCGGAACAGAGAGATTACCTGGAAACCAAATACCCTGCACTTGACCAGACCGTCATTTATCTGGGGCTGGATGCTCCCCGCCAGGTCATTTATGACAGGATTAATCTCCGTTGTGAAAGCATGCTTGAAGCAGGATTGATCCAGGAAGTCGAGGGACTGCTGAGAAAATACCCTTATCAAACAAAATCCCTGCAGAGTATTGGCTACCGGCACGTGATACAGTATTTGAGGGGTCTGACCAAATACGAGGAGATGCTCCGCTTGTTCCAAAGAGACACCAGGCACTTTGCCAAAAGACAATTCACCTGGTTCCGCCGCGATCCGCGAATAAAATGGTATGATACGTACAAATACTCGAAAAGTGAAATAATTTCTGATGTTTTCCATACTTGCAGGGAAGCATTATCTCGTGTAGAATAAGTTCCATAGTAAGAAAAGGTGATGGAGGTAAAATTATGAATAAATCACCAATTAATTTACAGGATACCTTTCTCAATCAGATCCGCAAGGACAATATTCCGGTTACCCTCTATCTGGTAAACGGATTTCAACTTAAAGGGTTAGTCAAGGGTTTTGATAATTTTACCGTAGTACTGGATTTTGAAGGCAAACAGCAGATGGTTTATAAGCATGCCATTTCGACCATAATGCCTTTGCGCTCTATAAATATGAATATGAATGCTGCCGGGGGCACTTCGGCAGAATAGACCCTAGACCCCTCGGCCGTAATGAATGGCCGCGATTCCTGGTGAAAGAAAAAGAGAACGCAGCGAATGAAAATTTCGTTGCGTTCTTTTCTCTATTTAGGAAACAGTTTGGCTTTAACGCGGAATCAAGTAATTGATCAGAGCCACACCGACTAAAATGGTCTCTAAAACAATAAGCTTCGGCCAGACTTTGGTCAGATTTGTTTTAAAATAATCGATGGTCAGAGAGAGACAGAGATGCATGGGACTAAGCATGGTACCAGCCGATCCGGCAACAAAAACAAAGACCGCCAGGGGAAGGCTGACCTGCCCGCCTGCAGCCCCAACGACAATAGGGAAAGCGATGCCGACATAAAAACCGGTTTGACCGGTCAGATAAGCAATTAGAAAACTGACCATGCCCAAAACGGCAATTTGAGGAATAGGCAGCTGGCCAATCAGTACCGGCAAATCATTGATTGATCCGGTTGCGGTCATAACCTCTTTAAACAGCATAATCCCCCAAATGATGACTAAGGTCTTGATGACGACGGCTTCCCGAACTACGGCAATCAATTGGCCGGGCGTATAGCGGTGCTTGAAAACCAAAAAGCCGACAACCAGGAGTACAGCCAAAATTGCATTCACCGAGGCCAAAACCAGGGCAACGACCCCAATAACGGGAAGGGTACTGAAGATCACATCTTTAATGAGTTTACCGCGTTCTTCTTTATCGCTTGAAGAGGACGCCGGTATTTCTGAAGGTTTGATCGAAAACAGAAAGGGTAAGCCGATTAAGATGATCAGGATGCCGAAAGGTGCCAAAGCGGGAATCAGTTTGGAAAGAGGGATCTGAGTGATTGAAGAGGCCAGGAGCACACCGGGGTAAATCGGGAGGAAATACTCCCAGATGTGCCTGTAATAGAAATTAACAAAAGCTTTTTCCTCTGCCGGCACGGATTTGCCTGCAGCTTCCTCGACCAAAGGGGCTGAAAATAAGGCTCCTCCGGCACTGGGCATCAGACCGATAAAGGCTGGAATCATCGCCATGACAATTCTCCGGTCCCGAAAAAGACCCGAAAGCGCTTTCAGCATACGATCCAAATATCCCTGTTTTCTGAGCAGTCGTTCCAAAATCATAATACTGGCCAAAACAGCGATCAATTCTAATGTGGTCTGACTATAAGTTGCTTTCCAGACCATCTGAAAAAAAACAGCCGGGCCGGTTCCGCAGAGTAAAGCCAAAAGCACGGAAGAAGCAATAACTACTTGGGCCAGAGGCTTCTTCCGCCAAAGAAGGATCATCATCAAGACAAAAACAAGCAGTAATTTCAAGGTTGTCATTTCTTTTTCCTCTCCTGCTTTATATTCTCAGACTAATATTTCTAATCATACACCTTCTTTAATATTATGCATATAGATAAAAGGATGGGGGTGCTTAAATGGCGGTAAAAATTACGTTCAGAGACAACCTGCCTCCTGTGATGAAAGGCCAGAGCCGGATCCGGCCGGCAAATGCCCAGCCGGAAAACGAGAAAGTAAAAGAAATCTTGACAGAGCTGGATGATTTAATTGGCTTAGGTACAGTCAAAAATCTGATCTATGAGCTTCAAGCTTTTATCGAGATTCAAAAATGCCGGGAAAAACTTAATCTGACTTCTGAACCGACAGTCCTTCATATGATTTTCAGTGGTAACCCCGGAACAGGAAAAACTACTGTGGCCAGAATCGTCGGTAAGCTGTTTAAAGAAATAGGGGTATTAAACAAAGGGCATATTTTGGAATGCGAACGCGCTGATCTGGTGGGGGAATACATAGGACACACCGCCCAAAAAACGAGGGAACAGATTAAAAAAGCTTTAGGTGGGATTTTATTTGTGGATGAAGCTTATTCTTTAGCCAGGGGAGGGGAAAAGGACTTTGGCAAGGAAGCGATCGATGCTATGGTCAAAGCCATGGAAGACCAGAAGAATAATCTGGTCATCATTCTTGCCGGCTATAAAAATGAGATGGATTTCTTTATTGAAAGCAACCCTGGTCTTCGCTCACGCTTCCCCATCCATATTTTTTTCCCGGATTATTCGGCAGAAGAACTCTATGCTATTGGTGAATCCATGCTGAGCAAACGGCAGTATGAATTATCCCCCGAAGCGAAGATTACTTTTAAAAAAAAGGTGCAATACACAAATTCTTTGCATCCTTATTCCGGGAATGCCCGTATGGTCAGAAATATTATTGAAAAGACCATTCGGAAACAAGCTGTCAGGCTGTATCAAAAAGCCAAACCTTCCAGAGAAGATTTGATTCAGATTAAAGAAGAAGATTTCCGGGACTGATCAGCCCCCCTACCTGAGAGGAGCAAATTTTTCCTCATTATTTGTCATTAAATTTGAAAATTGTAATGATTTTTTCGCAATATGGAAAGGTTTTTAGTATAATGATTTAAGTCGAATCCTGTTTTCGGGGAATGCGGTTATTTTTTCAACATGACCATTTGGGGGTTAATACTTGATCAACTTAAATCATCTTCCGTCAAAAATCGAACTTGCCCTGCATCAGGCCCAGAATTATCTCAGCAATCATACCAAAGGACTGGATTTGGTGTCCCAGAATAATCATCAGAAGGTCCTGGCCGCTTTTCAAAAATCCGGAATATCTACATATCATCTTTCCGGTACAACCGGTTACGGGCTTGGGGACAGCGGTCGGGAAAACCTGGACAATATCGTGGCTGATATTATGGGAACGGAAAAGGCGATGATCCGTCACCAGTTTGTTTCCGGTACTCATGCGATTTCTTCCGCTCTCTTTGGTCTTTTACGTCCGGGAGATCATTTTTTATCAGTAACCGGCATGCCTTATGATACTTTGCAAAAGGTGATCGGCCTTAAAGAAACGAATATCGGAAGCCTTAAGGAATTCGGCATAGATTTTGATCATATTCCGTTAGATAAAAACAGTGAGATTCAGCTTGATCTTTTAGCCGGAGCCGTAAAACCCAATACAAAACTGTTTATCCTTCAACGTTCCCGGGGTTATGAATGGCGAAATGCCGTAACCATTGCTCAAATTGAGGCCTTTACCGGTTATGCGCGGGAAAAGTATCCCTACATCAAAATTTTTGTTGATAATTGCTATGGTGAATTGGTTGAGGAGCGGGAGCCCGGTGATGTAGGAGCCGATCTTATGGCCGGTTCCTTAATTAAGAATTTGGGAGGAACTCTTGCTCCCGCCGGTGGTTATATCGCAGGGAGGGAAGAACTGGTGGAGCTTGCCGCCAACAGGTTTGCCGCTCCCGGTCTTGGCACAGGGATAGGGGCTACTTTGGATCACCTGCGCCTTTTATACCAGGGGCTGTTCCTGAGTCCGTTAACCGTCAGGGAAGCACTGAAAAGCGCCGTATTCAGCTCCGTATTCTGGCAAAGTCTGGGTTTTGACGTTCATCCCGAACCGGCTGCCGTAAGATCAGATACGATTCAAGCTGTCCGGCTTGGCTCTAAAGAGAAAATGATTGCCTTTTGCCAAGGCTTGCAGAAGGGCTCCCCCATTGATTCTCATGTCTTGCCACTGCCTGCGCCAATGCCCGGCTATTCCGACGAGGTGATCATGGCGGGTGGAACATTTATCCAGGGAGCGACCAGCGAATTCTCTGCAGACGGGCCGATACGTGAACCCTATGTTGCTTATATGCAGGGAGGGATATCCTTTGACTACGTTAAACTGGCCAATATCTTAGCAGCTCTTAATTTATCCGAAAAGGGATTTCTTGCTTGAGGCGATTATGCTCAAAAAAACAACTACGGAAAAATCTTTCTTGACCTATCTGTCAGATATTATTGAAATATCTTTAATTCTGTTTGCCTTGTCCTGGGTTCTGAAAACCTATTGCTTCGGTTTGCTGACAGTAGAGGATCAGGCAATGCAGCCGACGCTTCCTGCTTCAAGTATGGTTGCCGTTTATAAAGGGCCGGATATCTGGAAAAGAGGAGAAATCGTCTCATACTCTTCACCGGACAATGCAAAGCTTTTGATCAAAAGAGTCATTGGTCTTTCAGGCGATACCGTTGAAATCAGAAATGGACTGACCTTTATCAATAACCAGCCTCTTTATGAGCCTTACCAGCCGGAAAAAACAACCTTTGATCTGCCGGCGGTCCTTGTTCCCGAAAATCATATTTTTGTCATGAATGATAATAGACATATGAGAGACGATTCCAGATTTAACGGCTTAGTGGAAACGGGGCTTGTTCAAGGCAAAGTGTTGATCTGTTACTGGCCTCTTTCAAAAATCAAGATCTTTTTGTAGCGGAAACGATGATTGCTGTAACTTTTCGGTTCCGGCTAAACCAAGACAGGGGGGAGAATACTCAATGCCTAAGATGAAAGTTCTTGTCATTTTTGGCGGAGAATCCGGGGAGCACGAAGTTTCCCTGGTTTCGGCCGCCTCGGTTATTCAGGCTCTAGATAAAGAGAAATATGAAATATTAACCGTAGGAATAACCAAAAAAGGTCAATGGTACTGGGGGATTGATCCTCAGACCTGGAAGCTGAACAATGGCACAGTCTCCAGTCACGATGTTCAAGTTACCTTAGTCACTGATCCGGCCAATCCCCGTTTTATCCCGGTTTCCGGGAACACACTTCCTGGTGACGGTAAATTTGATCTTATTTTTCCGGTGCTTCACGGTCCAAAAGGGGAGGACGGAACTATTCAGGGCTTATTTGAAATAGCCGGTGTTCCTTATGTTGGCTCAGGTGTCTTAGGCGGGGCTTTGGGCATGGATAAAGACAGGATGAAAGCGGTCTTTGCCCAGGCCGGCTTGCCTATCGTACCTCATATTACAGTGTTAAAAAACCAGATTGACAATGATCCGGACAGTATCCGCACGAAGGTAATGACGGAATTATCTTTCCCTGTTTTTGTCAAGCCTGCTAATTTGGGTTCCAGTGTAGGGATCACTAAGGTCAGCCGAGAGTCCGATCTTGGTCAGGCTTTGAAGCTCGCTGCGGCTTATGATGATAAGGTTGTGATCGAACAAGGAGTCAAAGCCAGGGAAATTGAGCTTGCCGTATTGGGAAATGAAACCCCGCAGGCTACCGTCCCCGGTGAAATTATCCCGTGTAAAGAATTTTATGATTATGAAGCAAAATATATCGATGATTCCAAGCTGATTATCCCCGCCCAATTAAATAAAAAAACCGTAAACAAGCTTCAGGAATACGCTGTTACGGTTTTTCAAGCGGTTGATGCTTCCGGTTTGGGCAGAGTGGATTTTTTTGTTACTGATACCGAGGAAATCTTTGTCAACGAAATCAATACCTTACCCGGATTTACCAATATCTCGATGTACCCAAAATTATGGGAAGCAACAGGAGTCTCTTATCCCGAGCTGCTGAACAGGCTGATCCGGCTTGGTTTGGAAAGATTTCACCGGCTAAACGTCACAGATTAGACAACCAGCCGGAATACCCCAATAACCTTGCCTAAAATGGTGACATTCCGGGCATAGATGGGTTCCATACCGGAATTTTCCGGCTGGAGGCGTATACAGTCTTTCTCTTTATAAAATCTTTTCACGGTAGCTCCATCTTCAATCATCGCCACAACAATCTCCCCATTGTTTGCGGTATTTTGCTGACGGACCAAAACAAGATCATGATCGAGAATACCGGCTTCGATCATGCTTTCGCCCTGGATGCGCAGCATGAATACGGAATCGGATTTCACCATATCATAGGGTAATGGAAAATAATCCTCAATATTTTCTACTGCCATGATTGGCTGACCGGCCGTAACCTGGCCGAGCAGGGGAACATGTACGGTATTGTGCATCATTTCGCTATTGCCGGAGCCGTCCAACACTTCGATTGCCCGGGGTTTCGTGGGATCGCGCCGAATATAGCCTTTTTGTTCAAGAGTATTTAAATGATTGTGCACTGTCGAACTGGATGTTAGCCCGACAGCTTCACCAATCTCTCTGACAGAAGGGGGATAGCCTTTTTTGGCTATTTCTCTTTTTATGATATCCAGGATTTCCTGCTGACGCTGGGACAGATCTTCCATTATTTCAACCTCCCCATTATAATCCATAATTATGCATAATAGTATTTTACCATTAAAACCCCAAAAAGCAAACTTATGTTCGATTAATCGTTGACACGAACACAGGTTCGTATTACAATGATACAAGAACATATGTTTGGGGGTGGGGATTCTGAAAACACATGTATTAAAATATCCTGTCAGAGCATTAACAGTCTTTCTTTTCCTGCTGTTGCTCATGATCTTGCTCAACAGCGGCACATTATTCGGCCAAGGCTTTAATACTGCAACATATTATACAAAAGTAACCGTTCAGGAAGGGGATACCCTTTGGGAGATCGCAAACAATTTAGACGGAGCTTCCAATATTGACAATGTTATCGCCGGTATCATCAAATATAATAAACTGCCCAATCATAATATCGCTCCCGGTCAAATTCTCTATGTGCCATCTGTTAAAATGTAATCGATACTAAAGGATAAACAACCCTGATGACCTAAAAACGATCTTCATAAAAGATAAATACTCTATCAATAAAACATACTCTGCCTTTTTATAGAAGATTGGGTATGTTTTATTGATTTCTCGATTTAACTTGTACAACCTGCTGACAAATTATATAAAGGTTCCAGGGATTATTTAAGAATTTTTATCCATTGACCTCCATATATTTAGATCGTAATAGTTTGGAGGTCTTTTTTTATGAATAAAAAAAAGAGAATAATTGTTCTGATTATCTCTATTTTAACAGGCATATCGGTTTTGACCGCCAGTGCCTTTCTTTACAAATACCTTCATCAAGATCAGCTTTCACTCGATTATGAATATCTCAATTCTATTTCACCCGATCAGCTTCTTTATTACCAAAAAAAATATCCTGGAAATTGGAAGGATTATATCGCTGTCCTATCACTGCTCAATGATCCATATACCGATGATCATTCTAAAGAGCTCAGCCTGCGAGACAAATATATTAAAACTATCATTGCCCAACTGGAAAGTAACAAACAGTTCGCAGATATAGACTGGATAGGAATCAACCGTACCGAAAAAAATAAAATAATCAAATTCAGGCGAATCTTAGAATACTATACAATATACAATCCTGAAGAATATGGATTTCCGGTTGAAAAAGCTCCCACTTATGATGATACATATGGAGCAGACCGGGAGGGCGGCCAAAGACGGCATGAAGGAACGGATTTGTTTAATAAAAAAGGCACAAACATCATTAGTGTCTCGACGGGCACCATAGAACAGCTTGGTTGGAATAGATTGGGGGGAGAACGGGTAGGGATCAGAGGCTCAGATGGAAATTATTATTATTATGCTCATCTTGATACAATTAACAGCAGTTTATCTATCAATAAACAAGTCAATAAAGGTGATCTGTTAGGCACTATGGGTAATACCGGTGATGCGGTGACAACACCTGATCATCTGCACTTCGGCATTGAGCTGCCCAATGGAAAATGGATTAATCCTTTCCCATATTTGAAGGTCTGGGAATACTATCAGTTCAAAAATGAATAAAGAGCCGGCCGGTATTTTTGTTAAAGGAGAAACCGGCTTATGTAGTTTGAGTCCCATAATAAATATTATGTAAAGTAAAATGTTTTAGATGGACTTTTGGGTTATTAAGATGGTTTGCATCATTATAGTTCTCGATTTGGTTATATGTGTGTCTAGACAGCTTTTATAGATTAGTCTCATATTTATTTGTACTTTTCACGTATATCATAAGATTTAACAATCTTGTCTTAGGTATCAATACTTGAATTTTTAATATTTACGTACTAAATCTTGATTCTCAAAACTTTAAAATAAACAAAAGTTTTAAGCAAAAACATTTGCTTATTAAAGGATTGCACCATATTTCACATCATTTTGAAATATTTTACTAATGATTAGAGTCTTGTTAACATATTTTAAGCAATTACCTTATCTCCCCTTCTCTACTGTTTTATTCTATCTATTGTCGAAGAGAACAGAATAATCTCTCACTAGAAATAAAAACATGGTATCGTTTAATTCAACAGATACCATGTTTCATCTTAATTGGCAATGCCTATATTATACTTTCTTATGAAAGAAAGCCATAAGGAGACTGTTTTTTAGTTCTCTATTCTTTTACTGAAGTTAATAATTTCATATAATCAATAGAATTTTGATCATTGATTTCCGGAAAGTTAATATCAATATCCTTGTTGATATCATAAACTTCAGAGGAGAACCCTATTCCAATTTTAATTGTCCCTTTTATATCTTCAGGAATCTCTTCCTTGATGTCATTCAAATCCGCAGCCAAATGGGCTAAGGATTCAAGGTCTAAATTCAGATCAATATATCCGGTTTGCTTGATGATATACCCGTCTGCAATAAAGAATTTCAAGTTAATGCCTTTTTCTCCAATTATTCCTACGTCCGCCATTGAATCAATAAAATGATTAAACTCAGAGAGAAATTGATTGGAATTTTCAGAATATGATTTAAACGCTTCCTCCAGTTCAAGCTTTGCTTTTTCTTGATCAGGAATTTGAGCAATATCCAGACTGGTCATCATGATATCCTTGATAAAAGCAGTAGCGTCATCACTCTTCATAAAATGATTTACCGTATATCGAATCAGCTGTTTGAATTCCTGATCGTCAAGCTGAATTTCATACCAGACTCCCGTTTTTTGTCCGTCTTTTGTTTGCAGCACCTGCTGTTGAGTGTTTTTTACAATAAAGGCGGGGTTATACTGAACAGCATACTTCTTCAAAAATGAAATATATTTTTCCTCAATATCCTTTGAAGCCTTAATGATATCGGTATAGTTCATACTGATCCCTTGATCTTCCGCTACCTCCATAGGTTTGTATACCATATATTCTTTTCCGGCAAATTCAGGTGGCAAATAGGCTGAGAAACTTGCCGGGAGTTTAAAGATTTCAGTCATCTTAGGCTGTTTATCCGTAAGATCAGAATCAATCCAAGCTGAAAAACTTATGTTGGTATCCATCGCGGCTAAGTTTGCATCCACCTGAGTTTTCGTTAAAGTACGATCCTCATTTGTTATCATTTTTGTCTCAGTAGAAAGTACAGCATCATTCAAATACGATTTTGCCACAAGAAAATTACTTTCATATGTAGGCGAAAGCCCATCGGCATCAAGGTTTAATGTAATTTCTCCATGTTCCTGCATAGATTGAATATCATTCATTTTAAGTGCCGCTTTAAAAACTGTATACTGTTCCCTGTTACATCCGGAAACAAATACCGTAGTGAAAAGAAGCATTAGAATAACGATTCCACATTTTTTAAATCTCATTTGCTTACCCCCTTTTTCTTATACTTCAATTATATCATTGGCAAATTTAGACATCAATCAGTAATGATCAATTAATGCAGTCAAACCGCCTAAAATGCTTAAATTTATACTGTCAGAAGATTTTACCGCAGAGCAATTGTATCCATATCCCCAATTCCTTTTCTAAAATAAGTAGATTTTAGGACTCAGAATGTTGATACTGATCAAAAAAACGTTTAACGGAAAAAAATGTTAAGCGCCTTTATTTCCCCAAAAAATATTGATATCGACTGCACAAATTAAAGAAGCAGCCAGGTGCGTTCCACTGGCTGCTTTTATTGTAAGGGAGTCGGGGTATAATATGTGACCAAAATTATTCTTTGCAGAATATCGAGAATCTATACCGATAGAAGGGCCAGACTGAAATTCTTTGCCGTCTCGCGACCAAATTGAAATGTGTTACTGGATTTCTTTACGGTGCTGCAAGTGGATGCCAATATGCCCAATTCCCAAAATCATCACTGACAGCATCAGCCAAAACACTTTCCCATACACGCCGAGCAAGAAAAATGCCGTTACAGGCAGAGTTGCCCCGGCAACCGGTATGCCGCAAAAGCTGCTGTAAAAATCAGCAAGGGTTTTTTTGCTCTTGAAATAGCGTATCCACCAGGCTTCATACGCCAGCATGAGGAAAACTGCCGCAACGAGCCATACTGTCCAAAGGGACCATTCACGGGGATTGAAATCAGAGAAGATCAATACCGCAAAGGTTACAAGGACTTGTCCCAGGCGTTCAAATAAGAGAAGGACCCTATTTTCGTTTTTGAAATTATAGTCTTGGGGCTGATTTTTGGCCCAAATCAGATTGGGCACTATCAGCATGAACAGAAAAATCAAGCCCACGTATGAAAAGCCAAAGTGCCCCATATACTCCTCCGGTAAATTACTGTCGATTCCCATAGTTCTATTATGATATCAGAAATAGAGAGGGAAACCAAGTGCGCTGGTCAATTCCGTACAATGCACAGCATCGATACTTGAATCGCACAGTAAAAAACATGATATACTATCTTCTAAATACCTGAGCTTTTCAGATTTCAATTTGCTTCAAACGGCAAACGAAAAATTGTTGAAGCAGTATCCAGAAATCGAAGATCTGAATAACTTTAAATTGATGTGCTTCGAAAGACATCATAGTTACCTTCTAAGTAATCATTTATAATTTTTCATGTTTCTGCTATCAGTGCCTAACAAAATGCTTTTAAACTTTTGCCATGCATCGTCATAGTGAATAGATCTCAATCTTGGGAATGCCCTAACAATTCGTATATTCTGAAACCGACTTAGACTGACCAAATCTTTAATGTGTTCGTTATAAAATTCATTTTCTTCAAATTTGCTCAGAAGAGATTCTTTAAGTCCTCCGGCATGTTTTGCATACTGTTCCAAAAATCGGTTTATTGCCAACTGCATATCTCTCAGTCTGCTGTTCAGAATCAGAAGATGACGCACAGTTATAGACAAATCCACCATGAGAAGAATAAAAATAACAATTGATAAAACAATTTTCAATAAAGCAGGCATTTGGCCAATCATCTCCCCGACAAACGGGTGGATATACTTGATAAGCAGTACCGACAGTATACCAAAAACTACTGCACCTAAAAGGCTGACTCGTCCCTGAATATTGAAACGATATTGTGAGTAATCCCACCACTTTGCATTAAATAGTTTTTCAAGCAGAATCGCGGTTATATATTCCACCGTACAGGTTAAAAACATCCCGATGAAAAACAGCATAACAATACTGTAGGTTCTCTGATCTAGAAAAAATATAACAGCCAACGCGCCAAAGCCATAGACAGGACAGACAGGCCCATTGAGAAATCCCCGATTGATCAATTCTTTTTGACCAATTGAGCATATGATGGATTCATATGCCCACCCGATAAAGCTATAAGACATCAACCATAAAAACCATTCCGCAATCACCATAACAACTCCATTCCAGCCCAGCGTACTAATAAGACAACAGGCTTTTGAGCCTGCGCACATCTTTTCGCTCTCCGAAATCAAAGATCTCCATAAACGCACAATATTTGTCTGCCGCGATGACAATACAGGTCTCCCTATACTTAGGTGGCTTTATCGTCAAAGGCCACATATGCTTGCATATAATGTCCTGTTCCAGTCTGTTCAAATGAAAATAATGATTTGCGTTCTGCAATGAGATATACGAATGCTTCAAACCATGCAGCCCTTTGTATGGTTTTTCGATATGCCAGTCATACAGGAAAAAATCGTGAAGAAGACCGCCTCTGGCCGCAGAGCGATAATCAAGGCCCATCCGCCTGCAAGCCAGATAGCTGCTGTACGACACATAAAGGCTATGCTCCAGGCAGTCGATATCACCATGCTGTATATATTTTTTCATTGATCTGACCATATCATGGTCGATCAGGTCACGAATACATTCGATATATTCTTTGTCGTCCAAGGAATGCGTCTTTATATTTAATTTTGAGATGATCCAACCGACCATTGCCATTGCTCCTTTTGCGTGTCGTTTTTCAGTGTCTCGACCGAAACATGGAAAGCACAAGTCCTTCGATTGATTTGTTCACTTCTCAAAGCCTGCCATTTTTCCGGCACTGAAACATTTAACCCATCACTTTGTCAGTTCTTCTCTCTGCTCTTCGCCTCTTTGCATAAGTTCGCTTGCAAACTACCGAGCGTCTTTTTTTTGCCACCTCTTTAAATTAACAGGCTCTCTGCCAAATTTAAGGATTCGAAGGAACTGTCCCGGCCGGAACCGAGTATTATTTGAATGGATGTTCCGAGCAAGGCGCCAAGAATTAACTCAGCTACCGTCTTGGAAGAATATCCAAGATATCTACGATCAGTTTTTGTGTCAATCACCAGGTTTCTTTCAATAATTTCCGTTAAATCATTAAATAATCTGTCCAGCTGTTTCCTAAAGGACGGAATCCATAAAGCCTGTGCGATAAAATCAATAAAAAGCTTGAGAAGCTTGGGGTTGTCCTGGACCAATTCATTAAAGAAATCTGTGAGGGATGCTAACTTTTGTTTGGCGTCTGTGGCAGATTTCATTTTTTTCTCTATTTCACGTAAATATTGATCCATCATCATATTAATAACTTTGAGGAACAAACTTTCTTTATTCTTATAGTAGTACGTCACTTGGCTTAACACGACTCCGGCTTCATCAGCTATGTTGCGCATTGATACATTGGCATAGCCTCTTGCAGAAAGGCATTCAAACGCTGTTTTGAGGATTTTCTCAGACGGGTTTACGTTATCTGTGTTTCGCGCCATAGTGCACCTCCCCAATTATTATTTGTTCGTACGTACGTCCAAAAATTATCATAATTTTTTTTGCCCTCTTCAGCCTGATGATATCTCAAAAAGGTTAGTCTGGATCTATACAGTCAACCTAATTAAAAAAAAAGACCACTTGGGCACATTCCCATAGGCCTTTTTTGGTACAAAATTTGTAAAAGGGCTGGTGCCGAAGGCCGGGGTCGAACCGGCACGAAGTTTCCCCCATCGGTTTTTGAGACCGACGCGTCTGCCAATTCCGCCACTTCGGCACAAATCACTTTTCCTATTTTACTTCATTCGCTCCAAAAACGCAACATTTCCTTATGATTTCTTAACATAATTAATTTCAGTATTGGCTTTTACTTGGATGTTCTCAGGAATCCGCAGATAAATTTTCTGAAAACTTGTAAAAGATGAGAAATTACGGGCCTGATATGAAGCGGATCCTGGTGTAAATTGGGATACCGCAAAATCCTGATCAAAAGCAATGAACTGAATGGTTTGTGGGGGGACCTCGATCGTCATTTGATTTTCGTTCTTACTGAAAGTGGGCGGTAACGCTATCCTTGTCATGTCATAATCTTTGAACTTAAAATACGAAATATAGTTTGCCTCAATTATTCCGTCATCCGCCTCTTTTTTCTCAATCCAAATTGCCTGATTAGAATTCTGCAATATGATTTCCAGTTGATCACTTTCGCTGGGAAAAGTCATCTTTGTATTTCTGATGATATTGCTCTTTTCATTAATCCGGCCTTCATCTATCGATTGCGAGAGTTCTTCTATTGATAGAGAGAATAGTTCTTTCTCAGCTTGTCCGTATGCTTGCTCTTGTACAGCACTGATCGGCTTCAGCAGCCTTTTTTCCGGCAGAAGATAACTGCCAAAGGCAAGAATAATCAATAAACCACAGTATCCTATCATCAAATATTTGGAGCAAAATATGGACAGGATATTTTTTTTCCAAATCGCTGCGGCGGCAAAACATCCTCCAAGCAGAAGAATAATGATGATACAGAATAAAGGGAACTGAAAAATATTGAATATTGATCCTGAGGTTTCTTCCATTATTTTTTCACCTCTATTCTGTTTTGGAGGAAAACGCTGCAGGCAAAAAGGACCGCTGCGGTTAGCACTCCTTTCACAAGAAAGAGAATCAATGAACTTTCTTGTGTAAAGAAAGCCCATAAACTTTTTAGCATTGATTCTTGCCGCATTAATCCGATGATGCCTGCCGGAATCATGATGATAAACAGTTTATTGAATTGATACAGTGTTCCCAAAAAGTAAGCAAAGCAGCCTGCTAAGGCCATATAACAAACCGAAGAAAGAATATCCAGACCAAGTACGGATAAAGGGATTCTAAACCCTTCATGGATGATCAGCGTATCTCCTCCTCCCCAATAGATCAGGCTTCTTAAAACAGGGCTGTATAAAGAAGCAGTGATCCCGCCAAGAAGGCAGAACGTGAGAATCAGGTAAAGATCAGAAAGAGCGCTTGAGATCCGATTGGACACCAGAGTAAAATCAATATTCTTTTTCAGTCTGTCCGGGCGCCAGGCCGCAATAATGACGACCCAAAGCAGGGAGAAAAGAAAGATCAGATTATTGGAATAACCTTGCACAATGACACTTGGAAAAACGAACCGCGAGATCCCGTTTAGGGTGACCCCCAACCCCAATAACTGCATAATGATCAGCCCGATCATTGAACTTGCTTTGAATTTATACAAATACTGTTTGGCAGCAATAGAGAATAAACTAATTTTTTCGGTAAACATCATCAATTCCCCCGTTATGATACATCGTGAGATAATTACAGGCATCCTCTGCGGAAACAGGAGCAATTTCAATACCGGCAAGCTTCATTTCGGCCAAGCGGGTTTCCGATAAATGATTTCTCACAATCAGATAGGCCTGATCTTTGGCAAAATTTTCACGATGCAGGACATCATCCTCCAGAATAAAGCCGTTTATTTCGGCGCTGTCTCCCTGCAATGCCACAGCATACTCCTTTAATTCGAGCACAGGGATATGCAGGCATTTCCTCCCGTATTTGATTAACAGGATATCTTCCAGAAGATTTTCCACCTCATTTAACTGGTGACTGGAAAATATAATGGTTCGAGGAACCTCCATATAATCCTTCAGCAGAGCCCGGTAAAAATCCTTGCGGGCAACTGAATCCATGCCGGTTGTCGGCTCATCAAGAATTGTCAGAGGACACCTCGCCGCCAAACCAATAATCGTGTTGAAGATACTTTTTGTTCCTTTAGATAAATGCTGATGGCTTATTTTCGGGTTGAGGTTATAATACTCCAACAAGTTGAAGGCCAGTTCCTGATCCCAATTCTGATAAAATTTACCTGCTTCTTTTAAGATCTCTTCCAGACAAAAGGCAGCTGGAAACACCAGATTTTCATCAATAAAAATCATATTTGCGGAGACAGTCAAACTGTTAAACGGCTTCTGCCCGAAGACCATAACTTCCCCGCTTGTCGACCGGAGAAAGCCGGCAATAATTTTCAGCAGGGTGGTTTTACCGGCTCCATTGCGTCCGATCAGTCCGGTAATGGTGTTTTCCCGGATTTCCATAGAAAGGTCGTTAAGTGCATGAAACTGTCTATAAGTCTTCGTCAGGTTTCGGCATTCGATCACACTCAATCCTCTTCCCCCTTATTCTTTTTGGCCTCTCTGATCATTTCGATAAGCTGCTCTTCTGGGATCCCGAGACGTTCTGTTTCCCGGATCAATTCCCTGAGGATTTCTCCTAAGACCTGGTCTTTGCGGCTTTTGAGAATGATTTCCCGGGCGCTGGGAGCGACGAACATCCCCAGACCTCTTTTTTTGTAAATCACTTTTTTATCGGCCAGAATATTTAATCCCTTGGCGGCCGTAGCCGGATTAATATTGAACATCCCGGCCAATTGGTATTGAGAATAAATCCGCTCATCTTCTATGATTCTATAAGCTAAGATTTCCGCTTCTAACCAATCGGCGATTTGAAGATAAATTGGTTTGATACTGTTGCTGTTTAGAATCATGCTGTTCTCTCCTGTGCTATAGTGCACTAGCTATATGATGTACTATAGCCATGATTTGGTCTTTTGTCAATGTTTTTCCTAATATGATCGGGTCGCCGGAACATTCCTTGGTGCGGTGAAAAGGCCGTACGATTACTTTAACGTAACTCTTCCCATATAAAAACCTGCTAAAAATATTGTGGAGATTAAAATAAAGTGTGAGATGAACCAGCCGATCTGACCACTTTTTAATAGACTTCCTTTAATTGGTTTTCTGGCGCTTTGAGGCACTATCCTCCCGCCTAACCATTCAAAGACCAGCAGATAGATCCACCACCAGGTATATGAGTCCCAAAAATCCCAAAACATATCATATTTGATGATTTGGGTTTGATTTTGGGCCCACGTTTCAAAAAGCATCCCTAAATTGACAATCACCCAATACAAACAAATTTTTGACATCCAATTTTCAGGACTATACCTGACTCCAACAAGGACGATCATCGGAAATGCTGTTAATACTAAAACAACAGGTAAAGAAGATATCGCCGGGAATGTCGTATAGGGGAAAGAATAAAGACCCAGCATCGCGAATATTACGCATAAAATTTCACCGGCTGCCGCACTAAGGAGGAAAAGCAGTCCGTATGCTTTCCAATTAATCCTTAAAATCAGAAAAAGGATGATTGACGAAAAAATCATTGAGGAAACAGATACATAGCTTTCGATATTCCAGCCAATATTCATATGACTTACATCCTTGTTTTTTTGTTAGCATAACCCCTTTTGAAAAAATAAACCTGAACATTTGTTTAATTTTTTCATTGACTTTCCTAAGCACCAAAATAATAAACCGGCTCAATGCAGAATAAAATAAAAACTGCATCAGGCCGGTTTTTCTCGACTGAATATGAACACTTTCTTATCTGGATCCCATAAGCCCCGTCAAAATTTCATGCGCTTCCTCTACTTCCGATTCGGGAACCAACAGTTCGTAGGAAGATGTGCTCAGATCCTGCGAGAGGCTGAGCTGTCTTGACTGTACAAGAATTCCTTCGGAAGACAAAGCCTCCATATATTTATCAGCCAACTTTTTGTTTTGAGCAATATAGATGACTGTCCACATATTTACCTCCATAACATTTCTCAACAAATTTTTCTAATGCAGCTTTTTCAGTAAAGCCTTTTCTACATTTGGCGGAACAAACTCGCTGATGCTTCCTTTAAGACTTGCCGCCCATTTGATGGCACTGGAACTGATAAAGGAATATTCACTCTTGGTCATCAGAAATACCGTCTCCATATCAGGAGCCAGCTTTTTATTCATTAAAGCCAATTGAAACTCATACTCGAAATCAGAAATCGCTCTGAGACCGCGAATCAGAGCGACTGCCCCGCATTGTCTGGCAAATTCAACCGTTAGGCCGCTGAAGGGACAGACTTCGACATTACTCATCTCTTTAATTTCATGTTTTAAAAGCTCTTGTCTCTCCTCTAAAGAAAACAGGGTTTCTTTATTGCTGTTTGCGGCTACTCCAATAATGATTTTATCAAAAAGCTGAGCCGCTCTGTGTAAAATGTCCATATGTCCAAGGGTTACCGGATCAAAGGTTCCTGGATAAACAGCGATGCGCACAAATTTTCTCCTCCAAAAAATTTTTGATTGATCAGAGCAACGATAATACTAAATTTGCTTCATTGCCATTTTACATTGTTTTGTCCCAGAAGTGCAGTAATATTTTGGCAAAAAGCATGAGATTTCTCGGCCCGATATTCTTGGCTTAATTTAAATGATTTTTTGCTGTCCGCAAAATATACACATACGGGGATTTTTCCAGAATGGTTTTCCAGTAATTTCAAAATCCTGCCGAGCAGTTCCTTGTCTTCACGATTTAATTTTAAAAAAAGCCTTCCATGCTTTGTGTCCACCCTGTCATAACCTGAGTTCTCCTCTTTTTCCCCTCTTGCATTTGTTTCAGGCCCCTGGTTAAACTCATTTAATTCGTTAATTTTTTCGGCAAAGATCTTCTTCTCATCTTCATTAAGATAATATCTGCCCTTAACAATGACAATATTGTCATTGTGCAAATTTGATCCTTCCGCAAAAACTCTGGGGAAAACCAGGACTTCGATGGTCCCCGAAAGATCTTCAAGAAGAAAAGTGGCCATCATCTCGCCTCTTTTTGTTATTGTCTGTCTATAAGACGTAATTATTCCGCATAAGATCACTTTTTTTTCTTCTAAGCCTTCCAGACAGGTCGCAATATCGGAACTAATCAGGTCTTTATATTGCGTTTCAATTGACGATAAAGGATGATTAGTCAGATATAAACCCAGGTATTCTTTCTCCAGCTTGGAGATATCTCCTTGAGAAACTTCGTCTAATTGAGGCATTGCAAAGTCTTCTTCCAGCTTCTCATCAAGATCGAAAAGGGACATTTGCCCCGACTCCCGGTCTCTCTGCCTGTTTTGAGCCAAATCAAGCATCCTCTCAAGCACAGTCAAAGCCTGTGCTCTTGAACAAAGCGATTGGAACGCCCCTGCCTTAATCAGGCTTTCCATCACTCTTTTGTTGACCATTCTGGAATCCATCCGGCTGATAAAATCATAAAGCGAACGAAAGGGCCCGTTTTTCCTTTCCTCAATGATCTTTTCAACGACCTGGGCGCCAACATTGCGGACAGCTCCCAGACCGAAGCGGATGGCCCTGCCCTCAATGGCAAAATCATTATAACTGAACTGGACATCGGGGGGCAAAATCGTGATGCCATTGTTTTGGGCTTCATGAATATAAAAAGAAACTTTATCGGAAACACCGATGACCGAGCTTAAAAGAGATGCGGCAAACTCCAAAGGGAAATTGGCTTTCAAATAAGCTGTCTGGTAAGAAATCAAGGCATAGGCCGTCGCGTGGCCTTTATTGAACCCGTATTCGGCGAATTTAGCCATAAGATCAAATATTTCTTCGGCCTCATTCTTTTTAAGGCCAAGGCGTATGGCACCGGGGACAATTACCTCGCCGTGATCATCCTGAAGTCCATGAACAAAATTCTGGCGTTCTTCATCCATAATATCGCGGTTTTTCTTCCCCATTGCCCTGCGCAGCAAATCCGCCCGGCCCAGAGAGTATCCGCCCAAATCCCTGGCGATCTGCATTACTTGTTCCTGATAAACGATAATTCCATAAGTAGCCTGTAAGATTTTTTCTAATTTAGGATGAAGATAGCTGAGCTTGCCGCTTTGCTTACGCTTAATAAATTCCGGTATTTGTTCCATGGGACCGGGCCGGTAAAGGGCCAAGACGGCAATAATATCCTCAAAACAGCTTGGTTTCAGCTCCTTGAGAATAGCTTTCATACCGCCGCTTTCCAGCTGAAAGACACCGGAGCTCTTGCCTTCAGAGAGCATTTGATAAGTTTTCAGATCGTCTAATGGCAATTTGTTGAGATCGATTGTTTTTCCCTGCGTCTCTTGAATTCTGGTCAGAGTTTGGCTGATGATCGTCAGGTTACGTAACCCCAGAAAGTCCATTTTTAACAAGCCGATATCCTCAACTGTCTTCATCGGAAATTGGGTCATGGGAAATCCTTCCGCTGTTCTTTGCAAAGGCAAATAGTTGGTCAACGGTTCTCTGGCGATCACGACCCCTGCGGCATGGGTAGACGCATGTCTGGGCATCCCTTCAAGTCCCTGGGAAATTTCCAGAAGCCGTTTGATTTCTTCTTCCTCGCTAACCATTCTGATCAGATCAGGAGAAACGGTCAACGCCCTTTCCAGAGTCATCCCCAGTTCATTGGGAACGGCTTTAGCCACCTTGTCCACTTTGCTGAGCGGGATATTCAGGACCCTGCCAACATCCCTGATCGCGCCTTTGGCCCCCATAGTTCCAAAGGTGATGATTTGACAGACTTTATCCGCACCATATTTTTGTGTGACATATTTAATGACTTTATCTCTGCCTTCAGGATCAAAATCTATATCGATATCAGGCATGGTTATTCTTTCAGGATTTAAAAACCGTTCAAAGAGCAGATCATGCCTGAGTGGTTCAATATCGGTAATTCCTAATAAATAAGCGACCATACTGGCGGCTGCCGATCCTCTCCCCGGTCCTACCGTTACGCCATTTTCTCTCGCGTACCGGCAAAAATCAGCCACAATTAAAAAATAGCCGGAGTAACCTGTTTTGGTGATGACATTCAGCTCATATTCCAGGCGTCCTTTTTCTCTTTCACCTGCCTGGGGATAGCGCTGGGGGAAGATCTGCGCGCATTGCTCCCGCAGGTATTGATCCAGTGTAAATCCTTCGGGAACCTGATAATCGGGTAAAAAATTTGTCCCGAAGGCAAAATCAACATTGCACCTGGCTGCTATTTCCTCGGTTATTTCCAAAACCTCAGGATGCTCTCCGAAAAGCAGATTCATTTCGGAATGAGCTTTCAAATAGAATTCCTGCCCTTCAAAGCTCATTCTGGTCTGATCGTTTAATGTTTTACCGGTCTGAATACATAATAGGACATCCTGCAGGAAGGAATCAGCTTTTTCGACATAGTGCACATCGTTGGTCGCTACGATGGGGATTCCGGTCATCCGGGAAATCTTCAGCATTTCAGTATTGACCTTTTGCTGATCTCTTAAGCCATGGTCCTGAATCTCCAGAAAGAAATTGCCCTTACCGAATATATCCAGATACTCCAAGGCCGTTTCCCGGGCTTTTTCCAGGTTATCCTCCAAAATCAGCTCGGATATTTCACCAGCCAGACAAGCGCTGAGCGCAATTAGCCCCTTGCTGTTTTCCCTGAGGAATTTTTTATCTGTCCTCGGTTTATAATAAAATCCTTCAATATGGGCATTTGAGACTATTTTTACAAGATTGCGGTAGCCTTCCATATTTTCGGCAAGCAAAACAAGATGATAATTCTTATCATCCCGGCCCGCATTTTTTTCGGTCAATTTTCCCGGGGCCACATAAACCTCACAGCCAATGATCGGTTTAATCCCTTGTTTTTTACAGGCCTTGTAAAAGTCTATTACCCCGTACATTACACCATGGTCCGTAATGGCCAAAGCGGGCATACCCAATTCCCCGGCCTTTTTCACAAGCTTGTTGATCCTGGCCGCTCCGTCCAGCAGGCTGTATTCAGTATGGACATGGAGATGCGTGAACATCTGGTGTTTTCTCCCATCCGGGCTGTCATCATTTTGTCTGCTGATGTTTTGTTTTACCCAATAAAAAAGCCCTACCTATTTTTTTCATTATAACATAAGGCAGGACCTGCTGTGATGACTAAGCATACTTTGTTTTATTTTCTCTTCAAGCCGAGCTCGGAGGCGATTTCCATCTTCATTTCTTCAATGATATTAAACTGTCTGTTTCCGGCCTTTTTCAAATCTTTAGACATTCCTTTTTGCATCTGTTTCATACCTTTTTGCGTGATTTTCAGACTGTTTTTAATCTCTTTCATCTTCATGGCGGCCTCCTCCTTTTTCCATCCACTTTCTAGGATACTGAAAACGAATTGACATTACCTTCCTTGTAAGGGCATTGCGGTTTCTTTATCCCCTGGACATTCTCCAGACGGCAGCGCCCGTCAATTGAAAATGCGCACTGATTGTTGCATTCTTTTTCTCTCATTTTAAAATCACCGTCCTGACTAATATTTTAGCCAGGTTTACTAAAAATTATCCTCAATAAGATTTAGAATTTCCTTATAAAAAAGATCTTTCCCGATTTCTTTTTTTATTCCCTGTAGGAAAAAAGAATGCCTTGGCAGGGCATTCTTCCATAACTTAACAACAAAATTTTTGCTTAATGTTTAAATTTGCAGGCTTTGCCCGGGTTCCAGAATAACGCCTTTCGTCTTCGGAACTTTACTTTCAAGTGCTGAAACAAAAGCTTCAGGATTTTGCCTGATGACAGGGAAAGTATTGTAATGCATGGGGACCACATATTTTGCTTGGAGCATTTCCGCCGCGAGCACCGCATCGTCCGGACCCATCCCAAAATTATCCCCGATCGGCAACATCGCTGCCTCTAATGCGCAAAAGTTTTTTATCAATTGCAGATCACTGAACAATCCGGTGTCTCCGGCGTGATATACCCACAACCCGTCCATATTGATCAGAAAACCGCAGGCCAGGCCACCATACCAAAAAGTTCCGTCTCCTTTCGGTATGCCTGATCCATGCAAAGCGGGCGTAAGCTTTACCGTTCCGAATCCAAATGGATATTTCCCTCCAATATGCATGGAGTGGATGTTTTTTACCCCGTTCTTCTTCGCAAAATTTGCCAGCTCAAAATTAGAAATAAAGAGACAGCCGGTTTTTTTGGCAATCTCCAGACAATCTCCCATATGATCATCATGGCCATGGGTAATTAATAACGCGTCCAGTTCCTGATAATCATCCGGCCCGACATCAGCTCGGGGATTATCCCTGAGAAAAGGGTCAATGAGAATCCTGCCCTTTGATCCCGTTATTTCAAAACAGGAATGACCATGAAAGATTATTTTCATTGTTATTCTCCCTTTCGTTATTTTATCATCCCATTTTTTATCTTACTCATACTTTATGCTTATCTTCAGCATATTCTTTTTCTATTTTTTTCACCCAGAACTTTTCCACTTTCAGCTTTCGAAACATAATGTTGAGGATTAATACCATATTCAACAGGACCAAAATTGCCGCCAAAAGCCAATTGCCATAAACACAAAAAATCGCGGCCAGCCCGAAACCGGCACTTATGGCATAGAGAAGCAATACTGCCGATTTTTGTGTAAACCCCATATCTAATAATCTGTGATGCAGGTGTCCCCTGTCCGCCAGAACAATAGACCTTCCCTTCCATTTGCGCCGGATGATGGCGAACAGGACATCGGTCAGGGGCATCCCCAGGACCAGCAGCGGGAAGATCAGCCCCAGAACAGTTGCCGTTTTTAACAGGCCTGTCCAGGAGACGGCTCCCAGAATAAAGCCCAGAAACATGCTGCCCGAGTCGCCCATAAACACTTTGGCGGGATTAAAGTTAAAAAAGAGAAAGCCCAAGGCAGCTCCAGTTAAAGCGAGCATCAGGTGGGCGGGAAATATCTGATCGATCTTGATTGCCGACCAGAACAGAACCAGGGCGGCGATCATGCAGATTCCCGCCGCCAGCCCGTCAAGACCGTCTGAAATGTTCACCGTATTGACCAATCCCACAATCCATAATACACCCAAAATGAATCCGGCATATCCCAAACCAACCTCATTCACCAGAGGCAGAACAACATATTCGATAGAAGGACTGAAAGACAGAAAAATAAAAGCGGCCATAATCTGCAAAAACAGCTTGGGAAAAGGCCCCAATCCTTTGCTGTCATCGGCGATTCCCACTAGAACAATCAAGGTGCTGCTCAGAAAAAGTCCAATTACAGTGCTGTTCAAATCAACCCGCAGAAAAACAGCGAGCCAAAAAGCAAGATAAATGGCTATCCCCCCCATTCTAGGGATAGGCGTTTGATGGATTCTTCTCCCGCCAGGGTGATCCAACACTCCCAACTTACGGGCAATCATGATAGAGACAGGTGTCAAAACAACTGCCCCCAATACGGCAAGAACAAATGTAGATAAGAAAGACATCACAGATCCTCCAATTAATTCTGGTTCATGATAGTCCGGGATACCCCCACTGTCTGAAGACCTCATAGGTAACGATCGCCACTGCATTTGACAAATTGAGACTGCGGCATTCATTTTTCATCGGCAGACGGATGAGGTGTTCAGGATAACGGGCCAAAATTTCCGGTGACAGCCCTTTCGTTTCCCGGCCGAATATCAAGTAACAGCCTTCTTCAAAGGTCGTTTCACTATAAATAATTTTCCCCTTCGTTGTCGCCAGATAACGCTTTCCGCCAGGATTGCGCGCTTCAAAATCATCAAAATCTTCATATATGGTCATCTTCAACCGGTGCCAATAATCCAGCCCCGCTCTTTTCAGAGATTTATCGTCAGTCTTGAATCCCAAAGGCTTAACCAGATGCAGATCGGCCCCCACTACCGCGCAAAGCCGTGCGATATTACCGGTATTAGGCGGTATCTCCGGTTCTACCAAAACGATGTTCAGTCTGCCTGTCAAGAATGTTTCACTTCCTCATTTATCCAAATGTATCTCTTCAGAGATTGATCTTAATTGATTTAAAAAGATACACACTTCTAACATTTTTCAATATATTATACCCCAGATGGAACAAAAAGTATATTTTGATGATCATCATTTGATTTACTGCGAAAATAACCAGCAAACTCGTAAGAGAATGCTGGTCAATCTGGGGTTTAATCATTTATAGCCATCCTCAGAACTGAATAAAGGATAAAACCGTCGAGATATTACAAAATGGATATTATTGATTATAATGTATACTTAAAGGATTTCTCTGGAAGTTTAAGCTTTTTTTTGATAAAGTATAAACGTCAAAAGGGGGAATAGATAATGGGGGATAACCTCGCACAAAAAATATTAAAATCTCATCTCGTATCCGGCCGGGTAAGTTCCGGTGAAGAAATAGGAATCAAAATTGATCAGACTCTGACTCAGGATGCTACCGGTACAATGGCCTATTTGCAGTTTGAAGCCATCAACACGCCCAGAGTAAAAACCGAACTGTCAGTAAGTTATATCGATCATAATACTTTACAGACCGGCTTTGAGAACGCGGATGACCATGCTTTTCTGCAAAGCTGTGCCGCCCGCTTTGGCCTGTATTTTTCCCGTCCTGGTAACGGCATCTGCCATCAGGTGCATTTAGAGCGTTTTGGTGTGCCCGGTAAAACTCTTCTGGGCTCTGACAGCCATACCCCGACTGCCGGCGGCCTGGGAATGCTGGCCATGGGCGCCGGCGGTCTTGATGTCGCGGTTGCCATGGGCGGAGGGGCTTTCTATCTAAAAGATCCCAAAGTTGTGAAGATTGGCCTTTATGGTGAACGTCCCGACTGGGTCTCTGCCAAGGACATCATTCTGGAGGTCCTGCGCCGTCTTTCTGTCAAAGGAGGAGTCGGCAAAGTCTTTGAATATAGCGGGCCTGGCGTTTTAAGCCTGACTGTTCCTGAACGCGCCACCATCACCAATATGGGAGCGGAATTGGGAGCGACGTCTTCTCTTTTCCCAAGTGATGAACAAACCAGATTATTTTTAAAGGCCCAGGCTCGCGAAAAGGACTGGATTCCTCTTGCGGCCGATGAGGACGCAGAATATGATGAAGAAATCACTCTGGACTTAAGCACTCTGGAACCTTTGGCAGCCCAGCCGCATATGCCTGACAATGTAGCTCCGATCAGCACACTGGCCGATATTAAGGTTCATCAGGTTGCTATCGGCAGTTGTACAAATTCTTCTTATCTTGATTTAATGACTGCCGCGGCCATCTTAAAAGGCAAAACCGTATCTGCGGATGTCAGTCTGGTTATTGCCCCGGGTTCTCGCCAGGTACTGACTATGCTGGCCAACAACGGCGCTCTGACCGATCTTCTTGATGCCGGAGCCAGAATTCTCGAATCTGCTTGCGGGCCATGTATCGGCATGGGACAGTCGCCTGCTTCCGGAGCAGTATCACTCCGGACATTTAACAGAAACTTCGAAGGACGCAGCGGCACTGCTGATGCCGGAATATACCTGGTCAGCCCTGAAGTGGCTGCCGCCAGTGCTGTCACCGGTTATATCACTGATCCCAGGACACTGGGCAAAGCTCCGCAGATCGAAGTGCCTCTTTCCTTCAGAATAGATGATTCCCTGATTATCGCTCCGGGAAATCCTGAGACTCAAATCGTACGGGGGCCAAACATCAAACCTCTTCCCGTGACTTCTAAATTAGAAGACCATTATCGTCTCCCGGTTGTGATCAAACTCGGGGATAATATCACAACAGATGATATTATGCCTGCCGGGGCTAAAGTTTTGCCCTTCAGATCTAATGTTCCTATCCTTTCTGAATTTGTTTTCAGTAAAATAGATCCTCAATTCCCTGCCAGAGCCAAAGCTGCCGGCAAAGGGATCATCATTGCCGGCCACAATTATGGACAGGGCTCCAGCCGTGAACACGCCGCTCTTGTTCCCATGTACCTGGGCATCAGAGCTGTTCTGGCTAAAAGCTTCGCCCGTATCCATAAAGATAATCTGGTCAATTTCGGCATCCTTCCTCTTAGCTTTGTTCAGGAAGAAGATTATGACAAGATCGACGTGGACACCAACTTGTCCATTATAGACCTGCTCGAAGCCGTCATACACAATAAACCTCTTGTCCTTCATATCGACGGTACACAGACCAAAATCCCGGTTCAGCATAACCTCACTGAAAGACAGGCCAAAATCGTTTTAGCCGGAGGCCTGCTCAATTATACTAGAGAATCCTAACAGTCATTTGATCAAATCTCGATTCTCAGGCGGGCGGCGTAAGCTGCCCGCCCTTGCACTATCTATTGGAGGAATGAACATGCTTTTTTACCGAAATAAATCAGGTTCGGGAAAAACAGAGAAGGCGGTGAGCGTGTGAAAACAGTGGTTATTGGTGGCGTGGCCGGCGGTGCCTCAGCAGCAGCCCGTCTGCGCAGGCTGGACGAAAAGGCGGATATCATCCTGCTGGAGCGCGGAGAATATATCTCCTACGCCAACTGCGGGTTACCCTATTTCATAGGCGGCGAGATTACAGACAAAGAAGAACTTACGCTGCAGACGCCGCAGAGCTTCCGGAATCGGTTTGCGGTGGATGTACGGATCAGACAGGAAGCCATTACCATTGATCCCGCCCGTAAGATCGTGCTGGTACGGAATCTGGAAAACGGAAAAGACGATGAGGAATGCTATGATAAGCTGATCCTGGCGCCAGGAGCGGAGCCTGTCCGCCCACCGCTGCCCGGCATTGAGGATGCGCGTATCTTTACTCTGCGGACCATCCCCGATACTTACCGTATCCAAGAGCACATACAAAACGCCCGCCCGAAAACGGTGGTTATCGTCGGGGGCGGTTTTATCGGCCTTGAGATGGCGGAAAATCTTGTCCGCAAAGGAATTCAGGTCACTGTCGTGGAGTCCGCGGATCATGTGATCGGCCCGCTTGATTATGACATGGCCTGCGAGGTGCACCGCTACCTGCTGCAGGAAGGGGTTAAGCTCCTGCTTGGCTGTGCGGTAAAGGCATTTCATCCGGACGAGGCCTTGCTGGGGGTAGAATTGGCTAACGGCGGCATTCTTCATGCCGATATGGTGTTGATGTCAGTAGGTGTCCGTCCTGATACCGGTTTGGCAAAAAGCGCCGGTCTCGAGACAAACGCGCGGGGAGCGCTCCTTGTGGACGAGCACATGCGCACCTCAAATGAGCATATCTATGCCGTTGGCGACGCAGTTGAGGTCACCCACCTGGTCAGCAAAGGCCCTGCTTATATTCCGCTGGCAGGCCCCGCGAATAAGCAAGGGCGCATTGCGGCGGACCACATCTGTGGTCTTGACAGCAGATACAAGGGATCGCAAGGTTCCAGTATACTGAAGCTCTTTGACATGACCGTGGCCTCCACAGGACTCAACGAAAGCGGGGCAAAAGCAGCCGGGCTCGACTTCGACAAAATCCATACGTATTCCGCATCCCATGCCACCTATTATCCGGGAGCTTCCAACATCAGCATGAAAACTTTGTTTGACAGAAAAACGGGGCACATCTTAGGCGCGCAGCTTATTGGTTTCGAAGGGGTTGACAAGCGGTGTGACGTGCTTGCCACAGCTATCCGGGCGGGAATGACCGCTTATGATCTTGCCGAGCTGGAGCTTTGTTACGCCCCACCCTTTTCCTCGGCCAAAGACCCGGTCAATATGGTCGGTTTCGCCATAGAAAACCTGCTCACGCACAAGGTCCGCCAATTCCATTGGCATGACGTGGCGACAGCAAGGCAAAACGCAAACACCCTGATACTCGATGTGCGCACGGATCAAGAATATGACAAGGGATACATCCCCGGCGCGGTTCACATTCCCCTGAACGTTCTGCGGGAGAAGCTTTCAGAGATCGACCGCTCCAAGACAGTATATGTTTACTGCCAGAGCGGCCTGCGCAGCTATATCGCCTGCCGGATTCTCTTTCAAAACGGCTTTGACTGCTTAAATCTTTCCGGAGGATACCGGTTTTATAAAATTGTGACGGAAGGTGAGTATTAGCGACACGGATCAATTGCCATTAACTCATCAATACGTTTATTCCATTCTTCATAGGTTCCTTTACCCTCTTTGAAATCTTTTTCTACTTGATCAAGCAGAGATTTTTTGTGCTCCATAATTTTAGCGGACTTCTGATAGCTTGCTAAAATCGCCGGATCTTTTTCATCTGCTGCGAGAGCTATATAATTTTGAGTCTCTAAGGCGTCTCTTGAATAAAAGATTCTTGTTTCAAGATTTTCCTTGGGTTGTTCAGAAATTGGTGTTGATAATTCGTGCATCAACTGATTAGCTTCCGGTTGCATAGGCATATTTTTGAGATTATTTTCAGCTTCCCTAATCTTTTTCCAATCTTCCTCAGTATTTCTGGGCATAGATCCAATCTCTGCTTCAATTTCAAGTTGTTTGTTCGAATATTCAGTTTGAAGTTGTTGAAGTCGTTCTTTATTTGCTGCGGTATCAGATTTTGTTGCAAAAGCCGTATAAAAACTAATACCAAGCAATACTGTCCATACCGCAAATATTGTTAATCGTTTTAAAAATTTACCCTTCATTTGTAAGCCTCCCTGTATTTTAAAAATTCAGATTGTACGGATGTATTCCTCAGTTCACTTCGTGTTCCCAGGAGTGATCTTCCTTGTTTTACAGGGGTTTTCTTGAAATTATCTTTGTAATCGTTGTAATTGCTTTCCCGCTTATGATATGATTATTAATATTTCCTGGAAAGGGGTCTTGAAAAACATGCTTCCTGAAGATCAAAAGCTTCTTCGTTTGTTATCCCAAGACTGCCGATTGAATCCAGAAGAGCTTTCCATTCAAACCGGCTTGTCAGTTGAATATATATCAGCAAAAATCAAACAGTGGGAAAAAGAAAAAATCATAGCCAAATACGGATTGCTTGTCAATTGGCAAAAGCTTGAGGAAGACCGGGTTACCGCCTTTATTGATATTAAGGTTACATCACAGCGCGGCCACGGCTATGATAAAATAGCCCAGCGTTTTCAAAAATTCCCGGAAATCAAATCCGTGTTTCTCATGTCCGGCGACCATGACCTCTGTCTGGTTATTGAAGGCAGAAATATGTATGAGATAGCTGAGTTTGTCTCCGAAAAGCTGTCCCCTCTTGAGGTAATTGAAAATACCTCCACACGGTTTATTCTTAAACGCTATAAAGAAGATGGTGTGGAATTCGAAGGTAAGGAGGAGAGACCTCAACGTCTCATGATGACACCATGAAAAAATACCTGTCACCGGTTGCCGCCAATCTTAAACCTTCGGGAATCCGCAAATATTTTGATATGGCCTCCATGATCGAAGACGTCATATCCCTCGGAGTGGGTGAGCCTGATTTCGCTACACCTTGGATCATGCGGGAAAGCGCCATTTTTTCGATTGAACAGGGTCAAACAATGTATACCAGCAATGCCGGCCTGATCGAGCTGCGCCGGGAGCTTTCCAAATATCTGGCCAAGCATCAGGGTTTGGAATATGACCCTGAAAATGAGCTTCTGGTTACAGTTGGAGCCAGTGAATCCATTGACCTGGCTTTGCGCGCTCTGATCACACCGGGGGACGGAATATTGATCCCCGATCCTTCTTATGTCTCCTACGCTGCCTGCGCCTCACTGGCCGGAGCAGAAGTATACCATGTCCCTTTGCGTGAAGAAAATAACTTCCGTTTGCAGGTCGAAGACCTGCAGATGGTCTATACCCCAAACTGCAAAATTCTTATTCTCTCTTATCCCAATAATCCTACCGGTGCTGTCATGACCCGTAATGACCTGCTGCCCATTGCCAGGTTTGCCTCGGAAAATAATCTCATTGTGATTTCAGATGAAATCTACTCTGATTTGACTTATGAGGGAACACATACCCCTTTTGCCTCTCTTCCCTTTATGCGGAACAGGACCCTGCATATCAGCGGTTTTTCCAAATCTCATGCCATGACCGGATGGCGTGTGGGATATGCGGCCGGACATCCTGACATCATTCAAACCATGACCAGAATCCATCAGTATACGATTCTCTGTGCCCCCATCATGGCTCAAATTGCCGCTTTGGAAGCCTTGCGTTCCGGAGAATCGGCCAAGAGTGAGATGGTTTTGGAATATGACCGCCGCCGGAGATTGCTGCTGCATGGCTATAAAGAGATGGGGCTTACCTGTTTTGAACCTCTTGGGGCTTTCTACACCTTCCCGAATATTACTGTCACCGGCCTGTGTTCTGAGGAGTTTACCGAACAGCTTTTAAAAGAAGAAAAAGTCGCCGTTGTTCCCGGCACTGCCTTTGGTCCCTGCGGGGAAGGTTATATCCGTTGTTCCTATGCGTATTCCGTAGAACAGCTCCGGGAAGCCTTAAGAAGAATGAACAGGTTTGTCTCCCGAAGAATTAAATAAATTTATTCGCATATTTGGCATAGAGCTGCTGCAAAAACGGTTCTTGCAGGATGCTCCTCTTTTCCACCATCATTTCCCGTAAGACGATATTTTTGAATTCACCGATTCTTCTTCCTGTCAGTTGTTTATTCTGAATGAATGGATAAAAGATCTGCCAGTCTATTTTATCGATATTCTCGGCCTGCCACAGGGCAATCTGAGTGATTTGCCTGATGATTTCTTCGAAAGTTTCCTCTTCTTCCCCGGTATGCGTCTTTCCTGCATAATAATCCGCTTTCCAAAGGAGAAGAAAATTCTGTATCAACTGCAAATGAAACTGCCTGTTATCCCAGCATATTTCCCAGACAAGCGAAGCTGCCCTGGTCTGGAAAGATAAGCGGGATTTTATTTTTCTCAGCTCAGGCCTAAAGGTCAGAGTTCCTTTCAAATGACTGGCTACAATAAACAGGAGTTCTTCTTCCCTCTTTTGACCGGCACCCGGAAAATACATCGCAAAATGATATCTTTTCAGAATTTTTTTCAGGATGAGAGCACTTTCGCTTTCGTGATTTAAAAAATGCCTTTTCCCGTTGGGAAGCAGCTGCAGCCCTCTGGGAAGATCCTCTTCTTCTGATAATACTTTTTTCAATTGGACCGTGTCCTGATCATTGTCTAATCTTGCCCCCAGGATGGTTATTCCCTGCCCAACCAAATGTTTTAACTGTCTGCCCGGTTCCTTGTCTCCTCTTGTGCCAATGATTTTAAACTGATCAACAAAAAAACCGGCGGCACCTTTTCGGAGGACTCCCCTCAACGTGCATTCACGGCTAGCTGTCCCCCATTTTCCTAAATCATGAAAGAGCCCGGCCAGCCTCATCAATAAATCAGAAGGCAAAGCTTGAAGAACAGCCATAGTATGTTCCCAGACATCCAAAGAGTGGTATTGATTTTGGACGAGTCCTTTGAGCCTCGTTAACTCAGGAATAAACCTGTCCCAATAGCCCAGTTCATCCAAAAGCCTGACTCCGTCAACCACACGATCGGCGAGCAGGATTTGCACCAGTTCTCCCGTAGTCCGTTCAGGGGCCGCTTTTTCCAGTAAGGCCAAGGAAGCGCGGGCGCTTTTCCAGGTATTTTCTTCAATTGTAAAAGCCTGTCTGTGAGCAAACCTGATCATGCGCAAAATCCGGACAGGATCTTCAGTAAATCTATCCTCCGCCCTTCCGCAGGTCTTGATCTGCCTTTTCTCTAAATCCTCCCTTCCTTGAAACGGGTCAAATATTTCACCGGTTTTACTGTTTTGATAAATACAGTTTATGGTGAAATCCCGCCTTTGGGCATCTGTCTCCAAATCATCAGTATGAATGATATCTATTCTCTGCTCATCTTGAAATACGGTAAGCGTTCCAAAGGGTATCCCAATATGATGGACCTTATACCGATGCTTCTCCAGTACGCTTCGCACTGAGACCGGATCAAGCATGGTAACAAGATCCAAATCCCTGGCCGCCAAGCCAAGAATCTGATCACGTACTGCTCCCCCGACAATCCAGGTGTCGGACACGTTTTGCAGAATATGAAGAACGTCCCTTTGGAAATCACTCATCTTGATCAATAGCCTTCCTCCAGATCAATAAGTCCTTTCATCCGACAAAAATCAGGGTAGTTTCTTAAATTTTCCTGAAACACTTCCCACATGCGTTCCGAGGCCTGAATGGTACGCCCGCCAATGTGCGGGGTAATCAATACATTTTCCATCGACCAAAGCGGACTGTCTTCAGGCAAGGGCTCCTGCACAAAGACATCCAAAGCGGCAGCTTTGATCCGCCCGTTTTGCAGTCCTTCAATCAGAGCCTCCTCATCGGCTACCGGCCCTCTGGCCACATTGATGAGCATCGTCCCCTCTTTCATCATCCCGATAAAATCCCTGTTTACAAAGCCTTTGGTTTGATCCGTTAAAGGCAGCACGACGACGACAAGATCACTTTGTCCAAGAGCTTCGGCCATCTTCTCGACCTGATAGGACCGGGAGAAAACATCACTTTGTTTCCCCTCTCTGGAGACCCCGATCACCTTCATGCCAAAAGCGGAGCATTTTAAGGCGATTTCCCGGCCAATCGTTCCCGCTCCAACGATACACACGGTTTTTCCATACATTTCATCTATTTTCGGTTTTGCACTGAAGCTTTTATGGTCCTGCTGATGAACAAAAACTGCTCCTTGCCTTAATAGCATCAGCATGGACCAGATTACATGCTCGCTCATTTGAATCTTGTGGGCCCCCTGAACATTGGCCAGCCTGATTCCCTTTTCCGCTATTGCCTTTAAAGGCAGCATGTCAACCCCGGCACTCAGAGATTGGAGCCACCGCAGATTCGGAAAAAGATCCAACGTTTCTTTTTTTACATCCCAGCCATAAGTCAAGAGCACTTCAGCCTTATCGTCCGGTTCACTCAAGCTCCTGACTTGGACAATCTCTATTCCGGGACAAAGCTCTCTCAATTTCCCCATGTTTTCCTCGGTCAGAGAAACACTGCTGATTAATCTCATTTCGAAATTTCTCCTCGTGATCATCTTTATTTCAGGTTCTCGGGATTCAGCACCTCAAGCTCCGGCAAAACAAACCTGCCGTCCTTGCGCACCAGCAAATCATCAAAATAGATTTCTCCCCCGCCGTACTCTGGCCTTTGAATACAAACCAAATCCCAATGAATGGCAGATTGATTGCCATTGTCACATTCTTCATAGGCCGCACCGGGAGTAAAGTGAAAGCTCCCGTCAATTTTTTCATCAAAAAGTGTGTCCTTCATCGGCTTTAGAACAAAAGGATTGACCCCTAAAGCAAACTCGCCGATAAATCTTGCGCCCTGATCCGTATCCAGAATCTTATTGATTTTTTCCGTATTATTGGCAGCCGCTTGAATGATTTTTCCATTTTCAAAGGTCAGGGAAATATTTTCAAAGGTATATCCCTGATAAACGGCCGGAGTGTTATAGGTAAGTTTCCCATTGACAGAATCAATGACTGGGGCGGTGAATATTTCCCCATCGGGGAGATTCATTTTGCCATCGCATTTTATTGCCGGCATACCCTTAATGGAAAAAGCAAGGTCTGTCCCCGGTCCGATAATTTTTACCCGATCAGTTTTTGCCATCAATTCTTTCAACGGGTCCATAGCCTTGGACATTTTAGAATAATCCAGATTGCATACCTGGAAATAAAGATCCTCAAAGGCCTCTGTGCTCATCTCGGCCAATTGAGCCATCGAGGGATTGGGATATCTCATTACACACCAGCGGGTATGCTTCACCCTCTGTTCGGAGTGAACCGGCTGCGAATAGTGGGACATATAAATTTTCATCTGCTCGGAAGGCACATCTGCCAGTTCATTCACATTCTCCCCTGCTCTGATCCCTATATAGGCCTGCATATCTTTCATTCTTGCCAGATCCCAGCGGGCCATGTTCTGGGCCTGTTCGACAGAGAGTCCTTTCAATATTTCCCTCTGTAAGGTATGATTGGTTATGGAGATATAGGGGACTCCGCCTGCTTCATAGACCTTACGGGCTATTGCTTTTGCTAAAGGTATCTCCAGGCCAGAAACCTCAATCAGGATATTCTCCCCGGTTTTTAATTCAACCGAATAATCAATAAGGATGGATGCCAAGTTGTCGATACGCGGATCATTCATGAGCAAAACTCCTTTTTTCCATTAATCATTTTTGGATTTGCAAATTGTTTTATTCTTTCCTTTTTATCTATTCTCCTCTTAACCAGAGAAAATTATTTTACATTTTGCCGATTTTGGAGATATCTTATGCCAGAAAAAGACCAAGACCGTTTCATCTATTGTTTAACCGAGAATGACGAAAACAGAAAATTAGAAGAAATCCTGCGGCGTCAATTTCATTTTTCCCGCAAACTCATTCAAAAATTAAAGACCGGCGAGCATGTTTGGCTTGATGGGAAGTTTTCTTATTTAAATATAAGAGGCCGGTCCGGGCAAACCTTAACCATAGACTTTGCAGAAGAAGAAGATGTTTCCGTAAGCCCTGAAGATGCGGATCTTGACCTGTTATTTGAAGACAAAATTTTACTGGCCGTAAATAAACCCGCCGGGCAGGTTGTTCATCCCACCTCTGTCTATCGTTCAGGAACACTGGCCAATGCCGTCACCGGCTATTGGAAAAAGAACGGTCTTTCCCTGCCTTTCAGACCGATTTCCCGCATAGACAGAAATACTTCCGGGATTGTCATGATTGCGAAAAACAGATATGCCCATCAACAACTGGCCTGGATGTCCCAACATCATCTTGTGGGGAAAAAATATCTTGGCCTTGTTCACGGTCATCTAAAATCATCCGCTGGAGAGATTGCCCTGCCTCTCCGTCTTGCTCCCGACAGCAGAATTGTCCGTGAGACCCATCCTGACGGACAACAATCCCTGACCCTGTATAAAGTTCTGGAAGAATACCCGTACTATTCTCTGCTTGAATTTACTCTTGTAACCGGACGCACCCATCAAATCAGAGCCCACTGCCAAGCCATCGGCCATTCTCTGGTGGGGGATGATCTTTACGGGGGCCAGACTGAACTGATTGCACGGCAGGCGCTGCATGCATTTCATTACTCTTTTATCCACCCCATTTCCGGACAGCCAATAAAAATTGAAGCCCCTCTCCCTGCGGACATGGCTTCACTGATGCCAAAAATATAGAATGAAGAGAAAAACCTACTCTCTTTCCTGTGGTTAAAGCTTACTCTTTACACTGTTTTCCTCATTTTGTGCTTTAAGCATCTGAATAAAGGCATTGACGATAGCCGGATCAAATTGGGTTCCCGCATTTCGGTTCAGTTCTTCGATCGCCTCTTCTTTGCTTAAAACTTTTTTGTAACTGCGATTATTGGTCATCGCGTCATAAGCGTCAACAACAGCAATCATTCTTGAAGGCAGCGGAATCTGATACCTTTTCAGCCCTTCCGGATAGCCTTTTCCGTCCCATCTTTCATGATGCCCTAAGATATAATCCGCGATAAAGGCCAGCTCGGGCGAAGAAACGGCGATTCGGTATCCTGCCTCACTGTGTTTTTTCATGATGGCCCATTCATCATCATTCAATTTCCCCGGCTTATTGAGGATATCACTGGGTGTCGAAATTTTCCCAATATCGTGAAGTAAGGCCAATAAAGCGATTTCCGTCATTTGGGCTTCATTAAGACCGATTTTTTTCCCGAGCTCAGTGGATAAGGTGCGCATCCTGCTGGCATGATCCTCGGTCTCATGTGTTCTCTCTTCCAGGCTTTTACGCAGAGACATCAGCATGGAGCTGCGCATGCTTTTATTTTCAGTCAGTTTAATGCTGTACATATAATCTTCGGCTTTACGCCGGATCACATTAATATCTTCCTGAGGCCGTTCCTTTGTTGCGATACCCATAGCCAAGCTTGGTGAAACGACCAGGTTTTTTTCTTGGACACAGACTTTTTTGATCCGTTCGACAATTCTTTTCTCCACATCCGCTTTTCCGATTCCGGGGAGAATGATCGCAAATTCATCACCGCCGATTCTTGCTACAATATCGTCTTTGCGGCAGGAATCTTTGATGATCTGCGCCGTTTTGCAGAGAAGGCGGTCCCCCTCTTCATGTCCGAAGGCATCATTGACAATTTTTAATCCGTTGCAATCGGCAATAACGATACTCAGAGGCAAAAACGATGGACTATTGTATTTTAATAATTCCATCTCGAAAAAAGCCCGATTGTAAAGACCGGTCAAACCGTCATAGTAACCGAGGCTTCTGATTTCTTCTTCACTTCTCTTGCGGACGGTGATATCTTTAATCACAAATACTCTGCCAATAATCTCCTCTTGATTTAAGATAGAAGATACACTTAAGGAAATACTTTTGTTGTTTTGCCATTTATCTGTTAAAACCAAATCCTCAATTTCCATCAAGTCTGCTCCCGCTTCGAGGTCTTCCCAGATATTCCTGAATTTTTTTCTTTTTTCGGGAGAAATCTGCAGGACTTTCGTGATCTTTTTATGGAGCGCGCATTTTTCAACCAGACCGGTTATTTTCTCGGCCGCCCGGTTTAACATTATGATTTCTAGATCGGGATTGGTCGTGATCACTGCTTCCTGCAGGGTATTTAAGGTTACACTCATTAAATCCGTTTCACTTAATAGCTTTTTCGCCGACCATTTCTTCCCCAGGGCCTGGGCAAAAACGCCGGAAGCTATACCAAAAAGCGCCAAATGGTGTTTCGTCCACATACATTTTTTACGGACTGTTTCCAGTCCCATTAAGCCAATTGACTTGTTTTGCATCCGTAGAACAACAGCAAAAAAAGATCTTGTATTATTCTCCCTGAACATTTCTTTTTCCTGATGGGCCTCGGGCGGAAGCGCATCAAGATCATCAATGAAAATAAAATGACGATTACCTTGATTGATCTTTGAAAACAGCCACCCATGTTTTTCCGCGCTCAGGTCCTGATAATGGACTATTCTGGACTCAATCGGAAATTTGCACCATTTAGTCGATAAGCTCAGAGTGTTCCCATCCTCAGTATACTGGTAAAGAAAAGCCCGGTCAGCTTCAAAGTACTCTCCTATTTTTTCTAAAGACCAGTTCATATGTGCTTCATACTGGTCAAGAGCAAATTGATCAAAACCACTGGATATTTTAAAAACAATATCTCCAAAATGATGATATTTCCCGATAAGTTCTTCATCAGAAAGTTCATTGAGTATGGTATTATTGCTTGATAATTCTTGCAGGTGCATCTTAATCTCCCAGAATAATTACATGATGAACTATTCTTATTTATTCTTTCATTCTATTGTAGTACAATCTTATTATTCAAACAATCAATAACAGCTATTTTTTCATAAAATTGTAATATCGCCCAAAATATTTCTAAATCATACAATTTCCTTAAGGAGATCCTCACATGAATAAAAACGAGCTGCATGTCATTTATGGTAAAAACCCCTTGGAAATGATTCAAATCTTGATGGACAAAATTCAGTTGGCGGCTGAGCTTGACCCCAATATGCAAATTGCGCTCAAGCCAAATCTTGTCGTGGCAAAACCGGCCCGGGAAGGAGCAACCACCTCACCGTTAATCGTTGAAGGCCTGATCCGCTACCTTCGGGATAATGGCTGCCGGAATATTTCTGTTATTGAAGGCTCCTGGGTTGGTGACAGTACCGTCCGGGCCTTTAAGGTTTGCGGATATGAAGAGTTATCCCGCAAATACCAGGTACCGCTCTATGACCTGAAAGATGATTCATATAAAACACTCAGCTTTGGCGATCTCAACCTGAAAATCTGTGAACGGGCGCTCAATACAGATTATTTGATTAACATCCCGGTGTTAAAAGCTCATTGTCAGACTCAGTTCACCTGTGCCTTGAAAAACCTCAAAGGATGTATCCCGGACAGTGAAAAAAGACGCTTCCATGCTTTAGGACTCCATAAGCCTATTGCCTATCTTGCCAAACTGCTGCGGCCGGACTTGAATATCATTGATGCCCTCAATGGAGACCTGACCTTTGAGGAAGGCGGCAATCCGGTTGAGATGGACAGAATTATTGCCGGGCAAGACATTCTCCTGACAGATTGTTATTGTGCCTCATTAATCGGATATTCCAAAACTGATATTGATTACTTGGACATAGCCGAAAAACTGAAGATTGGCAATCCGCATTTTGAGCAGGCCAACATTTTTGAATATGGAACAAATCATAAAAGCCTGGGTACGTACAAGCCGGGTACCAAGGCCAAAAAGCTAATGCAGTATATCGATGAATCAGAAGCCTGTTCCGCCTGTACCGGCAGTCTTATCCATGCTCTGTGCAGACTGGAAGAGGAAAGAAGGTTGTCCAAGCTTACACAGCGGATTAAGATCGGACAGGGATTCAAACAAAAGAAACTGGACGGCCTGGGGATCGGATCATGTGCTTCCGGCTGCAGCCTCAGTTTAACCGGTTGTCCTCCCAAAGCTTTGGATATCTTGACTTTTCTTAAGGAAAAATTGAATTAAAGGCCCTCTTGCTTCATTCTTTTTTGATGTCCAATTCACCCTGAAGATGGTCAAGAAACTGCCTGGCCGTTCGACCTGACCGCCCATTGTGCATCATGACCCACTGGAGCGCTTTTTGTCTTAATGCTTCTTTGGGGATGGAAATACCCTCCTGCTCCGCTAATCCTTCGACAATCCGCAGGTAGCTGCTTTGATCAGGAGAAAGGAATGTCACTGTAATACCGAACCGATCGGCCAAAGAAAGCTTTTCTTCAATATTATCCTGTACATGGACCTCATCTCCTGATCTCTCATCGAAGGTTTCCCTGACAAGATGCCTGCGGTTGGATGTCGCATAAATAAGAACATTATCGGGACGGGCTTCAACTCCTCCTTCAAGCAAGGACTTAAGATTTTTATAATCCTGTTCCAGGTTATCGAAGGACAAATCATCGATAAAGACAATAAATTTATAAGGAAACCCTGCCAATAGTTGAACAAACTCAGGGAAATATCCGATCTGATTTTTCTTAAGCTGAACAATTCTCAGCTTTCTGTCAGGATACTCATTCTGCAATGCCTTAACTAAAGATGATTTCCCTGTTCCCCTGTTCCCATAGAGAATTATATTATTTGCCCGATATCCTCTTAAAAAATATTCGGTATTGTCCAAAATAATCTTCTGTTCTCTCTCTTGGGCGATCAATTGATTTAAAATGACCGGATCAGGCTTGGCAATTCCCTCCAGTTTTCCCGCGGTTTGCTCATTAAAATGAAATACCATGTATTTGCTGAAAATACCCCAGCCCACTTTGGCATAATAAGCAGCAAGCTTGTCCAGAATACTGCTCCATCTACTCGCCCCTAAAAACTCCCTTTTCAAAGCCGCTTTTTCTTTATTCAGCCACCGCATAGCCGGGGCTTCTTTACTTTGTTCCTGAAAGTCGCAGTTGATGGCATTGTCCCAAACAGGCCAGTTCTCGGGATAAATATGCCCTTCAAAGATTTGATTTTGCCTGTCCGAAAACTGTTCAGCCAAGCTGGCTTTTACGTATTCGATTATCTCCTGGGAAGATAGACCAGCGGCTTCCTGAATAATTTCCATATCCCGTCCGGCCTTAGTTTGCAGGGAAAGCGAGATTTTTGTCACATCCTTTTCAGCGACGGCCTCCGCAAAAAAATTGGCCGTCCGCAGAAGCGTTTCCACAAGATAATCCCGCCAGCTGTTTTCTGCCAGTGAGTTTAAAAAAGCAAAATAAGACAGAAGAATTTCTTCCTGGTCAGGCTTTTTCCGGGCAAGGCTGTGCAGAAGCCTCTTGAATTTTTTTACAACAGGATCCTTGGCAATATCCATAAAAACCGTCAGGCTGTTCATAGACAGTTCTAATCTTTTGTACCGATCAGTAAATTGAGTGCTTGCACCCAAATGATGAATCACATTCATGAGCATTATCCACTTTCCTTATGATTGTTCCTTGGCACTCAAATAATCAGCCGGCGGCCCTTCAAGCGGCCCTATTGTATTTAACGGCCAATATCTGATCAATACTTTACCTAAGATATTTTCAGCGGGTAAAAACCCCCATTTATGACTGTCATAACTTTCAGACCTGTTATCTCCCAAAACTAAATAACTGTTCGCCGGAACGGTTACCGGCCCGTATTCATAATCAGCGATATTGTGAACATAAGGCTCCTTGAGCTCTGCCTCATTAATATAAACCTTACTGTTTTTAATCTGAACCTTTTCTCCGGGCAACCCGATTATTCTCTTGACCAGATCTTCGCTACTCCCGGACTTTTCCGGCGCTTTGAACACGATGACATCTCCCCTGCCCAGTGTCTGGAACTGATAAAATAAACGGTCCACGATCAGTCTGTCCTGCTCCTGAATTGTGGGTAGCATTGATCCGGTAGGCACAATCCTTGTATCAACCACAAAATTTCTGATCAGAATAGACAACCCAAAAGCGATACCGATAATAACGATCCATTCAATCACTGTTTTAACGATTTTGTTCATATGCTTTCCTTCCATCAGTTGTATTGGTACTTTTTTCCGTTTGATTCTTTCCTATGTTGATTATACTCCTGTTCTATCTATTGTAAATATATTTTATAGTCAATCTCCCCCAGAATAGCTATAATGGAACTGAGTTCAATTATGCGGTAAACATTAAGGAGTGATGAAATGATTATTTCTAATCTTAAAGACATTCAAGGAATAAAAATTGACACCCCGGAAATCAAAAATGCTGTGAAAAAGGTACTGGTATCTCCTGAAAACGGCTGGGACGGATATTGTTTAAGAGTCTTTGAACTTGGAGAGGGCGGCTGTACTCCGAGACATACTCATCCTTGGCCGCACATTAACTATATCCTCAGCGGTAAAGGTCAATGTCATCTTGACGGGCAAGATCATGTTGTAGAAGCCGGCGGTTTTGCCTATGTTCCGGGAGGAAAACTGCACCAGTTCCGCAATATCAGCGAGGAGCCCTTTACCTTTATTTGTATCGTTCCTGAAGAGGGAGAAAAATAATCGATGAAGATACTTCCAGAGCGTTAAGCCATTGAGCTTAGCGCTCTGCTTTATTTTTCACCCCAGCGTTGAAAAAGATCATGCTCTATATTTAAAATATCCAGGATTTTGCCGACGATATAGTCCACTAAATCCCCCATTGATTCAGGATGATGATAAAACCCTGGGGATGCCGGCAAAATCACGCCTCCTGCCTTAGCTATCCTCAGCATATTTTCAATGTTGATGATAGTATAGGGAGTCTCTCTGGGGACAACAATGAAAGGCCGTCTTTCTTTCAGCATGACCTGGGCTGCTCTGGACAAAAGACCGTCGCCCGTGCCTCCCGCAATGTGTCCAAGGGTATTCATTGAGCTTGGTAAAACGACCATCCCTTTGCTTCGGAAAGAACCGCTGGCAATTGGGGCAAAGAGGTCTTGGTTGGAATGGACAATCACTCCGGCAGAGAACGTTAAAGCATTTCGCCCACATTCATATTCCATAACCTTCAGACCCGTTTCCGTAAGGACAACGTGAACCTCATAACCCTTTTCAACCAGAACCTTGATCAGTTTATCCGCATAAATTGAACCGCTGGCGCCTGTAATGCCAACAATAAAGCGATTTTTCATTTTCATTCCTCCACCCACAGGGAGATGTTGACTGATTTCTTCAATTATATACCATAATCTTCGAACTTAAAAATAAAAAACAGAGAGATTAACTATCGGATAGGTATCTCCCTGCTCACGAGCCCTTGTGAAATCTCTTCTGACTCAAAAATTGTGATATCCTCCATTTTGTTTTTGTCGGATACCTCTGCAATTACCTTCTTCATTTCATCAGGATTATTTTCAGTCACGGAATCCTTTGCAAAAAAGCCTCCTGTTAAACAAAAATAACCGATAGAGGATAGGCCAATCACAAGTGCGGCAAATATGGCCATTCTCTTTAAATTCATCTATTTTCCCCCTCATTTTAAAGGAATCTAGTTAGGGATATGAAAGTACCTTGATTCCCATAGGGTATGAAAAAAGAACCGAAAAACTCGGTTCAAAAAACTCTTAAACCCGCATGAACAGCGGGGTTCAAACAAATTTTGGTGCGGTCGAGAGGACTTGAACCTCCACGAGATTGCTCCCACTAGTACCTGAAACTAGCGCGTCTGCCAATTCCGCCACGACCGCGTTTGACAAAATTCATTATATTGAAATGAGACCGTATTGTCAACACTATTTATTAATTTAGAGCTTAACCAAAATGCCGGCCCTCTTTGGAATGTCCTCTTCTTCGACAGTACCGATGATTTCAATGTTCAGTTTGTTTTTAATAATATCCAAAACAGTTTCTTTGATAAAAATATAGTCTCCGAAATCCCCGTAAGTCATGCGGAAGTCTTCACTTACAGCATATCTGAGTGCTCTATACACAATAATATTTCCGGTTTCTTTTTCCTCAAGCTCAGGGGTTAAATCATCACCAAAAGCTTTTAACAGTTTAAATTCAATATCAGGCATACTTTGATTTCTACGAATCCCAAAAATATGATATTTAGCCATAGTAAAAACATCCTCTTTTCTTTTCTTTAGTCGCGATCTGGGTCCACTCATCATAATCGTTAATCTATCCGTAAAATTTCATCAGGGAAGTATTTCTGATAAAATACACTCCCTGCTCTTTTATCCAGGCCAATAAGCCTTATTGTCCATGTATCCGGTTTTGATCTGATTTACCTGTTGCACCCACAACACAATATTAATAAAGCGCTGCAAACACCATATAAGCAGTATTTTCTTTTACAACACCCCCCTTTTTATTATCTATCATACCACAAATTCAAAATATTTTGGCAATAAGATGTCTGGTTAAGGTCTCTTTTCAGCTATGCAAACCGAGCAGTAGATTTTAAGAAATTTCCGGAGAATAGGAAAAATAATTTATGATCAAATTAATCTAAAAATAAGGCGCTTATCAGAAGCCTTACAGCTTTCTATCCCCGATCTTTTAATATTCAGGATGGGTCAGCCGGTCAATGAATTTATCCATGCCCATGTCGGCATAGAGATAAACTCTTTTTAAAAGAAATAAATCCTCACCCGGCTTTATCCATCCTTTTTTTATGGTAAAGGCAATCTCATATCCGTCTTCCTTTACCATCTCGATGATCTTGTTGTCGTATCCGCCAAAAGGGTAAGCAAAATACCTTATTTCAGCACCGAGGATCTTCTCCAGATCCTGCCTGGATTCCTGTAATTCTTTCAAGGCTTCCTGGGCACTGACGGTAGGAAGATTGATATGCTCGGCAGTATGCCCGCCGATTATCCAGCCGTTTGCCTGAAGCTCCCGCAGGTGTTCAGTTTTCAGATAACCTGTCCCATCTACGTAATTTGATACCATAAATATTGTACCCGTAAAGCCATATTTCTTCATTACTGGATAGGCATTGAGGTAATTATCCTCGTATCCGTCATCGAACGTGATCACAACAGGCTTTGACGGGAGAGGAACACCGTTGAAGGCATCATATAACCGGTTTAAGGAGATTACATGATACCCGTTTTCAGACAGGTATTTCATCTGTTCGGCAAACTCTTCGACCGGGATTCTCAGTACATTTCCCCTTTCCGTCATGATTGAATGATAATAAAGAACAGGAACCTGCGGAAAGCCGGTTGGAACGGTCCTAAGGGCTTCTCTGAGAGGTGAAGGCACACCTTCACCGGCAGAAGGTCCGTTCTTTGAAGCCGCCGGCGTATTTAACGAGGGATCTGTTTTAGAGGAAGCATCTGATTCTGTACTGACTGTGCCCGGTATGGTCTTTCGTTGCCCGTCACAATATACGGCCAGAATTATTGAGCCGCCAAGCACTGTGATGAGGGACATAACCATGATTAGCAGTTTTTTCTTGGACAAATGTTTTCCCCCCGCAATCTATTTCGTTATTAATTCAATAAACCGCAGATCATGCTTTACAGGGTCAAAATCCTTTTCTTCCCTTGCTACAGCCTTGACTTCCGACTCCAGGGCAATAGCCGGTTTAAGATATTCTATCACCTTATTCACATTTCCCTGACGGCCATAGATGCTTGCAATTCCATAGTAACTCCAGACATCCTCGTCATCAATTTTCAGAGCTTCGTGATAGGCCTTGATGGACTCATCCCATCTTCCGGCAAGTTCATAGGCTAATCCAAGATTAAACCGGGCATAAACGAAATCCGGCTTCATCTGGATCGCTTTTTCAATTAACTCTATTCCTTCAGAATACCTGCCCTGAAAAGCATAGGAGGCCCCTTTGCCGTTGATCGCCTGATAGCATTGCGGGTCCAAATCCAATGCCTGGTTAAATAAGACCAGGGCCTCGGCAATCTTATGGTCATAATACAGCGTCAAACCCCTCTCATAGCAGCTCAAGGCTTCAACCTGAGATGGTGAAAGCTCGACCTTTGCCGGGACTGTCTCGTCTGGAGCAACTGCTCCTGGCTGGTCTTCTGTCAGATGATCTTGTGCCGGATGAGCTGCCGTACTGTTTGCCGTCTTACTGCTCGCTGTTTTTTTGACATGCCAATAGCCTCCTGCCACAACCAGGAGACAGATTAAGAATACCCCTATTCCTATTCTTTGCGCGTTTTTCATGTTCTTTTCCTTAGGAAAATACTTTAAGTCTTATCGATTAGATTTATCTTATCAAATTTAACCAAGATCTGAATACCCTTCTTTGGACAGATATTTAACTTTTCCGGTCTTTTCGATAATTCTTGACCTGTCGGCCTCATTAAACCCATAGAGCTGCATGATCATCCGATCCAGTTCTTCATAAAGGTTCTGTCTGGTCAGGGAATCATTACTGGCCAAGAGCTTGTCTACAAGCCCTGTGATCTGAGACTGCCTGTTTTCGTTACAGGGAGGAATGGGTATAGACTCCAGATAGGTCCGCAGTACTTTTACAGAAGCATAGGTGTATGTATAAAAAAACTGTACTGCCCGGGAATTTAAAATAGCGAGGATATATTTTACACTATACCCCGGCAGGTGTGGAATCAATACGTTCACACTATTGATTGCCGCTACTTTCCGGTCATCATACGCAAAGACAAGATTCTCATTAATGAACCGGTAGACTATTTTTTCCGGAACCCGGTAAAAAGCTTCCGGGGCGGTCTGCTGAAAGATTTCCGGTTTAAACACGAAATAGCTGCCTTCAGTATAATAGTTGTACTTGTATACCTGCGACCCGGTAAGAACCGGCTCTCCCCCTTCAGGCAATTGATTGAATACCAGTTCTTTGTTATTTCCGGTCACGATCCCCAGAGCAAAATCGGCAAAATCTTTCAGATTCAACTTTCCCTCCAGATTGTCCATATGCTTCAAAATCCGATGTTCCCGTTCAGATGACCAGATGTTGAAAAAGAGTAGGTGATGGTCTGCGAACCGCTTTTGTGAAATGATCCTCTTTTCGTCAATATTTTCAATTTGGATTTGATGTCCGGAATCATGAATCTCGGTTTTTCGGGCAAGCAGAGATATGGCCGGCGCAAATACCCTGGAGAATTGATTTCCCAATTTTTCGATTGACTCAATGTGCGTTTCATCCAAAAGTATTTTGCGGACAGGAAGATGGGTTCTGACCTTAAGAATAGATTCGGGCAGAATGTAAGCGACAATTCCTCTTTCATTCAATGTTTTCAGGGCATACTCAATAAAGATGCTGAAAGAATCAAAGGATGCCCGTGCTGTCGCATATCTTTTTCTATATTCAGTCAGCTCATTTCCGGAAAAATCAGATCCCCAGGGTGGGTTTCCGATGATCAGGTCAAATTTGCCCGATATTTTCTTACTGTGGCCCATGAGCGCGTTATCGCATTGAATGTGCCAGTTTCCGGGGACAAAATCTGTGTCGCAGAGCAATAGAAGATTGACCCTGCACAACCATACCGCTGTAGAATCGATATCAAAACCAAAGATGCATTCTTCCAGAAGTAATTTCTCAGCTTCGCCCGGGGGAAGACCTTTTTGGACTAAATTTGATTTTAAAGCTAAGAAAACCGTCAGCAAAAAGTTGCCTGATCCGCAGCAGGGATCCAATATCCGGGGAAATTCCCGCTCGACCAGATGCAGGCCTTTGGGGACCAATTTCTCTACGATGGAGCCTGGCGTATAGTAGGTGCCATTGCTTATTCTGGCGGCCCTATGGGAAATTGTCATATAGACCAGCCCTAAAAGATCTTTCCCTCTTTCGTTCGGGATCCCCAGTTTCTTTACACGAAGTAAACATTCAGCATCAGCCTCTTGGATTTTAAGATCATCCTCCAAAAACTCGCTGAACAATCCGCTGAAACATCCACAGTCGATCTGCTGATTGATCAGCATCCAGACCAGACTCTTGTCCTCGGGGTCTGACTTGCAGGCGATCTTTCCTGCCTCCAGCATAAGATTCAGCGCAATCTCACTCAAGATGAGCTTGCTTTTGACTCTACCCGCTTCTGAGGTAATCAGATCAAACAAATTCTCATTAAAGGCGTTGATTGCCCTGCTGTTTACATATTCCCCGGGGATTAAGCGTCCTCTGACAGCACGCTTATTTCGTCTGCTTTGAAGTCTCGGCATTCGACCGGAAAAAATCTCTTCTTTCAGGGAACAAACCTCTTCTCTATTCAGGAACAGTTTTTTTTTAATTTTGACGGCTTTCAGCAGTTGACCGGAATTCATCCAGTTTCTGACCGTCCCTGCCGAGACGCCAAATTGTTTGGCTGCTTCATCGATATCAACATATTTCAGCTCATCCTGCTCTTTTTTCATGTAAAATATCTCCAGTTTATGTTTTTCCGGCGTTTTATCATATAATAAGGTTCAGGAGGTATGGTCTATGTCTAAGGAAACTATCCTGGTCCATGCATGCTGTGCGACCTGTGCCGGCTATGTTATCCAAAAACTATCTGAGGATTATGAACCATTTATATACTATTATAATCCAAATATCCAGCCCGAGGATGAATATGTTAAACGCCGCAACGAGCTGAAATCATATACAGCAAAGCTTAATCTCCCTTTTTACGAAGATGAGCCTGATGTCCAAAACTGGCTGGCAGCGGTGAAGGGCCTGGAAAGTGAGCCGGAGAGAGGGAAACGATGCCGGATATGTTTTCAGCAGAGATTGAAGAAGACCGCCCAATTGGCCTTAAGCTTAAAGATTAAACGATTCACAACAACTTTGACTGTCAGCCCGCACAAAAACAGCCTTGAGATCATCAGGACCGGAGAAGAGATCGCTGCGCTGGATCAGAGGACAGCCTTTCTCAGCGAGAATTTCAAGAAGAAAGATGGCTTCCGAAAAACAATGGCCATTGCTTTGGCTGAAGGTTTTTACCGGCAAAATTACTGTGGCTGTCTCTACTCTTTGCCGGAGTCTTTGAGGAAAATCTAGAAACGGAGCCAAAAGTTAACTATACAAATTTGCTGATTTTCGTTGACTTTAAGGCTTATCCATGTTAATTTTTTAGTGAAGAGTCTCTAGATAATAAATGTCTAGATTATAAAATCCAGTCACATTTATCTTCTGACTTTGCGCAAAGGAACCCTCGGACGCGAGGGTTCCTCTTTTTGTGTCTTGATTTGCAAGGACTCCTTCTAAATGAATGCTCCGCCGTCAACGACGATCGTCTGACCGGTCACAAAGCCGGCATGGGCGATGACCCCATAAACAAGCTCGGCGACATCTTCAGGCACCGCAATCCTTTTCATGGGGGTATTGCCGGCGAGATGGGCGATATGCTTATCCTGACCATCCACCCATCTTGTCATAACGATCCCGGGAGCGATACTCATTACCCGGACCTCAGGGGCCAGTACCCTGGCCAGAGATTTGGTCACACTGATGGCGGCTGCTTTCGATGCTGAATAAGCGATCGAACTGCCCAGGCCGGTAAGACCGGCAATTGAAGTAATATTCACAATGACCCCGTTAGTTTTGCGCAGTTCTTCCGCCGCCGCCCTGCAGGCAAAAAACATACCTTTGACATTCACGGCAAAAATGTCATCCCAAAATTCATCTTTCATTCCCTCAAGATCCGGATGCGGAACAAATTTCGTTCTGCCCGCATTATTGACCAATACGTCCAAACGTCCAAAATCACGGACAACCCCGCTGATCATTTCTTTGATCTGGGCATCAGAGGCGATATCCGCTTTATAGACCAGACACTTGACCCCGAGGGCCTCTACTTCCTTCTTTGTTTTCAGGGCTTCTTCTTCAGAACGGGAATAATTTATTGCAATGTTCATGTTTTCCTTTGCCAGCCTTAACGCAGTGGCTTTCCCTATCCCGGTTCCCCCGCCTGTAACCAAAGCAGTTTTCCCTTGTAATTCCATTTTGTCTTCCTCCTTAGGATTAGATATGTAAATGATTGATTGCACTTGAAAACTCTGTTTTGATCAAAAAGTATTGTGGATCAAAACAGACAGTTCCACTAAAATTAAGGACGTTTAATCTAAACGTCCTTAATTTTTGGAATCATGTAATCATTGTGAGCTTATGGTTTGGTTTCATCAGATTTATTTTCTAGTTTCGGTTCCGCCTTGGGGTCTTCTTTTTTGTCTTCGCTTGCATTTTTGAACTCATTTATCCCTCTTCCCAGTGCCTTCCCCAATTCCGGCAGCTTGCCTGGTCCAAAAATAACCAGGGCAATGACTAAAAGTACAATAGCAACAGTAGGAGTTACAAATCCAAATACAGGTTCCATTATTCGTCACCTCCGCCAGGATAAAGATACAACGACATCTATCCTTTAACCAAATCAATTATTCTTCAAGAAATTATTTTAACGTACTAAGTGAGAAATTGCAACATTTTACGTTACAAAACATCCCTTCGTACATTAAATATAGTTTCCAGATAACATCCCATAATTCACCTGAGGCCCCGGCTATGGTCAGGCCAAGATCTTTTGCTTCCTGCCGGCAAATCGGATAACCATGTGAATAGTAGTTGTTGGTCAGCGCTTCTGTTACTTCCTTAATTCTCTCTTTATTATTTTTTAACATAAATTTTGACAATAATGATTCAGCATATTGCTTTGAAGCCTTCAGAGCCTTCTCATAATCACCCAGCAGCCAGGGGTCAAGCTTAGCCAGCAGGGACTTAATGATCATTTCAGTTACTTCATGGTTATTGCTGATACAGGCGAGTTCCTCAATATACTCAAAACAGAAGCGGAAAGCCTGAACCGGGATCCAGAAATCTTTATATTCCGGGTGCTTGACTAAAGGATCGATCGGACCCAATTCTGATATCGGTCCCATTACAACCTCATCCGCACCCAGCACAATCATGGAAGCGGCAGATTTTGCGGAAAAGGGCACAATAACGGAAAATTTTTCACAAAACTCCCTGATCAGCATGACAACCTTATATGGTGTATCTACTGCTCCCCCATGGCTGTATAAGAATAAATCAATATTTTTAGTTTTGCCGATTGCAACCAGTTCTTTATATAAGGGGATCAGAATCTGGTCATCCAAAGGAGAATATGAAAAATAAACGATTACTTTTGAGTCTCGCATAGTTTCTAATTTTTTCAGTAATTCAACTCTTGTTTGATCATCCATAATATGCTCCTCAATAATTTATTCATGCATATTATTGTATTCGTTCCGATCTCTTTTGCTATAATTTCCCAAATAGTTTTCCTCATCCCAAAAGAATAAAAGCTGCCTTCATGTTAAACCATTACAGGCAGCTTATCGATCCTTCTTTTTTGCTTTCTCCGGAAACTCAGTAACTTCTTTCCCCCACAAAAACAGCCAATTCCCTCAGCGCTTTCTTAGCGGGAATCTTTGGAAGTTCCTCTAAATGCTTTAAGGCTTTATTAATATATTTATCCACAACTGTTCTCGACCGTTCAATCCCATCAGAGTTTTTAATCATATGGATAACCTCCTGGACCTGGGCTTCCTTTTTATTCTTCAGAGCCAGCAGCTGACCCAAGCGTTCCCTGTGCCCGGAACTCTGAAGCGCATAAATCATGGGGAGTGTCATGATCCCCTGACGAATATCCCCGCCGACAGGTTTCCCCATTTCGTCAGGATCGGCGATAATGTCCAGAATATCATCAATGATTTGAAAGGCTATCCCCAGGCAATGTCCATAGGTCTCCAGCAACCACATATGTCTCAGGCTGCCATCAGAAACCATGGCCCCGAGCCTGCAGCTTAACCCGATCAGCAGAGCGGTCTTGCGGCGAATCCTGTAATAGTATTGCTTGAAATTCTGCTTGACGTCAAAAGCGCTCCAAATCTGCTGAATCTCACCCTGGCACATCTCCACGCTGACATCGGCTAAGATCTTAGCCACACCGGGATCATCTATTTTCCCGATCATTTCTAACGCTTTGGCAAAAAGGAAATCCCCTGTGGCCACTGAAACGGTATTTCCCCAGCCGGCGGCTAAGGTCGGTCTGCCCCGTCTGGTCAGAGAAGCGTCCACAACATCATCATGGACCAGAGTTGCCATATGAATCAGCTCAATCGCCATTGCCACGGGTAAAATTTTCTTGAAATCATAGTTAAAAAACCTGCCCGAAAGCAAAGTAAAGCCTGGACGCATTCTTTTACCCCCTGCTTGGAGCAAATAAACACAGGTCTTAGACAGGATAGGATCATCAACCGCCAAAAGTTTATCCAGCTCTTTCTCCACTTTTGTCAAATCTGCTTTTATTTCACTGAATAGCCGTTTATGCTTCAAGGTTTTCACCTGCTTGTGTCTTCTTTTGAGGATAATACCATATCTGGGGGAAGATCCGCCAAAGGATTATCCGATTCCTTATTTTCCTGCTTGGCCTTGTTTCCCTCGTCTTCATAGGTTAAAAGTTCTTCTTGATTTTGATCATTAATGGGGATTACCGGATCATCGGAGGCAACTTGATTTCCGGGGGAATCACCCTTAATGGCTTCATTAATGGCTTTGGCCGGCGCCTCATAGCTTTCTTGTATTTCTCTGGTAATTTCAGCCGAATACTTACGGATCTGATAGACGATCTTCCCCAATGCCCTTGCGACATCAGGAAGATCTTCCGGGCCAAACACAACCAGAGCCACAAACAGGATAAGCAAGATTTCAGTTAAGCCCATTTTCTTTCCCCCCCTATTGCTCAGCCGCAGCTTCAGTTTTTTTCTTCTTCCTTCCAATCAGGATACCTAACCAGATACTGATCTCGTACAGGAAGTACATCGGAAGGGCCATGAGCATCTGGGTCATCAGATCAGGAGTCGGTGAAATAACCACAGCAATAACAATTATCGTCAAAAAGGCATATTTTCTGTACTTTGCCAAAGTCTTCGGTGATAAATAACCCAGCTTGATTAAAAGAAGAAGGATAATCGGCATTTGGAATACCAGACCGAAACTTAAAAACAAAGTAATGATAAAATCAAGATAGGCTGATTTAGAAAGAAGAGGGGTAACATCCAACGATCCGCCTCCGGCAGAAAGAAGAAATCGCAAGCCTACCGGCAGGACGACAAAAAAGCAAAACGCCGCGCCTCCTAGAAAAAGCAGAACAGAAGAAGGAACCATAAAATACAAGTATTTCCGTTCATTTTTTTTCAAAGCCGGAAGCAGGAAGCTCCATATCTGCCAAAAAAGAACCGGTGCTGCGATGATTATACCAACAATAACTGAAACTTTGAGTTTGACCATGACGGGTTCCATTGGTGTTGTGGTAATAAAATCGACATTGCCTATTTCCACAACCGGTTCTGCTAAAAAGCGATAAACAAGGTCACTGGCAAACCAGCCCAGAGCGGTTCCTATTGCAATTGCGTAAGCAGAGATCAGTAATACTTTGCGAAGCGCTTTCAGGTGTTCCAAAAGCGGCATATCTTCTACCTGGTGTCTTCTGCGCCGCATCCAGTTACACTTCCTCTCACACCGATACTCATTAGTATGAACTATTCTACCACGGTTAATGGATGATTACCAAATCTAAAAACGCAAAAACAAACAATTCTACACTTAAATAAGCATTTAAATTAAAAAACGCCACCCCGATTTTTGATAAGTCGGATGAAGATACGATTTTATGCTGCCGGAATAAAAGAACGGCGGCGGCCAGAACACCCAAATAATATATCTTTCCCAAGATTGGATCCATCATGCCTAAAAGAATAAACAGGACCAGAGCAATGACGTGGAATAATATGGAAACCCACAAAGCATTTTTTAAACCAAATACAGAAGGTATGGAATAGAGCCCTTCTATTTTGTCAAACTCGGCATCCTGACAGGCATAAATAATATCAAAACCGGCAACCCAGAACATGACGCCAAGACCCATTGTTACCGGCAGCAAAGCCAACGCCCCTGTTATTCCCACCCATGCCCCTACTGGAGCCATACCCAGGGCCAACCCCAGAAATAAGTGACATAACCAGGTAAATCTTTTTGTATAAGAATAAAGGACCAGGACAAAAACGGCCAAGGGCATCAGTTTAAACGCCAGCATATTCAGCTGATACGCTGAAAAACCCAATAATAGAAAAGAAAGTACGATCGTATAATATACTTCTCTTACTCCAAGCAGGCCAGCCGGAATAGCCCTCTGTACTGTCCGGGGATTCCTGGCATCAATAAACCGATCGATCACCCTGTTCAAAGACATTGCTGCCGTCCGGGCCCCCACCATCGCCAATGTAATCCAGAGGAGCTGATATCCGTTTGGAACTCCCCCGGAGGCAAGAAAAGCGCCAAGATAAGCGAAAGGCAAAGCAAAGATGGTGTGTTCAAACTTGATCATTTCTAAAAAAACTTTAACCTTGCCCATTTTATCTCCTCTTATACTGAAGCTTATCACTGTATTGCATGAAATTGACCTCAATTATTGCGGATTAAGTTTCCCTGAACATATTGATACAACTGATCCAATGGTTCTACCAAGCACCTCCCGGATAAACACTCCATATCCGCCCGGGCTTGATCCAAATATGTATTGATCACCGCATAGCCCTGTCCCTCTTCACTAAAAGCCCAGGCCATGCCGATATGATAGCCGAAAGATTCCAGCTGATCTTTAACGGACTCTTCAGCGCCGTTAAGCTCCGCGGTTATTCCGGCTGCAAGCTTCGTCACGGAAGCTCTTTCCTTACTTAAAATATGTTTATACTCCTCTAAAGTCATCTGTTTCTCTTTGAGGGACCAGCGATGAATGACTCCCTCGTTCATCGTCTCTATTAGCCCGGTAAATTCACGTAAATAGGGATGAAGATCCTTTTCGCACAGTTTAAGGAATGTCTGTCCAAAGAGGTAGTCACCGACAAGGATGGGATATTGTCTGGCCTGCTCCGGGAGATCACCATCAGTGACAAGACGGTGTATTTTATCCGCCAAAAAAATATATTGGAACAAGGACGCTAAAGAAAGCATCTTCAGCTCTTCTTTCTGCAAGGCTCGAGTCACGGCAAAAACCACGGCAGGACATAAATTCAATTCCAGGTCATTTAAAGAAAGCTCGACCAATTCTTCTAATTTGGCGTTTTTAAAACGTATCTCACTGTTCATGTGGGCATGAAGAGTTTCCAGTTGTTGATGGAAACCTTGTATAGCTGTCAATGATCCTTCCCCCTAAATCACAATCCTCATTCCCAAATAGTATTTTACATTATTCATCAACAATTACAATATTACAGAGATATTTTTATTGGAAAAAAGCGCTTTTCTTAGATCTTTTTCACTGAGAAATGGGCCTTATCCAAGATTTGAGCCAATACATCAAGAGGAGTCGCAGCAACCTCTCTGTATTTTTTTTGCGTGTATAAGTCTCTGACCTGAGGATAGACAATTTTGATTTTTCGCCGCAGCTCTTTTCCGGCTTCATCCGCATCTGCCCAAACGTAGATATCCTGGTATCGCTCAAGGTCAATCAGATGTTCAAGTTTTTCCATATTGATTGTGCCAAAAGTACAGATAATATCTATTTTTTCATCCAGGACTTTTAAAATACGTGCCTTGTCCGTTTTCCCTTCAACAATAATGGCTTTCTTCGGGTAGTCCGACAATATTCAGCACCCCATAGCATTGTATTTTTAGATTTATTATAGTATCTCTCCTTAATGATTTCCAAATCACTTCTTTGTTATTGTATACTTATAAGAATAGGGAAACAATAAGGAGAACAAAAATGAACAAAAAGACGATCATTACTTTTACTCAAAACGGTCCTTATCTTGTCCATAACCTGGACTCTCTGGAAAACAGTAAGGGCGATTCCTTTGCTACAGGCCCTGTCATTACTCTCTGCCGCTGCGGCGCATCAAAGGCCAAACCTTATTGTGACGGCGCCCATAGGGAAATTAATTTTCAAGGCCGAAAAAAAGCCGACCGGATTCCAAGTAAAATCAATACATACCTGGGTGAAAACATTACTGTTCACTTTGATTTAAGTATATGCGCCCATTCCGCAATATGTCTCAATACCCTTCCTTCCGTTTTTGACCTCAGCAATCAGCCCTGGATCAACCCTAATGGCGCCGATCCGCAAAAAATTATTGAGGCAATAAAAAAATGTCCTTCAGGAGCATTAAGTTATACTCTGGAAGGAAAGCGGCCAAGTGAAGAGAACAGTCAGTTCTCCAAAATTACCATCATCAAAAACGGTCCTTTAAATGTCGAGGGGAATGTCGAATTACAAGGTGACATCGACTCGCCCCCGGCAGATCCTGAACATTTTTGTCTTTGCCGCTGCGGGCATACGAAAAATTCTCCTTATTGTGACGGCTCCCATATCCAAAACCATTTCAGGGCGGATTGAATTTCTTTTGTTCATTTCGATTGCTGAATTGATTTATCGATATCATTGATGATTAATAGATGATTAATAGAGGTCAATATGATCAGAATTTTTGCCCTGTCAACCGATTACAAAATCATTAATATTTCTGCCATGAGCCAGTTAACTGAAAGAAAGACGGATTTATCCTGGTATTGGGTAGATTTCGATTCTCCCAATGAAGAGGAGAATAAGCTTCTGGATAGTTTTTTTCATTTTCATCACCTGGCTGTTGAAGACTGCCTCAATTCAATCGATAAACCAAAGCTGGATTACTATGATAACTACAATTTCATCATTCTCAACGCTTTAGACCAAGCTACTTTAGAGCCGAAAGAAATCGCCCTGTTCGAGGGAGACCATTTCATTGTCACTCATCATAAACAACACTCCAACGAAGTACAGATAACCTGGGACAGGATCACCTCTGAAGATAAAGAGTGGGAAAAAGGCCCTATCTTTGTGACCCACAAGCTTATGGATAAAATCGTTGATCAGTTTTTCCCCGCTGTCAATGAAATCGAAGATTACCTTTCGGATTTAGATAATACTGTCCAGAACAAATCCATCCATATTCTGATCAATGAGGTCTTTGAGATCAGAGGAAAGCTTTTACGGTTAAGAAGACTGGTCATTTCCATGCGGGATCTCGTTTACAGAATCCTCAATTCCGAACACCTGAATAATCATCACATCAATCATAAAATCTATTTTTCAGACATTTATGATCATCTCTTAAAAATAGTGGAAATGATTGAATCGAGCCGGGAAATGACCGCAGATCTGCGTGACAGTTTTCTTTCCGTCAATACCAACCGGATGAACAACAATATGATGCTGCTCACTGTCATTACGACGATCTTTATCCCTCTGACCTTTATCGCCGGTATTTACGGGATGAATTTCAGCAACATGCCGGAGCTTCAGTGGAAGTACGGGTATTACATCATCCTGCTGGTCATGCTGGTGATTGGGATTCTGATGTACTTCTGGTTTAAACGCAAGGGATGGTTCGATTCATAATATTTTTTCCACGAATATTTTCACAATTTCCGGGTCGAAATCCGTTCCCGATTTCTGTTTTAATTCTTCGATGGCCTGAAGACTGCTTAAACATGACTTGTATGATACAGGATTGGTCAGAACATCATAGCTTTCGGCAATCGCGATAATCCTGGATATTAAGGGGATTTTTTCCCCTTTCAGTCCCTTGGGATAACCCGACCCGTCCCACTTTTCATGATGGGCATAGACATAATCCGCCAAATCCAGCATGTCATAAGACGAACTCAAAATCCGGTAACCAATATCAGGGTGTCTCTTTAATTCATCTTTTTCCTGTTCGGTAAGGGCTTCCTGCTTATTGAGAATCCTGCTGTCCAAAGCGATTTTCCCGATATCGTGAAGCATTCCGGCCATTTCCAGCTGCTTGATCCTATTGGGGGAAAGGCCTATCGCTTTCCCAATACTTGAGCTGATTTCACTGACCCTTTTGGCATGAAGCTCTTCTCTCCTATTCTCCCCGTAGAAAGTATCGACCAGACTTTTTATGATTTTCCCCCGCATACTTTCCTTTTCAATAATTTTCAGATTATACATATAGTCTTCAGCATTCTTTTGGATTTTGAAAATATCTTCTTCCGGTCTTCTTTTCGTGTCCGAACCAAAAGAAATACTGATACTGAGCCCATTGACACTTTCCTTGGCATAATGGCTCTTGATGCGATCGATCACCTGTTTTGCCTCTTCACCTTCTGTCCTGGGCAAAAGGACTAGAAATTCATCTCCGCCCAAACGAACAATGATTTCATTCTGGCAACAGGCCTTTTTTAACGCTGCCGCACATTTTAACAACAGCTCGTCCCCTTTATCATGGCCAAAAGCATCGTTGACCAGTTTAAGTCCGTTTACATCCCCCATGATAATGGAGATCGGAAGATTATTTTCCGTATCCATTCTTTTAATTTCTTCTTCATAAAATCGTCTGTTATAAAGACCGGTCAATTTATCGTGATAACTGAGAAATACAATTTCCTTCTCCACCTTTTTGCGGTCCGTAACATCCTGAACAGTTCCGAACATTCTTGTTGCTTCGGCATTTTCATCAAATTCCCATTTCCTGATGTCCTGTACCCACCGTTCGCTTGAATCGCTGGGGCGAATAATTTTATATTCATAATGAAAAGGACTTTTATCTTTTTCCACTTTCTTAAAATACGCTGAAACTTCAGTCAGAAAATCCGGATGGATGATTCGCAGCCATCCTTGGTAAGTACGGGGATACTCTTGATCAATTCCATAGATCAGATCGAGTTCATCCGAGCCTTTCCAGATTTCGGTTTTAAGATCATACACATAGCTGCCAATATGGGCTGCCTTTTGTGATTCGCGCAACAGGTACTCTCTTTCTTTTAACGCTTCTTCAGCCAGCTTGCGGTCTGTGATGTCTTTGGAAATGCACATAATCATAATGACCTCACCGCAGGAATCCTTTATCGGGTTAATCGAGGTCATAAAATAAGACAAGGAATCATTGCGTTGAGCGTGAACTTCCACAACTTTCATTTTCCCTGTCCGAAAAACACTTTTCATCAGATCAAAATCGGGAAGGCCTTCTTCCCCGGGAAATACATCCCATATTTTCTTTCCGATCACATCATCGCTCAGTCGGGGAACAGAAAAAGCAATATTTACATAAATAAATCTTCCTGTTTGGTCAAGACAAAAAATCGGGTCACTTGAATAATCCAAAAGAACTTTGTATAAACAAGTATTGATTTTAGCCCCTCTTTCCAATTCGCAAACATGATTCAATAAATTTTCATCTACGTTTAAGAAGATATCGCATTTGACCAATTGGCTATCCTGTATGGAAAGATCCTCATATTCATAAACAGCCTGCCGGTTCTTCATCCGATCCAAAGCCCAATTATCCGGATTTCCATGCGCTGACTTTCGGTTCGCGATTTGATTTCCGCTTTCTGTTTGATTCCTTTTATCTATATCCATATCAGTAACTCCTCATCGTAAGAATTTGTTTCACTTGACATGATTTTTACAATCCGAGTTGCTACCTATACTTTAATATATTAATATTTATTATATATTAAATATTCAGAAAACAACAGAAAGTTTTATCCAGGACACCAAATAATCAGGTATTGGCAAATTCTTATATTGCGATTTGGCTGCTTGTTTAACCAGATCAATCCATCAAACTTTATCGATTGTCTCCATCAATCAGGTTTCCCAATACACCGAGAACACTCCCCTGTTCCCTGGAGGATCCCCCTGCTCTTGGCGCCGAGGCAATGATCCTGTCCGCCAATCTGCTGAAAGGCAGGGATTGCAGCCAGACCCTGCCGGGACCGCTTACAGTGGCGAAAAACAACCCCTCTCCGCCAAAGAAGGCAGTTTTAATCCCGCCTACAAACTGGATATCATAGGCAACCTGCCCGGTCATCGCGACCAGACAGCCGGTGTCAACACGCAACGTTTCACCAGGCTGAAGGACCTTCTCCACAATTGTTCCGCCGGCATGCAAAAAGGACATCCCGTCCCCCTCAAGCCTCTGCATAATAAAGCCTTCACCGCCAAAAAAGCCGGCGCCCAGTTTTTTGGTGAATTCAATTCCTATCGAGACCCCCTTAGCCGCACAGAGAAAAGCATCCTTTTGACAAATCAGCTTGCCATTATAATTGGTTAAGTCTACCGGGATAATTTTGCCGGGAAAAGGAGCGGCAAAAGATACATGCCCTTTACCCGATCCGCTGTTTGTAAAGACCGTCATAAAGAGACTTTCTCCGGTCAGGACCCTTTTACCGGCCCCCAGCAGCTTGCCCATTAAGCCGCTTCCCTGATTGGAACTGCCGTCACCGAAAATCGTCTCCATCCGGATGCCCGGCTCCATATACATCAGTGCTCCCGCTTCCGCAACCACACTCTCACTTGGGTCCAGCTCGACCTCAACAAACTGCATATCATCACCAAATATTTGATAATCCACTTCATGTGCTCTAGCCATATCGGTGTACCCCCATTAAATATTTTTACTAACATTCCATACTAATAAAAAAAATCCTCCAAGTAATTTCAGGAATACTTCACCGACGTTTCTTATCCGCACTTCATCTTTATCCGATTTTTTTGCTATAATATGTTAAAATGAATTAAATGGAGGATTTTTCATGATCAATGATCTATGGCCAATACTGGTTATCATTATTGCCGTATTTTTTGCCTTTAAGTTTTTTAAATCCATAATTAAGCTGGTTCTCATTTTAGCTTTGATTTTAATCGGACTTATTGTTTTTTTCCATCTGTCCAAGGGGACACCATCATTTGATTCTTTATCATCCAAAATCCAGTCTCAGGTTATGGAGCAGTCATCCGAGCAGGCTTTAAATACTCTTGTTGAGAAATTAAAAGGCATGGACAGAGAACAAGTGGAAGCCTATCTGAAGGATTCTCAGTCCGAACTGACCAAATATGGTCTTACTATCGACAACGTGAAAAACGCCCTGAAAGAATCTCAGTAACCTATCTGATCCGGCGGTCCGGAAATTTTTGCTTTGTTCTGATACATAATTGCTTGTAAACGAATAAAGATACTTGATTTTTTGGCCATCGTATGCTAAGTTATATAAGTATTTTTTGTCGGGGCGTAGCTCAGTTTGGCTAGAGCGCTACCTTGGGGTGGTAGAGGCCGCAAGTTCAAGTCTTGTCGCTCCGACCAATTCAGTATTATCAAGGGTTTGAAGGATTTTTTACCTTTTGGCCAAAGATATCCGTAGAATCCCATGTTAAATAGACCACTTGCCCAGGAGTACTGCTACTCTGAGGGGGAAGTGGTTTTTTGATTGGCGGAGGGTTTACTATCGGAAAAGAATGGTAAATATGATATGATAGATAAGAGAGTTACATATCTTGTTTTACCTTTACTCCAAATTTTCGAGGTGATGACAATGATACTGGAAACAAACAGGCTGGTTTTGCGCCCATGGAAAGAAACAGACGCGGAAAGCTTGTACGAATATGCAAAAGATCCTCTTATTGGGCCCATTGCGGGGTGGCCGGTTCATACCAGTGTAGAGAACAGTCTGCAAATTATTCGAGAGGTTCTTTCTTTGAATGAAACCTACGCTGTAACGATAAAGAAAAACGATAACGCAATAGGAAGCATTGGACTGATGATCGGCAACAAAAGTAATCTGGATATCGGCAATGATCAAGCGGAAATCGGATACTGGATTGGTGTACCCTACTGGGGTCAAGGGCTTATCCCGGAAGCGGTGTGTGAGCTTATGCGGCATGCTTTTGACGAACTTGGCCTAACTACCCTTTGGTGCGGATATTTTGATGGCAACGAAAAGTCAAAAAGAGTACAGGAAAAATGCGGTTTTAAATTTCATCATACTGAAAAAGATAAAAAATGGCCGCTAATAAATGTAATTAATACATTGCATGTGACCTGTGTTACCCTTAGAGAATGGAAAGCTTTTTAGCGAGGCAAATGACATGACAAACGGACAAGAAAATCATGGCATCAAATAAAAAATCAAGATGATAAAAATCGGAGAAATAAAGAAGTATACAGTTTGCCAAATAGTAAAAAATTTATTCGATTAGACTACCCCGCAAGATAAGCAATATCATCAAAACCATTTCTTCCTGTTCCAAAACATGATTCCCGCCCCAACACCGGTCGGAAGCATAATCATCCCAAAAACGATCCAGAAAGCGCTGGAATATTCATGCAGGGGAATACCATCTACATTCATGGAAAACAGGCCGCCTACCACGATCATCGGCAGGGTCAGGACCTGCAGGATTGTGAATGTCCGGAGAAGATTATTGATCCTCTGATTAGTCAGGGCGCTGAAGGTTTCATCCATGGATTCAATCACTTCCTTGCTGTTCTCCAGCATATCCCAGATCTTTTCCATTTTGTCCGTGATGTCGTCAAAATAGATATCCATATCTTCCGGTAAATATTTTTTGATGACCTTCTCCAGCATGAGGATCACAGGCCGCAACGGTTTGATTACCCTCCGGTAATTGATGATCTGCATCTTGGTTCTGGCAATGGTCTGCAGCATGCTTTTCGAACTGTTTTTAAAAACCTCCCTGTTGATATCGCTTAACAGAATATCAATTTTATCAAGCATCGGAAAACAATAATCGAAAAGACGCTTGGTTACTTCGTAAAGGAGCAGAGCTGAACCTTTGCTCATATACTCAGCTTTAGCCCTTTCCTGGGAAAAACAGAGATGAAAAAAGCCGACCAGTGGCTTCAATTCCCCTTCATGCAGAGTAATCAGGTAATTCGGTCCCAAAAAGATATCGACTTCTTCAGTTTCCATCGTCACTGTTTCTTTTCGGTATCTCGGAAAATGCAGAACAATGAAACAATACTCATCAAAGTCATCCACCTTTGATCTCTGATGTTCCGTCATACAGTCTTCCAGAAGCAGTTCATGAAAGTCGAACTGTTCTTTCAGCATATTGATATGCCTTTTGGTGGGCTTAACAATATCGATCCATTTCAGGCCCTGGAAATCAATCTGTTTGACTTCTGAGTGCGGCGGCACCGGCTTCATGCCTTGTTTAGTGTGAGTGAGCTTCTTTACAGCCATAATTATCCCTCCGTAATTTTTACAGAGGGGTATGCGGTGTTTATTCCTATGGCAAAGACCTGTCTGTTGTTCCCGAGACCAATGCCTCTGTAAAATTACTATTTATTATTGTCGAATCACTGTTTCCGGTTAAGTAACTATAATTGATTATCATATGCCGACCATCGGGTTCTGTTTCCATGAGGTATTGCCTCCCATCCCTTTCTCTCAGCTTTTTGAGATTAATTCTATTTTTCGCACCCCATCCAGCTCGCTTAAATGAGAAAGCAGGCTTTCCACGCTCTCTTCCATTGCTTCTGTTTCAATGGCAATAGAAACATTTGCAATCCCCTGCAAAGGAATACCCTGATTAATCGTCAGGACATTACCCCCGACCGAAGCGATATCATTAAGAACATTGGATAAGATACCTGCCTTGTCCACCAGAATAAGGGCAAGGGTGATGATCCTTCCTTTACCCGCTTCATAGAAAGGAAAAACACCGTCTTTATATTTATAAAATGCGCTTCTGCTCATCTCGACCCGCTCACAGGCCTCATTTACCGTCAGAACATCAAATTTCGCCAGCAACTCCTTGGCCTGAGCTGTCTTCAGAATCGCTTCCGGTAAAATATCCTTATTTACAAGCAGAAAATCCTTTTTTTTGTTCGACACGCGATTTCTCCTCTTAAAACTGATCCTAATCTGTATTATAAGCTTCCTCACGGCAAATTGACAACAGCAAACTGCTCAAAGAAAAAAGAGATGCCTGATAGACATCTCCGTTTTTATGATGAATGAATTTTTTTGATTTAAAGATTATTCTTTTTCATTAAATGATTATGCAAATCAGTCCGCCATGCCCGTCATTTACGATCCGCTGCAAGGTATCCTGAAGTTTGACCTGAACGTTCTCGGGAACCTTATAAAGCTTGTTTTGTATCCCTTCCCTGACCAGGTCATGCAATGATTTGCCAAAAATATTAGAGTTCCACACTTTTTTCGGATCCTCTTCAAATTCATCAAGAATATATTTCACCAGTTCTTCAGCTTGTTTTTCCGTACCGATGAGCGGTGTGATTTCTGTCGTGACATCCGCCCGCAGGATATGCAGTGACGGGGCGCTGGCTTTCAGTTTAATCCCGTAATGCCCCCCTGATTTCACAAGCTCCGGTTCTTCCAGGAACATTTCCTCCAACTGAGGGGTAACAACGCCATAACCGTTTATCTGAACCTCTTCAAAAGCCTTCGACAGTTTATCCCACTCTTTCTTGGCTTTGCTGTAGTCCATGATCATTCTCATGATGGTATGTTCGCCTTCAATTGAGATCCCGGTCAGTTCTTCAAGAATTTCTTTATATAGCTCAGGGTCGGTAAAAATCTCAATTTCCGCTTTTCCTGTTCCCAGGTCGGTTTGTTTGAGAATGACCTCTTTCGCATAAGACGATTCATTTAAAATATCCAGGGCATGATCAATGTCTCTGATTCGTTTGATTTCGGAAACCGCATTTTGGATGGATTCATCAAAGCTTACCCTCACTCTGTTGCTGTGTTCCAGCTCTTCCACCCACTTGGGCAGCTCGATATTGACTTCATCCACAGGGAATTCATAAAGGATCTCTTCCAGAATCTGCGTAATGTCACTGATGTTTATTTCCATGCAGTCCACAGGAATAACAGGCACCTGATAATTTTCCCCGAGAGAACGGCAGAGTTCCAGCGTATTTTCCGCAAACGGCCTCGTTGTATTTAAAATAATGATAAAGGGTTTGCCGATTTCCTGAAGCTCCGCGACGACTCTCTGTTCTGCTTCCACATAACTTTCGCGGGGTATTTCAGAAATAGATCCATCGGTGGTCAGCACGATTCCTAACGTCGAATGATCAGTGATCACTTTTCTGGTGCCGAGCTCAGCCGCTTCTTCAAATGGAATTGCCTCATCACTCCAGGGAGTATGGATCATTCTGGGCTGATCATCTTCTCCGTCCTCATAGCCTATCGCCCCATCCACCGCATAGCCTACGCAATCGACCAAACGTACATTCATCTTGATCGTATCTTTAATGATTACTTCCACTGCTTCCGAAGGAATAAATTTTGGTTCTGTCGTCGTGATCCTTTTGCCTGCTCCGCTTTGAGGAAGTTCATCCCTTGCTCTTTCCCGTTCAAAAACATTGGCAATATTGGGCAAAACCAAAAGCTCCATAAATCTTTTGATAAATGTGGATTTTCCGGTTCTGACAGGACCCACTACTCCGAAATAAATATCCCCCCCCGTTCTTTCAGCAATGTCGCTGAAGATGTCATAATTTTGCATTGCCTTTCCCTCCCTTTTTGCGTGCAGCCCTCCAAAGGACCTCTCCTTGATGAGATACATGTATGGTAAAAACTTAAACAGGACTAGCACTTCAAGCAATATATTTATATTTTTCAAAAAGATTATTTAGACCAAAATATTTAGGAATTAATAAAAAAAAAGCGCCTCGCGGCGCTAACTCTCAAATGAAACCAGAGGTTCATATTCATGCTTCTTTCCCCGCATCATCAAATTGGCAATGGCTTTATCAGGATTGGCTCCCTCAAACAGGACCTTGAAGGCCTGCTCTGTGATGGGCATCGATATGCCGATTTTCCTGCTTAACTCATAAGCGGATTTCGTTGTCCTGACTCCTTCCACCACCATGCCTACTTCCTTCAACACTTGATCAAGGGGCTTTCCCGCACCCAATGCCCTTCCGGCCCTCAGGTTACGGCTGTGTTGACTGGTACAGGTCACAATCAGGTCTCCCAGACCGGAGAGACCTGAAAAGGTCAAAGGATCCGCACCGAGCGCTACCCCAAGTCTGGTTATTTCAGCCAATCCTCTGGTCATGAGAGCCGCTTTCGCATTATCCCTGGTATTCATCCCTTCAGCCGCTCCGGAGCATAAAGCAATAATGTTCTTTAAGGCTCCGCCGAGCTCTACTCCGACCAGATCTAAGTTTACATATACTCTGAACATCGGAGTCATGATCAGGTCCTGAACACGTTCCGCAGTTTGCTTATCACTGGCTGAGACAACAACGGCTGTCGGCATATTTCGGCCCACTTCCTCGGCATGGCTGGGCCCGGAGAGGACAGCAAGCGGCATTAAAGGCAGCTCCTCGGCCAATACTTCCGATAGCCTGAGATGAGTCCCCTCTTCCAAGCCCTTGGCCGTATTGACGATAATACAGTCCTGTTTCAGATAAGGCTTGATCCGTCTGGCCCCTTCCCTCACAGCATGAGAAGGAACACAGATGAAAACTGCGTCAGCCTCCAGCTTCGTCAAATCCGTCGTCGGCAAAATATTATCAGGTAAAAAGACTCCCGGCAGATAATGCACATTTTCTCTTTTTCTACGCATTAACTCGATTTCATCGGAATGCCTGCCGATGAGATATGTATGATGACCGGCACCGGCTAAAACACTGGCAATTGCCGTACCCCAGCTCCCTGATCCGTAAACCGCCGTTTTAACCATTCGCTCACTCCTTTTCTTTGTTACAGCCAATTCGAGACTCCGTCCCATCAATGATCCTCTTGATATTCGCCCGGTGTCTGACAAAAACCAGGCTTGCCCCAATCAGGGTGAACAGTCTGAACGGCAAAGGCTCAGGAAAGACCATCGACATGATCAAAGCTGTGGCTGATCCCAGAATGGAAGCCAGGGATACCATCCGGCTGACCATTGTCACGACAAAAAATACTGTCCCGCTGATCAGCATGACCTCAGGCATAAGAATGATCAATGCTCCACAGCCTGTCGCAACGCCCTTGCCGCTTGGCTTAAAGCCAAAAAAAGGGTTCCAGCTATGTCCCGCCATGGCTAATAAGCCCCCTGTCAGCCCTCCCCATGGACCAAAAAACAAACTGCAAAGATAGGCCGCCAGCGTCCCTTTTAAGATATCACAAACCATTACTGTGGCTCCGGCCCTTTTGCCTAATACTCTCAGCGCATTGGTCGCTCCTATATTACCGCTTCCGTGGTTGCGCACATCGATTTTTTTGTATTTGCCGATCAGAAAAGCAAAGGGAATTGTGCCTGACAGATATGCCGCTAAAAATACTGTATACTCCAGATAAGGCACCATCATCATTCTTTCTCCTCTTTATTTCTCCGTACGATCATTTTTATGGGAGACCCCTCAAATCCAAAAGTTTTCCGCAATTGATTTTCTAAATACCTTTGATAAGAAAAATGCATCAGCTCCGGATCATTGACAAAGAAAATAAAAGTGGGGGGCTTGACTTCCCTTTGCGTAGCATAAAGGATCTTCAGGCGTTTTCCCTTGTCGCTTGGAGGAGGATTTAGATAAAGCCATTCCCGAAGCTCATTGTTTAAGGTGCTGGTGAGTATCCGGTGGCAATTTTGCTCGGCCACAAAATCTACCAGCTCTATGATCTTATGCACTCTTTGACCGGTCTTGGCCGAAATAAACTGAGTTGGGGCATAAGCCATAAAAGCCAGTTCCTCTCTAATGTCCCGTTCAAACCGGTTGATGGTTTTGTCATCCTTCTCAATCAGATCCCACTTATTGATCACTAATATGATTGCTTTACCCGCTTCATGAGCATATCCCGCTATCCGTTTATCCTGGTCGGTTACTCCTTCCACGGCGTCAAGCATCATCAGCACGACATCCGCCCTGTCAATCGCCCTGAAAGAGCGGATGACACTGTAATTCTCGGTAAGCTCGGCAATTTTTTTTCTTCGTCTGATCCCGGCGGTATCGATTAATACGTAATCCCGGTCTTCAAACCGGAAAGGAGTATCAATGGCATCACGGGTCGTTCCGGCAATATCGCTGACAATCACCCGCTCCTCTCCCACCATTTTATTGACCAGCGAGGATTTGCCGACGTTCGGCCTGCCGATCACGGCAATCTTAATCACATCGGGTGAAACGTCTTCACTGTCATCCTCGGGCAAGTTCTCCACTACTTTGTCCAGCATGTCCCCGATATTCATCCCATGGGCCGCCGAAACCGGGATTGGCTCCCCAAAACCCAGCTCAAGATATTCATAGGATTCCACTTCGTAATTCTTAAAATTCTCAACCTTGTTGACAACCAAAACCACCGGTTTCCCCGAGCTGCGCAGAAATTTGGCCACCATCTCATCTTCCACAGTGGCCTTGGTTTTGCCGTCCAGAACAAATACCACAACATCCGCCTCTTCCACGGCAATTTCTGCCTGCTGCTTCATCAAGGAAGACAACGGTGTGCTTTGGTCCTTGAATTCAATTCCTCCTGTATCGATCAGGGTAAAATTGCGGTTGAGCCACTGAGCCTCAAAATACAATCTGTCCCTTGTCACCCCCGGAGTATTTTCCACAATCGCGATCATCCGGCCCACAACTCTATTAAAAAGTGTTGATTTTCCCACATTAGGTCGCCCAACAATTGCTACTACCGGTCTACTCATTATCTGCACCTCCAAAATCACGTCCGAATATTGCCTGCAAGAAAGACAGTCCTTTATTTTCTACTATAACAGCTTTTCCGTTAATTTTCCTTTCTAGCCATTTGATATCATAATCATCCAAAAACAGATGACAGTCGGCTTTGAGCATGACCCGGGGAACCAAAAATTCTTCACCCTCTATATTGCCCACCTGCCCGGCAATATCCCCTGCGGTGAGAAGTCCCGCAACAGTAACCGTTTCCCCGAAAAAAACATTTTTGATTTCATGAACAATGAGCTCAAGCCCTTGCACAAAACTCAAATCCGCAGCAAGCGAACGAAAAAAAGACGCCGCAGATACTCCGGTAATTAAATGTATTCTTTTCCCAGCTATTTTAGGCGGAATTTGACTCCATAATTTTGCTAATTCGCTTTGGAATTTACTGGCCATCCCAATGCCGTTTTCAATCTGAGGAAAATCATCATAGAGTTTTCTGTCCGGAAATTTTTTTCCGGCCAAAACGTAAAATTCATCCGAAAAATAAACTAAGCTTTTGCCTGTCCTCTGTCTGAGGGTCTCCTGGAGCTTTGTGCCTTCTTCCAGAATCATCTCCGCCTCCTTCCGGGTAACAGTCCGCAAAAGAGGAAGCCCTTCCCTGAATTTGGTTAACCCTACCGGGACCACACCGACAGACTGCACTGAAGGATATAGCTCCGCCAGGTGATTGACCGTATCCCATAATATCTCCCCGTCATTATAACCGGGAACAAGAACGATTTGGGTATGCAAGGTTATGCGCCCCTCAACCAGGCGCTGGATTTGTTCGGGAAGCAGTGCGGCCCGGGAATTTTTCATCAGCTTTTTCCTTGCCGCAGGATTCCAGGCATGGACGGAAAGATATAAAGGACTGATATGCAGGCGGAGGATTCTGAGAAAATCCTTCTCTGTCAGGTTGGATAAAGTAATATAAGACCCCTGGGTTACGGACAGTCTGTAATCGTCATCCTTGTCATAAAGTGATTTGCGGAGACCTTGGGGCATCTGCCTGACAAAACAAAAGACACAGTTGTTCCGGCACCTTTTCAACCCCTGAGCACTGACCTGCCCTAACTCGATCCCCAAATCCTCTCCCGGTTCTTTTTCGATGTCAAGCTCCCATATCTCTCCATTTATCTTCTGAATAAAGACGGTAAATTGTTCATCGGCAATTTGGTATTGGAAATCCAGAATATCGTCAATGAAGCTTCCATTAATATGAAGGATCCGGTCACCCGGTTCAATCTCCATTTCTGAAGCAATACTGCCACTGCGGACGGAGGAGACAGTCAGATAGTTATTCATGCTATTCATCCCCTTGAGCTGAAAGAATCACCGGGCCGAAATTTACCTTTAGGATTGATGTTCCTTACTGCCTGTTTGTTCTCCCTGTAGCAGGAGATATTCAAAAGTATCCCGATCTCAAGCATCGTGATGATCAGTGAGCTGCCCCCATAGGAAATCAAAGGAAGCGTAATCCCTGTAACCGGGCTCAAACCCGTGACAACACAAAGATTAACTACAGTCTGAATCGCCAGTACCGTAGTCAGTCCGAACCCTAAAAATCTTCCGAACTTATCCGGACACTCTTTAGAAATGATATAGCCCCTGGCAATGAGCAGCATAAATAAGCCGACGACAAAAACCGTACCGAAAAAACCAAATTCTTCTCCGATCATGGCAAAGATTGTATCGGTATAGTTTTCGGGAAGAAAGCCATACTTTTGCACACTTCTGCCTATGCCAATCCCAAATAAGCCTCCCGAGCCAAAAGCAATTTGGGCCTGTACGAGCTGATATCCGAGCTTGCCCGCATTCTCCCAGGGATGAAGCCAGCCAATCACACGCTCCCATTGATATTCTGTGGTTCTGATCAGGATATACATGATGATGGAAACAGGCGGAATAACCGTAACAAAATAAAGAGTGGGCAGTTCGGTCAACAGCAGCATTGCCCCGCAAGAAGCGGCAATCACTATCGCCGTGCCCAGATCAGGCTGCTTATAGACAAGGAATAGAACAACCAGCATAAAGCTTCCCGGAATGATCAAGTCCTTCGCTGTTTTTACAGGGTATTTTGCCAGAACATAGGCAAAAAAAATGATCAGAGTTAATTTGGCGATTTCCGAGGGCTGCACGGAAAAGAACCCCAGTTCAAGCCAGCGGGCCGATCCTTTTACCGGGTCAGCGGTCAGTTCAACCAGAATTAACAAAAATATACTGACGATCACTCCCGCTCCCGCGAATTTTTTCAAGTGCCTGTAGGGGATGACCAAAGCTGCTCCAGCAGCGATCATACCCAGTGACGCCCAGCGTAGCTGCAGAAAAAAATAGTGATAGGAATTGTCTTCTTTGTTAAAGGCCAGCACCGAACTTGCACTTAAAACCATGATTAACCCTATTGCTAAAATGCTTAATGCCGTAAAAAGCAAAATGAAATCAGGTTTGTTTGGTTTCTTAAAACTGACCATAACTGCCTCCTGTCATCAAAGCACTGAAAAACATCTTACACACAAAGGCTTCTTGCCCAAGCAAGAAGCCGCATCAGTCGAAATTTAAGACTATTGTTCGTTTTCATCTGCGGATAACACGGCTTCACCTATGGTAACCTCTTTGATTTCAGGTTGATTTTCCAAATCTTCCTGAGCATCAGCATTCTGTTTATCAGCAATAAGCTCCCGTATACTGAGACTGATTCTTTTCTCTTCGGGTTTACATTCAATAATCTTGGCTTCAATGACATCGCCGATTTTAACAACTTCATCGACTTTACCCACACGGCGGTCGGCAAGCTGAGAAATATGGATCAGAGCGTCTATCCCGTCTTCCAGTTGAACAAAAGCTCCAAAAACAGCGATCCGGACGACTTTAGCCTGAACCGTCGAGCCGACGGGATATTTGGTACCGGCCTGGTCCCAGGGATTTGTTTTCAATTGCTTCAGTCCCAGGGATATTCTTCCTTTGGACTGATCAACAGAAATGATTTGAACCTCAACTTCATCACCGATATTGACAATATCCGAAGGGTTGCTGACTCTGGAAAAAGCCATATCCGAAACATGCAGGAGACCATCGACACCGCCCAGATCAATAAAGGCCCCAAAGTCCGTCAATCTGCGTACGACGCCCTGAACAACATCGCCTTCTTTGATGGTCGCAAAGAGCTTTTCCTTTTCCTGTTCTCTTTCCTCAGCCAGAATCGCCTTCTGGGACAGAACGAGTTTTTTCTTCCCTTCATCAAATTCAATGATTCTGAGTCTTAACGTCTGACCGACAAACTGGTTGAGATCAGCAACAAAATCAGGCTGAATCTGGGAAGCGGGCACAAAACCGCGCATGCCAAGGTCAACAAGCAGTCCCCCCTTGACAACTTCAACAGCTACCGCCTGAATCTCTTCTTTGGTTTCCGCAGCTTTTGCCAGCACTTCTCTGGCTTTAATTTCGTTAGCCCTCCGCTTGGACAGGACCGGATGACCATCTTCATTTTCCAGTCTCAGGACAACGACTTCGATTTCATCCCCAAGCTTGACCACTTCTTCCGGACGGGTCCCCCTGACAGCGGACAGTTCTCCCTGCGGAATCACCCCTTCGGACTTCCATGAAATATCCACGTAAACTTCATCATGAGTCATCTTCACAACGGTGCCTTTGACCAATGCCCCTCTATATAATTCAGGGAGACTGCCTTCAAAATTCTCCATGGTTTCTTCATTGTCTTTGTTTTCAAGTATTTCCGACATTCTTTTATAAACCTCCTCAATAATCCAATCCGGCGTAGACGCCCCGGCGGTTAAGCCCGCCTTGCGGACATCTGCAAACCAGATTTGTTGCAATTCGTCTGCTGTTTCAATTAAATGCGTAGGGCATTTTTTGCCGCAAATGGATTCCAATTTCCGTGTGTTTGAACTGTGCCTTCCACCCACGACAATCATCAGATCCGCCCTTTCGGAAACTTCTGCCGCCGAATCCTGACGTTCCGATGTTGCGTTGCAAATTGTATCATAAATGATCAGTTGCTCCGTATGGCTCTTCAGTTCCTCCACAATCTCCAGAAAAGTGCTCCTGGGCAGGGTAGTCTGGGCTAAAACAGCAAGCTTGGAAAAGAAAGATAAGCGCTGGGCTTCTTCCAAGGTTTCAACTACCCGGGAATGGCTCCCGGCCCAACCGAGTATTCCCTGAACCTCAGGATGATTGCGGTCCCCTACCACAATCAGCATATTGCTTTTCGATGCCTCTGCCGCTAATCTTTGGGCTTTCTGCACAAAAGGGCAGGTTGCGTCGATTAGCGGAATATTTTTATGGGCTGCAGACTCATAGCCTGCAGGCGCAATCCCGTGTGACCTGATAATCAGCTGGGCACCCGGCTGAAGCTCTTCAATAGAATCGATGACTTGAATTCCTTGCCCGGTAAGATAATCGACCACCTGCTGGTTATGAATGAGCGGGCCGAGTGATGCTGCATCTCCGTTTTTCGAGGCCTTTGCGGCCATTTCAATGGCTCTTTTGACCCCAAAACAGAAACCTGCTTTATCTGCCCGGATGATTTCCAATTATGCTGACCTCCTTTAAAACCTAAACATTAAGATTCGCTAAGCAAACAAAAAAATCCTGCTATTGGTGAGAGCAATAGCATATCACATCTCCTGAACAAATGTCATGATATGATTAGCCAGCCAATTTCTCCTGTTTTCTTCTTTTTCCGGAATCATAATTTTCTCAGGATAAATCGGTCTCCCGATCACAACTTTAAAAGATCCTCTTTTTTTCCCGTCCTCTCTTCCCGCATCCCAAACCTTAACCGGAACCACCGGAGCTTTACTCTTCTCCATAATTAAGGCGATACCGGCCATCGCTTCCTGCATCTCTCCTGATACGGACCTTTTCCCTTCAGGAAACACACCTAAAACGTGACCTTCCTTTAAAACCGCAAGGGCTCTGCGGATAGCCGCGATATCGCCTTGTCCCCTTTTTACCGGAAAAGACTTCAATTTGGTGAGAAGCCACCCTAAAAAAGGCACCTGAAATAATTCTTCTTTTGCCATATAAAATACTGTCCGATCTATGGCACAACCAACCACTACCGGGTCCCAAAGGCTTAAATGATTGGCCGCGATAATGACCGGGCCTTTTTCCGGGAAATTTTCCCTGCCCTCGACCTGATATCCTTTAAACCGGAGCAGTACCCGCAGCACCGCCCTGGCGACCTTGTACAAACTCAATTCCCCTGCCTCCTAATGATGTCAACAATACAATCCGCCGCCTCTTGCACAGTCATTGCCGTTGTGTCCAGAACAAACGCGTCTTCGGCAACCTTTAACGGAGAATACTCCCGCGAACGATCATTGGCATCCCTTTTCTCTATATCGCAATAAATGGTTTCATAAATGGCGGCCTTACCGGCTTTTTGCAGTTCATGCCACCTTCTTTTTGCTCTTTCGGCCAAAGAAGCCGTCAAAAAGATCTTGACCGGGGCTTGCGGTAAAACAACAGTGCCAATATCTCTGCCGTCCATGACCACATTGCCTTTGGCTGCTTCCTCGCGCTGAAGCTCAACCAGACGCTTTCTCACTCCGGGATACGCGGAAATGATGGACACGGCGGAAGTGACCTCCGCACTTCTGATCTCATTGGTCACGTCCTGCCCGTCACAATAGATTCGATTATTTAAATGGTCAAGGGAAATATTCGCGGCAGAAGCGATTTTTACTGTTTCCTCTTCATTTTCAGCCGAAATCCCTGACTTTAAAACCTGATAAGCAATCGCTCTGTACATTGAGCCCGTATCCAAATAAGGAATACCCAATCTGTCGGCAACGATTTTGGCGACTGTACTTTTACCGGCACCGGCAGGACCATCTATCGCTATTTGCATGGTTCTTATTCTCCCCTTATCCCGCTAATTATATCACAGCCCAATTTGCTCCAACAATCATCAAAATCAAACTTAATTTACTAAATAAACCAGCATTAATGCCACAAAGTTATTTAGTCCGTGCAAACCCATGGCGGGAAACAGAGAATCATTTTTGACATATAGATAACCCAAACAAATTCCCAGTACAAACCGCGGGAAAAACCCGACGGGATCGAAATGAAGTGCTGAAAACAACGCAGAACTGACAACGATTGAGACCCATTTTCCGAAATAGGGAAATAAACTGCCAAAAAGCAGGCCTCTGAATAATGTCTCTTCTACAAGCGGCGCGACGACCACAATAGCGAGCAGATTAATGACTAAATTGACCCCCGTCGGATCGGCAAGCATTTCATAAAGACCATTTTCCTGAGGTGTAAAACCTGCGAGAGCTAAAACGATCAAATAAAGGAAATAACAGATCCAGGTAGCAAACCACATCAAGACGATATTTTTCAAAGCAGGAACCAGTTTTGTTTTTCTCCAGCCAATATCATTAATATTAATATTTTGATTTCTCATTATACCGAGAATAAGCAGGATAAATAAGGAATTGGAAAAAAAGAGTGAAAGATAATAGCCTGTTTTGCCTTGGGTGAAAAAAGAAAAAATTATCCCATTAATCAGGATCATTCCTGCAAAAACAGCGGCAATCCCCAGTAATACCATACCTAAAACTTTACGGTTTAATTTCATCGCTATTTTTTCCACCCACTTTAACATTATACTTTAAAAAAATTTGATTAATTTTTGGATAAAAACAGATTCGTCTTTGTAAACTGATCAAATAAACCATCTGTTTTTACACATGAAAAATTATCCTCGATTATTTTTGCTTGATTTATACCATAATATAAGTAGTCTGAAATGATTTTAGATAAAAAGCCGGGAGGAATGAACATGTTATTCATGAACAGAAGCAGGTCCAATAACTGGTTATATGTGACTAGTGCCATGCTTGGAGGACTTTTTTTGGGAATCTCCTATAATAAATATGGCCGCGATATCAGACACAAGCTCATGAAAATGAAAGACAGGGGCATGTCCAATATCACCAATTCTTTTGATCTGGATTAGTCATTAATAATTGCTGGACCAGTAATTTATAGGTGAAGTTTTACTTCACCTAATTTTTTCTACATATTTGCTGACCATCAAGCATCAGGGATTATCCTGTTTACTTCCCAACAAGTCAGGTCTGAGCTTCTCCGCCCTTTTTAAATAAATATGTTTGATTTGTTTTAAACTCTTACCGGTATTGACATGGACCAAAACACGAATACACTTGTCAATACCGTTGGGAACCGGGATTTCCGTTGTGCAGAAAAACGGAACATACCTCCATTCCCCATCAAGCTCCCGAATCCCCGCGGCCGGAAACTCTGAATTCAACTCCGGGCTTACCGAAAAAATGATGCTTACAATATCTTCAACATCCAGTTCATTCTCCGTCACGATGCTCTGAATCAATTCTCTGGCCGACTCTCTGATTGCAGCAGACGTGTTTTCTTCAACAGTTGTTGCTCCTCTGATTCCTCTCATCTCTGTCCCTCCTCGTCTCTTGGGGCTACTCTATGCCCTAAACCAACCGCGACTTCATCCAAATGGAGCAATCCTACTCCAAAAAAGACAGCCACACTTAAATGTTCCCCTTTATGGGCAATTCCCAATTTGCCGCCAATATTCAAACCGGAAGCTTTATTCATGATTTGACTTAGAGCCTCACGTGTCACACCGGCTATCGCGCCTTCCTCCCCGTGAGTCTCTCTGATTACTCCTTCCCTCCAACCACATCCCAAACTGAAAAAATATTACTCAATTAAAAAAGTACAACTAATTTTTTTAAAGCTGTACTTTTTATTATACCTATTGTAAATGATTTTTTGCTGATTTGTAAGGTATTTTCTCCGTTATTTTCTTTTTGGCTTCTCTTTTCGAATCAATCGGCTGCTATTTTTGAGAAAATCGGCTTATTTCAGAATTATGGTTTTAATCTCTCTGTCCAGATTTATCTTTTGCGTACTGCTTTTCCATTCCACCTCAACAACAATTGCGGTTTGCGATTCCCGGGCATCCAGAGTGAGATTACCCTCACTCACGCTGAACGTTGTTTTTTCCTTCCCGATTTCCCCCAGATATTTTCCGTCTTCCCAAATCCTGACCAGGCCATATGGCTGTACGGCCAAAACAATCGGAGTTTTTTCAGGAGCCGGCGCGTTAAATGCCGGAACATCCATGCTCATCGCCGGAGCTTCAATCTCTTTGGTCAGCTGGAAATACAATTCCAGAGGATCACGGGCATTCTTAAACTGCAGGAGTCCTAACAGTACTGCAATGAGCGCTATCCCCCGGGTCAGTCTTTTATCCGGACGCATACAGATCACCTCAATAACCATCCTATGCGCAGACCTCCGGCAATTAGACCTTGGTTTTCAGATATTGAGCCGCTGATTTTCCAGCCTTAAAACCAGTGGAGAAAGCCGCCTGTAAATTGTATCCTCCGGTAATCCCGTCAATATCGATGACTTCCCCTGCCCAGAACAGTCCTTTGACCAGCTTTGATTCCATCGTGGCCGGATTAATTTCTTTGACATCCACACCCCCGCTGGTTACGATTGCCGCTCCCATTCCCAATGTACCAGTTACGGTCATTCTAAGGTCCTGCAGGAGCTTGACTAATCGCATTCTTTCACTCCGGCTGATATGATGAACCTGTTTATCCTGGTCAATTTGTGAAAGCCTGATCAAGACTGGGATCATACTTTTAGGCAGAAGGTCATTTAAAGCGTTTTTTAACTGCTTATTGCTGAATTTGGCAAAATCACGCTGCAGCCTCAGATCAAGCTGCTCCTCACGTAGAGCAGGCTTCATATTCAACCTGAGGGAAATTCTTTTACCGGCCTGCAGCTCCTTGACGGCAAACCTGCTTAAGGTGAGGATAATCGGCCCTGAAACGCCAAAATGCGTAAAAAGCATTTCCCCGAACTCTTCAGCCTTCTTTTTATCTCCTGCCCACAGGGAAACAGCTACATTCTTTAAAGCCAAGCCCTGAAGCTCCTTGGGCCAGTCTTCCAAAACACGCATCGGCACCAGAGAAGGCAGGGGCTCAATGAGATGATGACCGGCCTCTGCCGCAATCTTATATCCATCTCCGGTCGAACCCGTTCCGGGGAAAGAAGCTCCGCCGGTAGATACGATCACGGCGCCGGCCGGGATTTTCTTTTTTCCGCCGCTGCTCTCCTCCACTTCCACTCCGACTACAGTATTGTTCTCAATAAGGATCTTGGCAACCTTTGTCCTTAACCGTACCTTCACTCCGCTTTGTTCGGCGTATTTCCCCAGAGCATGGACGACAGCCTCGGCCTGATCAGAAACGGGAAAAACCCGGCCGCCACGTTCAACCTTTGTCTCCACTCCGAATTCGGCAAAGAAGTTCCGCAGGGCCTCATTATCAAACTCTTTGAAGGAAGCAAAAAGAAATTTCCCATTGCCGGGGAAATTTTCGATAAAACTGCGTATATCTCCGGCATTTGTAATATTGCATCTTCCTTTTCCGGAAATCGCTATCTTACTGCCGAGCCTTGACATCTTCTCACACAGAATAACCTCTGTGCCTTCGGATGCGGCACGGCCGGCTGCCATAATGCCCGCCGCCCCGCCGCCGATTACGATTAACTCCTTAGTCATTGGACCACCTTTTCGTTCTAATAAAGAATCCCTTTCAATTCAGGATTTTTGGCAGCGCATTGCATACAGAGCCTCGGTTCTATATTATGAAAAATTTGTTTGCCGCATTTACTGCAATAGCGGGGAAGCGATTCCCTGAGCAGAATCTTGCCTGTCAAAAGCTTATGACTGAAACTGATCGGTTCCAGTGTCATCGCCTCCGGACCGCAGATCTCTACACACCTCTTGCAATGAACACACCTGTCGGCCTGATAGATCAGCCTGATCCTTCCTTCTCTCTGCACAAGCTGCAAAGCATCCTGGGGGCAAATTTTGACACATACCCCACAGTTCGTACATTTGTCGTCTACTTTGACGGCTTCATATTGAATCCTGAAATCCGGATATTGTTTTAAAGCCTGGGCCAGCCATTGCCTGGTCCGCGGAATCAGGTATGTTTCCTCTCCGACAATAGAAGGAATCAAGGCTTTGACCTTCTCTTTGCCTTGTTCTCTCCAGCCTGCCGCACTCCCGGCTTCTTCCCCGTTTTCAGGGACTTCTTCCGGCATTTCCCGCTTACCGCCCTCCCCGCTGCCGGCAGGGGCTATCTCGATCTTGATTTGAGGATGATCCGGCCATTGAGCATGAATCTTCTTGAGACTGGTCACACTAACGACACAGGCCTGGCGGTCATCACATTTTCCGCAATCCCCGGTTAGGATTCTCACATCCTTTTCTTGAGCTAAAATCATTAAGGTCAGCCAAGCCTCCTCATCAAGCATGCCGATACAAGCGATTTCATGGCCCTTGGACTGGGCCTGAGGACAGTTCAGGATGACTTTTTCACGATTAAAAATATAGTCCCGCAGTTTATCCATTTCCTTGTCAACAAAACCGTCACTGGGGCAAACTGACATACATACCCCGCATTCAGTACATTTGCTTTTTTTTATCTGCATGTCTTCGGTAATCGCCTCATGGGGACAATACAGCAAACACTGCCTGCACTGTTTAGGGTATGGCTTCTTCGTATTCAGGCAGTTGCCCGGATGGAAAATCATCTGACAATCATTTAAAGCCATTTCTCTCACCCCTATCAATGATTTCTCTGAAAGATTACTAATGAAATAATTCCCTTTCCACGGTCTGCAGATGCCGGAGCATCCACTTCTGAGCGTTAACCACATCTTTAGACTTGATCGCCTCGAAAATATTCACATGCTCTGAGTATATCATTCCCACCGTCTTAGGATCTTCATACAATTTACTTCTGCTTATTCTCATCATTTGATGCACATTATCCATAATGGTGTCCATCAACCGAATGACAATATTGTTGTGGGAAGCCAGGGCTATTTTATAGTGAAAATTAATATCAGCACTCTCACTCATGATTTCCGGTTTGGCATGATCGCCGCCCATGTTGTTCAAAATTGTCCCCAGTTCCCCGATCTCCTCCATGGTGGCTCTTTCCGCGGCAAACCCTACCATCTGCACTTCAAGCATATTGCGGACTTCCAATAATTCAATGACCGAACCCTTGTCAATGGATAATGCCCACACCAATGGGGCCACAAGCAAATCAGATTTAATCTGTCTGATAAATGTCCCTTCCCCGGTCTTCACTTCAACCATGCCCATCATTTCCAGAGCGCTCAGAGCTTCTCTGATGGAAGCCCTGCTGACCCGAAAACTTTCGACTAAGGTTCTTTCCGAAGGGAGTTTGTCTCCCGGTTTCAATTGCCCGTCAGTAATCAGTTCTTTTATTTGTTCAACAATTTCTTCATAGATTTTTTTTGTTCTTATCGGTTTCAGATCAACATCCATTTGTGCTCACCCCATTGTATCTCGTTACTTATATTTTACTTGAAAATTCAATTAAGATATATAGAAATATTTTAAATTAATAATTTCTATTATTTCAATAATTTCGAAAAAAAAGTTGCCTTTCGGCAACTGAAAAGGATCAGTATACGCAAACCAGGATCAGCCGATCATCTTCAACCATTTCGATATTCATCTTCTACACTTTCCAGATGCTCCAGCATCAAAAGTGCCGCTTTTTCTTGATCTTTAGCCAAAATAGCCTGATAGATCCCTTCATGTTCTTCATAAAGCCTTTCTTGCCATCCTTCAACTTCATCCAGCTTTAGCCTGAATGTCTTGAGCGCCTGAAACATGGTTTCTGAAATGGCATTCATCAACTGGACAAGAATATGATTTTTGGTTGCCCTGGCTACCGCATGATGAAAAATATGATCGGCCCCATCTCCCAGCTTGCCTGCCGCAAGGTTGTCCTGCATTTCTTCCAGCGTTTCCCGGATTTCCCGCAGTTCCTCGTTTTCAGCTCGTTCCGCCGCCAGCCCCGCCGCTCGGGTTTCCAATATCTTTCTGACTTCGAGCAATTCCAGCACGGAATTCTTGTCCATGGAGACGCCCCAAGCCAGAGGCGCGACCACGGAATCAATATTCACTTGTTTAATATATGTTCCTTCACCACTTCTGATTTCCAATAAACCCATCATTTCCAGAGCACTTAGAGCTTCCCGCACCGATGCCCTGCTAACCTGAAGCCTTTCGGCCAGATCTCTTTCCGAAGGAAGGCGGTCGCCGGGCTTAAGATGACCCTCAGATACCAGCATTCTGATTTGTTCAACGACTTCTTCATATATTCTGCGCGTTTTTACCGGCCTCAGTTTCAACTTTTGTCACCTTCATTCCCAATCTTTATCTCTTTCATTTTAATCCTTTATTACCCATGTGCAATCACTTCCGCCAGGACAGCGGGATTATTTTTTGTTATTGCGCGGAGGAGAGCCCCACAGCCGCCTTTAATGCCCTTATTTCCTTTTGACTGAGCCTTCTGTGTCCGCCGGGGGCCAGTTCTCCTGTGAACAGGGGTCCAAAGCTTTTGCGGTGCAATCTTTGGACCGGATAGCCGATCCGCTCAAACATTCTGCGTATCTGCCGGTTTCTTCCTTCATGAATGGTGATTTCCACGATATGATCATTTTGGCCTTGAGGCAGTCGGTGTACTTTTGCCGGGGCCGTCCAGCCATCCTCCAGCAATAAGCCCTTTTCCAACTGTTCTATGCTCTTTGGCGGTATCCGGCTCCCGGTTTGCACCCGGTATATTTTCGATACGCCAAATTTCGGATGGGTAAGCCGATACGCGAGATCACCGTCATTGGTCAAAAGCAAAATACCGGAAGTATCATAATCCAGGCGGCCCACAGGATAAACGCGTTCTTTCACATCGCCCAGCAAATCCCTTACTGTTTTACGGCCCTGCGGATCCCTGAGACTGGTGATGACACCAACCGGTTTGTTCAACATATAATAAACCTTATTTTCTTTTCCCTTTACCTCAAGTGACTGCACAGTTTTTCCGTCAACCTCAATCGTATCCGTACCACAAACCTTCATGCCAAGCTCAGTAACCACAACACCGTTCACTTTAACCCGGCCTTCAGTCATCATTTCTTCCGCGCGCCGTCTGGAGGCCAGACCTGATAAAGCGATAGCCTTTTGCAATCGCATCCGTATTTGATTTTCTTCATTCACTTGATCTTTCTCACCTTTAACATAATGCCGAATTTTCCATCCTGTCAACCAGCTTGTCCTGCATATCTCTTATTGTACAACAAACAGGATCTTCACGCATTAATAGAAACCCTCGTTTTTGATTCAACCCTTTTTATCTTTATTCTCCGCCAAATAGTTTAGATACAATCCAGATTGAAGCGATTAAACCTGTAAAATCGGCAAGCAAGCCGACCTTCAGGGCATATCCATATTTTTTGATCCCTACGGAACCGAAATAGATGCTCAATACAAAAAAGGTCGTATCCGTACTTCCTTGCAAAGTAGAGGCCAGTCTGCCGATAAAGGAATCCGGTCCATATTGATGAATCAGCTGAGTGGCAACGCCCAAAGCTCCTGATCCGCTCAACGGACGCATAATGGCCAGCGGGAGGATATTCAGGAGCTCAGGATTAAAACCTAAAAGGGCAAACAGGGGCTTAAACCATTTGATCAGAAGCTCAAGAGCCCCGGAATCAACGAATACTCTGATCGATACCAAAATACCGACCAGGTAAGGAATGATTTTCACCGCTGTTTTGAACCCGTCCTCCGCCCCTTCCACAAATGTTTCATAGACAGGGACCTTCCGCCAGAAAGCAAACAGGGGGATAAAAAACAATAAAAATGGTATGGCCCAGCGGGATATTTCACTGATGATGTTCATGCCTTTTCCCTGCTCCGAAAAAAGCGATCGGCTAAAATGCCCAAAGTCATCGCACAGCCTGTAGCAAAAATTGTTGTGCCGATGATTTCAGTTGGATTTGCTGAACCAGCTTTGATCCGCACCCCAATGATGGTGGCGGGGACTAAGGTAATACATGAGGTGTTGAGGGCCAGAAAGGTAATCATCGGCTGGCTGGCAGTATCCTTCTTCGGGTTCTCTTTTTGTAATTCCTCCATAGCTTTCAGTCCGAAAGGTGTCGCCGCATTTCCCAGACCGAGAATATTAGCGCAAAGGTTCATGATGATCGCCCCCAAAGCCGGGCTATCTGGTTTCAGTGTGGGAAAAAGCCTGCGAACGAGCGGTCCCAGCAAATTAGCCAGCATCCTGACCAATCCGGACTTCTCGGCAATGTGCATAAGCCCAAGCCATAAAGCCATCACTCCAATAAGCTGAATGGATACTTCCACTCCCAGTTCAGCCGCTTGCAAAGCAGACTCCGTGACCTTTTCAATATTTCCCGTCAGGGCAGCGACCATGATGCCGCTTAAAAGCATAACAAGCCAAATGGCATTAACCATGCAAATCCCTCCGCTTCAATTTATGATATGAAGGGAGGGATTAGAATCACATGACGATCGACCGGCTCAGATTTTACGTTTTCCGGGTTCCGTTAACAATCATATTCTCTTTCGCGGGGTCCTCTCTTTTTGCCAAAGGCATGAGAAAATTTATCAATGATTTCCGGCATTTCATCGATGATTCTGTCCATCACGACATTGCCTTCTACAGGCAGCATTCTGATCTGTTCAGAGTTGACGACCAGAAATCCTACCGGCTTAACCGATACTCCTGCTCCGCTTCCGCCGCCGAAAGGCAATTTTTCCTGATTTTGATCTTTACTTTTTAACACTTCTTCCTTTTCTTCCAGGGATGTAAACTCGCTGCCTCCTGCCGCAAATCCGCAGGAGACCCGGGAAATCGGAATAATCACAGATCCCTGCTGGGTTTCTACCGGTTCTCCAATAACCGTGTTGACATTTATCATTTTCTGGATACTTTCCATCGCTGTTTTCATTAGTGTTTCTATCGGGTGTTCATCCATGTTTTTATTGTCCTCCTGCTTCTTATCATGAGCAACAGAGCATGATAGGCTATAACGATAATATGGCTTATTTTCATTTTTAATATACAATCAAAGGTACAGTCCCAAGCCGCTTTGGTGAAATCGGGGTTAACCTGTATTTGAATCTTTTTTCCAGTCGCAACCCGAACCGTCCGGTACATTTTGGCGGCGGCCTGTCCGATAAGCTGCCAGGCCAATCCATAGGCATAGGCTGTAAGCTGGGCATCTCCGGTTCCTAAAATCAGGTTAAGATTCAGCCTTTCCAACTTCAGCTGCCGGTAAAAATTTTTCTGGATTCTTTTGATCTGATCAGATAACCATCCTAGGATAAAACTGTATCGGCACAAATTCTTTACCGCTGTTTTTATTGCCCTGTAGCGTCCGGTTTTGATTTTTCTGGCGAACCGGCTTGTTTTCCGGGAAACCGAAAATGAATTTGTTTCTCCGGTATCGTGAATAATATTGCTGATTAAATCAAGATACCCTTCTTTAAGCTGTTCTAGTGGAATATCCAAGTTTATCGCAGAGTTAACGATTCCCGCTTCCCATTGAAAGCGAAATCTATTGTGCAATCCGGTTGTTTTCACCATCAGTCTTATCCGCATACTCGCTGCCCTTCATGACTTTAGGATTATTTTTTCCTGAAAAAGATTTTATAAACATATTTTCTCCTTTATAATATTATTAATAACCATAGCCATATTTAAATATTTGAGGTAAATATGACTTTGCAATTTTTAAGTTTTAACTTTTTAACACTTTTGTATATTTTAGATATCTTAATTGCCTTTACAATTATCTTTCTGGAACGAAAAAATCCGACTTCTACACTGGTCTGGATTTTGTTCCTTTTCCTGCTTCCCGGTATCGGAGTTCTTTTTTATCTCCTTCTTTCCCAAAATTTCATGCGCAAAAAAATGTTTGCTTTTCAATCTCCGGAATATAAAAGATATTTTTCCCACCTAAGCAAGGAGATCGAGGATATCAAAGAGGGGAAATTGATTTTTAATAATCCTGAGCTGGCGAATTACAAGGATCTCATCCTTCTTCATCAAAACCAGAGCAAAGCCTATTTTTCCCAGAATAATCAAGTGGAAATCCTTACTGACGGTATCGAAAAATTCAAGGAGCTTTTTCGGCAGATCAAAGAAGCAAAAAGCCATGTTCATATTCTCTATTTCATTGTTAAACGAGACAGTTTAGGTGAGCAACTAATCAATATCCTCACTGAGAAAGCAAGAACCGGAGTTGAGGTCAGACTGATTATTGACGCCCTGGGAAACAAGCTGCTGGAAAAAGATTTTGAGCCTCTGATTAATGCAGGAGGCAAGGTATCTTTATTTTTTCCTTCTTTCTTAAGTCTGGTCAACCTGAAAATCAATTACCGCAATCACCGCAAGCTGGTGATTATCGACGGCCAAATCGGTTTTATCGGAGGGTTTAATGTCGGTAATGAATATCTGGGGTTAAAGAAAAGTATTGGTTACTGGCGGGATACTCATCTCTTAGTCAGAGGTTCGGCTGTGCATGAAATGCAGATTCGTTTCCTGCTTGACTGGAAAATTTCTTCTGCCGAGGAATTAACTTATTCTCTGAAATATTTTCCGCAGCCTGCAGTTACAGGCCAAACCGGTATCCAGATCGTATCTTGCGGACCGGAAGCCCCCCAGGAAGAAATCAAGCAGGGTTATCTCAAAATGATTAACTCTGCCAAAAAGAATATCTATATCCAGACCCCTTACTTCATTCCAGATGAAAGTATTCAGGAAGCATTGAAGATCGCCGTACTGTCCGGGGTCGATGTCAGAATCATGATGCCCAACAAACCTGACCATCCCTTCGTCTATTGGGCCTCCTATTCGTTTATCGGTGATCTGGTGAAAATCGGGGTCAAAGCCTATCTTTACGAAAAAGGTTTTCTCCACGCCAAAACGATCGTTGTCGATGACATCATTTCTTCTGTCGGAACGGCCAATTTTGATATTCGCAGCTTTAAACTGAATTTTGAAGTCAATGCTTTTTTATACGACAGAGAAATTGCTCAAAAGCTTCAACAAGCTTTTGAGCAAGATATGCTGGACTGCACCCTCTTAACTTTTGAAAAATACCGTAAACGCTCTGTGCTCATTCAATTTAAGGAATCCGTTTCCCGGCTTTTTTCACCGTTGTTATAAAAGCCGGGATAAACTAAACCTGGTAGCTTAAAAGAGAACGGGGTCCTTTAAATCAGATTGGCAAAACAGGCTCCCGTTAAATCAATAAGATCAGCGGGTTTTATTTTTACCTGGACTCCTATTTTTCCCGCGCTGACCAGAATATCATCATAGCCGGAGGCAACTTCTTCAATATATGTGGAAAACTTCTTTTTCATCCCGATTGGGGAACATCCTCCGTGAATATAACCGGTTAGGGAGAGAAGGTCTTTGGCTTTGAGCATTTGAATGCTTTTTTCCCGAGCCGCCTGGGCGGCTTTTTTCAAATCCAACTCACAATTTCCCGGAATCACAAAAACATAGATCCCGGAATTTTTCCCTGTGGTGACAAGAGTCTTGAATACCAGATCAGGATCAAATCCAACCTTGCCCGCCACTGTGATCGCATCAAGAAGACCGTCTGATACCTCATATGTAAAAACCTCATGCTCAATGTTTTGAGCTTCGAGAATCCTGATCACATTTGTTTTACTGTCCGCTGTTTTGTTGTCTTCTGTCTTCATTTTATTCCACACTCATTGTTCCCTGATTTGTCTTTTTTCCAGGCAATCCGAACAGTAACCATAAAATTTTACCCTATGGTCAATCACTTTAAAATGATTTTTGCAAGAAATCTCATCCTCAATGTTCTCAAGCAGGTCCTCTTCCATTTCTTTAATTATACCGCATTCCAGGCAGATCAAATGATGATGCCGGTGCTCTTCTTCACCCTTTATGACCTCATACCGGCGAAAGCCGTCTTCGAAATCAACACCGTCAATCAGCTCCATATCTTCCAGCAGCGTCAGGGTACGGTAAACCGTAGCGACACCAATATCAGGATATTTATTTTTAACCAGTTCATAAATCTCCTGACTATTGAGATGCTTTCCGCCATTCTCCATTAAAACTTCATAAACATACTTGCGCTGATTGGTAAATTTGTAGCCGTTTTCTTTTAAGACCTTGCTAAAATCAGATAATTCCTTCATGATAACAATATCTCCTAAAGATACTATAAATTTCATTAAATAGAAATTTACCTAATTCATTTTAACATATTTTTATCTATTTACAATAAATCTGCTTCAATAGAAAATCATCCCGCCCTTTGACCGTGCGGAATGATTTTTTACCCAAGAATATTTGTGATGTATGCGAAGCGGATTGATTTGACGCGCATATAGAAAAAGAATCTCGTACTATATTCAAAAAGTGCCAGTGTTTTATCGGCAAACGTTGTAATCCAAGCTTCCCTGCTCTTCGGCAAACCCACGGGAAACATATGGTTTTTAATAATATCTTCTTCCAGCTCATTGATTTCAAAATGAGTTTTGGCATTTTTTAAAGCAACTTTAGGATGATGATGTGAATGCCGGATACTCTCCGCTAATAAATTCTTTTTTTCTCTCTTTTTAAATTTATAAAGATAAAAATCATGCAGCAGCGCGCCCCGGATAATCGATACAGTATCTAAATTCAGTTTATAAGCGATTTTATAGGCATAATAGGCCACTCCAAGGCAATGATCAAAAACTGTGCCATTATGGTGAGGAATTTGTTTCATCTGCTGATATTTTTCATGTTCAATAATCGGTTCAGCAATACTTAAGAAAAACTCATCATATTTTAGAGAAATATGTTCCATAACTGTCCTTTCTCCAAGTAAAATTCAATTCTTAATTATTATATACCAATGCGCTTGCAGATCACAATAAAAAAATCAATCATTGAATGGTTTTCATAAAGTATTTATTTCCATAAATAAAATGAGCCCCTCAGGGCCCAGGCAAAATAATAATCATGATTTCGTTTAATTAAAATAAACATAAGTAAATAATAAACCAGACTAACTTGCAATTATTGAAAAAATAATTAAAGCTGCCAAGACCAGTGTTGCGGGAAACGTCACTTTAAAATTCTCGCTCATAAAATATCCCTCCCTCACTTGCGCCGTTAAGCATTCTCACTCCATTAAACATCGAAAAAACTTATAAATTCTCCTTAATCTTATCAGAAATATTTCTTTTTGTTAAGGCCTATAAAAAGGATCCTGGCAAAATAATTCTTAATTTTTTTCGTCTTAACGGTATATATTGATCATAAATAAATCGTTTTAATATTTTTATTTTTACCTGTTATGTAATAACATGATAGAATAAGCATTGTGTGATCATTCTTATTTATCATCAAAATTGGAGGAAAAAAATGTTTGGCCTAAAATCACGGGAAGACCAGTTCTTTAAACTTTTCAACCAAACTGCAGATCTGTTATGCCAAAGTACCCGGTGCCTGTTAAACCTTGTCTCTGATTTTTCTCCCGATAAGCTTCCCACAAGCATGTCAAAAATTACAGATCTTGAACATCAGGCTGATGATGTCACTTCCAGAATTATTGACAAGCTTAATCATACGATGGTCACCCCCATAGACAGAGAGGACATCTATAAATTAGCAACTTTTCTGGACAATGTGATTGATTTTATCCAGGGCGCGATTGAACGAATGGTTGTCTACAAAGCTTCCACCCCACCTCAGGGAGCCATTGAGTTAACCAAGGTTCTTGATGAATGTGCCAAAATCATTAAAGACTCGTTCAGTTACCTGCCGAATATCAGATCAGGCCGCCAGCATATTTTAGAGAATGTGGCCAAAGTGAGCGTTCTGGAAAGCGATGCCGACAAACTATACCGTAAAGAAGTCGGCCGCTTATTTGATGAAGAAAAAAATATTCTGGAAATCATTAAATGGAAAGAAATCCTGGAACATTTAGAGAACGCCGCTGACTATTGCGAGGATATTGGAGACTTCATTAAAGGAGTAGTGCTCAAATATGCTTAGTAGTTCGGTTATCCTGCTTGGCTTTATTGTTATCTTAGCCTTGGTATTTGATTATATCAATGGGTTTCACGACACTGCCAATGCTATTGCCACCTCAGTATCGACCAGAGCCTTAACTCCAAAAAAGGCCATCATTATGACGGCAATTTTAAACTTTGTCGGAGCCATGTACAGTACAGGTGTTGCCAAGACAATTGCTAAAGATATTGTCATTACATCGGTTGTCACTTCGGAAGTGATGATTGCCGCCTTGATCAGCGCCATACTTTGGAATCTTTTAACCTGGTATGTCGGCATCCCAAGCAGTTCTTCCCATGCCGTAATCGGCGGAATAATCGGTGCGGGAGCATGTAAGGCCGGTTTTGGCGCTCTCCAATTTGGCGGCATTTCCAAGATCATCATCGGGTTATTAGTCTCTCCGGTCTGTGGCATTGCGCTTGGTTTTCTGATCATGTCGGTCTTATATAAGGTTTTTGCCTACTCTTCCCCCGCCAGAGTAAACTTTGCCTTTCAGAAAATGCAGTTCTTTACTGCCGGATTGCTGGCTTTTAACCATGGTTCCAATGACGCTCAGAAATCCATGGGGATTATCACCCTTTCCCTGTTCGCTGCTGGAATGCTTCCCAGTATCGAAGTTCCGTTCTGGGTTAAACTGGCGTGTGCGATTGCCATGGCCGCCGGCACTGCGGGAGGAGGCTGGCGAATTATTCGGACGATGGGAGATAAAATATTCAAGCTTGAGCCGATCAACGGCTTCGCCGCAGATCTTTCCTCTTCCCTGATCATCTGGTCGGCTACAGCCCTGCCCGGCCTTCACCTTCCTGTAAGCACCACGCATGTTGCTTCCGGCTCCATTATCGGGGTCGGGATGGCCAAAAGAATTAAAGCTGTCCGCTGGGGAACGGCCCAACAAATGCTTATTGCCTGGGTCTTGACCATACCGTCCTGTTCTATTGTCGGTGCCTTAAGCTATTTGGTGATTTCTTTTCTGATGAGATAACAATTATCTTGATTGATTTTATTTGACTCATTAATCATGTTTGCCCTAAAAATCAGGACTGTGTTGAAACTTTCCGTTTCAGCACAGTCCCTTTTCATGAACTCAAGCCCGTTGGAAGACAACCGTTTCCTCCCTGCCCCAATAACTCGTTTTAGACAGAGGGGGTATATCCGGGTTTCTTATAAAGATTCTCCGGTTTTCCCATGATGTCGGTATTGTAGACTTGTTCTGTCCAAAGCTCTTTAGGGACTTCTTCTATGGCAACGGAAATGCTCCTTTCCGGAACACCCATGATTTCTTCCATTGCTCTTACAAACTTATCCGTCAGCTCAATTTTTTCTTCCTCAGTCTTCCCCGGCCATAATTTAACGCTGATATGCGGCATATTGAACACTCCTTAAGATTGATATTGGAAAAAAGTTATTCTTGTTTTCCAGGATTAGATTCTACTGCTACTATTCTATTTTTTTGCGGCTATCCCTGCCTAATATCCGCATCCGGTAACCATTGATCACAGTTTCACCCAAATGATCCAACAATTTATAGTTTGCCACAGCCCCCACAACCATTCCAATACCGGGGATGATTTGAAAAAATTTTGCCAGATCCATATAATCTCGATATTCCTGCTGAAAAGTCAGCCAATCAAAATCTTCAATTTTAGCGGGAAGTGTGAAAGAAAAGCTTTCCCAGTCGGAGACCTTCTCAAATATATCCGGTCTTTTGTGCCTGCCGGAGAAAGCCAGCTGAAAGAGGTAGAGAATAAAAAGCCTTTCCTCAAGCTTTTTCACATCAAATCCGTAAAGATATGCCGCATCAAACATGAATTTCATTTTCAGGCTTAAAAGTATCGGAAAATCGACCAGGCCGAGAAAGATGCCGCCTCCCCCTGTTCCTGCCCCGCTGGCCGCCGAGGCCGACTTATAGAAAACCAGCCTGTCCTTAACCAGCTGATCCCGTTGCTGTAAGGATTTTTCGGGATCAACCTCCAGCAGGGAAAGATATTCCGAACCGTTGAGAACAGCTTTTACCATATTCATTACCGCTGCTCCGATGATCTCGTGGAATTTCTGAGGAATCAGCTTGTTTACCCTGCGCTGGACACCTTTGGAAAGTCTTTCTCCCGGTGTGGGTCTTCTCTTCTTCATCTTTCGTTCCCAGACACTCAGTTCCCTGATGACCATTCTTTCGTAAGCATCCACTTTTTTTGACCTCTATTAATCACATTTTTGCAGCTCAGTATACATGCACCTGCAATTTTTATTCCGATTCTGGCAATATTATAATATATATTGCGTTAAAACGATATATGATCATTCCCGCAAAATTCAACTGCAGTTTGATGTTTAAAAGGATTGTCGCAAAAATTTACTCGCTCTATACAACAAGGTTCACGATTGTATAAAAGCCCGAATGTTAAAAAATAATAAAAAGGGTGATGAATATGGGGAAAAATAAAAGCACAAAAACTGATGGCGCTGATCAAGGCATAAGAAATCAGGAGTTGAAGGATCAGAAAAGAATTGCCAAAGGCTATTACAAGAAAGCACCGCAAAGTCCAAAATAACAAAGATCACCACCGGCAGGGAATGCCGGTGGTGATCTTTGTTAGATTAAATCTATTCTCGTCTCTTATTCATACCTCAAGGCGTCAATAGGGTCAAGCTTAGCGGCTTTGTTAGCCGGATACAGGCCAAAAATAATACCCACAGCCGAAGAAAATCCCAAAGCAATCAGAATTGTCCCCAAAGAGATAATCACCGGCATATTGAATAAAAGGGAAATGATTGCTCCGATCCCAATCCCCAGAATCATGCCGATCATTCCCCCCAGGGCGGAAATCGTAGCCGATTCCACAAGAAATTGAATCAAAATGTCACTGCGCCGGGCACCTATGGCCATGCGCAGCCCAATCTCACGTGTACGTTCCGTAATGGAAACCAGCATAATATTCATAATACCGATCCCCCCTACGAGCAGAGCAATCCCGGCAAGAGCGCCAAAGACAGAGGTAACGACCGTCAACATTGTACTGAACTGCGCTAACTCCTGTTCATTGGTCCGGACTTCAAACCCGTTTTTCACAGCGTGCCGTACTTCCAAGACACTGAGGCTTTGGACAGTCGCCGCCTTGACCTGGTCCCCGCTGGTCACCCGGACTATGGCCTGTTGGATTTCCTGCGTATCGCTCATTTCCAGCAAAGTCTTGATCGGAATCAGGACCGTGGATGCACCCATCCCAAACAGCCCCTTCTCCGGCTTGGTCACTCCGCAGACCTGAAAGGGGGTACTGTTGATCCGAACGGTTTTTCCTACCGCTTCCGCGCCCGGGCCAAACAGACTGTCCGCCATATTTTGGTCGATAACCACAACCTTGCGGCTCACCTGGTTTTCCGCTTCACTGAAAAACCTTCCCTGGCTGAGACCGGTTTGCTGGGCCTTCATATATTCCGGAGTCGTTCCCATCAGATAGCTGTTTTCTTTCTTCCGGGTTGTTTCCAAGGCCGCTTGAAAGTTCATATATTTTAAAGGGATTACGGCTTCAATACTATCAATGGAGTCCTTAAGGAGTTTACAGTCTTCCAGTTTCAGCTTGCCCTGCTGACCGTTGTCATTGGTTGTTCCGTACAAATAAAAAGAATTGGCCCCCATTCCCTCGACTGTTTCCGTCACTTTGCGGCTGAGGCTTTGCCCTAATGTAATAATAATAATCACAAACATCACGCCAATAATCATTCCCAGCATGGTCAAGGCGGAACGCAGTTTATTTACTCTGATTCCTTCCAAAGCCGCGGCAATCATTTCTTTGAATTTCATTCCCGTCCTCCTTGCTGCAGCCATTGTTCCAAAAGCTGCCGGGCATCCAGCGGGCTTTCCACTTTTTCGTTTTTGACCAGACTTCCGTCCCGAAAATGAACAATCCGGCCGGCGTGCTGGGCAATCTCCGGCTCATGCGTCACCAAAATAATGGTACTGCCTTGACGGTGCAGTTCCTGAAATAAAGTCATAATCTCATAGCTTGACGCACTATCCAAGTTACCGGTTGGTTCATCGGCCAATAAGATACTGGGATGGTTAATAATAGCCCGCGCTATTGCTACACGCTGCCTTTGACCTCCGGACAGCTCATTGGGGCGGTGGTCAATATGACTTAACAAGCCCACCCGTTCCAAAGCGGCCGCGGCCAGGGCCCTTCTTTCATTAGCGGCAACCCCGGCGTAAAACAAAGGCAATTCCACATTGCGCTGGGCACTTAGCCTGGGCAAAAGATTGAAGTTTTGAAACACAAAACCGATCTTTCTGTTGCGCACAGCTGCGAGCCGGTATTCATCAAGACTTCTGGTATCAACCTCATCCAGGAGATAACTGCCGTCCGTCGGATGATCCAGTAGACCGAGAATATTCATGAATGTGGATTTTCCCGATCCTGAAGGGCCCATTACCGCAATAAAATGACCATCCTCGACAGTCAAATTGACATCTTTAAGGGCATTGACCTTTACGCTGCCGGTCTGATAAGTTTTACACAAGTTCTGAATTTCGATCATTGCACACGAACCTTACTTCCGTCTTGAACCTTAGCCGAAGGATTCAGGATCACTTGCTCATCTTTATTTACTCCGGAAAGAATCTCGACCGTCACCCCGTCATTAATGCCTGTTTTGACTACGGTAAGATGAGCGATTCCTTCTTTAAGTACAAAAAGGCTCTTGCCTTCATTCTTTTCCACCAGTGCTTCAATGGGCACGACCAAAGTCTGGATATCTGCCGTAACAATTTCCAGATCGGTCTTAAATCCCGGCAGCAAGCGAGAATCACCCTCAACCTCAACCATGACAGGCAGGAAGGTATCCTGCTGATTGTTCTTGGTTTTCGTCACCATCTCCAGGCCGACTTGAGTGACCTTACCCTGAAATTTTTCTTCCGGAAAAGCATTGCAACTGATGCTGACCGCTTGTCCGTTTTTAATTTTACCGACTCCGCTTTCCGGAATATCTGCCTCGATGTTCAGTTTGGCGACATTCCCGATGGTCAGCAGTTGTGTTTTGTCGTCGATTTGATCACCTGTATTCACTGCGATTGACAGCACATAGCCGTCACAGGGACTGAGCAGATTTCTTCCCGCAACCTGTTTTTCTATGGCTTCAAGCTGTAATCCGGCCGACTCCACATTTGCCTGCAGTGACTGCAGTTGAAGGGGAGCATTCTGTTCAGCCTGCCGGAAATTAGCCTGAGCCTGATCATAGGCGGCCTGACTGTTGTTCAAGTCCGCCTGAGCTTTATCCAGATCAACCTGGGCCACTGCCCCCTGCTCCACTAAGATCCTGGTCCGTTCCAAATGATCTTTGTCCTGCTTATAGGTATTCTCAGCCTCAGTCAGGGCAGACCGCGCAGAAATCAGCGCGGTTGTCTGATCACCTGAGCGCGCCTGGCTGAAAGCCAGGTTTGCGGCTGCCAGTTTGGCCCGGGCCTCCGCCAGCTTCTGCTCGGCATCAATGATATCAATGTCCAGCAGGGCTTGTCCGGCCGTCACCTTTTGACCCATTTTGACATGAATGTTTTCTACTGTTCCGCTTGCTTGACTATAGACAATCTCCCGGTCGGCAGCAACAACATTTCCCGAAGCCGGGACCTTTTCCACCAGGTTTTTCTCACTGACCGGAGATACCGCAACCGGGATGACATCCTTATAATAGAACCGGTAAACATTCAACCCGACGATTAATAAAACCAAAAGGATTAAGCCGATCACCAATATTTTTTTCTTCAGAGAACGAGATGTTTTCATTTCTTTTCCGGTACCGAGATCCGAGATTTTCTGATTCAGCATCGTATTCAATTTGGAAAACTCCTTAATGATTTTATTATACTGTTGTGTTATTCAGCAAAGCCGCGACAAGGGAAAGAATGATCCAAAAAATCCCCAAATAGACAGCCAAGCCTTTCGCGTTTTTTTTGATCGCCGCAGATCCCCCTATCACCAGCAGGACCAGGCCCCATATATTGAACAGTTCGATCTGCTGCAGCAGGCGGTACAGGAAGCTGGACGTTTCTAAATTCATGAATAATAACGCTAAGCTGGCGTTAACCTGATAACCCGCTTGATATCCCATGATTTTGATCAGTCCGCTTGAGATTACAGCTTTTATGATCAGCGGAATCTCAACAAAGATCGCTACGGCCATGAGCTGCTTAAAACGGGCCTCTCCGACAGAAAGCATGTTGTAAAGAAAAAGCACACCCGCTTTGACTACCCAAAGCAAAGGAACGATAATGATTACCCCGATAACAGCGATTGGCGCCAGAACCTTCGTATACATGGCTATCTGCTCAGGACCGATTCCCTGCGCAATCATGATCTGTTCTGTATAAGCCACACTCTCCGGCAGAATGATCAGGGTTGCGATTAAATTTATCACGATTATGATCAGTCCCGGCCACAAGATCTTGGGGTCCTGTGTAATGACCTGAAAGGCTTCCCTCGGCGAGGTCAGGACTTTGCCAAACTTTTTCAGCAAAGATATTTTTGTTTCTTCAATTTTCTGTTCTTCCATAAAAAAACACCCCTTTTCTGTAAAAATTATACACTAGATTAGCCCAAATGTGCAAAGCTTACCTTTCATGGTCATACCTCTTTTCGGGCAAAAATTGCCATAGAGAGCCTGATCGAGCCATATAGAGCCAAAAGCGCGAGGATAAACACTATGCCAGATGTTCCGATTGTCGGCAGGAACGAAAGAAAAGGGAGTTCTTTTTGTGTTTGGGTCCCGCTGGAAAGGGCCATTGGCATACACGAAGCAAGAGCAATAAACAAAAGCATAAGAGGATATTTTGACTTCATATAGCCGAATTTAAACAGGAGCGGAAGAAGGGCGGCGCAAAAGATGAGCACGGCGGCAAGACACAATATTAATAGGTCAATATTGAAGATCACCTCTCTATAGAGGAAAGGATAGAATAGGGAAGCCACGTTCACCAGGGCCGCAACAATATAGAGCGCCAGTATGCCCATTGCCGCGGACAAAAAGCAGGATGCATATCTCGATCTCACAATGGATGACGGGGGTATCGGCATTGCCCGGAAAAATCTGTTCGATTTGGACAGTTCATCATAGTATAACGTGGTTTGGGCCGTCATGGTAAAGGCAAACAACGACATCCCCAACAGGCAAATCGTGAAACCCATCACCCCACTATCCCCTTGCCGCAGCAGAAAGGTATTTAAGAGGGCAAAACCGATCAGAACAAAGAAGTTGTTTCTCTGGTACATGAACAAATCCCTGACAATAAGCCTCAACATCCCGCTTCCCCCTTTTCGAAATAGAGCATAATGTCCTCAATTTTTGCTTTTTCCAGAACAAGCTGCCCCCGACTTTGTTTTCGCAAAACAACCGCTTCACCTGTCAAACCCTCAAAGCCAAATTGGGATTCCTTATAGCGCACCAAAAGACTCTTGATTTCCGCAAGCTGCTTTTTTGTTCCCTTGACGATCGCGTACTTTTCATTGATTTCGTCCTTTGTTGTGGCAAGGACGATTCTTCCGTTGTGGATAAAGGTGACATAGTCGGCGATCTTGTCCAAGTCAGAGGTAATATGGGTAGAAAAGAAAACCCCGCGCGCCGGGTCTTGCACCACTTGAGAAAGCTCGCCTAAGATTTCGCTGCGCACCACAGGATCGAGACCTGAGGTTGGTTCGTCCAGGATCAGCAGTTTTGCGTTATGGCTTAAGGCCACGGACATAGCCAATTTCGCTTTCATCCCCGTGGACAGTTCTTTTATTTTTTTATGTTTAGGCAGGGAAAACTTGATCATAAACTGATTAAACTTTTCCCTGTCCCACTCCCGGTAGAAACCTGATACCAGCCATTCAATCTGCTTGATGGTCATATTCTCCTGAAAATAAGTATCATCCAAAACAAAACCGATTTGCTGTTTAACCGCAATTTCGTCTTTAACATGATCAAGGCCAAACAGTTTGATGTCCCCCCCTTGTTTATGAAGGAGGTTCAGCATCAATTTGATGGTCGTACTCTTTCCCGCCCCGTTAGGGCCGACGAAGCCCATGATATACCCAGGGGCCAGGGCAAAAGAGATGTCTTGGAGCCCAAAATCCTGCCAGCTTTTTCTAAGATTTTTCACCTCGATCAGGTTACTCATTTCATATCCTCCCCAAATAGAATATCTAAAAGTTCCCGAAGATCATCCCGTGACATTTCGATCATTTTGGCAGCGGCTACTGCTTCAGCCAGCTTTTCCTCTACAATCTTCATCCGTTTTTCCCGCATCAGTTCTTTATTTTGGGCGTTGACAAAAGAACCGCGCCCCACCTGGGATACGATATAGCCCTCACGTTCCAATTCCTCATAGGCACGCTTCGTCGTAATGGAACTGATTTGCAGCTCGGTCGCCAGGGTACGTATCGAAGGAAGCGGATCGCCCTCCGATAACTCACCGTTCATCATCAGATTTTTCATCTGCGTGACAATTTGCTGGTAAATTGGGATATCACTTTGGTTGGAGATAATAATGTCCAGAGCGGTCACCTCTTCACACAAAAATAATGTATATATTTATTATATACATTATACTCTCTGTAATCAATAAAAATTTTTTTGCCTCCTGCAGGGCACCATAAAACTAAATCTTATCATTTGAAAATCCGAGCCAAACCTTCTGTTCGCACACTCTTTTGCCGGGAAAAAAACTACAGGCTCCGAAGAGCCTGCGTTTTCCGTATAATTAAGAGATCTTAATCCTAAATTCATCTAAGCAATCAGCAGACATATAGGCTTGTGATTGCGTGTCAACGATTACAATTTTACTTTGCATTTTATTTCGTATTCCACCAGTTCTCTGATCTTTGGCTCATCTCCGCATAAAGGACAATGATCCCTCTTCGGCCAGTTCACTTCCCGGAAGCTTGAACGTAAGGCATCAAAGATAAGTAATCTGCCGGAAACGGTTTGGCCCATTCCGGTTATCACCTTGACCGCTTCCAAAGCCTGCAGCGACCCGATCACTCCGGTCACCATACCCAATATGCCGCTGTCACTGCAGGTCGGCATAACACCGTTTTGGGGCGGCTCAGGGTAAAGACAGCGGTAACAGGGGGTTTGCCCCGGAATGATTGTCATCAAAATGCCGTCGAACCCGACCGCCGCTCCTTCAATCAACGGCTTTCCGTTGAAATAGCAGCAGTCGCTTATGAGATATCTGACCGGAAAATTATCCGTAGCGTCAATGATCACATCATAGTTGCTGATGACCTCTTCAATGTTATCAATATTAAGCCTGTCATGATATTTCTCAATATTGAGACCAGGATTCAAATTTAACAGCTTCTTTTCAGCGGAATCCGTCTTCTTCTTGCCTAAGTCTTCGGTAAAATGAAGAATTTGCCGGTTCAAATTAGATAATGTGATTGTATCGAAATCGACAATTCCGATATTGCTCACCCCTGCCGCTGCCAGGTAGTACAGGGCCGGGGAACCAAGTCCCCCCGCTCCAATCACCAGAACCCGGGCCGTTTTCAATTTTTCCTGCCCATCTTTGCCAAAGCCATCCAGAATGATCTGTCTGGAATATCTTAAGACATCCTGATCCAGAGAATCTGCAGCCATTGCTCAGCCTCCACCAATAAACTTTACGATTTCCAGATTGTCACCATTTTGGATGTGAATATTGGGCCACTCCTGCCTGTCAGGGATTTGATGATTATATTCAACAACAACCAGGCTGGGATCAATACCGGCAGAAGCAAGATAACCGCTTATTGTCAGGTGCTCTTCAATTTTTACTTTATTGCCATTAACGGTAAACATCTTTGTCCTCTCCGCCTCGATCTGATTTTTTACTGACCTCTTTTCTTCCACTCTTGCGCACTTTAATCCAAGCTCAGCTTTTCCCCGCTCATGACCTTGTTCATGGTCCTGACCGCGCACATTTTGCCGCACATCGTGCAGGAATCTTCATGCTCGGGTTGGGAGGATTCTCGATATCTGCGTGCTTTCTCCTGGTCGAGGGCCAAGTTGAACATCCCCTCCCAGTCCAAATTTTTTCTGGCGGTGCTCATCTGATAATCATGTTCCCTGGCTCCGCTTACACCCTTGGCGATATCCGCGGCGTGAGCGGCTATTTTGGCGGCGATGATTCCCTCTTTCATGTCCTCAAGATCGGGAAGCCTGAGATGTTCCGCAGGTGTTACATAACAAAGGAAATCAGCGCCGCTTGAGGCTGCGATCGCTCCCCCGATGGCACTGGTGATATGATCATAGCCGGGGGCAATATCCGTGACAATAGGTCCCAAAACATAGAAAGGCGCATGATGACAGAGCCTTTTCTGCAGAACCATATTCGCCTGAATCTCATTGATGGCCATGTGCCCGGGACCTTCCACCATCACCTGGACATCCTTCTTCCAGGCTTCCTTGGTCAGTTCCCCAAGGGTAATTAACTCCTCGACCTGGCAGGCATCGGTAGAATCGTTGATGCTTCCGGGCCTGCAGGCATCACCAAGGCTGATGGTGACATCATATGCTCTGAGGATATCCAGAACTTTGTCATAGTGTTCGTAGAAGGGATTTTCATTGCCGGTCAGTTCCATCCAGGCATAGAGCAGGGAACCGCCGCGGGATACAATGTTTGTCAGGCGGCCGTTTTTCTTCAGTCTTTCGGCCGTCTTGCGGTTGATACCGGCATGAATGGTCATAAAATCAACACCGTCCTCGGCATGAACCCGCAATACATCAATCAGCTCCTCAGCCTTAATTTCCCCCAGGTCTTTTTCCAAATGCCCGATCGCATCATACATCGGAACCGTCCCGATCATTGCTTTGGACATGCCGACAAGTTTACGGCGGAATTCTCTTGTTTTGCCATAAGAGCTTAGGTCCATAATGGCTTCCGCTCCCATTTCAATCGCCTTGACTGCCTTTTCAATTTCAAATTTAAATTCCCTGCAATCTCTGGATATCCCAAGATTCACATTAATCTTGGTTTTCAGCCCTTCACCAACCCCTTCGTGATCCAAGGAAAGGTGATGAATATTGGATGGAATGACAATTCTTCCTTCCGCCATAAGCGCCATCAGCTTAGGCGTATCCATGCCTTCTTTCGCTGCGACTTTTTTCATTTGTTCTGTCAGAATGCCTTTTTTGGCTGCTTCCATCTGTGTTTTGTACGTCATCATGATTCTCCTTTTAAAATATTTCTTATCGCGTTTACTCTCTCTTCGATATTTTCCGCCCCCACGATCTCTGTGACCAGAGAGATGCACTTTGCGCCTTTTGCTTTGACCTGAGCAAGATTGTGGAGTTTAATCCCGCCTATGGCCACCATTGGAATGTGAATATTCTGCACAGCGTATTCCAAGTACTCCAGGCCAACAGGCTGACAGACATCTTTTTTCGTAAAGGTTTGGAAAAGCGGTCCGACCCCGATATAATCCGCTCCGTCCAGAACAGCCTTTTGAGCCTGTTGGGGAGAGTGAGTCGAAAGCCCGATCAACATCCCTTCCCCTACCAGCCTTCTGACCGCGGGCAGAGGCAGATCATCCTGTCCCACATGTACTCCATCCGCTTCGACACTGATCGCCAGATCAATATGGTCATTGACGATCAATGTGGCCCCTCGCTCAGCCGTCATCTCCCTTAATTTGATGCATTGACGATATTTTTCCAGCATGGATTTGTCTTTTTCCCGGTATTGAAACAGCTTGATTCCGGCATCAAGCATTCTGGCGACGACTTCGACATTATCTCTTCCCCGGGAATGCTCTTCTGCGGTGATCCCGTAAATATCCGTATCAGGGAAAACCGGTCTTGTCCGACTTGTCATCTCTTTTCCTCTCCTAACTTATATTTTGCCAATCCTTGAATACCGGCTGAAAGCCCTTTTGATAGAGCATCTGTCTGATTTCTTCCACACTGCGGCTGTCCGAAACGTCAAACTGGCCGTCGCCTTTTTTCTCGCTGTAGCCTCCGACCTCGGTTACCGCTCCCGCCGACATCCTGGTCAGTCCTATCCCAATCAGATTATCTCTGAATTCCGGCCTTTCCCGGGTAGAAATCGTGATTCCCACATTAGGCAGGAACAGTCTCAGGGCCAGCATGATCTGCACAAAATCCTTATCGTTGACCGGGCTGGGAACCTGGAAGCTTCCGGTATGGGGTCTCATCCGGGGAAGAGACACACTGACTTCAACATCCGGATAATTTTTCATCAGGAAATTGGCATGTAAAGCCGTAAAAAAGGCTTCCGTCCTCCAGTGATGAAGCCCGAGCAGGGCCCCGATGCCCATACTTCTTATTCCTCCCTGACAGCCTCTCTCCGGAGCTTCCAGACGGTAACGATAATTACTTTTGGGACCGCCGGGATGCATCATTTTATAGGTATCCTCATCATAAGCCTCCTGGAAAAGCGTCAGCCCATCCACTCCGCTTTCTGTCAGCTGCTGATATTCCTCAACATCCAAAGGATAAACTTCCAGGGAAACAAACGGAAAATACTTTCGAGCTTCCTGTACACACTCTTTGATGTATTCTACTCCGGAATGCTGTCTGGACTCCCCCGTCAGCAAAAGAATATTCTTAATCCCTCTTCCGGCCACGGTCTTGGACTCTCTGGCCACATCCAGAGTATTTAATTTCCCGCGCCCAATCCGGTTGTGCACATTAAAGCCGCAATAAAGACATTGGTTTACACAATAGTTAGCCAGATAAATGGGGGCAAATAAGATGACAACCTTACCGAAATGGCGGAATGTGATCTCCTGGGCTTTTTTGGCCATTTGCTCCAAATACCCTCCTGCCGCCGGTGAAAGAAGTGCCGCATAATCGTCCAGAGAAAGGTTTTCCTTGCTTAACGCTCTGTTAACCGCTTCTTCATCCGCGGTCAGGATTTTTTTGTGCAGGGATTGTTGATCCAATTCTTGCAAATCATCGTAAAAGCTCATGATGTTTACCTGTCTCCCTTATGAATTTAGAAAACCGGTCAGAGGGGAAGATGCCTCCGCATATTCCGTCACTGCGCCTGTTCCCGCCAGAAAAGCTTTTCTTCCGGCCTGCACCGCTAAAGCAAAAGCCTCCCCCATGCCTGCCGGATCTCCGGCTGTAGCGATTGCCGTATTGACAAGAACTGCGGCAGCCCCCAGCTCCATCGCTTCCGCTGCCTGGGAAGGCTTGCCGATTCCGGCGTCGACAATCACCGGCAAATCAATTTCCTCAATCAGGATTCTCACCAGTTCCTTTGTCTTAAGTCCTTTATTCGTGCCGATCGGAGCACCGAGAGGCATAACCGCGGCCGCTCCGGCATCGCGCAGCCTTTTGGCCGCCATCAGATCCGGGCACATATAGGGAAGCACGACAAATCCCTCTTGAGCCAACACTTCTGTAGCCTTAATCGTTTCCTGATTATCAGGCAGCAGATATTTGGTATCGGAGATCACTTCGATCTTGATCCAGTCCCCACATCCCATTGCTCTGGCCAGCCTGGCAATTCTTACCGCTTCTTCGGCATTTCTTGCGCCCGAAGTATTGGGCATGAGAATACATCCTTTAGGAATGTAGTTCAGCATGTTTTCCTCTTTGGAATCCAAGTCAACGCGCCGTACTGCTACGGTAATGACCTGGGCTCCTGAGCTCGCCACAATTTCAGGGATTAAGGCATTTGTGGAATATTTGCCTGAACCGATGAATAATCTGCTCTGAAGCTCAGTTTGGCCGATTTTGAGTCTGTCTTCATTCATTGCATTTCCTCCCAAAATATTTAAAGGCTTTATCCGTAAGGATAAAGCCTAAATTCTCATTCTTTTAATGCGAACGCTTCCCTACGATGGTCCTAGCCATGTCAGGTTCAAAGGGTTTGAGACAGCCAGTCTCTCTCAGCCAGAATTGGCACCCCCAGCTTTAATATATCTTTTTTCTCATTGTAGCAGATAAATCATCAAATGTGAATATTTTTATTTGCTGTCAACACACAGAAAACCATTTTGATGAAAAGAGGAAAGGACAGGTGCCTCCGTTTTACCGGAATTGACCTGTCCTTTCCTGCGGGACATTTTGATATTCTACGTTCTTCCTGATTCTCACCCTGATGACCCGAAAGCCCTTACCAAAGAACCTCCCTCTTCCGAGATTATGACCATTTGAGCCATAACGGAAACCATTTCGTGAATAATCCTAAAAACGTTAGCCTTCCTCCACTCTTTTGACTTGAAAACTACTCCCCTGTTTCGTTAACCAAAAGCGGTATCCCATGGAACGATCAATACCAGACTCAATACAAACCTGAAACATTCTTTGGGTTTCTCCTTGCGGGCTTCGGGTCTGTCAGGGTTATTTTTATTATAAATGACGGAAGGGATAAAGTAAAGCGATGTTCAGAATTGTCTCAATATTTCTTTTTATTCAGTCTATTATACGAATTCCCGGCAAAATATTGAACAGGACTACAATACCGCCGGGCTATTCCCAGTCCTTCCAAACCTCGGCTTGATATCCGACCGTAGCCAGTTTGCCGTTACGGACAATCGGTGTTTTGAAAAGAGCAGGATGATTTAATAGAATTTCCTCTTTGCCGGCCGCGCTTCTGATCTGCTCAATATTTGATCCGGCATATCCTTTAGCTTTCGGATTAATGAGGTCTTTCAGCTCGATATTTTTCCGGACACTCTCCAGTTCGCCCTTACTCAATCCTTTTTGTTTCAAGTCAATAAATTGGTATTGAATCTTTCTCTCTTTAAAGTATCTTTCTGTCTTCTGCGTGTCAAAGCATTTTTTCAGTCCAAAAATCTGGATGTTCATGTTTAAACAAAATATCTTTCTAAAAGCCCTTTAAATGCCCTGCCATGGCGTGCCTCATCTTTACACATCTCATGGACGGTATCATGGATCGCATCATAATTGAGCTGTTTTGCTCTTACCGCGATATCCTTTTTGCCCTGACAAGCTCCGAATTCTGCTTCAACCCGCAATTCCAGGTTCTTTCTTGTATCAAAAACGACTTCTCCCAGCAGCTCTGCAAATTTGGCTGCATGCTCCGCTTCTTCATAGGCAATTCTCTTATAAGCTTCAGCAACCTCCGGATATCCTTCTCTGTCTGCCTGGCGGCTCATCGCCAAGTACATGCCGATTTCTGTACATTCTCCGTTAAAATGCGCTCTCAATCCTTCCAATATTTCAGGATCAGCGTCTTTTGCCACACCAAGCTTATGCTCATCAGCCCATTGTTTGGCGCCTTCCTCAGAGACAGAAAATTTGTCGGACGAGGCATTGCAGAGCGGACATTGTTCAGGGGCCTGATCTCCTTCATGGATATAACCACATACTGAACAGATAAATTTTTTCATTTTGTTCCCTCCATATGTATTTCATTAACACTACTATATTAAGATATTCCCTGCTGCTGTTCAAACCCGGTTTAACGCCATTATCAAGCAATATCACTAAAATTCTTTCCATTAAATAATTATTTATAATTATTCTTTGTTTTATATTATTTTAAATTATTCCCTTGCGAAGATCTTTAGATCAGAAAAACCTCTGAAGGATTACTCTCCCAGAGGTTTTTCTCAAGGTTTCCTTTAGATATTTTCAGCGATAAAATAGATCAGCTTCTCGGTACTTTCCCAGCCAAGACAAGCATCAGTGATGGACTTGCCATAAACATTTTCCTCAATACCTTGCCTGCCCTCAACAAGATAACTCTCAATCATTAACCCTTTAATCATTTTTTTCAGAAGGCTGTCATACCTCCTGCTCATTAGGATTTCCCTCGCGATTCTGGGCTGTTCATAATAAAGCTTCATTGAATTGGCGTGATTTGTATCAACAATGATGGCCGGATTGAAGAGCTGACGCTTTTCGTATTCGGAAGAGATATTGATCAAATCCTCATAATGATAATTGGGAATATTCCTGCCATACGAGTCTACGGCACCCCTTAAAATGGCGTGGGCGAAAGGATTACCCGTTGTGGCAACCTCCCAGCCGTTATAAATGAAACTATGCCCTTGCTGGGCCGCCACTATGGAATTCAGCATGACGGACAGATCTCCGCTTGTCGGATTTTTCATCCCTACCGGCGTACTGACTCCGCTTACAGCCAGTCTGTGCTGCTGATTTTCGACGGAGCGGGCCCCAATCGCATTGTATCCGATGACATCGGACAAATACGTATAGTTTTCCGGATAAAGCATTTCATCAGCGGCCGGCATATAGAATTCACTTAAGGCCTTAATATGCAGTCTTCTGATCGCCTTTATGCCCTCATATAAATCAGGTTCTTTACTCGGATCGGGCTGATGAGCCATACCCTTATACCCTTCTCCTGTTGTGCGGGGCTTATTGGTATAGATCCTGGGAATGACGAAAATGTTATCTTTGACGCGATCCTGTACTTGAGCCAGCTTTTCTATGTATTCACATACGGAATCTTCATGATCGGCCGAACAAGGGCCAACGATCAAAATAAACCGGTCGTCTTCATTGCAGAAGATTTTTCTCAGGTCCTGGTCTCTTTGCGCTTTAATTTCCCGGATATGCTCCGGCAAAGGCATTTGTTCCTTGATCTCGTCTGCGGCAGGTATCTTCTTGATAAACTTCATGCCCATTTTTGTTCTCCTTAAATCGTGGAAAAAGAAAGGTTCCTCTTCCTGGTATTGATTATCTCAGTTTTTCAGAAGTAATTGATCGACAGTATTGATTAACTCTCCGATCTCCGGCTTACTCAGCTGGGCGTCCGCCCCGACTGAGACCCCCTTGTGTTTTAAATCATCGGTAATCAGAGAGGAGAAAATAATCACCGGCAGCTTGTTCAGGCTGGAATGCTCTTTAATTCTCCTGGTCAAAGTATGCCCATCCATTGTCGGCATCTCAATATCTGTAATCACCAGTTGAACATCCTCAATAAAGTTTTCTCCTTTCGTCTCGAATAAATTCAACAAATGATCCAGCAGCTGTTTTCCGTCGTCAAAGATGTTCAGATGTTGAAAACCGGTCTTCGTCAGAGTATCCCTTAACAAGGCTCTGATCAGCGGGGAATCGTCCGCTAAAAGGATTTTGATCTCCGATCTGTCTTTGGTCTGAATATTGGCTATTCTATGTTCATTTATTCCGGTATTCGGGGAAATATCTGTTACGATTTTTTCAAAATCCAGGAAAAGAACCAGCTTATCACCCAAAATAATATTCCCGGTGACCAGAGAATCAGCCGATAAGGTTTCCGGTTTTAAGATTTGTTCCCATTTTATTCGGTGCACGCTGGTAATATCATCGATTGTAAAAGCAACCTTTAGCTGATTAAATTCACAGATGATGACTTTTGTCCAGTTTTCTGTTTTCTCCTGGTCTAAAACATATTTCAAATCGATTAAAGTGACCACTTCACCCCTGTTGAGAATCAAACCCGCTATGGCGGGATTGGCAAGGGGAATCTTCGTTATTTTCATCGATTGGATATCTAAAACTTCTTTCACCTTAATGACATTAATCGCATAAAATCTGCCGCTGATTATAAATTCGAGTATTTCGACTTCGCCTGTTCCGGATTCCAACAAAATCTCACTCATGATCTTCATCCTTTGCTTTCTTCTTTTCCCATTATATTCGATATTTTGCTTTCATTATCCTTCTCCAGGCCTGATCAAACTTTTTTGATGACTTATCCTTTCTCTGTTTATACGGCATCAAGATTCTGTTCAAAGAAATACCCAATCCCACGTACAGTCCCGATCGATGTTTTGCTCAATTTCTTTCTCAAATAATACACGTATAAATCAACATTGGAAAGCTCATTTTTAGAACAATAACCCCAGACACGATCAAAGAGCTGTTCTCTGGTCACCACTTTCCCGGTATTGCGCATTAAGATTTCAAGCAGCAAGGTTTCTTTTAAACTTAATTTGATCGTCTGATTTTTTTTCATGACCACACATTTTAAAGGGTCTAAAACCAGTCCTGCCGCTTCAAGTTTATTTTCGATTATGGCTTGATTTCTTCTTCTTGAGAGTACCCTTAATCTGGCCATAAATTCATCCATATCCAAGGGGGTAACCAGACAATCATCCGCACCGGCATCTAAGACGGCCACCTTGTCTCCTGAATGACCATCATCACCTAAAACAATTAATGGAGTGGAAATTCCCAGGTCACGGAGGTCCCTGATAAAAGCAACCCTGTCTTCATTCGGACTGTGCAAATATAAAACAATAACATCAAAATCACCGGCTGCCGCTTTACTGAAGCCTGACTCTTCATCATAGGCAGCCTCAACCGTGTACCCTTCTTTTCTCAACACAGCGAATATTTTTTTCCGACTTCCCATTTCATTCTTAATGAACAATATTTTCATTTTCCCAGCCCTTCTTTTCTTCATCATGATTTATATGCTTGCCGCCGGATCAGAAAACACCCATAAACGGCTGCCGGTGTAATTGATCCCCGTACATAAAACAGTTGAAATGATTTTACTGATCATAAGCGGCCATTGCAGCTGGTCATGGAGCCCGACAATTGCCCCGTAAGTCAAGGCTAGAGTAAACAGGTTGAGTCCGATAAACCGGATGAATTGCCTTCCTGACGGACCATATGTCTGAAAGGTCCATTTTCGATTCAATATAAAGCTATTGAAGAAACCGCCTGAATACCCTACGCATTGCGCAATGAGCAAAGGAGCCCCGATCAGAGAGAGCAGAAAGAAAAGAATCAGATCAACCGCTGTATTCACGCCCCCTACCAGGCAGTACTTGAGGAATTTCGCGTAATGTTGAATCTTAGCCGGCATATCTTTCACTCCTCCTCTCTTTTTTTCAGTCCATAGCACTCACTGACAATATAGAGCGGACGATGCCGGACCTCATCATAAATGCGACCGATATATTCTCCCATAATTCCCATCATGGTCAGGAGCATCCCGCTCAAAAACAGCTGGAGGATAATCACCAGTTTCCATCCTGGGGCTGAAAAGGTATTCCCTTTCAGCGTCAGAAAAACAACACAACAGACCAGGCCGGCCGCGATCAGAACAGCACCGGCATAGGAAGCAAGTTTTATGGGTTTTAAGGAGAAAGAGGTCATTCCATCTATACTTAGTTTGATCATTTTTTTTAACGAATATTTTGTCTCCCCTGCCGGCCGTTCATCTCTCTCGTATTCTATTGCCGCCTGTTTGAATCCGATCCAACTGACCAGACCGCGCATAAAACGGTTTTTTTCCGGGATTCGTTTCAGTTCTTCACAGACTTTACGGTCAAGCAAGCGGAAATCACCGGTATCCACAGGGATATCTATTTCCGTCAACACCCGCAGGACGCGGTAGAAAAAATGAGCGGTCTGTTTTTTGAGAATGGTTTCCCCTTTACGTTTGCTTCTTTGGGCATAGACAACATCATAGCCTTCCTTCCATTTGGCGATCATGTTGACAATCAGCTCCGGAGGGTCCTGAAGATCGGCATCAATCACCACTACGGCCGCACCTGATGCATAATCCATGCCGGCGGTAATCGCGACCTGATGACCGAAATTGCGCGAGAAATCGATCAGCTTCACCCTGTCATTCCCATTCCGGAAGCCTTTGATCAGAGCCGCTGTTTGATCACGGCTTCCGTCATTTACGAAAATCAGTTCATATTTTTCACCGGTGTATTCCATGACCTTGACCAATCTCAGATAGGTTTCTTTGATCACGGCTTCTTCGTTATAAACAGGAATGATGACTGAATAGCGAATATTTTCTTCCATTCCCTTCCTCCTTCTCGCCCTAACTAAAAGACAGGAATCAGCAATCCGTTTTATCCTTTACAATCATTAATATAACCAGTCATTCTGAATGACTCCTTAAACTTACCTGAAAGTTTATTTAGGATTTCCTGAAAATTCGCTGAAAAAGAAGACAAAAAAATAGCTTTACCTGATATAGAGAACAAGTAAAGCCATATCTGAAATTGACTGTTTGGGTTGAGGAACAGTGTTTATTGAGAGTGTTTATTGAGGGGGAGCCCTACTTGAAAAGCCGTTCCTTTCCCTTCAACCGTAGCCACTTTGATTGTTCCGCCGTGCAATTCAACAATCGATCTTGTGATGGATAAGCCCAATCCTGAGCCACCGTGTTTACGGGTCCGGGAAGAATCACACCTGTAGAACCGGTCAAAAAGATAAGGAAGATGCTTTGCCGCGATCCCGGGACCATTGTCTTTCACTTCTATCTCAACTCCATTGGCAGTATCCTTGAGACTGAGCTCAATCCGGCCCTCTTCTGCTTCCGTATGCTGAACAGCATTTTGAAAAAGATTTAGAATCACCTGTTTGATTTTGTCCTCATCAAACCTGCATCTCAACGCAGATCCAAGATTAATCGTGACTTTTCTCAGTCCGGCCAGCATTTTCAACTGCGGCTCCATCTCTTTGATCAGATTATCTAACCTGCCTTCTTTAAGCTCGATCTGGGGTGTGCGGTCCAGCTTGGCCAGCTGGAGAAGATCCTGAATGAGTTTCTTCATGCGCTCAGATTCCGTAAGCATGCTTTTGAGGGATTTTTCCAATTTATCCGGCTGGTTGACCGCCCCCCTTAAAAGCACTTCTAAAAATCCATGGATAGAAGTCAACGGAGTTCTCAGCTCATGGGAAGCATCGGCAACAAATCTCCGCATCTGCTCTTTGGCCTCCTGCTCTGCTTTAAAAGACAGTTCCAGCCTTTCCAGCATTCTGTTGAAGGAACCGGCTAATTGGTCGATCTCAATCTGACCTTGTTCGACCGGAAACCGTTCAGCCAGGTTTCCGGAGTTGATCTGTTCCACGGTTTCCGCCATCTTGGACAAAGGGACCAGGGTTTTTCTCAGAACAGGGATAAAAGCCAGTATTCCAGCGATGAGAGCGAGCAGGGACAGAGATAAAAAGGCAATTAATATATGATAAAGGATTTCCTTCAAGGGCGCTGTCCCCATACTGACCTGAACTGTGCCAATTCTTTGCCCTCTCTCAAAAACCGGGTGCAAAACAACCAACTCTTCCGAATTCGTTCCGCCGTTTACAATCTGATATGCTCTCCCGTACTTAAACTGAGAACTATTTTCATAAGTTGTCAAATCCAGTTGAGGCGGGGTCCTGCCATCTGCTGTAGAATTGGAAATGACATAATAGTTCCCCTCGGCATCAACAAACGCGACCGTGGAATCGGGGGTCATAAAATAAGGCAGCCGGTCCGGCTTCATCGGAAAATTATTGTTTTTATTGTCGCCAATAATTTGGCCGGAATCCTTTGCGTTGAGGATCAGATTATCCCATACTCCCGGGGAAATGGCTTTCATTTGCTCCTGAATACTGACTGCTTTATTCTGATAGATAAACTCGCTCATGATGACGTATTGAAAAACTCCGATAATCGCCATCAAAATTGCCATTAAGAGCAAGGAGCGGGATAAGAGCTGAAACCGAAGTGACTTTATAATAAAAAAGCGCTGAAAAGGCTTGGGCATCCTCATGGCAGATCTACCCTGTACCCTGAACCGCGCAGGGTTCGGATCAATTTATGTTCCTTATCATTCAATTTATCCCGCAAGGACCGGATATAGACTTCAACAATGTTTTCATCTCCGACAAAGTCATATCCCCAGACCTTGTCTAAAATCTTGGTTTTGCTTAACACAAGTCCTTGATTGAGAACCATAAAACGAAGCAGCTCGTACTCAGTCGGAGAAAGCTCCAGGACAACCTGATGATAAAAGATTTCTTTCCGCCTGTCATCAATGCGGAAAGGCCCGATGACGACTTCCCCCAGAAGATTGGGAAACTGGTTGCGCACTCTTGCGTGGATTCTGGCCAACAACTCCTCAAAACTAAATGGTTTGGCCATATAATCATCCGCTCCCAGAGTAAGCCCTTTCACCTTATCGTCCACTTCATCCTTTGCCGTGAGCATGATAATCGCGGTATTCTCCGTTTTTTTCAGCATTTTGCATACTTCAAACCCATCCATCCCCGGCATCATGACATCCAGGATCGCAATATGCGGCTGAAACTGTTTGACAATCGTCATTGCCGACATCCCATCCTGAGCTGTCATGACATCAAACCCCTCGTTTAACAGGCCCATCTCCAAAAACTGCAAAATATTCGGCTCATCATCGATCAACAATACTTTTATCCCTTTTAATTTTTGCATTTGAGAGCCTCCTTCAAGATTCAAGGAAAGAAAGAAAAAATCAAATTTTTTCTTTCTTTTTTCTATTATTTCATATTATACTGAATTCGTTCTGAATAATCACTGAAATAAATCTGAGCGTTTTTCCGTCATGCCGAAAATCTTCAGCTTTTTTTCAGCAGACAATCAATGCACGCTCAGAAATCACTTTTATACTAATGATATCTTTTACCGGCAATCCTGATTATCATTCAGGACCTGTTCTGCCGGAAAAAACGAAGGATGTGAAAAAATGAGAACGATTCTCGTATCCGGGGGCGCCGGGTATATCGGCAGTCATACCGTCAGGTTATTGTTGGAAGAAGGATACCGGCCTGTCATCCTTGATAGTCTGGTCACGGGCCATTTATCCTCGGCTCTTCCCGAAGTGCCTTTCTTTAAAGGGGATATTGCGGACGGGCTTCTGGTCCGCAATATTGTCCAAGATCTGGGGATCGATGCTGTGATCCATTTTGCCGCCCGCAGCCTGGTTGGTGAATCTATGCAAAAACCCGACCTGTATTTTCACGAGAATACTGCCAAAACAAATCTCTTTATCAGTGCCCTGCTCAGCGCGGGCGTGAAACGGGTGATTTTTTCCTCAACCGCGGCAGCCTACGGTATTCCAGAACAGGTGCCTATTCCCGAAGCTGCCGCGACAATCCCTGTCAATCCTTATGGCGCCTCCAAACGGATGATTGAGCAATCCTTCCCCTGGCTGGAAAAAGCCTATGGGCTGGAATGGATCTCTCTTCGCTATTTCAATGCCGCCGGGGCCCTGTTTGATGGCTCGCTCGGTGAACACCATACTCCGGAAACTCATCTGATTCCCCTGATTCTCCGAACAGCTTTAGGACGCCAGGAACAGATCAGTATTTTCGGGACAGATTACCCCACTCCGGATGGGACCTGTATCAGGGATTATATCCATGTGCTTGATCTGGCCAAAGCCCATATTCTGGCCTTAGCGGCTTTGGAGAAAGGTGTCGGCAGCGGTGTTTTTAACGTAGGAACAGGATCCGGCCACAGTGTCAGGGAAGTGATTGAAACCTCCCGTAAAATTACAGGCCGGAACATCCCCGTCCTGGAGTGTCCGCGACGTCCCGGCGACCCTGCCCAATTGGTGGCTGAGGCCGATAAGATAAGAACCACGTTTAACTGGTCTCCCGGATACAGCTCTTTAGATCAGATCATTGAGAGCGCCTGGGCCTGGCACCGTAAGAATCCGGATGGTTTTCCCCATTGAATCACCCTGTTTTCAAAACATATTGTCATCGCTTTTCCTGTTCAGGGCCAAATCAAATACCGTTTTCGCCGCCCAAATCAGGAGAAGAACATTGAGCAGAGAAATGATCCGGAGCCAAAAGCCATATCCGCTTGAGTCCATGATCCTGCTTGTATGAAAGAGAATAAAAAATGTATTGAAAAAGCTTGTCACGCTGACCCCGCCGGCAAGAAAAAACAGCCTTTTATCTTTGAGGTAAATCCAAGCAAAAACGGCCAGGGCAATTGCCGGAAACAAATAGCGTTCATGCATTCTTGTGGCTAAAGTGAAAACACCCATGATTTGCAGCATTGCGGCGGCAAAAGCAAATCTCCTGCTGTTTCCCTTAATATATACTAACCAGGAAAATAATGTGGTCAGGACAATCAAGATCAGGCCCCATCTATGATAACTAAAGAGCAGTAATGTCTTTGCATCATTGACATAATTTGCGCCCAGCAAGCCGTACAGATTAAACGCATTGACCGAAGCATAGGGGTATTCGGCGACAGTCCCCGCAAATAACTGATAAATCCAGGTCAAACCCCTGTTTAAGGAAAACGGGAGGATAATGATGAGAGCGGTAATGATGGCGGAGACCATTGCTTTCAGGATATCCCCCATCTTTTTTGTCCGCACCAATTCAAAAAAAAGCACGGGGAGAAAAATGATTCCCTGAGGCTTCATCAAAACTGCCGCCGTAAAGAAAACCGCCGAAAATCCGAGTTTCTTTTCCGTCAGCAGGTATACCGCGGCAACAATAAGCAGAGTGAAAAACGAATCCACCTGTCCCCAGAGACTGGAATTAATCCATACTGCCGGATTGAACAGATAATACGCCGCCAGCAGTATCCCCGTTTTCCGGCTGTGATACTTCGAAGCGACCTTGAAGATGAACAGCGCGGTAGCCAGATCAGCCAGAATAGCGGGCAGTTTTATGATCAAAACCGTATAGGGACTAATTGCCGGAAAGCTGAGCAGTTTTCCGATCAGAAAGAGGACATAAATATAAAGCGGCGGATAATCACTGGAAGATTTGAAATAAAATTGTCCCAAATTGTCCGCCGCAGTTCCCGCCCAATTTCTGAACAGATGGATATCCGAGCTAAATCCTTCGATGGAGACGGCGGCGGCGATCCGCAGGCACAATCCCATACAAAGCAGCAGGATGAGGATGGTCCCTTCACGCGGTTTATTTTTCAACACGTTCTCTCCTTTGATAAAAAAGAGCTTTTTCAGATCATTTCAGACTTCTGAGCAAGCTCTTTTTCTTGTTCAATCAGAAAAGTTGAATCGATAAAGGGGTTGTCTGTTTTAATGCTCTATTAAGGCAGACAACTGTTCCTGCAGGCCCCGGCTGATTGCGGAGGTGCTTCCTACGACCGTTCCTTTGGTCAGATAACCCTTATTATAGGACAGGAAATACTGGATTGATGAAGGAAGCGTGTTTTGCGGAACAACGATGACAAACCCGTTATTCTTTGCTGCTAACGCGGACGCCAGCAAGGCGTCTCCAAATGGTTTGCCTCCTGAAACATCACTGGAAGCAACCAATGCTGAAGCAAAGTATACCGGCCGCGCGGACTGCTTATCGAGCAGGTTTTCCAGAATGATCTGCTCCGTATTATACCTGTCTGTACCGCCCCATCGTTCCACCGTATAATTGCCCGCAAGCTGCTTTTCAATATTTGGGCTGATTATTCCCGTTCCACCGATAAGAATAATCTTGTGGGGAGAGACTGTTTTCAACGCCGCCAGGGTTTCACCCGGAATGGTATCTTGATCTGTCAAGAGAATTGGGGACCCCTGTGCGGCGGCGAATGAGCTTATCGCCATTGCATCGGCCTCACCATGACCATAGGTCATATACACAACATCCGCGCTGCCGATCTGGGCCGCGATTTGTGCGGCTGTATCATATCGATTTTTTCCACTTAGACGGGAGATGGTTAGCCCTGAAGAACTGAGACTGGCTTCTATCTCTTTGGATATGGCCTCTGCTCCGCCAATAATAAATACCTGACTGGCCCCAAGCTCCTGAATCTTGGAGAGAACCTCTGAATCCAACGAGCTTGAGGACGTCATTAATATCGGCGCGTCCAACTTTTTCGACAGTGGGACAGCGGCCATTGCATCTGCTAAAATATCATCCCGGGTTAAGATGACAATACTTGAACTTTCCCATCCCTCTTCAGCTACGGCGACTGACAGGCCCGCACTTCCCTTTCCGTTTTCCCCGATCCGCTCTCCTTCCGTGTAAGCTTTAACGACCGGAATCGTCCCAATAATATGCCCTTCCAGAAGGATATCGGCATTGCCAAACATCGTCGGAGTCATGGAAAAGCTCGCCTTCCCAAGATAATCTGTGGTCAGACTCAGAGTTCCCGCTCCAACCGAGGTTCCGTCAATCGTCACAGACTGTCTGCGAATGGCCTCTCCATGCGCATCCCCCAGCTCTATTGTAATTTTGTGAGAAGGATTTGCGTCGTTGATGATCAATGAGCCTGTAATATCAATGCCCGGATCAGCCACTTCAATCGGGACGGTAACCTTATCCCCATCCGAACTTTCTACCACCAAATCGTAATCACCGGCAACATCTACTGTCACATTGTTGATCGAATAATAGCCGGAGCTTCCGGATGGCATGTAAGATGTGCCTTTTCCGTCTGAATCGTACAGGATTGCGGTAACACTTCCTGTGAACAGATCTCCATTATCATCATAGAGCTTAAAGTTAATTGTTGTGCTGACCCCTGTTGTCAGCCGATAATCTGATGAAGTCAAAAATTCTATATCATCCAGCTCTTCAGAAGCAAAAGCAGTTTGAGGAATCACCGTGGCGATGACCAAAAGCATAGTCATGAACAATACAAATATTGTCTTTTTTTTCATTGTCTTTCTCCTTCTTATTCAAATCTCAAAGCATCAATCGGATCCATTTTTGCCGCTTTTCTGGCCGGCACGACCCCAAAAACAACGCCGATCAAGGCCGAAAAACAAAAGGCAATGATGATGGAAGAAACAGAAATACTCGATCCCATGCTCAAAAACTTGGAAACAAGTGCGGAGGCGGCATAGCCGAACCCTATGCCGATCATTCCGCCCAGAAGGCAAAGAACAACAGCTTCCGTCAGAAACTGAAGCATAATGTCTTTTTCCTTGGCACCGATTGCTTTACGGATTCCGATCTCCCTTGTTCTTTCCGTCACTGAGACCAGCATAATATTCATGATCCCAATCCCGCCGACCAACAGGGAGATTCCGGCTATTCCTCCCAGAAGCATAGACATGGTCTTGGAGACACTTTGCACGGTTTCCAAAATCGTTTCCTGGTTTTGCACCGTAAAATCATCACTTTCACCCGCCCCGGTATCAATACCGTGGGCTTTTTCCAAAACGGCGATAATCTCCGCTTCGGCCTGATCCATCATTTCTTCGGACGCTGCCGCTACGTAAATAGTCCGCAGGTACTTATTGCCCACCAGACGGCTGGCATTGGTCGTAATCGGAATAAAGATCATATCATCACTGCTGTTCATTCCCGAAGAACCCTGACTGACTGTCACCCCCACAACCTTAAAAGGAATGTTATTGATCTTAATCTTCTGGCCCACGATGTCGGCGTCTTCGCTTCCCAAAAGTGAGCTTACCACTGACGGCCCGACTACCGCTACCTTCGCATAGTCCTGAACATCCTCCGCAGTAATGAATCTCCCTGTACTGATTTCCAGGTTGCGAACCTCGGTATACGTCTCGGTCGCTCCGGTAATTGTGGTATTGGTATTTTCCGCGCCCAAAACGACCTGTACCCCTGATTTGTTATTTGTCGGGGCAACCGCCTTAATGGAATCACCCAAGGCTGCAATTTCTTCCGCATCGCTCATTTTTAAAGAATTCATACTCCCGGCCGCGCTTCTGACCCCATTTGAGCTTGATTGCCCCGGTGAAACAGTCAATAAATTCGCGCCCAATCCTTGGATACTCGAAGTAATATCTGATGTCGCCCCATTGCCGATACCGACCATAGCGATCACCGCGCCTACACCAATGATAATTCCAAGCATCGTCAGTATTGAACGCAGTTTATTGGAAATCAAGGCCCGAAGGGATATTTTTACAGATTCCCAAAAGTTCATTTCTTATGCCCCTTCCTGGAACTTTGAAGGATCAGCGATTCTCTGAATTTCTATTTTCTCGTCACTTTCCACCGCCCCGTCCCTGAAGAAAATTTTTCTTTTGGTATGTTCGGCGATATCCGGCTCATGGGTGACCAAAGCGATGGTATTTCCATTCTGGTGAAGCCTTTGAAAAATCGCCATTACCTCGATACTGGATTTTGTATCTAAGTTTCCTGTCGGTTCATCGGCCAGAATAATTGCCGGTCTATTCACCAAAGCCCTGGCAACGGCCACCCTTTGCTGCTGCCCCCCGGATAATTCCTTGGGGCGGTGATAAACACGTGCTCCCAGCCCGACTGATTCTAAAGCCGCCAAGGCCCGCTCCCGTCTTTCCTTTGCCGGAACTCCGGCATATAACATTGGCAGCTCAACATTTTCGACCGCCGTCGTCCGCGCAAGCAGGTTAAAGCCCTGAAAGACAAAGCCGATCTTCGTATTGCGGACAACGGACAGCTCATCACTGGAAGCCCGGGAGACATCTATTCCATCCAGGACATAACTCCCCTCCGTCGGTCTGTCTAAACAGCCGAGAATATTCATCATCGTCGATTTTCCAGAACCGGAAGGGCCCATTATCGCCACAAACTCTCCCTCATCAACCTGCAGGTCAACTCCTCTTAAGGCTGCGACCTGGATCTCCCCGTTTGCATAAATCTTTTTGATTCCCTTAAGTGTAATCATTTTTCCTCCTTCATCAGTTTCCGGGAGGAGGACCACCGCTCGGACCTCCGGTCATACCGCCCATAGCGCCTCCCGATGAGCGCTGGCCAAAACCGCTGTTAGAATTGTTTCCGCTGCCGCCGGATGATGAAGAGTCCGCCGGGGAAGATTCCACAGCCTTAAAGCTTACAATGATCTTCTGACCCTCTGTCAATCCGCTTTTGATTTCGACATCGGTATCATTATCAAGCCCTGTTTCTACCTCAACCAGGTTGACATCGGCCTGGGTAATATCCATGGCATTTTCGTTTTTGGGAACCCGGACATAAGAACGATTATCTCTTTCGACAAGCGCTTCACTGGGTATGGTCAGGACATCCTGAGACTGCGCCAGGATAATGCTGACATCGGCATTCATTCCCGACCGCAAAACGGAGCTTGGTTCGTCTATCGTCACCTTTACACTAAAGCTGGTAACCCCTGAGGTAATTGTCCCTTCCAGATCAACCTGTGATACCGTGGCGCTTATTTCTGTATCCGCCAGAGTATCAAGAGTGACGACCGCTTTTTGTCCAACCTCGATTTTCGTAATATCCGACTGATCGACAGTCGTCTCGATGTCAAAAACATCTGTCGCCGCAACCATTGTAATGATACTGTCCGAAGATGAAACCGTCTCATAGTTTTCCACTGAGACTGTGACAATGACGCCATCCATAGGCGCGACAATGGAAGCATTGGCATAATTGTCCTGAGCCTCCGAGAGATCTGCCTGAGCCTGGGCCAGTGAAGCCATGGCCGCCAGAAGGGTAGGCGAATCACTGGTTGAATATCTCTTGGCCTGAGCCTGGGCCGCTTCGAGATTGGTTTTCGCCGCTTCGTAAGCATTCTCGGCCGATTCCAGGACCTTCCCCGCTTCCCCGTTTTGGGCGTCCTGAGCGGTTTTTAACGCTTTTTCCGCCTCATCTAATGAGGCCTGAGCGGATGGCACATTGGTCGTTACACCGGACTGCTGGGCTTTGGTCAACGCCTCACTCGCCGCTTCAACTTTCTGTTTGGCCAGGAAAACCTGGTTGGTCAAATAGGCGGGGTCTGCCTCCCGCTTCGCCGTATTTAAAGACTCCTGGGCCTCATTTAATTTCGTCATGGCACTGGCCAACGTCGATAATATGGTTGAATTTGAACCTTCCAACGCCTCCTGATATTTGGCCTGGGCCGAAGCAAGATTCAATTCCTTTTGGGAAAGGGTCTGCTCAAGTGTCGTGTCGTCTATCTTGGCCAACACTTGTCCCTGACTGACCTTATCTCCTTGTTTCACATTCAATTCTGTGATCTGCAAGGAGCCGCTTCCACTTTGTTCAAACCCCAGTTTTACGGCATTCGGATAATTTACTGTCCCAGTGGCATCAATTGACTTGACAATACTGCCCTTTTTCACGATATTTGTCACTGCCGTGGCCGCGGGAGTTTTTTTGGCAAAGGCATGGTAAACACTATAGCTTCCCCCAATAATCAGGACTGAGGCCAGTAAACCCGCAATGATTTTCTTTTTCCTTGTATTGAGCTTGCTGTGCAAAAAGGCGCCTGCTGTTTTTGAGCCGTTTTTTAGGAAACCGGCGGGATTTTTCAAATTAAATTTCACCTATTGCTCTCCTTCCACTTCCGAGTATATTCGCTTTTTCTATCTGGATATTGCAGGAATACAGTTTATACTATAAAATCATTTTCTGAATCAGACCTTTACGTTTCCTGAAAATTCCCTGAAAGTTTGCCGGAATTTGTTGAATAGACCTTTTGTTTTTTTCAATATGTAAATCATAAGGATCGCTTGATGACGTTAATCAAGCGATCCTTTAAGTATCTATTTTGTTGAGGCGTCTGGCGCATCCGGAGGGTTCCCCTGTTGACCGTCCGGTCTCTCTCCGTCTTTCGGACCTCCGCCTGATCCAGGCTCGGGGGTCTTGCCATTTACCATATCAGTGGCTCTCTGCGTAGTTTGTTCCTTTTGTTTGCTCGCCTGGTCCGAGGTGATTTTTTCCTCCTGGACCGCTTGATCAATATCAGCATCCAACAATGACTTGATCTGTGCAATCAGACTGTCTACCGCAACATTTTTTTCACCGGCAATATCCGCGAGTTTCTTGCCTGACTGCAGCTGGGTTTCCAGTTCCGTCTGTTCCATATTCAAGGCCTTGGCAATATCAGGCATCAAAGCTTGCATGCTATTCTGCCCGTCGCCAGGCTGCCTGTCATGATTTCCGGCATTTTCCTGCTTGCCGGCAGCGGCGTCATCCGCAGCGGCGTCGTCGGCAGCTCCGCGTGAACATCCGGTGACGATCAGGGCGATCAGCAATAACAAAGTTCCCATTACAGTAAGCATTTTCTTCTTCAACTTCTGCATCCTCCATGTTTATCTTTCTTATTTTTGGAAACACTTCATTATTACTATAAAATACCTTCCTGAATATTTCCTTAATGTTCACTGAAACCTGCTTGAATTCAAGCTGAAAGTTTCCTGAATTTTCTTCCCTCAGCCAGTCATTCCCGGCATTTTTCACCGCAGATGTTTTGCTCTGGTTTAAAGATCACATAATGGAACAAAACTGCCAGTAATTGAAAAATCAATCCGACTGAACAAACCCCCGTCCAGCCAAATTGCTTCCAGGCAAGCGTACTTAAAAACGAACCTAATGACCCTCCCGTAAAATAAGAAACCATAAACACCGTGTTCAGCCGGTTCCTGATCTCTCCCCTCAAAGCCTGAATCCTTGCCTGGTTGGAAACCTGTCCTCCTTGTGTCCCCAGGTCTAAAAGGAGAATACCGATAATCAGCCCGATCAGTTTTTCTCCGATCAGAATAAAACAGATAAAGGAGAGGAAAGAAAGAATAACTGAAATGCCCACTGTAAATCTGGGGCTGCGTTGGTCGGAGATTCTTCCGACCAAAGGGGCGGCCAGGGCTCCGACAACCCCAACCAGTCCAAACATTCCCGCTTCCTGTGTTCCCAAATGATAAACAGGGGTTTCCAAAAGAAAGACCAGCGATGTCCAAAAAGCGCTGAATGCTCCAAACATCAGGGCTCCATTCACTGCCGCCTCTTTCAAAACAGGTTCACTTTTCATTAAGCCTTTTAAAGAACGGATAAGACTCCAATAAGGGATCTTTGAAGCGGGCAGACTTCGCGGCAGGAATTTTCGCGTCAAAACAGCAAGAAGCAGAATCATCCCCGCTGCCGCCAAGTAAACTATTCTCCAGCCAAAGGCCGAACCGATGATCCCGCTGAATGTTCTTGAAAGAAGAATACCGATGAGAACTCCGCTCAAAACGGTTCCCAGTATTCTCCCCCTTTCTTCGGGATTAGCCAGATGAGCGGCAAAGGGAATAATCAACTGAGGGATAATGGTAAAAAAACCTATTCCCAGGGAAGAGACCAACACCATGCTCATATTTGTTGAGAGCGCCATCAATAATAATGAAGCTGAGGTCAACACGAGAAACAGAACGATTGTTGAACGGCGTTCTTTGATATCTCCCAGGGGCACAAAGCAAAAAAGACCCAGAGCATAGCCTACCTGAGTAAGAGTTGCCGCCATGCCTGCGGTTGCTTGGGATACCTTGAAATATTCGGCGATTTCAGAAAGAAGGGGCTGAATATAATATAAATTGGCTACCGCTATTCCGGCAGCGGCAGCCATTAATAGGATAAGGGGCCTATTCAAAGCAAATTCTTCTTTATCCGGTTTGCTCAACATTTTCTCCTCTTTTTCATTCGGAAACTATTTATAAGCGTTTTTCATGATTTCCGTTGTCTCTTCCAGCGACAGGCTGTATGGATCAACAGTAAACAGCCCGCCCATTGTCTCTCTGGCATGATCGGCCAGCAAGGTTATTTCCTCCCTTTTTATCCCATAATCGGACATTTTCAGCCCGTCAACTTCACAATCTTGCTGAAGTTTGACCAGGGCCTGAACAAAAGCCATTGGCCGCTCGTTTTCAGGAAGAAGATCAACATTCACTCCCATTGCTTCAGCCATAGAAATAAACCGTTCAGGAACTTTGGAGGCAAAGAACGTATAATACGCCTCAGACAACATGATCAGTCCTGCTCCATGCGGAAGATCAGGGTAATAGGCACTTAAAGCATGTTCCATGGAATGTTCGGATGTACAGCTGGAAGTAGACTCGACAAAGCCTGAAAGAGTGTTGGCCAAAGCAACCTGTGTCCGTGCTTCAAGATCGTTGCCGTCTTTAACCGCTCGCGGCAGGTACCGGGCAATAAGCTCGATACTCTTTAACGCATAGAGATCACTGAACGGATTTGCTATTTTGGCAATATAACCTTCCGTCGCATGAAAAAACGCGTCAAATCCCTGATAAGCGGTAAGCTTCTTCGGTACGGTCAGCATTAGCTCAGGGTCAACTACAGATAATACCGGGAAAGTATCCGCATTTCCAAAACCAATTTTTTCCTTCGTGTCTTCTTTTGTAATTACAGTCCATGGGTCAGCTTCTGTTCCGGTACCGGCGGTAGTTGTAATGGCCACTACCGGCAGCGCTCCGTTTTCAACAGGCTTTCCTTTTCCTGTTCCTCCGCTGATGTAATCCCAGTAGTCACCAGGATTCTTTGCCATTACCGCAATGCTCTTTGCCGAATCGATGCTGCTCCCGCCGCCAAGACCAATCACAAAATCACATTCTTCCCGAACAGCGATCTTTGCTCCTTCCATGACATGAGCTTTTACGGGATTGGGGAGGATTTGATCAAAGATTACAGCTTTGATTCCCTTGGAATTGAGAATTTCGATGACCCTGTCCAAGTATCCGTTGCTTTTCATGGAATTCCCTGCCGAGATGACGATTAATGCTTTTTTCCCGGGAAGCTTCTCTTTTTTCAAGCTATTCAGCTTTCCGGGGCCAAACAAAATTTTAGTTGGCATATTATAATTAAACTTCATATCTAAAACCTCCTGATCCTTGTTTCCTGTTTACAGGATGATTTCTGTCCTATATACTATAATCCCTTTAATTTTGATAAACAAGTAAGCACTTTTTGGAAAGTAAGTTACCAATTGTATAGCAATGATCTGGGAATTCACTGGAAACTTTATCTGACAGCAGCGTTTTCTTTTGCCTTAATTAGATGAAACAGCATTTGGTTCAAAGGAACGGGAATATGATGTTGATTTCCCAACTTCACGATCACTCCGGTCAGGCTGTCAATTTCAGTCTTTATCTTTTTTTCTATATCCTGCAAAGTGGAAGACCGATGATCACATGTGGGCGGAATCAGCTGTTCATAAAATTCTTTTTTATACGCTTCAGGGTCATCCCAATAAGAACTGTATCCGGAGATCCTCATAACCTGAAATATCTCCTCAATCAATCCATCCATAATTTCAATCGTATGACGATCTTCAGCAAGCTCTCCATAATTTGCGTTCAATACCGCACTTAAGGGATTCAGCGTACAATTATAAAGCATCTTGGCCCATAAAGCTTTTTCTATCTCTTCGGTTATGGCACAAGGCAATCCTCCGCTATTAATGGCTTCTACAAGAGGGATCATACACTCCAGATCTTCACCATATAAACTCCCGATCAGTATCGGAGCGGCATGGACCGTCACTTCGCTGATGTATCGCTCCGGCCTGCTGAACCCGGTAATAATCCGGGCCGAATAAATCCGGTCTTTTGAGAAGGTTTCTAAAAACACTTCATCATTTCCAAATCCGTTCTGGAAAAGTACAATTTTCCCCTGTCTCTTTAATTTATGCTTATTTTGACTTAACTCAGCGGCAACATCCAAAGACGCTGTCGTCTTGGTGCAAACTAAAACAAAATCATATTGATTCTGAATTTCATCGAGAGTGCTGAAAGTCTTTACTTCTGCCGCCGGAACTGTTATTTCTTTAAAGAGCCCTCTACGGATTATTCCAAAAGTATCAAGGCTTTCTTTGGTTTTCCCTGCCGCAAGGATATCCAGCTTCCATCCTGAATCAAGCAGAGACGCAGCAATACCAAGCCCCACTGCTCCGGGGCCGATTAATAACGCATTCATCCAACCGTCACTCTTTTCAACTCTATTTATTTCTCAAAATCTATCTGTTCTTTTTTGATATAAGCTGTGCCATTGAATTTGGCAATCAATTCTTTATTCTCATCGAATATTTCGATATCATAATTGGCAAGCTTTTGGTTGACGGAAACTTCTTTTGCCTCCGCCAAAAGCTCACCGCCCCTTGCCGATTTAAAATAAGAAATATTGGAGCTGATCGAAACGGCGACTTGCCCATAAGAATTTATCGCAGCGGCAAAAGCCAGATCAGCGAGCGTAAAGATTAATCCTCCCTGAACAATACGGACGGCATTCAGATGGTCTTCTGAAATATTGACCCGCGCCAGAGCATAGCCTGGCCTTGCCTCAATCAGCTTTATGCCGCACATCGCAGCAAATTGATCTTTCTCAAAAAACTTAATGATTTTATTCATCTGTACATCATTCCCTCATATCCTGATTGGTATAATAAACAATTCCGATTGAACCCGGGCCGACATGAAGGCCGATGACTGGCCCGATGCTGATGATTTTGGCCATTACTTTCAATCTACGCTCAATCACCTGGACGATTTCTTTTGCTTCATCCCAACAATTAATATGGTGGACAATAACTTCTCCAAGTCCAAATTTAGCGATATCCTCCATCATTTTTTCCAGCATGGCCTGGACGGCGTTTTTTTTCGTTCTGACTTTCATAAAGGTCGTTGTTTTGCCGCTTTCCACAGTAAGTATGGGAATGATTTTAAACAAATTTCCGATCAATGCACTTGCATTACCGATTCTTCCGCCTTTTTTCAGGTATTCCAAACTGTCCGGAATAAACAAAAACCGGCTTCTTTTGATGTTTTGAAGAACCGCTTCTTTCACTTCACTCAACGTTTTGCCCGCTTTTGCCGCCCTGGCCGCTGTGATCACCGCAAATCCCAATTGCATGGAATTGGATTTGGAATCAATGATTTCGATTTCGGCATCTTTTTTTTCCCTTAAAATCATTTCTTTAACTGTATATGCCGCGGTAAAGGTTCCGCTCATTTCTGAAGATAAAAATATGCAGCAAAGACTGTCTCCTTTTTCAATCGCAGAAAACATCATGTGATATAATTCGCCGGCTGAAGGCTGTGATGACTTAGGGATTCCCCGTTCAGACATTGTCTGATAAAATGTTTGATTATCGATATCTATTTCACGTCTGCTTTCCCCATCAAATGAAATATTAAGCGAAGCGACATTAATCCCCAATTCCTCAATGATGTCTTTTGGCAAGTAGCTTGTGCTGTCCGTTAATATCTGAACACCCATATTCCTCTTGTCCTTTCTCAATAGCAATCATTAACATTATAAAACACTTTCTTGCCAATGCAAAACAAAATTCGTGATCTTGATCTTCATGTATAAAAAGAATTTTCAGAAATTTCAGGAAAAATATAGCTTGCTCTGGCATTTTATTATATGATAGATGTAAGATTTGGATTTGTACAAACAACAAAAGGGGGAATATCTGTGTTTAAAAAAATTCTTGTTCCTGTGGATGATTCCAAATTCTCCAAACTGGCCTACTTAAAAGCACTTGATCTCGCAAGACTTTCCCACGCAGAACTAACCATCCTTCAGGTTTGTTCTTCCCCTGAATATTCTGCAAGAGGAGATATCATGTTTGGTCTCTCTCTAACAGATGAACAATTAGAGAAAATAAGCCGAAGCATCATTCATGACGTGAGAAAAGAGGCAGATGAAAGCAATGTCCGTATCACGGAGAAAACCTCCTCCGGAAATCCCGCGCAGATGATTATCAGGGAATCCATAGATCATCAATACGATTTAATTGTTATGGGAAGCCGCGGCAACGGTCCGTTTAAAGGAGCGATTCTCGGAAGCGTTTCTCAAAAGGTATTGGTTGGGGCGGAATGTGCGGTTCTGATCGTCAAAGACCCTGATCCCCAGACGACATCCGACACTGTTGTTGCCTGGTGAAATGAGGAAAGGAAGTGTGTTCAGCCGAACTGAAAGCACTTCCTTTTTATTCATCTATACTCTTCCGGAATGACGATCTGTCAGGAACAATCATCCACCTTTTTGTATGATCATACAGAAAGGTGGATTTTAGATACCTTGACCATTGCCACCCTTTTTTCTTCAACCTCTTCTACCTCAAAAAGAAATCCATTGTATTCAACCGCCGGTCTCTCGTCTTCTCCGGGAATTCGGTCCAGCTGCCCGATCACAAAGCCGCTTAAGGTGTCATACTCCTCTACCGGAAGCTCGGTATCCAGATAGTCACTGACTGCATCGAGACTGGTTGTGCCGTTGATCAGACAAGTGTCTTCATCCAGCTTTTCAAAATCCTTGATTTCCTCATCGTATTCATCAAAGATATTTCCGACAATTTCTTCGATCAAATCTTCTAATGTCACAATTCCCGCGGTACCGCCATATTCATCAATAATGATGGCCAGATGGACCTTCTTTCGTTGCAGTTCTTTAAACAGTTCATCGGTCCTTTTGGAAATGGGCACAAAATAAGGCTGGCGGATAATTTTTTTTAACTCAAATTTCTCCTTATCACAATCCTCCAGCAAGCAATGAAGAATATCCTTGGAGTGAAGCACTCCGACGATATGGTCGATATCATCCTGATATATCGGGATTCTGGAGAACTTTTCTGTATTGATAAAGTGAATCACTGTTTTGAGATCGGCGTCAACGGGCAGTGCGAAAATGTCCGTACGATGAGTCATAATATCTTCCGCAGTCTTATTATTAAATTCAAAAACATTATTGATCATCAGCCTTTCGCTCTCGTCGATCGCACCCTTCTCTTCACCGACATCAACCATCATCCGGATTTCTTCTTCTGTGACCTGATCCTCCTCCTCATTAGGGTCAACACCAAACAACCGGACAAAAGAATTTGTTGACATCGTTAAAAAAGCAATAAATGGCGATGTAGCCGCAGACAAAATCAATAATGGCCTCACGACAAACAATGCAATCGGCTCGGCTTTTTTCATCGCCAGCCTTTTGGGAACCAGCTCTCCCAAAACAAGCGTAAAATAGGAGAGTATAACCGTAATCAAGACCAGGGAAATATTTTTCAAGAGGATATCAGAGACAGGCAAGTGAAAAATTTTTATCAGATCAACCAGCTTACCGGAAAAGCTTTCCGCCGCAAACGCACTGGCTAAAAAGCCAGCTAAAGTTATCCCGATTTGAATGGTTGCCAGAAACTTACTCGGTTCACTCAATAATCGCTGCAGCTGGCGGGCCTTCTTGTCCCCTTCTTCGGCCAACAGCCTTATTTTGTTGTCGTTCAGGGAGATCAGGGCGATTTCCGATGCCGCAAAAAAAGCATTCAATACTATGAGTACGAATAAGATGACAATTTGGCTAAACAAATGATGTTTCCTCCAGAATTTCTTCCAACCCTTTACAATCCGACTTATCAATTAAATCTACTATATTATCCTGCCAAGTGTCAAGAATATATACATATCCCCTCACCCTGGCGTCAAGTTGAAAAACGAAAAATCAGTTTATCTGCCAACATCAATATCAGGAGAGAGAGGACAATGATCTCTTCCAAAAATTCTTAAACATTTTCGGCGATATAACAGATCAATCTTTCCGTGCTTTCCCAGCCCAGGCAAGCATCCGTAATTGATTTTCCGTAAATATTTTCACCTATTTCCTGTCTGCCTTCTACAAGATAGCTCTCGATCATCAGACCTTTGATCATCTTTTTCAGAGCAGTGTCGTATTTCCGGCTCATTAATATTTCACGCGCGATTCTCGGCTGCTCATAATAGCATTTCATGGAATTGGCATGATTGGTATCCACAATAATACTGGGATGAGCCAGCTGGTGTTTTTCATATTCAGAGGCGGTAAAGATCAGATCCTCATAATGATAATTCGGGATATTCCTGCCGTAAGAATCGACCGCACCTCTTAATATGGCGTGCGCAAGGGTATTGCCGGTGGTTTCTACCTGCCAGCCGTTGTACAGAAAAGCATGACTGCTTTGAGCAGCTTTAATCGAATTTAACATCACCGTCAAATCCCCGCCGGTCGGGTTTTTCATGCCGACCGGCATCTCAACACCACTGACGGTCAGCCTGTGCTGCTGGTTTTCTACCGAACGGGCCCCCACCGCAATATATCCCAGAACATCGGAAAGGTAGGAATAGTTCTCGGGGTAAAGCATTTCATCTGCCGCCGGCATATGGAATTCAGACAGAGAACGGATATGCATCCTGCGTATCGCTTTGATGCCCTCGCACAAATCCGGCTCTTTACTTGGATCAGGCTGATGGACCATTCCTTTATACCCCTCACCGGTCGTCCGGGGCTTATTGGTGTAAATCCTGGGAATGATGAAAATCCTGTCCTGAACCTTTTCCTGTATTTTAGCCAGCCTGCTGATATACTCGCACACCGAATCCTCATTGTCGGCCGAGCAGGGGCCTATGATCAGAAGGAACCGGTCATCCTTGTTTTCAAAAATTTTCTTGATCTGATGGTCCTTTTCTTTCTTGATCTCTTTAATGTGGCCGGGCAGAGGAATTTGCTTAATGATTTCCGCCGCCCCGGGAATTCTTTTTATAAACCTCATACTCATGATCTTTTCTCCTTCCGCAGTACCCTCATTTCTTGATTGACCAAGCGGTACAAAATAAAAAAACCTTTCATCCCTGAAGGGACGAAAAGTGTTTTTCGCGGTACCACCCTAATTGAGTCCTCAGACTCCTCTTTCAGCAGGTACGGGAACATCATATTCCTTATACCCCCTTCCCTGTAACGGTGGAAGTCTCCGTCCCAGCCTACTTACCAAAAGGTTTCAGCCCGGCAGTTCAAGGGTGAACTTTCAACAGCCGATCGTTTAGAAGCGCTTTCAGTCTATGACGCTTCCTCCCTGAAAAAATCATACCGTTTACTTTTCCCTATCATCACTTTTGATGATTACATATTAAATAGTTTAACCAAAATTATAGCATTGTTTCTCCCATTGATCAATGGGTAATTGATCAAAAGCTTATGGCCATGCTTTATTCAATACTTTTTCTACAAACAATCTGGCAATTTCCGGATCAAACTGTGTGCCTGCCTTCTTGTGTATTTCTTTGATCATCGTTTCTTCACTCAATGTTTTTCTGTACGGACGTTCACTGAGCATCGCATCATAACTGTCAGCCAGAGCAATGATTCTGGCCGTTCTTGGTATTTCCTCCCCCTCCAGCCCTCTGGGATAGCCTTTTCCATCCCACCTTTCATGATGGGACAGGATACAATCGGCCAACTCCAGCATTTCATGGGATGAACTTAAAATTCGGAATCCAATATCCGGATGACGGCGGATTTCTTCCATTTCCTGATCGGTTAATACTCCGGGCTTATTTAGAATCCCTTCCTCAATGGCAATTTTACCGATATCATGGATAAGCCCGACAACCTTTAGTTCACTTACTTCCATTTCAGACAATTCTAAAGCTGTTCCTATTTTCTCACTTATTTCGCTTACCCTCTTTGCATGTTCTTCTTCTTTGGGATTTTTTTCATGAAGGGTACGGATAATCGTTGTTATCGTATTTCCCCTCTTGCCTTCATTCTCCACTATTTTATGTTTATACATAAAGTCTTCGGCGTGATTGATCACTTTTACAATATCTTCATCCATAGAGTTCTTTGTACTCCACCCAACTGAAATACTGATACTCAAATCATTTACGGATTGATTAGAGTAGAACTCTTTAATTCTTTTTACAATCCCCTTCACCGCTTCTTTATCCGTTCTGGGTAAAAGGACGACAAATTCATCCCCTCCCCAGCGGGCCACGATATCATCAGCACGGCAGGCGCTTTTGATTGCCAGGGCGGCTTTTTGCAGAAGCTCATCCCCTGTCTGGTGCCCAAACGCGTCATTGAAGAATTTCAAACTGTTCACATCAGCCATGATGATTGAAATCGGGAGGTTTCTCTCTGTATTGAGTCTTCTGATTTCTTCTTCATAAAATCTTCTGTTATATAAGCCTGTTAATACATCACGATAACTCAAATGCAAAATTTCATTTTCCGTGTCCTTCCGCTTGGTAATATCCTGAATCGTACCAAATAAACGGACCGGGTTTCCCTGCTCATCAAATTCCAGTTCACCTAAGCCATGTACCCATCGTTCTTGCCGGTCTTTTACGCGCAGTATTCTATACTCGTCATCGAAGCGCAGCTTTTCTTCTATCACTGTGTGATAATATTTCCTCATTTTTTCACGCCAGTCCGGATGAATGATCTCAATCCATCCTTCAAAAGTATGAGGATACTCCTGATCAATACCAAATATTTTCTCCAGTTCTGTACTGCTGCTCCAGATCATCGTCGTCAAGTCATAAACATAGCTGCCAATATTGGCCACTTTCTGGCATTCCTGCAACAAACGCTCATTTTCCCTCAGGGCATCTTCTATTTTTTTTCTTTCGCTGGCACTCCGGCAAATATTCAGAATGACCCGCTTAAACTTTCCGCTTTTCCTTTCCGTTTTGCTGTAAGCACTTGCATATGCAATCATCATCAAGATCACACCGATGAACATAACGGCAAGAATAATAGCAATACTCGTCATAATACCTGTAATTTTATCCTTTCAGATTGAATCGAAATCTTCCGTTTTTCCTGATCCTAATATAATTTACGGTCCTCTTTTTTGATCCAGTCAGCCAAAAGCTTTAGACATTCCCCGCTGTCCGAATGTTCCAGGGATATCAGACCGCTGGCATTGGGGTCTTCTATGGCTTCATAAAAGACTTTATCATCAAACCCGATTTTGGAAACCTGTTCCGGAGTACACCCGTAATAAACTTTAGAAATCCTGGCCCACATGATGGCTCCCAGACACATCGGACAAGGGTAGCTTGTCGTGTATAATTCACAACCTGAAAGATCGTGTGTTCCCAAAAGGCGTTCAGCTTTTCTGATCGCCACGATTTCGGCATGAGCAGTGGAATCCTGTGTTAATAAAACGATATTATGTGCACTCGCTATTACTTTTCCTTCCCTAACGACGACCGCGCCAAAAGGCCCTCCTTCTCCGGCTGTCATTCCTGTTTTTGCTTCCCTGTAAGCCTGCTGCATAAATAAATTCATGATGTTCAGTCCTCCCTGTTTTCACATCATTGTTTGGGCTTTCTCCGGGCAATCATCTTCCCAATCTCCACCACCGGAATAATCGCCGCCGAGGCAAGCAATACCATCAGCCATTGCTCAGCGTTTAATGAACTCACTTTGAAAATAGAATGAAAATAAGGAACAACAATCACGAATAATTGGATTACAGCAGAAAAAACGATTGCCGCGATCAGGTAGCGGTTGGACAATAAACCTATTCTGAAAATTGATTTGCTGTTGGATCTGACATTGAGGGAATGGGCCAGCTGAATCAGGCCCAGAGTCGCAAAGGCCATCGTCATGGCAATTTCCTGGGTATAGAAGACAGATCCCAGATAAAAGATGAGTAATGTGATTAAGCCCTTACAAATCCCCTGATAAAAAATGCTTACCCCGACACCTTCGGAAAAGAAACTGCTTGTCGACTTGCGCGGTCTGTTTTTCATAATATCTTCTTCGGCCTGTTCAACTCCTAAAGCCAGGGCGGGGAGCGTATCTGTTACCAGATTGACCCATAGAATATGAATGGGCTGTAAAATCGTCCAGTTCAGCATGGTCGCCACAAAAAGAGTGAAAACCTCCCCCAGGTTGGAAGATAATAAGAACTGAATGGATTTGCGGATATTGCTGTAAATTTTCCTGCCTTCCTCAACTGCGATGACAATCGTCGCAAAGTTATCATCCGCCAGAATCATATTGGATACCCCTTTTGACACATCAGTGCCGGTGATCCCCATCCCAATCCCAATATCCGAAGCTTTTAGAGCCGGGGCATCATTGACTCCGTCACCTGTCATTGCCACAACTTTTCCTTGTTTTTGCCAGGCTTCAACAATCTTAACCTTATGCTCCGGGGACACTCTGGCATATACAGAATATTGGTTTACCTGTTTCTGGAATTCTTCGTCACTCATTTTATTGAGCTGGCTACCTGTAATTACCTCATGATCATCTTTGATCATTCCCAGCTCTTTGGCAATAGCCGCTGCCGTATCTTTATGATCCCCTGTGATCATGATTGGCCTGATACCGGCCTGAGCACAAGTTTTTACCGCCTCCAGAGCTTCAGGCCTTAACGGGTCAATCATCCCAACGAGTCCAATAAAGACAAGTTCACCTTCAATATTTTCCGGTACGAGCGGGTCCTCAATCTGATCAATATCCTTATAGGCGACTGCCAGAACCCGCAATGCTTTAGAAGCCATTTCTTTATTGGCTTGAATGATTCTCGCCCCATCTTCAGCCGTCAACTCTCTGGGATTTTGCCGGTCGAATACTTTTGTGCACCTTTCCAGAAGAACATCGGGCGCGCCTTTCGTCATCATCCTGTATCTGCCGTCATGCCTATTGATCACCGTCATCAGCTTTCTCTCTGAATCAAAAGGTATTTCGGCCACCCTGGGCAATATTTGCTCTATCTTTTCTTTAGATAAGCCCTTCTCTTCTGCGAAAGAAACCAAAGCCTTTTCCGTGGGATCACCTACGAGAGAAATCTTCTGATCAGTTGTAGAAATCTTGGTATCATTGCATAAGACCATGGTCTCGATCATTAACCGGACATCCATCTCTTCCACCCGAATTTCTGTTCCGCCAAGCAATTTGCCGCCGACAAATACCTTCTTAACGGTCATCTGATTTTGAGTAAGGGTGCCGGTTTTATCCGAGCAGATGATTTCAGTCCCACCCAAAGTTTCAACTGCCGATAACTTGCGGATAATCGCATTGCGACGGGCCATCTTCTGTACTCCGATAGCCAGCACAATCGTGACCACAGCAGGCAGACCTTCCGGAATCGCCGCAACCGCCAGACTGACAGCAGTCAAAAACATTTCAAAGTATTCTCTCCCCTGAAGAATACCCGCAAAAAATATGACAATGGAAACCGTGATTATACCAACACTCAGATATTTGCTCATTTCCTCCAGCTTTTTCTGCAATGGAGTGCTTTGGGTATCTTCTCTGGCCAAATGCTGGGCGATCTTTCCTACTTCAGTATTTATTCCGGTGGCCGTGACGATTCCATTTCCTCTGCCATAGGTTACACTGCTCCCCGAATAAGCCATGTTAATCCGGTCTCCCAGGATCAGATCCTGCTCTTCCAGCTTTGCTGTTTGTTTTTCCACAGGCAGGGACTCTCCCGTAAGTGCAGCCTCCTCAACCTTCAGGCTTGCCGTCTCCATAAGACGCAGGTCGGCGGGAACATAATCTCCCGCTTCAATGATCACCATATCTCCGGGCACGATTTCTTCGGTTTTGACCTCTCTGACTTTGCCATTCCGCTTCACTTTTACAAAGGGGGAAGACATTTTTTGAAGTGCCTCAAGCGCCTTTTCAGCCTTACTCTCCTGAATTACTCCCAAAACCGCATTGAGAACGATCACCACCAGAATAATATAAGTATCTGTAAGCTCATGCATAAGACCGGAAATTACAGCGGCAATCAGGAGGATCAGGATCATAATGCTTTTGAATTGCTCCAGGAACATTCCGGCCAGGGTTTTCTTCTTTCCTTCCGGAATCTCATTTTTACCATATTGTTTTATCCGTTGGCCGGCTTCCTCATCTGTTAATCCTTCCGGCGTAGAACCAAAATGACGGATTACCTCATTTTCACTGAGATTATGGAACATGATGTTTCCTCCTAAACAAAACCGACAATTTTAAACCCGTTTTTACAGATCGACACCCGGAAAAACAAAACAAAGGGGACGTCATCAGATGTCCCTTTGTTTACTGCTTAAAATGAAAATCTTCAAAGCTTCCATGTCTCATTTTACCTGGACGGCATTCTCATCGTTAACCTCCAAAGACTGCCCTCTTTCAAACCGCAGATGTCCTGATTCATAAAGTTTTCCGTCTATGGTCAGGATGACTTTCTGCGCATTGTAATACTTTCCGAAGGTATCGGCAACGCTCTGGAGGATCATTGATTCATATCCCGATCCTGCGTTCATTTCCTTTAAAAAGGCCTCATTCAGGTCAAGGTAAACCATACCATCCGAATTTAAATATAAGCTATTAATCTTCGTATTTGCCGAGAATACCTTACCAACATTACTGTTCGGAACTTCTTTATAAGCCTTTTCAAGCGCCGGTCTGGTCATCTCATTTGTTTTGAAGCTTAACTCTTTTTCTTGATAATAGATTTTGCCATCATTAACACCGGGATAGAAAAAACTGACTTTTTGAACGAACGAAACATCTTTTTCTATTTTGCTTAGAGATGAGCTTATTTCATCCTGATCAAAAACAGTAACTGATTTAACCAGTCCAACGTCTTTCACATAATAATCCAGTGTTTTGTCATTTGAACTGGTGGTTGTCACTTCAATAGCCTTATATGTTCCTGATGGTGTCGTGACGTCAGCCTCAACATTGGTAATTGTCCTTACTCTTGAATTTGTAAGATTCCATGTTGTTCCTTGGACTAAGGGTTCCATTAATAAAATTTCTTTATCATTTTCTTTGGCTTCCAAAAGATTTTCCCGGTAATACGCCTCTCCCCTGGCCAACAATTTGGTGAGCTTGCCGTCTTTCAGTTCCAAAACTTTTGCCGTAATCGTACCGCCATTATTAATTCTTTGCTGAACTTTGGTTTCAGATGTATAGTCAGTATTCACTGTGTAAGATGCATACTCGTTTCCCTGGCCCTCATAAACATATCTGGTATTTTCTATGATCGGAAAATAATCTTTTACTGATAATTGCTGAGCAGGCGGGTTTTGGTTTTGATTGCCGCTCTGATCGTCACCGGCGTTATTTGCCTTATTCGCCGTACATCCGGATAAAAAGACAAACGGAATTAATATGAGGATAAATAAAATCACTTTTTTCAAATTCTGACACCACCTTGTTTAAAGTTTATTTCATTTCTATTATAACTTAATTTTAGATTAGTTAAATAATATCCATGAAAAAAAGCCCGGAGCGATTTTGGGATCTTATTGAGGGAACCAAACATTAACCTCCACAATCTCCGATCTGGAAGAAGTCCGGACAGGTGTCCCCCATAGACCCAAGCCTGTCGAAACAATCAGGTTTAAGTTGCCGTCCTGCCATAATCCCCGATCAACAATATAAATCGCTTTAGTGATCCATTGTACGGGAAACAGCTGTCCTCCATGAGTATGACCGGATAACATCAAGTCCACCCCCGCGTCTTTGGCCTCCTGAATTGCGACGGTCTGAGGCTGATGATCCAATAAAATAAGAGGTTTTGAAGGGTCGGTCCCCTTCAGCATCTCTGCAAGCGGTTTTCTCTCTGATGTTTTTGTCTGCCCTCCGCTGTAATCACTACGCCCGGCAATATAGATTTGTGCGTTGAGAATTTCATCAAGCTGATCTCTCAAAACCTTTACCCCTTGCTCTTGCAGATGGGCGGTGATTTGCTCTTCCTGTCCCCCATAATACTCATGGTTTCCCAAAACGGCATAAATCCCCTGTTTTGCCTTCAGCCTGCTGAGGACGGCATCTAATTTTTTCTCATTGCCCGGTGAAAGAGTCCTTTCCAGAATATCTCCTCCGAGCAAAATAAGATCAGGCTGCAAGGCTGAAATTGTATCGGCAGCGGTTTCCATATAGGCCGTATTGGCTGATTCTTCTATATGGAGATCGGAAATAAAAACAAGCTTGAGCTGCTGAACTCCCGGGACCTTTTTGGCAATCTGAAGATCGTACTTTGAAAGAACAGGGCTCCTGGCTGCCCATGTCCCAGCGAAGAGGATGACGGCGGTAAGGATCATCACCAGGGAATAAGGTTTCCTGGTTTTCCAGTAAAGAGCCCATACAGATAATCGTTTTTTTGCCGGGCGAAAAGCATGCCAGGCAGAAATGGCCATGCCAACCAGGTCAAACATGACATAAAAGATGAACAAATAGAGAAAAGCGGCAATCCAGTATGAGCCGATAATCTCCAGGATCCCGTTCTCAAATCCCTCTGCCCTATTAATCAGGTAAGCGAAAGCAATGACGATATAGATCGGCCAAAAAATCATTGCCTTCATCCCGGGAAAGAACGCCTTGCATGTCTGAAAGCTCCTTAAACCGACATAGAAGCTGAAAAGTAAATAAATAGCCAAAAATAATAATCCAATCAAATAAAAAGATAAATTCACCTGTTTAACTCCTCATGCGTTTCTCCTGTCCTTAACTATCTTTATTATATAACCATTCGTCCAATTCGTATATCTCCGCAAAAATGAAATGGATAGACTTCCGATTCCTTTCAGAATCTGTCTATCCATTTCCTGAGGTGTACTTCAATCAAGTACGGCCTCCTTTCAATTTTACCTCTCTGCTGTAAGCTTGATATTTCTATCCCTTTTACAGCTCATCAGTATTGCCTAACTCCTGATCTTAACCTTGCGGTTATTTTCAGAAAATCCAGGTCTTTCGCTTTGCCGGTAATTCCTGTTTATCTAAATCTTCTTCTTTTGCGAATAACCGATTACTGACTTGAAAGGTAACTCTGCCTTCCTGTTTCCGGCTGGACCCAGTAAACAAATATAACCTTAGCTGACCTTACGGCCTTTCAGTATCTAGACTATTCGGTGCAAAAATCCAAACATTTTGCTTCAACAGGTCATTACTGGCTCTGCTTCTGATGATTTTTGAGGTAGTCTTCTTACTCAGGTCGCTGACCTTTTCTGAAGATGGTTTTATCATACACCAGTTTAAATATTCTGTCAATAGTTATTGACAGAATATTTAGTTTTTTTATTTTTTAATTGCTGAGATGATTTTCTTGCTCGGTCTTGTTCTTTTCTATTAATTTTCCCCTTTGTATTTCCAGTACCCGTGAACACATCTTTAAAGCAGTCTGCCGGTGTGTAATCAACAAACAGGTACAATTGCCGCTTAAGTCTTTTATGGCCCTCAGGATTTCCATTTCCGTTCCCATATCCAAAGCAGATGTTGCTTCATCCAGAATCATCACCGGCGCTCTTTTTAAGAAAGCCCTGGCAATCGCGATTCTTTGCGCCTGTCCCTCGGATAGTCCGTGTCCTTGCTCACCGATAACCGTATCAAGCCCATTCGGAAGTTCCCGAATAAACTCCCAGGCGCAGGCAGCTCTGCTGGCCTCTTCCATCTCATCAGGTGTCGCCTCCAGCCTCCCGCTGCGCAGGTTGTCCGCGATGGTCCCGCTGAACAGCGTATTTCCCTGGGGGACATAGGTTACCCAAGCCCTGGTGGCAGCCGTGACCTCATACTGTTTGCCCAGTCCATCCGTATAAAAAACTTCCCCTTCCAAAGGTCTGACCAAAGCCAGTAAAAGTCTGATCAGCGTCGTCTTCCCCACGCCAGAAGAACCAACCAGTGCCACCAGCTCTCCGGGAGCAATATCTGCCGTAACCTTATCCAGCACAAGGTTGTCCTTCTCCTCCGTGTAGACAAAGCTCACCTGCCGGAAGCTGATGCCTACCCCTTCCGGTTGCCCGATCTTTCCTTCCCTCTTTTCCAGCTGCATCTTTTCCAGTTCCATTAAGCGTTCGGTGGAAGCCAGCATCGCAATGATCTGGGGGAAGGTTCTCGCCAAGCCGACAAAGGGGACTTGGATCTGCTGGACCAACGTGATAAAGGCTGTTAAGGTCCCGAAAGAAATTGCTTTTTGATAAAGTCTGATTATCCCCCAGCTAAAAGCCACAAAATATCCGGCCCAAAAACCCAGTGAGATGATCATGTCTGCTGACAACGTTGTCCGGTTCCTTTTCAGGATCCAGTCCATCCGGTCTTGATGCAGCCCCTGCAAGGTATCACGATTATGCTCTTCTAAGCCAAAAATTTTAATGACAATAAAATTTTGAAGCGCTTCCTGAATATGAGAACGGTAGCGGCTCTCCGATTCCTGGACCTTGAGATTCAGAACCTTCAGCCTGTGCCCCCATAACCGGCTGAAGAGTACGGTAGAGGGCCCCATAATAAAAGCAATAATAGCCAGTCTCGGCTCATAATACAGCAAAGTGGCAAAAGAAGCCGCCAACTGTACCCCCAGACTAAGAATACCCGGAAAAACACGAACAAAAAAATTTGTGATATTGCCCACATCACTGGTCAGTCGTGTTAAAAGGTCTCCGCTATGGTAGCCTGAAAGCGGCAGCCATTCCGTTTCCAGCAGCCGTTTAAAAAACCGCTGGCGCATGACATTGGAAAAGGCTTCGGACACCCTGACCTCTAGGAGGGCTTCGCCAATATTGATTAGGACGCTCATCACAATAATCCCGCCAAATATCCCGATGGCAATCCCTGCCTTACCCAGTTCTCCGGCCACGGCGTAATCGATCACATTCTTGGACGCAATCGCTATACCTACTCCGCAAAGAGATCCGGCCACCCCAAGAAGTAATATGACGACAAGTCTGGGCAAAAACGGCCTGATATCCGGTTTAATCCAGTTAATAAAATTGATCAGCTTTGAGAATTCAGCTTTTACTTTCATTAATCATTCTGCTCCAATTATCCTCCCAGGATGCTTTCAGAGGATTTTTTGCTTCCGGATACTTCAGGAAATGTCTTCGATTCTTATTATGTGACCGATTCCGATTATCTGTCTTCAATCAGTTCCATGAGCCCTTCTTCATCCAGCTTGTTGAGAAATTCGAGCACATTATTTCTGCAGGTCTGCTCATCAACTTCATATTCCTCCAGTAAGCATTGAATAATCTCTTTGACCGTTTGCGGCTTCTCCATCAGCTCCCAAATACGGCTCCCTACAGAATCCAGGGCAAAATATTTTCCTTTATCCAAACTCATCATCACAACTTCCCCGCCAACTTCCGCCGTTGGCAGCTCTTTGGGTCTTCCAACACAAGAATCCAGGCCAATTCTCTCAGATTTCGAAGACATCTCAATCATTCCCTTCTTCACTTATTTCCTTCAGCCTTTGCAACGATCAAACGAACGAGCCTTTCACTGATTGCGCGCAAACTGCGACACCACCCGGAACCGCTCCTTTCCCGCATTTCCTGTTACAATGAGCTCACCGCAGCGCAGCCAGGCATGAGCAACCAATTGATTGGCTTCATCCCGATCCAACCCCAAATAAAGGGTATAGGGTATCCCAAAGATCCTCAGAAACAGCAGAGCTGTCACAGCTTGTACCAGGCATTTACTTTCCCATGGCGTATACCGGCTCATCGTGTCTATCGCCCAGCCGATTTTTGCCGCTTTCCTATAGGTCCTCCGGTCCATCGTTTGGGCGGACTCTGCCATTTTCTTTCCGATAACAGGGACAATATACCTAAAGGGAATGACCAAGATGGTTAAACGCACAGCACCCAATAGCAAGAACGAACCTGCCAGCAGCAGTTTTTCTTTCATAGAAAGATGAGAAAATTTCATCCACCTGCGCTTAAAAACCAAATAGTCTCATTCCTTTTACTTACAAAAATGGCGAAATATCCAGTTTAACGAGGAATATTATATAAAAATATACCATATTTACTAAAATTTTAAAATATTTTTTTTACCTGTTGAAACTAATTGAAATACAATTATAATATAAAATAAGCAAATATGTTACCGTTGTCCAAATTTAATTTCAGAGGTATTTATACTAATGTACAAATACACTGCTTTTGGCTTACAGATCGCTTCCGAAGTTGCTTTCAATGAGCTTTTGTCCGGTGATGATTCATCGGCGGATGTTATGATTGAAAAGGGGCTCGTTTCCGATGCCCCCCGGCAGCCAACTCTGTCGGATAAAAAAAGTACTTTCGAAACAAATTTTTCATTTCTAGCGCCAAATGTCGGAAAATTCAAGGTCTCCAATGGGAACAAAATCATCGTTGAACCTTTAGGCGCTTCCGGTTCTTCCGCTTTTAAACCCTACCTGTTGGGCACCGCTTTTGGGATACTTCTCTTGCAACGAGGATTGCTGCCGATTCATGGCAGCGCGTTTATTTTTAATGGAAAGAGCGTCATCATCACAGGTGCCTCAGGAGCAGGCAAATCCACCTTATTATCCGCATTCAGGAAACTGGGGTACCCTCTCCATACCGATGATATAGCCCCTTTGACGATTGATCAGAACGGAGCTATCCGGGTACTGCCCGGGTATCCCCAGCAAAAGCTCTGGAAAGACAGCGCAGAGTATTTTCTCGAGAAAAATGCCGATCATCTCGTTCGTATTGAGGGAGAAAGAGACAAATACTTTCTGCCCGCCAATAACGGATTTTGGAATGAACCTGCGGACCTTTCCGCTATCTTTGAATTGATACCCGGCGACACCGGATCGGTAGTGTCCTCCAGGCTCAATAAACATCTCGGACTCATTGCCCTCATGAGCAATACTTATCGAATCGAAGCCGTCAATGATTTGGGGATTGGAGCAAACCATTTTTCCCAGTGCGCTGCTGTCGTCGATCATATCCCTGTATTTCGGATGACCAGACCCCGCGCCTTATTTACAGTGGATGAGCTGACGGATTTGATTTTGCAAAGGATTAACGATCTCTAAAATCTCTTTCTGATAAATTTTAACTAATTTGGGACTTGAATTCATGTAAATTTTAATGTAAGATATGCTTTAAGATCAACGTTTAGCCTGAATATTGACATAATTTTTTAATTTATATAAAAGGAAAGGAGAGGAAATAATGAAAAAAGAATGGAATAATCCAACCATTACATCTTTAAGTCTTGACAAAACAATGCTTGGCACCGAACCTAATGGTAATATTGATGACAGCTTCCCTTATAACGGTCATACTTACTATTCTTTCTCCTAATGACTTTAGGTGCTATTTATCATTTTAGTTCTTGATCTTTATTCCCCAAACTTAATTGTTTGGGGAATATTTTGTATACCAGGAAATAAATCTGGAAAATACAATGGTCGTTAATAATTTATTGACGGAATCCCCATTAATATGTGCCTCATTCTCTCTTGCCAAAATCAGCTCTCTGTTGACCTTCTCTATATCGATATAATTATTTATTGTCTGGTCTTTTACGATATGATCAAGCTCAGTGAAGATCTTTTCCCAATAGGGCTTTATTCTCTGGAGCCAATCCGCGCATTGCACGCCAATAGCGTGCCCAAACAATATTTTATCCGGCATTCTCCCCTTCATTGCCCGCCGTATCAAAAACCTGTCTTCGCCGTTTCTAACAAACTGTTCGGCAGGTAAACTCAGACAAAATTCAATCAGACGTTTATCTCTTGAAGGATCCCGAAGAATAACACCAGAATAGACGGCTTGTTTAACTTCCACCGCCCCAACATGTGAAAAAAATATCCAGTTTACTCTCTGTTTTTTAAATGCTTCATAGTCATCGGTGCGATAAGTACGCGGATTTAAGCCCAGAAGCTTAAATCGGCTTTCTACATTCCATTTTTTTATCAGTTGAGGGTTTACAACCGTTAGAGAAAATCGGTCCCATTCCCTTAAACGCAGTAACCTTAGAAAATCTTTTAATTGATATGGCACTATATAAGTAAATACTCCTTTAGCAATTGTTCTGGCAGAGACTCCGGCTGATTTGCTTAAAACAGAAATTTCCTTATACAGGGTAATGAGTTTCCCCTTTTTAAACAAGGTTTTGGTATTCGTATTAAAATCCCCATAAGAAATCGTAAAATTTCCGTATGAACCGGATAAAAGCACCTTGCAGCCTTTTTGAGCGGCCCGTTCCGTCACATGGAGCTGCCAGTACATATTGCGAAAGATTTTATACGGCTGCTCCAACATGTCCACAACTTTATCCGCATCTGTCAGCGCATGCTTCCCCTCGCTCCGCAGCAGCTCTCCTTCAATATTCCCCGCAAAATCAATGATCGCCTGAATGTTCTCACTCTCGTCAACGATATGGTTTTTCTTAGGCTGTTCTTTAAATCCTTCCATCGGAATGGAACTGAAAGAATACAGCTTTTTATTTTTTTTTGCTAGCTGTGCCGCCGCGATACAACCGATTGATCCGGAGTCAATACCACCGCTCATTTTGATCCCGACCTCGCCGGTACTGCGCAACCGGCAGGCTACAGCCTCATCAAATACTTTTCTAAAGGCCTCCTCATATTCCTCATCTGTTTTGAGAATCAACGGTTTTACTTCCCTCAGCGGATCCCAATATTGCTTTTTTACAGTGCCACCGTTTCCGACGCGCATCCAAAATGCCGGCGGCAGTTGATTGATTCCCTGATAGACCGTTTCGCCGCATTCAGTTTCGTGTATAGTCGTTTCTATGGCGAGAAAGTCAGCGATCCACCTCTCATTTAACGCCATATGGTCTTGTCTGGCAAGCAAGGGCTTCATCAGGGTGGAAAAGGCAAAGACATTTTCCGAGTCATCATAATACAGCGTTCGTTTTCCCACGTGGTCTCTGGCACAAAAAATCTCGTTTTTATGATCATCCTTTATGACAAAGGCAAAGTCTCCCACTAAATACTTGGGGCAGTCTTGTCCCCATTTCCGATAGGCAAGAAGAATCAGTTCACTGTCAGTTATTATCTCCTGCAACTCCTTATCAACGGCAAGTGTCTCAAATAACTCCCGGCGATTATCAATAATGGCATCAGCTGTAATACAAAGCCCTGTTTTCTCTTCACTGCGGGGAAGAATCTCATACACCGACTCAGGGGTAATATACTGGTGCCCGCATCCAAAATAAACATCCTTACAATTAAAAGCATCCAGCCGGTCAAACTGTATGGATGTTAACGGCGCAATCATTTTCGCATACTTTTCTTTTTCAATTCCATTGCCTTTTTTTTGGTAGAGTCCCCATATTACACTCATGATTTTCACCGCGCTTTTCCAACTTTTTGTGGTTCTGCCTGCTTTCCCAAATAATTATTTAGAAGGACCATTATTTTTACCTATTGGCACCCCGCTCAGATCTCTTTTTCCTCATACTCTTTTATGCGGTTTTTTAAATGACTGATATAATTGAATACCCCAAAAAAGATGCTGACAATTAGTACACCCGCCAATGCTCCCGTTGCATCAATATATACATCGAATAACCTCGGTTTGCGCATTGTAAACATTTGGTGGTACTCATCCGTAAGGGCCATCATCAGGCAAAGCAAAACCGATATTGAAGCAGCCGGAAAAACTTTCCGGCTTATGACATTCAACATCGCGCACATCACTGTGCCAATAGCAAAATATTCTACAAAATGAGCAGCTTTGCGTAATACCAGATTAAAGGTTACTCTCCAAAAAGTATCGCTTGGATCTATTGGAAAATGCTTTCCCAGGCAATTTTCTACTTTCTCAGCAATTTGCTGACTGACTTGATTGGACTGTTCTCCATTTTCAGCACTTAATTCCCATGAGACAACAACCAGTGAAATCAATAAGGAAAATAAAACAACAATCAAAATCATTCTCTTATTTAAGAAATTCCTTTTTATTAGTTTTCCCATCGTTACCTCAATAAAAAAACGAGGTCGCCTCAGCCGATAATAAGGCGACTTCATGAATCCTCGGCACGACTGACTCATAATTGAATTTTCCCAGCCGCGATTAAGCTTTTAATACATGCTCCGTTGTCCCACTATCTAATGGCACATACTTTTTCTTACGGCGTTTTATGAAAGATCGCTTGGTGTTTAAAAAATAATTGTAGGAACCATAATATCTTTTATAATCATGTTTTTTCACTTTATTTAATACCACACCTAAAATAACCGCATTTATACTTTCCAGCTGTTCTTTGGCACGAGTTACACTTTTCATTTTTGTCGAGCCCATTTCTACCACCATTAAAGACGCATCAACCTTCGAAGCGACGATAGCTCCATCGACGACACTTTCAAGAGCCGGAGTGTCAAAAAGCACAAAGTCATAATCGCTTTGCGCTTGTTCTATCAGTTCCTGAAAACGAGAAGAACATAATAATTCAACCGGATTGCTTTGCTCCAAACCACAAGACAGATAAGTGAGATTTGTAATATTCGTTTCGCTAAGCGCCTCGCTGAATTCTATTTTTCCTGTCAGGTAATCGGACAAACCCAATTGAAATTCTTGATTCAGCCTCTTGGCCGCAGGTGGTTTACGCATATCTGCATCAACAAGAAGTACCTTCCAGCCCGAATGAGCCATTGAAATGGAAAGACTGATGGCCAGCGAAGTTTTCCCCTCTTCCGGTCTGCAGCTTATCAAAACAAACGATTTTTGTTTTTTAAGACTATTGTTAATGTGTATTTTTGCCGTGAGCATATCATAAGCATCTTGAACAGCTTTATTCTCATTATCATACACATTGAAAGTTTTCAATTGCATATTTCTTTCCTCCTTCAGCGGATATCGTGTTCCGGAATAATTCCAATTACACGCAGACTCAATTGACTTTCGATCTCTTCTGCTGAACGTACGGTTGTATTAAGGTATTCAATGATATAGATAATACCGCAAGCAATAACCAACCCGGCCATAAGCCAAATAAAGGTTTTTTGAACACCATTATTTGGCATCGGATATTGTGCAACCTGTGCTTGATCCAAAATGCTAATATAATCACTTTTCGTAAGGTCACGTATCATTGCTGTAAATTCTTCCGCCATAGCATTTGCAGTTATCGCAGCAACTTCAGGATCAAAGGAAACTGCATGAACTGTCAATATGTTTGAATCTTTTTGACTGGATATAGTAACCATTGAAGCAAGCATCTCTGGTGAAATATTGTACTCAGCAAGTTTATTTGATGTTTCTGAAATAACAGACCTGCTATAAAAAATTTCCGAATACTGTTTAACCAATTCTTGACCAAATACCAAATCCTGAGAACTCAAAGCTTGTCCAGCCTCCACTTTTTCCCGGTTCAAAACAAAAAGTGTGGTGTCAGCTCCGTACATCGGCTGGTTTGAAAATATATTCAAATAATATCCTATTCCCCCGCTTATTATAACAAAAAATAAAATTAACCACCACTTATGAATTATCGAATATAACAATCGTCTGATCTCCATCTCGTTTTTTTCCTTTCAATAAAATAGTGTTTTTCTCGAGTCATATCCAAACATTACACACTACTGTCTATCAAAGATATAACTTGTGTATAATTATATAAGAATAAACATAATTTTACTATACTTCTTTAATTGAATAATTTAAACTTTTCTGAGCAAAATAGCCATATAATACACTATAAATATGGAGCAAAAGGAAATGCCAAAAACGTCAATTTTTAGTACAAAATTTTGGCAAGAAGAAATAAAATGTAAATGGTAAACTAAAGTACAGAGTTTTAAGCCAATAGAACTACAGACTTTCTCGCCACAAAGTACACAGTTTTTCGCCAACAACTACACAGTTTTCAGCCAGCTGATACAATGGAGACAGGCTGAGGATGGAGGCTGTGAGAAATGAAGGGATATTCTGTGTATAGTAAAATACAGCAACTCAAAGAACAAGGATTCCGAAAAGATGCCGTGGCAAAAAGCCTTGGCCTTAACTGGAGAACGGTGGACCGCTATTGGAAGATGACCGTAGATGAGTATGAAACCAACACAGCCAGCGTGTGCAAGGTCAGACTGCTGGACGATTACCAGGACACCATCGTCTGCTGGCTGCGGGATTATCCCACACTGAGTGCGGCTCAGGTTTGTGATTGGTTAAAAGAACACTACAAAGCGACCTTTAGCGAACGCACGGTCTCCCGATATGTGAAAGACCTGCGCAACACGTATGATCTCCGCAAAGCCCCCAATCCACGAGACTATGCAGCCGTTCCGGAATTGCCCATGGGGCAGCAGCTGCAAGTGGATTTTGGCGAGAAGTGGTTGAAAAACGTAGGCAGTGGCCGCACCAAGGTCTATACAGCCGCCTTTGTTCTGGCCCACTCCCGTTTTAAATATGCCGAGCTGCAGAGTCGCCCCTACGCCGCTACCGATTTAGTGCGAGCCTGCCACCACTGCTTTCGGTATATGGGGGGAATCCCGCAAGAACTGGTCTTAGACCAGGACAGTATCGTTTGTGTGGCAGAAAATGCTGGCGATATCATCCATACCTATGAGTTTGAAAAACTCCGGCAGGAATGCAAACTGAGCATTTATATGTGCCGTGGCGCCGACCCGGAAAGCAAAGGCAAGATAGAAAGCACCGTAAAATATGTGAAGGGCAATTTCCTGGAAAACCGACTCTACGTGGATGATGATATCCTAAACAGCAGCTGCCTGGATTGGCTGGAACGTACCGCCAATGCCAAAATCCACGGAACAACCAAGCGCGTTCCTGCGGAAGTCTTTGCCGAAGAACGGGAACACCTGCGTCCACTGGTCGAGTGCGCAGAAACTCATGGCGCCACCCTTTGCAGAACGGTCCGCAAGGACAATACCATTCTTTATGACAGCAACCGATATTCCGTTCCGCTTGGCACTTACAACAGGCAGAAAGAGGTTTGCATTGTGCCTAAGGACGGCATGTTATTCATCCAGACGGTTTTTGGAGAGCCAATCTGCGAGCACCGCCTTTCCAGCGGGAGAGGTCTGCTTATCCAAAGTACAAGCCACCAACGCGATAGGACCAGTTCCCTGGATCAGATGCAAGCTGCACTAGGCGTGCTTCTGCTTGGCAAGGCGGATGATTTCCTCCAGGAGATCCGTACCGAGAAATCCCGGTATGCCAGAGACCAGTTTAAACTGATCCACACACTCTGCGACCAGTATGGTATTGAGGCTGTCCTGGAAGCGGCTGATTTTTGTCATGACAGCAAACTCTACAGTGCCAACTACATAAAAGGCTATCTGGAGCACAGGGTCCCTAAACAGCCCGAACCGCCAGCGCTGCTCCTTCCGGTGAGCAGTGCAAAATACCATGTGACAACGCAAAAGCGCTCCCTTAGCGTCTATGCCAAGGCGGGAGGTGCTAAATAATGCGCCCCATTGACCGGGTAAGTGGACTGCTTTCCGACTTGCGCATGAACCCCATAGATTTTGAAGCACTTTTTGCTGGGAAGAACACCTTGACCCCCGTGGAAAGCGTAGAGCTGTTTTTGCAGGAACAGCAACGGCTTCGGATACAAAAGCAAAATCTGTTGCGCTGCCGCAGAGCCAACTTACCGGCTGAGAAAACCATGGATTCGTTTGACTTTGGATTCCAGCGCAGTGTTTCCAAGGAGCAGATGCTGCGACTGAGCGATATGACTTGGGTTGAGCAAGCGTACAACGTTTGTTTTCTGGGGCCTCCCGGCGTTGGAAAAACACATCTTGCTCTGTCCCTGGCTGTGAAGGGGCTGGACTTGGGCTATGCGGTGGCCTTTGAAACCTTAGACAACCTGATGAAGATTCTCAAGACGGCCGAAATCTCCGGGGCCAGCAAACGGCGGCTCAAATATCTAAGCAAGGCTGCGCTGGTAATTGTTGATGAAGTGGGTTTTATGCCGCTCTCGCCAGCAGAGGCCAATCTGTTCTTTAGCTTTGTATCTTCCATGGCCGAGCGCACTTCGCTGATTATTACATCCAACAAAGGGTTTGACGAGTGGGCCGAGTTCCTTGGCGATGCGACCATTACAACCGCTATCCTAGACCGTCTGATTCACCGCTGCGAGATCCTCAACATGACGGGCAACAGTTACCGCTTAGAGCACCGCAAAAGCATTACCTGAAAAACTCTGCACTTTGTGGCGAAAAACTCTGTATTTTGCTTGACTGCTTACAAATAAAAGAACAGGAACCATTACTAATGGAATAATAATTCGCCAAAAACAAGATATTCGGGCTAAAAAAGCTATGAATCCCCAAATTGACTCATTTTTTATATTTTTATGAAATTATCCTAGGAAAGTCTTTACTATATGAGAATAATATGCTATTTTTGTAATAGGAAAGCGTATTTTTGTTTAAAACTATTATTGACAATGGCAAACCTGCTGAAAAGCAGCGACGCAAAGCTAAAGGGCCTGTAACATGGCAGCCAGCTACCAAAGTTAGTTTTTTTTGTTTTCTCTTTGAAGCTCAATACTGACAATGGCAAACCTGCTGAAAAGCAGCGACGCAAAGCTAAAGGGCCTGTAACATGGCAGCCAGCTACCAAAGATGGAGGTTTCAAAAATGAAAAGATTTTTTCAAAAGTTAACGGTTTTTATATTGATCGCTGCCCTTTCATTAAGTGTTTATCCTCAAAACGTTTTTAGTTTAACAGCTTTCTCTTATTCGTTCGAATCCGGGCAGACTGATGGATGGAGTGGAAGCGCTATTCTTCAGGAGAATGTCGGAAGCTGTACACTACAGACTGACACAGCTAAAGCTTATGAAGGGAAACAATCTCTTAGGATTGAATATTCCGGCTCAACCAAATATGTCATTACCGGCCCTGAGCCAGAAACTATAAATCCTGGAGATCGTATAGAATACTGGATATTTATCCCCAAAAGCTCGAATCTGAATCGCATATATTTTTATTCAATTGATTCTGAGGGAAATCGAGATGAGTCTTGGTTTCATAATGATGAAGGGTTAGTCAGAGGAAAATGGTTTAATTTATCTTATCGGGTTGATCCAGAGGGCAATGCTCCATTTTCCAGCTATGGTTTTGATCTGGAAACAGAACATGGACAATCTGGTTCTCTCTGGATCGACGCTATTAGGATTAAATCGGATGAGGTTAAGACATGCCCAACCGTACCAGGACTACGTAAGGGTGTGAGCTATACAACTTCTCTCAGCACTTTAAAAGAAGGTAATAATACCTTAAATCAATCAAATTTGGATCTAATAAGAAACAGCGGTTTCGATCATATCCGTTTACCCATAAAACTGAACGATCAATCTTTGGAGACGGCACCCTATACGATCAACGAAGACTATTTGGAGTTAGTTGATTTAGCCATTGCACAAGCACTGGCTAAGGACTTAAATGTTATTCTAGATCTCCATAACTATCCAATTTTGACTGAAGGAACAAACAAAAAATTAGACGAGGAACGTTATTTTGCTTTTTGGACACAGCTATCCAACCGTTACAGCCAGTATTCCGATAATTTATATTTTCAAATATTAGACGAACCTGACTGGTATATTGGATCAGAGAAGTTAAATTCAATCCTTCAGAAGTCCTTGTCCATAATCAGGGAAACAAATCCAACAAGAAACCTAATTGTACCGCATACCCGCTGGAGCGGAGTTCGAAGTGTCAATATGCTTGAGCTTCCTGAAAACGACCGCCATCTTATTGTTTCCATACACTTCTATGAGCCTATAGCATTTACCCACCAAGGAACTGATTGGATTTTCGACAGTTTGAAGAGCCAAAAAGGAGTCCCGTGGTCAGGGACCGTTAAAGAAAAGTATGCGATTTCTGATCTATTTGATTTAGTTGCGGATTGGGCTGTAACTAACAATAGGCCGGTTATATTGGACGAATTCGGTGTTTATAACTTAGCCCCTTCCGATGATAGAGCCATATGGACAGATTTTGTACGCGAAACAGCAGAAGAACGAAACATTTCATGGACTTATTGGGAATTCAATGCGGGCTTCGGCGTATTTGCTCCATGGAAAGGCATGTTCCGTCTTGAGGTATTAGACGCTTTGATCCCTGATTCGATAGACAAGACAGGAACCGGATTTACAATAGCTTCTGAGATAACAAACTGAGGTATCGATTCAATAATATCGAAATAGGTTAATTAGGCGACATTGATTGTACCTGATTAACCTATTTGTTTATTTGAACTTTTTATTGATTTTTACATGTAGCCCAATATTTTTTAGCAATTTGGCTCTTGCATTAAATTTTTTAAAAGATTCTTTGGCGCAATATATACTACGTAATAAATTTTTTCTATATTTAATCCATTGCCTCCCTATTTCTATCATAAAAACAAAAGGAAAAAACAATTGATTATTGCGGTAAAAAGGATAACGCCCGGTAAGTTTTAACCAACTTTCCGTATCGGTTGTCTTGTTCATACTAGTAAAAATATCATTCATGAGCATTTCGGGCAAATTATCATCTAAATTGCTGTTTAAGGATATTTCTAATCCAAAAAATAAATGACAAGTAAGAAGAAGATATTGATAAAACTTGAAAAGCTCTATTGACGTTATAGTAGAATCAATGTAATGAAAATCCAGATTATCATAATAGGTATTAAAAAACAAAACAAAATCACAAAGTTGCCTGAGATTACATCCAGAATAAATAAGATGAGTAGCTAAGTGTATTACCATATTTATATACTCATCCTCAAGTGATAAAGCTGTTAATTGTATGCCTCCGATCTCTATAACGCGAACATTGTCCCAAATACGTTCTAATGGAAACGGGTTATTTCTTTTTTTCATATAACGTGGATTCCAAAGCGTTTTATGAAGTTCTACAGTAATATACCCTAATTTATACATTTCAATATGCATATGTCCAGGATCATTCACATCAAAACCTGGGGGGATTTGATAACCAAAGCTCTTCATCAGTTCAATTGCTTTTGGGATATCTTCTATTTTAACTAATAGATCAAGATCACACATACTTCGAAGCTCGGGCTGCGGATAAAGCTGTTTAAGAACAATACCTTTTAGTGCAATTGCAGGTGTTCCTTTCGCTTTAAACAATCCTATGATATTGTTTATCTGTGCAAACATAGATAATTGCTGAACTGCGATCATCACTGTAGATTTCTTCCATTCTTCTTTTATCTTCTCATCCAATAGTCCAACATCAAATTTTTTTCCGACTAGTGTATATAAATAGGCCGAAACTTTCTGTTCCATTGCTAAATTCAATAGCTCACTCTGATTTACGTTATGAAACAAATCGGATTTAATCTTTTGACCATTTACTGCGGAATTTATTAAATTAAGAAGTTTTATTTGGATTGTATTCATACCTTCTCCAAAAAGTTCAATCAATTAATTATCTTTTTGTCAGTTCTTCTGTCATTTTGGCGTAATATTGTTTTGTAAATTCATTATTGTATTCTATATTATCGTCCAACGCAATTAACTGATCAATGCTTTTTTCTATATTACTTAGATCATTAAGAAATTTTATATAATTTAAATGCCTTAACCAGTGATACGTTCCACATATCTTATAGTTATAATTATTTATTACGATACAGGGAGTACCTGTAAAGGCCGAAAATATCATACCATGCAAACGATCGGTTACTACCATTTCTGCCTGTTTAAATTGAAATAACTTTGCTTTTAATTCCAAAACTCGTTCATTTTCGTTAATAATATTTCGATAGGAGCAAGTGTCTGTTTCTGTTACCTTGTGGTAGTATTTATCCAGGCATTCTTTAATATAATTACGGTCTTTAGACTTTAAAATACTTTCGCTATCATTTCTTAAACATATTACCGCGCCCTCACGAACACATTTACCCTCTTTCGTTTGTTCTATATACATGGCCATATCTGGAGCAATTAAGATTTTATTATTTGTAAAGTATTTTTTCAAGATTTTATGTGAATATTGTTCACGTGCCACAATTATAAGATTAGGATGCTTACTGTATATTCTTTTACTCTGTTTGAATGCCTTTCTCCCGCTATAATCATCGGTGAAAAAAATGGTTTGCGGGAAGAGCATAATTTTATTTTTGGGAAACGCTTTGATGACTACCCGTCTGATATTTTCAATATATTGGTATTGATTGCCAATATTTCCTCCCCCACTGTAAACAATATAATCGTTTTTTTTAATGTTCTTTTTAATACCTGGCAAATAAATAAGCAACTTATTTTCTGGAATTTCAATTATTTTATGATCCGGCAGTATATTCTTCAAATATTTTTTTGTTGCAATAGCAATGGCATGATCCCCTATATTATTATGTTCTGGTGTCCCAAATAAGTAGATCGCCTTTTTCTGAATAATGTCTCTTTGATATTTCTTATTGTAATTTAAATATCCAAATAGAGAAAGAAGCCGACATCTCAGCGAAGGATGCTTCGCTATTTTTGGACTGAGAACAGTGTAAATAAAATACAACAATTTATATAGTATTTTAAATTTTGTAATTATATTCAATCTTATTCTATCAAGCTTTTTTAACGCCTTTACCTCAGGCATCTTACTGTATTCTTTTAAAGAAGAAATCAATATTGGTATTTTTTCTTGATCAGCTATCGACAATTTTTCTTTTAAACTCAAATTGTAAACAAGCAGAGAGGTAGAAACTGTCAATTCGAACATAAATAATTTATATTCAGGTAAGATCTTTACCAGGTCATTCAACCGGTATTCATATGCTTTATATAAATCATAGAGATTATGAAAAGTTTTTTGTTGGGAAATACCTTCATCACGGAGTATATAATAATAAAGATAATCAGGAATAATGGCAATTCTTTTAGATAAAGCAAACAATTTAAATGTTGTAGCAATGTCTTCGTAGTTCATCCCTACCGGATATCGTATGTGGTTAAACAATTCTTTTTTATACAATTTATTCCAAGGATAGTTTTTGATCATTGTGTCATTCAATAATATTTCTGATCCCTCTGTGCCTGATACTACGGTATCTTCCTTAATGAAATACGAAAAATGTTGTTTGTTTTTTTGAACAATATGATATCCGCAAATAGTAATATCAGTGTTAAGTGAAACAGCTTTGGCGTGCAATATTTCATACATATCATTCTCAATCCAATCGTCACTATCAACGAACCCAATATAATCTCCTGATGAACTTTCAATCCCAACGTTTCTTGCATCTGACACCCCACCGTGCTTCTTATGAATAACCTTAATTCTATTATCCAAGCATGCATACTCATCGCAGATAAATGGACAATTGTCTATAGAACCATCATCAACTAAGATAATTTCAAGGTTTTGATATGTTTGGTTAATGACAGATTCAATACACCTTCTCAGAAAACATTGGACATTATAGATAGGTATGATTACACTTATCTTGTCAAGATTAAGTTCTAACACGTTACTAACCATTTTGAGGTTCTCTCCTTCAGATACATTTATAAGGATTTTGTACCTTTGCTGCGCCCCATACGCGGCCTTTACTCTTAAGTCTATCGTTTATCCAAGCTCTCTTTTATCATGATCAGTTTTACTAGCTCCTTAACTCGCGGCGGTATCAACTTCTTAATCCTGTATGATATCATTTTCCTTCTATTTAACCTATAATACCGATCAGCAATGGCTTGATATCCACCCTCTCGCCAAATTTTAAGTATTGCTGCCCTTTTTTCGCTCCTCTTGGTTGGCTGTCTTAATTGTTCATTATGCACCCGGGCTTGCTCAAACGTAGAATGCACTAAGGTTAAATGTTTTTCGAGTTTTTCAATTAACTTTATCCCCTTTGCACTATTCACCAATAAGACGGATATACCGTTTTTTATGTCGATTTCAGGATGGCTTTTTTCTATGCCCCAATAGTCACCCATAGTGAAATCTCCCTGTCTACCTCCACCAGCATACTTACAATCGTAGCAGCTCTCGCGATAGATCTCCCCTTTCAAAAAACAGCTATAGTAATAGGACGTGATTGGTGGTATCAATTGTTCTAGTACTACTCCGTTTTTTATATAAATAATCTTCCCCATTAGACCCCAGCCTTTTTCTTTATCTCTGAACCTGAAGTCTATAACTTTACCCTTCAGCTTAGCCTCCAGATGTTTAATATAACCTTTGAAGAACTCTGCGCTTGGAACGCCATGGCAAATTATATCAGCGGTGATGAGATTCTCATAATCCGTCCGTAAATATGATTTCAATCCAGCTATTTGACAGGGAGCACCAGTAAATAAAACCCTATTTCCCAGTTCTAGATACTTTTTTGCTTCGAGATAGGTATGATTGATATTGCTTTGCACATATTTAGAACCTTGAAGCTTCTTCATATCAGTTAAGTTGTCGATACCGATATGCATTGGCTCCATATCACTATTATAGGTACATCCAAAAACAACACCGTTCTGCTCAAATATTATTGAAGCAAGTGCCGCAAATGCCCCTCCTGATGAGCTGGCTGCAAGAACAGATTGATTCTTATTGATAGCAACATATGTAGCAAGCGGAACATCAGCGGTTACCACCCCAATTTGAAAAGCACAAACTGTTCTACAGTGTCCGCATTCTATACATAAGTTATCATTGACTGTCGGATATATAAAACCATCCTCATCTGGCTGCATTGTAATAGCTTGCTTCGCACAAATGTTCAGGCAAGCGGCACAACCAGAACACTCTTTTTTATCATTATATAAAATCATAAAATCCCTTGCTTTCAATTTTTCTCACAATCTTAAAATCCCCAATCTTTAATTATCTTCAAAATTCAGATATTTTCTTTTAGATATTTCTTTGACTTTTCTGTCTCCAAACCAATAATATCATTAACTTTATCAAAGTTTATTGGATTCAGCAAAATGTTCTCTAGCTCGTTGATATCCTTAAGTTCTCTGTCATCAACCGAAAATCTTTGTAATAAATCACTAAGCTTTTGCTTATTGCTTTCTCGAATAATCGTTATAAATGGTATGTTATATTTTATTGAATAGATTGTCCCGTGAAATGTATCGGTTATTATATAGTCAGCACCTTTTACATAAGCTAATAGTTCAAACGGATCAGCTTCTAGCTTTAAATCCGTCCATTTCTGATGTGTCCCAATGGAAACTGTTTTTTTATTATATTTCTCAGCGAATCGCTTGATAGCGTTTATCTCAACTTCCGAGCTAATCCTGTCTCCGTAAGCATAAATCAATATGTAATTGTCCAAACTGAGCTGTGGTGGAATCAATTTATCAAAATCAGAAATCATAACTGGATCCACATTTATGACAGGCGGTTTACCTGTAAGATTTTTGACTATCTCATAAGAATTATTATCTCTCACAGAAATTCTGGAAAATGAAGTAAGCATTTGACTGATTTCTGAGTCTATTCCATATTTTCCGAGTCCCTTTATGGTTGTATGTCCAAAACTAGCTGCATAACTTATTACTTTTCCTGCGTTATTATCTTTGCCAAACAGTTCCTTCGAATACCCTACATCAGGATTTGTCTGTAAACAATTGAATACCTCATCGCTACCTATTACTAAGACATCAACTTTTGTCCTATATATTCTATGCTTGCTTAGACCAAGCATAGAAAAATATTTTTTATCGAAAAGACTGGACAATGTTTCCTTCCTTAATATAATCTTATTTATTATGCGATATGCTTTTCTGACAATTCTATAAATAATACCTTTCTCTTTATATGAAACAATTGGTTTTTCAATCTTATAATCTACAAATATTACTTCATGTCCTAAATTTTCGAGAGTCATTTTTAACCCGAATGCTTGTAGAAATGAACCATAATTCTTAATCCGTTGCATTGACATAATCCCGATTTTCATCGTTTTAGTGCTCCTTTAATCAAAGTACCTTTAGAGTAATAAAAATAGAGGCTATCTTTTGGTTTTATCCCTAAATAACTTTATTATTTCCGAAATTTGACCTCGGTCAATTAAAATGATGAAGCTTACATACATAAATGCGCATATTAGAATTGAAATAAAGCTCCAAATAACTGCTGAGGAAATTTGCTTCAACCCGATTGCAATTAAGCTCATCAGCAATGTACTGCAAAGAGGCTTTGCAACATTACTCAACATGTCCTTTAGGGAAAACCCCATAAAAGCACGCATAAATATAAAACCTACAATTGTTCCCTGAAATCTTATCAGTGATCTGGCGTATACTAGAGACCAAAATCCAAACTTCATACTTATTAAGCAGGTAGGGATAAGAAACGTCAAATGTATTATCTGATAAATGAAAGAAAGACGTGGTTTTCCTTTAGACCTATATACCTCACCATTAAAATTTGAAAATATGATTCCGAAGGCTGCAACAAAAGCCCAAATACCGATAATATTGCTTGCCTCAATCCATTGACTGCCAAACATAATATTCGTCACTAAGTCACTGTAAAGAAATATTCCGAATCCCAAAGGCAAAACCAAGTAAGATATAAATCTTTGAGTCTTATAATACATTGCTTGAAATTCAGTATCGTCGTTCTGCAAACGTGATAATACAGAGAAAAGGATAGGAATTATCGAAGCCGTTACGAGACTCATGAATGAATTAACCATATTAAGGGAATTTTTGTAAAGTCCTAGATAATATGCACTGAAGCTGTTTCCAATGATTAATGCATCAATCCATAATGTAAACCAAATTGAGATAGCTTCCATTAGTGACCAAACACTGAAAGAAAACATTTCTCTTAATAAAGCAAAATTGTAGTATAACTCTGGTCTCCATTTGGATTTAACTGTTAACATTATGGCGTTTGCGAGTATTCCACAAGTTGAACCAATAATCAAAGACCAATACTGAAATCCAATCATAGCCAAAGGGACTGTGATAATAAGCGGGATTACCGATGAAACGATTCTAGCCAAAAATAATGATTTAAAATTAAACTCTCTTCGAAATAATGCTGTCTGTATACTTGAGAAAGAAGTTAAAGGTATTTGAACGCAGGCGATCGCAACAACCAAGCCCAAATCAGGATTACCAGCGGAACGAGCAATTTGATCACGAAATAATGCGATTAGACCCCATAGAGCAAACGCAATCGTTAGGTTGGTTATAAATGCGACATTTGTACTCTTTTTTCTTTCTTCTTCATCTTTAAACTCACGCTGAATCAAATAACTTTGAAAACCAGCATCCGAAAATAATCCGGCAAAACTGATGATCATTGTGATTGTGGTAACAACACCGAATGCTTCTGGAGCTAAAAACCTTGCCAGAATCATATTGGTTATTGGTATTATTAGTTTTGCCGCGATTTCCGTAATCGTAGACCATTTTGCAGCGTCGCCAGCTTTTATCGCTAAATCATTTTCTTCCAATTTATTCTCCTATACACTTGAGAATATTAAATAACAAGCTAATTAAACCCTGTCCAAAACGTATATGGCAAACATCCTTGGGAATCGTTGATTAAATCCATTATAAATAGCAAAAGTGCATACATATAAGGAATCAATTGAAAATCATACTTCAATCCTGTTTTTTTTCTATCGGCAGAGTTTGCCAGAAGTGATAGCGCCACAATGGAAAATATGTTAAAGTATAGACCCATTCTTCCACCAAAATTATCAATTCTGTATTGAAGCAAAAATAATATCGTTCCAAAAATCATTGTTTGGACAATAAAATATTGAGTTGCTTTAGAAGATCCTAATAAATTCTTTTTATAAACAATATAAAATATCAAACATAAACCTAATTGTAATACAATGCCTAATCCTATCGTTAGCTGAGATGTTACATGATAGTTGATCAAATATTTTTGAAAAAAACTTACGGAAGCAAATAAGTTGAGAAATTGATGCATAAAAAAAATAATTATAATAGGAAATACGTATTTAAAAACAGTTACAACCTTGTTACTTATACCAGTTTTTATTGAAATAAAATATAATACTATGGCAACGATTGACGATTTATGAAAACAAGCAGCAAGCAAAACAAAAATTAGATATTTAATAAATGACTTCTTTAAAATGTATTTACTGGCAAAGAAAATAATCGAGACAGCAAGCATTTGTCTGGCAATATTCATTGACAATAAATAGTACAAAGTGGTATACATAAACATCATCGTACTCATGCGAGTCTGTTTACGGTAAAAATAAATTCCTAAAACCATAAACAAATTAGTAAATACTGCATAAAAAGAAAATATCATTTGTGGTGAATCTAGCAAATCATGGGAAATGAAAGATAATACTCTAAAAGAATATTCTATATTAAAAAAACGTACACTGTCCGTAATGCTGCCAGCACCGACTATAATATCGTAGATAGTGGTATAGGTAGTATAGTCTAAACCAACTTCATATCTGAAGGCAGATGGCAAGGCTACGACTAGAAAAGCCAGAAAAACGAATAATTTTTGGAATATCCCTTCTTTTTCGGCCAGACGTATTAGGAGACTGGATAAAATTACGATCGAAACATACAAAAAAACACTGCTGAATAAAGATAATTCCATTCTAATCTCCCCTAGGGCAATTGGTTGCATAATTTTACTACATTTATAAAACCATCTTAATCCCAAATCTTTTCATCAACTGTAATGCAGATTTAAAAGGCAACCTATATGTCCCGTATTTGTTGTCGATATATCTTTCTTTATATAGTTTATAACATTCGAAGTACCTATCAATACGCCAATTGCAAAATCTAACCAAGCGTAGATAAAACATTATTGTTGAAATGGGCAATAAGCTTTTTGGTAAGGTAAGTCTTTTAACAATGAATGTATTTATATATATATTTCGGATATTTTCATAATTACTTGCTCTAGTGAAAGTACTAGGATCGTGAATCACCTTAATTTCTTCACAATAAGCAATATCAAGACCGTCCTTATAGGCGCATAAGCAGGCGTATCTCTCCTCCGAACCATAAAATAATTTTTCAGGATACAAATCTTTTGTTTTAACATAGTCCTTTCTAATGAAATGACTGGCTCCAATAAATGAAAATACTTTTTGAACGTTTCCTTTCTCACTTCGTTCTTTAAGCATGCATTTTTTTTTGAGGTCATTGATTTCCGTTGCAATGGCAAAAACATTGTGATTATTAAGCAAATAATAATAAGCATAACTCAATTTCTTACTATCTTCATCAAAATAGGCATCATCATCAATAAAATAAACGACTTTGCTATTTGCCATCTTAAAACCGTAATTTCTAGCACCAGCTACCCCTAAATTCTCGTGCATAAAAAAAGGCCGGATAATCACATGCTTAGGAGTTTCAAATTGTTCTACCATTTCCTTTGTTCCGTCATTTGAATTGTTGTCAACAATAATAATTTCACAATTCATATCTGCAAAAGACATACAAGATTTTAGTGTCTTCTCTAATTCCTTTTTCCGATTGCATGTAATAATTACAATCGATAAAAAATTTTCCATATACACCATATTCGATCATCCTTTATTAATCAAAAAATAATCATTGATATCTTTAATGTTTTTCTTACCCATATTTGCCATCGTATACCCTTGAATTTTATTCACATTATTAATTGACATCGCTTTGGCAAGCTCACCATTTTGCAGTATCATATTTATTTTATTTGCTAAAGCCTCCTGATCATCAACCGGAATAATGTACCCATTCACTCCATTCTCAATTAACTCTAGCCCAGCTATACACATATTGGTGGTTACTATAGGCAGTCCACAAGCCATTGCTTCATTAATTACAAGTCCCCAAACATCCCATCTGGTGGGCAAAACAAATAAATCTGAAGCTTTGTAATAATTAAAAAGATCCTTCTTGGGTTTATAATCTATTATTTTTATATTCTCCAATTTATTCTCATTAATATAGTCCATATAGCTTTGTTCCAGACTTCCTCCCCCAATTATCAGAAGCTGATAGTCTCTTTTTACATGTTTCCAAGCTTCAAGTAAAACATCAAATCCTTTACTAGGTATAAATCTTCCCACAGTTAGAACTATTTTTTTATTAATTAAATTCATTTGTTTTTTTAAATTTATTTTTTCATCTTCAGATAAAATTCCCTTCAAAATGTCCTCATCTTCTAGTGAAGTAAAATGATGGCATCTGATATTTTCTTCTTTCGCCCCATAAGTCAAAAAGTATCTTTTAGAAGACTCGCCTGAGCCAAAACATAAAGCAGCCCTACTTATAAGAAATTTTTTGATTAAAGATTTTAATATATTCTTGTTATTAATAAACTGTCCGTCACTATTTACAAAACAAGGAACATTATTTACAATACATGCCCACATTATCCGTACGCCATTAAATATCCCAATATTATAATTTAAAACAAAATCAAAATAGTTCAATTTTTTACAACATTTTATAAATTCTTTTTTTCCATTATTATTGTCAAGTAAATAATAATTAATTGTAGAATTTTTTATTACATAGTTTGGATTCCTTTCTTCATTTTCACTATTAAAAAAAACAGTCAAATTATATTCTTTTGCAAGTTCTTCCATAACCTTCACTCTATATGGTGAAGGAAATTCAGCAAAAACTAACCCTTTCTTTCTCATTCTACCTCCAAATTTTCAGGCGATTAATATATTTTATTAATATTTCTAAGAACGTAAAGCCCCTGTCCGCTCAATTTCCCCACCTATCTTTTCATGTTCATATATTTTAGCATCGACTAAAAACCTATACCAAAATATTCTTAGGAAATGATAAATCAGACCTTCTTTCCCGTCTAAAAATCCCAATTTTATAAAATAAATATAAATAAAATAAAATAATGGTCGTATAAATATTGGAAACTTATAATAAATCAATTTTTGCCGCCTGCGATTTTTAATATGCTCGTCGGATATCTGCTGTATGTTTTTATTTATTTTCATTTCTAAATAGTCCTGCATTTCTCTTGTTGCATACCAATTATGTTTATTTATCCAGTAATTAAGATTTTTAAAATCAAAATGCAGTGCATCATTATTTAATTCGATAGACTTTCCACAACTCAATGTCGTTTGCTCATCCATATTTCTTTGCTCTATTCGTCCAATTCCAAATTTAAACAACATCAGCTTTCTAAACGGATAAACAGAACCATGTCTCATCCATCTTCCTAAAAAGAATACTCTAAGCCGTAAAACAAATCCATTCACATCATCATCATTATGCTCTGCAATAGCTTGTTTGGCTTCTTCAGACAACTCATGTGTGAACCTTTCATCAGCATCCAATCTAAGCGCCCATTTTGTAGCTATATTAGTATTGTCCAGCCCCCAATTAAACTGTTTAGCATAATTTTCAAACTCATGAAAATAAACATCAGCGCCGAGACTTTTCGCTATCTCAACCGTATTGTCACTGCTCCCGCTGTCAATTACAACAATACGGGAAACAAAATTTTGAATTGATTTTATACAATCTCCTATATTCTTACTCTCATTCATAGTAAGAATTATCGCTGTTACATCTGACATCATATATTCTCCATCTTATATAATATGTAGGATAATTCTAAAATTAGATATTCCATATTTCATTGATATACTTTTCGATCGAAACATCTTTAACCAGATATTTCATATAATAATCCCTGCCTTTCGGCCCCATAGCTCTTATACTGTCCTTTTCATCTATGGACTGTCTTATCAATGCTTTGATTTCCTCATATTTGCCAGGCTCGGCCAGTATCCCGCATCCGGATTCTTTGATCAGTATTCTTCCCTCAGTGCCCTCTTCTAAAACACCAATTGCCGGTTTTCCCGCAGCCATTACTCCATAAAGCTTACTGGGCATGGAAACCCCCTTAATACCTTTTGCATTAATAACCCAGTGAATATCCGCTGCGTTTAAACTATAAATCAGATCTTTCTTTGCTTGATACGGAATAAAAATGACATTATCCAGTTGATTTTTTTCTTTATACGAAATAAGTTTTTCCTTGATTGAACCTTGTCCTACAAAAGCAAAAACGACATTGGGTTCGTTCTTAAATTCTTTTACTATTTCAAAAATTTTTTCCAGATCATAATACAAGCCGATATTACCGGAATACATGATAACGTATTTATCGGAAAGCCCATGCTCCTCTTTAAACTTAATTATTTTGGGATGCTTATCATCCAAAGGATAAATCTCCGTTTCATCTACCCAACTGTTAATACAGCAAGCTTTTGGCACCTTTTTCCCGGAAAATCTCTTAACCAAAGTTTCCAACATATCCCTGCCGACAACAATAACTTTATCCGTTCTTCTGCAGGAAAACTTATCCAGCCACATCATTAAACTTAAGACGGCTTTATTTTCACTGTATCTTACTGCGATCGTTTGTTCAGGATTATAATCCTGGATATTATAGATCAGCTTAGCATGTTTAATCCATTTCCCGATCACTCCGAGCAACCCACCCAGTATGGGAGGCTGAGATAAAGTGAAAATATAATCCTGTTTCCCCACCTTAAATGTTGCTACAATCGCAAAGAAGAAATAAGCAAGAATATTTTTGATTCTGCTTACTTTACTTTCTTTTGAAAATTCCGGAACTTTTATTTGAACGACATTGATGTCATTAATTTTCTCGTGATAAAATCTTTTTGTCTTGTATTCCGGCAATATTTTTCCAGTATAGCTTGGCACTACACAGATTACTGTTATTTCAAATATGCCAGCCATGCCTTCCGCCAATTCGGTCAGCATCTGAGATGTTGAGGCCACATCCGGATAATAATAATGGGCATAGATTAGCATTTTCCTTTTTAATACTTTATTATCCATTTTACTTCCTTTTCCTTCAATTATATTACATCCAAGACACAATTGTAACAGTCTTTTATTCTCTGATTACACCTTTTTTGAGTAACAAATTCCCGTATAACGCTTTTTCTCCGGTTTGAATGATTGCATAAGCCTGTCTGCTTTGACGATAGAATTCTTGACGTTCTATTTGCAGCATCTTTACTCCATACTGATATGTCTCAGCCACTTTTTGAAACCTGTTCCATATTTCAGGTATTCCAAGATATTGATCTCCTTCTTCCACCGCCATCAGCCTCATCGGAGCATCAACTAAATGGTCTAGGGGAAACAGCTTTAATATTGCAGCCAAAAGGCTACACGCATCAATACCCGGACACTGGAGCACGATTCTCCCCATGCTTGCCGCCGGAAAATTGGCATCAGCAATAAGGATATCATCTCCATGACCCATCTCGCATAATATTTTTAGTAATTCAGGTGATATTAATGGTGATATTCCTCTTAACATATTAACCTCACATTTATTCTTCTAACCCTAAAATAAATCTATTAATTGCATAGGCAACTCCGTCTTCTTCATTTGAAAATGTAATGAAATCCGCAACTGCTTTCGTTTCTGGATATGCGTTTTCCATAGCAACTGCAAACCCTGCATATTTGAGCATTGGTATATCATTCAGTCCGTCGCCGCAAGCCATGAGATGCTCCCTATCTGTTTCCAAATGCTCTAACAATTTAGCCAGTGCTGATGCTTTTTCGACACCAAGTGGACCTATTTCCATAAAATACGGCTCAGAAAGAAAAACACTCAGTTTTTTTTCAAATTTATCTTGCAGATATTTTAATGCTGCTTTCAACTCATTGGCTTCGCCTACGATCATGAATTTAGTGACATCATAATCGACAAAACTTTCTAAACTTTCTACCTGACGGATAGGAATTGTATTATTGTAAGCTTCTTTGATCACATATGAAGCATCAGCACATTCAGTAACCACGCCATGAGTATCGTAGGTCAAAGCGCTGACCCCAAAAATACGGGCACATTCACAGATTTCATGAAAATATTCCTTAGGAACAGTTTGTCTAACGATATCTTTTTTCGTTTTACAATCTATAATGTGTCCTCCGTTATAAGCCAGAATATATCCTCCCAATTCCGACAATCCAAGCTCATCTGCCAATTTTCGGATTCCAAGGACAGGCCTTCCTGAAGCTAAAACAATAGAGACTCCTTTTTCTATTGCTTTCTCGACGGCGGTTTTCGTTTTTTCAGTAATTATCTTTTTCGAATTTGTCAAAGTGCCATCCAAGTCTAGTGCTAAAACACGATAATCCATCAATACTACTTACCTTTCTTAAACATATATGCCTATATCTAATATAGATTGTTTACTAATAATGCCGACAATTCTCTCTTCTTTAACTACAGGTATAGAATGAATGTTTTTCTCCATCATAATCTTTAGGGCATCAACAGCCATTTCCTCCGAGTTTATATACACGGGAAATCTATTAACCATATCAAATATTGTTGTTTTATATATATCGGATCCCATATTAATAGCACGTTCTATCTCCCCATTGGTAATAATCCCGATTAATTTCTTTGTTTTATCAACAACGGCCACTACATCTGCTCCCGTTCTGCTAAAAGCAATTATTGCCTGTTTCAATAAGGAGCCTTCATTAACCGTATCTGATTCCATAAGGTGCTTCATAAGGTCAGAAACTCGAATGGTTAACTTTTTTCCTAATGACCCTGCCGGATGATACAAGGCAAAATCCTGTTTACCAAAATTGATCGTCTCAGATGCTGCAATCGCCAGAGCATCCCCATAGACCATAGCAACTGTAGTACTCGCAGTAGGTGCCAACCCCAGCTGACAAGCTTCTTTAAGGTTTTCAAATACTTGAACAATGGCACTATTATGAGCCAATGTTGAATTACCGTTGTTCGTTATGCCAATAATAGGAGCACCGATTATCCTGATATTAGGCAGTATTTTTATTATTTCATCACTCTCACCGCTATAACTAATTGCTATTACCACATCCTGCTTCTGTATCATACCTAAATCGCCATGCATAGCCTCACCAGGATGAACAAATATTGTTGGAACTCCAAGACTGGACATTGTAGCTGCAATTTTTCCTCCAACATGCCCACTTTTCCCCATGCCAATAATAATAATTTTTCCCTGACAGTTAAGAATCAAGTCCAATATTCTATCAAAAGTTTCATCCAGATTGTCAGCTATCTTTTGCAATGCACTAATTTCAGCATCAAATACACGTTTTGCTATTTCTATCTTACTCATGTTATTTTCCATCCTTAACATCAATAACAAAGGTACTATCCCAAACTTCAACACCACAATCTTGAAAAACGGACTTCAGCCTTGCTTCAAGTTGTGATTTTGAAACACCTTTTTTCAATATGACTTGTAAGAATCCGCCGCCGCCAGCTCCACAAATGCTTTTACCATCTAACAAGTCAGCACAGACATCAAAAATAAACTCAATACAGGTATTAGAAGCACCCTTATCCAGCTTCTTAACTAACTCAAACTGTTCCGAAATATATTTGGCAAAAGCTGTCACATCTCCACGTTCCAACTCATATTTCATCAAAACGCAAATATGCCGTATTCTTTCTAAAGATGCCATAGCAACCCTATCATTTCTTATGCATTGGTTTAATTCTTCACGCAGAACATTACGTGCTAATCTTCTCTGTCCAGAAAAGATCAATACAAATCTATCCTGCAATTCCTGCAATATATTTGGCTCCAAGTGTAAGTAATCGACTTTAATGCTTTGGTATATGCCAGGTTTTGACCTGATCAACTTAATACCTCTGGTCAGGCCGCCAACTTGATCCTGCCAACCGCCACCTGTTGACATCAGTTGCTCAGCAGCAAAGACTTGCGCATAAATACAATCATCACTGATATCTTGATTAAGGATTTGGTTGACTGCTTTTACACAAGCTGCAGCAACAATACTACTTGTACCAAGACCAGAACCTATTGGCACTTCTGCAGATGTCGATAAACATAACCCTCCGCCAATTCTATCCAAAATATTTAACAAAGAGAATTTTTCACTATCCAAAGGAATAAGTCCTGTTGCCACTAAAACGGCTTTATGAAGAGCAAACGTATCAAATGGATTACCGTTATTTCTGATTTCATCAATATCAGTATATGTTCTACTTATTTTCAAATCTATGCTTTCAAAGGTGACAACTTTTTCAGACAATCTTTTAACAATAACACGAATCGGGTTCTTTCCTTTCAACAACAGGGCGGCATCAAGCATTGTGCCCCCATGTTCAAGACAATACGGCGCTGCATCTGAAGGACTGCCGCAGAAATTCACTCGTATAGGCAATTCAACTTCAACTTTATCCGTTATAAAAGTAGCCTTACTTGGATCAAACGGATGCTTATCCATAGCAGCACCAATAACACTATCTCTAATCGCCTGGTATGCTTTATCCTCATATTCTTCTGCCTTAAGTCCAAGTAAATTTGTCCTGCTCTCATTACATAGGGCGGATAATGCCAAATAAATACGCATTTTTAGCTGGTATGAGGAATTTCTAGACTTTTCTAATAATGCCAAAGCCTCTTTTTCAAGATTCTCTCCTTTGTCCAGAACTAGAAGTGCTTCAGCCATTTCTTCGTTTTGCTCCAGTAAAAAAATACATTTATAAACGCGGATTGCAATCTCAATTTGCTTCCGCCATTCTAATGTTGCTTTTGTATCCGCTGAATTGAAACTGGATTTTAAACTTGTACGATCCGTTTTTATCCATTCTATGACTTCATAATCTCTTGCAGTTTCAGCGGATATCCTATAGATTAAAAAGGCATATTGAATTGCTTCAGCCATTGTTCCACATATAGGATACAATTTTGCATTCCATAAGGATGGCGGAGTTTCATCCCAGACATCAAGATTCTTCAGCCTATATTTGTCCAAGATTTTGCGCAATGTCGTGTTTAGAAAACGTCCATCTGCTGAACTCTTTGGATTATCATTGATTCCATAAATCCTGCAAACATATTTTCCGTCTTTTAATTGAAGACAATGGAGCACAACTTCGTCAGGAACTTTTTCATCTATTAATTCTATACCTGAAATAATTGAATTTTTGCCAATTGTCACTTCAGCCCCAATAATACTGTCCTCTAAATAACTTTGGCTGTTAATTTTCGCTTTTGGCATAATCAAACAATTACTAACTGATCCTTTATGTTTATCTTCAAGATTACAAAGAACTATTTTATCCCATCCTAAGTAATGATACTTTATGATATCTTTAACCATTAAATCAAAAAGTTCATTTGTGGTTCCGAAATGAATATAACGCGCTGGAGTCATCCTAACCAGTTTCATAGAAAAGCCATATAAGCACTTCCAGATATCATTCCTGCAATCGGTCAATTCCATCGAAAAAGCACCCTCCGGTGCTTCTCTCTGATACTCTTCCAAAGTACAATTTTGGGCCAGAGGAAAAACAAAATCCGCATAAAAATTCAAACTAACCGTATCATTGATAAATCTATTGCATTTTTCTTCGTCAATTTTCCCATCAGTACTTATAAGGTTCAACAACTCTTGCATGATATTACCACCGAACCAGATGAACCCTGTATCAACATCAACTTGATTTTCTCCATTTACTGCTCCTTTTGCCTTTAATACAGACTCAGGCTGTTTATGGAGAAACTCAGATACAAGATTATTTTCGCCATTAATAAATACTCCGTGGTCTTTTCCTTCTGTTACACTCGTCTTAATGGATAATGCAGCAGAGTCTGCCGATTTTAAATCTAACTGAAGCGGATTAAAAACAATGACCGTATCTCCCGGAATTACTAAGAGACCGCTATTCATCCGTCCCGGAATACCCGATAAAGATATGATCAGCTCATCGAAAATTGCTGAACGCTTACCATTAGGCAGAAGCCTTGGGACAGGAGAAAACAATTTGCCGCAGGCTGAATACTGCGGGACACGTTTACTATCCCCCCCTGAATGTAAAATAGCAATTTTCATCTCTTTAATGTTCTGGTTCCCTTGCTTCTTTTCGTTTATGTATTTTAATGCATTCAAGGTCGCTCCGCCGGAACCGACTCGCTTACCTTCAGGATCGGCTATTATTGCGAATTTTGTTTTTAAAGGCAGGCTTCCTTCAATCTTTCTCTTATCAATTTCTATTTGGTAAGCTTCGGCCTGACGGTCATTAGATGCAGTAATAATAATCCAATCCCAACTATCCGCTTTTTCAGTGCTTACTGAATAGATGTAATCACTCCAGGCATCTTGATAGGTTTGCGATAAAAAAGTTTGAGATATTTCATTTTCATTCATATACTATCCTCCAGCCAATTAATGATATCATCCTACTAGATATTACTGGGTATCCAACATGACAATTCCGTTGCTTTGGTGCCTATAACGGATTTCATTGCATGATCCTTCAGTACGCCGATTCCTTCTTCACGACCAGCCATACCGTCTTATAAAGAATAGAAATATCCAGCCAGATTGACCACTTGTCAATGTACTGGGTATCCAGGGCGACGATCTGGTCAAAATCCTTAATGCTGCTTCGCCCATTGATCTGCCAGAAACCCGTAATACCCGGCTTAATACTGATCCGGCGCCAGTGTTCAATATCATAATTGGCCACCTCATCCAGGGTTGGCGGGCGGGTTCCTACCAGGCTCATCTCTCCTTTTAGCACATTGAAAAACTGGGGCAGCTCATCCAGACTGGTCTTGCGCAAAAAATCTCCAATCTTGGTAATTCTGGGATCGTCTTTAATCTTAAAAAACGTACCGTCTTTGTATTCATTTAATGCTTCAAGTTTTTTCTTTTTTTCCTCGGCATCGATACACATGGTCCTGAATTTATAACAATTAAAAATCCGCCCATACCGGCCGACTCTTTTTTGTTTGAACAGGATCGGCCCGGGGGAATCAAGCTTAATAGCCGGCACAATAAAAACGGCACAAATTAAAGTCAGGATAATGCCGACCAGGGCCCCGGTAATATCGATGGTCCGTTTCATTACCTTGCGGAGAGGGTTAAGCGAGACCGTGTGATAGGTCAGCATCGGGATCGGTCCGAGCATGGAAACATAGACACGGGCTAAGCCAGGGTTATAATTCATCACATTCTGGACGGTCAGACCCATTTGCAGACACAAGTTCATATGCTTCTCTATTTCACCGGTATAGCCTTTGGGAAAAGCAAAAATTACCTGATCGACAACTTGTTCTTTCAGGATATTTTCCAGATTATCCAGCTGCCCCAGGCACAATTCCTCCCCGATAGACTGCTCTCCGATCGGGATAATCCCAATGATATTGTAATGGATATTTGTTTTTTGCAGGTAATGGGTAAACACATGATAAGTTTCATCCGAGCATACTAAAATAATTCTATTCTTATCCATCGACGGATTCCAATAGCGGCTGATCAGCCTGAACGCCCAGCGTTCCAGAAACATCATCACCAGGCACAGCGTTAAAAATATACTGATAAACAGCCGGCTCGTATTTGTCTCCTTGATAAAGAAAAAGAGAGAGAGAACAAGCAATCCCGCAAAAAAAGTAGCCCAAAAAACATTGCGGAATATCCGGTCAAGATAGAAAAAAGTCGTATTGTTATACATGCCCCGAAAATTCATTGCCGCAATCCATAACGGAACAAATATAATTAAAATCCACAAATAATCATAGAGACTTCGAAGCGAGCTAAAATTCAAAGCGATCATGTAGGATAGACTGTAAGTCAAAATTAAAAAAAAGATATCAATGGGGAGCTGTACGATATTGGCATAGGCAAACCTGTTTCTTTTGTCCATGTTTTCACCCTTTATTATTTAGTTCATAGAAATTTCATCTATTTTTTCATTACAAAACATTACCAAATCATAGTTATAACTTACTTTTTCAGCAAAAATAGCTAAATAATGTTTTATCTTATTCTCTGAAAAAACAAAAAATCCTCCATGATTAACAAATATTTAAATTTGAGTAATTTTTAACAAGTTGGGACTGCGATGAACTCAATCTTAAAAATATATATACACCATTATACACATTTTTTGTGCTGATTTACATTCTATCTTGATTGCTTTTAATTGAAAAAATCTGGAATCTCAGCTTTACTTTATCCTCTCCAGTCGGTATAATGTAAGCAAAATATTTTGGGTATTTTGGGGCTTGAAAGCGATTATCTTAAGATAGTCGCTTGATTTATTCCTTAATTTATTCGTAAAGAAGGTCAGGTTTGAGAAAGTGACGATGATCGACAATCCATTTTTACCTGTCAGTATCGAAGAGATGACCGCCAGAGGCTGGAATCAGCCTGATTTTATTTTAGTCAGTGGCGATGCCTATGTTGATCACCATAGTTTCTGCACGGCAGTAATTTCCAGGGTATTGGAAAATGAAGGCTTCAAAGTGGGCATCATCGCCCAGCCGGACTGGAAAAGCGCCCATGACTTCAGGCGGCTGGGTCAGCCGAGACTGGGTTTTTTGGTCACCGCCGGGAATATGGATTCTCTGGTCAATCATTATACAGTCAATAAGAAACCGAGAGAAAAAGATTATTATTCCCCGGGCGGAAAAACGGGATTACGACCTGACCGGGCGACAATCGTCTATTGCAACAGAATTCGGGAAGCCTACAAAAATATCCCTGTGATCATCGGCGGAGTAGAAGCAAGTTTAAGAAGATTTGCCCATTATGATTATTGGAATGATACCGTCCGCAGGTCTATCCTGATTGACAGCGGCGCTGACTTACTGGTCTATGGGATGGGGGAAAAACAAATCGTTGAAATCGCCCGCTGCTTAAATGACGGCTATGAGGTTCAATATATCCGCCATGTTTCAGGGACCTGCTTTATTGTTGAAGAAAAAGACCTGGCTTCCCTTGGTCAATATCGGGAAATCCCGTCTTTTAAAAAAGTCTCGGATGAAAAAGAAGCCTATGCGGAAGCGTTTAAGCTTCAGTACCGGGAGCAGGATCCGCTTAAAGGCAAAGTCCTTGTTCAGCGGCACGCCAACAAATACCTCGTTCAAAACAGGCCTCAGATCCCTCTTAACCGGTCAGAATTGGATCAGGTCTATTCCCTGCCTTACACCAGAAACAGTCATCCCATCTACGAAAAACAAGGGGGAGTCCCGGCCCTGGAAGAGGTCAGATTCAGTATTGTCAGCTCAAGAGGGTGTTTCGGCAATTGCGCCTTTTGTTCAATCGCTTTTCATCAGGGCAGAATCGTTCAGAGCAGGAGTTCCCAATCTATTATCAATGAAGCGGTGAAGATGACAAGCCTGGAAGATTTCAAAGGGTATATCCATGATGTCGGAGGACCCACGGCCAATTTCCGGCAGCCCGCCTGTCGAAAACAGCTTTCAGAAGGGGTTTGTCAAAGCAAAAATTGTTTATCTCCTTCCCTCTGTAAAAACCTTGATGTTGACCACTCCGACTATTTAAACCTTTTACAGCAATTAAGAAATCTGTCCAAAGTCAAAAAAGTCTTTGTCCGTTCAGGCTTAAGGTATGATTACATTATGGCGGAGAAGAACGGCAAATTTCTTAAAGAGCTGGTGAAGCATCATATCAGCGGCCAGCTTAAGGTAGCGCCGGAGCACGTTTCCGCGGAAGTATTAAAGTACATGAGAAAGCCCGCGGGAAAAACATTTGACCAGTTCAGGAAAACGTATATGCACTTGAATGAAACCTTAGGGAAAAATCAGTTTCTCGTTCCTTACTTTATGTCCAGCCATCCCGGAAGCACCTTAGCGACAGCCATAGAACTGGCGGAATACTTAAGAGATATTCATTATCAGCCCGAACAAGTCCAGGATTTTTACCCCACACCCGGAACCCTGTCCACCACCATGTACTATACCGGAATTGATCCTCTGACGGAAGAAACAGTCTATATCCCTAAAAAAAAGACTGAAAAAGCGATGCAAAGGGCCCTTTTGCAATATCGGGATCCCAAAAATTATCATTTGGTTTATTCAGCCTTGTTTCAAGCCGGCAGATCCGACCTGATCGGTTTTGGGCCAAAATGCCTGATCAGACCAAGAAGAAAGGCTGCAGAGAATAAAAAACCTCAAAGCCATCCGACCAATCACAGAAAGAAGCAAAAGCAGCGGGGTTAGGCACATTACGCCTTACCCCGCTGTCTTTTTAGGAAGATCAGTCCTTTTGTCCCCCACCCCAGTCTCAGTCTGTGGTGGCGGAAACAGTTGAAGAATAGGAGCTTAGCTCGCCGCCCCTGTAAGCTCTCACCCGATAGGAATAGGTTTTCCCCGAGGAAAGGCCGGTATTGGAATAATATTCAGTTCTTACCGTCGCGATCTTGGTATAAGCTCCCCCCGCTACGGACCGATAAACATAATATGCTGTGGCTCCGCTTACTTCATCCCAGGTCAGCTCTATCTCATCTGAGTCCACAGCGGTTGCTTCCAGATCATCAGGAGCATCGAGCACGATTTTGGTTGTTGCGTGGTCTTTGGCGGAATATGCGCTTGTCCCGTAACTGTTGCGGGCCTGAACCTTGTAATAATAAGTGGTATCCTCTTTTAAACCGTGGTCCGTGTAACTGGAAGAGGTTACTGTCCCAATCTTGGAATAATTCCCGCTTGATGACTTTGCTCTGTAAACATCGTAGGCCACAGCATGACTGACTGAATCCCAGTCCAAGTCTATTTCACTGGAACTGGAAGCCTTTACGGTGAAATTGGCGGGGACAGAGGGGACAACACGGTCAGGGGCAGCGGGAGTTTCAGGAGAGCTTGATACCATACTGGCCAGGCTTTTGAGAAAATTGTCCGAAATCACTCCGCTCCCGCCCAAGCCTACGATTTTTTCAATGTTTTTCCCTTCTAAATAACTTTTGGCGGACTGGTTCAGGGAATTTTTTGTCAGGATAATCGGAGCTTTATTTTTGGCCGCCAAAGCCGAACCTGACAAGGCATCCGGATAATTGACACCGGTAGAAAGGTAGCAGGTTGCAAAATCAAAATCACTGTCAAAGGTTTTCAGGATATTCAAGTTGGTTTCATACCTGTCGGTTCCGCTGATCCGGGCCGGTGCAGGAAGCGAATTGTAAACGGTATTGCTTACCGCCGCGGAACCCCCGATAACATAGGTACTGCTAATATTGTCCTTTAAGTATTGTTTTAGAGCAGGCGGAGTATAATCTCTGGCCGTGAGGAGGATAGGATACCCTTTGATGGCCGCGATCGAAGAAATCGACAAAGCGTCAGAAAAATTGTCCCCGTTGGTAATCACCGCCTTATCCGTCTGACTGAGAAGAGCCCTGGCCACCAGAACAGATGTCTCATAACGGTCATTCCCGGCGATCCTGACAACGGCAATCCCCATCCCTTTAATTGCCAGTTCCACGTTGGAAGCGATCACTCCGGTTCCCCCGACAATAAATACCTGTTTAACCTGAAGCCCGGACAATTGATTTTTGGTTTGGTCGTCCAATTTGTACTTTGAGGTCAATAAAACAGGAGCATTGTAGGTTTGGGCGAGAGGAGCGCTGCACAAAGCATCGGGGAAATCTTCCCCACTGACGACCACTGCATAATAAGAGGACGACCATCCGGATTTAGCGACCGCCGCCGAAGTCCCATATCTGTTTTGACCGGCTAAACGCACTGTGCTTCCTGATATGGAACCGGCTGTCCCCGTCGTCACATAGGCCACGGAAGACTCCTCACTTGTCTCTTCACTGTGATGAGCTCTCACTTTATAATAATAGGTCGTCTTATCCATAAGACCGGTATCCGAATAAGACTCTGTCGTGGCCGTACCTATTTTGGTATAGGTGCCATTGTATGAAGTGGATCTGTAAACATAATATGACGCGGCATCTAAAACCGAATCCCAGGTCAGGTATATTTTACCCGAACCTTGCGCGGTTGCCGTGAGCTCTGAAGGGGCGTCAAGCGTACTCGCTTCCTCAAAGGTCGTCGCACTGTCCATCCTGGAGAAGTTGCCCAGACCAATTTTATTATATGCCCTGATTTTGTAATAATAGGTCCTGTCTGCGATCAGACCGGAATTTGTATAATACGTTTCTTTCACTTTTGCGATTTGAGTATAGGAGCTATCTGAAGATGTCGACCGGTAAATGTAATATTCTGTCGCATCCCTGGCGGCATCCCAGGTGAGCTCGATTTCAGCGGGACCGGTAGCCGCTGCTGAAAAATCACCCGGCGTCCCCGGTTCTTCCGTCGGCGCTGCCGTTTTCGCTGACGTTTCCCTGGAATACTCGCTTGATCCGCTGCTGTTGTATGCCTTAATTTTAAAGTAATAGGCAGTGGATGGAGCCAATTCTTTTGTTTTATTTTTATAGGATGTTGTCGTTACTGTGGCTTGTTTTTTATAAGAACCGTCTAATGATGTCGCCATATAAACATAGTAGCCGGTTGCGTCATCGACAGGATCCCATTCTAGTTTTATCTGACTGGAACTGACCGTAGTCGCTTTAAGCTTCTCTGGTGCTGACGGAACAGCCGCCACAACAGTATTTGGAAACAGCAATAATGACATCACCAAGGTGAGCACCAGACAAACTGGTCTCAGTTCTGCTTTTTTCATTCTTTCAATCCCCTCTTTTCTCTTTACAGAATTCTCTTCATTTCTCTTCTCTGGTATATTATTCGACTTCCAAAACCCCTTCCCTTCTTTTTCCAATAAAAAATGCAAAAACTACATTTCAAAAATAAACAATAACCGGCCTCCCGGCCGGTTACGCTCTGGCTCCTGTCTGCTAAAAAGCATTCGCATCATAGCAGACAAGCCTTGTGTTTAAAACTCTATGAAGAAATATCCTTCTTATTTTATGCTGTCAAAGGTCTTTCTGACTTCAATTAAAAATTGTTCAGTATTGACCGTTTTTTTGTTCGGAAGCTCAGAAATCAAAGAAAGGTCTTTTGTCATCAGGCCGGCTTCAATCGTCTTCAGAGAAGCACTTTCCAGCTTATCGGCAAATAAAACCAGGTCTGCCAGCCCGTCCAGTTCTCCGCGTTTTCTTAAAGCCCCTGTCCAGGCAAAAATCGTAGCCATCGAATTGGTGGATGTTTCTTCCCCTTTTAAGTGCCTGTAATAATGCTGTGTAACCGTACCGTGGGCTGCTTCAAATTCGTAATTGCCTTCCGGAGAAACCAAAACGGAAGTCATCATAGCCAGGCTGCCAAAAGCTGTCGCCACCATATCGGACATGACATCTCCGTCGTAGTTCTTGCAAGCCCATAAATAACCGCCTTCCGACCGCATTATGCGGGCAACGGCATCATCAATCAGGGTATAGAAATATTCAATATTGGCCGCTTTAAATTTATCCTGGTACTCCTTCTCGAAAATCTCCTGGAAAATATCCTTAAATGTGTGATCATATTGTTTCGAAATGGTGTCTTTGGTGGAAAACCAAAGATCCTGTTTGATGTCCAAAGCATAATTAAAACAAGCGCGGGCAAAGCTGGCAATCGACTGGTCTAAATTATGCATTCCCATCAGAACACCTTTGTCCTTAAACTCAAAGATGGTTTGGCGGGATTCTTCCCCTTTTTGATTGGTGAACACAAGTTCTGCTTTTCCCGCTTCTTCCACCCGGTACTCGACATTTCTGTAAATATCCCCGTAGGCATGCCTGGCGATCGTAATTGGTCTTTTCCAATTGGATACTAAAGGGTGGATTCCGTTGACAATGATGGGAGAACGAAATACAGTGCCGTCTAAAATAGCCCTGATTGTTCCATTGGGACTTTTCCACATCTGCTTAAGGTCATACTCCTTCATTCTCTGCCCATTGGGAGTTATGGTTGCGCATTTGACTGCCACGCCATATTTTTTCGTGGCCAGGGCCGCATCAACTGTAATTTGATCATCGGTTTCATCCCTTTTGGGCAGCCCCAGGTCAAAATACTCTGTTTTCAGGTCAATATAGGGCACCAGCAGGATTTCTTTAATAGACTTCCAGATGATTCTGGTCATCTCATCTCCATCCATCTCTACGAGCGGAACATTCATTTGAATCTTTGCCATTTTTTCCTCCTTAAAGATATGTATCAATAAAAGCTTCTCCTCCAGCAGCCAACATCAGCGTCAGGAATATTATACTATAGATAAGATTCCGATTTAACAAGATTAAGCAAGTATACAGTATAAGGAAAGGTCAGCTCCGGTTATTGCCGTCTTTTTTCCTGACCAGCCGTTTACTTGTGCAAGCAGAACATCCACAGTCCGAATGCCCTGTGTGGATAATCCTGCCTTCACCGTCAACATCAACAATTTCTATCGATTCCAATTGTTTCCGGAAATTTTCCCGGAATACGCCCAAATATTCCTGGCGAAGCTGCTGCTGTTCCAGCTTTTCCTCTTCTGTCAGGCCTTCAGCCTGAGATTTCCTGTATAACTCGTTAATCCTTTGCATTCTCTCTTCATGAGTCATCATCAAAGCCCCCTTATCACCATAGTTCAATGAAAAAAGAACCATATCATTTTACTAATATAGTTCTTCTTTACTCGTGTATTTCCTTCTTGGCCCTGCCTACCAGCCTCTGGAGCTGCCTCCGCCGCCCCCGGACCCGCCGCCTCCGCCAAATCCACCACCTCCGCCGAAGCCGCCTCCGCCGCCTCTTCGGAACAGCATTCCCAGGATCATTCCAAAGATAAACCCGTTCAGATAACGGTGATCCAGGTAGAAAAGCGGAATAAGCAGAATAAGGATCAGAATGATCGCCCAAAGAGGCATTTGACCGGCATTTTCATCTGTAGTAGAAACAGGCAGAGCCTGCGGGTCCTGAATATCGATCGCAACCTGATATTCCTTGGCGACCTCCTGCAGGACTGCGCTGTACCCATTTAAGATTCCCTGGTTATAGTCATTGTTTTTAAAATAGGGAATCATATAATTGTCCTGGATTTGTCCGGTCTTCGCATCAGGCAAAGCCCCTTCCAGTCCATAACCCACTTCTATCCTTGACAATTTATCCTGTGGAGACACAAGAATCAACAGACCGTTATTCAGCTTCTGGTCCCCGATGCCCCATCCCCTTAAGACCGCCAATGCATAATCTTCCAGAGAAGCCCCATTCAGACTGCTGACGGTGAGCACGACGACCTGCGCTTTCGTTTTCTGCTGCAAGGCGGCAGATGTCTGGATAATCGTTTGTTCCGTGCTCTGATCAAGAACATTGGCCTGATCCAAAACATAAAACTGACTGCCGGGCTGGGGAATGGATATTGCCGCCAGCCCTGAAGACGAAACAATCAGAATAGAAAACAGTACAGACAAGGCAAGAAGGGATATTCTCTTCATGTAGTCCCATTCCCTTCATTCTCTACCTATTTCGAAAAATCAACGTTCGGAACATTGGCTGCACCTTCATCAGCTTTAAAATAATCTCTTTCGTCAAAACCAAAAATGTTGGCATAAATCAGGGTAGGGAAAGTTTTTATTTTTGCATTATAAGCCTGAACCGCATTATTATAATCCATCCTGACTGTAGCAATACGGTTTTCTGTCCCGGCAAGCTCATCCTGAAGGGCACGGAAGTTGGCGTCCGATTTTAACTGAGGATAGTTCTCAGCTATTGCCAATAATCTTCCGACCGCGCTTGTTAAGGCCTGATCAGCCTGTGCTGTCTCACTTGCCGTAGCATTTCCCTGTACCGTTCCCGCCAGTTTGGCCCGGGCATCGGAAACCTGACCAAAGACTTCCTGCTCCTGAGCGGCATATCCCTTGACTGTTTCGACCAAATTAGGAATCAGATCAAGCCGGCGCTGCAGCTGATTTTCAACCTGAGCCCAACTGCCGTCAACACTTTCCGACATTTTTACAAGATTATTATACCCGGAAACAAGCAGCATAACCAAAACTACAACAATACCTGCCGCAATTAACCACTTCTTCATCATTAACCCTCCTGTTTTTCCCTTTTGCTTCATCTTCGATAAGCCTAAGATCTTCTTTATTATATCATTTGAAAGAGGAAAATCATAAATGAAAAAGGGAATTTTCAAAAACTGCTCTGTTCTTCTTCCCGCAAAAGCTTGCTTCGGAATTCCAGAAGCCTTTCTTTCCTTTCCCTGGTGACTGCCGGATATTGAGGATTGATCTTTTCGAGCGTATCAATGATCGTTTCTGAAATGATGAAGTGTCCAAACCACTTTTTATCGGAAGGCACGACATACCATGGAGCAATCCTTGTTGCCGTGGCATTGATCGCATCATGATAGGCCCTTTGGTATTCTTCCCAGTAATCACGCTCAATCATATCAGAATCGGAGAATTTCCAGTTTTTCTGATCATCCTCTATTCGTTCCAGGAAACGTTTCTTCTGCTCTTCCTTGGAAATATGAAGAAAAAACTTTATGACTCTTATCCCGTTTTCGTACAGGTATCTTTCATAATTTTTGATCTGCTGATAACGCTGCTCAAATATTTTATCTGTCTTACACCTGTCAGGCAGATAAGACTCCTGATATAATTTGTGCACTTTGCCAACTAATACATCCTCATAATAGGAACGGTTGAATACTCCTATTTTCCCTCTCTCGGGAATCACCCGCATAGACCTCCACATATAGTCATGGTCAAGCTCTTCGGACGAAGGCTTTTTAAAATTATGAACATTTATTCCCTGGGGGTTCACCCCGCCCATGACATGCTTAACAGCACTGTCCTTACCTGACGCATCCATACCCTGAAAAATAATCAACAGTGCTTCCTTATTTTCTGCATAAAGCCTGTCCTGCAATTCCTGCATCTTAAGCAAGTTCGTATGGTGTAATTCTTCTACTTCATTCTTAAGCTGGAACTTCCCGGTCTGGGCCGGATCAAATTGCTCAATGACAAAAGGTTTATTTCCGAAAAAACAATAGTCTTTCAGGTTCATCCTCTTTCCCCTTCTCTTTGTTGCAAGATTCTAAGAAACAGCTCCCGCTCATTTAAACATTACCCAAATAAACATTTTTCAGCCCGTTTTTCCGGCCTGTTTCTTTTGCCATGTTCATTGTTTCCAATGGAGTAACAGGGGTATCGGTCATTTTCCAGGCCGGAAAAAACCTGCTGATATGCCAGGGCACTTCAGGACTCAGCTCTGCCGCAATAAACCGGGCGATATTTTCGATTTGGCCGGCCTGATCATTTACACCCGGAACCAGCAAAGTTGTTATTTCAATATGGACACCTGCAAGATAAAGATATTTCAGGCTTTCCATAACATATCCTGCTTTACCGCCACAGTATTTTTCATAAACACTGTCGTCCGGTCCTTTAAAATCAACATTGGCCGCATCGAGAAAAGGTGTAACCAACTGCATGGTTTCCATAGACAGATATCCATTTGTTACCCAAATATTTTTTAAACCATTATCTCTGGCCAGTTTCATGGTTTCCAGAGCATATTCCACATAAATAGTCGGTTCAGAATAAGTATAGGAAACAGAAAGACAATGATGGGCAAGAGCCCGCTTAACATGTTCCTCCGGCAAAATATCCAGTCCCTGAACCAATTTATGCGGTTTGGGACTTTGGGCGATCTCCCAGTTCTGGCACCAGGAACAGCGAAAATTGCAGCCTGCTGCGGCGAACGAATAGGTCTTGGTGCCGGGCAGAAAATGAAAAAGAGGTTTTTTCTCAATAGGGTCGATATTTACCGCTATGGTTTTACCATCATTCAAGGCCCAAAGTATTCCTTTATTGTTTTCCCGGACCCCGCAAATTCCCCTTTGACCATCGGCAATCATACAGCGCTGATTGCATACTGCACATTTCACCTTATTCTCATCTATCTTTTGGTACAGCACTGCCTCCTTCATTTTAGGGCCTCCTGAACTTTCGCCAGTATCTTTCTTCTTAATTATTTGAATTTCCCCCGATATTTAATCCTATCTTTCTGCCAAGGCCAGGCGAATGCCGATCACCGCAAAAATACTTGCCTTCAGCAGGTTGATGCAGCCGGCGACCCGGGGTTGATTCAAGAACTTTCGGCCAAAGCTCCCCGAACATACGGCAATACCTGTCATGATGATTACCGCCTGCAGCATAAATATCAGGCCTAATAAAACAAATTGCCCGGGAATATTGCCATTCTGCGGTTGAACAAACTGAGGAAGGAACGCCAGAAAAAACAAAGCAACCTTAGGGTTTAGGACATTCATGAAAATGCCTCTGCGATAGAGCGAAAAACCTGTCTGTTTTTCCACCTTATCTTCAATCGCCATAACATTTCTTTCTTTAATTGCCTGGCATGCCAAGTATATCAGATACAAAGCCCCGATATATTTCATCAGCCGGAAAGCCAGATCAGATTGGTATAAAATCGCTGAGATGCCCAATGCCGCAGCCATAGTATGGACAGTGATCCCCGAACACAAACCCAGTGCTGTTGCGATTCCTGCTTTACGTCCATGGGATACACTTTGGGCAACTACAAACAGATTATCAGGGCCGGGTGCAATTGTCAGCAGAATAGATGCTCCAATAAATGAAACAAGCGCTGAAAAACTTAGCATAGTTCTCTCCCTTATGTTTAATTCCTGTGTTCACTGTTTACTATTCGGATTCCTTAATCATCGTATCATACTATCCCGCTTTTTAAACAGCCTTGATTTGATTTGATCAACAATTTAAGATCATCACAGGAAAATCAGCAGGGAAGTCGTCGTACCTAACAAAGCTCCGGCCAAAATATCCGTAGGATAGTGCTGCCCGAGATAAATTCGCGAAATCCCTACAAGCGCCGCACATAAGATCAACGGAAATTCCAGCTCCGAATAATATAGAGAGTAGCTTACGGCAAGTGAAAAGGCAGCGGTGGTATGTCCGGAAGGAAAGGAGTGATCTTTCCAGACTTTGTCACCGATATTTGTACATGCAATTACCTTATACGGCCTTGGCCTGCCAAGCATTTTTTTGATCATAAACCCAATGAAAAAACTCACAAATAAAGAAGTTGCTCCTTTGAATGTAACCGCCTTTAATTCTTCATCACCGAAAATCCCAAGCAAAGCTACAACAAATATGGTAAAGTAAGCTCCCCCCATCAAAGTCACGAGCGGCATAATCTTATCCAGGAATTTGCAGTTAATTTTGTGGTTTAAATAGATAAACATATTAATATCGCCTATTCCAATCATACGCAAAATGCTTTGCATTTGTTTTCCTCCACGGGGAAATTTTCAGAGCTCTTTTTGAGGTATCTTCTTTAGATTTATTATACTTTACAAATATAAAAATTTCGTTAATATTTTGTAAAAGTTATTGTTCTCTCAAACACCTATGTTCTCTTCCATCCAGAGTCAATACTCCTGAAAAAATACCATTTAGATGTAAGAACGAGCAATGATGAGAAATAATCAGCCTTAATGATTGCGGAATCATTAGCTGATAGAGATTAGTTTCTTTCCAGTAATTAAACGATAATCTGCCAAAATTTGATCCTATACTTTTTTAGATGATCGGTCTAATATTGGTATAATTAAAGATGAAATCATATGAAACGCTGAATCTTTGAGCGGGGGAACCAATTGCTTAATTTAAGCCGGGGTGAATCACCATGTGTGTAGGGTTAATCCATTCGACCCGAATCCGTCAGCTAACCTCGTAAGCGTTGAAGGAGGAAAAAAAGTGAACATTCCTTAGATTTTTTATGGCCTTTTTTCAACCCCTTCGGGGTTTTTTTTGTTTGAATCTATTGATAAAAATCCATTTATAAATCAGAGGTGTTCTATCGTGCTGCGCTATTTCAAACGTCTTTTCGTCGGTGAGCCAATGCTTACCGCCCAGTTAAAACACGAGCGTTTAACTAAAAAGCAAGCTTTGGCCGTTTTCTCTTCCGATGCCTTATCTTCGGTTGCTTATGCCACAGAAGAAATCCTGCTGGTGCTGGTTCTTGCCGGCACATCTGCTTTGTCTTATTCCCTTCCGATTTCCGGAGCCATTATCGCTCTTTTGGTTATCCTTGTCCTCTCTTATCGACAGACGATTTCTTCTTACCCTTCCGGAGGAGGGGCCTATATTGTGGCCAAGGAAAATCTGGGGACAATTCCCGGACTTGTTGCCGGGTCTGCTCTGATCATTGATTATGTCCTTACGGTCGCGGTCAGCACGGCAGCCGGAGTCGCCGCTGTCACCTCAGCCTTCCCTGCTGTTCATGGACATCAAGTTTTCATTGCTTTGCTGTTTATTTGGGCCCTAACCTTGTTAAACCTGAGAGGAGTTACCGAATCGGCAACTATTCTTACCCTCCCCGTCTATCTTTTCATTGCCGGCATCTTTCTTCTGCTTGGAACCGGTTTGGTTAAATATTACTTCTATGGGGCCCCCTTGCCGGCGGAGCCCGGTCTTTCTCCTGTTTTTTCAGGCGGGATTACCCTGTTTTTCTTATTAAGAGCCTTTTCCGCAGGGTGTACGGCCTTGACCGGAGTGGAAGCCATCAGCAACGGGGTCCCGGCTTTCCGGAGTCCGGAGTCCAAAAATGCTTCTGCCACTTTAATTGTTATGGCCTGTCTGATTGTTTTTTTATTTGGCGGGATTACCGTGCTGGCCAACCTATACCATATTGTCCCCAGCCCTGAAGAAACGATTGTTTCGAAAATTGCGGCAATCGTTTTTGACCGGAACCTCCTCTACTATCTTGTTCAGGTCAGCACTGCCGTTATTTTATTTCTGGCCGCCAATACAAGCTTTGCCGGGTTTCCGCTCTTAACCTCAATCTTGGGACAGGATGGGTTCTTACCCAGAAGGATGGCTGCCCGCGGGGATCGTCTGGTTTACTCCAACGGAATAATTGTCCTGGCTGCCCTCGCATCTGTATTGATTATTCTCTTTAAGGGAAAAGTACATGCATTAATTCCGCTCTATGCAGTAGGAGTCTTTCTCTCCTTTACTCTTTCCCAAGCCGGCATGGTGTTCCGTTGGGTGAAAGAAAAGCCTTTCGGCTGGATTTCTTATGCCCTTATCAATGGCATAGGAATGGTGGTCACAGGAACGGTTTTAGTCGTTATTGCCGCTACAAAATTCACCAGCGGGGCCTGGCTTGTTCTTATTCTTATTCCGATTTTTGTTCTTTTTTTTGTAAAGATTAACCGTCATTACCGGGAAATTGCCAAGGAACTGGCTTATCACGGTGAACCACTGGGCAATCCGACCAGCCAGCGGATCATTATCCCTGTCGCCAGCTTGACCAAAATTGTCGCCCATACGGTAAATTACGCCAAAACCTTATCTCCTGATATCTTCGCTGTCCACGTTGCTATAGATGAAGATAAGGTTGAAAAGCTTAAAGTGAAATGGCAGGAATATGAACCGGATATTCCCCTGATTGTTTTGCCCTCCCCTTACAGGGCTATTTTGTCTCCCCTTCTCGAGTACATCGAAGCCGAAGAAGCTAAAATCGGGAAAGACAAACTCATTACCGTTCTGATTCCGGAGTTTGTCACAAAAAAATGGTGGCAGTATTTTTTGCACAATCAAACAGGTTTTATCGTTAAGACCGCCCTGTTATTCAAAAAGGACATCGTTGTCGCCAGTGTCCCTATCCACATCTGTCACTAAATTTCTTGAAATTGAAAACCCTCTTCTTTCTCCGGGACCTTGATGAAGGCATTTGAATGGGCTTTCTTTTTGGCGGTTTTCTGTTCATACATGATCTGATCGGACTTCGCAAAAATGTCCGCAGATGTTTTGCAGCCCTCCAGGGCCGCAACACCTACACTAATATCCACGATAGATAATGGCTCAATCTGATCAACATAGCTTTTGAACATCCTCTTTACCTCTTCCAGAATACGTTCCAGCTCCTCCATATGGCCAAAATAGATAATGACAAATTCATCCCCGCCCCAACGGCTGATCATGTTCTTCCCATTGAAAAAATGCTTGTTCAAGAGATCACTCAAATATTTCAGTACATCATCCCCGACAATGTGGCCTTTTTTGTCATTGATGATTTTAAAATTATCGATGTCCATCATGATTAAATAACCATTGTCGTGGCCGGAATCAAATTTTTTTTGCAGAATATCATTAAAATTTCTCCTGTTTAAAAGCCCGGTCAGCTCATCATAATGGGCATACCTGTAAAGCTTCTGATTGACAAGATCATAGGCATCGACAAAACGCTTGATCACTAAAAAACAAAGAATCAAAATAGTCGGCACCTGAATTAAGCAGTCGATCAAACTGCTGTTCACATCATAGACAGGGATTTTTTCGGGGTAAAAATGCCCGTAGGTCCGTATTCCTATAAATACTGTGATGATCGTTCCAATCAAGATATACCGATAATAGCGGTCAAATAAATAAGTAACCACGATCAGGGCAAAAAAGATATACGCCGTACTCTCACTTCTATTTCCTCCGGAATCAATAAAACCGAGGGGAATAAAGATACTGATAACAAAAAAGCAAAGCAAAAATCTCAAAAGAACTGAAGAGCCCTTCTGTTTCTCCAAAAGAAGATTGATCAATGCGGCAAAAAACAGAAAAACCCACTTCAGATTAATATTCAAGGGTAACGCGATAATAAAATTTCCCAGAATCGACAGAGCGGAAATAGCTATGATCGCCTGCAGAACAATAAAATAAAGCTGCTGCTTTAGCTCTGAGTGCTTCATTTTCATTTCATCCCTTTTCCCAGCATTAGCCTTTACTCTTCAATTACGAAGATTTGTAATTTCTAATTTAACACTATCTGTTGGCAGATACAACCATCAGCCGTCTCTCACTAAAATATTTCAAAAAAGCAGGGGCTCTTTTCACCTTCTTTTCATATAATCCAATAGATACACTGTATTTTGATACTCAAGGTGAGATGAATTTGAATAAACAAAGAGTACTTTTAGGCAGCCCTATCTACCAGAAGCCTCAAATATTGATGGCCTTCCTTGATTCCCTGAAAAGGCTTGTTCAGGATACTGTCACGATAGATTTTGTATTTGTCGATGACAATATTGATCAGCATTCAAGTGAGCTTCTTCAACAGTTCCGGGATGAGCGGGACAACGTCATCATCTTTGAAGGAGAAAAAGAATCCCAGTATTGCTGTAATGACCATACTCACAACTGGACCAATCATCTCCTTCTGAAAGTAGCGGAATTTAAAAACAGAATCATTGACTATGCTTTAGCAGAAAAATACGACTATCTGTTTTTCATCGATTCCGACCTGGTCATTCATCCCTACCTCATTGAACATTTAAAAAGCAGAGGAAAAATGATCATCTCAGAAATATTCTGGACCCAGTGGCGTATTGGAGAAGGTTACTATCCCAATGTCTGGCTCTATGATAAATATGGCCTGGCTCCTTTGAATTATGGAGAGAGCCTTTCCTCAGAGGAGACAGTTCTGAGAACAAACCGTTTCCTCAATCAATTAAAGATGCCGGGAGTTTATGAAGTGGGAGGTCTGGGGGCCTGCACACTGATCAATAAAGAAGCTTTACGAAAAGGGGTAAATTTCAAGCCCATAAAAAACCTGACCATATGGGGAGAGGACAGATTCTTTTGTATCCGGGCAGTTGTCCTGGGATTGGACCTTTTTGTTGATACCCATTATCCGGCTTACCATATTTATCGGGAAAAGGATTTGGATGGCGTCTCTGACTATGTAAACCGTTGTCAACCGCCCCTTATTCGGCAATATAAGGGCCAGGAAAATAAGCTGACACTTTCGATGATCGTAAAAAATGAAGGGCAAAGGTACCTTAAAGAAATCCTCGCCAAACTCGACGGGATAATTGATGAAGCAGTCATCATTGATGATGCCAGTACTGACGATACTGTTGAACTCTGCCGTAAAATGCTGCCCAATATCCCGCTTCACCTCATTCATAATCCCCAATCGCTGTTTAAACAGGAAGTGGAATTAAGAAAAAGACAATGGCATGAAACAATCCAGACAAACCCTGATTGGATTTTAAACATTGACGCCGACGAAATGTTTGAGGACCGTTTTTATGCGGAAGTGAGAAGGCTCATCAATCAGGAAGACATCGATTTATATTCTTTCAGACTTTACGATATGTGGGATCAAAATCATTACCGGGAAGATCAATTCTGGAATGCCCATAACTATTACCGGCCGTTTCTGCTGAGATACCAGCCTGACTTCATCTACAATTGGAAAGAAACGCCGCTCCATTGCGGGAGGTTTCCTGTCAATATCTTTATTCTGCCAAATGCCGTGTCGGAATTGCGGGTCAAGCATTACGGCTGGGCAACCGCCGCCGACAGAAAACTAAAATACGAACGATACAAAGTTTTGGATCCCGAAGGCCTTTACGGGAATCGCCACCAGTATGAATCCATACTTGAAGAAAATCCAAACTTAATCGAATGGGAAAATCGGTGAAAACAAATTCTCTCAAATCGGCTTTAACGGGTGATGCTGCAGAATGTCCTCCACTTCTTCAAAGCCTTCAGGGAAGGCATAATTGTAACGGGCGGGAAGGGCAAACACAAATTGAGAATTCCGCCCCAGCTCGCTTGGGGGAATGGGGGCCGCACCCACACTGAATTCGACTTTCTGCAAAGAGTTCCATTGCGCCGGAGTGAATACCATGACCGGTATGTCCTGTCTGGGGTTTTGCGCAGTCCATTGAGGATGTCTGATATTGATGATCGGACCGGTTTCCACGATCTTGCCGCTTTGCGTGCCCGCCACAGCCACACCTTCCCACTTGTTCATTAGGATGGAATAACCTGTCCAGGTTTTGGGGAGGGCAAAGGTAAAACCATATTGGGCATTTGTATAGATCAGCGCGTCCGTCTCAGCAGAAGCTCCAGGCACGACCGTGTCTTCACTTTGCAGCGGTCCCTCACTCTTTTCCTGCATACAACCGGTTATGAAAAAAGCCAAACATAAAACCAGCGTAAGTAATAACAGTTTGTTTCTCATTTTACCTCCTTGAAAAAGCATTGGCCTTTTGTCCGAAGATCGCCACAGATACCTTGATCTATGTTTATTCTATCAGGCTTCTGTTGGATCGAAAAGCACATAAAATGGACGGAGGTCATTCTGATTGCTCTTCCCTGTAAGGGTCCACATGGACATTTACCCGAGTATACTTGAATTCCTCAGCCATATCCTTTTTCAGACAGCCAATCACTTCATGGATTTCTGCCACAGTCACGTGAGGGTCAACTGTAATATGAAAATCAATATGCTTCATGTTCCCTGATTTTCTGGTCTTAAGCTTATGATAATCTCTGAATTTATCATGATACTTACCTAAAATCTTGTCTATCTCAGCTTCCTCCGGATCAGTCAGTTTGGTATCCAGTAAGTAGTCACAGGCACTTTTACAAAGACTCCACGCTTTTTTTAGAATGAACAGGGCCACCAGGATTGCCACAATCGGATCGAGTATGAACAGCCCGGTAACCTTCATCAGAACCAAACCGACCGCTACCCCCAAAGATGTGTAAACATCTGTTCTCAAATGAAGGGCGTCGGCTTCCAGAGCCATCGAGTCTTCTTCCCGGGCAACCCTGCACAGCTTCCCAGATACCAAAAGATTGACGATTCCCGCGCCAACCATTACAGCAATGCCCACATAGGCCTGTTCGATTTCCATAGGGGTATGGATTTTCTTGATGGCTTCCAGAATAATCATACCGGCGGCGACAAAAATCAGGAGCCCCTCGGCAATACCGGAGATATTTTCTATTTTGCCATGACCATATGGATGTTCCTTATCCGCCGGTTTTGCCGAATGTCTGACAGAAAAAAAGGCAATACATGAGGCCACCAGGTCCATTCCTGAATGGATGGCCTCTGAAATGATACTTACGGAACCGCTTAACATTCCTGCGGTCACTTTTAATATAATTAATATTGTGTTGGAAGCAACCGACAACAGCGCAATTCTGACCTTTCTGTCCCAAACCATGAGTAACCCCTCCCCTTGCTTATTTTGTTACTTTCAGATGGTTTCCTTGGAATAGGGCCAAAAAAAACATCTGTTGAACATTTTACTGTCCCACAGATATTTATCATCTGCTGCCGTTTCCGGCCCGGCCCCACGAACTTTTAAAGTCCATCGCCTGCTCAGTTTAACCTGGAATATATGCAGTGAAAAAAATAGTTTGTTTCATTTTATTCGCAGCAGCCTTGTTTTGTCAATACGAATCCCTTCATCATTGAAAATTTAACATTGGATTTCTCAATAGTAAAAAGTCCGACGAATTTTTTACTTTAAAAATGATCCTGCAGAAGCCTTTTTACCAGATTGATCTTTTCACCTTGAGTTAAAGGGTGAAGCGCCGGTCCTTCAATAACCTCTCCTTCATCAGAAAACCGTGAACCATGGCAGGGACAATCCCATGATCTTTCCGCGGAATTCCAGTTTAATTCACAGCCCATATGCGTACATGTCGTGTCCACAACATGCAGTATACCTTGTTCATCTCTGTATGCACCCGCTCTTTGTCCCTCCGCCTGGACAATTTTCCCTTCGCCCGGTTTGATTTCGGCGTTTTGGAGCGACATCTCTGTTTCTCCTTTTATTTCTGTTTTTCCTTTTACCAATTGGCAGGCGACATTAAAGTTTTCAACAACAAAATTCTTGGCTGAAGCAAGCAGCTGATGCCGTGAGGGACTGTAGACATCCTGCCAGGCACTTCTCCCCTTAATGATCAGATCTCTTAAAATCATGGAAGAAGCTATGCTGTTTGTCATTCCCCATTTCCCATAACCGGTTGCGACATACATCTCAGGAGTTTTCTCTGTCAGGGGCCCCACGTAAGGGACACTGTCCAAAGTCATACAGTCTTGAGCCGACCACCGGTATGGAATATCTTCCACTGTATACATCCGGTTAGAAAAGTCGATCAGTGCTTGGTAGTTTTGGGTTGTATTTTCACCCTGCCCTGTCTTGTGTCCCTCGCCGCCAACCAGGATCAATTCACCATGCTCAGACATTTGGCTGCGCAGGGAGTGTCCAAAATCCTCTGCCGCTATATACATGCCTCCCGGATATTTTTCCTTTGCCTTAACCGCGACCACATAGGATCTCTCCTGAGAAATTCTAGCGAAATAAAATCCCGGCTTATGATAGCAGGGGTAATGGGACGCAATAATCAGTTTGTCAGCCGTAATTTTATTTCCTGAATCTGTGATGATCCGATAGGGTCCTTCCTCTTCTATATCAATAACCCTGCTTTGTTCAAATATCTTACCGCCAGTATTGACATATTCTTCGGCCAGAGTCAGCAAAAACTTCCGTGGATGAAACCTGGCCTGGTGTTCAAAACGCAGCGCAGCCTTTATGGGAAACAGGGGGATTTCTTCTAAGTAAACGGCTTCAATACCCAAAGAGGATGCCACCATTGACTCTTCATTGATCTGACTGACATACTCGTCCCGCAGGGTATAGATATATGCCGGTTCAGGAACAAAATCGCACTCAATGTGCTTATCCTGAACGATTTTTTCTATTATCCTAATCGCAGACTGATTGGCGTCCGCATATTGTTGAGCAAATTCCTCACTCATCTGAGTTTTGATTTTATTATAGATGAGACCGTGCTGTGATGTGATCTTGGCAGTCGTGTGCCCCGTTGTCCCTTGCAGAATACGGTCAGCCTCAACGATTGCTGTTTTCGCGCCCTCCTGATTCAGCATATAAGCACAGGAAATCCCGGTCATGCCGCCGCCGATAATGGCAATATCAACTTGTATATCCTCATTTAGAACAGAATAATCAGTACGACCGGTAGATGCCAGCCAATAGGATTGAGGCGGTTTTTCGAAATTTTTTTCTTTTTCTTCTCTGTTCATCAACGATCCCCCTGATCTATAAAATGTGGAAAATACTTTTATCAAACCCGATGTTATTTTGTACAATTTATTTGGATTTTATGAAACAAAACACCCAAGCTATCTGACCGGCTTGGGTGTCTTGTTGATCCTTCTGATTCCTGTGAAAAAATATTATCACGTATTGTTAATCCTGTTCACCACTTACCCCGAAAAGGACGATTAAATCATAATCTGCACCCGCATCGGACTCGGTACCAAAAGTGATGTTGATATTCTGGAAAATGACTTTAAGCTTATAACGATTATTCTCCGCGTGAATACTCATCACTTCCGGCTCAAGCATTTCTTTAGGCTCGTTTCTGGCCCCGGACAAGGAAGTGGCAAACTCATAGACATTGGTCCCGATCACTTCCATTCCGACCGGATCTTGGACCGAAACCCGAACCTCCTGCGGAGTCAACCGTTCAGCTAAAATGATATAGTCTTTGTTCCTGATCTTTACTGTTCGTTCGAATTCTTCACCATTTTTCCCCATTGACATCCCGCGGTAGTTGCTAAGGGCTACCATCACGTCATAACCACTTACGCTTAACGGTTTCTGCATATTCAAGGCGGCATAAAAATGGTCGGAAGTTGCGCCGGCACCTTCATAAGCAGGTTCAAAACCAAAAACAGCCTTCATTTTCTCTTGAGTAAGATTGCCGGAAGGCCGGGAACCGGAGGTTTTCATCTCCTCAGGCAGCCAGGTCAAATACTGCAGGTAGTTGCGCCTTTCCAAATAATTAAGGATATTGGTGGTTTCCTGGCGCAGCTTCAGAGAAGCATCGGCTTTCGGCACGATTTTGCCGTTAACCAGTACTTCATCAGCGATCAGCATCTGTTCCAAACGGTTCATTTGCGAATTACGGGAAACAGTGAATGCATCCCCGGGCGGAATGACCGAAATAATCGCCAAACCCGCTCCCAGTAAAGCGATCATATAATTTTTAGTAACCGCTCTGAAGCTGAGTATTATCCCGCAAATTAATGAGTAAATTCCGAAAAGAATCAGGTAATAGCGCCCCTCGGTCACCCCGTAGGCATCTAAGCGGATATAGGCTGAGATCAACTGCATAATGACCATCAAAATCAATACTTTAGGGAATATTCTGCGGTAGGCGCTTGCAAACTTATCTTCTAAATGGCTGGCTAAAACAACGACCATTAAACCGACAACGGAGTAGGCGAGGATCATCGGCCCCAGCTGGCCCGACGGCCATACGGAAGTGACAAGCATTTTGACAAAATAGGCAATCAGCACCAAACTATAAGCCGCAATTAAAGGAATAACAATATAAGAAATCAGGATTTTCAGGACTTTGGGATATGTGGCTGCCTGCAGAGTAAAGGCCTTATCCTCTTCCTCTTCGGAATGAAAACGGGGCAGCCGTGAAAGATAGTAGATGGTGGCAAAGGAGATCCAGATGACAGCCATCGTATAAGCATAAGAATCTTCATTGACCTTAAACAGCAGTGAATCAACCGCCGCAATGATGCTGACGGTACCCGCAGATAAAACTGCCGAAAATAAGATTGAGGTAACAGCCGCTTTAAAATGAGTCAGGGCGATGCTGTTAAATTCAGCAATACTGTTCAAACCTGCCTTGCCCCGATATGACGGGACCCAGATATAGATGCAAAACATGGCAAATACGGCAACAATCGTTCGGGCCGTTACTGCATAATAAATCCCCGGTGAAGGAGCAATGATCAGATAATAGCCAAAGATGAACAGTGCCCCAATCAAATAAACAAAAAGCCGTATTTTCTTCAGCCCAGAAAAACGCTCACAGCAAAACTGAACGGCCACACTCAGAAAAGTACCAAATCCCAAAGTAAAAAAGAGCTTCTGGATAAAAAGGCTTGGATCAGTATGTAGTGAAATCATATAGCAGGTAATGACAGTAGCGCTGATCAGACAGATAACAGCCAGGGGGAAACGCCTAACAGCCTTGATCAGTCCTTGAACTGAATCGGTGATGACTTTCAGTAAACGGTTCATCATATTCCCTCCTTCAGTTAGATTTCTTCTTATTATAACAGTCTTTCTTTATTCCAAAAATATTTTTATGCTCCTCCGCACAATTTTGCTATGTTCATGTCTTTAAATGAACTGAGCACCCTCTTAATCCGATTCATTACAACAAAAACCCGAAGCACTGACTGATGCTCCGGGCAAAAGGGGGAAATAAGGATGAGGAAATTATACTATAAGAATCTTAGAATTAAGTTAGAAAAATAAAATAAGCTCATCCTTTTTGGAGTCAGATAAAATGCTTACTTATTGTTATGGATGTCTCTCATATACTCTTCCATAGCGGAAACAGTATCATTACTAATTACATGCTCTATCGCACAGGCATCCTCATCGGCAACGACAGGATCAAGATTTAATACGTGTAACAAAAACTGTTGAATTACATGGTGTTTGTTCGCCGTAAGCTTCGCAAGCTTGAGCCCTTCAGGCGTCAGAAATACCTCTTTATATTTTTCATTGCTAATGAGACCTTTCTCCGAAAGAGTAGACATCGCACTGTTGGTACTGGCCTTAGTTACGCCCAATCGTTCTGCGATATCAGATACTCGGGCACCGGCTCCATCCAGAGATAACTCATAAATTGCCTCAAGGTAATTTTCCATTGTAAAAGTAAGCTTTTCCATTTTTGCTCCTCCACATGTAGAGCGGACACTCTAATTGATTCTTCAGTTAAGCCGCCATTGGACAGTTATCCTACTCAAATATATTTATTATATCACATTCTTTCCTGCACAGCTTTTCTCGCTCGTCAAACCTAAAAAATTTCTGTATTGATTATGCCAAATTAGCGCCATCTATTCTGCTCACTTGGTTCCATAAAGCAGACCGGCAGGTTTCACTGCCGGTCTGCTCTCTTCTGCTTCCCTTAAAACTTCCTTTTGCGCTTGCCTCATAGCTGCCAGCCAATAGACTCGGAACGCAATCTGAGGAATTTCCGGTAAATGCCGTCCTCCTGAACCAGCTGGGCATGTGTTCCTTTCTGAACGATCTTCCCTTTGTCCACCACCAGGATCTGATCGGCCTTGCGTACGGTGGACAGGCGGTGCGCAATGGCAATCAGCGTTTTGCCCCTTGTCAGCTCATAGATAGCCGTAAGCAGGACGTGCTCGTTTTCGGGGTCAACGCTGGAGGTCGCCTCATCCAAAATTACAATGGGAGCGTTTTTCAGGATCGCGCGGGCGATGGATATCCGCTGGCGTTCTCCTCCGGACAATGTGGAGCCGCCCTCACCGACGATGGTATCATAACCTTCTGGCAGTGCCGTGATGAATTCGTGACAGCAGGCGCGTTTCGCCGCTTCCACAACCTGCTCATGGGAAGCGTCCGGATTTCCGAACCTGATGTTGTTTTCTACAGTATCGTGGAACAGGTACACATTCTGGAACACCATACTGATCTGGGAAAGCAGGCTGTCGGCAGTGCAGTCCTTTACGTTTTGCCCGCCCACCAGCACCTCTCCCTCCTGAACATCCCAAAACCGGGCGATCAGGTTGCACAAAGTGGTTTTACCGCTGCCGGAGGGACCAACAATGGCGCAGGAAGTGCCTTGCGGGACTTTCAGGGAAACGTGGTCGATAACCGTCCTGCTGTCATAGGCAAAGGACACCTCTTTCATCTCAATGTCAGAGGAAACCGCTCTGAGCTCGCGTGCTGTACGGTCCAGCGAGGGAATATCGGTGACGGTTTCCAGCCGGTCAAGCTCATTGTTGACCTTACGCGCAAGGTAGGCCCCATCACCCATGACCTCCAGCTCCGCATAGACCAGAAAAGCGGACACCAGAAACATGAGGCAGTAGGAAAGCGGGAACGCACCGGTCAGATACAGCGCGGTCGCCAAGAACAGCAGAGCACAGCTCGTGAGTTTAAAAACCAAACTATACAGCTTCATCACACCCGCGGCGGCATGCTCCTGATCATAGGCGGCCTGCCTCCGATCTTCAAAAGCCCGGTAAACGGCACCTTCACCGCCCCTGTCCTGCAAAAACGCCCGGAGAACCGCAATCCCGCGAATATACTCCAGCGATTCGGTGACCAGATTTTCCTGCGCCGCCTGCACTTTTACGGTGTGAATCGCAGCACGTTTTTGGATGACATGAAGCACAAACAAGCCGATGATAAGCCCGGCCAGACTCAGCAGGGCAATCGGCAGGCTGTAGAATGCCATCATGACAATGATGACAACAGCCATGGATACGCCGCCGGTAATGTCCATAATCGCCATCATGGAATACTGCTCCAGTTCCACAACGGTTGAGGTCAGGATGGATTGAATGGTTCCCAGACGTTGTTCGGAAAAGTAGCCCATCGGTGCGCCTTTAAGCTTTTCACCGACGGCCAGCCGGTAATCCCGGAACATATCAAAACCCTTGGCGCTCATGGAAATATCCATCAGCCACTGGAACAGGAAGCGCCCGCATACGCTGACAATGATAATCCACAAAGCCTGATAGATAACGTCAGGTGTCAGCGCCTCCAGATGCTCGAACACCAGAAAAACGGCCAGCAGCATCATGGCCATGGAAACAGTTTTGAAAAAATTGAACACAATACCCAGAATAATGCGCGGCTTGCTGTCTCCCGCAATTTCTAAAATCCGTCCAATCATCCTCAGCATGTTACAATTCCTCCTTTTCCGCAATATCGGCCGCTCCTATATACTGCTGCCACATGGTTTCATAGAGCGGGCAGGCTTCCCGCAGCCTGTCATGGGTTCCGCTGGCGATCAGTTGTCCCTTGTCGATCACCAGAATTTGATTTGCGTTGCGAATTGTGGACAACCGGTGCGCTACGACGATTAGCGTCTTTCCCGTCACCAGCCGGTTGATCGCCTGTTGGATTTCCGCCTCGTTCTCCGGATCTGCGTAGGCTGTCGCCTCATCCAGAATGACCACGGATGCGGGCTTAAGCATGGCGCGGGCGATGGTAATACGCTGCCGTTCTCCCCCGGAAAGCAGGTCGCCCGCGTCGCCCGCCAACGTGTCATAGCCATTTTCCAAAGCAATGATAAAATCGTGGCAGTTGGCCGCGCTCGCCGCTGCTTCCACCTCTGCGTCGGAAGCCATGGGATTGCCCATGCGAATATTTTCCCGAATAGATTTGTCAAACAGGAAATTATCCTGAGCAACGTAGCTGATTTCACTCATCAACTGTTGAAAAGGAATATCCTTTATCTCATGGCCGCCGTATTGGACGCTGCCGGATGTCGCGTCCCAAAAGCCTGCCATCAGCTTGGCAATCGTGGATTTTCCGGAACCCGAGGGCCCTACGATAGCAGTCACTTCCCCTGGTCTCGCCATAAAGGAAACATCGTGCAGCACCGTTTTTTTGCCATCATAAGAAAAACCAACATGATCAAAGGTAAAGTCACGTTTCCCCAGCGTAACCATCATATTTGGGCGATGCTGTTCGGGGTTTGCCAGAAATGACCGGATGGGGTTCAGATTCGCCGCCATATAAGCAAACTGCTCCAGACCAAAGCCCAGCTTCATCAGCTGGGGCATGAATCCGACCGGAATAATAATGCAAGCCAGAAGAAGGGGCAGACTCAGCGTGCCATTCATGTACAGCCACCCGCCGATGGGCAGCGTACCAAGCAGAGTGGATGGCAAAACCGCTTTGAAGCCTGCCATCCAGAACCAGCTCTGCCGCCACCACGCCAAGGTAGAATCATGGAAAAAGTGAACCGAGTCGGAAAAGCGGCCGAAGCTCCTACCGGTCTGTCCAAACGCCTTGATGACCTGAATGCCTCCTATATACTCGACCAGGGCGGCATTCATTTCGTTTCCGGACTGAAGATAAGTGGCCATCTTTTTGGAATAACCTTGCATCATGCCTACCATAAAAATCAGGCTGAGGGGGATGGTGATCAGGGAAGCCAGTCCCATCCTCCAATCCAGCGCAAAGACAAGCAGGATGCTGGCAAATGGCGCGGCCACGGCTGACGGAAGCTCCGGAACAATATGAGCGATGATATCCTCCAGACGGCCCACATTGTCCACCATCAACGTTTTAAAGGTTCCGGAGGGTGTTTCCAGCATGACCCCCATGGGAACCCGGCGCATTTTGTCCGCAATGGCGCAGCGGATATTTTTCAGGATGGTAAAGGATATACCGTGGCTGCGCAGGGAGGATTTCAATGTCAGATAAGTGCGTAATATCATGCACAGGGCGGCTGCTCCCGCAATCAGTGCCGCTCCCTGTATGGTGGCCTCACCGGTATAGACCTGGTTGGCTAAAAGCGCCACAGCAAAGAAGGGAGCCATGCCGAACAGTTCTCCGATGATGGCCAGAATCACGGAAAGCGGCATTTTTCCCCTGGCCTCTCCCGCAAATCCGAACAGGACTTTAATTGGGTTTTCTTTTTTCTCTTTCATCGATACACCTCCATCATAGTTAGAAAGTCCTAACTTTTATGTGAAAAGAAAAGCCGCGGATCAAAGTCCCAAAACGGCCCTCCAACCGGGATAGAAGAAAGCTTGCAGCGTTTTCAGGTAATGCTGCGCGGCCTCGTGGGTGAAATCGTGAACAACCACCTCGAAGATCGCTGAAGCGTAGGCACTGAGCAGAAGATGAAGCTCCTCCGGAAGAATATCTCTTACGGGAACACCCCGGAGGCGAGCCGCTTCCAAAAAGGCCAGAGTTTCCCTCTGCTCCATCATAACAAAATCGTGGATAAAGCCGGCGTACGCGGTGCCCTCCGAGCAGCAAATCAGCAGCTTGAATCCATCAAAATACTGATAAATCATTTCAAGAAGCAGGTCCAGATCAGCACCGCTTTCCCACATCGTATCCAGACGTCCCTGTTCCATGAGATCGTAGTCCCTGTCCTTAAACATATCGGCCTGCCTGTAAAACTCCTCAAGAACCGGGTCCACAAGGGCGGCAAACAAGGCTTCTTTATCGGCAAAGTGACGATAAAGCCCGCCGGTTGTGACCCCTGCATTTTTCGATATCTCCCGCAAATTAGCGTTCGCGAACCCTTTTCCCAAAAACTCTTTCTTGGCGCTTTCCAAAATGCACACATGCGTCTTGTCAAAATCTTTGGGCATGAAATATCCTCCTATACAAAGATGATAACATAGTTAGCTAACGACGTTATCAATATAAAATATTTCCATATGATTGTCAACCACTTTCTGTCTTATCAGATGGTTTCCTTTGATAAGAGTTGTAGCACAACGATCGCCGTCGTGCTACAACTCTTAGATTTTTGAAAGTTAGTCTAATTGAAAAATATTCATTTGAGCACCTACTTCCGGGTCTTCATTCATGGTGAAGGCAGTCCCGGAATTGTTTCTTAGGGTTAGCGAATCACCTGCTGTCAAAGATAGAATTGTTACACCGGACAACTCTCCAACACCTACCAACGCTGATATATTTGTTGACGGATTGACAGTGCCATTAACAGCGATTGCGATTGCCGAACCTATACCGGCTGTTAAGCTGACGGTGTATTCAATTGCATAGTTGCCTGTATTTGGAACAGTGATTGTTGTAGATCCCGCAGTGTGAGTTACTCCACTCAATGGTCCATTATTGCTGAAAGGAACATCTGCCCCTCCTATAACTGTAGAATCAGTTACAGTTGCCAGCTCGTATACATTGCCAAAACTCTGCAATCCTGCTCCTGTTGCTCCTGTTTCGCCAGTTTCTCCAGTTGGACCGGTTTCTCCGGTCGCTCCTGTCGGGCCGGTTTCACCAGTTACTCCTGTTGGGCCTGTTTCACCTGTCACTCCTGTTGGTCCGGTTTCACCAGTTGCCCCTGTGGACCCGGTTTCACCAGTCACTCCTGTAGGTCCAGTTTCACCAGTTGCTCCTGTGGACCCAGTTTCACCAGTCGCTCCCGTAGGTCCAGTTTCACCAGTCACTCCCGTAGGTCCAGCTTCGCCTGTTACTCCCGTAGGGCCGGTTTCACCAGTCGCTCCTGTGGGTCCAGTTTCACCAGTCGCTCCTGTAGGTCCAGTTTCACCAGTTACTCCTGTGGGTCCGGTTTCGCCAGTCACTCCTGTAGGTCCGGTTTCGCCAGTTACTCCTGTGGGGCCAGCTTCACCAGTTACTCCCGTAGGGCCTGTTTCGCCAGTTACTCCTGTGGGTCCGGTTTCGCCAGTTGCTCCCGTAGGTCCAGTTTCACCGGTCACTCCTGTGGGTCCGGCTTCGCCCGTTACTCCCGTAGGTCCAGTTTCACCAGTTACTCCTGTGGGTCCGGTTTCGCCAGTTGCTCCCGTAGGTCCAGTTTCACCAGTAACTCCTGTAGGTCCGGTTTCACCAGTTACTCCCGTAGGTCCGGTTTCACCAGTTACTCCTGTTGGTCCAGTTTCACCAGTCGCTCCTGTAGGTCCAGTTTCACCAGTTACTCCCGTAGGTCCAGTTTCACCAGTTACTCCCGTAGGTCCAGTTTCGCCCGTTACTCCCGTAGGTCCAGTTTCACCAGTTACTCCTGTGGGTCCGGTTTCGCCAGTCGCTCCTGTGGGTCCAGTTTCACCAGTCACTCCTGTAGGTCCGGTTTCACCAGTCGCTCCCGTAGATCCAGTTTCACCAGTCACTCCTGTAGGTCCGGTTTCACCAGTCACTCCTGTAGGTCCGGTTTCGCCAGTCACTCCTGTTGGGCCTGTTTCTCCAGTTGCCCCTGTGGGTCCGGTTTCGCCTGTCACTCCTGTAGGTCCGGTTTCGCCAGTTTCTCCTGTGGGGCCAGCTTCGCCCGTTACTCCCGTAGCTCCGGTTTCACCGGTCACTCCTGTTGGTCCGGTTTCGCCAGTCACTCCTGTGGGTCCGGTTTCGCCAGTTGCTCCTGTGGGTCCAGTTTCGCCTGTCACTCCTGTAGGTCCAGTTTCACCAGTTGCTCCTGTGGACCCGGTTTCACCAGTTACTCCTGTAGGGCCTGTTTCACCGGTTGCTCCTGTCGGCCCGGTTTCACCGGTTCCTCCTGTGGGTCCGGTTTCACCGGTTCCTCCTGTAGGTCCGGTTACTCCGGTAGCCCCTGTGGGACCGGTTACTCCCGTTGCTCCTATTGAATAAGTGAGAACTAACTGGGGTTCATATGCAGTTCCGATCTCTTTTCCGCCAAATTCAACGTCAGTTATTCCGTCATTATTTATTAAGGCAATGCCATCATTTTCAAAAGTTCCATTCAGCCATTGATTTACCAGTTCTGTTACGTCAATCTCAACATATTGAAAAATATCACTTGGAGAAACATTCACCATTGAAGCTGTTGCAACATACGGCGGTTTTGTATTGTACGTGACACTGGCAGTATCGAAATCTGAAGTAACCCTGTTGACCACAACCGGGCTGGGTACAACTCCGGTTTTGGAAAAAACAAACAACCTTAATTCAGCACTTTCAACTGATTCTACAGGTAATAATGGTATTGCAAATTTCAGGAAACTAATCGAATCAGCAAATATCGGATCAGTACCCACTATAATAATAGCGCTTGCAGACAGATTTACATCTGCTAAGGCACTGGACACAAAGGTCGTGCCTGTAGATAATAAAGTCTCCGTAGCCATGGTATCGCTCCCTTCTTTTTGTTTTTTTTACAAAATATCACAATCATTTGCTGTATTGTATTCAATTTCAGACAGTTTGTACCTTTATATATAAAAAAATAGCGGACCTCTTTCCACTGTTGTTTAATCACAACCACCCGCTTAAGGAAATGGAGCGATAGCGACATTACGCAACAAAGGGCGCACCCCCCTCACTTCGGGCTAAATTGGAACTGTTGACAAACCCCCAAAAGATTATCGGATGGTGAAATAAAAAAGGCCATGTCTGTACAAATGTGGTTTCTCTCCCATAAAACACAGCGCCCGGGAGGTCATCCCAAGCACTTGATCATCCGTTTTAAGTTTAATTCGGTCGCCGATAAGAGGCAGTGATCTTCCGCTGCCTCCAGTCCTCGCCTGAACGGCGTCTCAAGCAGGATAATATCGCGTTTTATTGCGGGTAAGGCGGCTAAAGCTGTGCTGATCATATCGTCCTTTACCGCAACATCGTATCCCATCACGTTGAAAATGGTGGCTGTCGGTGGAATACTCGCCCATAACGTAAAGCTGACCTAATTTTGTTGAGGTCAACACGCGATAACTGTATCCGAAAGATACATAATATCCTTTTTGCATACTATGCGAACTCTTGTTCGCAAAAGACTGTGACCAAGATTTGACGTCAGACCAGCCACTGCCATTTGAACGCTGGAGCGTAATAGTTAGGGAAGACTTATAATTTTAAAATCAAAACTAAGTAGCCCGAACAAGTTGCGTATCCACTTTTGTCTATTGAAAGTCTCGAACCAATCGCAGAAAGATAAACATAATTCGCTTGTTCGCTCCCATTAAGGCTGATAACTGAAGAACCACTATCCGCATATCGAGTACATTGAAGTCAACTCACATTTGCAGGTGGTATAGCCCACCATTTCAACAGTTTGTTGGTTTTCCTAATATATGACGCTCATAACCGGAGCAGTCCCATAAAACATAAAGGCTTTTTTTGAAAAGCAGAATGGCCTCGAATCGAATGCAACTAAACACGGTGGTAGCCTCTTTCTGCCGCCGTGTCCTTAAAAAAGATGAATTTAATATGCCATCCGTTATCCAGTTTTTGAAAAGAAAAACGGCGGCTTGAATACACTTATTTCAAAACCGCCATTTAGTATGGGTTATTTTCTATGCGAATGATTATAACCGCCTAAACTACGGTCTTTTACGTCCCAAAAGTAAATCCAGTAATGTTGTAAAACCAAAATATCGTCCTCCAATAGAGATAGTGATTTTATCTGAGACAATTATTCATAGCCAATAAATTCAAAAACCTCTTTATGGAATGAATTTTTTCTTTCTCATCCTGCCTTTAACTCTAAAACCTTCTTCAAGTAAAACAGATGTAATGACTGTTTTTAAAAAAGGTGGCATTTTAGGAAATTCAATGCTTAAGTATTTCTTTATCGCTGAGTTAGTATCCGTATTCTTTAATTCTTTATAAATTTTATTTACAGTGATACCCTTTGGGAAGTTTTTTATTATTTGTAATACCTGTTTCGTGAATTCTTCATAGTCTTTAAGCAATGAATTGAGAAATTTAACTGCATCGTTTCCTTTTAACATGACATGCGTATGGCCGGATATCAATATTTCAGCTTCTTTGTTTTGGAACAACTTAATGCTTTTATGAATGACATCTTTCACTTTTAGGGAGCTTGAATCGGGCCAGCAATTAAAGAATTCAAAAGTTTCATCTGCCAAGAACAAAACTTTTACTTTAGGTAAATAAAAAACAACTTCATCCGGGGAATGGCCTCGCGCTTCCATCACATATACATGATCTTCAAAGTTCCATCCAGTCCAGTCTGTGTTTCCTATTAATAATTTAATAGGATTTATTTTCTCAAGGGGCAATGCAGTATCTTTGGAGGGTTCAAGTGGCATAAATTTTAAAAGGGTGTTTTTCAAAAGGATATCCAGAGGAATATCTTCCCCCAGTATTCTTATTATTTTAGAAAACCTCAACAATGTAGCTGGAAAATTTGTTGGTCCATCCAAATAATCATAATACTTTTCAATATTTTTAAATTTTCTATAAAAGTCCTTTTCTGTATCAAGCCCGATAATGCCCGCCTGTGAGATATAATGTTCCTTTTTATCAACTTTGATTTCGTTGATAATAGAATTATTTCCAACATGATCGGGGTGGGAATGACTATTGAAAAGGATTATCTTTTGGAAAGGCTTAAGGCTGTCTATTGCCTTAAGTATTCTCTCTCTGAAAAAAGGTGTAGCTCCAGTATCTAAAAGGTATAAAACATCATCCGCTTTATAAACGACCGAATTTGCGATGTCCGGTTCCTTCATAATCGTAGAAGGCCTTTTCCCTTCAATGAGCAAAGTGTTTTGAGCGATTTCAACAATATCTCCGTACATATTCATACTCCTGTTCTAACATTTTTTATATAAATCCTTTACATAATAGGAATCCGGCTATATAATTAGTACATATGTACTAATTATATAGCCGGGTTATTATGATGTCAATATGCTCATGAAATTTAAAGAATCGTTATGAGGAAGGTAAGATCAATGAGTGGTAATTTAAAAGAGAGAATTCTCAATAAGGCACTTGAACTTTTTAATACCTATGGTTACGAATCTGTAAAAATGAGAGATATTTCCAGCTCTTTAAATATAAGCCCAGGAAATCTAACGTATCATTTTAAAAAAAAAGATGACATTATCTATGCAATTATACAGCAGCAATGTAAAGATCATCAAAGCAGGCAATTTTCATTAGAGGATATATCATTTGATAAAATTAATAACCTTTTAAAGGCCAATGTAGAGCACCAACGGAAATACTTCTTTTATTTCAACAATATAATTGATCTTCCAAGAAAGTATCCTGAGATTGAAAAAATACAATTAGAAGTTAAGAAAGAGTTCTATAATTTGATTAGAGATCTTTTCCAAAATTTTATAAGCAAAGGCTGGATGAAAGCGGAACCTTATGAAGGTGTTTATGATGATTTAGCATTTGCCGTTTTGTCAATTATTGTTTTTTGGACACAAGAAACATTTCGTCAGAACGATTTTGTTTCAAGGCCTAAAGATCTTTTGTCTGTTGTTTGGAATATTATACTTCCAAATTTGACTGATGAAGGCGCTCAAATGATTCCTATACATATTGTTTAGCTTTTGTGAGGTGGCTTATAAAATGATATAGGGTGATCATAATGCACAATAAAGATAAATACGATTTTAAGCCTTTCGGACAAGCCATTAAAAAAGCACGTGAAAATAGAGGATGGACCCGTGAACGGCTGGCGCACCTAGTAGACCTTGCGCCCCGTTACATTATGTCACTTGAAAACAAAGGACAGCATCCTAGCTTTCAAGTTTTTTATGAACTTGTCACCCTTTTTGATATATCGGTAGACCAATTCTTTTTCCAAAATAAAGATACAGAAAAACGACGCTCCGTCGCCAGCTCGATAGGAAGCTTGACAAGTTATATGATACAGATCTAATCATTGTGGCAGCTACCGCAAAAGGGATAAACGAAGCCAAAGGAGCCAGAGAAACGGAGGAATGACAACCCTTCCGTCACTTTCAATAGTGCGCTAAACGGCAAGCAATGTGACTGTGGCCACAGTCACAACAGACTGTCGACAAAGTAAACTGTAGGCAGTTTTCTTTAGACAACAAATGAAAGCAGGGTTATTCCCTGCTTTCATAACAGCTTGCTCTGACTCTCCCTTTTATTTTCTTTCGTTCATGTGTGTCTTTCAACTCAGGACAAGGATGGCCCTCTCTTATTTTTTTGCTGTCTTCACTGATTTTGGATAACAATTGAGCTGAAATAAACAATCCTGTCCCAAATACTCCGATCACAATCATCACGCCTAAAACAGTTTCGTGGCTTTCATACAACTGTTTTGCTTTATTTAAATGAACAATCGTTCTATGCTGAGTATAAAACTTTTCTCCTTTCCCCATATTCATGATCAGATCGTAAATTTCAGGCGCTTTTTCTTCTATTGCTTTCATTTTATCCTGCATATCGTCGTAAGCTCCTGTTATCTCCTGATAGAGATTACATAAATATTCATTTTTAGTTTGTATCAGTCGATCTGTTGATCGTGTTCTGGTTATCGGCTGAGGGGTACGTGGACGATGGAATATTAATCTTACCGTATTTCCGTTTACAAAAAATTCTTTATCTGAATATCCGGTCTTTTTCAACCCTGCCACGAAGGCTTTACACATTATTTTATCCTTCAGCGTGATGCTGATATCCATCATCAATTCGGAAGGCTCTGAAAACTCCCCTAATTTAAAACCTGTCAGCCACCAGTGTTTTCCTTCCCTTGTAAAAAGAATACGGCCTTTCTTTTTACAACAATATGAGATTTGCAACAGATCGTCGTCGCCTGCGCAATCATAAAAGGTCCCGTTAAAAACACCGGGAATTTTTAGATTAAATGCTTCTATATAAACCCCGACTTCACAACCGGTTACTAAGTCATACTGGCCTTTCCAAAATTCAATGAGCCATTTTTTCCCTCCATACTGGAAATAGACCGGTTCACAATCTACAATCATTCCCATTACTGCTGCCGCTTCATCATATAGATGGCAGTATCCAAATTTCCTTTGCCAGGCATCCATTGCAGAATAGAATATATCTTGAGTCGTATCATAAGAATAACCGGCAATTTCTACTGCTTTAGTCAATTCATCATTGTTCATAACCTGAGGCAAAACTTTTGATTGTTCATTGCTGCCCGGTGTTACCTGATGTTTAGAGATAATATCTCTAACTCGGTACTCTTTTACCTTAATAGACATCGCAATTTCCTCTTTCTTAACCATTATTTTTATTTGAATTTAAAAGTATCCTTGTATTAAGATATGGTACAACCTTATTAACGGTTACAAGCCTGGTAATAAAAAAGATCATTGCCAGAATGAATCTGGTTATGATCCTCATTTTCATTAGGCACAAAGCTTTTATCAATGCCCCTAATTTGACCTGCTGATATAATATCCAAAGTTTTCGTTTGCCCATTCATGATTATATTTATGCCCGACAATTGAGGCAGGGTCATTAATTGAAGCGCAATACGCACTCCTGCCCCCCTCCGCCATTTCCTTGAACGTTTCAAGGTATTTCCATTTAAAATTACCGACGAAAGAATCATTCATATTGGCTTGTTTACTTAACATATAACAGGTTTTTATACTTTTATTGAGTGCACAAATCTCTTGTCCCTGACATTCATCACAACCGATTGACTGGGTCATATCAATTTCCACTGTTGTGATAAACCCGGCTTTGAAAGAAGTGTAATGGGTTATCCTAGGGGAAAGCTCGGCATCTCCATACCCGTTCTCTTCACTCCAATAGCCTATTTCCGTGATCAGTTCCGGTCTGAGGACTTGCAAGCTTCCGGGAACAAAGTCCATTATTCCGCCGATCTGGGCATCTCTGAGCTCCAAATAAGCCGCATTTCCATTTACTCTGGGGATAATGGGGGGCATGTGTCTCGGATAAGGATTATCCCTCGTCAATCCCAAAAGACCTACGTTCGGAAAAGCCTCAAAGACCTCTATAAAACGTGATATCCAGTTTTTTGTTTTAATATACACATCACTGTCTATCGTAATAAAATACTGATTAGGTTTTCTCTTTGCCAAGTTGTAATTTAAAACATAAATTGGTCCACGGTTTAAATCAAACCGCGTTTTTGATTGAATTCTTTCATCTTGCAGACTATTGATATAATCCCAGGTATTGTCTTTAGAGTTGCAATCAATAATATGCATCTCAAAGTCTTCGTTGGAATCAAGAATATTATTTAAATTTTTTATGGTCAAACCAAGACGATTAAATGTGACATAACTGATAAACGGAGGAGGAGAAGGATTTGCTGCGGGCGTCGGCTGCGGATCTGGCGCTGGTACCTGTTCTAAGGCCGGTTCCGGTTGGGGCTGTGGAACAGGCACCGCTGCCTGCGCCTGTTCCAATACCGGCTCAGGTTGAGGTTGAGGCACCGGAATCGGTGCTGGTTCCGGTGCCGGGATCTCAGTCATTAAGTGACCCAATCCATAAATGTCTAAAATTTCTTTAATCGTATCGTTTAGTGTCTTCATATTCAACACACCAATCCTTTTCTTTTTCGTTCAACATTTATTCAATAATCCTGTTCGTTAAAAATAATCGGTCTTGCCGGGACGCCAACAACAATACTGTTCTCCGGAACATTTTTAGTCACAACTGATCCTGCGCCAACTACACTCCATTTGCCTACTGCTTTCTTCGGAAGAACCACGGCTTTTGTACCGATCTCGCAGCCTTCTCCAATCCTTACATTTCCTGAAAGATTTACATTCCAGTATAATGTGGAATAGTCTTCAATTACACTATCATGCCCAATTGCACAACCAGGGCTAAGAATGATATGGTTGCCGATCTGTGTATCAATTGATAAAAAAGTATTCCAACAGATAATATTACCGATACCCAAGTGAACGAAATGACTTAACTTGACATTTGGATGGATGAGGTTGGCAAATTTTACTTTCATGCCGGAAAGCTTGTTGAGAATACTATACTTGTTCTTACAATTCGCTACTGCACATACCATCCAAAGATCTGGTCTGATATTTTTTTTTAGCCAGTCCAGATTGCCGAGGACCATACAATGATTAATCATGGCCCCTTGCTTTTCGACTGTCTCATCAATATAGCCGAGAAGGTTCCATTGAGACTTATCTGTATTAATGTCCTTGACAAGCTGGACGACTTCTCTGCCAAAGTTACCTGCGCCAAAGATAATTAGATCTTTCATGCGATTTACCTCATCTTAGTTAATTGCTCAGATGAATGACTTCGTAAATTAATACATTGTTGCCTAGAAATATTTCTGTAGAAAAAACAATCCAATGGTTGAACAAACCCAAATAAGGTGATTTCTGATTGTTGATATCCGGTCCTGAGAAACTAATTGGCATTGTTGATATAAAATTGGATGTTCTCTGTCGCCCAGTTAAAGTTAAATATCTGGTCAGAATTAATCTTATAACCGAGTAAAGAAGCACAATAGATCGGGCGTGCTCCACTTTGCATATCTGTAACAGTTTCTTTAAATTTCCACCAGAACTTATCTCTGAAAATATCATTCAGATTTTTATACTCGGAAAAGCATGTTTTTCCCCCTGCCTTGTTCAGTTTGCAGCTATCTTTATACTGACATCCCGCACAATCAACATTTTGTAAAATGCTGAGTTCAACATCGGTGATAAAACCTGCCTTAAAAGAAGTAAAATTGTTCACTCGGAAGGATAATTCTATATCGCCAAAGCAGTTTTCCTCACTCCAATAACCGACTTTCTCAATCAATTCCGGTTTTAAACACAGACAGCTGCCGGGAATAAATGACTTTCTCGGCTGTTGTTCAGGGACTTTATTTAACGCCAGGTAGGTTTGGCCGTTTTGGGACACCGGCGTGACATCTGGAGAATTGTCAGGAATGGTTTGAACTCCGAGCATACCAAGATCGGGAAAGGCATCAAACACCTGCATAAACCGGCTTATCCAGTCTTTTGTGTTGATCATAATATCATTGTCAATCGTTATAAAATATTGATCTTCTTTTCTCCTGGCAAGGTTAATGTTCATTGCATGAATTTGTCCAACATTTATAGGATTTTTCGTTTTTGATTTGATTCGACTGTCATTCAAACTTAGAATATAGTCCCAGGTGTCGTCAGTAGAATTATTATCTATGATATGCATTTCAAAATCATCAGAAGTATTGAGAATACTGGATAAGCTGCTTATGGTCAGGCCCAGGCGGTTAAATGTCACATAACTTAATAATGGCGGTATCATCATCATCATCCCCTCAAATAGTCTAGTTCGTCCAACTTACTGTTTATTATATGGAAATAGTTGTCCTTAGTTACAATTTTATCTATATTTTTCCAATAATTCTTTTTCTCTGTTGTTCATCTCTATCTCCTACTCACAATGATCTGATCACTGATTTTAGACGAACCAGCTTATTCACCAATTCAGGACAAGAAACATAATTTATACTAAAAAAAGGACAATATTCCGTAGAAAGGGGGATAAAAAATGCTTATCGTTGTCTCATTATTCCTTCCTATTATCGCCATTGAACTAGCAATTATTATTTGGCTGCTCATCCACATCCTGCATAATCTTGAGGAAATCGAACATCACGAAAAACCTCCGTTAGGTACACCACAGCCACAACCGCATAGATTCTTTTAAAGAACAATGTTTTGAAACGTTCTTTCTGATCTAGCAGATGATCCTGATCATTCAGGACAAATCTTCATGAGATGAAAGGCAAGGAAAATGCATGTATTTAAGGTGGGGGAATTTTTCTGCCACCTTTTTTTGAGGAATCTTGCAAGTGAATAAAAATTTTAGTAATGGCGAGGGGTCTGTATGGGTACCTTAGAACGCATTTCCAAAGTCTTTGAATCAGCAAAAGAAATTCCTTTTAACGATTCCTCCAGGATCATTATCATGAGTGATGTGCATAGGGGGGATGGAAGCTGGGCTGATGGTTTTTCCAAAAACCAAAATCTATATTTTGCTGCTTTGACCCATTACTACAAAGAAAACTATAGTTATATTGAGATTGGGGATGGCGACGAACTTTGGGAGAATAAGAAATTCTCCGATATCTTGCTCGTGCACAAAGATGTCTTTTTACTTCTTGCGAAATTTTTCAAGAAAGAAAGACTTTATTTCATCTTCGGCAACCATGATATGGTCAAAAGCAGAGAACGATTCGTACGAAATAAGCTATACCACTATTATGATGAACAAGAAAAAAAACAGGTTCCTTTGTTCGAAAATATCAACGTTTATGAGGGCTTAATTTTACGGCATGAAATCACAGGTCAAAAAATTCTTTTGATTCATGGCCATCAAGCAAGCTTCCTGGATTATAAACTGTGGAAATTAAGAAGGTTTCTCGTCAGGTATTTATGGAGAGATATTGAATTATTTGGTTTTAATGACCCGACAAGCACAGCTAAAAACTATAAAAAGAAAGAGTCTATCGAAAAAAGCATTACTGAGTGGGTCAAGCGAGAGAAGCACATGCTGATTGCCGGCCATACTCACCGGCCGATGTTTCCCGAAGTCGGTGAACCCCCATATTTTAATGATGGAAGCTGCGTTCATCCCAGCTCAATAACCGGAATTGAAATTGCCGATGGTTTTATTACACTGGTCAAATGGAAAGTCAAAACCAGAGAGGATGGGACAATGTTTATCGGCAGAGAAATATTGGGCGGACCAAGGAAATTAAAAGATTATTTCATTCTTCGCCCTGACTAGAGGATACGGATCAAAACAGATTTGTTTTTCCCGGCCGGTACTTCAAGGAAAAACAGATCTGTTTTTTTTATACAAAAATCGCTTGCCAAAAAATAGCAGGATTTTTGTTACAACTTTACCCTTACTTTAATACAATATGGCATAAGTATTTTATTTTTTTGCTGATTACAGGCATTTAAAAAAGGGGTCATTTATCGTGTATAAGATTATACGAGAAAAGGATATCTCTGTCGGTCAAAGCTATGAACTGAAAAAAACAATTACCCAAACAATGGTTAATGATTTTGCCCGGCTTACAGGAGATTTCAATCCTGTCCATATTGACAAGGAGTACTGTGAGAAAATCAATTTAGAAAGTCCCATCGCCCATGGTATGCTTTCCCTTTCTTTCTTATCCACTTTGATCGGGATGTATCTTCCGGGTAACGGATCAATCATCATCAGCCAGACTGCCGACTATCTATTACCGGTAAGGGTCGGAGATACCGTAAAAGTGAGCGGGAAAATCACCGACAAGCAATATGGCGGCGCTCTGAACCTCTGTATCCTTACAGTCAAATACAGGATAAAAAATCAAAGGGACCAGACGGTTATACGGGGAATCATCAAAGTGAATTTGAAATAACGAAAAGAAGGCAAAGGAATGGAAAAGAAAGTATTTTTAATTACCGGAGGCAGCCGGGGTCTTGGCAAAAAAGTTGTAGAAAGACTGGCGCTGAATAAGGAGCATATGATTTGCTTTACCTATCTCAATTCTCAGGACGCTGCTCTGCAGCTGGCCCGGGAAACCGGTGCCTTCTCTCTTCAATGCAACCAGCAAAATGGTGATGAAGTGCAAGATACCGTCAGGAAAATATCTTCTACATTCGGCAAAATAGACGTTTTAATCAATAATGCTTGTCCGGCTTTTACTCCGACCGACTTTTTAAACTCCGATTCCGATCATTTTAAAAGCCTGCTGGATATCCATGTCATGGGCGCTTATTTTTTTTCCAGGGAAACTTCCCCGTTAATGAGAGATCGTCATTCAGGTAAGATCATCAATATATTATCCTCCTATGTCTTTAATCTTCCGCCGAAAAAAATCGCTCATTATATCACTGCCAAATATGCTCTCATGGGGCTTTCCAAAGCCCTGGCCGTGGAACTCATTCCATACGGGATTACCGTGAATATGATTTCTCCCGGACTAATGGCCACGGACCTGTCTAAATACCTGCCTCGAAAGTACCTTGAAGTTTACAGTGCTAACCATCCGATGGGCCGAATGGCCTCAACAGACGATGCCGCAGATATTCTGGAATTCTTAATATCTGATCAAGCTGATTTTTTAAATGGAATCAATATTCCTGTTAATGGAGGGGAAACATTCTAATGCGACAAACACTTCATATTGCTTTACTCAGTAACTGCACTACTGAATATATCGCAATTGCTATGAAAGAGGAGTACTCCAATAACCAACTGGCTTCGGAAATACTGAACATGCCTTATAACCAGTACAATGCTGAAATATCCGATCCAAACAGCAATTTATATCGCTTTAATCCGGAGATTATTTTCTTCTGCTTAGAGGGAAGACTTCTTTTCGAAGAATGGTACCGTTCTCCTGTTTTGAAAAGCAGTGAAGAGCTGAAGACTTCTGTTATTCAAGAAACATTCGAATCGCTGAAGACGACGCTTGAGACTGTCTTAACCAACAGCAAGGCAACCATTATTTTCAACAATTTCCCGGTCCCTTATTATAGCCCTTTAGGCATCTTGGACAATAAAGCCAAACCAGGCTTAAAGGATATGATCTCCATATTGAATTCCAAGCTTGAAGAATGGGCCCGGGACCGGGAAAGACTATATATTTTTGACTACCATGGTCTTTGCAGCCAGTATGGCTATGATCGCGCAAAAGATGAAAGAATGTATTATTTGACCATGAGTCCGGTTTCAATTCCCTTTGCCAGGGTTCTTGCCAGGGAGTATTTAAGATATGTTTTGCCAATAAAGAATAAAAACAGGAAATGTCTGGTTCTGGACCTCGACAATACTCTCTGGGGTGGAATTGCCGGGGAAGATGGGCTCTCCGGAATAACTCTTGATATCTCCGGCGCGGGCAGAAGCTTCTATGATTTTCAGCAGGAGCTGATCAACCTGTATGAAAAAGGGGTCATTCTGGCGATTAACAGCAAGAATAATTTAAAAGATGCCATGGAAATCATTGAGGATCATCCCCATATGCTTTTAAAGAAAAATTTCTTTGCAGTCATGAAGATCAACTGGAAAGATAAGAGTGAAAATATGCTTGAAATTGCCAGAGAGTTAAATATTGGTTTAGACAGTCTGGTGTTTTTTGATGATAATCCTGTAGAACGGGAACTGATCACAAAATTGCTTCCTCAAGTAAAAGTCGTCAATGTCCCCAAGGATACCAGTAAATATGTCGATACTTTGAGAAAGCTCGCCGACTTTGAAGTTTTAAATCTCACCGAGGACGATCGGAAAAGAAATGAAATGTATCTCGCCAATAAAAGACGGGATGAAGAAGAGCACCTGTTTCATTCCAAAGAAGATTTTTTAGCAAGCTTACAGTCTAAGCTTATCCTAGAAACAGCAAACCAGTTTAACCTTCCCAGAATTGCTCAACTGATCGGCAAAACAAATCAATTTAATATGACAACACACCGGTATCCTCAGGATCACGTCAAGAGCATGTCGGTCTCTGCGGACCACATGGTGTTCTGTGCCTCGGTTACGGACAAATTTGGGGACAATGGAATTGTCGGGGTTTGCCTCATCAAGCTATCCGGAGATATTGCCCAGATTGATACGTTCTTGCTCAGCTGCCGCGTTCTCAGCCGAAATATTGAGTACTGTTTTTTATCTTCAATCCTCGCTATTCTTCAGTCAAAAGGGATAAAAAAGGTCTTTGCCTATTATATTGAAACTCCCAAAAATGAAGCCAATAAACACTTTTACCCTTCGGCCGGCTTTCAGAAGCTCAGTCAAGAAGGTTCTAAAACGGTTTATTTGATGTCGGAGCCATTCACCTTAAAAAGTTTCGATTATGTGGAAATACAGATAGAAAGCGGAGGAAAGTAAGGTGGACAATAAATTTATAACCATTGTTGCCCATACACTAAAGGTTGACCCCAAGACTCTTAATGAAAACTCTACGGCAGATGTGACACCTGGCTGGGACTCCCTGATGCATTGGGTGGTCATCAGCGAATTGGAAGATATCTATGAAGTTGAATTTACTATGGATGAAGCCACTTCATTCAAAAACCTCGGTGACATTTACACCACCCTGATGAAAAAACTCTCTTGAAAATACAGCTCAATACCAGCCCCTACAGAAATAACCACAATTTGACTCAGGCAATTCGTGGTTATTTTTTTATTAAAGATTTTATTTCTGTTCCGCTCTCAGACATGCGGAAGATCATCATCCAAGATATATCGGCTTTAACGGCTTATTCATCACGACGTGTTTATCCGGAACATCAAAATAAATAACCGTTCCCATACCGATTTTGACTTCTTCTCCAATATTTATTTTTTCCATAATCACCGCATTTGACCCAATCAACACACTTTGCTCAATAATGACATTCCCCGCGACTACACAATTGACCAGGCAGGATGAAAAATCCCCAATCTTTACATCGTGTCCGATCACCGCGCGCATGTTCAGCAAAACAAATTTACCGATATTGACATCGACCGACACTACCGTATCTAATCCTAAGATGGCCCCTTCACCCAATGCTGCACCATCGGCTACTTTAGCTTTTGGATGCACCAGCGTGGGAAAACTAAGCTGATATTCCTTAATTTTTTCATATATACTCTTTTTCGTCCTGGGATCACCAATTGCGATCACAATATTGGTCTTTGAAGTAAAGTCTTTTAATATCTCCGACGAACCGAGTATTCGATATCCACAAATCAGTTTTTCATAACCAGGTCTGGTATCGTCAATATAGCCAAGGATTCTCCACTCCTCATGAACGGAGTTGATATCCTTGATTAACTGAACAATCTCCTTGGCTAATCCTCCTGATCCGTAGATAATTAAATCTTTCATAAAATGGTCCATTCCCTTTCTCTCAATCTTTAATATAAATATGCAAAACCCCACTGTTTTAATTAGCATGATTTAAATAAAAATCAAAATTTTCCTGGGCCCACGCTTTATGATAAAGATGATCGATCATCGATTCCGGGTCATGAACCGAAGCGCAATAAGAAGTTCTTTTTCCCTGGGCAAGTTCATTAAAATATTCAAGATATTTCCACCAAAAAAGTGCGGCAAAGGATTCATTTTTATATTTTTCATTCCTTAGCTGAAAACATGTGTCATTGACTTGATCAAGCTTACATAGATGCTGGCCTTCACATTGCATACAAGGAAGATACTGCGTCTGATCTATCTCAATATTGTGCGCAAATCCGGCTTTAAATGAGCTGTATTGGTTTACTCTTATAGATAATTCAGCATCTCCAAAAGCGCATTCCTCGCACCAGTAGCCTATTTCTTTAATCAATTCTGGTCTTAAACATTGGCAATGTCCCGGTACAAAATCCAGCATCACTCCAACCTTTCCATTTTTCAGTTGAGAAAAACAGACACCGTCTTTTTCCTTCCTGATGATTTCCGGCAAATAATAAGGATACGGATTAGCACGAGGCAACCCCAGAAGGCCTGCCTCCGGAAACGTGTCAAAGACTTTCAAAAATCTGGTTATCCAATCAGGTGTCTTGATATAGATATCACTGTCTAAAGCAATAAAATATTGTTCAGGATGCCTTTTTGCCAGGACATAATTCACTGCGTAAATTGGTCCTGCGTTTTCAGCAAGCTTTTCTCTTAATTTTATCCGGGGATCAGTTAAGCTCATAACATAATCCCATGTATCATCCTTTGAGTTATTGTCTATAATGCAGAGTTCAAAATCATCCGCAGTTCTCAATAAAGCATTGAGATTTCTAATATTCAAACCCATTCTGTTCCAAGTAATATAGCTTACCATTGGTACCGGCATAATGTGATTATCCTTTCAAATTGATTTATATTTTTCCAGATCTGTCTATTGAGCAATTGCCTTTTCGTTTGGCCCATCTATTAGCATAATATGGATAAAGTTGTCCAGTGTTACAATCTCCCGTATTGCTCACAAAGGAACTTGTCACCTTTTATATCCTTGTACATATCCTGTATTACTAGCAATAATTGGTATTTAAGATCCTTTCTTATTCACAAGCCTTGAGTGTCCTGACTGGTTAAATCGAAAAATACCTTGACTTTCTGACTTTCTGCTGTTTGCAAAAAACAGTCGGCGCAGTAAGGAGTAATCTTTCATAAAAAGAGGTGAAATTAATCATGTCCAAAAAACTTAAAATCATTAAAAAATCATTGGCCATTATTGGGGGAATATTATCTATTGGCGCTGTTTACGCAGTATGCAAAATATATTCTGCCAAAACAGAGTCTAACAAGGATACCGATATTGATCTTGATATTGATATCGATAGTGATCTCAATATCGATCCTGTCTTCCCTATCGATCCTATCAATCCTATCGATCACAGATATAAGTATTGGTAACAAAGTATCTCAATCAAACACAACGCTACCCTACACTTAAATCCTATCAAATGAAATCTCCTGTCACAGCGATCGCTAGGACAGGAGATTTTGCAGCCGTAAAAGAAACCTCCGGAATCTATATTTCTCTTTCGATTCGGAGGTTTACGCAATTTTTGAACACTTTTTAAATTCCGGCAGTTATTTATCCCACCAAGCCCGGTTATTTTGATACCAGCTTATCGTCTCTTTTATTCCTTTTTCCAATTGGTAGCTGCATTTCCAGTCGAGTTCCCCGGCTATTTTCTTGCTGTCTAAAGCGTACCGCCTGTCATGACCAGGTCTGTCCGTAATTTTCTCTATTCTGCCTGTTTCCTTCCCCAGATGTTTTAAAATCAGCCTGGCCATTTCGATATTTGAAACCTCATCTCCGCTCCCGATATTATAGACTTCTCCAAGCTTTCCTTTTAACAATACTTTAGTGATTGCCGCACAATGATCATTGACGTGAATCCATTCCCTGATATTTGTTCCATCTCCGTATATCGTAATGGCTTCATCTTTTAATGCTTTAATGATACATGAAGGGATAAACTTTTCAGCATTTTGAAATGGACCGTAATTATTGCTGCACCGTGTAATCATTGCAGGAAATCCATAAGTTTTTACAAATGCTCTGACCATTAAATCGGCTCCCGCTTTCGAGGCCGAATATGGACTATTGGGCATCAAGAGAGAGCTTTCCGTAAAAGAATCATCGTCATTTTCCAAACTTCCATATACTTCATCTGTAGAAATCTGCAAAAACTTTTTATTTTGATCATTACTTTTTTTCCAAAAATTCTTGAGACATTGAAGGATATTTAATGTCCCCATGATATTCGTATCCCCAAATATTGAAGGATCATCAATACTCCGATCCACATGCGATTCGGCAGCAAAATTTATGACATAATCCGGATCATATTCTTTGATGATTTTGGTGAAGTGCTTTTCATCACAGATATCTCCTTTAACAAAACAGTACCTCGGATTGCTGTCCAAATCTTGAATATTCTCAATATTACCGGCATAAGTCAGCTTATCATAGTTGATCACTTTATCGTCTTTATTCGTCTGCAAAAAAAGCCTGATATAATTGCTTCCGATAAAACCGGCTCCTCCTGTCACTAAAATCACGTTCACTTTTGTCTCTCCTTAATCAAATACTGAATTTTATAAAAATCTATAGACTGATTTCACTGTCATCTCCTACAAAGAAGGAGTTCGAAAAAGGTCTGTTCGTTTTTCTTTTTATCGAAACGTTTTTTCCGATTAGACTGCTTGTTATTCTTTTACTCACACTTTCCAAATGGGTATTTTCCAGAACAATACTATTGTCTATTTCACATTCTTTTATGATTGAACCTTTGCCGATAGAGGTATATGGTCCTATACAGCTATTAATGATCAATACATCTTCGTCGATATGAACAGGACCATGAATAATGCTGTCTTTTACCACTACATTGTCGCTTGCTTTTACTTTCCCGGAAATTGACGAAGCACAGTCGGAAATAAAACAATATTTGTTTTCGATCTCATCAAGCACCAGCCTGTTGGCCTCCAGGATATCCTCCAATTTTCCCGTATCTTTCCACCATCCTTGGATGAGCTCGTAAGTCACCCGGCCACCCATCTCCAATTGTTTTTGAATCGCATCAGTTATTTCCAGCTCTCCCCTGCCCGAAGGTGTGATTTTTTCAATGGCCGGAAAAATGCTGGGACCAAAGAGATAGATCCCCGTTATGATTAAATCACTGATGAACTCCTTTGGTTTTTCCGCAAGCCCAATAATACAGCCTTTATCATCTACAACGGCAACCCCAAATTCCCCAGGATTATTGACTTTATGAAGTAAAATCGTGCTGCTTGCCTGATTAGAATAAAAATTTTCTATTAACTTGCCCAAATCCATATTAAACATATTGTCACCCAGGATCATCATAAAATCACTGTCCCCAATGAATTCTGCCGCGGTCTGAACAGCATGGGCAAGCCCCAGAGAATGAGCCTGATAAATATAAGTGATCTTTACATCCCATCTCTCACCGTTTCCAACTGTATTTTTTACTTTTTCCTGAGTGTCTCCTACAACGATCCCAATATCGTTTATTCCTGATTTTTTGATCTTTTCAATGATATGAAAGATGATGGGTTTATTGGCCAGAGGCAAGAGCTGTTTGGCATTGGAGTAGGTTAACGGCCTCAGTCTGGTGCCTGTACCTCCGCTTAAAATTAATGCTTTCATCCTCTAAAAGTCTCCTATGATTAAAATTAAGAACTCCTGAGTTGTCCTTTTTACATAGTATTTTGCAGGTTTGTATCTTGTGAATAAGAAAATAAATAATTGGCAAAAAATGGCCTAAAGGTTTGTCACGATGGACAACTATTTCCATATAATAAATCGTGAAGATTGGACTAACTTAAACATTCAGCAAGATCATTTTTTCCGCGGCGCCATTTGCGCCTAAACTCCAATCGATATTAGCCATTCTTATCGTTTTTTTATATGAGGTGTATAAAATGGATCACATTGAAGGTTTTCCAAACCCTTTCTATATTACCCAACCATTAATGCCTGAATGGGATGAATTGTCCCGGATCATGAAATCAGTTTTTGAGAGCAATCAACTCAGCAATAATGGAAAAATGGTCATGGAATTGGAAAATCAGCTTGCCGACTTTCTCGGTACCGACTGTCTTTCGGTCTTCTGCAACGGCACAATTGCTTTACAGGTTGCCTGCCGGGCTTTACGTTTATCCGGAGAAGTCATCACTACTCCATTTACGTTTGCCGCCACAGTTCATGCCTTAACCTGGAGCAATCTCAAGCCTGTTTTTTGCGATATCCAGGAAGACTCTTTAAATCTTGACCCGGATTTGATTGAATCCCTGATTACGGAGAAAACCACCGGGATCTTGCCCGTGCATGTATTCGGTACCCCGTGCAATGTGGAAAAAATCCAACAGATTGCCGATAAATACGGTCTCAAGGTTTTGTACGATGCCGCTCATGCCTTCGGCGTAAAAATAAAGGATAAACCGATCGCATCTTATGGAGATATTTCGATGTTCAGCTTCCATGCCACCAAGATTTATCACACGATTGAAGGAGGCGCTTTAGCCTGCAATAATCCTTATTTAAAAGAAAGGCTAGACAGTCTGAGAAATTTTGGGATAAACAATGATTCTACCGTGAAAGAACCGGGCACCAACGGCAAATTAAACGAGATTCAGGCTTCAGTAGGCTTGCTTTTGCTAAAAAAAGTGCAGGCCGAAATTGAACAAAGAAAATATTTAACTGATTTGTACCGTCAACTGCTTCATGATCTTTCAGGGCTTCAGGTTTATCAGGATATCGAAGGAATTCGCCACAACTACCCGTATTTCGCTGTTAAAATTGATCAACATCAATTCGGACTTACCCGTGATGAGCTTCATGAAAAGCTTTTGCAATACAATGTTATTTCACGCAAATATTTCTATCCACTTTGCAGTAACTTTCAATGTTATAAAGATCTGCCGTCTGCCTCTGAAACAAAACTCCCTATCGCCAACAAAACGGCCAATTCCATTTTGGCTTTACCTCTCCATGGGAGAATGTGTGAATCTGATGTCAAGAAAATCTGCACAATTATTCGAAAAGTAAAACCAAAATAAGATTTGATCATAAAGCAAAAGGATTGAGATAAAAAGATGAAAGAAATAGACTCTGCCGTTAAAGAAATTCTAAAAATATATGGATTAAGCGGCCTCATACCGGATGAACAAAAAACCGGATCTGCTTCATATCCTCCTCCGTTTATTAGTTATATCACCTTCAACCGTCTTGGCTTGACCATAAAAAATTTAAACAATATTCTTGATTCCGACGAAGACTTTGAGATGCATATTATCGATTGCAATTCCAAAGACAACACCTGGGATTATATCAATAGCCTGCAGGATAAAAGAATCAAGTCTAAAACCCAGTTCAAGTTAAATCTCGGACCAATTTATGCCGCCAACTTTAATTTAGCCAAAAGAAGACCTGATCAGTACTTTATTGCGATAGACAGTGATGTTTATATTAAAACAAAAAACTGGATATCACGCTTTATGGAGGTCTTTGAGGCTTTTCCTGATGTTGGTCTTTTAGGGGTAACAAGAGACAACCCTTATCCGAGACACATGCCGCCCATCATCCCTAAGATAAGTGGGAATGCCGCCTATCTGGAGCTGAGAGATGCCCAGATCGACGGAATAATGGACTTCATTCCCGGAAGCCTGCAAGTCCTCAGACCGGAACTGTTTACAGAAATAGGCTATTGGAGTGAAGAAAACGGGTATGGGGATGCCGAGCTTTCCCCCAGGGTAACCCACTACACTTCTTTTAAGGCCGGGTTTGTCACGACAGTAGAGATTGATATGACCCAGTCGATCGGCTGTGCCCAGTGTCAGGGACAAGAAATCTGCACCTTAAATAAAAGCGATCAGACATGCTATATGCTTAGCAAAAAATCTAATGTCAACGATTCCTTTGCCAGTAAATTCAAATGGAAATACCTTGAAACGTTCAAGGAACTTTCGGAAGGAAACAGGACTGCCTATTGTGCTTCAATTAGTGATCCCGTCTCCATTGTCGAGCATAAATATAATATGGTCTGGGCAAGTGAAAATTTTGAACACTATATCAGCAGATCAAACTAGGGGTGGATTAATGAACATTTATATCAGTGCCTCCTGGAAAAAACGTGTCATTGTACGGGAGCTGGCTCAAACTCTGCGGGCACATGAGCATGAGGTTTTTGACTTTACTGACCCGGACTGCCGGAAAAGTTATGAAGCTCCGCCTGAAATGTTTCCTGAAAAATTTAATCCCGAGCGGCATAATTATCGTGAATATCTGAACCGTCCTGAGTGGAAGGCGGCTGTGGATGAAAACCGTGAGGCCATTGCCCAAGCGGATCTAATTATCCTTTTGCTGCCATGTGGAATAGATGCTACCGCCGATTGGGCCCTGGGAATAGGCTTAGGCAAACGTACGATTATTGTCGGCCACCCTCATAAAGGAGAAAGCAGCGAAGTCCACCTTTGGGCAGACGCTCTTCTTGACGGAATCGACGACATCCTTCCCTGGCTGGAATATAATTACGCGCTTTTTTTATAGAAAGGACGCCTTTTGCCTTCCAAGAAAAATTCAGACAGCTTATTCACAAAATCCGGACAAGTCACATAATTTAATACAGAACCGGAAAAGACAAAGAATGCCAGAGGGGGTCTGAACATGTGTTTAATCGTTTCAATATTCTTTCCGATTATCACGATAGAATTAGCAGTTATTATTTGGTTGTTATTTCGTATTTTAGATGAGATTGAAGAGTTAGAACGTGAAAAACCACCGTTTCCTCGGCCATTTCCATTTACCCGATGTTGTTAAACACGTACCGCCTTTTTAACTGTTGATTTAAGCACAAGGATAAAATGATAAACAGCATGCAATTGGAGTTGTATGCTGTTTATCTCTGCTAGGATTCTTTTAAGCTGTTAAAGAAATTCTGGTTATATAAAACACTGGGGTCATCAGGCTTATATTCCGCGGCTTTGTCATTATAACCCCTTGCCTCTTCAGTATGGCCCAGCTGGTAATGACAGTAGCACAATTCTATCCAAGGGATATACCCCCAGTAATCTTCCCGGACAAATCCCCAGCTGTTTTTAGGTTTCTTTAGATTTGTAGCCAGTTCAAACCAAAAGACGGCTACCTCATAATTCTTTTTATTTTTAAAAAAATAACCGATCTGGCAGCAAGTTTCAGCCCTGGGTGCGGCATATTCAAAGCTTTTGAGTAATGCCGGAAGCTCATTATTATTGTCCCCTATCGCTTTGTAACATTTGGCAAGTTCCCCGCAAGCACAAATATTATCTTCAACCCAACCCTTTTCAGAATTCAGGAAATCGGTAAAATATTTTATGGCATCCTGAAATCTGCCATGGTCTTTTAATTCCCGGGAAAAATAGTAAAGCCCCCGGGGCGTTAATTCCCGGCCTTCCGCAATTATTTTTTCATAGATTGCAATATTTCTGCCCGGTTGAGCGGGATGTATTTTTTGATGTGTTACACAGATCTCAACACTGATGATCTTTCCTCCGTAGAGCAGATATTCGTGCACCGGTTCGTACCATTTGTAATTGCCTGATCTCTTGGATAATCTTTCCCGGTAATAGCTGAATGTTACGTTTCCCTGAGCATCAAAACCCGTGTTATATTTCATCATCACAATATCCACTGCGGGGTCAAGGCTGTCTTTGAGTTCTTTCAGCTTTTTTCCGTCCTCAGGTAAAATTACATCATCGGCATCAAGCCAAAAAATATAGTCCATTGTTGCTTTGGAAAAGGAATAATTTCTGGCGGCTGAAAAATCCTCGATCCACTGGAAATCGTAAATTTTTTCACTGAATTCTTTGGCAATTTCTTTTGTTTGATCCGTTGAACCGGTATCGACAATAATGATCTCATCTACAATCTCTTTTACAGAATTCAGACATCTGGCCAGAGTATCCTCTTCATTCTTCACGATCATACATAAACTAACTGTTGTCATTGGTTTACCTCATTAAAATAATCTCTGTTCAATAATATATTTTATTTGAGGCTTAACTGTTCATTTTTTCTTTGGCAGTCATTTGACAAAATACTGATCTATTGCGTCATCAATTCCAAGAGATACCTCATTCTGGCCAGATCATATTTGCGGAACACTTTAAGCGCTTGTTCCGGATTATGATAAACTTTCCAGTACCCGCATAACAGAAAACTTGTCCCTTGATATTCAATAAAACCTTTTACATCTTCTAATGGGTACCCCAAAAATATTCCGATTTCGTGCGGGAACTTTTCCTGAAACCTCTTTTTTAACCGTTGCAGAATATCTTCTAAATTCCCTATACAATATCCCATGTTTTTCAAAAAATCCTTATTTTCCGTTTTCTCCAGCGTCTGTACGATTTTATTTCTCTGATAGAAAAGAATACTGATATGGTTTTCAGATTTGAGCAGCTCAAAATAATAGACATTCAGCCTGCTGCAAATCCTGTCTTTTTGCTCTTCCCAAATATTCAATATGTCTCGAGAATGATTGCTCAAGGCAATTAATGAAGAAGGCTTGATATTGACCAGAGTTGGTGCGGCCTGAAAAGCAATCTTCATGAACAAGTACTCATCATCCTCCCGCTTGTTCAAATACTGGTTAAATTGTTCCAGAATAGCTTTGTTCATTTTGATCTCCTTTAAGACTCCAAGGCTTCTTTCCTCATATCTTGTCCGGAATGCCAGGCTTTATTTATTCTTACTCTATTGAACGTGAAAAAAGGATACCTTTTTCAGTACCCTTTAATTGTCTTCTGATGATTGACTTTATCCTCATCTTGTTTTCTATTTTTAAATTGCCGGTGTTATTTTAAAAGCTCGGAAGCGTAAACAAATTCAATCCCCTTGCTTTCCAATTTTGGTATCATCTCTTCCAGCACTTGAGCCGTAATTGCTCCTCCTTCTGCCCCAACGTGTCCGATAACAACCGCATAGCCTTCTTTCAAGGCTAGTTCTCCTGCCTCAACCAACTGACCTTCTATATAACCCTTCGTTTTTGAGGAATGTTCCAAGAAAATATTTCTTTGTAAGAATTTGACCCCAAAACGTTTGGCTACAGCCTTACAAACAGTATTTGGTGTGGTTCTGCTGTCTACAAAGTAAAGATTTCTCGCTTTAACGACTTCCATGACGTTGGATATCACTCTTTCATTTTGACTGGCCAGTGATCCCATATGGATGTTTACCCCTACAGCATGAGGTACCGAATCAATGGATTCTTTGGCAATCTTTTTAATCTCGTCATTGCTTGTTTTCAGCATAATCGGCCTTCGGCCAAGCCAGTTTATATTATCGACTGTCTGAGATTGCATCGGCATATGTACGATCACTTCATATCCCCGTTTATGCGCTTCAGTCGCATCACTTGTGGTGTAAGTCAAAAAAGGCATCACAGCAAATGTCAAATGTTTTTTGATCTTCATGATCTCATTGACCCCGTCCCTGGCTTCGCCAAAGTCGTCAATGATGACAGCAATCTTCGGTTTCCCTTTACCGGCGTTAACAGCCTCATCAGAATCATTACTCAGGTTGCCCGCAGTCAAATCCTGACTGCGATTGATCAACAGGGCGGACCCGGCAAACAGAGATAAAAGAATAAACGATAGAAAAATCAATAAAGGTCTTCTAGGAAGAATAAGTATTCGCATTTTCATTGCTTTACTCCAATCAACTATTGTCACTTTATCATATTACGATTTTTCTTTTTTATTCTTGATTCCTACTCAACCGCTAATCCTTTCTTGCCCCGTAAAAATGATGCGACTGCTGCGATAAGGGATAATGCCGTTGAAATGTAAAAGGCAATGTGCAAACTGGACATCACCGCAGGCGCAATCAATTCCGGAAAAAACAGCTTGCCCAGAACCAGCTGCTGACTGGCCTGGGGCAATTGGTTCAGAACCGCAGCCGGAAGAAGCTGAGCCATAGGATTATATCCTAAGAAAGCAGCAAATAAAGCTCCGGTCGGCGGCAGGTTGGCCACTTGCGCAGCGGCTGCGGCGGGCACCCCCGCGTTGATCAGTCCCTGGTACATCGCAGCAGGCAGATGGTGAGCCAAACCGATGATCAAAATACTAAAATATAATGTCATACTTAAAGCAGATCCTGTGTTTTGCAGAGTAGCCCGCATTCCGGAGGAAGCTCCCCGGTGTTCCGGGGGAACAGTATTCATAATAGCAGTTGTATTGGGGGCGGCGAACATTCCCATCCCCACACCGGCAAGGAGCAGGATGATGACAAAGGGGAGATAGTTGAAATTTGCAGGCAAAAGAGTCAAAAGGATAAAGGCTAATGCCGATATCAGCATACCTGTTGTAGCGAAGCCGCGGGCACCATAACGGTCAGACAAAAAACCGCTTATCGGACCAATGATAAAGAAGCCCAGCATCATCGGAAGCATATAAATTCCCGCCCATAAAGGTGTCTGTTCAAAGCTGTAACCATGGAGCGGCAGCCAAATCCCCTGTAACCAGATGATCAGCATAAATTGCAGCCCGCCGCGTGCAATGGAGGACAGAAACAGACTCAGGTTCCCTGCCGCGAAAGCTCTGATCTTAAACAATTCCAAACGGAACATAGGGGTTTCAGTATGCAGTTCAATATAGATAAAGGCAATGATCAGGATGATTCCGATCATGATACCGGAAATCACCAGCGGATTGCCCCAGCCCATTTTTTCCTGACCGTAGGGCATGATCCCGTAGGTCAGAGCCAACAGAAGAATCGTCAGGCCAACAGCAAATGTTCCATTGCCCAGCCAGTCTATTTTCTGTCGTTGCGATACTGTCCCTGTATCCCGCAGTTTAAGATAAGCCCAAACCGTACCGGCCAAACCCACCGGAACAGTAATCAAAAAGACCAGCCGCCAATGAATATCAGCTAAAAGGCCTCCAGCAACTAATCCCACCAGAGAACCCCCGATCCCCAGGATTTGATTCAGTCCCATGGCGGTTCCTCTCTGGTGGGGCGGAAAAGCGTCTGTAAGAATCGCCGTACTGTTGGAAAACAAAAATCCGGCGCCGACACCTTGCAGCAGCCGCAAGACCACCAATTCGGCCGCCCCCGTATTTCCTTTTCCGGGGGTAAAAACCAGCAATATGGAAGCCGCGGTAAAGATAGCAAAACCCAAGTTATACAGCCGAGCGCGTCCAAAAATATCGGAGATCCGGCCAAAAGAAACCAAAAGGGTTGCCGTCACCACTGTGTAACCCATCAGAAGCCAGAGTAAGTACACCGTACTCCCGGGAGCCATTGGATTGATTTCAATCCCCCTGAAAATAGCGGGCAGGGAAATTAAAACAATATTTCCATTCAGAGTAGCCATAAAAACACCTAATGATGTATTGGATAAGGCGATCCATTTATATCTTGAATTTTGCATGACACGTTCCTTTTCTTCCTCTTTAATCATTTTATCTCTTCGTTACTTACCCCGGAAATTTGAAATCAATTCCACCCTTATTTTCCTTCCTGCTTCTCCTCCCGCTCTATTCGTTCAACATGGGCTTGGGCCCGTTCTTTCATCTCTATCAAATCATGGCGAAAATGTTCAATTTTCAGGATTCTTTGTTCAATCAGGTTTATCTCTTCATTTAGCGTATTAATAATCTCGATTAGTTTTTCCTTTTGTTCGGTCCGTTCAGATAACTGTTTATAGCCTGCTTTTTGAGATTCGATGATATTGCTGAATGAGATGAAATGCTGCAGCTCTTGCAGGGAAAATCCCAGGGCATCTTTGGCATACTTTATTTTTTTCAGCAATGTAATATGTTCCTCAGTATAATACCTGATCCCTCCCCCGCTGCGTTGAGGCGGGGGTAATAGCCCTATCTCTTCGTAATACCTGATTGTTCGTTTTGTCAGCCCGCTTTGTAAGGCCACCTGGTCTATTTTCAACCTGTCCACGGGTATCCTCCCATCAAAATACGATAAATAACATCATACCACTCATAAACGTTAACGTCAACGTTAACTCCGTGTCGCACTGCTTCGCCCGTTTACCGAAAAAGGTCCACCGGTTAAAACTGAAGCTTGCCCCAAACAAGCTCTCCTGATCTGTTCTTTCTGTTTTATGTATTATTTCCGAATCATAATATGTTTTGCGAGGTGATGAACTATTTTGACTACCGGAACCCCATTATCTTTTGTCCGCTGTCTCTTTCTCTACACCATCCTGGTTGAAACCGAATCATTTCAGACAGATATCGATAATGCAGCTAAACTTTAAGACAATAATAAAGATTAAAGAGTTCCGGCAATCAAGATAAATACTTTGGTGAGAATCATCATGAGAAGAGACTTTATCCGTTTTGCTGTAAAAAATTTTTGACTATCGCCCTGTTATTCCTGCTGAAAACCGGCGCTTTGATTTTTTAATGATTCCGCCTTATCGGTTTTTTCCCAGGGAAGATCGAGGTCTGTTCTTCCGAAATGCCCGTAAGCCGCGGTTTGTCCATAAATCGGCCTTCTCAAATTCAGGCTTTTTATGATCCCGGCAGGCCGCAAATCAAAATTTTTGTTTACCAGCTCCTGAATTTTTTCTTCCGGAACCGTTGCGGTGCCAAAGGTATCGACCAGTATGGAAACAGGCCTGGCCACTCCGATTGCATAAGCAAGCTGCACTTCCACTTTACGGGCCAGACCGGCTGCGACAATATTTTTCGCCACATATCTCGCCGCATAGGCGCCTGAGCGGTCAACCTTTGTCGGATCTTTCCCGGAAAACGCGCCGCCGCCATGCCGGGAATACCCGCCATAGGTATCCACAATAATTTTACGTCCCGTTACTCCCGCATCCCCATGCGGGCCGCCGACAACGAAACGGCCTGTCGGATTAATCAGAAATTTCGTTTTGGTGTCAATCAGCTCTATCGGAATAACAGGTTTGATCACCTGGGCAATGATATCTTTTTCGATGGTGTCATGATCCACCTCAGGACTATGCTGGGTAGAGATCACAATGGTATCGATCCTTACCGGCTTATCGCCATCATATTCTACCGTAACCTGAGATTTCCCGTCAGGCCTGAGATATTTTAGCGTCCCGTCTTTTCTGACTTCAGCAAGCTTTCGGACCAATTTATGGGCCAGGGAAATCGGCAGGGGCAATAATTCCGGGGTCTCATCGCAGGCAAAGCCAAACATCATTCCCTGATCCCCCGCCCCGGTTGCTTCTATTTCCTCCTCCTGCAGCTCACCTGTTCGGGACTCCAGGGCCTGATCAACGCCCCGGGCAATATCGGGAGACTGCTCGTCTAAGGAAGTAATGATTGCGCAAGTATCGGCATCAAACCCATATTTGGCCCTGTCATAGCCGATTTTACGTATGGTCTCTCTGGCAATTCTGGAAATATCGACATAGGTATTTGTGGTGATTTCTCCGGCGACCAGTACCAATCCGGTCGTCACCGAAACCTCGCAGGCTACCCTGCCGTTCGGGTCTTTCGCCAGTACCGCATCCAGAACGGCGTCGGAAATCTGATCGCAGATTTTATCCGGATGTCCTTCGGTCACTGATTCTGAGGTAAATAATTTTTTAAGCATCATCAAATCCCCTTCTCCTAAGTTATCTATTAATCAATCTCTGTCGTTTGATTTTTTTGATAGAAATAATCATTGATCTCCTTGTATAATTCCTGCAATCTTTCGGGCTGAATATTGCTGATCCCTTCGTAAGCTTTTGTAAAATGAATTTGTTCAAAATCCAGCTTATAGGGCTCAATTTTCCCCTCGGCAATTAATTCGTCATATAAGGTTGAACCCGGCAAGGGACTGTAGATGCTCCAGGTGCTTCTGTCCAGCTCCAGGTCCTTGGCCAGTTCGAAGGTTTCCAGGACATCGCTTTCTTCCTCACCGGGTATTCCGATCATAAAGAAGCCGAAGACCTTGACATATTGGCGGGCAAGATTAATGTTCTCCTTGATCTGCTCTATGGTTATATTTTTCTTCAGTCTTGCCAGACTGCGTCGGGAACCGCTTTCGATCCCAAAATCTATTTGCGTTAAACCGGCCTCCCGCATCAGCTTCAGCTCATCTTCCTTGATTAAATCGATCCGGGTATTGGCCTGCCAGGAAATCCCCGCTTTCTTTTCGATCAGCAGCTTGCAGAATTCCCTGGTCCAAACCGGGTTCATATTAAAAATACTGTCTTTAAACCAGATCCCCTCCAGTTGATATCTGTCTCTGGTTGCGATGATTTCCTCAACCAACAGTTCCGGAGCCTTGATTCTCCACTTTTTGCCCATGGTCTGGTGAACCGCGCAAAAGGTACAAGGAAAAGGGCAGCCCCGTGAAATCAACATGGAAATCCCGCGGATTCCCCTCAGGAGCTGGTTGTGCCTGATATATTGTTCGACCGGAAAGGCGTCATAATCCGGCATCGGGATCATGTTGCCATCCTCAATCATTGTTTTATCCTTGATCACGGTCTGCTGCCCCTCACGGTAACATAATCCGTCGATTTCTTCAAAGGATCCCCGCCCTTGCAGGGCCTCGACCAGACCGTTTAAGGCCAGTTCGCCTTCCCCGCGGATTACAAAATCCACACACTCCTGCTCCAGTACCCCTTGCGGGTCAAGGGTTGGATGAACGCCTCCCAAAAGGATTTTCGCTTCGGGACACACCTGTTTGGCTAATTTCGCCACCCTCAAAGCCACCGGAAAGGTTGTGGTCATGGCGGTAATCCCGATGAGGCCGGGGTTCCCTTGTTCCATCCTCTTCACCAGCTCATTGCTGTCCATCATCAAGCCTTGCATATCAATCAGTTCAACCTGTTTTCCCTGCTTCTTCAGGTATGAGGTAAGATAGGCCAACCCCAGCGGCGGTTCAAAGGGGGCAATATACAAATTTCCGCCCTTCACCCAATTCAGATAATCACTGTACCTGTTTTTAAACTCCGACTGATCGAAGAAAGCAGGATTAATCAATAGAACCCGCATTTGTACACCCCTTTCTGCCCTTCCCAGGCTGCCTCTGTTTACTGAATCCCTGCCGCTTTGGAATAGGTCGTATCAACAAAAGTATCAATATCCACATCATTGTTAATCAAGGCCGCGCTTTTCATGAACTCTTCGCTCTTTTTTAGTTCCGCGATATCCTCAGGTTTTATGGCCGGATTGAAGTCAAATTTAGCCAGCACTTTTTCCAGCTGCTCCGGCGATAATTTGACATCCTCCGCGATCAATTGCGAGGCTTCTTTCAGGTTTGCCTGAATATATTCGGCGCCGCGCTGATAAGCCTTGAGATATATTTTGATCAGCTCCGGGTTTTGCGCAGCGAATTTGTTCGTCGCAACGCTGACCAGGAGACCGTTCTTTATCCCCGTACCGTCTGCCAAAACCCTCGCTGTCCCGTTATCCAATAATTTTGTAATGACAGGCTCCCATACCGTTCCCGCGTCAATATCACCCGTGGTCAAAGCGGTCGCGGTATCTCCCTGGGTCATATTAATGAATTTGATGTCATCGGTGGTCAGTCCATTATTTTTGAGGACCAGGCTCAAAAGATGATGGGCATAGGAACCCTTGACGACGGAAACCTTCTTCCCTTTCAGATCCTTGGGGGAGGTTATCGGGGAATCTTTCCGCACAAGTATGGCCAATGCCTGGGGGCTGGAAGAGGCGATCCCGATAATGCGGGTGTCCTGACCGGCAGCCCTCGGTATGATTGCCGCCGTATCACCGAGCAGCCCGATATCCTGACCGCCGGAAGCAAATGATTCATTCATCGGCGGCCCGGATTCAAAAGAACTCCATTTGGCCGTAACCCCGGCTTTTTTCAGTTCTTCTTCCAGCCATCCCTTTTTCTTGGCGACAAAGATCGGGGCATATTGGGGGATGGGCTGAGTGGCAATCCTGATTTCCTTTACGGAAACACCGGCCGTTTTAGCGGCTTCACCCGCTGTCTCCGAAGTTTGGTTCCCGCAGCCTGTCATCAATACTCCGATTGTAAGCAACAGTGCTGAAATGATTCCTGTTCTCTTTTTCATTTGATCATGTCCTTTCCTGCTTTTCAGAATCTTTTTTGGCCAGCCTGTCCAAATGTTTGAAAAAGGGACGGTTGGCTTCTTCGTATCCCTGACGTACGGAAAATGTTTCATTGATTACTTCTTCGGGCTGAATGATCCAAACCGCGGCCAGATCCACATCCCCTAAGCGCTCCCGGACCGCGCTATAATTTTCCTCAAAAATCTTTCCCGCCACGATTGCCTTGACCGGGCTTCCTTTAATTTGATAGCTTCGCCCGTCTTTTCCCTTTAAGATCACCGCCACTTTCCGGTTGAACCAGATACTTCCGATCAGGTTTTTATAGGTTTGAGATGATTCCAGCAGTTCCAGATAGACGATATTGCCGTCTTCTCCCAAGCGGAGACTCTGTTTTACCACTGCATGGGGCACCCCGTTTTGATCGGTGGTCGCCAGTACCTTCAGCGTATCCTTGTCGTTCAGTAAACCGGCCACACTGTCTTCCAGTTGGATTGACATCAGTATCACCTCCTTTACTTCCTTTCATTTCTACAATTAGCAAATACTTTAGTCATTTCGTTTCATCACAACGACTTTTACTAATTTGGCTGATCACAATAACCTTGACAGATCGGTATCGGGATGGTTGCCGCAGCGCCGGTAATCATCATAATCAATCGGCAGGCTGTATTTTATCCTCAATTCATGCAGTCCTTTGGCCAGGCCGACAAAATAATCCAAAGAAGGATTCTTCTGACCTTTAAAAGAAGAGCCGGGTTTGGGAACCCATACGATATATACTGTATTTACGCCTTTACTGGCCAGGTATTCCGCTTCCTCCAGCGTGGATTTCAAAGCTTCGTTTTCATCTGTAAATCCATAGGGTTTTGCCGTTTCCACCCCTCCGACAATCCCAGTGCTGACAAAACCGCGGCCAAAAATGTCAACCGCTCTGATCAAACGGTTTTTCCATTCCTGGTAGCCGATCCATTCGGCCTTGCCCGGGCAGATCCAGTTGAATAACTGTTCATTTAATACTTCCAGATCGGAGGTATAACTCATCAGCCCCGTCTCTTCATACAGCCTGGCCAGCTGTTTTTCATTGAAAGCGGTGGCGATCAGCTGACTGGGAAACTTCTTGGTCGCAAAGTTTTCTCCGATCGCCTGCAGGATTTCCAGATAGAAATCCACCTCTTGATCGAAAGCCTCCTCCCCTCTGGTGTCGGACCCCGATGTCAGACAGATTCCTGTAAACCGTCCTTCTTCTTTTAACGCCTCCTTGATTGCTTCGGATACATCCTGCGGCGTCAGTTTGGACGGAATCCCCAGTTCGCTCCTTTGCTGTTTGAAATGGCTGACGATATCGCAATAGCGGCACCCTTTATCATTGGCCCAAAAATGGCAGAATCCTGACTGGAAGATGTTCAGGCGCTGGGGTCTGGCACTGATAATATGGCTCATGGCAATCCCCGAGCTGGTCTTTTTGTCATAAAACTTTGGTTTCTGCCATAAATCAACTTCTTCAAGCACTTCTTCCTTGTCCACCAAAACAAATCTACCCTCCACAAAATCTACAATATAAGGATTTTGCTCGGCGGGAGTCGGGTCTACGATGATGGACGTCCCGTCTCTCAGCAAAAGAGATTCCGGTACCGGAGTAAGCTTGGAGTCCCGTGCGCCGAAAATATAAGGACTCCTAAGCTGGTGCAGCGATTCATCAATATTGTTTAAAGCCTTCTCCGTATAATGAACTCCCCGGCGCTGGACATCAATCTTTAAAATGATCAGCCTGGGTATCTCAGGATATTTTTCAACCACCTCCTGATAGCTTAATTCCTTTCCTTGAACCAATTCCGTTCCCCCACTCATAAAAATCCTCCTTTTCCTCATTTCGGGATGATATAAAAACAGGTAACTACCATGGCAGTTACCTGTTCTTTGTCAAGACGAATAACGGTTTAACCAAACAAGGATCTTGCTTTCATCAAGCATCTAATCCAAAAAGATTGTCCAGCAAGCCAGATTTTTTTCCGGTATCCAGCTGGGAAAAAAGCTTTTGATTTTTCTGTTTAAGATCTCCTTTAAAATCGTTTCTATCTCCGAGATGCACTGGGTGACATATCTGCTTCGATATTCAATGATCTTCTCGGAATAACCCGAGCCGATGATCAATTCTTCGGCTTTGGTCAGGTACCCTTCAAAACAGCAGACAACAAGATCTTCGGTAATTTTAACCTCTGTGGACACCGGTCCTTTACCAATATTCTCTTTAATCAGTCTTGCTATCTGCCGTTCAATTAACTGCTCCGCGGAAACCATCTGACCGGGATGTTTCATGCAAATCACCTTTATTTAAAACATACCTTTATATCACATAATCCAATAGCTGCTCTTTCTGTTCAAAGAATTCTTGATAGATCGCCCGGCGGATATTGATAAAGTCGGGATTGCTCCGGTCCCTGTTGCGGCCCAGCCCCACGGGGAATATTTTTCTAACGGTACCGGGTCTTGAAGACATCACGACCACCCTGTCCCCCAGGAAAATCGCTTCATCAATATCGTGCGTCACCAGAATCATGGTCGCTTTCTCTTTTTCACGTATCCGCATGATTTCATGCTGCATCTGTATTTTGGTGAAGGCGTCTAAGGCCCCAAAGGGTTCGTCCAGAAGCAACACCTCCGGTCTGTTGACCAGTGCTCTCGCCAAACTTGTCCGCTGGGCCATTCCCCCCGACAGCTGCCCGGGGTAGGCATCTTCAAAACCCTTCAGTCCCGTCATTTTTATATGTTCTTCTATAATCTGTTCTTTCTCTTCCTTGGAAATGTTTTTCAGGGCATAAGCGATATTATTCTTCACCGTCAGCCAGGGGAACAGCCGGTGTTCCTGGAAAACAATTCCCCGCTCAAGTCCCGGTTGTAAAATCTTCTCGTTTTTCAGGACGACACTTCCCTCATATTCTGTTTCCAGACCGGCCAAGACCCTTAACAGAGTGCTTTTGCCGCAACCGCTGCTTCCCACAATACTTACAAATTCACCCTGCTTTATTTGTAGATTGATCTTTTCCAATACCGGTACTGTATTCTGATTGACCATAAAACTTTTATTTAAATCCTCAATGGTCAAATATTCACTTTTTTCCGGAAGGACGGACATTTTACCTCCCCCTTTAATCACCCTGATAGTTTACTTTCCATCTGATCAACACAAATTCCAGCTGTTTCAGCAGCGTGTCCATGATTTTGCCGATCAAGCCTATGGTGATCATTCCGACAATAACCAGATCGGTCTGTAAAAGCTGCCTGGCATCCATGATCATGTAACCGATTCCCCTGTCCGCCGCGATCAGTTCAGCCGCTACAACACACAGCCAGGCGGAACCTATTCCGATCCTCAGTCCTGTCATGATCGAGGGTAATGCTCCCGGAATGACAAGCCTGAAAATGAATCTCCACAATGAAGCTTCCAATACTTTGGACACTTCCACCAGTTTTTGTTCTGTCTGCCGGATGCCGTCTGTGACGTTTAAAAGAATCGGGAAGAATCCGCCTAAAAAAATCAGAAATATTTTTGACTCTTCTTCCACTCCAAACCAAATAATCGCCAAAGGGATCCAGGCAATTGGCGGAATCGGCCTTAAAAGCTGGATTGTAAAGTCTGTTATCCGGTTTAACGATCTTGAAAGCCCGATTGCCACTCCGAGCACAATACCCAGTACAACGGCAAGCGAATATCCTTCGAGGACCCGCAGGATGCTGATCCCCACATGTTTGGCCAGCTGCCCGTTGAGAATCATTGTATAAAAGGATTCGGCAACCTTTTCCGGGGAAGGCAGCGCCACCGGATTGATCACCTGCAGATCAGACAACACTTTCCAAACCACTAGGATAAGAAGCGGAAGAGATATATATTGCAGTTTATTGACGATCTTTACTTCACTGATTTGAGATCTGTGCTTTTCGGCAACCCGTGCTATTTTGATCACGCTCCCTTCATCTTGCTTTCTGCCACCCGCCTGTTAAGGGAATAAAAAAAGGTTAAGCAACCCCTCTAAAGAGCTTCCTTAACCTCCAGTTGTCTGGTTAGATAACGAATAACTATACAAGGATAGTTACTTCAGTTCGTTTTAAATAACACCGAAAATATTTACTGCTAAAAATTCTACTCTCTGTGATTAATCACCAAGCAATATACTACAGTATTCCTATTGGCATTATCGTAATATAGATCTCTATTCGTGTCAATCATTTTTTAATTTATTCGTACATATATCTCCGGGTTAAAGGCAAATCATTCTTCACCCCTTTGGTAAACAGAAATTGATGAAGATCAATATTACCGCAATGAAAAGAAGCGGCACAAGAGTTCAAATAAAGACGCCACATCCGGATAAAGGTTTCATCCTTTGTTTCTCTGATGACCGGCAAGGCCTGTTCAAAATTCCGGGACCAGTGTTCCAAGGTCTTGGTATAATGCTCCCGCAGGCTCTCCATATCGACCAGATAGAATTTATTCGCAACCAATAACGCGACGAGTTCATCTACTGCCGGGATATACCCACCCGGGAAAATATATTTATTGATCCAATTGTTTGTCCCTGCTCCATCATAACCTGTAATACAGTGCAAGAGGGATACTCCCCCTTCATTCAAAAATGCTTTTACCGCGGTAAAATAGCCGCTGAGATTGACTTTTCCCACATGCTCGATCATCCCTATACTGACTATCCGGTCAAAAGTTCTGCCTTTTAATTCCCTGAAGTCTATCAGCCGGACCTCTACCAGATCACCCATTTTTTCTTCTTCAATTCTCTCCAGCACCCGGGCATATTGTTCTTTACTGAGGGTCACCCCCATCGCCTTGACCCCGTAAGTCCTGGCGGCGGTAAGGATGAGTTCCCCCCAGCCACAGCCTATATCAAGCAAAGTCTGGCCAGCCTGTAAATTGAGTTTGCGCAGGATATGATCAACTTTGTTCTTTTGAGCCTGGGCCAGACTGTCGTGAGGAGATTGAAAATAAGCGCAGGAATAGGTCATGGTTTCATCCAGCCATAATTGATAAAAGTCATTGCCGATATCATAGTGATATTGAACATCCTCTTTACTTTTACGGATATTGTTGGAGATCATCCTGGCCAATTTGAGATAGGGCTTTTTTTCATTGAGAAAACTGTCCTGATTATTGAAAATAGATTCAATTACTCCTTGCAGGGCCCCGTCAACGTCAATCTTTTTCTGCATATATCCTTCACCAAAGGCTAAAGAAGGATCACTGAGAAAATCTGATTTGGCAATGGCCTCATGAAAATCAATCCTGAATTTGGTCTCCCCTTTACCATACCGCCTGACTTCCCCGTCCCAATATTTCACTTCACAGGGATCAGCAAAAATATTTTGGATGATATTGTCGTAAAACGCTTTGTCCATACTCATTTTGAACTTTTCTTCTTTTTTTTCATTCCCTTCCATAATCAGCTCTCCTTTACTTTTTTTCCCGGTATCTGTTTCAGAACGAATCTTATCCTAATCCACAGCTGTGCTGTATGATTCAATGATTGATTATGATTATGATTATCAATTGATATGACTATAATGACCGGATTAATGAACTCATTAATTGTGGATAGCCAATAATTTGTAGAAAGATAGCCTCTGGGAATTACTCTCCCAGAAGCTATCTTAGGGTTCTGCGTTTCGTATAATCAGTATATTTAAGCGATTATACAGGCATTTGCGATGATTGTTTTCTTTTATGCTTTTTTAAAACTGTATAAACAAACCTTAAGACGTTTTCCCGACAATGATTAATCTATATATTATATGCTAGCACTATTTCCCTCTTCTTGCAATAAAAAACAATGTCGATTTTTTTGGACATTAGGCGAATCTTTTTTTATCACTTATCCCCCGAACAATTCAACGAATCTCTGGGCCAGCGGGGAAAGGTACCTGTTTTTCATCCAGATTGCCGCAATACGTGTTTTCATTTTATCATGCAAAATCTCTTTACAGATTAATTGACTGGGACCTATGGTGAGCAAAGCGGATTTGGGTACAATGCCAATCCCGAAATTGGCCTGCGCCCATAAAAGGGTGGTTCTCGCATCATCATTTTTACAGCAGATAAAAGGCTCCAGGCCTAACTCGGCAAATACTGCCTGAATCAGGGCGTCAAACCGCCGGTAGATAATCAGGGGCTGATTCGCCAATTCCTCAAGCTCAATATTGTGCTCACTTTGTCCACAAAGGCGGCTCTCCGTCATCACCGCCACCATTGGCTCAAGCGGTGCGTAACGGCAATCGAACATCTTTTGCTGAAAGGGAGTACGCACAATTCCCAAATCAACGATCCCCTTTTCCAGCATTTCAATCACGGTAAAGGTATTCCCCTCGTAAATTTCAAATCGAACCTCAGGATAATACTTGGTAAATTCCAGCATGTACTGATTAGGAACGACCCCTCCGGAGGATGAAATTGTTCCCACCGCCAATACACCGCAGAGACCTTTTCCATAGTTCTCAACCTCATGTTTGGCAGAAGACGCCAGGTCCAGTATTTGCTCCGCCCGTTTGCGCAGCAGCTTTCCCGCATCGGTCAATTCCACATTCCGCGGTCCGCGTTTGACCAGTTTCACTCCGAGCTCCTGCTCCAGCAAGTTAAGCTGATAACTGAGCGGCGGCTGGGCAATATGCAGCTTTTTGGCTGCTGCCGTAATCTGCTGTTCCTCCGCAATGGCCAGAAAATATTTTAACTGCTTTAAATCCATTCTTTCACCTGCTCTCTCCCCTGATCCTAAACGTGTTTCGTATCATTTCATTTCTTACCCTATCCTTTATCACTAAGCATATTTGACCTAAATTGATTATACCTTCTTCAGCCGGGTAGTCCAAATACGACATACATTTTTTATATGGATTATAGCTAAAAAAAGTATTTTCAATATGGCAAAAAGGTCTCTATAATAAAGCAAAAAAACAAGAGGTGATCAAACTTGTTCAGGTTGGCTGCCTACCTGAAGGAATATAAAAAAGAATGTATTCTGGGGCCGATATTCAAATTCCTTGAGGTCATCTTTGAACTGCTTCTGCCGACGATTATGGCTCTGATTATCAATAGAGGCATATCCCAGGGCGACTTTGGTTATGTGTTGAGCATGGGCGGGCTGATGGTGCTCATGGCCTTCTGCGGCTATGGAAGCGCGCTCATTTGCCAGCGCTTTGCGGCTCAGGCCTCCCAGGGCTTCGGAACAGTTTTGCGCAACACGGTATTTCAGCGTATTCTGTCTTTTTCTTATACCCAAATTGAGCAATTCGGCGCACCTACTCTGACCAACCGAGTGACCAATGACATCAATCAACTCCAGCAGTGGGTTGCCATGATGATTCGTCTTGTCTCCCGGGCCCCGTTTATTTGTCTCGGTTCAATCCTGATGTCTTTTTTTCTGGACGTTAAGCTGGCTTTGATCCTGCTGGCCGCAACTCCGGTTTTAGCCCTGATTATCTTTTATCTGACGAAAAACAGCGCTCCGCTTTATCGCAGCTATCAGAAAAAGCTGGACCGGCTTGGAGCAATTTTACGTGAGAACCTTGCGGGAGTACGCGTTATCCGGGCTTTTTCCAAAACGGAAGAAGAAACCGCCCGTTTCGGCAAAGCTAATAACGACTTGATGAACAACGGCTTTGCCATCGGCTGGTTATCCTCTTTTTTCAACCCGCTGACTTCGCTGGTCGTCAATCTCATGATTTTACTGATTCTTTGGACCGGCGGTCTGCATATTGATAGCGGCCGGCTGTCCCAGGGACAGATTATTGCTTTAATCAACTATGTCAATCAAATTTTGATTGCGCTCCTGGTGTTGTCCAATCTGGTCATCCTGCTGACAAAGTCCATGGCTTCCGCCGCCAGAATCAATGAAATTTTGGACACGCCGCCGGGTCTGAGCCCTGCATTCCCGGAAGCGCTGCCGGAGGCAAACGCTCCTGTCCTTGAGTTCCGGGATGTCTCTTTCGGTTATCATCAAACTGGTGACCACGCACTTGAGCATATCAGCATGGCCATTCATCAGGGCGAAACCATCGGCATCATCGGCGGAACCGGTTCCGGAAAATCAACCTTCGTCAATCTGATCCCCCGTTTTTATGACGTGACTTCAGGCAGCATTCTGGTGAACGGCATACCCGTAACCCAGTATCCCCTGCCAGAACTGCGCCGAAAAATCGGTATCGTACACCAGCAAGCCCTGCTTTTTTCCGGGACGATAGCGGAAAATATCCGTTGGGGAAATGCAGACGCCGGTATGGATGAGGTCAGAGCCGCTGCCGTCACAGCTCAGTCCGAGGAATTCATCAGTAATCTGCCGCTGGGTTATGATTCCCCTGTCCGGCGAGGGGGCAGTAATCTGTCCGGGGGGCAGCGCCAGCGTCTGACGATCGCCCGCGCCCTTGTCTCCAACCCGGAAATCTTGATCCTTGATGATGCTTCCAGCGCACTGGATTTCCTGACCGATGCACGTCTGCGTCAAGCAATCCGGGCCAACAGCCGTGTTCAAACAGTCCTCTTGGTCTCCCAGCGCGTCGGTGTTGTTCGAAGCGCAGATCGTATCCTTGTTTTTGAAGACGGAAAACTGGCGGGGACCGGCACCCATGAAGCATTATTCGAAAGCTGTGAAACCTACCGGGAAATTTGCCTTTCCCAGCTTTCCGGAGAGGAGGCTCAACAATGAAATATCTCCTGGCCAGACTTCTTCGAGATATCGGAAAATGCCGCTATCTGCTGGCGTTCTCCATCCTCAGCGCTGTGATCAGTGCTGTCTGCGTCCTTTTGGCCCCTCTTGTCATCGGACAGGCCATTGACAATATGGCTGCGGCTCATATGGTGAATTTCGCCAATGTAACCCGTGCCCTTATTTTGCTGGCGCTTATCTATCTGAGCAGCAATTTCTTCCTCTGGCTGCTGAGCTTTTTGAGCAACCGCATTGCCTATTACACCGTGAACCGGCTTCGCAAAGCTTTGTTTGACAAGCTCGTCGTTTTACCGCTCGGATTTTATGACCAAAACCCGCACGGAGATACCGCCAGCCGGTTTATCAATGATGTGGACATCGTCTCTGATGGTCTGCTGCAGGGGGGTATGGCTTTACTCCAGGGAATTGCCACCATTGTCGGCGCGGTTTTGTTCATGCTGTATCTGAACCCCGGTATGACCCTGGTGGTTGTCCTCTCCGCACCGGCTTCCTTTTTTGCTGCCCACTTTATCACCACAAAATCTCAGCAGCTTTTTAGGGAGCAGGCCAAACACCTGGGTCAGCTTAACGGCTATGCAGAAGAAATGATCGAAGGACACAAAATTGTCAAAGCTTTTTCTTATGAGTCCCGCGCTCTGGAGCAGTTTGAACAAATCAACCGCCGCCTTTATGAAACGGGAGTCAAAGCCCAATTTATTTCCTCGCTCTCCAACCCGTCCACCCGCATTGTCAACAACATCGCTTACGCCGTGATCGGCGTGATTGGGGCTGTAAGTGCCATTTACGGGCATATTACAGTGGGCGACATTTCCAGTTTTCTGATCTATGCTACGATCTTTGCCAAACCTTTTAATGATATGACCAATGTGCTCACCCAAATACAAGCCGCGACGGCTTCCGCGCAACGCATATTTCATATCCTTGATCTTGCTCCGGAAACACCTGAACAGGAAAATGCCGTTGAACTGAAAAAATGCAGCGGTTATGTACGGTTTCAGAACGTTTCTTTTTCCTATGAGCCTCAGCAAAGCCTGATCGAGCACTTTGATCTGGATATCCCCCCAGGCAGCAGGGTAGCGCTTGTGGGACAGACAGGGGCGGGTAAAACAACCATCGTCAATCTTTTGATGCGCTTTTACGACGTAGACAAAGGAGCCATCCTGATTGACGGTGTTGACATCCGAACCTTAACCCGAGAAAACCTGCGCGGCCAGTTCGGTATGGTCCTGCAGGAAACATGGCTGTTTAACGGCAGCATCCGGGACAATATTGCTTACGCTAAACCGGATGCCTCCCTTGAGGAAATCATCCAAGCGGCCAAGGACGCGGATGCCGACGGGTTTATCCGCAAGCTTGAAAAAGGTTACGACACCTTGATTACTGCGGATGGCGACAGTCTTTCCCAGGGACAAAAACAGCTGCTGACAATTGCCCGTGTCATGCTGGCCAATCCTCCGATGCTGATTCTGGACGAAGCCACCAGCAATATCGATACGTATACGGAAGTGCGGATTCAACACGCCTTTGCAAGGCTGACCGCCGGACGGACCAGCTTTGTGATTGCCCACCGGCTTTCTACGATTAAAAATGCGGATTTGATTCTGGTCATGAGTAAGGGGCATATTGTAGAAAGCGGCAGGCACGAACAGCTTCTGGAAAAAAAAGGTGATTACGCCACTTTGTATTACAGCCAGTTTGCCGAAGATATTGCCTGAATATTAGACCAAACCTCCTGTTGTTTATCGTTACAGGAGGTTTGTCTTGATCAGTGCTTTTCTTAATTGGAATACTATAAGAACCTGCGTCCAAAAAGACTCGCTCCACCACCGGCATAACCGGAATAGCCGGGATAAAATGATTCCGTTCCAGCAACATTGGTCGTGTAAGGCTGAATAAAATGTTGGGGAACATTGACAATATTTTGGCGGTTCACTGTTACTACCGGATGGATAACCGGGACTACCTGCTGGGCATAGTGATCACGGACTACATACTGCGGGGGGCAAACAATTGGTTTAACACATCCACAAGTCATGTTATAAATCACCTCCTAATAGTACACTATATGCACGATCAGGGTTATTTGGATACATTTGGAAGATATTTTTTTATCCTCCACCATCTGAATTGCTTAACACGATTGTCTGTAACACCATGATGCTGCCAGTCCCAATATTTTGCACAAAAAAAACCTTCTTCAATACTTTAAATAGATTGAAGAAGGTCTTCATAATTAATGTGAATGATTATTTATCTGACTTGTGAGAGGAGCATTCGCATTCACCGCACCCAGGGCATTTTATCCCTTTCTTCTTATCCCTGACAATTTTAGTGACGGCAAGCACGAGGATTACAGCGATTACGGCAATCACACCAAAATCTCCTGTGTTCATAATTGTACCGCCTGCCTTTCAACAGATATTTGGGCGTTCCTACTGCCTTTCCTCATCAGGTAAACAACGGTTCCTATGATTACTGCCACAGCAATCAGTCCACCGACAAACCCTTGCCCCAACGCGCCGGTCGTTGCCAAGGTCCCTATCTGATAGACGAAGAAAGCCAGGACATAGCCCATACTTAGTTGGAAAGCAACAGCCCCCCCGAGCCACTTTTTCGATTCCAGTTCGGAGTTCATGGCCCCGATCGCCGCAAAGCACGGTGGTGTAAAAAGATTAAACACCAGATAGGAGAGCGCGGCTACGGCAGTGATTCCGAATACTGAACTGACATCGGCACTGCTCCCGACCAAGGTCAATTCCTCTGTGTCGATAAAGTTCGTGATTCCAAAGCATACGGCTAAGGTTCCGACTACATTTTCTTTGGCGATAAAGCCCGTTACAGCCGCTGCCGCAAACTGCCACAAACCAAAGCCGAGAGGGATAAACACTAGGGCCAGAGGTGTTGCAATGCCTGCCAGGATACTTGTCCCCGCCGCATCCTCTGCCACAACCTCAAACTGCCAGTTGAATGTTTGCAAGATTTGGACTGCCGCGTTACACACCAGGATAATGGTACCTGCTTTAATGATAAACGCTTTGGCTCTCATTAACATGGATAAGGCCGCTCTCTTCAAACTTGGGAACCTGTATTCAGGAAGCTCCATGATAAAATAGGATCTGGAAAAATCGCCGGTAATTTGTCTGATAATCAGCGCACCGAGAATAATCACTATAATTCCGAGAAAATACATTGAAGTTCCAACCCAACTGTTGTCGCCGAAAAAAACGCCGGCAAAAAGTGCAATGATGGGGAGCTTAGCTCCGCAAGGCATAAATGTCGTCAACATGGCAGTAGTACGTCTTTGTCTTTCGTTCTTGATCGTTCTTGTCGCCATTACGCCGGGTATGCCGCAACCTGTACTGACAATCATCGGGATAATGGATCTGCCGGATAATCCGACCTTTCTAAAGAACCTGTCCATAATTACAGCGACCCTGGCCATATAACCACAGTCTTCCAACAGGGCCAGACAGAAAAACAGAACCATAATCAGCGGTAAGAACCCGATGACCGCACCGACACCGCCGATAATCCCGTCAAGCAGCAAGGTGCCAAGAACCGGGTTTACGTTTTCACCCAGAAGTGAAGCTACTCCCTCATACAACAAGTCGATCCACCCGACAAAGGTATCCGCAAACCATGGTCCAACCCAGGACTGGGAGATCGAAAAGACCAGGTAGATAATGATCGCAAAAATCGGAATCCCCAGCCATTTATTGGCAACGATCCTGTCAACCTTATCCTGCAGGGTTTGCTTGTCCGAGCTTACCTTTCTTCTCTCGACTTCCGCAACAATTTCGTTAACAAAAGCATAGCGTTTTTTATCCGCTTTTTCGAATTCTTCTTTGCTGGAAGCTTTTGCCGCATTCCCGATATGAGGGGCAATTTGCTTCTTATCGGATTTGCCAACGGCGATGACCGCACTGATCAGCTCGGGCAAACCATTATGATCAGATTTTGTCGCTATGGTTTGAATAACCGGGCATTTCAAGGCGTCACTCAATGCCGGGATATTGATGATCGTACCCTTTCTTTCCGTCAGATCACTTTTGTTGAGGGCAACAACAACCGGTATCCCCAACTCCAATAATTGCGTGGTAAAGAACAAGCTTCTGCTCAAATTGGTTGCATCCACAATATTGATGATCACGTCCGGCTTTTCATTTTGAACAAAATCCTTGGTTATCGCCTCTTCACTGGTGAATGGCGACATGGAGTAAGCCCCCGGCAAATCCACAACAACCAAATTTTCATTTCTTGGGTTGAGGTTTTGCTTGATATCACCTTCCTTTTTCTCTACGGTAACTCCGGGCCAGTTTCCCACATGCTCGATTTTCCCTGTAATAGCGTTAAACAATGTTGTTTTTCCGCTATTGGGATTTCCTGCTAAAGCGATTCTCATGGTTTCCTCCTTCTTTTTAAGAAAATAATATCTAACTTGAAATTAGATCGATCTAACTTTTCGGGCAAAAAATACTTGTCCAAATTTTGCACTTTTGCCCAAAGCCATCCTTTTGCTTCAAAATACAGCAGCCTACACTTGACTGATGGCTTATATCATAATGACTTTTGCTAAATCCTCGTCTATACTATACCTTGCATCTTTTATGTTAATAATATAGTTAGAGGCCAGCTTAGAAATAATCGTTACTTTTTCGCCGGGATAACACCCCAGCGTAAATAAAAATTTACGGATATCTTCCTGATCGGTTTTTACAGAATTTACAGTATAAGTCGTATTTAAGTTCCCTTTCGCTAATGACATCATAACCATCTCCAAAATTCAATAGATCATTGAAATAATTTTTCTTATTATTTTCCGTAATATTAATCATGATTCTAAAAATCCAAATTCCTTGGCTCGATGCTTCCGGATAAATGACGTCCGGAACACGTCAACCCTGCAGGAATACTGTGATTTGATGATACCATGGCCGATAATGAAAGTCAATATCATTATCTGCTGATCCGGACACGATGTATTAGATTCCAGACTGATTCTCATCATTTCATAGCATGACTATACCTTATCCCGTTAACCCAGCTATTTGTTCTGTTGATCTTTTTAATAAAACAGCATATACTTGTGGTAAGAAAGTAAGAATTTCTCACGATAAATTGGAGATGATCATGATGTTGTCTGAGCTGCGGGCCAAATCACAGATTACGATACCGAAAGAACTTGTTGAACGGCTGGGACTTTCCGAAGGCGACAAATTGGAAATTTACGAAAAAGACGGCGTGATTTATCTTATGCCGGTAGTTGTATATCCAAAAAAATATCTCGACGAGCTTCGGAAAGAAATCGAAATAGCAAAAGCAAAAATAGCCTCCGGCAAACAGCCTGTCTTTGATAATGTGGAGGCACTATTTGCAAAACTAGAGGAAAACTGATGGTCTATCAATTCACTTTTACGCAACGTTTCCAAAAGCACTTCAAAACGCTGACAACACAAGAAAAAAAGCAGATTATGAAAAAACTGAATTTGTTGGCCGAAAGTCCAACACATCATTTGACGAAAAAGCTCCGTGTGTCTTTTTTCAGTTCTTTTGAGGTCAAAGTGATAACCAGTTCTTCAAGCGCTGAAAAGGTTGCTGCCCCGCATACCAATAGCGCCGTCACCTTCAGGCCAAATAGCTGATCAATAAAAGGAAAGAAAAACAGCGCCGCCCCCGTTGCCTTGTTTGCGTATGTGTGCAGAAAAGAGATCTCTTGATATTTTGCATAACCCACTCCTAAGGTGGTGAAACGCACCGACACGATAAGGCCTATCCATAATAAAACCCACCATGGACATTGAATTAGCGGAATAAAAACAATGAGTACTATACCGAAAAAAATGAAATCGGCAATACTGTCAAATGTTGCGCCGAACGAACTAGCAATGCCGGTTCTTCTGGCCAGATAACCATCCAAAACATCGGTTGTCCCACATAAAAGATAGAGGATAAAAAATTCAGCGGATAATGGGTTCACAAACAGCAGACCGAGAGAAAAAATGATTCGGGATCCTGTCAGGATGTTAGGCACGTGTTTTATTTCTATCAACCCCTAATTATTCCTGCTTCCAGCCCAGGATGTTTTTCCTTCTTTACACATGAACATATAGACGATTATATAACCTATCTATAGCTGGCAACGTTGTTCAATCGTTGAGCAAAACCGGACCTGCAGACTGATCGTTTTCCCAGCGGATCCGGTATGCTTTTGACATTTATAAAGATGAGGAATTAACTTTTTTCGGTTTGCTGTTTTTTGGCGTCTGCCTTTTTGCGCACATCTGATTTTGGAGCGTGGTCGATCAGTCCCGGACAGGCACCGCCGGCTATTGCCCAAAGATATAAGCTTGCTACCGTGGCATAAGGCGAATATCGGCGTTTGTACCTGGCAAAAAGTTTGGGCGTAATTTTCCGGTGATGATACAGCATCCGCAAGCCCCGGAGAATTGCCAGATCACCCGCACTCATCACATCCGGACGCTGCATGGAAAAAGTCATCAGCATTTCGGCGGTCCAAACACCGATTCCTTTGATCTGACTAAGGTACAAACAAACTTCATCATCCGGCAGGGTTTGCAAATGCGCCAAATCCAAACTGCCGTTTAAGACCGAACCGGCGATTTCCTTGATATAAGACGCCTTGCGGAGAGATATTCCGCAAGTCCGCAATTCTTCTGCCGTTGCCGTCCCTATGATTTCCGGGGTCAGCGGAACGAATTGTTCCCGCATCCTGGCCCAGATTGTGGCTTGAGCCTTTGTTGATATTTGCTGGCCGACAATGGTGTTGACCAAAGCCATAAACAGATCAGGGATAACCACCCGCTCAATCTGCCCAATTTCATCTATCGCGACCCCAAGCAAAGGGTCACGGGATCTCAGGTAGGCAATTTCCTTCTCTCCGTATTGAAAATATTGGGGATCAGGCATAATAACGCTTCTCCAAATCCAGTAAATATTTTTTCACGGGAAGGCCGCCTCCATAGCCGGTCAGACTGCCGTCAGCCCCCACGACACGGTGACAGGGAACAATGATAGATATGGGATTGCGGTTATTCGCCATCCCAACGGCGCGTACTGCTTTCGGGTTTCCGATCTGGACGGCAATCTCTTTATAGCTGCGGGTTTCAGCGGCAGCTATGGTTTGCAAAGCTTTCCATACGGATTGTTGAAACTCCGTACCCTGCAAACATAACGGCAGGTCAAATTCCGTCCGTTTGCCGTCAAAATACTCTCTGAGCTGCAGCACCGCTTTTTCAATGAGCGGTGTTGCCCCAACCTCAAAGCCAGCCGGACCTTTATCTCTCCCGAAAAACAGATGAGAGATGGAGCCGCTATCTTCGGCTATTCCAATTACTCCGATCGGATAATCATCATACCATACCCTTTTCATGAGTATCCCTCCTCGAATGTTCAGCGCTTTGGTCCCGGATAGGTACATTCTAAGCATAGTATAGCAGGTTTTTTAATGAAATTAGTCCGATCAATAAAAAGAGACCGACAGTTTAATCTATCGGTCAGCCTTCAGAAACGTCGATACTAAAACTTCAATGTCTCACTTGTGACTTTCCTTTATTTACGATACACTTGACAGCAGAAAGAAATCAATACTCCGAATAAAATGCTGCATATTTTAAAACATGGGACATAAAGGAGTCTTTTTTATGGACAAAGCAGAAGATTTCAAACCCAATCAGGCTCAGCAATGGTTTATTAATGCCCTGCTTGCCCTGATGCAGAAAAAACCCTTTAACGAGATTCAAGTCAAAGAGCTTTCGAAAAAAGCAGATTTAGACCGAAGAACCTTTTACCGTTATTTCAAATCAAAAGAAGAAGTCCTGTCTTTGCATTGCCGAGTGGTGATTGAGGATTTTGCCAAAAAAATTCTTAATAAGAGTGAACTGTCTTTTCAGGCTGTCACTGTCTCCTATTTTCAGCTATGGCATGACCACATCGATTTTCTCAAGCTTTTGAAACAAAACAATATGATCTATTTTTTTGCGGACAGAATGGATCAACTTATTTATGAACATGTATCCCTCAAAGTAAAACCCTATATGACCGGCGTTAACTTAGACCATAAAACCCGCTACCATTTTTTCTACGGCTTCGGCGGTCTTTGGCACGTGCTGAACCGGTGGATATCTGAAGAACCCCGCGAGACGCCTGAAGAAATGGGACAGATCATCCTCGAATATATTACGGAGATCTATCATTCACTGGAACCGGCATCAGGGAAATATTCAGGAACAGTTGCCGGTTATTGATGGTCCCGCCCATTATCATTGTGGAGCCGGTCGTTTATGGCTGACCGGCTCCGGTTCATTATTCCTTCATTCACCCGGAGGTATTTCGGAACGTTTACAGTCCAAGCGAAGCCTTAACCGCTTCCAGTGTAGCCTGAGGCACCGCCGCCGCACCGCCGAAAACCTGCATTTCCTGCACAGTTCCTTTGGCCGCCTGCAGCAGGCTTTGCTGTGTTGCCGTCAGGCCGTTCGTTCCCCCCTGGGTACCGGTCAGGAGCAGCCAGCCGTTATTTTGGGCGGCTACGGCCGCACCGGCCAGGGCATCGGCGAAATCAGCTCCGCTGACAACATAGAGGGTTTTGGCATTGGGCTGAAGCTCTTTCAAGACCCGGGCATTGGTGTCGTAACGGTCGGTTCCGGCATAGCGCTGCGCCTTCGGGACCAGGGCCTCCAACGCTTGGGGCAGGACGCCCGGCCCGCCGATCAGGAGGGTTTGACTGATGCCCAGTTCCTTGAAAGCCCGGTTGGTGGCTTCAGGCAGTGTCCCGGAATTTTCACCCGCATAAAGGATCGGCACACCTTGATATCCGGCCCAAGCGGCAATAGATAACGCATCAGCGAAGGCGGTTTGTTTACGGCTTCCATTGACCAGAGCGGCTTGACCGGTGGCATTGCCGACCACTTTGGCAATCTCATAGGCGGTTTCGTACTGGTTGGCTCCGTAAATCCGCTCAACGGTAACTCCCTCACTTTCAAGCCTTTCTGCCACCGCGGGCTTTATGGCCCCGGGACCGCCGACAATGATTACCTTTTCGGCGCCCAAAGCTTTAATCTGAGCTAAGACGTTATCCGGCAGGCTGGCGGGAGGAGTAAGCAACAGAGGGGCATTGTGTTTTTTGGCCAAGGGCACCGCCGGCAGGGCGTCGGCAGAAATGTCTCCCCGGACGAGAACGACGGTATCCGCTCCCTTGGTAAAATAGGTCCTGGCGATTTCCAAAGCCGTATCATAACGGTTCTCCCCATAAGTTCTGCCCGGACTGCCGGTCTGTTTTTCCGTCAGAAAGACATAGTCGGAGCAGCGATTCTGCGTGACGGTGACAAAGCCATTGGTGTCCACAACAGCGCTCTGCCGGTACTCCAGCTGGCCGGTGCTTTGATTGCAGTAATAATAATGAAGGGTCTGGCCCGCATACTTGCTGCCTGCTTTGATGGTAATGGAGGCTTCACCCGGCAAGGCCCCGCTGTGGTTGAAATTCAGGACCAGGGCCAGACTGTCCCCGGCCAGGCCTTGCAGACTGCTGTTATCTGTCTCGGGACTGATTCTGACTCCGAAGTCGATGCCGGTCTGGCCGGCAGAGATCTGCATGGTGCCTTGGGCAAAGGTGATGGTATAGTTTGTTCCGGAAATGACAACCGGCTTATCCTTATTTTTGCTGATCAGGTTCCGGAGTTGAGAAGAAGACATTTTGCCGGAGCCGCCGGTCACGCTGACTTCCATTTTATCCGCTTTTTCCGTGATAGAGGAGTCCGGTACTCCTCCGCTGCCGTCAGTTATGACTGAACCCCCTCCTGAGCCGCTGCCGCCTGAACTGCCGCCGGCAAGCGCCTCAACCTTCAGACTGTACATCTTTCCTTCATCATTTGTGTGTCTAAGAAAATAATAGTTTTTATCCAAGGATACTACGTCATCGTCATCGGAGACCTTTTTCCCGGCGGCTGTATATATGCCGGCAAAGTTGTCGTAATTATAGATCGGGAAAACTCCGTAGCCGTTCTTCAGAACGTCTGCGAGCGTGCTTTCCTTTGCATAGTAAGATTTGGCCAGCATATTGAGGAGATCGCCGCTCCTCACGTTATCCGCAATGTACAATTCAACATTTACCCGGGAGCCGGAGGTTATCGCCACCGGAAGCCCTTCATAAGCTTGCCCGCCGTAAGTGACATCGACATAGACGGTATAGCCTCCCAAAGCAATATTCCCTTCACTGCTCAGCTCCCCGCTTTCCGTCACACTGAAGTCAAAGCTTGACCCGCCTTGATCCGCGGATTTTCTAAAAGCAGCACCGCTGAGGATGCTCCCGTTCCGGGAGGCGGTCAGCGTCGTACTGATTGAAGTGCTTGCCCCTCCTTTGGCTGCAGGAAAATAGGCCTTTGCCGGATTGACGGCTACCGAAGCATCGCTTGCGGCAACCCGCTCAAAGGCTGCCGAGATGATTGTATCCTGCATAATTGTAATTTGCTGTGACATCCCCGTATCCTCAAAAATGAGTCGGCCTGCCATTGTTTCCGCTTTCGTGGAAAGGTACCGGATTGTCCCCTGTCCGTCTTCCATCGGATAAGGGTACGTATACAGCGTGGCGCCAATGTCTATCCGGACATTTTCGCCAACCGGCAGTATTTTCTGACCTCTGGAGGCATCAAAGGCCAAAATCGCTCCGCCTTTGACATTTTTAATATAAACGGTTGCAACCTTCGGCGCTTCACCGGCCAGCAGGACCACCGGGCTGAAGGATTCCAAAGTGAAGCTCAGGGTATCTCCTGACAACTCGCAGATCATGGCCTCTTTCGTTTTTCCATAATGGATCGCGGCAATCTCTTCGGCACCGGCCAGCGCCTCCGGAACCGGCATGGTAATGGTCACCCCATGCGTGCCGACTGTTCCCATTTCCAGTGCAATATCCAACTGGACTGCCGAACTGATGTCCGCTGTCGTAATCTTTAAGGCGGCGGCGTCCGCGGTCAGGGTCTCCGCGCTTTTTTTATCGCCGGCAGCCAAGGCCTTCACGGATAATCCGGGTGCTTCACCCTCTGCCCCGCCAAACCTGATATCCGGAAGTGTCCCGCTAAAAAACTCTTTCACGTCTTCATCGACAGACGCCTCGTTCTTCCCTTTCCATTTGGCATCAAATTGAAGAAGCGCTAAATAAACGCGGTCACCGACCTCCAACTTCTGCTCAGCCATGTACCAGCCTTCGAAAATGCAACCGGGACGGTTTTGCAGATTTGGAAAATCCTCAGCCCGGACTGTGTAGTAATAATAGTCGCCATCTTGATCACTGGCTTCAGCCGTAATTTCCTTGCTCTCTATCGTGCCGTCTTCAAACACACCGCCTTTCGGATCAAAAAGAAGGATGACTTCCTCTCCCGGCTGGGTAAAATCTTTGTCATCGCCAAATTTATTCGCAGGACTGTTCCCTGCGAAAGCTTCTTCCGTGCTGAGCTCGTTCCACTGCGCTTCAAATGTGACCTCATCAAAAATGCGGTCGCCTTCCTCCAGCTTGTCCCCATCAAGGTACCAGCCTGTAAAGGTGTAACCGGAACGATCGTTCAGGGCCGGAAGATCTTCGGCTGAAGCGTAATAACGGTCGGATTCTTCATCGAGATACGAGGCAGGAAGCGTAACTTCCCTGGCGGTCACAGCTCCGCCCTCCTCAAATTCTCCGCCTTGCGGATCAAAAACAATTGTCAGTATCCGCTCCGGCTCCTCAACCTTCTTGTCGCCAAAGTCGGTGGCTGAAACGCTGACCGGGCTCATCAAGCTCAGGCCAAACGCTATGATCAGCGCCATAAGCAGCGCTGAAAGACCTTCCCTCCTAATAGCTTTTTGAATTTTCTCCATAAACATCCCCCTTTTAGTTAGATATGTCTAACTTTATGGGTTCATCGTATCTTCCGTATGAAAAAAAATCAATAGATTGGCCACAAGTGCTACATAAATCGAAATGTGGGACAAGGCATTGATTCTTCATTCCTTTTGTATTTTTCTGCCTTAGCCAATTGTTTTCTGACTAAGCAATTGGCTAAGGCAGCTGATCTTGACAATGATAAAATATTGCCTATAATAATAGTTGAACAATTACTCAACCATCGAGAGCGGAGGAAATCATGTGTGCATATACTACAGATATGGACCGTATGGATCGCTGTGACTGCAATACCATTCATCAGGCTGTCGTCAGTGAGGTTCGGGAGCATATGCCTGACGAAAACAATCTGATCGACCTGGCAGATTTGTTTAAAGTATTCGGCGATTCCACACGGGTGAAGATTCTTTGTGCTTTGTTTCGCGCTGAAATGTGTGTCTGCGACATCGCTGTACTTCTGGGGATGACCAAGTCGTCCATCTCCCACCAGCTCAGAGTGCTGAGACAGTCCAAGCTTGTGAAAAATCGTAAGGACGGGAAAGTTGTTTACTACTCTTTGGCCGATGAGCATGTGAAAAATATTTTTGATCAGGGTCTGATTCATGTTTTAGAAGACTGACCGGCAGTCCTTTAGAACATTGTGTTAACAAAGGATTTTTTTTATTCCATCAGTTGAATAACAAGACAACCGTTCAACTGACTTCCGGCAGCCAATCCTTTAAAAAGAGAAACAGAAAGGCGGTATTTCCACATGGATACAGCAATAATCAGAAAAGAATTTATTTTAGAAGGGCTTTGCTGCGGAAATTGCGCCGCAAAGATTGAGCAAGAAGTCGGCAATCTGGAAGGAGTCTCCTCCGCTACCGTCGATTTTGTCTCCAAAACCTTCACGATGGAAATTGCGGACGGGGAAAAGGTCAACAGCCTTGTGGCCCAAGCGGACTCCATCGTAAAACTGCACGATCCTGATATCATGATGAATGAAAAGGAGACTTTACAGCCGGGCAAAAAGGTAATCTATCTGTTTGGTCTGTGCTGTGCCGACTGTGCACAGAAGATTGAGAAGCAGGTTAACCTGATAGACGGAGTAAAAACGGCAGTCCTTGATTTTGTTTCTCAAAAGCTCACCATCGAAGCTTTGAATCAAAAGGATTTACCCGGTATCATCCGGCAGGCCTCTCAAATCGCCCTGGAGATCGAACCGGACATCCAAATTTCCTATACGAATAAAAAAAATGACCAGGAAGCATCCCGCTTCTGGAAGAAATGGGCCTACCGTATTGGGCTGGGCACCGGTGCGGCAATCTTTGCCGCCGGTATGCTGTTCGATTTCGGGACGCCGGCAGAATTCATTTTATTTTTTCTCAGTTATCTCCTGATCGGCGGCGAAGTCATATACAGGGCATTGAAAAACATTTCCAAGGGTCAGGTTTTTGATGAAAACTTCCTGATGAGCGTGGCTACGATAGGCGCCTTTGCCATCGGCGAATATCCCGAAGGTGTTGCCGTCATGCTCTTTTATCAGATTGGCGAGGCTTTTCAGCAGCTTGCCGTCAACCGCTCCCGCAAGTCGATTTCTTCCCTTATGGACATCCGCCCGGATTTTGCCAATCTGCAAATCGGTAATGAATTGCGTAAGGTCACACCGGAAGAAGTCGGGATCGGAGATGTCATTATTGTCAAGCCCGGAGAAAAGGTTCCTCTTGACGGCAGAGTCCTGGACGGCAGATCGGCTTTGGATCTTTCGGCCCTGACCGGGGAATCCCTCCCCAGAGATGTGGAACCCGGAAGCGAGGTTCTGTCCGGCTCAATCAACAAAAATGGCTTGCTGACGATTGAGGTATCCAAGGAATTTGGCGAATCCACCATTTCTAAAATTTTGGATCTGGTGCAAAATGCCAGCAGCAAGAAGGCTCCTACGGAGAACTTTATCACAAAATTCGCCAGATACTATACCCCCTTTGTGGTCTTTGCCGCTCTCGCCCTGGCCGTAATTCCGCCTTTGCTTATTGCCGAAGCAACATTCGCGGATTGGATTAACCGCGCCCTGGTCTTTTTAGTTGTATCTTGTCCCTGCGCCTTGGTCATTTCGATTCCTCTCAGCTTTTTCGGCGGCATCGGCGGCGCCTCGAAAAACGGCATTTTGATTAAGGGAAGCAATTATCTGGAGGCCCTGAATAATGTGGATACGGTTGTCTTTGATAAAACAGGCACTTTGACAAAAGGCGTGTTTAACGTTGCCCAAATTACAGCCGCAGGCGGCTGGTCACAGGATGATCTGCTCTTCTATGCCGCCCACGCCGAAGGTTATTCCAACCACCCCATTGCCCTTTCCATTCAAAAGGCTTACGGTCAGGAAATTGACACCCGGAAGCTCTCGGAGCATGAGGAACTATCCGGGCTCGGTATCCGGGTCAAGGTGGACGGAAAGACGGTACTGGCCGGAAACAGCAAACTTCTGGATGCCGAGAATATTCCCTGTCAAAAGGAGGACACCTCGGGCACCGTTGTCTATCTTGCCGTTGACGGAGTCTTTGCCGGAACCATTGTCATCTCTGACGAAATTAAACCGGACAGTAAGCAGGCAATCAAGGATTTGCGCTCCATCGGAGTGAGAAGCCTTGTCATGCTGACAGGGGACAGCAAAACCGTCGGCGAGAAAATCGCCGGTGAAATCGGACTTGACGCGGTTTACGCCGACCTTCTGCCCCATCAAAAGGTTGAACAGCTGGAAAACCTGGAAAAGGAGAAACCAGCCAAGGGGAAACTGGTCTTCGTCGGCGACGGCGTCAACGATGCCCCCGTGCTTGCCCGTTCAGATATCGGCATCGCGATGGGAGGGCTCGGCTCCGATGCGGCCATTGAGGCAGCCGATGTCGTGCTGATGACGGATGAACCCTCAAAGCTTGTTTCCGCAATCCGGATTGCGCACAAAACCCGCGGCATAGTGTGGCAGAATATTCTTTTTGCCTTGGGAGTAAAGGCCGTCATCCTTGTCCTGGGCGCTTTAGGAATTGCCACCATGTGGGAAGCCGTATTCGGGGATGTGGGTGTGGCGATCATTGCCATTCTCAATGCCATGAGGGCTATGCGTGTCGTCGAATAGGGCCAAGCCCTGCTTCACTTCATTTCAAACGAATTCTGACAGCAGCATCCGTTGATCTCTCCCGCAGAGTATTGACGGAAATAAAAGAAGAGAAATAAAACAACAACCTGTTCATTCCGGTTGTTGTTTTATTTCTCTTCTCGATGTCGAAAGCTGTCGCGGTTTTATTTAAACCGCGACAGCTTTTTTTATATTATAAGAAAAAATGGTATAGATTGCAAGTTAAACTATTATTTATGATAATTTTTGTCGGATCTTGTATTCTGGCCCACGAACTATCCTAAATTAAATAGCTGAGGTGCAAAATAAAGTGAGTAAATTCGGAGAAAACATTTATGAACGTAAGGATGGCCGCTGGGTCTGCCGTGTATTGAAGCCGGACGGCAAACATCGGTATTTATACGGACAAAGTTACGATGAAGTGCAAAATAAAAAGGAGAAGCTAATGAAAGCTTTTCTGAGTCTCCCTGAAACGTCCCCGAATAGTCGTCATCCTTTATCCTGTCTATTGAAAAAATGGCTCAATGATGATGTTCGCGAACGTGTTAAGCCCACAACATACGACAGCTATTATTATTGCATGGCAACCTATGTCATTCCGTTTTTTGATTCGCTGGAGATTGGAGGAGGAGCGATTTCTGAAGGGCATATCAAATATTTTATCAGCTATATCAGCCGCAATCAGCATTTGTCGGAGACCTATAAAAGAAAAGTGCTGTCGATTTTTAAAACTGCCCTGAAAAAAATTTTCAAGAATGCTGAAAATTACAGATCCATCATGGAGGCTTTTCATCTGCCCAAGTCCAAAAGCGTGCCGGTAGCAGTTTTTTCCATGAAAGAACAACGTTTGATTGAAGCTGAAATCATGAGGGACAATGATATCAGGTCTGTGGGCATTTTATTGTGTTTTTACACCGGGATCCGGCTGGGTGAACTATGCGCTTTAAGCTGGAAGGATGTTGATCTGGATGCCAAAACTCTTCTCATTAATGGAACCGTGTCCCGAATCAAAAAAAAGAATACCCAACACGGAAAAACTCAACTTTCAATTACTACTCCGAAAAGCCGCAGTTCTATGCGTAAAATCCCCATACCCAATTTTTTGATTCAAAAGATGCGATCTTTAGAAAGCTCTCAATCGAAAGAGGATTCCTATATTTTTTCCAATAAAAAAGGCCCTACAGACCCAAGAACTTATCAGAGGGTCTATAAAAGGCTGTTGGATAAAGCGAAGATTACGCCCCGGAAATTCCATGCCATACGACATACTTTTGCAACCAGGGCTCTGGAAATGAGTGTGGACATTAAAACGCTCAGCGAGTTATTGGGACATTCCAGTGTGACTGTCACGCTGAATACCTATGCCCATTCCCTGATGGAACAAAAGATTATTGCCATAGATAAAATGAATTCTTTTTATGAAAAGCAGTGGATAAGCGCGATGTAGCGTGGATTATCAGCTGTCATAAAAAATAGACACTACCCTGGCATGGGCCTGAACAACGATGTTTGCCCCTGTCCTGTCGCGGTTTAAATAAAACAGCGACAATATAGGTCCTCAGAACATCCTCTAAAAGAATTGTTCCAAAAGGAAGGGATTTTATGCACCACCTTGAGATTCCTCTGAGCGATCCCTTGTCAGAAAAGCAAGCATTTTATGATGAAGTTTCTTTCGGGAAGGCAGATCCTGTTATGAAACCGGCAAAGAAGCAGGAGCTTTTGTCTGTGCTGAGCGAGCTTCTGGAAAACCGTGTCTTCCCCTGGTGCACGGAATTTTCCACGGATTGCGTTACAAGGGTTCTTTATGGAGTTTATCCGCCATCGGCAGGATTTCGTTTTATTTACCGCGTCTCCCCTCTCTTTCATTGGATCGGAATGTTTATTATTCAAGAAAAAACGGAACAGGGCTATCAGGATTTATTTTCCACAACAGCCGGCGGTTCAAGAAGATTGACAGAATATTGCCAGGAGAACGTAGCGCAGACATTTATTCAAGAGTACATATTTAGGGAGCTTGCTCAGATTTTTGATCTTTATTACCGGCAAGAAGGGCGCTTTTATCCTGCTGTGCTCCAGCTTGTTCCCGCAATAAGCCTATAACAGCGATGCCAAGCCCGATCGGATTTTCCGAAGATACATCAAAATATCTCCGCAGGGTCGTTTCCGGCCGAAAAATAATCCTAATTATAGTACATTCATTTTTTTCTTTGTTCAAGTAATTTATAGGAGATGAAGCGATGATTATTACACAGACCCCGCTAAGAATGTCCTTTTTTGGAGGCGGAACAGATTTCCCCGAATTTTATCGGGAGCACAAAGGTTCGGTCATCTCAACCACCTTTGATAAATACTGCTATGTTACGGTTCGCCATTTGCCAAGATTCTTTGCCTATTCCACAGAATTGTCTTATTCCATTACCGAGCGTGTGACCTCAACAGATGAGATCCGTCATCCGGCCATACGCGAAGCAATGAAATATTTAGATCTGCATGAGCTGAGGCTGACTTATGAGGCCGATCTCCCGGCACGCTCCGGCCTTGGTACAAGCAGCTCTTTTGCCGTCGGTCTGCTGAACGCATTTTTTGCCTTAAAGGGCCAATATGCTGATAAGGGGAAATTGGCCAGTGATGCGATCTACCTGGAACGGGTGCTGTGCAAGGAGGCCGGGGGCGAGCAGGACCAGATTGCCGCCGCCTTTGGAGGGTTTAACCGAATCGATTTCAGTGCCGATGGCTACACGGTAAATCCCCTCATTATGCTCCCTGAAAGGAAACGGCAGTTAAATGACAATTTGTTGCTGTTCTTTACCGGTTTTTCAAGATTCTCCTGCGATATTCAAGTGTCAACAAAACAGGCGATCACCGACAAAAAAAGACAGCTGCTGGAAATCCTGTCCCTTGTAAAGGAGGCCGAAAAGATTCTCACCTCTCAATACGGAGATTTAAAAGACTTCGGAGAGCTCTTGGATCATACCTGGAAAATCAAAAGAAATCTCACCAGTAAGATTTCGACAGATTCCATTGACGAGCTTTACAATGCCGCAATAAAAGCCGGGGCAGTAGGCGGAAAACTGCTCGGTGCGGGAGGCGGAGGCTTCTTCTTGTTTTATGTGGAACCTGGCAGGAAAAAAGCTGTTCAGGAAGCGTTAAAGAGCTTGCTCTATGTTCCCTTTCGCTTTGAAAATCAAGGAACACGGATCATTCATTATATGCCGGAAAACTATGAGCCTGTTGAATTACTCGTAGGATAGGATGGGATCAGATATGAAGGTTGTCATCACAGCCGGTGGCAGAGGCACACGAATTTCCGCCGTCCATTCAAGGATACCCAAACCCATGATACCGGTTTTGGGTAAACCGGTCCTGGAACATCAGATTGAGTGCCTGCACAAACAAGGGTTTACGGATATTACAGTGACCGTCGGTTATTTGTCCCATACGATTCAGACTTACTTCGGCAATGGGGATAAACGCTCTCCGGCAACCGGAAAGCCTTTCGGCGTTCATCTTTCCTATGTGGCGGAGGAAGAGCCTTTGGGTACGGCAGGCGCTCTGTACTGGCTCCGGGATAAATGCAAAGAGGATTTCCTGCTGCTGAACGGGGATATCATCTTTGATATTGATATCAACCGCTTTTATCAGTTTCACAGGGATAAGAAAGGATTGGCAACGCTGTTTACACACCCGAACAGCCATCCTTATGACAGCGGCATTATTGTGACGGATCAGGAAAGCCGCGTAAAAAGATGGCTCCACAGCGAGGATGTCCGCATGTATTGCCCCAACCGCGTGAATGCGGGCTTACATATCCTTTCCCCTGAGATTTTGTCTGCCTTTGCCACTCTGCAGAAGAGGGACCTGGACCGGGATATTTTGCAGCCCCTGATCGCAACCGGCAGGCTGTACGCCTATGATTCCCCGGAATATGTTAAAGACATGGGAACCCCGGAACGTCTCAGCTCCGTAAGCTCCGCCGTCAGGACAGGAATCGTCGGAGAAAAAAATCTCTCGAACAGACAGCGGGCAGTCTTTTTAGACAGGGATGGGATCATCAATAAGCATGTCGGTTTTCTGACCAGTATTGAAGATTTTGCCTTGATGGACAATGTGGCTGATGCCATCAGAAAGATTAATGACAGCGGCTACCTGGCCATTGTCGTGACTAACCAGCCGGTCATTGCCAGGGGTGAACTTTCTCCGGAAGGATTACAGGAGATTCATCATAAGATGGAAACCCTGCTTGGCCGCCAGGGCGCCTATATCGACGCGCTTTATTACTGCCCTCATCACCCCCGCAAAGGCTTTGCCGGAGAACGTCCGGAGCTGAAAATCCATTGTGATTGTCGGAAACCAAAGCCGGGAATGCTGCGAAAAGCGGCCCAAAAATTCAATATCGATCTGTCCCGCTCCTGGATGATCGGGGATAGCGAAAGTGATATACAGGCGGGACTCAGCGCGGGCTGCCAGGTATGCTTCATCGGGGAGGAGCCACCTCTAAACGCCAAAAGCTTTCCGACCCTTTATGACTGTATTTGTACCATTTTGGACAGATGAGAAAGGATGGGTCTTGATGTCTATGAGCAGTATAGGATCTCAACTGCGGCGACATATTGAATTACTTAAACGATATCCCGCACTCTCGCCTATCGGCGAAGATATCCTCCGGGCCTATTTTTTTATGGAAGCCTGCTATAAAAACGGGGGCAAGCTGCTCATCGCAGGAAACGGCGGCAGTGCGGCCGATGCCGAACACATCGTGGGCGAGCTGATGAAAAGCTTCGAACTTCCACGCAAGCTGAGCAAGAGACTGATTGACTCCATGATCGCCATCGATGCGACCAGGGGAAACGAATTGGCCGTCAAGCTTCAAGACGGACTTCCCGCTATCGCTCTCCAAAACCATCCGGCTCTGAACACCGCATATGCCAATGATGTTGACGGTCTGCTCTGTTATGCCCAGCAGGTACACGTTTACGGGCAAAAACCGGATGTTTTTCTGGCGATTTCTACGTCCGGGAATTCTCAAAACCTTTTGTACGCAGCCGTAGCGGCAAAAGCAAAAAACATGAAAATCATCGGGCTGACCGGTGACCGCCCCAGCATGCTGTCTCAAATAGCTGATGTCACGGTGCGGGTGCCGGAGACGGTGACATATCGGATTCAGGAGCTGCACCTTCCCATTTATCATTGCTGGTGCCTGATGCTTGAGGACTGTTTTTTTGGGTGTAGTAAGTATTAACCGGCAAGGAGTTAAAGGAAGGTGTCTTCAAGGATGATTGAAGCAACTGCTTTAAAAAAAATGATTGACAATGCGGCGGCCATTCACACCGCCCATGAGCCGGGAAAAACAAATCTAAGTAATGATGACATTATTATGATCGAGCAGCTTTGCTCTCTAAAAAACGGATTTGTCTACCGCTCTCTAAAACGCTTGCTTGATCTGGCGGTCAGCCTGAACGGACTCCTGATCTTATTTTTTCCCATGCTGCTCATTGGGGTATGGATTAAGCTTGATTCAGAAGGCCCGGCCCTGTTTACTCAGGAGCGCCTGGGATTAAACGGAAAACCATTCCGGCTTTTTAAATTCCGCTCCATGCGGATTGATGCCGAAGCGGACGGACCGCGCTGGGCTTCCAAAGAAGACGACAGGCTGACGCGGGTCGGACGGCTGATCCGCAAAACCAGGCTGGACGAGCTGCCTCAGTTGCTTAACATCCTGACCGGCCATATGAGTCTGGTCGGGCCTCGTCCCGAGCGCAAAATTTTTTATGATCAATTTGAAACTTACATTCATGGCTTCCATCAAAGACTGATGGTCAAGCCTGGACTTACAGGCCTGGCTCAGGTCAACGGCGGCTATGACTTGCTGCCGGAAGAAAAGATTCTGCTGGATGTCGAGTATATGAAAAACCAGTCCTTAGTCCTGGATATTCAATTAATTTTAAAAACTGTCGTTATTGTATTCAACCATCATGGTGCGAGGTGATCGAAAATCAATATTCTCATATTATCAACAAGGATTCCTTATCCCCTGACCGCCGGATTCCGAATTCGCATATTCAATACCGCCAAGCATCTGAAAAGCGCCGGACATTCCGTCGGCCTGCTTCAGCTTACCTCTCAGGAAAAGAGCTATGACCAGGAGCTTAAAGACGTTTTCGATTATGTTGAAACGATCCCCCTGCGCAAAACCGAGGTCATTTGCAACCTGTTAAAATGCTTGTTTAACCACAGGCGTCCATTTCAGGTTGGTTTATATCAAAACAGGCTTTTTTCAGCCAGGCTGTCAGTCTTGAGTCAGGATTACGACGTGGTCATTGCAAATCATGTAAGGGCAGCCGAATATGCCAAACCGCTCCAGGGAATCAAGAAAATCCTGGATATGCATGATGCAATCTCTTATACCTATCAAAACACGATTCACCATTCCAACGGGATAAAAAGAATCATTTACCGTACGGAGCACAAACGGCTGAAAGCTTATGAACGAGATATTGTCAATCATTTTGACCGAAATATTATTATTTCTCCGGTAGACAAGGCTTATTTGGAACAATTGGGAGCAGGTCCTGACAAGATAACGATCGTCCCTGTTGCCGTACGGGATGATATTGCCGTTCGCAAAAGCAATTACCTGAAAGACCAGAATAAAATTTGTTTTTTAGGGAAAATGTCTTATCAGCCTAATGAAGACGCGGTTTTATGGTTCTGCCGAAAAGTATTCCCCAGGCTCAAATTGAGAATTCCTGAACTGATTTTTTACATTATCGGGATCGAACCGACCAAAAAAGTCTGTGAGCTGGCGAAGACTGAAGGGATCATCATCACCGGGTTTGTGGAAAATCCCTTTGAACTGATCAGCCGGTGCATCGCCATGGTCGCCCCCATTCGCAGCGGGGCCGGTATGCAGAATAAGGTTTTGGAAAGCATGCTTGTGGGAACCCCGACAGTCATCTCCTCAATTGCCGCCGAAGGTTTGGAGGGAATAGCCGGACGGGACTTTCTGCTGGCAGAGCGGCCGGAAGATTATCTGGAAAAAATCCTGACGCTGTACCATGATCCGGCTCTAAGAGAAAAAATCGGCCAAAACGGACAACAGTTGGTAGAAAACAAATATTCCTGGAAGGTCCTCTCGGAAAAATGGGTTAGGATCATCCAAAGTGTAGCGGGCTGACAGATGAGCCGGGCAAATATCCTCAGATACATAATCGGCAGCCAACAGGATGGGAGGTTTATTCATGGCAAAGGGCAAAAAAAAGCTGTTATTTGTCGGTAGAGGCGCCAGCGGCGGCAATCAGCCCGCTGACGGCGGCGAATATGGTGCGCGGCGGGTTCTGAGTATGGTTCAGCATTCTATGCGGCAGGAAAACATTGATTACCTATTCTTAAAAAAACCCAATACAGTCAAGCGGATGATGAACATGGCCTTCAGGCAAAGTTACGGGCATACACCCCAAGCCGCCGCTCAGCTGAACCAGTTACTGCATTTAAATTACGATGCCGCATTTTTTAACGGGTCTATTTACGGAGATTATGTTAAGTCCGTGTGCGGCAAAAAAATAAAAACGGTTGTTTTTTACCATAATGTTGAGACTGTATTTTACCGCCAAAAATATCTGAGCTCCCTGCTGATGAGAGACTATTTTATGTATCTGTATATCAAACATAATGAAAGAATTTGTACGAAATATGCGGATTGCATCATTACCTTAAATGAAAGAGACAGCCGCGATCTTCAGCAATTGTACGGTCGGAAAGCTGACTGCTGTCTGCCGACCAGTTATCCCAGTGCCGATATCCGGAAAATCCAGTCAGCCGGCCAAAAAGGTTATTTTCTCTTTGTCGGCGGAAATTTTTTTGCAAATGTGGAAGGAATCACAAGTTTCATCCTGCATGCCCTCCCTTACCTTAATATTACACTTTGGGTAGCTGGCGACTGCTGTGAAGCGCTTGCCAAAAACCGGCAAGTCACCTCTAATCCCAAGGTTGTATTAAAAGGTTTTTTGGAGAATATTGAGCAGGCTTATATCGACGCCAAGGCAGTGATCTGCCCGATCTATTCCGGCTCAGGGATGAAAACAAAAACAGTGGAAGCGTTAAAATACGGGAAAGCTGTTTTTGCAACACCGGAAGCGTTTGAAGGAATCTCCGGTGATTTCAATAAAATCGGGGGGCTCTGCAAAAACAACAGCGCTTTTATTTCTGCTATCCGTTCCTGGCTTGCCGTAGACTCTCCCCCGTTTAACAGATATTCTTATGAGATTTTCGAGAAACACTTTTCCAATGCTGTCGTATTTCAGCGGTTTAATGAATTTCTTCATCAAATTATTTAACTGATCATGAGGATGATCAATCAGGAGCCGGCGAATGCAAAAAAGACTTTTGTTTGTGATGACAACTCTGCGGGCGGGCGGTATCGCCACCTCTCTTTGCAATCTGTTGCAGGAACTGGATAAAGACAAAAAAATCAGCGTCGATTTGCTCCTCTTCCATCCGGATGCCAATGACATCGAGGACCTGCCTTTATCTGTGAATCTCATGGCGGCAAATTCTCTGGCTGATCTTATTGCCATCTCTCAAAAAGAGTCTTGGGAAAAAGGAGTTCATCTCTGGCTGACAAGGTATCTTCTCGGCGGGCTCACAAAAGTATGTGGCGATACCCTCCCTTATAAGCTGATCTTTGCCTCCAACCGCAAATATTCAGGCTACGATTGGGCGATATCCTGCACTCAGTCAGCACCGCCCAACAGCCTCTATGGCGGGTGCAACGAATTTGTTTTGCATAATGTCCTGTCAAAACAAAAGGCAGCTTTTATTCATTGTGATTATGTCGCCTACGGGTTAAATAACCGCCATAATCATCACATTTATAAGAGGTTTGACCGTATCGCCGTTGTTTCCCAAAGTGTAAAGGATATCTTCCTTTCGGCGGAACCGGGACTGGCCGGGAAGACCACTGTCGTCAGGAATTGCCATAATCAGAAAAAAATCCTGACCCTGGCTGGAAATGAGCCGCTCGCTTACCGCAAGGATATCCTCAATATCGTGACCGTAGCCAGACTCAGTGAAGAAAAAGGACATTTTCGGGCCTTGGAAGCCTTATCCGTCTTAAAAAATGATGGACACTCTTTTCTTTGGCATATTGTCGGCGGAGGTACGCGTTCTTTCGAGAATAAGCTGAAAGCTCAGATCCGGGTACTCGGCTTAGAAGGATATGTGCAAATGTACGGAAATCAAAGTAATCCCTATCGCTATATGACAAATGCGGATTTGCTTTTGGTCCCGTCCTTTCATGAAGCGGCTCCCATGGTATTCGGAGAAGCTCAACTCCTTGGGCTGCCGATATTGACAACAGCTACAGTTTCCGCGGTGGAAATGGTTGCCGGCAGCGGAACAGGCTTTGTCTGCGAGAACAGCACAGGAGGACTTATAAAGGGCCTCAAAGGGGTTTTTGAAAACAGAGAGAGCTTAACAGCGGTCAAAAAGCGGCAGCTTTTCACGCGCCGGTACGACAATTCCTCGGCGTTAAATGAGTTTTATCGGCTCATCGACTGATCAATTACTATTTTTTACCAAATATGGAGTTAATCAAATGAGCAGTATTGTATTGAGGAAATATCCGTATGAATATGATGGACTCTCGGCTGACCGGCAAGGTTTAAGCCTTTTATCATGTTTTGGGCTTAGCCTGGCATCAGCTGCTCTCCTGCTTGGCGGCCTGTTCAGCCCGGTCTTTGCGCTGTCGGCATTTGTCATCCATGTCTGTATGCTTTTGTTCCTTACAGAACGAGACATGTTCAGCCAAATGGCTTTTCTATTGCCATTTGCCGCCATTTATAAAATTGGTGGCTTTCCAACCTCACTGTATACCATTTTGCTTTTTATTCTTGTCGCTGTGCTTGCTTTGAAAAGGAAGACAATCAGATGTACAACACTGTTTTCTGTGCTCATCCTCCTTGCGTATCTGCTTGTGCAATTTTCAGGTGATTTTCTGACCATAGTCAAGCTCTGCGCCTTCCTTCTGCTGTTTTTGCTGTTTACAGAACGCGCCGGCCCGGATTACCTCAAAAAGATGACCCTTCTATTCTCCCTTGGCCTGATCACTTCTTCGACTATGGGGCTTTTCAAAGCTTCACTGCCCAAAATCAATTATTACCTTTCTCAAGCTGATTCTCTGTATATCGACGGAGTGCTTTATTCCAGGTTCACCGGTTTGGTTTCCGATCCAAATTACTATTCGGCGGGAATTATGATCTGTCTTGCCGCCCTCACTGTTCTCTATCTTAAGAAAGAGCTAGGAATTGAATACTGGTTGCTTTTTATCATATTATCAGGATTTGGCTTTCTTACTTACAGCAAATCGTTTACGCTGTTCTACTCCCTGCTGGTTTTTGTCTCTGCCTTTACTTTGTTGAAAGCGGGATCAAAGAAAAGACGTTTATTGGTCATCATTGGTATTGCTATCGTCCTCTCAGCCGTTATACTTGCCATCCTTCAGGAACGGATTGAGCTGATCAACATCATGATCAGGCGCTTTCAAACAGAGGACGCGACAACAGGCCGCTCCGCGCTGTGGCTATGGTACATCGATTTTTTGAAGCAGCGTCCGTTCACTTTGTGTTTTGGCGTAGGTGCCAACAATAACATGATAAACGGCAGGGCAGTCCACAATTTTTATCTTGAAATCGTCTACCATCTTGGCCTGATCGGAGCGATCCTGTATTTGATACCGGTGTCCTTTGCTCTTTTTATCCGGCAAAGGACAAGCAAGAGAGTATTTTTTAACTATTTCCCGGTTGTACTGCTGATCATGATCAGCTTCTTCCTTAACGAGCTGTTTGACTACTACTTACCCTTTTACCTCATCTTTTGCTGGATGATCTTGAATAGGCAGCTGCCACAAGCCAAAGGCCTCAACCCCAATTTTCCCCCGACAGAAAGGAGATGATCTCAAAATGAACATTGGTATTCTTTCATTTCCCCATTCTTCAAGCTTTGGCGCTTCCCTTCAGCTGTTCGCCTTGTACCGCTCCCTTGAAAGACTGGGCGGAGATGTTGAGGTAATCAATTATCACAATGATCATATGCGCTGGGAAAGACATGCCGAAAACACCTCGAAAAAGCCGATAACAAGCCTGCTCCAGCCGCTGGTCAGAAAAATCATCCATCACAAAGGATACCGAGGCTTTTCCGATTTTGAAAGAACCATGCGGTTTTATCCAAAGCGTTGCCTCACCCATCCTTCCGGCCTCAGTCCCCTGCAAGCCCGGTATGATCTGTTGATCTGCGGCAGCGATCAGGTATGGAATACCGAGATAACCAATCATGATTACAGCTATTTTTTGGACTTTTGTACGGATGATCAGAAAAAAGCTTCCTACGCCCCCAGCTTTGGCCTGGAATCTTTCCCCTCTGCGACAGAGCAGGAAAAGATCGGAGAGCTGCTCAAACGGTTCCGCCACCTCTGTGTCCGGGAGCAGGCCGGACAAGCCCTTGTGAAAAGTCTTACGGGAATCGTTCCCCCTATTGTTCCCGATCCTACGCTGTTGCTGACCGGCGAAGAGTGGGCAGGTGAAGCGGCACCCCCAGTTTTTGGCGATGAGCGTTATCTCCTGTACTACACTGTGAAGGATTCCGAAGCCCTCTATCGGTTTGCCCGGAGATTGTCTGCCAAAACCGGCTGCAGGCTGGTTCGCATCGGGGGGAATTTTTTAAACCGGTTCAAAAGCAACACTGAGTTCTTTTGTGATGCGACGCCGAGAGAATGGCTTTCCCTGTTCATCAATGCTCAATCTGTCGTAACAAATTCCTTCCACGGAATTGCTTTTTCCATTAACCTCAAGAAAAATTTTTTCTTTGAGTATTCTTCGGATACCAATTCCAGGCTGAAAAATATTGTGGAACACTTTCATCTGGAAAACAGAAACTCCGCATTGGGAGAAAACAGCTTTACGGAGATTGATTACCGTCAAGTGGACTCTATTCTTAATCAGGACCGGCAAAGCGCTGTCCGTTATCTCCGAAACATGATCAAGGAATGGATATGAGCAGAACGGAAAAATTCATTAAAAATACAATTGGAGCGGCCGTCCTTCAGAGTGTAACACTAGCCGTCGGATTTATTATTCCTCACGTTCTGTTGGTCCATTACGGTTCCGAAGTAAACGGACTGATCTCTTCCCTAACCCAGTTCATTTCCTATTTCAGCTTACTAGAGGCCGGATTGAGCGGGGCTGTGGTCTTTTCTTTATATAAGCCGCTTGCCCAGGGACAAACTGACGAAATCAGCGGAATTGTTGCGGGAGCAAAAAGGTTTTACATCCAAACAGGCTATTTTTTTTGTATCTTCGTCCTTTTACTTGCTTTCTTATACCCTGTGTTGGTCTATGCTCAACATCTTACTCAAACCGAAATTTTTCTGCTCACCCTGATTTTAGGGACAAACGGAGCCCTTGAATTCTTTACCCTTGCCAAATACAGGTCGATATTGACTGCCGATCAGCGCACTTATGTCATTTCCTGTTCCAATGTAATTCATCTTGCTTTATATGCCCTCATTGTCTGTCTCACAGCATCCGGCGGGCTGAATATCGTTATGGTTCGTTTCCTGGCCCTATTCTCGATCTCTGTGCGCACTTTGCTGCTTATGTTGTACTGCCGGAAACACTATCGATATTTAAATTTTAACGCAAAGCCGAACACCGGGGCGCTCAAACAACGGTGGGATGTTTTTTATCAACAGCTCTTGGCCGCTGTGCAGTCAGGTATGCCGATCATTCTTACCACAGTTATTCTCGGTCTGAAATCAGTCAGCGTTTATACCGTCTATTATCTGGTGATTGGCGGCATAAACGGTATCATGGGCATCTTCACCAACGGGCTGTCAGCCGGTTTCGGTGATGTCATCGCCCGAAAAGAGACAGACAAACTGAACTCTTTGATCAGGGAATTTGAAGTGATCTATTATTTTCTGCTGAGTGCGGCTTATTCCGTAACGCTGGTCATGATCCTGCCATTTATCAGGTTGTATACCAGAAATATTACGGATGTGACATATGAAATCCCTTCAATTGCTTTCTTGTTTGTCCTCAGCGGTTTTTGCTATTGTATGAAAGCCCCTCAGAGCGTATTGGTCATTGCGGCGGGGAAATACAAAGAAACCAGAACACAAAGCACTGCCGCCGCTCTGATTATCACAGGAGGCGGAATCATTCTCGCCTTTCCCTTCGGCTTACATGGAATTGTCGCCGCCTCAATCCTTTCCGATCTTTATCGCACATGGGCGCTTTTACTTTTTGTCACAAAACACATTACCGCTCTCCCCTTGCAAGAATCCTGCGGGAGAATACTACGCGCCTTCATCGTATGTGCGATCACCGTACTTCCTTACCTGCTGTTTCCCTGGTCTGCCGATAACATCATCCAATGGATCATGCGGGCACTTCTTGTCGGCATCCATGCCCTTATTCTCGCTTTCCTGAACGTGCTGGTTTTTGAACCAAGGCAATTAAAATATCTTTTCAAGCGGATCCAATCTTTTTTTAAGAAAGAGGGAACGACATATGGCAGTATTTCTTCAAAATAAAGCACACTGCTGTGGCTGCGGGGCCTGCAAGGATGTCTGCTCCGGGGCGGCTATTGAAATGAAGGCTGACGAGGAGGGCTTTTTATATCCCAGCATCGACTCGTCCAAATGCGTCAATTGTCAGGATTGTGCGCACGTTTGCCCGTTTATTCAGCCGATCGCCCCGAAAGGGGCAAGAAAACCCAAAGCGTATATTGCCCGACATATCAGCTCTGAGGTTTGTCTGACAAGTACATCGGGCGGGGTATTTACAGCACTCTCCGATCACATTTTAAGATTCGGCGGAGCCGTCTACGGCGCAGGCTTTGGCAAGAGGATGACCGTTGAACATCAAAGGGCATTGACAGCCGCCCAGCGGGATTTTTTCAAAGGTTCCAAGTATGTACAAAGCAATATGGCCGGCATCTATGAACAGATAAGAGATGATCTGTCCGTGGGAAAGCTCGTGCTTTTTACCGGAACACCCTGCCAGAATGCGGCTGTAAAAAACAGATTGACGAAGACAAGCCTTTCCCTTTCAAGTGTAATTTTCTGCGACCTGGTCTGTCACGGCGTGTCCAGTCCGGTAATCTGGGCGGATTTTATCAGAGATCTGGAAAAAAGATATCATTCCATCATTACAAATTATCAGTTCCGGCCAAAAACAAGCGGTTATCTTTCTTCAAATGAGCTTTGTCACCTGGAAAAAGGATTGTCGGTTTCTTTAGACCAAACCTGGAATCAATATAATCCATTGTTCTACGCCGGAATCATCATGAGGCCGTCTTGTTACAGCTGCCCGTATGCCTGCCTCCCCCGCGTTTCCGATATCACAATCGCCGATTGCGGACATGTTGATCTGTCCGCACAACAGCTTGATCTTCCCAACGGGATATCTACCGTGCTGACAAACACAGACAAAGGTGCAAGTCTGTTGGCAGCCGTTTCTCCCTCGTTGCAATTGTACGAATCCGCCATCGCCGAAATTATGCAGCCCCGGCTGGAATCGCCCTGCCCGGAACCGTCTCTGCGCTTTGTGTTTTGGAACAATTATACCCGGAACGGCTTTCACTATGCGTGCCGGAAATATTTTGGCCGCTTTTACCGCATCAAATGCAAAAGCAAGTTTGCTCTAAAACGAATCATGCAGTATTGAGCAAAGCCCCCTTCAGAGGTGACCAGAAAAGATAAAGAGGATGGAAAATATGTCAATATTAATAACAGGCGGAGCAGGATATATTGGAAGCCACACTGTGGTCGAGCTCCAAAACGCAGGCTATTCTGTGGTGGTTGTGGATAATTTTTCAAATTCCTTTCCGGAAGCCCTCCGGCGTGTGGAAAAAATCACAGGGAAACGCGTCCCCTTCTACAAGGCGGATATCCGGGACAGATCAGCCATGGAAGAGATATTTCGTAAAGAAAAATTTGAATGCTGCATTCATTTTGCGGGATTCAAAGCAGTAGGCCAATCTGTCACAGCTCCCTGGGAATATTACGACAACAATATAAACGGGACATTGGCACTGATCGATGTGATGAGAAAGTACCGCACAAAAAACATGATTTTTTCTTCTTCGGCAACAGTATATGGAAAGCCGGCCTTTGTTCCCATCACGGAAGACTGCCCAAAAGGCAAAATTGTCAACCCTTACGGGCGAACCAAATCCATGCAGGAGGAGATCCTGGCCGATATCCAAAAAGCAGATCCTGAATGGAACGTCATCCTGCTCCGCTATTTCAACCCGATCGGCGCCCATATCAGCGGCCTGATCGGGGAAAGTCCGGTGGGTATTCCCGGAAATCTGGTGCCCTATATCGCTCAAGTAGCTGTCAGAAGGCTGGAAAAACTGCTGATTTACGGGAATGATTATCATACCAGAGATGGAACAGGGATACGTGATTATATCCATGTTTCGGATCTGGCTGTAGGACATGTAAAAGCCCTGGAAGCCGTCCGGCAAAACCCGGGCCTGGAAATTTACAATCTGGGAACCGGAAAGGGATACAGTGTTTTGGAAGTTGTCCGATGCTTTGAACAGGTCTCAGGCGTTCCTATTCCTTGCCAGGTTGTAAGCAGGCGTCCCGGAGATATTGCCGTCTGCTATGCAGATGCCGGTAAGGCTGAACGGGAATTAAAGTGGAAAACAACCCGCAGCCTTGCAGATATGTGCTTGGATTCCTGGCGCTGGCAGCTCGGAAATCCCAATGGATATCATGACGCATGCTCTTGATCCCAAAAATGTTCCGGGATTGTACTGAATTATTTCTTATGCGTACATTTCCATTCCCATAATCTTTCCGCCTGTTCCCGATCCTCCTCCCTGTCGTGACGAGTTGAGATAGCCAGGCAGCAATAACAAACGACAACCACGGCAATGCTGATCAAAGCAAAAATATAAACCATACCAGACTCCTTTTACAAATTTTGGATTTATGAGCATATTGTACATCCTGGCTTATGAAAACACAATATTTCTTCATCTGAAGCAGAAAACCCCAATAGGAGGATTCTATCTATGCCGACACAACTATATAGAGAGTTTGATCTATGGAAAACATTGAATGTTCTGTGGAAAAAGGCCTGGATTATTATCTTGGGCACAGGCTTATCCGGAGCCATAGCATTAGGGATTACTTACTATTTTATGACGCCTTTGTATACGGCAAGTATTAAATTATATGTGAACAATTCCACTGAGCTTGCCGTTCAAATCACAGACAGCGATATGAAGGCATCTCAGTCTCTGATTAAAACCTATATGACGATCATTCAAAGCGATACCGTATTGGAAAAAGTGATCACTACGCTTGGATTGCCGCCTTCCAATGAACAGACCAAGAAAATCAGGGAAATGGTCAGCACAAATACCATCTATGATACCGAAGTTTTTGCCGTATCCGTAACAGCGGCCAATCCTGACGAGGCGGCGCAGATCGCCAATACAATTGCAGGCATTGTCCCGAATTATATTGGGGAAATTGTTCAAGGCAGTTCCGTGAAAGTCGTGGATATGGCCAAAGCTCCCACAGAAAAAGCGTCGCCTTCCCTGGCCCTCCATACACTGATCGGCCTGATGCTTGGACTTGTCTTGTCCATCTCCGGGATTCTTCTCACCGAGCTGCTGGATAGACGTATTGAGACAGAATCGGATTTAGAAAGGATGTTCAAGCTCCCCGTATTAGGCTCTATCACAGACTTTGAGCATGTCTCAAAACACGGCTACGCCAGCTACAACTATGAATTGTCTCATCAGGAAGGAGTGCAGATATGAGAGGAATCAAACGTCTGCTGAATAAAGGTCGGAACAAAACACCAGACATTGTCCGCGACAAGCTGAATATTCTGAACTCCGACTCTGCCTTTTCCACCATAGAAGAATATAAAGCATTGCGGACAAACATCACCTTCTGTCTTCCGTCCGGCCAATGCAAAATCATCGGGATTACCAGCGCAGAGGCTGAGGAGGGAAAAAGCATCACCTGTATTAATCTCGCTCTTGCCTTTGCGGAAACAAAAGCACGGGTACTCATCATCGATTGTGATCTACGACGGCCCCGGATATCCAGCCTGCTCAGTATGCCGGCATCACCAGGACTCAGTAACGTGCTGGTGAGTCTCAGCTCACCGGACGAGGTCATCCATACTATGAGTAACTCAACGGCCGATGTGATTTTATCGGGAGACATCCCCCCCAACCCCTCAGAACTGCTGGCTTCCGATCAGATGCGATTATTGTTGGAGCAATTGGCAAAAAAATATGACTATATTTTCTTAGACAGCCCGCCCATCAATTTGGTTACCGATGCTGTCATTTTATCCAAATGGCTGACCGGAATTCTTTTTGTTGTCAGAGCAGGCTTATCTGAAAAAGGGAGTGTAATCAATGCTGTCAATCATTTGACCTTTGTCGGCGGGAACATTTTAGGTTTTCTGCTCAATGGCATCAAAACAAAGAGCACCTCCAGCCGTTATTCTAAATATTACAGATAGAAGATCGGGCTGCCAGCCAGTAAAAGATCCGATCATTGGTTTTTAGGAGCGCTGACATATGATCGATTATCATTCACACATCTTACCCTGCATGGATGACGGAAGCCGGGATACAGAGGAATCTCTGCAGATGCTCCGGTTATCTGCCGGACAGGGTGTCGACACCATAATCGCCACCCCGCACTTTTATCTGTGTAAGGAGACGGTTCACAGCTTTTTGCTCAGGAGACGTTATGCTCATGAGCTGCTGGAAAAGGCCTGCCACAATGAATCCGGACTCCCTCAAATCATCCTGGGAGCAGAAACAGCCTATTTCTCCGGAATCAGCGTCAATAGAGAGATTGAACGTCTCTGCATTGCCGGAACAAGGCACCTCTTACTGGAAATGCCCTTTGAAACATGGTCTGGCCGTATACTCACGGAAGTCTGCAATCTTGCCTTAAGCAGGAGAATCAATCCGATTATCGCCCATATGGAGCGGTATATCGCAACAGAAAATGTCAAGGCCTTCCCAGTATTATTGCGCAATGGAGTGCTTATGCAGCTAAACGCTGATTTCTTGATTTCCAGGCGGACGCGAAAAACGGCCTTAACATACTTAACGCAAAACTGCGCCAGCCTGTTAGGATCAGATTCCCACAATATGACTACCCGTAAACCAAACATGGATAAAGGTTATCAATATATACGCGACATGCTCGGAGAGTCCAGAATAAACGAACTGGAAGCGCTCGGCAGAGCAATTCTTAACAGCCGGAAATCACAGGGCCCGTTTTAACCAAGTCCCTTTGCGGTCATCATCTGCACAAAGATCGGGACTAAAACAGGGTCAAACTGGGTTCCCGCTTTGAGACAGAGCTCATCCAAAGCCTCATTTACCGTTTTGGCCGGTTTATAAGGCTGCCGGTTGGTCATGACATCAAAGGCGTCCAAAATGGATATGATCCGGGCCAAAAAAGGAATCTCTTCTTCCTTCAGTCCCTGGGGATAACCCTGGCCGTTCCACCATTCATGGTGATATAAAATAATATCGGCCAGATGGGCAAATTCTCCGGAGGCGTGAGCAATTCGATAACCGATTTCGACATGTCTTTTTATCGCGGACCATTCTGCTTCATTGAGTTGGGATTTTTTTAGAACAATATCCCCGGGAATAGCGATTTTACCGATGTCATGTAGCTTTGCGGCCTGCAAAAGCTGATTCAGGTTTTCCCTGGAAAAATTCAGAGTTTGGGCGAACTCTTTGGCAAGCGACTCCATTCTTTCAAGATGTCCTTTGGTTTCATAATCTTTTTTCTGCAACAGTTTACCCAGGATTTCCGCAATGGCCCACTTGGCCTTCTTCCCTTCGATCAGTTTCATTTCATACATGAATTCTTCAGCTTGTTTTAACACTTCCAGTAAATCTGTTTCCCTGTCGGTCTTGGTCGCCACACCCAGGGATATACTCAGCAGAATATCGGTCTCCTGATTGCTTTTGCACGCTGTCCTGATCCGTTGTCCGATATGAAAAGCCGTCTCTTTATCCGTGTTCGGCAGGATCATCGCGAACTCATCACCGCCCCATCTTGCCGTAATATCATTTTTCCGGCAGGATTGCCGGATAATGAGGGCCATCCTTTTCAGCCAGTTATCTCCTTCTTGATGACCAAGCACATCATTGACGAATTTCAACCCGTTCATATCGCCAACAAGCAGAGAAATGGGCAGGCAGTCATTGTTTTTGCCCATCTCCAGTATTTTCTTATCGAAATAAGCCTTATTATGCAATCCTGTTAGCTCATCATAGGAAGTAAGGTAAGTGATGTGGTCCAGCCCCTGCTTAATCTCATCCTTTTGTTCTTTTAAAAAAAGCTGAATCAGTCCGATGGCGTTCAAAATTAAGATGATTTGGGAAACAATATAGGGGGCCATCTGGGGTATTTTTAAAATGCAGGAAGAAAAAACCGTATTGCTCACCCAGGCGATGTTTAACAGCCCTAAAAACAGAGCGAGATTTCCGTACCTGCCGGCGGATCTGATCATGGCTATGCCCACCCAGGAGGATAGGACATACACCGCAAAACAGGTATATTGAATCATCTGCAAAGCAGACCCGCTCCGGTTTGCGAAAAGAAAGATAAAAAAGAACAGCCAAACCATTCCCGCAGTGAGCAGCAGCGACATTCCGGCTTTGATTTTCAGGAAGATAAACGTGCCCCAGGAGATCAAAAGATTTGCCCAGAAATACGAGCTCAGACTAAGACCTAAAATCAGGCGGTTTTGTCTCAGCAAGTCAGGGAAAAAAGCATCCAGACTATAATTCAAGGCAATGACGGCCCAGCCAATAAACCACAGGCCGAGAAAAAGCCTGTGGTCAAACGTAAAGATGTAGGCGTACAGCATCAGCAAAACAGAAATAGCCCCGAGTGAGGCAATTAATAACAGGGCAGAAGTTTCCATAGTCGCTCCCATCAAATCAAGCCGGTTTTTAGTCCAATTTTATCAAATAAATTGCGGGACAGCCAGATCTTTTCTTTTCATCTGCTGTACGGGACCCTTTGATCTGTTTTCCTTGATCTGATGGAGAAGGCCTATCTCGCCCTTCTCGCCCGAATCCGTTTTTATTTCCCCAAATAAGAAAAATGCATATAATCATTTGACGACTTCCAGGCGTTACCGCCCCAGGCAAAGCCGTATTTTTGAAATGCTTTGACCACATCGCCATCCTCCGGGATGGAATAGGGACTCTTTTGGGGATCCCAAAAGGAGCCGGCTACAACCTCCCCGCTGCTGTTGATCATAGCATTCTCGTTCGGATTGAGATCAACAGCCAAACCCCAATTATGCTCCGAAGTATCATCACCGCGCCAAACATATCCCTCGGCACTGTATATGGGGAATTTCTCCCCGCCTTCAAATATTTCCTCAAATACCGAGCTGATCATATCCGCTATCGCTTTATTGACAGTCAATGTACACTTTGCGGGAGATTTCTCCCCTTCGGTGTTTATCTGCCATACATCGACCCTGATCTCAACCATATTCTCTTGCGCTTCAGCGGCGCTTTGATACATTTTATTGTCTGTTGAGCCAAAGACCAGAGCGTACTTTGCTTCATTAGACCCAAGCTCCCGCAGGAGATCTGTTGTCGTTTCCCGTCTGGAATTGCTTTGGTCTCCCCGGCTGCCGGCTGTATGAAAGATCGATGCACTGACCGCTCCTTCCCCGCCCAGAATGTAGACATTTTTATCGGATAGATTTGATGACAGATAACTTTTCGTCGATCTGCTCATATTGCCGCTGACTAAGACAATGGGAGCATTGATTTTTGCGGCATAACCGGCTCCCGCCAAAGCGTCGGCATAGTTATTTCCAGTTGCTAAAAACACATTATCTTCGCTGATCCCGGCTTGAAATCTTTTGATGATATTGATATTCCGGTCGTATTTCGTGGCTCCGGTTACCCGTTCCGGTTTGGCAAACTGCTCCGCTACCCGGTCGCTGATCAAATCCGGGCTGCCGACAACATAAGTTTTCCTGATCTTGTTTTTTCGGATAAAGGTCTGGGTGGCACTCCCGATGTTATTTTTCGGCACCAGAATAACCGGCATATGTTTAGCGGCGGCAATAGAGGAAATTGAGAGAGCATCGGCAAAATCTTCCCCCGTTGCGATCACGACCTCCGAAATATCGGTAAGTTGGTCTGCCACAACGATGGCTGTTTCATATCTGTCTTCACCGGCCAGCCGGCTTGAACGGATCTCCATATCCTGCAGCTCATCCTGAAGCTGAGCGGACAGCACCCCCTGGCCGCCGATCAGGATGACATTTTTTATCTTTAAATCGTTCAATGTTTGTTTTGTCACTTCAGGCAGGCATTTCTTCTGGGACAGGAGTATCGGCGCCCCATATTGTTTTGCTAAGGGCGCCGCAACCAAAGCATCGGGAAAATTTTCTCCGCTCACCAAAAGGGCATAGTCGGATTGTGTCCAACCCTCCCGGGCTATTGCGGCTGCCGTCGCGTAGCGGTCCTGACCGGCCAAACGGCATTCATTGCCGGCGGCATAGGTAAAGGCCGGCTCTGCCATGAACAATATTAACATAAGTGTGAATAAAGCGGTCCTCAAAAGCTTTCTCAAGTGTCGCACAAGATTTTCCCCTTCCCGCAATGAAAATAAAGATGATTTGAAGAAATGTTTTCAAAAATAAAAAAACAAGCATCTTTTTGAAGCATAGATGCTCATTTCACTCTCATCCATGTTTCGGCAGTCCGGCAATCCTGGCAAATCGCTTTAGACCCGTGACTTTGCGGCCCATCCTTTCGGAAGGTGTGCTCTTATCGTCATCATTATTTTTTCATTTCATTTTTCGAGATAATGATACGGAAAATCCTGACCGTTGTCAATGAGAAATGAGAACCAATCTCATCCCGCTTCGTAACTTTTCTTGCAAGCTGAGTACCCGCCGGCAGTCAGTTTAACGGCATCCCCTGTAAAATCCAGGCAATCTTCTTTTTGCAAAATCACCATGATTTTCCTGGTAAACCCTTCGCTCCAATGCAACTGCGCCAGGATCGCGTCAATTCTTTCTTTCCTCATTTCCTCTGCGCCGGCCTCCTGGTTGCAGAGGTAAAGAAGGAGTGTCATTTTGGCAAATTCTATTTTCCGGCGGCGGCGTCCGAGCAGGGAGCTGGCGAGTCCGCGGCGCGGGGCAAAGACGAACGCCAGCAGGAAGACGATTCCGGTCACCACTGCCATGCAGCCGGCGATGGATACGTCCAGGAAAGCGGCTGCCTGGTAACCGAATACCCCGTTGGCGGCGCCGATCAGTCCGCTGAGCATGAGCATCCGTTTCAAATCGTCGGTCAGCAAATATGCCGTGACCGGCGGGCCGATCATGAACGCCACCACCAGGATAGAGCCGACTGCCTGGAACGCGCCGACCGCGGTAAGCGAAACCAGCGTCATCAGGCCGTAATGCACCAAGGCCGGGGCAAAGCCCAGAACGGCCGCCAGCAGCGGATCAAAGGTCGCCACCTTCAGCTCCTTAAAGAACAGGCTAATCGCCGCCAGGTTGATGAGCAGCAGAGCGCCCGTCATGTAAAGGGCTTTGGCACCGATATCCACTCCCCCCACAATCATCCGGTCAAACGGCGCGAAGGCCAGCTCGCCCAGAAGCACAGAGTCGGTATCCAAGTGTACAGAGCCTGCGTAGCGCGTGATCAGAATAATCGCGATGGAAAACAGCAGCGGGAACACGACGCCAATGGCGGCGTCCTCTGCCAAAAGCCGGGTGCGGCTCAGCATTTCGGTCAGCCAAACGGTGGCGACGCCCATCAAAGCCGCGCCGATGATCAGTAAGGGTGAGGACAGGTCATGTGTCATAAAAAACGCCAGCACGATGCCGAGCAGGATGGTATGGGTAATGGAGTCGGACATCATAGACATCCCGCGCAGCACCAGAAACACACCGGGGAGCGCGCAAGCCGTTGCCACGATCACGGCAATGAGCTGTATTTCAAGGTGTGGGGACATGGAACGCGCCTCCTTCCATCCGCAATAAAAGTTTGTTTTTTCTGTGCCGATACAGTCTGTGCAGGACGCCCCTTCCCGGGGCAAATAAAACGCTGATCACAACGATCGTGCTGACACACACCACAATCGCCGGCCCGGTGGGCAGCTTGGGGGCCAGGGAGCTGGCCGTGGTTCCCGCCACGCCCGACACTGCGCCGAAAACGGCGGCCAGCAGGACCATCTTCCACAGCTTATTGGTCCACTGGCGCGCGGCAACGGCCGGCGCGATCAGCATGGCGCTCATCAGAATAACACCCACCGTTTGCAGCCCGATGATGATGGCCAGGACGATCATAAACGACAGCAGCAGGTTCAGCCTTTGCGGCGAAAAGCCGAGGCTTTGGGCAAAGTCACCGTCAAAGGTAAAGAGCTTGAATTCCTTCCAGAACAGGACGACAAGAGCGAGCAGGACCGTTCCGCAAACCGCCATCAGGATGATATCACCCTGCAGCAGCGTGGATGCCTGGCCGAAGATAAAACGCTTGAGTCCCGCCTGGTTGGCGTTGGGGATCTTTTGCACATAGCTCAGAAGCACCAGGCCCAGCCCGAAAAATACGGACATCACCAGCGCCAGGGCGCTGTCGAACTTGATCCGCGTGTACCGGACAATGCCGACGATTAAAAGTGTGGCCAGGAGTCCGGAGGCCAGGGCGCCCAACAACAGGATTTCCGTGTTTTTGCTGCCCAGCAGGATAAAAGCCAGGACCACTCCGGGCAAGGCGGAATGGGAAACTCCGTCGCCCAGCAAGCTTTGCCTGCGCAGCACAGCAAAGCTTCCCAGCACGCCGCTGATGAGCCCTAACAGGGCCGAGCCCAGCGCGACTGTCTGAAAGGTATAGTCGTTAAGCAGAAAAATCAAGGCTTTCATTTCACACTGTGCTCCTTAACAGCTTACCGGTGCTCCGGTAAGTTTTTTGCACGTTTTCCTCATGAAAAACCTCTTCGACCGGTCCGCTGGCGACCACCCGCAAGTTGATCAGTGTCACCCAATCAAAATAGTTGGCGACGGTCTGCAGGTCGTGGTGGACCACTACGACGGTTTTGCCCTGCTCTTTCAGTTCCTTTAAGAGCAGCACGATGGCTTTTTCCGTCTGGGCATCCACCCCTTTAAACGGTTCGTCCATGAAATAGACCTCCGCCTCCTGCACCAGGGCCCGGGCCAAAAACACCCGCTGCTGCTGCCCGCCGGAAAGCTGGCTGATCTGACGGGAGGCGTATTCCGCCATGCCGACCTTTTGCAGGGTTTGCCGCGCCAGCGCCAAATCCGCCTTACGGGGCCGCCTGATCCAGCCGAGCTTTCCATAGCAGCCCATCAGTACGACGTCCTGCACGGTTGCCGGGAAATCCCAGTCTACGCTGCCGCTTTGAGGAACGTAGCCAATGCGGTTTTTCAGGGAGCGCAGATCGCCGCCGTTGTCATTTCCATTCAAAAAGCGAACAGCTCCGGAAACTGGTCTGAGCAGCCCCAGCATTGCTTTGATCAAGGTGGTCTTGCCTGCGCCGTTGGGCCCGACCACCGCCATCAGCTTTCCCTGGGGAATTTTCAGATCAATGTCCCATAAAACCGGTTTGGCGTCGTAGGCAACCGTGAGGTCTTGCAATTCCACCGCATAATCTTCTCTTTCTCTTTCCACTCTCTCCATCCCTCCGTTTACTGCAAAGCCTCCACGATGGCGTCAATATTGGCCCGGACTGTCAGAATATAGGTCTGCGCTCCTGAATTTTCTCCGCCCAGAGAATCGGAATACAACTCGCCCCCGATGGCGACGTCAAAGCCCTTGGCCCTGACCGCGGCCTGGAGGGCCTGGATGGTTTTGGGCGGCACCGAGGATTCCACAAAGATTGCTTTAATCTTCCGCTCCGCAATAAAATCCGCCAGGGCGCTTACGTCGGCGGTACCGGCCTCGGCGTCCGTACTGATGCCTTGAAGCCCCCGGACTTCAAAGCCATAGGCGTTGCCGAAGTAATTGAAGGCGTCATGCGCCGTGACCAGCACTCGCTGTTCTGCCGGCAGCTCAGCAGCCCGCGCGCGGATATAAGCATCCAGTGCCTCAAGCTCCCGGAGATAGTTTGCCAGGTTGGCTTGGTACGCGGGGGTATTACCGGGATCGGCCTGGGAAAATCCTTCCGCTACGATCCTGGCTGCCTCTTGCCAAAGGGACACATTAAACCAGATATGCGGGTCATACACCGAGCCGCCGCCATCCCACCGGAGAAGCTTTGCTTCGTCCAGTCCCGCCTCCAGGCAGATGACCGCGTGTCCCTGACCGGAGAGGGACTCAAATATCTCGCCCATCTTTCCTTCCAGATGCAGCCCGTTATACACCACTACATCGGCCTGCTGCATCAACGTCACATCACCCGCACCGGCCTGATACAGATGGGGGTCGATTCCTGGTCCCATCAGGCCGCTGACCGCGACATGCTCTCCCCCGATCACACCGGATAAGTCCGCCAGCATGGTTGTCGTCGCCACAACATTCAGCCTGTTTTCCGCCGGACCGGTCTTAGACCCAGGCTGGGCACAGCCCCCCAGTATAAGCAGCAGGGCCAGCATGATTCCAAGTAAGCCTTTTGGTTTCCAATTCATAAGCTACCTCCCTATGTAATGAGTTGTTTCTCGCCTCTCTTTTTGTTAGGGGCGGGAAACAGCGTTTCCTTTAACTAATCTATGACGCATAAGGGAAAGTGTTACATATATAAATGTAAAGATAAAAATTTTTCGCAAAGGGATTGGTTTTATGAAAGAGACTCCAAACCTGGGATTTCGGACCGTTCGCGGCTATCAGCTTGCCAACCGGCGGGAAGACGGGCTGACGCCGGCGCTGGAAGACTACCTTGAGATGGTGTACCGGTTATGCAGCGAGGACGGTTATGCCCGGGTGGGCAAGCTCTCTGAACTGCTGCACGTCAAACCGTCTTCGACATCCAAGATGATTCTTAAGCTTGTTAACCGGGGCTATTTAGAATACGACCCCTATGACAGTATCTGTCTGACAGGCAAGGGCCAGGAAGCGGGGGCCTATCTTCTGGCGCGCCATGACACTACAGAGGAGTTTTTACGGCTTATCGGCAACACCAGCCCGCTGGAGGAAGCGGAACTGATCGAGCATTCCCTCAGCACCTCCACCGTAACGGGAATAAAGACCCTGCTGGCGTTCTTTGCCCGCAATCCGGAAATAAACACCGAATACGAAGCGTTTAAGAAAACGGATCTTCCTGCCTCTCCTTCGGATAGATAAAATTGGTGATCCAAGATGTCGCGTCCATTTGGAGCCAAACCCGACATTTCAGAGCGGACAAAGAGCGATCGGGAGCGTATAATCCAAATATAAGTTAGAACTTTCTAACTATAGAAAGTTCTAACTTATCCGAAACTCAGAAAGGAGGGATGATCGTGCAGAAGTTAAACGAGACAAGGGCCGGAGAAACGGGCAGGATTGTTGCCATCCAAGGCGACGCCCGGTTTTTAAGCCGTATTACTTCCATCGGTTTGATTATCGGCAGCGTGATCGAAGTCATTCAGAATCAAAATCGGCGTCCTCTGCTCGTCTACGCTAGGGATACCATGATCGCCGTCAACCGCAGGGAATGCGAAAAAATTATGCTGGAGGTGATACCACGTGAGCAGTATGACCATTGCCCTGCTGGGACAGCCGAACTCGGGCAAGTCGACGCTGTTTAACGGCCTTACCGGATCACGCCAGCATGTCGGCAACTGGCCAGGCAAAACCGTGGAACAAAAGGAAGGGCATTTTAACCATGCCGGCAGGAAATATACGGTGGTGGACCTGCCCGGCACCTACAGCCTGTCCGCCCATTCCGACGAAGAAATCGTCACCCGGGAATATATCGCCGGCGGCAAGGCAGACCGGGTGTATATCCTGGCTGATGCCTCCCAGCTGGAACGCACCTTGTTTATGCTGGCCGATTATGCGGGCATCAGGACCCCGGCAGTGCTGCTTTTAAACATGATGGATGTAGCCGCAAAGCAGGGCAAAACCATCGACAGCGCGGTCATTTCCAGAAAGCTTGGCATCCCGGTGGTTCCGCTGAGCGCGGTTGATACCAAAAACTACGCCGGCTTCTTTCAAACCCTGGTGGATGGCGGGGAGACCCCTGCTCTCTTAGCTGAAACCAGTCTCTCAAACCTGTATGCCACCGTAATCGGCAATCCCTACCGGCAAGTGCTGGACTTATTGCCGGCCGGCGGCATCGGTGCGTATTCCGCCTCCTGGCTGGCTGTCAAACTGCTGGAGCGGGATGCTTCAGCCCGGCAAATTGTCCAATCCTCCCTGGATGCTGCTGCCATGGCCAAGCTCGACTCCCTGGTGAACAGAGTGGAAAACGGCAGCCTGCTTACCGGCGATTGCAAATTCCGCTGGATCGACGACCTGCTTAAGGGAAGTGTTTCCGCAGCGCCAAGCGACAAACAAAAGCTGGGTCGTTTCGACCGGATCGCCACCAGCAAAACCTGGGGCAAGCCGCTGTCTATCGCAATGATCCTGCTGGGTTTGGTTCTCTCTTTCCTGCCCGCAGCGCCATTTATGGCGTTCGGCTCCATGCTGCCTGGAATCCTAGTGCCGCCTGTTGCCGGCGGTTTGGGAACCCTCGGCGTGCCGCCAATCATCATTTCCCTGCTCGGCGATGCGGTCATCACTGCGATCGGCTTTGTCATTGCCATGGCAGGTTTCGTGTTTGGGATCAGCCTGGTTTTCGGTTTTTTGGAGGAAATAGGCTATATGGCCCGTATCTCCTATGTCTTTGATCACACGATGTCGCGTTTGGGCTTGCATGGGAAAGCCGTGATGCCGTTTTTGGTCAGTTTTGGCTGCACCATCGGCGGAGCGGCCGGAGCCAGGGTCATCGATTCCTGGGGGCAAAGGGTGCTCGCCATTTCCCTGGCCTGGGTAGTTCCCTGCGCCGGTACATGGGGCGTTGTCGGTTTGATGAGCGGGACGTTTTTCGGCGTCTGGGCTCCGCTGGTGGTGGTCTCCTTGTTCCTGACCGCCCTGCTGCATATGGGGATCACTTCCAGAATATTCGGCAGATCCCTATTACAAGAATCGGACCGGAGCGGCCTCATTATGGAACTCCCGCCCTATCATAAGCCAAGGTGGAAAAACCTGTTCCGCTTTGTTCTCAACCGCATGGGCGATGTCCTGGTCCGCGCTTTGAAGATTGTCATTCTTGTTGCAGTCTTATTCTGGCTTCTCTCCTATACGCCGGACGGGGATGTTTCGGGCAGCATTATTTATGCCGTCGGAACCTTTATCGAACCGGTTACGGCTCTTTTCGGCCTTAAATGGCAGCTGTTCATGGCCTTCCTGGCTTCGGCCATGGGCAAAGAAGCGGCGCTCGGTGTCCTCAGCACCTTGTTCGCCACCGGCAGCGGTGTATTCAGCTCTGCGATCGGACAGGGCGCGGTCGCCCCCAATCTCAGCAGCGTGCTCCTGTCCAGCATTTCAAAAGCCGAAGCCCTGGCCTTTATCTTTGCCTTTACCTTCAATATCCCCTGCCTGATGGCTCTGGCCGCCACCTACCAGGAAACCCACTCCCTGAAGTGGACGCTGCGCATCGCTGGTTACTATCTTGGTATGGCGCTGCTCATGGCCTTTCTGGCTTATCATGTGGGACTGCTGATCTTCTAAGGGTATTGAAAAGCAAGTGCGGCCGGGCGAAAATAATGACGGTGCTCAAATACTGACGATAAGGAGGCTCCGGTTTGATGGCGGATAATATCTCCCGGGAACAGCTCCCATGGAACAAAATGGGAAATGTCATCAAGCAAGAAGACGAAGGCTATCATACGGTCTATCAGATGAGGTGCCCGGACGGCTATGGAATCAGGAGCGTTTACCGGGTATTCACCGGATTGGATCTGGTCTACGACGAATTTAACACCACAGATTTTTCCGGTATCATCGAGGCCCATTCCCGGGGGAAAACCTTCGGGAAGATGATGGAAATCAGCTACTGTCGTGAGGGCCGGCTGGAATGCGCCTTTCAGAACGGGCTTTATGTATACATGGGACAAGGCGACTTTTTTGCGGGCCTGCTCAATGCCTACCCCGGTGTCAGAGCCTTTCCCATGGAAAATTACCAGGGTATTTCGCTTTATGTAGATCCGGACCTGTTTACGCAGAAGATGCCCCCCTTGCTTCAAGAGACATCCATTAATATTTACCAGATCCAAAACCGGCTGCTTCCTGATCCTATCTGCATCAGGCGGGCCGAAGAGCGGGTGGCGCGCGTCTTCTTGGACTTGTACCAGGCACCCGAACCCGTACGGAAGGCTTATCTGGAGCTAAAGGTCATGGAGCTGCTCCTGCTTTTTGGGGCGAGGGACAACGTTCAGGAAAACGAAGCGCAAAAGTACTACCCCCGGCGGCAGGTTGAACTCATTAAGCGTATCCAAAAACAAATCACCGGCGATCTTAGACAGCGCCACACGATTGAAGAACTATCGCAAGAACACGGCATCAGCCGGACCGCTTTAAAAGTGTGCTTCAAAGGAGTCTATGGGACATCCGTCGCGGCCTATATGAAGAACTACAGGATAAAATGCGCGGCCGTTATGCTGAGACGGACAAACGGCAGCGTTTCTGAGATTGCTTTCCGGGTCGGCTATGAGAACCAAAGCAAATTTGCGGCCGCCTTTAAAGAAATTACGGGCCGGAGTCCTCTTGAATACCGCAAAATGATCTGATCTCCGCAAATATTTATGCTATGCTTTATTTACAAAAAATACATTTTGGTGAACTTCGTCTGCCCTGTTTATGAAAAAGTCCCCTATTGCGAAGGATGTGAAGAAATGCTAAAATTTAGTTAGAAAACTCTAACTTTATTCCCTGAAGGTTTTTTATCCGGCAAGCAAAAGGAAAAACCATTGAAAGACACAGTAATCTATCCAATCAGAGACTGCATAAAATTACATAAAAAATATTGACATTTTTGAAAATATATTCTATGATTATAATCATTATTAATTAAAAACCATTATAAAAATAGTCTCCGGCATTTTTGCCGGTCACAATAAAATTATTTTTATTAAGGGAGGAAACGGAATGTCACTTATTGGAAAGGAAATCAACGATTTCAAAGTACAGGCCTTCGTAGAGGGAGATTTCCGGGAGGTCACCAAGGCAGATCTTCTGGGCAAATGGTCGGTTTTCGTCTTTTATCCGGCCGACTTTACCTTTGTATGCCCGACTGAACTGGGCGATCTGGCCGATCAGTACGAGCAGTTTCAGAAAATTGGCGCTGAGGTCTATTCGGTGTCCACCGACACTCATTTTGTACACAAGGCCTGGCATGACACTTCCGACACCATCAAAAAAATCCGCTATCCCATGCTGGCCGATCCCACTGCGAAGCTGGCGAAGGACTTTGAGGTCTATATCGAGGATGAAGGCCTGGCCCTGCGCGGCAGCTTTGTGATCAACCCCGAAGCCAAAATCGTGTCTTATGAGGTCAACGCCAACAATATCGGGCGCGAGGCGTCCGAGCTGCTGCGCAAGGTGCAGGCGGCACAGTTTGTCGCCGAGCACGGTGATCAGGTTTGCCCGGCCAAGTGGCGGCCCGGGGCGGAAACGCTCAGGCCCAGCCTGGATCTGGTCGGAAAGCTGTAAGGCGTATGAAAGAACTGTACGATCTGGTGATCATCGGTTCCGGCAGCGCGGGAATGGCAGCCGGCATCTACGCCGGGCGGGCCAGGCTCAAAACCCTCGTCATTGACCGGGACCGGAGCGGGGGGCAGATTAAGATCACCTCCGAAGTAGAGAATTATCCGGGCATCCTGCATATTTCCGGGGAGGAGCTCAGTCAGACCATGCGCCGGCAGGCGGAAAAGTTCGGAGTGAAGTTTCTGCAGGCGGTGGTCGAGGCGGTGGATTTTACACAGGATATCAAGAAAATCCGGACCATCGAGGGAGAGTATGAAGCACTGGCCGTGATCGTCGCGACCGGATCTGTTCCCAGAAAGCTGGGCTTTGCGGGAGAGGAGGAATTCAAAGGGCGCGGTATCGGCTACTGCGCCACCTGCGACGGCGAATTCTTCACCGGTTTGGACGTTTTTGTGATCGGAGCGGGCTTTGCCGCGGCAGAGGAGGCGATTTTCCTGACCCGCTATGCCGGGAAAGTGACCATTATCGCCCGCGGCGACTCCTTCACCTGCCCCAAAACCATTTCCGACCGGGTGCTGGCCCACCCCAAAATCGAAGTGAAATTTCACACCGAGCTTCTGGAGGTCGGCGGTGACACGGTCCTGCGATACGCTGAGTTCGCCGACAACCGGACCGGCGAAAAGTGGCGGTACGATGTGTCCGGGAGCGAACGGACTTTCGGTGTGTTCGTATTTGTCGGCTACATCCCGCAGAGCGCCGAATACGCCCAGCAGCTCCGGCTCGACGAGCGGGGCTATATTCTGACCGACGAAAACATGCGTACCAATGTGGACGGCATATATGCGGCGGGCGACATTCGTCCCAAGGAGCTTCGCCAGCTCGTCACCGCCGTCTCAGACGGCGCGGTCGCGGCGACCCATGCCGAAAAATATATTGCGCAGAAAAAAGAACGGCTTGGCCTGGCCGAGCCAGAGAACTTCCCCGCCGCACAGCCCGGCGTCTCTTTTTTCGACGACGCCCTCAAGGAGCAGTTGATTCCCATCCTGGAACGATTGGAAAACCGGATCGGACTGCTGGCTTTTCTGGACGAAAGCAGTGATTTCAGCGGGGAGCTGCGGACATTCCTGTCTGAGTTCTCCGCGCTGACGGACAAGGTGCGGGTCGAGTTCCTGACCAAAGGAGAAAACCCGGCAAAAGAAAAAGAAGTAAACGTCACCCTCTTCCCCTCCGTCGCCGTTCTGGGACCGGACGGGACGTACGCCGGCGTGCAGTTTCACGGAATACCCGGCGGACACGAAATCAATTCCTTCATCCTTGCCTTGTATAACGCTGCCGGCCCCGGACAGGCGGTCGGCGAAGATACCCTGAAGAAAATCCTGGCGGTGAAAGAGAAGGTCAACCTCAAGATCGGGGTGTCCCTTTCCTGCACGCTCTGCCCGGATGTCGTGTCCCTGTCCCAGCTGATGGCGCTGAAAAATCCGCTGATTGAGGCGGAAATGATCGATGTGGCGCGTTTCCCCGGTTTTAAAAACAAATATTCCATCATGAGTGTGCCGGCCATTGTCGTAAACGATGATCAGCTCTCTTTCGGCAAGAAAAGCCTGGATGAGCTGCTGGGACTGGCCGGAGCCTGACGGACAACACAAATACACCCGGTTTGATCAAGCCGGGTGTATTTGTGTTGCCGCGGGAGAACTTTGTCTGCCGCCAACACTTCTCCCTTTATTTTTTATCTATAGAATGGATATAATATCATTATTAAGCAAAAAAATGTGTGCTGGCCACAAGGAGGGAAGGAATTGGGAAAACTGACATTTACCATGGAAAACTACCTGGAAGCGGTATACGAACTTTCAGACGAAGGAGCCGGCGTGAGGGTGTCCGATATCGCCGAGCGTTTGGGCGTGACCAAAGCCAGTACCAACAGCGCCATGTCCACACTCTCCACCAAAGGACTCATCACCAATGAAAAATACGGGGAAATCTTCCTGACCCCCGCTGGAAAAGAACTGGCCATGCTTACTTCCAACAAGCATCGTACCATTCAGCAGTTCTTTACGGAAATTCTGAAATTGGATGTGAATACAGCCGATATGGACGCCTGCGCCATCGAACATGTGATCAGCAACGAGTCCATTCAAGCCATGCAGGAATTTATGCGCACCTATAAAAAATAGAGGACCCTAGGACACTCTGACTTTCCCGGTGCCGGCCTGATCGGTTTCGGGGTATATGGCCAGGTCGGCCAGGCTTTCCGGCATATGGACCAAACCGACGCTGGCTTGCACCTTGAGCGGCAGCACCCCAAAATCCAGGCTTTTTTCCTGGTCATAGCGCCAGTGCATATCCATAACCGGGAAGGAATAGCTCCCCTCTTCTCCCCAGGCTTCTACATACTTTTCCCCGTTCCAATAGGACAGCCTGGCCAGCCTCCCCTTTAGGGTGTGGCCCGGCAGGCTTTTATGGGTTATCGGCAGCGCGCTCAGGCTGATCAGGCCGTACCCGCCGATTACCACCAGCTTGGCCGGATGCCTTAATCCCTTGTCTCCCATGGAAAGCCGGCTGTCGTTTTTTTTCAGGAGCTGAAAGGGCATCGCGTAAACCCCGTCTGCCATGATTCCCTGAAAATTGCTTAAATAAGCACTTCCCACCAATTCACCCAGTCTGGCCCGCGCGGCATCTGTTTCTATTTTCCGGATTAAACCGGCCACGAATTTCTCCGACGTTTCAAACATCATCACCAAGGCGTCATTGTCGGCTTCCGCCGGTGCAAGCCCCAATTCCCCGGTCAGATAGGATGTGATCACGGACTGCTTGGTCCGGATTTCTTCCGCTGCCGCCCTGCCCTGCGCCGTCAGGATCAGCCCCCGTTCTTTTTTCACCAGCCCCCTTTCCTCGAGTCCGTTCAGCATGTTTGTCACACTGGGCTTTTTCACTCCCAGTTCCTGCGCGATTTTGGTCACTGTACGTTCCCTGCCCGGCATCTGGTCCATCGCCAGCAGATAACGCGCCTGCCCCAAGGTTATCATATTTTTTCCACTCCTTCCCGTTCGCCGTTTTTCACTGTCAGCACAAACTTGGACTGCTCTGTTTCCAGAATATCCAGCCGCACCTGAAAGATCTCATATAACGTATCGCTGTTGATCACCTTGGCGGTATTCCCCGCCGCGATAATCTTCCCGCCCTGCATGCCGATGATCTCGTCGCTGTAGTGCGCCGCCTGGTTGATGTCATGCACCACCATGACAATGGTCATGCCCAGTTCCCGGTTGAGTCTCCGGATCAGCTCCAGCATCTCAATCTGATAGCGGATATCCAGATAGGTGGTCGGCTCATCCAGGAGCAGGAAGCCTGTTTTCTGCGCTAGGGCCATGGCCAGCCAGACCCGCTGGCGCTGCCCGCCCGACAGGGAGGAAATGGGCTGATCCCTGTAGGCATACACCTGAGTCATCTCCATGGCCCATTCGATCATCTCCTGATCCTCCCGGCTGCGCTGTTTGTAAAAAGTGGTATAAGGCGTCCTGCCGTAAGCCACCAGAACCTTGACCGGTACATCCGGCGGGGCAACGTTGTCCTGATGCACAATCGCCACCTGCCTGGCAAACTCCTTTACCGGAATGTCCCGGATATCTTTTCCGTTCAGGCGGATACTTCCGCCGGCCGGCCGGAGATTTTTGGTCATCAATTGAAACAGGGTGGTTTTGCCGCAGCCGTTGGGACCCAGGATGGCCGTCACCCGGCCTTTTTCTATGCGGGCGGAAACGGCGTTCAACACCGCCTGTTTCCCGTAAGCAAAGGATAATTGATTAATTTCCATGATAGTTTCCACTCCTTAGCAGCAAGAAGATGAAGAAGGGCCCCCCCACGACCATCATGACAATCGAGGCCGGTATCTCATAGGGATAAAGAAGCGTGCGCCCGATGGTATCGGCCAGCAGGACGATAAAACCGCCCATCAGGATAGAAAAGGGGATCAGGGCCCGGTGATCCGAACCGACGAATAAGCGCGCCAGATGGGGGCCAATCAGCCCCACAAAACCGAGCACACCGGTCACGGCGGTGGTTATGCTGGCCAGCAGAACGGCGACCAGAGATACGCCTAGTCTGAGCCGCCCGATATTTACACCCAGATTGCGCACTGTCTTGTCTTCCAGCAAAAGCAGGTTGCACTGCCGGGGGACGAAAAGGGACGCCAGCAGGCCGAACACGACATAGGCGCTGAGAAGCGTCACATCCTCCCAGGTTTTCATGGTGATATTGGCATTGACGATGGCCGCCGCCGTCGTCTGGCTGCCGGCGCTTAAGTACTCCAGAGACTGGATCAGTCCGCTGAAGACCGCATTGACCGCCACCCCCACCAGGATCAGGCGAAGCGGATTCAAATCCGACCGCCAGGCCAGGCTGTAAATCAGGAAAAAAGAGGCTAATCCCCCTGCAAAGGCAAAAACCGGCCCCAGAAAAAACAGGGAAGGAAAAAACATCGTGATGATCAGGGCGGTGAAGCCGGCCCCGGAGGAGATGCCGATAATGCCGGGATCAGCCAGGGGATTTTTCATCACGGCCTGAAACAACGCTCCCGAAACCGCCATGGCGGCCCCGGCCAGCATGGCGATGATGATCCGCGGAAACCGGAGATCCCAAACAATCGTCACCTTTTCATCGTATTCCAGAAAAATCCCTCTGAACAGTTCTGCCGGTGAAAGCCGGATGCTTCCCGTGTTCACGGAAAGAAAGAAGAGCCCCAGAAGCAGTACGCCCAGTACCAGAAAACTGATATTTTTTTTCTTATCCATGACCGTCAGTTCCCATAAAGCATAGTTTGAAGCGCCTGCAGAGCTTCCTGGTAATCCAAGCTGGCGCTCATGCCGAAAAGATTATAGTCCAGGTCATAGACCTTGCCGTTTTGGACCGCCCGGAAATGCTGCCAGATGTCGTTTGTCCTGAATTCTTTGGCGAAGCTTTCCTTCACTTCCTCCGGCAGCCCGTGAGCGGCCCTCAGAATGATATCCGGATTTGTCTGGGCTATGGCTTCCGTGTTCAGGTTCAAAAAGGCCTGGTCTCCCGCGAAAACATTTTCTCCGCCGGCCAGTTTCACCAAATCCCCTACATAGGATTTTTCCGTAGCCACCATATAAGCGCCCGGAAGGCCCATCAGGAGCAGGACTCTCGGCTTGGTTTTGCCGGCGATCCGGCTGTTGTACCCGGCCATAAACGTTTCATATTCCTGCTTGACTTGCGAGGCCTCCGCCACCCGGTCGTATTTTCCGCCCAGCTGCTCAATGCTTTTGAGCATCCCTTCCAGACTCATGAGATTGATGAAGGTGCACGCCACCCCAATGCTTTCATATTTGGGCTTTAAATCGTACTGCAGGGAGTTGGGGCTGATGACATCCGTGGGCTTCAGGGAACTGAGAATCTCCAGATCGGGCGTCATGGGCATCCCTACCTTGGTGACCTCCCGGTAGCGTTCAGGCAAGGTGTAGGCACTGGTGGGAATCCCGACCAGATCCAGATCCAGACGGTCCGTAATTTCACAAACCGATACTGAGGTTGAAACGATGCGCGCGCCGCCTTCCGCTTTCGCCTTAGAGGCCCCCGACACGGCGCACCCTGCTGTTAAGCTCGCCGCCAGAATCAGGCTCAGGATAACCGTTATGATTTGATCTCTCTTTAGATTGATTTTTGTCTTGATCTTCATATCCATCTTCGTCTTCATTTTGTCCCTACTTTCTCCACACGCTGGAAATTACAGCCGCTTTTTCTTCCGGACCCAAAAACCCCCGCCCGCCAGACAAAGGATGATCACAGCCGTCCCGGCAGCGGCGGTGCCGCTCCCCAGCAGACTGCTTTCCTTCGGATTGTCTCCTGCCGCGTTGTCTTCCGCCCCGGTTTCCTTTCCGGCAGGAAATTCCGCAATCCCGGTCACTTCTTCCGTTTTCTGGCCCGGAGCCCCCTGACCGGTTACGGAAGCCTGCTCGTTTCCGCCCGCCGGAGCAGCTGCCGGGACCTCATTTCCGGCTGCCGTTGTTCCTCCGTTAGCCGGTGTTTCTCCACCCACCGGTTTTGCCGGCAAAGTCTTCGGGTTCCCGCCGGTGTTGGAGGCCGGTTCCGGGGACTCTCCAGCCTTGCTGTTGTTAAAGGCCGCGAAAGAACCGTCATCCTTTCGGGCCGTGTCCTGGTTAATCCGCATAAAAAACGTCACATCACGGTTCATGGGAGCCACGAAAAATGACGGCCTGATCAAGGCATCGGCTGCCGGCAGCTCCAGCCGGAAATCTCTGGTGTTCTCCTCTTTATTCTCCCCCGTCACCGTATAGCTGACGTTCCGGTAGGACTCACCGTCCCCTTTGACCTGCTGGACCTGGAAGGCAATGTTACTGATAAACGATATCAATTTGAGGCGAATGGTCAGATAATGGCGGCCATCCTTTAACTCGTAAAAGCTGTCGGCATACACCGAATTCCGGCACATCCCCTCCCCGATGGAGGTATCCCCTCCGTCATCCGCCACCCCGGTATCGGGATTGATATAGTATGTGGTATTGGCAACAGCATAGCCCCCTGCCGCCAAAGCGAAAGCACAGGTGGCCATACTGCCTGACATCAAGATCAGCAGCGCAACCATACTGCACAATAATTTTCGTGTGTTCATTTTTCCCCCGCCCCTTTGATTTCTTTTATATTTCCAGGTTCTTTAACATGGTGTCACAGATATTGTTGCCCCAGTAAATTCCCTTTGGCGTCAGACGGCAGCCATCCTCCGTTTCTGTGGCATATCCTTCTGCCAAAAGCCGCTCCGTAAGCCTCTGGCCCCGCCCGCCCAACAGATCCGCATACTCATGGCGGGGAATCCTGCCCCGCTGCATCGCGCCGATCAGCCTGGCAACCGTTCGATATTGATTCTTTGTCACCACACCCACTCGTTTCCTGTCGGACCCGCTCTCCACATAATTTTGATAGTTTTCCAGGGAAATGGGATTCATATAGATCATATCCCCCAAGGTTCCCCCCGCCCCCGCTCCCAGGGCCAAGGTGTCCGCCCCGTCATGCCTCGCCGTAATATAGCGATAGCGATCATGCCGGCTCAGCTTGGTCAGTTCTAGAATAGCAAATCCCTGGTCTATGGATCTGGCATATAAGCGGTCAAATAAGGCCCTGTCCGTGTCGTTTTCGCTTGGGGAGCTGATTTGCAGGGCGGAATCCGGATGCATAATCAGAGAGTAAAAGGAAAAGCTGGCCAAACCGAGAGAAAATACTTTGTTTAAATCCTCATCCAGTTCTTCTCTTGTCTGGTGGGGATAGTGATAAATGATGTCGATATTCACATTTTCAAACCCCAGAGACTTCAGGAGCAGAAGCTTTTGATAGGCTTCTTTCCCGCTCCCATTCCTCCCCAGCAGCTGCCGGCCCCGGTCGTTAAAGGTCTGGATGCCGACACTGATCCTGTTCACGCCCCCTTCATGCAAAACGTTGATTTTCTCCTCCGTCAGTTCGGAAACGGTAGACTCCAGGGTGATTTCCGCGTCGTCCGCCAAACGGAAGCTCTCCCTCAGAGCAGCCAGAATCTCCTGAATCGCCCGGCTGCTCAAGGTAGTGGGGGTTCCCCCGCCGAAATACACCGCTTGAAAGGTCAACTGCCGGATATAATCCAACTCTCCATAACTCCTGATCTCCCGGATGATCAGCCGGGCATAATCATCCCCGGGGGACCCAAGCCTTCTCATCATATTGCAAAAACTGCAAATTTTACGGCAGTAAGGGATATGGATATAGATCACTGCCTCCCGGGAAACCCCGGGAATACTTTTGATATATTCGTTTACATCCATCCTGCTGATGGTGAAGTCTTTCTTGATGTTATGCAATTCATGGTGGCTCTTCAATCTTTGCGCAAACATTTATCTCTCCCCCGCATAACGTTTTATGACGCGGCGGGCAGATGGGGAGGATGTATCCTCTCCATCTGCCGCTTTGGACTGTCTTCTGCTCTGGGTCGTCAGCTTGCCGCCAGGGTGTCAAGCTCCAGGACCAGCCTGAATTTCGGACGGCTCTCGCCCATTCCTGCCGGCACATAAACCTGCATGATTGTAGGTTCTTTCAGGTCGGCAATCTCAAAATTGATGGTCAGCGTGTTGTTGGCCGCGTCGAGAACCCGGTTCACATCCACAAGGCTGCCGTCCATCTTCTGATATTTCAGCTCCTTGAGCATATCCATGGTGACGAACTCCGTTCCGTGCCAGGTCATGCTGGCTGAGATCACTCCGCCGCTGACGGTGAGCGTGGCTTTTTCCGTCAGGAACTGGTCGGTCATGGACAGCTCGTCTGCTTTTTCCTTCAGCGCCGTGGCTTCCACAGTATATTTCCCGTCTTTCAGATCAGACTCTGAGGTCCCGGCATCCGGAAGGGGCAGATTGTTTTTGATCACATTTTTAATCGCACTCTCCTGCCCCGGGCTGACCGCTTTTTCCCCGCCGACAACGATCGTTTCGGAGATGGCCTCTTTATTGTCCGCCAGGAAACCCTCGACTGTCTGCGGTAAATCCTTATCCACCAGCAGCAGCGGGGAGAAGGAACGTGCCGCCAGGTTGCCCGCGACCAGGGCATCGGAGAAATTCAAGCCGGTGGCGATGAATACCTGGTTCAGGTTCAGGTCGAGCCCTTCCGCAATCGCCGCCGCCGTGGCGTAACGGTCCGCTCCGCCATAACGGGTCGCTCCCGGCAGCTGCTGGTAAATTCCGGCCGGTACGGCACCCTCTCCGCCGACCACAATGCTTGCGCTGACTTTTTGTTCGGTCAGGGTTTGTTCGGTCACAGCAGGCAGAGCGTTGGTCGCCGTGAAGAGAATGGGCACGCCGAGATAAGAAGCATAGCTGGAAATGGCCAGGGCGTCCGGATAATGTCCGTCTTCACCGTTGGCGATGACCGCCCGGCCCGTCGTCCCCAGGGCTGAAGCCAGGGCCGCCGCCGTAGCGTAGCGGTCCGCTCCCCCGTACCGGACGACATTCTCTTGACCATACGTTGCGCTCAGGGAGTCTTGAATGGACTGGGACAGGACTCCCGTCCCTCCGATGAGGATGATCTTTTTAGGCGCCAGCTTCTGGATTCCCGCCGCGGTAACAGCGGGAAGAGTCCTGGCCTCACTCAGCAGAACCGGGGCATTCAGTTTGTAAGCCAGGGGGCCTGCCGCCAGCGCATCCGCGAAGGAGTAAGCATTGGCCAGTACAACAGTATCCGCTCCCGTTTTCCAGCCTTGTTCCGCGATAGCGACGGCTGTGGCAAAGCGATCTCCTCCCGCCAGCCGATCCGGGGTGGTGCTGGTGTCGGCCATGACGGCGTAGGTGGAAAAATGATAAACCGGAACGGAAATGCTATTGTTTTGCGGGTCGAACACCCCGCCTATTTTGATCCAATCGTTTTTCGAAGGGTTCCACCAATAAACTGCCAGCTGCGCGGTGGTGGTCCCTTCCGGAAGATCAGTCAGGGAAATGGGGAAAGTAATGGTCACCGGGGCCTTGAATTCGATGCTTCCCTCGGCCATTCCCTCAATGCCGAATTGGCGCTGGTATTTCGCGGGATCTAAAACAAGAGCGGTTTTCTCGGTCTGAGGGGAAGTTTTCACGGTTCCTGCGACAATCGTAATTTCCACCGGAGTGGGCAGGCCGCTGAGGGCGCTGCCGGGAATGCTCACTTGCACGCCGTCCTTACTGGTAAAAACAGTGGCGGTCTCGTCCGTGAAGCTCGTGCCGTCGCTCTTTTCAAAGGTCGCGCTGATGGTGTGGCCTGTCGTCACGTTCTTAAAGGTATAGGTGCTTACCGTGCCCACCGATTTGCTGTCCACAAGTACATTCTTGACCTTATAGCCCTTGTTGGGAGTAATGGTGAACGTTTGGCTGGCATCCTTTTTCACTTTGACATTGCCGCTGGGACTGATCTCTCCGCCATCGGAAGCTTCAGCCTTGATGGTATAAGAGTCAAGATTGCTTTCTGACACCAGCCTGCCTTCTTTCAAAGAACTCTGATTAAATACCAATCTGAACACCTTATAATCCGGTCCCATCTCCTTGGCCTTCACTCTCATATATACAGGCTGGCTGATTGTGTCCACCGTAAATTTAATGGTGAGCGTATCGTTTGCTGTGTCCAGTGTTGTTTTTACATCCTTCCATTCGCCGCCGCTGTTTTTGTATTGCAGCTTTTTCACGGAGGTCATGTGGATTCCGTCACTGGCTTGGGGGCTGCTGGTCGTTCCATACCAGACCATAGTCACAGCGATGCTGCCGTCTCCTGATACGCTCAAGCCTGCCCGCTCCTTGATGAACTGGTTGGCCATGGAAGTGCTGTTATCATCTTCTTTTAAGGCCGAAACCGAAATGGTGTAGCTCCCTTTGGTCATTCCGGAGCCAGTACCGCCGGTACCGCCGCTTCCGCCTCCTCCATCGCCTCCGTTTCCATCACCTCCACTACCGGATGTTGTGCTGACGATCGCATACGTGCTGAAGTGGTCGGTGTAGAAAGTTACGGTTTTCTTTTCCAGGTCAAAGGTGGCTCCCATGTTCTCAAGTAATCCTGTGGCCGGGTTGTAATAGCAAAGCTTCATGCTGTCGGCCGCGTCCAGTTGGGCAACCTGCGCCTCCGTAAGGGAGAGAGTGACCTTGATCCGGCCGCCCAAATCGGTGACAGGCTGTGCGTTTGCGCCGGAAATCAGGCTCAGATTCAGCTCAATAGCTCCCACCAGGGTGTCGTTACCCGTCAGGATGCTGATCACCCCTTGCTTCTCATTCTCTGCCGCTTCAGATTTTTGCAGCTGCAGGCTGCCTGTTCCGCTGGGATCTCCAGCCAAATAGGAATCCAGGTATTGCAGCGGAATGGTGATGGAAGCATCCCCGAAATTCAGGCCAATATTCTGCGTCCGGTCGGTATAGCCTTGAATATCGTTCCGGCCGATGGTCACCGTGTCCTGATCGGCGGAGATTTCTTTCACCGGTATCTTGTCAGGGTCAGGGTCTCCCGCCTTGCTCAGGGTATCCAGGTTGAAGACCAGTTTAAAGTAGGGCCTGCTTTCACCCATGCCTTGCGGTGCGTAAACCTGGAAGATCGTAGGCTCGGTTAAGCTTTCTATAGGTATGGTCACGGTCAATGTTTCCGTGTCTTCCGAAGGTACTCCGGGCACAGGGATCATTTCTCCCTCGCTGTCTTTGTACCACAGGCCCTTTACCATATTCATCGTGATCAGTTCTGTCCTGTGCCAGACCATGGTAGCCGTAATTTGGCCGTCTTCAACGGTTAAGGTCGTTGGTTCGGTGATGAACTGGTTGGTCATGGAGTAGGTGTTTTCCTGGGTCTCATGCATGGCGTCGGCGTCTATGGTGTAGGTCCCGTTGGGCAGATGGTCAGGGTCCAAAGGTTGGCCGGGATCGTCTTCGCCCTGGGTGATATCGACGATGGTATCCATATTAAACACCAGTCGGAAAACCGGCGCATAGCCCATGGGGATAACATACGATTCGATATACAAATCATCCTCAAGTGAATCCACATACGCCCTGTAGGTGGCAGATAAAGCGGTTGGCGTGCCCGTGGCGACTATCTCGGCGTCAACCAACTCTCCCTCTGCATTCCGGTATCTGAAATTCTGGAAATAATCGTTCCTGTTGGTTGTAACGAGCACCTCATATTGCCCGTCGTGGTAAGTGAAGGAAACTGTTTTTTCTATATATTGATTAGCCATGGAAAGGGTTTGTTCCCTTTCCTTATAGGTTGCCGCCTGGATCTGATACTGTTTCCCTTCCTGCGGGAATTCCTCATCTTCCGTGTAAGAACCAACATAAATTGTCAGGTTATAACTGACCGTATCATCACCGGCCGGATTATGCGTATCAATACGGACGATGTTGGGACCGTTGACCAGTCCGTCCACGGCGAAGGGCGTACCGCTCGTTATCGTTTCATTTCCGACTTTGATTGCAGTGTCCGCATAAATGCCGGTGGCGGTAACGGTAATGCTGGAGGTGTCCTTTGGAACATAAATCGCCAACTCCCGGCGCAGCCGTTCCGCTTCCGAGCATTCGTAGTAATCAAAGTGTCCTTCAGGCGTACCCGCACTTGTTGTAAGCGCTTTCAACCCGGCGTAAATGGTATCGCTATCGCTGCTTGTACGACTCGTAACGGTATCCATGGAAAACGTTACGTTAGCTGTCGGACGGATTTCCTTCAGCTTGGCAAGCGCTTTCGCCGCTGAGGAACCAGCAAGCGGAGTATAAGTGGAACTGGCGTAGGTGCATTTGATATAGTTCCCCAGTTGGACAGTCGTCAGCTTCGGAAAACCGGCAAAGAAATTCTCATCTTCTATCTCTGTCAGGTAGTTTCCGGAGGCGTAGAAAGTGCTTAGCGCCCCAAGTGCTTTGATCTCCATCGGTAAAGTGTCAAACCTGTTGTTATCGATGCGCAAAGTGGCAAGCTTGGACAAGCCCGTCATAGAACCTTCCAGAGCAGTCAGCTTATTGTTTTGCAAGTAAAGCGTGGTCAGATTTGCCAGTTTCGGAATATCCCCTGGGAATTCCGTCAGTCCGCATCCTGAGAGATCTAAACTTGTCAGCGCCTGCAGGCCATTGAGATCGGTCTGAACAAGGGAGATCGGATTTTTGCCCAGATTAAGGTTTTTCAGCGAAGTCAGTTGCGCTACTGTTGAAGGAATATCGGTAAAGCGATTTGTCGTTAAAGTTAGCCCTGTCAGTAAAGTTAAGCCGCTTAAATCAGGAAGTTCCGTCAGGCTGTTGGAACTCAAGTTTAGAGTTGTCAGTGTTTCTATCTGTCCGATATAATCCGGGATCGATGTCAGATTATTGTAATCCATCTGCAGATTTGTCAGAGGCACCTCGGTAATTGCCTGCGGAACGGTAAGACCGGGGGTACTGGTAATGGTAAGCTTGGTCAGGGCTTGGCAGTTCGCGAGGTTCGGAAGCGAGCCTGCAAGTTTTGTATTGTTTTGAATGGTTAATGTTGTGAGTTTGGTCAGCCCTTCCAAACTGGGAAACGCTGTAAAAGGCGTCGTCGCAACAGTTAAGGTTTTGAGTTCGGTCAGACTGCTCAGGCTGGGAGGGGTCGCCGCCATGGAGCCTCTCAGGGCCAGACTTGTAAGGCCGGTTATGCCACTCAGATCGGGATAGCTTACAAATGTGCCACCCAGAGTCAAAGATGTAAGCCCCGTAGCATACTGCAATCCCTCAAGATTTGTAAATGCGGTGGAACTTATGGTTCCCGTCAATGAGGCCATATCGCCCTTGGTAACGACATAAGTGGTGTAATCTTTTCCCAGCCTATCGCAGACTATTTTTTGCAGGACGGCATCCTGAATACCGGCCGATCCTTCAAGGCTGGGGACGGCGGCCACCGTGAACTTCAGCGTGTAATCAAAAGTATCCGTACCGTTCATATGTGCCGCATGGATGGAGATAGTATTTTCTCCGGCCGGTAAGCCGGATACGGTGATGGGGACGGCAAAGATCCCATACGTGAAATTCTGAGCGGTATAGGCCTCTCCGTTTACCGTCACCTTCACGGAATCAGCTCCAGCATAACTCATGCAGGCAAAGGTAATGGAGCCGCCAAAAATTTGGCCGGCGTCAATTTCTTCCGCTTCTTCACCGGCCGTATATTCCCAATAATTAGAGGTGACTGTCCCGCCAGTCTTAGCCACGCGAAGAGACTTCAGCATAGCCAGATTTTTCATATCGCCGGCATCAATTTTATCCAGGCCGATCTCAACCAGACTCTCATAGCCCTCCTGCCCTTCGGCAAGATAGATATAGTTCCCGTTTAAGTTAATGTGTTCAATGACGGGAAGGTAACCTGTGGAAACAATAGTAAGTTCGCAAAGGTTGTTTTCAGAAAGGTCAAGATTCCGCAATTTGGGGAGAGACTGCGTTATCATATAGTAGCCGTCTATCTGGTTGTTGGAAAGATCATAGGTAACCAGATTTCTCAGGTCAACGACGGAATTCTGCAGTGAGGAGGGGATGTTGGCGCTTCCCCCTACACCCAGTGCGCAGTGGCTTATGCCCAGATATTCAAGTTTCGCAAGGTTTTCCAGACCGCTGAAGATGTTATCGTAGGCGGGTGTCCCTTTCACGTCCGCTCCCAGCGGGTTGCCGCTCAGATTCAGCGTTTCCAGGTTGACGGCAGTCCACAGGCCAGTCAGGTCCTTGATTTCCCGGTCAGACGCATCCAAAGAGGTCAGGCTTTCCATCTCCCCCATGGTGATGATATGATCGCCGGGTTTTTCCAGGGCTGCCTTAATGGCGGCCTTCAGGTTGGCGTCGGGAATGCTTACCGGCACTTCGGCCGGGGTTTTCACCACAACCTCCGCCGTGGCGGCAATCCCTGACGTATTGGCATAGCCTTCGGGAATTGCGCCTAAAACCGCTGTAAAGGTATAACTGCCGGCGACAGACGGGTTATAGCTGTCCGTATCTGTCCACTCGGCCACCGGAACGGAAACCGCACCATCGTTTGCGGTTACGCTGGCGTAATTGGTATTGAGATGGGTGATGACCGCCGCAGCGTCCCCATAAGCTACCGAAGGGGCAGCACCGGCATCAATGGATATGGCCTCAAATGACGTTATTTCAATATCATCTTCCCCCGTCACCCTGCTCAGGGTATCCAGGTTGAAGACCAGTTTGAAGTAGGGCTTGCTTTCACCCATGCCCTGCGGTGCGTAAACTTGGAAGAGCGTAGGCTCGGTTAGGCTTTCTATCGGTATGGTCACGGTCAGTGTTTCCGTATCTTCCGAAGGTACTCCGGACACAGGGATCATTTCTCCCTGGCTGTCTTTGTACCACAGGCCCTTTACCATATTCATCGTGATCAGTTCTGTCCTGTGCCAAACCATGGTGGCCGTGAGTTGGCCGTCTTCTACTGTTAAGGTCGTTGGTTCGGTGATGAACTGGTTAGTCATGGAGTAGGTGTTTTCCTGGGTCTCATGCATGGCATCGGCATCTATGGTGTAGGCCCCGTTGGGCAGATGGTCAGGGTCCAGCTGGTCCTCTATTTTGACCAAAGTGTCGGTATTGAAGACCAGTTTAAAGTAGGGCCTGCTTTCACCCATGCCTTGAGGCGCATAAACTTGGAAGAGCGTAGGCTCGGTTAGGCTTTCTATAGGTATGGTCACGGTCAATGTTTCCGTGTCTTCCGAAGGTACTCCAGGCACAGGGATCATTTCTCCCTGGCTGTCTTTGTACCACAGGCCCTTTACCATATTCATCGTGATCAGTTCTGTCCTGTGCCAAACCATGGTGGCCGTGAGTTGGCCATCTTCTACGGTTAAGGTCGTTGGTTCGGTGATGAACTGGTTCGTCATGGAGTAGGTGTTTTCCTGGGTCTCATGCATGGCATCGGCGTCTATGGTGTAGGTCCCGTCGGCTATGGTATCCCCGTTACCGTCGGAGGCTGTTGACGTGGCGACTATCACAAAGGTGCTTAAATGTGTAGTATAGAAGGAAGCCGTCTTGGTTTCCCAATCGAAGTTGCTTGTAAGCAGTTCCAGCTCTTGCGTGCTTTCATTGTAATAGCAAATCTTTCTGGAAGCGCTGTCTTGAAGCTGAGAAACCTGCTCATTAGTTAAAGTAACGGTAACTTTAACTGTTCCGCCAAACTCGTTTGTGTATTTGCCTTCTCCAACAAGAAGGCTCAGGTCCATGGCAGTCACAATCGACTCTCCGTCACTGGTGACGATGTTGTCCGTTTTTGCGGTGGTTTGCTCCAGCTTGATTTCCGATCCACCGTTGCTATCCAGAATGGAGCGCAGATATCCGACAGGGAAGCTTACTGTGATATCGCTGCCTATCTGCAGGGCCGCGTTGTCTGTCTGCAATAGGTCAGACAAGTTGCCGGCCCCAACGGTAACCACGCCATCCACATCTGTAATGGTGACTTTGGCATCCTTGTCAGGGTTATAGATTTCCACTCCCGTACCGGTAGTGAGATCGACAAGGGTATCCGGATCAAACACCAAGCGGAATTCGGGAGCGTAGCCCATTGGAACCACGTAGCCGGTAATATAAACAAAGTCGGTGATGTTGGATATGGGGATTTTATGCCGCAACGATGACGATGTGGATTCCACGATTTCCGTATCGATATAAGCGGCTGTACTTTCTGCTGATTTATACTTTACGTCAGATAACCATTCCGGAACATAGGTTGTGAAATACAGATAGATCTCCCCGTCCTGCGTTACTTCGATGGTTCCGGTTTTATCAACGTAGGCGGCGGCCATGGACCCGGAATTCGAGGCCTTTTGAAGAATTTTTAGCTGAACTTCATATTCGTGCCCGCTGGTTGGAAACTCCGCCCCCATGTCTCCGCCGGCTACAAAGACTGTGATATGATAAACAACGGCAGAATTGTCGTATTCGTTCGATGTTTGAAGGACTACGCTATTTTTGCCGGGGGTCAGGCCGGAGAACGATATTTCCTCCCCGCTATGGTAATTTGCACCGTTGCAGGTAATGACCGTGTCCGCAAAAACAGCCTGCGGCGTAAGCTTAATGCTCCCGGTTCCCTCTGAAACCATTACAGTCAAACTGTTCCGGGTCGTGGGGCTGGTGGCAACCTGCACGTTGTCCTGCCCCTCCAAGCCGATTTCTTTCAAAGCCGCGAAATACATAACATAGGCCTTAGCCAGATTTATTGTGGAGGCATATCTTGGGTCTTTACTTATCAGCGCCTCTTCCACTGCCTCGTTCCATTTGATGAAATTGTACTTGAGACTCATGCTTGATCCCTGGAGGGTATCGGGCAGGTTATTTACCTGCTCTACAGAGAGAGCGGTGATCAAGTTATAGTCAAGGGAAAGACTGTTCAAGGCCGTTTTGCTGAGGTCCGAAGCGACATTTCCCAACCGGTTATAGTCCAGATAGAGCTGTCTCAGGTTTGTCAGCCGGCTCCAGTCCACATCCATATTTTCAATGCTGTTGTTGGAAAGCGAAATGCTAGAAAGTTTACTCATTTCCAACAGCACGGCGGGAATCTCGGTAAGCAAGCAGCCGTCCAGCGAAATTCCTTGAAGGTTTTCCAGATTGGCGAGGTTCCCCGGGATTGTTTTGAGCGAATTGCTGTCGAGGCTAAGGCCTGTCAGCGACTTGATGGAGAGCACATTATCGGGAATAACGGTGAGGCCGTTGGCGGTAAGGTCAATGCTCAACAATGAAGTCATCCCGCTCAGAGCCGTATCAATGACGCTGATGGCGTTATAATCGGCATGAATAGCTTTCAGGTTGTTAAGACTGGCCAAACCCGCCGGAAGCTCCGTTACCTTGCAAGTGGAAAAATCCAATGTTTCCAAAGCGGACAAGGTGAACACGCCTGCCGGAATCTCTGTAAAAAGATTGCCCCCAATGTAAAGGGCGGTCAGGCTGCTGAGCCGGCTTAAGTCCCCAGGCAAAGCCGCCAGGCCGTTTTTCTGGAGGTGAAGGGCGCTCAGTGAGCCCAAGCCGCTGTTGCTGGATACCAGATCGGTAAAATCGGTGATCCGGTTTCCATCTAGGTATAAGGTCTTTAGTGCCGTCAGCTTGTCAAGGCGGCCGTTGAGTGCTGTCAGCCTATTGTCATTCAGATACAATACGGTTAGCGTCGGGATCTCGTTTAGGGTAACGGGAATCTCCGTAAACTGGTTGTTATTTAAGCTTAAACTATCCAGTGCGGTTAGCCCGCTTAAGTCCGGCAAATCCGCAAGCTGATTATTGTCCAAACTCAAGGTCTTCGTTCTTGTGACATATTGAAGGCCGGAAGCGTCGGCAATAGCCAAACCGCTCAGGTCAAGCCAGCCCCCGTTCACATACAGACCGTTCAGTTGGGCAATTGTGATGGTCTCCGTCGGTTCCTTGCCCAGCAGGCCGCATAGCGCGATATATAGATTTGCATCCTTTATCCCTGCCTCGTTTGACGGCAGGCCTTCGCCGGTGTAGTGCACGGTGTAGGTTGAGGTATCTCCGTTGGCGTGTGTGCTTGTGATTTGGAAGATGTTATTGCCTTCTTCAAAATCAACGGCGATCTCCGGAGAAGTGGCGATCACGTCGGCGGAATAGCTTTCTCCCGCGATGCTGACCGTGGACGCCCCGGCAAAGCTGACAAGTTTTATATCCGACTTCCCGGCCACGACACTGCCTAAATCTGCGGTTTTTGTCGTATTATCAAAATAAACCGCTTTTCCGCCGTAGTTTATAAGTGAAATAGCGTACAGCGCGGAAAGGTCCTTCTGGGACTCATACGTAACAGTTACGCCCGAATTTGCCAAAGACTGTATTTCGGCGGATACTTCGCTGTCGGATATATCCAGATAATTTCCGGAAATATCTAACTGCTCCAAGTTTGGCATGTATTCCTTGCCTGCTACACAACTGTTGCCGGCTAATTTTAATGCGTAAATGGCGTTATCTGATATGTCCAGTGATTTCAAGCTGCCCAGCGTATTACCAGATGATATTCCCCTCATTAAATTGTTCTGTGAAATATCCAATATTTCCAGAGCGCTCATTTTTTTTAGAGCAGTTAGCAAACCACTGGGCATAAGGCCTCTCATCCCGCGGTTCATGCAATTACTGAGATTCAATTCCTTAACCTTTGTCAAACTGCCAAGCGCCGAATAGGTGGATTCGATAATAGGGTTTCCGCTTAAGTTCAGATTTTCAAGGTTTGTAGCGTTCGCCAACGCCGAAATGTCCGTAATTTCTCTATCAGACAAATCGAGAGTAGTAAGACCTTGAAGATCGCTGAGAGTCACTTGATATCCTTCGTTTTGATGAAGGATTGCCGCAATGGCCTTATTGAGCGTTTCGTCAGGAACAGGCTTGATCGTTATCGTGGCGGAAGCGCTTTTTGACTTATCGTTGTCAGATGTAATTGTCACTGTAATAGCAGTTGCCGTCTCATCGGATCCTATGGTCAGTGTCGGCTTTGTGCTGAGCATCTGACTGCCGGATGCACTGAGTTTTGTATTTGATGAAGAATTCCCGTCAATGCTCCAAGTTACTTTTCGCGTGGTGGAAATATTATTACCCGACATTGAAGGAGTCAACGTAACTTTCCCGCCCGGAGCCACCGTAGAGCTGGCCGGCGATAGGGAAATCGAAGAAACCGTTATGACCGATACGCTCGCCGTAGCATATTGATTGCGATCAGCCTGAGATGTTGCTTTCACTGTCAGCGTGCCGGCGGTTTCGCCGGAAGCGATACTGAGCACACCCCCTTCGGAAATGGTGGTGCCTTCGACCACCGGTTCTACAATACTCCATTCTACTGTACTGTTATACTCTCCGATACCGCTCACCACAGCGGTAAAAGTTACCGGAATAGATGGGCTGACCGTTGAGTTACTTCTATTTACCGTGATGGCGGTCACGTTCGTCACCGTTACCTCCACTGTTGCGGTAACTCCTTCTCCCAGCGCATAGCCGGCAGGGATATCCCCCAGCTGGGCCCTGAAGCTATAGCTGCCGGCAACCTCCGGGTTATAGGGAGCGGAATCATCCCCCTCCCATCCGGTCACTGGGACGGAAACCCCTGCCGTATTCCCTGTCGTGAGGGCGGTCACGCTGCAATAATTCTCGTTAAGATGGGTGATCACCGCCGCGGCATCCGGGTAGCTCGCCGCACCCGCCAAGCCGGCATTTACTGTTATTGGTGCAAAGCCAGTAATTTCGATGTCACCGCTTTCTCCGGCCTCAATCTTCACTTCTGCCGCAGTGGTGTATCCTCCGGTGTTGGCATAACCCGCAGGGATCTCTCCCAGGGTTGCCGTGAAGGTGTAGCTACCGACAGTGTTTGGATCGTAGCTGTCCGTTTCCGTCCAGCCGCTTACCGGTACAGCTACCGTATCCGATGCTGTGTCAGCCTGTACACTGGCATAAGCCGTATTCAGATACTCAATCACCGCTTCGGCATTCTCATAAGCTGCCGAACCGGTCGTGCCACCCGCTACTGTTATTGGTGCAAAGCCCGTGATTTCGATGTCACCGCTTTCTCCGGCCTCAATCTTCACTTCTGCCGCAGCGGTGTATCCTCCGGTGTTGGCATAACCCGCAGGGATCTCTCCCAGGGTTGCCGTGAAGGTGTAGCTACCGACAGTGTTTGGATCGTAGCTGTCCGTTTCCGTCCAGCCGCTTACCGGTACAGCTACCGTATCCGATGCTGTGTCAGCCTGTACACTGGCATAAGCCGTATTCAGATACTCAATCACCGCTTCGGCATTCTCATAAGCTGCCGAACCGGTCGTGCCACCCGCTACTGTTATTGGTGCAAAGCCCGTGATTTCGATGTCACCGCTTTCTCCGGCCTCAATCTTCACTTCTGCCGCAGCGGTGTATCCTCCGGTGTTGGCATAACCCGCAGGGATCTCTCCCAGGGTTGCCGTGAAGGTGTAGCTACCAACGGTGTTTGGATCATAGCTGTCCGTTTCCGTCCAGCCGCTTACCGGTACAGCTACCGTATCCGATGCTGTGTCAGCCTGTACACTGGCATAAGCCGTATTCAGATACTCAATCACCGCTTGGGCATTCTCATAGGCTGCCGAACCGGTCGTGCCACCCGCTACTGTTATTGGTGCAAAGCCCGTGATTTCGATGTCACCGCTTTCTCCGGCCTCAATCTTCACTTCTGCCGCAGCGGTGTATCCTCCGGTGTTGGCATAACCCACAGGGATCTCTCCCAGGGTCGCCGTGAAGGTGTAGCTGCCGACCGTGTTTGGATCGTAGCTGTCCGTTTCCGTCCAGCCGCTTACCGGTACAGCTACCGTATCCGATGCTGTGTCAGCCTGTACACTGGCATAAGCCGTATTCAGATACTCAATCACTGCTTCGACATTCTCATAAGCTGCCGAACCGGTCGTGCCGCCATCTATTTCTATTGGTGCAAAACCAGTGATTTCGACGTCTTCCCCGTCTCCAGCCAACATCGGCACAGGAAACAGTGACAGTACCATCAGGACACTTAGCAGAATGCTGATGAATTTTTTGTTCATCCCTAAAACTCTCTCCTTTCCCCCTAAAAAATTAATAAATCGTTTATGTTTTAGCACATCCACAAGGGGCAAAACATAAACAGGTTTGCCTGCACTAACTGCAGGACAGTTTAGTAGTTCAGAGAACCTGGCATTTGATAAAGAATCATGCCGCTTCTGCTCCGGAACAGTAAAGCGGAAGGAGAAAACAGCCGCTCCAATTTGTTAGATCAATCTAACTTTATGCTGTAAAAAAAAGCATTTGCGCCCAAAACGTTTTCAACCTCTCAATGCCTTAACTGTGATTTCCAATATAACAAAGGGCTTTTAAGCTGTCAATCCTCTAGAAATCCCGGCATTTTTCCGGCAAAGCGGGATGTTTGTCCGATAAGAAAGAAAGTTTTTTTCCTCTTCTCTCTCCCAGAACTTTTTGTCCTACCGCTTACCCGATCGCTTTTTAAGACAGCAGTTAAGCGAACTTAACTTACCTTTGAAAAAAATTTTTGAATTTTGTTATGAACATTTTTGGCCAGTAAATTTTTTCTAAAAGTTTTGTTCCCTGCTATGCCATTTGGCAGATAATGAAAACAAACTTTGGGTGGTATTACTCATATTAAAAGAACAATACTGAGACAAGCCGTTGGTTTGCGGCTTCCCCAGTATTGTTCTCTCGACCGTATAAAGATTAAATGCCTACAGACACCTCTGCGGATACCTATACAAAGTCAAACTTCATAATCGCGGTATTGTTGATATGCGATATAGCAGCCGGATCTGTACCGTCAGCATCGTCGTACAAATCAATTCCGAAGCTTACCGTAAAGGTTGCACCGTTTGTTACGAGGGATGAAGCAAGCGGAATTGCAATGGTTCCGCCGCTCGGATATGGCGTGGAGGCAGGGGCTACAATCACTTCATAGCCATTAAGAAGGTTGTTGTCCGTATCAACCTTTATCTCATCAATGTAGCCGTAGTAGACGGTAGGGTCATAAGGAGCGCCAGGTGCATACGCGAGCACCTGAAGCGGTATAGTTAATTCTTGGGTACCGATGTCATAGAAAGCCGTACCAGCAACTATTCCATTTGCCATTGAGAATTGAGTGGGGTCTGAAGTCTTATAAAACTTTACATCAATGTCCTGGTCGGTAGTGACAGCCGACGCGGTGGACGCCATAACGCAAAGCATCATAGCGACACACATTACCATTATGATAACTTTCCTCAAAGAGCTTGTTGTAGTCATTATTCTTACTCCTTTCTTTTTCACGGTTAGCTGAAAGCCAAACCTGGTCGTTCGGAAGGTCAAACCTATTTTTGCCTTCCTCTATAAACATTGAGAGTGAATCTAAAGCCTGCACATCTTCCCGCTCCGGAGCAGTATACTCGGAAGTTTAAAAGCGATTTTGTTAGAAAAATCTAACTTTTTTGCTATACTAAATAGCTTTAGCAAACATGCTTCCAACCTCTTGATGCTTGGCTATGTTTTCACTATAGCAAAGGGTTTTTTCCTTGTCAATCGGCCTGAAACCGTGGTCTTTTTTTGGCAAATCGCACCATTTTCTTTTTCTTCCAGGTAATAAAATCCTATAATACCTTTTATCTCCATGTTTTCAATTCCGCTGCCTGTGAAAATTTGGTTAAGGAAGCTTAACTCGTCCTCAAAAAAAAATTAAATAAATTTTTATTTAAACAAAAGGTTTTTTTTCAAGAGAAAAAACAGAAATTTTTTTCACAACCTTGTTAGTCAACTATAACTATATTACTTTCATATTAGTAAGTGTTCCTGCCCCCAAATACATTCCCAGTTAATCCATGCTAACCAAAATACTGAAATTTCCGCTGAAACAGGCTTATTGACAGCCTCAAACGGCTATGCTATCGTGCAAATAATCAAAAAAGCTTTTCTGATCTTGTTTGATTTTTAAATCGCGGAAAGGACGACAAGTATGAAAATTTTGTTAACGTACACCAGTAAAACGGGGAATACCCGCAAAGTAGCCGAGGCCATCAAAGCGGTTGCCGGCAAGCATCTCGTCTATTGTGATTTGGCCGAAGCGCCTGACCCCCAGGAGTTCGATGCGGTCATCATCGGTTTCTGGATTGACAAGGGAAAGCCGGTGCATAAGGCTGCGGAATACATCCAAAAGCTGAAGAATAAGAAAACCGCGTTTTTTTATACCCTGGGCGCTTCTCCGGAATCCGATCACGCCGCGAAGTGCTTTCAGTATACCCGCAGCCTGTTTGAGGGCAACGAACTGGTCGGCGAATTCTTCTGCCAGGGTAAGGTCTCTGAAGACATGATTGAATTTTTTCGCACCCTCCCTTCCGGCCACCGCCACGCTTTAACAGAAGAAAACCTGGCGCTTTACCGGGCCGCAGAATCCCATCCGGATGCTGAAGACCTAAAAAACGCACAGGCCATTTTTCGGAAAATATTCAACCGACTGAGAGAGGTCTGAACATGTTCACATCCCGATTTGGAGAGACGGCTTACTACGACCAATCAACTTATACGGCCGCTAATTCAACGGTCGCTACTTCGTAAGATATTTAACCGGAACGAATGCAAGCCGCCGCTTGGGTCAGCGACTGCTTGCATCCGTTCCAGTTAGTTTGTTAAATATCGAACGCTAATTAACAAAGTCAAAATTCATGATGGCATCTGCTGTACCGTGACTACCAGTAGACATATAAATATCGAAGGTTACATCAAATTGCGCTTGATCTTGAACCTCGCCCGACGGTATCGGGATTGAAACTGTAGTAGCCGTATAGGGCGCAGTCTGCGCTGTTGAAACAGTTACTGGTCCACCGGCCAGCTGAACGGTTATCCCTGTGACATATCCTGTTATCGGTCCTACCTGAATTGGCTTTAATGGGATCGTCAGCGTTTGGTCATTAATGCTATAAGAAGCATCGCCATTTACAGCCGCATCCGCCATGGAAGTCCCTGAGCCATCTGCTTTAAGAAACGTGACATCAATATTTTGATCTGTCGTAACGGCCACGGCATTCAGGCTGAATGCCAACAGGGAAAGGATTACCAGCGCGGCAAGAACCGCAAGTTTTTTGATAACGGGTTTCCTTAATGTAATTTCCATCATACATTTCTCCTTTCTTTTTAGAAAACACTTTTCAGTTTCAGTCTGAGAGAACCACCCCAACTTTGCCCAACCAGACCGTTGTACACCACCCTGGTTCCGACTTGTTACGGGCATAGCCTTTTAATCGTGCTATTCAGCTCCGGAGCCAGACTCAAGAATCGGAAGAATTTGTTAGATTATTCTAACTCAAAGATTAAAAAAATCTTCTTTGAATTCTTCAGAAATCTTAACTCCCGACTATAAACAAAGTATATCACTTTATCCAATTATTTTCAAATTATGGATATTTTTCGGCAAACAGAAAAATTTTTCTTAATATGTATTGTTTTTCCCCGTTTCCACCTTATCATTATAATTTTTTTATAGAAAAAATCGGTTAAGATTGCTTAACTTAACTAAACCTTCCATGAAAAAAATTTTTCAGGATGAAAACCGGAATAAAATATCCGCTTCGCTTACGGGCATACTGACACCGCAGCTGCCGGTCTCAGCCTTGATCCTGAGGGTTCCGCAGAGGGTACCGTCCGGCGTCCGGCTCAGCTTGCGGATATAGTGGAGAGGGATGGTGTATTCGTTGTTTTTAGGTCTGAGCGGTACGAAGTTATCGCCGTACAGGCAGCTTAAACGAGTCAGCTTGCCGCGGAAGCGTTTTCCTGTCCGGCTTTGGTAGCGGATCTCCCTGCGGGTCAGCGTGATCGTGCCTCTGCCGGCCTTAACGGTAATGATGGCCGGTTTGGCAAAACCCTTGTCGCCCATGGAAATCTCATTGCTTTCCGCCCTGTAGACATCGAACAAAACGGGATATCGGCCATCGGCAAAAGGGAACGGCCTGTCCGTTGTCCTGTCCGCCACATCCCAGCGGATCCGGTTGAATTCTTCTTTTGCTTTCAGGGCCTGCACCAGCCCCTCCACACTCTCCTCCGGCATCCAACAGATATACCGGAGCGCCCCTTCTCCCGCCGTCTCCTCCGTCAACCCCGGCAGCCCTTGAAAAAAGGGGAAGATCCTGCGGTATTTCTCTTTTAATTCCGCGATAACCGGCTCCGCTTTGTCTCCCAGAATCAGGCCGTCCGGACTGTGCCGGATCAGGCCGTTGGTTTCATAAACATTCAGCATCTGGGATACCGCGGCTTTCGATACGTTCAGCTGCCCGGCCAGATCAGATATCAGCCGGCCGCTGTTTTTGTAAAGGTCCAGGTAAAACAGGTATTGCAGCTGTTTCGGTGTAAAATCCATTTTCACCTCACCACCCTTTATACGCTGTCCTCCCGGTATGGGAGGAGATATTTAGACCAAGCCGACAATCTGCCGTCCGCTGTTTTCCGGCCAGGCAAAATAGGCGGCGGCAAGTTCCCTTCCCCCGGTTTTTTCGATCCGTCCGTCATGCATCCGGATAACGGTGTCGGCGAGAGCGGCGGCGCAGCGGAAATCGTGGGTCACGGTGATCATCGTGCTGCCCTTCTCCTGTTGGAGCCGGTTAAGCGTCTGCACCAGCCGGGAAAGCGCGCCGTAATCCTGGCCGACCGTCGGCTCGTCCAGCAGAAGAACCTCGGGCAGGCCGGCGGTTACCGCCGCAATGCTGATCCGCCGTTTTTGTCCTTCGGAGAGGGACTGGGGATGGCTGCCGGCCAAAGCGGCCAGCTCGTACAGCTCCAGAAAACGGTCCACTTCGGCCCCGTTTCTGGACGGATAAGCGATTTCAGCGGCGACTGTCGGCATGAAAAGCTGGTAATTGGGGTTCTGGCAGATGTAGCCAACCTTTTGGAACCAGGCGGCCGAGGGCCGGTTTCGCCGCCGGGGTTCGACCGTCTGCCGGATCTGGCCCGCTGTCGGGCGGATCAGTCCGGCCAACAGGCGCAGCAAGGTGGTTTTGCCGCAGCCATTTTCGCCGAGGATGACGACCCGTTCGCCCCGGCGCACGCTCAGATCCACGCCGCGCAGGATCTGACGGCCGCCGGCCCCGTAGCACAAGCCGCGGGCCTCCAGGCAGATCTCGCCGTCAGGCGGCGGGCTGTCAGGCCCTTGCAGCAGTGCGGTGTTCTTACGCAGAATTTCCGCCTTAGCGGCCGGCGCCGTGATCCTGCCGTCTTCCAGCCAGGCCACTGTATCTGCGTAGGGAAGCACCACATCGAGACGATGCTCGATCAAAAGCACGGCATAGCCTGCATCGGCCAGCTGGCGCAGGCAGCGGAGCAAAATGCCCGAACCTTCCCGGTCCAGATTGGCCAGCGGCTCATCCAGAGCAATGATGCGCTGGCCCATGGCCAGCACGGAAGCAATGATCAGCCGCTGCTTCTGCCCGCCGGAAAGCGTCCGGGTGGGCCATTGCGGTTCAAGCTGCATCATCCGGCAGGCCCTGGCGACCCGCAGCCCGATCTCTTCGGACTCCAGGCAGAGGTTCTCGCAGCCGAAGGCGATCTCATCCTCTACCGTGGCATGAATAATCTGGGCGTCGGCATCCTGGAGAACACTGCCGACCAGGCGGGCAATCCGGCTCATGGAAAGGTCCCGCACGGAATGGCCGTCGACCAGAATGTCTCCCTGCTGTTCACCCGGGCAAAGATGCGGGACCGCGCCGTTGATACTGGCCAGTAATGTGGATTTGCCCCCGCCCGAGTGTCCGGAGAGAACCATGAATTCACCGTAAGCAAGCTGCAGGGATACCTTCTGCAAAATCCAATCCGGCGCATGCCGGTAACGGAAAGAATAATCGCGTATTGCCAAAGCTATAGGCATAAGGAAGAAGCTCCTCCTTTCTCCGGCATTTTCGCCGGCGTCATTCTCTAGATCGCCGATCCCGGCCAGCCGCCGAAATAGCGGTGAACGATAAACGCGGCCAGGGTCAGGGCCGTCACTGCAACCGGGAACAGTGCGTCGCGCACCGTAAAGCACACCGGCCGCCAGACTGTGGCTTTTTTGTCGTTCAGATCAAATCCCCGTGTTTCCAGGGAAAGGGAAAGGATGTCGGCAATGTTGATGATCCGCATCAGCAGCGGGATAAAAAAGGCCCGGTAGAAAGCGGCGGGACGGAAAGCGACAGCCGAGACGCCGCGGGTACGCATGGCTTCCAGAACCCGGCGGCTCTCCAGCAGCAGCACGGGCACAAAACGGACCGTAACCAGCATGCCGAGCGTCAGGATTCGCGGCACATGCAGCTGGGTCAGGCAGCGGGTAAGCTGAATGGGCGGGAGCGCGAGCAAGGTCAGGGCGGAAAGGCCCAGCAGCACGATGCGTCCCGCAGTCAGCAGACCGCTTAAAACCGAAGTGTTGACCAACCCGGTCAGGCCCCCGGTCAGCGCACCCAGCAAAACCACCAGCGGCAGCACCCGCGCCAGCACCCCACCGTAACCGAACGGCAGGTACAACAGGCAGAGGGCCGTCAGATAAAGCGCAAACAGGGGCTCTTTGGAGAGGATGAGCCCTCCGAACAGGATGACCAGAGAGGCAGCCAGGCAGCTCAACGGATAAAGAGGTCTTTTTACTTGCCAGTGTTCCATTTCAGGATTTCAGCACTCCGGCTTTTTCCAGTTCCCGCCCGAGCCTGAGACCGAGCCAGGCCCCGAGGAAGCTGAGGGCGACCGTACCCAGGGAAAGAAGCACGCTGTAAAGCGGGTAGGTAATGATCTCAGCAAAACTCTTGCCGTTGATTGCCAGATTAAACACCAGAGAGAGGGGCAGGGTCAGCGGGATGAAGAGGCCGCAAACCGTCAGGATGCTTGTCTTCGTCCGGTAGCCGCGAAAGATGAGCAGGGTAATCCCTTCGGCCAGCAGAGCGCCGATGATGTGGTTCAGCGTCATCAGGGGCGACATCATGAGCAGCACGGTGCCGAGAAATAAAGCGACCAGAGTCAGCGCTCCCGGCTTGGGAACACGCAGCAGACCGATCGCGCAGAAAAATCCGTACAGGGGGGCCGACGCCAGGTTGCGCAAGCCGAAAAGGTCGACAGCCATCACCAGCGGCATGGTCAGCATACCGACAAGGAGCAGTACCGCGGCCAGTACCGCGAGGAAAAGAATATCGCGCACGGTGTACTTCCGAAAGGCAATCATATCGCTTTCTCCTTTCTTCATTTTTTCAGATTGATATTTATTCGGCGCCGGGAATCTTAAAACCTCCGCTTCCAGCCCAATTTTGTTCAAGAGAGCCGACCGTTCTCCATGGCATAGGTGCGGTCGGCAATCCGCAGGGTGGACACCCGGTGGGATACCAGAACCACCGTTTTGTCCCCGGCAGCTTCCCGTAAGGATTTCAGGATCAGGGCCTCGTTGAAGCTGTCCAGATTACTGGTCGGTTCATCCAGGAGCAGAAACGGCGCGCCGTGCAGAAAGGCCCGGGCCAGGGCAATTCGCTGGCGTTCCCCGCCGGAAAGCCCCTCCCCCAATTCCCCGACCCGGGTCTGATAGCCCCTGGGCAGGGAACGGATAAACTCATGAATACCGGCTTTTTCCGCCGCCTCTTCTACCTCGGAGGCGGAAGCCCCGGGCTTGGCCAGCCGGATATTGTCCTCCAGCGTGGCCTCAAACAAAAAGGTCTCCTGGGTGACATAGCCTTCCAGACGGCGCAGGTTCTCCGTGTTGATCCGCCGGATATCCTCCCCGGATATCGTGATCCGGCCCGCGCCGGTATCCCAAAAGCGCATCAGCAGCTTTAAGAGGGTCGACTTGCCGGAGCCGCTGGCACCGCAGATTCCGGTAATTCTGTTTTCCGCAATAGGAAGACTGAACCGGCTTAAAATCTCCTCCCCGGCATAGGCAAAGCTGACCTCCTCACAGCGGGCGCCGGTAAAAACGCGCACTTCCCTGCCCGTTTGCACCTCGGGGGTTTCCGGCACTTCCGCCAATAAGTCCAGGACCCTTTCCCCCGCCGCCATGGTCGGCAAAAGACCGGTGGACAAGCTGCTTAAAGCCACTACCGGGCCAAAGGAACTGATCATCGCCACCGTAGCCAGCAGGACCTGAGAAAACTCCAAACGGCCGGCCAGCATCAGCTGCAGTCCCAGCCCCAGCACAGCTCCCGAAAAAAGCAGGATTGCCGCGGAGGTCGCCGCTCCGGTCAGACCTTCCCGGCGTTTCAGACGCGCCTGCCCGGCGTCCAGTTCGGCAGTCATTGCCGCCATGGTTTTTTCTCTGGCCGCTCCGCAATCATAGCGGATAATTTCCCCCAGGCCCATAAGATTTTCCAGAAAGTAGCCGTTGGCCGCGCCCAGACCTGCGCGGCAGCCGGCCCCCAGGTCCCGGCCCTTACGGGAGTTGACGGCAGGAAGCAAAACACCGACGGTAAGGTAAGCGAGAGCCGCCAGTAAAGCCAGATCAGGACTCAGCGAAGCGATAAAACAAACCATCAGGGCTGAAGTGAGAAAAGCAATGGCCACGGGACCGACGGTATGGGCGTAAAATACCTCCAGTAATTCGATATCTCCGGTGATCACGGCGATCAGATCTCCCGTATCCCTTTTTTCCAGCTTGGCCGGCGCCAGCCGCCTGAGCGCGGAAAACACCTTGTCCCGGAGAACAGCCAGGAGCCTGAAGGCCAGATAATGACCGGCCAGCTGCTCGCCGTAGCGCAGCAGTCCCCGCATTGAGGCACAGAAGGCCAGGGCGGCCAGCAATATGGTCAGGCTGTATCCCGTTGCCGTCCCGCTGACCTCAAGCAAAGCCATAGCCGCAAAAATAATCAAAAAAATAGCGCTTAAAAAACCCAGCACACCCAGGATAACCGTCAGCACCAGCACCGGCAGCAACGGACCGATCCGGACCGTCAGCCCGGCTAAGACGTTTATCCTGCTCCGGCTCATACGAATACCTCCCTTGCTTCCGCAAAATTCTCGATGCCCTGCTGGCCGTCGTAAAGCCCAGCGTAATAGGCATTCTGCCTGTACAGGGTAGTGTGCCCGCCCTGCCCCGTCAGCACACCGTCCCGGAGGACGAAGATCCGCTCAGCTCTTGCGGCGGCAGCCATCCGGTGGGTAATCAGGATGACCGTCTTTTCCCCCGCCATGGTCTCGATCACCCGCAGTACGCTTTCCTCGCTCTCGGCATCCATATTGGATGTCGCCTCGTCTAAAATATAGATATCGCCCCCGTGCAGTAAAGCTCTGGCCAAAGCCAGGCGCTGACGCTGGCCGCCGGACAGGTTTGCTCCCTGTTCCCGGAGCGGCATCGCCAGCCCGCCCTGGGCCATGACAAAATCGTACAGCCGGACTCTTTTCAGGACCGCCGCCATTTCCTGGAGTGAAGCCTCCGGACGACCCATGCGGAGGTTATCCGCTACCGTGCCCTTGAAAATATGAGCATTGTGCTCTACCAGGACGATCCGGCGCCTGAGGCTTTCCGGGCTGATGCCGTCAAATTCCCGGCCGCCGATCCGTATGGAGCCGGTATAGTTCCGGTGTACTCCGGCCAGGATTCCCGCCAGAGTGCTTTTCCCCGAACCCGATTCCCCGACAATGGCGGCAAAGCTCCCGGCCGGGATTTCCAGGGAAATCTTCCGCAGGGTCTCCCGGCCCTTCACATAGCTGAAACCACAGGCGGCCAGGCGGATGTCGAAACGGTCAAGCTCTCCGGCTTTTTCCGCCGGTTCGGCCAGATCCAGCAGCGCAAACATCTTTTCGGCCGCCGCGATCCCGTTCATAGAACTGTGAAAAAAGGAACCAAGCAGGCGCAGCGGCAGGAAAAATTCTGAGGAAAGCAGGATCACACAAATGCCGCTCCATAGGGGCATCCTGCCTTTGGCCACTTCCGTCAGAGCGACAATGATGCCGAGGGCGGTCCAGCCATAAGCGATCAGGTCCATGAGCGTAACGGAAGCCAGCTGCATCCTCAGCACTTTCATGGTAATCCGGCGAAAACCCTCGGCGGCGGCATTCATTTGGTCGTGCCTGGCTTGATCCGCCCCATAGATTTTCAGTGTCGTCAGGCCCTGCAGACTTTCCAGAAAGCCTTGCCCCAGGTCGGTATATGTCCCCCAGTACGCCCGCATCAGTCTCCGGGCCCCTTTTTGCACGCCGAACATGGCCAGCGGGATCAAAGGCACGCCCAGGAGCAGCAGCAGAGCTACTTTGAGGTTGAGAAACGCCAGCAGGAAAAATAAGGTGACCGGTGCCAGCAGGCTGTGACAAAACTGCGGCACATAGCCGCCCAGATAAACCTGCAGCTGCTCCACCCCATCCACCGCCATCTGCAGGAGGGCGGCGGTCGAGGTTTTTTCCCGGTAAGACAGGCCCGTTTTTAAGAGCTTGGCGTAAATCCGGGAGCGCAGTGTTTTCTTTACTTGCACCGCCGCCCGCTGGGAAAATTCCGTACCCAGCCAGACGCAAAGAAAACGCAGAAGAACCGCCCCGGCAAAAAGCGTGAGCCAGGGAAACAGAAGGCCGGCAAAAAGAGTTTGCTCCCATCCGTGCTGCAGCAAAAAAGCCAGGGCCGTGACGGCCCCCACGCTGCCCACAAGCTCCAGCCAGCGGAATAGCACGGTAAGGGCAATATACTTTTTGGCCTTCCCCACCAAAGGCAGAAGCCTTCTTGGCACAGTGACGGGCTTCAGCTGCTTGCTGTCGGATGTTTTCATGAAGAGTTTTCTCCCCGCTCAAAAATGTTAGCCTATTCTAACTTAGCGCGTCTAAAAACGCGTAATTTTTTTCTTCATCTGCACAATATCATACCTGTCAGAGACTGTCAACCGGGCTATTTCAACGGATGAACGGCGATTTCGTTAAGCCGGGCTAATCCCCAAAACGCCTGCCCGCTCTTTTGCCTTGACCGGAAAAAACAGGCTGATTAGACACCTCTAACCGGCCTGCCGAAAATTTTTTTAAAGAAATCATCAGATCAAAAGAATCGCTTGACCTCTTCAAGCAACCAGTATATACTGTTCAATTGGTAATACCAATGAATATGGGTGATGCAAATGTTTGATAGCGGAAGATCCTATCTGAAGGTTATCCAGTACATTCGCCAGCAGCTTATTTGTGAGCAATTGCGGATGGGGAACAAGCTGCCGACGGAACGTGAATTGTCGGAGATCTTAGGTTTAAGCCGGAATTCCATCCGGGAAGCATTGAGAACCATGGAAAACATGGGGATTATTGAAAGCCGGCAGGGATCGGGAAATTATCTTACCGGAAATTTTGAGAAGAGCTTTACGACCTCCCTCTCGATGATGGTCCTGATGAAGCAGGTCAGCTATCTTGAAATCAATCAGCTGCGCCGCAGCATAGAGCTGCAGTCTCTGATCCTGGCGATGAAGCGGATCACGGATGATGAACTGACGACAATCGGGAAAATCCTGACCGAGATGGAGCATTCCCAGGCAAACGCCGAGACTGTCTCTGATAAAAAATTCCACGATGCGATCATCGCGGCTTCGGGAAATGAATTGATGGTCAATCTCATGCAGGCCTTATCAGCCACTTGTGAAGAAGTGATGGAAGTGCTTGAGCATCTCCTCGACCAGGGGTTGGAGGATCAGAAACATTTGCTGATGGAGTCGCGCCGGCAAATTTATGAGAGTTTGTTCCATAAAAATCTGAGCTTAGGTATTGAATCTGTGAACACTCACTACGATATCCTGGATAGCGGCTTGAACAATCATCATTCCCTGGCAAACGGGTAATTTGTCTTGTTGCTGTCTTTATTGCCCTTATGGTGTTTCAAACGGCTGAAGCTGATAAAACCGTGATAGAAGTCACGGTTTTTTTTGTTTATCAGCCCTATTGACCGGGTGCTCTAGTTGGTCTATACTTTTAATTGGTATTACCAATTGGTTGTACCAATTAAGGCCATACTTGAAAACTTGAGGTGTATTGATCATGAAATCTACAAAGCAATTGATCAGTGCCGCCATTATGGCGGAGGTATTTCACTATTTAGCGCATGATCCTATGAAAAATCTGCCGGATCTGCTGGACCTGGCTGACCGGTTCATCGTGAAAAAGGACTTCAAAGCGGCGGCCAAATTACTCAGGGAGGCTGCTCATGACCCGGAGAACAACATTAACCGGCTCATGCAGCGTTTTTTTCATGAATTAAATTTGACCACGCAAAAGAAATTTTTAATTAACTTTATGGTCAATGCCGGCATTGTCGGCGATTCCATTATTGAAAAGAATAAGAAGAAATATCAGTGCAACGTGCCGTGGGCAATCCTCTTTGATCCCACCGCCGCCTGCAACCTGAAATGCACCGGCTGCTGGGCCGCGGAATATGGGCGCGGACTTTCCCTGGATTATTCCGTAATGGAGAAAATTGTCCGGCAGGGCAAACCGCTCGGGATTTATATGTATATCCTGTCCGGCGGAGAGCCGACCGTCCGCAAAAAGGATATTCTCCGCCTGGCGGAGGAGAACGAAGACTGCATGTTCCTTTCTTTCACCAACGGTACGCTGATCGACGAAGAATTTGCCTCGGAGGTTGAGCGGATAGGGAATTTCGCCTTCGCCCTCAGTGTGGAGGGCAATGAGGAAGAGACCGATATGCGCCGCGGGAAGGGCACCTATCTGAAGGTGATGGAGGCCATGGATATCCTGCAAAAGCATGGCATTCTCTTTGGTTTCTCCACCTGCTACCACAGCAAAAACACCGCAACTGTCGGCAGTGAAGAATACATCGACCTGATGATCGAAAAAGGCTGCAAATTCGGCTGGTACTTCACTTATATTCCGATCGGAAAGGACGCCGTACCGGAGCTCCTCGCGACCCCGGAGCAGCGTGAATATATGTATCATCAAACCAGAAAATTCCGCGCCGCCAAGCCCTGCTTTGTCCTTGATTTCTGGAATGACGGCGAACATGTCGACGGCTGTATCGCCGGCGGCAGGAAGTATCTGCACATCAACGCCAACGGTGATGTGGAGCCCTGTGCCTTCATCCACTATTCCAATGTGAATATCAAAGATGTTGATCTGATCGACGCCCTGCGCTCACCACTGTTCATGGAATACCGCAGGCACCAGCCGTTCAACGACAATCACCTGCGCCCCTGCCCAATGCTGGACAATCCGGAGATTCTCCGTGAGATGGTTGATCGCTCCGGGGCGCATTCCACCCAGTTTGAGGACAGTGAAACGGTTACAGAGCTGACCGCCAAAACAGCGGCGGCTGCTGAAAAGTGGGCGCCCGTGGCCGACAGGCTTTGGTCCGAACCCCGGGAATGATCAAATGTTCAAAAGAACATCTGTTTCTTGACATTTGATTCACTTGATCAAGAATACTGCTTGGAAAAGGCAGGAATAACTTGACGTTATGTCGAACACAAAACCAGTAGGCTTCATTTGCTGTGCAAAGCGGCCCAAGGACTTTGCTCCATCCTTCCCTGCTCAGAGAGATGTCATTCGTAAAAGGCGGTTTCCCTGATCATAAAGTATTGGAGGTATTCCTATGTTTGGACGTAACTCGAAGGTGACGAAAACTTCACGCAAGAGACTGCCGGCTCATATAACCGCACTGCTCGTCACCTTGGTCTTCGCGGCAGTCTACTTTTACGTCGCCCTGCCCGCCGTCAACTTGCAAAACCCTGGTTTTTACTTTTTTCTGGTTGTCTGCCTCCTCCTCTTCTGTTTTGTGTCGGTTTTAGCCAAAGGTATGGCAGAACAGCTAACCGATGTCAGATCGATCTGGTGGGTGTTAAAAAAGTATTGTACCATCCCCGCCTTCATCTGTGTCGGCCTGGTGGCGGCGGTCCTGGTCGGCAATATCTTCTCCAGTGTTATCCTGCGCGCCGACACCTATTCCAAGATCCTGCCGGTTGCGGAAGGCGACTTCGCGGCGGATGTTAAGGAAATCTCCTACAACCAGATCCCCATGCTGGATAAAACCTCTGCCCAGCGTCTCGGCGACCGCAAGCTCGGAGAGCTTTCCGACCTGGTCAGCCAGTTTACGGTAGTCAACGACTACACCCAAATGAACTACAAGAATCAGCCGGTCCGGGTCGCCACCCTTGCCTACGGCGACCTTTTCAAGTGGTTCGGCAACCGCGCTCATGGTATCCCCGCCTACCTCCTTATCGACATGGTGAGCCAGAATGTCGAATTGATGCGGATAGAGGAGGGAATCAAATATACCAACGCCGAACACTTCTCCCGCAACCTTTACCGCCATTTGCGCTTTAACTACCCGACCTATATGTTTGATACCCCGCACTTCGAAATTGACGACAATGGGCATCCCTATTGGATTTGCCCTAAGATCGAGAAAACAATCTTGCCGTTCGGCGGGCTCGATGTCAATGGCGCCGTCATTGTGGACGCGGTGACCGGAGAGTGCACCTATTATGAAGACGTGCCAAAATGGGTCGATCAGGTCTACTCAGCCGAGCTGATCATCATGCAGTACGATTATCACGGCCAGTATTCCGGCGGCTTCATTAACTCCCTCTTCGGGCAGAAGGGCGTGACTGTTACGACAGAAGGCTACAACTATATTGCCCAGGATGACGATGTGTATGTCTACACCGGGATCACCTCGGTCACAGGCGATGAGAGCAATATCGGCTTCATTCTTTGCAACCAGCGCACCAAGGAAGCGCGGTATTACCCCTGTGCCGGAGCGGAGGAGTTCTCCGCGATGGATTCCGCGCAGGGCGTGGTCCAGCACTTGCAATACAGCGCCACCTTCCCGTTGCTGCTGAACATCGCCGAACATCCGACCTATTTCATGGCCCTCAAGGATAACGCACAGCTGGTCAAGATGTACGCGATGGTTAACGTCCAGATGTACAATATCGTAGCGACCGGCTCGACAGTGGCCGAGTGCGAACTGGAATATATCCGTCTGCTCAACCAGAACGGGCTGGTCGATGAGGTGCCGAATGTAACGAAAGGGATAGAAGGCGCCGTGCGGGACATCCGCGTAGCGGTCATCGACGGCACCAGTGTCTATTACCTGCTGCTTGACGGGAATGCCTCTTATTATGCGGTCTCGGCGGCCGAGAGCAAAAATGTCGTGCTGGTGAACACAGGCGACCGCGTACGTATCCAGATGGCGGACACTGCGACGGACAGCGCCATCGTGGAGGGGGCGAGTCTGGAGCTGCTGTCTGATCTGTAATGGCCTCTTTTATCACATGAAAGCATTGCACTTGAATTAATGCTTATCCTGTGATTGAATAAGAAGGAAAAGAATAATAGGTTCATCTTTGCCTGAAACGGAGGAACGATTGATGCAGGAAGTTTACGAGTTTCTGAAAAAGTCCGGGACTTATTACCTGGCAACGGTTGACCAAGACCAGCCCAGGGTCCGTCCTTTCGGTACGGTCGCTGTTTTTGAAAATAAGCTCTATATTCAGACCGGCAAGGTCAAGAATGTATCCAAGCAGATCAAGGCAAATCCGAAAATCGAAATCAGCAGCATGGTCGAAGACAGGTGGATCCGGGTCGAAGCCGTGGCCGTTGAAGACGACAGAATAGAGGCCAGGCAGCATATGCTGGACGCCTACCCCTCTCTTCAGAATAGATACAAGGCTGATGACGGCAATACGCAAGTTTTTTATTTAAAAGACGCCACCGCGACGATTTTTTCCTTTACAGCGGAGCCGAAGGTCATCAACTTTTGATTGATCCGGCCCTGTACATTTTTAACGGCAGACCAGTGTTCGCACCGGCCTGCCGTTTCCTCATTCAGTGATTGATGACTAAACAATCCCTGGTCAGATGATCTCTGTTTGCGATATGCTTTAAGACTTTACCGACTGTCGCCGGGGACGATGTCAATTGAACCACCCTGAATTCCCTCGAAGTTTCCCCGAACAATGCGTTCAGGATTGTCAGAACCTCTTTTTTTATGGCGGGGAACTTGCTTTCCTCCCCGGAACAGTGCACCTCGTGAAGCAAAATTTGTTTGATTTCAGTTGATAATCTTTTCAAATCCTTTTGAAACATTGAGAACCTCCCGCTTAACTTTCCAGAATAAAAATTCCTTAATGATGAACTTTGTTTAAACACACACCTTATCAATTATATCCGAAAAACAAGAATTTTAAATCGCTTTTTTCGTTAAATTTTTGTAAAGTTTTTTCTTCAAGGCATTTATTTCTGCCAACCGGGAGAAATCCGATTCATCTCAACAATCGCCCTCGCAAAATAATCGTCTTATTTGGACATAATCGTCGTTTTTTCACATATATTTCATAAGTAAATCAATGTTCAAGCCTCATTGAATTTGAACCATAGTCTGCAATCCATGGACTGATGTAGGAAAAATCTATAACAGCCCCGAATTTATAACAGCAAAAGTTCCGTTCCATACAGTACAGCTTTCCAGAGAACCAGATTGGAGATGAGCTTTCATGAGTTCAGCGCAGGAATTCTCTTCTTTTTTCAAAGGGACCCTGATCTATACGAGTCAGGGTCTGATCCCAATCGAAGATGTCACGGCCAATAACCGGGTATGGACACACAAGCATTGTTTCCAGCAGGTGCTTGCCCAATCGGAACACCAGATTACAGGGCTTTGCCGCTTAAAAGCCGCCGGCAGCCCGGAGACTTATGTCACGAAACAACACCGGTATTTGACCGGAAGGAAAGGAGAAACAAAGGTTCAATGGAAAATGGTCCGCGATCTCACTCCGGGCGATTTTCTGGCCATGCCGGTCAATCAGGACGACCAAAACCCGCTGGCCCTTTCTCCGGAAGAAGTCTGGTTATTGGGGCGGTATACCGGAAATGGCACGATCATCAGTGACAAGAGCCAAATCAAAGGCAGCAGGCTGTTTTTCCATGTTCTCCATCCTCAGTTTGAAAACTTCCGTCAAAATGTTGATTTAACCGCCTGGCATATCTACAAAGATGCGGAATGTCATCACCTGAGCACAGACAACCAGAGACTGAAACAGCTGGCCTTTGCCTGCGGCAAAGGGAGTAAAAAAGTCATTCCGGCCTTCATTTTTAACCTGTCCCCCGCTTTGTTAAAAACTTTTTTAAAAGGCTTTTTCAGCAATCAACAGGATCAGCAAAGCTTTATCAGTGAAAATATCAGCCTTTTATACCAGCTTGGCCTGATTTATGCCAAGGCCTACAACAAAGCTTACGATCTGATCCAGGTTAATCAGCCGAGCTTTCTGCAAAAGGCTTTTTATCAGATCAATTCCAGCCTGGAACTGATCCTCAATTCTGATTCCGGTTTTCTTGAAGACGGGTATTTATGGCAGTCCGTTCAGGCCATTGATGAACTGAGAAGCTTTCAGGGCACAGTCTATCATTTGAAGGTGGACATCGATCACAGTTACACCGCCAACAACTGTCTCGTTCATGATGGTTAAAGGGGACTCGTTTTTGCACCTTTCGGCCAGGGCCTGAAATATTTCTAAACCTTGCAGACCTTGACCTGGGAGACTCTTTTTTCATCCACTTTTTCAACCTTAAACAACAGATCGTTAAATTCCACCATCGAATTATCCTCTTTTTCCGGTATTCTTCCCAGCTTGCCGATAACAAACCCGCTTAATGTCTCATACTCCGCAGTCGGCAGTTCAACCCCGAGGTAATCCTCTACCTTATCCAGGTCTGTTGTGCCATTAATAAGGAAGGTTGTTTCGTCCAGTTTTTCGATATCCTTTTCTATCTCATCATCTTCATCAAAGATGTTGCCGACGATTTCTTCGATCAAATCTTCTAAAGTGACGATTCCAGCCGTTCCGCCATATTCGTCGATGATCACGGCCAAATGCGTTTTGTTTTGCTGGAGCTCCCGGAACAGCTCATCAGTCCTTTTGGAAGCGGGCACGAAATAAGGCTGTCTGATAAAATCCGCCAGGCTAAATTTTTCCTGGTCCTTTTCCCGGGCTAAATATTGAATCAGATATTTGGAATGCATCACACCGGTGATGTTGTCAATCGTATCTTCATAAACCGGTATCCGCGAATATTTTTCTTCTTTCAGGAAAGCCACCACATCCTGCAGACTTGCCTCGACCGGAAGGGCCGCGATCTCCGTCCGGTGGGTCATTACTTCCTCAACTGTCTTGTTATTGAACTCAAAAATGTTGTTAATCATCACTTTTTCCGTTTCCTGAATCGTCCCTTTTTCTTCTCCCACATCTACCATCATCCGGATCTCTTCTTCCGTCACTTCCTCGTCCTGGGCATGGGGATCAATCCCGCACAGCCTGACGAAAAAGTTAGTGGAGACTGTGAGCAGCCTGACAAAAGGCAGGGCGATGATGGACAAGAAGCGCAGCGGATTGGCCACAAAGCGGGAAATCGCCTCAGCCTTCTGCATGGCAATTCGTTTGGGGACAAGCTCTCCCAGGACCAGGGTAAAGTAAGATAAAATAATCGTAATTGCAAACACTGCCCCTGTTTTCAGCCAGGCTTCAGGAATCCGGATGCCTGCCGCCACCAAAAACCTGACCAAAGGATCGGCAAAGGTTTCCGAAGCAAAAGCACTGGCCAGAAAACCGGCAAACGTTATCCCGATTTGAATCGTGGCCAAAAAACGGCTCGGTTCGCTCAAGAGGTTTCTTAACAGTCCGGCCTTTTTGTCTCCTTCCTCGGCCATGATCTTTATTTTATTATCGTTTAAAGAGATCAAAGCGATTTCCGAAGCGGCAAAGAAGGCATTGAGCACAATGAGCACCACTAAAAACAAAATATCGGTAAACAAATTTTTCATCCTCCAAGTCTGTATCTCTAAAAGATAAAAGAAGGCACAACAATCCCCTTTTCCGGGATTGTCAAGGCCTTCTGTAAAAGAACGGTTTTAGCCGATTGCTTGTTTTTAATAATCTGCACCACAATACCATGCAACTTCGTCTATCCCCAGGATTATCGTCCATTTAATTTACCACCCCCATATATCATTATGTCTGTCAATTTACTATAATGCCTCGGGGAATGTCAAATCAGACCTGGCCGATAAGCTCCGGATGATTACCATATCATGTCTGTTATCTTCCTTTTTCTCGTTAAATCTTGGCCTAAGCCCGTTTTAAACCCCTGTTTATTTATTTTTCATGCTCTTTCCATCTTAATAAGAGGGATGAATTGATAATCACCGCCACCGAGCCGGCGTTATGGACCAGGGCCCCGGCAACAGGACCGAGCAGGCCCGCCATTGCCAGAACGATGGCCACAAAGTTGAGGGCCAGGGAAAGGGCCATATTCAGCTTGATGATGTTCATTGTTCTTCTGGCCAAAGCCAGCAGGTGGGGAATACTCTTGATCTCATCGCCGACAAGGGCAATGTCGGCGGCGTCCACCGCAATATCACTGCCGATCCCCCCCATCGCAATACCGACATGGGCCTTTTTCAGGGCAGGGGCGTCATTTACCCCGTCCCCCACCATGGCGACCAGATCACCGCGGCTCTGGTACTGTTCAATGACTGCCATTTTATGCTCGGGCAGACAATCGCTGTGCAGTTCATTGATTCCCGCGCTCTTAGCCATATGAGCAGCGGCCTGGCCGTTGTCGCCGGTCAGCAATACGCTTTTCACTCCGGTTTTTTCAATGTTTTTGAGCATATTCACAGCATCGGGCCGCAAGGTATCCGCCAAAGCGATGAAACCGGCAGCCTGGCCGTCCACAGAGATAAAGATCATCGCACAGCCTTCATTTCTGTAAGCATCTGCTTTATCCATCATGGTGTGAGGCAGGGAAACAGAGTTTTCACGCAGCATTTCGGTATTACCGGCCAGGATGGAACGGCCCCCTACAACCGCGGAAACACCGCGCCCGGCGATCATCTGAAAATCCCGGGCTTCCTGCAAGGACAAACCGGAAACCGTTTTGTAATGAGCAACAATGGCTTTCCCCAGCGGATGCTCGGAACGAAGCTCGGCAGAAGCTGCCAGGCCCAGCAGTGCTTCATCCGTCAGAGCGGAATCAAAGCTCTCCACGGCCTCGACATCTGGTCTTCCATAGGTAAGGGTACCTGTTTTGTCAAAGGCAAGGCGCTTGACCTTAGCCAGTCTTTCCAGCGCGTCCCCCTCCCGGATCAGGATGCCAAACTTGGTGGCATTGCCGATACCGGCCATGATGGCTGTCGGTGTGGCCAGGACCAAAGCACAGGGACAGAAGACAACCAATATGGTCACAGCGCGGATGATTTCGCCCGTAATAAACCAGGTAGCGGCAGCGGAAGCCAGGGCGGCGGCGACAATCCAGGTGGCCCATCTGTCCGCGATCCCGACGATCTTGGCCTTACCAGCATCAGCGGACTGTACCAGCCGGATCATTCGTTGCAGGGAGCTGTCCTCTCCTACTTTTGTGGCCTTCAAATCAAAAGAGCCGAACTGATTGACCGTACCGCTGGAAACCTCATCTCCGGCACTCTTATCCACGGGCAGGGACTCCCCGGTCATCACCGCCTGATTGACGGAGGTCTGACCATCAATGATGACACCGTCCACGGCAATGGTTTCCCCCGGGAGTACGCGCAGGATATCCCCCACTTTAACCTGCTCAGCGGGAACGATGACTTCCTCCCCGTTTCTGATCACCCTGGCTGTCGTGGGGGTAAGATGCACCAGTTTCTCAATGCCGGCGCGGGCCTTTGCCACGGTGCGTTCTTCCAGATAGGCGCCGATTGCCATAATAAAGGCGATTTCCCCGGCGGCAAAGGTTTCTCCAATGATCACCGAGGCAATTAAGGCAATGGATACCAGGACATCCGCTTTGATATCAAACTCGGTAACCAGGCCGACAACAGCCCCTTTAATGATCGGTAGGCCGCACAGTAAAATAGCCGCCCAGGCGGCGTCTACGGGTAAATTCCCGATATTAAAGAAGCTGACGACAATAGAAACCAGCGAGACCGCCAGAAATAAAATGTTTCGTTTTTCTTCTTCTTTCCATAATTCAAGCACTTGCTCCATCCTCCTTATACCTATAGGGGTATGGGTTCATGATACCCCTATAGGTATACCTTGTCAAGTGCTTACCTTGCTTGACCTTCTTTTTAAATGGTGGTATACTTTCCATACCCCTGCGGGTATTCTGCAGAAGGAGCGTGAACAGAGTCTATGCGCCAATGTATGGATGGAGAAAATCTGCATAGAAGAATCAACAAAATCATGGGACAGATCAAGGCCATCGACAAAATGATCGATCAGGATGTCCCTTGTGAGGATGTGCTGATCCAGGTCCACGCGGCCAAAAGCGCTCTGCATAAAGTCGGGCAGATCATTTTGGAAGGACATATCAAGCATTGTGTCAGAGAAGGCATCGAGCATGGAGATGTGGAGAAAACCATTCTGGACTTTGCCAAAGCGGTGGATCATTTTTCGAGGATGTCATAAGCCGGCTTCGCAATCACAAGGAGGTGTCTTTTTTTAGGCACCTCCTTTTCTTTCGATAATAACCCTTCCGGCATGAGTTGTCGTTTTTATTTCATCGGCTGTAAATGTGTTATTGACGGACCTCGGACAGCTTGCCCATAAAGAGAACCGTTCCTGTCTGATCATCGGCAATGACGAACAGGAATGGCCGGTTGGCAATAAAGGCCAGGGTCTGGGCTGAGATCTTCTGCACTTCTACCCCAGTTGCCGCCGCTACTTCACTGCCCTCTTCATTCACCTCTATGATCGCCTTGTGCAGGACTCTGCTGATATAAATCTGATTGCCCATCCTGGAAAAATCAGCCTGAGCGGTAAAAGCTTCCCCCATTCCAAGAGCAGCCAGGCTTTCGTTCAAATTTTTAATTCCATATTCCAGTTTGAAACGGGGCAGTTGCACCAGAAGCTCATCCCGCTCTGCCAGACTGTCTTTGATTGCCTGCCAGCGCCCGGCATCCAGACTCAGGACAAAATCATTGATCGCCAGTCCTTCTTTGGGCAGAATACAGTACATAGCCGCTTTGCCGCCTCCGTACGGCAGGCGGACAGCCTGAAAATTTTCTCCCTCCCCATATTCAACTTTCCCGGTCCTGCTCATCATCCTGACTTCATCTGTCTTGCCGTCGCCAGCCGCGAATTTGGTTTGAACTGTCTTCTCCGGCTCAAATTGCTCGGCCCAATCCCCCTTGAAATAGATGGCATTGATCAGGTACATGACAACATCGGATTCTATTGGGGAATCTACCATTTTGGTGATTTTCTGATCGGTCGCTTCTGCTATCCACTGGTTGATTTGAGCGGCGGCCTCATCCTTGCTGAAATCAAGCGAAATCGTGGGAGCATAGAAAATATCCCTGTTCACCGTGAGAAAATCCGGCTTGATCTCTTCCCCTTCTCTCACCCAAACGGAATTGCCGACATTCAATTTGACCTTGTCGTCCAATCCATTTAAATACGGAATCAGGTTTTGGTAAGAGTGATTCACTGTTATGTCCTCCAGGCCTGTATAGCCCAGGGCTTTGGCCATGGCCTCTTTCGTGGAGCCGGCGGCCCCCTGGTAGGTCATGGCTAGGGCGGTCGATATGCTCAGCGGCGATATCAGGATATTTTGCTCTCCGTCTTCCTGATTCAGCTGCTTGAACATTGTGAAAGCAAAGCGCGTATTTGCCGCAACGAGGTCAGTGCTGATTTTATTTCGGTCAAAACTTGAGTTTAGACTGCCGGCATTGGAGCCGGATTGAACGGGTACCGCGGAACAGCCCGCCAGCAAAGCCGCCGTCAGGGTCAAACAAAGCAACGGATAGAACAATTTGTGCATGTGACACCTCTCCTTTAAATTCACGTTTCCCCAGGAATCATTTTCCATATATTCAGACGCTAAAAAAACCCTCAATCTGACGCGCTCATTCCCTTAACGTACATTCTTTGGCGGGACTTCCTGACTCATAAAACACTTGAATGTGAATCAATAAGCAATGCCATTAATCGCTCTTGATCCTCTATTTATTAAATTCTGCTTCCAAGCTTTCATTTCATCCGACTATCGGGCTTCACTGTCTGTGGATTAAATCTACAAATTGGGTGGTGCATAAAGCCATAAAAACATAGGAAATGAGATTCCGGGGGCTTAAGATGCTGATAATAATTAGTAATGAGAAAAAAACAATCGACTTGATCAATGTCCGGAGGAATTCTTTCTTTATATCCGGATTCAAAACAATGAGTCTCTGATATAGTTTGTTTAGGATCATTCCTTCGATCATGCCGATTAACACCCATGCTGCTAACTTTACAATCAGAATGCTTTCTTCAAAGAATGAAAAACCGATCAATGGAATCAATAGTTTCCAGGCTAACCCCAGCAGCTTACCCTTTTCGGTGTCTCTGTCTGATTGATTATTCATTTTATTAATCAGTGCATAAAATGTTATCTGCTCCTTTTTGATTGCGCGATAGATCTCTATTCTGTTGACCAGGTTGATCATCATGATTATTAATAATAAACAAATCGTAATGAAAATTTTCTCCGTTCCTATGTAAGACATCCCAACAAAGATCAGGAATAGTTGCGCCAGCTTGAATATGGCATCCATATCGATTCTTCTAATGTTGAGCTTGTATCCCATTCGATAATAGGAATTCGGAAAACCGGAAACGATCATACAGGCAAACATAAATAAAACAAGAAAAAATAAAGGCAATTTATTATAATTGATATAAAAGGCATAGACACATAAATAAAGACATGTCTCATATAAGATATTGGATATTAGAAACAGCAATGACACGAAACCTCCCACGGTTAATTATCGAAAGCGCTCGGGAAAAAGCACAGAAGCCCGGAGAACTGAACTACTTGTGCCAGATATGATGTTCCATAACTTTGTTTAACAAAATTAAGCTTAGTCCCAAAGCAAAATAAATTGTTCTGGAAATCCATGCTATTCTGTAATCGTTTGGTTCACCACCCAATCGTTCAAAAATACTCAAATAGGGTAATATCATAATAAACAAGCCGCTAAAACACGATAGTCCGAAAATTTTATACGAGAAAGAATCTATCTCATGGTATTCTTCTGTTTCACCCGAAAGCCTTACAAAGAAGCTCATTGCAGAGGGCACCACAAAAAATAATAAACACCAGATAAAAATAAAATAAGGTTCAAAATTCAGTAAGAATAGGATCGGTAAGGATACTGCTGAAATAAATATTCCGGCAATAATGATTTTTTTCTTATACCTATTCTTATAATAAGAATATTGAAAATCTAGAATTTTAAAAAAGAGAAAAGAGCAAGGAAGCAATATCTGAAATTGAAGCCCGTTCTCTAGCGAGAAGTAATCCATATTCCGCCTATCCCTTCTTGGTTTGTCTGAGTTCACCAGGGTGATTCTGCCATGACAAGCGAGATCTCTCCAATTTGTATTAAGGAGTAGATGAAATGTTATATTACCCAATAAAACGGGCACTCAAGTTCGATTTTTCCAAAAGAGATTAATACCATTTATGGTTTAAAAATATATTTTAATATAGTGTTTTTTTCATGCTAATCGTGTCTTATTCTCTCCCAGATTCATTATACGCTAAGCAATGAGATAAATTTGTCGTTCTATGGAGAGATGAGCAAAAGAAATGTTGCTTAATGAATATCCGCAGGAAAATAGTCAATCTTTGTTGACAAACCGTTATTTCCGAACAAAAAAGTGGGCCTTTGGACCGAAACGAATATGTTGAACTTTAACTTTTCTTCTTCTGCGGTGAATCTGACATAAAGGCAATCCGGAACCCATATGATGGATTCCAAAGAATACGGTTCTTCCACTTTATGAATATGATGATTGGCTTGCCGCATGAGTTTCATGGTTATATTCGACTGTCCTGCTTCGTCAAATCTTAAGGATGTGTGTATTGAATGAGCGGACCTACAGGCTGCGTGCCTTTGGATTTGAGATAATTATCCATAAGCTCAACCGTTTTAAAAAGCATCTCATAATCTTCGGGTAAAAGTTCTTTTGTCGGAACATTGGTTAATTTCAATGTTTGCTGTAATGGACCTGTAATTTTTATGCATCATTCAAAGTAAACTTCCTCCGTTATAAGCTATTTATTAAATTCTGCTTCCAGGCTTTCCACTCAAAGTCTCCAAACCAAGCCATTGGTTCCCAGCAATACAAATACCCAGATCATGAGCGTCGTGTCCACTCCAGTGCTATTCTAGATAAGGAGTATCAGAATGATCATGTGTAATCGTAAGATATAGCCAATAAAGTTCTGAGGCTTCCGCTGTTGTTATTTTTTGTTGTCGTTTCTCATTTTGTTGTATTGACTTGCAATTCTTTGGTGCTTATATATCAAAGGGTATAACATCAAGCAACTTAAGATAAGAATAAGAAAATTAATCGTTCCCGGAGAGTTGCGGATAAATGCAGCATAATAGAAAGTAATACATAAGCCTGCAAAAACAGAAATGACTTCTGTAACATCATACTTAACAGTAGTAGCCTGTAAGCAGTCAAGCAAAATACAGAGTTTTTCGCCACAAAGTGCAGAGTTTTTCAGGTAATGCTTTTGCGGTGCTCTAAGCGGTAACTGTTGCCCGTCATGTTGAGGATCTCGCAGCGGTGAATCAGACGGTCTAGGATAGCGGTTGTAATGGTCGCATCGCCAAGGAACTCGGCCCACTCGTCAAACCCTTTGTTGGATGTAATAATCAGCGAAGTGCGCTCGGCCATGGAAGATACAAAGCTAAAGAACAGATTGGCCTCTGCTGGCGAGAGCGGCATAAAACCCACTTCATCAACAATTACCAGCGCAGCCTTGCTTAGATATTTGAGCCGCCGTTTGCTGGCCCCGGAGATTTCGGCCGTCTTGAGAATCTTCATCAGGTTGTCTAAGGTTTCAAAGGCCACCGCATAGCCCAAGTCCGGCCCCTTCACAGCCAGGGACAGAGCAAGATGTGTTTTTCCAACGCCGGGAGGCCCCAGAAAACAAACGTTGTACGCTTGCTCAACCCAAGTCATATCGCTCAGTCGCAGCATCTGCTCCTTGGAAACACTGCGCTGGAATCCAAAGTCAAACGAATCCATGGTTTTCTCAGCCGGTAAGTTGGCTCTGCGGCAGCGCAACAGATTTTGCTTTTGTATCCGAAGCCGTTGCTGTTCCTGCAAAAACAGCTCTACGCTTTCCACGGGGGTCAAGGTGTTCTTCCCAGCAAAAAGTGCTTCAAAATCTATGGGGTTCATGCGCAAGTCGGAAAGCAGTCCACTTACCCGGTCAATGGGGCGCATCATTTAGCACCTCCCGCCTTGGCATAGACGCTAAGGGAGCGCTTTTGCGTTGTCACATGGTATTTTGCACTGCTCACCGGAAGGAGCAGCGCTGGCGGTTCGGGCTGTTTAGGGACCCTGTGCTCCAGATAGCCTTTTATGTAGTTGGCACTGTAGAGTTTGCTGTCATGACAAAAATCAGCCGCTTCCAGGACAGCCTCAATACCATACTGGTCGCAGAGTGTGTGGATCAGTTTAAACTAGTCTCTGGCATACCGGGATTTCTCGGTACGGATCTCCTGGAGGAAATCATCCGCCTTGCCAAGCAGAAGCACGCCTAGTGCAGCTTGCATCTGATCCAGGGAACTGGTCCTATCGCGTTGGTGGCTTGTACTTTGGATAAGCAGACCGCGCCCGCTGGAAAGGCGGTGCTCGCAGATTGGCTCTCCAAAAACCGTCTGGATGAATAACACGCCGTCCTTAGGCACAATGCAAACCTCTTTCTGCCTGTTGTAAGTGCCAAGCGGAACGGAATATCGGTTGCTGTCATAAAGAATGGTATTGTCCTTGCGGACCGTTCTGCAAAGGGTGGCGCCATGAGTTTCTGCGCACTCGACCAGTGGACGCAGGTGTTCCCGTTCTTCGGCAAAGACTTCCGCAGGAACGCGCTTGGTTGTTCCGTGGATTTTGGCATTGGCGGTACGTTCCAGCCAATCCAGGCAGCTGCTGTTTAGGATATCATCATCCACGTAGAGTCGGTTTTCCAGGAAATTGCCCTTCACATATTTTACGGTGCTTTCTATCTTGCCTTTGCTTTCCGGGTCGGCGCCACGGCACATATAAATGCTCAGTTTGCATTCCTGCCGGAGTTTTTCAAACTCATAGGTATGGATGATATCGCCAGCATTTTCTGCCACACAAACGATACTGTCCTGGTCTAAGACCAGTTCTTGCGGGATTCCCCCCATATACCGAAAGCAGTGGTGGCAGGCTCGCACTAAATCGGTAGCGGTGTAGGGGCGACTCTGCAGCTCGGCATATTTAAAACGGGAGTGGGCCAGAACAAAGGCGGCTGTATAGACCTTGGTGCGGCCACTGCCTACGTTTTTCAACCACTTCTCGCCAAAATCCACTTGCAGCTGCTGCCCCATGGGCAATTCCGGAACGGCTGCATAGTCTCGTGGATTGGGGGCTTTGCGGAGATCATACGTGTTGCGCAGGTCTTTCACATATCGGGAGACCGTGCGTTCGCTAAAGGTCGCTTTGTAGTGTTCTTTTAACCAATCACAAACCTGAGCCGCACTCAGTGTGGGATAATCCCGCAGCCAGCAGACGATGGTGTCCTGGTAATCGTCCAGCAGTCTGACCTTGCTCACGCTGGCTGTGTTGGTTTCATACTCATCTACGGTCATCTTCCAATAGCGGTCCACCGTTCTCCAGTTAAGGCCAAGGCTTTTTGCCACGGCATCTTTTCGGAATCCTTGTTCTTTGAGTTGCTGTATTTTACTATACACAGAATATCCCTTCATTTCTCACAGCCTCCATCCTCAGCCTGTTTCCATTGTATCAGCTGGCTGAAAACTGTGTAGTTGTTGGCGAAAAACTGTGTACTTTGTGGCGAGAAAGTCTGTAGTTCTATTGGCTTAAAACTCTGTACTTTAGTTTACCATTTACATAGCCATGTGGAAAAGTAAATTTTTTCGTGTGTTAGCGTAAATAAACAATAGAAATAAGCTTAATGAGATGCCAAGCGTCAGTTTTTGATCAAAATGACCGCTGGATAATATAATTGGAACAATGATGTATAGGCTTACAATAATCAGTATCCCAAAGCCGCTCCACGCCATCGCCATAATTATATCTCTGCTCCTTTGCTTGCCGTCTTCAGTTAAATCCTTATAATTATTTTGCATCTCGTCCAAAATAGAAGTCTGGGTTTTTATTCTAGGCTCCCGAATAAACGTGGTTTTTCTCAATATCAGTCTCCATAGACGTAGCCAAATTATCATAATTAAAATCTGGATACCAAGCGAAAATAAATATTTTATTGGCAAGGATTGTATCAGAGTGTTATAAGGGACAATATTCTGAATGATTGCAAAAACCAAGCTAAAAAGAAATAGTACTTTATATTTTTTATTTTCAAATGTATGTGTTCTGAAAAAAATCTCATATTTACATGAAATTATGGCAAACAGCACGTATGGCAAAAGACTCCAAATACCAAACACCAAGCTTAAGCTTGGATTGGCAAGTATAGAAAAAACAATACCAGTAACCATACTGTTTATTGAAATAAATATTATCGAAATGAGTATTTTTGAATCATCCTTTATTATGCCCACCACTTCAATTCCTCATTTTTATCCGGCAAGGATTCATATTTTCATTATAGAATCCTTGCCAAAAGGGGAGTCATATATTACTACTCTTCATTCGAGCATATAAACAACTTGCATAAAATATTATACCTAGTACTATGTAACATCTAAAAGTTCTATTTAATCACGGGATACAAACGTTTTAGCTTTATCCGAGCATCATCACATGTAAATTGCCAGTCAACGCTTTTTTGTTTGCAATTACGTTCAACATACCATGCTTTAAGCTCATTGTTCAGATCCTGTAAATTATCAATACGCCGGGTCCCAAGACACTGACGACCAAGTGCAGACAATTCTATTTCTGCGATGTTGAGCCAACTCCCGTGTTTGGGTGTATGATGTATCTCCAATCGCTTTGTCAGGAACATTGCTTCCTCTGGCTGAAAGGCTTCATATAACGACGAGATATTATGAGTGTTAAGATTATCCATTACCAGAACCACTTTCTCAGCATCAGAATACTGTTCATTCAGCAACCACTTAATATGTTGCGCCCAATCGACTTTTGTTCGTTGTTCATTTGTATCGGTATAGCGCCATCCGCTTAGTGGTTCGGTAAAAAGAAAAATACTGCAAGTTCCCTTTCTGACGTATTCATTGTCAACACGCTCGGGCTTTCCTGGTTCCAATTTGATTTTGCGACGTGCATCAGCAAGAAGCTGTAATGGTTTTTCGTCCATGCACACAACAGGATAATTCTTATCATAAGGCCGCCGATATACTTCAAGGACATCTTCCATCGCGGCAACAAACGCGGCATTGTGTTTGGGAGGGATACACCAGCATTTTTTCAGGTGAGGCTTAAGTTGGTTTTTTTTAGAGTCCTCTTAACGGTCATATGGGAAATGGAATCAATATAACCAAGTTCTATACATTTATCTGCGATCAGCCGCAACGTCCAACGCTCATACCCTTTGGGTGGTTCGCTGCAGCAAATGGATATGATATTGGCTTCAAGATTTCCGTCAACTTTCGGTTGTACAGGTGGAACTTCACGTTTTTTTCTATAAAGGGCTCCTTCCAATCCGAATTGAGCATACGCTGTCCTGACATTTTGAACTGTTGTTTGTGTTGTGTTGAACCGTTCCGCTGTTTCTGCAACTGTTAGGGGCTTATTTCCAGAAGAAACATCTGATGTCAGCAAAACATTAGCTCGCATAATGACTTTAGCAGGAGAAGTACCAGTTTTTATGATTTTAGTAAGTACGTTGCGCTCTTTTGAGTCGAGTTCAATAACATACTTTATCTTAGGCATAAAATATCCTCTCCTTTCCCCAAGTTAAGGATATCATAATACCAAAGTTAGTTTTATACAAGATTTAATTGTTACATAGTACTAGTTATGGGTTGCCACTTTTGTCAATCCGCAGTAGCGCTCGTTCAAATCGGGAGGGAATGTGTATGCAGAGAGTGCATACAGAGATTGCAGGATGCCAAGGATGGAGAAGTTCTTTTTCCGGTAAAGATTGAATCTGTACAATAATAGGGCAATGACATGAGCAGCAGGCTACGAGCCGATTAAGGACAGGCAAGACCTGTGTGGAAGCCGAAAAAGTAGTACGCTGTCCCTCCTTGTTGATATGGTGCTGTACTCATGTATTGTAGGGGTTCCTCATTCTTTCTATGTATGGGGAACCCTTTTGATTATGTCACAGTAAAAATAAGTAGGAATTCCTAACGAAAGAAAGAGAGGATTTATGACACTCGTCTGAAAATATTTTTTTAAAGTGTCACAAATGAAGAGGATTATTCGTTGTTAAGGCAGTGGGAATGGAAAGGAGGTATCGATGGTTTAGTAGGTTATTCGAGAACAAATATCTTGATATGATGGAGGTTTAATTATGCCAATTAACACGATTTTATATATACTTCTTCTTGCGGCTCTTTTTGTAGGAATAGCCGCATTGGTAAGGTTTATAATGAAATCTTCTCGTAAGGAGTAGGCAGACAGGGCCGGTCAAGTTACAAAGACTTGACCGGCCCTGCTTACTTATTTCTTACGTAATCCAGTTGGGAATTTAGTGAAAAGATGTCCAAGTATCGCTTGTAATAGTAAATTCATCACCAGTACTGGTGTTTACTGTTGCGGACGAGTACATTGTGGTGTAGACAGGCAAAATAGAACCGTAGTCTTTTTCTTTGTCCATCTTGGTGGTTGCGTTATTTCCCGATTTGGTCATAGACACGCTTCCGTTATACAAGACTCCTACAAATGGTGCAGAAGTGCCGATTAAGCCGTATGCAGAATGGAATATTTCAAGGTCAACTCTCTTTACGCTGCCAGACTGAACCGATAAGGTTGCAGTGCCGCCAAATCTGCTGCTTCCGGCAATAAATGCAATGTCCTGTCTCATCGTTCCGTATAGATTTACTTTAACTTTATATTGGGTTTTATAGACATCGTACCATTTAGAGGAAGAACCGGCCATCGGTTGTGGCATTTTTTCCTTTTCGTATCGGTTTAGAAGGATAAAGGCAGAGTCAGCTTCGCTTAATACTGTGCCGGGGGTGGTATAGGTTTGTGACAGTTCACGGAGCTTGATATCCTTTTGCTCAAAAGTAAGGGCATTGTAATCCTCAATATATTGAGGATCAATTTTTTCTAACACTGCTTGGAGTTCAGGGTTGCTTGAATTAAATTTGTCAGCTGGGCCTGCTGCGAAAGCAGTAGCGGACATAGCAAAAACTAAAGTAAGTGAAAGAATAATAGATAGTAACTTTTTCATGGATTTGTGCTCCTTTCATAATCAAATGATGGTTTGTAATTGTTGATTTGTGATTTAGTATTGTGCTTCGCTGCTGGTCACGGTTTGTGTTTCGGATTTGCTGCCACTGTAAGCCTTAATGGTTGCTTGCATACGATAAGAATAGCCTTTGCTTATTTTATAAGATTCACTTAGGCTTGTCCTATGCGAGTCGCTTGAAGCAGTGTAAGTCTTTAGAGTAACCCATTTGCCACCATTGTACTGTTGAAGTTTTGCACTGATCTCAACACGAGTAGTCGTGCCTTGGTAGCCATAAACAGAACTGGTGACTGTTGCAACTCCTGATGAGTTGATGTACAGGTTTCCTTTTGCCTGCACGATGTAGTCCATTTGTGGTAAAATCTCAAAAGTCCCAACATTGGTCACAGTGTTGATTGGCTCTGCTGCAAAAGCCTGCACATTACCGACACAAATCATTGAACAGCAAAGAAGCAATGTTACAATACACTTTCTCATAAAATCCCCCCTTTCTTTGTTTGGTACATTCCTAACGAAAGAAAGAGGGGATTTGTGACACTTGATGAAAAAATATTTTTTACCTTTGAAGATTATTTTATTATGCTCTCTGCCATTTTAATGAGTTCTGTTTCTGCAAGTCTACCAATCAGGGAGTATGAGCTGTTATTATCATGCCAGTAAAGCTGTGTAACCCCCTTATCTGAAATCAAGTATATTTCTTGCGAGTCTATAAGAACTTTTTCTATCTCTGTATTTTCGGAATCAAGAATAACTTCTCCTTGGGTTAGCAACTCTTGTGAGTAATAAATTTCGGTTCCATTCTTATTGGTATATATTATGATATTTTCATATTTTTCTTGGATTTCTTCAAGAACGCTATATCCCTCTGGAACATAAGACGGTGAAACAGGAATAAGCGTATCCTTGTCTGCATTGTGGTCACTTTGGGTTACTATGGAAGTAAATTCTTCCCATATGTCTACCACAAACTCAAAGAAGCGGATACGATAGGCTTCTACACTCATCACTGTTCCAAAATTTAGCGTTAGAACAATGAGCAGCATAGCGGCAGCGGTTTTCATTTGCCGCATAAATTTACGCATGGTAGGTGTCCTACGTTCGTATTTGAGCAGAACTTTCATCTTTCTCTTAAATCTGCGAGAAAACTGATGATCCAGTTCGTTTTCAGATGGAATCTGGTTCAGCATCAGCCGTTCTGCGTGGGGCATATTTGCATAGAGAGCTTCATCATCTATTATTTTACTCATTCAGATTCACCCTCTTTCTCTAATAGTTGAGATAGCTTTTTCTTGGCACGAGATATACGCTGACGTACATTTTCTTCAGTAATATCAAGTATTTGTGCAATTTCTGTATCGGTATAGCCTTGCGAAAACTTGAGTCTCAAAACAGTAGAGTAATTAACCGATAGCTTTGCAATGGCATTGATTACATCATTGGTATCTTCATTGGACTGAGAGGACATATCTGCTATATAAATCTCCAATTCATCATAGGAAAGTGTGTTTTCCCGTTTCTGTTTGCGATAGATGTCTATTGCAATATGTTCCGTAATAACAACGAGGAATGCCTGTGTTTTGTGACAGTCAGCCTCATTTATTTTATCTAAATTAGAAATTACACGCAAAAAGGCTTGATGAACTGCATCCTCGGAATTATGTACATTTTTCAAAATACGATAAGCGGCATAATACATTGTCTGCTTATATTCGAGGTAGAGACGTTCAAACTTGCGTTTTTCTTCCTCCGTTTCAATTAAAGCTAAATAAATTAACATCTTCTTATCCTCACTAAAAAAGAGCATGATCTTGCGACCATCCTCTGAAAAATACTTAACATATGGTCAATGGGGCTGTAGCAATTTTTTGTTTTGCTACAGCCCCTTGTCGGCCCCTAAATCACTTCCGCCAAGAAGCAACTGATTTAGGGGTTTCTATTTTTTAGGTGAATTTCATCACATGGATTGATTATACAATAGATAATGAGATAATTTTGTCGTTTTATGGATACGCGAGAAAAATAAATGTTGCTTAATAGGCATCGGCAAAAAAATAGTAAATTTTTATTTAGATATATCGTGTATACACTATTCAAGATTTAGAATATCCTCTTCCTGTTTGATATTACTTTCCGATAGAGATCTAATTTCGATGTACCTTAATAAAATTCGTTAAATACACCCTTTTAACTGATACCAATATTCATATAATTTCTCAGACGAAGAAACAGTCTTTTGAATCGATATGAACAAGTGGAAAAATCAGCCTATTGAAGGCTGATCTTCGTAATTCTTCCAAGCTATACACCGGTTGAGGGTCCCCTAAAACTACGGCGAGCATATGTATTCACTTCATCGTTATGGTAATACCGTCCGGGTCCTCTGAGACATTTAGAAGATAACCAATTTCCCTGGCTGAAGCCGTGATACAGGTTATGGTCTCCCGACCGTGCCCGTCATTGTAAACTGAAACCCAATCTCCGTTCCCAATCTGGTTTAAAACTTGCTCAGATCATTGACCAGTTGTTTTAATTTGAGGATTTCTTCGGTCGATAAATTTTTTCGCCCTAAAATAGAAGCAACAAGCTGGTCGGCTGCCCCGTCATACATTTTGTTGATCAGTTCTGTCGTTTCCAAGTCTTGTGCCTCGGCTTTCGTGATCAGGGAATGACAGATGAAATTGGGTTCTCGCCGCTCCAGCGCTCCCTTATCTATGCATTTTTTAATCACCGTATAGGTCGTGGTCTTGCTCCATCCGACCTGCTCCTTCAAGATTTCGGCAATCCTCTTGGCAGTCGTATCACCTTCGTTCCACAGAATATCCATAACTTTCAATTCCGAATCAAACAGTTTGATCAGTTTGCTGTTCATTTGAGCACTCCTTTGTATTCTATTGCAATAGAAGGTCGACACCTGTATTCTACCCCAATAGAATACAGGTGTCAATAGCAACATGACCATAGGAATGGAAAAGACGGAAATAACAATTTACTTTCAAATGCTTTATGGTAAAATTAAACATAAATCTATTCAGATCATCCGGATCGGCAACCTTAGTTTAAAGAATTACTGGGAGATCCGCCCGGTGATCTTTGCGCTGTGCCGACCGTACTAATTAACACCGAAAAACGTTGTTGTAATGAAAGAGGTTACCTTATGCAACTGGAGCTGAAAGATATCCAAAAGTCCTTTGACAACAAACAAGTGTTGAAAAATGTGGATTTCACTTTTCAACAGGGGAAAATTTATGGGCTTCTCGGGCGCAACGGCGCGGGCAAAACTACCCTCTTCAACTGTCTAAGCGGTGAAATAAAAACGGATGCGGGTCAAGCCGTCCTTAGACAAAATGACCGGCAATCCACCCTCAGCCCGAAAGATGTCGGATATGTCCTAGCTACCCCGATCCTGCCGGAATTTCTGACAGGCTATGAGTTTTTAAAATTCTACATAGACATCAACAGGGAGCAGATCCAGTCGGACCGGACTATTGAGGATTATTTCCAACTGGTGCAGATCGGACCTGACGACAGGCACCGCCTGATCAAAGGGTATTCACACGGCATGAAGAACAAGCTGCAAATGCTTTGTTTTATCATTGTAAAGCCGCCGGTGATTCTGCTCGATGAACCGCTGACATCTCTGGATGTTGTGGTCGCGCTTGAAATCAAAAAAATGCTGCGGGAAATCCGGCAGAACCATATCATTCTTTTTTCCACGCATATTTTGCAGCTTGCCACGGACCTCTGTGATGAAATCGTCCTGGTCAATGACGGAAAGCTTGAGCAGGTGGATCACGCTCTGACTCGCGACCCGCAATTCGAGGAAAAAATGATCCATATACTGAAGGATGAAAGACCGGCATGATGATAGAGACTCAGAAAAACATCTTCAATATTATGGCCTCAATCAACGCCAACCGGTTTATCTACTATTTTAAACGCCTCCCGCTAATCGGCAGGATCTTGCCGGACATCGTCTATGAAAAGGTCGCCTTAAAAAAGGTTGTGGCCGTCATTGCGGGCGGATCAAAGGTCTTATCCGGATTTCTGGCAAAGGCCCTTTTCCTGGGCCTGTTGGTGCTCCTTCCGGTGATCTTTATGGAAAAGGATCCCGTTTTGCGGTTTAACAGCTATCTCCATATCTTCTTTATGCTGAATTTTACCGGTTCATTTTTGACTTCATCCATTTTCAGCGCGGACCTGAACCGGTTCATCTTCCTTCGCCTCATGCGTATGGATGCCAGGAGCTATATCGTGTCAACGGTGCTCTGCCGGGCTCTGGTTGATTTTCTTTATTTTCTGCCTCTCGTGCTTATCTCGACAAAAATCATGGGCGGCTCATTGTCTCAAGGCTTCCTGCCGGCAATCTTCCTGGCGGCAGCCAACCTCACCGGGGAAGTCTATTTCCTGTTATTCTATAAGCGGACCGGGATTATGCTCAATACCAAAGCTCCTCATGTGCTTACCGTCGCTGTCCTCTGCCTGGTGTCCGTCTATGTTCCTGTTTTCCTGCACCGGCCCTTTGCCTTTATTCCGCTTTTATTCCATCCGCTGTTTCTCTTCTTCCTGCTCGGACTGATCGTTTTTTGCCTGTACTCCATCCTCTCTTTCCGGCACTATGAGCAAATCGGGGCAAATACCATAAACCCGTCAAAGTTTGCAGTGACTACGGAACAGATGCTCAGGCAGGCCAGATTCTCCGATGTGGCTGTGCGGGAAAAAGAGTTCTCCGCTTTAGATTTGCAATCAAAAAAATATGAGAGCAAGACAGGCTTTGCTTATCTAAACGCAATTTTTTTTGCACGGCACAAAAGGCTCCTGGTCAAACCCATATTATTGCGTCTGGCTGTGATTGCCGTGTTATTTTTTACGATCATTGCCGTGTCTTTCTTTATCCCTCACTTTATACGTCCGCTTTCCGATCTGGGCAAAATATTGCCTGTCTTCATCTTTATGATGTATTTTGCCTCCATTGGGGAACGGGTTTGCAAAGCCATGTTTTATAATTGTGATCTCAGCCTGTTGCACTATTCCTTTTATCGCAGCCGCAAGGCCGTATTGTCCAATTTCAGAGCCCGTCTTTTCCGGATTGCCGGCTTGAATTTCATTGTCGCGGCGGCCATTTCTGCCGCTGTTGTGAGCCTGGCATTAATCATCTTTAAATTACCCTGGTCTTTTTGGGACATGCTCTCCTTTGTTCTCTCCATTTTCTTTCTTGCGCTTTTCTTTTCCGTTCATCATTTATTTCTTTACTATGTGTTTCAACCCTATACCACGGAACTGGGAATGAAGAATCCCTTTTATCGGGTCATCAATTACGGCGTTTATCTGCTCTGTTTTTTCTGTACGAAAATCCAGAGTCCCCCCTCTTCTTTCACCCTGATTGTACTGGCCTCAACCTTGATTTATATCGTGGGCGCCCTGATTCTGGTCTATAAGTACGCGCCCCGGACATTCCGGGTGAAATAAGAGCTTACTGGTGTCAATAACCAAAGTGGATCAGGAGGAAAATCATGGAGATAATGATTTTAGTTTCAATCATCATCATGCTGATTATCTACTATAAGGTATTTAGAATCTTTGATGAGGTCAAAAAAATTAGAAAATTTTTGGAAGAAAACAAACACAAATAATATTGTGAAAGAAATTGACGATGGTCTAATGAATTATTGGACAACTTTAAATTTCACCTCCTGTTTATAAAACGATTAACTAATTAAAAATATCCTACTCTCAAAGATATTTTTAAAGCTGCCAAAGTAGGCAGCTTATAGTTAGCAAAATCAGTATATAAATGTTATTAATCGCCTTCGTTCGGCACCTTCCAGATTACTACTGGGATCTTTCCGATCAATACAGAGCCCTCCTTTCTTCTTTTACACTGATTGTATTGGCCTCAACCTTGATGATTGCTTTTTAGATAGCAATCCGGTTACTGATTGAGCTCGACTTTAAATTTCAGATCCTCCATGAACTCAATATGTTCAAACCGGGTTGTAGACAGGCTAAACTCTTTGTTTAAATCGAGGGCCGGGAATACCATGGTGAAATCATTGGGATGTTCCTCATCCCTTCTGATCTCGTAGCTTTTTGGCGTCACGTACTCACCGGCAGAGTCTTTTATCTGGAGGCTGCTTCCCTGATAGTAAGGAGCTTTGCCTTCAGCAGTGTAGCGGACAACAGTTTCGCCGTTTTCGGTTTTTAGATCCTTGATGATCAGCCTGCCCATCTTTCCCTGAGAAAGCTCAAGCGGGTAATTTCCTTTTATCGTCTTTATGCTTTCTCCGGGATCTTTTGTTTTCACGGTGCCGGTGACCTCCCGACCATTTTGATCTGTACTTACATAGCCACCGCCGGTAGGCGTCACTTTACACGGGATGACTGTCAGATATTTGGGTATAGATTTTACTTTTTCAAATTGCGCTTCCCCTTTGAAGTCCCTGCCCGAGGGCAAGTTGGCGTTTCCTCCCCAACTGCCCCCTTTAGCGATAAGCTCTTTTTCCTGATCATCAAAAACAATCCAACTATAATGTGAATTCATCGCTTCATTTTCCTCGATTTTTTCGCTATTCTTGTCATTCCCGCTAAATTGAATTGTGCTCTCGATCGGCGAAAAAACGACCTTATCTACCTTCACGATACAGTCCGGCAAATCCACCTGCTGATTGGGCGCAAAAACGGTACTGTTTTTTGCCAGTTCAGCCTTTGAGACTGTAAAAGCAAAATCCCATTTCCCTTTGATGCCCATGATCTCGTCAATATTCAAATCAACCTTCACCTGATCGGCGGATGACGACGAATGATAGGATATCTGATCACTGCCGACAAATGTGGTATCATCAAGATACTGACCTGTTCCCCTTCCTCCCCCGACAGTACTGCCATTAACCCGCAAAAACCTCGGTAATCCTACGACTTCCAAATTTTTAATTTTGCTGCTGCTTTTGATGGTATAACCGATGATCAGTTTCGAATCGTCTGCCAGAGCTTCATTGATGGTCACCGTTACCCCGCTGTCTGTCACGCTTTTATCGACCAACTGGGAATAGGCGGCATATTCTCCCCGGCCTCCGAATTTATCATTCAGCATCTGGGATATGGAATTTATCAGCGGAATATTCCCGGCCAAAACCGGGGACACGGTCCCGGCCACAATTACCCCGGCCAGCAATACTGCCGCAGTGATTGAGCCTTTTTGGGCGAGCTTCAGATAACTTCTTTGTCTGATTTCTTTATTCAGATTTCTCTTGATCTTTTTCTTTAAGATTTCCGGTATTTCAGTTTCCATTTGCTCAAATTCACTTTGATCAAACCGGACTTCATTAAAGAGCTTATAGATATCTTGTTCTTCCAAACCAAAACGCTGATTATCCATTACAAATTTCTCCTTTCGAGGCCAGCTTTTCCTTTAAAAACTTCCGGCCCCTGGAAAGTCTTTGATCCACGACATTGCGGTCTACAGAAAATGTTTGGGCTATGTTTTCTATCCCTTCCGAAAGAAAGTAACGCCGTATAAAGATCTCCCTGTCCTGATCATTCATTTCATGGAGCGCAGCAAAAAGCTCCCTCCTGTTTTCCTTCGCGATAATAATACTTTCTGTCGTAAGTTCGTCATAGAGTTCATTTTCAGCAAACTGTTCCAGAAAATATTGCTTGCCGAGTTTCTTTTTATAATCAATCGCCTTATATTTTGAGATAGCCGCAATCCAGCTCTTAAAATTGCCCTTGGTCTCATCAAAGCTTTCAATATTGCTCCAGACTGATAAAAAGACATCATTGATACATTCTTCAATGTTTTGTTGTTCATCATTGCCTGTGTTCAGTACATTGCGCACAATGCCGTAGATGAGATTACCATAGCTGTCCATGACAAATTTCAGGGCTTTTTTGTTTTTCTTCTTCATTTGAAGCACATAATTGGTCCCATTTATCTCCATGTCCCCTCCGTCTTCAATGATTCCTTGAGAAGCTTCTCATGTATTAATACGACCGGATTCAGTTTTTCTGACATGATCATGCCTCAATGAACGGGATTGTTGAAAGGAATCCCTCCTCCTTTACTTTCAATTCCTGGATATCTCAAATTCTTAAATTACTTTAGTATTTCCGCCGCAGGACGCGGCGGCCCTGCGCATGATTTTATATAACGTTCCGAAGAGTCCCACAGCGTCTTATTACATTCATCTATTCTAAGTTGCGGGACCTCTGTTATGTAAAGTGGTGCGCCCTCATCACCCCCGGACAAGCAGGCTCATAAAATAAATGGACAGGCAGAGTTCAACTCGGCCTGTCCATCCGGCGGCAATTTTCAAAAACCATTATAAACACATTACATTTTTATTTGAGCAGGCTTCACAATTTGAATATCTTTTTCTCTTTAATAATGAGATATGCAAGTTAAAATGATTTAAAGGAGAGATCAAGAATGTCAGGATGGGCCGATTTAGTTGGTACAAAGGTACAAGGTTATGATCGTTATCCTACTCCGGTAAGCAATATGAGCTTTGACAAAAATCAATGCACTTGGTATTGCTGGAATAGGGCAAATTGGCAGGCAGGAAAACAGCTTAGTTTTAACTCAAGCGTTTCCTATTTCTTGTCTACCGTTCAAGTTGCTGTTCAATCCCTCTACTAACAGCCGATCCTCCCCCAAAAATAGTTGCTTCATTTAACTTGATGGTAACCAGATAATTAACAACTTGATCGGACAATTTGTCACTCACCAAAATTATTGGGGCATTGTGCTTCGCCGCATAGACACTTCCAGCCCTGTGATTTGGGCGGCCTGTTCCTTAACCTTTAGTCTGATTGCTCCCTCTCCGCCGATAATATATACTTTTACCGGTTTAATAGCTGCAAGCTTTGTTCTGATCTTTTCTTTTAGGCCATTTGGGGAAAATAAAAGTATGGGATATTGCTTTGCTGCTGCACTGCTGATGACCAAGGCATCCGCATAATTTCCCCCGCTGACTAAAATTACGGGTGTCCCGGTTTTACTGTCCATTTGTCAACTACTTGGGCCGAAGTATCATACCATGCTCAATACGATAATAAATGCCATAAATTTTTTAACTCTCCCAAGAAGCATGTCCCTCTATTTTCCTGTATTTTAATTTTTTCCTGTATTATCACACAAAATATAACTATCTGGAATTGATTTTAAACTTGCAAGTTAATTTTATTTCGCAGCTTTTTATTCAGGCGTATCCGGACGGCTAAACCGGAACCATCCTGACTGCTGTCGAACCAGTTGTTAGCTTACTGTGCTTTGAGCCGTCTTAATTCTCTTATCTCCGTACTATTGATTATCAGATCAGATTTATTCTGCCAAAATGAGAAAAATAACAAATGTTCCATCTGCAGGCAGCTCAAAATAATTAAGTTATCACATCCCTTATTGTTTTTTGTCACATACGTTGGGTGAAATCCGTCAAGCCCTTTCGCTCCTGCTTCAAGCCTTCGGTAAGTGACAGTGCCTTTTTCCAGGTTTTTTCTGTTTCATATCTCAGAAATTCATACAAGGAATGTAGTTCCTCGGCTTCATCATACTTTTGCAGACACTCATAATATAGCCGCTTATCCTCGTCGTAGACAATAAGGGGCGGATGGTCATGGGTCATGAGGAAATAGTTCACGAGAGTCCTGCCCACTCTGCCATTGCCGTCTGCGAAAGGATGAATATACTCAAACCGGGCATGAAGATAGGCGGCGGCTTTCAACGTGTCCCCGCCATCATACGAATTCATTTCTGCGACCAGCTCTGTCAGATCCTGCTCCACATCTTCGGCGGCAGAACCCACCTCATGAACGCCGGTTACGTAATCGTGTTTCTTAAATTCGCCCGGACGTTCTTCGTTCTCAATATACCTTCGTTCATCATAGGTCCCGCTGGTAAGAATCTTATGGATTTCTCTTATCTGCCCGATGCTCAGCGGTTCCTGATTCACGATTTTCTCTTTCAAGAACTCATAGCACAGCTTTTGATTTTGTTGTTCAAATATCGTACGGGGACTACCGGTGTAATTGGCAACCTTACCATTTTCAAATATTTCTCTTGTATCGTGATAAGTAACTTCCTCGTTTTCGATCTTTCCGGAATGGAACGCGAACAGGATGCGAAAGCTGTCAAGATATTTGTCCAGCTCGGCAGCCGAAGCTATTTGATACGACTGCCACAATTGGACAGCCCGGCTGTATTGATCCACACGCATCCCTCCTTTTAACCATTATTTTCTATTATACCATAACCGTTAATGTTAAGCAGACCCGGATATTCATTTCGATTTGATGTATCCCCTCCACTTTTGACATGAGCAAAACAGTAAAGCTTTTATCCAATAATGAATTGACAATTTAACCTTATTTCATTAGCATAAATACTATACAAATTAAATCATGTCAGCATAACTTAACGAATTTTTGTTTTGCCAACCAGTTATCTGGAGGCCCAACTTTTTAGGGTCTCTTTATTTTTTAGGAGAACCGGATGCTTAAGAGGTGCAGAATGGTTTTTAAAGGTTTGAAATTTGGACTGTTGCTCCAATTCGCAATCGGTCCTGTCTGTATCTTTATCTTTCAAACAGCATCATCAAAAGGATTTTACATCGCAGAAACGGCAGTAGCAGGTGTGGTGATCATTGATGGCCTCTACATCCTTGCTGCTATTCTTGGTATCTCTTCATTAATAGAAAGAAAAAAAATAAAAATTGCTTTAAAAATATTCAGTACTGTTATCTTGTTTATTTTTGGATTGAGCATAGTTTTCAGTCAATTCAATGTCAGCTTTTTACCAAATTTGGGTCTGGAAAATCATTTGAATTCAAGTGTTGTGTTCTTCCAGGCAATTCTTTTAACCGTTTCAAATCCGCTGACAATAATTTTTCTCGCAGGTGTATTTTCAACTAAAGTTATAGAAGAAAACATGAAACGGAAGGCTATTTATTTTTTTGGTTTAGGGATATTCCTGTCCTCAGTTCTATTTTTAACCCTAATCGCTTTAGGAGGAAGCTTGACCAAACATTTTCTTTCTAACAGTATAATACAAATGTTAAACTTGATTGTTGGATTATTATTGATCTATTTTGCTTTTCAAATGATTTTCAAAAAAGTGTAATATAAACAGAGCAAAAACCGGGCAAAAAATGTTTTTCCCGGTTTTTGCTCTGTTTGATTGTTTTCTGTTTGCCTTTTTCCGGCAGGCAGTATTCGTTTTATATGGCGTATTCCGGCTGGAGGCCGGCGCTGGCCAGATGGAGCTTTTCCAGAATACTGCTGCGCAGGGCCGTAAATTCCGCCCCGTTTCTGTGGCGGGGACGAGGCAGCCGGATGTCCAGGATTTCGCTGATTGTGCCGGGCCGTGGGGTCATGATGACGATCCGGTCGCTTAAATAGACTGCTTCGTCCACATCGTGGGTCACGAGAATCATTGTCGTCTGATCTCTCTGCCAAAGTTCCAGCAGCTTATCCTGCAAATCGGCCCGGGTAAAGGAATCCAGCGCGCCCATCGGTTCATCAAGCAGCAGAGCGGCAGGCCGGTTGATGAGAGACCGGGCAATGGCCACCCGCTGGGCCATCCCGCCCGAGATCTGGTGGGGATAAGCTTTTTCAAATCCTTCCAGGCCGATCAGGGCCAGATATTTGGCGACTTCTCCCTTTTCTTTTTGATAAACCCCCCGGGCTTTCAGCCCTGCGGCAATATTTTTTTCCACCGTCAGCCAGGGAAACAGGCTGCCCTGCTGAAACACATAGCCGCGATGGGGATCGGGAGCGGTGATGGTCTCCCCCTCCAGAGTGATTTTACCGCTTTCCGGGGCATCAAGCCCTGCGATCAGGCGCAAAAGGGTCGTTTTCCCGCAGCCGGAGGGACCGATAATCGACAAAAATTCTCCTTTTTTGATGGAGAGACTGATCCCCTTCAGGGCTTCAACGGTGTTCTCATTGGCGTCCAGATAGGTGCGGCTGACCGCGGCAATTTCGATCAGATTTTCCAGGCTCATTTTACCAACCCCCTTTGCCAGATCAAAAGACGGCTCTGAATCAAGGCAATCAGCTTCATGATCAGAGAGAAGAGGACCGCCATGACGATAATCGCGGCATAGACCTTGTAATAAGACGACCAGGCTTTCGCCCAGTTGATATAATAGCCAAGACCGCCCTTCGCGCCCATCATTTCCGAGATGACCAGGGTGGTAAAGGCCAGACCGTTGGCCGTGGAGATCCCCGTAAAAATCTGCGGCACGGCGTTAGGCAGCGCCACGCGAAACAGCAGGTAGCTCTGCTTGGCGCCCAGGGTTTTCGCCACCTCAAAATAAACCTTATGCGTATTGGCAATCCCCTGGGACGTCATATAGGCCACCGGAAACCAGGCGCTAATGGCGATGATGAATACTCCGGCCATAAAAGAGGTGGGAAAAATGGTCAGGGCAAACGGCATCCAGGCCACCGCCGGCACAACACCGGTGATTTTCAAGGCTGGGAAGACCCAATAATGAACCCTGGAAAACCAGCCGATCAGAATCCCGGTTCCGACACCCAAAACGATACCGGCCAAAAACCCGCAGAGAAACAAGCGCAGGGAATAACCGGTATTGCTGAGCAAGAACGCGTATTCTTCCAGCACAACTCCCGCTACTTTCGAAGGTCCGGGAAAAAACGGCATAGGGAGAATGTCGAGCTTGGTGCTCAGTAAATCCCAGGCCAGCAAAACAATGCCCATCGCCAAGCGGAAAGGAGCGCGCTTGATCAATTTCAAGCGTCTGGCCGGGTCGAAAAACGAATAGACAGCCACACCCGTATAGAGCACAATCAGGCCAAGCAGGGCAAAGCGGTAAGCGGTATCACGGACATCCTGAGTATTGGGAACGGTCAGGCTGATGATTGCCGCCGCGGCAAAACCGGCCAGAGTAAGGAGCGACCAATACAGGTATTTTTGGTTCGATACTTTTTCTTTAGGGTGGGGACCCCGGTTAACCGGGGTCCCCACATCGCCGGAGAATGCTGTTGAAACCTTAGGCATGCTTGTTCCTCCTCAAAGCCGGAACCTTTACTTTTTGATCTCTTGATAAACCTGACTGGCGAATTGCTCAGGATTGTCTGTTTTCAGGTAACCGATCTTCTGGAGCTCTTTCACGAAATAGAGGACATCTTCCTTGACGTGTACATTGCCTTGCTGATGATCCTGATGGGACGGATAAGCATAGCTCTTCACCAGCTCTTCGGCCAGTGCTTTGTCGGTGATATTGGAATATTTCTTATCGGAGATGATGGAAACCGCGTCGGCGGGGTTATCGTGAATCCATTCCTGAGCCTTGTTGACCGCGCGCAGGAGGGCCGCAACCTCATCGGGCTTTTCATTGAGCACTTTTTCAGATGCATAGAGGAAGCAGCAGTACTTGCCCGCGAAAAGGGGATCGGTAGAAAGATCGAAAATCACGGAAAAGTTCTTATTCTTAACCGCCAGGGAACCAAACGGGTCCCAGATGGCCGCAGCGTCGATCTCGCCTTTTTCGGCAGCTTCGATTTCCAGGTTGCCGTCAGTATAGGGTACAAAGGTCACGTCCTTGTTGTCCTTGGCCACGATGCCGGCGTTTTCCAGCCAAACACTGGCCACCTGGAAGGGGGTGCCGCCGATTTCGTCAACACCGATTTTCTTGCCTTTGAGGTCGGCGACAGTCTTGATGGGCGATCCTTCGGGTACGACGATCTTGATGCAGCCGTTGTGCAGGCCGTCCACCACCTTAACCTTCACGCCTTCCTCAATGGAAGGGAAGAACTGGAAGTCGCCGTTGACCAGAGGAATGGTCCCGTTGTTCAGACCGACCTTCCTTGTTTCGCTGTCCGCGGAAATCAGATTGACATCAAAGCCTTCTTCAGCGAAGAAGCCTTTTTCATAAGCGATATAGATGGGGGCCGCGCAGAGAGCGCCGTCTTTGCCGGGGATATCGATTTTGCCGTATTTATACTGGGTCTGGCCCGCTCCGGAAGAAGCAGGATCGGTACCGTCTTTGGTGCCGCAGGCCGTTGAGCCGACGGCCAGGGCAAGAATCAATGCCGCCGTGCCGATATTTCTGATGATTTTTTTCATGATGAATTCTCCTCCTCAAAAATAAATCAAAATCATGCCTTTAGAAACCGGAATCATACCTTTGAAAACTGGATTCATACCTTTTGAAACAAATCAGGATAATGCCTTTTGAAAAGCCTGTTCCAGGTCGGTGATCAGATCGGCCGGATCTTCCAGCCCCGCCGATATCCGGATCAGGTTTTCCGGGATGTCCGCCACCGTTTTTTCATGACTTTCCAGTTCACCGTGAGTGGTCTGGGGCGAATTGACGATCAAGGTGCGCGCGTCGCCGATGTTGACATGGTAATGGATCAGGCTGACGGCATCGAGAAACTTTTCCCGCTGTACGTCTGTGCCCTTGAAGCCGAAGGACAGGAGTCCGCCCGCCCCTCTGGGAAAATCCCGCTGGCAGAGCGCGTGGTAAGGGCTGTCTTTCAGCCCCGGATAGCGGACCCATTCCACTGCCGGATGAGCGGATAAATATTCGGCCAGGGCCAGGGCATTGCGCACCTGTTTGTCCAGGCGCTCGGAAAGGGTTTCCAGCCCGATCAGCGCCAGATAGGCGTCAAAAGGAGAAAGCGCCGCCCCGAAGTAGTTGAGATAATTCAAGCGGATGCGGAAAGTAAAGGGCGCGTTGGGAAACACCTCCGGATAACTCCGGTGAACACCGTTCGGATCGCGCAGGGTATAGTATTTCTCCGCAAACTGAGGAAATTTGTCCGTCAAAAAATTGAATTTCCCGCTTTCCAGAACCAGACCCCCGATCAGATTGCCGTGCCCGTTCAGGCCCTTGGTGGCGGAGTAAATCACAATGTCCGCCCCGTGGGCGATGGGGTTGTACAGATAGGGTGTGGCCACCGTGTTGTCCACGACCAGCGGGATCCCGTGCTCATGAGCGACCCTGGCGATGGCGTCCACATCCAGCAAAACGGTATTGGGATTGCCGATGCTTTCGATGAAGATTGCCTTGGTGTCCGGCCTGATCTCAGCGGCCAGGGCCTCCGGTTTTTGGATATTTTGGGCGCTGTCGAAATGAATTCCGAACTTGGGGTAGATTTTCTTGAAGCTGTCGACACTGCCCCCGTACAGGTAGGGGGAGGTCAGGATCCTGCCGCCGCCCTCGGCCAGGTTGAGCAGAGTATAGCTGATGGCCGCCATGCCGGAAGCCAGCCCCACCGCCCCGGATGCCCCGTCCAAAATCCGTACGCGCTCCTCTAAAACGGTGACGGTGGGATTACCGACACGGGTGTACAGAAAACCAAGCTCACTGAAGCTGAACAGATTTTTGGCGTTTTCCACATCCCGGAAATCATAGGCCGCGGTCTGGTAAATGGGCGGCGATACGGCATAATTGTGTTCACTGGGGTCATATCCTGCCCGCACCTTTTGGGTATCAAAGTGGTAGGCTGAGACGGGCTCTTCTTTTGCCATAATCATTCTCCTCTCTCTGTTTGTTTTGTTGCGTGGTCTCTCCGGCTCCGGAAGCTTGGCACGTGAAAATTCTCCCTCTTCCGCATACCGGCATGCGGCAAGCTTACCGGTATGTGGCCAGCACGGTGTCGTAGATATCCTCAATCACCCGCAGCCCGCCGCTGAAGCCGGCGTAATTCGTGGTCAGCACCAGGCGGTAAGGGGTGGGCACCGCCGCGGAAAGAAAATCGTAATCCTTTTCCCGGGCCAGCTCCTTGTCCCAGCCGCTGCCGATGATCAGGCCCCGCCCGCTGTGCCGGAGCGAACGGATGAGATCCTGGGCCCTGCCGGCATCCGGCTCGAAATAGAGCGGGATGCTCCGTTTCGCCGAGGTGCTTTTCAGCTCCGCTTCGATTTGGGCCTGGTATTCCTCGGGTGTATTGTCCACCACGAACTGCTCTTTGGGCACGATGCCGACCTCATGCAGCAGGAATTTGCTGAGCCCGAGCACATAGCCCGCATCGTGCAGGATATGGACGTGGTTGGGCAGCCCGTAGCGGAACTCCAGCAGGAAGGTCGCCAGATTGTCGATCTCCTCATAGTAAGCTTCCCGTTCCCGGCGGATAAATTTCTCCGCAGCCTCTTGGTCAAGGTTTGCCCCCTGCTCTCCGGCAAAGGCCAGAACCTGGCGCAAAAAGCGTTCGCTCTCATTGGCCCCGATGGGAATATGGGGAAAATGAGTGTAGGGCTGGCCGTAACGCTCTTCCAGATGCCCGGCAATCTCCAGTCCGTACCAGGGAGAAACCAGAATATTGAAATTGGCGCGGGGGATCCGCTGCCATTCGGCCACCCCGTCCGCTTGCGGGCCGAACAGCACCTGGACCTTTAAGCCGATCCCCTCCAGCAGCCGCTTGTATTCGCCGAGGTTCCCCTTCCAGAAAGGGTCCTGATAAGGGAGGGAAGCAAACAAATTGACTGTGTTTTGTTCGCTGCGTCCGGGGTTTTTCTGTTCAAAAAGGCTGACATACTGGTCAATGATCGCGTTCACCACCAGGCTGTGCGCTGCGAAGTTATTGCATTTAAAACCGGCGGTTTCCACCGCCACAATCGGTTTGCCCTCAGCCCGGAACTCCCCTGCCAGAGATTCCACGTCATCGCCCACAATACCGGCTGTACAGCCGGTCAACACTACCTGCAGATCCGTGTCCAGGACCTTGTAGGTATTGGCGATGATCTCCCGCAGGCGCTCAATGCCGCCAAAGACAACCTCCTGCTCGCTGAAATTGCTGCACGGTGAGGTGCTGCCGCCGGCATATCCGGTCGAGCGTTCGAAAAATCCCTGAATCATGTTGCCGCAGCCCGGACCGGAATGCAAAATCGGCACGGCCCGGGGAATCGCCACCACACTTTGCAGAGCGCCGATGGCGCAGGTATAACGCTCCTGTTCGATGATCCCCGTGATGCTCATCTCTCCTCACCGCCTGTCAAAAAGGTATACGGGTCCTGACTCAGCCACCACTTGGTATAGGGATTGATGGCATGCCTGGCGAGGTTTTGCACAAACTCGTCATTCTCCAGGGTTTCCAGGATTCGCTCACCGTAACGCACGATCCCCTCATAGCCCATGCTGTAGTGCTCGTCGCCGATCAGGAGGGAGGGAATTCCCAGCTTGGCGCCCCATAAGGTCATGCCGCCGTGCCGCGCCAGCAGGACATCCGGACGCAGGCGGCTGAGGGTGTTGACCAGCTCGAACTCCTGCTTGTTGCAGACATTGAAATTGGGCACATCACCATAATCCCGGACGCGCTGCGCCAAAAGATCGCTTTCCTCACTGCCGTTATCATAAAGGGGGTCGTGATGGAAGATGGAAGCGCCCTTCGCTTGCACTCCCAGCTCCCCGAGCACGGAAAGGAGGGCGTGCCCGTGCGCCGCCCCGCCTGTGACATAAGCGGTTTTTCCTGCCAGGCGGCTGCGGAGGGCCTCAATTTGGGGCAGGAACTCCGCTTTTTTCGCTTTGATCAATTCCTCCGCTTCCCGCTCTTTATGCAGGACCTTGCCCAGCTCCCTGAACCAGCGGTCGGTCTGGGCGATCCCGTAAGGGGGGGCCGCCTTCACTTCCGGGACGGCGAATTCCTGTTCCAGGGCCGCACCCAGATAGGAGCCAAGAGTAGGGCAGGCCTGCACGGTGGCCGCGGCTTCCGAGGAGCGGGCCAGGCTTTCCACCGTAGAATAAGGGGTGATATAATTCGGTCTTGCGCCGAAAGCGGCGAACCACTCCCCGAAGACATCCGATCCCCAGAAATTGATCACATTGATGACATCGCTGCGTTTTTCCCGGGCCGGTTTGATCAGCTTGCGGGCAATCCCGTGATAACTGGCGTCAAATCCCGTTGTCCAGACCTTGGAACGGAACCCTTCACAGTAGATGGCCACCACCGGAATCCCCAGCTCTTCCTCCGCTTCGTCGCACACGCTCTCCACATCGTCCCCGATGATGCCGGCGGCGCAAGTGTTCAGCACAAAGATTACATGGGGGCGGGTGCGCTCGTATACCTCCCGGATGCCGTCCGCCAGCTTCTGATTGCCGCCGAACACCGTATCGGTTTCCTGCAGATTGGTGGAAAAAATCTTGCGCTGTCCGGGCCGGTCCACCCCGCGCAGGGGGGAATTGACCCGGTAGGTAAAGGCAAACTCATGAAAGCAGGAAGAGCAGCCCACCGGCCCGTGACTGATGACTGCCGAGTCCTGCACCAGAATCACCATGCAGGCGGCCTGGGAAGTGGAGCAGCCCAGGCACTGGGAAAAGGACCGGTCTCTGTCCCTCAAGCCGCAGCGCGAGGACTTGACCAGTTCCGCCGCACTGCCCTGAAAGCCCGTAATCGAACCCAGGCGTGTCTCCCTGATCGGTACTGCCGGAATTTGTAAATTAATTTCGCTCATCTTCTTCTCCTCATTTATACTGATTTTGATCCGGCCAGGGCGGTCAGCCGGTCGCCGCTGATCCGCCAAACCCGCCGGTCGTCAAGGACCCGGGCCCCCAGCCTCTGATAAAAGGAAATGGCCGGAGCGTTCCAGTCCAGACAAAGCCAGTCGAGGCGGCCGCAACCGCGCTCCAGGGCGATCTCGGCCAGGCGGCTCAGCAGGGCCCGCCCCAGACCCCGGCCGCGGTATTCTTCTCTCACAAACAAGTCTTCCAAATATAAATTGGCGTGGCCCAGAAATGTGGAATAATGATGGAAAAACAAGGCGAAAGCGGCGGGTTCCCCTGCTGCCTCGCCGATGATGACCTCCGCCTGCTTTTTTTCAAAAAGAGAAATACGGATATCTTCAACAGTTGCCGTAACCTGGTCCTCCATTTTTTCCAAAGCCGCCAGCCGGTGAATCAATTCCCAAATCACTCCGGCGTCCTCGGCCTCGGCCCAGCGCACGGCAAATCCATTTTTGCGTTTATTCATCTCCGGTTATCCTCCGAACACCGTCTGGAAAGCCTGCTCCAGATCCCCGATCAGGTCTGAGGCGTTTTCCAGGCCCAGGGACAGCCGGATGGTGTCAAGGCTTAACCCCACAAGCTCCCGTTGGGCCGGGGTCAGCTCGACATGGGTGGTCTGGGCGGGATTGATGATCAGGGAACGGGCATCTCCGATATTGGCCTGATAGCCGAAAATCTTGGTTGCCGCCAGAAACTGCCTCTTCTGCTCTTCCGTGCCCTTAAAGCCGAAGGATAAAACAGCGCCCGCCCCTTTGGGGAAATAGCGGTCGGCCAGCTCCCGGTAAGGGCTCCCCTGGGCATACGGGTAACGAACCCAGGCCACATGCCTGTTGTTTTCCAGATAGGCCAAAACAGCCCTGGTGTTGGCCACCTGCTTCTGCACCCGTTCGGAAAGTGTTTCCAGTCCGAGCAGGACCAGGTAGGCATCAAAAGGGCTCAGGGCCGCGCCCAGATAGTTGAGGTGAATGGCCCGCAGGCGTCCTGTAAACGGGATGTCTGGAAACACCCGGAGGATGCTTTGCTCTTGATCGTCCCCGTCGCGCAAAAACCAGAGCGGTTGTGCAAAATGGGGATAATGTCCGTTGCCATAGTCGAATTTACCGCTTTCCAGCACCACTCCCGCAATCACGTTCCCATGCCCGGAGAGCCCCTTTGTCGCCGAGTAGACCACCACATCCGCCCCGTGCTCAAAGGGATTGCATAAATAGGGGGTGGCCAGGGTGTTGTCCACGATCAGCAAAATTCCGTGCTCGTGAGCGATATCGGCGAGTGCTTGCAGGTTGGGGATGGCGGCAAAAGGATTGGTCAGGCTTTCCACAAAAATCGCTCTGGTCTCCGCCGTCAGCTTCCTTTGGAACTCCCCGGGGTCATCGGGGTTTTCCACCAGATCAATCTCCACTCCCAGATCGGGAAACAAATGTCCAAAGCAATCCACCGTGCCGCCGTAGAGCCTGGCGGTCGTTAAGATCCGGCCGCCTTTGCCCGCCGCGTTCAGCAAGGTGTAAGAAACCGCCGCCATCCCGGAAGCCAGGGCAATCCCTCCGCCCGCCCCGTGCAGGGCGCAAAGGCGCTGTTCCAAAACATCGGCGGTCGGATTGGAAAGCCTGGTGTAGATCGGATCACTCTCCATAAAGGAGAATAAGCGGTCGGCACGATAGCTGTCTCCCAGGGCAAAAGCGGCTGTCTGATAAATCGGTACGGAAACGGCGTAATTATGCTGTTCAGGGCGGTAGCCCGCCTGAACCTTCAAGGTATCAAAACCATAGCTCATCTCGCTTTCCCCTCTCTCCTAAAACAAAAAAGAGATCTCAACCGGCAGTTTTAATCTGCCCGGCTGACATCTCTGATTTTTTCAGTCAATATCAAGCTTTCTTGACGGCGCTTGCCTCATTTGCACGAAGCGCAAGCATACAGCCATATTCTATTTTTTCTCTCTCAAATATGTTTTCGTGAACCAAATGTTACTGTCTTTTTTGTTTTTTGTCAAGAGCCTTCCTGGGGATTGCCGGGACTTGATCCGCGTGCCTCCAGGTACCCTTATCGCTCTAATTCAAAATAGATCAGATCAAGACGTTAACGCACAATCCAGGAAAAAATGTACTGCATCTGCTCCGGACTTTGTATCTCTGGCTTTACAAGCTTTTGGAACTTCCCCGGCAAGCCCTTTTCCAAGGCTGCCATATGGAAATGGCATGCTGCAATGCCTAAATCAACCCTTTGCAGATCAATCTTCACCTTATCGCTTTTCAGCGTTCTTGCCGCATAAAAATGATAGGCGCCGTGATCTTGTACAATTCGCCAGGGCTGCTTGTTGACGGCGGAAGGGGCTAACCGCACCATTTCAAGCGGGTAAGCGAATTCCCCGGCCTCGGCCTGTGTCAAAGGCTGTGAGAACCCCTGCCTGAAAAACAGTTCGTGCCATTCTTTTCTCTGATCTGCCTGTCCCATCCATCTGATGAAGGATTCCATCGCTCTCTTTTTACCTTTGGGATGTCCGACCGGAGAAATGCAGGGGAAAAGTTCCCCCTCGCTGAGACCCATAGCTGCCGCGAAACCGCTGCGATTAAAGGTTCCGCCGAGCCAGCAGGTACCGAGCCCGAGGAATGTCGCATACAGAACCAGCCGCTCAAAGGAATAGCCCAACGCTTCCAGAGCCAATTCACCGTCCGCCACCGATGCGCCGATAAAATCCCTGGCGCCTTTGATCACTCCATAGGTGCCCAGTTTTTCTCCGTTGACTGCAGTGGACGTTTCCAGGAGGCGAAAAGAGACATCTACAGAAAACGGATTGGACAAACCGGTAATATACGCGTCGATTTGTCCTTTCTCGCTTTTGGAGAGACCGCGCTCATCATAGGTCCTGACACTGCGGCGCCTTCTGACTGTGTTTTCAACAGGAAAGTCAATGCCCATTTTTGCTGTTTCTCCTTTTGTCAGGTCAGAGTTTATCATGACAGCTCTCCTTTTCGGCTTTATTGCCAGTTTTCGTCATGTACCCGCTCTGCCTGATACCGGTCGACGAACTCATTTTTCTGTCCGTCGGGATAACCTATAGAAATCAAGGCAAACGGCCTGATGTGATCGGGAAGCGAAAACAAGCGCCGCACATTTTCTGCCGCTTCGTCAGAAGTGGCAATGCCAAGCCACACACCGCCGAGCCCCAAATGAACAGCTTCCAGCAGCATGTTCTCCGCCGCTGCGCCCATGTCCTGTTCCCATCCTGTCGGCACTCTCAGTTCATTGTCCCTGGCAAGCAGCACAAACGTTACCGCGGATGCCGCAGCAGGTTTTGCATAAGGGGAGACTTGAGCGATTTGCCCCAGTTTTTCCTTATTCTGTACCACGATGAACTCCCAAGGCTGCTGATTAGCTGCTGAAGGCGCCTGCATCGCGGCGCGAAGCAGCTTATCAATTTTTTCAGGCTCCACTGCCTGATCTTTAAACTTCCGGATACTCCTGCGATTAAAAATTTCTTTCATAAATATGACCTCCTGCACTCTGTTCTTTTGGTTAGTTCTTTTTGTCATCCAATGCTGTTTCTTCCCATTATCTGTATACTTCCGGACATTTTCAAAAACTTCGGACACTAAAAGAAATAACCGCATTAATGATATCTTCTGTATTATAGCAAATCGTTATTCCTATGGAACGAACACTCATCATCCCTAGCGTCAGCTTATCCTTTCCAGAGATACCACTTGCAGCTATCCAGCTCATACTTTAATTCATAGACTTTTAATTCTTCATTTATAATACTTTGACATCGATAGAGCTTTATCCTTTGCCCGGCCAGCCGTTCATCCCTGATTTCCTGAATGTTTTCTACTCTTACCACGGTCCCCCGGTGGCGGAAGCGAACCGGGCGGGGGGTGCCGGCATGGTCAAACCAGGCGACCATTTCCACATTTTCAGCGATTACTTTCATTTTGGTTTCCTCTACAGCTGGCCGGACATCATCGGATATTCGGAAATGTCCCCTGTTCCGCCGATCATTGATCCAACACCGCTGTATAAAAACGATGCCCGGCCGATTGCACCGGCCCCGAATTTTTCCCGGATAGCGTCCACAACCCGGTCGACCTTCCGCGGATTTTCCTCTTCAAACAGAGCCGGCTGCCCAGCCTCACTTGGCTGAAGCCGGCCGGCGCTCAACCCGATCTGCCGGACGGGTTCTCCCCGCCACAGCTCGTCGAAGATCCTACAGGCGGCTTGATGGATTTGATTTGTTTCAGCAGTGAGCTGATCGATTTTCCGCTGCCGTCCATAACCGAAAAATTCATCCGTCCGGAAAGAGACCGCTGCCAGCCCGGCCAGATATCCGGAAGCCCGAAGCCTGGCGGCAACCGTTTCCGCGAGAGATAACAAGACCAGGTGCGCTGTCTGCCGGTCTTCTATATCAAAGGCTGTCGTTGTGGAGTTGCCTATACTCTTGATGACCGGATGCCGGTTCCTTCGCACCGGGGATCCATCTCTCCCGTTGGCATAATTCCAGATGAGCAGTCCGTGGGATTTCAACAAGCGCTGCAGCCAGCCGGAGTCTGCCTTGGCCAATTCCCCGATGGTAGATATCCCGCGGTCCCGCAGTTTCTTCGCTGTCGCCCGGCCTACGAAAAACAATTCTTCCACCGGCAGCGGCCACATTTTTCCCGGAATCTCTTCCGGGAAGAGCGAATGCACTTTATCCGGTTTTTGAAGCTCGGAACCCATCTTGGCCAAAAGCTTGTTTACGGATACGCCGATATTCACCGTAAAGCCGAATTCTTCCCGAATGCGGTCTTTCATCCTGTCCGCTGCCTGCAGCGGATCTCCGAAAATCTTTTGGGACTCCGAATAGTCCAGGAAGTATTCATCTATGGAATACTGCTCCACCACAGGCGAATATTCCCGGAGCAGGTCCCCCAGAGCTTTGCTGCACTGCAGATAAAGGCGATAATCCGGCGGCGCGACAATCAGTTCCGGGCATTTGGACCTGGCGGAATAGAGTGTCTCTCCGGTCCGGATATTATAGGCCTTGGCCGGAATCGATTTTGCCAGGACAATGCCGTGCCGGGACTCTTGATCCCCGCCGACTACAGCCGGGACGGTTCTGAGATCCAGCGGATCACCGGATTGCAACCGTCTGACCGCCTCCCAGGACAGGTAAGCTGAATTGGCATCAATATGCATGATCCTCTGTTTTCCCATATCTTCACCCTCGCGTTCGAACATATGTTTGCGTCTATCATATGATTAATTGGGCTCAAAGATCAATGGTAAAACTTGCAAATAAAAAAACAGGAACAGATTTGCATCCGTTCCTGTCGTTGAAGTCATCAAAACAGGTATTCTGTTTAGTCGCCGGAGCCTCTCTTTCCTGGCTACCATACATTGTTCGTGAATTTCCCGTTTTTCCTTTGCGCATAGGTCTGATCAAGGAAAAAAACATTTCTTATATGACCGCCGTGCGGGATCAGTTCTACGTTGGAGCCATCAACTTTAAGATTTTCATCCCTTAAGATTTTCGTTACATTGTTCACATCATATTCAGTTTCTGTGAATTGGATATAGTTTTTAAATTCCAGGCCTTTTTGGTCGATATTAAAAAGAAAATAAATGCCTATCCCTTCAAAGAACAGTAAATCGGGGATGTTGAGCTCCCATTCGTTGTATTTTTCCCCGAAATGAAAGATTTTCAAGCCGTCCTTAGGAATTCTCAAACAATAACACTGCGACTTTTCCAGAAGGGTACCCGGTTTGTCAATTTGCATCAACAATTCTTCAAGTTTCTTTGCATCCGCTTCTCCCTCGGCGGCATTGAAATAGAAACGATTTTTCATCGCAAAAGGTCCGCGGTTAAGAATACGCGGAAAATGACTGTCCTTAAGATCAATCCTGATCATGATCATTTTTATTTTGCCGAGTTCATTTTCTTCGTAAACGGTCTGATTCAACTCTTTAATCGTATAGGGCTTGCTGATGTATGCCTCAGATAAGAAAACAAAAATATAGTCATACTCTCTGATCCTCCGGGCAATAATCTGGTCGGAGGGATCCCCGGCCCGCAAGCCTCCATGATCGAACCGAAAAACTTCATGACCCGCTGCGATGAGCGCCTGTTCATAAAAGGACACAACACCGGCATCGGACGTGGTAAAAGATAAAAATATTTTGGACATGATTCTTCACCTCACACCCGCCTATCATACCACTAGAATAGATTACCAGGACAACGGTGTCAAGATAAAGAAGCGTTTGCGCTTAAGCTTCCTCAGTTTTCTTTAATCCGCTGGGAAGAGTGAGGGAAAGAAGTGTGCACGCTAAAGAAAGCGTGAGCAGAACAATAAATACCCAGTGAAGGGCGCCGTTTATAGAGGAGTGTATCTGCTCGGGAGAGAAGGCCGTATTTATCCCCTGGCGGGAGTACAGGCTGCCGGGGTCCACGCCTGAGATGCCCCGGCTAACAAAGTAGCGGACAATACCCAGGTTGAACAAGCTGCCGAAAATGCTGATGCCGATGGTTTGGCCGATGGTACGCAAAAGGGAGTTGGCCGCGGTGGCCGCGCCCCTTTTCGTAAAATCCACAGAAGCCTGGACCACGATGGTCAGGGTAGTGAAAATACCGCCAAAGCCAAAGCCCATGATAAACACAAAAAGCATCACCCACACCAGCAAAGACCCCTCTCCCAAGGTCAGTAAAAGCCCACAGCTGAGGAGCAGGACCAGAGCAGCTATTCCCGTAACCGCCCGTTCCCCGAATTGGGGAATGGCCCTGGACAAAAGAAACGAAGACAAGATCCAGGCTACCGACATCGGGGCCAGGGTCAGACCGGATACGGTGGCCCCGAAGCCTAAAACATTTTGGATGTATATGGCAAGGTACACTTCCACCCCGATTAAAACAGCAGCGGTCATAAAACAGATGCTATTGGCCAGGATATTGGTTCTGGTGAATATTTCAAACGGGAAAACAGGCTCCGCCGCTTTCTTTTCAATCAAATAAAAAACAATCAGCAAAACAAGACCGGCCCCCAGTAAGCCCACCATGTACGGTGACAGCAGCAGGGCAATGATCGCCGCGGACAGGACCAGGGCCCCCGCGTAATCAATCTTATGCTTCTTCCTTTCCAGGTTTTCCCCGAGGTTGGCCTGAAGAAGCATTATGGCCAATAGGCCAAAGGGGATGTTGATCAAGAAAATCCAATGCCAGGAAAGAGAATCAATGATAAAGCCGCCCAGGAAAGGGCCTATCAGACTGGCAACCCCCCATACTGAGCTAAGCCAGCCCTGGATCCTGGCCCTTTCGGACAACTGAAAAACATCCCCGACGATTGTATAGCCCACCGTAAATATGGCTCCGGCCCCCATACCCTGCAAGGCCCGGAAGCCGATGAGCTGGTACATGCTTTGGGCCATTCCGCACAGTGAGCTCCCGATCAGGAAAATCAGGATTCCCCAGGAAAGCGTATTTTTTCTCCCGTATAAATCGGACAGCTTTCCGTAAACCGGCGTCGAAATCGCCGAGGTCAGCAGGTAGATGGAAAACACCCAGCTGATCAGATCAAAGCCCTCCAGATCCCTGGTAATTGTCGGCACCGCCGTAATGACGACAGTCCCTTCCACCGCTCCCAGAAACATTGCCAGCATCACCGCGAGGGTGATCTTTCTTTTTCTTTTATCCATAATTTTTACTTACATCTTCCTTGATCTGACCCTGTATTTTTTCCGTCAGATCCCGCTGGTTTCCCCCACCTGCTGGAATAAAAGAAAAAGCCAATCTGCCGATTACGCTCGACAAATCAACTTCCAGTTTTTCCAGTCAGTCAAAATTGAAAATCTGCCAAAGGTGAATACACGGTAACGATATCTATCATTATAGGATACATGGTCTTTCTGTCAAGGCTTTTTGCTCTGATTATAACGGTACAAATATCGAGCGGGGACTTTCCGAATGAAGTCTCCCGTAAAACTCCATGGCATATCTATCCGTCATTCCCGCGACAAAATCACAGACAACACGGCTCTTTCGTTCAAGGGTCGTTTGCTGCTCAAAAAAATCCTGAAAGTCCTCCGGCAGCAGGCGATGCCCGCTGTCGGTATTCAGTTTGTTAAAGATGCCCATCACAATATCTTTCCCGCGATTCTCGGCGACCTTGAGCCGGGCGCTCTCAATTTGTGTCTCATATGTCGTGTGCTTAAGGATCTCAACGATTTTGCCGACATCGTCTTTAAAGCGGATTTGTGACAGTATCGGAAAGCTTTTATTGGGAATAAATTCGAGACCGTCAATAAAAAACTGGATCATGTTGGAGGTAAAGGCGGTCCGGAAATATCCGTCCGATGCGACTACCTTCGATAACTTGTAGGCTTCCAGCAGCGCTTTGACGATATCGACATCGGAAGAGCTCTTCTTGGCCGCTTTAATATCGGCGACACTGCTTTTCCACACCTCGGCAAAGAAGCCGATAATCAGCTCCCGGCACTCTTTCGCGGTCAGACGAATACCGGATCTTAAAAGCTTGGCGGAAATATTTTCCATGACACGTTCATTGGCCGACATGATTTCGTAGGGGTTAAGAAAGCCCGCTTTAAAGGCATCCTCAATATCGTATGTCGAGTAAGCGATGTCGTCAGCCAGATCCATAATGCCGCACTCGATCGTTTTAAACGCCGTTCCCTTTAGCGCGCCCGCAATTCTGCTGTTGGGCAGACCGAGCAATTTACTTTTTATTTTTTTTATCACATCAGCTTCCGACTGATAATATCCTTTTACCACGGAATCTGTCGAATTTCTTTGCAGTGGTATTTCTGTGTCATATTTTAAAACTGAAGCAATCACTCTTGCCGTCAGGTTTAATCCGACCCGGCTGTCTTTATCATCTTTACCCGCTCTAGAAAGAGGCGGTTCCTTTTTCTCCAGACGGGTGATGATTCTCAAGGTCTGGGCGTTTCCTTCAAAACCGCCGGATTTTTCCCTCATACATTCATCCAATGCCGCCTCACCGTTATGGCCGAACGGGGGGTGTCCTATATCATGCAGCAGGCCGGCGATCTCACAGACATCCGGCTCGATATCGGTGTCCAGATGTTTTCCCTTCAGCATTATTGCGATAGATTTGGCAATTTGCGCCACCTCAAGGGAATGCGTCAGCCGGTTGCGAAAAAAGTCACTTTCGCCTCCGGGGAAAAGCTGGGTTTTGTTTTGCAGGCGACGAAAAGCGGGTGCATGAATCACCCGCGCATAATCAACCCGATAATGAGGACGCAGCATTACATCACATGTTTTTTCCGTTGGCCTCAGCCGGTAAGTGTCATCCCTCTTTGCCGCCATTTTACTTTGCCCGCTTCCTTATGGTTGCCGGGACCTTGCTGTTGTATCTGGCTATCTTGGTCACAGGGATTGCCACTTTCTCCTTTATGCTCGGATGAGGAGCCAAGGAACAGCATGAACCTTTTGCCACGGTTTTTCTTTGTATCTCTGATGAATTTGTTCGGGATGACGGATTCTTCAAGGAAGAATTTGACATCGGATCACCTCTTAACCATTAAAACAATCGCCTAATCATAGTATAAAGGATCACCTAAAAAGGTGCAATATTTTCTCTCTGTTCCGAGCCATTTCGAGGTGTTTAGAGCTATTCCGAAATATTCAGAGATATTTCGAGATTAAAATCCGCTGATCCATCCCCATCATCCGCATCGAGCTCATATCTTTTTGCTCCTTGCAGAGCAAGCAGAAACGGCAAGTGGGTTGACAGAATAAACTGCCAGCCGGTTTTTTCGACAATACAGTCAAAATTTCTCTTCCTCCAGGGAATAGGCTTCCCGGATATTGATTTGCCGGCGGATTTTTTGGGTCACATCTCTGGTCACTTTCCCATTCTCATATAGCTTCTGAATCTCGTCCCGTTCCGCTTGGAAAGCCTTTTCCTTCAGCTCTCGTTCCATCCTGGCCAAGGCCCGGGAATAGTTCTCGCTTCTTCCGGACTTGATCTTGGTCATCAGTTCAATATATTCCCCGATGATCAGATAAGAAATTTCCCGGTTCTCCGGCGTCAAGCCCTTTTTTACCGCTCGAATGGCCGCTTCCCCCAAGTCTTTTCTCAGCCGGTACAGCTTTATTCTTTTTTCCCGTTCTTTTCTGCGCAATTGATGATTTTGGGAGATCAAGATCTGACTGCTTTGATATAAGATCCTCTTCACTAACGTCCAAATCATCAAGATTCTGAATCTGGACCGATTGGTTACGGCAACCTCCCTCCGGCGAATACGCGCCTGGGCCAGCAATGCGGTTTCCTTATCGATGCGTTTTTCTTCCGTCAGTTTAGCAATACATTGAGACTCCGCTTCCAGCGCCTTCATCCGGATTTCCGCCTCCATTTTTTTGACAGTGAGAGCGTTCGTTCCATTTTCTTCAGATTTCAGCTGCTGAAGGGTATGATTGTAGGTTGACATGATCTTCAGGGCCGCTTCCCGCTTGTCTTCATCCAGCGCTCCCCGCATGGCGCGGACGGCCGCTTCATAGGTTCGGATCAGCGCCCTCTTCTCCATCTTTTCTCTGTTGTTTTTCACCTCATTATTTTCTGACTTGGTGATCAGCGGCAAAACGATGCTCGCCGTTATGAGCGTCACTAAAATCACGCCCGCGGCAATAAATATCATTAAGGAACGCTGCGGAAAGAGGCTGCCATCAGCCAGCACAAAGGGGATGGAAAACGCTCCCGCTAAGGTTACCGCTCCCCTGACACCTGATATTGCGGCGATCGCAGTCCTTCTGAGCCCGGGCTTGACCGCATCCGGCTTTTTCAGCTTCCAGCGGCTCCACTCCAAAAGATGCAGCCAAATAAAGCGGAGGGCAAAAAGGGCCAGGGAAATGACCAGGGTATAAGCGATCTCTTCCGCATTATTGAAAGTGGGGGCATTGAAGATTTCATTGAGAATATCCGGGATTTGCGACCCCAGCAGGACAAAGACCAAACCATTTAACACATACAGCAGAACGATCCAAGTGCTTCTGGACACAACCTGCAAATTAATCGTCGGCGATTCTTCGTAGTCACGCTCCATTGCATGCACAATCCCGGCTGCCACCACCGCTAAAATTCCCGATAAATGAATATGTTCAATCAGTAAAAAGACGACAAACGGGGTGAGGATTTGAATGAGCATGTGAAAGGTCACGTCTTCCATCCCCAGGCGGCGGATAAAAAGCCTCAGCCGGATGATGAGGAAGGCCAGCACTGCGCCGCCCGCGAAACCGCCGACGGCAATTTTCAAAAAGCTCAGACTTGCGTCCCCTAAAGAAAAAGCTCCGGTTACGGTGGCGGCAATGGCAAAATTAAAGGCGACAAGACCGGAGGCATCATTCATCAGCCCTTCCCCTTCAAGAAGATGCATGATGCTTTTCGGAATCCTGACCCTGCTTGACATGGCGCTGACCGCCACAATATCAGTCGGCGATAAGATGGCGGCCAGGGCAAAGGCTGCCGACAAGGGGATGGAAGGAATCAGCCAATGGGTCAGAAAGCCGATCACCAGTACCGTTAGAAAAACAAGGCCCAAAGCAAGCAACAAAATCTGCTTGCGTAAATTCCACAGGGTTTTTCTCGACACGTTTTTCCCGTCATTAAAAAGGATCGGGGCAATAAACAGGACAAAAAACAGCTCCGGCTCCAATGGAATATGGAGTCCTCCCGGAACGGCCGCGATCAAAACGCCAAGAGCAATCTGGATCAGCGGTACAGGTATAAATGGCACAATATGATTAATCATATTGGAAAGCCCGATTGCGGCCAGCATGATCAAGATCATCAAGAAAGATTCCATTCGCTTCTCCTTCTCCGGACAACCAGCTTGAAATAGATAAAAGACATTCCGTTCCTCAAAAAGAATACGCCGTGCGAAGAGGCGGCCTTAAGCTTTTAAAAACAGTGAATCCACAATCACTGCCCGTTTGCGTCTGTTCCTGTAATCTCGGCGCCAAGATCAACGGGCTTTCCATAATAAACCCATGACGTATTCACCGTATCAATACCGGCTGAAGCATACTTTTCGATATTATCGGCATTGATTCCCCCCGTCGCGATCAATGTGATGCCCGGATTAATTTTTCTGATATCCGCAATGATCTCCTTCAGTTCTTCCGGCGGAACCTTGTCAAACTGAAGAGCATCTATGCCGGCCTTGCATAACTCTATTGCATCCTCCCTGCACTCCACCTCAACCGTTATTTTCTTTTCACGGGCTTTAAGCTTGATCTCTTCTAATTGACTTAAAAATCCCTTTATCCCTCCCAAAAATACAGCATGCTGCTTGAAAACCAGTATGGTTTCAGATAATCCCAGTCTATGAGGCAAGGCTCCTCCATCTAAGGCCGCTTTGATGGAAAGTTCCTTAGTTCCGGGAAATATTTTACGGGTTGTCACAATTTCTATTTTGGGATCGATTTTCTTTACCGCCTGTACCAGCTTGCTTGTCCTCGTTGCGATTCCAGAGCAATACTCTAAGATGTTCATGCCTACCTTCCATGCCATGTGCAGGCTTTCCGTATTGCCGTCTCCCTCTGCCAGAACATCCCCGGCTTCAACTCTTGTGCCGGAAGGAAGAAGGTTTACCGCGTCTATTCCCAATTTGGCAAACACCCTTCCCACGATTTCGGTGCCGCTGATTACAGCGCTTTGTCTTGAAGTATATCTGATCTTTCCCTTTCTCCTCCCGATATCCAATACATACGTGGTCAGATCAAAGTATGGCACATCTTCTTTGATCAGCCTGTCAATCATTTCATCTGTAATAAACACGGAATCACCTCTCCTTTTAAACCCCATTGATTTTGAGCAGCAAGCAGCAGACCCTTTGCCGTTTCGGACAAACCTTCCGGGATATCATTCCCTGTCCCGGCAGCTGCCGTCATCCGCAAAAGCACTGCTGCACCGGTGTCTGCGGCAGCCTCCGCAGGCGCATGTGTTTTCCTGCCCGTTACACAGCTTATAATCACCGCCCTCTATCTTCAGAAGCTTACCGTTCACCAATGATTGGGCAAGCTTTTCTCGGGCCTTATTATAAATCCGCTGGGCTGTTGTCCGGGCAATCTGCATTTGATTGGCACATTGTTCCTGCGTAAATCCCTGCAGGTCAATCAGCCTGATCGTTTCATACTCATCCACAGACATGACTAAAATATCCGGTTGGGTAAGCCCGGGCTTGAGGGGGCCGAAAAGATTACTTCCGGGCAGGCAGCAGACCTTTCTGCCCTTTGTCGGTCTTGGCATATTTTTTCACCTCTTAGACAAGAAAGTTGTTGACATATACCCTTTATGATTATATTATACTGCGTTTTGAACCGCATTTGGTTTTGGTTCTGAATATTTATCTAAATTTGTGCAGATGCTATTTCAGAAATACTTTCCTGATGAAAGGAGGTGCCCATATGCCAAAAGCCAAACAATACGTTGACCAGAGTATGGCTTCAGTTCAAAGCTGCGTAAATACATTACAACAGGCGCTGAATTCTGCCGAAAAGCTAGACAACAAAAACAAAATTCAACAAGCGATCAATTCGCTTCACTCCGCACATCAACAATTATCCGGTTATCAGGATTAGCCGGTGATCGTTGCTTATCGGATCTGGAAAACCCGCTTTACTTTGATCTGCTCATTGTAAAGTGGGTTTTCTTCAGATCGTGAACCAGAGCGGCCCCATTCAGTCATTCAAGCTGACTGTTCCCCAGCCTTTTTTCCGAAGCAGGGTATTCACCGGACTGTTTGGGGCAATGCTTATGACCATTGACCTTTTTGAAACAACTGAGCTCAGCTGAACCGCAATTTATGCATTTTTGCTGGTCCTCCTCAAAAGACGCCTCAAATTCTTTCCCGCAGTTCAGACATTTCAGTCTGCATATTTTTTTTGTGTAGCGACCGCCGCCGATGGAAATCGCCTTTCCTTCTACCAGAGCGAAAACAACCTTCTTTCTGGCTTCATCAATGATATTCTGAAACGTCTGTCTGGAAACCTCCATTTTTTCGGCACATTCCTCCTGAGACAACTCTTCTATATCTTTCAAGCGCATTGCTTCCAATTCTTCGATTTTGATTTGCACCTCATTCACATCAGAATACTCTCTGCAGCTTCCCTTCGGGCAAGGAACAAAATAAGTGTTATTCGGGATATATTCTACTTTTCTCCATTTTACCGGCCTTGGCATGTTTTTACCCCTCAATCTATAAATAGGATTTGCCATTATTATAGCATAATAAACATTTCATCAAGCTGTTTCCACACTTGCTCTTGACGCATGAAGAAATATACGGTACATTTATCTTGATATCGAGATTGTTTCAAGGAGGGATGTCATGAAATATCTTTATTCATATACGGGAATAGCGATTATGGGAACAAGCATATTGCATTTTTTTATCGGGCTACTATATTATAGACCTCTCTTATTTAAACTCATATCTTCCAGTATTAAAGATGATAATGCAGCTTCTATACCCAATGATGTTAACCTTTTCTTCTGGTTTGAGATTTCTGGATTGGCTTTGTTGTTGCTTGGGGTTTTGGTGGATTGGCTCATTCGGGTTATGAATTTGCAATTACCACTGCTATTCTGTATTGGTTTTTTGTTGTTAGGAATTTTAGCTACGGTCTTTGCCCCCAAGTCTGGTTCATGGTTGATTTTAATTCAATCTATAATTTTACTTGTTTGGCGGTAGTGACACATAACTAATTTTGGAAAGGAGTATAACTTGGATTTTACATTTATGATAATGGTTGCACTCGCCGCATTTATGTTTCATGAGTTTGAAGAAATTATTTTCATTAAGCCGTGGTTAAAACGAAAAGAAACAGATAACCATTTGAAAAATCATTATTTTGTGAGCTATAAAAATACAAATTCCTCTACAATTGCAGCACTAATTGCTGAGGAATTTATTATGGTTTCTGTTTTTTCGATTGCTGCTATACTTTGGAAAGGATATTCTTTTATTTGGGTTTTCTACTGTATTTATTCTTTTCATCTTTTGGGCCATATATTGGAGCTTTTCATTTATCGGCGTTACTGCCCTTCGCTGATTACAAGTATACTAACCTTACCTATATACACATGGGTGATATATTCCTTCATCCGCCTTGAATTGCTCCAATGGAATATAGTGCTATTATGCTCTCCAATACTTCTAATTATCATTGGCAGCAACTTTAAATTTATAAACTGGTTGACCCCACGAATAGATCAATGGATTACCTGTTATGCAAAAGGAGAATAAAAAATGGGCAAGGATAAAAACAACCAATCTTCCGTTTGGAATACTATTGTAAACAATGACGAGGTAGTAAATATACATTTGCTTTTCAACATCTCTCATATGTCTACCTTAATTCTGAAAAAAAGAAAAGAGCTACTTGCAACTTTTGAGTTAGAGCCTTGGAGTTATGATATGTTGGTAATCTTATACCAAGCAGGAGAAAGCGGCTTATCACCAAAGGAATTGTTAAAACGCACCGGTGTAGCTTCTGGAACAATGACCCACCGAATAAACTTGCTTTTAAAAAGTGAATTTATTATAAGCACTCCCGCACCAGATGATGGACGTAGTATTATTGCCACTATATCTGATAAGGGGAAAAGTGTCGTTAAGAAAGCTATTAAAGCACATGCTGATGAATCCGCTAAAATACTTGGGGATTTGAACAAAGAAGAATTGGCTGCATTTCAACAAATAACCCAAAAACTAATTCACCAGCTCCAGTAATGAGGATGCCACAATCTAAAATTCATCAGCAGAAAGAAGGATTTTTTATGAAAAAATGTTTAATAGTATGCGTAGATACCTACCACCTGCTTAGCAGGTGTTTTTCTTTAGACAAGAAATGGCGTAGCTTTTATGCTACGCCACACTCTCAATCAAATACTGTTTTACTGAGGGCCGCCATGACTTCGTGGCTTTCTTACTTCAAGCCTATTTGTTTTGCCAGGGCATCATTGAAGTTAAAGCAGGTTATTCGTCCTTATCGGTCTCCAGCAGTCTGGTATAGTAAAATCCGGTGGTGTACAATGCTCCGGCAGGATTATGGGCCAATACCCTGTCCTTTGTGATCAGGGTTGTTACGGGGGCTTCTGAATATTTCATGAAGATGGAATCATGACCGACACATAGCCCCACGATCACGTTTAAATCCGTATTTTCTTGATTCAGCAGCTTTGCCTGCAGGACCGGATTACATAAGGATTCATGACAGTCTTTTTTTATTTTGAGATTTTTGTCTATCCCAATTTCTGTTTTGTCGGTCGCGCTTACTTTACAGATCACGCAATAGCTCTCCAGCCCTTTTGCCTGCAGTATTCTGGCAAATATTTTCGCTTCATTCATTAAGCCTACACAAGTGGCGATGCCAATCTTCTTTGCTCCAATTCTTTTGGCAAACAGCACGATCTCTTCCACCCGCGTAATCTTGCCAAAGTAGGTCCCTTCGATCTCTGCCGCTGCATGGGCCAACTTCGAAACAAACTCATCTTTTTGATAGAGCTCTTTCGTTTCCTGGATCAGCTTATGATCGGTATTTGTTGTCAGACAGAACTCCGGGAATTTTTTTTCCATCCTGTAGCAATTGACCACTCCGCACTCTGAACAACTCAGACTCTTTGTTTCTTTGCTCATGCTGCAAACCCCCTTTTTCCTTTTTCTTTGCCAAAGGCTTGAGCTTTCCCGGTCACGCGGGGTTTCATCCGCTTTATCTCAACGATTAACGAAATTTCAGCAAGTTGATCTTTGCATAATCAACAGACCCATTCTCTAAGATGAATTCTTCTTTGGCATGAATATATTCTACTTTCCCGACAAACATTTCGTGAGTTCCCGTTTTTATGGAATCCACTACCGTACATTCGATACTGACAGGGCAATCCAATAAAATAGGGGCATTGATTTTTACCCCTTCCCCGATTTTCATTCCCAGTTTTGCCAGTTTGTCTTCGTCCCGGCCGCTGTGGCTGCCAAGATAGGCATATTGTGTTCTTAACTCCTCCGTCACAAGATTGACAACAAATACTCCGGTTTCTTTGACGAATTCATAGGAATACCTGCCGGGAACAATCCCTGCCATAATCATTGGCGGATTCATACTGCAATTGCAAGCACACGCTACTGCCAAAGCGTTATTCTTCCCCTCTTTGTTTCTGCAGGATACCAAAATATCCGGCACCGGCTTTAAACATCCTTTGAAATCGGTCACTGTCTTTTTCATTTCCAGTTCTCCTATCTGAAATTGTTGGGTCCTGCCCGGGACAAGTATTGCCGGCCGCTAATCCCCCCTTCCCTTTTTTATCTCTTAAAAAAATTATACCCCTCATTCAGTTATTGTCAAATGCCAATAACCAAATGAGCTGAATCCTGCTGTTCATCAATTTGGATCTTCTTTAGATTTCGATTTGGCTTCCGGCTGCCAAGTACTGAATATGATCTCCCATGATTGTTTTCAGGATTTGAAAAGAATCCCGGCCGGTGCAATGACAGGTATAAAATCTTAAACCGGTCTGGTGCAGGTATTTCCCTATCTCTTCAACAGTCTTCGCTTCCTCCGCTTGCTTTTTCGCCCTGCTGTATAAATGAAATCCTCCTATGATATGGCTGGGTATGATTTGTTTTTGCGTAAAAAGGTGCTCTAATATGTTGACCATTCCTGTATGAGCACATCCGGCTATGAGCAGGGTCTTTCCTTCTTCCTTGATGAGCAGGTTTTGCTCATGGGCGAAATTATCCGGGACAAGCTCCCGGCCCTCCCTCATCAGCATGTCCGTGTTTAGTGAGGACATGAATTTCCGGCCGTTGACATTGCCGAAGAGCTCAAGCTCGCTGCCTATGTTCAAATCATTTTCAACCAGGGTCAGACGCGCATTGGGCAGCAAGCTGTCATCCAAACCGATATCTTCAATTCCCCCGTCAGCTTTACGGCCGCAGTGCTGTTGAAACGCTTTTGTCTTTAAATAAATTTGAGCCCGCTCATTGATGCGCAAAAACTCCCGCAGTCCGCCGCCGTGATCGTAATGTCCATGAGAGATCACAGCGAGATCAACACCGGCAAGATCAATCTTCATTTTGCGGGCATTTTTGATGAATACGCTGCTGGCGCCTAAATCAAATAAGATCTTATGCTGATTGGTCTCGATATAAAGACTTAACCCGTGCTCAGCTTCGAATTGATCCGAGACCGCTGTATTTTCCACCAATGTTTTAATGATCATCATTCTCGCTCCTCAATTATGCCCCTGTCATCCTGCTCAGCTCGCGGCCGAATCATTTCAGTTATTGACATATGCTCTTTATGGATTATAATAGGGTTATAAATGGCATATGTCAATAACTCAATTGCCGGCACTGAAAAAAATGGAGGAATGTTCAACATGAAAATCGCCCTGCCGTCTCGTCAAAATTCCATTGACGACCATTTTGGTCACTGTGAGTACTATACCATTTTCACTGTTGACCCCAATCGCAAAGCAATACTTGATGAGCAGACCATTGCCTCTCCCGCGGGCTGCGGATGCAAATCAAATATCGCTAAAACACTGTCAGAAATGGATGTCAAAGTCTTGCTCGCCGGAAATATGGGGCAAGGCGCCGTTAATGTGCTGCATGCTTCAGGTATTGAGGTGGTGCGGGGGTGTTCAGGAAATGTTAAGGAAGTGGCTCTTCGCTGGCTTGCCGGATCTTTGCTTGATTCCGGTGATTCCTGTCATGCCCATGAGCATGAATGCCACAGCTGATTGACCCCGGCCTGAATTGTCGGACACAGGTGAGCCAGGGTAAAACCGGATCGCTGTGCCCGGCAATTCCGCTCCGCAATACTGGCGTTCAGCCGGTATTTTCAGTATACTAAATTATAGGGCATCCGAAAGCTCTGACTGAATCAAGAGATCACAGGCTTTTGGAATAACCCCTATTTTGTTCGTATAAGGAGACTTGAATTATGCGAAAAAAAACGGCCTTTCTTCTCGTTCTGGTATTCGCCCTTTTTCTGCTGGTCAGCTGTGCAAATGAGCAAACCGCCGGTAAAAACTCCGAATTGGAAAATTTTTTGAATCAAGATGATCAAGTCATTGAAAAAATAAAAAACCAGCCGATTGGAGCGACCGGTCCAAGATTGGTTTATGCCTATGATCAATATGCAGTGATCTTAAATTTTAACGGTATCTTGATTTACGATTTTGATCAGCAGGCTATTCTCCACACCATTGATAACCTGTCTTTGGGCCTGAATAAAATGCAGGGCAGCGACTATACGAGCGTGAAATCGAATCGTAACGAGCTTGCTTTTGGAAACGAAAGTGATATTGATCATTCTGCATATGTCTATCATCTGCAAAAAAACGAATTGCACAAAGCCAATAAAAAAGAACTAGAGGAGTTCAAAGAAGTCAAAGAGGTGGATCAGGAGCTGCTTAACAGCATATTGACCGATGGTCATACCGGGAATGCGGTTTACAATGAAGACGGAAATATTGTCTTACTCACATACCGTTATGAGGACGGAGCAGACGGCTGGGCTCTATCGATATTGGAAAAAGATCGTTTAAAACCAATCCAGCAAGTCAAGGTTTTTCAGTAAGGTTCCCGCTCGTTTTCCTTTGCGGGGATGATCTTAATCAACGTTCTAAGCTCGGTGTGATCTAAAAATATCTCAACGATCGTCTGCTGATGCTCGTTGATTTCTTCCATTGTATAGCCAATATCCAACTTTGGAATAAGATAAAATACATATTTCTCATTTTCGCCCAGAACATCTTCTTCTCTGATTTTCTCCGGATCATCCTCCGGCCTGTTTTTCAGGTCCTGGTATTTGGCCTGCGTCAATGCTCCGATCGTCATCATGATTTCATCTTTATGATTTATTCCGGAAAAAATCAACCGCAGGCAATTCTGGTTTTCTTCCGCTCTTATTTCTTTGTTCTGCCATTTTTCAGGCATTTGAACAATTAGCCCCTTTTCGCTGGTATAGCTTGACAAGCTGCCGATTCCAGTGGTTACAACTTTATTTTCCGTTGTCGGGACTGTTTTGGTTTCAGTCGTTGCGCTTGTTTTGTTTTCCGGGGCCGTTTCGGCCGGGGCATTGCAGCCACCAAGCAAGAGTACGGCAGCGGCAACGAACCAGATCAAATATTTTTTCATCTTAACCATTCCTTTTAATCATTCCTCACGTCTGATTTTTCCCTCCCAGGCCTTGTTTTGCCTGTTATTCCAGCGGTCTTCACCTTTCTTTTTTTTGCTTGATCGCTTTATCCCTCTTCAACTCTGTTTCTTCCCAGGGCTTTCGCCCGGTAAAGTCCCCTGTCCGCCCGGATAATCAAATTGGTTATGGTATCGATATTCTGATTTGTCGCCACTCCGAGACTGCATGTGACCTGATTTTCCAGTTTAAAGTCGTCGTTTTGGACCATTCTCCTTATTTTTTCCGCCAGGCAGACCGCTTCCTCAAGATTGGTTTCCGGGCAGATCATTAAAAATTCTTCACCGCCCCACCTTCCCACGATATTGTTGAGGCTGACGTTTTGTTTGAGCAATTTTCCGAACTGTTCAAGCACCTTATCGCCCGCGGAATGTCCGTAAGTGTCATTGATCGCTTTGAAGAAATCCACATCAATCAAGATTAAAGAGATGTTTTTCCCCGCCGCCCGGCACCGCTCATATTCCAGCTCCAGAAATTCGTTCAGCTTTCTGCGATTGTAAATATTGGTCAGGTCATCGATGTTGGACATGTATTGCAGGGTCTGGTTTGTCTTCTGGATATTGGCCGTCTTGGCCTGCAGCTCCTCGTTCTTATCGGATATGGTCTGCTGGCACCTGTACTCTCTGACATATCTCCGGTAGCTGATGACTGAGGCGATCCAGGCAATGAAGTTATTGGTCACAATGTCCTGGACATAAGTGATGAGGACGATCTCGGGGTGAAACAGCGGCAGCAGGATGAGCACCGAGGCACAGGTAATGAAGTATATTCCGAAGCTGACCAGCGGCGACAAATAAAAAAATACCGCAAAACCGTAAATCACCGCAATATAGATGGAAGGCAAGGCAAATGTATGGTTTTGTAAGATCAGGGACCTGGCGATCGCGATGGCAAAACCGCTCAGGCCAAAGCTCAGTTCATATATTTTATGGCCCCGGGTTAATTGCCCGGTCTTTTTGGCGTGAATCAGGGCGCTGATTGCCGTATAGGCCAGCATGAGACCTGCCGTGCCGATAAAGATTTTCTGCCTCAGGCTTCCCGGTTCCGATATGCAAAAGCCGTAATACAGCTGTTCAAATGTCAGATAGACAGACAGCGCGAATATGCATAAATGATTGTGCCTGAATTTTTCCTGCCGGAATTTCTCACTGTTTTCTGCGGAAAACGTATTACGAATAAAGCTGCGCATCTTGTGCATTTACAGCAGATCACCTCTCATCAAGCTCATCTTAATCCCCGGGGAACCCGTCTAAAACCGCCACCTGGATAAACACACAGAAACAAGCCATCCGCCTGCAGATGAAAAAATCGAGAGGCACATGGCTTGGCAAAAAGCGTTCTCCCACCAATACATTCCCCAAGGAAAAATGGAAACAGAAGACCCTGAAGCAGACAGGCGCACGGTCCTTGTTCTCATCAAACAGAGGTTGAGACACTTTCTTTTCCTCTCAACTTACTTGATCCGGCCCCGTCATCACATGAAAAGGTTGTAAACTCATGATTATCCTCAATCATCCCCGGGCCGAATCGGCCCGCAAGGTGTTTCTTTCCCCTATTCTCCCGGTTTCTTGGCGGTCAGACAGAAAATCGGCCGTTTTTCAACGAGTGTCCTCTTGATTTTACCACCTCGTTCATTATATTCCAATTGTTTCGACAATAATTTACTGGTTTTTTGAAAACTCGGCCGATCCCGCCCGGGCGATCTCCTCCGAATAGCTTGTCCCAAATTCGACACCGGTGTCGAATTTGGGACAGTTAAACCGCTATCCAGCTTGATAAAAAGGAGAAGAGATCAGAGACAGAAAAACAGGGGGCCAAGCTCGCCCCCTGTTTCGCTTATTTTTACTCTGTGGCCGGAAAGGCCGCTTTGATGATCCCTGAGCCGGGGTCATTGGTCGCCGCGGCGCCCGCTACCGTGAAAAAATTCTGGCCGATGCCTTCCATGGTATATCCTGCTTTGGGCACCAGGATAATGACCGCTGTATATTGCCGGCCCTGCTCAAAGGGCTTGTCGGCCGGGGCCCAGATCACTGATCCGCTATACTGCTCTGTCGGGGTGATCATGGTCACCGGCTCCGCCCCGGCTTTGGGCGGGATAACCCCGGCGATGTCCGCCCTGCTGACCACTGTCGCCGTGTTTTCTGCCGGTGCTGTTCCCGCCGGTGCCGTTTCCTCCGGTTCTTCTTCCGGCGCGGTCTCTGGCTCGGTCCGCACCGCCGGGAACTGGGCTGTAATGACCCCTGATCCCGCCGCATTGGCGGCGGTCGCCCCCGGTACGGTAAAGAAGTTGGCCCTAATTCCTTTTAAGGTATAGCCCGCTTTGGGCTCCAGGGTAATGGTCGCCTGATATTTCTGTCCCGCCACAAAGACCTGGTCATCCGGGGACCAGACAACCGTCCCGGAATACTGCTCGGTCTGGATGGTTTTGACGGGTTCTTCCCCTTCTTTGGGTATGGTCACTCCCGAAATCTCCGGCATTTCGATCACGGTTTCGGTTTTGGGAGAATCAAGGCGGGCTTTTGTCTCTGCGTCAAGGGAGTCCATCACTGAGCTGTCCCAGATCTCACTGGTTGTTTGGCCCAGCAGGAGATTTTGGGCCACTTCTCTCGCTTTGGTCTTGTTGACCTCCCAATAGCTTAATCCGTCCAGCATAATGGCATTGCCGGGCAAGGTCTGACTTACGATCTTGGCATCACTGAAGGAATTTGCCGCTCCGGCAAGTGTGGTCAGGTCTTTGAGCGCCAGGTCCGTCTCCACCGCTTTCATGAATTGCGGGATAAGGGCGGGCATTTTGAGGATATTCACGGGTTCCAGCGCTTTTTTCGCTACCGCCGTCAGCACTTTCTGCTGTCTGGCGGTCCGCCCGATATCAGCGGTATCGTCATGACGGAAGCGGGCATACTGAAGGGCCTTGGTCCCGTTTAATTTCTGGACCCCGGCTTTCAGGTTAATATAGCCGTCCTCTTCGTCCCCGGTCTCATAGTACATGTTTTTCTCCACATCGATCGTAATCCCGCCCAAGGTGTCGATGATCTCCTTGAATCCCTGGAAATTGGTCAGGACATAACCGTTCAGCTTAATGCCGGTGAGGGCCGTCACCTGTTTTTCCAGCTCCGGGATTCCCTTTAAGGACGGGAGGGCATTGATTTTACAGTAGTCTTTCCCGCCGGACAGGGCCACCCGGGTATCCCTCGGAATCGAGAGCAGGGAAACGAGCTTGGTCCGGGGATCAAAGCTGGCCACGATGATCGAGTCCGCATTGTATGAATGATCCCCCGGTCTTTTATCCGTCCCGATCAGCAGGAAGCTGACCCGGCTGTTCATATCCACGGAACCAAAGCCCAAAAAGCCGAAATAGAAGGCGGCTGCCGTCCCCGCCATGATCCCTGCCAGCACTAAGACCAGCGTGAGCAAAATGCGTTTGCTTCTCGTTCTCACCAATATGTTCACCCCGTTTAATTTTTTGCGTACCGTCCGGAGAATACGGAAAGCCGTCAGCAGGTACCGCTTGGGCCTGGCCTGCTGATATAAAATTTTGTGATTTTTTTCATTCCGGTTGCGGCTGTTCCCAAAATATATTCTCTTGATTGATCCGATTATACCATATTTTTGCTTAACGGTTTTCGTTATTCTTCCTTCCGGCCGGAACGGCCCAAACGGGGCAAATAAAAAAAGCCTCCAGCTTTTCATCCTCCCGTTCCGTGAAGCGAGTGTGAAAGGTTGAATGGCTTGTCGTGACGGTCAATTGTCACATATTGAAATACTAATTTTTATCCCATGGAGTTCGTACCATCTGAATAATCCTATCATCAGTACTGTTTATTTTCTCCCATGCCTCATCCCCGGACATTTCAACCAATTTTTCAATTTTATTGGTTTCTTTATTTCTTACTGTTTTAAGATAAACGGGTGTTCCTTTACCCTTGACATCTTTATCTTCCATTGCATTCTCATAAATAATTGACTTGGTGCCGCCCTCCCTTTCTTCCAGGAAATAACGCATGCTGCTCTTCTTGAGCTCGGTCTGGCTGAAGAGCAGAGCATAATCTCTGATTCCGGTCTCCTCCGCCAGGGCGGCCATCATCTCCCGGCACTCTTGATCGGAATGACCGTGAATCATGGTATAGAGATTATAGGGAAGCTCAGGCAGACAGGGACGCTGGTAGCAGTGACTGACCTGCGGGGAAGCAGCCATCCTGCGCCCTGTCTCAGGCACCAGCACCTCCGGTACGCGCCAGACTCCCATGATATTGGAGGTGAACCCCGCTTTTTGATGATAGAGCACCGCCGCCAGCCGCCGCAAGATGCCCCGGCGCCGGAAAGAATCCACCTGGGCCAGGACTTCTTCTTCCGTGCTGTTCAAGGCTTTGGCCAGCTCGGCAAAAGGGGTCGGCGTACTGGGCAGATTGCCCTGCAGCAGTCTGATCAAGGCTTTCTCCTCTTCGCTGACACTCAGGCCGGAAAACGGAGCCTCTCCCGTCTCTCTATCCGGAGCGGCGGCAGTAAAGGGGATGCTAGCGGCCCGGCTCTCCCCTGTCTGCTCCCCGCCCGGGAAATTTAAACAAACCTTGACTTTAAATACTCTTTGGGCCGGGAGGCTGTACGTTTCCTCACTGCCCAGGACCGCTTTGATTTCATTCAAGATTTGCTCCAGTCTCTGGCGGGAACAGGCGATGATCGTAAACCATAAGTTGTAATGGTGCCGGCGCAGGTAACTGTGCGTAATTTCGGTGATGCCGCCCATCAGCTCCGCCAAAGCCGGGATCTTATCCTCCGGCGCCCTGGCCGCGCAAAGTGTGCTGACATAGCCCAGCTTCGCGGAATCAAAGATTCCGCCGAGGCGGCGAATCATTTCCCTGTGTTTTAACTGTTCGATCCTTTGGAAGGCCGCCCCTTCGCTCAGGCCGGTTTTGCTTCCGATCGTCCGGTAGGGGCGGGAATCCGCCGGGAAGGACTCCTGAATCATATTGAGGATCGCCCGATCAACCGCATCCATCACTGTCCCCCTCTGCGCCCCTGATAAAGGCACCAGGGCTCCTCGGCCATAAAGTCCCCTTCATGGTAATAGGCGGCCCGGGCCCGGCAGCCGCCGCAGATTTTCTGATAAAGACAGGCCCCGCAGCCGCCTTTATAGGCCAGAGTGCGCAGCTCCTCAAACACGGGGTGGCTGCGCCAGATCTCATCAAAAGGAGTTGTCCGCACATCGCCCAAGGGGATATTGAGATAAGCGCAAGGCTGCACTTGTCCCTGGGGACTGATGATGCAATACGATGTTCCGGCCAGACAACCGCGGCTGAAGCGGGTCGCCACCCCCAACTGTTTGGCGATCCGGGTAAACTGGGGGGCACAGGTCGGCTTCAGCTCGATGTCCACGGTCTGCTGCTTTTTCATGATCCGGGTCAGAACATCCTCATAATTCTCCGCTTTCAGCGCTTCCTCTTCCAGGGACACGGCCCGTCCGGCCGGGACCAGGAAGAAAATATGATGCGCGACGGCCCCTTCTTTTCCGGCAAAATCGGTCAGTGCCTCCAGCTCCCCTGAATTCCAGTCCATGACTGTGGTATGGATTTGAAATGGCAGCCCGGCCTGCCGGCAATTCCGCATCCCCCGGACAGCCTCTTCCCAGGCTCCCGGATAACGGCGAAATTGATCATGCTTTGCCCGGTCCAAAGAATCGAGGGAAATGCCCATCCCCATAGCACCGGCCCCTTTGAGCTTTTGGGCAAGCTCCGCCGTGAGCAAAGTCCCGTTGGTGCCGAAAACCGGACGCAGGCCCAGCTCTCTGGCATAGGCGGCCAAATCGACGATATCCGGCCGCATCAAGGGTTCCCCTCCGCTGAAAATCATAATTTTAAACCCGGCCCGGGCGATCTGCTCCAGCATTGTCTCGGCTTCGGCCGTGCTTAATTCCTCTTCCTGCCGGACGCCGGAGTCCCGGTAACAGTGGTCGCAATACATATTACAGGCATTGGTTGTATTCCAGGATACGATCATGGTTCAAGTCCTGCTTTCTCCATCAGATTTTCCTCCCCCGCGCCGCTGTTTGGAAGGACCTCTTCATCCGTCAGGTAACAGGCGGGATCGGAGGCCCAAAAATCCCCGGTCACCGCTTCGGCCCGGGCTCTGAAATTTCCGTTGCAGAGGCTCAGAAAACGGCAGCGGGCACAACGCCCCTTCAAAAAAGGCTTGCGGTCCTTCAGGGCGGCCAGGAGCGGCCGGCTCATATCCGTCCAGATCTCCCCGAACTTTTTCTCCCGCACATTGCCCAAGGAAATATGGCGGGTAAATTGATCCGGGTGGACCTCTCCATAAGGATCAACCTCACCGAACGCGATCCCGGAACGGTTCCCGCCGCTTCGTCCGATCAGGGTTTTGATCCTCTCGGCCCGCTCCGGATTTTCTTTCAACGCTGACAGGTAGAGGTAGACACCGTCACTGTGATTGTCCACCGTCAGGATTTCCTTGTTCAGGCCCCTTTGCTGAAAGTCCCTTGTCCTGCGGATAATGGTATCCATCGCCTGTCTGGATTCCTGCGGGGAGATATCGTCCGTCACCATTCCCCGGCCCCGCCCGGAATAGACCAAATGATAAAAACAGGCCCGGTCGATTTTCTCCGCTTCGATGAAATCGAAAATCCGGTCCAGCTCCTGAACATTATTCCGGTTGATGGTAAAGCGCAGGCCGACCCGCTGCCCGGCGGCCACGCAGTTTTGAATCCCTTCCATGGCGGCCGCGAAGGCCCCTTCTTTCCCCCGGAACTTGTCGTTGACTTCCCGCAGGCCGTCCAGGGAAATCCCTACATATCCGACCCCGATCTGTTTGATCTTCCGGGCCGCTTCCGCGGTAATCAGGGTGCCGTTGGTGGACAGGGTGGGCCTGATCCCCTGGGCGGCGGCATAGGCGGCCAGCTCAAAAAAATCAGGGCGGATCAGGGGTTCTCCCCCGGAAAAAAGCAGCACCGGCACCTTAAACTCCGCCAGATCGGAGATCAGCTTTTTCGCTTCTTCCGTGGAGAGCTCATTCTCGTCGTTTTCCGCATCGGAATCCATATAACAATGCACGCAGTGCAAATTGCACGTCCGGGTCGAATTCCAAACCACGACCGGGCCGGACCCTTCGGTCGTCCCATGCCTGGCATTCTTGCTGTCCCGGCTATAGCGCAGGGAATCCCCGAAATACTCGGTATCGAATAACAGCTTCGTGATACTGATCATGTCTTCACTCCATTAAACGGCGCTTTCCCTTTGACACGGATAACCGGAAACTTTCATTGAATATTTCTATATTTTATCATGGAGCAGCCGTTTATTCATCCATTAATCTTTCAGGTTCTCTGATGAGTGCTGCTGCCGCTGTCATTTTTTGCAGATCCTGATAAAACCTGTTTAAAGGAGCAATGTTCAAGAACTGATTTCCCTTGTGTTACAAAAATCAAAAGAGCAGCAGCTAAAAAGGACCGCTCAAATTGCCCTGCTGTTCTTGGGACCGCGCTGAAAAGCTGACGAAAACATGAAGTATGATGAAAGAGCCGGGTCATGAGCATCCAATTCCTCCCGAATTGAATAGGATAAGCGCAGCTTGGAATACTATGGATATCATTGATTAAGGGAGTAATAACATGTCATTTTCAGACACTTTTCAGGAGAACGACCAGAAAAAAATGAAGCAAATGGAAGCGTACCGTTCGGATGACGACGGTCAGGCCCTCACCACGGATAACGCGCTTAAACTCACCAGCACTGACGATTCCTTAAAAGCGGGCGAACGCGGACCGACCCTGCTGGAGGATTTCCATTTCCGTGAGAAGATCACGCACTTTGATCACGAGCGGATCCCCGAGCGCGTCGTCCATGCCCGGGGGTTCGGCGCTCATGGGTATTTCGAGCTGTATGAGTCGATGTCAGAGTATACCAAGGCGGATTTCCTGCAGGTTCCGGGCTCAAAAACCCCGGTATTCGTGCGTTTCTCAACCGTTGTCGGCTCACGCGGGTCGGCAGACACCGTGCGCGATGTTCGCGGCTTCGCCACGAAATTTTATACAGAGAGCGGAAACTATGATATCGTCGGCAATAATATTCCGATTTTCTTTATCCAGGACGCCATAAAATTTCCCGATTTGATTCATGCGGTGAAGCCGGAGCCGAACAACGAAATTCCCCAGGCCACCACCGCGCATGACACGTTCTGGGACTTTGTCGTGAATGCGCCGGAAACGGCGCACATGGTCATGTGGGCCATGTCTGACCGGGCTATTCCCAAAAGCTTTCGTATGATGGAAGGCTTTGGCGTCAATACGTTCCGGTTGATCAATGCCCAGGATAAAGCCCGGTTTGTCAAATTTCATTGGAAGCCGCTGCTTGGCGTCCATTCCCTGATGAGGGATGAAGCGCAAAAGCTCTCGGGGAAAGATCCCGATTACCACCGCCGGGATATTTGGGACGCGATTGAGCAGGGCAATTATCCCGAGTATGAATTCGGCGTACAGATGATTGAAGAAGATCAGGAATTCGATTTTGATTTTGATCTTCTTGATCCCACCAAGCTATGGCCGGAAGAATTGATACCGGTGAAAATCATCGGGAAAATGACGCTGAACAAAAATGTGGATAATTTCTTTGCAGAGACGGAGCAGGTCGCTTTTTGCCCCGCCAATATTGTACCCGGAATTGACTTCAGCAATGATCCGCTGTTACAGGGGCGTTTGTTCTCTTATGAAGACACCCAGCTCACCCGTTTGGGCGGGCCGAACTTCCGCGAAATTCCCATCAACCGGCCGGTAGCGCCCGTGCACAACAATCAGCGCGACGGTATGCACCGCATGGCCATCCATCCGGGACCGGTCAGCTATTTTCCGAATTCGCTGGCGCAGAATTCCCCGTCCCCCGTTCCCGAGGAAGAAGGGGGCTTTGCGCATTACGCCCAGCGGATCGACGGGCATGCGGTCCGCGCCCGCAGTGAGAGCTTCCGCGATCACTTCAGTCAGGCCACGCTGTTCTGGAACAGCATGTCCGCGGCTGAAAAGGAGCATATTGTGGACGCCTTTCACTTTGAAGTGGGCAGCGTCAAAGACGTCAATCTCAAACAGCGGGTCGTGGATATGTTTGCCAGTGTTGCGCCCGAGCTGGCGGTCCAAATCGCGGCGGGGATCGGCGCCAAGCCGCCCGCACAGGCCGTGCCGAAGAGCACACAGGCATCCTCACCTGCACTGAGTCAGGAAAACACCATAAAAACGGCCAGAACCAGAAAGGTGGCGATCCTTTTGGAAAGCGGCTTCTGCACGGTATCTGTCCGGAATATGCTGGCTGAGCTTAAAGCGGCCGGAGCGGTCGGGGAAACGGTGAGCAGCAGCTTGAGTGAGATTTCCGGTAAAGACGGCACCCCGCTTAAACCGGACAAGGACCTGACCACATCGGGCGCTCTGCTTTACGACGCGGTGTATGTTCCGGGCGGCAGCGATCATGTCAATGTGTTAAAACAAAACCACAACGCGCGCAGCTTCATCAATGAAGCCCTCCATCATGCCAAAACAATAGGGGCATCGGACGAAGGAGCGGAATTGCTTCAAGCCACGGACGCGGCGGCTTTCCTGCCTGATCTTAGGGATGCGCAGGCCGCGCCGCAGATTTTTCAGGGAGTGGTGGTGGTCAACGGCGGTTCCACGCTTCAGCCGTTCTGCACAGCATTCGTCGACCAGCTGGCTATGCACCGGCATTGGTCCAGGGCCAATTGAACAGATAAAAGAGTATATCAAGAGCAGATATTGAAGGAAACCCTTCCCCGAAGCTGATCTCATTCAAAACGAAAAGCAAGGCTGATATCCTGCACCAGGTGTATCGGCTTTTTTTTGAAAATAAAGGCAAAAGGGTGATGCTCAAATGAGCAAAATGATCGAGGTATCCGGGCTCACGAAATCTTACGGGGAGATCAGGGCTGTCAGGGGCATTGATTTTGATGTGGAGCAGGGCCAGTTATTTGCCTTTTTGGGTCCGAACGGCGCCGGCAAATCCACGACAATTGACATTTTATGTACACTGCTGAAAGCGGACAGCGGCAGGGTGGTGATCAACGGCCACGTGCTTGGCGGCGCTGATTCCAGGATCCGCTCCTCAATCGGCGTCGTGTTTCAGGATCATCTGTTAGACCCCCTGCTCACGGTGCGGGAAAATCTTATGACGCGCGGCAGCTTTTACAAAATACCGCGGGCCGTGTTAAGGGAAAAGGTCGGACAGGCCGCACAATCAGCCGGGGTGACGGATTTCATCGATCGCCGGTACGGCAGTCTTTCCGGCGGGCAGCGGCGGAGAGCGGATATTGCCAGAGCACTGGTCAACGCGCCGAAAATCCTGTTTCTCGACGAGCCGACGACAGGACTTGACCCCCAGACGAGGGGAAATATCTGGCAGACTATCCGTACCCTGCAGTCCGAGAACAAGATGACCGTGTTGATGACCACGCATTACATGGAGGAGGCCGCACGTGCCGATTATGTAGTCATTATTGATCACGGGCTGCTTGTCGCCCAAGGTACGCCGGACGAGCTGCGGCATCGCTACACTTCCGACACCCTGCGGATGACCGCTCCGGACGCGGACGGCTTGAAAGCTGTGCTGGACGGGCTGGGTGTCGATTATACCGCCTCCGGCATCCAGTTTACGCTCAAGCTGAAAAGCACAGTGGATTCAGTGGCTATCCTGGCCAGATGCCAGGAATATCTGACCCACATCGAGGTGCAGAGCGGCACGATGGACGATGTGTTTATCGCCATTACCGGAAAGGAGATCAGAGAATGAGCCACCTGCTTGTGCGCAACCTGAACGTTTTTTTCCGGGATAAGACAAGCGTGTTTTTTTCACTGCTCGGAGTCCTCATCATCATCGGGCTGTATGTACTGTTTTTAGGAGATCTCGTTATCTCAGACCTGGGTGAGATAAAAGGGGCGCGCTTCCTCATTGACAGCTGGATCATGGCGGGTGTCCTCGCGGTATCCTCGATCACGGCTGCCCTCGGCGCGTTCGGCACCATGGTCGATGACAAGGCAAAGAAGGTGATCAAGGATTTTAACGCCTCCCCCTTAAGCCGGCGTTCCCTGACCGCCGGTTATATCGCCAGCTCCTTTGTCATCGGCGTCATTCTGACTCTGGTTGCTTTGGTGTTTGCTGAACTCTATATCGTGGCCTACGGCGGGCGGCTGCTCGATTTACCGGCTGCGCTCAGGCTGATCGGCGTCATTCTCCTTTCCGTGCTTTCCTCAAGCTCGATGGTCTGCCTGCTCGTCTCTTTTTTAAGCAGTATGAACGCCTTCGGCACAGCAAGTACGATCATCGGTACGCTGATCGGATTTTTGACGGGAACGTATATCCCGATCGGCATATTCCCGGACCCGATCCAGACCGTCATTCGGCTTTTCCCCGTATCCCACTCGGGCGTGTTATTCCGGCAGCTGATGATGGACGTGCCCCTGCGGGAATCCTTTGCAGGCGCGCCTTCTTCGGCGGCCAATGCCTTCAGGGAAGAGATGGGCGTTGTCTTCACCTACGGGGGCAATGTCTTCCCGTGGTGGGGAAGCGTGCTGGTTCTGGCCGCCACCGCTCTGGTCTTTTATTCGCTTGCGCTTTTCAGGCTCACGCGAAAAAGCAGATAACACATCAGACATTCAATCTTATATTCCATAAAAAAGTACCGAATTCTCAGGTCTGATCTGAGCGTTCGGTATTTTTTATCCTTGGCGTCAAGCCTAACGGGATGAATGGTATTTGGTTTTATCATTCTTCTTCTCATTGAGGGTCTGCTGAAACGTTTACTGTTGTGCCTGCTTCATTGAGAGGGATATACGCTTCTTCTTCGTCTCCACAGCCAGTACGACGACTTTTACCAGATCCCCCACAGCTACCATTTCCGAGGGATGGCGGATGAATTTGTCCGCCATCTCCGAGATGTGAACAAGACCGTCCTGATGCACGCCGATATCGACAAATACTCCGAAATCAATGACATTGCGCACCGTGCCGGTCAGCATCATGCCGGGCGTCAGATCCTTCATCTCGATGACGTCCGTACGCAGCAGCGGCGCGGGAAGCTCGTCGCGCGGGTCGCGTCCGGGCTTCACCAGCTCTTTGACGATATCTCTGAGTGTCGGGACGCCGACCGCGCATTCCTCGGCGGCCTTGGCTTCGCCATAGCCTTTCACCCGCTCCGGAAGTTCGGAAATCTGTCCGCCCGCCACATCATTGAGCTTATATCCACACAGCGCAAGCAGCTTTTCCGCCGCGGGATAGCTTTCAGGGTGGACTCCCGTATTATCCAGCACGGATTTGCTCTCCGGTATGCGCAAAAAGCCCGCGCATTGCTCGTAAGCCTTCGGGCCGAGCTTTGGCACCTTCAAAAGCTGTCTGCGCGAAATGAAGGTGCCGTTTTCCTCGCGGTAGACAACAATGTTTTTCGCACTCGTGCCGTTCAGCCCCGAAACCCGCTGAAGCAGAGAAGGAGAGGCGGTGTTCACATCGACGCCTACGGCGTTGACGCAGTCCTCCACCACACCGGTAAGCGTGTCGTCCAGTCTTTTCTGCGGCATATCGTGCTGATACTGCCCGACGCCGATGGCCTTGGGATCAATCTTTACCAGCTCCGCCAGCGGGTCCTGCATCCTGCGGGCAATAGATACGGCCGAGCGCAGGTTGACATCGTACTGGGGAAATTCCTCAGCGGCAAGCTTGGACGCGGAATATACCGAGGCCCCCGCCTCGTTGACGATCATGTAGCTTACGCCCGGCGTGCGGGAGATGAGCTCGCAGGTCATCTGCTCCGTCTCCCGGGAGGCTGTGCCGTTTCCGATGGCGATATGCTCTACTCCGTGTTTCCTGATCAGCCTTTCCAGGGCCTCGATTGCTTCTGTTTTCTGGCGCTCCCCATAAGTTGGATACACTACGGCAGTATCCAGAACCTTGCCCGTCCCGTCCACCACGGCGACCTTGCATCCGTTACGGTACCCGGGATCGAGTCCCATTGTCACATGTCCTTTTACAGGCGGCTGCATGAACAGTGGTTTTAAATTGAGCGCGAAATTATGTATCGCGCCCTCTGCTGCAGTATCTGTCAGGATACCGCGCACCTCCCGTTTTATGGACGGAAAGAGCAGACGGTCATATCCGTCCTCCGCGGCGCACCGAACAAAATCCGACGCGCTCGACCCGGGCTTGACAAGTGCCTTCCACACAAACTCCAGGGCCCATTCCCTGTCGATCTCCGCCGAGACTTTCAGGTACCCTTCTTTTTCGCCGCGGTTTATCGCCAATATCTGATGCCCCTGCAGCCGTGAAAGCGGCTGACGAAACGTATAGTAAAGGCTGTATACCGAGTCCTCGTCTTTTTCCGCAGCCGCGTGGAGATATCCCTTGTTCATCATCAGCTCCCGCAGGCGGCCCCTGATCTGTGGGCTGTCCGCCGCTGTCTCCGCGATGATGTCCGCCGCGCCCGCGAGCGCGGCGTCAAGGCTTTCCACGCCCTTTTCCGGATCGATATACTCCGCGGCCAGCTCCCTGATATCGGGCAGATCCTTGTTCTGCTCCAACAGCCTCGTCGCAAGCGGCTCAAGTCCTTTTTCCCTGGCGGCGGTGGCCCGGGTACGACGCTTCTGCTTATATGGGCGGTAGATATCCTCCACCTCCGCGAGGGTCTGCGCGGTGTCGATTTGGGCCGCAAGTTCCCCCGTGAGTTTTTCCTGGACTTCAATCGCCTTTTTGACCTCTTCGCGGCGTGCCGCGAGGTTTCGCAGATAGTTGAGTCTGTCCGTCAGGTTGCGCAGCACGGTGTCATCCATTGTTCCGTGCATTTCCTTGCGGTAGCGGGCAATAAATGGAATGGTATTCCCCTGATCGATGAGGTCTATGACATTTTGAACATGTTCTTCACTTTTATTGAATTCTCGTGCCAGTATCCTGACCACATTTTCCATATGTACTCCTTTATCAAAGCGGATTTCCGAATAATTTTACCACAAAGCGGCAGGGTTTGAAACGATGAGCTGTGACACGGCTGATGCAAGGTCCTTAAATAGACTTGCTGTCCCACCTGAAGGTCTTAACAAAACATCCAATGTCAGCTTTCGTATTGACAGAGACTTAAAAACACAAGCCGATATCTTGTTTTCTCAGCTTGGTCTTAATATGACGACAGCGTTTAATATCTTTCTTCGTCAGGCTGTTCGTAAAGGGTGTATTCCTTTTGACATTACCATTAACACACCCAACGCAGAAACAATTACGGCTTTGTTGGAAGCAGAACGCATTGCCCGCGACCCTTCTGTTCAACATGATGATGTAGAAAAAGCTCTTGAAGAGCTTAAGTCGTGAGAAGATCATTATTGATTTTTACATACAGGATTATCTCCTGACTTGACCGCTTTAAGAAAAAGATTGGATGATGAAACCTGAAAAGCCTTGATCAATAGGCATTCTTCTTTCGAGAAACGGCAAAAATGTATGCCCTAACGCGTGGATACCTGCGGTATTTCCAGATATCGGCGCACGCTCTGCTTTATTCAACGATTGCTCAATTTTGCAACTTTTGTGGTATATTTTTCGAAAAAATAGCGTTTTTCAAAGAGAAGAGGCCTGAAAATGTGTATTTTACCTCCATTTATACCGCAAAAGTTGAAATTTTGAGCAGTTTATTGGGATGGATTGATAAAACGGACATGAAGGTTTAGAAGATTATCGATCAGAAGGCGGACATCAAAAAACTACCGGGAATTCTGGATGCCTGGGAAGAGCCGAACAGAAAAAACCCCTTGACACGCCTCGCCATCCTCCCTCGTCGATTCCGCCGGCCAGTCCTGATCTGCGGCCGCCCTCTTATGCCTGGCCTTCGCGATGGCTCCCCTCCAGCAGCTGATATAAAAGGGTGTAGAGCATTCCGGCCTCCTCCTCGGACAGCGGCAGGCACTTTCTCATTTGCTGGGGAATGCCGCTTGCTTTTTCCTGAAGCTTTTCCCCCGCTTCAGTGATGGTGATCTTGACCGCCCGCTCATCCTCTCTGGACCGTTCGCGCCGGACCAGGCCTTTGCCTTCAAGCCTTTTCAACAGCGGGGTCAGTGTGCCTGAATCAAGATACAGGCGACGGCCCAGCTCCTTCACCCCGATGCTTTTGTATTCCCAGAGCACCATCATGGCGATGTACTGTGTATAGGTGAGCTCTATTTCATCCAGAAAAGGCTTATAGCGGTTTACCACCTCTTTGGCCGCGGCGTAAAGCGGAAAGCAAAGCTGATTTTCGAGCTTGAGTATTTGGTTATCCATGAGATGCCTTCCTTTTACAGTAATTTTTCAATGTCGGAGGCAATGTCCTTGGGTTCGACAATCGGCTCGTAACGGGAAACCACCTTTCCGTTCCGGTCAATCAGAAATTTGGTAAAGTTCCATTTGATTTGCTCGTCCGCAAAACCGTCCTTGTATCTGGCCTTGAGCGTAAGCTCCAGCGCCTTGGCCTTGATCCCCTTGCCCAGCCCTTCAAAGCCTTTTTGGGAGGTCAAATATTGATAGAGCGGTATGGCGGTTTCCCCGCGTACATCCACCTTTTGCGACAAAGGGAAGGTCACACCGTAGCGCACCGAACAAAACTCGGAGATTTGCTCATTGCTTCCTTTTTCTTGCTCCATAAACTGGTTGCAGGGAAAGCCGATGACCGTAAAGCCCTGATCCCTGTAACGCCGGTAAAGCTCTTCAAGCCCCTTGTACTGCGGGGTGAAGCCGCATTTGCTGGCTGTGTTGACAATGAGCACTACTTGTCCCTGATACTCGGACATTTGCACCGGGCGATTCTCAATTGATGTGTATTCGTAATCATAAACAGACATTACAAAGCCTCCTTATAAATTTAGGAAAATTAAATTGTGCAAAATCATTATAGATTAAAATGCCTTGCACCGTCAATATGAAAAAAAAGCCAGCAGAATTAAACTTTCCGCTGACAAAAGAAAGAGCCTCTGGTTATTCTTTGGCCTATTCAATGAATACAGCCCCAGCCAGGGCTCGTCTGCCCTCTCCGCTCTTCTTCAGAACAGCGTCATCTGTTCACCAGATTGCTTGTCTTCAAACTCGTTCAGGTATGTGAACACAGCATCGGGCGAATGCAGCACCCCCTGCCTTTGGCACTGCTCACGGAAAATTTTCATTAAGTTCGTCTGGTTGGGGCTGTCGCAGGAATAGCGGTTGCCGAACGTTTCGATATACCGCTGTTTCATGCCGGGAAAATGCTCGTCCAGCTTTTTGTAAAAATACTCCCGATCGCCCTCCCGCAGAGTCACGCCCATGCCGAAGCAGATCACGCCCTTGACCTTTGCCTCAAAACAGCGGTTCAAAATTCCCCGCAGATTTGCCTCGGTATCATTGATAAAGGGCAGGATGGGCGAGAGCCACACCACCGTAGGGATACCTTCGTCCCGCAGGATATTCAGCACTTCGGCCCGCTTTGCCGTGGTGCAGACCTTCGGCTCCAGAACACGGCAGAGGTCTTCGTCAACGGTCGTCAGTGTCATTTGCACCACGCATTTGGTTTTCCTGTTGATGCGTTTGAGCAGATCCAGATCCCGCAAAACCAGATGGGATTTGGTGATGACCGAAAAGCCGAAGCCGTAGCTGTCGATGAGCTCCAGACAGCAGCGGGTCAGCTTCTCCTTTTTTTCAAGCGGCAAATAAGGGTCGCACATGGAACCGGTTGTGATCATACAGCGGCGGCGCTTGCGGCGCAGGGCAGCTTCCAGCAGCTCCGGCGCGTTACGCTTGATTTCCACATCCTCAAAGTCATGATCCATCTGGTAACATCTGCTGCGGGAATCGCAGTAAATGCAGCCGTGGGTACAGCCCCGGTAGAGGTTCATGCCGTTTTTGGCGGAGAGAATCCCCTTAACCTCCTTGTCATGCATGGCGTTCCCCCCTTCTTCGCCCAGCCGGCGTCCGCCTGCCTGTTTGGATATTCCGCAAAGGGTTTTCCCGGCCGCGGTTTTTCCGGCGGATGATGTTTTTCAGCAATTCAAGTATACCAGACGCGGAGCCTTTACGCCTGCCTTCGCGGCCTCTCTGGCCCAGAAGGGCCATACCTGACAGCAACTGTAAGTGTTTATCTGCCGTGACGCTTGCTATAATGAAAATCAAGAAAGTCAGGGGGGAGAAAATGAATCCAAAGCGAATATTACGAGTTGAACAGATCACGAAAAGCTATGGTAAGGGTGACAATGTGACAGAAGCGCTCAAAGGAATCAGCTTTGACGTCCTTGAGGGCGAATTCCTTGGGATTATGGGGGCCAGCGGCTCGGGGAAAACGACGCTGCTCAACTGCATTGCCACAATGATCAAACCGACCTCAGGCAAAATCCTGCTCCAAAGCAGCGATATCTCTTCCTTCAAAGGAACCCAGCTGGCTGACTATCGCGGCAGAGAGATTGGCTACCTGTTTCAGGAATTTGAGCTTCTGGATAATTTAACAGCGAGAGAGAATATTATTCTCCCCCTGTCCTTACATCATGTGACCGGCAGGCAGGCTGAACCGGAGCTTCAGGAATTGGCAGACCGCCTGGACATTAAGGGCGTACTGGATAAGTTTCCTGCACAAATGTCCGGCGGGCAGAAGCAGCGTGTGGCCGCTGCCAGGGCCCTGATCTCCAAGCCGAGCATTGTGCTGGCTGATGAGCCGACAGGTGCCCTTGACAGCAAAAACTCTAAGATACTCATGGATAAGCTTTCTGCCATCAATAAGGACCAACAGAAAACAATTTTATTGGTCACGCACAATGCGCTGGCCGCAAGTTATTGCTCACGCATCCTTTTCATTCAAGACGGGCGGCTGTTCCACGAGCTCAGGAAAAATATTGAAACGGAAACCCCGGACCGCTTTTACGGGCGTATCGTGACAGTCATGGCCCAACTGGGAGGTGGCAGCGCAAATGTTCTTTGAGCAGATTCGTCGCAACGCGGCCAAAAATCGAAAAAACAACGGATTATTCTTTGGCTCCCTTATCGTTGCCATTATCGCGTTTTATACCCTATTGTCTTTGGGCGACCAGGATGTCATGCGTTTTTTGAAAACGATGGAAAGCGACGCTGTGCACAAACTTATGCTCTTGATTCCGGTTATCTATCTGATTTCTCTTTTCTTCGTTTTCTTTCTGGTTTACTTTTCCTACCGCTATCAGATGGACAATCGCAAAAAAGAATTTGGGCTCTGTCTGATGCTTGGGATGAAACGAAGCAAACTTTTTGCCATGCTGATGAGCGAAGCCGTTTGGAACAGCCTCGTATCCATTTTACTCGGCTTGCCGCTTGCCTTGCTTCTTACGGAGGGGATCAGCCTAACGACAGCAAAGCTGGTCGGGCTGGGGATCATCGGGCATAAAATTTCTTTCTCAATCCCGGCCGTCCTGGGGACAATTGCCGGGTTTATTGCCGTACAGCTGATCGCCATGCTGTTCCTGAGCCTTGAATTCAGCCGCAAACAGCCGCTGGAGCTGCTCCGATCAGATTGCGCCCAAAAGCAAGTATCTTTATCCGGGAAAAAAGGCGGACTCTGCTTTGTCTTTGGTCTGATATTTCTGATTCTGGCCTATGTGGCTGGAATCAGGCTGCTGAAAAGCTTCGATCCCCAAATTGTGGCCCTGATTTTCATCCTCGGCGGGAGCGGCACCTTTTTGCTGTATCGCGGTCTGGGTGTATTTATCGGTCATCATATCCGGCGGAAAAGTCCGATGCGCTCTGGTTTGTTTACCTTTACAAGCCGGCAGATTCAGGAGAATGTGCTTCACCAGTACAAGGCGCTGGCCGTTTCGTCCTTGCTTTTATTGTTGGCGTTAGCATGCCTGTCTTTTGGGATCGGCGTTGCTTCCGGCCGCGGGTCGGCGGAGACCAGAACAGCGGATTTTTCCATTAGAGGAAGCGAACAGGAAGTGCGCGCGGTTTTGGATTCGGAAGCAAGCAAGCCGATGATTTCTGTGTACTACCCCATGTTTCTGAGTTCGATGGAGACAAACATCTACGATCAAACCGGAGCAGTCCTCCAAAGCAAGCCAAATGCCCACGAGTTCTCCTGGGACGGGCTTCAGGCCGCACTGGCAAAACTGCCCGCAACGGACCTAAGGAACAATATCATGAAGAATTTTTCTGACCGCTCAGCCCCGAATCTCATCTCGGAATCGAGCTACAATGATCTCTTGCAGGCGATTGGCAAGAAACCGCTTCGGCTGGAAAAGGATCAAGCGGCGCTGTACACTTCCATTCCGGATAGCAGCGAATTTATCGGCGTCCTCGACAGTGCCCTGAAGTCCGGCGCTTACATTGAAGTTGACGGCCGGAAATACGAGCTATTGCCCGGCATTTATCAGGATAATGTGGTCGCGGACCGCGCAATCACGCTCTACAGCGGCTTAATCGTTTCCGATGAAAACTACCGGAACTGGGCTTCTGACCGCAGCGAGGTTTTCTGCTGGAATGTTGTGCTGAGCCCAAAGGTCATCGAAGAAAAGGGCTTGATGCAGGCAATTCAATTGATGGAACAGCACCTTGCGGGAACAGGCCTGGAATACGAAAGCTATATCAGCGGCATCGGCAGAAATCTTTTTTATACCGTGGCTGCCAGTTACCTGACAATCTATCTCGGTATTTTATTCATGGTTATTGCCAACACAGTGATCGGATTAAAGTATCTGATGCAGCAGCGGGCAAATCAACGCCGTTACCTTACTTTGCTTATGTTTGGAGCCGGGATAAAGGATCTGTGCAAATCGGCCAAAGAGCAAATCCAACTGTTTTTTGCTTTGGCACTTGGTATCGCAGTGCTCAATTCCGTCTTTGCAATCTGGTCTATGTTCACCAGTTTTCTGAAATTACCGGCGGAAACACCCTTTGCCAAGGTGGTATTGCTTGCGGGGACCGCCTTCAGCCTGTTTGTGGTGATCGAATTCATTTATATCAGCATTGTTGAACAAACCAGCAAGCGAGAGATCCAAGCATTGCGGGTAACAGACGGGGGGTGATGCCTTTGCCTAGAATCATGGTCATCGAAGATGACATTTACTTGCGGGAAGAGCTTGTCCATACCTTCATCAAGAAGGGATACTCGGTATTGAGCATCTCTTCTTTCGACGCGCCTGAAGAAGAAATTCTGGACAGCAATCCCGACTTAGCCCTGTTAGACTTAAACCTTCCGGGCAGCTCAGGATTTGAATTGTGCAAAAGGCTGAAAGCGCGAGCATCTTTTCCGATCCTGGTGCTCACAGCGCGCGATACCCTGTCAGATGAATTATACGCCCTGGAGCTTGGCGCGGATGATTTTCTGACAAAGCCATGCCACTCTGACCGTCTGATCGCTCGGGCGGAGCGATTGCTTCAAACATACGGAAAGGTGCGAAACTTGGTACAGGCGGGAGGCCTTGTCCTGGACCTTGATACCTATAAGGTGATTTGGCAAAATGCGCATGTGGTCTTGTCCGATACGGAAGGAAAATTTCTGCGGGTTTTGCTGGAACAGTACCCGGACGTGGTTTCCAAACAGAGACTGCTTGTTGAGCTTTGGGGCGGCGAGGCCTATGTTGACGAAAACATTCTTCAAGTAAATGTCACCCGCCTGAGAAAGAGCTTGGCTGCCATAGGTCTCAGAGAGATGATTCAAACTGAGCGGGGACAAGGTTACCGTCTGGAGGTAAGAAAATCATGAAACGGCGGGATATGAGCTTGAAAGCCGAAAAACAATGGCTTAACCTGTTGCTTTTCACTGACCTTTTTTTTATCTTTTTGGTCTGGCTGGCCGGCCCGGACACCTTTGGAGGCCTTATTGTCATCATCTTGCTTTTTACCGCCGTTATTGTTCTTGCGGGGTATTGGCTTGATCGAATCAGACAAAAAAACCAGATGGAGGTGCTGCAATCTTTTCTGAGCAGTCCGGATGAAGAAACGGAACAACGTTTATTCGCAATACTAGATGCTTCCTGGCACCCCATGATCCGGATGGCGTCGGCCCGGCTCAGAGAGCAGTCCCAAGCTCTATCAGATAAACAGCTTGAATTGCAAAGCTATCAGGAATTCATCGAGGCCTGGACCCACCAAATCAAGACCCCTCTGTCTCTTGCAACATTGATTTTGGCCAACCACAGGGAAGAAATGTCATCGTATGTTTATCATCGGATGGAGCACGTCCGCTGCACGGTCAACAGCGATGTTGAACGGATCTTATATTATGCCCGGCTTCAGGCTGACCACGCGGACGATCAATTCGCGAAAATGAGTTTAAGCGACTGTGTTCAGGAATGTCTTGAAAATTTTCGCGCGATATCGGGTGAAAAGAACATTGACGTGCAACTGAACCTTAAGCCTTTACAGGTTGTAAGCGACAAGAAGGTCCTGGCCTTCATGCTCTCCCAGCTTTTCAGCAATGCCTTCAAGTACTCGGCGCCTGACAATGGTGTTGTCCGTGTCGTCAGCTGGCCGGACACTGCGGACGACGGTAAAATCCATCTTGCCGTCCGGGATAACGGCAAGGGTGTTCCACCTGAAGATCTGCCCTTCCTTTTTGATAAGGGATTTACCGGCAGCTGTCCGGAGCGGCAGAATGCAACAGGGATGGGCCTGTATCTCGTCAAAAAATATGCCGAAGCCTTATCCGTCGAGGTCAAGATTGAGCCAATATCGATATCCGGTCAAGGTTTTGGTATCGAGCTGATCTTTCCCCAGGTCTAGTGTTTAATCAAAGACAGTGAAGAGGACTTTGCCCACAAACTCCCTGAGTTTAGCTCTTTGGTTTCCAAGGAGAGCGATTTTATGTTTGCTCAAGCAAAGGAAAGAGCGACGCCACCGGCATCACGCTCCTTGCAAACCACTGACTGTTCTACTTTGACGGACAAGGTTCTTTTTTAGCCGGAATGATCATCATCTTCTGGAAAGTCTTTACATCCAACTCTGGCTAAATTACAAGGCGCAACGTATCAATTTCACTGCCATAATCGGTATCGTGTTTACATTCCATTCTGGTTAAATTACAAGAGATGAAGAAGCCTGTCAGGCCATGCCTTACTTTGGTTTACATTCCACTATGGCTAAATTACAAGGCGGAATGTCTCTTTTGATGATCTGACGCTGGCGGATGTTTACATTCCACTATGGCTAAATGACCTTGTCCCAAACCATTAGACACCTAAAACAGATCGAGAATTCCTGCAACATATAACCAGCCTTCATCTGTCGGTACATAGGTTATGTCGCTTACCCATTTCTGATTGGGTTTTTCCGCAGTAAATTCTCTGTTCAGTATGTTTTCTGCAACTGGAAGTTTATGATTGGAATTGGTTGTCGCCTTATATTTCTTGACTACTTTTGACTTCAAGCCATTTTCTTTCATGATTTTGGCTACAAGTTTCCGGTTCACCGGTGCTTCGGGTTTACTTAGATTTTCTGCGATTTTTAATGAACCTGGAATCATTTTGTTTTCATAAAAATTTTGCTTTACTGCTTCGATCAGTTCTTTCCTGCGTATGCTTCTTTTGCTTTCAGGTGGTTTATCCCATACATAATATGTGCTTCTAGAAACATGAAGTATTCTGCACAGCTTCGCTATTTTATACTTTGCGGATTCAGCTTTGATAAACTTATATTTCTCTATTTCTGGTTTTTCGCGAAGTAAGCTGCCGCCTTTTTTAATATTTCTATTTCTTCTCTAAGTTCTTTGTTTTCTTTTGCAAGTCGCTTTAATTCCTCATCTTCTGCTTTGACATGTCCGCTGCCGACAAAGGGCTTGCTGCTGTTCTGACGGTATCTGGCTACCCATCCGTATACAGTGTTTTCATAAATACCTACTTCACGAGCAACTGCCGTCACTGATTCTCTGTTTTCTACCACTCTTTTACAGATTTCCAGCTTATACGCTTGATCAAAGTTTTTGGCCATTTTCAAACACCTCTTATTTTTATTGTACTTGGTGTTTAGGGTGTCTGTAAAACGGGGTATCGGTCATTATCAGGTATCCCCCAGCAGCGTTTACATTCCATTCTGGCTAAATTACAAGGCAGTTTGTAAATATCTCTGAAGACAACGTGATCAAGTTTACATTCCATTCTGGCTAAATTACAAGAAAGAATTGGAAGGGCAATTACAGGAAGCCATAGGAGTTTACATTCCATTCTGGCTAAATTACAAGCTGGGTCTGGGTTATCTCGTTTAAGCGGTATCGTCCGTTTACATTCCATTCTGGTTAAATTACAAGCCAGTCGATATCAAGGACACAGTATTTCACATTTGCGTTTACATTCCATTCTGGTTAAATTACAAGTACCCGCAGCCTGATCACCCTTGATGCTGATCACCTATTTACATTCCATTCTGGTTAAATTACAAGCTTGCCATTTCAGACTGACTATCAATAAGTAACTTAATTTACATTCCATTCTGGTTAAATTACAAGGGTATAAGACCTGTCAGTCCGTGCTTGATGTGATCGATTTACATTCCATTCTGGTTAAATTACAAGGATGCCGAGGGCAATGAGCAGGCGTTGGAGTTAGAAAATTTACATTCCATTCTGGTTAAATTACAAGCTGGTCATATATCATGGCCTATAAGCTTCAGCAGGCTTTACATTCCATTCTGGTTAAATTACAAGACTTTTTCGCGGCAAGCGAATAGATAACAGCGAACTTTACATTCCATTCTGGTTAAATTACAAGTCATACTATTTCAAGGTTGACGGCGCGGCCATAATTTACTTTACATTCCATTCTGGTTAAATTACAAGAATCCGGAAAGATGGCTAAGGCTTCTTCAGTAGTAGTCTTTACATTCCATTCTGGTTAAATTACAAGGTGTCATCGACATCAATTTCAATCTCCGGGGACAGGCCCTTTACATTCCATTCTGGTTAAATTACAAGTTTTATACGGAACGATGCTATAATGAAATCAAAATCCTTTACATTCCATTCTGGTTAAATTACAAGTTGGGAGTATGAATATTATTCTCGTACTTTGAAACCACTTTACATTCCATTCTGGTTAAATTACAAGCTGTATGGATATATACCGTATCGACATTGACAATCAACTTTACATTCCATTCTGGTTAAATTACAAGCTGTATGGATATATACCGTATCGACATTGACAATCAACTTTACATTCCATTCTGGTTAAATTACAAGCTGTATGGATATATACCGTATCGACATTGACAATCAACTTTACATTCCATTCTGGTTAAATTACAAGGAGTTTCTTGGTCATTGATTCTATCAAGGATGTTGATCTTTACATTCCATTCTGGTTAAATTACAAGGGCCACGGGCGGCATTACAAGCGGCCCAATGCTGGCTCCTTTACATTCCATTCTGGTTAAATTACAAGGGCCTCGGAGGTAGGGGAGGCGTACAATGTGGAGGCCTTTACATTCCATTCTGGTTAAATTACAAGGAGGATAACGTGGATAATTTAGTTATTTATGCTGACTTTACATTCCATTCTGGTTAAATTACAAGCAAGACGGACTCTTCAGTGTAATGTGAACATAAAGACTTTACATTCCATTCTGGTTAAATTACAAGGTCGGCCGAGAGAATAATACCTGTAAGTTTGCTATTCTTTACATTCCATTCTGGTTAAATTACAAGCTTCCTTCCTGAAACCGGCCTATATCAAGGCCTCCACCTTCAATTTCTGTCGATCTATACGGTGGCACCCAAAATCAACACCTATTTTCCCAGATAAGTCTGCTGTCATCATACACATTTTCCAGGCATATCAATGCTTTGTCGTTCTCCGGGAAAAATTACACTATCCCCGGTCGACAGAAAACCTCATTATCCAAAACCCTAGAAAAAATTAGAGGTTTTATCATCCTCTTTGCCCCAAAATTCTTTTTGCAGCCATCGCTCCTCTCTGCTTTTAAAAACCAATACGGAGTCCCGGTCCTCTCTAATATAAGCGCTTAGCTCCGCCTGAAGCTTTTTCAGCAGAGCGGGAGTAATGTCTCCTTCAAATACCGATTTCTGTACATGAGTCAAATACTTCTTGCAGGTTTTGAAAATCCGTCTGGAAGCCCTGGCTCCGCCTTCATCCATTTCAATATCATAAACCAGTATAATATACATTGCCTTTCACCACCAGATCATAAAACCTTCATATTGCTTGTCCCCCATCAAATGCTTGATCAGCTTATAACACTCAAGCCGGATAAGATAGCGGTAAGATACATTCTTATTCAGCCCTTTATGCCGGATCGTCCGATTCAGATCTTCATCATATTGCTCCAATAAACGCTTGCGCCCGGCCTCTTTCAAATAGCAAAAATTGGACTCCCGCTCAAAATCCTTTTCCGTTAGCATTTTCTTATTCAGCATGGAAAAAATCAAGCGGTCAGCGATCAGAGGTTTGAAGACTTCGGCAATATCCAGACAAAGGGAAAACCGCCGCTCTCCCGCGCTATGGAGATAGCTCACCGCCGGATGGAGCTGCGTTTTATAGATCTCGGTCAGACAGGTCACATAGACCAGGGAATTTACAAAAGAAATCAGGGCATTGATCATATTGTCCGGCGGGCGTTTGACTCTCTTTTCAAAGTCAATCTCCTGGTTAATGATTTCTTTCCAGCTGCCATAATAAGCCTTCCTGATGCTTCCTTCCACTCCCATCAGTTCCTGAATATCCTTGGCCGTTTCAATTCCTTTTCTTAACCCCCTGATCTCTGCCATACAAGCTTCCAAGTCCCGGCTGCGCTCATTATAATAGCGCAGATTGCGCAGCATATTATAGCTGGCCGCCTCAATGAAAGCCCTGGCAATTTCCAACCGCTGCCGCGGGTCCGTATAATGCTGTACCTGACCAATCAATAACTTGCCCGATACATTTTCTTCCTTAGGATAGAAGCTCCCGGTATAAAACCCGTAATAATTAAAGATGTGAATCGGGATAGACAATTGTCCCGCATAGTTCAGGCATTTGGTATTCAGGCTGACCTCTCCGAACAGGTAAATATCTCTGGTCATTTCCACTTTAATATCCTTGAAGCGTCCGTCCGGCGCCACCATGCGCAAAACATTATCCTTACGCTGCAATTCCCCGTTGGAAAAAAGATAAAAACTTTCCGCCATATCCATCCTCCCTACACATAACAGTACTCATAATAAGCACAACTCTTACAGATTTTTGCGTTGACCGGCGGGGGCATTTTTTCCTGGGACACAATCTCCTCAATATCCTGCAGAATTCTCTTGATTTTCTCCTCATCCCCCGGTTCCAGCCTGATTTCCTCCCGTTCCTTGATCTTGGGATAATCCAGAATACCTTTCTCGATCTTGATACCCCGCTGGTTCAGAAAATAAAGGTAATACTTAACCTGCCAGATGGACGCTTCTTCAATGCTTTTGCTCTTTTTAATTTCGTGCAGGATCTTCCAGTCTTTGATAAAATCCACATTCACGGTTTCATCAATCATAATGTGCTTGTGCTCCCGGCCATAAGCCATATCATCAAGAATCTTCCCCAATAAAACCCGCTCGCTCTCATTTTCCAGAGTAATGTGCTGGCTAAAGCACCATAGCTTCCGTCGGCAGACAAAATAGTAATAAAACATCGTTCCGGTAATGTGCAAGGCCATTTCCCCTCCTTTCGCCGGACGGCTTCACAAAGGCGGCAAATTTTCCGGCTAAAAACTCCGTGATGAAAAATCTGTAAATTCGGCATTCTTTTTCAGGGCCGGACGAATCATCCCCACTTGACTGTTATAATCGCCTTTCACAATGGGAACTCGTTCATACCGATTAAGCTCCAAGATCTGATCCGTTTCAATATCTTGATACCAAGAACGGGAAATATCCACCGTAAAGTCCATGATCGCATTGCGTGCCTTAGCTTTCGATTCCTTTAACTCCCTGATCTGCTCTTCCGTCATGCCGGAATAATCCATCTGGAGAATTGACTGAGCCTGTGCAATCTCCTGCCGATAAGTTTCGTACACCTGACGGGGAATCACGGCCACATTATCAATGTCCCTGAACTTCTCTTTGGCCTTACTGGCCTTAATCTCTCCCACAGACCAACAGTCAGCATAAGCTAAATCTTTTTTAATGTGCTCATAATACTCCGGCAGGTTTTCCTTCGTATACAATTTTTCAATCATCTCCACCTTCTGCGCTTCTCTCAAGATCCCATCCGTTTCTGCCAAAGCCGCTTGAGAAAGGCGGTGGATCTCTTGATCAATAAAGACTCCCACCCCGCTGCACGGCTTGCTTCCTCCCGTAAATACAAAGCAATTGTACGGAGTGCCTTTCAGTTCCCGCTTGCGGTAGCACCGGCCCATCCGCTGAAAAAGACCGTTCAGGTCGGACAGCTCGGTGAACAGCAGATCAAAATCGATGTCCAGAGAAGCCTCGACAATTTGCGTGGCTATCCAGATCCCGCTCTGGTTACTGTCTTTTTCACCCATTTTTAAGATCAGCCGTTCCTTTTCTCTCCGGTCCCGTTTGATAAAGCAGCTGTGGAGCAAGTTCACCCCGGAAGCTTCCCGCTCCCCATCTCTATCCTCTGACGGATCGCCCTCCTTCCCATTGACATCAACCAGTTTAACCTCCTGCAAATCCTGATCCCACCGAAGCTGGCGGTACAGATTGACTGCACTCTTCACCGTATTGCAAATCACCAGGATCTTTTTGCCCGGATATTGCCTGCTCAGCTCCACGATATCTTCCCCGCTGATCGCTTTCGCAATCACCTTCAGGCTATGCCGGATTCTGCCATCGGTAAAGGTGCGGCGAGGCGCAAAAGGTATCTTCTCCTCTCGCAGAAGATCGATGAAAAAGGCCGGCAGAGTCGCTGTGAGAATAGCAAACCTGCCCCCCATTCCGGTGATATAGCGCAGCCCTAAAATCAAATAGGCCATCAGTTCAGGGGAATACATCTGAACTTCATCAATAATAATTTTGGCATAGGCCAGAGTCGCCAGCTTCCGCTCAAACCCCCAATAGAGGAAAACAAAATCAAACAGCTGATCCAGAGTACAAACAGTTAGGGGCAAAGATAATTGTCGGGTCCTGGCATAATAAAGATCTGCAGGGATATCTTCCTCTTCCTCCTTTGTTTCTTTGCCCTTTGCGCTTTCTTCTTTAAGCTGCAAATACTGGGTGTAAGTGTCGGAATGCAGGAGGCCTACCCGTTCGTCCTTTTTTTCCATGACGATTTCGTCAATGATCCGCTGGTAGATGGCATTAATCGCACTTTTCAGGGGCAGGGTAAAGAACCCCTTGGCATTGCCCAGCCACAGCAGACCTGCCTCGGTTTTTCCCATCCCGGTCTGGGCGATGGCTATTACATTTTTATCCCGGTTCTGACTCATATAAAGCTGCAAATCGTTCCATTTGGTTCCAATACCGTTCTTTCTCCAACGCTCTATTAAGCCTTCCATATCTTGCGCCAAAAAATCATTGGGATGCTCTACTTTCACATGAGCACTAGCAGCATAATCCAGGCGGATCAACAAGCCTTCCAACTTGATAAAGCGAGGGAACAAATCTTGATCTCTTTTGCCGATCCGCTTACCGACTCCAAAATAGCGTTGATTGATTACTTTTTGGATCTCACCTTTCCAGGGCAATTCCGAATATTCAAAGCGTTCCCACCCCTCTCTGAGTTTAGGAAACTCCGCCTCAATTTCCTTATTGCCCATCGGCATTTTCCGGTCATGATGATAAGCCACCGCTTGATAGAGCAGTTTTAAATCATCGTTATTCAATCCCTTTTCCTGCCTGAGCCGTTTCCAGTCGATAAATGCCAAGCTCAAGAGCCCATGGGGGATACCATCATAAGGAATCCGGCGGGCAATGCAATATTGGAACCGGGGATACAATTTGCCCATATCGTGATAAAGGCAGGCCAGTCGCAGCAATTCATATAATTTATCCCAATCTGCGAACAGATTGGGATAAAGCTCTTTGAGAATGTTCAAGTTGCACAGCAAACCGTCCGTATGGGTTTGAATATCCTCTTTCGGTTGAGATTTGGCCAAGGCTGATTCATCTATCCCTTTTCGTCTTTTCTTCTCATCCATAAAGCTCACCTCTGCTTACCTTAATCAGCCTGCTCAGTATTAATCAGACCTGTATAACCTAAAGCCAGGCCCGTTTACTTTGAAGTCAGACCTTTCTTTAAACCAGATAGGCGACAAGCCCATCCTCATCCAGCGTCACTTTTCCTTCAATCAGCGCAGTGGGCACGCCGTAAATAACGTCCACCTTATTCCAGCGCCTGAATCGTTTGGGCGCTTTTTTTGTCCCATAATCAACCAATTCATAATCCTTGGTCAGCCTGTAGCGGGTTCCCGGCTGACGATCTCCCATGACCCGGTTATGATGGAGCAGTTGGACGCTTTCGTCCTCCAGAAGACTCAGCGGAATATAGGCATAGTAATCATCGGGGGCGTCAACTGGCTCCTCCAGTTCGGTCAGGCTTAACTCGACGACCTTTACCTCCTCAAATGTGGCCAGATCTTCCCGCCGGCCCAAGGAAGGGTATTCTTTGGGGTTCTTAAGCGCTTGATGGATTTCCTCAACTTTCTCCTGATCCTCAGGCATGATGTGGAGCAAAAGCTCCACATCCACCAGCAGCTCCGCGGTCGCTACCCCCTGATTGATCCCGTACTCTCCCGCTTGCAATTGATGCCTGGCCGCTTCATATTTCATGGCATTTTTAAATTCATAGCGGGTGTAGAGATCATTGACCCTGGAAAAATACTTGCCCTGAACACTGACCTGCATGGGCTGATACTCGGTATAGCCGCATAAACTGTGCACCATCCCGATCACCGTAGAATGAGGAGGCAGAGGATAGGTTTCTTTCAGCTGGAAGCTGGTGGGCTTCTTGTAATTCACCATATCCTGGTGCAGGCGGACTCTAACGGCCTTCATAGTACTGATCCACCTTTTCCTTCAGTTTGGTGAAAAACGCGGGCATGGACGAAGCGCCAAGGGTTTCTTTCAGGGCGCCGGTATTGACGAAACTATTCTCCACCACGCCGCAATAGGTGTCCTCCTTGATATTGTCGTAAAGAACCCCTTCAATCTCCGCGATATTGACAGTATTATTTTTCACATCGACCACATTCTGAAAGACGGGATTTTTGATATCATAAACTCCGCCAATGGCAAACAACGGTTTCAGATCTTCCCTGCGGCCGCGGATATCCCTATACAAAAAGGCCAGCGTGTCCAGCAGTTTTTTAACCCGCCGCGCCCTTTCCGCACCTGGCAGGCTGATGTCATATACCTCATCCTCACCGATCTGATCCAGGTCGGCTGTGACGGTATAGCGGTAATAGGAGCGATGAATTTCCGCCTGGGCGATATTCATATTCTCTTTAATCTTATCCGCCTGACCTTTATTGGTCAGGAAGTCGAGGTCACCATGAAAAGGTTCCAGTGATATCGCATGAGAAAGCCGCACTTTGGCACTGCGTTTCTTGCCTCCTGTCCCCTTCTCTGTCTTTAAATAACCGAAAAAGTCGATTTCCGGATAATGCTCAATGGTAGCTTCTTCGCTAAATTGAATCACCTTTTTTTCTCCGCTGCCCTCTGCCTTTACCGGCGCCAAATCCTCTCCCAGCTGTTCGGCAATATTGTAGCGCAGCGCTTGTCGGGATATATACGTGTACTGATCTCCCCGGTCCCGGGAAATCTTTTTCAGAGCGGCCACATTGCCCACACTTTCGCCATAATTGGCGCTCTCCGCTTGAAATATAATAGTTAATGTCAATCCTTTGCTTTTCATTTTTTCTCCTCCTCCATTTCCCCAACCGGACTGCTGCCTTTGTCTTCGCTCTTGCTATTATCGATCAAGGCGGCAACAAAAGCATATCCCACAGTGCTGAAATCCTTTTCCTGTCCCAGCGAGTCGGTATGTACCCTCTGAACTGGAAAACCTACATAAAGATAACAATTCAACGTTACATCCAAAAACATTTCCTGATTGGACGTTTTTAGCGCATTAAGTAAGCGATAGCAAATACCCGGCAGTTTATGCTGAGCATTTTTCCCATAATAGTACCTTTTTAACTGTTCTCCAGCTGTTCTGGCCTCCCGGACCAGGGCGTTGTCCTTATCTTCACACCCCATTTTCATCCCTCCTAACGTTTGGTAAATCCGTTGATTGATTCTTAATAAATGGGTGATATGCGCTCCGTTAAAGCGGCATTTGGACGGATCGGACAGCAGATCATAAAGCATGCGGTGAATCAGGGTAAATAAGTTCTGATTGTTAAAAATCCGGGAAATCGCTTCATCATAGATGCGGACGGTTAGTTTATTTTCCGCAAACGATGTATTGATGAGACTGTCCAGCCTGTCCTTTGAATCAAAAATAAGCTGCAGCATTTTGCGGGACAAAATATTGAACCGGTAAGCCTCCCGTTCATAACGAACCACCTGGATATCGGCCAGTTCATAGCTAGCACCTGCATTCTCCTGTTCGTGCAGGGCTCCGATCAGAACCGGATAAATGGAGCGTAAATTTCCTTCCTTTCGGAGAACCTCGTGATGGATTTTGTAGTTAACTTCATAAGCGTCTTCCACACTCGTATTGATATTGATATAGATCCCCCGGTCGTAAACATAGGTGAATCCGGCGGGCAAACAGGAATAAATCAATTTGCACAAGGGGCAGACCGCAATATCGTTTTGAAAATCCCACACATGAGAGGATTTTCTGGCTACATCAAATCCGGTGGCGTTCATAAAGCTCAGGTCAAGGCTCATATCCTTGATCGGCTCATCGCAAATAAAACAGTGATATTTGAATTTATCTTTATTCTGCTTGAGGTAAGCGATGGCTCCATCCACAAAATGCGCTTTGTAATCCAAATAAACATCTTTTTCTTTTGTCTGGGGATTCAGGAAACTGACCCCGTTCCAGGCATTCTTAATCACGGTGTAAATAATGTTCTTAGCCCGAATGTACCGTTTCCCTTCCGGACTTTCACAATAAGAGATGATTTTCCTTAATGTAGAGAAGGTTTCCCTGACCTTAGCGATCAATTCAGGCTTGTCCGCCGCAAAAGCCTGTTCGCTTTTCGGTTCTTTGATGGAGACCAATTCCTTTTCCCAAACCAGGATATCTTCACCCAGTGCCATCAGTTCATAGGCTGCTTTATAGCTGTTGCTCTTGATCAGGCTTTTCACGGTTTTGATCTGTTCATTCAAAGCGTTAAGATCCTTAAGGACAAATGTCCCAAACTCATCGTCCTCCTGGGCTTCCAGCCATTCTTTAAAGCTGACGATTTTATACCATGATAAAGTTTTCTCATAGGCCTTGATGAAATAAGCAAAATACTTTTCCTCGAAGTTTTCCAGAAGTTTGGATGAAAATTTTATAGATTCATTTTCAAAGAGAACGTTTTCCCTGCCGACAATGCGGATAAACCCAATCACTGCCCCGTTCCACTGCCAGTCTCCCAGTCTGAGGCGTAAAATCTCCTCTTCCATCTTCCTCCCTCCTTTCTACAAGATATCCAGGCAGCCAAAGCCTAAAGAACGCTTGCTTCCCAGCCCCGATTTGTAGAGATAATCCAGTAAGTAAGGCTCTCCCTCCAACGCAAATGTTCCAATGGTACAGGGTAAATAAATTGAATAACAGAGCACTACCGTTTTCCTGAGCTGGATCGGTTTGATGTTCAGTCCATCTACATCGTGGCCCGCATCCCGTCCCAAAACAGTTCGCAGTTCAGACTTTAAATTGCGCTTCCAGACCGCTTCAAACAGCTTATCTTCAAAGGTTAAATACCAATCCCTGCCCTCTTTCTGGTCATGATCCCGCACCACGACGGGCGAAAGAATCCGAAAAGCCGCCGTGTCAGTCATCTCATGTTCCCGGACCTTGGTCACTGCTGTGATTTTAAGCTGGTTTCCGGTGTCGGCTAAAGGGGCCCAGTGGTTGCGCCTGGACAGTAAGGCATTGATTAAATGCACCCCCATCATCACATCCCGCGTGGTAAAGGTAGCAACGAAGCGCTTGCTTTTTAAGGTTATGCCTGTTTTTACAATTTCTACTTCTGGCCGGAAATAAATGGCTGAACACAGGGGTTTATAATTGGCCCCAGAGCTATAAAGTGCCTGATAAATGTCTCGGTTATGGTCCTCAAAAATTTTTTTCAAATAAGACAGAAACTTCTCCCTATAATTCAGGGGCAATGTCTCTTCTTTCGTCTCCAATTCCACTTTAATCCGCATAGCATTCACCTCCCGTCTTTATATTTCTCATGTTAAATTCCAAATTGGTTAGATTAATATGGCGCCAACTACATATATTATTACATTCCATATTGGGTAGATAACGAACCGAAAAGCAAAATCTAATTATAAAATATTAGAACCAATATAAGTAGTAGTAGAGAATTACAAATTTATATTATAATACATGGATATTGTTGTCCATTTTTTTATTTCGCGTTATTATTTCAATTCTCTCTTTTATTCTTGTTTTTCAGATATCATTCGATATCAATTACTATTTTCTCGCTTTCTTCAACAGCTCATCATCATATTTTGTCTTATTTTTCCCAGGTCAGTTTTTACAATTCTCCATCAAAAAAGACCGGGATCTATTCCCGGCACATTTTGCTTCCTTTCCTCTTTGGCCAAAGCAAAAGAGGCCTGCCTCATTAAAAGAGGCAGGCCGCGGAGTAAATTTACGATTGTCCAGTATATGTTTGGATCTATTTTCCTGTTGCCTGCTGCCAATATTTACTGGCAAAGGTATCTTCTGAGATTACCGCAGGCTTCGTTAACAATCCGTATTTGTGTGCCAGATCACCGGTTTGCTTTATGGCATTCATATCTGTATAGCCAATTTTAGCCGGATCAAATCCCTGTGGTTCAACAAGCTTCGCCACTTCTTTGGCCATGTATACCTGATGGTCCAGAGAAACGCTCTTGTCTGCGTCATAAACTGTTTTACCGGCTACCGCGGGGTCTGCGCAAGCATCCTGCCATCCTTTGATCGAAGCTTTGAGGAAGCGTTGATAAAGATCGGCATTCTTTGCTATCCAATCCGATTTTACAAAAAGGCAATCCTCGAGCATGGCAACCTTGGCATCGTTCATATCAATCACATGAAGATCGCTCTCTTTCATTCCCGCTTCCAGAAGTAGTCCGTATTCGTTATAGGTCATTGCTGAAGCGGCATCCAGCTGATCATTCAGCAGCTGGTTCATGGTGTAATCCTGCTGTACCAGCTTGAGATCTTTCTCCTTGTTCAGTCCGTTTGCTTCTAATAAAGCATAAATTTCGTATTCATTTCCCCCAAACCAGGAACCAACTTTTTTCCCTTTCAGATCCGCGGGCGAATTAATTCCTTTTGAGGTTTTAGATACCAGCAGCAGAGCGCTTTTCTGGAATATTTGTCCGACATGAACAAGATCCCATCCCTGAGACTGATATTTCATTAAGCTGGAAACCCATGTTACCCCTACATCAGCCACCCCATTGTATACCTGCTGTTCCGGGATAATATCGCTTCCGCCGGGAAGAATCTGCAAGTCAATTCCTTGTTCCTTGTAATATCCTTTGGCCTGAGCGACATAGTACCCCATGAATTGTGATTGAGGCAGCCATTTAAGCTGAAGGGTCATTTTGTCAAGTTTCCCCGAAGCCTGGGCTCCTTGATCTGAACTTGCCTGGGGGCTGGAACTACATCCTGAGATAACCAAGACTGCTAACAGAAGCACAACCAAGAGACCTGTCAAAACTTTTCTTTTCCCCATAAATCGTCAACTCCTAAATAAAATATTTATTTTTGTGAAGCGTGCCATTTTATAGCATCACGTTCGACCAGCAGAATAATACAGTAAAGGATCACGCCCGCCAGGGAAGCCACAACAATATAAGACCATCCCATGGCCATCTCCGCTTTCCGCAGGTTATCTTTAATCCCAAATCCCAATCCCGAAGTCGAAGCCGCAAAATACTCACTGATGATTGCCGCAATAATCGATGCCGCGATATTGATTTTTGCCGCTGTAAAAAGATACGGAAGAGAATTTGGCAAACGCAGTTTTTTAAATATCGTCCATTTGTCCGCAGCTACGGAGTGCATCAAATCCAAGGAAAAAGGCTTTAAGTTGTTTAAGCCGCCATAAGCGTTTATGGCCATTGCCGCCATACAGACCACTGTCACAACACCGATTTTTTGTCCCATCCCGGTTGAAAACCACAAGTTCATGATGGGGGAAAGGGCGACAATCGGAACTGCATTGAATGCGGTGATTAATATCATTCCGCCATAGCCCCATTTCGGAAAAAATGTTGCAATCGCCGCGATCATAAACCCAATCAACGAACCCAAAACCATCCCGACAATTGCCCCGGAAATCGTTACTCCGCAGTCACTTAACGCTTTCGGCAGGTTCTTCCAAAGGGTAGAAACAATCTCCGACGGAATCGGCAATTGAAAAGGCTTTAAATTTAAAACTTTATGGAATAGTCCCAGTTGCCAGGCCAGGATAAAGATGATTCCGAAAGCGGCCGGCCATAATAAATTTTTCCAATCAATTTTCATGGTTAAACCCCCTCCTCCCTTGGCTTCATGGTTTGCCACGGCAGTAAAATTCTTTCGGCAAGAACAACCAGATAAAAACTGATGATTCCCATAAGAGCGCTTGTCATCACGGAAGCCCAGAAAATATCTGTCGAGTTGGAGTACAGAGAATACAGCATCTTCACGCCGATCCCACTTTTAGAACCTAACATATCTACCAGTATTGAGGCAGTAACGGACATTGGCGCGGCAATTTTTAACCCTGTAAACAAAAAGGACAGGGAGAATGGGAACATTAGCTTCGCGTAAATTTTAAATTTATTGGCGGCAATAGAGAACAGCAAATCTTTTTTCTCCTGCTCGACACTTTTCAGTCCGCTGAGCATATTTACAGAAACCGGGAAAAAGGTGATATAGGCCGCGATCATGATTCTGGACAGGTCCATGTCTCTGACAATATTGAAAATAATCGGAGCCAATCCCAAAACCGGTATCATCTGAGAAATAATCAGGTACGGAAAAGCAATTCTCTCCGCTGTCTTGGACAAGCTCATGATCACGGCCAGAATAATCCCCACCGCCGCCCCTAACGCAAACCCGATTGCGGCCCGGGAGAATGTCACCGCCCCGGCAACAAGCAGCATATCCCAATTTTCAAACCAGGTAGACACAATTGTATGCAGATAGGGCAGCTTCGCGGAAGCCATACTGTCATGAAAAGCGTGTTCAAGAAGAAAAGATAACAATTCCCAAAAAACAGCTATCCCGATGATCCAAACAATTCCCACCTGTCTTTTTTCCTTTTTGTTCACCTTCACACCCCCTCAAAGCTTCTTCTGATCTCGGCCACATATTTAAAAAATTCAGGGGTTTCCCGGATTGAGTTTTCCCGGGGACGCGGCAAATCAATATTGACTATGGCGGAGAGCCTGCCGGGGTGCGGAGAAAGAACGACAACCCGATCCGATAAAAATACTGATTCCACAATGTTATGGGTGACGAAAATGACCGTCTTTCTGGTTTTACTCCAAATACCGAGCAAATCTTCATTGAGTTTTTCACGGGTAAACTCATCCAAAGCTGAAAATGGCTCGTCCATTAACAAAAACTCCGGATTAAGCGCCAAGGCCCTGCATATTCCTACTCTCTGCTGCATTCCCCCGCTCAGTTCAAATGGGTATTTATAACCGAAATCCTGCAGTCCGACGAGGTCCAGCATTTGATTGATCCTGGCTGTGCGCTCTTTTCTGGGAATCCCCATAATCTCCATCGGCATGCAAATATTTCTCCTGACCGTTCTCCAATCATAAAGAACCGGGCTTTGAAAGACGATTCCGTATTTTTGCTGCAATCTGATGTCTCTGGGCGATTGACCTCTGATTGATACACTGCCGGCTGTCGGATGAAGCAAATCGGCAATAATCCTTAACAATGTCGTTTTTCCGCAGCCCGAAGGTCCAAGCAAAGAAATGAATTCTCCTTCCTGAATGTCTAGACTGACATCATTGAGGGCAATGACCTCTTCTCCGTTTTTGACCGGATAGATCATGCTTACATTTTTAATTTGAATTTCTGGCGCATTCATAACAGGCCTCCTCAACAAAAAAGGGTGATAAAATTCTTACCCATAATGTGAGTGAAAATTTATCCCCTGCTTCCTTGCAGTTCTATTTTAAACAGACTTTTAACAGAATTTTTAACAGACTTTTCAAACAGGCTTATTTAAACAGACTTAAGCGTTCACTCTTGTACTGGAAGAAATTGCTCCGGCCGGACATACAAAGGTACAAAGCTGACATCCGACACATTTTTTGGGCATAAGTTTCGGTCTTCCGTTTTCTTCGGCGATTTCCAAAGCTTGATGACCGCCGTCATAACAGGATAGATAACACCTTCCGCAGCCAAGACATTTATGGAAATCAAATTTCGGATAGGAGATGGAGTTCCGGTTTAATTGATCCGCCTGCACAACATTCGGTAAAGCCAGTCCGATTATTTCCTGGAGCGAGTGGTATCCTTTTTCCGATAAAAATGCTGTCAATCCGTCAATGAAATCTTCAATTATTCGGTAACCGTATTGCATGACTGAAGTTGTTATTTGCACGTTGGCACAGCCCATCGCGATGAATTCAGCCGCATCCCTCCAGGTTTCAATCCCGCCCATACCGCTGATCGGACATTCTTTCAATTTGGGATGTTTTTTCATATCATGAATAAAACGCAAGGCAATTGGTTTGACTGTTTTGCCGGAATACCCTCCGACGCAGGATTTGCCGTCTACCCGCGGCTCCGAGACAAAGTCATCGAGATTGATATTCATAATGCTTTTTATGGTATTAATCGCCGCGATTCCTGTCGCTCCGTTCTCCATGGCCGCGATAGCGGGAATCTCCATATTCCCGATGTTCGGGGTCATTTTGGCCAGGATTGGCAAGTCTGTTCCTTTTCTGGTTGCCGCTGTATACAAAGCGACCAATTCAGGGCTTTGACCCACATCTGACCCTAACCCTTCTCCCGTCATATGGGGACAGGAAAAATTGCATTCAATGATGTCCACTCCAGCCTCAGTGACTTTTCGAGCCAGGAATGTCCACTCCTCTTCATCCTGACCCAAAATGGAGGCGACAACCACTTTATGCGGGAAATCCCTTTTGAGTCGGGACATAAACTCCAAATTTTCTTCTAACGTGTGATCCGATATTTGCTCAATGTTTTTGAAACCGCTGAAAGAGTTTCCTTCTTTGCCAATGCTGGAAAATCTTGGTGAAACTTCTTGCGGAACGAAGGTTCCGATTGTCTTAAAAACCGCCCCTGCCCATCCCATCTCAAATGCTTTCGCTACCATTGTATAATTACTGGCAACCACTGAAGAAGATAAGAAAAACGGATTCTCACATGGTATCCCGCAAAATTCAATTCCCAAATTTATTTTACCCGGTAATCTGAATTTACTCTGACCCAAATTCCTGACATATTCGATGAGCTCAGGTATTCTGACCGGACGATCCATCTTTCCTCTCAGACAGGCTTCCGTACAGTCTTGGGACTCGCATGGGCCGCAAACATCACCGCACTTTGGCCAATCAGCTCCTCCAGGAATATGTTTAAAACGCAGGGAACGAATCAGCTTTGCCGCATCCAGCCCGTGCGGACAGTTTGCTGTACATGGTGCCGTATAGCAGAGTAAACAACTATCCGCTTCACTTTTGGCCGAAAATTGATTTCGTATTGTTTCCCGCAAAGGTGATCAACCTCACTTCCCTCTGCCCGCTCTTTTGACAAAATTCCCCCAGCCGGCTTCTCCAACAAATTTTCCCTCTTCGTAGACCAACCTGCCGCGAGAAAACGTCATCACAGGATAACCGTGAAATTGTTTGCCTTCCCAAATGGTATGATCATAGTCAGAGTGCATTGTTGCCACTGAAACCGTGAAGTCTTTTTCCGGATCATAGATCACGATATCCGCGTCTTTGCCCACTGTTAGCGAGCCCTTTTCCTGACAGCCGAATATCCGGGCCGGATTGGCGGAACATAGCTCAACTGCTCTGTTAAAACTGATCTTCCCTTCATTGGCGGCCGCCAGCATGTAAGGATACATGTTCTCAATACCGGCACAGCCATTGGGGATTTTCGTAAAATCATCTTTGCCCCAATCCTTTTCAGCGCTTTGGAACGGACAGTGATCCGTAGCGATCGTGTCGATCCCGCCTGTCTTCACCGCCTTCCATAAGGCGTCCTGACTTTCCTGCCCTTTCATGGGCGGGGAACAGACAAAATTCCGGCCGTCTTCCCGTTTATAAACTTCACTGGTAAATTCCAAATATTGCGGACAGGTTTCCACATAGATGTCGTATCCATCCGTTTTGGCTGTGATAGCGGCTTCCAGGCCTTCTTTATCCGCCATGTGCACAAGATAAAGAGGGGCTTCCAGATTCTTGGCCCAATGAATGGCCCTTTTGTCTCCCTCGGCTTCCACAAATTCCGGGCGGCTTAAATAATGATACCAGGGTGAGGTCTTTCCCTCTTTTTTGAATTGCGCGATCTTCAGATCGATCAGATCAGGATTTTCCGCATGAATATTGATCATCGCTCCGATTTCTTTGGCACGCAAAAGCAGTTTGGCAAAGGTTCCGTCATCGACCATCATGCCTTCTTTTTTATACACAAAGAAACATTTAAAACTTGTAATCCCTTCCTCAACCGCTTTCTGCATTTCTTCCAAGATCGCGCCGTCATTTAAATCAGTAATACAGCAATGAAAGGCGTAGTCGACACAGGCTTCTTGGGCACAGATCTCTTTTTTTTCGTTGATCAGTCCTAAAATTGTGTTTCCTTTTCTTTGTACCGGATAGTCAAAAACAGTTGTCACACCGCCGCAGGCTGCCGCCCTTGTTCCTGAAAAATAACTGTCCGCAGATACCGTTCCGCCAAACGGCATGGCCAAATGCGTATGCACATCGATTGCTCCGGGCAGCACAAGCTTGCCCGCGGCATCTACTATTTTGGCGCCTGCTTCCGGAAATTCTGAGCCGATCGCCAAAATTTTTCCGTCTCGAACAGCGATATCCGCCTTATATGTTTCAGTAGGAGAAATAATTGTGCCGTTTTTGATGATCAAGTCCATCTTCCAACCTCCTAACCTGATTCCGAAGATAAATTCTGTGACAAATTTTCCTTGTCCCGGGCCTGCGCTATTTCCACTCAACTTTTTTGTAGGTTTCAGGCCCCTGAAGGGTTGCGTTCAGATAAATTGCCGCATTGCCTTCCAACGCGGTTTTCATAAAATCCGTGCGGCATTTATCATAAGGGGTGTGGGCATATTGTTCCTGCATGGGAGAATAGCCGATTGTCGGTTTTCTGTCGATCCCGCAGGTTTTGCTGGCGTCCGTTCCAAAATCCCAGTACCCGTATTCCACCTTCTGGCCAAGGGCTTCCAGTGCCGCCGCCGCAGCCTGTACAAATCCATGATCCGGGCTGATTTTCCAGGGATCCATATCTTTGGCCGCCTCATAAGATAATCCTGTATAAGATGTTTCGACGGCACTTTTAACCGCAACATCAGCTCTGAACTCCGGATCCTGGGCCGCTAAATCATCAATGATCTTCTGAATCTGGGCAATGGCCGAAGCGGCTGTTTCACCGGGCAAGGTCCTCCGGTCCAGAGAAAGCATACATCTGTCCGGGACAATCGATAATGCGCCGGGGGAACATTCAATAATATTAAGGGAAACGGAAGCCTGTCCCAGCTCAGGATCACTTGGCAGAGACGGATAAAGTTCGTCTTTGATTCTGGTGATGAGCGGCAGCGCTTTATAAATGGCATTAACGCCCAGCCAGGGGGCACTGCCGTGTGATGTCCGGCCGTAAACCGTGATCAGCATTTCCACGCGGCCCCGGTGTCCGCAGTAAATTTTTAAAGAAGTGGCTTCTGAGGAAACCATGGCATCATACGTCAGTCCTTTGGCGGGAAATGTCTGGTCAAGCAAATGCAGCATTCCTACCATTTCGGCCGGCTCCTCCTGCACAACCCCGGTAAACAGGAACCTGCCTTTCAGGGGGAATCCTTTCTCCCGCAGTTTCAAAAGCAGACCTCCCGTATAAATTTGCACCGCTTCCCCGCACTTGACATCCGAGGCTCCCCGTCCGTGAATACATTCCGCCTGATCGGGCTTTTTGTCCCGGGTATCCACCGCACAGACATCAATTTCTCCCCCATAGGGGTCATAGCCCAGCCAATTGGCCGGATCTCCGGGGCTCACATGATCCATGTGAGAATTATACATAATTGTCGGTCCCGGTTCCGTCCCGTTGACGACACCGACGATGTTTCCCTGGGCGTCCCGAAAAACTTCATCATAGCCGAGCTTTTGCATTTCAGCGATATCCAAGTCGGCCAGCTTCCCCTCCGTGCCGCTGATACTTGGGGTCTGAACCAGTTTCTGGGCGAAAAATATCATGTTGGGATAAAGTTCATCCGCAATCTCTTTCAGCGCCTCAATCAGGTTCTGCTCTGATCCGTTCATTTTCTTTCCCACCTTTCTTCCAAATACTCTATGTTAAAGAATGAAATCCTTTTGTTCTAAGGCTGTCAGTTCTTGATAAATGGCCACATTTCCCGCCAGGGCTTTCACCATATAGTCGATTCTGACTTTATCCACGGGCCTGTGGCAATAAAATTCCTGCATGGGCGAATAACCGATTGCCGGTTTTTTCTCCCGGCCGCAGATGACGGAGAGGTCAGTGCCGAAATCCCAATAGCCGTATTTTACCGGCTGTCCTATCGAGCTGAGCCCAGCGGCCGCCGCTTTGGCAAACGGGTGCTCGGGACTGATCTTCCAGGCCTGCTTGACGTTCGGCACAGCAACCGTCAGCCCGGTATAGGTGGTTCGCGGTACGGTGGCGATCTCTACGGCTGCCCTGAACTCAGGGTCCTCTTCTGTCAGACCGTCAATAATCTTCTGAATCTCCTCAACACAGCCCTTAAAGGTTTCCCCGGGCACAAAGCGGCGGTCATACGTAATGTGGCACCTGTCGGGGACGATACACATGGAACCGGGTGTACAGTTAATAATGGTCAAAGCAATGCTGGAATTTCCCAAATGCTCATCTGTCCGGCGCTGGGCGGCGATAGATTCCTCGACCCTGTCAATCAATTTGGTGGCTTTGTTCACGGCGTTAACCCCCAGCCAGGGCGCGCTGCCGTGAGAAGTTGTGCCGGAAACCGTTACTTGCAGCTCCACTCTTCCCCGGTGCCCCAGGTAGAGCTTCAGAGACGTTGCTTCACAGGAAACAACCCCGTCATAGTCAATCCCCTCTTCCGGGAACGTATCCTCGATGAGTTTGATCATGCCCAGCTGTTCAGCCGGTTCCTCCAAAACAACACCGGTAAAAATATATCTCCCTTTTATGGGATAGCCCAATTTCCGAAGTTCGATCATGATTTTTCCGGAATAAATCTGACAGGCGCCTCCGCCCTTCACATCGGCCGCCGCTCTGCCATGAATGACTTCAGCCTGCTCATAGCCGTCCCGGTCCTGATTTTCCATTTCATTCACGTCAATTTCCGCCCCGTACGGATCATAGCCGCCCCATTCACTGTAATCCCCTGTGTCAACGTGATCCAGATGGGCGTTATACATAATGGCCGGTCCCGGCTCCGTTCCCTCGATGATTCCGATTACATTTCCCCACTTGTCCCGGAAATACCGGTCATATCCCAATTTCTCCATTTCGGCCAGATAGAGGTCCGCAACCCCTTTTTCCGCTCCGGAGAGCGCCGGAACCCGAATCAGTCTCTGACAAAAATCCACAAGCGCCGGTTTTAATTCTTCCGCCAATTTGGTTATTGTTTCTTGTATCGTTTCCATTGCTGCCTCCCCAGAATTTATTTTTTAGCGAAATTTTATTTTTTACCAGAATTTTATGATTGAAAGGAGCTGACATAGATCTGTTCGATTTCCTCCTGATCCGGTTTTACCAGGCAATTGTCCATATTTTTCGTTTTCAGGGTTTTCCGGCTGTATTCCATGATTTCTTTTTCCGTCAGCGCTTCTTTATGCCCCAAAAGCTCATCTGTCAACGCTTTAAACTCCTCCGCTGTGGAAAAATTCATTCCTGTCAATATCCTGCCGGCCAATTCCGGGTTTTCCTGTTCCACCAATTTGAGGTATTCCGCTAAGAGCAAGCCATTGGCTCTGCCATGATCAATATCATGAAAATAGGTCAGGGAATAGCCCATGGCATGGACCACAGTAGTTCCTGTTTGGGCGATGACCATACCGGCGATGAGGGAGGCCTGAAGCAGAATTTCCCTTTGCCTTAAATCAACTTTGCCGGGATCTCCCGCTTTGAAGCTCTCCCGCAGGGCCGGCATACACTCCATGATCATCCGAATGCTGTTGATCGCCAGGGCGTCGGATATCCTTGAGGCTTTCACGGATAACATTCCCTCCACCGCATGGGACAAGGCGTCCAGCGCAGTGTTTATTGTGGTCACCGCAGAAAGAGACTGGGTATACCTGGCATCCAAAAAGGCCATCCTGGGAAATAAGAATTCCGAGGCAATACTGGTCTTGGTTTGGGCCTGATCATTGGTCAGGATGGAATACGGGGTGACTTCCGAGCCTGTGCCGGCAGTGGTCGGCACAAAGGCCATCGGAAGAACTTTGTTTGGATAATTTCCGCTAAATAAGTCTTGCTCCTCAATATCCTGAGCCGCGAGCAGGGCGATCGCTTTTGCCGCATCCATGGGAGAACCTCCCCCAATCCCGATAATGAAATCTACCTTGTTCTCCCGGGCCAAAGCCGCCCCTTCATAAACACAGGCAATGGTGGGATTGCTCATGACCCGGTCAAATACTGCATACTCTATTCCTGCTGAACCCAAAGCTTCTTTCATATCCTTTTCCGAACCGTTTTGTTTGGCTGATTGCCTGCCGGTGACAAGCAGCGCTTTCCTGCCGAGCTGTCTCAAGAGCCCGGAATTCCTGACAACACAATCAGATCCCATCAGGACTTTGGTCGGCATATAGTAGTTGCTGATCATTTTTCCTCCCCATTTCCGTCCAAGCAGAGTACGTAACCGATTTCTATAAGGATTTATCCACTTCACCCAAGACGTCATCCATAATCGCCATGGCGCTTTCCAGCTCTTGCTCCGTGATAATAAGCGGCGGCGCCACCATGATTGTATTTTCGTGCGAATAGGTGAAGAAACCCCTGGCACAAAGCGTCCCGATGATTTTACTCATGACCTTGTCCGGATCATGATCAAACTCCACTAGGGGCTCTTTGCTTTCTTTATTCTTGACCAGCTCGATTGCTGAGAACAAGCCAATATAACGCACATCGCCCACACAGGCATGCTTTTCTTTCAGGTCTTCCAGAATACGGCCTAACAGGACGCCGCGTTCTTTGGCCTGGGCAATCAGACCTGTCTCTTGATAGTACTCGATGGTCGCTATGCCGGCGGCACAGCCAAGCGGATGCGCCGAATAGGTCAGACCGCAGTTTAAGAACCGGTCATCAAAATAGGAGGCGATTTCTTTGCTCACAATCACGCCCCCGATGGGCGCATATCCACAGGTAATCCCTTTGGCAAAGGTAATGATGTCCGGCTTAACATCAAAATTATTGATCGCGAACCATTCTCCGGTCCTGCCCCATCCGGTCATCACTTCGTCGCATACCATCATGATTCCGAATTCATCACAGATCCGGCGAATTCCGTTTAGATATCCTTTGGGGGGAATAATCACTCCGTTACTGCCGGTGATGGTTTCCACCACAATCGCGGCCACGGCATCCCGGCCTTCATAAATCACCTGGTCTCTGAGCTGTTGCAAATAATAGTGACTGGCAGCTTCTTCATCGGCGAAAGGAACCGGGGAGCGATAGACATAGGGATCAAAGAACTTAATAAATCCCGGAATCCCCGGTTCGCAAGTATACCGTCTCGGTTCTCCCGTCAGGTTCGCCGCTCCGTAAGATGAGCCATGATAAGAAAGATAGCGGGAAAAGATTTTATATCTCCCGGTGACCATCTTGGCAATCTTGATCGCGTTCTCATTGGCGTCCGAACCGCCCAGGGTGAAAAACACTTTGCCCATATTGTCCGGCGCCAGCTCGACAACCATTTTTGCTAACTGGGACCTGACGTCAATGGCAAAAGAGGGGGAAGAATAGGCAAGTCTTTCCGCCTGTTCCTGAATGGCTTTGATGACCTTGCTGTTCCCGTACCCGATATTCAGATTGACAAGCTGGGAAGACATATCATAGTAGCGTTTCCCTTCGCCATCCCAGAAGTAAATGCCCTCCCCGCCGATCATGGTTAAGGGTTTTGACGACCCTTGAACGGTCCAGGCATGCAAATTATATTTTTGGGATGTCTCCACGATTTCCTTCGCTGTTGTGAGTTCAAGTTCCACTTTTTCTTTCACCTCATTAGATCAAACAAAGGGACCTGTTCTTAGAACAGGCCCCTTTGCCTTCGTTTTTCACTTAGAATGGTTTTATCTTATCATTTTTACTTTTCGATTCAACAGATTTCAGCACAAAATCTGTTGTGCTTATGCACATCATAACAATTCCCTGACATAATAAGCCAAAAGAAGCTTCAGACCGTCTTGATAATTCAGCTCAGACTGGAGCAGTTCTTTTATTTTTTTGATCTTATAATTAATGGTGTTGCGATGGACGAAGGTTTCTTTGGCCACCTCTTGCACACTTGCGTTATTGTCCAGATAGTTCTTTAAGGTGGCCACATAATCGGTCTTATATTTCAGATCGTAGGATTCCAGTTTCCCAAGGGTATCTTCGTAAAATTTTCTCAATGCTTTCGGATCTTCAACTTCGATCAGCAACTGATATAATCCGATATTTTGGTATGAAAGCTTGACCTTATCCTGTTTTTCAGCGATCCGCGCCAGTGCTGTCGCTCTTTTGTAATTTCTGGCCAGAGAGGTAATCCCTTGTCCGTTAAAGCTGATTCCGATGTTAATTTTACAGTCAGGATAGCCGTATTTCAGCTCTTCGTGCAGCGTATCCACTGCTTTTTCGATAAAATCAGGGTCAAAATTTTGCAAGACAGCGATTAAATTTTTATCCTGCCTGAAAATATTGAACCTGTCGCTATGGTTAACGAATATCCGCGTAAACTTCAGTCTCACTATTTTATCATATTCCGGATAATCTTCATTGGAAATGCCCCGGATTGAGATGGCCAGAACACAAAAATCCGTCTCCAAATCGAATTCCCTGCGTTCTAATACAGGGCGGTATTCGGCTCCCTGCTCCGGAAAAAAGATGGCATTGCGAAACGCGCTGGCGACCGTAACTTCATTTTCTTCAGATTTTATAATTTTACGGCAGAAATCGTTTGTGATGTCAACAATTCTGGTCTTCCACGGTATGGTAAATAGTGGGAAACGAACTTCCCGGCAAAAGCGAATCAGATCTTCAGGTACTGATTCGATATACGGGCCAATATTCAAAACCAAGCCGCTGGCCTGATGTTCCACCAGTCCTTTAGCAAATTCCAACAGCCATTCCGTATTGCGATGTCCGATTCCTGTGGAAAAAATAAGCTCCTGGCCATGAAGAAAACCGGCTGTCTCCGGGTCTTCCAGCATATGAACCCAATTGACCAAATTGTTCATATTGCTTTCCCCGCAGATCAGATTCATTCCATAGTTTTCCCTGGCATATTTGCATAAGTTTTTTAATGTTGCAGCCACCAGTGTTCATCCCTTCCAACCGGTCCGTTAAAGAGCCTTAACGTTAAAGTAATATCAATTATTAGATTATTTCAATTATAATATACGTCAAAGTGACTGTTTTCACAATTGATAATTTGCAAACAGGAAGATAAACCGCCAATGTCAAATAATTTATTTGTCAATTGGCGGTTTATCGGATCATTGCCATATCTAGCCTTTAATAAATCCAGACGGGTCTAACAAGCGTTCTATCTTTACTTATCACAGCCCGGTAGATACCCAAGGGTCAGCGCTAGACGGAGTTTTGGATAATTGGAAATAAATATAAATCCTCCCGCAAATTTTCAGGAATCAGTTATATTCAATTAAGTATAGTCAAATGACTTTAGCAATCAACTGAACGAGATTAAAATACTTTCCGCCCTCAGCCTCCATCATTTTAATATCATCCGCGACGACGGGATGGTAGCCGGTCAGCCATTCTTCCCAAGCCTGTCCGCAACAGGCCATTTCACGACTGTCCACCACTTCAATGCCCGCTGTCCTCTTCCACAAATCTTTCCACCAATCAAGAGAGTGCAAGGTTCTTTCCATCTCGCTGTTCCAAAACGGCTGCATTTCACCGGGAATGTTTTTCCCAAATTCGTACTTTAAGCCGGGAATCGCCACAGCGATACAGCCGCCCCTTTTTACAAAAGGAACGAGCGACGGGAGCATTTCCGGCGTATCACCGAAATAATGGTAAGCGTCCACGGTGAACAACAAGTCAAAATATCCGTTTGCGAAAGGCAGCTCTTTGGTCGCGTCCAGGAAAATCGGAACGGCCTTATCATCAATCCCGCCAGATTGGAAACGCTCATAGTTTTCAGTTGGCGAAATCCAAAGATCGGCGGCGAAAACGGACACACCATATTTTTTCACGAACAAAAGGGTGGAAAGACCGCACCCGCAGCCGAGGTCAAGTATTCGCATATTCTTCTTGATGTTCAGGTGTGACGCTAATTCCTCCGCTACGCGCATGGCGTTTGGCCCCATCATAGCGGCTTTGAGGAACTCAGCATTTTTATCGTTAGAAATAAACCGGTTTGTAAATGGATACATGGTATTCCTTCCTTTCTAATTATCACCTTATAGAAAGAAACAAAAAAGCACAGTATGCTACTGCGCTACAAATCACACCATTATCAATAATGGATGTTCGTTCAATCTGCAAGGCAGTTTCTGACAACACAAACAAGAGCAGAACAACTGCTCATTTCAGGCCATTAACTAAGTCCTTACAGAATTACCGACATCAATACACTCCCTCTTTCTTAACCTACTTTATCATGACACTGTCATGATTTCAATATAACCGCTGCCTATAGTGGCTGACCCGCCTCATTTGCCCAGAACCTTTTCTATCGATTTGCCTTTTGCCAATTCGTCCACCAGTTTATCAAGCCACCTGATTTTCTGCATGAGTGGGTCTTTGATTTCCTCAACGCGGTGTCCGCAAATCACGCCTGAAATTTTGACAGCATTCGGATTTATCTGAGGGGCTTCATTGAAGAACGTTTCGTAATCTGTATTCTTCACAATTTGTGCTTGCAAACCAGAATCGTCATACCCAGTCAGCCAGCAAATCACGGCATCAACCTCGGATTTGGTGCGCCCTTTGCGCTCCGCCTTTTGAACAAGCATCGGGTAGACGGTCGAAAACGCCATCTTATATACACGCTCGTTTGTCATGTGATTTCACTCCCTTTCGCTTTCCGCCTTATTCTCCACGCCACAATGTCGGCGATGAGTTCATCATCGATTGGCTTGCCAAGCGGCAGTTGGATCGCTCCTTTGGAAGTCCTATAGCCTGCGAGCCGCTCCGCAAACTCAGCCGTAGCTTCGCCGCCGGGATAAATCCCAATGTGTTTTTTGAATGCTGCAAAGTGGATGAGATTTTCGTCCTGCCAGAATGTCGGCATCTGCCACGAGATCTTCTCCGTAGCTTCCGGTGCAGCTGCGTGGATAGTTTCGCGGATACTTTGTAATAGAGGCCGTACACTTTCCGATTGCGCGGCAATATATTCATCAATGCTGTTCGGTTTTCCACAAAAGTGATCTTGTTCTGTGTTTTTGAATTCACGGCCACATTTCGGACATTTCCACATTTCACCCACACTCCTTGTTATTATTCCGCTGATTCACTTCTTACTCAAAGGCTTTCTTATGCTTCTTAAAAAAGTCGTAAAAATATCTCACGTTCTCAACTTCCGTCCATTTTACAACCTGTAATTCCCTTGAATCCAGATTATAGATCTTCGCATCTAATGTTCCCAGCATAAACGGCGAATGCGTAGAAATAACAAATTGGCACCCCAAAAGCCTTGCCATTTCATTAATCTTCTCTGCTAACAAGGTTTGGTTTGCCGGGGACAAGGATACCTCCGGCTCATCCAGCAAATAAAGTGAGTCCGGCTCCATATAATCATCCAGCAATTGCAAAGTCGTTTCTCCATTTGAATACTTTGTTTGGGCAAATTTTAAAATTTCTATCCGTTTTCTCATTTCACGGGAGTTCTTTAACTGCTCTATTTGTTCCTTACTCATTCCCCGCCTGATGTGTTCATATATATATCCCTCTCGCAGAACCTGTTCCTGTTGTATTTTCTTTATTTCATATAAAATATCCTCGCTTTTGATATACCTGCTTATCTGAGGAATGCTGTAAAGCTGCCTGCCTTTTTCATCCTCACCCAAGGTATAACTGCATTCGCCCACAAACTTTGCAAAATAATTTTCATATCCGGTAGCGCACTCTCGTCCTTCAATTTGCAACTTAGCCGCCATAATATTTAGCACCGTGGATTTTCCGGATGCATTATTGCCATACAAAATTGTAATTGGTCTGAAGAACAATAATTTTTCCGCCTTATCGGCAAACACATGATAGGGATAAATATTCGGATTTCTTACTGTCTCCTCTGAAAACGAAAAGCTGCTTAAATATATAATGAAGCCCACCTTCTCTCATACCTTAAAGACCGCTATAATTGCCTTATTTTCGCCAAAAGGTTTCGCAGTCCGCCTTGTCCTGGATATTGAACTCTATTATCTTTTCGAGTAAAGGATAATCGACCGGGCTATCCCACGGAATACGTATGAGACCTTTGGTGTGATCATATCCCGCCTCTATGATTTCGTCAGAAAAACGAGTGATGCCGGCAGTTTCAGGGGCGACGGCAAAATGCTTACGGGCTGCGCTGAATCCGATAATAAATGTGCCGTGGTCGGTAAACATCGGTTGATTCCATCCGATTTTTGGCGATAAATTCGGATACTTCGCAGTCACCCAATTCAAGACCTCTCCAATACGGTCGCGATGCTGCGGGTTATCGATATCCGACAGGTATTTCCCAAAAACATCCATGCAACTATCTCCTTAAATTAAAGCGGTACAAAAGATGCCGTCTGAAGCTGGTATCCCCTTGGCGGCAGGATATATTTCCGGAACCATATACCTCCGGATATTTACAGCTCAAGGCTATTAACCCAAACCGTCAACTCTTCTTTTGTCCGCCGTCCGTTAAGGATTTTGCCTTCCTTGATGACGGTCGAAATGGGAACGCTGCCTTTCAGGTTTTCCAGGGTCTTCCCAAAACCGCTGCTACCGGATGTCGCAAATAGTATGACAGTCTTCCCTGCAAAATTATAGCCCTCAAGAAAGGTATTGACTATGGTTGGTGCGACATACCACCAAATCGGGAAACCAACGAACACAACGTCATAGGCCGCGACATTTGCATTTTTATCGGCAATCGGCGGGCGAAAGGATTTGTCGTTCATCTCAATCGTACTACGGGATTTTTTATCCTGCCAGTCTAAGTCGGCTTTTGTGTACGGCACCTCCGGCTTGATTTCATGCAGGTCGGCATCTGCCGCCTCTGCCAGAGTCTTTGCCACATTGCCTGTGACACCGCTTGCTGAAAAATACGCGACTAATTTTCTGCTCATCTATAAGTCCTCCTTTATTTTACGGCGAACATCCCCGCCGCTATGGGTCGAAATTGGCTTCAACTCGCTAACCTTCCCCTGGCGAAACTACTCGGCCACAGCAATTCATTTTATCCCATAAATTCCCATTTTCATATAGCTAAGCCAAAATATGTTGACATGCTTAAAATGCGCAATTATAAGTTCCATCATGAAAATTTCTATTAAAGCATTAAATGGTAACAAAGTGAATCCTATTGCCATTATGTTCGATAAAGCTTTTTAAAGCTTCAAAAGAAATCCAGTTCCATCTTCAACAGTAAAAACAGCCGGATGATTTATAACCTGATATTCAATCCCTAAAGCGTTTAATATCTCAAATACCTTCCCCTGCTGATTCATATGTTCATACTCCTCTATCCCTAATTTTATCCTTTGCTTATGCCGAAAAGAAAAAAGACTTTAAATTATAAAGCCTTTACTTTGTTATCAATCATTTTGATTTTTAAGCTGTTATCTGTTAATTCCTCCTGAACTTCCTTTACGGCTATCCAGGTTTGTTGCACTTTTTCTGACAGGACATCTAGTTTGTCATTTATTGATCTGTTATTATTTTTTAAGCCCCGAATATCTGCTTCAATGCGTTCGAGAGATTCTAATTTTTCCAGGATTAAATCGAGTTTATCCATTGAAAACAACTCCTTGTTATGTATCTTAGCATAGCAAGGGATAAAATTAAAGATCGATATTATTTCTCCTTATCTCCAAAGTTTTTCCGGCTGAAGTTGCAAATAAATTTATAGTAGCTCTTTCTAGGCATCATACTCAGAAAACGCGTAAGTATTTTATATGTATTCCCGCTAGGCAGACCACTTTGCCTTTTTCCAAATCCTTCAAGGAAATATCCACTTTAGCGGGTCAACTTGAGGCTGTTTTTTCTTCATTAATATGCTTATTCTGCCCTGAGCAAAAGCCAAAATACAGGAGCAGCAAAATTACAACCAATAAAAAGACAATGGAAGACGTCCATTCTTTTGAATAATCAGATAAAACACCGATGAACAGAGGCCCGGCCGCCGCTAATAGATACCCGACTGATTGTGCCATTCCGGACAGTTCGGCAGCTTGCTTATTGCTGGCGCTGCGCAATCCGATAAAGGTAAATGCCAGGCTGACGCACGCCCCGCCGCCAATTGCCATCAGGATAACTGATCCGGTTAACGATGCCATATTTTCACTGAGCAAAAAGCCAAGCATTCCCGCAAAATAAACCAAGCCCGATGCTACCGCGATGCCGCGCTGGTCTTCCCGCCGGTCGGCCACAATTGGCGCGATAAAGGAAGTCGGGATTGCAACGATCTGGAAGACAGACAGCAACCAACCGCCAGTTTCCATGCTAAGACCCCGGCTGGAGAGAATATCGGGAAGCCAGGCAATTAAACTGTAAAAAAGAAGAGATTGCAGTCCCATAAACAAAGCAATTTTCCAGGCCAATGGAGATCTCCATACGGATTTTGCGTCTGAACCATCTGTAGCCGCTTTGATGGCAGGATCAGGTTTTTCGCCATTTTTCAATTGAGGAATCCAAAAGAAAATCGCGATTACCACAAGCAAGCCCCAGATCAGCAAGGAATTCCTCCACCCTAAGCCTAATTTCATGGCAAGAGGTACGCTTACTCCGGATGCAATCCCAGCCATAAGCGACATGGCAGTAGAAAAGATACTGGTTAACAGACCTATTTTTTGTGGAAATTTGCGCTTGATCATGCTTGGTATAAGCACATTGCCCGTCACAATCCCCGCACCAATGAGAACAGTACCGGCAAACAAGGCCGTAATTCCCCCGAAAGAACGTAACAGGATCCCAATTATTAATACAATAAACCCAAAGAAAATGGTACGCTCCTCACCTATTTTATTCCCTATTTTAGATGAAAGCGGTGAAAGTCCCGCAAAAATAAGTAATGGCAGTGTGGTAAGAAATCCGGCTAAACTATTGGAAATACCAAGGTCAGTCCGGATGTCATTGATCAGCGGTCCTACGGAAGTTAATGACGTTCTTAAATTGCAAGCAATAAAGATAATCCCCAAAACAAGCAGTCTGTTTTTGTGTTTCAGCATATCTGATCTCCTCCCTTTCATCTTAATGCCAATAAATTCCCACTTGAATACATTATACCTAATATCCAAAGATCTGACATGACAATTTAGATCAAGGAAAGGGAAATGTCCTTTTCTCAATAAGAAGGTCTGCCGCAATTTTTCGTTTTGCTGCAGACCCCCGGTCTTTAATTTTCTGCTTTGCCCGGTAAAAGGTCACTCTTGCCCAGTTTTCTTTTTTTTGGAACAGCTCCCCGATTTCCCTGAAAGAAAAAGCGCCTGTTATTCTTAGCAGAAACACCTCTTTGGCAATCGGGTCAAGAATATGTACCTCCTTGAAGATTTGCATCTTCTCCGTGTTGAGAAAAAGTTTTTCTTCCATGGATAGCTGACTGGAAACAAGATTTTCATCGAGGGCGGATGCGTGATGCCGTTTACTTCTTTCTCTCTCCTGATACCATAAATGCTTTGCAATTTGACAAAGCCAGGTAGAAACTTTGCATGAACCATCAAAACGCGCGGATGATTTTACGGCTTGATAAAACGTTTCCTGGGTCAGCTCTTCCGCAAGATCCCTGTCATGACACAGAGTAAGCAAAAATTTATAGACCAATTGAGCATAATTTTGGTGAGCCTCGTCGAGGTTCATTCTTCCTTGTCACCTCCTTCACTTTATCTATCCGCTTATTCCTGATTTCGTTACAATGGATTGTTGAAAAAAATTAAAGCAAGGAGCTTTTTTTATTCCTTATTTTTTATTTCTGTCCTGGATGCAAAAGGGCTGAGGCTTTATCTTCAACAAGCCCCGGCCCCGTATGTTCTATGCAAAACAAGAACCGCGCTCTGCACGGTTCCGTATTTTTTCCAGATCAGATAGCTTTGGCTAAAAGATTGGTAAATGATATTTCATTCCTTTTCAACAACCTTACTCCGTCAAAAGATCCTGCCTTTTTTGCCGGGCACAGGCGGCCAAGCAAAGTACCAGCCCGAGCAGAAAAATCAATCCTGTCAAGAGCGCTTCCGTCCCGGTAATTTCGGTAATTCCGAAAATAGGGTTTCCCGCATGGAACGCGTAGAGAACCAAATGGTAGCAAAGGATTGCGGCAGCCACAAACAACGGAATGATTTTCAGGAGCATTGCCACATAATTCGCACTGTACCGGGAGAAGAAAAATGCCAGCGCCGCAATACCCAGACTGGCCAGATAACACAAGATAACCAGGACCATGCACCAGGTTCCGTAGGTCCAATTCACCCAAGGGAGCATGGTATCCATAAAGGAGAACATCCGGCAGGCGGCAAATACGCTAGTCCCATTCCTGGCAAACAGTCCGCCGAAAATGAGAAAGTTCAGTGTTGTCAGGAGGAACGCCGACAGCATTACGGCGGCAAACTGGGTCTTTAAAATTCCCCTTCCCCGTCTGGAACTCCATTGGAGCGCCCGCATCCCCCGCATGCGATCCCGTACCAGCAGCGGAGAGAGCAGCAGACAGTCGGACAGTACCATCCACACCAGCAACAAAGCCAAATAGGTGGAGGTCGCAATAGGCACCTCGCGCGGCAGAATATTGCGCCATGCCGCATCTGCATCAAAGAAGGCGGTTTGGGCGTAGCTGTATTCCCGTTCCGTTGTCGCATCATAAGCACGGGAAAACGAAGCAAACCCATTGGATTGCCATTGTTCATAACGTTCAGTCTGATCCTGTACAGCCCGAAGACGCCCCTCAATGTTGTTTGCCTCTTCTCCCTGAAGGTAATTCAGGATAATATGGGCATCCGCATAGCGTGTTTGCTGTTCTTTGGTCAGGTTTCCCTGCACTTCCAGGACGTTTTCCTGATAAAACGCTTCAAAGTCCGCATAGGCAGTCAATCCATACCGCCGGCAGAGTTCATTTTGCGCCACAAAGCGGTCCGCCTCCGCTTTCAATTCCGGGAGTCTCACCTTGACAATTTCCGCTTCCTCCTCCGGCTCCAGTGAGGTTCCATAGTCTCGTATCCATTCCTTCGCGGTTTGGAAAGCTCCCTCGGCGTAGGAGCCGTTGGGAAAGTAGGTAATGTAGAAATCCATAAACATATAATTGAACACAAAGCCCAGAAAGAGTAGTATGATCAATATCCCCGGACTCCAGATTTTTTTTAGTTCTTCCTTGATCATCTTAAAGCACATCCTTTTTTTGAAAGTGCCTGCCTGTCAGAGTGCACAAAACAAGCATGGCCAGAGCGCAGAAAACTGCCGTCCAGCATTCCTGCCAGGGTAAAACCGCCCCCATGCCCATTTCTGTAAACCAGATGGGCTGGAACCACCATAAATTGAACGGCAGCCACTGGGCTGACTGATAAAGCAGCCAGAGCCCGGCGTTCTCGGAAAACATCATCGCCGCCTGATTAAGCACGGCGAAAGATAAAAACGCCAGAAATCCCTTGTAGGCGTCACCGGTCAGCAGCCCTGCGACAAAACCAAGACCGTGAAAAATCAGCACCACAGCCGCACCCAGGACCAGCGTTGCGATCAGATAGCCCCACACCGAGAACGGTAGCCATGTGATGAACGGCAGTTTGTAGGCGACAACGACATAGTAATTGAACTGGCTGGATATGCTTGCATTCCAGATCGCTCCCGGCTTCCACAGCAAGGTGAACACGGCGACCGTCGCCGACGCGAGAAAGAGATATGTCAGGAGCGCAGCCAGGGCGCTGGCGGCGGCTTTGGCATATTGGACCTTGCGGCCAGTCCGGGTGCTGTAGACGGAAAAGGCCGTCCGGCTGAGTTTTTCACAGCCGCAGGAATACAATGCCATTAAAACAGCGAGCAACATTCCCTCCAAAATAACTGCGTGGCAGGCCGTTTTAAACAGGCTGTCCATCAGTGGTCGTTTGGTCATTCCCGCCGCGCTCAGGCTGAGTGAGGCGTCCTGTCCCGCTAAAATGTCGATGCTGCCCTGCAGCTTTTGACATTTCCATTCCACGGCAGCGGCCGGGATACCGCTGAGATGATATATATCCAAGTACAGCCTGCTGATTTGCGCGGCATCATAGTCCTCGAAAATATCCGTTGCCCCGGCGGTCTGAGAGATGAGTTCCTCCCGGTATTCCGACTGGGGTAAGTCCGCCAGGGCCGCGTCGAAATCCGCGCCCATCTGCCCGCCAATGCGCTCCGTTACCTCTTCCACATAGCGCACATAGTCCTCGCCGTACCGGCTGCCGGTAATCAGCAGAACATTAAACGCCAGGCACAAAATCAGAAAGACCGGGAGCATGGGCAGGGAGCAGAGCTTGCGCAGTTCCCAGACAATCAATTTCCGTCTCATACCCGGTCGTCCCGGTAGATATAGAGAAATGTATCCTCCAGATTGGGGTCTGCTTTCACCGCACCGGCAGGCGGCGTTTCGGCGGCGATCCGCAGACATGTACCGCTCTCGCTCTGCCGCTCGCTCAGTAAAAGCTGATCTTCCGCCGGCACGCTCCCTTCCGGCAGCTCAAAGATCTTTCCCCGAAGCAGCGCGCAGATATGGGCCGGAGTGTCACAGCAATACAGTCTGTGGTCGCGGATCATGACGATTTGACTGGCAATGGTCTCGATATCGGAAACAATGTGGGTGGACAGAATCACGATACGATCATGAGATAAGTTGTGGATAAGATTGCGAAAGCGTACCCGCTCTTTGGGGTCAAGCCCGGCGGTGGGCTCGTCCAGAATCAGCAGCTTCGGATCATTCAGCATGGCTTGGGCAATACCGACACGCTGGATCATGCCGCCGGAGAATTGTTTCATTTTTTTATCTTTTACTTCGGACAGGGATACCAGTTCCAACAATTCATCGATTCGTTCTTCCGCTGTTTTACGCTCGACGCCTTGCAGGACCGCCATATAGCGGAGGAATTTTCGAGGCGAATAATTTTTGTAGTAGCCGAACTCCTGCGGCAGATAACCCAGCAATCCGCGATAATCTCCGTCCATCTCCAGGATATCCCGGCCTTTCCACAGGATTTTCCCTTCCGTTGGGAAAAGCAGAGTGGTCAGCATCTTAATCAGCGTAGTTTTGCCCGCTCCGTTGGGCGCCAGCAGTCCATAGACACCGTTTTCAAAGGTGAGGCTGATGTCTTCCAGAGCTGTAAATTTCCCATATCGTTTTGTCACGTGTTCAACAGACAACATGTGTAAGCGCTCCTTCCCAACGGCTAAAATAGTAGTGTTTGAGTGTTCGTCCATAAACTGCGCCGGACCCGGCCGTCACCAGCCAGAAAACAGCTGTGGGCGTATTCAGGAAGATCTGTTCCGCCGGCCTGCCAATCAATAGAAGTGAGCCGCTCAGGATAACCCAAAGGACGGGCGTCAGGAAATATGATTTTGCCGTACTCCGTTTCCACTCAGTCAGTAACTGTACCGCCGCAAAGAGGAACAGAGAGGCGAAAGAGACGCCCATCAGGCGCAGGATGGAAAGATCTTTGGTCAGAATCAGCCAGATAAGGGTGCTGACCAGCACGGACAAAACAGCCGAGCTGCCGCCGAACGCCAGCATTCGCAGGGAAGTAATCTGTTTGGAAGAATAGCGGCAGGCCATCTTCTGCTCGTATGTCCCGGTCATGATTTCTTTCCAAATGGTCAAAATGTGCAACAGGGCATAGAGGAGCGGAGAGGCCAGAAACAACAGCACATACAGGGAACTTTTATTGTTTACCCATAAAGAAAACAGGCCTGCCCAAAGCAATCCCCCGATCAGGATACCGAGAAACGCGCAATCTGCCACCCCAAAAAATAATCCCCGGAATCCGACAGAACGCCAGAGCTTGGAAAGGACCTCAAAAAGGCGCTGCGGTTCCGGCATCCCATTGGCCAGGATTGTTTGAATGCTGTGATTTTTTTCTTCCTCTGTGGGAAGATTAATTTCTTCAAATCTGCGCATCGTTGTTGAACTCCTTTCTCAGATGGTGCAGCAAGCGATAATACCGGGCCTTAATTTTCGCTTCCGGCTCGGCGGTTGCCGAAGCAATCTCCGGAAAACTGTAATCGCCGTATAAGCGCAGGCGGAAAACCTCCTGCAGAGTCGGGTCCAATGCCCGCACATATTCTTCGATTTGCTGCAACAGGGCTTTATCCATGATCTTCGTCACAAAATCTTCGGCAGGAAAGATTTTGTCCTCATCCAGGGGAACAGCAACCGGTTTGCGTTTGCGCTTGGCATCGATCACTTTGTAAGTCGCAAGGCGATAAAGCCAGGTGCGAAAGCCCGCCTTCTTCTCATCGTAGGACGGCAGTGAGCGCAGGGCCGCGATAAAGCTGTCCTGGGTCAGATCCCGGGCATCCTCCCGGTTTCCGACCTGACGGTAAATAAAAATGTAAATCTCATCATAGTAAGAGCGGACAAGCTGATCGGCTGCCTGTTGAGAACCCCGGCGCAGAATCTCCTGTATCCATTTCTGATCCCGTTCCAATTCCGCGCCTCCCCTTTCATTCCTGTCGTTTATATATTCGTTAGGCGGGAAAAAATCGTTGCAAAAGGACGCTTTAATCCTACATTCAAAAGAAGAATTTATAAAAACTATAAATTCTTCTTTTGAATGTATTGTCTTGGTTAAAACATTAAGCGAACTAATATATTTTTTGATCACCTACCTTTTGTGTGGGGCCGTTTCAACACCTGCCAACCCTAGTTGCACTGCTTTTGGTAACACTTCTCCTGGCCGTCATCCCCCTTCAATTCGACCTGCAGGGTCAGCTTGCCGTCCTGCTCAGTCCAGAAGGATAGCCGCCCCTGCTGCTTGCCGTCGCTCCGTTCCACGCCGTCGGAGGTGGTCAGCCGGATCTCCCGGCAGTTGGCGATCTCCCAGGCCAGGTCGTAGCGGTAGCGGTTCTTCTTATCCTCATTGTTATTCTCATAAATCCGGGTAAAGCTGAGGGACACCTCGGTAAGATAACGTTCAATCGTAATGGTGGCTGTCTTTTCGTAAATGCCGTTCGGCCCCAGTATGGAAAGGCGGTAGGTGTTTACCTTGCGCCGGGGCGTGACAGGGCAGCGGCCTGTGATCGCGCAGCGCCCGTCCTGCCAGGCGGCGGTGGCCTCCACACGGCCGATTCCCCCGTCAATGTAGCCGTGGTAGGTGTTTTCCAGCACAAAAAGCAGATCCACCGTCGTCCCGTAGCGCACGCTCTTCTGCTCCGGCTCGAAGCTGAGGATAGCAGGCTCCAGCACCGTGACCGGGGACTTGGCATAGGCCGTGATCTCTTCCCGCCGCATCAGCAGCGCGTAATCCGTGCTTTCATAAATATCCTGCTCCAGCTTATCCTTGGCCCGAACCCGCCAAGCGCCGAGAGCGCCGTGCCCGGGCAGGAAATAAGTATGACTGCAGTTGCCCAGCACCTCCCAGTCGAAGGTGACCCGGTCCAGCACGCCGGCGGTATTCCGGTCGCAGACAAACCGCTTGGCCAGCACCCGGTGGTACTTCTGAAATACCGGAATATAGCCCATCCGGCCCTCTTCCTCCAGGCGAAGGCCCAGACAGACCATTTTTTCCCGGTCTCCCCTGCAGATGATGTTGTCGATCAGGATCGCGAAGGATTCGCCCGGTCCGCAGGCATAACGCTTGTTCCTGGGCCAAACGCGCCACTGGGTTTGGCCGCCGGCGGGGTCAAGGCACGGTTCGGCCTGCCACAGCCCGGAAACGGAAACCGCCAGGGCCTCTCCCCAATCCTCATAGGGGTTGAGAAACAAGCGCAGCTCCTGGGCAAACATCGTTTCAGAGGTGTTGGTGACAGTCAGGAAGATCCGGTTGGCGATGCTGGGGCCTTCCCCGGCCTCCCGCAGAACTTCCTCGGCGGAGAAGGCGGCGGCCCGCAGAGAACAATCTTCCACATCACAGTGAAGGCAGACCGCCGCCCCTTCCCCGGCTTTGCCGGCGGCGGACACCGGCGGCTGCTTACCTGCAGCAGGTGCCGGCAACGGATTACCGGCAGCGGAAGTCAGCGGCGGATTACCGGTGCCGGTGAGGCGCCGGCTCAGATAGACGGTGCTGTTCCCGCCGGCCTCTACAAACAGCGGACCGATTTGTACTTTCCTATAAATGAAGCACCCCTTCTTTCTGTAAAATCGTCCTCCAGGCTTTTTGGCCCGGACCCTGCAGCTCGGCCGTCAGCTGGGGCATTTTGGCGGCGGCGTATTCAAATTCGCCCTCCTGCCTCTCGGAGATCAAATCTCCCAACAGGCCCATGCTCAGGCGCACGGAAACCCCTTCCGCCAGCCGCCAGCGCAGCCGCAGCACGGCATAGTAAGGGAACTGAAGCACCGTCTTGCGCAGGTATCCGTCCTTCCGGTAATCGGCAGGCAGATAGAGCGTCTCTTCGATGTCCAGCAGGTGGCCCCGGCAGAGCAGCTTCACCTGCTGCTGTCCGGGCTCCAAGGCGGCTTCTCCCCGCGCTTCCGTCTCGGCGCCGTTATAGGCTACCGTGCGGGCACAGCGGCAGCACCAGCGCACCAGCTCCCCTTGAGGGTCGTATTCAAAGCGGCTGACCGCCAGGGGGACCAGATAAACCGGCGCCCTTCTGGACAGACTGGCGGCGGCGTTTTGCACCTGAAGCCGGTACTCGGTCGACCGTTCGACAGCGTGCTCGAAGGCGGCGGCCCCCTGCCCGACCCTGAAAGCGCCGGGGGAGATGATCCCCTCCCGGTGGGCGGCGGCCTTCCAGGTAAAGGTCACCCTTTCGCTTTGGGCGACTCCGTGGCGGTCCGGTGAAAAGTCGGCAATGGCAAGCGCCGCCGGACGTTTGGACAGCTCAAAGGTCCGGATCAGGTCTTCCCCCTCGCCGGTGTTGAGCAGTTTGACTGAAAAGTTGGTAATGCCGGGCGGGGCCTGGGACACGATGTTGTCCATGCAAAAACGAAAGCTGTCCGCATAGCCCACATCTACCCGCACCTCCGGGTTGGTCAGCAGCACCGCGTAGTCCCCGGTGCCCAAATCCGTCCACTCGGAGGGTGTCCAGCCGTCGGCCTCAAAGTGAATGCCCCGGACACTGCGGCAGTCGATAAAAGAGTCAGCGGCCTCGCCGCAGGGAAGGATCACCATCAGGTAGGTGGTCCCGGCAAGCCTGCTCTCTCCATGCTCCCGCAGGATCTCCATGGCCTGCTGCCCGGTCAGACGGTCGGGATTTTGCAGGGTAGCCCTGCTCTCATCATCGGACAGCATGAGATAAAAGATCACCCGCTCGGCAACACCGTTGTGCAATGCTACCGCCGCTCCTTCGTTGACCTGAAGGTCGTCCTTATCCAGAAAACACAAAAATTCATTGCTCATTGCGCACCGCCTTTCTCAGATTCAGCCAGCCCTCCCGGGCCCAAAGCCGGGGCCGAGGAAAGACCGCCTCACCGGTCGTCAGGCCCAGCTTCGTCAGCTCCTCCAATAGCCCGCTTGCCGGTGAGAATCCGGTGAAGCTCCAATCGGCGTCCTCGACGGACGGATGGGGTAAGGCCGGAGCATCCAGCGCTGTCAGGGCCGGAGCAAGGAAAAAGCTGTACTGCATCCTGCGCAGGGCTTCGTCCACCAGCTCCCGTCCCACTTTTTTGGTCTTGACCGGCAGCAGTCCGCTGACAAGGCTCGCCTCCCCCACCGGGTCCATCAGCAAAGTGAGATGAGACCACTCCGCCGGATAGGCCACAGGCAGGGCCACGGAGTTCTGCGCCGAAAAATAGGGAGGCAGGGCCGTATTGTAACCCGCGGACAGGTGAAGCCGGGTGTAATCCTCCTGCGCAAAAAAGCCGACCACACCGTCATTGTGGTTTTCCCGCTGGCCGATCCGTACCGGGAAGCGGCCCCGGGCCAGGGAGGGAATCTCCCGCGGCGCTTCTTCCGGGTACTTGGGCGCCCGCTGGGCCTCCGCCAGTTCGAAGCACAGGGCCGCGCGCACCAGGGCCAGAGGCCGGTGCAGGAAAGCGCCCAGCCCGCCGAACTGGCCGGCGTCCAAGGGATTGATCGTCCACATGGCATTGTCGATCACATTGAGCAGCGGTGTCAGCAGGTCCAGGCCGTTTTCCCGCCAGGCCGTAAGAATCTCCAGCAGAAACCGGGATAAATCCGGATGGATCCCTGCCGGCGGGTCGTCCCGGCGGCCGCCTTCCCGGGGCGGTTGGCGCCAGATTACACCGGCTCCCTCCAGATCGATCCGCACCAGGCTGCCCAGCATCTCTCCCCCGCTGTCATAGACCGCCAGCGTGCCCTCGATCAGGTTGGGGAGCAGCCAGCCGCAGAGATAGGGCCGGTCCGGCTCCTGATCCCATTCTAAACGGAGGCGGGCAGGCTGGAGAATGCGGGGAGGCAGCAGGACCTCCTTTTGCACCGGGGCCAGGCCGCGGCGCAGGTATTCCGAAACGATCAGGTTAGGGGTATCCAGCACCTTGACCTGTCCAAAGGAATCGATGATATGGATAAGGGGAAAAACCAGGCAACCGGCCCGCAGCGGCGCGTAATAGCCGTCGAAAGCCGGAAGCATATGCCCCCGCACAGGGCTGTTCTCCTCCAGCAGCCGCCGGACCCGTCCTGCCAGCTCCGGGTCCTTGACCTCGTCCCGCACCGGGAGCACCAGGCCGGGCCTGATCATCAGGAACTGGTCGTGAAGGCCGGAGAGCAGTTGAGACACAGCCTCGATTTTGACCGGGCGGCTGCCCAGGGCGTCCTCGGCCGCCGCCTGGGTCAGGCGGGAGGCATGGGGAGTCAGGAGGTCAACGCCGCGGAACACCTGGCCGTCTTCATTGCCGATCTCTTCTCCTTCATAAACGAAGTCGTTGTTCTCCACCCGCCAGTTCTGAAGACTGGGCGCGGCCTGCTCCACCGCCCGGTCAGGATAAAAGACGGCTTGCCAGGCCATGTACAGCGGGTTCCATGGCGCCGTATGGCAACGGCAGGCTCCGCTTTGCAGTTCCCGCCGGGCGCGTTCGGCAGCCTCGACCAGCCGATTGGGGTCAGCCTGGGGGTTTTTCTCCCGCAACCTCTTCTCCACTGCCGGGGCCAGGGCTTGGCTGAGCAGTACAGCCTCCCACAAGACCGGGCGAAGCCCCTCTTCCAGGTATTGGGGCAGGGAAAGCACATCCTCTCCTCGTACAGGAATCAAGGGTCCCTCCCCGGCCGTGAGAGTCAAGGACTCTTCCCCGGCGGAGGGCGCAAGAACCGCCGCCAGGTCGCCGGCACAGCGGCAGAGCAGCAGGCCGTCGCCAAAGCGGGCATCATCTTCATCCCGGGCGGTGTCCATGCCGATACCGGAGAAAAGCAGCAGCGGCGTGTTGGCTTCCCAGAAGCGCTGGCCGTTTTGCTCCAGTACCGTGAACTCCTTCCCCACCAGGACGCTTAAGCGTTCCAGGGCCTGCTTTTTTTCCGCCGCCGCGGTCTGATACCGTTCCTTTTGCCGCTCCAGCAGCGGGGCCAGCTCATCGATCCGTTCCCGGCACCTGTCCATAATATCCAGGGTGCGGGGAGTGACCCGGGGGGCATAGGCAGCCTGGGTATAGCGGTACCACTCGTCATACACCAGCTGGCGCAGGGTCGCCAACTGACCGTAGGCATCGTTCATCTGCTCCAGGGTCTGATTAATGCGGGCGGCAAGCTCTTCCGCTTCGGGCGGCGGGACGGCCTCCCGGCTTGCCGGCTTCAGGCGGATGGCTTCCACAGCGCTCCATTCCCCGAAGCGGCCTTTCATCAGAGCGTTTTCACTCTTGAGAATGCCGTTGGGTTCGTGGATCAGCTCATGGTTGCGCGTCAGCAAGTGCTGCATCATCCGTTCGGCCTGGCTCTTTTTGGGGGTGAGGGTGGCCAGCAGGGCCGAGAGGGCCTCTGCGGTATTGTTGCCGATGGCGATCCGGGGCATATTTTCCGGCACCGCGTGCGGGTAACAGGTGTCCGGACCCTTCCAGGGCACACGATCCACCATGCCATAGCAAAGCATGCCGCTGCCCGGCGCAAAATCCGCCGGCGCGCTCCAGCCCCATTCCGCGGTCAGAATGTCCCGGCTCTCCACCCGGGTCAGCGGATCCTCCCGGGAGTAGCTCCCGCAAACCACATAGGTCAGCCCGGCCGCCGGAAGCACCGCGCCGGTTTCATCGGTCAGGTCGTCATAGAATCCCAGCACATTCCGGCAATCCTGGTAGAGCGCCGTCAGATAAGGATTGCCGGCCTCTACCGCCGTCAACTTGTCCAGATATTCCGCCGCCGCGGGAGGAGTCTCCTCAGCCGAATAAGAGCGTCCCAGGTAGCGGTACTTTTGCTTGTCCGGCCCGTCCCAGGGAATGCTGGGGCTGCCCGCATTACCATTAGCTTTTGTGCTCCGGGACTGGAGGGCATCCGATTCCACCGTAAAGTGCCGGAGCCGCACCGCGCCGTCTTGTCCCAGCCATAAGCGGAATACCTGCCAGCGGTTGGGGATGCGGGGAAAGGTCATTTCATCCGTTCCCGCTTCCTTGACGCCGTGACTGAGGGTATTGGGCAGCAGCCAGTGCAGGTGCACCCCTTTTTCCATGCTCCTCTGGGTGGAGAGGATATCGGCGGGCACCAGGCTGCCGGTGGGATTGGCGGCCAGCTTGGCGTAGTCCAAAGTCTGGGCGCAGAACCGCCGTTCCGCCTCCAGGGCCCCGACCGCCAGGGCCCGGACTACAATGGGCACATACAGGCTATCTCGTTTTCCGGTCATCTGTCGTCTTCCCAACCCAGAGTCACGGCAGCCAGCGGCTCGCTCAGGGCCGGCTGCCGGCTGTCCCACCGGAGATTGCGGTAGCCGCTCTCCCCCTTGTCGGCTGCCGTAATCTCCACCACCGCGGAGAAGCGGAACTGGAGGGTAAATGTCCCTTCACGGCCCCCCAGCAGCCCCACCGGAATCTGATTCTTCCAGACTGAGGGAAAGGAAACGGAGGCCTTGCGGTCCGCCGCCGTGACCTTGTGCCGTTTGGCCGGGGTGCAGTAGCGAATGGCGTAGTCAAGCCTCTCATGGGTCAGCAGCAGCTCATAGCCGGTGATCTCCCGCAGCTTGCAGCCGGGCAGCAGACTGACCTCGGCCTCCACTGCCAGTAAAATGTCCAGCACCGTTTCACCGGCCTGGTTAACGTACACATCGTTTTCCCCGCTTGCGCCGGGCCGGGCCTGGAGCCGAACCAGGCAAAGGTCCCGGGAGCTTTTGCAGGTGATGCTGTCGGAATGGGACAGAAATTGCTTTTGTGAATTGACAATCTCCACATTTATATTGACCGGCTCCCCGTTTTCGGGAATGGGAAAGGGCAGCTCCGCCTCAATGGCGGCTAGATTCTCGAAGGAATCGGACACGTGGGCCAGAATTTGCCCGTCCTCATCGCTGAACGTGCAGGCCAGCCGCAGGAAATCCTGCTCCTCCGGGTACTGTACCAGCAGCCTGTAGTAAGCAGTCTCCCCCTCGTAGCGAATCCCCTGCGCCCGGCAGGACGGCCCGGTGCTCTTGGGACCGCCGGAACCCGGTTTCTTTTTGCTGATCATCAAAATCCCTCCTCAATAGTCCGCCAGCACGGCCCGCTGGACGTCATCCACCACAATGTTGAAACGACAGAGTTCCTCCAGCCGCCCGTCCGCGTCACTCTTCATGAGGCGCTCCCGCACCCGGTCCCGGTCATAATCGTAGGCAAGGCCGGTCCTGTCCGTCCACTTCCGGGCCAGAGCTTTTATCCCTTCCGGGGTAAAAGCGACCGGGGAAGAATCCGTCAGTTCCCGGATAGCGGCCACCGTGTTCTTGATCAGGGTCTCGTTCGCCGGGTCCACCGGGACATTCCGGCAGCGGAAGAAAAAGCGCAGAATCCGCTCGGCGGCGTCCTCGGTCTTCTCCCGGTTGTTGAAGGTATAGCCGAAACGGGTCTGCCGGATCAGGCCGCCCATGATCCCGTTATCATCCATGGCGCTGCCCGCCTGCAGGCACCCGACCGCCGGCCTGCTGCTCAGGACCCGGGGATCGTAGCGCTTGGTCAGGTCGGCCTGATTTTGGCAGTCCCGGATCTCCATGAGCTTTACCTCATTGGTGACATGCTTGAGGCCGCTGAACAGGTAATGAGAAAAGCTGTCGGCCAAAATATGGCAGAGCACGCCGGCCCGGATCAGAGGCTCGGCAGGAGAGGGTTTTCCGGGAGAAGGTTTCCCTGCCGCGTGAACGGCTTCGACCGTGCCGGCCAGCAGACCGCCGAAAACGGCGTGGCCCTCCGGGTCCCGGATATCCTCAGTCAAAAGATTATCATTGCGGGGATCGGCGGCCTCGATGGCGGCGTCTGTCAGCGGCACCGGCGGCAGGTAGTGAAACGGGAGCAAGGCATACTTCCAGGTGCTGTCGGCCAGAATATCCTCCAGCCACTCCTCCTCTGTTGCTACCTCTTCCCGGCGGAGAGCCGCCGTTTTGGGAATGTAGATACAGCAGTGATTGTCCGTATAGGTAAAGAGCTCCCGCTCCATGATATCCTGCGGAAGGGCACTCTCGTCCACCCGCACCTCAATCTCCCGGGTGCAATCATCCAGGAACTGGCTGTATTCGGCGATGATTTGGCTGTCCTCCGGGCTGAAGCCCGCCCGGACGGCCATGTATTTGACCGCGAAGTAGTGAAAGCATGCGTTCATTTCTCTTCCCTCCCCTTCGCCTGTGTCACCGTGCCTAAGAGCGCTTTCAGCTCAGCGGCCATCGCCCGGATTTCGGCGTGATCCTCCGCCGGTTCGAGCGGCCGCTCCAGGCGGACGGTCTGCTGGAGGGCGTAATCGCCGACCTTGATACCGCCGGCCAGGAGCCAGGTTTCCGTCTCAAACTCCAGGTTGTAGACCCTGCCATTGTAAGGAAGCCGCTCCACAGCGGCCACCGTGTCCTCACCCTCGGCGGTGTAAACGGTGCTGCCCGCCTCCAGGTGCTCGGCGGGGATCGGGCCCCGCTCGGCGGTAAACACGGTGTGCATCCCGGTCAAAAGGAGGTGCCGGCCGCCGCGGGTCGTCAGCTTCAGGATCTGTTCCTCCATACCCACCGTAATATTGCGGATCATCCGCCCGCCCCCGCCGGCGCAGAGAACCCGGTCACCGATGCGCAGCTCCTCGATGGGCCGGCTTCCCCCGTCCGCCAGGGTAATCAGGGTGCCGGCGGCGAGGCAGCCCCACTGGAAGTAGAGCTTGGGCACCTTTTTGGTGGCGGCCGATTCTTTCGTGTCCTGATAGCTGGCGAAGTTCACCGGCTGGGCGAACACGCCCAAATCCCCACCGTCGATGCTGATGTAGTAGTCGCCGTAAATGTCCAAATCGACGCTGACTTTATTGGTCAGGGTGGAAAAATCAAAGCGGTTGCTCCAGTCCAGAGGCATGGTGATCACGATCCTCCGCCCGTCCTCGGATACATAGATCCCTTTGACCTTAATCTTCTTGCCGGTGTCGTCCGTAAACTCCGCCTCATACTCCTCCAGGTCTTTATACGTGGCCATATGGCGTAGCATCCCGCCCAGCGGGGTTTTGAAAAAGAGCTTCCAGCCTTCCTTGCGGGCAATCCCCTTGATGCGGTAGCCCTCCTTGACCTCCACTACCAGCTGCACCGGCAGCTTGAGAGAGATGGTCTGATTGGCGTCCGGCATATTGGGGATGCTGTAGTCGGCATCCGGAACCTGCTGGTTGCGGTTGTAGGAAACCCGGATTGTCTCGGGATGGGTCTGGAGCTTCTTTCTGGGGTCCACTACCCGAAAATCCTTGATGATGTCCGCATCAGTGATACAGACAGCATTCTGGGACGCGGTGTACTCGGTTGTCAGGGTAGGCTCACCCCGCATCATCTGGGGTACCGTCACGACGCCCACACTGACCAGATTGCTGACCGTCGCCTTCCGGAGCCGCACAGACAGGGGTTTGACGAACTGGTTGGTCTCCAGGTAGTCCTTCGCTTCGATGCCTGTCATCTCCCCGGTATCACTGTCCACTATGTAGGATTGGGCAAGAATCTTGGTCTTGTTCTGCTGGAACTCGCCCACCAGGGTGGAGAAAACATCCATTTCCGCGGAGGCGGCTCCGGACAGTGCGTGAGGCGGCATGATGAAAACCGTGTCTTGTTGGCCGCTCTGCAGCTTGCGGGCGCCGGGGGTGACAGCCGGTTTTTTGCCGATGGCCCTGGAGAGGTCTTCTTCCTGCCGGACCTGCCGGGTCCGCCGCTGGTTCTGGATATTCTTATACATGGCCGGACAGCTTCGCCGGAAAACCTCTTCGCCACCCGCCTTGTCCATGAAAAAACGGTAGTGGATGTCCCGGGAAAAGTCCAATTGGACGGAGCCGCCGTTGGTCAGGGCCTCCTGAATCAGGGTACGCTCGCTCACGGTAATCTTCAACTCTGTTCATCTCCTTCTCCTATTCGTATTACAATTCTGTGGGGATTCTGGATCATCTGGAGCGCCAGGTGAGCGGAAGTGACCGTCTCCCCGGGCGCCATGCCCAGCTCCTTTCCGATCGCCGCCGCGATGTCGGCAAAATCGACAACCCGGTTGCCCCGCCGGCGGATGGGAATCTCCGCCCGCCCGTCATCCAGGGCGCCGGTGCTCAGGCTGCGCAGCCGTTTGCTCAGCTTGCCGTCGGTGCTGTTAAATCCAAAGTGGAAGCCTTCCGGGGGCTGTTGAATGTCCAGCCGGGCGATCACTCCCTGATACAGGCCGATCAGCACCTCATCAGACAGGGTTTCCAGGCGCAGCGCCGGAAGGGGGTCTGTACCCTCCCTGTCTCCGTAAGCGTTAAACTCCAATCCCCGCCAGCCGGAGACCAGTTCCGAACGGAGGAGGAAGCCGGTGCAGGGGCTGCTCTTGGCCAGCCTCACGGCCTTGAGGACCGGGAGGTCCGGTTTGCCCTGGAGCCGGAGCCGGACACTTAGGCCGGCGGCCATCGCCTTGTCGTACACCCCCTCCAGATAGGCGCTGTCATTGGCGGTATCCACCCCCACGTTCCGCCCGATGCTGAACGCGCCGTCCAGCAGGGCACGGATCCAATTGGGGTCTAAGTGAAAGAAACGCACCTCCTCCGGTTCCAGCATTCCCTCGGCCGGAACCAGGTAGGAGAACGGAATATCGTATAAAAGGGCCATAGCCGCCATTTCCCGGTGCATCTGGCTGAATCCGTCGTCCGCCGGGCCGCCGTCCCGGCCGGGCGCCGGGTCCGGGGAAAAGGCGAAAAAGCTCGCGCCGCCCTCTTGCGCGCGGTACCAGCTGTTTGTCACTGTATTCCTCCTTTCCAGCCCACAGATGGGCCGGAAGTATTGCTCTCTTTATTCGTCCAGTCCGATGGCCGCGGTCAGGCTGGCCAGCAGACCGGCCCACTCTTCATTACAACGCTGCCGTACCGTCTCCTCGCTGTAGGCGCGCAACGCGGCGGCCGCTCCTTTTGCCGGCAGTTGTCCGCTGAGGGCCTGGCCATTGCTCCGCCGGATGGCCAGTTCCCGGTTGCGCTGGCGCCAGCGCATAATCTGGCCGGGCAAGTCCTTTTTCTGGAGGCAGAGTAGCCGGCCCAGTTGCCAGGCGGCGCTCAGGCTGATGTCGAACATGCCGGTTTCCGGGTCGTAGCGCAGGAGTTGATCGGCAAAGCGGCAAAGGGGAAGTTTCTCCTCCGCGCTTTTTTGCGGCAGCAAAGGGGAACGGTACCAGGAGACCGAGACGCTGCCCTCCCGGAACTGGTGCTCCACCGGGCAGTAGCCCAGATCGACCAGTGAGGCAATCTTCTCCCAGCCCTCCCCGGCCTCCGCCCCGAACGGGGCGGCCCGCAACTTCCCGGCCAGGGCCGCAAAATCAAAAGGCTCCTTCTGCACGGAAAACGACCAACTGGCCAGGGAAAACATCCGGACAGTATCACAGGCATTGAGCGGGTGGGTGCTCCGGTCGCCTGTCAGGTAGTCCTCAAACCCCTCCAGGGAGACCAGGTGCGCGCTGTGCTTTTTGTACTCGCCGGCCTGCTCCTTCGGCTGGTCGGGATAGCGGTTGGCCACGACACAGGAGAACCATCCCTCCTGCACGGTGGCGTCGGTAACCTTGTTATCCAGACTGACCTGACGGGAATGGGCCAGCAGCGGCAGCTCCCCGGCCAGGGGAAGAACCTCGGCGAACAGCTGCCGGGGAATGTCGATGGCCACACAGGCCTCGTCCCCGTCGGCCCAGTTCCGCTGGAGCCGGGGAATATACAAGCCATCGCGCCCCGCCGCCGCTTCCCGGTAAGAAAGGCTGCGGGAACCAACCCCTTCCTCCTCCGAGAAAACCAGCAGCGCCATCCAGGGAGCGTCTTCAGGCAGTCCGGCCAGCTTGCGCTCCCAGGGCAGGGTTTTACGCTTCAGGATAATATGGGGCAGACAGTCCCCAAACAGGCCGGCACTCATGGCAGGCGGATAGGTGGAGTAGACCTCGTCCGGGCCAAGGCGCAGCTGTTCGGTGGAAACCCAGAACTCCAGCGAGGCGGGGGCAATGGTACAATCGATGCTGGCCGTCTGGGTGACGGTGACACGATACCGCCCCTCGGTCAGAGCAGGCTGAGAACTGGGCGCCAAGCGTAGTGATTCCGGCATTTCAACTCCTCCTTCCGGATTTAAGCATCCCCGCCCCGGTAGTCCGGAGCGTGGGTTCAGCATTGAGATAGGCCTCCGGCATCCTGCCCAGGCCCTTGAAACAGGGAGAGGCCAAGGGATGGAACCGCCGCTCCAGCTCCGCCAGTACCGCTTCCCGCCTTTCATTGCAAGCCAGCGTGTCCCGCAGGGCGGCCAGCGGTTTCCGGTTTCGGTAATCAGTCCCGGCCGGCGCTGCCGTCTGGCGCCAGGAGGTCTCCTTGCCCGAACAGTCTTCGGGGCGGAGCAATTCTTCCAGCGCATACCACCTGTCTGCGGCCGGCAGAAGGAAAGCTTCCGCCACCGGACAAGGGGTGATTTGAACACCGACCAGCACATGGTCGATCAGCGGCTCATTAACCCCGGGCGCCTTGGTCCCCCACAGGGCCGGAGACAGGTTATCCAGTTCTTCCTGAAAGCCAAAACAGCCGCTCACATCGACCCATTGGCCGCCTTTTAACCGGCTGACGGCGACGGTCTGTTCCGCGGTCAGCGCCGTCTTCCCCATCGGCACGATGCCCAACGGCTTGCCGCAGGCGGCGATCAGGCCGCCGTCCGGGCGCTGAATGCGGGTGCTGGGCATCTTGGAATGAGTGGTCAGCCGCAGGCGGTAGGGATTGATGACATACAGCCGCTCGGTCTCCACCTCTCGCAGCAGTCCGTCCGAAATGTACACGCTGCAAAGCTGGGCGCCCTGGGAAGCCCGCAGGGCCCGGTTTTTTCCGTCTTCAGCGGACAGGAAATCGCGGTAAAAGCCGGACCAGTCCAGGGCTTGCGGGAGCTCCCGCGGCTTGCCGAAGTGGATGGTCACATCGAATATATGCAGGTGAATGGTCACCTTGCCGGAAAAATCAGGGCCCCACAAATGGAGATCGGCGCCGATCTCCAGCTTGACCCGCTTAAAAATCAGGATAAAGGAGACTCCGATGGATACCGATACCGCAATATCGTAGAAAAAGGGCTTCCACTGCAACAGCAGCTCCATCGAAGCCCGTACCCAGGCCCGAAAGCTGCCGTCGGTGTAAGCGAGCTCCAAGCGGGCACCAGCCATCATGCAGTTGGGGGTCAGGGCGAAATAGGCATCGGCCACCAGGGTCAGCCCTTTGACGATGGTCCAGTTCACCCCCACCTTATCCATCACCGGATAGTGAGTGTTGACGAACAATGGGTGGTGGCAGCCGCCCAGTGTAATCAGAAAATCACCTTTATGATCGCCCTTGGTCCATAGGCAAAAGGCAAAGCCGCCCGATAGGCGGCAGTTCCGGTCCAGGATATAGGATTCGCCGGTCAGTGCGCCTACAACTTCGAATATGCCCTCGTCAGGGGAAATCGTAGCCCGTAGGGCCAGTTCAGCATAGGCAATGGGACTCTTGCCGGCCTGCACCTGAGGGGGCATTGAGACCGTGGAAAGGCCCAGCAGGGAGACCCGCACTCGGCTGCCGAATTCCACCGTGGCCAGCAGGAAGCTCTCCGCCATGCCGAAGGATTCAAACCGCACCCCGGCTGTGACGAAATAATCCCCCTGGGAGGGTGAAATCCAGTCGCTGAGCACGCTCAGGGCCGCGGCGGGTTTGGTGGCGGGGGTCAGCCCGTTGCCCGGCCGGTTCATGGCCGCCGCCACCAGCGGGAAGGAGGGAACCTCCTCCAGCCGGGGCAGCCGGAACCGGCGGTTGACACCGAAGCCCAGGGCCAGACCCGTCACAAAAAAGCAGGGAGGCCCGCCCAGCGGGTAACCCAGCAGCAGGTAAAGAAAAAAGGAAGCCGTACCGTTCTCCAGCTCGCCGTAAGAGCCCAGGGCAGTCAGGGCGAACTTGCCGAACTTCAGGACCAGCTTGCCGTTGTACAGTGTTTCATGAGGGGCCTTGTACAGGCCGCCGCCGATGCTGACGGGAGGTTTGTCCACCGTGACCATCAGTCCGCTAATGCCGAAACCGAGCGTCCAGTCCCCCGCCAGGGAGAGCGTGACGTACATCTCATACAATTCCAGGTCCAGAACGGACAGGGTGAAACGAGCGTCGAGGCACAGCTTGAGCTTGGAGTCCTCCATGACAAAGCCGATACGCAGAATGGTCAGCCCTTTAAAGGACTTTTGGACATTGAACCATTTGACCTCGGTCAGGGGCGCGTCCAGCCCCTCCTCCGTTGCCGCCGCAATCCCTCCGCCGGTTTGTCCGGCCCGGATAGGGAGCGGGGCCGGGCTCAGCTCCTTCTCGTAGCGCAGGGGCAGGTCAGTCCGGCTGCCGCCGAGGACCACCCCTCCGTCCAGAAACAGGGTCAGGCTCCGGCCGGGGGTATAGCTGACCCCGAAGCTGCGAAGAGAGAGGCCGTCCCCCGGCTCCACCAGCTTGCCGATGACAGGGAGATCCGCCAGCCGGAAGCGCAGGTCCCGCAAGCGGAAGGCCAGCTCGTAAGCCCGGTTTTCCCCCTCCAGACGGGTGTTCAGGGAAAGATCTCCGTAGTCTTTGACCGCCAGCTTGAAGTCGGCCCTGTGATCCGCGGAATAAAAGGTCAGCCCACAGCTCTCGATCACGATTTCCCAGGCAAAGAAGGCCGGCAGCCGGGCGGCAAAGTGCCCCATCAGCTGGGCCAGCCCGAAGGGGGACTGCCGCTCGTTGCGCCAGACAGCCCGCAGGACGACGCCCCCATTCACCTTGGCCAGCATGGCCTCAAAAGGCTGCCCGGCAATCTCCATCTCTGTCCGGAGGGCAAAGCTGGCGGGCCGCAGACCGTCGCCTTGCCCGTTCTCACTCATTTCAGCAAATCCTCAATGCTGCCCAGAGACATGCGCTGGAGGATCTTGGGCCGGGAAGTATTCCAAATAGCTGCCGACAGAGACTTAAATTTGAAGATTTTCAAATCCTCGGCCGGATCGACCTTATTCTGAATCACAAAATTGATCGCATATTCCAATTCAGTCACGGCTGGGGTGGGGGTGGGGCTGGGGTTTGGATTCGGGTTCGGATTGGGATTGGGATTGGGATTGGGATTGGGATTGGGATTGGGGTTCGGATTTGGATTGGGGTTTGGGCTTTCCTTCTCCGAAATCTTCTTATAATAGAGGAAAACCTGCCGCAGCTCCAGCCGGATGTCCTCCAGGTTAATCAGCTTGAAGCTCTTCAGGCTCTCCTTGATGTCATCGGTATTGACGGCACTGGCTGATTTGGTGAAGCTCTGGATAATACCATTAATCTCCTCCACCAGTTCCATCAGCGTCATGCCGCCTTTGGGCTCGTCGGTGGGGATGACCAGGATGGACGTGCTCACCTTGCCATCGGGCAGTTCCTTATGCTCAATCACAGCGGTCAGATCGGTATTGAGCAGGGTCAGATCAGCCGCCATGGCGAAGGAAGGACTCTTCACCTCTCCCGGGGCCGTAAGCTGGCCTCCCTGCGCGGCCGGCACCTGAGCGCCCGCCGTTACCGGCACCTCCGCCCTTGGATCTTTTCCCAACAGTTTCTCAGCCGCCGGAGAGGAAGCCGCTCCTTCTCCGGGATTTTCCCGCCTGATCTCCGCATCGGTCGAATTTTTCTTTGTCATATCATTGCTCCTTTCTATTTGCCTGCCACCCTGCCGTGCGCAGGGCTGTCACTTAGTACCTGATCTCAATAAAGTCGGTATAATAACTGTTATTGTAAATGTCCACAATCCAGAAGCCATAAAGATAAAGCTCATTGCCCACCGGTTCCAGAGCAAAGGCCAAATCCTCCCCGGCCGGGAAGCTCTCGCCGGTGATCCACTTGCTCGCCACGGCACCGGCTGCCGGCTCCTGCCCTTCCTTCGGAAAGAGCTGGACCTGGTATCTCAGCGCCAACTCGTCCCCCGGCCCGATGGGCAGCAGGTTCCTGGGGGAAAGCCCGGAGCCCTCCGGACCCGCGGGGGCTGCGCCCAGTACCAGGCCGTCGGGGTGGTCCTCGTCGAACAGCAGCAAGATGTCCACTTCCTCCCCGTTGAGCAGGGCGGGCGTGGAATACCAAACCGTCGTCTCGGTGCGGGCCAGCTCGTAGAGGCAGGCCGTCCTGCCGCCCAGGGTAGCCCAGTAGCCGTCAAAACCGGTGGTGACAGTGCCGTCCCCGTCGATGGTCACATCGTTCTCCACTCCCAGCCGGACAAAGTAGTCACTGCCCTCCTCCAGCTGCCGCCAGACGGTAAAGTAGATATCTGCCACTTCCTCCCGGGCGTCGGCGGCCAGCCGAATAGAAATGTCTCCCCCGGCCGCCTCAGGCAGAAGACCGCGGAAAGGCCGGTCGGCCGGCTCACCGGTCAATCTGCTGGTATAAGCGCCGAGAAACCGCTCTGTCCGCGGCATAATATGAAACTGCCGGTACAGATCCAGGTAGCCGCTCGCCACATCCTTGCGGTCATAGGGGATATAGGTGGACAGTCCGTAGGAATCCTCCATGCCCGGGCCGACCCGGTTATAAACAACCGCCTCCTCCACCGCCCGTACGAGGGCCGCGGCCTGTCCGGGAAATGTTTCCCGCAGGTTGAGCGCCAGGTGTTTAAGGTCCACCAGGTCGTAGCTGCTGGTCTCCCCCGTTTTGCCGAAGGTGCGGGCGCTCCGCCGGGCCCCGGCAAAAGTGGCAAAATCCCCGGCCAGGATTGATGCTTCAGCCCTTTCCAGCAGATCCTGGGTCCGCTCGGAAAGCTCTCCAACCAGGGAAAGATCGATAACGGACAGGGTCTGGGGCTGCCGGCTGCCGCCGGCGTCATAGTAGGCGATATAGCCGTCGACAATCAAGCGGCCCAGCTCCGCGCCCGACATCTCCGGCCGCTCGGACAGGCTGGCCAGAAAGCTGTAATCCCAGCCGTTTCCCGGCTCGAGGTCCTCCGAGGCAATCATGTAACGGGCATAGGGCGCCAGCATACAGGCGATCTCCAGATTGCCCATCAGGCAGCAGTCAAATCCAATGAATTCAAAGGGTGTGCCGGCCATGACGGAGTTTTGCAGGCCCGTCTCCAGATCCACCAGAGACATGCTTCTGCCGTCAAATTTTTCGTCGTAACCATATCCCCCCATCGGACCGCCGCCGTGGTCCCAGAACAGAAAGCCATAGCGCTCGGCCGGGAAAGCGGCGACCCCGTAGTCGATAAAGGCTGTAAGCAGCCCGCCGTCCGTAATGCTGACATTTCCCAAATCGCGCAGCTCGACGATGTCCTCCGGGGTAACCGTATAAACCATTGTCTTTTCCGCCGAGATCACCGGATTGTTCCAGGTGCGGGTCCCCCCCGTCAGCACGATCAGGTTGACGGCCTCGCCGTCAAAGCCGCTCTCGCACATCTCGATCAGATCATTGGTGGCCATCTGCCAGTCCGATTCCAGGTTGCTGCCGTTCATGCAGACCAGAATGGTGTAAGGCTTCCGCTCTTGCGGTTCAGGTTCGCCGAACAGGGCCGCATACCGGGAACGCTCCTCCGGTTCAGGGGCAGCCGCGCCTTGACCTTGGCCCTGACTTTGGCCCTGACTTTGGCCCTGACTTTGGCCCTGGCTTCGGCTTTGATCTTTGTTTTGATTCTGGTTTTGATTCTGGTTTTGATTTTGATTCTGGCTCTGGTCCTGATTCCGGCTTTGGTCCTGATTTTGACTCTGGCTCTGTCCGGAGACAGGCTCCGGTCCGGACCGGGTTTTCCTTCCCTGTTCGATGGTCACGCTGCCGGCAAGCACCGCCAGCAGCAAAGCGCAGGCCAGGCAGCCGGCCAGGCCGATCAGCAGGCGGCGCGGCACTTGCGGACGCCTCATTGTTCCGGTTCCTTTCGCGGGCAATCCCCTGCCGCAGGACGGGGAGGCGGATTAGGGGCCGGTTCTGCCGGACGGCGGTCGGAAATCCTCATCTCTTTGGGGGTTCGTTTGGGAAGACGCTTTTTCTCTCCGGGCATTTCATTCCTCCTGTCCGTTGCACCGCTCACTTTAAAACAGGTTAGCCGTGTAATCCACACCGTTGACCACGATATGATGGGCAGCAATCCAGCCCCCAATGGCGATCTGCGCCGCCAGGGCAGCCACTGCCTCCGCATACCAGTCTTCCTGGTGCTTGTTGTAGTATTTGGAATCCTCCTGGTGAGGGTTGGGTCTGAACATGTACTGGTGTGAATCCGGATTAAACAAAATGCCCCGGTTCAAGCTCCGGGAGCACTCCATCCACTTGTACTCCATACCATTGATGTCGATCGTTCCGGCAATCATGAGACAACCTCCTATTCTTATTAAAAAATTTGTGAAAAAATGGGCATTATCTTTATCTTTTATGTAAATTCTATATAAATATAGATAAAGATCCAGTTAAGCAAGAAAAAGGTTATTTTTCATAATCATACTAAATTTGACAACAAAAATCCACATTTTGTCAAAAAAAGAACGCTTTAAAAACAAATTGTTTTGGATACCTGACAAACACCTGTTTTATCGTACGATATCCCGTATATTTCCTATTAACTATGCCTAACTGGCAGGAATCATTGTTTGAAGGGTTACCTTTTCTGCATAAAAAAATCAGTCCTCCGCAGGATCTGACTAAACTTTATGTTTCTTTTAAGTTTTTTAAAAGTCAAGACGCTTGTTTTGGGATATAACCGCAGCTTGGCTCCCTATCCGGAATAGTGGCTCCCCCCCGCCCCGGTATCTTTATCTAGCTCACCGGTTTCAAGAAAAATTCCGATCATAAGAACTGCCCGGAAATAGGCGCGCCTCACGGCTTTATAGGCGTCCAGCTAAATTAGAACCTGACTTGACCGCTTTAACCAAAAAATCGGATGACGAAGCCTGAAAAACGTTGACAAACGGACATTCTTCTTTCGAACAAAGGCAAAAAGCTATGCACCAGCGGTCTGTTAAAAAGCCGGTTTAGTATCTTTTAAGACCTTTTAGCACTACATGACCCAGCCTTCAGCAGCCTCGCGGATATCCACAAACCTCTTATATACGCTGCCTTTTTTCAGCAGCTCATGATGCGTTCCTTTCTCGGCAATCATTCCATTGTTCACCACTAAGATCTGATTGGCATTCTCAATGGTAGCCAACCGATGGGCAATGGTAATGATCGTTTTTCCCCTTGTCAGCTCAGAAATCGCCGCCTGGATCAGGTGTTCGTTTTCTGGATCGATCGAGGCGGTGGCTTCATCCAGAATAATGATGGGCGCGTTCTTCAAGATGGCTCTTGCAATTGAAATCCGCTGCTTTTCTCCGCCGGACAAAGTACCGCCGCCTTCGCCAATTACCGTATCATAGCCCCCCGGCAGGGCCGTAATGAAATTATGGCAGCAGGCCTTCTTTGCAGCCTCTATCATTTCCTGCTCCGTAGCATATGGATTGCCAAAGCAGATATTGTTGCGTATCGTATCGTTGAACAGATAGACATTCTGGAAAACCATTGAGATATTGGACAGAAGGCTGTCACAAGTGAAGTCTCTGACGTCATGTCCCCCGATTTTTATGGAGCCGCTGTTCACATCATAGAAGCGCGCAATCAAATTACAGATCGTCGTCTTTCCGCTTCCCGATGGCCCTACAATAGCAGCTGTTGTCCTCTCAGGAATAGTGAAACTCACATGGCTGAGCACTTCTCTTGCGTCATATCCAAAAGAAACATCCTCAAAGGAGATGTCATGATGGGAAAGCACAATATCCTTACCGCTTTCGTCTATGTACTCTTCTGATTTCATCCGGTCAAGCTGATTCATTGCGTCGTCAATCACACCCAGAATGTGCGCGCTATCGCTGATCGGTTCAATCCCAGCAAAAATCCCAAACGAAAAAAAGCAAAACACCAGCACAACCGGCAGGGTCATTTCTCCCTTCAGCCCCAGATAGCAGCTTGCAAGCACCAGTCCTACGGAAGCAATTTTGAGGGCAAGCAGATGCATGCAGTTGGCAGGAATAAATCCCCATTCTATTTTTAGGTGGATACCTTTGCTGTCAGCGCAGGCTTTTTTCATGGCAGCCGCCGCAGTCCCGTCCTGCCCGAAGGATTTGACGACCGGCAGACCCCGCGCATATTCGATCGTAGCGTTCGTCAAATCCCGGTTTGCCGCCATGGTAACCGGGGCATTCTTTCTGCTGTACCTGGATATCAGCACTAAAAACAGCAGCGACACGCTCACGCCCGCGACCGTAATCAACGACACTAGCGGATTGAATACCGTGATGAAGATCAGGATGCACAGGAAATTTAAGTAACCGCTCACAAAATTGTCAATCATCCGGATACCCATATTCTCCAGCGTATGAAGTCCGGTGGTGATCGAATTCAAGATTTCTCCCGTATTGACCTTTTGAAAATAGCCCAGAGAAACGCGCTTTAAAATGTTGCCGATGGCGAGCCTGTCTCGGGCAACCAGCTCATAGCTGATGGCTTCCTGAAATCGGGCTCTTAAATAATCGAACAAAAAGCGCAGAAGGACAAGGACCGCGATCAGCAAAAAGCTCTGCCAGATCAGACTGCTGTCAAATTCTTCAACGGCTCTGGCAGCATCAATCAGCCTGCCGATCGTATAGGCCGCCACCATAATGGGAAACGCTGCAAACCATGTGGAGAAAAAGGAAAAAACAAAACCGGTATACAGCTTGCCTTTAAATTCTCCGCACCAATCAATGATACGCCTTATGGTCTTAAACATCAGCGGACACCTCCTTACCGGAAACGGATACTGCCCACGCTTTGGCGCCGATATGCGCTTTCCACATATCGGCATAGAGCGCAGAAGACCGTAAAAGCTCGGCTTGCTTTCCCTGCGCCTCGATTCGTCCGTTTTTCAGCAGAACAATGTTGTCGGCGTTTTTGATAGTCGATAGCCTGTGGGCAATTACAAGCAGCGTCTTTCCTTTGGCCAGTGCCGCGATGCTGCGCTGTATTTTATTCTCATTTTCGGGGTCTGTAAAAGCGGTGGCCTCATCCAGAATCACTACAGGCGCGTTTTTGAGAATCATTCTGGCGATGGTGATGCGCTGCTTTTCGCCGCCGGAAAGACGTTTGCCAGCCTCACCGGCAGGAGTATTATAGCCGTTTTCAAGCTTTGAGATGAATTCATCGCATTGGGCTGCTTTTGCCGCCGCGTAAACCTCTTTGTCGCTCGCCTCTGGATTGCCGAGACGGATGTTTTCCAGCAGCGAGCAGCGGAACAGAAAATTATCCTGAGCAACAAAACTGACGGTATCGGCAAGTTGTTTTAGTGTCATGCTTCTCACATCTACGCCGCCGATTTCAATCTTTCCGCCCGTCACGTCCCAGAATCGGGCGATCAATTTGGCCACAGTGGATTTTCCTCCGCCAGATGGGCCAACCAGCGCGGTAAAGCTGCCCTGCGGCAGGATGAGATCAATCCCGTGCAGCACCTCATCCTTTTGTTCCCCTGTATAGGAAAAATGAACACTGGTTAATTGAATGTCATGACCGTTTAGCTGCGCCGCCTGTACAGGTTCGGTTAACTCCGGCATGGTAAGAAATTGCTGCAAATTTTCCACAGTATACTGCATTTCACGGATGCCCTCACTGAACACCTCCAGCTTTGCCAGAGATCCCACCATGGACATAGACATCATCACACAAAGCGCCGTCTCTGCGGGCGTAATCGCGCCGCTGTAGCAGAGCAGAAGTCCCACCGGGAGCGTTCCCAGAAGCGTTGACGGAAACAGCGCAAAGGCAAGCTTCATGGTGACCCAGGTGGACGAAAGCCACCTTATCACAAACTGGCGGTAGTCTGTAATTGCCTTGGAGAACTTCTCGTAGGAGGTGCCCTCTCTGCCGAACGCTTTGATGACCTCTATGCCCTCGATATATTCCACAATGGCGCTGCTCATCGCTGCGTTGGATTCGTTGTACTTTACAAAATTTTTGCCGCTGATTTTAAAGGTCAGCGCCATGCAGATAAACGATAGCGGCAGAGTGATAAGGGAGGCCAGCGCGACGCGCCAGTCGATGACGGCAAGAACGATTAAGCTGACAACCGGCAACACGACATGACCCGCTCCCTCCGGAACCATGTGGGCCAGCGGGGGTTCAATATTTTCAATTTTATCTACAATTACATTTTTAATTTCGCCAATGGAATGCTGTGTTACATCTCCCAGCGGCGCATGCATAAACCGATCAGTCACACGCAGCCTCAGCTGTTCCAAAATATTGTACGCCGCATTGTGCGAAAAGGCCGTAGACAGGCCAAAAAACAGCACCTTGACCGCGTAGGCCGCCAGCGCGGCCAAAGACCAAACGAACAGAAGTTTCATACCCGCTGTACCTGCAATAAATTCTTCAATCATTTTATAAACACAATAGTACGGGACAATACCCGACACAATACTGACCACGGATAGAACCACCGAGGCCCATAGCTTTCCCTTACTGCCTTCGGCATAGCCCATAAGGCAGGAGAACCAATTGCTTTTTAGCTTTTTATCTTCCATAACAGATCACCCCTTTATCTTGCTTTCCCAATCGTCGTCTTCCCTTGTGTTTCGATATTCGAGGGGAAGAATGTGCATCTCATCTTTGAACGCCGATGAAAATTTGCTCGGACTGTCATAGCCAACTTCCCCCGCTATCTTCGAAATGCTCATCGTTGTGGTGCGGAGCAGCGTTGCCGCCCTGTTCATGCGCAAGGAACGAAGATGGGAATAAATCGACTTTCCATAAACCGCTTTAAAGCAGTTTTTCATTCTTGTCAGCGGCATATTAAAGCGCTGTGTCAACTCGTCAAGAGTATAGCGGAGCCGCAAATCCTCGGACAGCAGCACATGGATCGCTTTAACTTTCTCAGTTTGCGACTTATAGAAATAAGGGCGCTGAGCACTGCCGTTCTCTGTCTCCAGACCCCCCAGATAGAGCAGCAGCTCCAAAATTTTTATGATCAAATAGTGTCTTTTTACATTTTGTGGCACATTGTACAGCTCGGAAAAAATATGCTCAATATCTGCTTCACCCCGGATAAAGAAGCAGTCACTGACAGAACAGAATTTTTGACGCAGCCGCGTGATCGACACGGGGAAATCTGCAAACAGTTTCCGGAGACTTGCGTCGGCAGCGGCAGGCTCAAAACCGACACTGATTCCATGATAATGGGACAAGGGAAAATAAAAATCCGTGTTGTGCCGTGTGCGGTTGTCAATACGCAGGTCCCCTGCCTCTGCATACCGGAAAACCCCCGGCTTGATTTCCTGCTCGATTCTCCCCTCTCGACAGTGGTCTACGCAAAAGACTTCTGCTTTTGAAACAAATTCCGATTTAATTTCGCGCATATGAAAGTCGCTATTGATGATTTGTATCCCGGGCAAGACTTCGTTTAAAGTCATGGTTCCCATGCCGCTGGCGCTTCTTGCTTGCATCACGGCCGTATTGTCGCTTCCGGTAATCACTTCGACATTGCTTCCCATATTGATCATATCTTTCGTCATCAGGCATTCCCCTCCGATCGCAAAATCTTGTCGGTGCAGCACTCCAGCAACTCACTGTCATGGGTCACGGCGATCACAATATGCCCATTTTCAGCAAGCAGACGCAACATTTGGCATTCGCCCTGTACACTGTCGGGAAAAAGTTGATGGTTGACTATTTGTCACCATAACTCCTCCTGACACATTGTTAGATAAATCTAACTACATGTTTTAAAAAACAGGCTCTATCTCCTTTATTTATTCCTAGACTAAATCATACCTATTGGCAGGGCAAGCCCATTCAGCTATAAATAGCCCGATTAGACAAAAATATTTTTCCATAGAGAAAAGCGGTGGATTTGAATTTTACATCGTTCAAAGCCACCGCTTAGTACCGAAATGAGCAGAGTGTATAGGGAAGCAGACCCGAATTCAAATACCGAGATAGGGTGCTGGCAAACAGATCAGAATAGATCAAGAACACAAAAAATATCAGGAAAATTTAATGCATGGAGCAGATGAGGTAAGGCATCGTTGCCGGAAGAAAGGCATTGTCCTTCCCGTTTGGTTACAGGGCGTCCGCGTTGTCCGCAATGTTCAGTCCCAGAGACAGGGCTGCCGCGTACAGGTCTTTATTTCTTCCATTGGTTTCACCGTAGCTTTTCAAGCAGTTGATGACCGTGTCACAAGACCGGAGCCGCTGAAGCGCACTTTGATAGACGGCCTCCCCGATGTTCTCGAAACCCTTTTCAAAAAACACTTCCCCCGCCAAATCGGAGGCGATTTGATAGTCGATGTCATTTTCGTGCAGGATACCGGTGACAAACGGTATCCTCTTTTTTTGCAGTGTCCGGTACTGGGCGGCGCCTGTTCCGCCGCCGGCGATCACGAAGACCCCGGCCTCTCCCTTGGGCCGCTCCATCTCAAAGCTCCCGAAGAGGGGATTATAGCTTCCGTTGGTCAATTCGTACAGCTCGCCGATCAGCTCTTTCTGGAATATTTCCTGCGGGCTTCCGAAGTGCGTAATGGTTTCCCCTTTGACGCATACCACCAAATCCGATACTTTCTGCGCCATTTCAAGCTCGTGGAGCGACATAATGACGGTGATCCCGCGTTCTTCGGCCATCGTCCTCAGAATGTTTAACAGCTCCAGCTTATAGCGGACGTCTAAAAAGGAGGTTGGCTCGTCCAGAACGATGATCTGCGGCTCCTGGCAAAGGGCCCGCGCGAGCAGGATTCTCTGCCTCTGTCCGTCGCTGATTTGCCTGAAATCTCTTTCTTTCAGTTCCCATGCGTTCACGAGTTCCATCGCCTTGCGGACCTGAAGCTTATCCTGCCGGGAAAGTATGCCGAGCATCCCTGTGTAGGGGTAGCGCCCAGTCGCGACGACGTCCTCGCAGGTCATGAGCTCGGTTCGGAGCCTTTCCGTCAGGACGACGGACACCTGATAGGACAGCTCTTTACTGCTCATTTCCTCGATGGAGCGGGTATCGATATAAACCGTTCCGTAAATGCTTTGCAGGTGCTTGGTTATGCTCTTCAGAATTGTCGATTTGCCTGAGCCGTTCGGTCCGATCAGGGTCAGGATCTGCCCCTTTTGGAGCCGAATCTCGATGTCCTTGATCAGAGGCTTGCCGTTATAGCCGACCGCCAGACGGCTCGTGCGGAAAAAATATTCCATATCAGCCACGCTCTTTCTTCCTTAACATAATCCCGATGACGACAGGCGCCCCGAATACTGCGGTTACGGAGCTTATGCTGAGCTCCAAAGGCGCAAAAGCGGTCCGCGCGATTAAATCACAGCCCAGGCAGAAAATCGCCCCTCCCAAAAAACAGGCGGGGATAACAAGGAGCGGCTTTGCGGTCCGCAAAAGCGCTTTGACCAGATGCGGAACGGCGATCCCCACGAAGGAGATCGGACCGGCAAAAGCGGTGACACAGGCGCACAGCACGCTGGAGAGCAGCACCAGCATAACGCGGAACAATTTAATATTCACACCCATATTCTGGGCATAGCTTTCCCCGAGCTGATAGGCGCCGATCGGCTTGGACAGAAGAAAAACAAGGACAGAATCAATCAGCACCACTACTGCCATGGCACGCACATCCTCCCAGGCGGTGCCTGAGAAGCTGCCGTTGGACCAGTTATGCAGGTTGACGATGCTGGCGTCGTCGGCAAAGGTGATGATGAAGTCGGTGATTGCCGAGCAGATATAACCAATCATCACGCCGCTGACGATCAGCATGGCCGAGCTCTGCACCGCTCTCGCCACCAGCAGGACAAAGCCCATGGCAATCATCGCCCCGACAAAAGCCGCGGCGATCAAAGCCGCCGAGCTGACCGCGCAGTGCCGGATAAGGGCCGTAACCATCACAATGGCCACCACCAGCTTGGCGCCGGAGGAAATTCCCAGCACATAGGGTCCGGCAATGGGATTGTTAAAATACGTTTGCAGCAAAAAACCGGACAGCGCCAGAGCGCCGCCGAGGATGATACCGGCCAGCGTACGGGGCAGACGAATCTTCCAGATGATGTCATGCTCTGTTCCGTTTCCGCCCTGCCCCAGCAGTATTCTGCCGATGTCCCCAATCCGTATCGTCACACTGCCCAAGCCGATATTCAATAAAACCAGGATAACAAAGAGAATCAGGAGCATCGCCAGTGTTACGCAGTATCTCAAATGCCTCTTTGCCGCTTCGTCTCGCATTCCCATCTAATTTCCTCACTGTGTGTGACCATGGTCATCTTCTTTAAGCTTGTACATGAAATTCAGCTTCGTCAGGCTCCCGTCGTCCTGGACAAGCATCCGGCTGATATCGGAAATCATCAGTCCGAGCTGGGTCGTCTCCTGAAAAAGATTCTTGTCCGTGCACCAGACATTGCCGTTTTGCACAGCTTTGAAGTCACGAAGCAGGCTGTTTTTGCTTAACAGCTCATCCATTGAGGAAATCTCGCCGCCGATGGTACTGTTGTAGATGATATAATCGGCGTCTTTGGCCGTCGCGTAAAACTTCTCCATCTCCAGTGTCACCGTGCTCGTGGCCTTATCCGGATCACCCAGATTCTTAAAGATGTAATTGCCGCCGGCAAGCTCGATCATTTTTGTCACATAATCTCCCGATTTTCTTGCAACAGCGCGACCCGAGGAGCTGATATAGAAAAACGCCACCGTTTTGCCGGTGTTTTCTTTGCTCGCGGCCTCGTTCAGATAAGCGATCTGTTCATCAAAAAGCTTCTCCGCCCTGTCTTCTTTGCCCATAAGCGCCGCGTACAGCTTGATCCACTCGGTACGGGCCAGGGGATGTGCTTCGTAACTGGACTGGTCCACCAGCACCGGTATCCCCACATCTTCCAATTTTTCTTTCACTTCCGGATTGTGGTTTATCATGGTGGACTCAATGGCTAAGCCGCAGCCGCTGGCCATGATCAGCTCGTAATCCGGGGCGTTGTATTTTCCTGCATAGAGAATATCACCGGCCTCCATGGCCGCTCTTGCCTTGCCGATCGACCAGTCCTTAGCCTCTGTTCCGGACAGCCGGAGGCTGTCCAGGGCATCCAGCGCGTCAAACAGGCACATCGCCGAAGTTGCGACGAGATAGATCTTTTTGATCGGTTGTCTGAGCACCGTGATCCCGGCATCTATGCCGGCCGGAACCTCGCCGCCTTGGGGAACGACCAGATAGCGGCTGCCGTCCGATATGGAGATTAAGGCATAACCGCCGTGATAGTAATCCACACTGAAATTTTTCGCGTACTTCAGCGGCATGCTGCTCTCAATCCGCCAGTCGTTGCCAAGGCCGTTGTTCACGACGGTGTTAACCGGGCTGCCGGCACAACCGGGCAGTATAGAGAGCAGCATGATTACGCTAAGCATCAGAACGAGATATCGTTTCATTTTTATTGATTCCTGTTTTCTCTGCGGCGTTTTTTATTCCCAAAGACACCCGCCAATACGATGATCAGAATCGCAGCCACGACTCCGGCCCCAGGCAGAGTAAGGGGGAACCGGTTGCGGCCGGACGGCTTTAGCGTGGCCGCATCGAAACGGAGGGTATAGTCGATTTCGTGCGGCACGCTCATCGCGACGGTCTGGGCTTTGACCTTCATATCCTCGTCAAATTCAACGGGAATTTCGAACGTGGAATTCCCCCCGGCATGGACAGGATGATAGGTGATCCCGTCTACCTGCATCTCCTCATAATAGGGGCTGCTCCAAACGACGGCGGCTATCGCCGCTCCGCCTGCGACCGTCAGCTTTGCGGGAGACTCCACTGCCGCTCTGCCTGTGCCGCCCACCAGCGTCACCTCTATCATGTACTGCCCATCCGCAGGCAGCTGAGCGGCCCTTGCCTGAACCGGCAGTGCCGCAATCAGCAACAGTACGATCAAAAAATAGTACTTTTTCATAAATCTATCCTCACCCCAACAAGGGGAAACAGGAGCCGCGAACCCGCTGGCGCTGCTCCTGTATTCTGGCTTTATTCCGCTGTCATTGCGTCTTTAGGGATAAGCGACGACTGGAACACCAGAACCCTGTCGTACCAGGTTTTCTTTCGGATGCTCCACGCGGCGCAGGGAATGTCCTGATCGAGCGCCGCCACAGGCACTTTATACGTATACTTTCCCTCCGCGTTCTCCCGAAAATAGATGCAGTTGTCGCCGGTATCTTTAAGCGCTTCCTCGCCGGTGCCCATATACAGCTTCTCATAGCCGTCTCCGCTTAGGGTCAGGACGGCGGACATTTCTCCGCCCGCCACTGTCAGCTGTGCGTCGATAATGCGAAACATCGAGGAGCTGGACGAAACTTCGATCTTGTAGGCTCCGTCCTTGATCTGGTTCCCATAGACAGGCTTCGGTTTTTCGCTCTGGGCGGGGGTCTGTTCCCCGCTTGTGGCTGGCGGAGGAGTCCCGTTTGCGTCAGGCGGAGCATTCGTGCCGCAGCCTATGGACAGGATACAGGCAAGTACGGCTGTAAGCAGATAGATCAAGGCTTTCTTCATTTTATCATTCTCCTGAGATCAAGTCTTGTCGCCGTGGGATCCCAAAGGTATGAAACGACTCTTCCGGCCGGCTGAAAAACCGGCCGGAAGTCATATTTTCTTTCATTACTGGGCTATCGTTTCGCCCGCATGTTTGACGATCAGATTCTGAATACCCGTAAACTGGCCCAGGCCCTTGATGACGCATTCGACCTCAAAGCCCGCCTTCTCGAATTCGGTCTTCCAGGAACCTTCTTCGTCGCCGGCCATATCATTGTTGGCGTGGTCGCCCGCTACGATCATGAGCGGCTCCAGCACTACCTTTTTGGCCCCGGAAGCTTTCACAAGGGCAATCACGTCTTCCAAAGCGGGCTCCGCCTCAACTGTCCCCACGAAGTAGTTGTCTTGACCGGCATCAGTCAGGAACTGCTGAACCTTCCCGTAGGTGGCATTGGCCTGATGCTCGGTGCCGTGGCCCATGAACACGACGGCCGTTCCATCAACATCATAGGCTTTTGTTTCCGCAGTGAGGACCGAAACAAGCTCCTTGTAATCATCGTCGGTGCTCAGCAGTGATTTACCAAGCTTGAAGCTGTCGAACTTATCCTGATAGGTATTGACTTCGGCGATGACGTCATCGTACTCAAAACCGCTCATGACATGGGTAGGCTGGATGACGACCTTTTTCACGCCGTCGGCCACCAGACGGTCCATCGCTTGTTTCACATTGTCAATTTCGATTTTGTCGCGCTCCTTGAGCTTATCGATAATGATCTGGCTCGTGAAGGCACGCCGGACTTCATAGTCCGGATACGCCGTCTGCAGCGCCTTTTCGATCCCGCCTATAGACAAATCTCGGTTGTCATTGTAGCTGGTGCCGAAGCTGACAACCAGCAGAACCGGTTTTGAGGAATTGGCCGCGGAGCTTGTCCCGGACGGACTGGCCGCCTTTGAGCAACCCGCTGCCGTCAGCAGGCATAGGGACAGGGTAAGCAGCAGAGTTGAGATTTTTTTAGCGTGTTTGTTCATTTTCCATTCTCCCTTTTCCATTCTCCCTTTTTGTTGTTTATGCTTTTATCGCTGATGAGAAAATTCAACCGACATTCTCACCGGCAAAAACAAAACCGAGACAAGAAAAAAACGTCTGCACTCATCTTGCAGACGTAAGTTTATGTACGAAACCGCGACATGCCTCTGTCCATAAAAGGGCAGACATGTCCTCTTCGCATTTATGACCCCGGTAGTCCGCAGGGCTATATGCACCGCGCGAAAAAGCGCAGTAGGAAACAGGCAAGTATTCTGACTTATCGCCCGCGTTCCCTTCAAAAACGCAGCCCTTGGCGCCTTCCCGGAATCTCTTCCAGTGACTTATGCCAAATGCATTGGCGAATTACAGCAACGGCCTTGCGTGGGATTCACACCCAACTTCCATGACCTGTATCCGATATTCAATTTGAGCCCAGTATAGCACCGCGGAAATCGTCTTGTCAATGCCGGAATTGAATCAAGGGCGTTTGACCGTTGAGTAACAATACCATCTCCTCATGCGTAACCTAACCGGCTGCTTCTCATATTGGTAACCTCCCTTGGCATAGCCTAATGCTTCAGAGGGAAGGTACTTCCTCATCGTTTTTTGCTTGGGTTAGAGGTTGATTTTGTTTTAGCTAAAATTGCACTTGCACAAAGTTCAGTCAACGGCTCACCGATCGCAGCTTTGTAATTAAACCCTAGCAATTGTATCGCTTTCAAAGTATCTACACTAATAAGCTCTTTCAGTTGTTCAAAGGTCTCAATAGGCGCAGTAGAGTTCATTATCTTTAAGATTTCCAAAATACGTTCAACAGTATTATGGAGATGCTTGATATCTTCATCACTAATTTGAATTCTATCCAATTCAACTTTATAGACCTGAGCAATCCTGACAGCTTCTTCTCTCTCAGAAATCAGCTCATTAATAATTTCATCGTAGGTGGATCGTACTTTCTCAATATTTTTTTCGTCTTTAATCGTTTTAATTTTTGTATTTACCGCTGACGCCGTCCCTTTAACGGCCAATGCCGCAAGGGATGTTCCCATCTCAAGTAAAGCAGCTGGATAAGCAGAATCCATTTCAATCCCTCCTCTATGTTGGATACAATTATTTTACCACACAAAGGAAGCGGGCTAGATTCGCAATCGACTTATTTCTTTCATCATCCCACCAAATCTCTCCATTGTTGGTTTCCCTTCAGATACGCATAAGTTTCTTCATCCCGAAATCCTTTCATCAGGTCTTCTCGGACTTCTATAAGATATTCCGCGTCTATCACTTTAAACTCCATATGCGAATAAAGAGATGATTTGGTAAAAGCACATATACTCTCGAGGTTGGCAAGCATCCGCTCCATAATGTACAGGGTTTCCGCCTCGTTTTTTTCCAGTACCGCCAATTCAAGTGCCGGGGAAATCTCATGATACTCGCCAAATTCAAAAAGGCGGGCCAATTTCTGTATTTTATCAACCAGCATATGAGCTTTATTTCGTTCATTCTCTTTCATCGCCAGCATGTAGATGTCGCGCAAGGTCATATTCAGATTCTGGTACCCGGCATAGAGCAGCTCTTCAAACATTTTGTATGCATCTTCCTGCCTCCCGGTCTTGCTGTAAATCATAGCTTGTCTTCGCTTACGCTCTGGATTTTCTTGAGAAAAACAGGTGAGACACTGCCCTGCCTGCTCGTATTGCTCTCTGTTCATGTAGAAATAGTACAGTGATTCGGCAGCAGCGTTCCTCATCCCTTGATCGTCACTTTCCAGCGCGCGCTTATAGCAGTCCAAGATGTAGGCGTCATATTTTTCTCCATCAGGAAGTCCCGTCATTTGCCGGTGACTGTCAAATATCCGGGCCATCCAAAGAATCAAATAGTTGCAGTTTGGATACTCGACGAGACATTGTTTTATCCATTGAAATACCTCGTCCAAAGGTTCTGTTTTTAGTTTTTTATTTGCTTCCTCCACCAACCGGTTGGCTTCCGCATCGGAAAGCTCTTTTTCATGGGACAACAACGTATCTATGGAAATATTCAGCAATCTGGCGATAGGCGATAGTAAGGAAATATCCGGCAGGGAATAGCCATTTTCCCATTTGTTCACCGCGGGAGCGGTCACCCCAAGGCGTTTTGCCATTTCCTCTTGCGTTAGATTTTTATCTTTGCGGTATTTTCTAATGACGTTACCCACTCGCATAATCGTTTCCTCCCACTGGCTTTCTTCCCTTAGAATATATCATGCGCCGGGTAATTTAACAATTGAGCATTGGTTAACCATCAGGAAAATAAGATGAGTGTTGTTCATGTTATAATGAAGATTTTCTTGACAACGATCGCTTCTTCATTAATCTCCAGATCATAGAGTTCGCGTTTTTCTCCAGTCGGTCTTTCTTGACCAATCTATAACCACATGGAGCAATCCCTCCGTGGAATCTTCCTTCCTGGACGATCTGCCCTTCCTTGTCTTGCTCGGAAATCCAGTGGTATAAAAAAGGACCAGGATATCATAAAAATCCTGGCCTTTTTTACACGGTGAAAGGCCCATGCGATGCGGTTTTTCCCCATGACGCCTTTCTTATCTAAAATTTTGAGATGTTCGGTAATAAAAGATCCCTATCCCCTTTGGTTTTTGTACTCATTATCCGCAGTTGGATTGATAACGCTCCTCTTTTACAATATTCTTATTTTACAGCGCTGATGTCGACGGCAATCTGCTTCATCGGCCACTCCCCGGCCGCGGTTCCTTCCGGCAGACTTTCATATGGAAGCGCTGTCTCCTTTCCATTTTCATCAATTGCCACCCCGCCGCCCTGGGGCTGAACCAGTTTCAAAGTCGGTGTGATAAACAGGATTTTGGCCTTGGGATCCAACCGGTTAAGGGTAAGGACATTTTCCACCTGAAACACTTCTCCCTTGATCTTTCCGTGTCCACCATTTTCCTGATACGTATAGACGTTGCCTAAATCGTCCTTGATTTCCCAGTCCACCTGCCCGGCATCCAGGACCAGGTTGCCGGAAGCTTCATAGCCGGGAGTTTCCTCCGTATAATATAGAATTGTATTGATTGGGGTGACGGAGAGGCGCTTTAAGCTGATCGTTACATTCTGCGCCCTGTCCTGGTTTTCCGCAATGTCCACCGCTTCATTATCCAGTGCCTTCAGGGTTGCACTGTAACTCAGCTTGCAGGGCGTGGTCTCATTTTGATCCATCCCGGCATTTTCATCTCTCCCGGTTATGCCGGAAACACGCCAGCGGAAGGAAATGGAATCCCTGTCTTCCTGTTCCTTTTCGCTGAAGAATGTATAGTTGCTCTGCCCCACATAAAGACCGGGACCAACCTTTTTCAGCTGCTCGCTCCCCCCAACTCCCTGAGTGAAGAAGCCGACATTGATGTCACTGTCTAAATACGGGATTTCTCCGAAATCTTTTTCCGTTTTTATGGTATACGTCAGGGATAGGGTTCTTCCGTCATAGACACCCTGATTCAGCGTCACCTCGATGCCGTTATCCGCCTTTACCATGTCCAGATTCAGGGCGCTTGCGGTATACAAATCATAAACGCCCGTCCGCCCCCCGTCCAGAAACCGGAAAATATCGCCGACAATGGGAACTTCCTTGGCATAAGCGGGAAAGGCCAGCCCGAAGCCGCAGAGCCCCACGGACATAACCGCGATTGCGGCCGCAGCAGCCACAAATGTCCTTTTTTTTCTTTTTTTCCCGCCGCCTGAGCTGCCGGATTCTCCGGTGCTTTTGGCCACTCTCTCCCTGACCATCTGTTTTACCCTCGCTTTTTCCAGTTCATCGACTTCCGCCTCTTTAAAATCGTTCAGATCAATATCCATGTCGTTAAAGAACTCGTAGATATCCTTTGTATCCTTCATTTTTAATTGCCTCCTTCTCCGAAGCTCATGACGCCTTGCACCAGTTGTTTTTTGCTCCTGTAAATACGATTATCCACAGCGGACTTGGTAAGTCCTAACTTTTGGGATATTTCTTCCGAGGGCATACCCCAGAAAAATTTCATAATGAAGATATCGCGGTCGGTGGGAGAAAAAAGATTCAGCATCTTTTCCACCTCTCTGGCACTTTCTTTCAAAAGAACTTGTTCCTCCGCCGATTTTTCCGGCAGAAACAGGCCAGTCTTCTCCTGATCGGAGGAGGGAATTTCCATGCACTTTTTTTCCCGGCGGTAAAAGTCTACCGCCCTGTATTTGGCGACTGCGCAGAGCCACCGGCGAAAGTCTTCCTCGCTCTCCCCTTGAAATTTTTTCGCGTTATACCAGACGGCAAGAAAGACATCGCTGATGCATTCCTCCGCCAGCTCCCGGCTGCCGACGGGAAGCAGAATCCGGTTGACAATGCCCTTGACCAAAGGAAAGTATTCGTCCATGATGAATTCCAGGGCGTCTTCTTTGCTGTTTTTTAACCGCTCTATATAATTTTCCTTATCGGTCTTCATCGTTTTCCCCTTTTCTTTTGCCTTGTAAAAGCTTTTACAATCTATCTAACGAAGAAAAAAGCAATTTTTCGCAAAATATATGAAAAAAATTAATAGGAATACGATACTTCCTTTCGGAAGCTATTCGAAAAAAAGAAAGACTTCACCCCAACAACGGCAAAATCTTATGTGAACAAGCCCAAAATCGTCAAGGAGTGAAGTCTTTCGGTTTTATGGATTTTATGGATTTCATAAATTTTATGAATTTCATGTAAAATATTGCGAAACTGCAAGCATGGCTTCAATATATGGAATATTCCAAAAGACAGCAGCCGAAAAATAACTGAAATACTTTTCCGCATAAGAATCATACTGTGAGGTGTGCAAAATTTCAAGTATTGTGCTAATATCTTAGATCAAAAACCAGTTTTCCGGCTAATTATGTGCAAATTTTTAATTAATGCACGGTTATTTTGAATATATTTCCATAATTTTTAAACATTACTTCAATTTTTGCACACCTTACTGCAAAATGCCTTCAACCTTATGCGATAAGGCGGGGTTTTAGTTCATATAATCAAACTAATACGCACCATTAAATAAATGCGCAACACAGCATATCACAAGGGTAATGTCCTTCTTCTTCTTTCAGAGTGTCCTTAACCCTTATCTTCTCAATCTGTCGGCTTTATGTTCCAATCAGAAAAGTATTCCTCTGGACTGCAAAATTACCAAGGTAAGGAAAGAAGCAGCCAACAAGGAAGCAATAAAATCTTTTGACTCCAATTTCAACTCAGCCATTTTGGTACGATTATTACCGCCGCTATAGCATCTGGCCTCCATTGCCATGGCAAGCTCACTGGCCCTTCTAAACGTACCTACAAACAAAGGAATTAATAATGGAAGTAAGTTTTTTGCTCTTGTATATAAATTTCCACTGGAGAAATTAGCGCCTCTGGCTATTTGCGCTTTGGATATTTTATCTATTTCTTCAGCAAAGGTCGGTATAAAGGCTATTGCAAGGTTAAATAGCAAGGCTATTTCATGAGTGCGAAGGCCTACTTTTTTCAATGGGCTTAGCAGTTTTTCCAATCCGTCCGTTAGTTTTATTGGCTTTGTTGTCAAAGTCAACATTATTGACCCTATAATTAGCAGGAGTAATCTGATGCCAACGAAAAGAGTACGCACTATTCCTTCTTGTGTTACTTTGATAAACCCGATTTGAAAGAGAACTATGCTTCCATTCGTCATGAATATATTGCTGCCTAAAGTTAGAACAATCACCAGCACAAGTGGCTTAAACCCATCAATAATAGATTTCACAGGGATTTTAGAAGCTAATATAATAAGAATGAGAAATGCCACAGCTGTAATATAACCGCTAAAGCTGTTTATAAAAAACAACCCTGCAATATACATCAAGATAGATATAATTTTTGTTCTTGGATCCAACTCATGAATAAAGGAATCCGTTGGATAGTATTGCCCTAAAGTAATATTCTGCATTTTAATTACTCCTTAACAATTGGAATAACTCTTTTTCCACATCATCTACTGTCATAGCACTTGTATTGACGTTTTTTCCTCTTTTCTTTAATTTCCTTAATAGAACCATCGCGGGCGGAAGCCCCAGACCTATACTCTCAATCAGGTCAGCTTCCTGGTAAACTTCGCTTGGTGAGCCTGTCAATGCAACCTTTCCTTTATCCATCACAATGATTTTATCAGCAAACTCGGCCACATCCCCCATATTGTGCGAAACCAAAATGGTTATATTCTTCTCTGCGACATGAACTTGTTTAAGCATTTGAAGTATTTCTTTATGTGCTTTGGGATCAAGACCTGCTGTTGGTTCATCAAGGATAAGAATTTCCGGCTTCATTGCTATGACACCGGCAATTGCCACCTTCCTCTTCTGTCCCCCGCTTAATTCAAATGGTGATCGGTCTTTAATCTCTTCATAATCAAGGGCTACAAGCGAAATGGCTTCCTTCACTCTATTTTCTGTTTCCGCTTCCGAAAGCCCCAGGTTTTGAGGGCCAAAGGCTATGTCATGATAAACAGTATCCGCAAATAGTTGATACTCCGGAAATTGGAATACTAAACCTATTTTTCGCCTTATGTCGTTAATAACTACGCCCTTGTCGAAAATATCAATATCGTTTATTACAATTCTCCCGGATTTAGGCTTCAGCAAACCGTTAATATGCTGAATGAGTGTAGATTTACTTGATCCGGTATGCCCAATAATACCAACAAATTCATTATCAGATATTTCAAAACTTACACAATCCAATGCCACTGTCTCATTTGGAGTTCCCTCAGCATATACATGCGATAAATTTTCAACTTTTATTGACATAAAAAATTCACCATCTCATCAATACTAATAATATCTGCCGGTATATTGACCCCTCTCTTGTGCAATCGCTGTGTCAGTTCTGCTGCCAAAGGAATCTCCAGTCCAAATTCCTTTACTTTGTCCACCTGGGTAAATATATCCTTAGGCGTCCCATCAAGCTGAACAGTCCCTCTATCCATAATAATCAATCTATCTGCCAAGACAGCTTCATCCATGAAATGAGTGATTAAAACCACAGTGATCCCTTCTTCTTTATTCAGCTTTGTTATAATATTCATAACATCTTTTTTTCCCTGAGGATCCAACATAGCTGTGGACTCATCAAAAATAATGCAATCCGGTTTCATGGCAATAACACCTGCTATTGCCACCTTTTGCTTCTGACCGCCGGATAATAACTGCGGAGCCCTTTTTTTATGATTTTCCATATTGACTAACTTAAGTGCTTCATTGACTCTTTCCCTGATTTCCGACGGCTTGATGCCGAGATTTTCAGGGCCAAAAGCAACATCATCCTCCACACACGTGGACACCAATTGGCTGGTCGGGTCTTGAAACACCATTCCGGCAGCTTGTCTGATCTCCCACAGCTTACTCCGGTTTGTAATGTCAAGCCCTTTTACATATACCTTACCGCCGCTGGGCAGAAGCAATGCGTTCATGTTTCTTGCTATAGTCGATTTGCCTGACCCATTCTGCCCAAGTATCGCCACAAATTCCCCTTTTTTGATATCAATGCTGACATTGTCAATGGCTCTCAAGTTATTTTCTTCTTCGCCTATGTACTCAAATACAAGGTTTTCAATCCGAATAATATTATCCATGCCTACCACCCACAAACCTAATATACTTTACAGCCTTGTGTCGATGTTGCTTCAAGTATTCTATCTTAGCTTGACAAGCTGTCACTTTTTTCTTTTTTATTGTCCCACGCTTTTATTTTATTGAGAACTTTTGCTTTCTTAAGCGCAATCAGAAGCAGAACACCTAAAGTTCCACCCATAGCGGATGATGGGGTAAAAAACGGGATATAGAAGTAAAACGGAGTTTCAGGTGCAAGTCCATAAAAAGCTTTCATGACAGGAACGGAAATAATTGCACTGATTACACCAGTCCCAATGACCTCGCCGACAAGTGCAAAGATGAATTTATTGGAAATTTTATGAATGTAGACAGTACATACCCTAGCGATGCCAAAAGTGCGATTACAATAATTTTATAAGTTCTTGAATAAATCATTTTTTTTAATCTCCTTTAAGTTAAAATACTATTTGTTTTCTTTCATTTATTTGTTAATCAGATTACTATTTTTTGCTCTTCTTTTTGAGCACTTCTGGGGAAGCTATCGAGTATCCTAAGAATCCCAGATGCTCTCCGAGTTCATAATAATCTCCATCGTTGTATGATATCAGGCCAAATTTTTTAAAATCCGCTTTACCGTTTTCATCGAGGATATCAGAATCCGCTTCAACTGAAACCACCTCACCTATGAAAACCTCATAGCTTCCTGCCTTAGCTACATTTACCAATTTGCAGCCTATTGATATCGGTGCTTCCGCAATTGCATGAGCAATTGAAAGGTTCTTAATGGGTACAGGCGTAAGATTGCATTCCTTAAATTTGTCATAATCTCTTCCTGATTTTACTCCACACCAGTCCGTTGCAAAGCATAGATCTCTGCCAACCATGTTTATCACGTACTCCCCTGATTGTTTTATCTGCGAATAAGAAAATCGTACACTCTTTAAAGAGATGCATAACAACGGAGGAACTGTACTCAATGTGCTCGTCATAGCGATGGAAATGATATTGTCCTTATCATAAGGCGCCTCAGTTCCTTTGCATGAAACCAGTATAGCTGGTGACGGTGAAAGTATTGTAGAAGAAATTTTCAAGTTCACTTTTTCTTTATTTTGTCCCATTATTTTATCCTTCAAATAAAATTTTCTATCCTTCTAAACATCCAACTTCTTTGCTTTATCTGCCAATAGTTCAGGTATGCCGTTTTGGATTGGGTATGCCTGCCGGGTACGTGGGTTGTACAGATAATCCTGTCCCTCTTTCCACAATAATTCTCCTTTATCCACTGGGTCCACAAGTATGTTCAGTAGCAAAGCATTAACTGCCATTATTTCTCACCTCCCGATACATTTTTATCCTTTAATATTTGATTCCAATCGTTGAAAGCTGATCGAGAAACGCAACGGTAAAGCTTCCTGTACCTAAAGCTTCCTTAGCTGCCCGTTCACCTGCTGCAGCATATATAACCGAAGCCGCAGTAGCAGCACTAAGCGGGGTCTTAGTTACCGGGAGAAACGCTGCAATTACCGCTCCCAGCGAGCAACCTGTTCCGGTAACCTTTGTCATTATCTCATGTCCGCCAGGAACACTGATGACAATTTTCCCATCTGTAATATAATCTATCTCTCCGCTGATCGCTACAACCGCACCTGTTTCCTCTGCCAGTTTCTTAGCAGCAGGTAGTGCTTCAATAGAAGACGCAGTAGAATCCGCTCCCTTTGCATTTCCTTTGGCTCCTGACGTAGCAAGAATTTCAGAGGCATTCCCACGTATTACAGAAGGTTTGAATTTCAAAAGTTCTTCAATTATATTTGTTCTGTATTCCAATGCTCCAACTGCTACCGGATCCAATACCCATGGAGTTTTGGCTTCATATGCGGCGGAAGCAGCATTAATCATAGCCTCAGCATCCACTCTTGTAACCGTGCCTACATTGATCAACAGACCCTGCGCAACCCGGGCAAAATCAGCTGTCTCCTCAGCTGCCAATACCATTGCCGGTGAGGCCCCAACTGCAAGAACTACATTCGCAGTAAAGTTTGTCACTACTACATTTGTGATGCAGTGGGTAAGTGGAACGCTGCTGCGCAATTTCCTAAGATCTTCAATGACTTCTGCATTCGGCCATGATACACTTTTTGTAATTTGTTCCCCTTCTCCCATTCCTAATTTTCTCCTTTATCTTTTACTGCAACAATTCCAAGTATGTCCGGCAGATCTTTTTCACCGCCTTCGGCAACTCTATCCAGTCTGAATCCAGCATTCAAAATCGTGTTCAGGATATCTTCCAATGGCCGGTTCCAAGCACCTACCCTCCCCCTAATCGGACTGTTGAAATGTGATGGCTGCAGGTAGTGACTGGACCGATATCCGGGATGTTGTATAACCGAGCCATCAGCTTGTATCTCCGCATACCCGCCGTTAAAGCACGGATGTGTTCCGATTTCCACATATCTGCCACCAGGTTTGAGTACACGGTAAATCTCATTTATTACACCCTGCAAATCGTCATACTCAGTAGTTGTAAAAGTGGTATAAACTACAGGGATTGAATTTGATGCTATCGGTAGATTTGTAACATCGGCTTGAGCGACCGGCAGCCTACCTGATGCAATCTTAAGCTGATCTGCTGAAAGATCAACCCCAACAGGACTATAACCAAGATTTCTGACGCGTTCGGCTACGATACCGGTACCGCATCCTATGTCAAGTGCCAGCCCCTCACCCTTTCCAAGCAATTCCTCAAGTAGATCGTGAGAACGGTTTTTCAGCCCTCCACGCTTACCGGGATCATTCATTACTCCATCGTACCAGTCAGCAATTCCTTCATAACGGGATACTCTTGCAGTAATCTTACCCATATTCATTCACCTCATAAACATATATTTGTTTCCTTACAACCAAGCACTATTGAAGGTCAAATTGACAAAAAGAAGCGAGCTTTATTGAGTACAATAAGGCTCGCCTCTAATTTTTTTAGCCAGTAAGCAGCATTAGTATCCATATTTTTTTAAAATGTAAACATCAAAAGCTTTTATTCTAGATCTTTTGCAAAAATAGATCTTTTAATTATTCCGATATGGAATGATTCTCAATTCTTTATAATCCCTATCGTTTTAGTATGCTTTGATTAACACAATTATATTCTGACATAATATCGCTGTCAATACTTTGAGAAAAGGAATATATTTATGTGAATCGCAAAAGATTTAAGAGAATTAATTGGTAATACTCCACTGGCTAACTTAACGAGATTTAAAAATTCAGATGCTGAAATTATCGCAAAATTGGAATTTGTAATCTATTGCTCATATCCTCTTTTTTGCTCAGTAATTTTGCGAAACGATATTATAAAGACCCGATTTCCTTCCAACATCTTTATTATAGGCTATTATAAAAAAATGATCATGAATATCATTGGGGACAGTCCAAACAAATTCAACAACCTCCTGGTTAACCAGAATTTCTTCAATCAATTGTTGTTGTTTATAAGTCTCTGATCCAGTTGGTACTTTAAACAGTTCGACACTCGTGCAATTGCCAGTTAACGTCATCATAACTTTTACTTGTCGATCAAGGGTATACCAATTTGCTTCTTCTTCAATTGTCTTACCATCCATAGTTTTGAATGTTATATCTTTAATGAACGGAGCTTGGTCTTTAAGCAGCTCTTGATATTTTTGTTGATCATCTATAATTTTGTCTTCATCTAATACAGCTGTACTTGAGCAGGCAGTTAAATTAATAAGAATGAACAATAGTAGATATAGTACTTTTTTCATGTATTTCACCTCTTGATCTGACCAATTGGACGGTTACTCATTACGGAGAAAAAATCCAATAGATATTTCCTGCCGTCTTGCATCGAAACCATATCTTTTTTCTCTTTTCATCTGCCCGAACTGGTATCTTAACAATTCTTCCCCAAGAATAATATTAATTACAAAAACATTCTTTCACAACTTCTTCATAAGCAAAGAAGATATCTTTTAGTTTATTACAATTAAAAATATCTTCTTTTTCCCATAGTAGTTTATCTATATAACTATTTTTAGGGACGACTGTTTTTATTTCATTTATTTCAAGATTAAATTTTTTGAATACTTCTTGTTTCTCAAGAAATCTTCGGCGCATTCCCACATTAATCTTCTGATTTGCAGTAAGAAATCCCATAGAGTACAAAGTCCAAATATTCTCGCAAGCTTCGCTATTTTTTAATAGGTCACATATCAAGCCCATACCATGAAATGCATGATTATGCTGTCCTACCGGAATTATAACATCTGTACTGCAAAGCAAAATTTCCCTTTGAATATTAGTATCCAAGCCCCTGCCACAGTCGCAAACTATATATTCATACTCATTTTCTTTAGCTGTAGAATGAAGCAATTTTTTTAAATCTGTTCTTCCAAAAGATATTGATTGGTGTAAAGCAATCTCTTCCAATTCACTTAAAAAGACAACATTTATATTCTGATGAGAAGGCAAATTGTAAGTTTTAAGTTTTACTGCACAATCCTTTAGTTTATATTGAGCTGCCTTTTTATTTTCTTCTTCTAAACCCAAAAATTCAATAGAATGATTAGATTGAGATGCACTTACACTTAGAACTTTTTTACTCTTAACCTTAGAAATTGCAACGCTAATTGCAGCACTTACAAATGATTTTCCTACACCTCCTGCTGTATTGGCGATCGATACAATCCTAATATTATTTCCTGCTGCTCTCTTGTGATTGTCAGGATTAATCATTTTTTCCGCATCAGATTTCCATTCATGCAAGAGTTTGACAGGATATCTTATTTCATCCTTATCTATTCTGTCAGCACACGAAGCACAAAGCCAGATGGCATTTGAAATTGATTTCCTTTCTTCGGGCGACATATTTTTATTGTAACGAGGTCCTCCTTCTGAGGCAGCTTCAATATGGCATGCCCGCCCAATGGAAACAGCTTTATCATTTTGACTATGCGCGCCTACTGTAACCTTTTCACAAGAAGGATTGCTGCATTGATAAGCACATCTTTGGGCAAGTATCTTTTTTACTTTATTGCTAAAATCATCACGTTTACCCATAATCTATTCCTAACTTTTACTTACAATCATGAGATGATTGTTCATGATCTATTTTATCTGATATTTTAACAAAGGCAAGGCAATGAACTTATCCTCTATGTTAAAAATGATGATCAAGCAATTGAAGAGGTCTTGACTGACTCTTTGGGCGAGAGAGACTGATACCGCGATCCCCCTTAGGAGGATTGCGGTGGTCATCAAATTTTTGGTAAAATTTTGACGATATTCCGAATTCATTGTCTGTTTTTCCCTCCCGGTCAGAAAACTGGAACAACCGGGCTTTTTGACCGGGACATGCTGAAACCGGAATATCGGAACGGAAAACATCAAAAGCACACCAAAAGGAGGATAAGGGAGGATAAAATGAAAAAGAGAATGATCACCTGGCTGCTGCTTTTCGCCTTTGTCTTCGTCGGGGGCTGCGCCGGACAGGGACCGGCGGCTTCAGGCGGGGGAAACAAAGACGGAATTGTCGTCTCGGTCGGAACAACCATCTTCGATGAAAGCCTCGATCCCATCAAGGGCGGCATGAGTTATGGGTATGCCTTCACCAATAGCGCGCTGCTCCGCGTCAACAGCGATTCGGAATATGAGGGCGATATGGCGACACAATGGACAGTCAGCGACGACGCGCTTGTTTATACCTTCAAGCTGAGAGATGGCGTTAAATTCAGCGACGGCTCCGAATTTAACGCTGACGACGTTGTTTTCACCTTTGATACCGTAAAAGCCAATCAAGCCAATAACGCCAATGTCGACCTGACCAAGCTTGCCTCGGCGAAAAAAACGGACGATTCCACGGTTGTGTTTACGCTCAGCGAGCCGTATTCACCGTTCCTTGATACTGTTGCCACTCTGGGCATTGTTCCCAGTGACGGCTATGACTCGGCGGCGTTCGATCAGAAGCCGGTCGGCACCGGTCCGTGGAAGGTCGTACAGTACGACGCCAACCAGCAGATTATCGTCGAACCTAATGAACATTACTATGAGGGTCCTCCGTCCATCAAAAAGGTCACTCTGGTATACATGGATGCCGAAGCGGCTCTTGCCGCGGCGAAATCCGGTCAGCTGGACATTGTCATGGTCGGCGCCAACTATGCTTCCGAAACCGTAAGCGGCATGCATATTCAGCCTTTTGAGACGATGGACATCAGAATGGTGAGCCTGCCTGTGGGTTCCAAGCGGGTCGTCAAAAACGCCGAGGGCGCTGACGTAACTGTCGGCAACGCGGTTACCTCAGACATCAATGTCCGCAAGGCTCTGGCCATCGGCATTGACCGCAAGGCTATTATCCAGGACGCCTTTAACGGTGTCGGCAAGCCGGCTAACGGCTTTACCGGCAATCTGGTCTGGGCGAATCAGGAGACCTATACCGACAACCGGAAGGACGAAGCGGCAAAAGTTCTGGAGAGTGCCGGCTGGGTGGACACTGACGGCAACGGCGTTCGCGAAAAGAACGGTGTTCCCTGCCAGTTTACGGTCTACGCGCCCGGTTCCGATAATGACCGTTTTCTGCTCGCCTCGGCTGTCGCTGAGGACGCCGCGAAGTTCGGCGTTAAAATAGACGTGAAAACCGCCACCTGGGATGAGGTCGGGACACTGCAATATACAAACGGCATCGTTTGGGGCTGGGGGCAATATAATCCGACGGTAATCTATTCACTGTTTCATTCCTCCAGCTTCCTGAACGGCTACAACAATGTCGTCGGGTATCACAACAGCACCGCGGACGCGTCCATGGCCAAAGCGCTGTCCGCCAATAGCCAGGCCGGGGCGATCGCGGCCTGGAAACAGGCGCAGGCGACCGCAAACGCCGATTATCCGTATCTCTATCTTGTGAATATCGAGCACTGCTATTTTGTCAGCGATTCCCTTGACGTTTCGCTCGGCACGCAAATCGCTCATCCGCACGGGCACGGCTCGCCAATCATCTGCAATATGAAAGACTGGACACTGAAGTAAAACATCTGAGGAGCCGGCGGGTCAACCCGCCGGCTCCTCAGCCGAACAGACGCAAGGTAAGCGTTTTTTGAGAGGAATATGAACATGATAAGAACAAAACATATTGCCGGGATATTGGGACGGATGCTTATGCTGCTTTTTGCCGTGAGCATGATCTCGTTCATTCTGATCACCAACTCTCCCATCGACCCGCTTGTCTCGTACGTCGGCACGGAGTCTACCCTCTCTCAGGCCGCAAAGGAGGCCATCACACAGCACTGGGGCCTCAGCGACCCTCTGCCCGAGAGATACCTGACCTGGTTCAAAAACCTGCTTCAGGGAGATTTCGGGACTTCCATCACTTATAAGCGGCCTGTGATCGACGTGATCCAGGACAGGTTTTTTTACTCGGTGGTACTGATGACGATTGCCTGGACACTTTCCGGCATTGTCGGATTTATCGCCGGCATTGCGGCTGGCCTTAAACGAGACAGCGTTTTTGATCGAGCGGTAAAGGTGTTCTGTCTGGGGCTGCAGTCGGCCCCCTCGTTTTGGCTGGGACTTTTGATCTTGAGCTGTTTTTCGGTTTCACTCGGCTGGTTTCCGATCGGAATGGCCGCCCCTATGGGTAAGCTGGCCTCCCAGGTAACGCTGGGCGACCGGGTATATCACCTCGTACTGCCCGCATTCACGCTGACGATTGTCAGTATCAGCAAGATTACACTCTATACCCGTCAAAAGCTCATTGAAATCATGAACAGCGACTTTATCCTATTCGCCAAAGCACGAGGGGAAAATACGCGCCAGCTTGTAACCCGTCATGTAATAAAAAACATCGCCCTGCCTGCGATCACCTTGCAGTTTGCCTCCTTCAGCGAGCTGTTCGGCGGTATGGCGCTGGCCGAGACCGTGTTTTCCTATCCAGGCATAGGCACTGCCACAACAGCCGCCGCCTTAAACGGCGATGTTCCCCTGCTTCTAGGTATCGCGCTGTTCAGCGCCCTGTTCGTCTTTTCCGGCAACTTAATCGCCAACCTCCTTTATGGCGTGGTTGACCCCAGAATAAAGGAGGGCGGCGAATATGTTTAATAAGCTCCTTGCCCTGGCTGCGCCGAGAGTTTCCCGTCCCGCGCTGAACACCAAAACAAAATTGCTGATCCTGGCCGGATTGGCCGGCACATACCTCACCGTTGTGTTTTTCTGGGGACTGTTCATGCCTCCGGAACTGTATGCTGTGCGCTATGCCGACAAATTCATCGCGCCCGGCACGGAACACCTATTCGGAACCGATTTCATGGGCCGTGATATGTTTTACCGCTCTATCAAGGGCTTGTCAACAAGCCTTGTCATCGGTCTGATCGCCTCTGCGGTCAGTTCTGTGATCGGTCTGATCCTCGGCATTGCCTCCGCGCTGCTCGGCGGTAAATTTGACAAATTTGTTTCTTGGCTTGTGGACTGCTGTATTGGCTTGCCCCATCTTGTTCTGCTGATCCTGATCTCCTTTATGCTGGGACGGGGCGCCAAGGGTGTTATGATCGGGGTCGCCCTGACCCATTGGCCGGAGTTGACGCGGCTCGTGCGCGCCGAGGTTTTGCAGCTGCGTTCCAGTCAGTATATCCAGGCCGCCTACAAGCTCGGCAGATCAAGGCTGCAGGTCGCGCGCGAGCATATCGTTCCCCATGTGCTTCCCGTTTATCTGGTCGGTCTTGTGCTCTTATTTCCGCACGCGATTATGCACGAGGCGGCCATCACCTTTTTAGGCTTCGGACTGCCTGCGGAATCCCCCGCGATCGGCGTCATTTTATCTGAGGCCATGAAACATATCTCTACCGGCAAATGGTGGCTCGCCCTTTTCCCGGGGCTTATGCTGCTCATTGCGGTGATCCTGTTCGACGTGATAGGAGACAACCTGAAAAAGCTCCTCAATCCGAACAGCGGCAACGAATAGGAGGGGAGGTCAGATGAGTTCATGCAGCTTGAAGCGAGAAAAATCTGCTTTAACTATGCCGGCAGTTCAAAATGGATCTTAAAGGATGTTGATTTAACCGTAAAGACCGGAGAAAGGCTGGCACTGGTCGGACCGTCCGGTTACGGAAAGAGCACGCTCGCGAAAATCCTCGCCGGCTATCTCCAGCCCAGCGCGGGAACAGTGCTGTGGGACGGAAGTCCCTTGCCTAAAAGGGGATACAGCCCTGTCCAGGTGATCTTTCAGCATCCGGAGCTCTCTGTTGACCCCAGGTGGAAAATGTCCAAAGTATTGACCGAGGGATGGCAGCCTGACCCAGAGCTTTTAACGCTGATGGGCATTGAGGACGGCTGGATGTCACGCTGGCCGGCGGAATTGTCCGGCGGGGAGCTGCAGCGTTTTTGTATCGCGAGAGTGCTCAGCAAGGAGACGAAATGTTTAATCTGCGACGAGATCAGCACGATGCTCGATGTCATTACCCAGGCCCAGATCTGGCAGCTTGTTCTGCGTGTCGCCTCGGCAAACCATTTAGGCATGATTGTCGTCACCCATAATATGGCGCTGGCGCAAAAAGTCTGCGACAGAATCATCGAGCTTCCCGAGCTGAATAAAGCCGCATTAAGATCAGCTGATATGCCATAAACTGTCTCAACGCTTTCTTTGGTGCTCGTCCCGGCGCTCCGCAGGAGAAAGCACAGTGATCTTTCTTTGCCTTCACGGCACCTTCGGGAATTGCAAATGGTTCAATAACCTTAAACATTTGGCCCGATTATTTAAAAAGGCCTATGGAATGGGGCCAAGGGAATATAGAAAGATCCATGGAATAAAGTAGAAAAGGGCTTGACAACGAAGCGCCCTTTCAATCTCTCTGCCCGTGGTGATGGTGCTTATGGCCGCAGTGAGCGGCGGCAATCTTCTCCCCCGCCCCGGTCAGGGCTATGCTGCCCAGCTCCAGCACCGGGGTATTGCCCAAAAAGTTGGGCCGGGAGGACCCTTCCGCCACCGTAGCGCAGAAATACTCGTAGAGCGAGCTTTCCTTGTACTCCTCATAACCATATCCGTCCAGAGGAATGTCATAATCCAGGGTGACAAGGCCCAAGTCTTCCAGCATTTGCAGGAAGACGCCCGCCTCTTTGACCGCTTTCATGTCGTCGTCCGCCGAGCGCAGGAAAACCGGCGCGAGGGCGGTGGAGACAAAAGCCTCCTCCCGGCTATCTTTTACAGTAAACCGGGCCACGGGCAGATAATGGCTATGTCCGAGCTGATGGAGAAATTCCTTTTGTTTTTCCGTTACCTCAATCGGTGCGGCATGGGCCTCGTCTCCGCGGAGGTGCTCATGGTCGTGGCCGCAGCCGCAGTGTTTGTCGTGTGGCATTATTATACTCCTGTTCATTTGGATTGTTAGAACTATCATACACAAATAGAGGAAAGATTTCCACGTCATTGTCATGTTTACCATATAAAACGAAAGAGGCCAACCATAACAATAATCCGATTAATCCTATCATAAAAATGCAGAAGCAATATTCCGAGCTCCCCGGGGTGTTATAGGAACACTCACGACATGTTGTTGATATTCAATGTGTTTTATGCTATGTTAACTTAATATAGTTATATAATGGTCAATAGCCATATTAGCCATATGATACATAACATAAATATGGATGCTAGTGGAGGCAAATTTATGGATTTTCAAATGGCGAGAAGAATGTCTGATATAAAGGCTTCTGAAATAAGAGAAATCCTGAAGATAACGGAGAAATCGGAAGTCATTTCATTTGCAGGGGGCTTACCTGCGCCTGAGCTGTTTCCTGTTGAAGAAATCAAGCGGGTTAATAAAATGGTTTTGGACAGGGACGGGCAAAGGGCCTTACAATATTCAACGACGGAAGGGTTTAGGCCATTGCGCGAGTGGATTGCCCATCGTATGAACAGTAGATTAGGAACATCTTTTGATTGTGATAACATTCTCGTTACGCATGGATCGCAACAAGCACTTGATTTATCTGGAAAAGTGTTCCTTGATGAAGGCGATGTGGTATTTTGCGAAAGTCCCACTTATTTGGCTGCTATCACCGCATTTAGAGCTTACGGCTGTTCATTCATAGAAATTCCTACAGATGACGAAGGCATGATTATTTCCGAACTCGTAACCCAACTTGAAAAATGTGAAAATGCCAAACTGCTTTATATCATACCTGATTTTCAAAATCCCACGGGCAGAACGTGGAGCCTTGAACGCCGCAAAGAGTTAGCTGATATTTCAGCACGTTTTGGCGTTGCCGTCGTTGAGGACAATCCTTATGGAGAGCTTCGATTTGAAGGAAAGACCTTACCGTCGGTAAAATCTTTCGATATAGCCGGAAATATTCTTTGTACAGGTACGTTTTCTAAAATATTTTGTCCTGGATACCGTATCGGGTGGATCGCAGGTGATAAAAAGATAATTCGTCAATATGTGCTCGTAAAACAAGGAACCGATTTGCAATGTAATACCATTGCACAAATGGAGATTTCCAAATATCTTGAGCTTTATGATATTGATGCGCATATTAATAAAATTCGCACGATTTACAGAAAAAGGCGGGATTTATCAGTTCAAACCATGGAAGAGGTGTTTCCAACCGGAGTTTCATTTACAAGGCCACAGGGGGGCCTTTTCGCTTGGGTGGAATTGCCCGCTCATATAAATTCTCGTGATGTCCTTGAGAAATGCCTGGAACAGAATGTGGCCTTTGTTCCCGGCGGTTCATTTTTCCCAAATGGAGGAAAAGAAAATACATTTCGGATCAATTTTTCTAATATGTCCGAGGAAAAAATAGTTGAAGGACTTAACCGTTTAGGGGCCGTATTAAATAAATTCATTGATTAGCCTGGAGTATAAGCAAGATATTACAGATTTCATTAATTTAACCGCTCCTCTTTGTCGTCACATCGCATTATCTCACAAACAAAAATTGCAACAGCCCCTGGTACGACGAGATCATTATTTTATCCGCAAAGTGTTGTCGGAGAAACCTTTTTGAAAACAATCATTCCATCAAATGTATCATTTGGAACAATGGTTGTTGTATAAAAGGATTTCAAAAGTTTTTGCCAACCGGAAATTCCTACGTTTAACGTCGTAATCTTTTGTTGTCCGTCCAAAAGTTTTTGCCAATTTTCATCATCAATCACTTTTGAGAAGTCAATATAGTAAAAATTTCTCTCAACATTGTAGAGTAGACTATTTAATTCATTTCGATTTTTAACTTCCATAACACTAAAATTCCCATTATTATCTTGTGAATTAAATTCTGTATCTTCTGCGTCTGTCCCAATCGCAAAGTAGCTTTTTCCTATGTCTTTAGTCAGTAATTCTCCCAAGCAAGTGTAGCCGGAAGTTGAGGTTTTCCCAATATGGCCGTTATGGCCATTAATAAAAAGTACACTATCATCGCGGTGCTGTAAAAACCAGTTTACTTTTTCAGACATATATTTATCCCGCAAGGAGTTATAATCGGAATTATTGCTTAACAGTATTTCGCTACATTCATAGATTGTATTTGCGCTTTCCCTTGCAAAATCAAAGGCGGTTTGCCCAGAAATGGCTGCAATATCTGCTTTAGAAGCATCCATTTCTTTCAACAATCCTAAAACATCTGTTTTAGACTTATACAAAACATCTGCGCTTAATGTCAACCTTGTTTCATCAGTTAATTGTGAAAGGGACTTATATTTTTTACTTAGCGCCGGTGCAGCCACATCTAATACGGAAAACAGGTATTCCTTGTTGTTATCGTATCGCTGTATATCCATTCCATAAAAATGCAAGTCTTTTCCCTCGGGAGCGTCTTTATTATAGGAACGCATCCAATCCACCAAATTAGCCATTTCATGTGTGTGATAAATATTAAAACCAATTTCTCCAACAACATCTTTAGCGGTTCCCTCTGCTCCATGAATATAAGCGTCTACCTTTAATGCTCCGCCAAAGTCGCCTTCAATAATGAATGTTCGACAGCCATTGTTTGCGACTAATGCCTTGAATACTTCTGCTTTCATTTGTTGATATTCTTTTGTGCCGTGGCTTGCTTCTCCAAGTCCCACAACCTGCACATTTTCAGATACAGTCAAGGTGCTGATGTCTGTTTGTAAGACAGATAAATCGGCTGATACTGCGGCTGTTTTATTTTCACACCCTGCAAGCAGGCTAACGCTCAATATTGCCATTATAATAATACTTAAAATCCATTTTTCATTTTGCATATCACCCCTCCAGTCCCTTCTTTTCTGTAACGAAGGAAACGTGATTGGTTAAAACAATCAATCCTGTTCATCTTCTTCATTTAGTTTTTTCTCAATCCTTTGCTGTCCTTTCCTATTGAACCAATATAGAAGAGCAAATACAACGGAGATAAAAACAGCTACAGAAATAAAAGTAATCACGAACACTGCAATAAAAAGTCCGTCGAATACTCCAGTGTACTTATCACCGTATAGGGAATAATTTCTTATTCCATTTATAATGCTTATCGCAAGGCTTAAAGCTAAAACAGCCGATACTATTAATGCCTTTCCACCTTTAGACGTATTCATAAAATTGTATCCGACCACCATGCTCCTTACTGCAATGTAAGCTGTTGATAAAATAATAATACCGAGTTCAACGGCATACTGTGAGAAAGACATATCCATCACATAGCATTTAATAAAAACAGAAGCAGCCGCAAGGAATAGCACTACAAAATAGGCTTCACTTTGAATCTTGTTGTTTAATTGTAAGACACGTTCATCTTTGATTTTTTTGATTTTCATTATGGTTCCTCCCAAAATAAGTCGTTTAGATTTTTATGAAGAGCTTTACATATCGCAATGCAAAGTTTCAATGTTGGATTATAATTCCCGGATTCTATCAAACCAATAGTTTGCCGTGTGACCCCAACAATATTAGCCAAATCCTCCTGGCTCATATCACATTCAATTCTGGCAATTTTGAGTTTCTTGTTTTTCACGGAAGTACTCCTTCCTTCTTGATGATTAAATTATACACTATACATTACTAAATGCAAACTATATATTGCACAAAACCGGTCAAGCCATAAAAGCAACATGAGAGCAAAAGGAATATCAAGGAACCAGTTAGCAAACTAAATGCACATTGCCTCTCGGTATATCGTGTCCATTGAAAACAGCGGTCAGCACCCAAGTTTTCAAATCTTTTACGAGCTTGTCACGCTTTTAGACGTATTGGTCCACCAATCTTTTTTCAATAAAAGAAGCAGACAAACTCACGCTAGCGCAGACAGCTTGATCGTATGATTGACCGTAGCCGAACAACGGCAAAGGCAGACAGCTTAATCTGCTGTCTGCCTCAACCAATACCCACGGTTCACAAAATGTCCCTATGGATATGCTCCTAAGTCCAACCTGCTTTTTCTTATGGACACCGGAATATAATTTGCAGTGGTAAGAATTACCTACTCAACGCAAACCCGCATGAAAAGCGGGTTTTAAGACACTTTTTGAGAAGTTAGGCAATAAAAGATGCCGTATTTAGCTCTGTATTTAGTTTTGTATTGAGTTCTGCATTGAGCTCAGTAATAAGGTTTAGTATGGATGAATTCCATAGAAATCTAATCCTGCTTTTTCATCAAATCCAAACATTAAGTTTAAATTTTGAATGCCAACCAGAGCTCCTCCTTTACCGATACTATCAAGCACACTATAAACGACAATTCGGTTTCTTTCTTCATCAATATCCAAACCGATATGACAAAAGTTTGTTGCTGAAACAGCAGCAACCCAGGGATAAGGAAGATAATTTTACTGCTATTCCAACAGTTCCTTATAAAAAGACAGTTCAAAAATTCTGATGCCATGAATTCAGGGGATATTGATTGAATCTTATAAAGGCCAGGTGACAAAATGATTGATCCATGCCATTGCTGTAAGCAGAAGAACGGTTGCGGCAAGCATGACAAAATCCGAAATCCTCAGCCGCATGGACTTGTAGGAGGTTTTCTTTATTCCGGAGTTTATTCCTCTTGTCATACAGGACGCTGAAAGCTCGTCCGCTATGGTCGAGCAGCGCATCAAAAGAGGAACAAGCTGGTATTCCAACTGCTGCAAGGGTGAAGCAACCCAGCTGATTATCCCATACCTCAAACCTTTTGCGTTGAGGCAATCCCGAATAGACCCCATTTCCATTTGTATGGTGGGAATAAAACGCAGTGTGACGGCCAAAGGGAGAACAACTTCCTCGGGTAAAACGGACAACGTCTTGATGAGATCGGTTATTTCGGTGGATTTGTAAAAAACGGCCGCACCTGTCACCAGCAGTATCATTCTGTAGATCATCTCAAAAAGAGTTCCCCAGGTTGCCTGCACGTCGAAAAGACCGGTCAAAGAAATGTTAAGAGTGGAAAACAGGGTAAAAGCCGCCAACATGCCGAATCCAACGCGGTATTCCTTCATGGAGGCCAGGATAAACGTAAATACCATGAGAGGAAGTAAAAGGGATAGCCATGACTGAAATATAAAGGCGGAAATCCCTATTGCGGCAACGGCAAAGAGCTTTGTCAGAGGGTGAAGAGGCTCTCGGCCGGGTTGTTTTGACACCTGCTTTTTCAGGGCATTTCCATTTCCATACATGCACTGGTAAAGTTCCTGGCCGTTTATGACTTTTTCATCTCTGACGATACAGCCGTTTTCCAGCTTAATAAAACGCGAACAGATATTCAGTAAAAATTCGTAGTCATGAGAGACAACCAGTATGATGGCGCCGGCGACGGCTTTCTTTTGAATGGCCCGGCTGACTCTGCGCATGTTTTCATAATCCAGTCCACTTGTGGGTTCATCCAGTATCAGGATCTTCTTATTTTTTACGAGAGCCGAAGCGATAACTGTCCTTTGTTTTTGCCCGCCCGACAATGAGCCTGGATGGCGCGCTCGGAGTTCAGTCAAGCCCAAAGCCTCCAAAATGTCCTCAATCTTTTGACTTTTATTTTTATCATCCCAGCCTAAACCGATGTCGTCCTCCACGCTTTCTGTATAGAGTTGATAGTCGACATCCTGCAGCACAACATGGCTGTTTCGTGAGCAATCTTTTCGGTTCTGAAGTTTTCCATTCAACAGCAGCCGGCCTGCCCTGATCGGCAGCATGCCCGATATCAGCTTGATCAGAGTTGTTTTGCCCGTTCCGTTTGTTCCGGTGATGCCAATGATTTCACCGCTATGCGCAAGGAAAGAAAGCCCTCCTATAACATGCTGATTTTTACGATAGAAAAAATAAACTCCGTCGAGCTTTAATTCCGAAGCTCCCACATGGAGACTCTCATCCGAGGCCGGCTCCTGATTTGACAACGGCTGCTGTTTATCAGGCCTCAGCACGATATCCCGTAGGCCTAACGAACTCAAGAATCCTGCTGGAATGGATAAAAACATATTGGCGGAGATCTCCGCCGATATCGTTCCCCGCTCCAGAACCACAATCCGGTCCGCAACATCCTTGAGATAATGCAGCCGATGTTCCGATACGATAATCGTGATCCCTTTTCGCTTCATTTCCCGCAAGATCCTGGCAAGTTCCAGCGTGGTCGCGCAGTCCAGGTTGGCGCCGGGCTCGTCCAACACCAAAATCCGGGGATGAAGGGAATAGGCGGAGGCCACCGTGATCTTCTGTTTTTCTCCGCTGGAAAGGCTGAATAGGCTCCTCTCCTTTAAGGATTCCATATTCAAATCAGTAAACGCTGCCTCCAGATTATCGCGGATTACATTCCTGTGAAAACCGAAATTTTCCATGGCGAAAGCCACTTCGCTGGTCGTATTCGTCGTAAAAAACTGCGATCGGGGATCTTGAAACACGCAGCCGCAAATCGGCTGATTCCACAGCTCTTGGCCCCGCATCCTTTTCCCGTCTATCCAAACCTCTCCCGAAAGCTCTCCGTAATAAAAATCGGGAATCAGGCCGTTTATAATCCTCGTGACAGTCGTTTTCCCGCTTCCGCTTTTCCCTGCAAGAACAAGGCATTCGCCTTTTTTGATTTCTAAATTCAAGCCGTTGAGAACATATTGGGATTCCCCCTCGAAACGGAACCGAATGTCTTTGAGCCGTATCACGATACAATACCCGCCTTGACAAAGTGTTTTTTCAGTATCCGGCAGCCGAGGGCTCCGCCAATGGCGCTGGCCGCAAGGATGATAAGGGTTAAGAGCAAAACGATCGGTCCCGTGATCCTGTCGGCTGCAGCCTGTTTATGCGCCAGCATATTCCCACTGTAAAACGATAAGTAGAGCTTTGTGAAAAACAGCATGAAAAAAATCTGACCATAATAAATGCCAACCATAAAAATCCCATAAGCTGTGACCAACAGTTTCTTCGCGCTGAAGTTCCCGCAGATCATATCTGCAATAAATCCGAGCAGAGGGATGATCACAATAGATGCGTACAGGCCCAACATAAGTGAAAACACGATCCCCTGTACGATACCCGATATCAGAAATACGCCTTTTTTCTTAACCTTCATTACCATAAGCAGATAAATGGCCCCGCTGATGAGTGCCGCAATCGGCGTGACCCCGAAAACATGCAGCACGGGAACCCCCGATGTCGCTACGCCGATCGCAAAATATAATGCAACCGCCACCGCGTTAAATATCCCGATGTTGATCAGATCTTTTTTATTCAGTGCCTTCATATAAACCCTCTCCCGTATTATAATAGGTATAGTTAGAAAAATCTAACTATGCTAAGTATACAGATTGGATGCTCTGTTTTTCTATCCGAAAGTTTACTGTTTTATATCCCAATATGATCTTTTTTGGAGGGGCCATGAAAGATTATCACATCATCCACAACTCGACAGAGTTCTACGAATACTTGCTGTCCATAACCGGTGGGCAAAAAAAAATCACACAATCAGGCTTTTTATATTCCGGTGAAACGTCCTTACTCAACTATGAAATAGAGCGCTTGATATTCACGCCCGGATTTGAGACAGCTTTTCAAAAGCTCATTGCAAAAGAACCTTTTGTGATCCGCTTTATTCCTCATTACGAAGGAATCGAGCTGACGGTCTTTTTTGAGGATGAGCATTGGCGACGATTAAAGAGCATACGATGCCGGTTGATGTTTTTATTTGAGGACAAATCCCTGAATCAAAAACTGGAATATTGTATCGTCCCCGGCTACCACTATGCGCTCAATATTTATCTGGAACGGTCCTGGTTATATAATTTTCTGGATATAAGAGCATTTTTCCCCTACAAGTATGCGGACGTCTTTGCTTATATTCCCGATCATGAGGCGGAAAGATTCTGGCCCGCATTATCCGAGATGAAAAGCGTTGAAATGAACGGAGCCTCAAAACAGATATTTCTGCAGGCGAAATCAATGGAATTGTTTTCTCTCGCGCTTGATTTTATTGCCGAACAAAAAACGGATCACCAAGCTCGCGCGCTTCATATGCGGAAAGAGGATATTCTTTCGCTGAGAAACATACACACAGAGATTGAAAATAATTATATCGATCCACCGACATTAAAAGAGCTATCGCGAAAGTACTGTGTGAATATGCGCAAACTGACCGAAGGATATAAGCAACTGTATGGCACCACCGTTTACGAATTTGTTATCTCCTGCCGCATGAAGCGAGCCTTGTTCTGTCTGCGCAATTTGGGTCTCAGTGTGTCTGAGGCTGCCGTGGAGGCGGGATATGTCCATCTGAGCCATTTTATAGAAACCTTTCGCAAATATTACGGTTTCTCTCCAGGAGAAATCAAGTGCCAAGCAAAATAAAAGAAGAAGGACGCTGTCTTGCACATGGAGAGCAGCTCCCGCATCTCGCTTCATGCTCTAAATTATCCGGAATTAAAATCACCTCAAACCTGCCATTGCACCAGCCGATATCTTCAATCTCATATACATCATCCAGCTTTTGTTCGGGTACCCACCTCTGAAGTGAGGGGGGGCTCTGTGTTCCATCTTTTCCTGCTATGAAGCTGCCTAATCAAGGCAGTCTCGAACCGGATTTCTTGCTTCTTTCACATGCCCGGGATAATTTGTAAAAGCAGGCTCCAGCAAATGCTTTTCCAACTCCGTTTCCAAATCCCCTATTTTCATTGGTCTGCCTCCTTTCTCCTCCGGGTCCACTCTTTCCAGAAAACCTGATAACCGTCCCAGTCTATCGCATTCTTTGGCAGGACCTCGTGATTTTCCGTCAAATCAGGCGGCCTTCCACGAAATGGATTTTTTCTTGATTGTTCCCGCTGTAGCCGTCCAACTGTATTAACTCCTTATTTTAGCGCAATGTAAATTTTAATGTCCGCAACGCCGTTATTGTTGCTCAGATATTCTTCAAAATCGCCGGAAAAGCTTCTGTCTAAAGGCATAGCCCAGATTTTCTCCCATGCGTCCGCCACGTCTTTTACAACATCGCCTTTAACACTGAACACAGCATATTGTCCGGCGACAATTCGTTTTTCGGTCAACTCGGGGTTGCCGTTTTCCATAACCTCACAGCCGACGGTAACGTCATAGGAAGTTTCATCGTAATCCGAATAAAGCCCGATACAATAAGCATTCGCTTTGTTCTTTATGGATTCCCAAATGCCATCGCCCATAAACTTTTGCCATAAGCCACCGATGATTTTTACGCAGTCGGGGTCATTATTCCCTGTTCTTGCTCCGGTACCTACTACGATTTTCTCTTTCAATGTAACGATTTCATAATTCATTATGATTACCTCTTTTCATTTTTTGAGTATAACCACAGTATAAACGAAACAATATGACAACAGAATGTCATATTATAAATAATGATTTAAGGAATTTTCCAATCTGCGTTTCAACTTGGAAATGGCCTCGTCAGGAGAAAGGATCGTACAGTGCTCGCCGAAGGAAGCTGCATAAGTACAAGCCGTACTGATATCTGGCAAATAGAGCTCACATATAAAATCGCCGGTTTCAGTTAATTCATAATGACTCATTTCATCATAAACCCGAAATGCCATCTCTTTTGAAATCAGCATCTTTGTCTTTATGAAAAACGTGCTATCGAATTTTTGATTCTCCAGCACCTTGACGGGAGCTTTCATCTCAAATCGTTTCTGGGTTACAAAAAGCTCGGTGATTCTTCTCAGTTTAAAAAAGCGGTAATCCTTGCGCATGGTGCAAAAACCGTAAAGATACCACGCCGCCCCTTTGAACGCCATTTTCAGCGGCATAACCTCACGAGGCAGTTTTTCAGCCTTTCCGCTTGCGTAAAGGAAGGTGACAACGTATTTTTCGATAATTGCGGTTTTCAGCATGGAAAAATACTTCGCCTCATTTTCAAAATAGCCCCAAGAAGAAAAATCAACTTCAATCCAGTCCGTGTTTTGTCCGCCCAGCATACTGCTAAGCTTGTCAAGCGCCGTTTTGTTATTGGCCAGACTTACTGCGTCGAACGCCCGCATAGAGGAGAGAATTTCGCTTTTTTCTTCCTCGGTGAGGAATGTTTTATTTAGGACAAAGCCCGGCAAAAGGGATATGCCGCCACCTCTGCCCTTCCTCATGTAAATAGGCACACCTGCCCGAGAAAGCATTTCCACATCACGATATATGGTTCTCACCGACACCTCAAAACGCTCGGCAAACTCCACAGCGGTTACGGTATGCTTTTCCAAAAGTATATATATAAGCTCAAAAAACCGGTTGATCTGCATAAAAATCTCCATTCTGCCGCTACGCGTCCGCACAAATAGGAATGAAAGAAGGTGCGGGCTGGCAGTGTTTTTTATTGGCAATGGGCGTACGCCCATATTTCTGCCATATTTTTTTACTTCCGGAATGTTACACTTTTATTTTGCCATAAACACAAATAGAATACGAGGAAGAAAGTGGTTTTACATATCCGCAACAGCATCCCGATGCAGAAGCTGAGGTTATGCCTTTCGGGATATCCCTTTGGTAGGGTCAAATGGTACCATGGCGCTCATTATTTGTTATGTGAGGGTTACACAAGGATAGAGACAATATGACAGGTGAACTGGGGCTTAGTTTTCTTGTCTGCAATCTTATGATTAGCATGTCATTTTTCCCCGGCAACTTAAGGTTGAACTGATTCAGCAGCAAAAAATATGGTTGCATATTATGGGATCGAAGTGTACGGCGTTTTTTACTTTCTCTCCCAAAGCAGTGAAAGGCAGCAGAAAATGCCGCCTTTCACTTGATTTCATCCTTATTATACTATCTTCAAACATGCACCGTGGCCGGATGCGACAAAGGCGGGGCTGAGAGTATTTAAATCGTCAATCAGCTTTTTTTGTACGTAAGGAACGGGAATTTGCTCTGCTCCGCTGGCCTTCAGCGCATCTTCCCAAGTGGTTTCCATAACCTGCCCGTGAGTTTCGCCCATGCTGAACATCAGGTCGCTACTGAAAAAGATGCCACGTTTCTTTTCCATGAACAGAACGCCTTCCCACAGATGCATTTCAGCGGAGGGATAAGCGATTACCTCAAATTCAAAATCCTTTCCGCTCAATGTATCGCCCGGTTTTTTTATTTCAACCTTCTGTGCGATGCCAAATCCCCAAAGCTGCCGCGCCGTGACCTCTGAACAAACAGCAACGGCGTTCGGGTATTCCTTCAAAACCAATGATAGACCGCCGCACTCATCCGATTCAAAGTGTGAAATGAGAATGTATTTAAGCGGGCGATCACCCAGCAGCTCCTTGAGCATGGGCAGGGTAGCTTGTGCCTGCGGCACAGCGCCGGTTTGGATAAGAACAGGCTCCTCCGTGTTTAATAAATATTGGTGCATGGAAAGCTTGATCGGCTCCAGCACATCGGTAAACTGATACAGATCGGGATAAATATTTGTCATCATTGAACTCTCCTTTGTTTTGATACAATTATACCCCACGATTACTGTCAGCTATATGTCAGTAATTTTGGGGCATAATCAAAAACTTTTTAGGTTGTGGCTGCAAAAACTATATCTTATTTGGTAAATCCTCAATGGCTTCTTGCAAAATAGTTTCCACTTCATTTGGTCTGGCATCAAGACCTTCAGCCGCGATGCAATGCCGACCACGCTGGTTGCTTCGATATCATTCTTTAACATCGACGGGAAAGTCATATCCCAATATGGAGCGGCGATTACAATACAATTTGCTTCTGATATTTGATGCGCGTATTTGAACATCTCGTCCGTGAATTCGCCATTGTGGGAAAGAGCCAACCGTTTTCCCAGGTTTCAGAATTGAGTGCCTGGATATTCTCTTTCTCTAAAACCAGCTCTGTTACAGAATATCCCGCTTTTTCTTTAAGCAGATTTATCAACTCTCCGGCTAAACGGTTTATGCGGGATGTTTCTCTGTTCACACACGCATTGATAAATAATAGGTGAGGATTGATATTTGTCATTCATGAATACTCCTTTGCTTTATGATATTTTCATTATACTCAAGATAACTGACAGCTATATGGCAGTAATTTGCGGTATACTAAACTAAAAATAGCTTGAGGGTTTGATATGAAAATAGATAGACTTGTTGCAATTATTATGGTGCTCATGGAGCGGGATGTTATTGGAGCTTCCGAGCTGGCGGATATGTTCGAGGTATCCCTACGCACAATCTACCGGGATATTGAAGCCATCGGCAAAGCAGGAATACCCATCGTGTCCTCTACCGGCCCCGGCGGCGGAGTGGGCATTATGGATTCCTACAAGATGGAAAAGCGACTGTTTTCTGCTTCCGATATTACAACGCTTCTCATCGGACTTGGACACATAAAGAGCAGTTTTCCCGGTGATAAGCTGGTCAATACTTTAGCAAAAGTGCGCGGAATGATTCCCCAAGAAGAATATAAACAAATAGAAATGAAGGCAAATCAGATTAAGATAGATTTGTCTCCGTGGTATGGAAAGGGCGTCCTTCCGCAGATATTGGACACGGTACGAATTGCGCTGGATACACAGCGGGTTATTCGATTTCAATATATCACAAGAAAAAGAATTGAAAGTACCCGTGAAGTAGAACCATGCCGCCTGCTTCTAAAAGATATGAACTGGTATCTTCAAGGCTATTGCCGTATTCATCAGGAATACCGCACTTTTAAGCTGATACGCATGAAGCATGTACAGTTGCTTGAAGAAGCTTATGAGCTGCATAATATACCTATGGAACAATTCGATCACCACGGTTTTCCTAATGACGTTAAGGAAGTGGTTCGGCTCCGCGTTGATGATGAGATATGGGAGGATATGATTGCTTTCTTTGGCGATGAAAGTCTTGTACCTGATGGCGACAGGCATTATATCGTTACAACCCGGCTGCCGGTAGAAGAAGCTACGGCACGCTTGCTTATCGGATACTGCGATCATTGTGTCTGTCTGGAACCAGAGAGTATGCGAAAGCTGATCAAGGAACTGCTCAGAAGAACATCTGTACTCTATTTTGATTGATTTCAGAATGTGACTTTTCCAGCTGCCTGTAGGGATAAAAAATGCCCACAGTAAATGGACTGTCCAAAAACAATTGTCCAATTTACTGTAGGCATTCGAAAAGAAGAATAAAACGATATGTGTTCACTTAAAACAGAAAGTGTAACCAGAAATTCAGAATCAGAACAATCAACAGAACAAAGACTGCAGCCAGAATAGTAATACAAATCGTTAGAAGCGTTTTCTCTAAAATAGAAGCTATCTTAGGATGCGTTTTACTTAAAATATAAATCGGCAGCAGTATCGCCGAGCCAATGGCAAAAAGGACAAACGGATATAAAAAGCCTTCCAGGAAAGTGCCTGAATGCCATATAAACTGTTTGGCAATACCACGTACCGCACACATAATCAGGACAATGATAAGCGCAAATTTGATGCCATATCTTTCCTTGGCCCCGTTAAAATTATGAAAAAAAACATATTTCCACATATTCCCGAAAATAAGCAACTCAAATGATAGGTAGTCCTTGGCGATATCCTTAAAGAACCGTCCCTGTTTTTCTTTTTGCTCAATCATCTCCAGATAGCGAGACTCATCAAACCCTTGGATATCAACGTGTTCTTTTGTTATCTGCTCACAGATATCGAGAGCTCCCTGCAGGGATTCAATTTTCCTGCTCAATACGTCTCTCTGTTTTTTAACGGCTTCTTCCAGAGAAACCGCTCCTTCAAAAATCTCTTTGATCTCCGCTACCGGGATATCTAATTTACGCAGGATAATGATGCGGTTCAGGGCTTTTAAGTCTTCCGAACTATACTCACGATAGCTGTTTTTGCCTCTATCAGGATTTAAGAGACCTTCTTTCTCATAAAAACGTATATTGGCCCTTGTGATTCCGGATTTTTCTTCCAATTCTTTAATCGTCATAATATAAATGCCTCCCTTCACTGCCAATGATAAGGTGTGAAGTTTGTTTACAGTCAAGCCTTTTTTTATTCCTTTCGGTATCTCTCCGGAAAGTAAAGCATTGAGCATAGGAAATAACGGCGGATAGAGTTTTTAGACTATGTGCTTTATAATATCAAAAAAAGGCATTCCAAATATAGATGCCATTATCTTGTCCGTCTAAACACCTACATCTTAAAGGAGAGATGCTATACGGAAGATTACTCATGATAAACGGTCCGGCGTTAACCCAAATCCGGACCGTTCTGCTGGAGGTCATTCTTCATTCCCGGTTGATCCGAATAGCAGTAATCCAGGAGAGCCGCCACTTTCTCCGGTACATGGTCGAAATTCACATGGTGATCCCGCTCGACAGAAACGGTGTACCAGTAATCGCAAGGGATATACACGGTTGACCGGTACTTGGATTGCTCAGGCTTTATGTTTTCTCCACCCTGTTCGATGCCGCCCCTTTGGCGTTAAAAAGAAGGTGCCCCAATGTTCGCCGAAGGACTCCAGATCAAGCGTGACGATGCCCAGTCCCATATGACCAGTGTTGCGTCCTCTATCTGCCTGGTCCGGAGTTGCCGTTTTTTCGGACAAGGTCGCCGACAGGTTGGTTCTGAGGATGCCGACGAGTTTCTCCCGGTTTCGTTTACGTTGATTTATGGCATAATAATAACGAAACAACCTCATAGTGTGGTTTAAGTTTGTTAGCCATATCCTATTCTTCATATAACGCACGAGCAGGAATTAACTAGCCTAAGTGTTTTAACCTGATTTATGAGAGGAAGGTTATTCATGAGCAGAGAAAGAGACAATCGCCCTAAAATCAACATGATAAACATTGTCATTGACTGTGCTGACGCAGGAATAATGGCTGATTTTTATAGCAAGCTTTTGGGGTGGGAGTGGACCCATCCGCAGGAAAATGGATGGTCCGCCATTACCTCTCCTACAGGCTCAGTGATTGCTTTCCAAGAGGTAGAAGGCTATGAACCTCCTGTTTGGCCGTGGCAACCAGGTAAACAAGGGCAAATGCTTCATCTTGATCTATGCATGAACAACCTTGAAGAAGGTGTTAAACACGCGCTTGAATGTGGTGCGACAGAAGCTAGCCAACAGTTTTTCAGCACATCCAGAACCATGCTGGACCCTTCCGGTCATCCTTTTTGCATCGATACTGAAGACGAGGAGGCAGAACAATGAGTTGTTCTATACCCCAGAATGCCAATGGAACAAATCTAAGTTTGCAGATTAGGTTCTGGGGATAACACAAGGATACAAATTCCTGTTTGTTGAGTTGACCCACTATTTTTAATACCTAAATTTGCAAGCTTCAATAAAAGGAGAAAAGTCATTCCATGACGGGAGAACAGCAAACCTCCCTTCGCAACTAAATAAGACTCTTGTCGGTATCTTGACGGCAGTCTTGAATGTCATAAACATAAACCACATTTGGTATTTTAGGGTATGTAAATCGGACAGCTTTTTGGGCTGCCCGCAAGAAATGCAAGGGATTCATCCAATTCCGAATAAAGTCTCTCCACTGCCGAAACACTGACCCGTGCAAGAAATTCAACGTGTGAATACATACAGCGATATGCGGCATCGGCAACCTGCACCGAATATAACTTCCTCAAAACTTCTTTGCCGATGATAGCCTCGTGATTATTTTGCATAAGATACATCAATTTGTTATACACATCCAGCATGGATAATTTTTTTTCATACATCTCTACACTCATGATAACCATATCGCCATAGCCGTTCTTGGTAATATATCGGCTCTGCTGTCTCTTTGCACATTTGAGAGATTTCACTTGTCTTTTTCAAATCTCCAATCGGAATAATTTTAGGCATAGTAAACAATCATAAAAATTCTTGCTGTATCCTCCGTATCTTCTTTTCATTTGTATAAACACTTCATCTACTATTGAGAATATTGCATTGCGAAAGGGATAGACAGTCCGTTTAGTCCGCCATCTGCTTTAACAGTTAAATTGCTAAGTGGTTCAGTGGGCGGTGTATATTTGGCCGTAATCTTGATGATATTGCTGTTTCCATTTCTCTGTGCCTTCGAAATGGTTACAATGCCACCAGAAAGTCTATTGCCCGCTTGATCATAAGCCGCAAGTTGCTTCAAATGAGGTGTGCTTGCATCGATAATTGTAAGTGGTTGTTTTAGTTCACAGTCAATCTCGATTTCACTGGGCGCTACCATTACTTTTTGTACAGTGAAAGTGATGCTATTAAAGGTCTTAGTTATCATCGGTTCAAATACTTTTGTTGCGTTTTTTACATCTTTTGAGGACAATGGAACTATGAAATTCCATTGTCCTGTTATATTGCCAATTTTAGTAATAGAAACTTCAAGGTTGAACTGATTCGGCAGCAAAGAATATGGTTGCATATTATGGGCATCGAAGTGTACTATCCCCGCGTACTTGCCATCCGCTGTCGGCTCAAACGTACCTCCATCAAGGTTATAAAGTTTACGTGTTCCATTAATCGATATCTGCATATCACTTGTGCGAATTATAGGGCTTTCTGTAACGTTCGAGCTGAAAGATGCAACCATGTCAAAAGCGAACTCATTAGGAGCACAATACGCATTGTTAATTGTTAAGGTAATTCCATTATTGGAACTAACTTGGTTCACTTTGATATCAAAACCTTGTGTAACAGCTTGTCTTACTCCTTTTGGTGATAATGCTGGGTTCTCTAGCAGGTTATATGCCGTGTTGATAAGTGGTATTTGAGATAGCATACTTGCTATAGCGGGGGAGACAAAGCCGGATGCAAAGGTGCCTCCCATCGCCAAAACTGTGATGCTTGCGACTACACCGCATCTTTTGAGCCACGAACTTTTATATTTTCTGGTACATTGCGTTTGATTTCTAATTGCTTTAAAAACGTTTTTTGTCATTTCCTCTTGATTAACGGAAATGTATAGTGGCTTTGTCTCCCGAATAAGATCCTCCAAATTCATTTTGCTCACCCTTTTTTTTTAATTCCTCATATAGTTTATTTCGACCACGAACTAATCTCGTTCTTACTGCACCAGAATTAAGGTTTAGTATATCTGCGATTTCTTGCACTGAGCGTTCCTCGAAATAAAACAGGACAATCGGAGTTCTATAGGTTTCAGGAAGGGATAAAATTGCCAGGTGTACTTCTTGATGCCGAGAATTCTGAAAATATTCATCCTCTGCACTCGGAGTTTGTTGTTGAGGAAAATTTTCAAATGTAACTTGCCGCCAACCCTTTTTCCTTGATACGTTATGACACTCGTTAATTACTATTTTCATAAGCCAAGAAAGAGGATTATTAGGGTTCCTTAAACGCCGTATTGACCGATATGCATTTATGAATGCCTCTTGAACAACATCCTGTGATAGTGTCTGATCACGAACATATGTGTATGCCAAATATGTTAAGCGTTCCGCATACTGCTGTATCCAAAACTCTAATTGCTCGTCGCTATTCATGAGATTCACCTTTCACCTCTTTTCAAAATATAAGACGCAGTTTCTTTATTAAATGTTACAGGCATTACATATTTTCCCTCCCTAACCGCTAAAAGTTGAAAAGCTCATTTCTTGGTAGGGGTAATACCAGCATCCGAGTCACCATGTGCAGATTTTAAAAAAGCTGAGTTAAAAGTTGACAACCTCGAGAAAAACTTATAAGAGCTGAAGTTATTAAGAAAACAGAAAAAGTTAATGAATTGTTTTTAAAAGAGATTGAAAAACACAAAAACCTGCTTTTCTCCGCTAACGATGAAGAGAGAAAGCAGGTAGTTCAGACATCCATTGATTTTGCTTATATTTTTAACAATAATCCAGTTGAAGGAATTAGTATCGAATTAAATGTTAAGGTTACTAATGAGAATTTAGGTAAAAAAAGATGCCATCGTCTTTCATTCCATATATGCTTAATCTACATACTATTCAATAATAAAGTCCTCGGAATGAAAGTTCGAATAATATCGGCCTGATTGAGCGGTAAATTTCAAAACACAATAATCGGGATCGGTAGCTCCTTTGTGGTAATACATTGTATCGCCCTCCTGCCAAATCATTTCTTTACTTTCGATGTCTTCCAGCACTTCCATAAAGCCTTTCAGCATAGCCCCCCGAAAAAATCGTTTGTCGCAAAAATAAATACATGCTTTAGGGTTTTCACGATATTGAGCCACACGCATTGAAGAAGTATTGGTTGTAAAGTAGAAAGTTTTAATCCCTTCACGTTTTCTTGGGGACAGCATGGCTTTTGTATAAGGAAACCCCTCAACATCTATAGAACTTATAAATGAAACGTTCTGTTTATCAATCAAATCTCCAATTGTTTGTGCTGCATTTTTCAACATATTACATTCCCCCTAAGAAATTACCTATTCGTGTAAATTGTAATATGTGAAAGCGCATAAATAAATTACCCACTTTTTTGTGGGTATTGATTAACCGAGAAAGCCATTCTTTTTTAGAACATCCTCCATACCGTTTTCTTTCATGAGCTCGATTCCTACGCCCTGCATAATTGTAACAGCTTCAAGCAGTTTCTGGCCTCGTCCGGTTAAGGAATATTCTACTTTTAAGGGGTATCCCTCAAAAGACTGCTTGGCAATCATTCCGTAATCAAGCAATTCCTTTAGCTGTTCCAAAAGCATTTTCTGATTAATTCCTTTTATGTCACGCTCAAGCTGTGATAATGAACTTTTTCCTTTTCCAAGCTGCCATAAAATAATAGGCTTCCATTTACCCTTTGTTATGTCATGTGTCAGCTCCAAAGGGCAGGTATATTCATCCCGTATTTTCATTTCTCCCCCTAAGAATTAATAATCTGCGATTAATCTATCATAAAAATAATAAAAACAAAGGGCACTTCCACGAGGGTTCAAGTCCTCCTGCTTCATTTTTACGTACATTTTTAGGAAGCTAAATTTGTTTGTCGGAAAAAGTTAATGTCAAGGCTTGAACTAAATCCATATCCTCAAACTTCGCCGGTTCAAAATAGTCTTGCACGGAATAACTTCTCATAGTCGTACCGCTGTCATATACCATAAGCGCGACTGGAATTTCTTTATTAAGCTCGATTACTTGAAACTCTTCTAAAAAAGCCTTAACTGATGCTATAGCTTCGGTTTCCAATGTAATTTTCTTTGTTTTGTATGAAGCTTTGCCACTGCTATTGATAATAAAATCAATCACATAATCTTCTCTTAGCGCCATTGTAAAAATGCCCTTTAAATTTTCAACAGGCTCTCTCTCCTTGCCTATTGAAATTGCCCCTCCATCGGTATTGTTCCATTTGCCATCGTCACCAAGACAATAAACATTTACACTTAGAGTAATTGCTTCGTCAGGTGCACTAAACTCTATAATTTGAGATTCGTTTCTCAAGCCAAAAGAATCCAATAAATACGTTTCCTTCTCGGTTAATTCATAAGGTGCAATTCCTTCTTTGGACAGCGGTCCATTATTTTCCGTCTTGTTTGCGCAAGCACCTAATGATAATGAAAAAAGCGCTATAATAATTAGGAATAATAACTTTTTCACAATTTGTTTCTCCTCGTATAAAGCACTGTGCATCAGCACAATATGCGGGACACTCAACCGTTTCATTTGGCCAGTTCCTCGAATGCGGCGCGGTGCTTGGTAATCAGTCGGCTGGCGACGCTTTTCACATCTTCGTTATCCGTTACCTGCTCGGCCTGGAATTGGCTGAATTCGGTAATAATATAACGCGGCACATTATTTTTCAAAATAACTGCTACACCATTCTCATCAACCAGGCGGGTCACCTTGGAGAAATTCTGGTTGGCCTCGGTAATGGATACCAGGCTATTTGTGTTAATGTTCATTCAGAGCACCTCCTACTTTTTATATTATATGCAAAATAGGATAAATACAACCTATTTCATCACTCAAATAATATAGAAGAGGAACAAGACTTACAGAAAAGTTGTTTAAGAATGCAAAAAGCCTTGAGATGCACAAAATACTTGTGCCTCAAGGCTTTGATCCCCTTATATTCACTTATTTCGTGGGCTTCGATGAAAAGTTAGGGCCCTCATGAAAAGTTATTACAATTATCAAGCCGTTATCAACAACTGTTCAACTATCAAGCTGACAAATACAAGTTTTTATAATGTTTTTGAAATATATATTACATATTGCATAAGTTTAAAAAGTTGATTATTTTGGGCATCATCAAACGTTATATTATGAGGGCAAATTAAAAAATTTGATGGCCTCAATCATTTTAGATGCTATAGAACGTTCTATATTTTGAGGGAATCTTCCGGAGGATTAACCTTGATACATGAAGATGAGTTGCTACAAAAAATTAGAGATGGTGATAGCGCCAGTCTGGATAAACTTGTTGTCTTTTATTATCCAGACATTCTTCGCTATTGCTTATGGCATACACCAAACAGGCAGACGGCCGAGGATGCAACACAGGATACTTTTTTGAAAGCCATCCGACACCTTGATGCGTATGTCCATCGCGGCCAATTTAGGGCGTACCTTTACAAAATCGCCGCCAATGTGTGCATTGATTATAGCCGAAAAAAGACTATGGAACAGTTGCCGGATGATTTGCAGGAATACGACAGCCACTTGGAACAGATTGAATCGGATGCAAATTTTTTGTGGCTGCTGCGCGGCTTACCCGACGAACAACGGGAAGTTGTTCTGTTACGCTTCGTACACGACTTGAAAGTCAGGGAAATCGCGGAGATCATCGGTGTACCAATGCGCACAGTACAATCCCGGTTGCGGAGCGCACTTAAAAGAATTGAAAGAGATTTTGGTAAGGAGGAAAGATAGTTGAACAAAAAACTGCGTTTAGAATTACAGGCCGCGCTGAAAGACCGGCCCGCCATACAAATATCGGAGGAACATTTGGTACAAACAATGCGGGAGGCCCGCATTGCATACCAAAACCGCAGGAATCGGGAGCGTATCAGGCATCCGGCCTTCCTGTTACGACAGGTGCGGTTTGTCGGCGCTCCGGTTTGGCTATTGCAGGGGTTTATGTTACTGTGTGCATTCTGGCTGTTTGGCCTTTCGGATATAGGGGCTGTTTCTAATTTCGCTCCACGCCATTTGCCAGTATTGCTCGGATGTTTTGCGGTCTTTATCGCCATGACCAGCATCCCTTTTATCGGGCGTTCGGCGCGGTATAGAATGCTTGAAACAGAAATGGCGGCACGGATTTCAATTCCCAAACTATTGCTGGCCCGGATTTTCATTATCGGTATTGGCAATGTGCCGTTGCTTACGGTTTCTTTTCTTCTTGCAAATACAAAAGCGGAACTTGGCACAGGAAGCATCGCCTTATACCTGTTGCTTCCCTATTTGATTGCCTGTTGCGGTTGCTTGTTTATTCAAGCTTACGCACATAGCGGACAGCAAGGTTTTATCTGCACAGCCTTTTGCTTCTCCTTAACCGCGCTACTGTTTGTGTTGTATAAAACTGCCCCGGTGGTTTACGAACAGGCATCCGTTGGAGTTTGGGGAGCGTTATGCGCGTTATGCGTGGTGCTTCTCATAATAGGGATTTACCGCCTGTTAGATAAGGCGGCCTCCCTCGACCTATCCCCAAACGGGATATAAAAACACGAAAAGGAGAATACACATGGAGCTTACGATTCAAAAACTTACCAAACGGTACAAGGATAAAACCGCCGTAAACAATGTAAGCCTGACGCTTACCCCCGGCGTATGGGGGCTTCTCGGTGCAAACGGCGCAGGGAAAACAACCTTGATGCGCATGGTGGCCGGTATATTAACGCCTACTTCCGGCAAAGTCCAGTACGACGGTATTGAAATTAAGGCATTGGGCGAAGCCTATCGGGATGTTTTTGGCTATCTGCCGCAGAACTTTGGATTTTACCCGGAATTTACGGTAGCGGACTATCTGCAATATATGGCTTCGCTGAAAGGACTGCCCCAAAAGGAAACCAATCAAAAAATAGACGAGCTGCTTCACAGGCTAACCCTTACGGATGTTCGGAACAAACACATCCGCAAACTGTCAGGCGGGATGCAACGCAGAGTAGGGATTGCCCAGGCGCTTTTGAACGACCCGGATATTTTGATTCTGGACGAACCTACAAGCGGCCTTGACCCCGGTGAGCGCATACGCTTCCGAAATATATTATCGGAGTTTGCACAACAGCGTATTGTCTTGATTTCTACTCATATTGTTTCTGATGTTGAGTATATCGCAAACCGCAACGCCATTATGAAGGACGGACAAATTATTGCGGTCGGCACCACAGACGAGCTTGTGAAAACGATGGACGGCAAGGTATGGCAAAGCACGATTCCAGCGGAACAGCTTCATCATTACGAGCGTACCGTCCGGGTTGTTACCGTCCGCAATGAAGAAGGCGGGAGCGTATCAGTACGGTATGTTTCGGAAAGTCCGAGTTTGCCGGATTCACAAAACGCCGCCCCGCGCCTTGAGGACTTATATCTGTGGCTGTTCCGTGGTGAGGAAGCCGTAAAGGAGGATGCAGTATGAACCGCATGATTGCTTTAGAATTGAAACGTGTGGCAAAAACCCGCTCTACATGGATACTGGCGGCGGGGGCGCTGCTGCTGTCGGTTGTAATGGCCCTTTTGGTTATCTCCTTTGCGCGCCATTGGAACCTTGATGAAAGCGGTACGGAAGTAAGGCTGTCCGGCAGAGAAGCAATACAGGCCAATCAGGAAATGCTGAAACCCATTGAGGGAGAGCTTACGCCGGAACGAATACGCGCCGCTTTTGAAACCTACCATGAGGTATACGAAACCTACGGAGCAAAGATGGAGGATATACCAAAAGACATATACTATCAAAAATTAGCGCCAATCAATGCGATATTGAATAGCATCCGTGAGGTGTATGTGGATAAGTCCACGGGCATCCCTGTACCACTGTATGAGATTTCACCGGAAGAAGCGGCCAATTTTTATGAGCAACGCACGGAGCGCCTTACGGACTATATATCATACGAATATAAAGATTCTCCCGATGCTGTCGAACAGGCTCTTACCATGAACGAGAAAGTAAAAGCGCCGTTCTATTATGTGTATGGCGTTGGGGACAGTGACACATCGGAGTATCTGACCATGTGCATTTTCCTGTTGGTTATGCTATGCACAGTCATTGCCGCACCAATCTTTTCTGCTGACTACCAAAGCGGCGCGGATGATATTTTGCGTTGCACAAAGCATGGGCGGCGGCGTTTGGCGGTTGTAAAGCTGTTGTCTGCCATTCTGCTTACTACCGCGATTTTTGCGGTCTGTGTAACTGCGTTTATCTTGATTTCATATGCCGCGTTCGGTTGGGATAGCCTGAAAACAACGCTGCAAGTGGCGTTTTCCGCAATTTCCTTTGTTCCGTTTACCGTAGGAGAAGCCAATACGCTGGTTGTCTTTTCCGGCCTGCTTACTTTCCTTGCGACGGTATGCTTTACGCTGTTTCTCTCAACTAAATTCAAAAATCCGATTACCGTGTTGGGGCTTGCCATTGGAAGCTGTTTGTTGCCTACAATTCTGTCTTTCGCCGGAAGCGGCGCCAATATTGAAAATTGGATCAGGCTGTGCTTGCCGTCGGGGGGAGTTGGGCTTAGAAACAGCTTTTTCTTTGAACTGACCGAATTTAACTTTTTACCTCTTGGGCCGATCAGCGTCTGGACACCATACATTATCCCGGTGGCGGCAGGGATAGAGATTTTCTTATTCTTTATTCTTGCGATACGCTCTTATTCCCGGCATGAAGCTTCCTAATAGATAAAAACTGTGTATTATAAGGTGCTAACAATCATTTATTTCAACTGTATGGGAGCTTGTTTCTCTACAAAGGTGATGTGCAAATAATCTCAATCGAGTTGCCATTCATGAAATACCTATGGCGTGTACCCGTCCAAGGTTGCGGCGGCTCTGCAAAAAGATTATGCGGAATTGTGGGACCGGGTATCTGGCGTTCTCAAGCAGCTTACGTCGGTGGTGGAGCTATAAAGGCGTGGAGCGGGATAACTAATTGCCCCCCGCTCCACGCCTTTTTTCTATGAGGCATAGTCAACGATTCATTAGCAAAAGTGATGTTATAACAAATAATGGGATTCCTATAATCGAACTACATATCATAATTACGGTTCGGATTTTACTGTGCTCTTTTATAAAGACAGTTAAAAGTTTATAGCTTAAAATTCCGACGATTCCACCTACACAATTGAGCAGTATATCGTCTATATCGGTTGCTCCAATACCAAAAATATACTGTACAATTTCGATAGATAAACTAATAACGAAAACAGAAACAAAACTTGCGAACACCTTCTTATTTTTCTTGAACAATAGTAAATAAATACCTAAAGGGATAAACAACACAATATTCCCGAATATATTGTTAAAGGCAACTGTATGTGAAACGTCAACTGTCCCTATCAAATAGTTTTTTATAGACTGAAAAGGCAAGATGTTAATACTTCTATATACCGTCCTATTTTCATTAAACAATTCAAATGGTGAAACATACTTAAAAACTACTATTGATAAAAATAAAATTATATAAAAAATTAAAATAGCATATAAAAAAACTGATTGAATTTTTCTGTTGTATCTGCGCATTACGTACCCCCTCCCCTGTTAATTATGAAATTATGCTCAGAGTAATCCTTCGCGAAAGTCCACTATAATATGTAACGTTTTATGATAGCCTAAATGATTAGCTATTCTCCACTTTTTTATTCCAATTCATAGCAAATAAACAGATTATCGAAGAACAAAAAAGCGAATTAATGCAGTTCTTCCAAGGATACATCACCGATCATTTATGATATTGTAAACGGTCTTGCGGACAAGTCCATAATAGTCCCGATATAAATTAACGATAAAAATCTTATCGTCATCGTTTTCCAATTCCTCAATTATCATCATTATCATTGAATCACTCCTTTGATAATCATGGTAACATACTTTTCAAGCCTCTTTACAGAAAGATATATTTTATTCTTATTTCCATTACTGCCAGTACTACCTCTCGCAAAGGCGCTTAGTCGTTGATACAAAAAATCACTGTATCATTTGTAGAAGGCAACTTCGATGGAATTTCGCAATAATTTTTTTAAATTGTTGTAAACAAAACTGTTCTTTATGTTATTTTAATAAAACGACAGTCTCCACTTTTTTGACATAATTGCACTGCTAACCTTTCCATAATATTTTTTTACTTTATATCCATCTTGCAAGCCTGCGCAAGAATGTCTCTCAGCTTTTGGGGAAGAGGCACCCCCATTTTCGCAACGTTTTCAAGGATGCTAATTCCTTCATTAGAGAGATAAAATATAAGAGAGATACAACATAATCACATTGTTCTGACCGAACTTCCTAAACCGATAATGTACCGAACAATAATATTTCCCAAAGCGACCAGGAGCAATATCAACGCTTTTTTACTAATACCTCTGTACCCGATCTTACTTGTTACTTTTTTTCGTGGATAGCCAGAAGCAGTGCGGTTAAATAATAGATGGCTATAAAGGCAAACAATGCGTATAACAAAGAATCAAACCTCCTAACACAGCAAATATTATTTTAAGATGATTCAAAAAGTATCCGTATTAATTCCCCCATTCTTGGCATCAGAATGCTGATTTACCGTTATTAAAGAAGGAATCGCCCGATTTATAAACCTTAAGCATTTGTTTTTTTGCCTCATTCGTATTCCTAAAAACCAAAGGGCAAGAATTAATGGAAAGTCAACCATAATTCTTGCCCTTTCTTATGTCTGGTTCAGTAATCCTGGTTTAGCGAGTACATTCAGACCTTAAGAACGCCCTTTTTTTCGTCTTTCTTTTCTTAAGAAGCACCGTAATAAAGCCCGAACAGTTGCAACATTGACAAACCAGGAAGCTAAGCTTCGAAAAAGAAAAGGAGGATTGATTTGTAAAATGGCAACAGTATTATTTATCGAAACGCATCAGGACGATGAAACACTTTTAATGGGCGGGAGGTATCGTCAATCACGTCAATACCGGCCACACCGTTTATCATGCTTGCATTACAGACGGAAGCTCTTCAAGTTTTAGGCCACAGTTAGGGATGGATATTCCGACTTTTGTCAACACCCGCAACGAAGAACAGCGCAAAGCGCTGGCCGGAATAGGGGCGACACGCCTTGAAGCAAGTCAAGGGCGTTTTGCCCGCCCTTGATGACATTGACTTTTACCTTACAAATGAACTTGACCATGACTACAACTTTATCCCCCTACGATTGCGGGGAACTGCTCATGCCGCCGACTGCGTTCCGGGAAGCGGATATGCGTCTGCACGGGCTTTCCCTCATTAGAATCGGTCTTTGTGTGCCACAGGAGTTTCAGGAGTATTGCGTCTACCACCCACCTCTGAAATTGCTGGCATCAAGGGCTAATTAAAGGACTTTAGAAGCGTGTCAATACGATTATACAATTCTGTGTCTACTTTTGTATTAAACCCGTTTTTTCCATTTTGCATATAAGCGTCACCATTCATTGTAAAAAGATAATAGTCATGCGTCGTATTTGAATTGTTGCTACTATAGATTACTCGCAGCATATAGTACGCATCGAAGGAATCTATATTCTGTGCAGGATAAATGGTAGACTTTGTCATGGAACTGAATACGGTATCTTCCGCAAGCCGCCTGTATGTACCATCCAATGGGGTAAGCGAACTTAACACCTCGCCATTTTTACCTAATTTCATTAAACTATATGTGGTGGTAATGCCGGTAACACGCTCAAAAAAACCATCGGGAAGTGAAGCATCTCCTTTCAAATCTTTAAAACTGCTTGCAAGCCATGAACTATTTGCACTTAAATATACATTATCAATGACAAGATAAGCGTTCCTCAGATTTTGATAGGTATGAACAGTTCCCTCTTTTGTGATGATGTACAGCGTTGTGGTGCTTCCAAGTTCATCGGGTGCGTTAACTTTTTGTCCCTTACTTGCGTTTATGATTTTTATGATTGGGCCAAATTCCTCGGATGAAAATTCTTTGTAATAATTCTCCCTCTCGGATGGCGATATAACCATTTCAATAGACTGCACATCGTTAACAGAAAGATTATTAGCCCAAGCAAGGCTATCATTAATATCTTTTGCTTCATCGTTTGTCATGAGAAATCCTCCAATTCCTATCACAGCAATCAGGGATACGATACTCACCCAAAATGTCGGTTTTTTGTAATTTAGAATGTTCTTAACCCTTGATTTCACACCTATTTCGCCAAATGCAAGCGGAAACAAACCGCTTTGTACGGACGACAGGCGTACCAGCGAGGTTGAATACGCTTTGCGTATATCCTCCTCCCCTGCCTGTTTCATTACACTCTCGTCGGCAGATAGTTCCATATCGTGTGACATGAGGATATAAGAAATCCATGCAACCGGGTTGAACCAGTGCAGGGCAACAGCAAAAAATGCGATTGGCTTCAACAAATAGTCATATCGCTTGATATGCGTTTGCTCGTGTTTGAGGATATACGCTAGCTCGCTGCCTGCAAGTCCTGCCGGGATATAGATTTTTGGACGTAAGAAACCCAATATAAACGGCGTTTTTATACGGTCTGTCTCGTAGATATTGCCATCAACTTTTGTTGCTATTCGCATCCTCCGTTTCAAAAGCATATATGAAATGAAACCGTATAAAACCACTGCGATAAAACCGAAGAGCCACATATAACGCAAGGTGTCCAAGAGCGTAAAAAACAAATCTTGGGAAGTGATCAAAATAGTATGAGGAACACTGTTCGACAGCACGTGGGTGATATTCCCATGTTCTTCTGTTCCCACCGGCAATACCGGCATCGTGACAGGTATCCGGGCGTCAACATTTTGCTTGATACTGTTTGGAAGCAGCTTAGAAAGTCCGTAACTGCTCTGTATAGTAAAGGGGCAGAGCAGCCGAAAGAAAACAACAAGCCACAACATAAGCGAAAAGACCTTTGGTGCCTTTTTCAGGGCGAGACGAACAACCATAACGATTAACGCCACAATACTGGCTATTGCACTCATCTCAAAAATCGTATCGAAAAAACCTGATATGAATACCATCATTTTGTCGCTTCCTCTATCATCTTCTGCAACTCGGCGGCTTCTTCTTTGTTAAGTTGTTTATCCTTCAAAAAAGCAGTTAAAAAAAATGGTAATGAATTATCAAATGCCTTTTCCAAAAGCGTTTCGCTTTCATATTTCTGTACCTGTTCACGTTTTATTAAAGCGGTAACCGTTGCCTTTTCATTTTTTACAACATTACGTTCTGAGAGCTTGCGAATCATTGTGTATGTAGTGGATTTCTTCCAACCGAGCTTGTTTAAACACAGCCTTGTAAGCTCAGTCGAGTTTACCGGCTCACACTCCCAAACAATACACATAAATTTATATTCGGCGTCAAATAAATTCAGATTATCCATAATACACCTCCGAAGGTTGGTTGTGATAGACCTTAATTAAGGTTTATCACAACCAACCTTCTTTGTCAAGAAAAAACCAACAAAGTTCAGATCTTCCATGTGACTTTATATCTGAAATCGAACTATCAAATCAATACAACCACCAAATACCAGCGTATCAGCATGGCCGTTCGCCACTGGACTCCGCTGCTGCCTATGACAAGGTCAAAACATTTTTTGAAAAGCAAAGATAAAGCCTGTGGATTTGTGGAAAACGCTTGAATCTCGACCACAGATCCACAGGATGGCCAATTAAGACGTTGTTCTCCGAGTCGCGAAAAGCGATGCAAAATTTGTGACAGACCTTGTAGTTTCGCAGTCATCATCATTCACATAATCGAGAACTGCCTAGGCTGCCTATTATTTCCATGCTTCTAACTCACGGATTTAAGTGACTATCAACGTCTCCAGCAAGTTATATTTAATGCTCCATTACCATACGGATCAGTACCATAATTGTGTCTATACAAACCGTACTCTCCCCATTTTGAGGTTAATACTACGTTCCAAATATTGGAGCTAGATGTGTACACAATGGCTGAATGTCCTCCAGTTACTGGATAATACATTACCTGCCCTGCTGCGGTAGGCGTAAAACCTACTTTAGTATAGCTTCCATCTGACATATATGCTGCAGGACTATTCATCCAGTAAGGGTTTGAAGCGAATGTACTGTACCATGCATAAGAATGGCAATTATATTTAGTGGTAGCACTTCTAAGTCTTGTTGCACCAGGGTATGCGGAAGCCATATAGCTATCAGCAGCAGCTTTCTGTGCAGAGGTCAGCTGTTCCCCTCTTATCAAGACTTGTACGGCGCTAAAATTAGGGGTATATACATAAGCAGTAGGGTAAGCTGCTCTTGCAGCCTCAGCAAAAAGAGATTTCTTATTAGCGTAAATTGGTGTGACATCTATTTTTTTAGAAATGGTGTTTGATGTTTCGATGATTGAATTAACCTGTTCTTTATTCAATTTTTCGAAAATGACAGGCTGAGAAAGCAATGTTCCAATAATTCTATCTTTCATTATGGTTTTAAAGTTAACACTCTTGGCATCTTTCAAGCCTGTTACTTCCTGTTTCATGGTCATATATTCTTCATATAAACCATCACCAGCATCTCTCCTGCCGAGAAGTTCTTTTAAACCTGAGAATCTTTCACTTATAACCTGTATTCCAATTTCATCGCTGTCAAAGGCATAGATATCACCGAGAAATGGATAATCCATAACGGCTGAAACGAGAGCTGCTGTATCCATGTTTTTTACAATATTTTCCGGAATATCCGTAAGCTGAACTAATTCATAAGATTTATGTTTGGCCCAATCTTTGGAATCTGGAGTTATACTATACTTATATGGGGTATTGCTTTCAGCAAAAACACTTGCTGGCATTAAACTTAATACCATGCATAACGTTAAGACCAGTAAAAAAGCTTTTCTGAACTTTTTCATTTAATTCACTCCTATAATATTTTTCATTTGCCATTGATTGTTACTTGATCAGTGTAAATCTTAAGCTAAAATAACTATGACCTGCCAAACTGTTTCGACTAAAATTCTATCCACTCAAATTGCGATAGAGATTATTCATTTTTTACGCCTCCTTTTTTATAATCTCCCTTCACAAACTATCTCCAGTAGATGTAGTATAAAGCAACCTATAATTTGTGTAGGGGCCAACGCTATCAGATCAATGGTACTTAGCTGTATGAATGATCTGATAGCGTCTTAATTTAAATGGCGAAAGCCATCTAAATACTTGGAAATCAAGTTTCATTTTCTGTTAATTTTTAAGACAACCTAAAACTCTTTTAGATACACCGACTCCTTTCCTATGGTCTTACTTATTTTTAGCTATGTGAAGTTGTCAAGAGCTTTTATCAACTGATTTTGCTAATTTACCCTCTTTCAGTTATTAAATTTCTAAGATATTACACTTTCTTTTAAGCCATTTTAAATACAAGTATCATTTTCCAAAATATTGCTTTTCATTATATAAAGACAAGATAAATAACTTTTTGCAACACATTTATTTGAAAATTTTATAAAAAACAAATAAGTCCAAACGTCCGATCTATGGAGCAATAGAAAACACGATATTTTAAGCCAAATTAAAAAAATTATTGTTCTTTCTCTGCCGATAAAATTTTTTAGAGTGAGAGGTTCGCCTTCATGGTTCACCATGAACCCCCTTCCTGAATTCAGCACATGGACAGACTCCTTGCTCCTGGTTACCTCTGGTTATGTATACTTTTAACATGTTGGTTCCTCCAATATTTTGGTTGAGTCCTAAAAAAGGGCATAAAAAAACAGGCGTACTTTCTTTTGGAAAATACGCCTGTTCATTTTATGGAAAACTCCTATTCAGTTGCTTACGAGGGTTGAAATCTCCGATTTTGAAGTATAAAAAATCGGGGGCATTATCCCGAAAATGCTGATACCATGCGGTTTCGACCGTATGGTATCTTTTTTGACCTAAAATTATGAGAAGTTAGGTAGAAAAAGATGCCACTTGGTGTGGATGAAAACATACCCCCGCCTTGCAAAAACGAAGCGCAATATCTGTAGGATGCCACTCATAAAAATGAAAAGCCCTGAAATGATACAAAAGATGCCTATCTTTTCAGGGATTCACAATTACATAAATCATTGTTTCAATCCACGCACCTACTCGGGGTGCGACAATCGGCCAGGGTTTGTGCTGAATGACAAATCCACGCACCCGCACGGGGTGTACTTATGCAATATAAGCATAACATAGCTTTTTTTATTTTTCAATGAATTATGCAATTCATTGACCAAAAAGTTATGCACGCTTTAACATATGAGAAAGAATACAACGTGATTTAGAGAGGAGGTGATAAAATGTGCATGGATGATGCCAAATATGTAAGCGCAAGGCAATTACAAAAAGATTTGAACTATAAAGAGTGGAGGAATTTTCAACGTGTAATTGCAAAAGCCCAAGTAGCATGCTTGGCTGAGGAAGTATCCATAATAGAGCATTTTATAAAAACCGAATCATTTGTTGCCATCGGAAACAAGGCACAGCGAAAAGTTGAGGATTTTATGTTGTCGCCTCATGCCTGCGAGTTCATTAAAAGAAGTTGCATGAAACCTAATAATTGACTTTATTTTCTAAGGAAACGCCTCCAACAGGCATGAAAAATCCCTGATCGCAACGATCAGGGATTTTGGCCGGAGCAACATTTGCTCCAGCAGTGAGAAGTTAGGTCAAAAAGATGCCTTATACGTCAGTCTTGTTTCAGCAGCATTAAAACATCACACGGCAGGATTGCCGGAACAAACGACTTGCTAAAATCACTGACGTTGCGTGTAATGATATAATCCGCTCTATTTCGCTTGGCACACAGCGCCTGCACCGCATCTTCGTAATCTGTCATTCCACTATCGAAGGCGTCGACTATGTCGCTCTTCTTCACATCCACCACATCCACAATGGCAAAAAAAATCCGAACCGCTTCTTTCACCTCTTCCGGACTGACGTGCTTACGCAAAATGTACATCACGTCCAGAACTGTGGCTGTTGAAACAAAGCCCTCGGCCTTTTTACTTCGCAGTATCTCAAAATATTCAGCGAATCTTCGTATCCGGCGCGCCGTGAAATAATGTCTACAACAATATTTGTGTCGAGCAGCAGTTTCATTGACGCGTCAGCCTTTCATTCCGTACCGTTTCTTCGTCCACATCGGACGGTACAAGGCCGACTAAACGGTCGGAGAGGAACGATATAGAATCATTCACCCCAACAAGGCGGGCAATCGGAAGCCCGTTTCGGGTGACGACTATTTCCTGATTGGAAGCCAAATCTAGATACTTCCCGAAGTTATTTTGAATCTCTGTTGAGCTTACAAGCATTTCAAACACCTCTTTTCCATATATATTATATAGCGAATGGATAAGATTCCCAACGAATAATTAGCTAAAATAATGTAAATAGATGTAAAAAGGCTAACTGCAATTAACGGTAATCGACTTTTTTCGACAAAAATTATGACAGAGATAAGGGGACTTGAGAGGGTCACTGCGCCTTCTCAAAAGGGAAAACTTATTGGCACTTCGATCCGAAATGTAGCAACCTAAGCCAGACGGTTATTGCTTAGACAATAAATTTTAAAGCGTTTGTAAAAAATAAATTGTCCGAAAAATATATACATTGAAATTAGCGCCCTACATATTTATAGAGCAGCCGATTGACCCCAGCTTCTTCAACCCCGTTTGCTTTGTAGAAGGCATATTCTTTCTTATCTTTTGCATCTTCCGGGTAAGATGAGCCTGAATACCTTCTGCGCATGATGAAATTGAGTTCGTCTTTACTAAATATGATACGCCTCTTGCTGTACGCACTTCCCTTGCAAATCTTCGTTTTGACAACGTCCTTCATGTCTATTTTTACCTAATAGAACGAAAGAGACCCACCGTAGTCGACTTGTTTCGATGAATGCAGCAATATCTGGAATGGCTCGAAACGGGAAAATAGTTCTTAACACGAACCGATTGCTTTCACTTCGCCGATACCATAACCAATTGCAGTTTTAGCGCCAACCCCGTAATCGCTTAAAGCAGTGGAAATCATTCGTTTTATCATATCGATCTGTTGATTAGATACTTCAGGATCAGCTATTCCTATCGTAATCCTAAAGGCAGTATTTGTAACTGCAGGAAAGTACAGAGGGACAGGATTCTGATCATCTGTTGGATACCGTTCCCCTTTATTCTCATAATAAGTCTTGAAGTGTGGCGTTTGTACATCAAGACTGATCGTGTAGGAATCTATAGGAAAAGCATCGAAAAAGACTAGCTTGCCTTGAGCTGCAACCTCATTTTCATTAGCTCGAACACCAAAAAAGTATTGAAACATATGATCTTCTAAGGCAATAATCTCCTTTCCATCATACTTTTCCTGTATCCAGCAGTTGCGAATGATTCCCTTTAATGCACTGCCTGGGATGTAGGGGATACCATAAACATGATGAAGGGACATCAGCGAAATATGGCTGTATGGAGAAAGCGGGCCAATCCCAATCATAAGCTTGTCAATAGGTTTGTATTCAAATTCAATTTTTCGCGGCAGTGATTCAGCAAGCCGTTTCATCCGCTTATCCATGGCCTGCGGACAGGGCGCATTTATCCTGCAAAGAGAGTTAGGATAGCCATGAGGCTCAATAGAGATTCCGGTTTTGGTGCATTTGTGACAGGACAACCGGTTTAATAGTAAATACAAGTTATCAATTCTGCCTAGTAACTTAACTGCCTCAGCAGTATCATTAGGCAGGTTATATGTTGGTTCAGATTTAACATGATTGTTTTTCGCTTGATTCACCTTCAATCATCCCCTCTGCAAATCGTTTCATCCAAATCAACAGAGCCATTGTTTCGTTGGTCATCCTTCTATAACCATTTCTGGTTTGTTTGGTAATAGCCTCCATCAACTCATTATCAATAAGCTTCTGCTCCTTTAACCATTTGGAGATGTCATTATAGACAGCTTCATGCTGGTTGTTTTTTTTCTTAGAAAATAAAAATGCCACAGAGGCTCCGAATCCATTGGTTTGAATCATCACAGGAAAGGAGCGAACCAGAGCGCGATAATCCTTGGCATATTTCTCCGATTTCTCCGTTGATACTGCCAACACTCTTTCATAGGCAAAAGACGCCCTGCCGTTTTCAATTTCATTAGGCATGCGCTTCACCTCCGGAAACGATCTTGCAAGCTACAAAGCCTTTTCCCAATGTCATGTTGGCGCCTATCTGGAAGATGGAGGGAATACACTTTTCCAGCTCTCCGGCAATTTGGGCTGCTTCTTTCCTTGATTTCTCAAGCGCCGTATTTTCATTTTGCGGCCGACGGGAATCTGCTACAAATATCAGGCTGTAAAGGATGCTTTCTGTAGGCAAATACTCTTCATTAAACAAAGCTCCAGGCTCTACGATTCCCGATTTATTATTGATTTTAATCCGGGTAATAACCTCGGTAGAAAGCTTCACAAAATCTGCAAAGTCCTCATTGGGTACCAATATGGCATTGCTTTTTAGCATGTCGTTGGTAAGTTCGTTTTCCGGTAAACAGGGCAATAGTTTATCAATAAAAGTGGCAAAGGGAACCTCTTTGCCTTTTTCAACCAAGACATTATATAAGAATTCTTCCAGCATAACAGTATCAGATCCCGACACATCCTTAAACAGCAAGCTGGATCCTTCTATAACCCAAGGAGTTTTGTCAAGATTCAAGTCCCAGCCGCAGTCACCAATTCCTACAAGCTTCATATCGTTAAAAAAACGTTGTAAAACCATGGGACAGGTCACGAAGGCAAATACTCCTTTTGCCGAACGAACGGGGAAGAACAATAAGCGCGCATCTGAAAACGCAACAGCCGATGCAACAATATTGTCTTTGTCGTCAGCGCCAAAGATTTGCGTTATGCTATCTTCAGATATGTCCTGGTTGGCACCATTTTCTGCAGCGCTGCGTATACTGCCTTTCAGGCTTGAGGCCTCTATTTTAGGAAAACCCGTGTGTACTTCCCTCTGAATTGGCTGATCAATCATGCTCAGTTCAGTTCCTCCACCGGCGTGCAAGGGTGTTAAAACACTTAAAAACATGGCCTTCGTTATTTTGTACATATGACTTCCCCTCCTTGTTCTTTTCCGATCCTTCCAACCAAGCAATAGCCAAATCCACGGTCACAATAACGCATTCTATCCCAGTTATCGTAAACAAAGCCCTTGTTTTCACGATAATCGCTTAGGCATTTCTGGTGGAAAAGCTTGTTAGCGTCTTCAAAGGTTCCTTCAAGAATTTGAAAAAAATACACGCTTCCAGCGGGAATCGCGTAGCGCATTTCCCGTGGTTTTGCTTGGCCATTCTCAGGATCAAGCCCAAAACCGCCGGCAGGAATATATCTGCCGACAGCCGCACAGATAAGCTTTACCCGGATTCGTCTTTTTTTATAGGCAAAAGACCCTATATTTGTTCCTTCATCAATCCACCAAGGCAGCCAACCCTTTGTAAAAATAGCGGGAGTTGCCAAATAAAGCTTAAAAACCTTTGCTTCTTCGGCGACAGGAGCCAGGGAGATGCTTTTATCTAATCTATGAAGATGGGCCACTTTAGATTCCCCGCCTATTTTTAGGGCAGCCTGTTCCGGAAGAGAAACGCCCTCCGCTTCAACGACAAGACTGCATTTGTTGTTTTGTTTATCAACGGGTCGTGTCATTTTAATGTGATACATTTTTTTATCCTGTGCAGCACCCGTATTTTTATCAATTTGTATTCCGATATGTTCTTCCTCATGATAATGATCCGCAAGAGGATGACAAATCAGGTCTTTGCTTGCTCCCGCCAGATATGCCCGCAAATCTGTTTCATATAGGCAGCCTCCACCCTGGGGTTCAATTTCCTTCTGCAAACTGTTTCTATTGCTTGAAAGGTAAAATGGTAACGGGTAGCTGCCGGCAGACGATGGGGATAAGCTTAAAAGATCCAGATTGTTATTTTCGGTAACCATGGTGTCCAGCGGTCTTGGAAAACAAAAGTTATTGTTCACCATTAACCCGTTAAACCCTATTTTCATTTGGCGCGATAGTGTTTTCCTGTTCTTCAAGGGGTCTGCTTCATTTGTTGGTAACGCAACGGAGCGCAATGCGCCTGCATATACCGAAGGTAAAGGGGGCAAGAAGCTGTGTGGCGCATGGTTAACTCCGGCGTCAAAGGGTGATGATGAACGAAAAAACAAGGTGTCTACCGCATCAATGGCATAGAACATGGACTCACCTCCCGGGATAAAAAGCTAACCGTCTGTAGAACGGATATAAATTGTGAAATGTTGGAGTTGAATTTTTGATATAGCGTATAAAAGTCTGCCGTTTGTTTGTCACAGTCCAAAGTCGAGTTGGATTGTTTTAAAGCTTGTTTAATAAGCACTCGAACCATTTGGTGTTTCTTATCATCTTTCATGCTCTGGATACGGACGAGTGTTCCTGTAAGATTTTGAATAAATGCTTTGGAAAACTGATTTTGCTGCAAATCAAGCAGCGTAGTATATAGGATTTTCAGATTCTGGCAATTCCCTCCAAATTTATTTTTAATGGTTACATTTTCTCCGCTTCGTTTCATTAAAGTGATAGCAAAGGCATCTTTATCAGCGTCAATTCCCTTGGCTAAAGCTTCTAATTCGCTGGTTTTAGCCATAACCTCGCTTAGGGGCTGCATAATATGAGCGATGGCAATACCGGCTGAAAATGTTAGGGGTTGGGGATGTCCAAGCGGCGCCTTCACCTGATTGGGGAACTCTTTATGTAGCTCAAAAAGAGCGACAAACAGACCGTCCAACGGAAGAAACCCCAGAAAATCCTCGCCACCCGCATAAATACATATGCCATTGTACTTTGTGATAATTGCCCGCACACTTGTGGCAAAGCGGCTGATACTTTTGCTTAGCTCTTTGTGGGTGATCCTGTCCGCATACGACTGATACAAGCTTCCCATGCCATCCCCGTCAAACTTTACAAGCGCGTAATAGGGGCTTATCAGGATCTTGTCCTTATTTATTTTTTCATATAGCGCTTGGGCCGCGGCAATGCTGTCCTTGCTATACTCCTCTTCGGAGAGACTTTGGTGGTTCTGGAGATCAAAGATCGTTTCCGATGCTTCATCTTCCAGTTGTTTTAGGTCTGCTTCATAGGCTGTGCCCAGTAATCTGTTTCTTAAAAGCATATAGGCAACCGATGAAATATTGGACTGATATAAGGTTAAAACCCCCGCATCGCTTTCTTTCTCGTTGCCTAAAGTATTGAGCATTCGTTTAACAAAGGCAACCGCCGACAATCCCTCTGTCGGTTTTATCGCGTACTCGCATTTTGGGATATTGGTGATATCAACTACGTGTTCTGAAGCCACATAAGAAGGGAACCTTCCGTTTGCCTTCTTGGCAAAAACAATATTCGATTCTGGATAGAGCGTGCATTTTCGACCGTATGGTTCGTTGGTTTGAGAAAATATGCGCAACCTTTTTATATTGTTGATGCGCCTTACCATTTGCAGGTAACCGGTTTTATATTGCTCATATTCTTCAAAACCCCAGTAAATCTCTAAATACCGTTCGAGTTGCTCTCTGGCCCATTGGTTTGGCGTTATTCCTACATTGTTGAATATACGATTGCAGATATTTATAAACTCGTTTTTGACATATCGTTCAAGAGAGACTCCCAACCGTTCCTGATCTGGTTTGCCATATCCGCTTGCAATCGCAACAAGGCGGTTGGGGATGTTATTGTCTTCTGGCACGCTTGGAAAAATGATCTCAACATTCTCTTGTTTGCTTAATTCTTGAATTGCTCCGGACATTAAGGAGGACAGCAAGTAGCTTGCTGCATACAAGTCTCTCGTCTTACGTGATTGTTCAATAAATGACTTTACCGGTCCAATTGTAAAAATAAACAATGAAGTGCTCAATGCGCTCCCTCCTCAACAAGATCTATGAATTCATTTCGTTCTTCGTAAGCACTATCCAATGCTACGCCGTTATAAATAGCCTTCACGTAAGTATAGATCGGAAAGATACCGTCGCTGGTTTGGGTAACACTGACAATAACAGAAGAAGCAAAACGTCCACCAAAGGCAAACCCTGTTGCGTATTTCCTATTTTGAACACATTGAGGCGGATATCGTTTGATGTTATGGGAAGCTTGGTCCACTGATTGCAAGAACACATGGATATCTTTAATCTCTTTTCCCAGTTTAATTTTTTCTATAATCGGGCGTTGAAGCTTGGTAAGATCGGCTGCCACAACAATTTCGCCCTTTTCATTTTTATATGGAGGAGTGCCACCGGAAGAATTTTTTTCATTGATCGTATTCAGCTGTTCAGTAACCCAGAAAAGCAGTTGCTGATTATTTTTATTCAGTTCTGCAATTGTCACACAGCCTCTGCCCCGGCGGGTGCGCTTCCCCAAACCTCCCAGAACGAGGGATAGAATCACATGGTCTTTATAGCATTCATGTGTTATACCCTCAATATCTGTTCCGCTTAGCGTTCTGATGATAATCTCAAAGGTAGTTCCTGCCGAAAAATTTAACATTCTCGGATTTCGGTCAGGAGCTTCTTTGTGCAGCATGAGAGATTGCCGCACCTGTTTTTCATCCAGCATTTTCATTTGCATGCGAACAGGTGAAGCGTATTTTTCAGCATCGCCAAAGCGTTTCCCTTCCGCTTCATACAACAATTCAGTGCGGCTTTGATGATTGGCAATCCTGTATATATAGCGCATAAGCCCTTTTAGTTCAGAGGGCCGCAATTCCACTTTTTGGTTTCCATAGCTGAACATTGGACTGATTACTGTGCAATGCAGAATGCTTTTCTTCATTTATTGTCACCCTCCAATGCCGGGCTATCCTCTGAATTATATACTCTGTTAAACATAGCGGCATAAGCCTTGTGCGGAAACAACATAGGATTGTTGATAAGCATCAAAAGCTGATTAAATTGCAAATTAAAGGATAGCAAGGATACTTCCCGCCCTTCCGCTGCAAATACGCGATAATCATCTAAAGAATAATTATTCTTCTTAGTTTTTTCGCCATCCTCGTCCTGAAAACCCTTTCCTACGTTTTTATAGCGCTCCTCGACATCCGGGGCGTTATGATTCAGCCCATTAAACCAATCTTTGAGCGTTTTATTTTTAGAATTCACCTTAATAACGATTTGCGGCTTATTTTCTTTAGCCTGTAATACAAAATCAAATAAGGCATCTATGTTTTCACTGTCACCCGCCAGATGGCAGGAAATTCGCATAGGCCTTGTGCCCGTTTGGGTGGAAGGTTGTTCTAAGTTGCTGGTGGCGATATAACCATGCATTCTGGCGACAGCATCACGGGATGTCTGAAGTTTGGCGATGCTATCGCACCATTTTTTCAGATCATCAATACCTCTGGATGTACTTTTGCATTCAACGACGGCGGCAACCGCTTCAATAGGGATAAACTTCAATCTGCCATTACGGAATATATAAGGGGTATAGATTTCGTCAAATATGGCAAGATCCACCTCATTCGAGACCTGTCCCTGAGCATCAATAATGAATACCGACTGCTCAATAATAAATTTTTTAGGAACAATTTGTTCAAAAAGCTGTTTCCATATTTCTTCACGAAAACCACCGATGATACTCCCATGCTTGTGTCTAAAATGCAATTGACTAACAATTGATTCCTCTGTTTGAATATAGTTGCTTATAATATCCCTCATGGTATCAAAGTCCGGTGTGGGTTCAGTTCTGTTTGTTTTAGCATTCACCTGCATCACTCCTTTCAAAGGGAAATTCTTGTAAATATCATATATCGCAACGGCAAAGATTACCAGGACTTTTGCACAACACGTGATGATAATTATCAATTCTATATGCAAAAATATAAAAAAAGCCAACTGCAACAACAGTCGACTTCTTTCGACAAAAAACTATGGTGGAGATGAAGGGGCTCGAACCCTCGACCTCTTACATGCGAAGCAAGCGCTCTCCCAGCTGAGCTACATCCCCACGTTTTTAGGCACGTTCTCCCTCCGGCTGAGCCGGACCTCACATCCAGCAAAGCCGAACGACTGCCATTTCTTATTATAGATCTATTTCCCTCCATACTCAAGCCCGCTTTAAAGCAATTGGAACGAAATGCTGGTTGTGCTGCTTTTGCTAACGCTTCTCCCGGCACAGGGGGATCGCCGCCTTTGTGCTCTTTTGCTCTGGGAATCTGACACTGGGCGAAAAAGTCATCATTGACAAGTTATTCCTCCTGGTGTATGCTAGGCATACACTACTACGGTCAAACATCAATCATGAAAAAGGCGGTGATTTAACATTGGAAGAAAGCCTGAATACAGAGACCATGGCCTCTTCGCCACTCCTCATTTGAGCTTGACTGATCCGCGCTGCGGGACACCTGCTCAGTTCGGAAACTTTCCGGCGGCCGGCTGATTATACTCAAAGGGTGGTCACAGAATGAATTCTAACACAAAACAAACCATGCGGACTTTTATGGCTCTCGTTGAGCGAATCGCCAACGGCAAAATGAGTGTTCTCCATGTAAACTCTGATGGAATTGATTTTTACCGCGGTGAAATTCACATGATTAAAGTCATTGGAGATCACCCCGGAATCAGCAGTTCCGGGATTGCCCATCATTTTGGGATTACCCGCGGAGTTGTGCATAAAACACTGTTGAAGCTGGAGGAAAAAGAGTGTGTGCGCAAACAGCCCGATCCTGAAAACGCCTCTAAACACCAGCTGTTTCTCACCTCGAAGGGTGAGGCTGCCTATGAAGCACACGAGGAATATCATAACCAGCACGACTCTAAACTGTATGCTTTTTTACAGTCTTTAAACGACGACGAGGCCAAAGCAATTCAAGATTTTCTGAACCACGCCAGAAGCATGGTGGAAAAACACTTTTAATTCAAGCAAAACAAACCATTGCCCTCATTTAACAAAAAGAAGTTTTTCATGCAAACCCAGGACGTTGATTCGGCAAATAACAATCCAAGACGTTCTCCATCCTGCCGATAAGCATGACGGAAAAACACTTTAGTCAGGCAAGACAAGACCTTGCCCTTATTTTAACGAAAAAAGTTAGTCTAATCAAACCTGGGACGACGACCAACAAATAACCCATTCAAGACGCTCTGAACTATGTTGCAGGCATGGCCGAAAACACTTTTCATTCAGGCAAAACCATTGCCCTTATTTAACAAAAAGAAGTTCTCTTCATGCAAACTCAGGACGATGCTCGGCAAATAACAATCCAAGACGTTCTCCATCCTGCCGATAAGCATGATGGAAAAACACTTTTAGTCAGGCAAGACAAGACCTTGCCCTTATTTTAACAAAAAAAAGTTAGCCTAATCAAACCTGGAACGACGGCCAAACAAATAACCATTCAAGATGCTCTGAATCCTGTTGCAGGCATGGCCGAAAAACACCTTTGGTTCAAGACATCCTTCATCATGCGGCAACTGGCGGAAAAAACATCTTAATCCAGGCAAAAAACCATTGCCCTCATTTTAACAAAAAAGTTCCCTTAACCAGACTCAGGACGATGACCGGACAAAAAACATGCAAGACGTTCTCCACCATGCCGATAAGCATGACGAAAAAACACTTTAGTCAGGCAAGACCAAGACCTTGCTCTCATGTTCACGAAAAAAGTTAGCCTAATCAAACTTAGGACAACGGCCGGACAAATAACTATTCAAGACCCTTCTGAACAATGTTGCAGGCAAGGCCGAAAAACACCTTTGGTTCAAGACGTCCTTCACCATGCGGCAACTGGCGGAAAAAACACTTTAATCCAGGCAAAACAAAACCTTGCCTTTATTTTAACGGAAAAAAGTTAGTTTAATCAAACTTAGGAGGAGATATCATGCAGCCATTACATACCATTGAGGAAGGCGCCTCTTGTCAGGTTCAGCGCATTGACGGCGATACCCGGTTTATCAGCCGGATTACTTCGGTCGGCATTACGCCCGGATGCACCATCAAGGTGCTTCGCAACAAGCCGTTTGCCCCCATCCTGGTGTACTCACGGGACACCGTCTTAGCGATTAATAAAAATGAAGCGAACAGGCTTCTGGTAAAGGGGGATGGCTGATGTCAACAGCAGTCGCAACGGCCAACCGCCCCCTCTCTATCGGGCTTCTCGGCCAGCCCAATACCGGTAAATCCACGTTGTTCAACGCCCTGACCGGCTCCCGCCAGCATGTGGGCAACTGGCCCGGAAAAACAGTGGAGAAAAAAGAGGGCACCCTGCTGCAAGACGGACAGAAATACAAGCTGGTCGATCTCCCCGGAACGTACAGCCTTTCCGCAAACTCGGATGAGGAGGTCATTACGCGGGAGTACATTGCCAGCGACGATTTGGATATTGTCGTCGCCATGATCGACGCTTCCCAGCTGGAGCGCAGCCTGTTTCTCCTGGCCGATTACGCCGGGATAGACCGCCCGGTGGCGGTTCTCCTGAACATGATGGATGTGGCCAGGGAACAAGGGAAAAGTATTGACTCGGCAAAGCTTTCCGCCCTGCTGGGCGTTCCGGTCTTTCCGGTGGTCGCTTCCAAAAAACAGGGACTGGAGCCCCTTTATGCTCTCCTGAAAAACGCGGAGTTTCAGCACTGCTTCTTACGGGCAGAGCCGTTATTTAAAGAATATCAGGCGATCTTCGGCGATACGTTTTCAGTCTTGGAAGGGCTGCTTGACGGTGTCCGGTTCGGTGTCCAGACCCCCCGCTGGATTGCCGCAAAGCTGCTGGAGAATGACGCCCGGATCAAGGAGATGGTCAGGGAGGCTGTGGACAGCGCCGCCTGGCATTCTATTGAACAGATCTTGGCCGGCGTCCAGGATGGCCTGCTCACCACCGCCGATTGTAAATTCCGCTGGATCAACCGTCTTGTGGTGGAATCGGCTTACACCCCATCGGATCATTTAAAGCTGAACTGGTTTGAACATTTAGCCACCAGCCCGATTGCCGGTAAGATCCTCGCCTTGGCTGTGATTCTGGGCGGCTTGATTGCCGCAAGAGAAGCCGGCTATGTCCTGATGGGGCTTTTCAGCGGGTATTGCATCGACCCCATCCTGGGGTTTGTGGAAAATGTCTTCGGGGTGATCGGGATACCGGCCGGATTTACGACGTTCTTTTGTGAAACAGTGCTCAACGGCTTTATTTTCGCCATTATGATGGCCCTCTATATCATGTGTAACGCTCTTGTCTTCGGGCTGCTGGAGGAAGTCGGATACATGGCCCGCATTTCTTATGCCTTTGACAATGTGATGCAGCGTCTGGGCATGCAGGGAAAGTCGGTCATGCCCATGCTGATCAGCTTCGGCTGCACGATGGGCGGTATCACCGGCGCCCGTGTCATTGATTCCTGGAAGCAGCGGACCTTAACCATTGCTTCCAGCTGGGTGGTCCCCTGCGCCGCGACCTGGGGGGTTCTGGGATTAATGAGCAGTCTGTTTTTCCCCAGACATGCCAACCTGATCATTACCGCCCTGTTCCTGACCTCCATCCTCCACCTGTTTGTCACCTCGAAGCTGTTCGGCCGTTCGCTGAATATACAGAAGGAGCAAAACGGGCTGATTATGGAGCTTCCTCCCTATCATAAGCCCAGCTGGCGTTCCTTATCCCACTTTACCCTGATGCGGGGCAGAGATGTTTTACTGAAGGCCCTTAAAGTGGTGATCGCCATTCAAATCATCTTTTGGCTCCTGTCCTATTCGCCGGACGGCATTATTGCCAACAGCATCATTTACCGCATCGGAACGGCGATTGAACCATTTACCATGATTTTCGGACTGAACTGGCAGCTTTTCATGTCCTTTGTGGCCTCCGCGATGGGCAAGGAAGCGGCGATCGGCGTGATCGGCTCCCTCTTTGGCAGCGCCGGAGCAGCCGGGAACCTCTTCGGGCTCTCTTTCGGCGGCGGCGAAGGCGGAGATTTTGGCGCCGCGATCCTGCTCGGGGCAACCGCCCCTCAGGCTTTAGCGTTCATGTTTGCCTTTTATTTCAATATCCCCTGCTTTATGGCTATCGCGACCACGGTAACTGAAACGCACAGCGCGAAATGGACGGCGAGAATTGCCCTGTACTATGTGCTGGCGGCTTTACTCCTCTCCGGCGTTGTTTATCACATTTCCAAGCTGTTTTTCTAAAGGAGGGATCACCATGCTCCAGGATATCCTGACCGCCATCCATAAGGGGGAAGTGCTGACATTGGAGCAGCTGGGGCAGCGGCTCCAGCTCTCTCCCGCTATGGTGGAGATGTCCCTGCATCAGCTTTCCCGGATGGGGTATCTGGCCAAGGAAGGGCTTCAGCTGAGCGGCGGCACCTGCCAAACCCCTGAGAAGGGCTGCTCCGGATGCAGCGGCAGGCGGGCGTCTTCCCACCGCCCCATTTACTGGTATGTCCTGACGGAGAGAGCCAAACGGGCCCTTTGACGGACAGCTCCGTGCAAAACAGTTCACAGCCGCTCCTTCGTCAGGCCCCGGGTCAAGCACTCTCCGCCGGGGATGATTGACCGGTTGACCTCAGCAATGATAAAATTAACCATATCCCCCCCGGGGGGATATGGTTAATTTGTTTTACAGGCTTAAACAGAAAGGAGGTCACGCAATGGACGTCAGCGCCCATGCCCATCATCACAGCCATCGTCAGACCAAAAAGGTTCTCAACCGCATTTCCCGCGTCACAGGACACCTGCAATCTGTCAAAAAGATGGTGGAGGAAGGCAGGGATTGCAGTGAAATCCTGATCCAGCTTTCCGCCATCCGCTCTGCGGTCAATAACATTGGCCGTGTCATCCTGCAGGATCATATTGATCACTGTGTGGTTGAAGCTGTGGAAAACAACGATAAGAAGGTTCTTGACGATCTCAACAATGCCATTGAAAAATTTTTGAAATAGCCGTCAAAGGAAGCGAGATCATGATCAAAAAAATAAATACTCTTTTCAGCGGGATACCCATGACCATCACTGCCGCCGTTTTTCTGGCCGCAAGCCTGGTCTCTCTTGGCACGGGCATAACATTCCCGCTCGATCCGGCCTGGGCTGTGGTGGTGATCTGCGGGTTTCCCCTGTTATCCCTTGCCGTGACCCGCCTTGTGGTTCAAAGATGGATTTCTTCCGCTCTCTTGATTTCTATTGCCATGGTTGCCTCCATTGCCATCGGGGAATTGTTCGCCGCCGGAGAAGTGGCCTTTATTATGGCCGTCGGCGCCATCTTAGAGGACAAAACGGTTGAGCGGGCCAAAAAAGGAATCCGGCAGCTGATCAGCCTTACCCCTGTCCAGGGAAGAAGGATCATCGCCGGCGGCCGGGAGGAAATGGTCAGGGCCGACCGGATTCGGCAGGGCGATCTTCTTCGCGTTCTGCCCGGAGAGGCCATTCCGGTGGACGGGGAGATCACCGCCGGTCACACTTCCGTGGATCAATCCATCTTGACCGGGGAATCTCTCCCGGTGGATAAAGGAGCGGGCGACAGCGTATTCTGCGGCACAATCAATCGCTTTGGGGCGATTGATCTTGTGGCGACCAGGGTTGGCGAGGATTCCTCCCTGCAAAAATTGATTCGCCTGGTTCAGGAGGCCGAAAAGAAAAAAGCGCCCATGCAGCGCATCGCGGATAAATGGGCGGCCTGGCTTGTGCCGGTTGCTCTGGCCATCGCCGTCATGACCTTCCTGGCCTCCCGGGAGCTGGTGCGCGCGGTCACGGTCCTGGTTGTGTTCTGCCCCTGCGCCCTGGCCCTGGCCACCCCCACCTCCATTATGGCCGCTATCGGGCAGGCCGCCAAGCACGGGGTGATCATTAAGTCCGGTGAAGCCTTGGAAAATATGGGGAAGGTCGATTGCCTCGCTTTCGACAAAACCGGAACTTTGACCGCCGGAAATCTTGTGGTCGCGGATGTTTACCCCCTGGCTGAAGAAATAGATCAAGCGGGGCTTTTGGCTCTGACCGCGTCTGCGGAAGCTTACTCCGAACACCCGCTGGCCAAAGCGATCCTCGCTCACGCCAAAAAGCTGCAAATCCCGACAACACCGGCGAGCGATTTTCAAATGCTGCCGGGAAAAGGAATTACCGCCACCGTCAATGGACAGACTGTGCTCTGCGGAACCTTAACCTTCCTGCAAGAAAATAATCTTCCCATTGAGGAAGGGGTCCTCGTCACCTTGGGTCAATTTCGCGCCCAGGGAAAGGCCATCATCCTGACCGCCGCGGGAGGGTCCTTGCTGGGGATGATTACCCTTTCCGACACCCTGCGGGATACCGCCCCGGACATGATCCGGGAACTGCACGCTATGCACACCCGGGTTGTCCTGCTCACAGGCGACCACGCCCAGACCGCGGAGTATTTTGCCGGGAAAGCCGGTATCCGCTGCGTTCAGGCGGAGCTGCTTCCCGAAGCCAAGGTCGGCAGCATCGCCCAGCTCCAGAAGCAGGGGCACAAGGTTTGCATGATCGGCGACGGGGTCAACGACGCGCCCGCGCTTAAAATGGCCGATGTCGGCGTGGCCATGGGCGGCATGGGGAGCGACATCGCGGTGGAAGCCGCGGACATCGCCCTGGTCGGGGATGACATCGCCAAGATACCCTATCTGAAAAAGCTGTCCAACTCCACCCTTCACACCATCAAGTTCAATATCTCCCTGTCCATGGCCATCAATGCTCTGGCCATCCTGCTTTCCGCGGCGGGCGTTCTGACCCCCATCACCGGCGCCCTGGTCCACAATGCCGGTTCCGTACTGGTCGTGCTGAACGCGGCGCTGCTGTATGACCGGAAATTCAAGTGAGCTGTTCAGGGTCCGGCCAGCGTCCGGCCGGAGATCTGCCCTGCTCTCAGCTCATCAACCGGATCGTACTGCCGGCCATAGCTTTGCGGACCACTATCTGTTTATCGATCCGCTCTTTCAGCTCACTGACGTGGGAAATCATCCCGACCAGCCGGTTCCCGGCTGTCAGGCCCTGCAGGATCGCGATGGCCTGTTCCAGCGACTCGGCGTCCAGGGCCCCGAAGCCCTCGTCAATAAACAGGGTATCGATTGCCACCCCGCCGGCATAGCTTTGGATGACGTCGGAAAGGCCCAGGGCCAGGGCCAGCGAGGCCTTGAAGGACTCCCCTCCCGACAGGGATTTGACGGTGCGGGTTTTGCCGGTGTAGTTGTCCAGGACATCCAGGTCCAGGCCGGACTGGGACCGCTTGTCCGCGCCGTTCTCCCTGCGCAGGAGTTCATAGCGCCCCTGGGTCATGCCGGCCAGTCTTTTGTTGGCCTCCGCGATAATCCGGTTAAAGTAAGAAGCCTGGACATATTGTTCAAAGGCCAGCTTTTGTTTGCCGGCCAGCTCCCCGTTGGCCGTTTTGGCCAGACTCATGATCACCAGATATTCTTTTTCCAGAAGGTGGCGCCCGGCCTCCGCTCTGGTCAGGCTTTGGGCAATGGCCGCGTTGTTCTGGAGCCTGGCCGCGATTTTTTGCAGCTCCTGATCGGCCCGGTCTTTCTCCTGCTGCAGCCGGTTTTGCTCCGCCGCGATCCCGGCGCTGTCTTTGGGCTGTTTATCCCGGGTTTCCTGCTCCAGCCTCCTCCGGTCCGTTTCCGCGGCTTTGGACGCTTCCCGGTAGGCGGCGGTCTCATTCTTCAGGTCCGTCAAAGCCTGCTCGGACATCAGGGCAAAGCGATAAGCCTCCTCGTCCCTGAAGCCGGCAGCCTGATACTTAGCCGTAAATTTCTCCAGGGCTTGCTCCGCGGCCCGGACCACTCCTTCTTTTCTCTGCTCCAGGTCCGCCAGCAGGGTGATCTGGCTGTCCAGGGCCTGCCTGCCCGCACGGTAGCTGTTTTCCGCCTCCTGCAAAGCAAGCTTTAATTCTTCGGCTTCCCGGGCTGTTTCTCCGAGAACCTGCCTGGCCGTTTCCAGGGAAGGGTAAAGCAGCCCCTCCTGGAGGTTCTCCAGATCCCTTCCCGTTTTGGCCAGGTCAATATCCAGGCCGCTTTTGCGCTCTGTCAGCCCGGTGAGGGCCTCTTCGGCCTGCCTCAGCCGCTCTCCGGTTTGCGCCAGCTCTTCCAGACAGGCCTTTCGGCGGGCGCTTTGGGCTTCCAGCTCCGGCTTGTGCCCGGCTTGCTTTTGGTATTCTTCTCTGGCCTGCCCCAGCTCCTCCCCGGCCAGGCCCTCCAGGCGGGACAGGCTGTCCGGGCCGCCCGGGGAGAGGCTGTCCGGGATCCGGGCGGCGAACAAGCTTCCGGCCGTTTCCCAGAGATTGGCCAGGGTGGTCTCGATCTCTGTCTTTTTGCTGCCCGCTTTCTCGCCGGCCGTTTGCAGGGCCCGCTGTTTTTCCGCCAGCCGGGCTTTCAGGTTTTGCAGTTCGGCTTCACTGGGGGCCTCAGCCGGCGGCTGGGCCTTACGGGGATGGCTGATCGACCCGCAGACAGGACAGGGATCTCCGTCTGTCAGGCTTTGGGCCAGGATTCCGGCCTGCTCCCGGAAGAAAGCCTGTTCCTGCCGGATATAGTCCTCATTGGCGGCGCTATAGCTCTTTTCCGCCGCCAGAAAAGCCTTCCGCAGGTCCTCATCAGCGGCCTGCAGGGTCCTGACCGCGGACAGGCCCGTCAGGAGACTCTGGATGGCCTTGCCCCGCGCGGTGATTTGGGTCAGGGCATTGCCGCAGGCCAAAAGGGCGGTATCGGCCTCACTGAGGGTTTCCGCCTCCCGGGTCAGCTGATCCTGGCCGGCGGCAAGCTCCTGCTTTTGCCTGTGCCAGCCGCTCAGAGATTCCTCCAGGTCTTTGCGGGCTTTTTCCTGTCCGCTCTTTTCCTGCCTGAGGGCCTCCACCCTGTCATATTTGGGCAAGGCTTCCCGGAGGCGGGGAATCTCCTCGGCCAGCTTCAGGCGCGCCGGCTCTTTTTCCTGTTCAGCGTTCCAGGCGGCCAGGAGCTTTTCCACCTGCGGGGTCTGGCCGGCGACGGCCTCACTTAATTCCTCTGTCCGGGCGCGCAGTTCGTCCCGGGCCGCCTTTTCCCGCTCATAACTTTCCGCCAGCGGCTTCACGCCGTACAGGGCCTTCTCGGCCGCCAGGGCGGTCTCTTCCTTTTGCCTGACCTCCTCCTCCCGCAGCCGCAAGGTATCGAGGGTTCTTTGGGCGGCTGCCAGGGCGGCAAAGGATTGATTGACATACTCGGCTTCCTTCCGTTCGGCAGCCTGGGCCAGCAGGGCTGCCGCCAGCTCGGCGCCGTGCCGTTTGGCCTGTTCCTGCAGTCCCTGATCGCCGGCGATCAAGTCCTCCAATAAGGCCAGGATTTGTTCGGCGGCGTGAATACTGCGCCGGGCCAAAAGCTCGGCCATCTGGGGGCAATGGGGATGGTCCGGGGGGCATTGAATGCCGTCCATATATTGGAGGATACTGAAAACGCTTTGCTCGCAGCGGGCTTTCAACTCTTTTTCCCGGCGTTTCAGTGTATCCTGCACACTCAGATAAAGATCGGTGTTAAATACCCTGCGGAAAATCCCGGCCCGTTCATTGCTGTCGGCCAGCAGAAGCTTCAGAAATTCCCCCTGGGCGATCATGGCGATTTGCTTAAATTGCCTGAACTCGATCCCCAGCAATTCCACGATTTTTTCCGTGACCTTATTGCTGCCGCTCACCACTGCGCCGCCCGGCAATAATAAGGTCGCGTCCGCATTTTCCTGGGTAAAGCCGGTCCCGCTTTTCTTCGGGCGTTCGTACTTGGGATTGCGGATCACGGTGTAGGTTTTCCCCTGATGGGAGAATTCCAGCTCCACATAGGTTTTGGTCTCCACGGCGGCAAAATCGCTGCGCAGGGTATCCACGGTCCGCACCGAGCCGCTGGCCCCGTCAAACAGGGCAAAGGCGATGGCGTCAAAGATGGTGGTTTTCCCGGCTCCGGTATCCCCGGTGATCAGAAACAGGCCCTCCCCGCCGATCTGCCGCAGGGGGATTTCCACCCTGCCGGCATAAGGCCCGAACGCGCTCATCACAACATTTAACGGCTTCACTGTCCGCCACCTCCCGCCTGTTCCAGGACCTCCCGCATGATCCGGCCCTGTTCTTCCGTCATTTCCCGGTTATTCTGCCGGAGATAAAACTCGGCAAAAAGATCCAGGGGGCTTTTTTGGGCGGCATCACCGGCCGCCGCTGCCGCCGCTTCTGTTCCCTGTTTGGTGCGGCTGTTTTCAAAGTCTAGGCGCATGATATGGGGATAGACCTGGCGGAGCCGGCCGATGGCGTCCAGAACCTCATCCTCGTCGGTGAGGACAGCCCGGATATAATCCTGACAAAGGCCGCCGGAGAGCGTGTCGGCCGGACTTCCGGCGGCGCCCGCCCGCAGCAGTTCGGCCAGTGGTCCCTTGATCTCCCGCAGATCGCGCCGGGGCGTCAGGTTTACGGTCTCAATCCGGCTTGTCCCTTTTTGGGCAAGCTCGACCAGGGTTGCCGATTTCTGCCCGCGCACTTCGGAAAAGGAATATTTGAGCGGGGAGCCGGCATAGCGCACGGTTTCCCTGCCGATGGACTGGGGAGCGTGGAGGTGGCCGAGGGCGACATAATCAAAAGGGGCAAACACGGAAGCGTCGATATTGTCCAGCCCGCCCACGGCGATTGTTTCCGAGTCAGAGCGTTCCGGCTCTGTGGTGCCGCTGGTGACGAACTGGTGGGCGACCAGGAGGTTCCGTTCCCCGCTGTCAATCGGAGCGGCCTCAATCACCGCCCGGACGGCATCCTCATAAGACTCGATATTCCGGTCCGGAAAATGCGGCCGGGCCATGGCCGGCTTAATAAACGGCAAGAGATAAATATGGGCCGGGCCGTATTCGTCCCGCAGGGTGACCTGCTTCAGCGCGCCTTCGAAGGTCCCGGCGATATGGACACCGTTTGGGGCCAGGATACGGCTGCCGAAATTCAGGCGTTCGGGTGAATCGTGGTTGCCGCTGACCAGAAAGACCGGCGCCCGCAGGGCGACAAGCTCGGTCAGGAAATCGTCCAGAATTTCCACCGCTTCCCCCGCCGGTACGCTCTTGTCGTAGACATCCCCGGCGATCAGAATGCCCGCGGGTCTGATGTCCTCGGTCAGGTCCAGAATTTCCTTCAGGATATGTTTTTGATCCTCAAGCAGGCTGAATTCGTTGAGGCGTTTGCCGATATGCAGGTCGGCCAGGTGCAGCAATTTCATGAGCGCGTCTCCTTTAAGCAAGGCGGAATCTTCCGTAAATATGGCGATTTGAGGTGTCCTTCAAGCAATCCCCGGGCAGGAACGGGGTTCTGCTTCGGGGTTATTTTTTCTGGCGGACTGTCTTTCTTTTTTGGATTTCGGCAACCAATATATCAACCTTGTGATTCTGCGCCATAAAATCCTCGTCCTGGGTAAGGGGGATCCCCTTCCTCTGCGCTTCCTCCGCAAATTTGTTGAGCTTTTCTTTTTCTCTTTCCAGCTCTTCATTAAGAGGGTTATCTTCCATGCTGAACCACCCCCGCTTTTTCCTTTGACGGAATCTTTTTCCATATATTTTTAGTATATCTCACTTTCTACTCTTTTTTCAACGGTATTCCCCTGATCATTTGTCCGATAAATGATTATCCTGTGCATGATCAGGATCGCGTTTTTTTTGCGGCGGTCACCTAAATGTTTCAGGTATTCCGCAAGCGACCGTCAACGACCGTTATGAGCGCAAGCTGGAGCAGGAACTCAGATCGTTCAAGCGAAAACCGGCAGGAACATCGCCCTGCCGGTTTTTGTAGCCGCTGATTGGAATTGCTTTTGACCTATTCCCTCATCAGTCCTGATTCTATTCTGTAGCGCACTCTCCGGGAAACCAGTTTGAGAATCTGGATTACCCCCATGCCGGTTAGTATTTGCCTGCGGAATCAACCATATCTTCCACTGTCACAAATGGGTTTGTATACCGTTTTTTATTCAAAGTCCTATCTTTATACTGGATCGCATTTTGGGAACACCAGTTAATGCATGCCAGGCATTGCTTGCATTTTTCATTCCATTTCGGTTTTTCATTTAGGATATCAATATTGTTCACGGGGCACACAGATTTGCATCGGCCGCAACTTATACAATGGTTATCAACCCAGAAATTTTTTGCACCATTAATTAACTCAGAAGCAAGTTTTTCCTTTGCCGCACGGGAATATGGATGTACATGCCTCAATAAAAGGAATGGTCTTTTCTCGATTCCTATCCGTTTTCGCTCTTTTATCATTCCCGCAATCTCTTTCACTCTAAGCTTTTCTTGCTTGAATAGCCTTTCTCGCTTTTCATCGCCCGGAGCCTTTAACCCAAACGGGTCAATGATAAAATTGTATGGTAATAAAAGTTGAAACCCGGCGGATAATTCTTTCCCACGTCGTGACAGAATGGTTGAAAGCTGTTTTAAGGCATCTCCTATAAACGCTCCACTAGAAACTATACCAAAAATATAATTAACTTTATCCATTGGTAATTTCTCAATAAAGTTCTGTACAATCACGGGAACACCTTGGTAATGAAGTGGAAAGACGAATCCAATGCATTCGTCTTTCATCTCAAATTGTGGTTCTTGTATTGCTTTCGCAATAGAAATAACCTTCGCACTTCCTATCTCTTTGGCTAGATCCCGTGAAAGCATCAGACTATTACCAGTCCCTGTAAAATAGAAGATTGTCGTTCCCATTTCCTCTATCCCTTCTTTTAAAGAATAAGCACGGGCATTTCTGAGCAAATTTTTCAGTTTATTTATCTTTCTATTTCAAACAGATCAGACACTGATGCAATGTGTTCTTTAATTTGCTCTGGAGAAGATGAAGCCAACCCCAAATTCATCCATTTCGCTGTATTTAAGCCTGTTATCGGCCTAATGATATTATTGATAAACTGATTTTCTATAATATTGCCACAATAGTTTTTCAAAGCATGATCCGGTGCTCCCGAGGTAGTAAGCACCGTTACTTCTTTGATGTTTGTTAACAGGGGGGCAACGCCTTGTTCGGTATATTTAAACCCAAAACCGGGTAGGCATACTCTTTCTATAAATCCTTTAACAATTGCCGGCTGTTCATTCCACCATATCGGAAAAATAAACACTAGCTGGCTTGATGCCGCTAGACTCTCTTGATATTTTTTAACTAAAGGATCGTGTGTACCTTCTCCGGTAAAATACCCTGTTTGTTCTTCAGGCTTAAAAACAGGGTCAAAGCCGTCTTGATAAAGGTCAAGCACCGAATATTCAAGACCTTTATTATTGAATTTCTCCCCTACAGCCTTTAGAATACTGGCATTCAGGCTATCTTTTAAAGGGTGGGCATAAATAATTGAAATCATAAAGGATTCCTCCTTGCAACAATTTGAACCTGTAATATTTATTATTACAGGTTATGCTTATACATTACTACAGGGAAGGTGTAATGTCAATGGTTACAATTGTTTCAATAAAGTCTGTGTGTTATAGTTGTAGCGAGGTGATGATTATGCGTGCCAGTACTCGTTTTGCAATAGCTGTTCACATATTAATGTTAACCGCCGCATTCCAAGATAAATATAAGATAACAAGCAGTATGCTTTCAGACAGTACCGGGGTAAATGCGGTGATTATTCGAAATATATTCAGTAAATTAAAAAAAGCAAAGATCATCCAGGTCTCGCCGGGCACAAGTGGCATAAAGTTGATTAAAAAGCCAGAACAAATATCCTTATTCGACATTTATGCCACCGTAGAAATTGAAGAACCGATCAATGTATTGAGCATCCACCAAAATATCCCTTGTGATTGTCCAATAGGTATAAGTGTCACTGACATACTGATGAAACATTTTATAACCGCTGCAACTGCTATGGAAAATGAATTATCAAAAGTCTCTTTACTTGATTTACTGAATGAAATAAAGGAAACTGTTCCTGACCTACAACCTCCCTGGTTACATGGGAAACTTGACTAATCCGCTTCAACATGGATGATCGTTGATAAATTATTGGATCCTCAACTCTGCCCACGTCTCCTCTGACATCCTGAGGAAGTCTATTGGTATAATTGGGTAGCTTATTCTCGTCCTTCAATCATTACTTCGGCCGTTTCCCCTATTTTCAAAGGAGTATCCGCTGCCAGGCTTACTTTGATTTTCATGCTTTCTTTATTTTTATTGGCGGAGGTCTGCAGTTCTTTCGGCGTATAGCTGGCCTTGACGTCAATGAAACTGACGGTTCCTTTATCATTTGTATTCCCGTACCTGACATCCACTTCCTGTCCGTGACTGAGCGATGAGAGATACTCCCGCGGCACATAGGCAACCAGATGCCTTTCCTCCTTTGCGGCGACATCCGCGATGCTGAAGCCTGGCGAGATGATGTCTCCCATCAAATAATTCCGGCTGATTACAGTCCCGTCATAGAGCGCCGTAATCTTATACTTCGCCAGATTCTCTTGAATTTGGCGAATTTGAATTTCAGTGGCAGCCACTTCGGCCTGCGCCGCGTCGATCTTTTCCTGAGGAGTTCCCTGCTGAATCAAGGCCAGGGCCTGCTTGGCATTATCCAGTTGAAGAGAAGCCGTCTTCAGGGCGTTCTCCGCCAGGTCCGCCTGATATTTTGCCGTATCCAGCTCCGCCTGGGCAATGGCGCCCTTTTCCCATAAAGCCTGCGCGTTATGATAAGCTTCCTGGGCGCGGTCTTTTGTTTCCTGGGCTTTCTCGTCAGCCAGTCCGGCCAATTCGACACTGTTTTGCACCTGCTTAAGCTCTTCCGGTTCTGCACCTTGCTGCAAAAGCGCCAAAGCAGCCTGTTTCCCGGCCAGGGCTTCCTGCAATTGTTCCAACGCATACCGCTCTTTGCTGTCGTCGATTATGGCGATCGGATCGCCGGCCTTGATCTCCTGACCAAGTTCAACCGGCAGCCCGGTGATTTTTCCCTCAACCTCGCTGTAGTGGGAATAAATCGTCGTCTCCGTTATTCCTTCCAAAACCAATTGAGATGAAGAACAACCCGTAAGGGTCAGGATCATTAAAATTATTCCTAAACAGATGTAGATTTTTTTCATCAGAACTACCTCCTCGCCAATAGTCAGATTCGACGGTACTTTTTTAAAAGAAGTGTATTTAAAATCATAAAGATTACCGAGCATCCCACAATGACGGCCAGGTCCAGAGAGATTGTCACGATTCCCTTTCCTCTGATCATTACTTCGGTCAGAGCATCCGCAATATAATGTAAGGGCATGATCCATTTAAAAATCTCCATGCCCGGCGGCAAATCGAACAATCCGGAAAAGAATACCTGGGGAATCACGATCAAGGGGACAAACTGAATCATTTGAAACTCGTTGTTGGCCAGGGTGGACATCAGCATCCCCAGCGTCAGGGCAATCACGGCTGTGAACAGAGTAATCAGAAGGATCAGGGCAAACTGCCCGACCATCATGACGTTAAGGATATAGACGCAAAACCAGGAGATCAGGACGGACTGCAAAACGGTGAACAGGCCAAAGCCCAGAACATAACCGACGACGATCTCCCAGCGCCGGATCGGAGTCGAAAGCATTTTTTCCAAGGTACCCGAGGTCCTCTCCTGCAGCAAAGAAATCCCAGAGACCAGGAACACAAAGAAAAAGATGATAAACCCGATCAAAGTTGACCCGAAATTATCGAAGGTCGGCAAATCTTCGTAGCCGTAAATATAGCTGACCTCAGACGCTAAGTCCGGCCGGGAAGACATGCTCCCTATCTTGGCCTGCTCCAGTCCCGCCAGAGCCACTTTGGCTTTGGTCGGATTACTGCCGTCCACCTCGATATAGGATTTGCCGCTGATAATTGTAATGCTGGCGATGACTTCTCCCTGTTCCAGCGCTCTCCGGGCGCCGTTCTCGTCATAACGCCGGGGCATGATATTGAGATCTTCCAGGCTCTCCTCCAACTCGACCGGAGCGTTGACGACAGCCACTTTTACCACCGGAACACTGTCCCCCAGAATAAGGTACACCAGAGACAGCAGCAGAATCGGCGCAGCCAGCATCATCGCCAGGGTCCGGCGGTCATTCTTGAGTTGCGTTACGATGCGCAGAGCCAGAGCACTAACCCTCATCATCTCGCTGACCTCCATAATAAATAAAAGCTTCTTCAATACTGTTCACGCCGATTTGAGCCTGCAGCTCCTGAGAAGTCCCCTTGGCGATCAGTCTGCCATTCCTCATCATGGCGAGGTTATGGCATCTATCGGCTTCATCCATGACATGGGTGGTGACCAGGATGGTAATGCCGTTCTCGGCCATTTTATTTAATTCGGCCCAGATATTTTTCCTCAAGAGCGGATCGATCCCTACTGTCGGTTCGTCAAGCACGAGTACCGGCGGGCTGTGCAGAATCGCCATAGCCAGAGAAAGCCGTCGTTTCATCCCGCCGGAGTAAGCCTGTACAGGCTTGTTCAGATCATCTGTAAGATTGACCAACGCCATGACTTCCTCAGTTCTCCTCTTGATTTCCGCCTTGCCAAGGCCATATATTGTGCCAAAAAAGCGGAGATTTTCAGCGGCGGTCAAAGCAGTATATAAGGCATCGGATTGCGCCATATAGCCGACCTTATTCATCAACTCCAGCTGGGGCATAACCCGCTCCAAAACATAGGCCTCCCCGGAGGTTGCCTCCAGAATCCCGGCAATGATCTTGACTATCGTCGTTTTGCCGCAGCCGGAAGGGCCAAGTAATCCGTAGATTTGACCGTAGGGAATCTCGAGGTCGATGTCCTTTAGGATATGCTTCTTGCCGAAAAATTTATTTACCTTGCGGACGACGATGCAGTTGGAATTCGCTTTTGTCAACTCCGACACCCCTTGCCCTAATTTTATTGAACAGTGAGTTGATTATTTTTCTTTCTCAATTATAATGAAATCAGGAATGGCCTTCAATAAACAAAACATCTCAGTATGAGTGTTACCGGACAAATCCCGGTTGAATGTTCATTTTTTATTTAAACTATTGGAGGAGAGATCGGAATGAGTTCAACTGACGACCGGCGCATCCTGCGCACCAAATCCGCCATCCGTGCTGCTCTGATTTCGTTGATTGAAGAAAAAGGCTTTGAGGCGCTCTCCGTGAAAGATCTTATGACCAAAGCCAATCTTAATCGCGGCACCTTTTATCTGCATTATCAAGATAAGTTTGACCTGCTCGATCAGACTTTGGAAGAAATCACCCGCGACGTCGAAAGCATCCTGATGGAATTCATTACGCTGCTGCCGGAAGGTTTAAAAGACAATCCCTTGCCTTCATCCATTATTATCAAAATGTTTAACTATTTTGACGCCAACGCCGCTTTGATGCAAGTCGTCTTTGAAACCAAAGGCTACTTCGCCTTACAAAGCAAAATAAAAAAAGTAATGTGGAAAAATTTATTCGAGAAACAATCCGCCAAATTTATTAAAACAGAAAATTTACTTGTACCCAGTGAATATCTCACCGCTTACATCTCTGCCGCCCATTTCGGCATGATTCAGGAATGGCTGGAAAGAGGCCGGCGCGAAACTCCCGAGCAGATGGCCAGGATCCTGATGAATTTGTCTTTCCACGGCCCTCTGTTTTCCGCCGGCGTTCTTGCTCCGGCTATAGCGCCCAAACCCGATACTATTTAACTTCTGCTTTTCAGATGATCCGGAGGGGGGTAACTTCATCCAGGCGATTGAGCAAGAGCGCCCGGATCAGCAGAACAGACCAATTGCGCAGGATGATATAACCCGGCATCAAACGCGCAGGGTGCATAAGGAAGCAATTACTGAGCATGAAAATAACGTGATACCCTAAAATGTTTCCAACTGCAAAAGCACCCTACCGTTGGCAGGGTGCTAACTTAGTCACTTCGCATAGCTGCCATCACATATATTGGGGTTGGCTGAATCGCTTTGCTCGCAGTGTTCACTTTTGCGCAATATAAAGCTGAATTAAACTACAAATGTTATAACATATTTTGGAACAAAAACAATTATATCAGGAGAAATATGTAAGCTTGGGCATAACAAGCAATTGCTTGTTATGCCTGTGGTATTACTATTTCTTACGCTTGTTTCTATTCGTTTAAGCGCATATAATTATAATTGATTATATGATTTTTCCTATACAAGAATGGAAAGGAACCAATAGATATGGACTATATTTCTACACAACAAGCTGCTGAAAAGTGGGGCATTTCCAACAGACGGGTTCAGCAATTATGCGAACAAAGCCGCATTACTGGTGCGATTCGCTTCAGTCGTGTTTGGGCAATTCCCAAAGATGCCCCAAAGCCAAAAGACCCGCGCTTGAAGCAAGGTGACGATAACAACGGAGGTTCCATATGAAAACGATTTTGATATTGGAAGATGACGAGAATTTAAGCCGCGGTATTGCGTTTACCTTTGAAAAGGATGGCTATGACGCCGTTTCAGCAGGCAGCATTCAGGACGGGAAACGGATGCTGGAACAGCATAATATTGACCTTATCATATTGGATTTGGGATTGCCGGACGGGAGTGGGATGGACTTGTGCAAAGAAATCAGGACATATTCAAACATCCCGATTATCATGCTGACTGCCTGTGATTTGGAAACGGACGAGGTATCCGGCCTCTTGGTCGGCGCCGATGACTATATTACCAAACCCTTTTCCCTGTCCGTCCTCCGGGCAAGAGTGGAAGCCCTGCTTCGCCGCACGGAATCGGAAAGCCGCCATATTATCCATTCCGGCAAATACAAACTGGACGCCGAGCTCTGCAAGTTTTTCCGTGGGGAAGAAGAAGAAATCCCCATCAGCGCTACGGAATACAGACTGCTTTCTTTTTTGATGACAAATGCCGGGCAAGTGCTTTCAAAGGAACAGATATTATCCTTCCTATGGGACAACGAAGGAAATTTCGTGGATGAAAACACCCTGCCTGTCAACATCAGCCGGTTACGGGCAAAGCTGGAGGACGACCCGAAAAATCCTCAGACCATTAAGACCATTCACGGCATCGGCTACATTTGGAACGGAGGGGTGTAGGGATGGCGCTTACAGTCACGATTGTTATTGCCGTCATTTTATGCAGCCTGACCGTCCTTTTAAGCTATCGCTATGTAAGAAAAGCTTTTGATTCGATGGATGCGGTTTTGGACAGCGTACTGGCCAGAAACGCAGAGCTTCCATTTGAAGCGGCGGCGGACAGCCGGCTTTCCAAGCTGACGCACAAGGCCGTAAAAATCATTCAAATGAACACGCTGGATATCTCGCAAACTACGCAGGAGAAGGAAATCATCCAAAGCTTTATTTCGGATATGTCCCATCAGATGAAAACACCTTTATCCGGTGTCGCCATGTATACCGACCTGCTGCTGGAAGGGCGAACGACCGAACCCGAGCGGCAGGAATTTTTGTCGCGCATTAAAACGGGCACGGAAAAGCTGCAATGGATGATGGACAGCCTTGTAAAAATGTCAAGGCTGGAGGTCGGAGCCATTGAATTGTCTCCTGTTCCCGCAGGTATCAAACAAACCATTACCGACAGCATCAGCGCTGTATACGGCGCGGCGGCCAAGAGGAACATTTCCATTCAGACGGCTTATTTTGAGGATACTCTGTTGCTGCATGACCGAAAATGGACAGGCGAGGCAATCACAAATATTCTGGAAAACGCCATAAAATACTCCCCGCCAGGCGGCGAAATCAAGCTGTCCGTGGAAGCCCTGCCTATCTACACCAAAATCAACATTACCGATTGTGGTATCGGCATTGCTCCCGATGAGTGGAACTCGATTTTCAAACGGTTTTATCGGGGACGAAACGCTAAGGATGTGGACGGAGCCGGATTGGGGCTTTATTTGGCGTCTTTGATTTTTCAAAAACAGAGCGGTTATATCCTTGTGGATTCCAGGCCGGGGAAATATACGACATTCTCAATGTTCTTACAAAACTGTAAGAAGTAAATGTGATTCTGTTAGAGGCTTGTAAGAACTGCCGTTTATACTGAAATCATTGATGAAAGGAGGCATATCTCATGTCGGTTTTAAAAACAGAAGCCTTAAAAAAATATTACGGGAAAGACTCCAACACCGTCAAAGCATTGGATGGCGTTGATTTGGAAATACAGGAAGGTGAATTTGTCGCCGTCGTCGGTACGTCAGGTTCGGGGAAAAGTACGCTCCTGCATATGCTGGGCGGCTTAGACACGCCGACGAGCGGCAAGGTGATTGTCGGCGGCAAGGATATTTCGGGAATGACGGACGAACAGCTCACCATCTTCCGGCGCAGGAATGTAGGCTTTGTATTCCAGAATTACAACCTTGTTCCCGTTCTGAATGTTTATGAAAACATCGTTCTGCCCATTGAGCTGGACGGAAACACCGTGGACGAAGGTTTCGTGGAGAACATTATTGAAACCCTGGGCTTATCGGAGAAGAAAAATAATCTCCCGAACAATCTTTCCGGCGGGCAGCAGCAGCGCGTCGCCATCGCCCGCGCTCTTGCAACAAAGCCGTCCATTCTTCTTGCGGACGAGCCTACCGGCAATCTGGACAGCAAAACCAGCCAGGACGTTCTGGGCATTTTGAAAATGACCTCTACCAAGTTCCATCAGACTATGGTGATGATTACCCACAACGAACAGATTGCCCAGCTTGCCGACCGGGTGATTCGGATTGAGGATGGACAAATCGCCGCCGTGGAAGGGCGGTGACGGTATGAGAAACAACAACCAAACGGTCATAAGAAATCTCTCCAAGCGAAGTTTTCTGGCCAATAAAAGCCGGAACATCTTTGCGCTGATTGCCATTGTGCTTACCACCGTTCTGATTACGGCGGTATTCACCATCGGCATCAGCCTCTCCGACGGTATGCAGCAGATGCTGATACACAGCTACGGACGCAGTACCGAGGTTGATTTTCAATATCTTACTGAGGACGAGGCGCAGCGTGTGGCCGAACATCCGCTGATTAAGGAATACGGCCTGTCAAGGTTGATTACCATAACGACTGAAGGCGTATTCCGTCAAGTGCAGGGCGAAATTCACACGGCTGACGAGAATTTTGCCGAGTTTACTTTCAGCAAGCCAACGACAGGCCGGCTGCCCGAGGCGGAAAATGAAATTGCCCTGACAAGCTGGATTCTGGACGCAATGAACCTGCCGAGGGAACCCGGGCAAGTCGTACATCTGGATTTTGAAGTGGACGGAACGCCTTACAGCATGGATTTTACCGTCTGCGGATTTTGGGACAGTGACTTGAACCTCCAGCCCTACGGAATTTTGTATATCTCCGACACTCTGGCGGACAAGCTGCTTAATGGTGTGAATCCGGCCCAAACACGTCTGGGCGCCGGTTATTACGGCGTAACCAAGCTGACCGCCAATATAGACGGAAAGCTGTCTGAACTTGAAGAAAATATGGATACCATCTTGCGGGATACCGGAATTGACGCCGAGGCCGCAGGCGTTCTCTTTAACGACGCTTACAACACAACGAGCTCGGACGGCGGTCTCATCGCGGCAATGGCACTCATTATCGCCATTATTCTGGTAAGCGGCTATCTTCTCATCTACAATATCTTTTACATTTCAGTCATGCGCGACGTGAGGTTTTACGGCCTGCTGAAAACCGTCGGCGCGACTGGGCGGCAGCTTGGACGCGTCGTCAACTTTCAGGCGTTGCTGCTCTGCGCGGTCGGTATCCCTGTCGGCCTGCTTTTGGGTTATCTGCTGGGTACCCTGCTGATTCCCGTTCTGCTCGGTTTTCTCAGCATCGACTACATGCCGGCGCCCCCAAATCCGTGGATATTCCTGCTTGGGGCGGGGCTTGCGCTGGTTACGGTGCTGATAAGCTGTCACGGCCCCGCGAAAAAAGCGGGCAGGGTCAGTCCCGTGGAGGCGGTACGATATACGGGACTTGCCGCCGCCTCCGCAAAAAAGACAAAACGCGGCAGCGGCGGGGCGAAAATATCCCGCATGGCCTGGTCCAACATCTTTCGCAGTAGAAAAAAAGCATCGCTGGTCATCGCGTCACTGTCACTTGGGCTGATTCTGTTTAATGCCGTCTACACACTGGTGGGCAGCTTTGATGTTAATAAGTTTCTGCAAGGCCATATCAACGGCGATTTTCTGATTGCCGACACGGATTATTTCAGCTTTGCCAGACCCTATACGCCAAGCAATACGTTAAATAAGGATTTGCTGTCTGATGTGAAAGAGCTCGACGGCGTACAGGAGGTTGCCAAAGTCTACTATGCAAACGGCTTTGCTCCCATAGAGGGAAATATTAAGGACGGCTTAGTCAATCTCCAGCGCAATAAGATTTTAGCAGAGAAGCCTTCTCTGACGGAACAGGAAGTTGAGGAAATCATTGAAAAGACGGATTTCAGCGCCTACGGCAATTTCATAAACGCGCAAGTCTACGGCTTTGACAGCTATTGGCTGGATAAGCTGGAGGAAAACATGGTCGAAGGCACATTTGACCGTGAGAAGTTTTTGTCCGGGAATTATGTACTGCTCGGCTTTGACGGCGAGGGCATGGTTCGGGTCGGGGACACCGTCACATTGTCCTTGGACGATAAGAATGGAGAGAAACGCAGCTATGAGGTTATGGGTAAGGTGGATTATAGCGCGCTCAACTCTTTAGGCGCGCATTTTATCTCAATGCCCGGCTTTTCCGTCTATCTTCCGTCCTCCGAGTTTGAAAGCCTTGCAAACCCCGATATCATGTCGGCCACAGTCATAGCGGATGAATCTGCTGTCGACCGCCTCCAGACAGAGATTGGGCTACTGCTTGCTGATAATCCCAAGGTGGACTTTCGCTCCCGCGCCGATTATATTGCCGAGATGAAAAACGATAACCAGCAGTTTGCGCTCATTGGCTTTACGCTGTGCGTTGTGATTTTACTAATCGGTATCTTGAATTTCGTCAATACCACCATGACCAATATTTTTTCTCGCAAGCAGGAACTTGCCATGCTCCAGAGCGTGGGCATGACCGCCCAACAAGGCAAAAAGATGCTTATACTGGAAAGCATATACTATATGGCGATGGCTCTGCTTGTCTTTGTAACGGCGGGCTATGGGGTCAGCTACTTTGCCGTCAATACTGTAACTCAGGGCAGCGCCGCATATACCTATCAGTTCAGCTTTGCACCTCTTGTCATCTGCTTTCCGATACTGCTGCTTTTAGCCTGCGTACTGCCAATCCAGGTGTATAAAAGTATCTCAAAGGATAGTGTGGTGCAGCGGCTGCGGGAGAACGAATAGTATAACCAGTTAAATAATCAAATTCGGCCGATAGATTTATAAAGTAAACTGCCATACGCCTATTTTTCGTAGGTGCTGGTAGGTAATTAAATGCGCGCTTTTAAGGGCCTTCCAATGGCAGTTATGCGATTGGAGGGCCTTTTATGCGCCGAAACCATTTGTGTCTGCTAACGGAGGGGCCGCCACTTTACCGTAGCGGCCAAATGTAGCAGAAGTCTTAATCACTAAAAATTCCAGAAAAGCACTGAAAAAACTGAGAGCGCTTTGCGCTCATTTTTTATTCGACACCTTTCGGGGTTTCCCCTCGAAGGTGTTTTTTTACGTCAATTTTTGACCTTACGTAGACTTTTTCGGGCTGTTTTATCGAACAAGTCTGTTGTGAGCGGTACAGGCTGCCGTTCCCCGCCCTCTATTTTGGCTTCTCACAAAAAATCAAAATGGAGGATTGAAAAATGACAAGAATCAATTTGAAAAGCTGTTACTACCCATACTATAAATCTGACTTTTTTGTCGATGTTGAGGATGAAATCGCACAGGCCATGAAGCGTTTTGATATGGACGAGCACAACTATCGGCAGCGCACATACAAACATAAGGCGTTCTCATCTGAGCCTCGTCCAATTCCACTTCCACAGCGGCAAGGTTATCTTCCAAGTGATCCCTATGCTTTGTCCCGGGGATGGGTACGATATCTGGCCCCTTATGAAGCAGCCACGCAAGTGCGATTTGTCCAGGTTTGACATTTTTATCCGCCGCAAGCTCATACACAGACTGCACAATTTTTCTGTTTGCATCGTAATTGCCGCCCTGATAACGGGGATCGGTGTGTCTGATGTCGCTCATGGGATATTCTTCGGCCCGTTTGACCTCACCGGTCAAAAAGCCGCGGCCCAGGGGACAAAAAGGCACCAATCCTATGCCAAGCTCCCTGAGTACCGGAATAATTTCCGGTTCCAAATTTCGCTCCCACAGGGAATACGCTTTGAAGCGCTGTTACAGGATGTATAGCGTGGGCACGGCGTATATTAGAAATTCCGGCCTCGGAAAGACCGAAATAACTTCAGTTGGCTCCTCACTTGTTGCGTATTCTCTCAAACTAAAAATTTTACAGGTTTTGGTTAATAAAGAATTTACTTTGGCCCAAAGCATTTCCTGCCACAAACACAATCCTATTCCCATCCGGGGATACCGCCACAGCTTGAGGATATTCAATCAAATTATCTCTAATTCCTATTTTTTTTGTTGAGTTATCGAATAAGAACAATTGATTATTTTGGTTATTTTCGGAACTAGATTGAGAAAAACCGGCCATTCTTCCGTTTCGCATTATACTTTCAGGATTACAGCTTTCAAAGTAAATACGGTCAATTGTACCTTTATTCAAATCGAGAAATCCCCAAGGCATTTCAGTGCGGGGATCATCGAGATAAAGAAACCTGATTATACCGTGATCAGAGGGAACCGGATCAATAAAATAGTGATTTGACGGGAGTGCTGTAATTTTTATATTCTTATCCTCAATATTATAGGCTGCCAAGACGCTTTTTCCGTCCTTTTCTTTATAGGCCACAAGAACATGGTCCTTATCCGCCCACTGCACACGATAAATATCCTCAAATGGTAATTTCTGCGAGGCTGAAAACTGGCTGTCAGTGACGTATGCGCTAGAATTGCGGGTAATCATATCATTTTCTAAAACAAGCATTTTATCATTGTCCTCATGATAAAATACCGCATTTACGTATTGGTATTTCGTTTTTGCCTCCTGAAAAACATTCCGTTGAATTGCCTTCTTATTGTCCTTAATCTTAAGGTATGAAGTACCTGTTACAATAGAAAAATTATTGATATCCTTAACCATGATATAACTGTCATGATACAAAGTATAGCCGGGGCAAAGTAAAATAAGTGTATCGGTCTCCAAATTATATTGATAGAAATCACAGTTCTCGCTGTCATCCGTATTATTTTTTCCATTCACAGCAGAGAAAATAATATGATCATTATCTAAAAAATATAAATCGCTTATCGGTTTTTCGTTATTCTTCTTGTTCAGATTTTTAAGTTCACTCGTTTTAAAATCAACGGACACATTTTCGATTTGGGCTTTTCTTTCATCGTTAATTATAAACTCTGATTCTTCGCTGGACGAATTTAAAAAAGATAAGGAATCGCTGCTGCTCTTTTGCGAAGGGATCTCTACAGAATGATTACAACCAAAGATAAAAAATAATGAAGCCAAATAAATGAAGATATAAAATTTCTTTTTCATGCCGTCACCTCAGCTTTTAAAAAATTTAATTAACTCCCGCAATCAGTTTTATTCACTTAGGTAAGCTTACGGGAGTTAATTCTTTTTTGCAATTTCCTCTTTACTGAATCCTTTTGCCACAAACTCTGTGACTTGTATGTCACTTAAGTCAAAATACTGGTGATCACCCTTCGCTACATCCCCCTTGGAACATTTTAGGTACAACATTATTCGAATTCGGATTGGAAGTATACAGATAGTACCACTTCTAAATCAAACTTTTCAGAGGTTGCCAATCATTAGAAGATGCGAGAGCCTTTTTATTGTAGATGGAAACCTTCTCTATGCCATGGCCTGTCCGCCTCTCTTTAACGTTAAATCTTTGGGCGTACATCAATCTCATAAGTTTTAATCAAATTTGGCCTTGAGATTATCTGTTCATTTCTCCCTTCATCTTATCTATTACTTTCGGTCCTCAAAATCACATCAAAATTTCAGAAAACTTTTTATACAAATTACGACAAATTAAGCGTATTGCCCGCACTGGCCAATGAGCTGAAAATTTATGAATATCTGGTTTATTTATTGAAACAGATGCCTAATACCGGCAAACTGTTACAAAACGAAAAACGGGAAATTATGCCAACCTAACGGTTGGATTTTCCTTGTAATACGAATTTCATCTCATTTTTCCTCTAACATAAATTGTACATATTCATAATACAAAAAAGCTTCCGCAGGTTTTAATAACATCAGATGATGTTCTAACAAAACTGAAAAATCATCTGATTGACATTTGATAGCTTTTAGTATTTCAGCAACATCGGCCCATCCTGGAATATTGTCTAATCTTTTGATCGCTGGATAATGCCCGCCTGTAATATTATGTACTTTAGACGAATTCCATAAATGTACATGTCTAGTACATTTGCCCAATAATTGGATAAATTGAAGGATTGAAAAATCAACATCTAATGCTGCCTGTAAATGTAGTCGTCCAATATCTAAACAAAGCTTAATCTGATTATATTTTTCAAGCATACTACATAATATATTTTGTAAATCTAAATTAGTGGAAATAAGATCATTTTCCAAATAAATTTTAATATTATATTTTTTAGATAATTTCGAGAGCATAGAAAAAAATATTTCTATATTTGCACATAAAGTTGATTTCAAATGCATATATTGATCGCTAAATTGCCAATCCTTTTTATCACTGAATCTCCAATACTGCAAATCTATATTTCTATTAACTAAAACAGGTTTTGGAACATGAATGAGAAAATATTGTGCATTTAAATGTGCAGCTTCCTTAATATCATCCTCAAGAATACGCCAATGACTATCCGTTATAGTCTTATCTGAAGACAGGAGCATCGGCCCTTTAGGCCTATTTGCAAATAAAGGATAATGTATGCCTACAATCAGGTCAGATCTAATAGAAAATTCTTTTATTTCTTCTAAAGCTTGATTATCATTTATACTACATATCTCAAGTCCACTTATTCGTGGTGAAATATATTTGGTAATTTTAGATGTCGCTAAATCACCATATAAAGGTAAATAAATTGAATTCATTTTTTTCCTCGTCCCAATCATTTGCATATTTATTGGTACATTGAAAAACTATGCTCTATTGTCCCCACCGAAGAAACCCCGCTAGTCTCTGTCAAAACAATAAAAAGTACCGAGAGATTATACTTCATCAAGGCCCAACGGTCGGGAATATACATTGGTCGAGAGATGGTGAGAAAAGTATCCATGTCGAAAGAACCGTTCCCTTGACATTTTTAGACATTTTTAAAACTATTTCTCGTCCCAAAGAAAAACAACTCTCCTGCTATTACGGAAATACCCATAAAATTATTTATTATAAAGGCATGTGGGAAAAAGTAAATAATCAAGAGGAAGATAATACTGACGCAAAATGTGAACATTCTTAACCGAAAGCTATAGATTATGGGTAATTCATTTTTTAATATGATATTAATCATATTCATGACGATAAGCGTTCCAAAAAAGAATATTAGTGCAACATACAAGTGCACAAAAGATATAGACAGATATGCACTGAGCTGGGTATAGACAATGAGTAATATAGAGGTAATAAAAAGAACTACATATAAAATAGCAGGTAGGAATAATCTCTTAAAACAATAGGTTTTTATCGCTTTGACGATTTCCTCTGATGAACCAACTTCGCTAAAAAGCATATCCTCAATTTTCTCATCATCTATATCTTGTGCAGATAATTCTAGATAGCGCATTGCTATCCTATTCAGGAGTTCTTTTTTATAAATTCCTGCTTGTTTATTCTTAGGGATTTGTTCAAAAATTTGCTCGATATGCTTTATAACCTTTTTCAATATATGCCTCCATGTTAAATTACTGCTATTTTATCCCATTGAATCAAGTCATCATTTTAAATTGTCAGCGCTATTGGAACTTGCTATTCTGGACTGTATAAATTACTCCTTCAAGGAAAAATGCGTAAATTAAATATATAAATAAAATTCGCAGGTTCACTCGGTCGAAAAAATTGCCATAAAATTCAAATACTTTATATCCAATAACCAAAAATATATTCTTTATCTCGTGTATTCGAGATTAGGAACTCATACGTTATCAATAATTATGGAGATTGCCTTCGGCAAGCTCTTTGCTCTTGGCGTCCTCTTTGGAAAGCCTGATGGAGATTGCGACGCGCCAAATCCTGCGGGCGGTACTGAATACGTTTTGCACAGTGTCGATAACTGTGCGGCTTTTGCGCCCCATGTTCCTCCTTCCTTATCACATTACACTTATATTTTACTATTTCGGTATAGTTAGCACAAATCAGAAACGGCGAAAAACGGAGCGGGTCAATCCTGTCCTCACGGACAAGAAAAAGCGGCTTCGGATACATGGAAACCTCCTATCCCAAAGCCGCCGCCGGATTATATGCTGTTCCTTTGGACACAACGCATCGGCTGCCAAATGACGGCTTTTTTTATATACCGTCTGGCAATACGTTCAATTATACAGTGACTATAATATCATTTGGGCAACTGCGCTAATGATCGTAAGTATACCAATTCCAATGCAAACAGTTCCCGCCGTTTTTTTGTTTTTTGATAAGGACTTATTCATTAGCGCCCCGGCGACGATCAGCGCAACTCCCAAAATGACATTAATACTCACAAGGTAGACGCCCATACTGCGAAATACATTGTAGAAAAAACTATCTAAAAGCGTCCATTTCATTCTACCTCCATGTGGGTTACTTTTCCCACAAGTACCCCCGCCACAAACAAAGCTCCCGCTGTTGCTATGAGCATTGTAATAAGCAGAAACATATCATTTGTGAGCGCTCCTGATATAAGATTGCTCAAAACCGACACAATAACAACTGCTGAAACAATGGTCGTCGGAACTGACTTTTTGATGAACCCAATACCTGTCGCCAATATGCCAAATGAAACGGCGATAACCCCCATGACGATAATGTCCTTTACGGCCCAAAGCAGCACACCTGTTGTCAATTTATCGTTCACCATCGGGGCTATCATTTCCGTCGCACTGAATATACCTAACGATAAAAAACTGCATCCCACCATAGCTATAAACGTGAAAATCGAAACAACTGCAAACTTTGCAATCAGGACGCGCTTGCGGCTGACAGGATAGGAAAAAATCAGCGTGGCGCGTTTGCCTGCGTATTCCTCAATCACAAACCGGGCATACATTACCGCGGCAAGGATAGCAAAATACGCCATGCTAATAAAGATAGACATTGAAACGAGATTATTGTAATTCGCAAATAGCGACAAACTGGGGTCATTCGGATTCTCTTGCGGCGCATAGGCCATCAGGTATGTAAGCCCCGTTACCACAGGCAAGGCAACGATAGCGGCAAGCATATAGGAGCGGGTTTTATTTCTTTTTAGTTCCAGCTTCATCAAGTTAAGCATTTTGTTTCCCCCCTGTCATTTTTTTGATCAAATAATCCTCAAGGCCATTGGCATACTGCTGTTTAATTGTTGATAATTCCGTTTCCTCAACAATAGTCCCATTTACAATTACCCCCACGGTATCTGCCGTGTGTTCAATTTCGTTAAGCATGTGGCTGGAAAGCAGAATGGTCATATTCTTTTTCTGTACCAACCTTAAAAACAACTCCCGCATTTCCCGGATACCCATCGGGTCAAGGCCATTGATGGGTTCATCCAAAATCAGCAGCTTAGGATTGTGAACCACCGCCCTGGCAATACCTAACCGCTGCCGCATACCGAGGGAGTACCGGGAAACGGGCTGTTTGTTTGAGGGTTCCAATCCGACAAGCTCAAGCGCGGCGGGAATACCCATGCCTTGTACGCCCATATAGGCGAGGTGGATTTCCAGGTTTTTCACAGCAGTCAGATGGTCGTAAAAAATGGGAACATCAATCATACTACCGATATTTTTGAGTATGTCGTCGCGTCGCCCGACCACATCCATTCCCAACACTTCGGCCTTTCCAGCCGTGGGGAGCAGTAATCCGGTCAACATCTTAAACATAGTTGTTTTACCTGCGCCGTTTGCGCCCAAAAAACCATAGATACAGCCATAACGGACATTCATCTTGCAGCTTTTAATCATTTCCTGTCCGGAAAACGCTTTAACCAACTTTTCCGTTTTTACCGCTAAGTCATTTGTTTTCATTGTAATGCTCTCTTTCGCCACCGCTTCCAAGCAGCTTAATGATTGCCTGTGCCAGAATTGTCATCATACCTTTTGCCGTGGTATATTCCATCGTTATCCCAAATTGTGTCTGCAAAACTTCAACATTTTCAGAAAAGGTTATCATTCGCGCAATGCCCTGGATGGTTATACCAATGAGAAGCAGTATATGCTCTTTAGGCATCTCCGGATTGAAGTAACCGTTCGAGATATGTGCTTCGATAAAGGCAATTGTTTTACCAAGTAATGCATCGCTGTCATTGTTCACCTTAATTCTGCCTTGCACCTTTTGGCCTCGTTCCGGCTCATTCAGATAGATGGCATTCAGTTCGTAGATCAGATTCCCGTATTGACTTATGATGTTGTCTGTCAACTGGCCGATCAAAGCAAACGAATCAGCGATTATTTTTCCCGGCGGATTATCGCTGTCAAAAATCGCGTCGGTGCTTCCGCCGATTTGATATTCACTGTAGGCGCGGTTCATTATCTCAGCAAAAATCTCGTCGATGTCCGAGAAATAGCGATATATTCCACCCTGACTGATCCCGCATTCTTTTACGATATCGCGCAACGTAACCGCGTAAGCGGGTTTGGATTTGCAAACCCTTATGGCGGCATCAACGATGGTCTTTTCTTTTTCCGCAAAATATTCTTTATCGACCTTTGGCATGTGCCCCTCCTCCTTGTTAAAAACAAAAATGAACCTTGTGTCATTATTATCATTTATCATGACACGCGTGTCATGATAAATGATAAGTTTACTCCAGTTGGTTGGCTGCCTGTCCGGAATCGAATCGGAAAGACGGATTGAGCAGGAAATTCAGGTAAACATGGCCTAAATGTCACAGAATCGGCGCGCAGGCGGTTCAACGGGACAAATCTGTATCGTTGCTTGTTTGATTGGTGCCTCTTTTCTCTTCCCGCTCACTCCTGATTGACAACGTGAAAAATCCGCGATATATTTAAAGCGACCATTATTAAAATAATCGTCGCTTATTTTTCTCATCATCGTCTTTTCATCTTATACTTTCTTAACGGAGGATCTGCTGATGTCGCCCAAGATTTTTGCCCTAAAGGAACGGGAGGAAGCCCGGATCAAAATGCTGGAGGCGGGGCTTGCCCTGATCAGGGAGCACGGGATGACCCATGCTTCCGTGGAAAAGGTGACCAGAGCCGTCGGGCTGGGCAAAAGTACCTTTTATAACTTTTTCCCGTCCAAGGAGATGTTCGTCTACGAGATTATCCAATACCAGCGGGACCGGGCCAAGCAGTTTTTCATGGATACCCTGGACGGCCGGGAAAAGATGACAACGCCGGAGGCGAAGGCCTTTCTCAGAAAAATCATTTTCAGCGAGAACAGCATTTACCAATACCTGACCGCCGAGGACGAGGCCAGGCTCAAAGCCGCCCTGCCGCCGGAATTCCGGATCGACCCGCAGGCGGAAGCCGTGGTCATGCGCGGCCTGTTCACCCATATGGAGGGCGTCCGCCCGGATGTGGACTTTCCCCTCGCGGCCAACCTGATCAAAATCATGGCCCTGGCCATGCTGAACCAGGATGCCCTGCACCCCGGCGCCCTGGCCCGGACTCTGGACCGCATCTACGACCTTTTGTTCAGCTGTATTTTTACGGAAAACGCCTGAAGCGTTTTTTTTGCCCGCCAAAGTTAGAATATCCTAACTTTAACTTTCTCTTCTGAAAGGAGAACCACCATGGCAAGAACCCGCAAAATGCCCCGAGAAAAAACAGGCCTTGCCCGGATCCTGGAGCTGGCCGGACCCAAAAAGGCCAAGCTCCTCGTCGCCTGCCTGCTGGCGGTCGTCTCTTCGGCGGCCCGCCTTGTTCCCTTTTTCACCATTTACGGAGTGATCCGGGAACTGCTCGCCCACTATACCCTGACCGCGGCCATCGACCCCGCGGTCCTCTACACACTGGCCGGCTATACCTTTGCCGCCGCCCTGGTTTACGGGGTCTGCGCTTTTGCTTCCTCGGCCCTGGCCCACGGGGCCGCTTACGACATTCTCTATGCCCTGCGCTTGCAGCTGATGGAGAAGCTGGGGCGGATTCCTTCCGGTTATTTTACCGGCACCACCCAGGGCGCGATCAAGAAAGTGCTCACGGATGATGTGGAGCAGATCGAGGTTTTCCTCGCCCACCATCTCGCCGATATCGCGGCGGCCATCGCCACCCCGCTCTTTACCCTGCTTTACCTTTTTCTCCTGGACTGGCGGCTGGCCCTGGTCACACTGGCGCCGATCGCCGTTTCCGTCTCCCTGCTGGCCGGCGGGCTGAAAAACCCGCGGGGCGCCCAGACCCAGGTGGATATGCACAACACCAAAGAAAAGATGGAAGGCACCATTGTGGAGTATATCCACGGGATGCCGGTCATCAAAATATTCAACCGGACCTTAAGCGCCTTTCAGCGCTACGAGCGGGATGTTTCCGCCTATGTGGGCGCTGTGGAGCGGACGGCCTGCCACTTCGCGCCGGGCATGGGGGCCTATTACGCTTTTTTCGGGGCCCAGCTCCTGTTCCTGCTTCCGGCCGGCCTGCTTTTGCTCCCGACCGCCGCCTCCTATCTGGATTTCCTGCCCCTGCTCCTGCTGTTTTTTCTGGTCGGGGGCGGCCTGAAGGAACCGCTGGAAAACATGATGCAGATGGTGGTGCACAGCGGGCGCATTACGGAGGGCGTCAAACGCATCGACCGGATTCTCCGGCAGCCGGAGCCGGCCGCGACGGGCAGCGGAAATCCGGCTGTCTATGACATCGCTTTTGAGGGGGTATCTTTCGCTTATACGGAAGAAGGCCCCCAGGCGCTGCGGGACATCTCCTTCCGGCTGGCCCCGGGAACGGTCACCGGCATTGTCGGCCCCTCGGGCGGCGGAAAATCCACGCTGGCCCAGCTGCTCCTGCGCTTTTACGAGCCGCAGCAGGGCCTGATCCGCATAGGGGGGGTGGACATCCGGGAAATCCCGCCCTCCCGCCTGATGAATCTGGTGTCTTATGTCTTTCAGGACTCCTTCCTGTTCCGGGATACGGCAGAAAACAACATCCGCATGGGCAACCGGGCGGCCGGGCGGGAAGCGGTGGTGGCAGCGGCCCAAAACGCCGGAATCCACGAGGTCATTATGGCCCTTCCCCAGGGCTATGATACGGTGATCGGCGGGGAGAACTCTTCCCTCTCCGGCGGGGAAAAACAGCGGCTAGCCATCGCCCGGGTTTTTCTCAGGGACACGCCCATTGTCCTTCTGGACGAGGCCACGGCTTACGCCGACGCGGAAAACGAGGCGAAAATCCAGCAGGCCTTCGCCCGGCTGGCCCGCCGCAAAACCGTCCTGATGATTGCCCACCGGCTGCGGACGGTGGAAAACGCCGACCAGATCCTGGTGCTGGCAGACGGAAAGCTGCTGGGCGCGGGGACCCATGCCGAGCTGCTGCGGGACTGCCCGCCCTACGGCGGCATGATTGCCGCCAACGCCCGGCGGGACCGCTGGACGATCCGGAAAGGAGAACTGCCGGGATGAATGATTTTGCAACCTGGTTCCACACCATTACGTTTGGCGAAACCAAAAAATTTCTCAAGCTGACTCTCTGGAACTTTCTGGACAGCTTTGTGGTATCGCTGCCCTACGCGGTGATGCTCTTGGCCGTCTATCTGCTCCTGATCCCCCTGGCGGAGCCGGGCGCCGCGCCGCCCCTGAACCGGCTTTGGCTTCTGTGCGGCGTACTGCTGGCCCAGACCGTGGTCTACTATTTCATCCGCCGCAAAACCTATATCGACATCTGTGTCGGCTTTGCCGGCACCACCAAAAACGCCCGTCTGGCCATGGGCGAGCATTTGAGGCGCTTGCCCATGGGCTTTTTCGGGCGGCGGGACGCGGGGGATCTCTCCACGGTCTTGCTGCGGGACTACACCGAGGTAGAAAACCTGGCTTCGGCGCTCATCCCCCAGGTTTCGGTCATCCTGGTGCGCCTGGCCCTGGCGGTGGCCGTCCTGTCCGCCTTTGACTGGCGGATGATGCTGGCGGTGGTTCTGGCGATTCCGCTGGCCCTGCCCTTCGCCTTTCTCAGTTACCGCAGAATGGGCCGGATCAGCCGCCAGCTCCTGGCCGCCCAGCAAGCCGCCGCCTCCGGAATTCTGGAATACGTGGGCGGCATCCAGACCCTCAAGGCCTTCAACCTGGCGGGGGAACGCTTTGCCGCCCTGAAAAGCTCCTTTGCCAGGCAGCACCGGCATTCGGTGGGGCTGGAGCTGGCAGCGGCTCCCGTGGGCATGATCGGGCGCTTTGTGCTCAGCTGCGGCATCGGCGCGGTGATGCTGGCGGGAGCCTGGCTTCTGACCGGGGGAGAGCTGGCGCCGTTTACCTCTATCGTCTTTCTCCTGCTTTCCCTGAACATCTACGAGCCGGTGATGATTCTTTTCGGCTTTATCGCCGATTTTGCCCGCACCAACCGCTCGGCGGCGCGCATCCGGGAGCTCCGGAACGAACAGCCGCTGCCGGAGCCGCAGCCCAAGACCGCGGCGGATGCCCCCTCGGAAGCGGCAGCGGGAGCGGCTCCCGACCCTAAGGCCGCAGCCGCCCCTGATGCCGCTGGGTCAAATATGGATATTGCCTTTCAAAAGGTATCCTTTTCCTACGGCAGCCAGGAGGTACTGCACCAGATCTCCCTGCGTTTCCCCGCCAAGAGCATCACGGCCCTGGTCGGTCCTTCCGGCTCCGGAAAATCCACCATCACCCGGCTGGCCGCCCGCTTTTGGGACGCGGACAGCGGAGAGATCACCCTGGGCGGGGTCTCCGTCAGGGAGATGACCTCCGATACCCTGCTCTCCCGGATCAGCATGGTCTTTCAGGATGTGTATTTGTTCCACGACACCATTGAAGCCAATATCCGCATGGGCAAGCCGGACGCGAGCATGGCGGAAATCATGGAGGCCGCCCGCACAGCAGCCTGCCATGACTTTATCTCCGTCCTGCCGGACGGCTATCAGACCGTTGTCGGGGAAGGAGGCTCCACCCTTTCCGGCGGGGAAAAGCAGCGGATCTCCATCGCCCGCGCCCTCCTGAAAAACGCCCCCATCGTCCTGCTGGACGAGGCCACAGCCTCCCTGGACCCGGAAAATGAGGTCCTGATCCAGCAGGCCATCAGCGCCCTGGTGGCGGAAAAAACCGTGATCGTCATCGCCCACCGCCTGCACTCCATCTGCAGCGCCGATCAGATCATCGTCCTGGAAAACGGCGCGGTCAAGGAAAGAGGGGGGCATGAGGAGCTCCTGCGTCAAAACGGCCTGTACGCCCGGCTGTGGGCGGAACAGAGCCGGGCCGCCAGCTGGCAGATCACGGCCACGGTGTAAAATCGAGGCGGGGTTCCGCAAGCCCCCGCTGTCTATCCCGGTGTATCGATAGACAAAACGCTTGTTGCCGGGCGAATTATCCGCCCCTCTTGCCAAACTGGATTCCCCGGCAAAGGAAATCGTGCTCTATCAAAATAAGACTCTGCAAAAAGCCCCTGTCGGAACTGATTCCCCAGGGGTTTTTTATCTTATTCTCAAAAGTTTGCCGGTCAGCAAGCTTGTAAAAAGACTGCAGGCCGCCGCTCCATCGCCTTCTTGCATTCTGCGGTATCTGGAAATAGAATAATACAAACAGGTCAAACGCGGAGGCCCGGCATCGCGTGCCTGCCAGCGGTCCACTCCTCCTGTTTCGCCGGGTGAATACCGGGAGGGATGAAAAAGGCAGTCTGTCGCCCGTTGCGGCTGGTGTGAAAAAACCTAAAGATGGACGGAAAAAGGAGGGGAAAAATGAACAGGATACTACTGCTTGAAGATGATTTAAGCCTGCTTGACGGGCTTTCCTATTCCCTGAAAAGGCAGGGCTTCGGATTGGATATTGCCCGAACCATAAAAGAGGCCGGCACCATTTGGCTGGAGGGAAAATACGATTTGCTGATTCTGGACTTATCCTTGCCCGATGGCTCCGGTTTTGAGATCTGTCAAAAAGTGCGTCAGGTTTCTAACGTCCCCATCATCTTTTTAACCGCCTCAGATGAAGAAATCAACATCGTCAAGGGCCTTGATCTTGGCGGGGACGATTATCTGACAAAGCCTTTCCGGTTAGGTGTGCTGATCTCCAGAATGAACGCCTTGCTCCGGCGGGCAAAAAATTTTGGAGAGACCGATACGGAAATCAGCTCCAATGGAATCAAGGTGCTGTTATTGCAGGGACAAGTCTATAAAGCCGGGCGGCCTTTGGCCTTAACGACAGCAGAATACCGATTGCTTTGTCTGCTCATGCAAAACCCCAATAGGATCCTTTCCAAAGCGAAAATCTTAGATAAGCTCTGGGACGGAGACGGGAACTATGTTGACGATAATACGCTGGCCGTGTATATTCACAGGCTGCGCCTGAAGATAGAAAATAATCCCGCTCATCCGCAAATGCTCTTGACCATCAGAGGCATGGGCTATAAATGGACTGTCGTAAGTTGAGGTGGCGCAATGAAAATTTTCACCAATCAGGATATCAAAACATTCTTTCTTCTCCTGTCCTTCATCTTGGGCGGTTTTCTCTTCCTGCACCAATTTACAATATGGTTCTTTTACGGCGTACTGAACCCCATTCTTCTCCTGCTTTCCTTTCTGGCCGCTTTGGGCCTACTGGGCGTCTGCTTTCTGTATTTTCGAAAGCAAAATCAAATTATGGAAGATGCCGTATCTCAACTCAGTTTATATCTTTCAGGGGACAGAGATGCCCGGATCGAGTGTGACCGGGAGGGCAGCCTGTATAAGCTCTTTCACGCGGTAAATACCCTGGCTACGGCACTCGACGCTCATGCCTCAAAGGAACAGAAAACAAAAGAGTTTTTGAAGGATACCATCTCAGATATTTCCCACCAGCTAAAGACCCCTCTCGCCGCGCTCAATATCTACAACGGGCTTTTACAAGACGACACCGAGGATATGGCCGGCATGCGGGAATTTGCCGCAAAATCGGAAAAAGAAATCGCAAGGATAGAAACGCTTGTTCAGAACCTCTTGAAAATTACAAGGCTGGACGCCGGCTCGATCATCATCGAGAGATCATCTGAAAACATCGCCGATATGGCCAAGGACATCCGCCGGCATTTTGCATTCCGCGCGGGTGGGGAGCAAAAAACAATCATCCTGTCAGGGCCAGATCATATCGGGCTTTTTTGTGACAGAGTCTGGTTGACAGAAGCCATCAGCAATATCGTGAAAAACGCCCTTGACCATACGGATACGGGCGGCCAGATCGTTATTGAGTGGAAAGGGCTCCCGGCGATCACCCAGATAACCGTAAGGGATAATGGAAGTGGGATTCACCCCGAAGATATCCACCACATCTTTAAACGGTTTTATCGCAGCCGCTTTTTCAAGGATACACAAGGTATTGGCCTTGGCCTGCCGCTTGCCAAGGCAATTGTGGAGGCGCACGGCGGCAGCATTACGGCAGATAGCGCTTTAGGCAAAGGAAGTGCCTTTGTGATGAGCTTCCTTCCCTTACAAGACTGTAAGCCAAAATTCATGTGAGAGTAAGAAACAGATGTTAACCTGCCTTTACAGAGGTGATACGGGATGAATTTATTAGAGGTAAGGGCCGTTTGCAAGACTTACGGTACCGGAGAGACGGCGGTTGCCGCCTTAGAAAATGTGAGCTTTTCGATTCCCAAAGGCCAATTTATCGCAGTTGTCGGGGAATCCGGCTCTGGAAAAAGTACGCTGCTTAATATGATTGGGGCACTCGATACCCCTACCTCCGGCAAGGTGCTTATTGATGGCAACGATATCTTCAGGATGACGGACGAGAAGCTGACCATCTTCCGCCGCAGGAACATTGGATTCGTCTTTCAGGCCTTCAACCTGATCCCGGAACTCAATGTCGAGCAGAATATTACGTTCCCTGTTTTACTCGACTACAAGAAGCCGAATCAGTCCGATGTCGAAGAAATCCTTACCGTGCTTTCTCTCCAAGACAGACGGCATCATCTGCCGCGCCAGTTATCCGGCGGGCAGCAGCAGCGCGCAGCGATTGGCCGCGCCCTGATTACCCGCCCCATGCTGATTCTTGCAGACGAGCCGACCGGAAATTTGGATAGTCAAAACAGCAGCGAGGTGATCGCACTTCTGAAAACGGCATCCAAACGCTATCAACAGACAATCATCATGATTACGCATAACCGAAGCCTTGCTTCTGCGGCTGACCGTGTGCTGCAGGTATCGGACGGTGTTCTTACCGACTTAGGAGGATATGCCGGATGAAAAGCTATCTTGGTCTTGTTTCCGCGTATGCCAAAGCACACCGAAAGAAGAATCAGCTCACTGTGGTCTGTATCGCCATCTCGGTGATGCTGGTCACGGCAATCTTTGGTCTGGCCGATATGAGCATCAAAGCTCAAATCAAGGAGTATATCCGTCAACGGGGGAACTTTCACGCCGTTATTACGGATATCTCGGACAGCACCGCCGGGCAAATCAACAGCCGCAAGGATGTAAACGCCTCAAGCTTCTTAGGGCTGATCGAAGATACCACCTATCAGGGGAAAAGACTACTGATCCAAAGCAGTACTGAGGAATTTGCCGGGCAGATGAACCTTGTCGTGACCGAGGGCCGTTATCCGGCTGCTGAACGGGAGGCGCTGCTCGACAGGCAAGGACTTGAGCAATTTGGGATTCCCATCGGGGGTGCGATAGAGGTTGCTTTCAGGAACGGGGAAATACGGCAATTTACGATTACCGGGACATATCGCGATTTTTCCAGTCTGAAGGGCAGCGACGCCCACGGCCTGATGCTGTCGGCAGAGGGTATGCGTGCGCTTCCAGCAGGCTTATCTCAGGAATATTATTATCTTCAATTCAAAAGCGGCGTGAATATCAACCGGGCGCTTTCAGAGATCAAAGCGGAATATGCTTTGAGCGAGAACCAAGTTGCCCCAAACACGATGCTCCTGGGCTTGATGGGACAAAGCAAAGACTCCACGATGCTGGGAGTCTACCTTATGGCAGGAATTTTGTTTATTCTTGTCACGACGGCCGGCACGTTTATGATCGCCAGCAGCTTTAACATGAGCATACTGGAACGGACGCAGTTTTTCGGCCTTCTGCGTTGTCTTGGCGCGACGAAAAAGCAAATCAAACGGTATATCCGGCTGGAGGGCTTACAGTATTGCCTGAAAGGAATCCCGCTTGGATTATTGGCCGGATGCGTGATCTTATGGACGGCGATTTTTTCCTTAAACATGCTGAACTCCCAGTATCTCCCGGAAATGCCGATGTTTCAAATCAGCTGGCCCGGTCTTGCCGCCGGTGCCGCAATTGGCTTTTTAGTGGTCATGCCTGCTTCAAGATCTCCCGCCAAACGGGCGACGAGGATATCTCCGCAGGCTGCCGTAACGGGAAATATCAATGATACGAACCACCAACGCCTTGACAGAGCATCAAACACAAAGATGTTTCATGTGGATACGGCAATGGGACTTCGCCACGCTTTTTCAAATAAGAAGAGTATGACGTTGATCGCTGGTTCCTTTGCGCTAAGCATCATCTTATTTTTGAGTTTCACGGTATTGATTACTTTTATGGGCCATGCGTTAAAGCCGCTGAAACCTTACGCACCCGATATCTCTGTTCAGGGTGCCCAAGATAGCGTCTTGATTGACCGTTCTATTGTCGAAGATATCAAAACCCTTCCGCATATCAAATATATCGCTGGACGCATGTTTTACCCTGATCTTCCGGCAACCGACAAACAGGGGCCCGGTAGGGCTGCCTTGATTTCATATGATGAACCGCAATTTAAGTGGGCAAAAGAACTGCTGGTTTCCGGAAGCATCGAAAACGTCCAAAACGGCAACGGAGTATTGATTGATTATGACCATGCAGAAGAGTTTAATGGGAAGATTGGCGATACCATTACGCTCGATATTGCCGGGAAACCGCATGCTCTGCAAGTCGCCGGTATTGTCTCCAGTGTGCCCTTTGACGCGGAAGATGGCGGGTGGATCATCGTTTGCTCTGAACACACCTTTACCACGCTAACCGGGATATCGGACTACACGATTCTTGATCTGCAAGTCGATCAGGATATTTCCGAACAGGTGAGAAGCCTTATCACGCCGGAAATGCAGCTGCTCGACAAACAGCAGAGCAACAGTGAAATCCGCACAAGCTACTACGCTATGGCCGTATTCGTTTATGGGTTTTTGCTGGTCATTGCACTGGTTGCCCTGATTAACATTCTAAATACGGTAAACGCCAGCGTTTCCAGTCGCATGAGCAACTATGGCGTTATGCGCGCAGTGGGTATGTCCGGTAATCAGCTTAGAAAGATGGTTACGGCTGAAGCCGCCGCCTATGCCGTGACCGGCAGTATTGCGGGAGGTATTTTGGGGCTGCTTCTGCACCGTTTCTTTTTCGGACTTCTGATCACATCCAACTGGGGGCAACTCTGGCAGCCACCGCTGGCGGTTTTCATCGTCATCATTTCAGCCGTAATCCTCACAACCTTTATTGCGGTTATTTTCCCGACGAAGAAAATGACTAAAATGAGTATCGTTAATGTGGTCAATGCAGGGTAAGCTAAGGGTGAGCAAAGCAGCCGAAACGCGGCAATAAAAAAGATGTTGTTTCGGCGGCAGGAGTAAATTCTTAAACTATCTTTAACTCTTATGATGATGTTTGGCCGGTCGATTCCTGTTTGATCGGGACACCGCGTCAGGCTGCGCGGAATATGTACCGGGATGATTTTTTTAGGTTCAAACCGGGGGCAGTATTCATATACTGAAGTAAACAAGGCACAGGTAAAGGCGGGGCCAAGGCTGGGAGCAAGTCCAGCTTGCCTCCAGCCCAGCCCGCTCTTCATCAATGAAACCGCCGCCCCCTTATCCCTGGGGCTCGTCGTAAAGATCATCGGTGATTGTCTCGATGACCTTAATATCCTTTACCCCTGTCAGGGCCCCCTGCCGGGGGAGGAAGATCCCGCCGGCAATCAGCCCGTTCACGACGTCCAGGACCTCGGCCGCCTGGATATTCTGCCGCGGCTGGGGAACGGTCAGGGAGAACGTTTTCCCGCCCGCGGTAGTGAAGGATAGTCTCAGGGCTCTGTCCGTAGTCACCGCCAATTTAAGCACCTCCTTTACACTGGCCTCCGGCCATGGTTTACTCCTCCTCGGTCAATTCGTCGGTTCTGCGGAAGTAGACTTCGAGAAGGGTATGCTCCGACAGGCTGAAGATGGCGTGCGCCGCCTCATAGACAGCCTGCTCCGAGATATTGCGGCCGATATTGTTCAGGGTCCGCTGCCTGGTGATGGGCGCGCCGGAGTCGCTGAGTCCCGTCTGATAAACGATGACCAGGGCCGTGCCCGCCGGCGTAATGACAACAGACATCAACATCATCTCCCTTTGTCCGATTGTGACAGCCCCGGCCGGGCCTGTCCTCTTACCATACTATGGCTTTGACCGGCGGAAGGTTCCGCGATCAGGGAATGACTTTCAGGGGCTTTTTGGCGGGCGGCCATTCTTTAATGGTCTCGGCCAGGGAATCGATCAGCTTCTGGGCCTCTTTCCTTTTTTCCTCTTTCAGCCCGGGGTCGAGATAGGTCAGGTTGGTGAGGGCCGTGGTCAGCGCGTAGAAGGCATCGGCAATGGTTTTGCGGCAGGCGTCGCAGCGTTCCGCATACCTGGCGGCGGCGCCCGGGTCAGGTTCAGACGGCAGGTTGTGGGTAAACGAGGCTGGCGGTTCAGAAAGGGGATTCCCTGCCAAAGAGACCTTGGCGGCAGCAGAAATTTCCCCGTTTGAAGCGGCAGCGCCGCCAGCGGAGACTTCCTGGACCCGCTCCTTTTTCAATTCCGTGATCGCGCTGTCGATCGTTTCCATCCCTTTTTTCAGGACTTTGTTTTCCTGCTGGGCCTGATTTTTCTCCCGCAGGGCCTGCTGCAGCTCCTCTTTGCTCATGCCTGGAACATCGTTTTCAGCGATGAACTCCTCCCGTTCCTCTTCCGGCAATCTCAGCAGGAGGAGGGCCTGGGTATAAGTCAAATTGGACACTGGTGTCCAATTTGGGCCGCCTGTCCCGTCAGACAATCGAGACCCGTACTCTTCATAGAGCTTGATCAGCCTGCCGGCGGTTTTCTGGGAATAGCTCACCGACTTTTCCAGCCATTTCCCCCATTCCCCGTGTTTGACCAGGGCCTTGGCTTCTGTCAGCCGGCGGCCGATCTCGATGGCAGAGGTCAGGAGGATTTTTTTGGTTTGATGGGTAATCATGTTTATTTCAGCCGCAATCACAAGCGGCGTGCGGTCGGCAGGTAGATCGCTCATTCCGGTTGCCCGCCCTTTCATTCATTGGTCTGCTAACAGGATATGCCGGCGGGCCACGGAGCGTGAGCTCCGGTCGGGCGGGGCGTTTCAAGATCTATCGACCACCTTGTCATCATGGGTGGCCCCAAACTCCTTCATCAGCCAGGTCTTGCCCGCCTGGCAAGCACCGCGTATGATCAAAGCCTTACGCTGCTTTTTGGCCTTCCACGCCTTCCGTTCTTCCCTCGCCATCGGCTACATGGTCATCACTGTACATAAATTCTAACCACCTTAGAGCAATGAACAACAAAAGTTCAAACGACTTTTTGCGTTCTGCTCGCGATTTATTCCACGATTTAGGTGAATATCAGCATAGACTCCCTGTTCTAGTTTTCGTATAAGGCAGCTATCTCATGTATTCTGCGCTTCATTTCTGCGCGGATATGTAACGGCTCCAAACACTCGCATTTATCCCCAAAACTGAAAAGAATATTATAGTAGTATTCGTTCTCGATAAAAGGAAAACGAACCATGTAATGCTCATCACCGTCTGGCGAAAAGTGTTCATCCGTACAATAATCAAGTACCCTGTCCCTGACAGATGTATGAATACGAATTTTGATTTTGGTTTGCATGGTTGCCAAAATATCCGTAAAATCCAACTGCGGTTTTTGATGATCTCGCGGCGTAAAAAATTCCTCTTGTATTTGCAGGTTTGATGTGCGGGATAGTTTGAATAAGCGAAAATCATTTCTTTTATGGCAATACCCTTGCCAATACCACTGACTGCTTTTCAATACAAGCTGATAGGGCTCGGCTGTCCGTGCGGTTTTATTTCCGTAGCGGTCTGCATATTCAAAGGAAAGCAGCTTGCTTTCCCGCAAAGCTGTTTTGATCATTTCTAAATCGGGTTGTCTGTTTCTGTTGCCCATCCACGGATTTAAGTCTATGTCTATTTGATTTGCTTTTAATGCAACGTCTTTCGCTCTGCCGGCGGGGATAAAGCTCTTGACTTTGGCAAGGGCGTTTACCAGTTCATCACCCCGTATTATCTTGGAAAGACTGGAAAGCCCCATCAAGATCGCGGAAAGGTCGGCCGTCGAAAAAACCGTTCGATCAAGCTTGTATTCCTGCATGATTTCAAAGCCGCCGCCTACTCCCGATGCCCCGCGCACAGGAATACCCGCCATGTTGATCGTGTCTATGTCGCGGTAGATTGTGCGGGGTGAAACTTCAAACAGATCTGCTAACTCCTGTGCGCCTACCCGCTCTCGATCAAGGAGTATCATAATCATGCTGACCAGCCTGTCAACTTTCATCTGACAGCCTCCCTTTCAAATTTCTTTTGATCCTTATTGATTGTTGCCATACTGTTGTCAACAATTACACAGTACAATAAAAAAGCAAACAAATCAATCTACCGATCAGGAGGAGACACGATGCAAAAAAAAGCCTTAGTCATCATTGATCTTCAAAATGACATAACAAAAAATTATAAGGATATTATTGGCAATATCAATAAAGCGATTGATTGGGCCGTCAAGCATGATCTTCATGTTATTTATCTAAGGCATGAAAATTTATCAGCCGGTACGAGGACGTTTAAACCCCAGACCTCTGGGTCTGAATTCGTTTCGGACTTGAACATCGTATCAAAAAATGTTTTTACAAAATACAAAGGAAACGCCTTAAGCAGTGAAGAATTTACAGACTTTATTCGTAAAAATGAACTCTGTGATTTCTACATAACAGGAGCAGATGCTGTTGCTTGTGTTAAATCAACCTGTTACAACTTACGCAAAGCAAATTATGGCGTTAATGTTTTATCAGATTGCATTACCAGCTATGATAAAAGGAAAATTGACGAAATGCTGCGTTATTACGAACGTAAAGGCAGTAAAATCATTCGTTTAAATGACTTGTTAACCTGATCACATCTTTGACGCACAGAAACCTGACTGAACTCAGTCGATGAAGAAGGCCGACTGACCTTGGCTTAGCTCTGAACGGCGAACGATAATACATCCGGGCACAATACTTGAAAACTTCCCATTGTTCTGTCCGAAGTGCAAACAGGAAGCCTTAATCAAGGTCCGACAATTCAATCCATTAGTTACCAAAGAGCCAGACACTAAGACGCAGAGCCGATAACCGTGATTGAGCTCACCGTTATCGGCTCTTTCTCTATGGTGACTGTATTCCACACTACACAACTGCTGACCGTTTTCGCTAGGAAAAGAAAACCTTTGTTTAGGACGGTTATCGTCTGCCTGTCCGTTCGCCCGTACCCTTCTCCTGTCCGTTTATTTCGCTAAGCCGCCCCTTTTCGCTTTCTCGATCTCCCTTCATCACTGGTCATTCCTCTTCAGATTTTCAATTCCAGCAAGGCTTTAACCGCCTCCAGCGCAGCATTGGGAACCGCCGCCGGGCCGCCGAAAACGCCGGCTTCTTTGACTTTCCCTTTGACCGATTTCAGCAGTTGTTCCTGTTCCTCCGTCAGACCACTCTTCCCGGCTTCACCCGCTAGGACCAGCCAGCCGCCGCTCCGCCAACCAGGATGGTCCGTGTCACCTTCAGCTCGGCCAAAGCTTTGGCTGTTGCTTCCGGCAGCCGGTCCGCTGTGCTGTCCGCATAAAGGATGGGTACTCCTTATATGGCGTATTCATAGGTGTTCCCCCTATAGGGGTCTGGCGGCACAGTGGTACGGCGGAGCGGCGCATGGCTCGCAATGACGCTTGACGTTTCCGCAGCTTATGGCGTAACGGATGAATGTGCATGGCCGCCCCGCCGCAGTAGCTCTGCCGCCAGACCAAATCAATCAATTCAGCGGTAGCTATTTTGAAAAACATCCTATTTGACCACGCATCCCGGATGTCAGGGGGGCAACATCGGGCCGCGACGGTAAACCGTCCCGCATGAAAGCTCTTCCCGGCCTTTCCCAGCCGGGGCGACGCTTCCCCTGCGCAGTTTTTTTGGCAGCCAAGCTATCATAGCGTTAGATGCGCCTTAGACCCTATAGCTTTGGCATCCCCGTTTTTCAGCGGGTTTGCCCTTAGCGATATTTTGTTACCGTTACTTTGGTTTTCTCGCACCGTCCGGCCCTATCTCATAGCCGTCCACTTTGGTGCTTTTGGCAAGGGAGGCGTCGGCATAGAAGTAATACCATTTGCCGTCGATCTGGAGCCACTTGCCGGCAACCATGATGCCGTAAGTGTCGAAGTAATAGCGTTTGTTGTTGCCGTTCGCGCCGATGTCCCACCAGCCGGTGATCCGGATGTTGCCGGAATAGAAGTACCAGTTGCCGCCATCCTGCACCCAGCCGGTCTTGAGCGTTCCGTTTGTTTCAAAGAAATACTTCACGCCGTCGATGGTTTGTGTTCCAGTAACCGCTTTGCCGTCCCTGTAATAGAGATACTGTCCGGCGTCGTTTTTCGCCCAGCCCTGGGCCGTGGCGGGGTCGATGGTCAGCTTGATGTAGCGGTGGAGCATGGAGGAAAACTCCGCGCGGGTGGCGCTGGACTTGGGATTAAACCTGTTGCCTGTGCCGCCCATCATGATGCCCGCCTGCTGTATGGCGGTTACTGCCGTTTTGTACACGCTGCCGATGCTGGAAGCGTCCGCATAAGTTGTCGCCTCACGGGTAATAGGGAGCTTATAGCCGGTGGCTTTTGCATAGTTTGCGAAGATCACAGCGATTTCCTCACGGGTAATCGCCCGGTCAGGCGCAAACTGCTGGCTGCCAATGCCCTGAATGATGCCTTTTTTATACGCCCACTCAATGTAGGGGCGGAAGGCGCTGTCTGCTTTCACATCGGTGAAGCTGTTGATGGTGTATGCTTTGGTATCCACATTTGCCAGTCCGCCGAGAGCCGTTACCAGCATCCCGCGCGTCATGGCGGTGTCAGGTGCAAAGGTAGTCTCCGAGGTGCCGGAGAGAAGTCCTCTGCCGACCGCATAATCAATGGCTTCCTTGGCCCAATGCTTCCCGATATCCGTGAACTTCGCACTCGGCGCCGTATAGCCTACGCCGTACACCGAGAAATGATTGGTGGGGATTAGGATTCCTCCTGCGTTTGCGTCATAAGCCGAACCGTCGATGCGGACCGGTTTGCCGTTTGCGTCCACATATGTGCCGAACAGATAACCCACGGCTTCTCCGCTCGCCGGCGTGTAGGGGATGGAAAGGGTCGCTGTGCCGCTGCCAAGGTTGGTGATGTTCACGGTCTTGCCGTCCTTGACATAGCTGATCGTAATGTTATATACCGGCCTGTTTCCAATAAGAGCCCTGGCTTCGTCGGAAAGCCCGGTCGCCGGGGTGAAGCTGATCGTAACATTGCCTCCGCTCTGCTTCTGGATTTCCTTGAGTGCAGCGAGATCAAGTCCGAGGGAAACCGGCGCACCGTTTATCTCAAGGCTGGTTACTCCAGCGTTCACAAGACTATTCAGAGAGCTTTGTGTCAGGGTTGTTGTCAGGGAAGTTGCTCCCTGCGGCATGGTGACATTCAGCGCAACAGAGGTTCCGTTTGCGGTTTTGCCCTGCGCTTTGGCGTCGGCCTGCGCTTTGGCGATAGCGTCAGTAATGGTTTTATCCGAAATTACGGCGCTGGCTGCGCCGCCTGTACCCGCTGTTGCCGTGACGGGAGCAGACGCCGTAACAGGTTGGTCAGGTTTCTTTTCGGGTGTTGTTGTCGGGGTGCCTGGCGTGTAGGAACCACCGCCGCCATGACCGTTTCCGCCTCCGCCGCTGTAGCTCCAGTTGGCGTACAAATCCACGTTGGAAGAGATAACGCTGGAGCTTGTGTACCTCGTTCCCGAGCCGCTTTGGCCAGCGAACCAGCCGCCGAACGTATAGCCGCTACGCGCTGGATTTGCCGGCCAGCTGCCGCCAAGCGCGGAGCCGTTGAGCACGCTTCTGCTTGTGTACAGCGCACCGTTGCTGTAAAAGTTTACGGTGAAACTGGTCTGGGCGGAATCCGACGGCATGGCCGACGCACTTGCCTCCGCGCCATTGCCGGCGCTGTTGACCGCCCGCACCTTGAAGGTGTATTCCGTTCCGTTTGTCAGGCCAGTAAATTCGTAGGAGGTATACAGCCCGGCACTCGTCCAGTCCGCGCCGTTGTCTTTGGACACCTCATATCGGATGATGCTGCTGCCGCCGTTGCTCATGGTCGCATCCCAGTTGAGGATCACCCGCGCGAAACCGGGCGAGGCGGTGAAGTTTCTTGGGACGGTTGGCACAGAGGGGGCGGCTGTCGGCGTTGCCATCCGGCTTGCTTCCGCTCCGCTGCCGGCGCTGCTTACCGCCCGCACCTTGAAGGCATACTCCGTTCCGTTTGTCAGGTTAATAAACATGTAGGAGGTGGTCAGTCCCACATTGATCCAGCTTGCCCCGCCGTCGCTGGATACCTGGTAGCCGGTGACCGCGCTGTCGCCGCTGCTTGCGGGAGCTGTCCAGCTTAAGGTAACCCGACCATTGCCGGGGGTTGCGGTAAGGGTTTGCGGTGCAGACGGAACGTTTCCGCCAGGTGTGCCGCCATCCGGGTCCTTCACCTTGACTATGCTTTCATATTGTCCGTTGTAAATCCAATATCCCCCGGATACGTTTTCCTTGGCGTCCTTTGCCCGCACAGCATTGTCGATATTCAGGTAATCCTGGCCGGAAACGACCCCATCCACGGTCACCGTGCTTTTCTCCGTCGCTGATGCGCTGCTAAAGCAGGCAACGCCGGTGCTGTTTGCTCCGGTTGCGGCGGCATCGCCTTTTACAATCACTGTGCCGCCCGAGCCATTCTCCGCAAGCTCTGCGGAAACACCCACGGCATACGCACCTGCCGCAGTCACAGCGCCGTTAACCGTGGCGGTGCTTTGCCCGGCGGCGCTGACGCCGGTGGCATAGGCTCCCGTGACCGTAACATTCTGCGCGGTGGCCGTTCCGTTTCCGTCGTTCATGCTTCCGGCCGACAGGCCGATTACGTTTTCCCCTTCAAGGTGAATATCGCCGCCCACCGTAACCGTCGAATCCTGCCCCGCAAGCGCTCCGATGGCGTAGTCACAGGGATTGCCGCTCAGCGTTCGGATGTCGCCGGTGACGGTGATTTGGCTGCCTTCTCCCTCGCTGTTTTGATACCGGGCATGGGCACCGTACACATAATAATGACCAGGGTGGGGCTGACCCGGATTTTTGATGAGGATATCGCTCACCCGCGCCCTGCCGCCGTTTATCGCTTCAACGCCGCGCCTTTCGCCGCAGACGGTGAACCTGCCCTCACCCGTATAGCTTACGCTGCCGTTATCCACCTTGAGGGAGGAGGCGGTGAGCCAATCGCCTGTGACTGTTCCGCTGGTGTCGATGACCAGATTCTTCCCGTTTAGATAAAAGGTGAGGGTTTTCTCTTCGACCACAACCGGCTCCTCGTACCGGATGTCAGCCGCCAGCACGATGGTTTTGTTGTCCACCGTGGGCGCAAGCGCGAAATCAAGCGCGCTTTTCAGGCTTGAGTATGCCACCCCGTCGATGGTGCAGACATAGGTCTGCGGATTGTCAAGCCGCACAGAAAGCGGCGAAGAGAAGGGAGAGGTTCCGTCGGCAAAGGCCGCCTCAGATGCCGTTATGGTCAGCGCATCGGGGGTGTTGATATCGTTCGTCAGCGTAATCTGTACTTCCGTGCTGTCAATCAAAGTGACGCCGACAATGGAGTTTCCGGATGCTCCGTTTCCTCCAAGGGTCCAGTAAGCTTTGTCCTGCACGGCTTTGAACCCGCCCTGACTCAGCCTCACAAAAATACTTTTTGTAAAAAGGGTTGCCCACGCGTTGCCCTGGGCGGGGACCGCCGCGGGCGCGGTGTAGGAATAAGCGGGGCCTTGGGGCGAAGTCGCGCTGTCTGTATAGTCAGCGCTCCCAATGGGGGCCAGCGCCCTTACCCTAAAGGTGTAGCTTCCTGTGCCGCTTGCTTGGATATATGCGGTAAGATTCGCACTGGTCGCGCTGGTCCCTATGGGTCCCACCGGGGAGCCATTTTTAAAAAGCATTATCGTATATTCTTGCGCGCTCGTCACCTGATCCCATTTCGCCTTGATGACGCCCGGCGTTGCGGTGTCCCAGGCAAGATTGGTGGGTGTTTCGAGCTGTGTTGGGGCGCTTGTGGCCTTTATCCAGACGGTATGGGTGCCGTTGGTATTGGTCAGCGTGTAGGTGTTATAGCCCGCCTCTGTGCCCGTTTTCTGAGCTTCGGTTATATCCGTACCGTCCAGCTGGATATAGATTCCTCCGCTGATGACGCCATCCACCGTGACCTTGGTGGGCGTTTGGCTGGACAGGCTCTTTACACGCACGCCGGTACTGCCGGTTTGGTTATTGACACTGACATTTCCGCCCACGATCACCTCGGCCTTGGTCTGGGCCCGCACGCCGCAGACGTAGGACGAGGCATAGGTTGAGGTGACGTTGCCATCCACACGGACCAAAGCGGAATCGCTTGCATCCACGCAGAAGAAAAAGGAACCCATCACATTTCCCTTGATGTGGACTTCGGTATTGGGGTGCAAAGCGCCTACGCCGTAGCCGCCCGTACCGGTGGTGAGCACGCTGCCATTCACCGTCACATGAGAGCCTTTGCCTGCCGATATTACCGTTCGGTCATTGACGGTGGTTTTGACATTGCCGCCCACCGATACGGTGCTTCCCACCGTATCGGTGGGAGCGCCTGCGCCGACCCCATGGATGTTACCCACAGCATCGCCCCGCACGGTAATCTGCCCGCCGCCCGTCGCCAGTACAGCGATGTTATTGACACTGGTGGCACTGGTGACGGTGGCGGCCGAGCCGATTCCTTCCACCTCCACCGCGTTGCCGTAAGCGGTGACGTTGAGCGCTCCGGTGCTTCCGGACAGCTCCAGCTTGCCGCCGTTCTCCACAACAACCGCGCTGCTGACACTGGCGTCGCCCACATTCAGAGTGTGTCCCGCCAAATCGAAGATGACCGTCTTACCGTTGATGCGGACGACGTTTGCCGCTGTGTCGGTGACATGGTCGATATCCTGCAAAAGGGTGATAGTTTCGTTGTTTTTCACGGCGGCAAGGGCTTCCGCCAGCGCGGGGTAGCCGGTAGAACCGATTTCGCAGACATACGCTGGCACTGTAGTTGCCTTCACCCACACTATGCTTGTGCCGTCTGTGTATTTGCGGTAGCCGGATTTGGCGGGATCGGTTGTGTATTGTCCGCTGCCTGCTTCTGTACTCTCGAACTGGATATAGACGGAGCCAGAAACCGTCAGCGTTCCTCCGATTGTCACTTCAGCCGCATTGATGGCATGAACGCCTATGGCGCCCGCACTCACGTTCCCTGCCACCGTTATCGGACCTGCATTGGCATAAATGCCGGAGCTGCCGGCTGCCTCCGCCTTCACATCGCCACCCACCTCGATACTGCCGCCGCTCGCGCTAACGCCGTAGGCGTTGGCTCCGCTGGCCGTCACGTTACCGTCTACGGTCGCCTGAGAAGCAGAATTGTCGTAAACGGAGACGCCGTTTTTCATGGCGCTGACACTACCTTTGATATAGACCGTGCCGCTGTTTTTGGCGCTGATGCCGGTGCTGTTGTCTCCGCTTGTCGTTACATCGCCGCCCACTTCGACATAGCCGCCGTATGTCGCTTCCACCACGGTGCTGCTGGGCCCGGTGGTTAGGGCATTGCCGTTGACCATGATGATGCTGCCTGCGCCATAGGCACGGGCAGCGCCGCTATATCCCTGAGCATCGCCCAGCACGGTAATGCTGCCTCCGCTGTGGGCCAATGCGCCGTTGCCCTGATTCCCTGTGACATTACGCACGGTTATAGCAGCGTTATTGGCCTCTATACCAACCCCGCCCGTAACATCCAGATATCCGCCTCCCGTGACGCTGACGATACAGTTTTTCAGCTCCAGAGTAAGGCCGCCGCTTTTCCAGATGGATAAATTCCCATCTGTCAAATCAAAGGTGATGTTTTTTTCAATTGTAATTGTATTGGCCACACTTGGGTTTGCGTCTTTTTGCAGGACAATGGTTCCACCGCTTGATACAGCAGTCAGCGCCTCCTCCAACGTGGCGTAGCTGTTTCCGCCGACGACATAGTGGTGGTCGAGATTAATGGACAGCGGCATCATCCCGCCTTGCGGCAGGATTTCGGCAAGATCGGTGGAGGATGCCGGCGTTTCATCCGATATGGGAATACTGCCCGAATCCACGGTTCCCCCGCTGGTGCCGAGGAGTATTTCCTGCGCGCTTGCGCCGAGAGGCGCCAGAGTAAGCGTCAGGCATAGAGCCAGAATAAGAGAAAGCGCTTTTTGGGCTGCTTTATTTCTCATGACAAAACCTCCTTAATTGGTGTTGTTGACGGTCATTTGCTCTTAGCAGACTCTCCGTTCAGGAGAGCGGCAAGAATGTTTTTGACTTCTCCGTCTTTGTTGTCCGCGCCGTAGCTGGTCAGATACCTGCCGTTCACGATAGCGATGCTGTAGCCCGCGTCGTCAATCTCCTTCGCGTTCTTTTCCGCCGCTTCTTCGGTTTCGCATTCCAACACCGAATAAATAACATCCTGCCCGTCGGCTATGATCTGCACGGAAAAGCCGTCCTTCACATCCTTCATAAAAAAGTTTACATAGTCGTCGGTAACGGTATAACCGGAATCCTCAGCCGCTTTGCGCATATCGGCAAGGGTGACGGTGTTGGAAACAGGTGTGGTGTCCCCACCCGAACCCGCATCCTTGCCTGCGCAGCCGGTCAGGATGGACAGGATAAATACAAAGCAGCAAAGGTAAAGCATTGGTTTTCTCATGGCATACTCCTTTCCATGTTTTCTGTTCATTCTGCGGCCTGTATTTGATCGCGTTTTTCTTGTCCTCAAGGGGCGGCGCCGCTCCCTCCTCGCCAAGGAGCAGATAGGTCCCCGTATCTTCGGTTCCAAGGACAAAATAGTCCGAGGCATCGGGCAGGGCTTCCGGCGTCCCCCAGGTCTTGCCGCCGTCCTTGCTTTCCTCGGCAGTCCGGCCGGTCAGGGTCAGCACATCGTCCGCGACGCTGAAATTCCCCGCAAGCCAGATGGTGTCGCCAAAGACGACCAGCGCTGTGTAGGCTCCAATCAACAGAACCAACCCCTCCTCCTTCTGCTTTTCGCTGTCGAAGCCGGGGGCAGTCGTTTGAGCACACGCGGCAAATCCCTTTTCATTGCAAAAGCTCCCTTTGCTCTACAGGTTTTTCATTTCATCAACATAACCGCGCCATACCGGATATTCCCGTCCCCGTCCGGGATAGGGAAAAAGAGTGCGCTTCCATAATTGTTCCGCGCCCTGTAATTCCAGTTTTTGCAGAACAGCTCCAGGGGATGGGAAAGCCGGCTGAGCAGCGCCGTCTTTCCGTAGAACACCCCTTCGGCGGCTTCCAGTATAGCGAAGTTTTCATTCGTGACGCGGCTTAAAAAGTTGATGTTTCCATCCGGTATGTCGCCCTCCCGGAGATCGGTGCTCTCCATGAGGGCGTCGTTTACCCTGTGTAAAATGCCGCCTCTTTTGAAAAGGGCCGCAGGGTAAGGCAAAAGATTCAGCAGGGTCAAAGGCTCTGCCTCGGCCTGAAGAAGCCCCTGAAACCGTTTGATAAACTGCTCCTGTACGGCAAGGTTTTTTTCCATATCCTTTTGCAGCACGGCGAGTTCGGAAAAAAGCTGCTCCTTTGATTTCTCCTGTTTCAGTGGTGCCGCCCCCAATCTTAAAGAGTTTTACCATCCTTATGGTAAAAAAAATGAAGCGGCAAAAATATCGGATAGGCGCTCTGTTTTCGTCATTTCAACGCACGCAAAAATCCCCGCAATCCAAAGGACTGCGGGGACCTGCATCTTCTCTTATTTTTCGACACTCTTTCGGTATTGGGACGGAGTCATACCTGTCTTTTCCTTAAAAAACCTGGCGCAGTTTCCGGGGTATTCAAAACCGCAGGACACAAACGCTTCGGCAATGCTCAAGTTGCAGTCGCGGAGTGCCGCTTTGAGGTGGTTTACCTTGAGCTCCTGATAATAGTTGTATGGCGCGATGCCGGTATGCTTTTTGAACAGGCGGGATAAGTGTGAGGGACTGACAGCAATGGCCTCCGTCAGCCTGTCGATATCAAAGGGCTCCTTCCAGTGATTCTCCATGTATTCTTTCGCCCTCGCAATATCCGTCTGACCCTGATAAACGCGGGTCGTCAGGAATACGCTTATGATATGCGTAATCTGGCCGTTGTTGTTTTGGACGGGGAAGCTGAGGATGTCTGTGTACATCGATTCTATATCATAGCCAAGGTCTCGGGCCTTGTACCATACGGCAAAGTCCTCCAGAGGCACCTTCACATCGGGAACGAGCACGATTTCCCCCCGGAAGGTGCGCTGAACATAGTCCCGCAGCCCCAGGCGGTCATTGGTAACAGAGTCCCGGAGCAGGTTGTATCTCCCTACGATCTGCGAGGGGTCGGAAATATTCCACATCTCCAAAATAACATGGTTGGCGAACGCCACATATCCGTCAGGGGCAAACACTTTGATGGGCAGGGGGAAGTATTCCAGCACCTGATAAAGCAGCTCTATCTTTTCGCTGGTGAAACGGGGAGCGAAAAGAGGCTCCTTTTGTTCATGGCGCTCGCCGGGTCGTGTTCCCGGATTCTGCGAACCAGCGGAGTCGAAACCTTGCAGCATCCGCCTGTATTGGGTCGGCGTCATCCCAACCTTGTGCTTGAAGGCTTCGGCAAGGCCGCCGCTGTAATCCGCACCGCAGGAAGCAAACGCCCTGGCAACACTCAAGTGCTGATTGCGCAGCGCCTCTTTAATTTTTTCGATTTTAAGCTCCTGGTAATAGGTGTAGGGCGTCATGCCAATCCATTTTTTAAAAACCCGTGCCATATGGTCTTGACTCATGCCCACCGCTTTTGAAATCTGATCCAAATCAAAATCATCAAGCCAATGGACTTTGATATATTCCCTGACCCGGATGGCGTCCAGACGCGCCTGACAAACCTGTTTTGTCATAAACATGGCGATCACGCCGGAGACGGATTCATCCGGACTCCGCAGCGGAAAGCAGATGACCTCCTGATACAGGTTGTCGGCCACCGGTCTGGCTTTTAAGGAATGGTACCGTCTGCCGATTTCCTCGAAAGGGGCTTTAAGGTCACGGAAGGAGAAAGCTTTACCGGCAAAAACCTGACGCAGGTCCTTCTCCAGACCAAGTATTCCATTGAGATAGGGGTCTTCCAGAACATTGAACTTTCCGACAAGCTGCTCCGCGTTAATATGTAGGGTATCCACAAAAGCCTGGTTGACGAATCGGCTGATACCATCTGCCGAAAATACCTCCAGCGGAATCGGGAAAAGCTCAAGAACGGAGAACAGGGACTTCCACTGTTCCAAAGGCGCACTAAAAGGAAGAGTTGCTTGTTCGCTGCAACAATCATGATCGCTCATGAACCTATTCTCCTTCCTTATTCCGCCGTTTCCTTCTGTCATCAGGCTTGGAAGCGTTCCTGGGAATTAGCCACATGTTTCCCTTTTTCAAAGCGCCGGGTATACGTCCGGCAACCAAATGATAGGTGATGGACCGTCCGGAAACACCCCATTTTTCTGCGGCTTCGTTCACTGTGATATATTCCATTCACACACCTGCTTCTACAGAATCCATAAGTCAATTATACTTCCGATTACAGAAGATTACAAGCAGATCCAGGGCAGGGAGCGAAAGACTGTGCTTCTCTGCTCCGGGAATTGGGCATGATTCGATAAAAAGAATCCCGGCCATTTTTTATGCTCCGAATCAGGCAAAAGTGCCGTCCGTGAAAAAATGGGCAGCACTTCTGCATTTTGTTTTTGTAGACTCATTTATGAAACCGGATTAGTCGTAAGAAGTTTTTTATGAATTCAAAAAATAATTCCGTGCAGTAGCCCTTTGAGCGGGATAAATACTCGAAGCGCCGAGTGCCCCGTCAGAATTCGCATAACACGGTAGTCGGCAGGCAGCGAAACCTCACTGCCTGCCGAACCATACCACCCCACTTCACCACGGTTTCAAAAATGTCCCTATCACACCGTGGGGAAGGGGAAGCGATGCCTTTTTCTGTGAAAGAGCCTGGGGAGGATAGGCCGAGATCCGGTCAAGCTACCAAGAGAGGCGGAACTTTGAATTTCTGATGCTATGCTCTGTTTTGCTTTACTTAGGGTAATATTTAGTATTTACTTTAATAAAATTAAATCATATACTAAATATAATTAAAGGAGGGTTCTCTATGACAATAGACATCGTCCCCGAATGGATGGTTAGTCTTGATGATGAAGATGTTTCGTTCATCAAAAAATTTCTTTTGGCGTCAGGCTCACTGAAAGAAATTGCCAGCCAGTATGAAGTTACTTATCCGACGGTCAGACTTCGATTGGATAAATTGATCCAGAAGATTCAGATAAGCGAAGACACCGCCAATGAACCGTATATTTCACTGATTAAACGGCTGGCGGTTAAGGATAAAGTAGATTTTGACACAGCTAAGCTTTTGATTTCAGAATACAAAAAACTCAGAGGAGGCAAATAGAATGATCAGGGCAACGATGGTGTTACTTTTCATCCTGGCTTTATTAATAGGGGGTATCTTTCTTCAAATGTTTTTATCCAAAAGAAAAAGCAAATGGTTTGGACTTATCCTCCCGGCCATCACCTTCCTCTATTCTTTGCTGATGGTTTTGGGGCTGGCTGTCTATGATGGGCTCAGCGGCGGAGAGAGCTTTATGCTCATCGCATCGATGTTTTTCATCGGCAACCTTCCGACCATCGTTTTGCTTGGCATTTACTTCGCTTGTCGCGAGAAAATGAAACTGCGTGCACAGCTTGAAAAAATGAACATTCAAGATTTAGAGTAACTCCGGTCAAATGACCAATTTCCGACTTGCAGGCAGCCCTTCCTTCAATCATCAATTTTATCCATGCACTCTGCTCTCTCGCCTGTTTTCAGTTCCCATATCGCCGGATACAAAAAGGCTTGGCCCGCATCACCCAAGTGGCAGCTCTTACACTTTTCCGAACAGGGCGCTGCCATTTCCGCTCTTCTGATGTATCTTTTCCTTTCCAGATAGTCCAAGCCATTGCGGACGGCTTCCTGCGACGTATCCAAAAGGTACGCCAGCTCATCTACGCAGTAGACCCTTCCGCTGCGCAGACAGTGCAAAAGTTCTCTGATCATAGACAAGCTCCTTTAAAAAATGATCAATCCTATGCGATAGACAAGCGCCGCCAGGATTAACGATGTGAACATGTAATATCCGGCAATGCGTAATGCCCACTTCACAGAATGGCTTTCCTGTACTGTCGCACTTAACGTCATCAGGCAAGGCATATTAAAGAAGAACGCATACACGAAAGCCAATGCTTCCGGTTTGGAAATTGTAGAAAGAAGACTTCCCCCGACTGCTGCCGTATCCGGCGCAATTATTTTCTGATCGGCAATGGCAGTCCAGATGCCCTGCGCATTAAACAGCGCTGACAACACGCCCAAAGAAGATTCCTTTCCCATCGCAGATGTCAGCCACGCCATAAACAGCTGCCATCTGAGGCCGAATATCATTGTGACAGGTTCAATCGCAACGCCGATTTGATAAATCAGGCTGTGTTCAATCTTGCCATCCGGGGTATAGGATAGTGCCCAGAATACAACCGAAACAAAAATGATGATTTTCAGCGCCCTTCTGAAGACATCCCCCATACGATTAAAGACAAATTTAAATAAGTTTTTATAACGAGGCCTATGGTAGGGAGGCAGTTCCATAATCAATCCCGTCCGTCCGGAATCCCCCATTAACTGCTTTCCAAAGATTTTCGAGGTAATCAGAATATGCAGAAAAGCGATGAGGAACATCGAAACAATGACCAGAATGGCTTTGCTTTTAAAAAACACAGTGCTGATCAGGCCCACCACGCCCCATGTGGAAGCACAGGGCACCACCCAAGATAAAGCCATAGTGGTTACGCGCTGCCCCCAAGAATCAATGACACGGGTACCGGCAACACCGCCGATATTGCAGCCAAAGCTGACCAGGAACGGCATAACGGCCTTTCCCTGCAAACCCAGCTTAGACATTGTGTTATCAAAAACATATGCAATGCGGGCCATATAGCCGACTTCTTCCATGAAGCCAAATACAAGACTGACTCCAAATACGAAACTTGACATCAAAAGGGCAAACGATACGGCAGCCAACACCGCATCACACAGCAACGACACGAGGATTACCGGGATTCCGATTCCCGTAAGGGCCTTGGCGATTGGTCCGGACATCATGGGAATATAGCTGAATATCCCCATAAACGGCATAGCAATGATGATTGATAGTACTAATCCTGCCAGAATCAGAGCAATGGCAAGCGGGTTCCCCCATGTTTTAGAGGTCGCCAGTTTGTCAAACCTCCCCATTTCTTTTCGTTTTTCCGGGTAGACTACATGATCTTTCAGCAGATTTTCAATCCATTGGAACTTGCAATCCCCTGTCAGTACATTTCCGTCCACAATAGAATGAACTGCTTTCTCAATTTGAATCCAGTTTTCCGCCGGCACCGCTGAACGAACGGTTTCAAGCGCCAACGGATCTTTTTCAATCAGTTTGGCGGCCAGCCAGGAACGGGTATAGACGCCGACACCCTTTTCAGGAAGCAAATGAAGAATTTTCCTGTAATTCTCCCCGATCACTTCTTCATAGCAGGCCATGAGTCCCTGTAAATTCAATTCGCAGGCATTTCCCTGTTCCATCTGCTCTAAGGCTGCATAAAAAGCATCGTACTTTTTGGTATCGGCAGCCACCAACGGGACAATGGGGACCCCCAGCTCATCTGCCAGCGCCGGATGGTCGATCTGCTTACTTTGCCCGGCAGCAATATCCATCATATTGAAAACCACAAATACCGGGACATGGATGCCCGCATAATCCGCTAACATGAAAAGGCTGCGCTCCAATTGGGATGCATCTGCCAGAATACAAACAGTGTCGGCCTTTCCGCTCGCGATGTAGTCTCTGGTAACGATCTCTTCCTCCGAGTGAGCCGACAGGCCGTAAGTACCCGGCAAGTCCACCAGTGTATAAGAAACACCGCCGCAAGAAAAATATCCTTCCTTTTGTTCCACTGTTTTACCGGGCCAATTCCCCACATGCTGCCTTGAGCCGGTCAACCCGTTAAACAGCGTGGATTTTCCTGTGTTCGGCTGGCCCAGAAAAGCAATTGTCCGCTGTTTTTCCATCTCAATTCCCCTTCATTTCGATAAGCTCCGCATCTTTTCGGTTAATCGCAATCAAGCTATCACGGCTGTAAATCAATAGCGGCCGTTTTCTCTTATTCTGTACAATCTCCACTATGCTCCCCGGGGTTAGTCCAATGGATGTGATACGGCTTTGAAAATGAACATCTCCGCCGATGGACTGAACCTTGCCAACGTTTCCCGCCTGCAGTTCATTCAGCTTCTTCACGAGAATCATCTCCCCCAAAATTTCTCTGTCGATATTCCAAAGGGTTGCATAACAAGACTTCTTTAAACGCTGCCGCAAACTTGCTCTGATTTTCATAACCTACGCAGGATGCAATTTCGGATACCTTTTTTCTGGAATGTTTCAGAAGTTTTGCGGCTGTATTCATTCTTGCTTTTCGCAGGTATACGGAAATCGGTTCTCCATAAATCCCTTTAAAATAGTTTTGCAGGGAGGTAGGGCTGATTCCGTATTTCCTCGCCAGCTTCTCCGTTGTCAGATGCCGGTTCAGCTGGCCGGTGATCTCATCTTCGACCTCCCGGGCAATCCGCACCTGTGATTTTGAATAATACTTTCTCTGACCATTCTCCGGGGTAAAATGACCCTTAGATAATTCAAATAAAAATTCCGCCGTCTTTATCAAGAGCAGCGGTCTTTCGGGACGAGGCAGATCCCTTTTCATCGAACGAAGCAGTTGTTCCAGCCGCCCGTGATCATGTCCAATAAAATAGCCGGTATCCCTGCAGAACATATCCTTCAATTCCCGCAAGTCAAACCCGATCTGCCCCCAGAATATTTTTGACGCTTCATTGATCTGATCCAAATCAATAATGAATTCAATCCCTGTGTATGCACGGACAGGGAAGGAAAACTCCCTTTTCGTCCAGCGAGTGCTGATCACCAAATCCTGCGGTCCCAGAAAAATAAACATCCCGTTTTCCAGTTCCACTTCACATCTTCCGGTAAAACAATAATTGATCAGCACTCTGTTGCTGTGATTTGCTTCAAGACCAAATTTAGGACAGGACTTTGTCTGGAAGTCATTAAAGCAAAGGATCAGTTCCGGCAAAAGCTGGAACAGTTGCATGAAACCGGCTCCCTGTTCCTGTCGTAATTTCATGGAAAGGCTCCAATCAGTACAAGCCGCAACGGAGATATTTTTGTCTCTGAGCTCCTGTGCGTCAGCTGAAAAAATATTGCTTTGCATGCTATTCCTCTCCTCAAGTTAGGAATGTCTAACTTAGGTTAGATTATAGTCTTTTCGTGAAATGCTGTCTACTCTGTCCAACAATTCAGCTCCTCTCAACATTGAATTTAAACATGAACGGTACCGCCTGCTTTGCTTGTGTGCAGCAGGGCAAGATTTCTGTTCCGCCTGCCGCTTTCTATCCGCGCCCCTCAATTGCTTCTTGACTCTGCCTGGCAGAAATGATAACATCGTTACTGAAAATAACAATCGAAGCGTTGCGGTGAAAATATGAGTTACAGTTCACAGTTGACCCGGGAGCGGATTTTGAACTGCGCCCGCCGGGAATTTATGGAGCTCGGCTATCAAAACGCCAATATGCGGAGCATCGCCCGCGCGGCAAAGGTCACTACCGGTGCGCTTTATAACCATTTTGCCAACAAAGCGTTGCTGTTCGACACGCTGGTGCGGGAGCCTGCGGAAGAAATGCTGGCCCGGTTTCAGGAAATACACCGGCAGACGGCGGAAAATATTTCTGGTGTGTCAAGTGAATATTTGAAGGAACAGGGCTGCTCCGGTACGGATTGGATGCTGGACTATATCTACCGGCACATGGACACCTTCCGGTTGATTTTCTCTCACTCAGAGGGGACCAGCTGGTCCGCCTATCTGGAGAGGTTAATTGAGATTGAGGAACAGGCCTACAGAATCTATTGTGATGCCCTGAGCAAGGACGGTAAGCCGGTGGACGATATTTTTTTGCATATCACGGCCGCCTCCGGCTTTCAATATTTGGTCGAGATTGTCTCGCACGATTTGCCTTACGCGCAGGCGGTTGCCGTGATGGACAGCGTGAAGCGCTACGGTATGGCTGGCTGGAATGAAATATTGGGGCTGAGCCCCTGATTTTTTTCAGATATAAGTTAGAGACAACTAACTTAATCCTTCCGCCTGGGCCGGTGCCCGGCATATTTCTCACAAATGGAGGTTATCGTCATGAACGCAAATCCCGTTCAAAAAAACTCAAAACGTCTGACAGGGAAAGATCTGATCAATGTGGGAATCTACTCGGCCATCTATTTTGTCCTCATCATGGCCCTTGCCATGCTGGGCTACATCCCGGTCATGATGCCCCTGCTGTGCGTTATCGGCCCCATCATCGGCGGTATTCCCTTTATGCTGTTTCTGACCAAGGCCAAAAAGTTCGGTATGATTCTCATCATGAGTATCATCATGGGCATTATGATGGCTTTGACCGGCATGGGCCTGTACGCCCTGCCCGTGGCCGTGCTGTCCGCTCTCCTTGCCGAGCTGGTCTGGAAGCGGGCGGAGTACAGCAAGGCAGGCGGTTCCATTTTGGCCTGCGGCTTTTTCAACATCTGGATGTGGGGCAACTTTATCCCTTTATTCACGAACCCGGAGGGTTATTTTTCCACCCGTACGGAATTCGGCGCCAATTACGAGGCGGCGCTGACCGCCCTGCTGCCCGCCTGGATGTGCCCTGTTCTGCTGGTCTGCTGTTTTGTCTGCGGCCTGATTGGCGGTCTGATTGGCCGGGCCCTGCTGAAAAAGCACTTTGCCAAGGCGGGGATTGCCTGATGGCCTGCGGCATCCTGCAAACCACCGGTCAGAAACGGGGGCTGCTCCTGGACCCCCGAACCAAGCTGCTGTTGCTGATCACCGTGTCCACCTTTGTGCTGGGGGGGCTGGGCGGAGAAAAGCTGCCCTTTATCACGCCCGCCCTGTGCGTCCTGCCGCTGGTTTTGTTCCTGACGGCCGGAAAAATCAGGACGGCGGTGATCTACCTGGCGGTCTTTACGGGAGCTTATCTGGCGGCATTACTGCTGGTGCCCCAGCTATCGGGCTTTCCTCAATTCTTTCTGCTGGCCTGCACCGGTATTTTCAGCCGGGTCATGCCCGGCGTGGTTCTTGGGGGTCTATGTCCTCTCTACCACGACCGTCAGTGAATTTACCGCCGCCATGCAGAGACTCCGCGTCAGCGAGAAGATTATCATTCCGATGTCCGTCATGTTCCGCTTCTTTCCCACGGTGGGCGAGGAATTCAGCGCCATCAACACCGCCATGCGGATGAGGGGAATCAGCTTGGGGGGCGGAAGCGCCGGGAAAATGCTGGAGTACCGGCTGGTGCCTTTGCTGACCTGCTCGGCGAAGATCGGTGAGGAGTTGTCGGCGGCCGCCCTGACCCGCGGTCTGGGAGGCGAAGTCAAGCGCACCAACATCTGCCGTATCGGCTTCCGAATCCAGGATGTGCTATTCATCTCCCTGTGTGCCGCCGCCTTTGCCGCCGCCGCGTTGGCACACTTGGGCGTATTGTGAAGGAGAGGCCATGATTGATCTTCATCACGTCAGCTTTCACTATACCAACGCCGCTTCAGGCTCCCTGCGGGACATCTCCCTGCAGGTGGAGCGCGGAAAATGCGTGCTGCTGTGCGGTCAGTCCGGCTGCGGCAAGACCACCCTCACCCGTCTCATCAACGGCCTTATCCCCCACTACTACGAAGGAGAGCTGTCCGGCAAGGTCACTGTGGGCGGTCTGGACATAAAGAACGCGGAGCTGTATGAAACCGCCCGGCTGGTGGGCAGCGTGTTCCAAAACCCCCGCAGTCAATTCTTCTGTGTGGACACCACCGGGGAAATCGCCTTCGGCTGCGAAAATCTCGGCCTGCCGCCCGCGGAAATCGACCGCAGAGTGGCCTTGGCCACCCGCGAGCTGCATGCCACAGACCTGCTGGGGCGCAGCATCTTTCACCTGTCCGGCGGTGAAAAGCAGAAAATCGCCTGCGCTTCGGTATCTGCCATGGGCCCGGAGGTCTTTGTCCTGGACGAACCCACCTCAAATCTGGACATCCGGGCCATCCGGGATTTAAAAGACACCATTCGGCTCTGGAAGGCGCAAGGAAAAACCATTCTCATTGCCGAGCACCGGCTGTACTGGCTGAAAGAGCTGTGCGACAGGGTGATTTATCTTCGGGAAGGAAGAATCGCACTGGACATTCCTATGGCGGAGTTTTGCGGCTACAGCGCCGGGACCTTGGCGGAGCTGGACCTGCGCACCCTTTCCCTGGCCGCCCTGCCACAAAAGAAAATACAGCCGCCGCCCGCAGAAAGCCTTACCCTGCGGGGCTACCGGTATGCCTACCCCACCGGCCGGTCCCCTGCTCTTGACATTCCCCAGTCCAGTCTGCCAAAGGGTGGAGTCATTGCTGTCCTTGGCCACAACGGGGCGGGAAAATCCACCTTTTCCAAATGCCTGTGCGGGCTGGTCAAGCACCAAAAGGGAGTCTGCGTCTGCGGCGAAGTCCCCTATTCCCGCCGCCGGATGCTGAAAAAGAGTTATATGGTGATGCAGGATGTGAACCACCAGCTCTTTTGCGAAAGTGTGGAGGAAGAGCTTCGTCTGGGAATGAGCGGAGAAGATCAGGCGGAACTGGAGCGGGTCATGAGCGCTCTGGAACTGACAAGCTTCCGGGAACGGCACCCCCTTTCCCTCTCCGGCGGGCAGAAGCAGCGGGTCGCCATCGCCTCCGCCCTCCTGGCAGGCAAGGAGTTTTTGGTCTTCGACGAGCCCACCAGCGGTCTTGATTTCCGTCACATGGAGCAAACCGCAGGTCTTTTGGCTTCTCTGGGCGGGAAGCAGACCGTATTCATCGTCACCCACGACCCGGAGCTGATTGTACGCTGCTGCAACTATGTGCTCTGTCTGGAGCAGGGGACGATCAAGGAGCAATACCCCCTGGATGAGGCCGGTTTGAACCGGCTGCGGCATTTTTTTGAATACGGGGAAAAAGAGGGAATATCTCTCAAACGATCATAGCGGCAGTGCTTACGCCGGAAAAGACATCGCCTAACCTTCTAAGCCTTTAGGGCCGTTTAAATAAAGAAAAGCCGGGAAACCGATGACCTTCCTCATCTGCTTTCCCGGCTTTATCCTTTCCGGTCCACCCGGCGTCCTGCTGCCTGTTTACAGGGACCGGGCGGCCTCATTTCCCTGCCAGATGGCGTCAATCACGTTGCCTGGCGTTTTGGCGTCGCCGATGACCTGACACTGGGGCACGAGCCGGGCCGCCATCGCGGCCACGTTTCCCGGGTCGCTCTTGGCGCCCGCGGCGATCACCACGGCCTCGGCGGCGATGCTCTCCCGGCGGCCGTCCTTCTCCACGGTCACACTGTCCGTGCCGATGGCCACACATTTGGACCGGACATGGACATCGATCTTGTTGACTTCCAGAAGCTGCATCATATGAGGCCGGATATACATTTCCAGGTCCTTGCCGACCTGGTCCAGCCGTTCAATGATGCAGACCCGCTTGCCCTGTTCCACCAGAAATTCAGCGGCCTCCAGGCCGACCAGACCGCCGCCGATCACCGCCACCTGGTGTTCCCTGATCCGCACATTGCCATTGATGACCTTGCGCGCTTCATAGACATTGCTGCCGCGCACCCCTTCCACCGAAGGAATGAGCGGCTCCGAGCCCGTAGCGACAATCACGGCGTCCGGCTGCAGGGCTTGAATGCGTTCCGGTGTGGCCTTGGTATACAGCCGCACGTTGACACCTGCCCGCATGGCCAGGTAGCCCAGATGGCGGGCGGCGTTTTCCATCATCACCTTATGCGGGGAACGCCCGGCAATGATATACTGGCCGCCCAGGTCGCCCGTCTGCTCGAACAGGGTGACAGCGTGACCGCGCTCGGCCGCCACCCGGGCCGCTTCCAGTCCGCCCGGACCGCCGCCGATCACCAGCACCCGCTTTTTCTCCGGCGCCGGCTTGATCTCGATCTCGGTCTCGTAGCCGGTCAGGGGGTTAAAGACACAGCTGGTCACCTTGCCGGCAAACATCCGCTCCACGCAGCCCGAGTTGCAGGCCACACAATGCCTGATCTCTTCCGGCCGGTCCTCCTGCGTCTTCCGGACAAAATCCGGATCGGTGAGCAGGATGCGGCCGAGAGAGATGAAATCCGCTTCCCCGTTTTGCAGGATCTCCTCGGCAATATCCGGGGTGTAAATCTTGCCGGCGACAATCACAGGAATCTGGACATTCATTTTAATCTGGGAAGCGTTGTAGACATTGACACGCTCCGGCAGGTAGTAGGGAGGAACAGTATACGGCATGGCCCCGTAGCAGCCCTGAGAAATATCCAGGGCGTCGATCCCTTCCGCTTCATAGAGCCTGGCGGCCTTGATGCCCTCTTCCAGGGTAATGCCGCCCGGATAATTTTCCCGCGCCGACATGCGCATCAAAACCGGGAAATCGGCCCCGACCGCGGCCCGCACGGCCCGGATCACCTCCCGCCCGAACCGGGCCCGCCGCTCCAGATCACCGCCGTATTCGTCAGTACGGGTATTGGAATACGCGTTTAAAAAGCAATCGATCAGATAACCGTGGGCCCCGTGAATCTCCACGGCGTCAAAGCCCGCTTCTTTGGCCCGGCGCGCCGCCTCCCCGTAAGCGTCGATAATCTCCCGGATCTCACCCAAGGTCATGACATGGGGAACCTCCTGGATCATCGGACAGGGTACCGCGGAAGGGCCCCAGCACTGGCCGCCGAACTCAGCGCCCGGATGCTGCCTGCCGCCATGCCAGAGCTGGATGCAGGCTTTGGCGCCCCCGGCCTTGATGGCGGCGGCCAGCTTGGCCAGCCCCGGAACAAATTTATCGTCATCAATCCCGAGGATCAGTTTGGCCGAAGAGGTGCGGTGCACACTGGCAATCTCCACGATATTCATGGCGCAGCCCCCTGCGGCCCTGCGGGCCTGATAGGCGATCATCTGCCCGGTCACAAAGCCGTCCGCCACAAAATGGGTGCCCATCGGCGGAAAGATGGAGCGGTTTTTCAGGGTCAGGGAACCGATCTTCCCCGGGGAAAGAAATCTTTCGTAAGACATGCTTGGCCTCCTCGTGTCAAAATTTTGGATGTCCTTAGTATAACCGGCTTTTCCATTAATAAAAGAATACAGAGCCTGCGGCTGCCGGGCGAGCAGGACGGTTTTTTGCCAATCACAAACGGACTTACTCAAAACTGCGTAAGTCCGCTTTTTGTTCAGCCGGCCGGGGCGCTGCTCCGCCCTGAGGATGCAGCCGGGCATTTCCGGGCCCTCCTGAAAAAGGCACCTCAGCGACAGCCGCACCGGGATACTGCCGCACTTTTGGGGAAGCTATATTTTCTCATCAACTACCCAAGTGATGAAATGATCAACCAGTTCCAGTTTTTTTGTTTCGCACAGCTTGATTTTTTGATTAATTTGAGAAAGCAGGCCGTCATTTTTGTGTCTGACAATGCCCAGCAGGAAGTAATCCGGCGTGATGTCCAGAACTTCGCATATTTTAAGCAATGTTTCAATGCTGGGAATAGAGTGATTGTTTTCTATGTTGGAAATATGGTTGTTGCTCAGTCCTGTAGCTTCCGCGACGTCGTCCTGCGTCAGGTTCAACACTTTGCGCCTTTTCGCAATCCGCTCACCTAATACTTTGTAATCAATCTTCAAATCTTATCACCTTGTTTACTTTAGCAATTATGAACCGCATTCTTAACAAAGTACAGAGGTATTTATACACTTGTAATTGTATTTTTATCGCTATATAATGATTCTACTACCTTTTTAGTTGTATCTAAAACTGGCTTTGGAGGAGATGCTTTGCTTACAATCGGGATCTGTGATGACAGGCCGTTGTGTCGTCGGTTATGGGAATCCTTTCTTCGTCTTTATGAAAAAGAAAAGGGGCTGTTCTTTCATGTTCACCAATTTGACAGCGGTGAACGGCTCCTCGAAGAAATTGACAGGCAGGGTATGGTTTTTGACCTTCTTTTTCTCGACAACAGCATGAAAAAGCTGACCGGTCTGGAAACCGCCAGACAAATACGGCAATCCGCCGCCATGGCGGGCTGCAGTATCGTGTTTGTGACCTCCGCGGAGGATCATGATCAATTCATGCCGGTCCAGCCTTTGCAAGTGGTCAGCAAGCCCGCTACCCAGGAATGTATTGGTGAGATTTTGGACAAGGTGCTGGCCCAAAAGGACTGTGCGCAGGCTTCACCTTCCTGATCTCACCGGCTTCAATTTCCTTTACTCACCCACCCTTTCAAGACACAACACAACGGCACACCCTTGCCCTGTCGCCGCCAGTGCCCACTGCCGGCCCCATAACGACTTTCACCGCCAAATCGCGCGCCCATGGACGGCGCACCTGAAAAAACCAGCAAGGAAAAATGATTCCTGCTGGTTTTGTGTCGATTAATCCGGTTTCGGAGGACCCGCCCGCTCATTGCTTCCTTAACCCCCGTTTCCCAGGGATTGTCTTTCCTCAGTCCTCTCCCTTGCTCCTCCCGTCAGCACGGCCGCCGGCCAGAACAGGCATCCTGCCCTGAATCCGCCCCAGTCTGAGGCGAAAAATCCAAAACTCCTTTGTAAAGCAGTCTGGCAATCAGCTCGGACATTTTTGGGGTCGGTTCCCTCATCCCGTCCTGCAGCCATTTCTGGATAATACTCAAAGCGCCTGTGACGGCAAAATACTGCAGGTATTCTGAGGTTCTGGAATCAAGGACGAGATTGTTGTGAATATCCGTGATGATTTTTTGCTGGGCGAGCAGCATGATTTCTTTGTGAAACGTAGAATCACCGTACTCGCTGAGCAGAATCTTGAACAAGTCGGCATTTTGGGCGATATAGTCCAGGATCTGGTTCATCAACTGCATGGTCTGCGCCGTCGGCTTGGCGAAGGCGTCTTTGGCGATGTGCTTTTTCACTTCGGCAATCACTTCCTGCTCCAGCTGCTTCAGCAAATCATACTGGTCCGTATAATGGGCATAAAAGGTGCTCCGGTTAATATCCGCCGTTTCGCACAACAGCTTGACCGATATCTTGGAGATCGGCCGCTCCCGCATCAACTCCATGAGACTGTTTTTCAACAGCATTCTCGTATATTTAACCCGGCGGTCTGTTTTTTCTGTTTTCATGACTGCTCCTTTTTCCATTTTTGAGGATAACCGACAAAACTCCCAACTCTGTAGCAAAATGCACAATCTCAACAAATCTGCCGGTTGAAACTGGACATTATGAATATTATAATTCAACAATGAAGGTTATTCAACATTATGTATGATAAAATCGCAAACGCTTAGAGGAGAGGAGCAATCGGGATGACAAAAATCATCAAAGCGCGCTGGATCATTTTTACCCTGTGGCTGGCGGCCACCATCGCCCTAACGGCATTTCAGCCTGATATCAATGCCATCTTGAGACAGCAGGGCCAGCAGGCTCTCAGCGCGAACAGTCCCACAGCGGCCGCCCAGGCCCTCTTCAGTAAAATGGAGATGTCCCAGGGCACCGACAGCCTGCTCGTTTTTTATGACGAAAACAGCATTTCCGCCGAAGAAATGGAGCGCATCCGGGCCGGAGTGCAGGCCATCCGGGACAGCGGCTCCGAACTGGGGATCTCGAAGATCATCGATCCCTTCAGTACGCCTGAGGCTGCGGACTCCCTGATTTCAGGAGACGGGACAACTGTCATGGTCAGCTTCAAGCTTGACCAGAAAGCGGGAGAAATAGATGATATTGAAAACGCCATTGCCGGCAAGCTCGGCAATGTCCGGGCGGAGCATTATCTGACCGGGGAGGATTTTATCCAAAATGATTATCTTGAGGCGGCGTTGGCCGGCGTCGAGAAGAGCGCTGTCCTGACCGTGCTCTTTATTTTCATCATCCTGATCATCCTGTTCAGATCGGTGGTGACACCCCTGGTCTCCCTGGCGGCTGTGGCCTTTTCCTATCTGTGCTCGATGGGGATTGCCGCCCAGTTGATTGCCAACACCGGTTTTCCGGTCACCAGCCTCACCCAGGTTCTCCTGGTCCTGATCCTTTTCGGGATCGGGACGGACTACAATATCCTGCTCTTCAACCGTTTCCGGGAAGAACTGGCTCATGGCTGTCCGACTGATGAGGCCATCCTCAATACCTACAAATCCGCAGGCAAAACCATCGCCTACAGTATCCTCACCGTCTTTATCGCCTTTTGCAGTCTCATTTTTTCCGAATCCCCCATTTATCAATCCGGCATTGTGGTCGTGATCGGCGTCGCCGTTCTTTTGCTGGAAATCATGACCCTGACTCCCTTGTCCATGAAGGTCCTGGGTCATAGGCTCTTCTGGCCTTCCCAAAAAACAGGCGGCCACCGGGAAAGCACCCTGTGGGGTAAAATCTCCTCCGCTTCAACCAGGCGGCCGGTGATTGCTGTTTTACTTATCGCTTTGCTGGTTGCGCCAACCGTCTATTTTCACGAACAAAAACTCAATTTTGACAATATTGCCGAGCTTGGTCCTGCCTATCCCTCGACCAAAGGCTTCGCCATCGTGGCCGACCATTTCGGGCGGGGCCGGGCTATGCCGGTCAGTGTTATTATCGACAATCATGCGGCCCTTGATCAGAATGAGGCCCTTGCCGTTATCGACACCCTGACCGAAAGACTCAAGCAAATCGAGGGGGTCGATCAGGTCTCCTCCGTCACCCAGCCTCAAGGAAGCCCAATTCCCGATTTTTATATCGGCAGCCAAGTCGGCTCTGTCAACAGCGGCCTGAGCCGGACGCAGGACGGTACGGAGCAAATCGCGGACGGACTGAAGCTGGCTCAGGACAAGCTGGGTTCCGCTGATTTTTCCCAGGCCGGCCAGATCGCGGACGGCACAGTCCGGCTGCAAGATGGCATGACAGCTCTGACCGATGGCCTGAAGCAGGTTCAGGCCGGGCTTGCCGGCGGCTCGCCTGATTCCCCGACCCTCAGCAACGGGATGGCGGTCCTGGAAACCAATCTGGCCGCGATGAGCGGAGGGGTGGCCGCTTTGGCCGCCAATTATGAAACCATCCAGGCCGGTTATGCCCAGATGGGCGCCTCATACCAACAGGCGGCCCAGGCCCTGCTCGGGGCCAAAAGCGCCCTGACCCAGCTGCAGGCAGTCATCACAGCCCTCGGCGGCAGCTACGCCGGGGCCCAGAGCGATCCCAATTACCTGCAATTACAGCAGAGCGTGGACAGCTTAACCCAATCCTTAAGCGGAATCACCCCCCAGGGAATCGAAGCCCTGAATGAAAACTATGCCGCCCTCTCTTCCGGCTTTGCCGCCGCCAATCAAAGCCTGGCGGCAATGAGAAGCGGTTTGGAGCAAATCTCTTCCGGGCTGCAAGAGCTGCAAAGCGCCCTGGATACAGCAGCCTCAGGCCTCGGCACAATCGCTGAGAATATGGACAGTGTCACCGCCGGGCTCAGCCAACTGGAATCAGGACAGCAGCAGCTTGCGGCCGGACTTGACGGGTTCAGCTCCTTCGGTACCCGCTTAAAGTCTGTCAACAGCGGCCTGGAACAACTTTCCGCCGGTCTGGGCCTGACAAACGGCTTTCTCTCCCAGCTGAATACCAGCCAAACCTTCCATCTGCCCGCAGAAGCCCTGACTGACGAAGGCTTTCAGCAATCCCTGGAAATGTTCCTGTCCGCCGACCGGACCATGACCAAAATGATCATTGTGCTGGATGCTGATCCCTACTCCGAGCAGGCCTTAGATACGGTCCGGCAGATCAACGAGACCCTGACGAGCGGACTTGACGGCACAGTCCTTGCCGGCGCCCAATTCGGCGTGGCGGGCCCGAGCGCTATGACTGCCGATATGAACGATGTTCTGAATCGGGACTTAAACAGGATGATCGTAATCGTGCTGACAGGGGTATTCCTGGTGCTGCTTCTGGTGATCAGATCCTTGTGGCCGTCTGTTTTCATCACGGCCTCCCTGCTGGGGGCCTACTATGCGGCTATGTTTGCCCAAAACTATATTTTCCTCAATTTGCTGGGCCTGGAGGGCATCTCTTCCTATGTTCCCTTCTTCTCCTTTATTGTGATCGTAGCCCTGGGGGTCGATTACAGCATCTTCCTGATGATGCGCTTTAAGGAATACCCCCAACTGTCGGCCAAGGAAGCGATTGTTCTGGCCTCCAGACATACAGGCGGAGTAGTGACATCGGCAGCCCTCATCCTGGGCGGCACCTTCGCCACCCTTCTGCCCTCCGGCTTAACTCTTTTAGTGCAACTGGCGGCAGCGGTCATTGCCGGCTTAATCGTGCTTTGCTTCATCCTGCTGCCTGTCTTCCTGCCGGCGGTGCTGGCCCTGCCGGACGCCGCAGCAAGACTGTTCCCCAAAAAGAAGCAAGGCTTAACCGTCAAAGAGGATTCCGCGGTCTGAGGGGTGAAGCATCGATCCCGGACGGGCAGCGCTGATGGTGCTTATTTTTCCGGCCTCAGCCTTCCCGCCCTGTTCCTCTTCCCTCCTGTTCTTCTTCCTTGCGGTTCCAGCGGCAAGGCGGGCCCTCTGGCCTCTTCTGCCCGCAGGATGCTTTTCTCGAAGAAGCCCTTCGGGCCATGTGACACTCTACCGGCTTATCGCCGGCAACGGTTCAGTTTTGTTTTTCTTCCTCAACTCTTTTCATAAGATCACTCCAATAATTGTTTATATTATTAAATACATGATCAGAATGTCTCATCACAAATTCCTTGAGCGCTTCATTATCGCTATCTTTTATCACAAATGCGAAAAATCTTTTTTTCACTTGATTAAAAATGTCAACTTGATTCTCCTGATTTAAGCTTGAAAACAAGTCGGCTATTTCAGCCGTATACGCATTGATTTCCTCGGTAATAGAGGTCATAGAACCAAGAATATCTCCTATTTCTAAATCCTTGGCAGCCTGTTCACTCCTAAGGCTTTCTGGCTGCCGGAGTCTTTCTGCTTCTAATTTTCCCTTGGTATCGGCGGACAATTGACTGCGCCCTGAACGGAACTTCTCCTCGATTGAGGAATATCCATCATTTAGTATCGCAGAGTTATGGATATCACATTTTTTTATCAATTCATCGAAACCTGTTTTGATCTCTCCATCCAATAAATTTTCAGAAAAGTATCGAAGTGCCGCCGTAGAACTTTCCAATTCTACCCGAGCTTCATGAGAATCGAGTTGTTCCCCATGAAATTGGTCAGATAAATCAAATCCGACGTGATGCTCCCAGCTAAATACATCATCCATTCCGTCAGTAATTTTCATTAATATTTGTTCTGTTTTTTTCAGGTGTTCATTTGACATCTCGTCATAAAATCCAACATTGTGCAAAAAATTACTGAACACGAGCCATTGGTCATTGCCGTTTACAGCAAATTCATCAGTACCTTCATTCTTCAAACGGGTTGCCATGGCCTTCTGATATAATTCTTCCCGATCATTTTGCAACTTGTCCACCGCTGAATCAGCAAATAACATCTTGGCTTTATCAGACAAAGATACCACTGCAGGTATTTCCTGAAAACCGATTTTCTCCAGTTCTGCCGTAACTTCCTGCATCTTCGTCATGGGGGCAGACCGCATGCTGTTTTGCTTTGCCATCCGCTGATTATATGCCCCCATGAAGTAGGTATCCGTGTTGATGTTCATGTGATTAGCCTCCTTAACCAAGCTTGCAGCAGTCCATCACGGCAAGCACAGATTAGAAATCAATCTGTCTTGACCGAGAAATTTATCCGCATTGAACGACTGAACAGATTCGAAAAGAAAACAATGTTTTTTCAAAACTTTCATTTATGATATATATCGAAAAAATTGCTGAAATCATTAGATGTATCGCTGTCTGTTGACGCTCATCCGTTATGTTTAGTTTCCGCTTTTCCGCGAATCTTCTTCCCTTTATACTTTGTCGTTGACATCTAACAACTTTTTAATTACAATAAAGTTGTTAGTTATCTGGGGCAACTGCTATTTGATCACTGTGTTTTAAGTTTGGGAATCCTGTTTGACCTGCTGATCCCATAGGGGCCAAAAATCGGATTGCTTACACACCTTAAGTCAGACTGAATTCCACTCTTTTTACGTTTGGTTATCCAATAGCGCGAAAATTCATGACGCTTTTCTTTTCTGTTCAGTGGCAAGGAAGCCCCATGGTCATCAAAGGGCTTCTTTTTTTATATCATAAGATCATAAGTAACCTTATCCAAGGTGAGAGGAGAGAGAGATGCGTTTTTTTGACAAGCCATTTACCGCGGCGATTTTTGATATGGATGGAACGATGTTCGATACGGAGCGTTTGCGCATGGACATGCTGAAAAAGGCGGCGCGGGAACTATACGGCGAGGAGATGGACGACGGACTGCTGATCGATTGTCTGGGTGTGAGCGCCATCACGGCGGAGCAAATGGCGCGGGAGCGTTACGGGCAGAACTACCCTTACCGGGAAATACGCGCCCGTGCGGATGAAATGGAGCGGGAATACATCCACAGGCAGGGTGTACCGGTCAAGGACGGGCTGTACAATTTGCTGGAGCGGCTGAAAAAAAATGATGTTTTCCTCGCACTGGCCACCTCCAGCCGGCGCGCCGTTGCCGAAGACTATTTGATTCAGGCCAAGGTCTACCGCTATTTCAATATCCTCGTCTGCGGGGATGATGTGGCAAAGGGCAAGCCTGATCCGGAAATCTTCCTGAAAGCGGCGTCCGAGCTGATGTGTCCGCCGTCGGAATGCCTGATTTTCGAGGATTCACCAAACGGTCTGGCAGCTGCCGCCGCGGCGGGCGGTATTCCTATTTTTATTCAGGACATAAAGGAGCCCGAGCCCGGCGTCAAGGCCCTGGCCTTTCGGGCGTATGACGCGATGACCGAGTTTCTGGACGATTTCGCGCCATTCACCCCAAAGCTTCCCATGCCGAAGCTGAATGAACAATTTCCGCTCAATGACGAGAACATCACGGCCGGCATCCATGGCTTCGGCGCTATCGGCGGCGGGTATTTGGCGCCGATTTTCTCACACTGGGACGGATATACCAGGCCCCGCCGCATCATTGGCGCGACACGCAACCAGCTGATGATCCATTTGGTCAACGCGTTGGGAAAATATCGGATTCGCTATGAGAGTCAGGCCTATTTTCAGACGATATCCCCGGTGTGCCTGATCCACATGGACGATGAAGCGGCTATGTGTTCAATGTACACGCAATCGGACATCATCGGCCTGGCCCTCCCTGAAAACGCGATCCGACAGCAGGCCGGAACCATAGCCTCCGGGCTGCGGGCCCGTTATGCAAGCCTCGGAAAGGATCTGACAATCCTGATCGCCATGAATAAGACGGGGGCGGCAAGGTTTGTTCGGCAGCATGTGAAAAGCGCCCTAACCTCCATCACGGACACGGCAGAAACGGAACAGATATTAGCCCGAACCCGTTTTGTCGAAACGGTGGTCAACCGTATGGTGATGCCGGTTTCGGAAGATTTCCTGCTGTCCAAATTTCAAAACGACTTGTATCTCCTGCACCATAACATGCAGGATATTTTTGATCACATGAATGAGATCACCCGGTTTTTCCTGCAGATGGCCAAGAGCTCCGAACACAAGAGAAAAAAGCTCCAAACACCGGCTTGGACGGAAACGGAGCCGGTCAACGTGTCCAAGAGCCTCTCCGTACTCCGTCATTTGTCTGACGCAGTGAACGAGGTGACCAATACAATGTTTATCGCCGAGCCGGATATGCCTCTATATGCGGCTTCCGGCAGCCCGGTCGTGGATTCTCTGCGGCAAGTGATCGTGGTCGAGGATATCCGGAGCCTGCAGGAAATCAAAAACAAGCTCTCCAACGGTACGCACGCGGTCATCGCCTGGTACTCTATGCTGCTCGGCTATCAGACAATCGGTCAAGGAATGGGTGATCCGCGCGTGGAGTCGCTGGCGCGGCGCATGATGAAACAAGAAATCATGCCGGCCTTACTAAAAGAAGCCCCACAATTCGACCGGTATATTCAGGATTTTATCGGCAGTTTTATCAAGCGATGCCGGAAATCCTTCAAAGATAGATGCTCACGCGTTGGCCGGGACGTTCTGCGAAAGCTGCAGCGGGAAGAACGGATTATCGGCACTATTCGCCTGTCGCAGTCCTACGGGATCACAACGGACGGGCTTGAATTCGGCGCCGCCTGCGCCATTCTGAACTGTGTACTCGCGGAAAAGCCGGTTGACGCCGAGGCGAAAAAGGTCAAATCCCTGTATGCCGCTCATCATTCGGTAGCCGATGTGCTCTCTTACTCAGGGGATTATCACAGGGGCCTCTACAAAGGTCTGGACCGGGAGGCGGACCACGGCCTGATCATGCGCGTCCAAAGCCGGTTTGACGCCTTGCGGGAGTCTTTGGATCATCAGACAGCGGGGAGGTATCCGCATGAGTGATTGGGTATACCGCCTGATGGATAACACCGGGCTGAGCCAAACCGCATCCGATTATCTCGCCACAGCGGTATGCGTCCTGGTGATCGCCCTGTTGAGCGGCGCTGCTTACCGCCTATTCAAAGGTGTCTTTCTGAAGCTCATCTTCAACATTATTTCCCGAAGCAGCACCCGGCTGGACGACGTCTTTCAGGAGCACCGGGTATTCGACCAGCTGCTGATTTTTGTTCCTGCCCTCATCATTTATCTGCTGTCTCCCCTGCTGAAAGACGGCCAGAATTGGCTGGCGCGGCTGGCTGTCTGCATGATTATCTTCGGCATCCTGCGAACAGCGGACAAATGTCTTGGTGTGGCGGATACCCTCTACAGAAAGACGGAAGCATCCAGAACCAGACCGATCAAAGGCTTTCTGCAGGTCATTAAAATCGCGGTTTATGTCCTCGGGATCATCGTGATGGTCGGCGTGATTCTGAATCGCTCTCCCGCCCTGCTTCTGGGCGGAGTGGGCGCGGCCAGCGCCGTGCTTCTGCTCGTGTTCCAAAACACGATCCTCGGCTTTGTGGCAAGCATCCAGCTTACGGAAAACAAGATGCTTCGCATCGGCGACTGGATCGAAATGCCGGCCCACAACGCGGACGGTGAAGTCAAGGAAATCACTCTATACACGGTGAAGGTAGAAAACTGGGACAAAACCGTGACGACCATTCCGACCTACTCCATGATTTCGGAATCGTTCAAGAACTGGCGCAGCATGACGGAAGCCGGGGGAAGAAGGATCAAGCGTTCTTTTCTGATCGACACGACCAGTATACGCTTTTGCACGAAGGAAATGCTGGACCAGTATAGAAAGATTCAGTACATCCACCGCTACCTGCACGAAAAAACCGCGGAAATTCGCGCCTATAATGAACATAACCGCATCAATCTTTCCAGTCTGGTCAATGGCAGGCGGCTGACCAATGTCGGAACCTTCCGCGCGTATTTGAGGGCTTATCTGAAGCATCACCCGCAGATTCATCAGGGGATGACCATCCTTGTCCGGCAGCTGGCGCCCTGCGAATCAGGACTGCCTGTGGAAATCTATGCGTTTACCAGTACGACGGATTGGAATACGTACGAATCCATCCAGGCGGATATTTTCGACCACATTCTGTCTGTCGCGCCGCTGTTCGACCTGCGCCTTTATCAGAAGCCCACCGGGCATGACCTTATACATGGAATTGAGCTCTGGAAACACGAAAAAAACAGCTGATTTTTTTCAGTCTGCACCCGTCAGCCTTCCCCTGTTCTTCTTCCTTGCGATTCCACCGGCAAGACGGGCTCCTGCGTGGCAGTCTTTCTTTCAATGCCCAGCAGCCTGCCTGCGCTTACAGCGATGATCACGGCGGAAACACTCCATAATGCCCCCATTTTGGCCGCTCCCTGCAGGCCGGGGTCCGAAAAAGCCACGCCGGCGATAAATAAAGCCACCGTCAGCCCGATCGAAGCGATCAGGCCGGCGACCAAAAGCTCCCTGTGCCTCATTCCCTCAGGCAAGGGGAAGCCCAGGAAAGAAGCCAGGGAGCCCAGGAGAAAGATGCCCGCTGTTTTGCCGAAAAGCAGGGCCAGGAACACCAGCCAGGTCACTGTACTGACCGCTGAAAACTCCACCCCGGCATTGGTCAGACCGAACAGAAAAAGCCCCATATCCACAAAAAACTTCCATTCCTGTTCAAAGCGCCTTAAGGTGGAATAATCCTCCGGATCATCCTCAAACAAATGCGCCTTTTCCCCCGGGGAATGAGGCAAGAACGGTACGATGAACACCAGGGCCAGGGAGGGGTGAATCCCCGCCCGGTAAAGGCCGGTCCAGCTTAAGGCCCCGCCGAGAAGGATATATGGCCAGTAGCTTTTCACCTTCCCCTTTTTCAGGGCCAAAGCGATCAGCATCCCTGCCAGTGTGCAGAGCAGCCATACCGGAACGACCGGATTGGCCGGGTCGGGATAAAAAAGGGCGATGATGATCAGACCGATCCCATCGTCGGCGATCGCTAATAACAATAAGAAAGAAACAGCGGGGTGAGCCGCTCCGAAAACCAGTCTGGCCACCAGCCAGGCCAGCGCGATGTCTGTGGCGGTAGGAATACCCCAGCCCCGGACGAGTTCCTGACTGCCCATGAAGGTATTCAAGGCCAGGTATAAAAGGGCCGGGCCGGCGATTCCGCCCAATGTGGCCATCATCGGATTGATTGCCCGTTTCAGCGGGTTTAAGTCCCCGCCCGGCAATAAGCTTTGGGTTATTTCCACCGCCGCTATCGCGAAAAAGAACACCATAAAAAGGTCATTGACGAAAAAATGGAGGGTAAAATCACCCCAAATCTTATTGTCCACAAAGTGATGATAGCTTGCCGGCGCCGCATTGGCCCAGATTAAGGCGATCAACACGCCCGAAATCAGGGGAATTGAAAACTCCCGCAATAAACTGATCGTTTTTCTTTTCTGCTTTGCCATTGTCCCTGTCCTCCGCTTCTACAGCCTGTATTCTAAACCTTTCCCTGTATTTGAACCTCTTCCTGTATTCGAACCTTATCTCATTCAATTCTTCTCCTCTGACCGCGATTCCATTCAGGAGCTCAGGATAACTGTCAGCAGGAGTTTCCTTTTTACCAGGAACGTGAGCTTTGTCTTTTCCGTGCCCGCCTCCTCCTTTTGCCATCAAAATTTACCGGGATCATCCGCAAATCAAAATCTGCCGCGGATCATCCCTTTTGGGCTTTCGGCAAAATAAAAAAGGGATAGGCAGCCTGATGTACAGACTACCCACCCCAGTAAGCCAAGTTCTCACAGATTGACAACCCTATCCCGAAGACTTAGGTATTCAACCCTCCACTGATCAGACTTTCATCAGATCAGATTTGACCGTAAAAACCGTTTGCAATTGTTTTTATCATAGCATAGTTTCATCCCGCGGACAACAGCGCGCTTTGCGTTTGCTCAATGACTTAAGTCATCAGAGAAAGCTCTTAAGAAATCAGCCGGAGTCATTACGGCAAAATGCTCCTGAATTTCTGGCGTGTGGAAATCAAAATCTCCGGTAACAAGGATGTCCGGCTGGGCCACCATAGCAGAAACCAAAATTGGTAAATCTTTTGGGTCTCTTATATGGGGAACTTTTATTGCGGATAAGTCTGAAGGAGTATAGGCTATCCTAAACTCAAGAGTTGTAAGAAATTTATCCCATTTGGGAATAATCTTTGGAAATTTCCGCTCAATGACTTTGGAGATCTCCGTTATTGAGTAACTGCAAATAATCAAGTGATGTTGCCCGATAAGCAAAGTCAGAAGCTTACTTGCTGTTGATGATTCTGATAACACCGCAGATATGAGGATATTTGAGTCAACAAATACGCGTAAGGCATTATTTTTTTCGCTCATTCCACATTTCCTCCCGAACCACTTCCAGTTCATGAAGAAGGTCTTGCTCGGTAATCCCTTTCTCTTGTGCCTCTATACTCAGGGCATCCTGCAATTCGCGGAAGGCAATTAAACTGGCCTTGGTAATGACAACCTTGCCGTTATCCTCCAAAAATGCGACCCGATCACCCTCACTTAATTTCAACAGGTCTCGTATCGGCTTTGGAATCGTAACCTGTCCTTTTGAGCTAATTCTTGATATTTCCATCACAGAACCACCTTTCTCTTTATTCTTTACATCTTTACTTTCTTTACTCGATTATACTACTGCACCAGGCACATGCGCAATTTACAAGTTCTACCTTATTCTCTTAAAATTTGTCGTTACCGCCTGATATTAATGATATAAAACTTCATGGCCTTTTCTCTGAAATCTTTATCCTCATCCCCGAAAGTCAAATAAAAAATGGGCGCAATAACCGCCCATGAATTCCCGCGTTCTATGGAAGCTGTACAGAAAAAAACCCTCGGCTACATCCGCTTATACAGAATCATTTCCGGCAGTTTCGCCGCTCTTCGAACCACCCTCAGCACAGCATCGCGATCCGTCGGATGAGGATTTTTAAATGATTGGAATAAGGGCTTCAGCTGCGCTTCCAGCACATTGAGCTCCTCTTCCGTCTGATCAGAATAAGGCTCGGTCTGTTCATCTATCGCCCAAATCAGGCCCTTATGCTTTCCCAGAATATTCATCAGCCGGTTTGTCTGTTCCCCGTCAAGCTCTTCGGTCATCACATAGTCCCACAGGACAAACGCTTCTGGCTCTACCGCAAAATCCCGCAGCAGCTGAATATAAAATTCCAGACGTTCAACCTTTTTCACTAAATCTTCATCTCTCAATGTCCCTCAACCCCCTTCTGATCAAAATCCTTTGATTATGGCTTTTCCTTTTCCTTTAAGCCTTTGCTGTCGCTGGAAGATTTCTTTTTTTGTCCGTCATCCGTGCTTTGCCGCAATCTGACACAACAGATTCATGACCGGACTGGCTTTCCCGGCATATTTGTAAATCTGATTGCGCTTGGCCTTTTCCACCGTATTTAACCCCACGATGGCACAAGCCGCCTGAATCCCGCCGGGGGAATTTTTCAGAAAGGCATCTTTCAATTCAAATAGTCCATAATCATTATTGGGCACTTCAAGCACAGCGGATTTTACAATAGTCGTCGACGACGGATGGTTAAATATCCTTAATAATACTTCGGCACAGTCTTCATTGAATGCGTATAAGTCGATGACGATTCGGGCAATCCAGAACAACTCATATTCCTGAATGAACGCCGCCTGCAGCCTTTTCGTTATGGATTCCCAGATTTTTCCTTCATCCTCAATTTCATCAATCAATTTATATAAATTCCTGATCAGCCCGGGATATTTGGTTAAAACCAGCTCTGTCAGCCGGCCCGCTTCCTCCTCATCCTCTTTCAGCAGGGAAAGCGCAAGCTCCACATCCTCCTCCGTCACATTTCTCTGGTCGATCAGCCAGACAAGATATTCGACCTCTTCGGGGTCAAGGGCCACAGGCGCCCCTTCCTCATCGTCATAATCGCTGGCATTCTCCCGTTTTTTCAGCAGCGATTTTTTAATCGCGTCAAGCTTCCTTTCCTCGAAATCAGAGGCACGGGAACCGAACTTCGTTTTATCGGCATTCAGAGCGAGGGCATACTCACCAATGAACATCTGTATTCTGATCACATCCTGCTCTATTGTCCTTTGACTATTGGAAAAGATAAAAATATCGTCAAGAAACCTGATCAGGGCAGAGCTCTTTAATTCTCGTGATTCCTCGATAAATTTCAAGAAAAAATTTCCGATCAATTTCGCCGGGTATATCCCTTGCGGGAAACAGTTAATTGACCTTCCCCCACTGCTTTCCCGCAGAAACTGGCCGATTTGGGCGGACTCCGGCTGAGAAACAAGGGTGGCAATACAGCTCACAAGATCATGGTGATAGAAGCTGTTAAAGCAATTTGCGATATCCAACTTCGCGAAGTATTTAAACTGCTTCTTCAATTCATATTTCCGCTCTCTGAACGCATGATATTCCTTATACGAGCTGATACATGACGAGCCTCTGAACCCATAACCGAAATTAAAGCGCAGGGCTTTCTGGTCAGAAGCCTGTTGAAAGCAAGCTGAGTTTCTCAGGGCAAAATCATAAAGATAAAATGTTCCCAGAGGGTCGAGCTGGAGGGATTTTCTGAGGTGGAACTGATCCTTCAGGGCATAAACGGAAGGAGCCGGCAGAAAGGAAATACCGGGATTTTTCGGGTCAAAAACCTTGTGATAAATAAAATCTCTCAGTTCTTTCTCCCCATATTCAGTAAAGAAAAGATTCGTATGTAACGGAAATAAGCTCTTCAAATGATCATCTTTTATGAACTTGACGACATTCACGGTCGAATCCTCCCTATTCAGGCTGTGTCTTATCACTTCTTTATTCAGACTGCTCTTATCTCTTCCCCTATTCAGACTGTACCTGATCGTTTCTCCTATTCAAACTGTGTCTTATGGCTTCTCCGATTCAGGCTGTGTCTTATCACTTCTTTATATAGACTGCTCTTATCTCTTCCCCTATTCACACTGCGTCTTATCGTTTCCCCCATTCAGACTATGCCTGATCGTTTCTCCTATTCAGACTTCATCTTATCGCTTCCCCCATTCAGACTGTGCCTGATCGTTTCTCCTATTCAAACTGCGTCTTTTGGTGCTTCCCATATTGATGTCCAGTTCGACAATGCCTCAGGAAATCCCTGCCGCTGTGATCCTCAGAAAGGCTAACCGCCCTCCCCCTCGTCCGCCCGGCCCGGCTTTGCCCCTTCTTTCTCATCCGGGAGGGTTTATGCTACAATACTGGTGACAGAGCAGAATCCTATCCGAGAAAGATGGGTTCAAGCTGCCGGACAATTTCAGGCGGGAGGCGATTGATCTGAAAACCATCCTGATCATTGAAGATGACCTGTCCCTGAGCGCGGGGATCGCCCTTGCCCTCAAGGACAGCGAGTTTACCTTTGTCCGGGCCAAAAATTTGGCCGAGGCCGGGCAGCATATCCAAAGCGCCGCCTTCGACCTGATCATTTTAGACCTCAACCTGCCGGACGGAAACGGACTTGATTTTCTGAAAACCCTGCGCCGGTCCTCCGCCGTCCCGGTCATCATCCTGACCGCCAATGACCTGGAAATCGATGTGGTGACAGGACTTGAGCTGGGGGCGGACGATTATCTCACCAAGCCCTTCAGCCTGATGATCCTGCGGGCCAGGGTTAAGGCCCGCCTGCGCAGCGGACCTTCCCCCGCCTGGGATAGGATCGAGATCGACGGCTTCCGCTTTTCCTTCGATCAAATGGAGTTTTTCAAAAACGGTGTGCCGGTCGAGCTGAGCAAAACCGAGCAAAAGCTGCTCCGCCTTTTCCTGGCAAACAGGGGCCATACTCTGACAAGGGCCCGGCTGGTGGATGCCATATGGACGAACGGCAGCGGGTATGTGGAGGAAAACGCGCTTTCCGTGGCGGTCAAGCGGCTGCGGGACAAGCTGGAAGACACCCCGTCCTCCCCCCGGTACATTAAAACCGTTTACGGGATCGGCTACACATGGGTGGCGCAATGATGGCGGACTGGCTGGGGCCAAGCGGGATTGCCGCCATCACCGCGGCTGCTGCCGGGATTGCCGGCGCGGGCGCGGCGGTTCTCCTCTCCCGCCGAAAAACCCGGCGCATCATGGATGCCCTGAACACCATGCTGGACAGGGCCATAAACGGGAGCTTTTCTGAGCGCAGCTTTGATGAGTCCCTCCTCTCGGCCGTGGAAGCCAAAATGGCCCGTTTTTTAGCCCTCTGCGCCCTGTCCGCCCAAAGCCTGAGCGCGGAAAAAAAACAGATCAAAGAGCTGATTTCAGATATCTCCCATCAGACCAAAACCCCCCTCACCAACATTTTGCTTTATTCGCAGCTTCTGGGCGAACGCCGGCTGCCGGCGGACTGTGCCCTGTGTGTCAATGCCCTGTCCGCCCAAGCGCAGAAGCTGGACTTTCTGATCGGATCCCTTGTCAAAATGTCCCGCCTGGAAACCGGAATGATTACGATGACTCCCCGCCAAAACCCGGTGCAGTCCCTGCTGGATGCCGTCATCCCTCAGATCGGACCAAAAGCGGAGGCCCGGGAAATCACCATTGAAGCGCCGGCCGCCGAGGGCACAGCCTATTACGACCCCAAATGGACGGCCGAAGCCCTGGCCAATGTCCTCGACAATGCGGTGAAATACTCCCCCCGCCAGAGCGTGATCAGGGTTGCGGCCCGGCCCTATGAGCTGTTTTTCCGGATTGATGTCACCGATCAGGGCCCCGGTATCGCGGAGGAGGAGCAGAGCAAAATCTTCGCCCGTTTTTACCGCTCCCCCGCGGCCGCCCAGCAAGAGGGCGTGGGAATCGGCCTGTTTTTGGCCAGAGAAATCCTGGCCTCCGGGGGCGGGTATCTCAAGGTGGCCTCCAAACCGGGACAGGGCTGTGTCTTTTCCCTTTTCCTGCCGGCACAGAAAAGCTGAATCTTGCCAAACTGTCAGATTTGCGAAACGCTCTGGAAAGATTGTTTTGTTATCCTGTCTGTATCACAAAAAAGTGATCCGGACTTTTTTATTCTTCAGGCTTTTTTGTGATTCAGAATCTTTGAAGGAGGAGCCTTGATGCCCATTTTAAAAACAACGGACCTGAAAAAATATTACGGCAGCGGCGAGACGGCCGTACGGGCGCTTGACGGCGTCAATCTGGCGGTGGAAGACGGGGAGTTTCTCGCTGTTGTCGGAACCTCCGGCAGCGGAAAATCCACCTTGCTTCACCTGCTCGGCGGGCTCGACCGCCCGAGCGGCGGCACCGTTTTCGTCGGCGGCCAAGAACTTTTTTCCCTGAAGGACGAAGAGCTGACGATTTTCCGGCGCCGCCGGATCGGCTTTGTCTTTCAAAGCTATAACCTCGTGCCGGTGCTGAACGTGTATGAAAATATCGTCCTGCCCATCCAGTTGGACGGCAATGAGCCGGATGAGGCTTATGTCGGGCGGATCATCCAAACACTGGGTCTGGAAAGCAAGCTGCCCAATCTGCCCTGCAATCTTTCCGGCGGGCAGCAGCAGCGGGTGGCCATTGCCAGGGCCCTGGCCGCGAAGCCGGCCATCGTCCTCGCCGACGAGCCGACCGGCAATCTGGACAGCAAAACGAGCCAGGATGTGCTGGGCCTTTTAAAGGTGAGCGGGGAAAAATTCCGGCAAACCATTGTCATGATTACCCATAACGAAGAACTGGCCCAGCTTGCGGACCGCATCGTCCGGATCGAAGACGGCCGGATCGCGGGCGGTGAGCGCCCATGATCCGAGTAAACAACAAAAAAGCGCTCCGCAGGCTGGCCGCCGGGAGCTTTCGCGCCGCCGGAACGCGCAATGTGATCGCCGTCCTCGCCATTGCCCTGACCGCGCTCTTATTCACCAGCCTTTTCACTATGGGGTCCGGCCTGACGGAAAGCCTCCAGCGCGCTGCCATGATCATGTCCGGCGGGGACGGACACGCCGTTGTCAAGTATGTCACCGATCAGGAATACACAGCCATAAGCAAGCATCCGCTGGTGAAGGAAATCGCCTACTGCCGGATGCTCAGCGACAGTGTTGACAACGAGGCTCTGCGCAAGCGGCGCACGGAATTCTGGTACAATGACGACATTGGACTGAAATACCTCTTTGCGGAACCCACAGGCGGGCACAAGCCCCAGGCCGCGAATGAGGTGATCGCCGACACCAAAACCCTGGAGCTTCTGGGAGTCCCCCTGACCGTCGGCGCGCCGCTCACCCTGGAGCTGACCGTCCACGGCAGCCCGGTCACCCGTGCTTTCGTGCTGGCCGGCTGGTGGGAAAGCGACCCGGGATACCCGACCGGGCAGATCCTTTCTTCCCGCGCTTATGTAGACGCCCGCCCGGCTGAACTGCGGAACACTTATCAGGAGGACTCCTCCCTTACCGGGACCGTCTACGGCTACATCAAGTTCGCCGACAGCCTGAACATCGAGCAAAAGCTGGGGACCGTCCTGACCGAAAGCGGTTTCTCCCCGGAGGAGGGCGCGCCGAACTACCTGGAGACCGGGATCAACTGGGCCTATCTGTCCACCGGCCTCACAGCGGACGCCGGAAGCCTGACCGCCCTGGCCTGCGCCCTGCTGCTGTTTGTCCTCACCGGCTATCTGATCATCTACAACATTTTTCAAATCTCCGTTTTACGGGATATCCGTTTTTACGGACTCTTGAAAACCATCGGGACCACCGGCCGCCAGCTTCGGGCCATTATCCGCCGCCAGGCCTTCCTGCTCTCCCTGCTCGGGATTCCTCCGGGTCTGGGGGCGGGCTACTTTACCGGAAAGGCCCTGGTGCCGTATTTAATGGCACAATCCTCCTATGCGGGCAGTACGCCTTCCGTATCGCCCCATCCCCTCATTTTTGCCGGAGCGGCCCTTTTCGCCCTGTTTACCGTACTGATCAGCACCCACAAGCCGGGGCAAATGGCGGCAAGGGTCTCTCCCGTGGAAGCGGCCCGCTATACCGGCAGCGCGTACAGGAGCGGAAAACCGCTGAAAAAATCCCAAAACGGCGGCAGGCCGGGGGGTATGGCCCTGGCCAACCTCGGGCGCAATAAAAGACGCACCGTGCTGGTCATTTTGAGCCTCAGCCTGAGCATTGTCCTCACCAACACGGTGTTTACCCTGTCTCAGAGTGTGGACACGGCCAAAGCCCTGGACCGCTTCAGCGATTCGGACTTTCTGATCGGCCACGCCGATCTGTTCAACCACCAGTACAACGGCGGAGAAAGCGCGCTCAGCGAGAGCTTGATCAGCGCCGTCAGCACCCGGGAGGGATTTGAGACCGGAGGGCGCCTCTATGGCAGCGGGGGAAGCTACACCAGCCAAACCTCAAAGCAGACCATGAACCGGCGGCCGGACGGCTCCTTCTCCACAGACATTTACGGCCTTGATGCTTTTCCGTTCTCACGCCTGCGCCTGGTGGACGGCCAACTGGACCCGGAAAAGCTTGCCGGCGGCAGCTATATTCTGGAGGGTGTTCAGGCCGATGATCACGGCAAAGTGGATCCGCACAGCTTTAACCACCGGACCGGCGACCGCATTGTCCTGACCTGCGGCGGCCAGAGCAGGGAAATGACCGTACTGGCCCATGTGCTTGCCCGCTCCGGCGTCAATACAAGCGGGCGCTGGGGAGGCTCTGTCTTTTACCTGCCTGGCGAGGTGTTCCGGGAATTTACCGGCACTGTCCATCCCATGAGCTATGCCTTCAATGTGGCCGCTGATCAGGAAAGCTCGATGGAGAGCTTTTTGCGGCAATACACCGGCAGCTCCGAGCCCCTGATGAGCTACAACTCCAAGTTTACCGCCCTGGCCTCCCTGGAGGGCCTGCGGGATACGGTGGTTCTGATCGGCGGCAGTCTGGCCCTGATCACCGGGCTGATCGGCGTCCTGAACTTTGTGAACGCGGTTTTGACCGGCATCCTGTCCCGCCGCCGCGAATTTGCCGTGCTGAACAGCATCGGCATGACCCGGAAACAGCTGGTGACCATGCTCTGCTGTGAAGGGGCCTCTTATGCGGCCCTGACGGCGGCCGGATCCATCATCCTGAGCCTGGGCTGTTCTCTGCTCATCGTGCGCCCGCTCTCTGCTCAGATCTGGTTTCTGAGCTTTGCCTTTGTTTTCCGTCCGTTGGTGCTGATTTTGCCCGTCCTGCTTCTGCTGGGCCTTCTCATCCCCTATCTCGCCTACCGGGCAACCAGCCGGCAAAGCATCGTCGAACGCCTGAGAATGGCCGAATGACCGGATGAAGGCAACTTCTATTCGGGGCAACATATCCGCCAGACCTTACTTCCATAACCTGATTACATCTCGTCAGGTCGTGAAAGTACAGGGATCCTTTCCTTTCGTCTCCACTTTCCACTTCAAGAAAAAGACCGCCGGTCATGAGAAATTCCTAACCGGTGGTCCTTTTGTTTTCAGGGCATCCCCCCGAAGCTTAGATCTGGGTAAACAAATCCCTGGTATAGTCTTTGATATTTGCGGGCGTAAGCATGCGGTACTTTTCCTTTACCAAAGTAAAGAACTCACCGATGGACTCTTTCGTTACGGGTCGATTCGACAAAGCTTCCGCCGGTAACCCCGCCCGGGCCAAAACCCAGGGTGTTTCAGTATGAGTGAAAGCCTCCAGAGTCTTCCCGCTGTAGCAGCAAACGTGTTTGACGATGCTGTCCAAAAGCAATTGATCCTCTCCCGACAAGGCCGAAGCCTCCACTTCATCCACACCCTCGATCGGATCGAAGCAATAGTTGCTGTAGCGACGGTAAATTTTCGGATACGCGGGGCCATGCACCCAGGCTTCGCAATCCTCTGTAAACAGGTAAGTCCTGTAGAAGGCATAGAAAAACCCCTGGGCATAATACAGTGCCTTTTGCAGGGACAACGGTGTAATATCCTGACACCGGGATAAGAGATAATCTACAACCACATCCATTTTTGCCTGCGGCTCCACCACCGGAATATCAAGGAGCCTTTGCGTTGAGGCCTTGCTTTTCTCATAGGCCTTTTCGCTTTTTAAGTTTTCCTTACTTTTCTCAAGCAGGGAAAGATAATAAGCAGGATCCGCATAGATCTGCTTTAGTATCTCGGAATACTGCTTTGTGGGCATATCACCGTCATAATAACGGCTGAAGGTCTGCTCCCCCCATCCCAGCAAAAGGGACAACGGTCTTTTCCCGATGTTGTATTTCTCAGGAATGGCCTGAATATCCTCCAGAGAGATGATTTCGTTCTTCTGACGGTACACATCATACAGCGCCTTTAAATTGGCGTCCTCCAGCTCCGCAACATAGACTTCCTCCCCGCACTGCTCACAGTAGGCCGTTTGCGCTGTGAACTCATAGACTTCGCCCTTCAGTTCAGCAGATTCCGTTTTTTCTTTGACAGAATACTTTGCGTCCTGTCTGCACTCTGGGCAAAAGACAATCTGCTTACTCATCGCAATTCCTCCTTTTCAATGGTTCCGATCGCTTACCTGAAAAGATAATCCATCGGCTTGTTTCGCTCATGGAACGAAATAACGACTATGAGGCTCCCCGAGTCCAGATCAATGATATTGAACTTCGTATAGATGTCCACCTGTTTCTCCTCCCCGTGGAAGTTAAACAGAATGACCTGGGGACAGAACACATACAACACTTCATGTTCAAACCCGATGTTCGTGTTTTGCAAAGAATGGCAAAAATCCTCCGGCTCTATCTGCAGAAGGATATGCCTCTGTCTTTCCGTCCGCAGGTTATACTCCCGTATCAGGGCTTGGTTTTGTGCCCGTTTCTCATTTTGTGCGATTGTATATTTCCCCGCTCGCACGCAATCCTGTATTTTTTGTAAAATCGCCGCTATTTCCTCTTTCGAATAGCTCGTATTATAGTGCTCGCTCATCGGATTCCTCCCTGTCGAACACTATCTTAAGCTATTATATGCTGATCGTCAATATTTAATGTACTAATTGATACAATTATTTTTCATTCTTTTGATTTCAACCATAAAAAAATGCACCTTGTCACCTGACTGGACCGAATGAATGCATACATTAAACGAACTTATAGTTGAGAATCGTTCAGGCAGCATCCAGGATTCCCGGTAGTTTAATGTCCGCCTTCTTATGGATATTAATCTTCTAAGCTTTCATGGCCGTTTTGTCAATACATCCCAATAAACTGCTCAAAATTTCAACTTTTGCGATATATATGCAGGTAAAATACACAATTTTACGTCTCTTTTCTTTTAAAAGACTCTGTCTGGCCGGAAAACATACCGCAAAAGTTGCAAAAATGAGCAAATCGTTGAATAAAGCAGAGTCTAATTGCGTTCCCGCATAGCGCCTGATGCAGGAAGCCGAGCAGATACAGCGTCAGAAGGAGTCGTTTCTGGGTTTTCTGCGCAGCGACAGCCGAAGTTTGAGCAATGAAACCACATATTTGGTTCATTGATGTATAACTTGACATACTATTGTCAAGTTATACGTTTATAATGAAATCGGGGTGATGATATGCAAATTAACAGGCTGTTTGAAACGATCTATATTTTGCTTGATAAAAAGACCACAACCGCCAAAAAACTGGCGGAGCGTTTTGAAGTATCTGAAAGAACCATTTATCGAGACATCGAAACTCTGTCTTCGGCAGGGATACCGATTTATGCAAGCCAAGGCAAGGGCGGCGGAATCTCGTTGCTGGATGATTATGTGCTCGATAAATCTATCCTTTCAGAAAGAGAACAAAACGAAATTCTATATGCCCTGCAAAGCCTGTCAGTCACGAAAGCTCCCCAGACGGATCAAGTGCTTGCTAAACTGAGCAGTCTGTTTCATAAGAACAAAACAAGTTGGATTGAGGTGGATTTTAGTCCCTGGGGCAGTGACGAAAGCAGCATAGGGCAATTTACTGTTTTGAAAGATGCCATCTTAAGTCGCCGAATCATTGAATTTCATTATTTTAATTCATCTGGTGAAAAAAGCACCCGGAAAGTGGAACCGGTAAAACTCGTTTTCAAAGTAAACGCCTGGTACCTGCAAGCGTTCTGTTTGACTAAAAACACCAATCTTACCTTTAAAATTTCGCGGATGTCGAATTTGCGAATGACGCCCCAGACATTCGCGAAAAAAAATTCGGACGAATTGCAGGAAAGCGGGCAGACGCCAAAAGCCCAGAACTGGATTGATTTGTGTCTGAAGACTTCCGCCCAAGGCGCATATCGGGTATACGGTGAATTTGATGAAAAGGATATTACGCAAAACAAGGATGGCTCCTTAACCGTCACCGCCTCTTTGCCGGACAGCAAATGGCTGATCAGCTATCTCCTCTCGTTCGGCGCTGATGTAGAGGTGTTATCCCCTCAGAAAATACGCGACGCGCTCCGGGACGAATTAAATGACATGGTGAACAAATATAAAAATAGAACTTGACGTGATGTTGTCAGGTTATGGCTGATATGATTGGAACATGCAAACGACCTAATACGAAACCGTTTTCACGGAAACAAAGGCCGCCGAGAGACTTATCGAGCGGATGGCACAGGAACGGGGATACGACTATAGCGATGCCCGGCAGTCATTGATGGACTCTTTAGGCGGTATCCCCCTAGGGCGTACTGCGCGGCCAGAAAAAGTGGCTGAACTTGTCGCTTTCTTGGTATCCGACCGCGCTTCCTCCATTCTGGGGGCGGAGCATACAATCGACGGCGGAATTGTCCGCACAATAAAGGAGAATGAAAATCATGGCAAACAATCAATTTAAATTACCAAAACCGGTCCAAATACATTTTCAGGCGACAAACACAGACGCCCCCGTGGCTTTCCTTTCCACTTTTGCCGAGGACGCCGTTGTCATAGACGCCGGGAAAGAATATCGCGGGAAAGCCGCAATCAAAGCGTGGAGCGACCGCGACTATTTCGGCGACCATCTGAGGCTGGAAGTCACAAACGCCGTTCAGGATGCCGGAGAACTCGTCGTCACCGCAAAATCAGACGGAGATTATGACAAGACCGGACTGCCGGACCCGCTCTATCTTGATCTTCACTTTACAGTCGATGGGGATAAAGTCACGCGCCTGCGCACTGCTCTTTCCTCCAACGGCAGGGCAATCCCATTGCCGCAGCCGATTGCGGCCTTTTATCATGCCTCCGATGTGTATGACGATATTCTGCTTGCGGGCTGCTTTACGGCTGACGAGGGAATGGACGATCATGGACCAGAAGCCGTCAGCGGACATATTCTGGCGGCAAACCGGGACGCTAACGTCAGGACCGAAATCACCGGCTGCATGGAGAAAAACGGGAGAACGGTTGTCACCGCTACTCTTTCCGGCAGCTTCGAGGGCAGCCCGGTTCCGCTGGATTTTCACTTTACGGTTGAAAACGGAAAAATTAAAGCCTTAAATATTGTACCGGCTGGAGAGTGACCATGGCCGCAGAGAATTTGATTCAGGTAAATCAGGAGCAATGCATAAAATGCGGGCTTTGCGTAAAGGTCTGTCGAGGTACGCTTGGCATGGGCGGGCATGGCCCCGAGGTCGTCGATGATTTCTGCATTGCCTGCGGGCATTGCGTAGCGGTTTGCCCAAACGGAGCATTGGATCACAGACTGGCCCCGCTTGAAAAACAGGTCTTGATTGAAAAAGCATCCATGCCGGACGCCAATACGGCAGTCCGCTTTCTCCGGTCACGGCGGTCTGTCCGCTCTTTCCAAAAGAAGCGTGTGCCGCGCGAAACCATCTGCGAACTTCTTGATATTGCCCGTTTCGCACCAACAGCCTGCAATTCACAAGGAGTATCCTATCTTGTTGTGGATGACCCTGCGACCTTAAAAGCAATCGCAGCTGCGGTTGCGGATTGGGCAGAGGATGATTTAAGACACGGTGCTTTGGGGAAATCCCCATGGTCGAAAAACACCGTCAATACCATACGCGGATATCGTGAAAATGGTAAGGATACGATTTTAAGGGATGCGCCCTGTGTGATCATCGCCACGGCACAGAAAGAGCGTTTCGCTCTCGGCCGGGACAACACTCATTTTGCGCTTGCCTATGCCCAGCTCTATGCACCGGCGCTTGGGCTCGGCACTTGCTGGTCAGGGTTATTCGAATATTGCGCTGCAGCGGGATATGAACCTCTGCTGCAACTTCTCCAGCTTCCCGAGAACAAAAGCGTCACAGGTGCGTTGCTCGTTGGATATCTGGCCTATACTTTTAAACGATTAGTGGACAGGGAACCCTTGCAGGTTTCATGGCAATAATGTGGAAGCAAGCAGCAGGGCTTTTCTGCGCCAGGAAACGAACATGGCCCGTCAGCATCTGACGGGCGCGGTTGGAGACAATCAACCAATCATTCGGTTACAGCCTTTTAAGCTCTTCTAGGCGCTGCAATCCTAATAAAATGCCTCCGGCTCTTTCTTTTGCATCCCCGGCCTTTTCATCTGCCAGAATTTAACGTTTCATTCAACCTCCCTGGTCGGGCCTTATTTTATGTATTGGTGCGGTCCTTTTACAACCTTCCTGCATTGCCCATCAGACTGAGTGGTCCGGTTCCGCAAGCCGGCCGTTTTCCAGCATTTCCACAAAGGCGTCCACGAGCCCCGGGTCTAATTGCGTCCCCGCGTAGTGCCTGATCTCCCGGAGCGCCTCCTCCCGGCTTCTCGTCCCGGCTTGGGCCGGGTCATGCCTCAGGCGGTCATACACCCCGGCGATTGAGATGATCCGGGCCAGAAGCGGTATTTTCTCCCCTTTGAGCCCCTTGGGATAGCCGGAGCCGTCCCAGTTCTCATGATGAGCCAGCACCACCTCCGCCAATTCCAGCGTATGGTCGAACGAATTCAGGATCCTGTAGCCGATTACGGGATGCCGGTACATCTCGCTCCATTCTGACGGACTGAGATTGTCCCCTTTTTTTAGAAAGCCCGGCTCCAGGACAATTTTCCCGATATCGTGAAGCCGCGCCGCTTCCGTGAGCTTCTGGATCTCCGATTCCGGCAGCTCCAGCGCCCTGCCGAACTCCCGGCACAGCGCGCTCACCCGCATGGCGTGCCGGCTTTCCAGCTCGCTGTTTGCGGAGAGGGAATTGATGATGGCGGCCAGCTCCCGGCTCTGCACATCACTGCGCTCCAGGGTTTTGACGGAATACATTTTCGTTTCCGCGCTGCCCAGGACCTGCATGATATCCTGAGACATCCTCACCTTGGTGGCATGGCCTATGGAAATGCTGCTTCTGATGGCGCGGATTTGCTGGGCGCTCACCTCTTCTTTTATCCTCCCGGCGATGGACTCGGCTTGTGCGGAGTCTGTTCGCGGCAGCAGGATGATGAATTCGTCGCCGCCCCAGCGGGCTATGATATCATCGGCCCGGCAGATGCTGGTCATCACCTCGGCCACTCTTTCCAGCAGCATATCGCCGAAAGCGTGGCCGAAAATATCGTTGGTCAGCTTCAGGCTGTTGACATCGCCCATTATGATGGAAATCGGCAGATTGCGCCCGGTATCGATCCGGTGCAGCTCTTCCTCAAAAAAGCGCCGGTTGTACAGGCCGGTCAGGGAATCGTGGAAGCTGATATATTCAATTTTCTTTCTCTGTTCCTTTTTCTCCGTGACATCTCTGAACACGAGGACCACACCGGCCAGCGCCCCTTTGTCATCCTTAATGGGGGCGGCGCTGTCCTCCAGATTGTACTCGGTTCCGTCCCTGGCCGTGAGGATGGCGTGGTTTCCCAGCTCCTGGACTTCTCCCGTCAAAAACACTTTTTCGATGGGGTCGTCTATGGTGAACCCCTCCTGCTCATGGGACAGAGAGAAGACCTCCTTGTAATTCACACCGACCGCCGCTTCCGGCGAACAGCCCGTCAGCCTGCAGGCCACCGCGTTGAGCATCTCAATCTTTTTATCCCTGTCGATCACCATGACCCCGTCCCCGATGGACAGCAGGGTCTGGCGGTATTTGTTGCGCTCGTAGGCCAGGGTTTCCACCGATGCTCTGCGCTGTACGGCGTTCCATACCCCGCTCAGCAGCATGGTCATTTCCCCGGCGTCCGCCTGGCCATAATCGGCCGGCCGGTTGCCGAAGCCGGCGACGGCCACGATTTTACCCTCAATGAAAAGGGGAACCGCCATCAACTTTTGCAGTCCGGGATGCCCTTTGAGGTCTCCCTCTTTCCGGAGACCGGGTGGGGTGAACGCATTGACGATCAGCGGGCGGCGCTGCCTGACCGCCTCCCCCCAGATTCCGATTTCCGCGGGCCCCTCTCCCCGGCCCGGCACTCCGCCTTCCCCGGGGATACTCTTTGCCCAGGCCTGGAGGGTAAATTCCTCTTTTTCCTCATCATAAAAGCAGATGCAGCCATAGCGGCTCTCCGCTAATTTCAGAAGCTCATGCAGGGCATAATCAAGCTGCTCCTGCCTGCTGCCGAAGCTGCGGCCCAGCACCTCCAGAAGCAGCTTGTTCTGTCTGAGCATGCGTTCCCGGCTGCGCTGCCGGAAGTGTTCTTCCGTGATATCCCGGATATAAGCGCCGACACCGTACTCTCCGCCGGGCATGCGCACGGGGAATTTTCGCGCCGTGTAGGTTCTGCCCTTGACCGCGATCTCCTCGATCACCAGCGCCCCTCGCTCTAACGCGGCCAGATCCTGCTTCCTGCGGCCTTCCGCGAATTCCGGGGCAGACAGCGCAAACTCGTCACGTCCGAGGATGGTTTCCGGCGAACAGCCGTAAAAATCGGCGAAAGCCTGATTGAGCAGGATATAGTTCAGATGCTCGTCCTTAAGGTAGACCATGGTGTCATCGGCGTCGATAAAGGTCTGCATCAGGCGGCGGCTGTTCTCCAGCTCCTTTTGGGCGGCCGCGAGGGCCTGATTGTTTTTCCGGAGCATCCTCAGGAGCACCGCCGTCAGGACCAGGAGGACAGCGCCGGCCAGGGCGGCCGCGCTGAGCAGCTTTTCCCGTCCGGCCGCCGGCTCCGTTTTCCCGGGCCCGTCCTCACCGCTCCCGCCCGGCCCCCCGCCGTCATCCCTCGCGCCGAGCTCCGTTCCCGGACTGTCCGGCGCCGCTTGGACCGCAAGCGGGAAGATCAGTCCTGTTATCATGATGAGCGCGATCAGGAGAAAGGTTTTCATCACATCTGCACCACCCTTTGTTTAGTCCGGACTTTCGCTGGCGCGCCCCGCTCCCTCGGTCTGCAGAGATTGGATAAACAACCTGACAATTTCAGGATCGAACTGGGTTCCGGCGTTTCCCTCCAGCTCGCTGAGCGCTTCTTCACTGCTTTTCGCCTTCCGGTATACTCTGTCATTGGTCATGGCGTCATAAGCGTCCGTCACGGCCAGAATGCGGCAGAGCAGCGGGATCTCTTTTTCCCGGAGCCCCCGCGGATATCCCTTTCCATCCCATCTTTCATGATGGGAGAGGATAAAGTCAGCCACATTGGCCAGCTCCGGCGTCGCCTGGGCGATCCGGTACCCGATCTCCGGATGGCGCTTCATCTCGGCCCATTCCTCCGCCGTCAGCTGGCCCGGCTTTTTCAGAATAGCCGGGTTGACCGCCACTTTCCCGATATCGTGCAGGACGGCCAGCAAGGACAATTCATCCAGCTCCTTGGAGGACAGCTGAAGACTTCTGCCGATACAATGGCACTGGGTCTCCATCCGCTTGGCGTGACCCTCCGTCTCCATGCTTTTTTCATAAAGCGTCGCCAGCAGGGTATTGATGATGGCGTTGCGGCTGCTTTTCCCGTCCAGAAGCTTCTGTTGATACATATTGCCTTCCGCTTCTCGCAAAACGGCCCGGATACTCCTGTCCATCGTGTCCCTGACCGCGCAGCCGAGGGACAGGCTCAGGCGCAGACCGCTCTCGTCCATCTCGACATGATCCCGCTTGATCCTGCGGATGATCTGATCCGCTTCGTCCAACCCGGTGCGGGGCATGATCACGACAAATTCATCACCGCCCCAGCGGGCAATGATGTCCTCCCGGCGGCAGTTTTTCTCAAACAGCCTGGCGATGTGCCGGAGCAGATTGTCCCCGGCCTCATGTCCGAATACATCGTTGGTAATCTTCAGGCCGTTCACATCGCCCATCACCACAGAGAGGGGCAGGTTCCTGTCCGTATCCAGCAGAATCATCGCTTCTTCCATATATCTTCTATTATACAGCCCCGTCAGGTAATCGTGGTAGCTTAAAAAACGAATTTGTCTGTTTTGGTCCCGCTCATTGCTGATATCGCGGAAAACCATGACGACACCCGAGATTTCCCCGTCCTCTGTTTTGATGGGGGCGGCGCTGTCCGCAATGGGGACCGGCCGCCCTTTGCGGTCGATCAGCTCGGTGTGGTTGGCCAGGCCGATGATCCGGCCGGTTTCCAAAACCTTGCGCACGAGATTTTCCGCCGGCGCTCCCGTTTCTTCATTCTGCAAAATGAACACCTCGGAAAAGTATTTGCCCTTGGCCTCGCTGTTCTTCCAGCCTGTAAGCTCCTGGGCCACACTATTGAGACTGGTGATTCTCCCGGCGCTGTCTGTGGTCACCACTCCGTCCCCGATGGACTGCAAGGTCGTGCGCAGGAGCTCTTTTTCCCGGTACAGCTCGCCCCGGTATTCCTCCCGGTCGCTCACATCAAAAATAATCGAAGAAAGCAGGGTCTTCTCCCCGTCCTCTATCGGACAGGAAAAGACGTCCACAGGCCGGATCTCCCCGTTTTTCAGGCGGTGCGGGAAAAGAAAATAGTTCCGTTTTTTCCCGTTGGCCTGCCTGTACATGGCGCTGACCTGCTCAGAGGGCAGCATATTGATCTGGTCGATATTGAGGCTGAGCAGCTCTTCCTTGGTGTACCCGTAAAAGGTGCAGGCCGCGGGGTTGGCGTCCACGATCCGGCCTGAGTCAGGATCAATGACCAGCATGACGGCGTTATGCTGGTCGAAGGTGGACTGCAGCCTGCGGGCCAGGATGTCTCTTTCCTTCTGGGCCGCTTTCAGATCGGTGACATCCTGGCTGGTGCACAGTAAATAACGGATTGTGCCGTCCCCCAGGATCGGCGTCACCTCGGTCTGCCATTCACATTTGCCCGGAGCGAAGTGAAAGACCTGTTCATAGGTGAGCGGGCGGCCGGTCTTCATGCAGCGTTCGTAATATTTCTCAATCGTCCCGCCGGTTTCCTCTCCCAGAAGCTCGACAGGCCCCAGACCGCTGATGTCACTGAACCCGGTCATTCTTTTATGTACGGCATTGTTCCTGATATAGCGGAACCCGCCATTGAGGTATTCTACAAGGCTTATCGCGTCGTGGGTATGATTGAACACCGCCTCCAGGTCGTCCGGCAAGGGGGAATTTCCTTCCTTTTGAACGGCGGAAATGATTTCCGCGGTGGCATCGCGGATCACAACGACAAAATCCTCCCGGCTCAAGGGAATGACCATGACCTTATCATAGCGCTTCCGCTCTTTAATCCACTGTGTCGTCTCCTGCACCTTACCCGAGCGGGCGGCCCTTGAGCAGTAGTCGATCCAGTCAAAGGCCCCCAATTTGTTCTCCCCGAAAATCTCCGATGCCTTTTTGCCCAGGATGTCCTCGCGGCGCAAGCCGGTAAGCTGTTCAAAGGCCGGGTTGACCTCCAGGTACAGGTAGTCCTCCGCCCCGCCCTGACTGTCCGTAAGCAGCCGCAGGTATCCCATGCCGAAAGGCAGGGTATTCAGGATATTCACATACAGGTCTTGATTCATTTTTACCATCCTTTCTTTGCGGGCAAGGCACCGGCGGGAAGAGTCCGGCTCCTTGCTTGGAAAAAGGGCTTTCCTTATCCGGGAACACCGCATGCCTTCCCGCAATGCCTGTGCTGCCGCAAAAATGCCGCCGGTTATCCAGGATCACGATCAGAGTTTTGGGCTTGCTCCGGCCAGCCTTAATACTTGCCCAGATCAGAGGAGGCCGCGGCCTGAAGCAAACCGGACCTCGTCTCGGGCAGCTCCCGGAACAAGGAACTGGAAACCGGCCTGTCCTGCTCATATCCGTCACTCAGCTTGAACTTCCCGACCTCTTCTTGCAGCGTGGCGGCCTGGGCGGACATTTCCTCACTGGTCGCGGAGTTTTCTTCCGCTGTGGCCGCGTTGGTCTGCACAACAGAGGAGACCTGGGCCAGTCCCTCCTTGATCTGTTCAATCGCCCCGGCCTGCTCAGCCGACGCCTGTTCGATCTTGATGATGCTGTCATTGACCATTTTGGCCTTTTCTCCGACCTCATGCAGGATTTGCGCGGTCTGAGCCGTTGTCTGCGTCCCCTTGTTTACCGTGACCACAGAGGCCTGGATCAGCTCTGCCGTCTGCTTGGCCGCTTCCGCCGATTTGGCCGCCAGATTGCGGACTTCATCGGCCACCACCGCGAAGCCTTTGCCGGCGTTGCCGGCCCGGGCCGCTTCAATCGCGGCGTTCAGGGCGAGAATATTGGTCTGGAAGGCGATATCCTCGATAACCTTTGTGATATTGGTGATCTGATCGGACGCCGAACCGATTTCCGCCATTGCTTCCGTGAGCTGCTCCATATGTTCATTGCCCGTACCGACTCCCGCCACGGCCTCTTCCACATATTGGGTTGCTGTTTTGACATTTTCCGAATTTTCCGTGGCCTGTTCAGCGATTTTTCCGATGGAAACGGTCAATTCCTCCACAGATGAAGCCTGTTCCGTCGAGCCTGACGCCAGAGCCTGGGCTCCGCTGGAAACCTGGGCCGCCCCTGTGCTGACCTGTTCGGCCGCGGTATTGATGATGGATAAGGTATCATTCAAGGCTGACGTTGTATTTTGCATCGCCTGCTTGATCGCCGCAAAATCGCCGATGTAATCCATATCCACCCTGATCCGCATATCGCCGTGGGACATCTGCCCCAGCTTGTCGGAAATATCGCCGATATAGCCGGAGAGCAGGGCATTGGTTTTTTTGATGCTCTGGGCCATTTTCCCCATCTCATCACGGCTTTCATATTGGATATCGACCTGCATATTGCCCTTGGCCATTTCCTCATACACATCAACAATCTCCCTGACCGGATTCAATATCGATTTGCGGATCGCGCTGATCACGATCACGGTGATGGCCAGAGATCCTGCGGCGATGACCAGAAGCATCACCCAGGCCGTCGTTTGAGCGCTCTTGGCCGCCGCGCTCTGCTGATCGGCCCGCACCGCCTCCGCGTCGGACAGCTCGACAATGATTGCCGCCGCCTGGTCGAAATACGGTACATACACCTCGTTAAATTTTTTCTCGGCGTCCGCCAGAGCCTGATCGGTGCCGAGCAGGAGCTTGCCGACAATATCCTCCCGGGCCGTGGCGGCGTTTGCCAGCACTGTTTTAAATTCGCTTACCTTCTCATTTTGACTTGAATCGGGTTGATTCGCCGCGTATTTTTCCAGATTGACCAGGATGTTCTGGGCATCGGCCGCCGACTTGTCCAGCTCCTTCTGGATCGCCTGGCGGTCTGTGGCGACAAAGGCCCGCAGCATGTAACGCTGGGCCGAAACCAGGTCCCGCCTCATCTCCCAGGTGCTGGAGACGTTGGGAACGGTCATGCTCCCATATTTCTCGGTTTGGGTGCCGACACTGCTGATGCTGACGATGGACAGCACAATGGACATAATCATTAGTGCAAGGACGATCCCGAAGCCCACAATTAACTTTTTGCTGATGGATAGATTTTTCATCACGTCTCCTCTTTCCCTTTTCTTTTCGGCCCTTTTGCTTTGCTCTGACATTGTTCACTTTCCTTTCCGTGATGCGATTGCCGCTCCGTTTCCCTTCGCCTCCTCATGCCCGTCAGCGCTCTTCATCTTCTGCGGTCAATCAGAACAAGATCCATAAAATCAGCCGCGGCGATTTTCACCGGCATCCGGCCGGCCTTGGCAAAAATCAGGTCATACCCGTCAGTGCGCACACTCCGGAATAATTCTTCATCCTTGAGCATCCCGAAGCGCGCGGTATTGAGCCTGGAACGGAAATCAAAATGAATCGCCGTCCCGGTCTCCATCGTCACTTCCAGCTGATAGCCGGGGCGGGCCCGGACCTTCTGGAAATATCGTTCTCCCTTTGGCTCGGATAAGCTCCGCTCTTCCCCCCCGCTCTCCTTCACCAGCCCGATCTTTTCCATGACCTCCACCAGCCTCTTGGTGTCGATCGGTTTGGTCGCATAGGCCTCGCAGCCATAGTCAAAAGCCGTCCGCACGAGCTGGGCTTCGGCAAGGGCCGTGGTCATGATGATCTTGACCCTGTTTTCCGGAGCCACCCCATACTGTTTTTCCAGATCTCTGATGGCTTTTAAGGTTTTTACCCCATCCACTTTCGGCATCATGATATCGAGACAGATCAGCTGGTAGGGCTCCTGATCCTTGAGGGCCATCAGAAAAGCATCCAGGGTTTCCAGACCGTCCACCACCAGATCACATTCTCCGTACTTCTCCAAAAATTTGCCCAGAAAACTTCTGCTGATCAGATCATCCTCGGCAATCAAAATTTTCATGTTCTAGGCCTCCTTATCGCGCCGGCGCAATTCCGCCGTCATCTCCAGGCAGTATTGCGCGGCGCTGTCCCATTTCTTCTTTCTTGCGGCAAGCTCGGTTTTGAACGAGAGATCGGCCAGTTCGTCCTCTCCCAGCCGAAGGGCGCTCTTTTTGACCTGATGGGCCGCTTCTTCCAGCAGGGGAAACCGGTTCTCCGCAATGATCTTCCGCAGCTCCCCCAAGGCCCGGCGCAGGATGTCCAGCTCAGCGGACCTCTTCTCCCCGGTATCTGCCGCCTTCCCGAAGATGATTTCTCCATGCTCTCCCAGTCTGACCCGGCTGCACTTTTCGGCCCCGGCCTGGTTGTCCAGAATCATGATTTGTTCGGCTCCGGCCGCCGGTTCCTCCCCCACCAGCCGGCTGAGCTCACTGCCGCTGATGATGACCGGGGACAAGGCCTGCTCCCTCTCCGCGGGCCCCGGGCCGGGGGCCGCTGTGAATACCAGGGTAAAGCGGAAGACGCTCCCTTTTCCCATTTCACTTTCCGCGCGGATCGCGCCGCCCATCAGCTCCGCCAGCTGCTTGCAGATGGCCAGCCCCAGCCCTGTCCCGCTGTACCTTCGGGTGACGGAGCTGTCCACCTGGCTGAAGCGTTTGAACAGCAGGTCCATTTTCCCGGGAGAAATGCCGACCCCCGAATCGGCTACACAGAACTCCAGCTCCACCTGTTGTCCTTGATGCCTGATTTCCCGGACACTGACCTTGATCTGTCCTCTGTCCGTAAACTTGAGGGCATTTCCAATCAGGTTGTTTAAGATCTGGCGCAGGTGGTCAGGATCGCCGGTCAGATAGGGAGGGAGGTCCGGGGGAATGTCGTGTTCCAGGGCCAGGCCTTTCTGTTCGGCAAGGACGGTGTGGATTTTTATGACCTCCTCCAGCAGGGCCTTCAGATCAAAGGAAATCTTGGCAATGGCGATCTTGCCGGCCTCGATCCTGGAAAAATCCAGAATGCCGTCGATGACCTTAAAAAGGGTATTGGCACTGAATTTCGCCATCCGGATACATTCCTGCTGTTCCTCATCAGGATCGGTCCGGGAGAGCAAGTCCATCATCCCCACCAATCCGTTTAAAGGGGTCCTGATTTCATGACTCATATTGGCCAAAAACTCACTCTTCACCCTGTTGGCCGATTCAGCCTCATCACGGCTCTTCTGCAACGCTTCTTCATAATTCTTTTGTTCCGTAATGTCCTCAATGGCGAGCACGATCCGCTTTTCCCCGGCCGCGGCCAGCGGGATGAAGCTGATGTTCAGCCAGCGGCAGTTCTCCTCCTCCGCTCTGTGGAAAGAACGCTGGAGCATCACGTCCTTGAGGCTCACCTTTTCCCGGAGGACCAGCCCAATGTTTTGGCGGATTTCACAAAAGCGGCATTTTTCGCCTTCCCCGCACCCTTTTTCCCTGCTGTAGATACAATGGGCCCCGTTTCCGAAACGCTGGCCGAGGATGTTTTCCTCCCGGATCTGAAAGAGCTCCAGCAGGGGCCTGTTCACCCACCTGACCACAGCGTCTTCCCCGACCAGGGCGATTCCCGCGGGCAGGGCCTCCAGCACATTGTTCAGATTGTTTCTTTCCTTTTTCAGCTCTTCCTCGATCTGTTTCAGCCGATCAATATCGCGGAACACCAGCACCGCGCCTTGCGCTTTGCCGTCCGAAGCGCGGACCGGGGAACAGCTCGCTGAAATAAAAAACGTTTTTCCTTCCCTGGTCATGAGAGCGGAGTGCTTCGGCAGGCCCACCGGCGCCTCATCCCTCAGGGAAATGAAAACGGGACTCTCCAGGCGCTTGCCGGTGACGGTATCGACCAAAACAAACACTTCACCGCAGGGCTTTCCCGCCGCTTCTTTTTCCGTCCAGCCCGTCAGCTGCTCTGCCGAGCGATTGATATCCAAAATCCGGCCGGCCCGATCCGTCAGGATCACACCATCTCCCATGCCGGCCATGGCAGCGGCGATAAATTCCAGGCGCTCTGATTGGTCTGTGTTTTGCGGCAATCCCATCACCTTCTTCTTTTCAGATCGGCCGGCGGTGGATCTCCACCCTGCCGGTTTTCACTTCCATGGATACGGTCCTGCTTTCCTTTCCCCGCAGGTCTGCCTTGACAATGGTCAGCCCCATCCCGATCAGGGCCGCTTTAACCGCGTCAATGTTCTTTTTTCCCACATTATAGATATCCTGCTCCAGCCGGGAGTCCGCTCCGCCGTAGATTTGGATCAAAAGCTCTTCTTGCTTGCAGCCGTATGTCCGGCAAACCGTATTGATCAGCAATGGGACGCCGGTTTCCGCGAAATAGCCCGGACGCTCCGCTCTGTCCTTCCGGTCAAAGGGGAAAGGAAGGACCACATGGATCATCCCGGCCGCTTTTTTCAGCGGGCTGTAGACGGTGACGGCCACACAGGTTGCCAGGGAAAAGGTCCGCAGGATGTCGTCCGCTCTGTTCGATACCTTGTATTCCCCCATGCCTACGATCAGGTCCATCGCGGCCGCCTACCCGATCAGCTCGGCCAGGACCTGGGGAATGCGCCCCAAGGCCGCCTGTCTTTCCACGGCCCCGATCTCAAAGGCTGCTTTGGGCATCCCATACACGACGGAGGAGGCCTCATCCTGGCCGATGGTCCGGCTGCCCTGGCGCCGCATGGCGAGAAGCCCTCTCGCTCCGTCATAGCCCATCCCGGTCAGGAGGATTCCTACCGCCCTTCTGCCCGCTTCCCGGGCTAAGGATTCAAACAAAACATCCACGGAAGGGCAGTGGCCGCTGACCTTGTTCCCGTCAAAACACTCCACCCGGTAGCGGCTGCCGATCCTCTTCACTCGCATATGGCGGTCCCCCGGGGCGATCAGCACCCGGCCCGCATCAGCGTAATCTCCGGTTTGAGCTTCCTTGACCTGCAGAGCGGTCTGGCTGTCCAGCCTTTCCGCAAACATCCTGGAAAAAACGGGCGGGATATGCTGGACGACCACTATCCCCGGAATGGCGGGGGAAAGAGCGCGCAAAATGCTGAAAATGGCTTCGGTTCCCCCGGTGGACGCCCCGATGGCGATAATCCTGTCTGCTTTCCGGTCCTGAGTGCCTGTCTCCATTGCCCCTACTCCTTCCTGTAAACAGCGGGCATGACATATCTGTACCGCGTTTTTTCCCGGTCCAGGCCCTCCGAATGCCCGATGAACAGGAAGCCTCCGGGCTCGGTAATCTCATAGAAGCGCTCGGCCAGCCGGTCCTTTGTCTCCTGATCAAAATAGATCATGACATTGCGGCAGAAGATGACGTGCATTTTCTTTCTGAAGGGGAACACCGGGTCCATCAGGTTGATTCTGCTGAAAATCACTTCCTTCCTGATTTTCTCAGCCAAAAGGTACTGCCCGGCCCGGTCTTCTTTGAAATACCGCCTTTTCCAGCTTTCCGGCAGGCCCTCCATTTTTTCCCTGCTGTAAACACCGGCCTGGGCGGCGGCCAGAATGCCCTGAGAGATATCCGTAGCCAGGATTTTCGTATCCCATCCGGTTTTGTGGGGACCGAAAAATTCGTCCAGGATCATCGCCAGAGTATAGGGCTCTTCTCCTGAGGAACAGGCCGCGCTCCAGATCCGCAGATCGCGGTCCCTCACCGCTCTGATCAGATAGGGCAGCACGGTCTCCCGAAAATACTCAAAATGGGCCGGCTCCCTCATGAAAAAGGTATGATTGGTCGTGATCTTATCCAGCATCAGGTCCGCGGCCTGCCCGCTTTGATCCGCCGCCACATAGTCCATGTACTCAGTCAGGCTGGCCAAATTGAGGTTTGCCAGGACCTGACCGAGCCTTCCCTCGATTAACGTTTTCTTCTCATCCTTGAAATGAATGCCGTAATTGGTTTTGATATAATCGGCAAACTCCCTGAATTCCCGTTCTTTGATCCCTATCATAAAATTTCCCGCCTTCAGGCCATGCTGATCAGGGCCCCGGCCTCATCGTCCGTCAGCAGCTTATGGCAGTCCAAAAGCAGCTTGACGCTTCCGCCGGCCTTGCCGATGCCCTTGATATAGTTGTGGCCCCCCTTGCTGATCTCCGGAGGAGGCGCGATGTCCTCCTCCGCCATGGCGATCACCTCTGAAACACTGTCCACGATCAGGCCAATGGACAGCTCGTTGGTCTCCAGCACGATAATACAAGTTCTGTCGTCGTATTCCCGGACCGCCTTTCTAAACCGCAGGCGGGCGTCCATAACGGGAATGATCTTCCCCCGCAAATTGGTGATCCCTTTGACATATGCGGGCATCTCCGGAACCTCTGTTATGGGCTGAATCCCTATGATTTCCGTAATATAGCGGATTTCCATCCCATAGAGCTCCTCGCCCATCGAGAAGATCAGGTATTTCCCCCTCAGGGTATCTTCTTCTTCCTCCGTCAGGTTCAGTACTTCAGTTTCTGCCATGTTTACCCCCTCCTTCGCTCTTTTTCCCTGCCGATATCCGTCCTATCCTGTTTCACAGGCTGACCAATCCGCTGATATTCAGAATCAGGCTGATGCTGCCGTCCCCCAGAAGTGTACAGCCGGCAAGCCCTTCCAGTCTGCCGATGTTTTTCATATAGGCCGGCAGAGCCTTGACCACCACCTGCTGCTGGCCCAGCAGCTCATCAGCAAAAAGACAGAGGCTCCTGCCGTCCTGACCGATCATGAGCATGATCCCTCTCGTCAGGTCGGTAACCTCTGTTTCTGCCGCGAACAGCTCATGGAGACGGAGAATGGGATAACATTCTCCCCGCACCATGATCATCTCATTGCCGTGGGGGTCCTTGACCAGATCCTTTTTCCGGGCCCGGAAGGTTTCCTGGATCGAGGTGGTGGGGAGAGTATATTTCGCCCGGCCCACCCGGATATTCATCCCGTCGATGATCGCCAGGGTGAGCGGTATTTTCAGCGTGGTCGCCGTTCCCGCCCCTTCCGTGCTGTCTGTGGATACCGAGCCTCCTGCCGCTTCCAGATTTTTGGTCACCACATCCATACCCACGCCCCGCCCGGAAAACTCCGTCACCTGATCATTGGTGGAAAAGCCGGGCAGAAAAATCAGGTTGTAAATTTCTTTATCCGTCATCTCCCTTTCCAGCTTACCCAGCAGGCCGGCGTCCAGGGCTTTTTGCAGGATCTTTTCTTTATCCAGGCCCCTGCCGTCGTCACGGACAATGACCAGAACCTCGCTCCCGGCATTCTTCGCCTCCAGGATCACCTGCCCCGCTTTCCGCTTGCCTGCCGCTATCCTCTCCTCCGGTGTTTCAATACCGTGGTCTACGGCATTGCGGACCAAGTGCATCAGAGGGTCGGAAATCTGTTCGATGATCTTTTTGTCCACCTCGGTGTGTTCCCCGATCAGAATCAGTTCCACCTCTTTATGGAGCTTTCTTCCCATGTCGCGCACGATGCGCTGCATCTTCCGGAAGGTGGCCGCCAGGGGCACCATGCGGATGGACATGACCATATCCTGCAGCTCACCGGTAATCTTCTGCAGCTGGCGCGCCGCTTTATGAAAACTGTTCAGCTGCAGCTCCTTAAGCTCGGGGTTTTGCGTGACCATCGCTTCGGCGATCACCATTTCCCCCATCAGATCCATCAGCTTATCCAGCTTCAGCACATCGACGCTGATCATCCCCTGCTGAAGGCCTCTGCTTTCAGCCTGTCCCGGCTCCCCGCGCTCTCCCGGATCACGGTGGTCCCGCAGGCTCGGTCTTTGCACGGGGGACTGCTCGATCTTCATCTCCCGCGGCCGCGCGAACTGCCCGGAGCCGTCCGGGCGCTCCCTCAGCTCCAGGTCCCGGATAAAAGCGGTCCCTGTAAAAAAATCCTGCAGATCGCCGAAGCTTTTGTTACTTCTGAGGGTGATCCTGAAGCCCTGTTCCCGGATCACCCGCACGCTTTCGTTATTTTCGATGATATCCTCGGGAAAGCAGCGGAAATCCTCCGCGATCTCTTTTAAATTATGGATGATGCTGAAGGCCCGGATGTTTTCCATCTCACAGCCATCCTCAAAATAAATGACCGCTTCATAGCATTTCAGCTCGATCTTTCCGCCGCTCTTGCCGGGCGCCAGGTAATACTGCTGCGGGCCGGGAGCCGCCTGCTTTTTCCCGGGGCTGTCCGCCCCGCCCTTTTCCCCCTTGATGGCGGACAAGAACTTTCCGATATGTTCAATCAGGCCGGCGGGATTCCCATCCAGGTGATCAGCGTTTTTCACCTTCTCCAGCTCCAGCTTGATGAAATCCACACCCTCCAGCACCAGGTCCGAGAGCAGGGCACAGTCCATGTTCTCCGGCTTTTCTTCCCGGATAAAATAAAAAAGGTCCTCCATGCTATGGGAAAGCAGGGAGATGTTGTTATACATCATCATGGCGGAAGATCCCTTGATGGTATGCATGATCCGGAAAATCTGGTTGACCGTGTCCAGGGCAAAACAGCTTGCCTTTTCCCCGCTCAGAATCGCCTCTTCAAGCTGTTCAATATTTTGCGTAGTTTCATAGATGTAGATCTCCAGCATGGACTCATTTGAAAATCCGTTGCCCAATCTGCTTCCTCCTTAACCTCTCACCCTCTGTTCTTTGCTCCTTGTTCCCCTGCCTCCGAAGCCCACAAAAAAATCACCTGCTGTCTAGAAGAATACAGCAGGTGATTTTTTCTCACATCGTCTATTTTGTAGTATTTTTCATTTTTGGTCAAAATTCCTTGAAATTCAGCTCGGTCTTGGAATGAATATCCAGCTTGCTGTAGACGCTCCTGAGGATCGTTCTGACGGTCGTTTCCGAGATGTACAGCTTATCGGCAATTTCTTTGGCGCTCAGCCGGCCCCGGGCCAGCCGGGCAATTTCTGTTTCCCTGGGCGTCAAGGGCGATTTGGCCCGCTGGATTGCCTTTTTAATCAGATTTACTCCTTTTTCCTGACGGCCGCTCAAGGTCACGATCGCGTTCAGGCTCTCTTCATCCAGGACAGCTCTGCCCGCTGATTTCAAAAGAACATCGAGCGAATCCATCTGCTGGGCAAAGGGAAGATAAATCTGATCGGGCAGGGCCAGGGCCAGGGCTTGTTCCAAGTATGCCATAGCCTCCCATTTATTCCCGTCCATCAGCTTGACCGCCGCCAGGTATTTGCCTTGATAGATCTGCGGCATCAGGCAGTGCATGCTTTTCGCCGTCTCCATCATTTCCCCGGAAATTCCCAGAAATTCACTGTACCGCTTCTCCAGCAGCAACAGCCGCGAATAGAGGGTCTGGGCATAGGGAATGGCGGGCGCATAGAGAGCCTGCCGGATGCTTTTCATATCACAAAACCATCTGGCCACATTGTCTGTGCTTCCCAGGATCAGACTCAGGGCCGCCAGGGCCAGATCCACCATGCGCGAGACATGCGGACGGGCGGTTTCCCGTTCGTAGCTTTGGATGTTTTTCACGGCGGTAAAGTAGCCGTCCGCGTCTCCACGCAGAATGGCAATCCGGGCCAGGACCAATTCAGCGCAGATGCAGATGCTGTCCTGCTGATGATTCCCGGCATCGTAGAGCGCTTTATGGCACAGGATTTCCGCCTCACTGTCCCGGCCCCGCATCAGCATGGCCTCGGCCCTGATCACGCTGTTGGCCCCCGCTCCCTGCCCGCGGGTCAGCCTGAGATAGAGCGGCAGGCATTCATCCATACTGCGGAGGGTCTCCTCGAGCTTTCCGGATTCCCGCCAGAACATCAGGAGAACAGAAGCGCCCCCGAATGTCCACGGCAGATCCTTCCCCATGATCCTGCCCGGTCCGCCTAAAATCTCCAGGGCCGCCTTGTGGCCTTTGCTCATTTTCCCGAGATCATTGTATGCGGTGTAAGAGGTCAGGAGGGTGAATTCTCCTTTTAACCGGCGCATCTTTTCCGCACTGAGCCCGGCCTGGTTTTTGTCGATGGCCAGGCTGATCAGCCGGCATAGCTCCCGGAAGATGTCCGTTTGCTGTTCAAACAGCATCGGATAGGCAAAATTCAAGAGGGCGGCGGGATATTTGCAGAGCGTTTCTTCCGGGCATTCCTTGACAAGGGCCTCCAGATACCCCCGCAAATCATTTTCTTTTCGATTGGCGAGGTATTCCCTGTCGAAAGGCATGGCCAGAATTTTGTCGAAATCCCTGGCCTGGAGAAAACACTGGGCGGCGGGATAAAACTGAGAAACAGCGGCATAGGACTGCCCCGCCAAACGCCATATTTTTTCCCGAAAATCCCCGGACTGATGGTGATAAAAGCGGTTGTGCAGGTAATCCCGCAAAATGCTGTGCAAGGTATAGAGGTTGCTGTCAGGGAAATATTTAATGAAGTCATTTTCCTTCAGCAGATCTTCAAGATGACCGGGCAAGGTATCTTGATCCAGCATGCTTGCCGCCTGGCGGGCGTCAAAGCTGTCCAGCACCGAAACCGCAAGGAGAAATTCTTTTTCTTCCGTGCTCAGCCTCTTCCAGATCGCGTTTTCCACCAGCTGCTCAATATCGGCCGTATAATCCAGAGACCCAGTTTCCTTGAAATTGATGATTTGCAGGCGGATGGCCGATACCCAGCCATCTGTCGTCATGAATACGTTTTCCAGTTCCTCGTCAGCCAGGCGGATGCTTTCCATTCTGAACAGGGCGTCAGTCCCTTCCCGGTCAAAGAAAAAAGCCGAGGCGTCAATGGTATGGATATCGGTGTTGTGCATGGAAAACAGCTGTCTGGCCGCAAGGTGCTGGGTGATGAAGATCATGTGTAAATTTGGATTTCCGTGCAGAGAAAAAACATTCATTAACTCACGCGGGATAGCGCAGTTCACGAGCTGATAATCATCAATCACCAGATACGTTTCCGCCCGGCAGTGGAAATCCCTGAAAAACGCTGTCATATACAGCAAAGTATCCACCGTCGGCATCTCCAGTTTGCGCAGATTGCCGGCGATTTCCTCATTCACATTGGCCACCAGGCCGCAAATCCTCTTCCAGGCCAGAGCTGCCGGCTCCCCCAGGCAGGTGTACCAGTATTCCCGGGCTCCGGGAGGAAGGTTTTCTTTCAAATATTTTTTGACGGCCGTGGTTTTGCCAAAGCCGGACGGCGCTTCAACAACAGTTAATGGATAACGCGGGATCTGGGCAAGCTGTTTTCTCAGCCTGTCGGAAAAAAAGTACCTGTTTAGCCTGCTGACTTTACTCATTCCACTTCCTCCAGTATACCTTGAGGGACTGTTCCTTTCCGATATCAAGCCTGATTTCCGCGCTGTCAAATCAGTGATGTTTTCATCCAATTATCCTTGATTTTTGCTAAAAATATCTATATTTTGACATATTATTCGCTATTATAACATATATGGGTTGTATATTCCAACCAGAACAACATATCTTATTAGAGTAATCACGCTTTTTTCAAATTATGATGAGGACGAGGTGATTAAAATGTATGATAAGTTTGTTCGCGACAGAATTACGCAATTGAGACTGCATAAGGGCGTATCGGAGTATCAAATGAGTTACGATTTAGGACATAGCAGGGGTTATCTCTATAACATCTCTTCCGGCAAATCTCTCCCCCCATTGCCGGAGTTTTTTGCTATATGCGCCTATTTCGGCATTACGCCCGCCCAATTTTTTGATGATAAGCAGGAAAACCCCCAGCTGATTCAAAAAGCTGTCGAAGGCCTGAGCAACCTCAACGACAGCGATGTTCTCATGATCCTGGGCCTGATCAACCGCCTGCTGGATCACGGGGACAACACAAAGCTGTCTTAACCACAGGCCCGGCAGGCGCGGACAATGTCCCGGGACAAGCTCCTGAATATGTTCCAATCCCTCAGTATTCTATCTCCGGTATCCGCGAAAAGAGCAGCAAAAAAAATCGGACTGAAAAGATCCTCCTTTTTCGCCCGATTTTGGTGTTTCCTGTTTTGATTTTAGATCAAACAGCCAGATTTACTTCCGATTTTCATTGTTCAATAATTTCGTTACTGTTCATCGCAATTTCCCAATGCCTTTGATAAATCTTGTATATAAATTGCTTGTTGTTTTTTCAAATAGAATTTAACCAAAGGCCTCATCAATACTTTTTTTGTCGTTACATTTTCTGTAAAATCAATTTCTGCTTGTCCATTTTTTTGAGTGAAGATGCCCGTCCAATGACCCTTTATCTTATCATTTTCCGGGTCGACTTGTCTGTAATATTCGATATCCGGCGCGCTTCCCTATTCAAAACCGGAAAACGGAAGCAGAGCAAATCCAGGTGATATGGCAGCACGCCAAGGGCTGATGAATCGTATCGCCGCCAGACAGGTGGTTCTGGATACCGGTCAGACCTGGGAAGAGTGAATGTCCGCGCATTGGATCATTCAGGGTTTTCCTCTCTTCCTTCTGCAGCAGAAGAGTGTGGACAGCCAAGGTTTTTTAGGATCTCCTGATAGCGTTTTGTTGCCAGTATACTGGGTTCGCCCAGCTTGCAGAAGGAAAGACCGGCCAGCTTCCGGTTGACGCGCTCAACCACAATCTGCCCGGCGGTCATTTTTGATTCCAGCGTTTTCCAAGCGTCAAGGAACCGGCTATCCTTCTTGGCCGTATTGTAAAATGATAAAACATACACATAGATAAAAAGATTATAATTGCTGAAAGGATATTCGACCTGCATAAACAGCGTGCCTATGCCATAATGGCACGGCCCGATTGGTTTTCGGATCGTCCAGTGCTCAAGCAGGAAGTCCACCGCCCTGTCAAGCGCCGGTTCTTTGTTGAGATAGTCGCTGAAGCGAAACGCATTCAGAACAATGAGGGTTGGGAAGGGGTTCGAATACTCTGTTTCCGGACCTCGGCCAAAGCTGAATTTATTGCACCGCCAGCCGCCGTCCGCATACTGAATTTCCAATAGGTGACGGTAAGTTTTCTGCAGTCTGGGGTCAGAAGCATAGCCCATGTGGCAAAGTGCATTGGCCGCATGCGCGGTTTGACAGGGATAAATACCACCCTTCGGGTACACCTTGAAACGACCGTCCTCCTGCCAGGTACTGAAAATCAAATCAGAGATTTCTTTCATCAGAGGTTCTCCCGGCTCCATCCCCAATTCCAGCAAGAGAAGCGCGCTCCCCAGCGTTGAGAAAGGGGAGCCTTTCAGAATCCGCCTGTCCGGTGTGGTCCAAAGGTCGCCCCCATTATCCTGTCTATGGGACAATATCTCTTCAACATCCGATAAGTATTGCTTTTGAACCGCCATCTCTTTCACCTCCGCAGGCTGTTCTTCCTGGGTTTTGGAATGGGAATAACCGGCTCCAGTAACGCCGCCACTTCTTTACTGAATTCAGAATTGTCTATGTCTAGGATATAATGTTCCTTTGCTCCGCCATAAGGAAAGCCCTTCTCTGCGTCTCTCATCTTTTCCCGGATACAGTCAAGCATTTTGACAAAAACCGTATTATCGCAGACGAGAAGTATCGGTTTCTCATTCACATAAACCATATACTCTCCAAACATTTTTTGATATCGAACAGCACCGACACCGGTGATCTGCTCACAAACATATTCGATAAAATCTGCCGTTGTTGCCATCCCGTCCCCGCCCCTTTCTTCACCCTGCTGTTTGGGATACATCCCAGATTGAGTATCCTCTCCCCTCCGTGAGAAGGGAAAAAAGATGTCACAAGGTAATGGCGTCCTTCCCTGCGGCAATGTTCCCATTCCGCAAAGCTTATCCCTCTTTGAGATATGAGCAGCAATAGTCCGCGGCCTGATCAACGGAAACCTGGAAAACACTGTTGGCCGGCACCTCGAAGCTTTGTCCGGCCGCATACGGTGTCCAAGTCTCGCTTCCCGGCAGCAAGACCTTGATGACACCCGCCAGGACTTCCATGATCTCCCGATCTCCGGTTCCGAACTCATATGTACCCGGGAGGATGATCCCCAGAGTTTTTCTTGTCCCATCCGCCAGTATAATGGTCCGGCTGGTCACATTCCCTTCAAAATACACATTTGCTTTTTTGATCACGGTTACCTTTTCAAACCTGTCCATACTTTAACCTCCATATTGTTTGCTTTCGTCTTTTCCCTGCGATCCTTTTCCGTTCGTCTTTTGGGCGATTCTGAATCCCAGGCTTTATGCTTCTCATTTCAGAGCAAGCAGTCTGCTCCTTTGACCTCGCTCCTGCCTAAGCAATGAAGCGTTTGAATAGCCGACAGCCTTACCGGTAAAATCGGCGATAACAGGATGAAGATTGTTTACACGGTACAGCTCACCGGGATGCCTGCCATCATCTGATATAGCTTGCAAACACTTTTCCAATTTCGTCCCGTAGCCATGTCAAAGGTCTTGGACATGCGAACAGCCAGCTTCGATTTTCGTACGCTTTGATGGCAAAGAAGATACAGTTCCCTTTTTCCGGCGCTCAGCCGGTCAGGGCCGTCATCGCCTTCGCAGATGAGGTCAATCCTGATCTGTTCCGGGGGACTATCTAAAAAATAGACGTATAGGTGTTCCACTTGAGAGTCGGCTGCTTCGGCCGCAGCGATCTCATCTCGCGTAAACGGAAGCTGCCCGATAAGAGCCCGCATCTCCTCAATATTCCTGATTATCACACCGCTTTCAAATCCAAACCGCCCGATAAACCCATCGTGAATCTTATCCTGTAAAGCAGTCTCGTCAAGGTCAGACTCCAAAACCGCATTGCCGCTTTGAATATAGGTTTGAACATTTTGCAATTCCAGTCCAAGCAAAAATTGTTTCAAGTCGTTCATTTTTACAATATTTTTGCCGCCGGCATTGATTCCCCGAAATAACACCGCATATTTCCGTCGTTTGTCTTCCATATCAAAGTTCTCGCTTTCTCTGTGCCCGCTGCTCTTTACAATCGCAATTTCATTGCGGTCCGACGTTATTTTCTTTATCTTCATCCCAAAGCTTTTCTCCTCATCTACTACACTTTTAAGCATAACATAATCTATTGAGGTTAAAAATTCTGGACTGGGAACAGTTGTGGTGAAATAGAACCAATTCTATACTGCTGATATGTTTCTACAATTCGCCACAATCCCTTAAGACAATCTTCAAAAACTCATGAAGAGAGAAGTCCGGATTGCCATAGCAGGTGACAGTACTTACCATAAAGCAGTCCGATTCTAATTTTCCAGCCCGGATTTGATCTGCACGTCTGATTGCATTTCTTACATCCTCAAGGGTGATTTGCTTCAGTATCCTTTCAAGATTAGTCTTTTCTTTTATGTCAGCTTCTTGATTAAATCCATAGATTCTTCGTACATCAGCTATATAAGCATCATTTGCGGCAACCGGCCTGTTGAAATCCTCCTTATGAAGAATAAACCACAAATCTATGTTTGCATTGCTGTATGCGTGATAAACATTTTTCCCGTTTTTTCTCCGGCTTTTTCGCTGAAGCTGTTCACAAATATTTATGTTATGACGAAACTCCGTGTCCTTGAAATCATAATCGAACAGAGCGGCATTATCATACTCCGTGTAATTCTTTTTCAACTTTTCGGGTAAACCGCAGGCTGTGTTGAACGTCACAACACGTTCGGGGAATTTTTTCAAAAGAAATGCCACACGCTTTAAATACATTTCTTCCTGTTGCCCTTCACAAACGCAGAAGTAAGTTTTACGATACATTATCCTTCCTCCTCTGCTTCTCCGGTGAAAAGTTTGGAAAAATCAATATACGGAAGTGTACCATATTTTCCTTTAAAATAGTTTAACAGATAGTTTTGGTCATTCCTAACATCCGTGGAACCGAAATCGGCAAGTGAATAAATGGTGCTTTCAAAGGTGTCCTTATCCCTTTCGACAAATTTGATTTGATCACGCCGGAATATCTTGTTGCTCAGATAAATCGGGTTATGGGTAGTAAAGATAAGCTGCGCCCCTTTTTTATTCACCGCCTGATCATTGAACAGAGCTATGATGCCTTTAATCAATTCGGGATGAATTGCCGCATCAAATTCGTCCAGTACAAAAACGCCTCCCTTGGCGAAAAAGGTTTCAAAGGGAATCGCAAAATCCAGAAGCTTCAAGGTCCCTCTCGATTCCATCAATTCCGCAGAAACCATCATATCCCGCTTACTGGACTTGTAGATCGAGACAAGCTGCATATCGGCAGAATGCTCATCCTCCGATTTTTGGGATTTGAATAGGATTCTCTGAGGGCCGAAATCCGCGTTTTTTACAAAACCGTCAAGCGTTTTGTTCCACGCGAGAAAATCCTTATCCGGCATTTCGGCCGCAGAAAATGTAAGATTCGTTTTCTTCAGAGTAAAATCACTCACTACGATCAGCTTGTTTTTAAAAAAATCAATTACTTTATCGGCAATTTCGCTGCTGACAACCGTCTTAAACGCATGTGTTAAAAATAGCTCAGACGGGTCAAGGTTTTTATTGATTTTGTTTTCAAATTCCCCCAGAAGCTTTTCATCATACTGGATAAGGGAAAGAACCTTCTTATCCCGTTTGATCTCAACTCGCTGCCGGTCCCGTTCAAAAATCCGAATCATTCCCTTATTGCTGTTTATCCATAGCTGTTCCGATATAATCTGGCGTTTTTCCTTGTCAAACTGCTTGGTCATGACTTCAAAGGAATATAAAAAATGAGAACCTTCATTTGTAAACTCCACTTCAAACAACATGGGATTTTGTTCCGAATCATGGGCAAACGGGTATAATTCAAGATTGTTCAGATCCGAAGATGAAGCCTCCAGAGAACCTTGTAAGACGATCTCCCTCATCAGCGCCAGAGACATCATTATATTGGACTTTCCGCTGGCGTTTGCACCATATATAACGGCAGAGGGAAGAATACGCAGTCCGTTTTCTCGGATAAGATTTTCATCCAAAGTTCGCTGTGCTCCTGCTCTCATCTCCAATTGGGTCTTCCCCTTGAAGGAACGGAAGTTTTGAAATACATACTTTATCAGCATAAAGCATTCTCCTTAAGAATCACTATAATTTCCCAGTTCATCTTCTATATTATGCCCAATTTCCACATATAACACAAGGGTTTTGAGAAAAAATCTCAAACTATCAATAACAAAGATAATATTTTTGAATAAGTCCTGTCAGAATACGAAACAATGTCGTTTTCCCAGAGCCGTTTTTACCAACCAATCCGTAAATTTGGCCTTTCTGTATGTGAAGAGAAACATCCCGTAAAACGGGATTCCCGCTGTACTCTTTTCTGATCTGCTCTGCCGTTAACATGTAACCGCTCATCTGATTTCCTCCAATCCTTTAAGGTCTTGGCATGACTCTGAACCCCATAACGCTATAAAGAACAAGGGCCACCAGGGCAACGGTCACGCCGGTCAGTAAAATACCCTCCAGCAGCGATTTTATCCGTCCTTGCTTCCACCTCCTTGACAGTTTCTTTACCGCTTCCGCTTCGTTCAAATTCTGCTCCGCCTGATTAATGGGCAATTCATCCTCCATTGCCTGAAGCTCGGCTTTGCAGAGATCACAATAAGCAAGATGTTCCTCGACCATCGTCCTGCTGTCGTTGCTGCAAACCCCATCATGGTACAAGGGCAGCAAATCTTTGATGATTTCACAAGATATTTTCATTTCATTGCCTCCTGTAATTGTTTTTTGGCCCTGTAAAAAATCAGTCTTGCCCAGCTATCGGTTTTCCCGAACAGCTCGCCGATTTGAGAAAATGGCAGTTCTCCAAAAACCCGTAAGGTAAAGACTTCTTTATATGGCTCATTCAGCCTATGAAGTAAAACATGCAGTTGTCTTGCTGCTTCCTGATCAAAGAAGTGGTCCTCCAAACCTGATGTTATCGCCGGTAAATCTGCATCTAAATCCGGAACCGTCAGTTTTCGCTTCTTAGAAAGTGAGAAGTACGTGTTTTTTGCAATTTGACAAAGCCACACGGATAATTTGCAACTCCCATTGAACTGGTCGATCTGCCGCAGGGCTTTGAAAAAAGTTTCCTGTGTCACTTCTTCCGCAATGGCCTCACTGTGACACAGAATCAGCACATATTTATATACATCAGAAAAGTATTCTGAATAAATTTCTCCGAAATCCAAGTCTCTCACTTTCTCACCTCCTATAGATAAGACTCCCCTTGTGCCAAAACGTTTCAATTTTGCGGCAACAAAAATGGCACAAATCCTCTTTCCAGTAAGAATTCTATTGCGTGGTGTGCAAAAATTTAACTTATGCACGATTTTCTCAGGTCAAAAACCAATTTCCCTGCCAATTCTGTGCAAAAATTTAACTTGTGTGCAATAAATGGCAATGATTTACCGCATTACTTCGATTTTTGCACACTTGCCTGTAAACACGAAGCGGTTTTGCTTGTTCCGCCAGGTATTCCGGTCCTCTCTATTCCTCCCCATAATAAAAAAACGGCCGGTCAGGTCAGTGTCTAAACGCTTGTTGGAGCTAGCCACAAACCGCTGCCGTTTCGGACTTTTTTGTCTGAAGTCAGGATATGTTCGGAGGAACCTGGAGGAGAGCCGCCAAACGCTGCTATTCAGTCATAAACATCACTCCGAGGGTATTCGGTCCGCAATGGGAAGAAATTGTACAGCCGGCCCGGGCAACCAGAATTTCTTTAAAGTCGGCGTATCCGCTGATTGCCTCCCGCACCAAGCCGATATCGCCGGCGGATACCCCCGAGTGCACGATAAAGACCCTGTCCAATTTAAGATCCGGACGGTCACTGAGCTTATCCTTCGTATATTGCTTAAAAACCGAATCCAGCTTGCCCCGGTATTTCTTCTCCCCTAAAATGATGTGCAGAGGAATGAATCCCATAACGTTCTTGTAACCGTTCATCCAAATCACAAGTACTGTCGGCGCTCAGAATAATTCTGCCCATTTTATTTACTCCAATTTCCCAGATTGATTTCTACACAACCGGATTTTCCACAAAACCAATCCCGATGGCGCCCGGACCCGAATGTGCCCCTACCGTAATCCCCAGATCGCTTTGAAATATTTGACCGGGATCATTGGTTTTTTCTCTCAGATAATTGACCATATCCTCGGCATCTTCCGCGCAGTCCGCGTTTTGGATAATAATCAGGGTTTGATTAATATCCACAAACCGCGAAACCGCGATATCTATCATGGTTTTCAGGGAATGATTTCTTCCCCGCACTGTTTTAATCGGCCGAACAGCACCATCCACAAATTCACAGATTGGTTTCAGGTTGATCAGTTTCCCCAGGAAAGCGGCCGCTCCCCCGATTCGGCCTCCGGCCTTCATATAGGTTAAGCTGTCGACGACAAAAAGTGTGCTGATATTGGTGACCAGCTTTTGTATTGTTCTGACGATCTCCCCAAATCCCCTGTGATGATCAATCATTTTGGCTATCCCGATTTCCAGGGCGGCCTGCCCGCAGGCGCATGTATTGGAACTGATCACTTCCATGCGCACATCATCTTTTTCCTTTTCAAACATTTCCTTGGCTAAGAGAGCCGTTTGAAAGCTGGCGGACAATTTTTCGGAAATCGTCGTCACAATAAACTCTCTCAGACCCCTGGCATACTGCTGCTCAAACACCTTCAGCCAGTCATACACATTGGGGGCGGATGTCTGAGGAATCTTTTCCGGATATTCCCTCATATGCTGATAAAAATCCGCCCTTCCATAATCAACATTTTCGCAGTAATACTCAGGGTTATCGAATTTGAAATAGAACGGAACCTCGCTGATGTTGTACTCCTTGATCAAATCCCGCGGCAGGCTCCCTGAAGAATCAACGATTTGACAGATCGTTTTGTTCATGTCCAGGCCTCCATAGAAGAGAACGATTTGCAACATTTGAATGGTTCATGATTGCAGCTGCATATTGATGAGAATTCGTTAAGAATTCAAGGAAATCCTTTACGCGCAAAATTTTTTTGACCTCAGAGCAGTTTTCGATTACCATCATTACAGATACCCCTCAAGCCATATCGCTGGTTGGGAGATGAGGAACCATGAATCAATCCCCTTCTGAACATGACTTTAAACGGAACAAATCTATTTTTTATTCCTTAAATTTAATCGCATTTTTAGTTCTTGCTTATGTTTATCTCAGCACCTTATTTTTTAAGGTTCCGTTTTCCCAAGTATTGCCGGAGCTGATTGCGGGTTTGTCCCTTGTTCTGGTCCTATCGGCAATTTATACCCTCAAAGGGGCCTTTCATCAATTCTATAATCCCCGGAATCAAATGATCATCAATTTTACAGTCGGTTTATTTTTCGGTCTTTTTATCGGATATTTTATCCTTTATTATAGTAATCACAATGTTACTCCTTACATTGTTTTATTTACGTTCAAAGACTACCTTCATTTGATACTCTTAGCGCTTTACATCGGATTAAGCATTTGTGTGGGTTTATCCGTTTTCACCACGCTGTCCAAGAGTATTCACGAGAATTCCAGGAACATGCTTCAGACGATCCGGCAAAGACAATATCACCTGTTTGAACTCATCTATCTGGTGATTATCGCGATTAGTTTTATCGTTCTGCTCAATGAGTTTATACAGATTATTCCAACCCATCAGACCAAGTTATACGGGATGCTGCTTCTTTCTCCTACCCCATTTTCTCTGCTTGTCCTTCCTTTCACAATCCTGGAATACCGGAAAAGAAAACATTCATCGGCAAAAATCTGCTTATGTATCGGGATCCTGATGTTTTTCTGGCTTTGGTTTTTTCTGGATATCGGATATTTATTGTTTGGTCCTTGATTGATCGCAAGGGCCTAAAAATCAATTCGAGATTGCAAAGAGGACTGATCTCTCATTGCGCAAAGCTCATTGCCATGAAAAGCAGCACCTCAAAATTGTGATGTCTACTTGATCTGATATTTTTTGAAAAGCAAGGAAGCGTTATGTCCGCCAAAGCCAAAACCATTTGAGACAGCATAATTTACTTCATGTTTGATTGCCTTGTTTGGCACATAATCCAAATCGCAATCCTCATCTGGTACGGTCAAATTGATCGTCGGCGGTATCATGCCTTCCTTTAGAACCTTTAATGTGATAATAGCTTCTATTCCCCCGGCTGCACCAAATAAATGACCTGTCATGGACTTTGTCGCATTGATTTTAATCTGGTAAGCATCTTCTTTAAATACTGCTTTAATCGCCTTTGTTTCAGATTTATCTCCCTCCGCGGTACCTGTGGCATGTGCATTAATATAATCCACCTGTTTAGGGGTTATTCCTGCCATTTCGATGGCCAGTTTCATTGATCTTTCCGCTCCGTGATAATCGGGATTTGTAATATGACAGGCATCTGTCGTCGACCCGTATCCGACAATTTCTCCGAGTATCTCAGCTCCGCGATTTTGGGCATGCTCTAGCTCTTCCAGGAATAAAATTCCTGAGCCCTCGGACATCACAAAGCCATCCCGCAGCTTATCGAATGGACGGGATGCCTGTTGTGGATGCTCATTATTTGTAGACATTGCACGCATATTAGTAAATCCCGAAAATGCGAATGCATTAATCGATGCTTCAGCACCACCTGCGATTACTGCATCAGTATATCCATGCCTGATACTTAAGAACCCTTCCCCGATAGCCTGATTGGATGTCGCGCAAGCCGCTACCGGAGAAAAGCTAGGGCCTTTAAAGCCGGTCTTAATCGCGATAATGCCTGCGGCCATATTACTAATCATCATTGGCACCATAAAGGGAGAAACTCTTTTGTTTCCTCTGGCCATGAATTCTTCATGATTCTTAATCATGTTTTTTATGCCGCCAATACCTGATCCTACATAAATACCAACTCTATCTTGGTCAAAACTTGTTTCCTGCACATTTGCCATCTCCACTGCCTGCTTGGCCGCAGCATAGGCATATTGAACAAACAAATCATATTTGTTTAATTCTTTCCCGTTAAAATAATCTTTACCAGGGAAATCTTCAATATAACCGGCAATTCGCGAGGGGATCTCCGAAAAAGATGAATCTTGAATGCTCTTTATCCCACTCCTTCCGCCCAGAATATTATCCCAAAAAGGATTGATCTCATTTCCCAAAGAAGAAATTACTCCATATCCAGTAACCACAACTCTTTTCATTTTAATTTTTCTCCTCTTCATCCACAAAGGCATAGAATCGGTTTTTTACATCCTCTATGGCATTAATAAAGATTTTTTCCCCAAGAACTCTGCGGCATTGGAGGGCACCTTTTACACTCATTAGCGTTGACATCACAGTTTTATCCGCTCTGCTGCAAGGAGCATATTCTTTTACCAATCGTTCCAGCAGCTCTAGCTCACTCATGCTTAATTTTTCAATTTTTTCTCTCAGTCTGACCGACAAATTTTCATAATCAGCCTGCATACTCAATATAGGACAGATTTCATCCGGCGCAATTGTACTGATTCTGCTTTCAATAAAAAACCATGGATGTCCCTTGTGCTGTTTGATTTCATTCTGGCATTTCTCATAGCTTCTGATTAGTCCTGTTTGCAGCACATCACAGACCGCCAAACCCAAACCGTCTTTTTTTCCAAAGTGATAATGAACAGCGGCTTTTGTCATTTTCAACTCTTTGGAAATATCTTCATAACTAAAAGATGAAAAACTTCTGTGCTTTATCAGGCGCAACGCATGCCCGATAATCTCTTCTCTTTTCGTCGACATTATTCAAACCTCCCGGACAAACTTACCTACTAGTAAGTAAGTTTACAGCTATACTAACATACAATGTGGAGAAAGACAACAAGAAACTCTCCTTATCCTTTTAAAAAGCCTTGGGGGATTTGAGTTAGGATATTTTCCTCTAAATTCTTTATAAACCTTATTTTCACACTCCTGGGTCTTAAGTAAATAAGAAGGTTCTCTATTATCTTTATCTAGATATAACCTGTCTGATATAATGAAAATATGCACTTTTTATTTATAGGAGGTAATCATAATGGGTAAAGAGATAATGAAGCAGATAGATGTAGCTATAAAATCCATATGGCTTAATGAAATTCCTAAAGACTATGCAGGGAAATATCTGATGAAAGAAGATTCACTTAAAAGTGCATTTTATCATCATCTAAGGTCATCCTCACTTGCTGAAATTCTGGATGAGAACGACCTAAGGATTTTTACTGAATTTAATGACGCCGATATTAAAAAAAGTCGTTTCTGTGTGGATATGGCTATTGTCAAAGTCCCAAAACATTTCACGGGATATATGGGAGAAGCAATAAAAGAAGAAGATATTCTCGCTATTATTGAATTTAAGTATAAAGCCGCGCGACAAGCCGGTATTGACGCAGGCTTCTACGATGTAGAGAAACTCAAACATTTAATACAACAAGATAGATATCGTAACTGTCAGTATTATTTATGCGGCATTTATGAATCATGGTTTGATACTTCTGAACTTACTTTCCTCGGTAAAAAGCAAACGAACAATTGGGCTAACGGTTGCGTCACAGAACTTACCGCCTGTTACATAAATGGTTTCGAAGACTTAAGATTTTTTAACGTCTCGTATAATAATCTTAACCTGCGACTAAATAGGGACGCCAAAAACGCCACGTCCGCCGGGTTTGGAGTATAGCATTATGGGTACCGTGTTTGGAGTTCGATGTAAGAATTGTGATTATAAGTTCCACGTGGGTATTGAAACCGCGATATCGGAAAGTGGTTTTTAGAAGACATTTTCAAAAAAATTTTATTCTATTAGCATATCAAAAACAATGGAATCAAAAGGTTACCCGAAAACAAGGAACGATTTTCACTTTAACTCTCCCTGATATTCCAAAAGAGAATAGTGTGGATAAAAAAACAAAAGCCAGTTCATTTTGAGGGATTGGCTTTTAATTTATCTAAAAATATTTTCGGATATATGGATCGCATGGTAATTTTTAATGGTGGGATAGGGATATACTGATTAGATAACCCCATTAATGCGGTTAGGGCGCACCGGTAACACCCGTCCGTTATATCAAATCGCGCGAGAGGCCGCCACATCGTGTGACCGATTTCGTGTGACCGATTTGTTGTGTTTTTTGTGGAGAAAATTGATTGACCTTCATTTGGGCCGGTTGATATAACACATGGCCTCGGCCTGATAGATCATTGTTCTTGCGTCCGGTGATATGATTGAATCTGCGGGATACATCTTTCGGGCCTTTGGCAAATTCAATTCTCCTTAATCCATACATCGGCCTGCACTACCCTGGCAAAAGTCCCGTCAAGAGCGGCCATATATGCGTTCCGGACCTGGTCCGCTAAAACCGGGATTCCTCCCCATACCAAATCTCTTGTTGCGCATGCGTCTTCGATTAGGGTGACAGCGTATCCATAATTGCCGGCGGTTCTGACGGTTGAATCTATGCACATATGCGTCATCATCCCGCATACCACCAATGCGGCGACACCCGTTTCTTCCAATTTCTCTTTCAGGGTTGTCCTCAGGAAACTGTCGGGTCTATGCTTGATGATGATTTCTTCCCCTTCCAAAGGACAACACGCTCTATAAAAATCAGCACCCTCAGTATCCGGTATAAAAAAACCGGCGCCTGGATTTGTACTTATGTGGCGCACATGATATATCGGCCATCCTTCTCTCCGAAAAAAAGTCAGGATTTTATTGGCCTGCATGGCCGCCTGCTCCGGGTTAACCAATTCATATTTTCCGCCTTTAAAATAATCGTTTTGAATATCCACTAAAATCAAACCCTGTTTCATTGGCCATTACCTCTTTCCCCTAATTATTTGCCGTTTCAAGGAAAGTTTAAGTCGGATAAAGGAAAAAGTAAATTACTTACTTTTCGGTAGGTATTGAATTCAAACAGATAATGCCTTTTTTCTCAAGCAGCTCTTTCTGTCCATGTTCCATCATATAAGCCACACCAATATTCTGCATAATCAGAACAGCTTCTAATAATTGAGTCCCCCTATCCGTCAGAAAATATTCTACGTGAAGAGGATACCCCTCATAACTTGTTTTATTAATCACTCCAAATTCCTGTAACTCTTTTAATTGCTGAAGCAGCATTTTTTCTGAAATGCCTTCAATTCCATGCTTTAATTCTGAAAATGTCTGTGTCCCAAGTCTCAGTTGAAAGATCAAAATTGTTTTCCATTTGCCTTTAATAAAATCATGTACAATTTCCAGCGGACAAGTATAGTTTTCGCGGATTTTCATTCTCATTCCCCCATTTCCCGACCTCTCCTGATCGTTGCTCCAGTATCCCGGATTCCATGGTTCCTGAAAAAAATGCCGGCTCAACATAGTGGAACTCGTTGGTCCGGCGTTTTTTGTCCAATTACCGTACTGGCCATTCATGATCTTACCTGCACAGGAACTTAACCATTCTCTTCATTTTCCTGTTTACCGCTATTTACGTACAAATATCAATATAACCGTGAGCAGGACAAGCCCGGCGGTGATATAATTCAACGGGATATAGCATTGGGGCAGTTGTAATCCTTTGGAAAAATTAGCGTCGATCCACAGATTAAAACCAAACATGCCGAACATCATCAGCATCGTGACAACTGCCAAAATTAATTGAAATCCTCTCATGCTACAGTCCTCCTTTACATTTTCCTAATCCCATGGTATTCTTTTTTTAAACAGTATACCAGCGGTCTACTTTTTTTATTCAAGTATACCTTCAGTCTACTTTATTTGTCAATAGGAGAAGACTAAAAAATGAAAGAAGTACAATCCAAACGGGAAGCAAATAAAATTCAAAAAAAAGAAGCCTTTCTGGGGGCGGCTGAAAAGCTGTTCGCGGAAAAGGGCTTTGAGAACACTTCCATTGATGAGGTGGTCAAACATGCCGGTCTCACCAAACGGACACTATATCAATATTTTCAGAGCAAGGAGGATCTTTTCTACGCCGTTGCGCTGAAAGGTGCCCGTCAGCTTTATGAAGCCTCTATAAATGCCCTTAGGCTTGGTGAAAACACACGTGAGAAGATTCGCCTGGCGAATCTTGCCCATCTGACATTTTTTCGCGATTATCCAGATTTGTTTCGGATCTTGAATTACCTCCCGGCAAACAGGCAAAACATCGAAGCCAGTCCCCATTATCAAGAAATCCGGCACTTGGATGCCGCCCGGATGGAATACCTCGGTTCTCTGGCGATTGCCGGCGCTTCGGACAGCAGTATAAATCCCAACCTGGATATGAAAAAAGCGGTATTTTTCGGCTTTTTTTCTGCCTTCAGCCTCCTTTATACCGCCGGCTTCATGGACAAAAGCGTCTGGAACACACTGTCGATTGATGAGGGAGAGTTTTTGGAGTTCGGTTTTGATTTACTTGCGAACGCTTTGAAATAACAAGCTTGATCTTTGATTGGCAAAAGTGATTCGCACCACGCTCTAGCTTCCTAAGTAAGAAAAATGCATAGCGCTTTGATATATCTATTCAAATTTAACTAAGTATAAGAATGTTTATGCTATACGGTATACTGCGCTAAATATTTGATATAGCGCGAACGGACGACGCTGTAATAAATGACTTCCAGTATCAAAAATACCGCCATGACCACTAAAAAGTATTGCCATACCGAGGTGTATAACATGCTCTGCAAAAGCGCCGTGGCAAAAGAGGTATGAATGGCGGCAAGTAGGTAGGGTACGAAAAACAGAACGGAAATTTGTCTGCTTGCCACTTTTTTCAATTCCTTAAAGGTCAGCCCCAATTTTGATATAGCTAAATATTTGCTCTTGTCCCGATTTAAGTCGGTATACAGCCTGAAATACAGAAAGCTGCTTGCTCCCATGAAGAATATTGCGCCAAGAAAGAATCCCGCATATAGAAACAGCTTCTTTGTCTGATTTTCAAGGTCATATATTTCTATTCTATTCGACCAAAAGGATGAGCCGTATTCGCCATCGCCAAGGGTACTCCTTAGGCTCTTCATCGCATTACGCGTGTTTAGCCAGTCGGGTATTTCATAGGAATAAGAAACATATCTCTCATTCATATCCGATATTTTGTCATAGGTGCTGTCATTAACCGCGATTAGATTCCGAAACAGCCCTGAATAGACGATAACTTGAGGCGCCACTTCTTTTACCGTCAGATTGATCTTTCCGTCGTCAAGCGGAATATTTTTCTGATTTAAGGTCTTGTCCCTCACGGGGTCGTATCGTACATCGGCAGGGACTAAAAGTGCCTGGCTTTCATCAATGCTTACCTGCGCCAAGCCCAATGCGGCCGCACGGGTATTATACTCCGATACCCTAATAATATGAACGCTATATCCCGAACTCGAAACCTGCTTGATTACTTCTGTTTTATAGGTCTTATAAGCGACGCCGGAGCTTGTAAGCATATCATCAATCGCTTTGATATTTTGCACTTCATTTGCATTGTCACCGATAGAAGTATAGGTAAGCGCAAAGGGATTATCCTTTAACGCCTCGTCCTTAACTACCGAATTTAAGGCATAGACACTCGTTATAGCGACATATGCAGCCGTTGAAATCATAGTAACCAAAAACAGCATTCGCGCATTATCTCTGATGCGTGAAAACAGCTCGGAAATCCACAGCATATTCGTCTTACGCATATAATAACTCTTGTTTTTCCTTAATCTATGCAATACAAAGATGCTTAACTGTGTGAAAAACAAATACGTGCCGACCGCAATTAAAGCGATTAGGATAACCTCGCGGAACGGCAGGTTTTCCACAAATAAAATGATTTTATTTAAGAACGGATGCAAGCCGTATATTTTTGAGGATACGGACATGAAGTACCCAAGAAATAAACATAAAACAGAAACAAAGGACAGCGTTTTGGAAAATGTAATTTCCTTATTGTCTTTTTGGGCTCCTTTCAACAACTGAACAACGTCATTTGTTCGTATAATCTTAGGCGCAATCGTTGATATACCGATGAATATGATTAAGAAAAAAGCAATGGTCAGAAGTGCGGCCTGAATCGGAAAGTAAAACGAAAGGGCTTCAAATGATAATATATGAGCCGTGACCATCAGCAAAAGTTTAGAGAACACCAATCCGATTGTAATCCCCGTTAGAATGGCGACGCAGCCAATCAGCATATTTTCCAGAAAAATCATGCGGTTAAACTGCTTTTTTGACATGCCCAAAATCGTGAGAACGCCAAATTCTTTCTGCCTGATTTTCAAGAAAGCATTTACTGAAATCAGAATGAAGAAAAAGGCAAATACAAAGATAGCTCCCTCGGCAAGCCCCATTATTTCCTCGATTGCCCCGCCTTTTTGACTTGCTATGACAGGATGAAACAGGTTGGTCGCAAAGGAGAAAAAAACGATAATCGTAAAAACGCTGCTCAAAAAGTAGGCCAAATAGACACGGATATTGCGCTTTACATTATTAAATGCAAATTGGCGGAATGTCATTTTGCGTCACCCCCCAATAGGGAGAGGACATCAATAATCTGCTGATAAAATTCCTTCCGGCTGTTCCCACGGTGTATTTCATTGAATATCCGTCCGTCTTTGATCAAAACAATGCGGTTACAAAAACTTGCAGATTGAGCGTCATGCGTTACCATTACCGTTGTGACATCTGTTTCACGGTTTACGCTTTCAAATAATTCCATGACATCTTTTGCCGACTTAGAGTCAAGATTTCCCGTAGGTTCATCTGCTAAAAGAAGCAAGGGAGAGTGGATAATTGCACGGGCAACCGCCGACCTTTGTGCTTGTCCTCCTGATATTTCAAAACTCCTTTTACCGAGAATTTCTTCAATATCCAGACTCTTTGCAACGGCTTTCAGCTTCTTATTCATTACGGATACTTTTTCACCGTCCAATGTCAACGGGAGTATGATGTTTTCCCCAACGGTCAAAGTGTCAATCAAATTGAAGTCCTGAAACACAAAGCCGATTTTTCTTCTTCTGAAAAGCGCAAGATTTGCGCTATCGATTTGATAGGGATTTTCTCCGTTTATGAGAACCTCGCCGGAAGTGGGAGGGTCAATGGTGGAAATTGCGTTTAAGAGCGTTGTTTTACCGCTCCCCGAAGCCCCCATGATTCCGACAAAATCTCCCTGTTCGATGCTTAGGCTGACATTGTCAAGTGCTTTATACAGCACCTTATTCCCGTATACTTTGGAAACATGACTTACGTTTAATAGCTCCAATATTACACACATCTTTCTGGCTTGATATAATTTACAAGTCAATCATATCGGCTTTTCGTATAGCTTGCTATCGATTCAAATTACATCAACCTTACATCCGTGTAATAAATCATCAAGCGGAAAAAACAATCCGGATAGAAGTACCCTCTGATATTTTTGAATCTATCTCAATCTCATGCTGTAAGTTCTTGCAGGCTTCATTGACAAGATATAGCCCCATGCCCGTGGATTCTCCGAACTCCCTCCCATTTACACCTGTATAAAAAGGCTCAAAGACACGGCGAATATCCTGGGGAGAAATGCCGATGCCCTGATCGCTTACTTCTAACACCTTGCTGTTTCCACGGCGATAAGCCGCCACGGTAACCGTTTTATCCTCTTCGACCGTGTATTTTACAGCATTGATCAGTAATTGCTTTAATATGAGTTTGAGCCACTTCCTATCGGATATTACCGTAAAATCAGAATCTATCCGCACTTCGGGATAAATACGTTTTTTGATGAAATACCTTTTTTCCTCACTGATTACCTCCGGCACAAAAGAGGACAATAAAATTGTTTCAACGGAAAAATCCTTTTCAAATTCCTCCATTCTTGCGAAGTTGAGCGCCATGTTCAGCCCGCTGTTGAGCCGCTCCATTTCCAACCGGATGTTTTCAAAAGCCTCACCCTCATTTTCTTGAAGAATCAGGTGAATGACGGAAATCGGCGTTTTCATTTGATGCGCCCATTGGTAGATAAATTCCAAATGCTCCTTTTGCTTGCGCTTGTACCGTTCAATTTGGCTTTGGTATAAATGGTATTGGGTCAAAATCAATTGATCGATGCCTGTTGAAAGTGGTGCCGTTCCTGCCGAAATCAGAGTATCCTCTATATTTGAGGGCATTTCACTCAATTTGTGGTATAGCTTTCGATAGGAAAAGAAGCGGTATATCAAAAAGACTCCCAAGAGGAAGCCACTCAAAAACAAAAAATAATAGATGTTCCCTAAATTCTCAAATCCGCCGAGCTTTCCATAAATGACGAATAAAATCAACATATTGAAAACGTATAACAATATAAACGGAACATGGTCACGCCAGAATAATCTCATCACAGTTCCCTCCAGAGAGCGTTCAAGCGGTATCCCTGACCTCTCACGGTTTCAATCGCTTCTTCAATACCAAGCTCTTGCAGCTTTTTTCTAAGACGTGCCACGTTTACATTCAGGGTATTTTCGTCTACGAAGTGTACATCATCCCATAGTCTTTCCAACAGCACATCACGGCTCACCGCTTTAGGTGATTTACTCATTAGAATTTCAGCCAATACCGCTTCTTTTTTTGTCAGGGTGACGGAAGCATCCCGGAAACGCAGTTCCGGCCTTTCGAGGTATAGAAAAAGTCCTTCACATCCTACTTTCCGTTCTTCTGAACCATCTGGAGCAAGCGCCCCAAAACAACGCCGGATTTGGCTCTTTATTTTCGCTATGACAACATCATAATAAAAAGGCTTTGTAATATAATCGTCAGCGCCGCTTTCTATCCCCATCACCTGATCCATCTCACTGTCACGGGCCGAAATTAAAATGATGGGATGATTGGATATCTGCCTGATTTTTCCGCACCAATAATACCCGTCATACTTTGGCAGGTTAATATCAAGCAAAACCACATGCGGGTCTGCTTTAATGAAAATATCCAATACCTTATCAAAATTATTTATTATAACGCATTCATATCCGTATTTCTCAATATGGGCGGCAAGCAGCTTTGCGATTGACGTATCGTCTTCAATCAGCATAATTCTATGTTCCATAAGGCTACACTCCTTTCAAACGGTTCCCCGTCTTTTTTCTTTTCTTCTTCCATCAGCAGGTTTTTCAGCGTCTTTTGGTATTAACCACATACCGCTAAACTTTGCAACTCCCGGTATACGGTTTTCCTCCTACTTGGGCCGGTTGATATAAGACATGGCCTCGGCATGATAGATCATTGTTCTTGCGTCCGGTGATATGATTAAATCCGGTAGATACATTGGAGGCTTTGGCAAATTCTTAGCTCTGATGCTATAGTTCTCTGTGTCTACGTCATAAACGACCAAATAAACCTGATCATCTTCAGCCCGCCCCCAGACTTCCCAATCAACAGGCTTGTTGGCAATTACCGTAATTACCTTGTTATGATATAAGGTCAAATTGCCCACTGCATTCTCAAGCTCAAGGAATATCATTTTGCTATGGATCTGATCAATTATACCAACCAGGCCTGAGGGTGGTATGTTTTCAGCAAGATAATTGAAACCGCAATATTCATTACTGTTACGGTAAAGACCTCCAAATACCGCTGGTATTCCCGACTTGGTTCCCAGATAGGTTTTCGTAGAAGACTTACTTTCGATGTTATATTTGACAACTGCACTTCCTTCGAAACGACGACGCTCGTCAATTTTATCGACAGTTCCCAGGAGAACGTTTTTGGCATCAAGCCAACCGCCCGTGACAACGCCTTGGACGGGTAATTCTGTAATTTGCTGCATGTTGAGATCGGCTAAATAACCTCTTTTCTTATCATAATCTAAGAGCAGCACTTTTCCTGCTTCAGGGTTTACAGCAAATTGGGGGATGTCTAAATCCTTATATTCTTGCTGAAAGCTGCTGAGCAGAATTTTTTTGGAGACTTTATCGTTATCGATCAAAACAGCCATGTTATCGTAACAGAGATAAAAACTGGTACTGCTTTGAATGAAGAAACTGGGCCTCCCTGTACAAGAAACTTGAAAAAGTTCCTTTAGGGTCTTCGATTTCATGTTATACTTATAAACTTTCTCTTCAGCCCCTTGCAGCTGTACGGCCGAAAAAACAAAAGTGTCATTGTCGATAAAACAAAGGGGAGACCACTGGTTATCCTTAAACAAGCCGTCCAGATCAGGAAACCTTTTGGTCACATAGCTGGAAGACTCATCTGATAATTGGGGATAAGCGATGTTTTCCAAAGAATAGCCTTGGGGGGAAGTTTTGGGAGTTGTTTTTTTGGTAAAAGGTTTATTGCCTAAAAATGCCGGTGATTGATCCGTGTCAACCACAGTACTTTCGTTTTCTGAAGGTTCTGCCAGTGGCTCCTGGGTATCAGAAGCTGTATTTAACAAAGGGTTACTGCAGCCGGAGATGAGCAAACTGCCGGTTAATAATAGAACTGTAAATAATCGTTTCAAGATTTTTTCCTCCCTTTACAAATATCCCCAGTAGTTGTATCATAAAAGCACCTGCTTTTTGTGCAGGGGCGTGGCCTTCCGATCAACCTTCCTTAACGGGGATCATGATCTGCAGGATCTTCCATTTTGACATACACTTGAAATATAACATGAATACAGAACGAAATTTGTCTAAATATGTAATGTCGTTGCACCTTAACCATCAATAAAATATTTTAGTTGCTCAGGTTTAATCTCTATTGAAATAAAGGAGGGAGATCCTGGATGAGAATTGCCGGACTATCTCATTTCTATGTTCCTACCATAAACAATAGGCTGGATTTAAGCAGTCTTGAACAGGCTGAAGTGTATGCTCCCAAACAATCACCTGAAAAAAATGTCTATACCTATTCAGGCGGGTTTGGAATATACTGTTACAGGTCACCAGAGGAAACACTCTTCATGATTAAAAATTGTATAACCGCAGAAACAATGTCGACAACAAGGAAGCTCATTGCGCTGCCGAATGATAAAATTCCGGCACCGCCTGATCCCACCATTGATACCCAAATATAGTAAAAACTGCATCCTTGAGTGATAAAGCGTTCCTGTTGTCCTCGCAATGCGCAATAACCGGTCCTTGCGGAGGGTTGATGAGTCATTTTTATTTTCATAACCAAAGAATATATTATACGGAATTTGGTGCCGGCGCGCCGTTGCTCCTCCTTCATGGGAATACGGCTTCCTCCAATCTGTTTGCCGAAATTGCACAAAGGTACCGGAAAGATTTCCAAGTTGTCCTGATTGATTTTTTAGGGCATGGAAAATCAGACAGGCTTGATGAATTCCCTGCCGATTTATGGTTTCATCAAGCTGAACAGGTAATCGCTTTCTTAAGAGAAAAGCAATATCCGAAGGCAAATATTATCGGCAGCAGCGGCGGTGCTCTGGTTGCTGTCAATATCGGGTTGGAAGCACCTGAGCTGGTCAATAAAGTAATCGCCGACAGCTTTGAGGGAGAAAAACCAATTATCGCATTGACAGAGAATATCACGGAAGACAGGGAAGCCTCCAAGCTTGATGCAGAGACAAGAATGTTTTATTCCTCTATGCACGGTTCGGACTGGGAACAGGTCGTCGATAATGATACAAGGGCCATGATCAGACACCAGAAGGAAATCGGCGGATTTTTCCACAAGGACCTGGGCTCTTTTCAGCCGGACATTCTTCTGACCGGCAGTTTAGAAGATGAATTCGCCAGTGCCCTGGCCCCTGATTATTTTGAAAAGGTTTATGGCGAACTGCTTGCCAAAATCGGCCACGGTAAAATGCATTTGTTTGATACCGGCGGCCACCCGGCCCTGCTTACAAATCAAGATGGCTTTTATCAGCTGAGCCTGGAGTTTTTGACCGGCAAATGCTAACCGGCACAAGGGGCTCTCATCTTTTGATATCCACTTTAGAAAAAACACAGAAAACGGTTGATATTCAAGGTTTTTTCATTTCAAACTACTGCCTCCTTGCGCCAATCAGGCGTTTTTCTTTTCCCCTTTGTGTCCCCGCTCCCAGGCCGAACAGAATTGCGGCAACGGTCAGATATACCGTGGCATTGTTGCTTGTCAGGCCCATAAAATCAAACTTCCACATATCATTGATCGGGCCAAAATACATCAGGGCGATCAAGACAGCTTCAAACGGCCTGCGGCTGCCGCTGAGATCGCCAAGCACCAGCGCGCCAGTGTAGGGATGAAAACCATACCCGCCAGCCAGGGCACGAGATGGCTCCATGCGGACAGCATCACAATCCTTGCAAACATCCCCATTGTTGACGCTCATCACGGTGAGCTATCTGTTGACAGCAAAGCGAGTGAGGGGACTGCCTTTACCGTCCATCTTCCCTGTAAACAAGCGCACCTTGAATGTTCATAGCAGCACTCATTTATGCCGGTACACCTGAATAAAACAAAATTGAAAGACGCTGTAAGCCGCGGAGCTGCGGCGTTTTCTTTTCAGAAATTTCTTAATGGCAGTTCCTCACATAGAAAAGCCCGTGACCGGGGACGTGGAAAGGGTTCACGCTCCCGGTCACGGGCTAAAGGTTTCATCCAGGGTTACTTTTTATCCTCCGTCAGATCAAGGTCAAACGCCAAATCCTTCTGAAGGTCATACTCCTGGCTGTGAATCAGCACTTTGGCGATGTCCTGAGCGCGGTCCGTTTTCCATTCATAGATCCCGAGGCCGGTTTCATAGTCCATGGGGTTCATTCTTCTTCCGGTCTGGGCGGCCGCCGGTATTTTGCCCCCGTTTTGTTCGACAAACTCGAAGCTGGGATAGGCCTTATTGTCCTCAAACCCGCTCACCGTGTAATGGATGGTCAGTTTCTCCTGACCGCGCTCCACAGCGGAAATGGTCATTTCCTGATCCTGCATGGGAATGGAAACCGGCAATTGTTGAAGCTCTGCCGCATAAACCTTAGATTCCTTTCCTTTCACGGATGTATAAGGGATTACCGTCAGCCTTTGCGTATCTGCCGGTATTCTCATCAGACTGATGACGGTATTGAAGCTCCCCTCTTCCGCAAGGCCAGTTTGCCTCGGGAATTCCCGCAAAATATACCTGTAGTTGAGGCAATTGCCCCGGTCGTCCAGAATGAAGAAACCCTGCAGCACCGCCGGAAAACCGGTAGATGGGGTCGCATAGCCTTTCAGGCTGATCATATTGTTGAGGGCGCTTCTGATGAGTTTGACGGACTCCACCTTGCCGTTCTTCAGCGGATGCTCAAGGCCGGATTCCGTGATCTGGGCAGCGGTGTAAATGTCTTTTCCCGTAAGGCCCGTTTCGATCTTCCACAGCCCGTTCACCTCCTTAAAACCCGTGCTGTCCACTACCCCAATATTGGAGGCCGTTAAGGTCAGCGTGCCGTTATCTTCGATATTGGGAGCAGGATCACCAAAATGAAATGCCGCATACCCCTGATAATCGCCGTTGTCCTTGGGGGTTAAATAGGAATCGGCAACCAGGCTCTCCGAGTTTGCAGGCCTGCCGTCTTCAGGGTTTTGAAAAGAAGGCAGCAGGTCCGTATCGATTTCCACCACATCATTGCCGAACCCGCCGGCTTTACTCAGCTCAAAGCCGATGATAAGGGAAGCTCCGTCATAGGCCAAATCGTTCACCGTCAGGGTTATCCCCTGATCGGTTGCCGTTTTATGGACTGCGGTTTTTCCCGCACCGCCTGCTGACCCTGCCTTCCCTCCACTGATGTCGACCTTGACACGTTCATAATTTTGCGCTGCCGCCGGATTGACCATCTTGACCAGAGAATTGAGCAAGGGCAGGTTTTGCCCAAAAGCAGCCAATGTTCCCAGACTGATGATGGTCAGACAGGCCGCCAGAACCAGGATACTCTTTTTGGTGAGCCTGCGGCTTCTCTTCCTTTGTTCAAGATTTTGCAGAGTATGATCAATCCTGGCATTGACCAGGTCCGGCACAACCGAAGGAATCTCCAGCCTGGAGGCCAGATCCTGCTGTTTCTCATCTCTTTTCATCTTTTTCCTCTCCCTTGACAGACATTAAGTTTAAAAGCTTGCCTCTGGCCCTGGCCAAACGGGATTTCACGGTGCCCTGGGGGATTCTCAGGATCCGGGCAATCTCGCTGACCCGAAAATCTTCGTAATAGTAGAGAACAATGACTTGTCTGAGCTCCCAATCCAGCCTGTTGACAAAATCTGACGCGGCATTGTCGGAAGGATAATGATCCAGCACAGCCTGATCAGTTACGGTTTCCATAAAAATCGTTTGACGGGACTTGCGCAAAATCTTTTTGCATTCATTGATCAGTATCCGGATCAGCCAGGTCTTGAAATACTCGTCCTTATTCAAGGCGCCGATATGGGTATACGCCGAAATGACGGTTTCCTGAATGGCATCGGCCGCGTCAAAATCCGAATCTAAAATGCCCCTGGCGACCCGGTAAAGCGCCAGCCTGTGGCCGTCGATCAACGTGCAGAATGCCGCTTTGTCGCCTGCCTTGGCCAGCTTGACCTTGATGTTCTCCTCCCGGCAAAGATCAGCCGACCTGTTTACGATCTCCATAAACAACCTCCGGTGCTTGATATTGTAACCTGTTACACCTATTAGAGTGATTGAAGGGCCAAATGGTTCCCCTTCCCGTAAATTGATAAAAAAAATCCCGTGAAACACTTGTCCACGGGAATATCCCACCATAGATCGGTCTATTAATCAGATCATCCTGACCGCTTACCTGCCAGCGCCCGGTAAGCAAGGCTGCTCCCTGATCACCGCGATTTCCCTTGCGATGAGCTTCTGGATATCCCTCAGATAGGTCTTCTCCTCATCATCGCAAAAGGATAATGCCGTTCCGCCCATCCCCGCTCTTCCGGTCCTTCCGATGCGGTGCACATAGGTTTCGGGTATATTGGGCAGGTCAAAATTGATGACGTGGGACAGCTCCTGCACATCGATCCCTCTGGCCGCAATATCGGTCGCCACAAGCACCCTGGTGCGCTTCGCCTTGAAATTGTTCAAGGCAGTCTGCCTGGCTGCCTGTGATTTGTTGCCATGGATGGCCTGAGCCTTTATCCTGGCTTTCTCCAGAGCCCTGACGACATTATCCGCTCCATGCTTTGTCCGGGTAAACACCAAAGCCGAATCAACGGATTGATTTCTCAGCAGTTCGATGAGCAGCGCTTTCTTGCCGCTTTTTTCCACAAAATAAACCGACTGGTCGATCGTGTCCGCGGTGGATGACACCGGAGCCACCTCGATCTTGACAGGGTTGGACAAAATCGCCCCTGCCATGGCTTTCATTTCCGGAGGCATGGTAGCGGAGAACAGCAGGGTCTGCTTTGCCGCGGGCAGCTTTGCCAGGATTCTTTTCATATCATGGGCAAATCCCATGTCCAGCATGCGGTCCGCCTCATCCAGCACCAGAAGCTTGATGTGATCCAGTCTGACGTATCCCTGGCCCATCAGGTCAAGCAATCTGCCCGGGGTAGCAACGAGAATATCCACTCCCGCTTTCATCGCCCTTGTCTGGGCATCCTGCGATACCCCCCCGAAAATCACCGTATGCTTGATTCCCAGATATTTCCCATATGCCCGGAGATTCTCTCCGGTCTGGAGCGCCAGTTCCCGGGTCGGGGCTAAAATCAGGGCCCTGATTGTACGGGGCGCCCTCTCGTTGATTCTCTCCCTGCTGAGTATCTGCAGCAAGGGGATTGAAAATGCCGCTGTCTTTCCCGTTCCGGTTTGCGCGCACCCCAGAAGGTCCCTCCCCTTCAGTACGGCAGGTATGGCCCGTTCCTGGATCGGGGTAGGCGCTTCATATCCTTCAGCCTTTAAGGCTTTCATGATCGGGGTGATGATGTTCAGTTCTTCAAATTTCAATTGTTTTCTCCATTCTTTAGTGGACAACCACTATTTACAATATTGTATTCATTTCGCTGTCTGCTTCCGGAGAACTGATCTGCCTATTCATCCTTCAGCCGCCTGCCCGGTCCCTTGACAGACGCCAGCTCTTCTTTTCTTTGCTCAGAAATAAAAAAAGCAGTCAACTCATAACATTGAGTTCCCGCTCAATAATCCCAAAATCCCATACATATCGGAGTCAAGCAGTCGCAAAACAAAATTACGCATTAGAGTATAACACACCTTAATCAATAAAGCAAATCAGGGCGGACCGAGAGGGAAAATTTTACCTTGGCCCCTTCATTCCCCCGCTATCTGATCAAATATTTTCTGAGGTATTTGTGGCGGTCCTGATAAGGCGGATATTTCAGGGACAGGTCAAAGCCAAAGCGGTTGCGCACCAGCGCTTTTTTATGGGAAAAAGCCTCAAAGCCGTACCTGCCGTGATAACTGCCGCTGCCGCTCCCTCCCCTGCCACCGAACGGCAGGTGCTGGTTGGCGGCCTGGAACAGGGTATCATTGACACAGCCGCCGCCAAATGGAATTCTGGCCGTCAGAGTCCGGGCTGTCTCCTTATTTCGGGTGAACAAGTATAAGGCCAGGGGATTGGGATTGCGGGCAATGATCCCTTCAATCTCTTCCAGACCGGTATATGGGACGACCGGCAGGACCGGCCCGAAGATTTCTTCCCGCATCAGGGGTGCCTCCAGATCGGCGACCTCGATGACCGTGGGCTCCAGATAAAGCTCCTTCTCGTCTGAACCGCCGCCGAGGATGATCCTGCCCTGGCTCAGATAACCTTTGAGCCTGTCAAAATGCCTTTTGTTGATGATTCTTCCCAGATCGGGGCTGTTCTGCGGGTTCTCCCCGAAAAAGTCTCGCAGCCCCTTGCCCAGCGCGGCATACAAACTTTCCTTGATTTCCCGGTGCACAATCAGATAGTCCGGAGCGATGCAGGTCTGCCCCGTATTGACCAGCTTGCCGAACAAAATCCGTCTGGCCGTGAGCTCAGGGTTTACCTCCCGGTCAACGATACAGGGACTTTTCCCGCCCAGCTCCAGGGTTACCGAAGCCAGATTCCGGGCGGCCTTTTCCATGACGATCCGGCCTACCGCGGGGCTTCCGGTAAAGAAAATCTTGTCAAAGTCCTGCTCCAGCAAAAAAGCCCCGGTCCCGGCATCCCCCTCAACCACCGCGATATAACTGCTGTCAAAGGCCCGGGCGATGACAGTTTTGATCACCTGCTCCGAAGCCCCGGCATATTCGGACGGTTTGACGATACAGCAGTTCCCGGCCGCGATGGCGCTGACCAGCGGGCAAAAGGTCAACTGGAACGGATAGTTCCAGGGGCTGATGATCAGGGACAGCCCGTAAGGCTCGGCCAGGACAGCGCTCTTGGCCGGAAAAAGCAGGAGCGGGGATTTGACCTTTTGCGGCCTGGCCCATTTCCGGAGATTTTTCAGGGCAAAATCAATTTCCTGGACGGCGATCCCCAGCTCCATGCTATAGGACTCCAGCAGCGGCTTTCTGAGATCCTTGCCCAAAGCGCTGATTATCTCCTCTTCCGCCGCTGTCAGAGCCGTCTTGAGTTTCCTTAACGCTTCCCGCCGGAAATCAAGGTCCAGCGTTTTTCCGCTGGAAAAAAACGCTCTTTGCCTGTTGAAGATTGTCCTGATCTCTTCTTCGGTCACGTCCGGCCCACTCCCTTTCATTCTGACGCCTAACGGCGAAGATCAATCTATGCCAGTACCGCACAGCTAAGCAGTCAGTACCGATACCGGCACAACATTGACACCATCCGGTCTGCGGTACGCGAACCCGTTTCCTGTTATGACCGTAAGCGCAACAGGCTCTGTCGTCTTTTCCGTATCTATTTTTGCCGCAAATTTCATAAGATTATTCGCGGCCTCGTCGACCGCGCCCATGCCGAGTTTGATTTCGAACGCTCCCCATCTTCCGTCCGGATACTCCACGATTGCGTCGATCTCCAGTCCGCGCGAATCACGGTAATGATCCTATCGCCGTTAAGGTCGCCTCGGTCGAGATATTCCGGGCCAGCGACTGTAACAGCCTCGTTACTTTGTACGGGTCCCGGCGCTTATCGGAAACCCTGCTCAAATCTACCTCGGCGATCAGGGATACATAATCGGATACAAAACGAAGCCCGGCGATCGTGTTTTCCCCGATTATGCCAGGCCATGGCTTAAGTTTACCACTCCGTCCGCTAAATCGCAACAAAGATATCCGCTAAATTATGCTTCAACCAGCCGCTAAATCATTCTCCTTTTCCGGGGCCGCAGCCCATTAGAAAAGAGTTTTCAGAACAGGGGTTCCAAAAACTCTTTCCGCATCACGCTTCGGGCGCCGGCCGGTGTAAAACCAGCTTTTCAGCTCAGCGGCCCGCTTTAGGTTGTTTTGATTTTCCGGATTTCTTCCGTCAGCGCCGGAAGCACTTCAAATAAATCTCCGACCACGCCATAATCGGCAACCTCGAATATCGGGGCCTCGGGGTCTTTATTGATCGCCACAATCACCTTGGCCGAGTGTATCCCCGCCAAGTGCTGGGCCGCTCCGGAAATCCCGCAGGCGATATAGAGATCAGGGCCGATGATTTTGCCGGATTGACCGACCTGTTGGGTCGGGGGAGCCCAGCCGGCATCCACAGCCGCTCTGGACGCGCCTACGGCAGCACCCAAGGCCTCTGCCAATTCTTTGATCAGGGAGAAATTCTCCGGCTTTTGCAGTCCGGCTCCTCCTGAAACGACGATCCCGGCTTCTTCCAGTTTAGGGCCGGCGCTCCCCGCTGTTTTGATGAAATCAACCAGCCTGGTGCGGATTTCCGCCGCCGCTATCCGGATATCTTCCCTGATGACCGCGGCGGAGCGGGTGTCGTCCGGCTGGCCTTTCGGATAGACGCCGGGCCTGACCGTCCCGATTTGCGGCCTTGTGGAGATAACGGCCTGCTGCAGGGCTTTGCCGCCCAGGATTTCCCTTGTCCAGATGATCTCGCCGCTTTCCCCGGCTTCCACCGCCAGACAGTCGGCGACTGAGCCTGTTTGCAGTCTGGCGGCGGTTCTTGCCGCCAGGTCTTTGCCGTTCAGGGTCGCCCCGATCAGGATCACCGCGGGCTGATATTTTTCCGCCAGCTTCACGAGAGCATGGGTATAGGCGTCCGGGGTGTAGGCCCGATATTCGTCACCGGTGACGAATATCACTTCATCGGCGCCATAAGCGGCGGCCGTTTGGCCTGTGCTGTCTGTCTCTTCACCGATCACCACCGCCACGAGCTTTTCATTGCCGGCCGCAGCCAGCGTTTTCCCCCGGCCGATCAGCTCCAGGCTGACATTTCTGACTTTTCCCTGGGCCGCTTCGATCAGAACCCAGATATTTTTATATTCTGTATTGCTCATTCTCTGGCCCTCCTAAATAAGCTTTGCCTGCACTAAATGGTCAACCAGCTTCAGTGCCGAGTCTTGATTGGTCGCCTCTTTAATTTTCAGACCGGCCTGTCTCTTGGCCGGCAGGTATTCTTTGAGGATCTTGACCGGAGAGCCTGCCGCCCCGACCTTGGTCTGATCCAGCCCGGGCAGATCGGCCCCGGTCAAAACCCGGATAACCGCTTTATTGGCCGCCATTTTACTCTTAATGGACGGAAAACGAGGCTCATTGATGGATTTTCCAACCGTGACCAGCGCGGGAAATCCGGTTTCAAGAACTTCGTCCCCTTCATCGGTTTCCCGGTGAACACGGAGCGTCTCCCCGGCCGCCTCGATTTTGGATACGGATGTGACGTGGGGAATCCCCAGCTGTTCGGCCAATTCAGGACCGACTTGGCCCCCGCTGCCGTCCAGGGTCTGTTTCCCGCAAATCACCAGGTCAAAGGCGCCCAGTGCTCCGGCCGCCGCGGCCAGGATATGAGCGGTCGCATAGGCATCCGATCCCGCAAAGGCCGGATCATTGACCAGCACCGCTTCATCAGCCCCGACCGAAACACACTCCTTCAAGGCCGCTTTGGCCTGGTCCGGTCCCAGACTGAGGACCGTGACCCGTCCGCCGTGCGCTTCCTTCAGCTGGACAGCCGCTTCCAGCGCGTTTTTATCGAAAGGGTTCACAATGTTTGGCACACCGTCTTTATTCAGACTGGTGCCGCTTGGATCGGCCTTCAGCTCGGCCGTATCCGGCACCTGTTTTACACAAACAAGGATTTCCATATTTTCATCCCTCCAGTTTTCACGTGATCTTGCTCAGCCTTCCCGAAAAATAATGCCCATTCCCTGAACCGGATAATTCCAGGAATAGCCGGGTATGCTCCCGTTCAGCCGCTCACAGACCAGCCGGCAGTTTCCGCATTCCAAACAGCCGACATGGTCAAAGCTCATCTTATCGCTGACCGTGTCCCACTTATACCGCTCAGCCGGACAGCTGTAGGTGCAGGCCCGGTGGGCGCAGGTCCGGCAGGCTTCTCTGTCCACAAGAATATGGGCATTGTGATCGTCGCTGTCGAAACGGTTCCTGGCCAGACGGTCATCTATCGCTAGGCTTTTCACAACGATCGACCCCCTTTGAGGATATCTTTGAAGACATCAAAATAAGGCAGTTTGCCCCGGATGCTTTCCTTGAGCAGGCCGGTGACCTTTTTCGCCGGCTGGCCGTCCACTTGATAAAGATTCTTCATCAGCCCGGCGGCCAGGGCCGGATAGGTGGTAAATAAATGCCGGGTATGGGCGAGGTAATCATGACTGTTCTTTAAGGTTTCCAAATCCTTGAGCACGAGTTTTTGCAGCCTTGCTTCATAGCTTTGCAGGGTGCGGCGGCTGTAATCTCCCGCTTCGATCGCTTCATTGGCGGTTTCGGCCGCCGCGATCCCGGACAAAATGGCATAATCCATCCCGCGCACCGTAAACCCTCTGTTCACCACCAGGCCCGCGGCGTCCCCGGCCAGGAGGAACCCGTCCCCATAGAGCTGGGGCAGGGACGGATAACCGCCCTCCGGCACCAGGTGAGCCGAGTATTCCACCAGCTCGCCCCCTTCGATATATCTGGCCAGCGCGGGGTGCTGCTTCAGATTTTCCGCGACTTCCGCCAGGGGCATTTTGGCCTCTTTCCAGCCCTTGGAATCGACCACCAGCCCCAGGGAGATGCTGTCTTTATTGGTGTAAAGGAAGGCCCCGCCGCTGATCCCCCGGGTACATTCTCCGGCGCACATGATTGCCGCGCCCTGGCCCGGGGCTGTATTAAAACGTTCGTTGATGATTTCCTCTGAAAGTTTGATCACATGCTTGGCAGCCACGGCTACATCCTGAGCGCGCACCGGCCGGATCAGCCCGGCCCGTTCGGCGACCAGGGCATTGACCCCTTCGGCGCTGATCACCAGATCCGCCTCCAGTTCTTCCCCCCCGGTTTTAATGCCGGCGACCTTTCCGTCCCGCAGGATCAGCCCGTCCACCGTGCTGCCGGGAATCAGCATCGCCCCGGCCTCTTCCGCTTTGGCCGCCAGCCAGGGGTCGAAACGGGCTCTTAAAACGGAGTAGGACTGGCGGCTCGCGCCGCCCAGCATCGTATCCACCGCCACACTGTCCTGGGGCGTCATCAGCATCAGGATCTCCCGTGTCACTTCCCGTTCCAAAGGAGCGCTCAGCCACTCTCCGGGCATTAACTCCTCCAAAGCGTACGTATAGAGCCGCCCGCCGGTCATATTTTTGGCTCCCGGTTCACTTCCCCGGTCGACGACCAGAACCTCCCGCCCCGCTTTGGCCAGGCGGTAAGCTGCCGCTGCTCCTGCCATTCCGGCTCCGATAATAATGACCTGAAATTTTTCTTCTGCCAATGTCATTCACTCCTATCGTCCTTGAGCTGGAACCGGGCTATTTGGCCCGCGCAATCAGATTTCCGGCAATCAGGTTGCGCTGAATCTGATTGGTCCCTTCCCAAATTTGCATGATCTTGGCGTCCCGCATCCGTTTTTCCAGCGGGTACTCTTTGCTGTAGCCATAACCGCCGAGAATTTGCACCGCGTCCGTCGTGACGGACATTCCGGTATCACTGCCAAAGGCCTTGGCGCTGGAATTGACGGCGGCGTCCACGATCCCGTTGTCCACAAGCTGGCAGGCGTAAGCGGTGAGCGATCTGGCCGCTTCCAGGCGCATATACATGTCTGCCAGCAAGTGCTGAATTCCTTGCTGCTCTGCGATCGGTTTCCCGAAGGTTACGCGTTTGGTGGCGTAATCCAGAGCGTATTCCAGGGCGAAGCGGGCGTTGCCGATTGCTGTGGCCCCCGCTGAGGCCCGTCCGATCCCGAGCGCTTTCATGGCGATGATAAAGCCCTTGCCTTCTTCGCCGATTCGATTTTTAGCCGGCACTTTGACATCCTCAAACACCACATCACAGGTGTTGCTGGAACGCGCCCCCATTTTGTTTTCTTCCTTGCCGATGGTTAGTCCCGGTGTGCCCGCATCGACCAGAAACGCGGTCAGGCCCTTGGCCCCCTGGCTGCGGTCGGTTGAGGCGATCACCGTGAAAATATCGGCGTAAGCGGCATTGGTGCAAAAGCATTTGCGCCCGTTCAGGATATAGTCGTCGCCTGATCTCACCGCTGTCGTCCGGCAGGCTCCGGCATCGGAACCCGCGGACGGTTCAGTCAGGGCGAAGGCCGTAAGGCCGCCGCCGGTGAGGACATCGGCCACCTTTTTCCAGTGATATTCGCCGCCGGCCAGCTTGACGGGCATTGTGCCCAGCATGGCCCCGCTTAAGGTTGCGGCAAAGCCCACGTCGGCGTGTCCCAGCTCTTCCTTGGCTACGGCAATGGTGGAATAATTGCAGGCCAGTCCGCCGTATTCCTCGGGAAGGGTGAGGAGAGTAAAGCCGAGATTGGCTGCTTTTTTGACGGTTTCCAGGGGAAATTCCCCGGTAATATCCGCCTTTTCGGCGGCGGGCATAATTTCTTTAACGGCAAAATCATTGATCAGATCTTTGATTCCCTGCTGGTCTTCATTGAGCAGATATCGTTTTAGTTCAAGCATAGAACACCATTCCTTTTTCTATATTGATTGGTCACCTGACCCTAACCCCATCATTTTCTGGATTGTTCACCTTACCATAATCCCATCATCTTCCAGAACGGAATGCTGACCAGAATCCCGGCGAAGGCGATCGCCGAATAGACATAAGAGGCCTTCTGGGTATCGCGGTATTCCAACAGGTCGGAGCCGCCGCCCGCGGCCAGGGCCGTGATCATCTGGGAGTTGGTGAAGCTCAGACTCCAGTTCATGGCAATGATGATCTGGGCATAGAGCGGAATCCAGGGGCTGATGCCCATCGCCACGCAAATCGGCGTAAAGATCGTAGCCACCACCGCTGTGACGACCACAAAGGAAAGGATCGCCATGCGCATCAGGAAGGCCAGCACACAGACCGCGATGATCACCAGAATCACATTCGTCGTAAACAGGTTGGTCAGCGGCTGGAGGTTGAGGGCAATCCACTTATTCAGGCCCACGGCGCTCAGGATGCCGGCCACCGCGTTGATGCCGCCGACAAAGACCACCGCGCTCCAGGGAATTTTGCTCTGGAAATCGGTCATCGTAAACTGGCCGAGTACAAAAAAGGCGATCATGGCCAGCATCGCCACCATGGAGGCGTCCAGGCCGTGTATTTTCGTGGTCATCCAACCGATCAGGGTGAAGGCCAGGACAACGATGGCAACTTTTTCGTCTTTACTTAAAGGGCCGATCTCCGCCAAACGTTTTCTGGCATACTCCTGAGAATCACTGAAGCTGATTTCGTCCTTACCGGGCTGATAGGCCCTGGACAGATAGAGGTACAACAAAACGAGGATCACGACAAGGCTCGGCAGCGCGCCCAGGAACCAGTTGCCCCAGCCGAACTGCGCCTTCTGGGCATCCGTTAAAAAGCCCTGGATGACAAAAGAATTGATCGAGCCGCTGAGGAAGCAGACACCCAGGGTGACCGCCGTGGTATACATGGCCAGGAAAATGCCCACCGCCGGTTTGGAGCTTTTCTTGTACCCCAATTCCCGGCACATCGACAATGCATAAGGCGTGACAATGGTGGCCTTGGCGTTCTGGCTGGGAATCAGGGGGGACATGATGATGCCCGAGATCATCTGGGCCAGAATCTGTCCGCCGTATTTGGAAGGAAACGCCTTTAAAATCCAAAGGGCCATCCGGGAAAGCAGTCCTGTTTTGGCTACCGCCGTCCCGATCGCGAAAGCGGGAATCATCAGCCAGACCACCGTTCCGCCGAAAGAACTCCAAATCGCGGCCTGGGTATCGACCCGGAAGACCGTAAGCGCGGTCAGGGCCAGAATAATGGTCACCGCGTCGGGCAGAGCGTTGGCAATAAGAATAATAATCATTCCAATAAAGATTCCCATGTAGCGCATCGCCGGAGCTTCCAGACCTTTAAACGGAGAAATCATGAAAAAGATTGCCGCAATCGCAATGGCGATGATCAGGATCATTCCTTTTTTCTTGTTCATACTCATCTCTTTATCCCTCTCCTTTCTCGCTTTACAAGGTTTTGATGCTGACAGGAAACCGCAAAGTGCAAGCCGTACCGACGATTCACCTCCCTTTTTTGCCGCACTTTGTTTCAGACAAATAATAAAATATAATTCATAGAATCATATTCGATGATTGATTTTAGATTACCCTTATTGTCTGCTGATGTCAATAGATTTATCAGATAAAGACAAAGAAAAAACAGCGGCTGATTGCCGCTGTTTTTCCCACTCAAGGAGTAGGGTTCAAATTGAACCTGCCGTGATCGTTGTATAGCAACGACGATACCCCGGAATACTGAACCATATCCGCTTCCCGTTTTTCGAAAGCGAACAGAAGCGTCAGCCGTCAAAGGGAAGACGCGCGGTTTTTCAGCATACCGTCCAGCAGCATTTTGGTTGTCAGTTTGCCGACACTGATGATGTCGAAGCTGCCGTTTTCTATGCACCAGTCGAAGGTCACGCCGCGGTACATGCTGATGATGGCCTGTTTGATTTCCTTGGGCGTATAATCGCTCTGGAATTCCCCGGAAGAAAAGCCCTCTTCCAAAATCTCGGATAATTTGGTGTACAAATAGCGGTTTTGACTGTGAAAATCTCCCCGCTCGTCATTGAGCTGGTAGACGAAGGTCGCCGCCACACCGTTCAGGCCGACGCTGAACATATTGAAAAAGTACATTTCCGAAAAGTACTCCAGCTTATCACTGACATTTTTGAAAATTTTCTTGGAGTTCAGCTGTTTTTCCAGCCACCGGTCAAACGGCAGCCCCCCTTCCAGCAATACCGCGTCCTTGGTGGGGAAATAATGATAAAACGTCCCTACGGAAACACCCGAAGCCCGGCAAATATCGGCTACCTTCAGATCCTGATACCGGATACGCGTCAGCAATTGCAGGGTGGCCCTCACAATGCGCGTTTTGGTGGCGTAGGCCTGTTCCTTTCTCGTCGCCATGTCCTAATAATCTCCAAATTCTCCGGCCGTTCCCGGTATTTTACTCTTTAAAACAGATGAGATGACACTTCAATCATAATGATATTTCCTCCCGTGTCAAGCTCTCCTTCTCAACATTTTGCGACTTTTTCCCCGGCCGCGAACTCCCGCTCCGGCGGGAATTTTCCCCGGCCGGCGGCCGCGGTGACATAAATTTGTCGGAAAATGAACAAAAGTCCCTTGACAATTCACACATAATCGCCAAAAATAAGGTTAGAACTGATAGAATACAATTCTATGAATAATCTTATATTTTTTCCAAACAGAGATGGGGAATTTGCTATGAATTTGATGTCGATGTTTGAACGTCAGGTCCTGGAGCGGCCGGACAAGACCGCTTTGATCTTCGGGGAAGAGCACTACACCTATGCCCGGTTAAACGCCGGGATCAACCGCTGTGCCTCAGCCCTGCGGGCGCTCGGTGTCACCCGGCAAAAACGGGTCGCCATCACCGCCCGCAATTCCGATTTGTATTTGCAGGCCCTGCTGGGCTGTCTCAAGCTTGGGGCCATCCCCTGCGTCTTGAACTGCCGGCTTTCCCAGAAGGAGCTGGGCCGGGTGGTGCGGGGTGAGGATATGCATCTCATTCTCTTCGATGCCAACGCCAATCCGCCGGCCGCGCCCGGCAGTTTATCTGTTTCCCTGGACGACGCCCAGGACGGACCGTCCCTGCGCAGCCTGATGGCGGAACAGGCGGCGGATTTCCCCCTGGCGGAGGCCGCTCCCGGGGATATCGCCCTGGAGCTTTTTACCACAGGCACCACCGGACTGCCCAAAGGGGTTCTGCACACGCACGGCGGGCTGCTTTATTATACCCTGTCCCTGGCCTACAATGCCGCCTGGACTGCTTCGGAAATCTACCAGACCGCCTCTCCCCTTTTCCACATTTCCGGATTTTCCGCCGTGATCTGCCTGCTCACCGGCGGCACCCTGATCTTAAAAGACCACTTTGATCTGCATGATTTTTTACGCACGGCCTCCCTGTACCGGGCCACCCGCCTCAGTCTCCAGCCCGTGCTGATCAGCCGCGTCCTGGAGAGCGGGGCCTTAAACGATTACGACCTGTCCGCGGTCCGGAAAATCGTCTACGGCGGGGCGCCGATGCCGCCTGCCGTCATCGATGAAGCCCTGAAGTGCTTTTCCTGTGAATTTGAGCAAATCTACGGCACCTCGGAGATCTGTTCCCTGACGATCCTTCCCTGGAAATGGCACTTTCCCAGCCCCCAGGACCCTCAAGGGCAGAGACGCTACTCCGTCGGACTGCCCAATGCCGGCATGGAGGTCAGGATCATCCGAAGCGACGGCACCCGCTGCGCTCCGGGCAAGCTCGGCGAAATCATCGTCAGGACCCCGGCCGTCATGAAAGGCTACAGCAACAACGAAAGCGCCACGCGGAGCGCCCTGCGCGACGGCTGGTATTATACCGGAGACATTGGCTATCTCGATCACTTCGGTTTTCTCTATGTGGTGGACCGGAAATACGATCTCATCATCTCCGGCGGAGAAAATATTTGCCCCAAGGAGGTGGAGAGCTGCATCGGCGGCCTGACGGGCCGGATTTCCCAGGTGGCTGTGCTCGGCATGTGCGACCCGGTATGGAACGAGGTCCCGGTCGCCTTTGTGGTGCGGGCAAAAGGCTCCGACATTACCGCAGAGGAGATCCTCCGCTACTGCCGCGCCAACATTGCCGCGTATAAGGTTCCCAAGAAAATCGTTTTCATGGAAAAGCTTCCGTATTATCCGAGCGGGAAAGTCGTGAAGCATGAATTGAAGAAGTATCTGAACGGCTCATCAAACCAATCCTAAGGAGGAGGTTTCAAACGATGGAAAACAACAAGCCTTTAAACGGGATCAAGGTAATCGACTTCTCGCAGGTGGTGGCCGGTCCCGGCTGCGCCCGTATCCTGGCCGACTGGGGGGCCAGCGTGATCAAGGTCGAGACCGTGGACGGCGAATTTATGCGTTCTTTCGGCAAGCAGGTCAATGTCCCGGTCCAGCCTGATGAAATGCCCCTTTTCGAAATTTTCAACGCCAACAAACGGGATATTGCCCTCGACATCAAGACAGAAACCGGAAGAGAGATTTTCTTCAGGCTGCTGGCGGACACCGATGTCCTGATCAGCAATATGCGGGAAAGGTCCATGAAGAAGATGGGCCTGGACTACGACAGTCTGAAGGAGCGTTTTCCCGGCCTGATTTACGCCTGCATCACAGGCTATGGGGATACCGGGCCCCGGGCCGATGATCCCGGCTTTGACCAGACCTCTTTCTGGAGCGCTTCCGGCTTCTTAAACAGCTGGCGTATTGACGTGCCCGGCTCGTATCCCATTTATCCGCCGGGAGCGGTGGGCGACACCATCACCGGCACCGCGCTCTTCGGCGGGATCTGCGCCGCCCTGATCAACAAGCTGCGCACCGGCAAAGGGGACCGGGTGATGAATTCGCTCTACAGTACGGCCTGCTGGGTGCAGGGGCAGGCGATTGTCGCCACCCAATACGGCTATCAGCTTCCCAAGAAAAGGTACACCGACGCCAATCCCACCATCCTGCCCTATCAGTGCAGGGACGGGGAATGGATTGCCCTCTCGGCCTCGCCGATCATGAAGCATATCGGAAATCTGTTTGCGGTCCTCGGCCTGGAGGAATTCACCGGGGACGAGCGCTTCGGCAGCGATGTGCTGGTCATGCGGAACTGCGAGACCATCATTCGCGCTTTTGAAGAAAAATTCATCTTAGAGGATTTCGCCCATTGGGCAGGTGTCCTCAAAGAGCGGGACATCCCCTTCACCCGCCTGGCCCATATTAAGGATATTGCCACAGACGAGCAGATTTGGGCCAATGGCTGGCTGGAAAAAAGGGAATTTCCCAGCGGCAAAACCGTCGGTCTGATCCGCCCGCCCCTGCAGTCCAGGAACCTTGGCCAGACGGCTTACAATCCCGCCCCCAAGCTCGGTGAGCATACCGTGGAAATTCTGCGGGAGCTGGGCTATTCCGAACAGGCTATCGCGGAAATGCTCCAGGCGGGAGCGGTCAAAAGCCAGTAAAGGAGAAGGCGCTCTGCGCGGGAGATTGTGCCGAATACCCGGAAATGCCGCGGCCACGCAAAAAAAACGGGCCGGACAGGGAGGCCGCTCGCAAGGGGCGGTCTTTCCCGCCCCCGCGCGGTCCCCGGTACCGGCCTTAACCGGCCAGGCTGAGCTGAAATTCACCCGAAGCTTTCTTTTCGCCGTTCTGGTCCGTGGCCTCCAGGGTCGCGAACAAAACCCGCTCCCCGTCCACCAGCTCTATTTTCGTCACCCGGCCGCGCACGGTGATTTGATCCCCGAGGCGGGTAACCTTGGCGAAGCGCACCTTGAACTGGCGCAGGAGCCTGTTGGGCACGACATCGGTGATCGCCTGGCCCATTATCCCCATCACCAGAGCGCCCTGGACGATCACATCGCTGAACCCGGCGGCCTTGGCCGCTTTCTCGGAATAATGAAGATGGTTGAAATCTCCTGAAGCCCCGCAATAGCGGGCGCATTGCTCCGCGGTTACCGGCGGCTTCACCAGCTCCGGCCAGGTGTCCCCCTCTTGGACGGATTGAAGAAAACTGCTGTTCGCCATTATGACACTCCCTTTCTTTTGCGTTCGATTTGCGTAAACCGGCTGGTCAGGACATGCGCCCCGTCCTGATTGTAAAATTTCGTTTCGCAGACAAGCAGGTACATGGTGTCCTTTTCAATGAGGTCTGTCAGGTATTCCTGACCGGTCAAGACATCGCCGGGATTGATTTCCCCGAAATACAAAAACTCCTGCTCGCCGTGCACAACCATTTGGGGGTCAATGTCCAGCATTTTGCAATACTCTCCGTAGTCCGAAACACCGCTTCCCCAGCGTTTGACAGGCAGGCCGAAGGTCGGCGCCGCGATGATGTCCCGATAGCCTTGCTTCCGCGCTTCTTCACGGCTGAAGTAAACCGGGTTGCTGTCCCCCAGGGCTGTGGCAAACTCCTTGATTTTCCCCCGTTCCACTTCATACGAAACCGCAACCGTCGCTTTCCCGATTTCCACATTTTTTTTGGCCATGCTTTCGCTCCCTTTCTCCGAGGTTTTGGAATACCTATAATCATGTTCATAGAATATATTTATATATTACATTACATCCTGGTTTTGATCTTGTCAATTGTCCGCAGATAGAATTTATCAGGAAACCGCATGTTATCCCTGATTAAACGCCCGGCGTTTCCAAAGCCCGCTCCCTTTTTCGGGGATTGTTTTGCAAATCACGATTTTGAGTATTCATAGAATGATATTCTATATTTAATATTTTGCCATCAGGTCGAAGGAGGGTTTTCCATGAAAAAGAAAAATTCAAACCAAAACAGACCCCCGGCCGCAAGCAAGCAAACCTGGCATCTGCTGTTCATCGCCATTTTTATCGCTTTAGTCGTAGACGGCATGGACCTGCAATTGCTGAGCCTATGTCTCCCCGCCATCAGAGCCGATTTTGCCGTCAGCCCGATCAAGGCGGGGGCTCTGACCAGCTACACCTTGATCGGGATGGGAATCGGCGGTTTAATCGCCGGTTTGCTTTCCGACCGGATCGGCCGGGTCAAAACGACCATTGCCTCCCTGCTTACCTTTACCGTATTCACATTTCTACTGGGCTTTGTCCAGACCTACTGGCAGTTTGCCCTGGTCAGATTCTTTTCCGGCTTCGGGATCTCCGCCCTCTATTCCATCGGCACCCTGCTGGTCGCCGAGTATGTCCCGACAAAAAAGCGGGGCACTGTGATGGGCTTCCTGATCGCGGGCTGGTCGGTGGGCTATATTCTGGCGGCCCTCATTTCCGCCGCCGTCCTGCCTGTCTACGGCTGGCGGCCGTTATTTGTCCTGTCCGTTTTTCCGGCTTTGATTTCCTTCTTCATTCTGCGGAAAACCCAGGAACCGGCCGGCTTTCTCGCCGCCGCCGCCCAAAAAGACAGCCGGACCAAACAAAACGAATATGTCGTCATCTGGAAGGACAAAGCGGTGCGAAAGGTATTTTTGCTTTGGGGGATCACCTATACCGCCCTCCAATTCGGCTATTACGGGGCCAACACCTGGCTTCCCAGCTATTTGAATACCGAGTTGGGGCTGAACTTTAAAGAGATGAGCCTGTATGTAGCGGGGACCTATACCGCCATGGTCTTCGGCAAGCTGCTGGCGGGGTTTCTGGCCGACAAGCTCGGCCGAAGGGTGATGTGGCTGATCGTGGGCTTAAGCACAGCCGTCTCCATGCCTCTCCTCGTCACTTCTATTTCCTTAACCAACGCCATTTTTCTGATGGTCGGATTCGGTTTTCTCTATGCGACGCCTCTGGCTTTGCTTCCGGCCTACATGAGCGAAACCTTTCCCGTGAGGATTCGGGGAACGGCAATGGCTTCCCTGGCCTCGGTCGGAAAAATCGGCTCTGTCCTTTCCCCCCTGTTTATCGGCTATATGGCCACCGAATTTTCCATCGGGTACGGCATTGGCCTGCTCGGTATTGCTTATACGATCTGCGGGCTTGTCCCTGGACTCTTGATTAAGGAAAAAACCTTCGACCCCTGCGCCGCTGACTCAGCGGGGTCTCTGGGTAATCTCTCTGTGATTGAGCAAGAGAACAGCTAAAGCTGCAATGACGGTGAAGGCCGCTCCCGCGATGAACCATACCAGGGCATTCCTTCTATGATTCTGTGCCCATAAGGCACAAAAGGCTCCAAAAAGAAACATCAGACATCCATTGCTTGCCCGAAACTGACCATCATTATTTTTCATTTCATTTTCCAGGGAACTGAAGTCGCCCTGCAAAACAGCCAGTCTGGATTTTAACTCTTCATTCTCCTGAATCGCTGAATTGATTGGCGGCTGTGCTGACTGTGCCGTATCCCCATAAGAGACACCGGCATAGATGAATAAATGGCCGAGCAGTATTGCCCCCGCCACAAACAAAACTTTTATTTTCCGGAAAATCATTTCATTTCTCCCCTTTTTCCTCAAGATTTATCTTGACTTTTCCTCGCTGGTCTTTCATCTCTTACATCCGGACAGCTATTCCATATTATACAGTATTTGGTTCGTTTTTTCTGAAGCTAACTGCCTCAACTAAGTTTTTTATTAACCGAATTGGCAGAAAACAGTTCTATTCCTCAGTGATCTCAAAAATTTCCTCTATTGATACTTTAAATACTTTTGCAATCAAATAGGCCAGAGCGAGAGAGGGGTTGTATTTTCCGTTTTCAAGATGATATATCGTTTCCCTTCTAACACCTACAAGCCTTGCTAAATCCTCTTGTTTCATATTGTGCTTTGCACGGTACTCTTTGATTCTTGTTTTTATGATCATGCCTATTCTGCTTTCCCCTTTTTCTCTCTATGTTCATAGTACGATAAGCTCAATGCGAAGATAAAAATACCTATTCCATAATTTAAAGACAGCCCTCCAATCAAAACACCAACAATCAGGTTTGTATCTGTTATGATTGTGCTAATCGTTAAAGCAATTACTGAAATAATAGTTTGTACCACAAAGGCGTAAAATGCAGAATTTTTTACATTTTCCCAAAATAATTCATCAGGAATTACGTTTATGTATGAAAAAAATATAAGAAAGGGCAGAAACGAAAACAAATTAGCCTTTCCGCCAATCAGTCCTCCAAAGCCGATAAATCCAAGAAACCCTAAATAGGCCAGCTTATTTTTCATAACGAAGCCTCCATGTTATATATTTATCTCTTTATGATATAAATATATAACAAAAATCAATTCAATGTCAATCATTCAGCTAACGAGTTTCAGCTAACGAGTTAACGTACAAAGATGCCTTTACGAGGGTATCTTTGTACGTTTTTTGTTCACCTCATTGCCGACAACAGTAAATATCAAAAAAAATCCGCCACCTCTTCTCTGCGACGGATATCAATTTGTTTACTTTCGCGTTCTTAATCCCACAAAATTCCAATAATTTCAGATCTTGCAGTGTTGATGTTTTAAGTGCTTCAGACCACAAGGTACTGTTCGGTCTGATTGAACCTGGTGATCAGCACGACCTTCCTCTTCCAGAGACCGGCCACATAGTTCAAGGTCCGTTCGGCATAGGTCCTTTCCAGCTCCCTGCCGTCAAAGACATGCTCCAGGGTCAGGGTCCCGTCCTTCCCGGACAGATCGGCAACCCGGATCAGGGGAACCCCGCCCATGCCGGCGGACTGGCAGAGTGTATCCCGGACGCTCTGCCAGCCCTCCTCATCCGGGACATTCTCCACGAAGTAGTCATTGCCTTCAGCGGTATATTCAAAAAGATGGAGCTTGGCGCAAAGCTCCCGGGTCAGGTACCTTCTGAGGAAGGACTCATCCCGTTCATAGGCTCTGACCTCAAAGATTTTTTCCCTGCCGTGGGCCTTGCAGAGCTCCTGAAAAAGCGTAAAACCCAGATAGTAGGGATTGAGCCTGCCGGAGGCCGGGGCGATCACATCATTATGCCGCTTGATAAATTCCAGGTGCAGCTCGGAGGGCAGGTCCAGGGCTTTGAGGATTTCATAATGCCAGTAGCTGGCCCAGCCTTCATTGATGATTTTGGTTTCGATCTGGGGAATAAAGTAGCGCGTTTCGCTGCGGACGATTTCCAGAATATTGGTTTCCCATTCCTCCAGCTCCCCGTACTGTCTGATGAAAAGCAGGAGGTCCTCCTCCGGCTGCAGGGGTATTTTGCTCAGATCGGGCGGCTCTTCCTCCCGGTAAGGCTCCAGGATGCTCTGCCCGGACATTTTCCGGTGATACTCCTCCAGCAGGGCTGTTTTCTGTTCTTCCGGGCTGAGGCGTTTGACTCCGACGGCCCTGGATGTCTGGAGCTTCAAGGCATGGGCGGCATCCAATATTTTTTCCGCCTTTTCATAGCCGATGCTGGGATCATTGATCAGGGATTTGATCATCCTGGCATGGCTTTTGAACATTTCCAGGGTCAGCTCCGGCCTGGTTTCGGCCTGAAACAGCCTGTTGTTTTTGAAAAAATCATTATGCCCATAGACATGGGCCATGGTCAGGATCTGCAAAAGCAGGGTATTGTCCTTCATCAAATAGGCGATGCAGGGATCGGAGTTGATGACCATCTCGTAGGGCAGGCCGCTTAAATTATACTGGTATAAGGTTTTCAGCTTTTCATAGGACTTGCCGAAGCTCCAGTGCGGGTACCTGGAGGGCATGCCGATATAAGCCTCATAGGAAAGCATATCCTCGTAATTGACCAGCTCAAATTCCTGGGGGTAATAATCCAGACCCAGGCTCCGGGCGATTTCTTCGATCCTTTCATTCCAGCTTTCGATCTCCGCTAGGGTATATTGCAAGGCTCATCCCGCCTCCAGTTCTTTTTTGAGGATTTTTTTCAGGGCCGGCCACAGGTCTTCCTTCTCCTGAATGGAGGCCGTCAGATAATGGTCCGCTTTGATCCGCGCCCTGAAGACCTTGATGATGGTATCCGTGTAATACGCGCTCGGCAGGACCTCGGCGAAGGCAAATAAATTGCAGAGCAGGCACAGCTCCTGCGCGTACCTCACGGCCTTCTCATTATCCTGCTCCCAGTTTTCGCCGTCACTGACATGAAAGGCATAGATATTCCATTGCTCAACAGGATATCTTTTCTCAATGATTTCCAGGGCTTTTGCGTAGGCGCTGGAAATATTCGTTCCCCCTGATTCCGCTTTGTGAAAAAATTCTCTCTCACTGACCTCGGCCGCTGTCGTGGTATGGGCGATAAACACTACGTCCACCCCGTCATATTTCATTTGGATAAACTGGCAGAGCAGGAAGAAAAATGAGCGGGCCAGGTATTTGCGGGTCTGGTCCATGGACCCGGAAACATCCATCAGGCAGAACACCACCGCATTGGATTTCTTTCTGACGGTTTCTTTCATCCGCTGATAGCGCAGGTCCTCTTCGATAAAGGGGAACCTTTCGGCTTCGGCGTTTTCCCGGCCTTCCCGGTCGTCCTCGGCCGGGTTTTCCTCCCGCAGCGCTTTTTTCAGGCCCTGCCGGCGTTTGATCTTTTCGGCCATGGAGCGCTTTTTGGCCAGTCTGGGCGGGATGCCCTTGCGCTGATAGCCCGATTTTTTCCTGGCGCTTGCGCGGATTTCTTCGGAGGCCTTGGCTTTATTCAGGTCGGGCAGGTCCAGATCCTCAAACAAATAGTTGATGACATCCTCGATCGTCACTTCAGTCTCGTAAATGTCCTCCCCTTCCTGATTGCCTGCTCCCCCGTCCCCGCCCTGCCGCCTTTCCCGGGCACTGCCGATTTTATCCCCTCTTTTTTCGCTGCCGTCGCCGCTGCCCACTCCGCCGCTGTTTTTGCCGTAGATAAATTCATATTCCTTGACCCCCCTGACCGGGATCTTGATCTTTTTATTTTTACTCTCGCCGATGATGCTTTCTTCGGAAATAATGTCGGCCAGGTTTTTTTTGATCGAGTTCTCCACCAGCCGGCGGTGCCTTCTCCGGTCCTCCACCGAGCGGTCGTGGTCTATGGGGCTCAAATCTCTGAAAATGGCCATGACCTCATTCCTTCCAGACATTATTGGCGGCGTATTTCAGGATCACATTGCAGCAATGATCACAATAGCCGTTTTCTTTCATCCGCAGGACCATGGCGTTATATTTCTCATTCTGCTCTTTATCCCTGACCTGGGACTGGGTAATGACCCGGGACAATTCTTTGACCGAAACGGTTAATTTGCCTTCGATCGCTTCCTTGAGCGGTTCATAGGAGCTGTAATCAATCCGGCTCCCCTTGCGGATCAGATAAAACATATAGGAGGTCACATCCGTCCGGAAGCCGCCCGCTGAATTTTCCGAAATCCCGATATGCTCTTCAATGGAACGCAGGAACGGGAGGTCCGGGTCCAGCTGTTCCCCGGTGGACCGGTCCTTGAGCTTGGTCTGATTGACAAAGGCCTCTGCATGATCCAGGTAATTATTGAACAGGGTTTCAGCCTGCTCCTGGTAGCTGTGGATAAAGGCCGCGGTGACTTCCTTTTCCAGGATCTTGTTGTATTCCTTGCGGATGGTATCCTGCAGAAAGGCCAGGTGCCTTTTTTTCTGGTCGTCCGGGATATCCAGATCCTTGACCGCCCGGATCAGGCTTTCCAGAACACTGAGGGGATTGACGCAGTGATGCTCGGAATTGGTGAGGGCCGTATCGATCGCCTTGATCACAAAACGGGTGGAAATCCCGGACATCCCTTCCCTGATGCCCGCTTCTTCCCGCAGCTCCATGATATCCACCTTCTTGGTCATCCCCTTTTCCACGATTTCCTCCCCGTTGTAAATTTTCATTTTGGTCAGGGGGTCAACCTTGTTGGAGGGGGCCAGCCTGGTCAGAATGGCGAACATCGCTCCGATTTCAATACTGTGGGGGGCGATATGGGATTTGAAATTGCTCCTCCGGAGAATCTTTTCATAAATCTTGATTTCCTCATTCAGTTCCAGGCAATAAGGGACATCCACTTTGACGATGCGGTCGAGGATCGCTTCATTGGTATGATCGGATTTAAAGCGGTTCCACTCCGCTTCATTGGAATGGGCCAGGATTACCCCGTCAAAATAAATCATCGAGCCCTTGCCCGGTGAAGGAATCGATTTTTCCTGGGTTGCCGTGATAATGGTATGCAGGTACTCCACTTCATTCTTGAAAACCTCGATGAATTCCACAATGCCCCGGTTTCCGACATGAAAGGCCCCGTTCAGGGAAAACACCCTGGGATCGTCCTCCGGATAAAGGTCCATTTTGGAAATATCCACTGAGCCGATCAGGACAGAGGTATCCTGGTTATTGGGATCGACCGGGGGCACCACCCCCACCCCTTTTTTGGAGCGGATGGAAAAATCGGCGGTCACGACCGGGAAATTTTCAAATTTGGCCTGATACTCCTCTTTTAAGCGGTAGCGGCAGACCGGGCAGAGGTCACCCTCGATCTTCACGCCCAGGATTTCCTCAAAATGCCGGCGCATGTGCTTGGGCACCAGGTGCAGCGGCTCTTCCCGCATCGGGCAGCCCTTAAGGGCATACACCGGTTCGCACTCTTCCAGGGCTTTTTTCAGGACCTCCATAATGGAGGATTTGCCTGAACCGACCGGACCGACCAGGTATAGCACCTGTTTGGCCTCTTCGCCCTTCATGGCCGAGGAATGAAAATATTCCACGATTTTCATGACGGTTTTATCGATCCCATAAAAGTCCGCGAAAAAGTCATACTTTTTCATGATCTGCTGGTTGCCGTACAGCCGGCGGATTCTCTCATTTTCCTCCGGCTTCAGGACCTGCACGCCCCTTTGGCTGATCTGATCGTACATCCTCTGGTGGGCCAGCTTGGCGACCGCCGGATCAGCCTCCAGTATCTCCAGATAGTCCAGGAAGCTGCCTTCAAAGGCGTACTTTTTTCTTGTCTCTCTATCCTGATCAATGAAATCTTTAAATTCCACCTGTGCTTTCCACCTCGTCTCTCCTGTATTTGTCCGATAAAAATAAGCTCAGTTTAATCTATTAAGATTAGTCCTCATTAGTTAATCTTTACGGAAATATTTTCACTTTTATTCTCAGGACAACCTCTTCTGAAAACAAAAAAAATAAAGGCCTCCGCCTTTAACCGTTCGGGCAGCCTTTCACCCGGCATCTTCCTCAATTCCGCAATCCCTTCCTCACTGGAAAGCATCTTTTTCCTGTCCGATTTAAGAAGTGAGATTCCTAAAATTCACTTAAATGGATATCCAATTTTTGTTGATATTTCCCTTATTCCTTTATATAGCGTTTTAGTTCGTTATAGAAATTTTCTCGTGTTCCGGCAAGGCCGCTTTTCAATCCTTTTCCCTGATCTTTTTGAAATCCTTTTCTGCTGCTTTCATCAAGCGAAGTTCATCCATCTACTGATCCTCTGCTCCGAACATCTCATCCAGTGATATTTTCCCTTCACCGCTTTTTACCAGATCATCCGCTTGCGCAATGAGCTTCTTGATCGCCGGACGCACTTTTTTCCTCTGCTCCTTAAACCGTTCCAGCAGCTCAGGCCCTGAAAGTCCCTGAGAAATCAACTCGGCCAGTATTTGTTCAGAGAATTCCCCGCTGTTGATATCCCGAACTGGTTTGATCAGGATGCCGTCTTCCCGAAGAATGCACTCTGCTTCGTTATGAAAGCCAAGGGTTTCAAAATACTTTTGGGGAATTGTCACTTGCCGCTTGACTGAGACACTGATGATCTTTCTTTCCATATCGTTTCACTCCTGACGGTCGCCCGTTCCATATTATTGCCTTTTTTATATGATCGGTGTTCTACAAAGAGATACCTTTTTCTTTGTTTCCTTGTTTCTATTGTAAAAAGGCTTGCGTCTTTTGTCAACGGAAAGGACCACATTGTATTTTCTTCCCCGGCCCCCTATGAAATATACCAGATGGGCATCGTCTTAAGCTGCCGGGAGAGCTTTTCCCGGAAAAAGGCTTCCGCCTCTGCGCGGATATCCTTTCGGTAGCAGTATTTGCCGCGCCCGCGCCCGGTCATCGTTTCCCGGTCCAAAAGCTGTATGGCATTGGGAAAGGCCTCCGTGTTAATGGCATTCTGGATGAAGCTGTAGGTCATCAGGATGATTTCGATAAAGCCGTTTTGGGTGACCTTTTCGCTCAGCTCACCGGCCAGAAGCCCGATCAATTCCCCGTAGAGGCGCTTCCAGTCCCCCTGCAGGATCACGGGGGCAATCAGCAGTCCCACCGGATATCCCGCTTCCGCCATGTCGTTGAGAGCGCGGATTCTTGCGGGCAGCGGAGAGGTGCCCAGCTCTACGCGGCTGATGATGTCCTGGGGATTGACACTCATCCGAAAGATGGTCTTCCCCCTGTGGTCAAGCTTAAGCAGGGGATTCACCATATCGAATTTCGCCGGGAAGGTCAGCTTCCCCCGGCCTTCGCGGGCAAACCGCTCGATGGTATAGGGCAAATTATCCGTTACGGTATTTTCCAGGAGCAGATCACTGTTGCTGCCGATCTCAAAGGTTTGGGGCACAGGAGCCGCCGCGGCCTTTTTCAGCAGTCTGTCCAGCATTTGCTCACGGTTGACAAACAGGCGCAGGTAGGCGCATTTGTTGTAATTGCAGACCAGATAGCAGTACAGGCACATCGCCCTGCAGCCTGAGGAGGTGTAGGGCACCAGCCAGTCCGAAACCTTATGGTTCGGCACATACCGGTGGGTTTTTCTCACTCCGACGATCAGATGGCTTTTCAGCTTTGGAAAGTCCCGGTTGTCCGCGGCCGTCAGCTCCGGTATCCGGTTATGATTGTCGATCCGCACCCAGGGCAGGCCGGCGTACTTGCCCCGCAGCTCCTGTCCCAGCTCATAATTCAGGGCGTCCGGCTCGTAATACACGGCATCAAAACGCATATTCATTGTGCATCCCTCCCGTTTCTAGTTTGCCGCAAATGGCGGATCCTATTTCAGCCGGGAGGGTTGAATACGAATAAATAAATTTTTTGCTTACAGGGCAGAAGTCAACGCGGTCAGCCGGGCTTTTATGCCCGGCATATTTTCACGAGGGTAATCCGCCTGTCTTTGATCTTTTCCACCTTGAACAGGAGCCCGTCATACTCGATCTGAGGCTTCTCGGCAGCGGCGGGTATCCTGCCCATCTGGCCCGTCAGAAAGCCGTTGAGTGTATCATATTCTTCCACCGGCAGCTTGACGCCTGTCAAATCCTCCACTCTTTCCAGGTGAACCATGCCCTGGACCAGAAAGGTATTGCTGTCGATGATTTCAATCTCTTTATCCTCTTCGTCATACTCATCCTTTAAGCTGCCGACGATTTCTTCCAGGATATCCTCTACGGTCACGATGCCGGCGGTGCCGCCGTACTCGTCAATCACGACCGCGATATTTTCCTTGCCCTTTTGGAATCTTTTCAGCATATCATTGATCGGCATGCTTTCGGGAACGGAAATCAGGCTGCGCATAATGCCGTCGATATTCTTGATGTCGGACTGGATTCTCTGCTCGTATAAATCCCGGATATGGATAAAGCCGATCACATTGTCTTTGTCTCCCTCGCATACCGGGTAGCGCGTGTATTTTTCCTTCATGACCGTTTCCAGGATGCGGTCAAAGGAATCGTCCTTAAACACGCAGACCATGTCCATCCGGGGGATCATGATATCCCGGACATTTTTATCCGTGAATTCAAAAATGTTGTCGACATAGGTATATTCGGATTTTTCGATCAGGCCGTGCTTATAGCTTTCCTCGACCAGGATTTTGATCTCCTCGTCCGTATGGGCGGCCTCATGATCCTCCACCATGGAATACCCCATCAGCTTTAACAAGAAATTGGTGGTATGGTTAAAGAGCCACATCACCGGATAGGTAGCCCGGTAGAAAAAGACCAGCGGCATGGCGGTGGCTGCGGAAAACCGCTCCGCGCTGATGATGGCCAGTGATTTGGGGACAAGCTCCCCCAGGACGATATGCAGGGTTGTGATCACGAAAAAACCGGCGACAACGGAAATGGTATGAATGGCGCTTTCGGGCAGGCCCAGGAAATGCAAAAAGGGACCGATCATTTTGGAGACCGCCGGCTCGCCGATCCAGCCGAGAGCCAGAGAAGCGAGCGTTATCCCCAGCTGGCACGCCGACAGGTAGGCGTTTAAATGATTGACCACCCGATGGGCGTATCTCGCTCCGACACTCCCTCCGGCCGCCAGGATTTCAATCTGGGTTTTTCTGACCTTGACCAGGGCAAATTCGGCGACCACAAAGAAGGCGTTCATCAGGACAAAAAAGATGACAAGGATGATGTTCAGCAATATGATCATTAAGACAGCTCAGTCCTCCCTCATTCATTACCGCATAAATATTTATTGATGAAACCTGTTTTTTATTCTTGAGAATACGGGGCCGGGCGAAATCATACGCGCCCTTTCCCTGACCGAAAAAACAAAAAGGCATAACAATCCCTTCTTGCGGATTGCTAAGGCCTTTTTCGTTCGTCAAAGCGTTTTCTCGCCCCAAAGTTTATTTTCAATGCCCTGTCGGCCGGCGTTTTGCGGCCTCGTTTGTCCCCAGGGTTGTCGTCCATCGTGTTTTTCATCCCTTCTGTCTGGTTGTCAATTTACCATAAGGCTTCCTGTACTGTCAAGCCGGATTTCTTTTCTTTCCCTTTTCTTTGCATCGCCTGCTTTTCCCTTGCCCAGTTGTCCAAATTATACCATACCCAGGCCTGGACGAAAAGACGGCCCGGCAAAGGGGCAGCCTGATCTCAAGAAAGAACAAACAGGTTCAAGAAATAACAAACAGGTTATTGACGAAATAAACGTTCTAAAGTATAGTAAGTATAGTTTTTTTCAGGAGTATTTCCGTCAAACAATTGAATCGCTTGATTTTCCTCTAACTGATCAGAAAACTGAAGGTTAGATTAGATTTTTTTCCCAAGGATCTAGTCTGACCTTTTTTGCTGTCCATCATGAATAATAGATGAGGCTTGAAAATATTTTATCGCAAAGGTGCTTAAGATTATGCTGGAAATGACAAATATCCATAAGAGGTTTGGCAAAAGCGAAGTATTAAAGGGGATCAATTTAAGAATCGAAAAAGGAGATGTTGTGGTCATCCTGGGCGCAAGCGGTTCGGGAAAAACAACCTTGTTAAGATGCCTGAACTTCTTGGAAAAAGCCGATGAAGGGCACGCCCGGTTCGGTGATATTGATGTGGATTTAAAAACGGCGTCCAAAAAACAGGTTCATGATATCCGGCAGAAAGTGGCCTTTGTTTTTCAAAATTACAACCTGTTTCATCATAAAACAGCACTGGAGAATGTTACCCTGGGGCTTATTGTCGGCCGGAAGATCCCGAAGGAGAAAGCGGAGGAAATCGGCAGAAAAGCCCTGGATAAAGTAGGCTTAACCGAAAAGTATCAGGTTTATCCGGCTCAGCTTTCCGGCGGCCAGCAGCAGAGAGTGGGAATCGCCAGGGCCGTCGCCTTGAATCCGGAAATTATTTTATTTGACGAGCCCACCTCGGCCCTGGATCCTGAATTGATCGGCGAGGTTTTGGACGTCATGAAAAAATTGGCTCAGGAAGGGACCACCATGCTGGTCGTGACCCATGAAATGTCTTTTGCCCAAGATGTAGCCAATCACGTGATCTTTATGGACGGAGGAGTGATCGTGGAAGAAGGAAGCCCGCAGGATATCTTTCGCAATCCTCAAGAGGAAAGAACGAAACAGTTCCTCAGAAGGGTCTTGCCCGAAATCACCTATTGCATTTGAGCTGGAACTCATTGCGGAGGAAAAAAATGTTATGGAGGAATCAGGTAAATGAATTATGATCCGCTGGCCTATCCGTATGCCTCAAGACGCAGCCTGGTTTACGGGGCCAAGGGTATGGTCGCCACTTCACAGCCGCTGGCCGCTCAGGCCGGGCTGGATATGCTGAAACAAGGCGGCAATGCCGTTGATGCGGCGGTGGCCGCGGCCGCCTGTCTGGCTGTTGTTGAACCGTCTGGAAACGGAATTGGCAGCGATGCGTTTGCGATTGTCCATATGGATAAAAAAATGTACGGCCTGAATTCCAGCGGACCGGCGCCGCGGTCCCTGACCATTGAGGCCCTGAAAAAAGCCGGTTATGACCGGATTCCCAAGTTCGGCCTCATTCCGGTGACTGTTCCGGGCGCTCCCGCCGCTTGGGCTGCTCTCTCCAGGCGGTTTGGCCGGCTGCCCTTCCCCCAATTGCTGAAACCGGCGATTGAGTACGCTGAACAGGGCTTTGCCGTTTCTCCGGTCATCAGCCGGTTGTGGCAAAACTCCTTTGATTTGTATCAAGCCCAAACCGATCCGGCCATCAGGCCCTGGTTTGATCTTTTCGCCCCGCAAGGCCGGCCGCCCCAAGCGGGGGAAATCTGGCGGTCGCCCGAGCAGGCGGCTTCGCTGGCCCTGATTGCCGAGACTGAGGGCCAGGCCCTTTACGGAGGAGTGCTGGCCGAGAAAATCTCGGCCTTTGCCCGAGAACACGGGGGATTTCTTACGGTGGAGGATCTGGCTGCTTTTCAGCCGGAATGGGTTCAGCCCTTAAGCGTCAATTACCGCGGGTATGACGTTTGGGAGCTTCCGCCCAATGGTCAGGGGCTGGTTGTTCTCCTGGCCTTGAATCTTCTCCAGGGCTTTGATTTTACCGGGAGGGAAAGCCTGACGGCCTGTCATCGCCAAATTGAAGCCGTTAAGCTGGCTTTTGCCGATGCTTTGGCGCATATTACCGATCCGAAAATGATGCACATCAATATTGAAACCCTTTTATCGGAAGCTTATACCGTCGAGCGCCGTAAGCAGATAACGAAAACGGCTCAAATTCCGGGCTCAGGCCGTCCGCACAATGGCGGTACGGTTTACTTGGCCTCTGCCGATGGCGAGGGCAATATGGTCTCCTTTATTCAAAGTAATTTTCACGGTTTTGGTTCAGGGGTGGTCATTCCAGGAACGGGAATCAGCTTGCAAAACCGCGGTTATAATTTTTCCGCCGATCCCGGGCACGTCAATTGTTTGGCTCCGGGCAAGAGAACCTATCATACCATCATTCCGGGCTTCATCACCAAGGACGGCCGGCCGGTCGGGCCCTTCGGGGTCATGGGCGGATATATCCAGCCCCAGGCTCAGGTGCAGGTGCTGATGAATATCCTGGATTTTGGCCTCAATCCGCAGGCGGCTTTAGACGCTCCCCGCTGGCAATGGCTGGAGGGAAATAAAGTGGAAGTGGAAGCATCCTTTCCTGACTCTTTGGCTGAAGAATTGCTGCAAAGCGGCCACCAGATTGTCCGCGGCCCTGCCGGAGCCACCACCTTCGGGCGGGGTCAGCTGATTTGGCGGGATGACCGGGGCGTTCTGACGGGGGCCACCGAGCCCCGGACAGACGGGACTGTGGCCGTCTGGTAAAAAACAGTCCTGAATCTGTTTCTACTTTAATCTCTTTTTTGTCGAAAATGGTGCATCCTGCTCAGTTGCAGCAAGCAGAAAGGATTTACTGATGAGAATTATCAATCATCCCATTTTGGGCCAGTTATCCCTAAAACAGACGGTGACAATTTGGGCCGATGGGGAGAAGCTAACCGCGCTGCAGGGGGAAACCATCGCCAGCGCTCTGCTCGCCAACGGGCGGCATATCCTGCGTCACACGGCGCGTTATGGGCAGCCGCGGGGGATCTTTTGCGCAATCGGACGATGCACAGACTGTGTGATGACGGTAAACGGCAGTCCCAATGTCCGGACCTGTGTGACCGAGGTCCAGGAAGGCATGGTGATCACTTCAAACTTTGCCGGGCAAAGGGGGGACACCGCCGATGAGTGATTCCTATGACGCTCTTGTGGTCGGCGCCGGACCGGCCGGACTGAGTGCCGCCATCGAAATGGCCGGGCTGGGGGCCAGGGTTTTGGTCGTCGATGAACATTCCCGTCCCGGCGGGCAGCTGTTCAAGCAAATTCATCAATTTTTCGGTTCCCATTCCCACAAAGCCGGGATTCGGGGCTTTGCCATCGGTGAAGAGCTCCTGTCCGAGGCGACAAGGCTCGGGGTGGAGGTTTGGCTGAATAGTGTGGTTTGGGGGATCTTCGACAAAACCGCCGCCATCCTCCGCAATAACAGCAGCCAGCTCAGCGTCAAAGCGGCCAAAATCATTCTGGCTACCGGGGCGACGGAAAATTCCCTTACCTTCCCGGGCTCCACCTTGCCCGGTGTCATGGGCGCCGGGGCGCTTCAAACCCTGATCAACATTCACCGGGTTTCTCCGGGCAAGCGCGTGGTCATGCTGGGCTCCGGCAACGTCGGGCTGATTGTTTCTTATCAGCTGCTCCAGGCCGGCCTTGAAGTGGCGGCCATCGTGGAAGCCAGACCGCAGATCGGCGGCTACGGAGTGCATGCGGCGAAGCTCAGACGGGCCGGCGTTCCGATTATTGTCGGGGCAACCATTCAGCAAGCTCTTGGTCAGGACCATGTCCACAGCGTTGAATTGGTGCGGCTGGATCAGGATCAGAGACCGCTTGCCGGGAGCGAATGGATTTTAAACGCGGACACAGTGGGGATGGCGGCAGGCCTTACTCCTTTGGCGGAATTAGCCTGGACCTGCGGGTGCGCGTTTGTTTTTTCACCAGTATTGGGCGGACATCTTCCTCTTCACGACAGCAATATGGAAACCTCGGTGGACGGTTTATATGTCGCGGGGGATATTGCCGGGGTGGAGGAAGCCAGCACGGCGATGGAGGAAGGCCGGCTGGCCGGGATTGCGGCGGCCGAAGCGCTGGGTTTCTCTGATCAGAAAACAGCGGCCGCCCAAAAGGAAGCTGTCCGGGCCCGGATGGAAACGTTACGGTCAGGGCCCTTTGGCGCGGCACGCCGTCTGGCCAAAACGGAAATCTTCAAGCAGCGGGAGGGATCAGCAGGATGAAGGGCTTAACTTATACCGGCTTTTTGAGCGACGATGAAGTCAGAGCGCTGCTGCCGTCCCCTGAGCGGATGGCGAAAGGCCCTGTCGCCGTCATTGAATGTACCCAAAACATTCCGTGCAATCCGTGCGAAAGCGCCTGCCCTTTCGGCGCGATCACCATCGGGGAAGAGCTTACCGCCTTGCCTGTGCTCGACCAGAGCAAATGCCGGGGCTGCGGTTTGTGCGTCAGCGGCTGTCCCGGCTTGGCAATTTTTCTTGTTGACGCGGCTTACAGCGAGACAGAGGCCGCGATTTCCCTGCCTTATGAATACTGGCCGCTGCCGGCGGCCGGTGATCTGGTCAAGGGCCTGGACCGGGCAGGACATCCCGTTACGGAGGCCCGGATTATTCACGTTGACACTTTGGAAAAAAATACTGCCACGGCAGTGATTACCCTGGCTGTGCTGAAACAGTTTATGCATGAGGTCCGCAGCTTTGCCCCGGCAAAGGAGCAAGAGCGCCGGGAATTCGTCTGCCGCTGTGAAGAAATTACGGCGGCGGAAATTCGCCAGGCGGTCCGGGAAGGGGCCAAAACTGTAACCGACGTTAAGTTGGCCACCAGAGCCGGAATGGGTTTATGTCAGGGACTGACCTGCCGCAAGAAAATCAGTCAGATCATTGCTGAAGAAACAGGCCGGCCCCTGGATGAGCTTTTCCCCGCAACAGTACGGCCCCCGGTCCGGCCGGTACCGCTGGGCAGCTTGGCCGGAGGTGAAGAGAATGAGTGACATCCCAAAAGTCGTTGTGGTCGGCGGCGGGATTATCGGCACCGCGATTGCCTATTATCTTGCCGCCAGGGGATACCGGCCTGTTTTGCTGGAACGGAAGAATATCGCCGGCGGAACCTCAAGCGCTTGTGAGGGAACGGTGATCATGCAATCCAAAGCCCCGGGGCCGAAATTGGAAATGGCCCTGCAAAGCAGAGCTTTATATGCCTCCTTATCGGAAACCCTCGGCTACGACGTTGAATATGAAGAAAGAGGCGGGCTGGTCGTTATTGAAAATGAACAGCAGGCCGCTATTATGCTAAATACCATCGAAAAGCAACGGTCTTTCGGCTTGAAGGTTGATCTGCTTAACATTAAAGAAACCCGCGAATTGGAGCCGCTGCTGAGCGAAAATCTGTGGGGAGCCGCTTACAGCGAGGCGGACGGACAGGTCAATCCGATTTTGGTGGCCCGGGCCTACAGCCGGGCGGCGGCCAGACTTGGCGCCGGCATCCGGGTTGGTGTCAACGTGACAAGCCTGCTTGTGGAAAGCGGTCAGGTTCGGGGGGTCATGACAAGTGAAGGGCCTGTCTATGCCGATTGTGTGGTAAACGCTGCCGGAGTGTGGGCGTCCGCGCTTACCGCCCCCCACGGTTATGAGCCCTCCCTCGTTCCCCGGCGCGGTCAAATTCTGGTCAGCGAACCGCTGCCGCCATTGATCAATCACATCGTGCTTTGCGCCTGTTATCTTGCGGCAAAGCACCATCCGGAGCTGTTGGACAGGAATAATCGCCATCACCGGCTGGGGGTAGGAACAGTGATTGAGCAAACGGCTGCCGGCCAGCTGCTGATCGGCAGCACGCGGGAATTCGCCGGTTTCAATGACGAGACCACCCTGGAGGGGATAAAAAGTGTGGCGGAGCATGCGGTCAAGCTGTTCCCCCGCTTGGGAAAGGTCAATATCATTCGTACCTTTTCCGGCCTGCGGCCCAAGACCGCGGACGGCATGCCGGTCATCGGTCCGGTGGAAAGCCTGCCGGGCCTGATCATGGCCACCGGGCACGAAGGAGACGGCATCGCTTTGGCTCCGATCACCGGTACCCTCATCGCTGATCTGGTGGAAAAAATGATCTGAATCTGAATGGAAAGGAGTCCTGTCATGGAAGAAAAGCAGTTTTCCCAAAGTGAAGTGCGGGATATTGTCGATAAAATGGCCAGAACCTTAGCGCTTTTGTATCATTTCCTGAGCAGCGAGGTGGTTGCCGATTTCGGCAGCAAAGGAGAAGAGGCGGTGCGCCGGGCCATTCATCAATATGGCAAGCTGCGCGGGGAAAAGATCCGGGAAGAAGTCGCCGCCTTGGGCTTGCCTTTGACTGTGGAGAATCTTTCTAAATATTATGATTTGCCTTTACCGCTGGCCTGGATTTCCGAAAAGATTCGCCAGGAAGAAAATTGTCTGGAAAAAAAAGTGACCTATTGTCCGTTTGCCGAAGAGTGGAAGGCGCTGGGCGGTGAACAACTCGGGCTGATTTATTGCGAACAGGATCTTTGCATGCGTCAAAGCTATAATCCCTGTTTTGATCTGCGGCAATTCACCAATCTTCTCCAGGGTGATCCCCATTGTCATACCATTGTTCAACAAATGAAGAATAAGAGCTGATCCTCCGCGCCCGGAAGAGCCTCCCGAATACTCAAGACGACAGTCATTCACCGCAAAAAACAAAGGAATGTTTACTTCGTCTTTTCATATAAACCAATACATCTATCTTAGAGGAGAGAATGCAATGAAAAAGTGGTTATCCTTTCTTTTGGTACTGGCCATTTCCATCAGTTTTGCCGGATGCGCCAAACAGGCCGCGCCCGCGGAAACTGCCCAAGATGGCAAGACCGTTGTAAAAGTCGGAATAGGCAATGAGTTTTCGCCGCCGTTCCTGTTGCTGGATGATCAGAAGCAGCCGATCGGGTATGATATGGATTACCTCAATGAGCTCCAAAAGAAGCTGCCGGAATATCAGTTCCAATATGAGCTGGGCGGAGATGAAACCCAGCTGATTGGCACGAGTACAGGGAAGTATGCCTTTGCCATCAATTTTTATTTTAAAAATGCCGAACGGGCCCAAAAATTCCTTTATCCGGAGAATCCCTACGGATACTCCGCAACGGCGCTGGTCACCAAAACCGACCGGAATGACATCCAGAGCTTTGGAGATTTGGTCGGCAAGAAATTGACACCCATGGCGGCAAGCGGGGGGCTGCGCGGCATCATCAATCATTACAACAGTACTCATCCGGATAAACAGGTGGCTATCGAAAGTATTGACAATCCCTCTCATGCCGAAAATCTGAAAACGGTTGCCAACGGGAAAGCCGACGCCAGCTTTTTGAACGCAATCACTTTTCAAGAGGTGAATAAAAACCTGAAGCTGGACTTGAAGATCAGCGGAATCGTATCCAAAGAGCCGGTTTATGTTGTGTTTAATCAAAGCCAGACTGAGCTGGCCAAAAAAATAGACGCGGCCACGGCAGAAATGACGAAAGACGGCACATTGACGAAGCTTTCTGAAAAATGGTTTAATTTGGATTTGTTCCAGGATCTTGATACGGTAACCAAAGCCTATCAAAATCACCAGTAATTTCATGAGCGCTGCGTTTGCGGGTGCAAGAGACGCAGCGCTCCATTTTTCTAGACGGAAAGAGTGGAAACGTGATGGAAAATATCGGGATAGACGGCCTGGGCAAGCTCGTACTGCAAATCGCTGAAAAACTGCCGGTGACCATATTCGTGGCGGCATTATCCTTTATGTTCGGCCTTGCATTGGGCGTGGTTATTGCTCTCGTCAGAATCAAAAAAAGGCCTGTACCTTATGCAATCGCTACTCTTTACGTGTCTTTTATGCGCGGGACACCTGCTTTGGTTCAGCTTTTCTTAATTTTTTACGGCTTGCCGCAATTGCTGCTTCTGCTGAATATTGATATCAATGACTGGAATGTGGCGATCTTTGCCATCATCACCTTTTCCTTACATATTGCGGCCTTTTTATCGGAAGCCATCAGATCCTCCTATCTGGCGGTCGGCAACGGGCAGCTGGAGGCGGCTTACAGCATCGGCCTGAACGATTTTCAGGCTCTGCGCCTAGTTATGCTGCCGCAGGTCCTCAATCTTTCCTTGCCTACTTTGGGCAATAATGCCCTGATCTTACTGAAAGAAACCTCTGTTGCTTTTACGATAGGGTTAGTGGACATCATGGGACAGGCTCAGGTTTATTTGCAAATTCACTATGGGATGAACATGTTTGGGGTTTATCTGCTGATCTCGTTGTTTTATTGGCTCCTTTGTCTTGCTATTGAGCGTGGTGTCGCTTATATGGAAAAGAGATATGCCAAAATTCATATCGGTCTTTCCAGGTAGGAGAGTGATGAATCGTTGAATATTTTCAGTCTGGATTTTGCCCTGAAGCAATTTCCCGCGGTATTGAGCGCGGTGCCGGTGACACTCCTCATTGCGGTTGTTTCCATGTTTTTGGGCATGATCTTGGGGCTGCTGATTGCCCTGTGCCGAATCTATAAGGTACCGGTGCTGTCTAAAATAGCTGCCGTATATGTTTCATTTATCAGAGGAACCCCGATTTTAGTCCAGCTTTATGTCTTTTTTTACGGGACTCCGATCGCCCTTGGCTTTCTTAACCGGGAGTTTGCCGGAATATTTCCCGATGAGATCCCCCCTTTGGCTTGTGCCTTATTGGCCTATACCATCAATGCTTCCGCCTATCATTCCGAATATATCCGCTCGGCCTTGAATTCGATCGATTCCGGTCAGATCGAAGCTGCTTATTCCGTTGGGCTGACCACTGCCCAGGGGATCTGCCGTGTGATATTGCCGCAGGCCTTGATCATCGCCCTGCCCAACTTTGTCAACGTCTTTATCGGATTAATTAAAGGATCGGCCGTTGTCTTTGCCATTAAAGTGGTGGAGATCATGGCGGTCGCCAAAATCATTGCCTCTGAAGGATACCGGTTTTTAGAAATGTATTTTGATGCCGCGATCATTTACTGGGTAATTTGTTTGCTGTTGGAACGGCTGGTTGCCCTCCTTGAAAAACGGCTCAGGAATCGCGAGGCAAAAATAGACGGAGTGAAAGGATAATCTCGCGGAGCTGATTATCCAGGGTGTCCACACGGGTGATTCTCAGCGCCCCGGATATGCTGCTGCCCTTAACCAGGAAATAAAACGCCTGGTTAAGGGCAGCAAAAAAATCCTCCCCAACTGTTCAGAATTCCGAACAGCCGGGGAGGATTTTTTATCAGTTATCCTTTTTTATTTTCCTTCTTTATAAGAGGCGTATCGGCAGGTATGCGGCAAAATGCTTAAAGTCCTGATCGGTCGTATAAATCAGGAGGTCATGATTGCCGGCTGCCGCGCAAATCAGAAAATCAATATGGGAACCCTGCACGCCATGTTTCCGGCAAATATTGTCATACTGAGCGGCAGTTTCATAATCATAGGTCGTAATCGGCAGATCGTCAAACTGCCCCAGCTTTTCTTTCAGATCGGAAAAGACCGCTTCATTGGAAATCCCGGATAAAAGCTCCTGCCGAACAGGTCCAATGATCACCACAAGCGCTTCCCTGATCAACCCGGACAATTTTTGGGCAAACTCGCCTTGTTCATGGCGCCGCAAAGCAAGAGACCACACGGATGTGTCCACCAGTACTTTCATCTTCAGCGCTGCCTCTCTTTTTTGTAGTCATAATCTTTGTCATATTCAATTTTGCCGAAGAGGGCGATAATATCCGCTGCTTTACGTCTCTTGATAAACTCCTCCAAGGCCAGGTTGACCGTATCTTTTTTTGTTTTCAGGCCGCCTGCCTTTAGGGCGGCATCCAATAGTTCCGAATCAATAGACAAATTTGTCGCCATGAAACATCACCCTTTCTATGTGTAACATTTTACACATTTGTATGTGTGAAGTCAACGGAATGTTCCTGCGATGCACCCGACCAGCAATGCCTGGTAATATTTGAGCACGGAGGTATAAAAAACGGGGCCGGTAAAGAGCAGGAAGCGGCCGCGGATATACTGCCCCAGATAAAGGGACAAAAAGACCGTCAGCACCACCACGCTGGGGTATTCCGGCATAAAGGACAGGCGGCCCGGAATAAAGGAAAAATAGGTCCAGGCCTGGCTGCTTGCCGGTCGAAAAAGGCAGCCCGCTGAGCGGGCTGCCTCTTCTGTGATCGGTCTTATTCTTGCTCGGTCTATTCTTGCTCGGTCTTATTCTTTGCCTTACTTGATGGCGTCCGCCGCTTCAGCGGATACCGCTCCTTCCCCGCCCAGGATGAGAACACTGTCCAGGGTCAGGCTTCTGATATAGGCCGCGGTTTCCTCTCTGAGCCGGGTTTTTTCCGTTAAGAGCACCGGATAGCCGTTCTTCGCCGCCAGCGGAGCTCCCGCCAGGGCGTCGGCAAAGCCTTCCCCTGTGGTGACGACGACTTGCTTCGCCTCCGTGTCCGCTCCGTAGTGCCGGGCGACGGCCAGCGCCGTCAAGTAACGGTCCGCTCCGCTTAAACGTTCGGCCTTGATTCCCAGCCCGGTGATCTCTCCCGCCGCCGATGCTGTCACGGCTCCCTCGCCGCCCACAATGACGATGCTTTGGATTCCCCAGTCTTTCAAGGCCTGTTTGCTTGCTTCATTTAAGCTGTTACCGTCCGTAAACAGAATGGGCGTTCCTTGCCCGGCCGCGAATGGAGCCACAGCCAGCGCATCGGGGTAGTTTTCTCCTGTCGCCAGAATAACGCTGTCAAAGGTTTGCAGGGTTCTGATCTTGGCGCCCACCGCCACCGCTGTCCGGTAACGGTCGCTTCCCTGGAGGCGTTCGACCTGGTATTTCTCTTTCAGCTTTGTTTCAATGCCCGCTGAAACGCTGCCCGTTCCCCCGATGATGTAGACCGTCTTCGCCTGCAGGCGCTCGATTTCTTTGAGGGCGGCCTGATTCAGAGTTTCCTGGCCCGTCAGGAGTACCGGCGCCTCCAGGACGCCCGCCAGGACCGAGCCGCTTAAGGCGTCGGCATAGGCTTCCCCGCTGACCAGGACAACGCTCTCCGCCTGTTCCCAGCCCTTTTGGCTGACAGCGGCGGCCGTTTCATAGCGGTCCTGACCGGAGATCCGTTCTTTGGCGACCTTCCCCATGATGAAGAAGCTGCACAGGTGGCTGGTGCTGACCGTGATCCTGCCGTTCTGGTATTGTCCGCCCAATTCCACGCTGTGCCCACGATCATCTGTCTTGTAAACACGTAAGGAAGCCGGGTCGATTCCGCTCAGCGCCGCCCCGGGGATATCGAAGGTCAGGGTGAGCGGCCCGCTGAGCTGGGTAATGGACGCGCTCCCCCCGTTGCTCACCTGATTGAAGGTGACCTGATAAGCCACTCCGATCCCCCTGAGATCCGGAGCCTCCTCGTGGAGCGCGCCGAGAGCGGACGCTCCGCTAATGGGCTCGGCCCCGATCCGCAGGCTGTTTCCCGTGCTCATGGGCGGCACGGTGTTGGGAGGCAGGGCGATTTGCATTCCGGGGTATTGCAGGCTGACGGTGAGACCGCCGCTGTTTTGCCGGCTGAGGTCGGAACCGCTGAACACAGCGTTGGCTCCCCTGGCCAGGGTGACGTTGGCCTGGCTCTGTCCGTTATTAATGGCCTGATTGATGCTTGCTCCGGCCTCGGTTCCCGAACTGGTGCTCCCTCCTCCTCCGCCGCCTCCCGAACTTTGCGGGATCGCCTCAAACTCCGCTGTTGCCGTCACGGCCTGTTCCGGCATGGTGAATTTGACCGTCTGGCTGGTCCTGTCCGTACTTTCCACGAAAGTGACGTCCGGGCTGATGCTCCACCCTTTAAAGCGCTTGCCGGAGGGGGGCTGGCCGGCCGTGAGGGTGACCGTATCCCCGGAGGCGTATTCTCCGCCGCCGCTGCCGCCGGTCACCGTGACCTGACTTTTGATCGCGCTTCTTACGGTGATCACCGCTGTGAAATCTTCGTAGTTGTCACTGGAGACGATTACGGAGACGGTCGCGGTTTTGTCCGCTTCCGCCACGTCCTCCACTTCCAGGGTCAGGGGGGAGGTGACCGGGCCGGAGGACGGCTCGCTGCTCAGCAGTCCGTCCCCGCTGTTGCTCACCGTCTCGATCCTATAGACCACGTTGTTCAGGCCGGATACCTCCGGCAGCAGGTCCGTCAAGTCAAATGGGTAGCTGGCCGCGAGGCCGGTTTCCACTTTCAGGGTCCGGTTGATCCCGCTCACAGTGGCCTTGCCGATGGTATAATCGCCAAGGCTCACGCCCGTTGCGGCCCGATAAGCCGTGCCCGCGGCGATATCCGCCGTCACCGCGTAGGTACCGGCATTGGCGGGAACGGTTGCGCTGCCGTTGTAGTTGACCGTGATCTCTCCCAGGCCGCTTACACCGCTTTTGGCGGTCACAGTGCCGATGCCCCGGGGGCTGCCTGTGTAGATATGGTCAGTGGGCAGGGTAAATTGCAGATCCCCTGCCGCCGGGGTGCTCTTCAGATGATCCCCGAGCGCTCCGTCCTGGCCGTTAAGCCCCGCCAGCACAGGCGCCCGGTCGTTGGCCAGCGTCCAGATCGCGCCATCCCAGCCCAGGGTCGTGGTCCAGAAAGCCGCGGTTCTGAGCGCTGCCGGGTCGGCGTTTGCTCCGTTCAGGTCTGCTCCATTGGCCGCTCCGATGACGTTGTTTTGCGTGGTGCTGCCTGTGGTCACACTCATTTCCGCAAAGGCGTGGTTGTTTATTCCTCCGGAATTCCCCGCCACGCGCCCGACATTCGTTTTCCCGGCAACCGAGGGGTTGAGGGCCGCGCAGTTTTTGAAGCTGCCGATGCCGTACCAGTAGCCGGCGATCCCGCCCACGTATTCGCCGTAGGAGATATCGCCGTTCACGGCCCCCATGGCATAGCAGGCCTCCAGATATCCGGGGACCACATTGCCCGCGATGCCGCCGGCATAGCTTGCGCCGCTTACGGTACCGGTGGCGTAGCAGTTCCTGACCGTGCCGTTAAGAATGTCTCCCACGATGCCTCCGGCCTTATCTCCCGTGGCCTGCACCGTGGCGGTCACATAGCATTGTTCAATGGAAGCCGTATCGACGGCCTGGCTCATGGAACCGGCGATGCCGCCGACCTTTACGCTGCCGCTCACCGTTCCCGTGACAGAACAATTGGTAATGGCAGCCGCTGTGGCTGTATCGGGAACCTTGAGCAGTACCCCCGCTATCCCGCCGGTGCTTTCACCGCCGCTGATATTGACGCCCGTCAGCCCGAGGTTTTCGACGGTTCCGTTCCTGACATAGCCGAACAGCCCGCTGTAGGTCGCCGTCGCCGGTCTGCTTATGGTCAGCCCGCTGATGGTCTGGTGATTGCCGTCAAAGCTTCCCCGGAAGGAGTTGTCCACGTCCGTTCCAATGGGGGTCCAGCCCGCGCCTTCGGCATAAGCGGAGAGGTCCAAAGGGCCGGTCAGCCGGTAATAGGCCGCCTGATAAGCGGTATTGCCCGCGTTGATCAGTTGCGCCAAGCGGGCCAGCTGGGCGGCACTTCCGATCAGGTAGGGGTCCTCAGCCGACGTCCCCGCCCCTTGGAAATAGTGTGGATTCGGCACAAGCGCATTGCTGTTGTTTGCCTCTACATTCAGATTGCCGGTGTAGCGTACGCCCTCCACCGTCAGGTCGACGTCCGCCGCGCCCTCCGGCAGCCAGAAGTAGAGCTTGCCGTCCGCAGCGGTCTTTACGCCGTCCAGGCTGTAGCTGCCCGAAGCGGGAGTGACCGTGCCGGTCACCGCCTGAGCCGCGCCCGCTCCGCTCAGGGTCAGGGTGGTCAGGTAGACAGGGGTGCCGGCGGCATTTTGCGGGGCGGGAGCCAGCGCGCCGTTTGCTTTAACACTGCCGCCGCTGATCACGATATTCCCGATGTTCCACTGAACCGCCCCTGTCCCCCCGGTAATATCCAGCGTGCCGCCGCTGACCGCGAGGTGGGGTTCCTGCTCACTGAGGCTTGACCCAATAGCGTAAATTCCGGAGCCGCCTCCGGAAGCCGTGATCGTGCTTGTGCCGGCAACCGTAAGCTTTCCGCTTGGTTGGAGGCCTTTGCCGCCCGTACCCAGGCTTTCGGCCGTGATCGCGCTGTCCTTAATGGTCAAGCGGCCCAACTTGGCGCAGATGCCGCATGCACTTATACTGTCGGCGGAGGCGGAAACCGTGCTGTCGTTTTCGATGGTCATGTCCTGTTCCGCATAAATTCCGCCTATCGACCCGGGCGCGGTCACCGTGCTGCCGTCTATGCTGACCGCCCCATTCGGGACCTGAATGGCAGTGCCTGCGACTTTTGGTGATCCGGAGACCATAACCGCACTGCCGTTTTTAATGATGAGATCGGCCGGAATGGCCGAATAGGCTTTCCCTACCTCAATCCCGTTACTTCTGCTTTCCCCCTGCGCGGTGAGGGTACTGTGATCAACCGTCAGATCCCCTTCAACATACAGGTCACCATTCGCCCATAATGCGCCCTTGCTGGAAGCGGTGACCGTACTGTCTTCCAGCGTCAGACCGCCTTTGACATAAATCCCCTCGCTTTGATCGATTCCTTCGGCCCGGACCTCGCTCCCCTTGACGTTCATGTCTCCTTCAACACGAATGCCGTAGCCGAATTCGCTGCATACAGCTGTGACCGTGCTGCCGTTTCGGACAGTCAGCTCGCCTGCTGCGTAAATCGCTGTGGCGATGCCGCTGCCGGCGGAAACGGTGATCTCCGCCCCGTCGAGCACCAGATGAACACTGCTGTTGGCGACAGCTATCTTTTTCAGCCCGCTGTTTGTACCCGTAAGGGTGAACGTGTTGTCGCTGCTCCCATCGCCGCCGTAAATCTGGAGCGTTTTGGCGCTGTCATAGTACGACCACTTGTGCCCGTCACTGTTAGGATAATCCCGCGTCAGCCGGGAAACGTCCAGGGTCGTTTCCGCCTGGGTCAGCTCGTCCGCCCATACCGCCGCCGGCAGCAGGCCCAGCAGCAGGCAGGCCGCCAGCAGCAGGGCCAGGATTTTTCTTCCTTTTGCTCTCATTTCTCTTTCTCCTCCTCGTCTTTTCAAATGCTCCCCTGCCGGTTGAGCAGGGTCATGATTTCCCCCAGGGCCAGGCGGGGGCCGCCGGGCCAGAAGATACTTTTCCCGTCGGTGCGGGGCCGCGGCAGCAAGGCTTCCGCCCGCAGGCAGGCGTAGGCCGGGTCCTCGTCCAGCAGGGGCCTGAGGTTGAACAGGATCAGACTGCCATTGCTGAGCTCGATGTCCAGGGTTTGGTTATCCAGGGTGTCCACGCGGGTAATTGTCAATATGGCCATAACCTCCTGTCCCATAGAATTTGGCTTGCCCGCCGTCAAGGCGGGCATTTTCCGTTTGGCCTTTCCGCCGGTCTTAAAGATAGCAAATTTTCCGGGAAGGATGGGCGGGGATAACAAAGCTGTTATCCGCAAATTTTGATTGCAAATAAAACAGGAGCTTTACAGCTCCTGTCCTTATCGTGATTTTTACGCCGTTTAACGGCTCCGGGTCTCCAAGTCCTTCCTATGGATGCCGGTATAGACTCAAAGTTACTCTTTTTCCATTGCTTCTAATTCTGCCATTGTTTTATGATACTTTTGTTCCGGCTAAAGGAGACTTTTGTCTGTATCCTGGCGGCAGTCTTGAATATCATAAACATAAACTGCATCACCGATTATTTCAAAGACGCAGTGATATCGTCCGCTAAACAATTTATACCTGAGTTCGGCATCAATAGGTGTTTGGGGTATATAAACCGGACAGCTTTTTGGGCTGTCCTCAAGAAATACAAGGGCTTTTTCCAATTCCAAATAAAGTCGCTCTGCCGCCGCAACACTGACTCGTGCAAGAAATTCAACGTGTGAATACATTCGGCCGTATGCGGCATCGGAAACCTGCACCGAAAATTTATGAGTCGGCATTTTTTGTACCCTCTGCGATAGCTTCTCTCATATGTGTCAGAAATTCATCTTTGGTATAAAAATGTCCTCCTGCTTTGCGATATTCAATCGCCTCGCGAATAGCCGAATCATGATCAGTGACATGAGTTACAGCGAACGGAATACCACCTGCTTCCATAGAGGCCACCAAAAACATCCGGATTGCCGTTGATGTGTCGAGCCCCAACGATGTAAACAGCGCGTCGGCAGAATCTTTTAACTTATCATCCACTCGGACCTGAATGGTCTTTGCCATAAACACAACCTCATTTCATTGGATTTGTAGTGCAATTATATTACATATGAAATGAGTTATCAATATGTTGATATTAATTTAAAGGTAATCTAAAGGAAGAGGCCGCCCGGACGGGCTGCCTCTTCCTTGATGCAAATTATCCTTTTCGATCGGTTTCCCGCTTACAGTCCCAGAAGATCCTTCAGCGCTGCCGCCATCGAGGCGGGGACGGCCCGGGAGCCGCCGATCAGGCGCAGTTCCCTCACCTGGCCGTTCATGGCCTTCTGCCGGTATTAAAGATAACAAATTCCCAAAAAAACAAGCCCGCGCGCATGCCGGACCTGTCCCCTTTCTGCCTGAGGCTTGTCCCAAATTCGTCACCGGTGACGAATTTGGGACAAGCCTCAGACCCCCTTTCGTTTTCCGCCGGTTTGCGGGCTGATCCTAGGGGAAGGTATGGTATAATGAACAAAAAGAAAAGCCGCCCCTGCTTGCAGAGGGACGGTCCGGGAGGCGGGGTAGGATGAAGAAGACGCGGATTCTGCTGGTGGAGGATGAAACCGATGTGCTCCAGGTCAACCGCGCGTTTCTGGAGGAGCAGGGCTATGAGGTGTGCTGCGCGGAGACCCTGCGGGAGGCCCGCAACTGCCTGTGGGAAAGCCCGCCCGATCTGGTCCTGCTGGATGTCCTGCTGCCGGACGGCTCGGGCTATGATTTCTGCCGGGAAATCCGGGAGATCTCTCTGGTGCCTGTGATTTTCCTCACCTGCATGGGCGGGGACGGCCATATCGTGACCGGCCTGGACCGGGGCGGGGACGATTATATCATCAAACCGTACAGCTTTTCCGTCCTCCAGGCGCGGGTGGCGGCTCAGCTCCGGCGGCGGGGGACGGTCACGGGGGAAATTTCCCTCCCGCCCCTGCAGATCAACCTGACCTCCGGCCTTGTCCGCCTGAACGGGGAGACGATCGACCTCACCCGCAAGGAATTCCTGCTGCTGCTCTACCTGGTGGAAAACCGGGGGCAGGAGCTGAGCCAGGCCGGGATCTACGAAGCGGTCTGGAGCGCTCCCCCGGAAACGATGGGCAATACAGTGCGGATGCATGTCTCCCGCCTGCGCCAGAAGCTGCGGCTGGATGAGGGCAGCGCTTTCGAGCTGTCCGCCGCCGGTCAGAATTACATTTTCCTGCGAACGGTCTACGCGCCCTGAGACGGCTCCCCGGCAAATTCTTATTCTAAAAATTCTGTTTATCATATATGGGATACGCCGAGGGCCTCCGTCTTTTTACGGAGCGTCGTCCGCCGGCAGGGTGAACCTGACCCGGGTTCCCCGGCCGGGGGCGCTCTCCACGCTGATCTCCCCGCCGTGGGCTTCGATGATATATTTACAGATGTACAGCCCGAGGCCCGTGCCGGTATCCCCGCCGGCCCGGGCTTTTTCCATGCCGGAAGGACGGCTGTGATAGCGCTCGAAGAGACGGGCCAGGCTTTCGGGCGGGATGCCCTCGCCGGTATCGGCCACCGTGACCGCGGCCTCTCCTTCCCCGCCCCGGACGGTGACGGTGATTTCCCCGTCCCGGGTATGGCGGACAGCGTTGGTCAGCAGATTGACCAGAACCTGAATGATCCGGCTGCGGTCGCAGAGGACCGGGGGAATGTTCCCCTCCTTTTTCAACTTCAAGGTGTTGTGGTTTTTGGAGAATACGGGATAGTAATCGTCCAGGGCAGCCTGAATGATTTCCAGGGCCGATTCTCTTTTCTTTTCCATGACCATCCGGCTCTCGTCAATACGGCTGACATCCAGAAGCTGGGAAACCATCAGGGCCATCCGGGCCGCCTCCCCTTCGATCAGGCGCAGGGAGCGGGCCGCTTCCGCCAGCTCGGGCCGCTGGGGCAGGCTGCTTGCGGCATGCTGGCTATGGCTGCTGACCACAGTAAGCGGGGTTTTCAGCTCATGGGAAACATTACCCAAAAATTCCGTTTTCATCCGGTTCAGCCCGGCCAGGACTTCCTTTTCCAGGGCCAGCTTTTGCTCCGCCGCTCTGGCCTCGGCGAGCACCCGGTTGTTCATGAGGAAAAGGGAGACGGTCTGGGCCAGGACAAAGATCAGCATGGCGGCCTCGCTGACCGGGACGTTGAGGTGCGTTCCCCCGAAGAGATTGCTGTACATCAGGATATCCCCCACGGCGGCCAGGTAAAAGACGGCGATCCCGTATAAAGCGGCGGCCTGCTCCCCGGCGGGGCGGCGCATCTGCCAGAACAGCCCCGTCACCCCGCCCACGATGCACCCGACCAGCAAGGCCTGGTAATATTTGAGCACGGAGGTGTAAAAAACGGGACCGGTCAAGAGCAGGACGAGGCCGTAAATTCCGGAGCCGGTGATCGCCGCGGCTTGAACGGCGCGCAGGAAGCGGCCGTTGATATACTGCCCCAGATAAAGGGACAAAAAGACGGTCAGCAGCACCACGCTGAGGTATTCCAGCATAAAGGACAGGCGGCCCGGAATAAAGGAAAAATAGGTCCAGGCCTGGCTTTGCAAGCCCTCCCGCAAGACCATGGCCAGGCAGGCCAGGGCAAACCAGAGGGTGGCCCGGCTGCCCGGCTGCAGCAGAAAGATGCAAAGCAAAAACAGGGCGGCGCACAGCAGCGCGCCCATGACCAAGAAGCCCTTGCTCTGCGCCGATAAGCCGGGCTGGACTGCCGGTCCGGTTTTCACCAGGCTGAGCTGGGCCAGGGAGGCCCCGCGTTTGGCATGGTAAAACTGGGCGCTGTGCAGGATAATGTCCATTTGACCGTCCTGCGGGGCCGCGTAGCAGGTGATATTGTTCTCCCAAACCTCGGTGTCCTGCCGGGTGGTCCCCAAGCTGCCGGTCTGCCCGGCCGGCTCGCCGTTGACATAGACCCGCAGGGCGTGCCGTCCGGAAAGCTTAAAGGTCAGGGCATAAACGCCGCTGCCCGCGGGCAGCTTCAGAACGAAGCGCTGGGACAGGTAGTCGGCGCGCAGCTGGGCGTAGCGCTCCACGCTTTCCGGCTGGGCGGCCCCGGGGTTTTCCGGCGCCAGGTAGGTATTGGGATAGTAGGTTGTCCCGGGCGCCAGGCGGATCACAGTTCCCTCCAGGTCCGTAAGAGCGGACAGGTCGTAGACCCCGTTTTGTTCGCTCACGGTCACACTGGCGGGCGCGCCGCCGATCATCCCCGGCAGCCTGACCAGAAAAGCCAGGGCGGCTATCGTCAGCAGGGCCGCCAGCAGGACCGCCGCCAGCTTATGTTCAGAAATCATGGTTCCGGGCCGCACTCCTCCGCCTCCCCTCTCTCTGCGCGTTGACTCCGGTTCCCTGCGCAGCCATTTGTTCCATCATAGCGCAATCCGGCCTCATCCCGCAAGACAACTCTTGAGGGAAACGGCAGCCCGGCCCTCCTCCCTCTACTTTCCGTCGTTTGCCGGGCGGCCGCCCCCGGCAAGCTCGCTGGCCTGGGCCCAGGTGTCTCTGAGCTCTCCGGCCAGATGCAGGACCTGCTCCAGAGCCTCGCGGTCCTTTTTGACATTGGCCCCGGTCAGAAGCCGGTACATACAGGTGTACAACTGGGACAGGCTTGCGGAAATTTCATATTTTTGATCAAGGGTGTTCTCCAGGTAGAGGAGAATTTTTTTGGCTTTGAGGATCCAGTGATGGGTTTTTTCAGGATCTTTCTTTTCCATGGCCTGCCCGGCCTGCCTGAGCGCCTGGACCAGATGGGTGTATAGCAATAACGTTAATTTTTCGGGACTCGCTGTGAAAACGGCCGCCTGCAGGTAGTTTTGCCGGTATTGTTTTTGAAGCATGCTCATTGCCGCCGGGGCTCCTTTCCGCATCCGCTCCCTACGGAAAAAGGCCTTAGAAACCTAAGGCCTTTTTCCCGGACAGATGATTTGCAGCGTTTTTTTATTGGAGCAGGGTCAGCACCTGCTGGGGCTGCTGATTGGCCTGGGCCAGCATGGCCGTGGCGGCCTGAGTCAGCACGCTGTTCTTCGTGTACTCCATCATTTCCGCCGCCATATCGACATCGGCGATCTGGGACTGGGCCGCGCTCAGATTTTCCGCGGCCGTGTCCAGGTTATTGATGGTATGCTCCAGACGGTTCTGCACCGCCCCCAGATAGGAGCGCTGAGCAGATACCTTTGAGGTGGCCTGATCAATCACGGAAATCGCGATATTGGCCCCGTCCTGGCTGGACACATCCAGATTGGCGATCCCAAGAGCGTCGGCCCCCATATCCGATATGGTCACATTCATGGTCTGACCGGAGTTGGCCCCGATCTGCAGAACGCACCGTCCGTCTGTGGCCTTGCCTTCCTGGGCGGCGGTGGTTTCGCTGAAGGAAGAAAGGATGCTGGACGCCTCCGCGTTTTCCTTCCCGTCCGCACCGTAAACCTCAACGGTTATCGCTCCGATCGCGCCCGCAAACCCGGCTCCAAAGGCCGTCAGGGCGATATCCCCTGTCGAGGCGTCAACGACGGCCGTGCCGTCGGCGGCCAGATCAGCCAGCCCAAACAGGGTGGCCAGAGTGTCACTGCTGCCTACGGTCAGGGAAGCGGTCTGCAATTCCCCGTTGACCGACCAGGATACCTTGATCGTATCGTTTTCTTCTATGCCCAGGTTGTCCCCGTTGTCATCGGTTAAGGCCGTCAGGACATCCGTGCTTGCTGTTGTTGAAAGCTGGGTGTTGGTCAGGACATTGGCCGAGTCCGCCGCCACGATGCCGCTCATCGAACCGTCCAGCAGGTTCTTGGTGTTAAACTGAGTGGTCTGGCTGATGCGGTCCACTTCATCGATCAGCTGGGATAATTCATCCTGGATATTGACCCTGTCGGCATTGGTATTGGTATCAGAGGCGGCCTGGACGGCGAGCTCCCTCATTCTTTGCAGGATGCTCTCGGTCTCCGACAGGGCTCCTTCCGCGGTCTGGACCAGGGAAATCCCGTCTTCCGCGTTGCTGCTGGCCTGATCCAGGCCCCGAATCTGGCCCTTCATTTTCTCGCTGATCGCCAGGCCCGCCGCGTCGTCGGCCGCACTGTTGATCCGCAAGCCTGAAGATAATTTGGCTAAGGAGCTGTTGGTGCTTTTCTCGTTTTGGGTCAGTTGGTTCAACGTGTTGAGGGCCGCGATATTGCTGTTGATTTTCATGGTGGTTTACCTCCTTGTTTTTCCTCCGGCGGACTTCCTTTTCCGCCTTTTTATTCAGTTTTTTTTATATTTGACTTCCGGCTCCCGGGTTGCCGTCTGTCCAAATACCGTAATCTGTCCTGAAACACTCTGCCCTGGACAATCTGACTTTTTTGCGCTTTTCTTTCTCGTATATCTCGCCCCGCAGGATTCTCATTTCCCGCGGGGCCTGGATCGCCAGCCGCAAACAGCCGTCTTCCGTTCTTACGACCTTGATCTTGATGGTGTCGTCGATCATCACATACTCGCCGGGCTTTCTTCCGACTACCAGCATCAGTATCCCTCCTTGACGCTTCCCATCCGCTCTCGGCATTCCCTGCCGTTCATCAATCAGATTGGGTTTTTTTCCGCATCAGCGTTCACTTCCTCACGGGTTATTGCCTACCGGCCGATCTTTTTGTCGATGAAATAGCCGTACGACTGGGGGACTTTTTTGAGATATCCTTCACGGAGCGCTTTTTTGTTCAGCTGCAGCCGCCGTAAGCTTTCGGCGGCCAGCATTTTTTGCCTGGAGGCCTTTTCCGAGACGGCCCGGCTGAGGGCAATGATTTCCCGGAGCAGAGAGAGAATCTCCTCCCGCGCCTTGCTGTCGTCCTCCTCTTTTCCTGAATCCGCCTCTCCCGAAAGGTTCTCCCGCTGTCCTCCCCGGGCCAGCTCGTCCAGATAGCCCTGGCCTTCGGCCAGCAAGCTGGCGAGCAGCCCGGCATCCCCCCGCTCCAGAGCCTCGGATTGCCGGAGCCAGTTGCGCCGGATCTCCCCCAGAATCCTCAGCTCTTCCCGCAGACCGCCGCTGTCCTGTATTTCCCGCTCCATCACAGCTCCCTCCTATTCCAGGTAGGACAGGAGAGTTTCCAGCTGGGTGTTCATTTGGCTGATATAGGTCTCCATGGCCGAATATTTTTCATAATAATACTCTTCCTTCTCCTCCAGTCTGGCCAGCATGGCGTCCACCTCTTCTCCGTATTTTTCCAGGCGGGCGGTCAGGGTGTTGTCATATTCCGAGCCGTCGCCTTCCAGGCCGGCTTTTTCGATCAGCAGTCCTTTTTGCCCGTCAATTCCGGTATAAGTGGAAATATTGTCCTGAAGAAGATCATAGATCCGGTAGGCCAGTCCCTCTTCACTCGTCCGCACCTTTCTTTTTTCCGCTGTCAGGTTGACGACCGTCGTCGTCCCGGAATAGGATTGCGATTCCTGGGCGAACAGGTCCATCACCCCTTCCGGATCGGATTCGATCGCCTCCTTCAGCGCTTCCTCGTCAATGATCAGCTTGCCCTTGTCTTCATAAGCGCTGCTGGTCGTGATCCCGATCTCTGTGAGATGAAGGGAAACCCCGCTCACCGATGTATACAGGGCCGAACGCATATTTCGCAGCAGAGCGGCCAGGGTTGAATCGTTTTCCAGCATTCCGGTTTTGGCCTTTTTCTCCCAGGCCTCGATCTCATCATCAGACATCTCGGCCTTTTGATCAGCGGTCAGCGGCTGATAGTCCCGGTCGTATTCCTGGGAAATCATGCTGTTGATGGAATCAATCAGGGTGTTGTAGGCTTCCACGAAGCCGCTTATTTTTTCATAGACAGCGGCGGTATCCTGGGTCACCGCTACGGTCTGTGTCTCGGTGCTTTCCGCTTTCAGGGTATAGGTGATGCCGCTTACGGTCAGGGAATTGCCGCTGCGGGTGTATTTTTGACCGTCGATCAGGACCACCGCGTCCTCTCCCGCCGTATAGACACTGAGCCCGGTGGCCTCCAGAAAGGCGCTGTCCGTTTCGCTGAGGCTGAGCGTCCGGCCCGCCCCGGTCTGATCGGCCGTGATGACAAAGCTGTCGCTGTCTGTGCTGTAGGTCATGGTCACTCCGGCCCCGGAGGCATTGATCTCCTCCAGCATCCCGGCAAGTGTGGTGCTTTGGGAAAAGGTAAAGCTGACCTCGTTGATGGTCAGGCTGACCTCTCCCCCGGCATCAAAGGAAATCGGCGTCGCCAGTCTGGCGGAAATTTCCTCCAGGGTGGCCGTGGTATCCAGATAATTGGTCAGACTATCCTCCCCGGAAAAGCCCAGGGCGGCCAGGGTGCCGCTATCACCGGCGTCACTGAGGGTGATCGTGCCGATCCCGCTGTCCTCAGCCTTGGTCAGGGTGATCCTCCCGGTTCCGTCTCCATTGGTATCCGAGACCTTAATTTTGCCGCTTCCCACCGCCTCATCGATCGCTTCCTGCAGATCCTCCGGACCGGTCGTCCCTTCAGCCAGGCTGACCCGGTACTGGGTCCCGTCAAGCTCCACGATAAAGTCCCCTCCCGCCGCCGCCGTGAAATCGGCGGCGGCGGAGGCCGTTATCGGGCTGGTCACCGCCGCGGCGCTTTTGTACGAGGCGGCCGCCGCCAGGTTCTGGACCGAAACGGTATGTGAACCGGCGGCCGCCTCCGTGCCGGCGGTGATGGTTACCACGGATTCGTCGCTGGAGCTCAGGGCGTATTGCCGGTAAGCGGACTGGGAAAGCATGTTGGAGGAGGAGTTGGCGTAATTGAGATATTGATCGGCGAAAGCCCTCAATAAATTGGCTGCTTCCCTGTAGGCATCCTGTTTCCATTCCAGCAGCTGCTGCTTCTGCTTTAACTTTTCCAGAGGGATTTCCTCGGCCTCCATTAAGGATTCCACAATGCCGTCGACATCCAAACCGCTGACCAGTCCGGTGATCCGGGTTGTCGTGGAATAACTGCTGATGCTCGTCATCGGGCGCTCCCTCCTATTTGATATAATCCAGCAAAGTGTTTTGCATGACCTTGGCCCCGGCCGCTAAAGTGGCTTCATAGGCCGCCTGGGCGCTGGCCAGATGAATACTGACCTCGGCCAGATCGGCATCGTCATTTTGGGAAAGCAATTCCGTATAGGTCAGCTCATTGTTGTCCAACCGGGTCTGGGTCAGCTCCACATAGCCGGTTCTGGCCCCCAGCTCGGCTCTGGCCACCAGAACCCGGTTGATGTCGTCATCCAGATCCGCCAGCAGTCCGGATAGGTCCAGATCCTCCGTCACAACAGAGACACCGCTCGTCTGGTCATAGGCTGCCGTCTTATACTGGGTTTCCCCGCTCAAGGCCAGCTTGAGCTTGGCGAGCGTATTGAAGAGGTTGTCCGTCCCCTCGCCCAAAACGTCAGAGCCTTCCACATTGACCGTCACCCAGTTGTTGGTCCCCACTTTATAACGAATCTCCTCGCTGTCCCCGGCCGCGGAGGTCATCCCATCGGCAAACCCCAGCTCACTGACCTCGAGCGTCCCGCTGTTGATCGCTATCCTGTCGCCATCCTGAACCGTAAGCACGATTTTTCCGCCGGTCTGACTGACTTCAATCAGGGGGCTGACTTGGCCGGAGGAGGAAGGGAAAGCGCTGTTCAGCCCGCTCTGCAGGGCTGCCGCCAGAGAATCAGGATCATAGGTGGTCCCGTCCGTCAGGCTGATGGTCTGGCTGACTCCGTCCAGGGTTACGGTAAAGCTCAGGGCCGGTGAAGCCGCCGTATAGTTGGTAAAGACAGCTGAAGTGAGCTCCGCCTGGCCGCTGATGTGATCCATATTGTCCAAATAAAAAGCCTCCAGATCGCTGTCGGAAACCGAAGCTGAGACCACGCCGCCAAGGGATAAATATTTTCCGTTGTAAGTGATCATGTCCCCCACCGCGGTGGAGACGGCCTCTACCGGCGCTTCATCCGTACTGTAGCCGGCCAGGACATACCTGCCCCCGTAAGCGGAATTGGCGATCTCAATGATCCCGCTCTCCAGCTCCTCGATTTCCGCCAGGATTTTGGCCTGGTCCTCGGCGGTGAGGGTTCCGTTTGCCGCTTCTACTGTCTTTTCCCGGATGGTGGTTAAGATATCGCCGATCTGTTCCAGGGCGGAGTCCGTATAGGTCATCCAGGAGCCGGCGTCCTCGGCGTTTTTCTGCTGCTGCTGGATCTTGGCGACATAGCTGGTCAGCTTCAGAGACCTGGAGGCCACTACCGGATCATCGGAAGGAACCTCGATCTTTTTCTGGGACGAGGCCTGGGCCTGCAGCTTGGAAAGCCTGACCAGGTTATCATTAATCCTGGCAATCGTGTTTTGAATGATCATCGTATTGGTGATTCTCATCTTGGCACCTCTTTCAATCCGCGAATAAAGAGTTGATCGTCACATCGAGAACTTCATCCATCACGCTCATCACCTTGGCCGCCGCGTTATAGGCCAGCTGGTATTTGATCAGGTTGGAGGTTTCCTCGTCCAGCGAAACTCCCGCTACCGCAGTCCGGTTGGTGTCAATCTGAGCGGCGATGTTTTCGTGCAGGGTTGAGATCCGTCCCGCCAGAGAGGTTTCCACCCCTATCGTGGTGTAGATGGCATTGATGAACTCTTCCGGAGAGCCGTTGGCAAACACCCCGGAATCACTGAACATGGCGATCAATTCAGTAAGGTTGGCACTGTTTTCCGTTTCCCCGCTCACGGAAGAGGCCGCGATCTGACCGGGATCATTTTCCACCTCCGCGCTCAGGGAGATATTGGCCGCGGTAATCTTGCCATAAATCGAGGCCAGATCTGTTCCGCCCGCCATGAGCTCCTCCGAGGATAATCCGTCATAGGAAAAAAACCGGATTCCCGTGCCGTCATCCAGGCCGACCCCGCCGGCGTGCCCGCTGCCGTAAGTTTCTCCATCGGCGTAGACCCCTTCATTAAAGGCCTTGGCCAGAGTCTGGGCAAAGGTATTCAGCTGGCCCAGGTAATAGGGAATGCCTTTGAACGCCCCGTCCTGACCGTCCCCGCCGGCCATATCCAGATCACCCTTGATCTCCCCGCCTGTGAAGGTTACCTCGTTTCCGGTCTCGGCCCAGCGGACCTCATACAGGCCGTCGCTGGCCGAGCCGTCGCTGATGGCAGAGCATTCCAGCTTTTTCACACTGAAATGATTGACTAAGCTCACTCCGTTGATTTTGATGCTGAACCGCAAGTCTTCCTGTCCGTCAGCCAAGGTTCCGACCGCTGTCTCACTGACTTCAATACTGGCGATCTCCGAAAGCTGATCGACCAATACCGTTCGCTGGTCGCGCAGGTCATTGGCCGTGCCTCCGGTCAGCTCAGCCTTGTAAATCTGCTGATTCAAGGCGGAAATCCGGCCGGCCAGAGAATTGATCTCATCTACCTTGGTTTTGACCGCGCTGTTGGCTTCGGAGCGCAGATCCTCCAGCGTAGAGGCCATATTGTTTAAATATGTGCAAAAGGCCTCGGCCTCGGCCTTAACCGACGACCGGGCCGAATCATCACTGGGATCGCCGGCAAGATCCTCCAGAGCGGACACGAAGCTGCTTAAGGCATCATCCAGCCCGTCGGTGGAAGAACTGCTGAGCAGGGACTGGAGCTCGGAAAGAGAGGAGCTTTTCACCTGCCACTCCCCATATTGGGCATTTTCCTGCCAGTAACGGCGATCCAGAAACACGTTGCGGATTTGGACAATCGTGGTGATGTCCACCCCTGTCCCGACCATCCCGGCGCCATTGGCGGCAGCAAGGGCCCGGGAAGCCTTTTGGGCGACAACCTGTCTGGAATAGCCGGTCGTGCCGGCATTGCTGATGTTGTGGTTGATGGTATTCAATGCGGCCTGGCTGGCGGTGAGGCCTTTCAGTCCGACCGTTAACCCAAAAAATGAATTCATTTCGTTTACCTCCCGACCAGTCCCGTTTCTTCAATCAGTCTACCCAGCATGCCGTCGATCATGGACATCACCCTGGCACTGGCATTGTATGCGTGCTGGTATTTGAGCAAATTCGCCAGTTCCTCATCCATAGACACGGCCGATAGGGATTCCCGGCTGGATTCAGCCTGCTCGACCAGAGTCTCCTGGTTGGCGGCGGCGCTTTCGGCCTCCTCGCCTTCCGTCCCCAGCCAGCCTGCCAGCTCGGAATAATAGGCGCTGATGGTCATGGCCAGTCCGTCACAGTGAAAATACTCCGTCTCGGCAAAGGCCGCGATTTCGGCGGCAACAGCCCCGTCGTTTCCGCCGCCGATACTGGAGGCCGCGATCAGGTCTGTCTCCTCCAATTGCGGGTTAACCTGAATATTGCCGATCTCAAAAGGGAGATCCTCATCGATTTTGACAAAAAAGTCGATTCCGGTACTGCCGTCCAGACCCTCCCCGCCGCTGTGCAGGGCATTGATTTTCCGCGTCAGGAGACTGACCATGATGTTGAGGCCGCTGCGCAGCTCGGCGATCAGGTTCTCGCTTTCTCCCGTGAAATCATAGACAGCGGCGTCCGCGTCAACGTCCTCCTCTTCTGCCCCGGATTCCAGCGGGGAACCGTTTCCGGCGCTGCCCGCGCTTCCGTCCACGTCCCCCCGGGCTTCCATCAGGCTGAGCAGCATCCCGCTTTTCAGGTCCGGCTCCAGACCGCTGTTCGCCCAGAAAACCGTGTGAAAGGACCCGTTTGCGAGATTGGCCGCACAGGACAGCTCACTGACACTTGTCCCGTTCACGAGACTGACTCCCCCGACAGACACGTTGTACATGCCGTTGCTGTCCGTTGTGACATTGATCTTCACATATTGGGACAGGGTGTCCAACAAGGAATTCACCTCATCCCGGTAATCATTGGCCCGATCGCCGTTGACCTCGCAGCGGGCGATGATTTTGTTTAACGCCGCCACCTGCCCGGCGATCGTATTGATATCCTCCACCATGGACACGATCTGCTCGTCAAGATTGGTCTGAATCTGATCCAGCTGGGTCTCAAGCTGGTTGAACAATTCCACCAGGGAACCGGCATACCCCAAAAGAGAGGCTCTTGCCGAGGAGCTTTCCGGGTCCTTGCCAACCTCTTCCCAGGCGGCGAAGAATTCGTCCAGCGCGGTTTGGACACCGCCGTCATCAGCCAGATCATTCATGGCCGCCTCAATGCTTTCAACAGTGCTGGACCGGATCTGCCAGTAGCTGAGCGTGCTTTGCTCGTTCCGGTACATTCTGTCCAGAAATACACTGCGGATTTGGCGTATGGTTTCGATCCGTGTCCCCGTACCGACCTGGTACTGACCGGATTTGAGATAAGAGGCATCTGTCTGCACGACCTGCTGGCGGACATAGCCTGCCGTATCGGCATTGGAAATATTGTGTCCTGTCGTATTCAGCTGACTTTGACTGACGCTCAGTCCTGATGTCGCTGTCGCTATGCCGGCAAAGGATGAGCCCATCCTGTTCCCTCCTCCGGGAAAAAGCTCTGCTTCCCGTTTTGATTACCGTTTCATCTCGATAATGGTTTCCAGCATCTCATCGGCGGTGGTGATCATTCTGCTGTTGGCCTGATAGCCCCTCTGGGTGGTGATCATCTGGCTGAACTCCGTGGAAAGATCCACATTGGACATTTCCAGGGTCCCGGAAGACAAAGCTCCGTTGGCCATCACCCCGTTGGTGAATTCCCCGGAATTGGCCGTAGCCACATAGTAATTGGAACCGGTCTTTAAGAGGCCGGAGGGATTGGCGAAGCGGGCCAGGGCGATCATGCCCAGAGGCTGCTCGATCCCATTGGAGTAAACCCCCAAAATGATCCCGTTGGAATCAATGGAGATATCCTCCAAGGTTCCGGACGGGTATCCGTCAACTCCCTTTGTCTCTACCGAGCCGTCATCCGCCGATGTGCTGAGATTGGAAAAATCAAGCTCGATCTCATACTCACCGGCCCCCGAGGCGGAGGAGGGCGTGACGGTCATCGTCGCGGTCGGACTGTAGGACGAATCATCGGTGACCAGCTTGCCGTTACTGTCGAATTGCAGATAGCCGGAAGCATCGGTAAGCGCCGCGTCGCCGGAATCGGCCGCGACACTGTAATACCAGGTCGTGACCGGATCAGTGCCGCTGGCGTCCACATAGCATTTGGTAAAGCTGACGGTCAGCTCATGCTCATTGCCCAAGCTGTCATAAACCGTCATCGTGGTCGTATACTGGGCTTCCGGGTCGCTTGAGCCGATGTCGCTCAACCCGGAGCCGACAGCCGACTCGCCGGCGTCCAGGTTCCCGCTCAGGCTAACGTTGGCGGTCGCCTGCGCTTTCAGGATTTGTTTGTTGCCGTTATCCTCGTCGGAATAAAGATTGATCGCCTCGACCTCGCTGTCCGTATCAAAGGTATAGGTTCCGTCCGTATTGACGGTGTAATTCAACCAGCCATAGACATTGAGGCCGTCGCTGGTCACCAGATTGCCGCTGTCGTCAATGGAGAAATTCCCGGCCCTGGTAAACATATACGTGCCGGTGCTTCCGTTTTTCACGATGAAAAAGCCGTCCCCGTCAATACTGAGGTCTGTTGAATTGCCGGTGCTTTCCGTGCTGCCGGCTGTCATCAGGGTGTCAATCGACCCTATCCCGACACCGAGGCCGATCTGTTTGGCATTGCTGCCTCCCCTGCCGCTCGTGGAATCGGCGCCTGTGGCACTGCTCAGGGTCTGGCTCAAAATATCACTGAAGGTCACCCTGGAAGCCTTATACGCCACAGTGTTCACATTGGCGATGTTGTTGCCGATGACATCCATCTTTTTCTGGTGGGCCTGCAGTCCGGAAACCGCGGAAAATAATGCCCGCATCATCAAGAACTCCCCCTTTCCCGCTCAATTTTTTCAGCTGATGCTGTAGATGCCGTCAACCGGAATCTTCACCCCGTTCATGATTAAGGTCATGCTGCCGTCCTCTTCCTCTGTGGCGCTTTCCAGCACCCCGCTGATCTCTACTTCCTTGCCGTCGCTGTCCACAACCGTGGCGCTGATTTCCTCGCCGAGATGTTCATTTAAATAGTCCGCTTCATCGTCCGCGCTCCGGTAATCCTCCGAGGTTATGGAACCGAGCGTACACTGGACACCGTCGACCAGAGCGTAATCTTCATAGCTGCCTTTGACGACGCCTGCGATGGTCCCGGCCACATTGATGACATCCAGGGTTTCCGCGTTATAGATATATCCCTCGCAGCTTTTGCCGATCATCGCACTGAGACTGTACAGACTGGAGCGGTCATAATCATAGACAGCGCAGACGTCCGAAAGCTCAATGCTTTTCCCGCCGACCACCAGGGCCGCCTCCCCATTGCTCATGGTGACCGAATCGACCGTTCCTTCCACGGTCGTCGTTTCCCCGGAGCTGCCGGTGACCGAAGCGGTGATGTATTTTCCGGTCATGGTCAGCGCTTCCAGGGCCTCCAGACTGGTATTCATATTGGTCATCTGTTCCAGGAGGCTGAACTGGGCCAGCTGGGAGACATACTCCGTGCTGTCCGAAGGATTTAACGGGTCCTGATATTTGAGCTGTGTGACCAGCAGATTCAGAAAATCCTCTTTGTCCAGGCTGGTGGATGTATCCCTGCTCGAAGCCGTGCCGGCCGTCGTATAGGATGTACTGTTTACCGAACTGACGCTCATCTTGATCACCTCTTTTTTCCTGCTTGCTCATTTGACCGGATGATAACAAACAAAAACAGAATAATGAGGGATAGATTATGGTTTTTTATGGTTCAATATGGGAATTTGCGGTCAATCGTGATAAATAATGAAAAAAGGAGGCCTGGCCGCTCTCCCCAAAAAAGCTGAAAAAAGACAAAAAAAAACGCGGTCCCGCAGAACCGCACTTTGCTTTCATCTTTTTTTCTCTTCCTGTCAAACCCTTCGGAGATGTCCCCCCTGAGAGATCCCTCAGCGGGCCTTTTATCTGATATCGGCCAATGGATTGGTCAGCAATCTGTACCCGTATCCATATACGGATTCAATTCGCAGACAGCTCATTTTGCGCCGGAGCCTCCGGACAAGATCGTCTACCGAACGGTCCGAGCCGAAATGCTCCTCATTCCAGACATATTTTAAAATCTGCTCCCTGGAAAAGGTCCGAAAGGGGTTTTTCGCCAGCAGAAGCAGGAGGTCAAATTCCTTTGCCGTCAGGTTGATCACCGCCGTATCCTCCTGGACAATCCGGGCCAGCTCGTCAATCCTATAGGGCAGAAGCCGGTGCACCGGCGGGCTTCCCTGGATATCCGGGCTGCCATAGGTGCGCTCCAGCATTTTCTTGGCCCTTAAGGCCAGCTCCTTCGGCAGGAACGGCTTGGGCAGGTAGTCATCACAGCCGATTTCCAGGGCGATCACCCTGTCTGTATTGGAACTTCTCTCCGAAATCATGATCACGGGAGTCTCAGGGTATTTTTCCTTCACCTCATTTAAAATCTGATAGCCGTCGATATCGGGGATGCCGCTGTCGACAATCCACATATGGGGATTCTTATCGATATATTTGCACGCTTTCTCCCCCTGAACAAAAGATGTGATGGCCAGGCCTTCCTTTTGCAGGTATAAAGAAAGCAAATGATTTAAATTCATCTCATGCACAACAAGATATACCTGATACGTCATTTACATTCTCCGATCAGCACATAAAGAATCCCTCCTTCTCCATAAGGAATAAATGTCCGTCGCGAAGAGGTCAATGACACACTTACCGAGGCACATTTATTTGCATCCATACAATGTTAATTTTTTAGGTGTCCTGATAAAATTCCCTTTTTCTCTTTTATCGGATATCATTCTTGGAATTTCCTTGGAATTTTCTCTTTCAAGCGTATATTTTTTATGAGAATGGCCGCTTTTATTCATCATCCTCCTAAACTCATATCATCTTGTCATTGCCTTCCGGTGCGATATCCTCCTGTCTGTAAACAACGGCACCCATTTGCCCCGCAACTTCTCGGTGGCGCCGCTCCATGTTCCGCCTTTGCTGTAACATTCGGACAAAGGGAAAGGATACAGTATACTTTTGTATTCTCTGTACCCTTTCCCTTTCCATTATGCACACCCGGCAGAAAGCCGCATATATAGATTTCCTGTTTCTTTCAACTGATTTAACATTAGGAGTAATAAAGGCTTAGTTCTGGGCAAATCACTTTTTATTATTTCCCAGACTATCTCTGGATCATTGGGATGTTACCTCTTTCAGTACCTGCTCCCTAATCTGAGATTTAAGGGCATTAGGGGTAACCAGATCAACTTTTCGCTCCAGTATTTCCTCTAAATACAGTTTCAGGTCGATGAACTGAAACCCTACCGGTCGGGTAAATTCAACAATAATATCAATATCACTGTCTTCTTTCTGCTCATTGCGCGCATACGACCCGAATACACCGATCTTCCCAACAGAATACCGTTCTTCAAGGATCGGTTTATATTCTTGTAACTTTTCAAATACGTTTTTATCAAGCATGGCTATCACATCCTTTCCCAAGGAATTCTTCACGAAACCAGGTTTTCCTTCCATCCGGAAAGCTTCTGCCAATATGATATACAAGAAAGGGGATTCACATGAGCAGGATTTTGCTTTCTGAGGGTTCACCCTCTCTTTCCTGTTCCCGGTTTAAATCCATTTCTAATTTTTGTGTTGCATTGTTTAACGACTTGTCCAAATTTACTAGAAAAGCTCATCATATCCCCGACTTCAGGAGGAGGCAATTGATCTCCACTTACCTAAAGGTTACAATTACAGAAGATTTTCCCCCTGATTAAAAATTTACTGTGGTTTAAAAGCGTTGATAAAATCTGTTTCGATGTCGCAGATATTTTTATATCCTGCTTCAATACCCAATAACCTTTTCAACAACAACCTTTGTTCACATGTCAGCTCTAATTCTTTATGCCATGGCAATTTTTGATGTTTTTCTCTTTTTTCATAGGAAGAATAAAGTAAATATAATAGAAAATCTCCTAAGTAAGAAAAGTCCAAATCATACGGATATTGATTGTGATCGGCCCATCTTGCCAGCCCAAAATCTATAAGATATACCTCTCCGTTATCCATCAAAACATTAGGTGTTCTGATATCTCTGTGCACAACACCATTTTCATGAAGATACCTAATAATTCTGATGAGCTGATTCCCTGTATGATAAAATTCTTCATTCGTAAATTTATGTTTATCTTTAAAAAGCAGGTCTTTTACGGTATGTCCATGCTTAAATTCCAAAATAAATCCATAGAACCCTTTTTGATTGATCACGCCTAAAAGCTCAGGGACTCTTTTATCCTTGAGCTTTGATAGGATTATTGCCTCATACATATTTTTCTTTGAATTCTTTTTCAAAATGCTTGGTTTGAACTTCTTGATGACAACGACATTACCACTGCCTGTCCTGGCAAGAAAACACGTTGCATATCTGCCTTCACCAAGGGGTCTTTCAATGGTGTATTGATCGAGTTGTTTACCGGAGTATCTTTTTGCTCTCCATAACCACATCGTTCTACCCGTTTACTTTATTGCCGCACTTCAGACAGAATTTTGCGTTTGCAGGTAATTTCTCTCCGCAGTTTGTGCAAAACAATGATTCACTAACCTTTTCCCCACATTCTAAGCAGAATTTTGAACCTGCCGGAATTTGGGCGTTACATTTACCGCAAATGACTGCACTTGCAACGGGTTGATTTTGCCCCGGCGTATTGGGGTATTGATTCCCATGATTATTGTAATGACCACCAGACCCGCTTCTCGAAGCAATCATCTTAAATAAATCCCCAAAAAATCCTTTCTTTTGGTAGTGGTCACTCCCCTGATTTCCTCTCTTATAATGCTTTCCTTTCGACGACCTTGAGAAAAAACTCATCGTTTTACACCTCTTTTTCATTTCATGATAGATGGGCTATGTGAAGGTAAATAAAAAGACCTTTAACATAACCCCCATCATGGATTATGTTAAAAGTCTCGTTACCGAATTCGGTTACAAAGCCAGGTTCGATATGATCTCCCCAGTGCATGTTGACCTTGTAATTAAAACTACTCCCCTTTAACTATGCATATAATATTACTATAAGAAGAAACAGCTTGTCAATCATCTATGGAGAATAGGGGCTGCATACCAAAGGACCCACTAAAATTCTCCCGTTTCGGTTTATCTGGACTAAGGAAAACGGTGGTATATCTTTACAAAATATTTTTACCCATATGGTTAATCTTAGTTAATCAAGTGGAAGTTGGTAGTGGTTTGGGCAATATACTAAAAAAACAAAAGTATATAAAGATATGTTATGATGAACATTAGTAGAAAAATGTGAAACAAAGAGAACTTATATTTCCATAATGTGCAAAAAAGACGATTGGTCTAGTTTGATTGCAGCAGCCCAGGCCGCCATTAGCAACAAAGGCCAATCAAAATGAGTCTTAAAATGGTATTATTCTCTATGATTAACCGAATTTCCTTTTGACTGAGACTTTAAAAAAGTCTCTTTTTTGTGTAACTTTTTCATCAGCCAAATAGTCTATAATTGGGAAAGAGGTTTACCGGTACCTGTGAAAGGAAAGATTTATTTGGATGCTGAATTTTCTGCTTTATATCAGAAATATAAAAACCCCCTATTCTCTTATATCTTTTATCTTGCCGGAGACAGAGCGGTTGCTGAGGAAATATGCCAGGATGTTTTCCTAAAGGTATACTTAAATATCGCCAAATTTGAAAACAGGTCCAGTTTTAAGACCTGGATTTACAAAATAGCAAAGAATACATATCTTGACCATGTTCGAGCCCGCAAGAGAGAAGCGCCAATTGATACTATAGAAATTTGTGCTCAAGAAATCCAAGACAAAGGCATAAGTCCGGAAGAACATGCCGTTAATCTGGCCAACAGGGAGCTTATTTCCAAAACCTTCCATCAAATGAATGAAAAATACCGGATGCTTGTAATCCTTCGGGATATCCAGAATCTATCCTACAAAGAAATAAGCGATATTACGGAAATGACGTTAAACGCTGTTAAAACGGGTATTTTCAGAGGGAGAAGAGAGTTTCAGAAAATTTATGAAGAACTGGAGGATCTTTGAAATGTCCTGTATTTACAGAGAAAAAATCAAAGACTATTTAGAAGAAAAACTCCCCCCAAAGGAGATGGAAACCATGGAAAAACACCTGGAGAGCTGTGCGGAGTGTCAGGCGGAATTGGATAAATACCTTGATCCTAAGCTAAGCTTGGAAGTAAAGCCCCCAGATGTGGAAGACGAGGTTTTGGTTCGTAAAATAAAGGCCAGGATAAAAGGCATGAGGCGAATTATCCTCTACGGCCTGTTAGGCTTTATCCTGGGGTTGTTTTCCAGGTTTTATACCCTGGATGAGTTTCTTTTAACCAAAGCAATGATGGCGTTACCCTATAAATTGGCGGAATTTGTTCTCGGTATCTTCTTCTCGGGAAATGTCGTCCTATCTGGAGACAGAATGTATTATTATTATCAAGGAGGGATGGGCTTTTTTCCGTACCACCCCCTGCTTGACTTTTTGGCAACGACTGTAACCCCGGCGATCATTGCCTCATTTATGGCTGTCATGATTGGTTATTTTTTGAGTGATAAAAGGGTCTTCCGCCGCCAAAACATTCTGAAGTTCCTGGTAACTTGGTTCATTATATTCCTGGTTTGGACCGGTACGCTTTACGGCACCTATAACCACGCCTTAGGCAAAATTAACAACCTTGAGGGGATTAAAGCCCTGACCGTTTATACCGCTGAAAAAAACAGCACCTCTTGGTTGATCAGAATTGATCAAGATGCTTTCAGGGATGAAAAATATACCAAGCTTGTGGCGATCATCTCTGAAGCAGAGAAAGTGACAGCAAAGATTTATCCGCAAGCGAAGAATGGTTACGAAATGTTGGTAAGCTTCTCCGGAGGAGGAACAATTCCCATTTACTTGGATAGGGATAGCGGGGAAATGATTGTGAAAAATGGCAGCGCCTATTTGATTCCGCCTGAAAAGCTGGAATATATCAATGGCGTCTTAGGAGGGAAAAAAAATGACTAAAGTTTTACGAGATAAAATCATCACCTTATTGGGAGCAGGTTTTTTGGGGTATTACTTGGGTATTTCTCTCTTCCGGGGTCTTATTCGAACTCATCTGGTAAAAATATTGCCGCCAATTAACGACCGCCACCTTCCGGATATCTATGAACCTATGATGGGAGCCGTAATCTTGGCGATTCTTGCTTATCTATTCTTTAATCTTATAGTAGAAAAAAGGAGCGTTACACTTTATAAAAAAAGCTACTTCATCGCCGTTGCTTTGCTGATCATAGCACCCTTTATCATTGCAGGCATTTTTAGGGTCCATGCTGTAAGCTTGGTGACCAAGGCAGAAGATACGACCCCTGCGGAAGTTAACATCGGATTAGGCAGGGAAGGCAATTCCATCATGTTTGCTACCGGTTCATCCTCAGCAAGCGGTATAGAGAAATCCATTTCTGTTACAGAGCCTTTTTTAGATGATTTCGGGAAAGGAATCCGGGAAATGGAATTAAAGGAAGTAACGCTCAGAGAAGAACGAAAAAGTGATGCGTCCTCTTTAACCATGTGGATTCGTTATGAGACAGACGGTAAATGGTATTCAAAACTATTAAGCTATACCCAGGGCATGTTTGAAGAACATGTTGCAGGAGAGAGAATCGCTTACTATGGTAATCCTAAGCTTGAGCATTTATTAGAAGAAGCTTTGGAGGAATCGGCTGATATTCATCATTATGATCAGGCCGGCGTGGTAAATGCCGCGACAGTGAATAGCGAAGATGAGGTGCAGGAAAAGCGTCCTTTAAGTCCTGATGATTTTCAAATATTAGTCAATTCCTTAAAGTCTGAGAATTTAATCCAGCAGGATACCGCAGGAGTGAAACGGATCAAAGAGGCTTTAGAGGAATGGGTCCCCCAAGAGGAAGCAAATATTTATGGGATCGAGCTTTTGCAAAAGGGTTTTCCCGAAAATAGGGGGCAAAACTTTATGGTTTATGATAAACGCACCCGGACTTTGATGTTTGAAGGCAAGTATTATCAAGTAGATTTGGATGATATAATGAAAGCGTGAAAGAGATAACAAAAAAGGGTTTGAAACTGTAAGTTATAAATAATTAACCATAAGCTGTGAGGGGAAATTGAATAATACACCGCTAACATACACAGCAGGTGCACAAGATGAGAATACTTTTTTGCGCGACCTGCTCGCCTCAAAACTTTTGTTGTCCCATTCTTTGGTTGTCCGCCTGAAGCACCAGAACAAAATACAGGTGAACGGGCAGTTGGTCCATACCAACTATCGCCTCCAAGCGGGAGATTTTGTCACTATAAATATTGACCTCAGCGAGGAGAACAATATCATTCCGGAGTCGATTCCTCTGGACATCGTTTACGAAGATGAAGACTTTGTGGCAGTGAACAAGCCTGCGGGTATGTCCATTCACCCATCCCGCCTGGGGGGCACCGGCACCTTGGCTAATGCGGTAACTTATCACTGGCAGGGGTTGGGAAGGAACATCCTTTTCCGCCCGATTAACCGCCTTGATAAGGACACTTCCGGCTTGGTTCTCATAGGGAAAAGTCAGTTTGCCCACCAGGGAATCTTCAATCAGCTAAAGCAACACAAGATTGACCGAAGGTATATTGCTTTGGTAGAGAGAGCGCTGACCAGAGATCATGGTCATATTGACCAACCCATCGCCCGGCCGGATGCGAATAAGCGCCGGCGAATTGTCCATCCAGCCGGCCAAGCAGCGACAACCCATTATCAGGTGCTTGACAGGTATCCTGACCACACCCTCTTGTCACTAAAGTTAGAGACTGGCCGCACCCATCAGATACGGGTTCATCTGAGTTACATCGGTCACCCGGTAAGCGGTGACCTCCTGTACGGATTTGCTTCCCCTTTGATAAAACGACAAGCCCTGCACGCCGACAGGATACGTTTCACCCACCCCCGCAGCGGCAAAGAAGTCATTTTAGATATCCCCTTAGCGCAAGACATGCAAACAGCTGTTGACTATCTGGGGAACCAGTCAATCAATCGTTAATTTCCAGCTTCTCTTCCAGTGCTTCCCGCAGAGTTTGCGAGAAGTTAATTTTTTCGGCTTTCGCCATATCATCCAACCGCCTTGGAATCCGTATGCTTTTATTGATGAGATCTTTGTCGTATTTGCGCCGGATTTCCAGCATATCGACTTCCATTGGAACCGCAGCCTGCCGTGGTGAATCCGAAATGTACGACTCTTCAGGGATTGGCATGTCAGCTTTGACCAGATCGTAGAGATAACGTTCCAACATAGTCCAGGCCATAAAATAAGTGTCCAGGAAGGTATCCCCACCAACGCTGCAGTCCGGAAAATACGGGAAAGAAGCCTTATACTTACCGGTCACTTCATCCTTCCCAATATTGGCCGTGAAAACATATTTTTTCATACTGATCCTCCCCTTGGTTGCCCTGTACAATATATGACGGGCGTGGGGAATGTGTTAATTTCAACAACCGAAGCATTTGTCGACGCTGACAGATGCTTCAAATCAAGAAATTTTGTCTCATGGAAGATTCACATCTGAAGGCTTGGCCACGTATGATGCGAGCAAAGGGAAAAGCCCGGGAGGATGATGAACCATGGATGAAAGTGCGCTTACCGGTATACCGGAAAGAACCCCCGACCGGATTGCCGATGAAATAACCTTGATCAAAGAACAAACCAAAAAATATCTGCTCATCAGCGCCGTGGAAATCGGACGCCGCCTTGCTGAAGTCAAGGAAAAGATCCCGTATGGTGAGTTTACCGCCTGGCTGAAAGAAGCGGTACAATATTCCGAGACCACGGCCTACCGGCTGATACGCATCGCGGAAGAATACGGTCCCGGACTGTCACAAACAGAATCGTTTGCCAGGCTGGGCTATACCCAGGCGCTTATCCTCCTGGGACTCCCGGCGGAGGAACGGGCGGAATTCATTACACAGCTTGATATAGAGAACATGGCCGTCCGCGAGCTCCAGCAGGCGGTTACGGACAGAAAAAAAACCCTTGCCGAAAAAACAGCGCTGCAGAAAGAGCGTGACACTCAGCAAAGCAAAATCTCCAAATTATCCGGCGAACTCGCTGAGGCCAACAAAGAAAAAGAAGAAAAGAAAACATCTTTTTGGGCCGAGCAGGAAAAAGTCACGATCCTGCAGCGTGAGCTTGACGCCTTAAAAGATAAAAGCGCGATCGCCCAAAGCATCGCCGCACTGGAACGTGAAACTAAGATCGCCAGGATCAACCTATCCATGGCCCGGGCCGACGCCCGCTACGATCTGATCACCAAAGGATTCGACGATCTGGTTATGGAGATCAAGGAAATGGCCGCGACGGACCCGGAGGCTTTCAAGCTTTATTTCGAACAGACCGACCAGTTTATTTCGGAGGCGTCCCAGCGCTTAAGACGTATAAAGAAAACCTTGCCGGAGCCAAGCCTTTAAGTCTAGGCGGCAGCTGCCTCAGCTCATGGCAGATCCTGAGGCGCTTTAAAAAAGCATGATTCCTGGAACCCTTCCCGGACAGGCCGAATATAATACACAAGGACAAGCTGCTTCCAAGGAAATAGCTTGCCACCCGGGAAAGGAGGTGAAGTGATGGCTGTTGTGGAAACCCATGATAACTCCTTGCTGGTTGCGCGCTATCAGACCGGGGTTTCCGTGGACGGCGCCCCCATACTCCGGCAAAAAAGCCTGTCCGGCGTAAAGGCAACCGCCACAAGCGAAGATGTCTATGACGTGGCTGAGGCCTTGTTCGGAATAGTAGAATACCCGCTGATACAGGTGCGCCGGGACAACCGCATATTGCTAAGTAAGGAATAACCCGCAAAAACATGATGAAAGGGGTAACGCCATGGCGACATCTACGAATAAAATCGTGAGAATGGTTTTCTCAACCCAAACCGGAAGCACATTCAGCATTACGCTGCCGCAACCCCGTGAAAGTTTAACTGCTGCCGAAGCAGAGACGGTCATGGACCTCGTTATCAGCAAAAATATATTCACAACCTCCGGAGGGGACCTTACAGGGAAAAGAGACCTCAAGATAGTGGATACAACCACCACGGATCTCTTTGACCCGATCCCCTCTTAGAGCGCACCCCTGAAGTGTAATCGGCAGAACAAATAGCTTTATCCTAAAAAAACAGCCCCGATTTTATACTATTTAAAACCGGGGCTGTCTACAATCTGTACAGTTGAAAACTTTTGCCCTTGGAAATCTTTAGTGTTTAATTCGAAAGTGTTAATAACTGACTTTTGAACTGTAAGCACCTAGACCCTATAGCTTTGCGTCCCTGTCTTTGGACAGGTTTACTCTTATCGCTCGGTAGTGTCAATAATCTTTCGCAAAATTGATTTTCTGCTTGGTATTTTTCTTGTATATCTTTATCTCTGAGTAGACTTGACCTGGGGCCCCAGGTCAAACTCAGCGTATCCAATCAAATTTAATACTTTCCTGCTGCTCAACAATATCAAACTCATGATGATCGGATGACAGTAGTGATGCATTCCTCATAGAAGCTTCGCCAAGAGCAATCGAATCAGCAAGAGATATCTTGTATTTAGCCTTCAGTCTCGCTGCTTCTCTAAATACATCATCACTAAAGACATCAATAATGTCTATTGGCTGTTTTTGTATTATTTGATAGACTTTATCAGCATTTGTTTGTCCATCAACACGATAAATACCATAATAGACTTCATATAGATTAATTTTATTCATATATACTACAGTGTTTCCTTCAAGGGCTTCTCTCAAAATACCTTCAACCCTGTCAGCTCCCTGTTCATTATTGATAATGGCCAACAGCGCACAGGCATCTAAAACATATACCGCGCTCACTGTTCCAACTCCTTATCCTGACGCTTTTGTTGTAGATATGCTTCGGTTGTAAACTTGCTTCCTTCTTGAAAGCCCCTGAGTTCTTTGATAGGGTCTTCTACCGGCCTAAGAAGTATTCCTTCGTTTGTTTCAACAAATTCAATTTTACGCCCTTTGAGCTTCTTGGCAATGTGTTCAGGAAGATTCAATTGATCAGCTTTAAATATTACCACAGACATTTTTCACACACCCCCATTACCGTTCAATACATCCTAATTTATTATACCATTTCCGAGTATAATATTTATATCACTTTCCATAATTTGTTATTAAATTATTTAAATCCATTATATTCAGTCCAAATCCTTTTTGCAATGAAGCCATGTTGGAACTCCCATAAGTTCTCTTAACCTTAGCGCTATTTCTCCTTTGATTACCTTATATCTATATTTATTTTGTAATCCAGATTATGTGATATTTAATATCATAGATCGCATGATTACTTTTTCTATAGTCAACCATACTACTCACCTCTTCTTGAGTAATATGGCGGGGGTTTTAAACTTTGCACATTGAAAATAAAAGGGGGGGTGCTTAGATGGCGACGACAACGAATAAAGTATTAAGAATGGTTTTCTCCACCCAAAGCGGAAGCACGTTCAGCATTACGCTGCCGACTCCCCGGGAAGATTTAACTGCTGCGGAAGTAGAGGTGGTCATCGAGCTTATCCTCAGCAACACCCGGTAAGGACACTCTTTACAATCATCACTTCCGTATCCTGCATCAGCAACGATGTTTGAAGGAAGTTTACCCCCAAGCTCAACGATTGATATATTAGAAAAAAACTCATTTTTCAAATTATGTGGGTCCTTTGTTAACAAACTTTGTCGTTATCATAATTGATTCTATCCTGCAAGGACGGTTTACTCACAGGAGAGATTGAAGGGCCTTATGTATACATCTGTGAAAATTTGAGAGAGTATTTGAAATCCTATCTCGATATTGTGTAAGAAAATGTAAACATTTTACCGTAGTGAAGCCTTTATGACCTTAGCCCTGACAACCACCCCTTGCTTCGAAAGCTCTTGGGCCTGCTTCGTCAAATAACCGGCAAGGTCTGACCGGTTAAGCTTTCCAGATTCTTTTAATCGATAATCCCTGTCATCCCATTGCTTACAGTTAAACCAGCCAACCAGGTACAGGCCGAATCGGCATTGATTATCGCGGAGATACCGCTCGGCCAATTGGGTCTGCATGGCCGTTAAAAGCTCCGGATGCCAACATCCTTTTACCTCGACCACAACAGAGAAGACATCCGTCGGTGCGCTTCCCCTATCCACTACTACCGCGTCAACAATGATATCCGTGCGTTCCCCAGGGCTCCCACCTTGGCCACGGCGTATCTCAACTTCCCGATTCACGATAATGCCGCGCTTCTTTAAGTCTTCATCCAAATAACGTTTCACATAATCCGAAAAGGTATTCTCATCTTTCGGAGTATACTTTCCGTCAACATGATTCCAAAGGTCGATCGCAGCCGGCGTTTCCCCCTGCAATTTCACTTCAAGCCCGGTCAGGGATTCCAATATACAGTCGATGAGCTGTTCACCGCTTTGAATAAACCGCGACCGCTTGATTTTCGTGAGCGTCAACAGTTCACCCGGCTTTATTGGTACCCATGCTTTACGACGCATATTGGTTTGGGCCTCCAGTAAATACCACTTTACCCAATTCAAATAGGGCAGTTCGTTCTGTATTTCAGCAATTGCGTCGCACGCTTCCCTAGTTCCCCGTTTTTCCAAGACGCGAAGGATGTTGTCCCGCCATTCTGCCACAAATTCCCGGGGGCCCACAAAGTGGGCCATCGTTTCATTTTCGAAGTTGGGATCTTCAGAACGCGGAAAATGCTTTTCCAGCCAGATATAGAGCGCGGACAATTTTTTCTCATCAAGACTCAGGATCACGTTTACCCCTTCATGCCGGGACAACTCCAGCGTGCCGTAGATAACCTTTTCTCCAAATTCACTGTCTTGGGTGATTGCTGGCCAAACAACGCCCCAGCTTCTTTCGTTGATGTAACACAAGAGGCATGCCGCCGCGATGACAGCGAATTCCTGCTGATCACTCCCAAGCAGGGATTCCGCATAACAGCGCGCTTCTTCAACACCATGCTCCAATAAATCATTTAACAGGCAGGCAAAAGTCTGGCTCTTCAGCTTGGGGTCCTTCAGCTTGGTAAACAGCGCCTCCTCGAGCAAGCCGGTTCCCCAGCATTCATGCATTTTTCGGATAATGAAAACGTGATTGTTTTCCCTGTTCTCCCGGTCAATTAATACCATTAAAGTGTTAATGATTTCTTGGGGGGATACTTCAAAAGCCATTTTTACCAATGCTGTATGAATGTCCTTATTTTCCCCACCGCTTGCTGTTGGGTAAGCCAAAATGATCGGAGCCCATCTTATCCAAACTTCAGGAGAAATCTTTTCTACAAATTCCGGCTGAAATTGCCAGATTAGCCTTAGGGCGCGATACCCTGCAAGCGCCGGAAAATATGCGGTATTTGTACTAAGCCATTTTGAGGGTTCCGGATCTGCTTTTAATAGGTATGTCTTGGCTCCTGCCAAGATACGCTGATGGATTTCAGAATTGTCCGCCTGCCACCCGGGCAATACGGTAAGATCAGATTCAAGCTCATTGCCATAATATATACTATCCGGCTTTCGTGTCATTTCCCGGTTCAGCCACCACCAAGCGGCAAGCTCACCGGACTCCAGTCTGTCTAAAAGAATGCGTATGCTCTCCGCCGGTGGTTGGATGGGAGGCTTTTTTCGCGTCTCAGTATTCTTCAAATGCATAAGATGATATTTACGGAGTTCATCTGCACGCGGGGAGTTTAAGTCTACAGGGGCAAAGATGGTATGAAAACGTTCCGCCAAAATCGTATTTTCCTGCATTCCCGTATAGATCGTTTCCAGTTGCATCCGGTCAGAGGCATCAAATATCCCGGCAATGATTTTTGCCCATTTCCGCTGTGTATCTCTACTATTTGAAACTTTTAGACTTTCCAGTAACCAGGGCATATCCTCTTTGGTAATGAAATGTCCTGGATAGAGGAGAAGATCAACCTTATTTTCTTCCAGCAGGTCAATCATGGTATGAATAAGGATTGCGCGTTTTTCTTTTTCCGCTCTGATCAGGTCATGAAACCGAACACCCTCATACTCATCTGCAATCTGATCATATTTCTCCAGGCGTGAAATGATTGTTTGGCCAAATACCTGTGTAATTTGGGGATCGGATATTAAATCCCAAGCCCTGAACATAATCGCATCCATACACCTGAGAATGCTAAAGCTTAATCTATGCCGCTCCCCTCGACTCTGCACCCATTGTAAGGCCCAAATGATGTCGCTGTCCGGTACAAAATCAATAAAATTCAAAACAAAAAAATAGACATAGGCCCCACTAAAATTCTCCCGCTTCGGTTTATCTAACACAGAAAATAATTCTCTGGTTGAGATCAAGCCCGGCCATAGCGCCTGGAGCGCATGCCCCTTCAGTTCATCATCCGGGTCATCTCCGGCCTCCCCCTTGGCCAACGGAAGCAGCTTGGATTTCGCAGCGTCATCACCAATTCGAGAGATGGCACAAGCGGCCTGAATTCTTATTGGGTATTCTTCCGCCTGATCCAATGCAATCTTGACAAGGTCTTCCATTAGGGTGAACTGCCGGCAGTCTTCTGCCATATCAATGGCTACCCGCCGGGTTATGACTCCTTTGCTCCGATCACAGATATAGGGGCGAAGTTGAACGCCCAGCCCGGGGTGGTCCAGTTTATTGTAACGTTTGCGGATTTCAAAATCCCAGTCCAGTAACTTTTCCTCTTCAAATGAGCGTAAAAGCGCTTCTGCCAGGTCAGATTTTGATCGGGCATCCGTAGAAAAAATATCACTGCGCAGCAAAACTTCCGGGTCCGTTCGCATGAACTCAGAAAATATTTCCGAATTCATGGCGGCAATCCAGGCCGCTGTTTCGGAAAGCTGGGGAACGACCTTTGCTTCTTTATCTCCAGCATGTTTAAACAATGACAGGATTTGATCAACGCCTAATCCGGCTTGAATTAAATACCGGGCGGCTAAATACTCTGCATACGTTTGATGGGCCCAGCCCAAGCGGTTGGGACCGCGTGAAGAGAAGAGGCCGGTTCCCAATGTCTCCCACAGGCAGGCCTCATCCACCTCGAAAGTTACCCCATCACATGTTTCAGTATCCCCAATTAAGCAGTTCAAGGGAATATCTTCCTCGGCAACATCTCCGGCATTGACCCCGGTCCATACGGCATATTTGTTGGAAAATATCGTAACTGCCGCCATTCTGGCAGCAACGGTCAGCTTTTGCCTGGGACTTAAATTCCCTGTCTTTCTTGAATCCCGGCGACCCAGATTGGGTTCGGTGCAGAGCAATTCGCATCCTTCAGCATACAGTGATGTTTGCGATGAGGAAAGTCCCTGGTTATACCGGTAAGTATTGAGGAGAAAAGAGAGTGTCACCGGTTTAATCGCCAGCGACATGGCCTCGACTTGCTCCACAGCCTGAATAAACCCTTCTGAGTCGATCCCAGAGGCTGCCGCAGCCTCGGCAACATCGCTGCGCCGCAAAGGAGCCAATTCGAAAACCTCAATGTTCTTATCTCCCCATAAGCTCCTCAGGTCATTCTCCAAGGAAAGCGGCCAATCAGCCGTACGGCAAGCAATACGCAAAAATAAGCGTTCTACGGGATACGCGTGCAATTCGTCCGCCAGTATGGCTCCGACCGTATCTACCCGCAACAGGCATTCGTCCAAACTGTCGAGAAAGATATGAAGGGTGTGCTCACCCTTCAGCCAGGATTGGAATGGCTCCGACTCAAACAGTTTTTGAACCAGGCGTTGCTCACTGCCAATAGAACGCAGGTCCAGCCAAAGCGCCGCCGAATCAGTTGTCTCTCCCTGGCTTTGGATCATCTGCCTTTGTCCGTCAAGCACCGTAGACTTCCCGATACCCGGTTCTCCCAATAAAATCAAGCAAGGGATTGATAAAAGTTCTTCCAACAGCTTCAACTGCGGGCTAATATATTTCCCAAATTCGGAAGCAGGATCGGACAGGAAACCATCCTGAGACAGGCTTATTTCTCCGCCCCGGGGGCACCAATATCGTTTCCAGTTATCGAACTTAATCATACATTTACCCTCATATGTTGATTTCCTGTATCCACCGTACTGGTTTTAATTTCGTATACTTAATTGCTTTATTACTCCAAATACCGCTTCGAATTCGTTTTACACTTCCGTTGTGTTAAGGGGCCAGAAAATAATTTTCATCAAGAAACTCAATGATTTCCTTCACTGTTTTTTTATCTTTTGGAAATTTGATTTTCCTGCTCTGTTTCTTGAGCAAAATTTTATGCTAATCCCCAGGACTCTTGCCTGTGCCTCAATATTTTCGATCCCTACTTCTTCCAGCACTTTGTTTCTCTGAAACAGAGCAACCTTTTTGCGCATGGTAGAGTCCGCAACTTCGACAAACCAATCGGAATCCTCAAAGGACAACAATGCACTGCTCACAAACGTATTCAGATCATCATTGGTGGCATCCCTGTAATATTCCGATAAGTCAAAGATTCTCCTGGCGCTATGATACGAGCAAAATAAAATCTTACCGTGAGCTGCTGAAGGAATTTTTATCCCAGGGTATTGGACCCTATATATCTCCTAAGCAGTCCACTCGCACTCTTTGGGGGACCCTGCAGGCAGTTGATGTCGCCAAAGACAAAAAAGTGATCCTTAGCGCGAGAAACTGCTACATTCATTAAGCTCTCATTGGCGTCTATGAAATAGCAGCCATCCTGTTTGCCATATACCGTTGATAGGATAATAATCCTTCTTTCCGCACCTTGAAAGGTATGCACTGTGCCGACACTTATTTTCGAATCATAATCTGGTAGCGCTTTTTTTAGTTCCGCTCGGATCACCTGAACCTGCGCCTTAAACGGCGTGATAATACCCACTAGATTCTCCTGAAGCTCCCCAGGGTAGGCATCAATGATGAATGCATAGTTAATTTTCAGCCATGCTGCAATCTGTTTAGCTTCTGTGGGATTTAATCGGCTGCTGTTTTTTCTGACCGAATACTCGGACTCAATCTGCATATGCCCCATTTGCGGCCATTGCTTAAGCGGTAACTTTGGATCGCATTTTCCCTCTCCCCTCATAGGGTCCAGGTTTCCTTTATACACCAGCTCATTAGAGTAAGCGATAATTTCATTATAGCATCGGCGGTGTTCTCTTAAGAACAGACCCCTCTCGTTGAATTTTATATACTTGCAGCATTGGGCTGCAACTTTCATTACACTAGAGCAAGAGCTGTTTAACCCCGTCCGTTCCAGTAATTCAAACTCGTTTAGACTGGGGATAGCCCTATTAGAAAAAGCCAGGGCTTTATCTAAGGCCCGATTTACAGCCCACACCGGCTCAATCTGATGAATATCCCCAACGGCAACTGCCTTTTTGGCCAGCGAAAATGCTCCGGCGGCAATTTCCGGAGACACTTGCCCTGCTTCATCAACAATGAGCAAATCGATAAAGTTAAATAAATAGAAGTGTTTTTGATCACCATAGGCGCGAAATTGTTTGGGTAGCGTGAAAAACGTCATGACGAAACACGGTGCGATCATACTGAGTCGATGATAGAACATGTCCAAGGTATTTTTGAAGGTCTTCCCCCCCTGTCTCCCGACCGGCCGATCCTCTTCCTGAACCCATCTGCACTCAAAATAGTGGACCGCCAGCCAAAATTCCACATATCTGACCTTAGTATCCAAAAGGCCGTTGATATAGTCAGGGTCGAGCCGATATTTGCTTTCCCCTTTGTTAGGCAAGCTAATATTATGATGTTTTAATTGATCCAGCTCATGATCATATCGGCCTTTCAGCTGTTCCAGCTTCTCTTTGTTCTTTTTAAGCTCCGCAAGGATTTTCTTGTATTCCTCACTTTTGTAGCTGTATGTTTCCTTGATTTCGTCCAGACTCATATACTCGTTGAGAAAGCCCTGCTCATCCTCATTAATAAACAGTCTGAATTCTGTTTGTATTTTTCGGGCGAACATCTTTATAAACCGAAGCAGTCGGAAAATCAAGGGAATCTTCTTAAAGCAGTCTTCCCACTCCTGAACTCTCCGACGAATCTCCCCAAACGCTTCTTGTCGGTGTTTAATCCTTCCTTCCAAATTATGAATATAATCATCCAGTGGCTCTCCATTCAGCCCCAATTCAGAAATTTCCTGAACCAGTTCAAGCAACGTTTCTTTTTTGTCATCTAAAAACTTTAACTCTTCATGCAATCTGCTTTGGCATGCATCAATGTCTTTGTAGGCGCTGTCAAAATACTTGTTGCAACTTTCCATGAGTTTGAGCTTTGATTTTTTAAGGTTTTCTTTATCCTCAATCTTGGCAACAAAAAATTTGCCGTTTTGATCGGTATATTGATACCCCCTGCTCTCTGCTTCCTTTCTTTTCGAGGCGGCGGGAAAATAGACAGCAAAGCTGTCCACGCCCTCAATCCACCGTTCTTCCAGATTCGCCAAGTCCATTTTTTTGATATTGCCGAAAGAAGCGATGATATTGGTAACCGCTTGATTGTTGGTGGAAGACGTCACAATAACGGGAGCTCTCTCTTTCTGCAAGGCCCGCTTTACATACATATCCGCAACAATAGACTGCAGCAGGGTGGTCTTTCCGGTACCGGGAGGACCATTGACCGCCAATATCTCGGCCTCAGTCATGCTGTTAAAATGGTTGACCGTTTCCCTTTGGGACTGAGATAAAGGATATTCTCCCCCCATTTGGCCACAGTGAACTTTCATCTGAGCCCAGGTATTTTGGATAAGGGAGCTGGTCTCCGGTATTTTCAGCGATAGAAAATTATCGTAAAGAGCTTTGGGCTGCTCGTCTTTCTGGAGATCATTATATAAGTTCATAATATGGAAAGTGGTAAAAACAGTCTTGTCCAGAAAAACATAGACGTTGTTTTCCAGCTCGAAGTACGGCTCCTTTTCATCCAGGTTCCGAATGGTGTTTTGCTCAAATTGAGAATCCGTAACTTTCTCATAGAACATCTTAAAAAATTCGACATACTCCCGCCAGGCTTTAATCTTTATTGCCTGATCCACTTGATTGCTCATGAAATCATCAACTGCTTCCGTCCGCCCAATCGCCAATTTAGGCTCTACCATGGGGGTCAGAAACTCTCTCGGGAACCAGGGAAGTTTTCTTTCCTCCCCATTAAATAACAGAGTTCCATCTAATTTAAGAAGGGCTGGAATAAAGTAAAATCCGGTTAGTTCATCACGCTCATCCTGGACTTTTTCATTCGCTTCAAAAATTGTTTTGATCGTTTTGGCACAGATTATGACATTGAGCAACGTTTTTTCCTTGGCTTTTTTCTTTGACTCGTCCTCGTCCTCATACTCGGAGGCTTTTTTATTGGCCTCTGCAAAAAGTTTTTGAGTGTCTTCCAGGTCGATCTTTCCCTGCAGCAATTTTGCCACTTGGACGATCTGAAAATTATCATTCTTAAAGTCAATTTCCTTGTTTGATTGCGCAGCTACAGCACTCCTGAAATATTCCGTAATCTCTTTTGTTTTAAAAGTCATCTAATTCTCCTCAATATACCCTTCCAGGTTTTATAGATGGTTTAACTATTCAATCCAGTTAAAGATAGCTTATCAAACGCCAAGGTTTTAAAATTGGACGCCTTCACATCCTCCAAAAGCTTGCTCAGCTATGAAATAGTAACCTTCAGGTTTTGCAAATCTTCGATCTGTTTTTCCCGGGCCGAAACGGTTAAGGCGTCTAGGAATTCCCGGCGTCGGGCAGAGGGCTGGTCGGAAGCCCACTTCAGAATCAGGTCCCGAAAATCTTCCGTCGGAGGAGGCGAGGCTCGCTCCCCAAGAGAACCCTGTCACTTTTCTTTCCTGTTTTTAACTGCAGCACAGCGCCCATGATGAAAAGTTGCAGCTCTATGCCGGAAATATCCGGAAGCTTCCAGGCCCCGGGCGAATTGCAGCAGCGGCAGCGAAAGTACCCGGTAAACTGGTACTTTTCCAGCCAGGGGACTTCTTTCGCCTCCCCGTCTTTGCCCGCATTCCGCACAGGTCAGCTTCAGTCTTCTTTCTGGAATGTGTTTGGGGATATGGGCCAACGCTTTAGTTACCATTTTGGCATATTTCCCGGGCAAGTGCCTGGCTGTAGGGCTCTCCGGTATCTCCCGAATATCTTGCCCTGTTACCACACTGATAAGATGCGGATTTATTCCATTTTTCCGATACGTCATGATAGATCCTTTCTATAACAATTGTCTTATACTCTCTGAAATAATCCACCGGCTCCATCTTTACATCAGCAACAGGGATACATTCTCCTGAAAGGAGTTTTAATCCCCCACATCACAGGCCCCTTTCTTCTATTTATTTCCTGGATAGTTGTCAGTCATAATAACCGATTTATCTGTATTATTCGCCAAATACCCTATATTTTCCTTTGAGATTATTACATAAGAGCTCCCTATGCTGAGCCTGGAATGAAGTCCAAACCGGTCTATACGAATATTCACATATTATTCCATATTGACGCAATATTTGCTAAAATACTTGTATATGCATAAGGAGTTTGCCCATGACCTTAAATCTATTGCCCCGAATGCCAAAAGCAAATATCTACTAAAGCGTAAGAGATATATCTGTAAAAACTATAAAACAATCAAAAAGGCGGCGAGTGCAATTGAAAAAAGAATTCTTCGAATACATAGGGGCCGAAGATAGCCTAGCATCCTATTCCAGGTCATATAAATTGGTCTTCTTAAAAAGCCTATTGGCGACCATGGATGCCGAAGGAAAAGCTGGAGCCTTTCAGGTCACCGAACAGTTTAAATCCTTCTACATAGCACGAAAAAAATCTGGAAAGTTACCGGATGCCAATGTCGATGCTCGAATAGAAAATATTGAGCATACACCAAACACCTCCATTTTAAGCGTGATCCTCGATAATCCCTATAAAGCAATTGCAGGGAAAGGTTTTGTCAAACAAAGAGAATTTGACGATATCAGTTATTTTGTCCTTTCGCCAGACCTGGTCGCAGAATTGACCCCAGAAGACATCACGAACCTAAATAATATCATCGAAAAAAAGATCCAACTCTATTTTTCCAGAATAGATGGCGATACCATGGCCGTTGATATGCAATCCCTATTCAATCGGATGCTCGATAGCTATTATGATAGCCGGACAAGTCAGGCATTTGCCGGCAATGCAACCGGTGAGTTATTCCGCAAGAAAGCACCTGCCATTCTGGAAAAAGTGCCGACCTTCGATGGTGATACTTATCTCATAAAAGGTAGTATTGGACAAGGCAATTGGGCCACTGTACCCTGGATTTGTGTTTTTGATAAACGGATCACCATGACAGCCCAACATGGTGTTTATATTGTCTACCTACTTTCAGAAAAAGGAGATAAGCTCTATCTCACCTTTAACCAGGGATGTACCAAATATATAGCTGAACTTGGCAAAAAGAAAGCCATTCAAAAAATGCAAGAAATCGCCAAGGACATCCGCTCTAAAATGAAAGCCGACAGATTCATTGCCAAAAATGATTTCGTTCTTGGCAATGAATATTACGAACAGGGAAGTATCTTTTATAAAGAATACGCCAAAGAAAATGTCCCCGCGAATGATGAACTCATCGCCGATTTTAAGGAAATGCTGAAGATCTATCAGCAATATTACAACATGACAGCAACAGATCAAGCTTCCCCAATTGAAGAAATCCCTGAGAAAGAGGAACCCCCTATGATCATAGAAGAATACATCGTTTCCGATGAATTAACACGCATCGCTGAATACATCGCCACCAAAGGATTTTCCTATGAAGGCAACCTCATTGCGAATTTCTATCTGAGCTTGAAAGCCAAGCCTTTTGTCCTTCTCGCCGGTACCTCTGGTACTGGGAAAACGAAACTCGTCAAGCTATTTGCTGAAGCGCTAGGAGCCAATACTGCTAATGGTAGGTTAAAACTGGTTCCCGTCCATCCCGATTGGTCTGATTCCACAGATTTATTTGGCCATGTCGATCTGAATGGCCACTATGTTCCTGGTGTTTTGACCGACTTCATCAAAGCGGCTATGGCAGAGCAAGATAAGCCTTATTTTTTGTGCCTGGATGAGATGAACCTTGCCCGTGTTGAATACTATTTTTGTGATATTTTATCCGTGATCGAAACACGTCGGACCGAAGGCGGGAAAATCATTACCGATCCGCTGATTGCTACTGAGGTCTTTGGTCGTGACGAGACAGCCAAAACCAAATACGGCAATCTCTACCTACCAGAAAACCTTTATATCGTTGGCACCGTGAATATGGATGAAACCACGTTTCCTTTTAGCAAAAAGGTGCTTGATCGAGCCAATACCATCGAATTCTCGTATGTGAATCTCGATACGATCAATCCAATTGGGAACGCCAAGACCGCCATACTAGACAATCGCTTTCTCCAAAGCGAATATCTGTTATTGGGAGAATGCACGGAATACGAAGATATTATCTTCAGTACAGTATCCATATTGAAACAGATCAATGAGACCCTCAAAGTTGCCAATGCCCAAGTAGGTTACCGTGTGCGCGATGAAATCTGTTATTATCTGGTCTACAACGCCAAATACTCCTTGATTGATCACCACGATGCCTTAGACCTTTCTATCCTTCAGAAGATATTACCTCGGATTCAAGGCAGTAGCAGTTCCATAAAAACCATGCTGATTGAACTTTTCAAGATCTGTATCGGTAACGCGGATGAACTATACCAAGCAGCGGACAATGCAGCGAGTGATAGCATGTTTGATTATCTGAATCGCCAAGAGAGCGTTCCATATCGAAAAAGCGCGGAAAAGGTAGCGTTCATGACAAGGAGATTTGAGGAAGATGGCTATACATCCTACTGGCTCTGATCACGATGAACTGGTCTATATTACCACAGACAAATTAAGCGTTACCATAAAAGGCAGCGCTTATTCTCCACGCATTGGTGTTACAACCTCGTCCGATCAGTTGTCTGACCTCAAGGTATCCTGTAATGATCATTTCCAGCTAGAGCTAACCAATAAGGCTCAAGTTGATACAAATGTCACACAAATAGCAAACGGCATGTTTCGAGGCTCCTTTCCAACATCCCCCCTGTTCTATGAACACCAGAACTATGAAATCGTGATGGAAAGCAACGCCAAATATGTGGTTGAATTTTGGCACGACAATATAAACATTCGCAATAAAGTTGGACCCGTGGGCAGGTCTGGCAAAATGTTGTCCGGGGTCATCAACTTTGGGAATGAAATCGGATTCAGCAATCTGCTCATCAAGTTGAATGGTATTCCTTATCTACGTATCATTTTGGAGATCTTCCCTTCCAAGCTCAAATATAAAGAAGACTATCAACAATTAATGGCGGATGTTACAGATGAAGTTTATAACTTAGCCTTTGAGTTCTTGCGCAAAACCTACCTGGAGGCCAGGATCAATGAGAAAGCCGGCAATAGCCCGACAGAGTTCTTTAGCATCATACGCCTGATCTTTGACAAATTTATCAATGCAGCAGATATCATCGTGAATAAACCACATCATACTTTGGCGACCGTTTCAGAGATTCTACCTGCTCATAAAATAAAACAAGTCCAGAATCAAACACTCCGCTGGCTAGAGAGACATCCAGAGTATGTACGCCCCCATCTAACTGGTTATGCTGCGGAGAAAGCCCTGACTACGAAAAAACGAGTCACCTATGATACAGTGGAGAACCAATTTGCGAAATTCATCTTAGAATCTACTGCCAAGAAACTGATGAACCTCCGTGCTCACTACTTACGATTGCATCGAGATAAAGACGATGAAATGATTAACATGATCGACCGGATGATTAATGGTATTATGCGCCGTAAAAATCAAACCTTTTTCAGGGAGGTCTCCCGGTTCAACTCTACAGCTAGCGTCTCCCTGGTATTTACAATGGCTCCCGGATACAAGGAATTATTCAAGTACTATTTAATGATGCAACATGGACTATCTTTGGATGGCGATCTCTTTCATATCTCTGTCAAAGACCTCGCTCTCCTCTATGAGTATTGGTGCTTTATCAAGCTAAATAGTATTATGAAAAATCGCTATCGTTTGATCAAACAAGATATCATCAAAGTCGACGGTCGTGGTCTTTTCGTCTCCCTACGCAAAGGTGCTGCCTCAAAAGTTACTTATGAAAACCCTGATACAGGTGAACAGATCGAGCTATCCTATAATCCAAAATCGCAAAAATTGCCCACCGTTGCCCAAAAGCCTGATAACGTGTTGAGCTTACAAAAGCACGGCTCCAAAACCAAATATCAGTATATCTTTGATGCCAAATATCGGATTAATCCCGCCCTCGAGGGTACAGGCTATCGAGCGATCTATACGACCCCAGGCCCCGAAGAAGATGATATCAACACCATGCACCGCTATCGCGATGCCTTGGTTCATGAACATTCCCTCCGGCCAGATTTTGAACGTTCCATGTTTGGCGCCTACGTGTTATTCCCATACGGAAATGAAGTAGAATATTCTCAGCACAAATTTTATCAAAGCATCGATCAAGTCAATATCGGCGGGCTTCCATTCTTGCCTAGCGCCACGTCTATGGTCGCCAATCTGCTCGATGAGCTTGTTGCCGACTCCCCAGAATCAGCATTTGAACGTGCCACCTTACCTGTTGGGATCACAGAAAAACTTGTTGATAATGACTTAAGTGTCCGTGACGTTATGGTCGGTGTTGTTCGCAGCAAGGAGCAGTTAAAGGCGAATATTGCTTATAAGTTCTATCATATTCCGGTTAGGAGAATAGCAGATAACCGCTTCCCTATACATTACATTGCACTCTATCAATCTGATAACATTTTTGGTCATGATTCTGGCATCCGTCTGTATGGTTCAGTACTCAGATGTAGCACAGTCAAGCGTAAAGACATTACGGAAATCCCTACAAAGAGCAAGCAGGATGAATGGTACTATCGTTTTGATGTACAGGAATGGACCGAGCTGAATTGCCCGATCAAGGTGCGAGAATTTGGACCGCGTGTAAACATTTTTACAAACAAGTTTCTTCTGGAGAACAGTGAGTACGTTCCTGAATTATATATCCGGTCTACGGAAGAACTACGTCTATATACCGAGTTGAAGCGTCTAGCATCTGTGGTAAAGATTGATGGAGATCAGGATAAGGTAGAAGGGTTCGAATTTAATAACAGCATTATCCGCCTTGCTAACGGTGAAATCGCCGTGCATACCTCGGATGGGCGGTATCATTCCTATAGTCTTAAAAGTTTCAAAAATAAGCCGAGAAGTTTGTTTAATGAGATACGGGGGATGGTAACGGGGATTTGCTGATATGAATGGATTTTTCTGAAGCAAACGGCTTACTAATTTTCTGGAATTTAAAGAATTTTTTTTCTGGAATTTAAGAAAATATTTTCCCGTATGTTAGGGTAAACCAAAATGTTTTGTAGCCCTTGCGTTTGATCGTTCAAATATTATTTTGCTATGCATTCAATCCCCACCTTCCGCCACCGACGCTCTCGCTAAAGCGAAGGGGTACACCGGGCCGAGCCTTCTCTTCTTAACAGTATCCCACAAACTGTTAATGTCCAACCGGAATCTATGATATCATCTACCAAAAGAACCGGTAAGTCGGGTACGTCTCCGACGACCGTAAAACCGTGAAAAGCATTCTTACACTGCTGATAGCTATTCTCCATTTTCTTTTGCGAAGGAGTGTCGCCGCTTTTTTCAAGCACCTCCAAATAAGGTAGATGAAGTTTCCCGGCAAGCCTTTGCGCAAAGCTCTTGACTAGTTCGGGTTTGCGAAGTGAAAGTACGGAAGTCACCCACTCTAAATCTTCTTTCAGTATGGTATCCCGAATCAATTCCGCGGAAGCCTCCACAAGTTCATCGCTGAAATAATCATCCTGATATTTATTTTGGGCGACCACCCTTCCCCAGCCGGCATCTCCATAAGTGCTTAAGATCTTGCCGGGGAAATTTTGTTCCGCCTCCGATATTTTTCGCGCAGATTGATCCACTATACCGGCAGGCCACTGTTTTCTGGGGTCAATATCTTGATAATCCCCTTTTAAGAACCTGATTGCTTCCAGTACAATTGCTCTGGAAACTTCCTCTGGAAAAAATTTTGTATTGAGACAGTTGCTGCATTCTCCACAGTTTTTTCCATGCGGATCATCCAGCTTTGCAGAAATATAGCGCATATAGCATTCTTCGGTATCAACGAACTGTTTGATATCCGCCAATTCTTTTTCTCTTTGCGCAGTAATCTGATCTTTTCGCCAAAATCCTTGGATAATCCTGCATGGTATTCCAAAGCATTGATTCCTTTGCTCCGTAGCCATTTCGCTACCTTATTGCCGTCCGAGGTCGTAGAGCAATAGATAATCCAGAACCCATCCATTTGGGGAAGATTCTTGTAAAGCCAGGCCAGCCGTTCCGCTTGGTCCGCTAATTTTATCACTTGGAGTCTGAGCGATTCTCTGCTTAAAGGACCGCGAATGATCGCTAATCCCTCACCCAGCTGAGCCTTAATGTCGTCGACAACTCTTTGGTTGGCCGTAGCTGTTGTCGCTGCCAAGGGGACACTGGCGGGCAGCTGTTGAATGGTCCGGATAATTCTCCGGTAGTCTGACCTGAAATCATGTCCCCAATCAGAAATACAGTGGGCCTCATCAACGACCAACATGCCGATTCCGCCGGTCACTTGAGGAAGGACCCGCTCTGTAAAATCCTTATTTCCCAGTCTTTCAGGGGACAACAAGAGAATATCGATTTCTCCTTTACGCAGTCTCTCTTCTATTTCCTGCCACCCTGATACATTGTCACTGTTGATGGTTTCCGCCACGATTCCTATCTTAAGCGCGTTTTCTATCTGGCTTCTCATTAAAGACAATAACGGACTGATTAAAAGGGTCGGGCCGGCGCCGCGCTCTCTCAACAGCTTTGCTCCAATAAAATACACAATACTCTTGCCCCAGCCCGCTGTACAATCAGCGTTTTCCGTCCCCGCAGAGTGGCGTCAATGGCCTCCCATTGGCCATCGCGAAACGCAGCACTTGTAGCCAAGCATCTTTTTCAGAAGGCTTAAGGCTTGATTATGCATCTTTCTCCCCTTGCTAAAACAATATTTCCTGTACATAATCCAGTCGTTCGCTTTTGGCGTAGCGGAAGAGAATGGGGTAGCGTTGCATGGTTTTCATCCTTTTGGCTTCGACGTATTGTTCATAGGAGAATATCTGTGCCTCTGCTTAAATTGACTGAAATATCTGCAAAATATAAAAACAAATAATTTATACCTGGAACTGGTCGATCCGTCTCATTTATATATTTGTCCGCGAGGGGAAATTTGAATAATCTTAACCAATAACTCTTCCTCATATCGACTGAATATTACTCTATATTGACCAACTCTAAGTCTGTAATCCTCTGTACTTCCTTGCAGCCTTTTTATATCTCCAAAAGGCAACTGGTTAATAGCGTTAATTATTCTTATTTGTGTGTTTTTATCCAGTTTCTTCAAATACTTCACACAGGATTTTTCATACTCAATTCTATATTTCATCTTCATGGATCCCTAATTCATCTAGGAGATCTCTTTGTTCAACAAATTCCCCTTTGGATTTAAGGTCATTGAGTTTTGCTCTTTCCGTTTCTGTAATATACTTAGGTTCTGACTCATTTATTTTATTCCATTGTTGCTGGGTTTCTTTAAATTTTAAAAACTCAGCAATTTCAATCACTGTTTTAATGTTTTCCTGTTTTAATTCATCTTGTAAGGCTTGTTCTATTTTTTTGGAAAGAGTCATTTTTTAGCCCCCTTTATTTACAATTTTTAACATTCCCATTATATCATAATTCTACAACCTTCAATATCAGAACACCGTCCATTTCGCCGGATATAACCTTTAATTCCATCAAGCTTCCTTAAGTTTCAGTTTTTCTGAAACTTAAGGAAGCTTGATGGAATTTTTATTTATCACATAGGCGTTGGTCATATGCTCGATCTCCTTTGCCGTATTTTCTTGACTATAATTATAACCGCAATAGCCAATATCTGCCACGTCCATTATTCACATGAATTTTTCCTCCAGCTTTTTGCACCGCTTTGTAAATTCCGAAGCACTGCCGCACATGCCAACGCTATCGTAATACGCGATCACCCGGTCGCAGATGGTCATCGCCTCGGTAAGTTTCTTGCGTTTTTTATAGATTACCGCCAACCGGTAAGCAATCGGGAATACTGCCGTTGAACGGCTCAAAGGCTTTAAGCTTCTCCTCCGTTTTTTCTTCCCATAAACGGAAATGAGAGCTTGGATAGGCTCTATTTCCTCTTTCCGATAGCACTTTGGGACATCCGGAAGCATCGCGATATCTTCCAGACAGTAGTCGATACATTTGCGGAGGTACTTTTCATCCAGGTCACGGTACTTGTAATAGAAATCCTGCAGGTATCTTGTTTTATTTCCGGGAAAATCAACTAAAACATACGAACATGAGATTGAGTTTGTTATTATAAACATAATGGGCAATTCAAACTCTTGTAGAAAATCCTGCTAATATCCTGAATTCCGAAATTGTTGCAACAAGGATACGGACAAATACCAATTTTACAACATGCAATTGAATATTTCCTTAAAATTAGCTCATGTTACAATTTCGATTCATAACGAGCGAGCTTTCCAGTGTTTATGCGGGTTTGGTAGCATCTCGTTATAATTTTCTGGGAATGCAGGATGAATCGTACCTGTACCAACCTTTTTAATATTCTTTTTTAAGTTTAATTAGGTTAGATTGCTCATTTCCGCTTGTATATTTGTGAAAAAACCATCTAGTAACTTCTGCTGAATAACAAACGGCTTTTCCTCAATGCTAATTCCGAAAGTGTCTGCTTCCAAAAACTCTTGTAGTTTTTTGGCCACATCAGGCCTAAGTGCAGAGTGATCTTTCCAGTGGCGATATACTTTAATGCGTTCAAGAATAGAGAAAATAGCAGGATAATTTGGCTTAATGTCCGTCCAAAAATATCGGTTTTTAGCTATGCTTTTGCCGTAATTTTCAATTGACTCAACAAAACACCGATTACATATATTTATAAATTCCAAAAATTCTGTTTCATTCGCAACCGCAGTTATGGACCTGAATCTATCGGCTTCTGGAAAAGAATTTGCGCCGAATAGACTGGCTTTTCCGAGAGATTTTATAACAATTTCTAATTGACGCAAGTCGCTTATTATTGAACCTATCCTTTGCTTTACCCAATTATTTCTTTTAGAAATTTCAATTGTTCTAAAAAGTCCGTTCCTCTTTTCGCGTTTCGCCAACTCCAAAGCGGCATACCGACCTGCTACTGGCATATTTATTGAAGGAACATTATTGTCTTTCACAACAAGACCATAATCGTATAAATGTTTAGAATACTCGCTTATCTGCGCGAGCTCTATAAAATCACCGATTTGACCCGAAGCGAGCATTTCAAACAATTCATACTCCTCTGGATAAAACATCCGTATTTCCGAAACTACATGCTGAAAGTAATAAACTAAGTCGGAATTAACTTCTTCTAAAAGCTCTCTTATTTTTTGTAGCGAAATATCAATCGGTCTTGATTCGGTCAATATTCTATTGATAGCACTACACGCTTTTCGCGTAAGCATTGGATGACCACCGTACTGGTTATAAAGATATTCAATGGCATCATATGAAAACTTTAATCCCATTCTTTTACCTATAGTTTTAATCATAGATTTTGTTTCATCTATATTGAACCCTTTTAGGTATTCTGATTGCACTATGCTAAACAAAGGGTTTTGTATGGTGTCAAGCATATCCTTTTCAACAGAACTTGCGTTCACTCCACCGATGATAAAGACTAAGTTTCTGTATAAACTTTGAACTGACCATATAGTTTGCCAAAAATCAATAAATTCTCTTTTCCAATGCTTATCAAGCGTTGCATTAAAAGAAATATATTCGATTTCGTCAAAGAACAGAATAATCTTCTTACCTTTCTTATTAGCTTCTTGTACGACATAGCGAAATGCCCCCAAAATTCCACTTGGGTTCTTATTCCAGTAGTATTTTTCGATTTTTAATATATTTGCTATTTTCGAGCAAATTTCGCCGAGTAACTCATACCAGTGCTTTGTCCTGTACGAGGGGGACTTACAGTCAATAAATAACACCAATCCCATCTTCTGTTCTATCAATGTTCGTTCAACCTTGAACAAAAGAGAAGTCTTGCCAGTTTTACGCAAACCAAAGATTCCTCTGTTTTCGCAACGTCTTATCGAATCTAACATTCTCGAAATGTACTGTTGTCTGCCGAAAAAGAAAGAATCCTCTCTCAATGGTAATGAATACTCGAATAAATCCGCAGCAAAGCAATCCTTGATAAGCCTATTGCGTATATACCATGCATCGTTTTTATTTGCTAATAACTCATCTTTTGAAAAACAAATGATATTTTGAGCAATCTCGTTATCAATTGAACCGCTCCGCATCCACTCAATTATATTTGCATCGTCTGATACAAAAAAACAGCTTAAAGCATCTATTCTGTTTTTGTAAGGATAAATTTTAAGAGCTTGATATAGCGCCTGCAACGAACGTGACTCCATATGTGAATACGGCGAATAAGCGAACAAGACCTCTTTCTCAAAACCGAACTGTTCTTTAATGAAATCATTTGCTTCAAGCAAGTAAATATATATATTCGTATTGGCGAACACAAACTCTGTTGCGTAGTTTGCAACAAACCCAAATTTAAATGGTTTGAGTAAGTCATAATGATCAGGATGTGCTCCGAGAAATGACTCTACCCTACTTTGTTCTGTCAATATTCCATCCATATTACGTCCTCCTCGTACAAAACATAAACAGCATAAATCAATTTTTTGCTTTTGAGTAATCAGCTTTACCTTCAATCTGAACTTCCCATTATTGCTATAGCACACATAACCCCTACTCCCTCACCACAACCCGTCCCCCATCATCCACCGCCACATACCCCTTTTTCACACCCGCTTTTATCCCGGCCTGAATAATCTCCTCCATCGCCGCGCTCCCCCTGGCGAATCCAAACAGCTTATACACTTCCTTCACCAAATCTTCCTGCGATAAACTGATCTGATTGGTCAGGATATCTTTCACAGCGTTTGCGATTTCCGCCGTCGGAATATCCTCCATATCCCTGCGCGTACCATTGCTTCCGGGAATACGAAACAGCCCATAGCTTTCCGGTTCTTGTTCCTTACTCCAATAGAAGGTTATCCCGCGGGATTTCGTCCGCTTGAAACGGCCTGCTTGCAGGAGTTCCTCGAACCTTCTCTCCAGCCTCGTTCCCATGCGGGAAATGCCCCAGGCGTTTAAGAGTCGTTTCCCTAAAAGGCTCTTGCTGATCGGAGCTTCGCTGGATAAGATTTGCTCGATTTGGGACAAAATCAGCTTGTTATGCTGAGGCAGGCAGAAATCATCGGCACTGCCGCCGGTAGTTTCCAGCGTACAAGAATGGTACGTCAGTTTATCGGAGCTTGCCGCCTCATTCCGGTGACCGGCGCTTGTCTTGTTGTAATTGTCAACATAGCTATCCTTTTCACCAAAGCTGCCGTCGTTATTGCCGCTGCCTTTTTCATACCTATCCCCTTCCGCTTCTGTGCCGGAAGCATACTGCCGGAATTGGGGCGATACCATCACTTCGGCCCGGGGATTCGCGCTCTCTTCCTGCCGGGGAACTTCCCCGATCTCATCCGAAATTCTTTCTCCCGCCAGCGCCTTCTCCACCGCTGCTTTGATCTTCGCCACTTCCTGATCCGCATTCTCCCACCAGTCCAAAACCCACAGGCGGTGGATATACCATCCCAGAGCTTGGAGAACACTGTCCTGCAGGATATTGCGGTCTCTGGCCGTTTTGGCGTTTTTATAATTGGGGCCGTCGCACAGGATGGCCAGGATATATTCATCCTTTTTCTGCGGATGCACGATGCCGATGTCGATCTTATATTCCGAACTGCCGATATGGGTATGGACTTCGTACCCCAGGGTTTTCAGCCTGGCGGCGATCAGTTTTTCCAGGGTGCCGTTCTCCTGAGCGGTATTGCCGGGTTTTGACGGCAGGGCGCTCTTGCCTTTTTGGGCGAAGCTGAGGAAGGCTTTCAAACCGGCCACCCCTTCGGCTCGGGTCTTGGCCAGGTCGATCTGCTCCGGCTGCAGGGTGGAGAAGACCATCATTTGATACCGCGCCCGGGATACGGCCACATTCAGACGCCGCCAGCCGCCGTCCCGGTTGAGCGGGCCGAAATTGAGGGCGACTTTGCCGTTCTGGTCCGGGCCGTAGCCGATGGAGAACAGAATAACGTCGCGCTCGTCGCCCTGGACATTCTCCAGGTTTTTGATAAAGACCGGTTCCTCGGCCCGGTTGTTCCGTTCTTCCAGCTCGGGACTCACGGCGAAGGCCTCCACCAGCAGATCGTCGATCAGGTTCTGCTGCACGGCGCTGAAGGTGACCACCCCGATACTGCGGCGGCGGAGAACGGGGTCTTGAAGCCTGCGTATGATCTCGGCCACGACGGCCTGGGCTTCGGCTTTGTTCTGCTTGCTGCCGCCCCGGTCATAGTAGCCGGCCACCGGGATGAACTGCACCTCCGATACCAAATCATTGGGGGAGGGAAAGGCAAACAGTTTGTTATCGTAATACTGCCGGTTGCTGAAGGCAATCAGGCTTTCATGCCGGGAGCGGTAATGCCAGAGCAGGTGTTCCTGGGGCATGGAGAGGGCCAGGCAATCGTCCAGAACGCTTTCCAAATCTTCTTTTTCAAAATTGTCCTCGTCGAAGCGGTTAGCATTGAAAAAGTTGGTGGGCGGCAATTGTTTGGGGTCGCCGACCACGATCAGGTTATGCCCGCGGGCCATGGCGCCGACCGCTTCACAGGTCGGCATCTGGGAAGCTTCGTCGAAGATCACGAGGTCAAAGGGCGGATAGGCGGGGTCGATATACTGGGCCGCGGAAATCGGGCTCATCAGCAGGCAGGGGCAGATCTTGCGCAGCAGGTTGGGGATCTGGTCGAAGAGCCGGCGGATGGACAGCATACGGCCGTTGCTGCGGATGGCCCGCTGCAGAATGGAGATTTCCGAGGAATTGGCATAGCTGGCGGCGGCGGACGGTATTCTGGCCGACAATCTGGCCGCCAGTTCCTGTTGGGTCAACTGTTCAAATTCGGCGCAGGTTTGTTTGTAGCGGGCGATTTTTTCGGCAAAGAGTTCCCCGTTAAAGACCCCCAGGCAGGCTTCCCGGTCCAGGACATGGGTGGCGCAGGCCAGCGCGGTGGCCCGGTAAAAGGCCGGCAGCAGGGTGTCCGCTGTTACCGTCCCCTGTTCATAGGCCGCAACCACGGGGTTTAGACCGATTTCCGCTGCTTGGGCTCTGACAGTCAAATAGGCGCACCAATTGCGCAGGCCGTCCAGGTGCTGTTCCCAGGCGCGGACCTTTGCTTCCATCCACTGCAGCCAGCTTTCTCCGGTATTTTCCGCTTCGGCCGCCTGCAGCCGGGTAAAATCGATCCCGGCGCTGCGGGCAAGGCTTTGCTGCAGGGAGAGCAGCCTTGCAAACTGGGAGCCGACCGTGTCCAGCAGCTCTTTGTTCCCGGTTTGGAACTGGGGTAAATCGCCGGCTGCCGTCTTGAGCAGTTTGGACAGCAAATCCTGCCGGTGGCCAGGGTCGTCACAGAGCGCGGCAAGCAGGTCCCGGACTTGGAGCGCCTGAGCATAGACCGCGGCGATACTCTCCCAGTCCGCTATGCCCTGCTGCCAGAGAAGGCCGAATAATTCCTGGAACGTCACGGTATGTTCCGCCACGGTCCGGACCATGGCCTGGTATTCCGCAATCATCCCCAGCACGTCCGGCGCCTGTTCTTTTTTCAGCTGGGCCGGGCGCAAAGCGTGCATCTTCAACATCTTGGCCACCTTATTGTAGCCGAGCAGTTTGGGTAAAAACCAGCTTCCTTCCGCCAGGCGCCACTGCTGAAGGGCGGTTTCCTGGTCAAAGTTCAGGATGGAGGCTGAGAAATCCAGTAGCAGCTGTTTTTCCAGGCTGTCCCGTTTTTGCCCGCAGGCACAGACCTTGTCGACCGTATCCCGCAGGGAAGGCAGGTCCGGGTGTTCCAGCAGTTGGCCCGGAAAATAGCGCGCTCCCGCCAGCAGTTCCAACAACCCTGCCGCGGCGGCCACCTGGGCGTAGGTCCGCAGGGGCGGGAGTTCCAAGATGCCGCCGGCTGCCGCCAGCGCGGTACGCAAGGCCGCCAGGGCTTCCCGGTATGAAGCAAGGTCCCGGGCGATTTCCAGTTTGGTGTTTTGGAGAAAGGTACGGACCGTAAATTCCCCGAGCGGATTGCGGTATACGCCGCCGCAGGCTGCGCCCGCCGTTTTCAGCTCACGCACCAGGTCCGTCCAGGCCGTATAGAGCTGCGGCGTGAGAGCGGCCGCCTGTTGCGCGGAAATCTGGATTACTTGCGGCACCTCCTGATACTGTTCAAAACGGACCAGCGCCTCGTATAAGGAAAAACCGCAAGGCCGCTGGCGGTGAATGGCTTCCACCACTTCATTCAACTGCCGGCGCAGCGCCTGCAGGCGGTCCGCTTTTTCCTGATAGGCTTCCGGAGCGTTAGTTTTGCCGAGTTCCAGCACGTGCTGGAGCTGGGCCAGAACATCCTTTTTCCTGGCTTTGTTGGAGTGCAGTTCGAGACAAAACGGCCCCAGGCCAATGGCGGCCAGCCTTCTTTGGACGACGGAAAGGGCGGCCATTTTCTCGGCAATGAAAAGCACGGTTTGGCCCTGAAAGAGGGCGTTGGCAATCATATTGGCGATGGTCTGGGATTTCCCCGTACCCGGAGGACCGTGCAGGACAAAGCTGTTCCCCTGCCCGGCCGCGCAAATGGCCGCTAACTGCGAGGAATCGGCGCTGAGGGGCACGGCAAAATCCGCCGGCGCAAAGGCTGTGTCCAGGGTGCCGGGCGCCGGAAAAGCAGAGGCGGGTTCCCATTCCATTTGGCCGGACAGTAGGCTGGCGGCGATTTTATTTTTCTTTAAATCCTCCGCCCGGTTGCGGAGGTCATTCCACATAATGAACTGGCTGAAGGAAAACAAGCCGATAAAGGCCAGTTCCTCCACGTCCCAGCGGGATTTCTGCATGACCGCCTGACGGACGGTATGAAAGACCCGCTTGAGATCGATCCCGCTTTCATCCGCGGGCAGCGGGTCCAAGCCGCCGATGGTCAAGCCGAAATCCTGGCGCAGCATTTCCAGGAGGGTAATGTTCATTTGAGGGTCCTCGTCGCGCAGGCGGATGCAAAACCCTTTTTTGGCCGCTTTGCGCGCCAGTTCGATAGGAATCAGGACCAGCGGCGCGTAGCGCTCTTTTTCACTAACGTCGGTTTCGTACCATTTTAAGAAGCCCAAAGCTAAGTAAAGGGTATTGCTGCCGTTCTCTTCCAGGCTGATTTTCGCTTGTCGGTACAAATGAGTGACCCGGACGGCAAGCTCTTCCTGCTCCAGAAAGGTCCGCAGCCGTTTCTGGGCAAACTCGGTACGGGCCAGGTTATCCAAGGCGTCGGCTTGCTGTTCGATGGCATAAATCTTGGCGTCCCGCAGGCTGTTGACCCAGTCCTGGGGTTTCTCCAGGATTTCAAATTCCTGGCCGCCGGCCAGGGCGTCTTCCAGCTTGTTCAGCTTGCCCGCCATGAGCTGGATGGCGTTTCTGGTCACCCGGAAATTGACCAGGGTATTGCGCAGGCTGAGGTCCAGGAGCTTGCGTTCCCAGATTTGCCGCCGGGATACCTCCACCCGAGCCACATCCTCGATCTTGTCCAAAACTTCCAGGGCTGCGGGCGCTTGGGCCTCCTGCCGGTCCGCAGGAAGGTCTGCGGCGGAAACCGCGGCTTCGCCATACGGCACTCTTTGGGGTATGGGCCGGATACCACTTCCGCGGGTTCGTTTGATATCGAGAAAGAACTCAAATTGATCCCGCTCGGTCAGATGTCTGGCGCCGGCTTGCACCGCCTCGTCGAAAGAGATGTTTTTCCCCGCTACCAAACAGGTGCATTCCACCAGGCAGATTTCGTGAATGCCTTCCGCCGTTCTTTTGGTCAAAAGCGAGATATCGTCCTGGACGCATTCCGCAAAGCACTGGTCTTCCAGCCAGCAGCCGATAAAAGCGTGTCCCTGCTGGAAGATCAGGATGGGATTGAGCCCGGCGGCTTCCAGGCAGCCGGCATAAAAAAGGGACAGATCCAGGCAGGTCCCCATTTTTTGCCGGATCAAGGTATCGCCAAGCCTGATGCGCTGCCCGGCCGGCTCAAAGCTGGCGGGTGGCAGACAATAGGCGATATTTTCATTTTGCAGGGCCGCATAGATGGCCGCAATCTGCATTCTTACGGTGTTGGGATTGCGGCTTTGATAAGCGGTAAAGGACGGGTTGCCGGTCCATTCCTGCAGGAAGCGGTTCGCTTTGGGCAGAATTTCCTGAACGGCAGGATGATTGGGCGTGATAAAAGCGGCGGTGATTTCCGGCAGGATTAAGGCGCCGCTCCACTCATCATGGGCCAGAACGGTGATCTGCCCGCTCAACGAAGCGATGTCTTCCTGATTTTTTCTGACCGCGATCACCAGCGTTCCGTTGATTTTTTCCGTCAGGCCGGACAGGAAGTGATACGATAACTGAAGATCGACAACGCCCAGTTCCACGGTCTGACCGGCGGGGATCACGGAAATTGTCGTTTTCCAGGCATAGGCAAACTCCGGCTCGGAAGCGATATGGACTTCGATCTCTTCCAGATCCTCTTCCGACAGATTTTTTAAAATGCATTTTTGAATGACCGGAACGTGATTATGCTGCATGGCGAAGTTGACAACTTCACTGTAGACGCAGTCCAGTTCGATTAATTTTGTCACAGCGGTCCATTCCTTTGCAAAAGTGTTGCGGCAATAATTATCGATGATGGATCAATCCTTTCAGGAGAATTGAACGCCCAACATATTCCAGAAAGCTTGCTCAGCCATAATATTGACATTGTACTGCCTGGCTTTTTTGGCCTTACCGGACATCGAATCGGAATCGGCAGCCACTAAGAAGTCCAAATCTTTGGTCACACCGCTTTTAATAATCAATCCATACTCCAACGCCAAAGCATGCGCTTCTTCACGGGTAAGCGGCCGGCCTTCTTTCATGGTTTGGAGTGTTCCGGTAAAACAGACGGACTTGCCCTTACAATCCTTTTTATAAAATTCTCGTGTGGATGTATTAGTTTTACCCGTAATTATCATCTGGTTCAGCTCTTCTTGGTCGATATCCAGTATACAGGCTACATTACGGAGATCTTGCAGTTCAATGTCAGTAAGGATACCGTCTAAAAGAGCAATTCTCACTAAGTTTGTCAGATAAGTATGATGAAAAGATATGACTGTCTGCTTTGATAACTTTTTGACCTCAGCAAAATGAAACAAGGCTTCTGTTTCCAACTCAGTAATCTTTCTGTCAGTCAGAATGTCATCAAGCAAATTCAGGTATTCCAAAAATCCTTCTTCACCGCAAGAGAAGTTGGGCAATCTCTCAATCAATCCGCTGATATAGTTCTTTTTCTCTCGATTTTCGTATTGCTGCCTCCTGTATTGAATCTGGTTTACAGGAAGAGCCGGCCAAAGAATGTGCTCCTGAATCTCCTTTTCTTCCAAGATTTTAATGCCGTGTTTCTTCAATAGGGTTTGAAATAGTACGGCTGTCGCATAGCAGTCAAAATAGGCGGCATGTTTATGTTCAAGTGGAATATCAAAATAGGAGCAAAGCGCCTCAAGCTTTCGGCAAGGCAGATCAGGCTCAACCTTTCTCGTGAGATGGAAGGTGCAGGACATTTGCGGTTCAGGGATTTCAACCTTTAATCTGCGAAATTCATGCTTGATAAACCGATAATCGTAAGCAATATTATGACCGATAATGTGTTTCCCAGCCAAGCAGTGAATAATATCACCGGCAATATCCTTAAATTTCGGTGCCTCAGAAACCATGCCCGCCGATATTTTGTGAATATGGGTAGGACCCAAATCTCTGTCCGGGTTGACCAACGTTTCATACTGATCGGCGATTTCTCCCTTGGAATTGAGTATGATGATGGCGACTTCAATAATCCTGTCATGTTTTTCCGGGAACAGACCTGTGGTCTCAAGGTCCAGAACAGCATACTCCGGCATAAATATTCTCCCCTCTCTGGATAATAGTCTTTAATAATTGGCAATCGATTCAAACTAAAAAAGCATTTCAATCCAGAATTTTTCTTAGTTCCTGAACATATTAGCGTTCAACTGTCTCGGTCTGAATATCCACCATCGAGGCAAATCCCACTTTGTTGGTCCTCTCTCGTCGTTTCATTCAGCATTTATATCTACTGGTTAAATTCACCATTTTCGATATTATTCTCTTTATTTTTATCAATTCCTGTTTATTTTTCAAAATAAACCAAAAATTTATGACAATAAATAACTCCTTATACTCAGAGATAAATTGCTTTTGTCCCAAATCTCTAAATATAAGGAGAACTCGTCAATGCCATTTATGAAAGATTTGACCTATGACCTTCAGGTCTGATAAACAGCATATTATTAAAATGATTGAATGAGGCGAATTGTGTTTATTCGTCGACGTCTGGCTAATCTAAAGAATATATCCCCTTCATCTGTCATTTCATCAACGTAATACGGACTATCAGGAAAACATTAAAACAAAATCAAAAATAAAAATCTTGAAAACCAAACACCGCATACTCCTAAACGACATTAAATGACTCTAAGGGTTATCTTTGAACGGAATTGTATTTTATTGATATTCTTCCTGCTAAAATCAAACCAAAAGCAAGAACATCTCTCTATGCTGAAGGTTTTTTTAATTTTAGGATATTTTTGTGAGGTGATCCCCATGCCCGCCCCCAAAACCTGCGGCTTCACCGGCTACCGCCCTGCCAAACTCCCTTTCCGGGATAACGAGCACAGCATCCCCTGCGTCCATTTGAAGCTCTTGCTCTACACCGAAACAGAAGCCGCGGTCAAAGACGGATATACCCGTTTTATCTGCGGCTTTGCCTTGGGATCGGATACCTATTTTGCCGAGGCGGTGATCGCTCTGCGCGAACGTTACCCGGAGATTACCCTGGAAGCCGCCCTGCCCTGCGAGACCCAGGCCAACCGCTGGCTGGACCGCCCCTTACCCTCCATGGCGCCGCGGCATTCGTCCATCCATGGACGTCATGGGGACCGGGACAGGTATTTCAGTCTCCTTGCCCAGTGCGATAAGGAAACCTGTATCAGCCGGAACTATCATAAGGGCTGTTACTTGGAACGCAACCGGTACATCGTCCGCCAATCCCAGCGGCTGATCGCCGTTTTCGACGGCCAGCCCGGCGGGACGATGTTTACCGTCAACCGGGCCAAAGCCAGAGAACTGGAACTGGCTGTGATTAATCCAAGGACCTTCCGAATCGAGCGGAATTTCCAAAAATCCGGGCATTGTCTATGACACATTTATCACAAACCTCCCTTTAGTATTCTTAGAGAATCTATCAGGGTATTCTTTATGCTGATTTTAAAGTCGCTGCGTATTCTTTAAGATTACGGTAAGGGAGGCTGGCAGAAATGGAGTTGGATCGAAAAAGGCTGGGCGGGGCCATTAAGAACGCCCGTTTGGAAAATAACCTGACCCAGGAAGAACTGGCTGAGCTGGCCGACATTGCCACCGTCCATATGAAACAGCTCGAAGCGGGAAGCAGAAACCCGTCGATTGAGGTCCTGTATAAACTCGTCAGGCTCCTCAACTTATCTGTCGATGCGGTGTTCTTTCCCGAAAGAGCGGACGGCAGGGAGCTCCAGCATAAAATAGAACGCAGGTTGAATCACTGTTCCCCGCACGAATTAAACATGATTTACAGCACCATTAATGAATTGCACCGGATACTGTCCTCGACGAAGGCCAACAGGGGGCAGCCGTGAAAGTTGCCCGGACGGCGCAGGCTGGACCGGTCAGGCTTGCGCCAAATCATTTCGGGAAGGAGTTGTTGCGTGTGAATATCGCCTTATGTGATGACGGTCCGGCCTTGCGCAGAATGATGGAGGCCATGATCCACAGCTACGAGGTCAAGAATACGGTCCGGTTCCGGATCTGCCACTTTGACAGCGGCGAGGAGCTGCTGGAGAAATTCCTGGAAAAGAAAACCCGCTTCGAGCTTATTTTTCTGGACCAGTGTATGAAAAAGCTCTCCGGGGTTGAAACGGCGCTGTGTATCCGGGAATATGACCCGGCCTGCACTATCGTATTTTGCACGGCATCTGAGGTTCTGGAGCAATTCGCGGCCGTCTCTCCCCTGACCGTCCTCAGCAAACCCGTCAAAATGGGGGATATTTTTGCTGTTCTGGATAAGGTTTGGGCTGAACGCCGGAATTAGCGCAGAGGTTATATCCCTCACCGACGATGCGCGTTGTCTTGCGGACGCCGCTTGCGCCTTTGATATCAAATTCAATCATCTAATGATCATAAACCCTAAATTCAACTGTCCCCAAAATATGAACGACACCGCCATGTACACTTCAAACAATGTCATTAAAGCGCAAACAACAAGCGTTACAATCTGCTCGCGCTTTCGGAAAATCCGCGTTAAAACCAAGAAAGCCAAAATTCCAATTATGCCGCCTAATGTGTTCATCAGCAGGTCAGTCACATCACTGCGCCCGACCGCCAACACGAACTGAACAACTTCAAGTGCGAGACTTGCTAATGGGATGATCAACACTAACTTCGGCAAAGACAGCTTTCTCAGAGAAGCGGCGACATAGAAGCCAAACGGTGCAAAGACAGCTATGTTAAACTGCATCTCCCATCGGGTGTTGTTATTGAACGGCAAGATATTAAAAACTCGTTCCCCACCGCCGACGAAAGGCACTCCGCACTTCCAAAGCACCGCCCATATGAGGAATAGTGTATAGGCTATTCCCATGCCGAAAATCAAACAGTTTAGGCATCTCCGCATCCCTGTTTACCTCAACTTTTCTATCGCTTCCTGTTCAGTCGTCACAAAAAACAGGTGCTTGCCGTTGTTGCACTCGTACATATAGTCACGGAGCGGCTTGCTTGTGTATTTCGAGAAATCGCCGACAATCGCTACGCTAAAATGGTAGTTGACGAACTTCTGCACGACCTCCCCCGCAAAGCCGGTTGATAATTTGAAGAAATCTTCGCTTATTGCTTCTTTGTTAACCACCATTTTTGTGACGCCCTGCTCATAATAAACAGTCGCTGTCAAGTCGAGAGCGGACTGCCCATCCGTGATGAGCGGCTCTGTGCTGTTCATAACAGCTATGCCGTCGATAATTTTCGTCTTCATTGTCTCAACACCTTCTCCATTACCTTGCCCTTTCCCAGTTCGTCGACCAGCTTGTCGAGCCATCGGATTTTTTGCATCAACAGGTCTTTGATGTCCTCGACACGAACACCGCAGACCACGCCTTTGATTTTTTCGGCAGAGTGTTAAATGCTTACTTTCTTAAGTATACCATATTTACATCCCGTTTCCTCTATATTCCTTCCGATTTCTCTCTCTTATCTATCTTGCCTATTCCCTGATATTCTCTTATTCTTCAATATCAATGTCAAGCAGTGTCTTGCCCCCCCATTACACTCCATCCAACAGGCAGATTGCTTTAGCCAATACCCATTTATTCTCCAAGAGTCCCCCACCCCTGCTGTTAAATCATTCGCAATTTTCTCATATTTATATTGTGAATTCTTTCCTCAGACCATATAATGAAATTGGAATGATTCCGATCTGATATTGTTTATTCTGTTTGACTCACGCTACATAAGCCAGTCCGTTCTCCGGCCTTCATTTTCCGGAGCAAGGAAGGAAACCCCGGCATAAGACACCGGTTGTGTTATGCCTGACCTCATACTATATTTTGCAGGGGAGGAAAAACGTGATGCAAGAAGAAAGCAGATGCCCCGTGACGGGCAAAACCAGAAGCGCCGCCACAGGCGGGGGTACGTCAAACAAGGATTGGTGGCCAGACCGGCTGAACCTGAAAATCCTTCATCAGAACTCTGACTTAAGTAATCCCATGGAACCGGAATTCAACTACGCTGAAGAATTTCAAACACTTGATCTGGCGGCTGTGAAAAAAGACCTTTATGCTTTAATGACCGACTCCCAGGATTGGTGGCCCGCTGATTACGGGCATTACGGACCTCTTTTCATCCGGATGGCCTGGCACAGCGCGGGCACCTACCGCCTGGGCGACGGGCGCGGCGGCGCGGGCAGCGGGACACAGCGCTTGGCCCCCCTCAACAGCTGGCCGGACAATGTGAACCTCGACAAGGCCCGCCGCCTTCTCTGGCCGGTCAAACAAAAATACGGCAGAAAAATTTCCTGGGCTGATCTGATGATCCTTGCCGGCAACTGCGCCATCGAGTCTATGGGCTTAAAAACCTTCGGCTTCTCCGGCGGGCGCGAGGACGTCTGGGAGCCCGAAGAGGATATCTACTGGGGCTCTGAGACCGAGTGGCTCGGCGACAAGCGCTACTCCGGCGACCGGGATCTGGAGAATCCGCTGGCCGCGGTACAGATGGGCCTGATCTATGTCAACCCCGAAGGACCGAACGGCAACCCCGATCCGGTGGCTTCCGGCCGGGACGTGCGGGAGACCTTCGCCCGGATGGCGATGAATGACCAAGAAACCGTCGCTCTCGTCGCCGGCGGGCACACCTTTGGCAAATGCCACGGCGCCGGCCCCGCCACCCATGTCGGACCGGAACCTGAAGCCGCTCCCATCGAAGAACAGGGCCTCGGCTGGAAGAGCAGCTTCGGCAGCGGCAAGGGCGGCGATACGATCGGCAGCGGTATCGAGGGAGCCTGGAAGCCCAACCCGACGACCTGGGACATGGGCTATCTGAAGGTACTGTTCAAATATGAGTGGGAACTGGTCAAGAGTCCCGCCGGCGCGCACCAGTGGCTGGCCAAGGATGTGGCCCCCGAGGACATGGTGCGTGACGCGCACGATCCCTCCAAGAAACACCGCCCGATGATGACCACGGCAGACCTTTCCCTGCGCTACGATCCGGTCTACGCACCGATCGCCCGCCATTACCTGCAAAACCCGGCGGAATTCGCCGATGCTTTCGCCCGCGCCTGGTTCAAGCTGACCCACCGCGATATGGGGCCGCGTTCCCGCTATCTCGGTCCTGAGGTTCCCTCCGAGGAACTGATCTGGCAGGACCCGGTACCGGCGGTCGATCATGAATTGATCAACGAACAGGATATCACCGGTCTCAAAAATAAAATCCTGGCTTCCGGCCTGTCCGTCTCCCAGCTGGTCTCCACGGCCTGGGCCTCGGCCTCCACCTTCCGCGGCTCCGATAAACGCGGAGGGGCCAACGGGGCCCGCCTCCGTCTCGCTCCCCAGAAGGATTGGGAGGTCAACCAGCCGGCTCAGCTCCGTACTGTCCTGCCGGTCCTGGAAAAAATCCAAACAGAATTCAACAGCGCCCAATCCGGCTCGAAGCGGGTTTCCCTGGCCGATTTGATCGTCCTGGGCGGCTGCGCGGGGATCGAGCTGGCCGCGAAGAATGCCGGCAGCCCGGTATCCGTTCCCTTTAGGCCGGGACGCACCGATGCCGGACAGGAACAGACCGACATCAACTCCTTCGCGGTGCTGGAGCCGAAAGCAGACGGGTTCCGCAATTACCTGAAAACCAAATTTACCATACGGGCAGAGGAGCTTCTGCTGGACCGCGCCAATCTCCTGACCCTGACCGCTCCGGAGATGACTGTTCTGCTCGGCGGCCTGCGCGTCCTCAACACCAATTACGGACAGTCTCCGCACGGCGTTTTCACCGCCAGACCGGAGGCGCTCAGCAATGACTTTTTCGTGAACCTGCTCGACATGTCCACGATCTGGAAACCCTCCTCCGATGAAAATATCTTTGAGGGACGCGACCGCGCGACAGGCGAGCTCAAATGGACCGGCACCCGCGTTGACCTCATCTTCGGTTCAAACTCCCAGCTCCGCGCCGTCGCGGAAGTCTATGCCTGTGCCGACGCTCAGGCTAAGTTCCTCCGGGACTTCGTGGCCGCCTGGAATAAGGTCATGAACGCCGATCGTTTCGACCTGGCCTGACCTGTCATTTGAACCTTCTGCTTTGCTTGCGTCCGAATTGCAAAATTCCCGCAAACTAAATTTTCCCTCTATCCCCTTCCGGCGGTAACCTTCCGACACGCAGGAGCATAAGTTATACAGGCGGGGAAACCGGATGGGATTATAGGCAAAAGATTTGACTGCTCCTTTAATTGGGAAAAACTGCCAAGAATATGGCACCAACTATTTTGATTAATGGTTGGTGCCATGTCTTATGCCGTTGAAAGGAAAATACAGTCTGTCTCCCTCTAAGCCCGCGCCTGAATCAAGGCGTTTATTTTTCGCGGATCAGATAGTTTTTACTGAAGGATTGGTAAATAATTGTCCTGCCATCAGGAGAAATGATCACCGCCCCATTGGGCCGGGATAAATTCCTGGCCCGGATTCCATAAGAACCGGCGGCAGCATCATAAACGCACAGGTTCACTGTCCCTTCCGTCGTCCCGCCCCAGACATCCCAGTCAATCGGCTGATCCGCCGCTGCCGCGATGACCCAGTTGTATTGGAGGTTTAAATACCAGGCAATATTACTCAATTTCAGGAAGATGATCTTATTCTTCGTGTAATCGACCACTCCGAGGGTACCCGGGGGACCGTGATCATCATCAAGGTAGGTAAACCCACAGTAATCACCGGAGTCCCGATAGGGATCAACAAAAACTTCATTGTCCCCGATATAAGTTTTCGTTGTCGCTTTGTCCTGAATGTTATAGGTTATCACCGCACTGCCCTGATGTTTTTCGACCTGATCAAAAGCTCCTAAAATCAGGTTGTCGTCGTCAACCCAACCAGCTCTGTATACTCCCTCAAAGGGCAGCGCCGATACTTCCTTCAAATCAAAATCAGTCAGGATACACTTCCACGTAGTATTATCCACAAGGGCAATTTTCCCGGTCCGGGGATTGGCAACGATGTCACAGGCTTCATATTCCTGATGCTCCTGTTTCCAAGAGGCGAAGGAAATTTCGGTCTCAATCCGGTCATCTTTGATGGATATTACCCCCAGATTATCGGCGAAACTAAAATTGGAAGCATTTTCTCTGAACAGATTTCCGGCACCACCCTGAACCGGAAAAAGCTTATCTTTTTGCCCGGTCCGGAGATGATAGCGGCAGACCCAGGGATTCTGGGAATCCTCCGCTCTCTCGCGGTAAAGGAAGCTGTCATTATCCACAAAACGAATCGGGACCCAGCCAGTGCCTTCAATCCCGCCGAAATCTTCCGTCAGGTAGGCGGAGGACTGATCTGTCAGCGGGGGATCAGTCCGGTGCTCCAAAGCAAATTCTTTGCTGAACGTACGGGATTCCCCCCCGGTCACCGCCTGCTCCGGCGTTATCCGCTGCTCGACAGGAACACTGCCGCAGCCGGAAAAAAGGAGAACGGCAGAGAGGAGAAAAGGGAAATACGTTTTTTTCAAAAAGCCACCTTCTTTCATGATTTTTCTCCGGACTGATCCGGGCGTCCGATCACAGGGATGAAGATCAGGGCAGGTTTAACATTTTATCCTTTTTTTTCTATGATTTACTCGTATTTATCATAGACAATAATGGTAATGAACGCAACCACTTCCTCCGTACTGTCCTGAAATATTTATTTAACCCTTCAACATTTTAAAGGATTAAAGCCGAATCTTGTCATCACTTCCCAGTAGTATAACACTTCTCGGTTGTCACCCTCAAAAACGGCTTGTCACTGAATGCCCAGAGAAATTGTCCTTTCGCTTGGTCAGTGAAAATAGCCTACAAAAAACTTAATTGATCTTCAAACCTGCCTCAGACAAAATAAGGTGTCAAATCTTGTAAAATGATGTAAAATCAAGTAAGAGGAGGGGGTTTATTTGTGGCAGTGGAATCGCAAAAACACTGATCCTTTTTATGAGGATTTATGCAATACGTATTTTCACCGGATTTTTTTGTATTGCCGAAGGCTGATCAAAGGGCAAGAGCAACTTTCAGACTTTGCGGAAGAATGTACGCAGAGCACATTTCTGGAAGCCCGGAAACAGATCTCAACATTAAAAAACCACCCGAATGTGGAAGGATGGCTGTATACCACGGCGCGCAACCTGATCAACAATTCATATAGAAACATGTACATAAAAAAAAGGCGCGAGGTCAGTATCGATGATAAGATCACCGGAGCTTTGCCGGAATTGGACAACAAATTGGAGGAGCTTTTTGCCGCCACGCTCGACCCGGATGAAATCAGTGCTCAGATATTAAGAAAGCTCAAGCAGAGTGAGTATGACCTGTACTTGGACTATTACAAAGGGAGGCTGTCCGTCCCGGAGCTTTCCCAAAAATATGACATTTCGGCCACCGCTATGACGACCCGGATTTACCGTCTGAAGAGAAAAATAAAAGAGATCGTCCGCGCTTATTTTGCTGAAAATGAAATTTAAAAATTTTTTTGAAAATCACATGTGATTTTCGATAACTTATGCAATGTATATAGTGAAGGGAGAAAGTCATGGAGCAGAAAACGAATCATTCTTATCCCCCCGGCCCAAGCAGCGATAAAGAGATGATCAAAACAATACTGTCCGAAAAGGAGAGTGATGCGATTGTAAAAGATAAGCTGTATAGGATTTTATACGAAGCGTCGTCAGCCGATGCGGTAAGCATGGATACCGACCTGATCGCTGAATGTGTAAAGACGCTTGACCTGATTGAAGGCAAAGCGGAAGAGCTTTCCGAAGAAAAAGTGCAAGCCATGCGCCTCAATATTGACCGGAGATATGAAGACTGGCGCCTCAGCCAGCGCAAAATCCAATGTAAAAAACGGGCTGCCCAAATTGCGGCCTGCCTTGTTCTCGTTTTCTTTACGTCGTCCGTTGTCGCCAGTGCGTTTGGTTACAATTTCATCCAATCTGTGGTTCAGTGGGGGAAAGATACCTTCAATTTATCTACTCAAAATCACTCAAACGAGCAAAACGGCGATGCCAATATTGTCCAAAGAAAAACCTATAGCAGTATCGGAGAAGTGCTGAAGGATCTTCCTGCCACACCGCTGTTCCCTAAATGGCTTCCTGATGGTTTTACCTTTAAGTATGCCGAGAGCTTTACCCGCTTGGATAACACGAACGTTTTGCTCTATTACCAGGATGCTGCCGGTAAATTTCTTGTTTTTGACCTTAACATCTATGAGGATGGTAATGCAGCAGCAGAAAATATTAACTTTGAAAAAGATGAAAAACCGGTTGAAATCTACGAAAAAAACGGGGTAAAACACTATATCCTGAGTAACCTTGGCCAAGTTCAGGCCGTTTGGAATGATTCCATTGTTGTGTATAGTATCAGCGGCGATGTCTCGGCAGGTGAAATGAAAAAGATCATAGATTCGATGTATGGAGGTTAAATCTATGTTATGTAAAAAAAAGATGATTGCACTGCTTTTTACCGTTATGCTGTGTATGCTGGCTTCCCCGCTGGCTTCTTATGCAAGTGCCGGGAATGTTCAAGCCCCCAAGGCAAGTTTATATATCCGGTCCACAAGTGTAAGTACAAAAGCAATGGGCAATGGGACAATTTTGCTGAAAAATAAATTAGATGCCACAAGGATCGTCGACCAACTTGGAGTCAAAACCATAGAAGTCCAAACCTTAAAAAATGGTTACTGGCAGTCTATCTATACAATAGTCAGAAATGATTATCTCTACAATAGCGGTACCTATATTTATGATTGCTACTATTATGGAACGCCCGGCACACAATACCGGAGTTATGTTGAGTTTTACGTTGCCGATAACGGAGGATCAGAAACGAAGATTGTTACTTCAAATCCAGTGACCGCGTATTGACATAAATGTTTGCAAAAGCCGTACTGCTGTTTTTCATAAACGGTAGTACGGCTTTTTCCTATATTTAATCAGGCCTCATTCGGTAAAATAGGTTAATTTGTCGTAATTTGATTGAAAATTATTCTTTTAAAAGGATGTGATTTTGCCCGTTTAATGCAATGTATATCGTGAAGGGAGAAATGAACAGATAAATCTCAAATCAAAATGAAAGCCAATCACGTAGAACGAAAAAAACAAGCGCAGACTATGTTAATCTTCACTGCACTATGAGACTGGTGTCACTCCCAGAAAGTTCGATGTCAAAAAAAGGAGAAACAGGCTATGGTTCATAGAAGTGCTCCGTTTTTTCTGTTAAGTGATCAACAGATTACTATTATTAAATATTTGTCGAATGGTTTGACGGTTAAGCAAATAGCATCAAAAATGTATTTGAGTATAAATGGCGTAAATTATCACAAGAGACAAATTTTTGCGAAATTAGATGCAAAGACTTCTACCGAAGCTATATCAATTGCAAAATCAAAAGGGATTATTTAGAGCAAAATATTCCCAATACTACAAATAGTTGTAGTTACAAATGAAGAAAAATGTTATAAACTCAACTCAAATATTCCTTGCTGTTGCCTTAATGAAGAATAAAACAAACTGAATGTATCTTTGTCTGATATTAAGGCGTCGTTGCGTTATCCAATTAACTGACGAATTAGCATAGAGCTGTGGTTGTCGCTTCCAGAATAGAACCAGTCGGGAGAACCCGCCAAGTACGAAATCAATCCACAGCGCAGACTACATTTTAACCCATATTGGGGAGAAAGATAATGGAGCCCGTCTCCGGACTCTATTATACAAGGTGCTAAAATGAAAACTTAAAGTATTATGAAAATTAACGACAAGCTGAGCATTGTAAAATTTGATGATAATGAAAGGTGTGTAGTGGTAAATGAATAAAAAGAATATTAAAAAAATTGCAATAGGTACGAGCAGTATGTTCGCCTTATTCGTTGCTCTATTTGTGGGAAGCATTGCTTATGCAAGTAATGTACAACACTCACAATTAGAAATGGATAAAGAAGTTAAAGCTAAAAATTTAGAAGTACAACAAAAAGTTAAAGATTCAGCTATTAAAACTTTTGATATAGATAATGAAAAATATAAAACATTTTTTTGGGAGGATTTGTCTGACACTGAAAGTAGTACTGCTAATGACAGTCTTACTACCAGTAGTTTGCAATCAGATGCAAAAAACAAAGTACTGGCTGCTAATTTTATGTTAGGAGAAGAACATATTCTTAAAAAAGGTGATAAACTTCCAGTTTTTTTCTTTGAAGATAATAAAGATGAAGTTTTAGTAGCAATTAAACACAAGGATGGAAATATATCTCTTATTAAATATGATGTATCAAAACAATATCCAACTAAAACTGATCGTATAGATAAGAAGGAGGTAGAATAAAATTATGAAATCCAAAAAATATAAAGTGATTGCATTGACACTAATTGTATTATGTTTATATGCAATTCCTGTGTATGCGTATTCTTATAAAGGTGTTTCTGCCTTTACTAATCTAAGTTCATATGTAGGTGGTTATTCATATACTTCAGGCTCCGGTACCCAATCTGTTAGTGCACATTCACAGCTTTGGTGTGATGGTGAACTAATGGACTCGGATGAGGACTATGGACCTGATTGGGCTCAGGCAGATGTAGGTCATAATGCCAATAGATCACAAACCCATTATTGGTCGATTCTTGGTACGCATAGAGCAAACGGTGCTTACGGTTACAAAACAAGTAGTGCTTATTATACTTTTTATTACTAAACCAATGATGTTATCCTATTTAAAATTATATGGAAGCATTGAATTTATTGAATGATTAAACGATGCTCGAGGGTGTATCCTGAACTCTGTGAAAACTCCAAGATTGACGTCCCGATACTCTTGAAATGGATTTTTTCTCATCCGTCAATCGAATAAAGTCTACAAAACGGGGAAGTCCAACGATCATATGAAAGATACGGGAAGCGCACCGTCAGAAATGCAAGCAACAGGGATAATTGTATGGGGGCTATGGATCATCAAACGGTCTAGCTACTGGCTTTGTGGTATTGCCAGGCGAGCTACGTTGAATAATCTTCATGCCGGTTCGACTCCGGCCTCGGTACCAGAAGCAATCGCTCTTAAAGCTGTGATACAAGCGGATTTAAGGGCTTTTTTCTTTCCCGGCGGCGCTTTTCTTGCTGACTGGGAAACCCTCAAAAATATGAATCAGAATGACATAACGCCGTTTGCATTGCGTCATTTTCCGGTAAAATAGGTTAATTTGTCGTAATTTGATTGAAAATATATTTCTTTATAAGAGGTGATTCTACCCGTTTAATGTAATGTATATCGTGAAGGGAGAAATGAACAGATAAATCTCAAATCAAAGCCAATCATGTAGAAACAAAAAGCAGAAGGGTTTTGTATGATGAAGAAAATAAAACTGATCATCATATACCTGTTAATCACCATAGGCTTTATTTTTAACGGGGAATTATTCATTCTTTATCTGGACGGCTTTCAAGAATCCTACTACCAGTCAGGATTTGATTTTGTGAATCGGCAAGCCGTTATCGGGGAAAAAGAAGTCATCCAGGATTTTCTCAATGCAGGAAAGGAGTACGATGTCGATTTCTTTTTTCTGGATATTACGTTTATCTCGGCATACAAAAAAGAGATAACGGTATTCGGCACGCCGAACGCCTTGAAAACCCTGCAAGCCAAGGGGATTCCTGAAGGAAAGTATAACAGCCTTTTTATGGGAGAAACACAAGTCAAATACGAGGATTTCAGTAATATTAAGACTATTGAAAAGTTCAAAGACTGTTATTACATTGGCGATCCATCTCACCAGGAAGCGATGCGCCTATTCAAAGCGAGCCTGATCGGTAAATACGGAGGCGGACTCCCGAATTTGTTCAGCTCCGATCAAGAGACCTGGCTGAATCTATTTTCAGTTTGGTCGATCATTTTCGGCCTGATCCTGCTGTTGACGATTTATGAAATCATCAGCCTGAAGAAGGAAATCATGGTGCGGATCACCCTTGGGGAGGATGTAAAAGCCCTTTTCGGCAAAAATGCTTTGGCTGATCTCGCTATCCTGGCCGGCGCCTTTATCAGCATACCGTTCCTATTACGCCCCTTCTCCAATGTCTTTTTTAAGATTGAAGCCCTGGCCCTGGCCTTTCTGGTGTTCATGATAGCCAATACCCTGATCAACGCGGCAATTTTGCGCGTTAACTTGAAAAAGGATATCGCGGCCAGACGCTCCGGCGGCGGACTGCTTACAGCCAACTATATCCTGAAAACCGTCACCACCATACTCACCCTCATTGTCCTATCCAGCAATTTCGCGATACTGGTTCAAGGGTATCTGATGTACAAGCAATCTGATTTTTTTTCCGAACATAAGGATTATAAATACTACCAATTGAATTACAGGGTGGACAATCACTTAGGCAAAACAACATCAGATGACGAAACGATGAATCAGGAATTCTATCAACGATTTCAAAACTATTCCTTGCAATACAACGATTTGACAGCTGAGTTGAGCAGTCCTTACCCTGTTATCCTAATCAATAGAAATTCGTTTGAAGAAATTTTAAGAGTGAACAATGCCTTGGCTGAGACGGTCGAAAGCGCGGACGATGATTATTATATCCTTATCCCGTCCGGTATATCAGAGGATTCACAAGAATATGCGATCGCGAAAGAAATATTCACTGGTTTGTTTGGTCGAAATATAAGTCTTAAAACCAAAGTATATCATGACGATGTAAGTTTAGTGGGCATTCATAACATGGTGGACAAGTATGTAAGCAGGCCAATGGCAAACCCGATCATATTATTCAATAATACGCTTCAACAAATTGATGAAGATCAGGCAGACAATGCTATGTACTATGCCTATAGTACAATGTACAATATCCCCGAGCAGGACTTCAATAATTTTATCACGGAGTATCAGCTGTCTGATCAAATCACGGTAAAATCCAATGCCCTGGATGTCTATGAATACAATTGGACGATGATCTCACGCAATATGAAATTGGTCGTGATTTTGTCGATCTTCTTGCTGGCGCTGGAACTGGCGCTGATCAGTTTTATTCTCAAGCTGGAGTATCAGTTCAACGCGATGGAACTGGCGCTGAAAAAAGTCCTGGGCTACTCATTTTTTGCCAGAAACAAACGGTTAATCCTGATTACATTCGTCGTTTTTCTGCTGAGCTTATTCCTGGCGTTTTTGCTGAAAGGACTTTTAGGGATTGCCGAGGGGGCTGATCTGATCTGGGGAGGGCTGATTTTGCTGGCGCTTGAGTCAGGATTTATCGCCAAGAAGGCAAGCGCGATGGAAAAAGCCAATATCCCGGCCATTCTGGAAGGAAGGATATTATGATTGAAGGAATTGATATCACCAAAAAGTTTGATGGTCTGACTCTCTTTCAGGATTATAATTTTCTGATCGAGGATCAGGAATTCGTCTGCTTTTCCGGTGCCAGCGGAACGGGAAAGACCACCTTATTAAACATGATCGGCTTAATCGAGCCGATTGACGCCGGAAGCTTAAGAATCAATGGAATCGAGTACACGACCAATAAGCAGAAACTGGAGTATTTCCGCTCTGTCGCCGGGTTTATCTTTCAAAATTTCGCGCTGATCGAAAGTAAAACAGTTGAACAGAACCTTGAGTTGATCAGGCAGGGCAGCCGCACCAATCATACGATTGAAGAAGTGCTGGAAAGAGTCGGGTTAGAAAGCAAACTGCATAGCAAAGTCTATACCCTGTCCGGCGGAGAGCAGCAGCGGGTAGCATTGGCCCGTTTATTTCTAAAAAAATGCCAGATCGTTTTAGCGGATGAACCGACAGGATCGCTGGACGCCAAAAATGCTCAAATCATTATGGATATTCTGCTTTCACTAAATGCCGAAGGGAAAACCGTCATTATCGTGACCCATGATCAAAAAATTAAAGATAAGGCCCAGAGAGTGATCGAACTATAAATTTTGCTTTGAACGTATGCTAAGGCAGGGTCATGTACAAGTCAAGGTGAATAATTATCGTATTGCAATAAATCTTCGTATTTGAATCATACATGAGCTTTCAATTTGATTAGATTGAAAGCTCATGTACTTTAGTCATAATATCAATGAGTTTGAGAGTCTTCAGCTACGATATCTCTGATATGGAGACATTCCTCCGCTCAATATTTGCCACAATTAAGCAGAAGGGTTTTATCAAATAAAACTGATCGTCATATCCTTGTTAATCATCATAGGCTTTCTGTTTAACCTGTCTAATATTCTTACTATTGATGAGGACTATGGACCTGATTGGGCTCAGGCAGATGTAGGTCATAATGCCAATAGATCACAAACCCATTATTGGTCGATTCTTGGTACGCATAGAGCAAACGGTGCCTACGGTTACAAAACAAGTAGTGCTTATTATACTTTTTATTACTAAACCTTAGATTTTATATAACAATATTACATCATTTAGTCTCATTTTATTCCAAGGGTTTTTTGCATTATATCGAATAAATAAGAGTAAGTGAAATACATTCATAGAGGAGACAAGTATGTTTAGAAAAAACTTTTGCCCAACAATTATAGTATTACTAGCAGCATTAGCATTTCTATTTTCATTAACTGGTTGTGCTAATGTTCCATCAAATCAGAATAAAGAATCTCAAATTGTTATTCCTAAAGAAGTTATTCCTAAAATCATTAGGGAGGTAGCAGACAATAAATCAGAAAATCCATCAAATGCACAAGTAAACGAAGTTGCTCAGAAAATTGGAAATCTTGGATTCCCAGTTTTAAGATATAACGAGAACATGATTAACTACAAGCCTGTTGATGATTTTTTTAAAAATGCTCTAGCTGGAAAAGAAGGGAAAGTGACTGTTTATTCGCCTCTTTCCTATATCCTAGATATAACCAGCTACAATTTTACTTATGCCAAAGGAAAAATGACATGCTCTTACATAATTTACAATGCGAATGGTATTGAAACCATGGTTCCAAGAAACATAACTAAATTTGTTTACACAAAGAAAGGAAATGTTTATTTTCATTTTGAAGATGGTCCAGAACTTGAAAACACGGGCTTTAGAGTCTTATCTTTAAGCGAACAAAGCCGCGAATACTATAAAAGATATGTTGAACCGGGATTTATTGATCAAGGGCCGTTGGTTATGAGTTGGAACAGTAGCAGCTTCAATGAATTAAACTGGGATTACATTTTAGATAGACTATGGGTGTATGAAAACGGCACATATATGGGCAATTCAAAGTATTACATTAATAACTCGATTGTTATACCTCAGGATATCGTTGAGAAAAAGTTGCAAAAATATTTTGAGGTGCCAACAAAGACACTTCGAGCTTTGAAACAATACAACAAGAAGAATGGGACTTATACCTTCTATGGTTTTAATGGCGGTGGTTATTCTCCTACACTTGAAGTCTCTAAATTCCAAAATAATACTGATGGAACACTGACTCTTTGGGTTGATTTTGTTGAATTAGAATTTGGCAAAGAACTTGCTGCTCAAAGTATTTTAACTGTTAAAAATGAACCTGACGGATCATTTAAATATATTTCAAATAAATATACTCAAACGAAATAAGCTGTGCTGCTTTCCTGTTTTAACAAAAAAGGATAGAGGACGCTGAGAATATTAAACTCTTAGCGTCCTCTATAACTTATTTTATCCTTCTATCTTACAGTACTACATAGCCAATCAAACCTGATCAATTGTATGGGGGCTATGGATCATCAAACGGTCTAGCTACTGGCTTTGTGGTATTGCCAGGCGAGCTACGTTGAATAATCTTCATGCCGGTTCGACTCCGGCCTCGGTACCAGAGCAATCGCTCTTAAAGCTGTGATACAAGCGGATTTAAGGGCTTTTTTCTTTTCCGGCGGCGCTTTTTTTGCTGACTGGAAAACCCTCAAAAATATGAATCAGAATGACATAACGCCGTCTGCATTGCGTCAATACAGCTCCAAGCTTAGATACAAATGGGCCTAATTAATACGTAAAAATCCTTCCTTTCCGCTTATTCGATTTATATATTACACCTTACGACCTTCGCTGTTCTATTCATTTCACATTCTTACAGCCTTCAATTCCAATATACGCCCGTATCAGCATTCGGTAAAATAGGTTAATTTGTCGTAATTTGATTGAAAATTATTCTTTTAAAAGGATGTGATTTTGCCCGTTTAATGCAATGTATATCGTGAAAGGAGAAATGAACAGATAAATCTCAAATCAAAGCTAATCATGTAGAAATAAAAACAAGCGATGGTCATACGAATTTTCACTGACATATGAGATTGCTTAAGTTTACTCCCGAAGCTTTAATATCAAAAGGAGGTGGACAGGCTATGATGCATCTAAGATCCCCGTCTACAACAAAAGGCTCTCTCATAATCCTAGTGATCACCAACCTCTGAAAGTCTTTGATTAGAAGAATATTTGAAAGCCTTAAAACTTATTATGCAGCAATTTATGACGAACAGCAGTGATTTGCAAATCCTTCAAACTCGTTCCGGCGATATTGGATATTACTTAGGACTAGGCATCAACGTTTGGTGTCAGGTTAATATCTGACGAACTAACCATAGCTTCAACTTTGAACTGAACGAAAAGAAAAAAGGGTTGTCCATAAACTTTTCTCAATCCCTTTTTCTCTCTAATATAATATCTATGGAGAAAAATTAGAAAGTAGTTGATTGGTAAATGCTATTACGAAAATATCCCATCATATCCATATCCCTCATAGCATTGATGATCAGTTTATTCGTCCCAGGTTGCGGCTCTGCGAAAAGTATAGGGGAAAATACAGAGTCGATTACTGCAACAACCCCTGTAACAATCGATGGTTTCACCCTGTTGGAGCGAACATATGCCGACACCGATAGTGATGGTACGAATGAAATCGTTGAATTATATACCTCGGCGGAAAAGATAGCCTCCGGTCGTATCGGATGGGATACCGGACATCAATGGGTGCTGCTCGTGAGAAAAGGTGAGGAAACCTTCCCTCTCTTTAATGACCGGTTGCAATATGGGGAACTGCAATATTGGATTGTCAGTTTTAATAAAGACAACATTCAAAGTCCCGAAACCACAGATCTGGAAAAACGCATCTATGTTTCAATCTCCACGGACCTGGATTTTCGATTATTCAATTATTACTGGGATAAACAAAATCACAGCTACACAAAAGAGGTCATGTTTAACCCCCAAAATCAATGGGGTGTAAGACACTTTAATCAGTATAACATCCCTGATCCTGATCGCATCGAAGTAGAACCAGCTAATCCCCTCTGAAAAGATAAAATCAGAATAACATAACGCCGTTCGCATTCTTACAGCTTTTTATTCCGATATACATCCGTATCATCTTCCGGTAAAAATAGGTTAATTTGTCGTAATTTGATTGAAAATATATTTTTTTAAAAGAGGTGATTTTGCCCGTTTAATGTAATGTATATCGTGAAGGGAGAAATGAACAGATAAATCTCAAATCAAAGCCAATCATGTAGAAACAAAAAGCAGAAGGGTTTTTGTATGATGAAGAAAATAAAAGTGATCGTCATATCCTTGTTAATCACTATAGGCTTTCTGTTTAACGGGGAATTGTTCATTCTTTATCTGGACGGTTTTCAAGAATCCTATTACCAGTCAGGATTTGAGTTTGTGAATCGGGAAGCCGATATCGAGGAAGAAGAAGTCATCCAGGATTTTCTCCAGGCGGGAAAGGACTATGATGTCGATTTCTTCTTTGTAGACAGTACGATTGTCTCGGCCTACGCCAAAGAGATAACGATATTCGGCACGCCGAACGCCTTGAAAACCCTGCAAGCCAAGGGGATTCCTGAAGGAAAGCATAATAGCCTTTTTATGGGGGAAACCCAGGTTAGATATGAGAATTTCAGTCATATTAAGACGATGGAAAAGTTCCAAGATTGTTATTACATCGGCGATCAATCCCAACTGAAAGCGATGCGCCTATTCAAAGCGAGCCTGGTCGGTAAATACGGAGGCGGACTCCCGAAATTGTTCAGCTCCGATCAAGAGACCTGGCTGAATCTATTTTCAGTTTGGTCGATCATTTTTGGCCTGATCCTGTTGCTGACGATTTATGAAATCATTAGCTTGAAGAAGGAAATCATGGTGCGGATCACCCTTGGGGAAGATGTCAGAGCCCTTTTCGGCAAAAATGCTTTGGCCGATCTCGCTATCCTGGCCGGCGCTTTTATCAGCATACCGTTCCTATTACGCCCCTTCTCCAATGTCTTTTTTAAGATTGAAGCCCTGGCCCTGGCCTTTCTGGTGTTCATGATGGCCAATACCCTGATCAATGCGGCAATTCTACGCGTTAACTTGAAAAAAGATATCGCCGCCAGACGCTCCGGCGGCGGACTGCTTACAGCCAACTATATCTTGAAAACCGTCACCACCATACTTACCCTCATTGTCTTATCCAGTAATTTCGCCATCCTGGCGCAAGGGTATCTGATGTATAAGCAAAGTGATTTTTTCTCCGAACACAAAGATTATCATTACTATCAATTAAATTACAGGGTGGATAATCACTTAGGCAAAACAATATCAGATGACGAAACGATGAATCAGGAATTCTATCAACGATTTCAAAACTATTCCTTGCAATACAACGATTTGACAGCGAATTTCAACAGCCCTTACCCTGTCATCCTAATCAATAGAAATTCGTTTGCAGAAATCTCAAAAATGAACAATACCTTGGCGGAGACGGTCAAAAGCGCCGACGATGATTATTATCTGCTGATCCCATCCGGTATATCGGAGGATTCTCAGGAATATGCTGTGGCGGAACAAATATTCACCGCTTTTTGGGGACAAAATATTCATTTTAAAACCAAAATATATGATGACGATGTAAGTTTAGTGGGTATTCATAATATGGATAAGTATGTAAGCCGGCCAATGGAGAACCCGATCATAATTTTCAATAATACACTTCAACAAATTGATGAAGATCAAGCAGAGAGTGATATGTACTACGCCTATAGTACGATGTACAATATCCCCGAGCAGGACTTCAATAATTTTATCACGGAGTATCAGCTGTCCGATCAAATCATGGCCAAATCCAATGCCCTGGATATCTATGAGCACAATTGGACGATTATCTCCCGCAATATGAAATTGGTCGTGATTTTGTCGATCTTCTTGCTGGCGCTGGAACTGGCGCTGATCAGTTTTATTCTCAAGCTGGAGTATCAGTTCAACGCGATGGAACTGGCGCTGAAGAAAGTACTGGGTTACTCATTTTTTGCCCGAAACAAACGGTTGATCCTGATTACATTCGTCGTTTTTCTGCTGAGCTTATTCCTGGCGTTTTTGCTGAGAGGACTCTTAGGAATTGCCGAGGGCGCTGATCTGATCTGGGGAGGGCTCATTTTACTGGCTCTTGAGTCAGGATTTATCGCCAAGAAGGCAAGCGCGATGGAAAAAGCCAATATCCCGGCCATTCTGAAAGGAAGGATATTATGATTGAAGGAATTGATATCACCAAAAAGTTTGATGGTCTGACTCTCTTTCAGGATTATAATTTTCTGATCGAGGATCAGGAATTCGTCTGCTTTTCCGGTGCCAGCGGAACGGGAAAGACCACCTTATTAAACATGATCGGCTTAATCGAGCCGATTGACGCCGGAAGCTTAAGAATCAATGGAATCGAGTACACGACCAATAAGCAGAAACTGGAGTATTTCCGCTCTGTCGCTGGGTTTATCTTTCAAAATTTCGCGCTGATCGAAAGTAAAACAGTTGAACAGAACCTTGAGTTGATCAGGCAGGGCAGCCGCACCAATCATACGATTGAAGAAGTGCTGGAAAGAGTCGGGTTAGAAAGCAAACTGCATAGCAAAGTCTATACCCTGTCCGGCGGAGAGCAGCAGCGGGTAGCATTGGCCCGTTTATTTCTAAAAAAATGCCAGATCGTTTTAGCGGATGAACCGACAGGATCGCTGGACGCCAAAAATGCTCAAATCATTATGGATATTCTGCTTTCACTGAATGCCGAAGGGAAAACCGTCATTATCGTGACCCATGATCAAAAAATTAAAGATAAGGCCCAGAGGGTGATCGAACTATAAATTTTGCTTTGAACGCATGGGTTTGAAGATTTTTTGGTTACGATATGTTGATATGGAGACATTCTTTCGTTTTCGTATTTGCCACAGTTAATATAGAAGGGTTTTCTGTATGATGAAGAAAATAAAACTGATCGTCATATACCTGTTAATCACCATAGGCTTTCTGTTTAACGGGGAGCTGTTCATTCTCTATCTGGACGATTTTCAAGGATCCTATTACCAGTCAGGGTTTGATTTTGTGAATCGGGAAGTCGATATTGAAGAAAAAGAAGTCATCCGGGATTTTCTCCAGGCGGGAAAGGCGTATGATGTCGATTTCTTCTTTGTGGACAGTACGATTGTCTCGGCCTACGCCAAAGAGATAACGATATTCGGCACTCCGAACGCCTTGAAAACCCTGCAAGCCAAGGGGATTCCTGAAGGAAAGCATAATAGCCTTTTTATGGGGGAAACCCAAGTCAGATACGAGGATTTCAGTCATATTAAAACGATGGAAAGATTCACAGACTGTTATTACATCGGCGATCCATCTCACCAGGAAGCGATGCGCCTATTCAAAGCGAGCCTGATCGGTAAATACGGAGGCGGACTCCCGAATTTGTTCAGCTCCGATCAAGAGACCTGGCTGAATCTATTTTCAGTTTGGTCGATCATTTTTGGCTTGATCCTGCTGTTGACGATTTATGAAATCATTAGCTTGAAGAAGGAAATCATGGTGCGGATCACCCTTGGGGAGGATGTCAAAGCCCTTTTCGGCAAAAATGCTTTGGCCGATCTCGCTATCCTGGCCGGCGCCTTTATTAGCATCCCGTTCCTATTACGCCCCTTCTCCAATGTCTTTTTTAAGATTGAAGCCCTGGCCTTGGCTTTTCTGGTGTTCATGATTGCTAATACCCTGATCAACGCGGCAATATTGCGCGTTAACTTGAAAAAAGATATCGCTGCCAGACGCTCCGGCGGCGGACTGCTTACAGCCAACTATATCCTGAAAACCGTCACCACCATACTTACCCTGATTGTCTTATCCAGTAATTTCGCGATACTGGTTCAAGGGTATCTGATGTATAAGCAAGGTGATTTTTTCTCCGAACATAAGGATTATGATTACTATAAATTAAATTACAGGGTGGATAATCACTTAGGCAAAACAATGGAAGATGACCTTGTGATGAATGAAGAATTCTATCAACGGTTTCAAAATTATTCATTGCAGTACGTCGACTTGTCAGATCATTTCAACAGCCCTTACCCTGTTATTTTAATCAATCGAAATGCCTTTGAAGAAATATCAGGATGGAACAATGCCTTGGCGGAGACGGTCCAAAGCGCGGACGATGATTATTATATGCTGATCCCGTCCGGTATGTCGGAGGATTCTCAGGAATATGATATCGCGAAAGAAATATTCACTACTTTTTTTGGAAAGAATATTCAATCCATTACGACCAAAGTGTATGACGACGATATCAGTTTAGTGGGCATTAATAATCAGGTGAACTATACAAGCCGGCCAATGGCGAACCCGATCATCTTATTCAATAATACGCTTCAATATCAGGCATGCAACATTATGCACCAGTCCTATGATACGATGTTCAATATCCCCGAGCAGGATTTCAATCAGTTCATCGCCGAGTATCAGCTGTCCGATCAAATCAGGGTCAAATCCAATGCCCTGGATGTCTATGAGCACAATTGGACGATGATCTCCCGCAATATGAAATTGGTCGTGATTTTATCAATCTTCTTGCTGACGCTGGAAATCGGGCTGATCGGCTTTATTCTCAAGCTGGAGTATCAGTTCAACGCGATGGAACTGGCGCTGAAAAAAGTCTTGGGCTACTCATTTTTTGCCAGAAACAAACGGTTAATCCTGATTACATTCGTCGTTTTTCTGCTGAGCTTATTCCTGGCGTTTTTGCTGAGAGGACTCTTAGGAATTGCCGAGGGCGCTGATCTGATCTGGGGAGGGCTCATTTTACTGGCTCTTGAGTCAGGATTTATCGCCAAGAAGGCAAGCGCGATGGAAAAAGCCAATGTCCCGGCCATTCTGAAAGGAAGGATATTATGATTGAAGGAATTGATATCACCAATGTATAGAAGTGAAGGGAAAAATCAACGTATAATCTCAAATCAAAATGCAAGCCAATCACGCAGAACAAAAAACAGGCGCAGACTATGGTAATCTTTACTGCACGATGAGATTGGTGAAAGGTGAATTCGAATATCGATAGACGGGAGGAAAGAAATGATGAAGGGAAAGAAAACATTCTCATGGGCTGCCATTAGTCTTGGCGTAATCTTTCTTGCGGTACGATTAATCGTAAACGTCGATACAGCTTATTCGGATCGTCATATCTCTCAGCAAGAACTTGCATTTAAAGATAAGGCTGTAGAAATGATGAATATAGATACTGATAAGGCCAAACCTGCGTACATGCGAGATGTCTATGACGGCGATACTTCTAAATTGAGTCCTGATGTCAGATATCAATGCTCAGCTGCTCTTAAAGCGTTAGCGCTGGACGGAACTCACAGAAATGGTGATTTCATGCCACTCTTCTTCATCGAAGGAAATGATAAAGTATCGATAGCACTTAAACACAACGACGGAACTCTAACCCTTGCTGAATTTGACATATCGGAAAAAAATCCGCTTAAAACAAATCAAATCGTTAAGGAGGAAGAATAATGATGCGTAGAAAGCTGAAAATTTCAATTTTAACATTTGGTATTAATCCGGCATGAATTGTATAAACGGCTTTCCAATGGGGAGCCCATCAATAATCATATTCTGGATTTGTCCTTTCCTGCTTCTTATCAACTAAATGTTGTAGAGCTCTTGGATTTGGCGTATACAACAGGTAATATGAAACATGCCGGCTGCCAAAGCGCGCTTGACTTTGTGAAAAGCAAAAAAACGAAAGACGGCTATTGGAAAATCAATTATGTTTATAAGTCTGACGGATATGTCTCTTTTGATCAACGCGGGGAAAAAGCCAACTGGTTGACGTATTTGTTGGACAGATGCTTTACCTATTCCTATTTTATATAAAATTCAAAATCAAAGCGGCCGTCCGCCTGAGGAGTCCCTCAATGAGAACGGTCGTTTTGCTATGCGGGAGGGAGATGCGGCAGATGAAGCATCTATTTATAAGGCAAGCCGAACACAAAAAAGCAAGGCTGGAAGCCGAACCATACCGGCCTCCACCCCTGCCCTATCTACTTGGGTTTTATTACTTTGTCTTTCTCACGCCGGTTTCGTCCACCTCGTACTCGCCGATTTTGGTGTTCCGAGCGAGGGAGCCATCGGCATTGAAGTAATACCACTTACCGCCGATCTCCAGCCACCTGCCGGATACCATCAGGCCGTCCTTGGTGAAGTAATAGCGTTTGTCGCTGATGTCCAGCCAGCCTACAGCCGCTTTGTTCCCGGTGTAGTACCGCCAGTTGTTCTCATTCTTGACCCAGCCGGTTTTGAGCGTACTATCCGTATTGAAGAAATATTTCGTTCCGTCAATGGTCTGCCAACCGGTGAGAGCCTTTCCGTCCTTGTAGTACAGGTACTGGCCTGCGTCGTTTTGCGCCCAGCCCTGTGTCGTGGCGGGGTCGATGGTCAGCTTGATGTAGCGGTGGAGCATGGCGCTGGCCTCGGCGCAGGTAGCATTGGACTTGGGATTAAACTTGTTGTTTGTTTCGCCCGTCATAATGCCCGCCTGCTGCATGGCTATGACTGCCGTTTTGTAGGCGCTGCCGATGCTGGATACGTCCGCATAGGCGGCGGCTTCACGGGTCACAGGCAGCTTGTAGCCGGTGCCCTTGGCGAAGTTTGCGAAGATGACCGCAATTTCCTCACGGGTGATGGCACGGTCGGGTTCAAACTTGCCGTTTCCGATGCCCTGCACAACGCCCTTTTTATCTGCCCACTCGATGTAAGGGCGGAACGCACTGTCCGCTTTCACATCGGTGAAGCTGTTTGTGGTGTATGCTTTCACATCCACGCCTGCCAGTTTGCCGAGAGCCGTCACCAGCATTCCCCGTGTCATGGCTTTATCCGGTGCAAAGGTGGTTTGGGATGTGCCGGAGAAAAGCCCTCTGCCCACCACATAATCAATGGATTCCTTTGCCCAATGGCTGCCGATATCGGTAAAATTGGCAGATGGTTCTTCGTACCCCACGCCGTACACCGAGAAGTGGTTGGTGTTGAAGATCACACTTCTGCTGTTTGCGTCATAGGCCGAGCCGGGAATGCGGCTCCGCTTGCCTTTAGCATCCACATAGACAGCATAGAGGTATCCCGCAGCTTCGTTTTTCTCCGGCAGGCAGGGAATGGAGAGGGTTGCGTTGCCGCTTCCAAGGCTTGTGATTGTGACGGTTTTGCCATCTTTCACTGTTGTAAAGGTTATTTCGTAAGCGTTTCGCACACCCGCGACAGTGACAGGTTTAACCGTAACGGTTACGTCACCTGTGCTTTGGGATAAAAGCTGGCGGATGGCCTCCTGATCGAGGCTAAAGGTCAGAAGCTGCCCATTCACCTCGAACTGCTGCACCTTGGTGTCGGCAAACTGTTTTAGCACCGATTGTGACAATACCAGTCCGAGGGATTTTGTATTTGCAGGAGTATTTACCGTAACCGATATGCTGATACCGTTTTCGGTCTTACCCTGTGATTTTGCCGCTGTGGCAGCTTTCTTAATGGCGTCCGCTATGGCGCTTTCCGGGATAGTTGCCGTAGCGTGCCCGTTTTTGTCAGCGGTCGCCGTAACGGAAATCTCAGCCGTTACCGGGTAATCGGGCTGTTTTTCTGATATGGTTGCCGAACTGCTGCCGGAAGAAGAACTGTAGCCCCTGTTCCGATTACCTCTATCGGAAACGGCGTTTACAGTGACGGCAATGTTTTTCACTGTCTGTGCAGAATCATGAAAGGTCACGATGATGCCGGTGGTTCCCGCCGCAAGCCCGGTGACGGTGACAGTTCCTGACGCTGTGACTCTGCCTGTGCTGACGGAAGCGATACTGCCGTTTGCGACGGTAATATCCGCCGCAGTCGCCGCCGAAACACCCTGACCGAGAGAAACGGTAAAGCTGGCCGTAGCGCCCTTATTTACAGTCAGTGTATTGGCTGAAACGGAAGGAGTCCGCGGCTCTGCCACAGTGGTAAAGCGATGTGAGGTATCCGCAGTCATGGGATTCCCCGCCGTATCCTCAAACCCGGAGATCGACAGGGTATATTCCATACTGTAGCCGAGCCGTGCGTATGGCACTGTGTAGACGGTACTGCCCACCGTCCAACTGCCGCCCATCAGAGAAGTAATTCCCCCGTCAAGGGACACGGTGCCCGCCGAGGTGTTCATGGATTCGCTGAACGTGATCACAATATTTCCGCCGATGGCAGTATCCACACCTCTCGGCGTGACATTTATCACGGTGGGACTGGTCGTGTCAGGCGCAGTTATTGTTGTAAAGCTATGGGAAATGTCGGCCGTCATGGTATTGCCTGCCATATCCTCAAACCCGGAGATCGACAGAGTATATGCCGTGCTGTAGCCGAGCAGTGAGTACGGCACCGTGTAGACGGTATTGCCTACCGTCCAACTGCCGCCCGTCAGAGAAGTAATTCCCCCGTCAAGGGACACGGTGCCTGCCGAGGTGTTCATTGCTTCGCTGAACGTGATGATAATATTTCCCCTGATGGCAGTATTTGTACCATTGGGAGTGACACTTACTACGGTGGGTCTGGTCGTGTCAGGCTCCGCTATGGTTGTAAAGCTATGGGAAGTGTTGGCCGTCATGGGATTGCTCGCCACATCCTCAAACCCGGAGATCGACAGAGTATATGCCGTGCTGTAGCCGAGCAGTGAGTAAGGCGCTGTGTAAACGGTACCGCCCACCGTCCAACTGCCGCCCGCCAGAGAAGTTGCACCTCCGTCAAGGGACACGGTGCCCGCCGAGGTATTCATGGCTTCGCTGAACGTGATCACAATATTTCCGCCGATGGCAGTATCCACACCGCTCGGCGTGACATTTATCACGGTGGGACTGGTCGTGTCAGGCGCAGTTATTGTTGTAAAGCTATGGGAATTGTCGGCTGTCATGGGATTCCCCGCCGTATCCTCAAACCCGGAGATCGACAGAGTATATTCCGTACTGTAGCCGAGCAGTGCGTAAGGCACCGTGTAGACTGTACTGCCTACAGTCCAACTGCCGCCCGTCAGAGAAGTAATTCCCCCGTCAAGGGACACGGTGCCTGCCGAGGTGTTCATGGCCTCACTGAAGGTAACGGTCATATTCCCGCTGATGGGGGCATTCGCTCCGCTTGGGGCAACGCTTGCCACGGTAGGATTTGTCGTGTCAGGCTCTGGTTCTGTTGTAAAGCGATGCGAAGCGTCGGCTGTCATCGCATTGCCCGCTACATCGTAAAAGCCGGAGATTGAGACGATATATTCCGTACTGCGGGTAAGGCTGGAATAAGGAACTGTATACACCTTCCTGTCTGTGTCCCAACTGCCTCCGGTCAATGCTCCAACACCGTTGTCTAAGGAGATTATCCCCACGGACGGCATCATTGCTTCGCTGAAGGCAATCGCAAGATTCCCGCTGATAGCTGCGCCGGCGTCATTGGGGGAAACACTCTGAATGGTTGGCGCAGCAGTATCAGCGGAGGAAAATCTGGAGGCGGTCACCGTGCCGCCGGTGATGGTGATGGTGCCATTTGTGCCGCCGATATCTACACTGGCGGATCCCCCTGCGGCTGTAACCGTGCCGCCGGTGATCTTGACGATGTCGCCACTGCCGCCTTGGCCGGCGCCAATCCCAGCGCCGTAAGTTCCTCCCGTAGCTTCGACCCACCCTCCATGGATATTGACGCTGCCGCCATTGCCGTGGTAGCCCCCGCCAATCCCCGCACCGGTGGAGCCTCCCGTGGCTTTGACTGTTCCCCCATAGATATTGACCGTACAGCCGTTGCCATACATGCCACTGTTGCCTAAGTAGCCCCCGCCAATCCCAGCGCCGTAAGTTCCTCCCGTGGCTGTGACCGTCCCCCCATAGATATTGACGCTGCCGCCGCTGCCTAGGTTGCCTCCTCCAATACCTGCACCACCTTTTTCTCCCGTGGCTGTGACACTTCCTCCATAAATGTTGACTGTACCGCCGCTGCTGTCGTGGCCTCCTCCGATGCCTGCACTGCCGTAAACCCCTCCCCCGCTCCTGGCAATGACTGTACCGCCATAGATATTAACGATACCGGCAGCTAAAGCACCGTCCTTGTCTGTACCAATACCTGCCCCGCTGTCGCCGCCCATAGCATCCAGTCTGCCTGTGCCCATTACCTGGCCGTAAATTGTCAAGCTATTCCCTTCATTGACGAGGACTCCCGCCTTTGTTCCGCTTCCCGTAACTGTCAGGGATGCACCGTCTGCCAGAATCAGCTTGACGTCGCCGTTTACGGTAAGGGTTCCCGTGGACACGTTGCCACTGACCACATACCAGCCACCGGTTGTGGTGTCATTCAGCCCTGTGGTTGCGCTCGAAATTTCTGTCGCGGTCTCGGTGTGTTCCACTCCGTGCTCATCCACATAAGGAGTAGTACCCGCTGCCCGGCCAGCCCTTAACAGCAGGGGCGTTGCCGCCTCTGTTGTAAACTGTGCCGAAGCGAGGGCTGAACGGCTCCCGCTGCCGCTTTCCAGCAGAGCGTAAACGGTGTAGTCCGTTTCCGCCGTCAGCCCTGTCAGCTCAGCGGTTATGGCGGCTCCCGTGGTTGCCGCAACGGTTTTTCCTGCCAGAACAGCCGCTTCGTCCGGCGCCGCCTCGTCGGACTTCTGCACCAGATAGGATACAGTTCCGTCCACGCTGCTGGTAAAGGCAAGCTCCGCTCCGCTGTCGGTCACGCTGCTTACGCTGACGGACAGCGTATTCTCCGAAACTGTATGTTTACCGGCATTGCTGTCGGTTGCAATACTCTCTCCAATGACAGGCGCAGAGACCTCGCCGCTTTCCTGTACCGGAGAAACTTCCTCCGCCCACGCCGTAACCGGCAGCAGGGTCACAACCATTGCCACCGCCAGCAGCAGGCTTAACATTCTTTTTTTCATTTCTGATCATCCTCCGTCTTATCGCATATTTTCTTTCTCTTTTCCCGATAGTGGATGCACAGCACCGTAATCGCTACCGCCGCGGCAAAGGCGATCACGCCCACCAGCACATAGCCGCCCGCGTCCTCAAACAGCATCGTTGCGCCGTACAATCCGGTCACACTGCCTTGCCCCCGGCCGCCCAATGCGCCGATTGCCCCTACAAGGCTGCCTGTCAGCATCAGACACAGTGCGGACAGCGCCTCGCTCAGGCGTTTTTCCCGTTTCCTGTGCAGCACGTTCACGCGCTGCGCTACCATTGCTACCCGCGTTTCCGTATCGTACATGAATAAGCCGCCTTCCCAAAAGACGCCTAAAAGTCTTTCTACTTACTGAGATACATAAAACGCAAAAACTCCCCACCTAAAATGAAATAAAGTTGAAAATATTTTTTGGCGCAAAAAAAGAGCCGCCTTTCGGCAGCTCCGAGGATGCTGTTTGCCGCTTACTCCGGCAGCTTGGGCCGCAGCAGCTTTGTAATGATAACGCCGGATAAAACAGTGAGGATCGGGATCAGCAGCCCCACCGTCTGCGCGGCGCCCCCCACGCTCAAAAGCAGATTGAAAATGGAGTGAAAGGTCATGGCAATGCACAAAAGCCCGAAGGTTCCCGCCACCTTTAGCCACGGGCGTTTCCATACATACAAAAGACCGTAACCCACGATGGCCCCGCAGACGATATGCATCGCGCCCGTACCGAAGCCGCGCATCAGCAGAAACCAAAGCTGCGACGCACCGTTTTCGATGAGGTAGCAGACGTTTTCAAAGGTGGCGAAGCCCGCCGCCACAAAAAGGATGGCGCTTTGCGCCTCCCGCCTCGCCGGTTCAAACACCAGCAGGAAAAAGAGCAGGGGCAGGAGCTTCATCGTTTCCTCGATCACCGGGGCAAGCTCCACCGTGGCCTGTGTGATGTCCGCACCGTAAAGCCTTGCAAAAAAGGTGTTGATATAGGCGGACAAAAGGCAGCCTCCCATTCCCGCAAGCAGGAAGACAAAGGCCGGGCGGCTGCGCTTTCCCGCGCACAGCATGGCGACCAGCAGGGGGGCGGCAATGCAGATAAAGACGTTCTCAATATAGATCACTCCGTCACCGCCTTTTTCAGCGTCGGCAGGAAGGTGAAAAACGTGGCGCTCAGGAGAAAGTCAAACCAATAGTAAGGGTTTAAAAGGGTGCCGCCCTGCCAATGACCGGAGGCAACCCAAAGGCCATGCTCCAGCAGGACAAATGCCAAAACCGCACCATGGAAATATTGACGGCTACGCAACCCACCGCTTTGGCGGCGGGCAAACAGCAGCCCCCGCAGGGCGGAGTACCCACATATGCCCAACAGCACCTCCCACAAAATATTCAGGAAATAGTCGCCCCACTGAAAAAAATAGAGGCCCATGACCGCGCAGAAGGCAGGAACAGCCCATGCCAGGGGAGGCCGGTACGCCCTTTCTTCCGGCAGGCGAATCGTCGTTTGCAGCACCAGCAGAAACAACACGCTTGCCAGCCAGCTTAAATCCGACACAGGGGAAAGCCTCGGCACATCCGAGCGGAACACAAGGAACAAAAGCCAGTAAATCAGGCCAAGGGCGAAAGCGCCGTAAAAGCAGGTGAGCAAAAACCACGTCTGCTCCTTACGCCGGAGAAAAAGCACGGCGGCGTAAATACCGCAGCCCGCCATGACCGCAAGCTGAATAGCATTGTCAATGGTCGAAAGCCGGATGGAAGCATCAATTGTTTCGGTCATCGTTCTCATCCGCCTTATCCCGATGGCTCCCACGGCGCAGAAGGAAGCAAAGGACGGTCAGGCACACGCCGAGGGCAAAGGCCAGCAGGCCGATGAGCACATAGCCAAGGGCACCGCCCTCATAAAAAATACTTGCCATCATGCCGGTGTTTGTATAGTCCCCCTGAGAAAGCCCCGCCATGATACCGGGCATGGCAGCGCCCATCCCCACGACGACAAGCAGACAGGCAGCGGCAGCGGACAGGCCGAGATACCGGCTTTGCCGCTGTTTCTTTTGCCGTGCCAATTCCTTTACTCGCCTTTCCACGGCGGCGGCCCGTTCATCGGTACTGCGCATCGGTAATCCCCTCCTGTTCCAATAGCGGGCGAAGGGCTTTCTTGCCCCGCCCCAGCAAATGATCGATTTGCTTTGTGGTTTTTCCCATGACCTGTGCCGCCTGCGCATAGCTCATATTTTCAAAATACAGAAGGTACAATGCCTCCCGGTAATCCGGGTTAATCTGCTCCATGCACTGACGCAGGATGCGGTTTTGTTCTTCGGTTTGCAAAACCGCTTCCACCAGCAGCCTGCTTTCCGGTTCGTTCTCTAAATCCTCAAGACTAAAGCAGGAGTGGCGGCGTTTATTCGCATGGCGCAGGGCAAGATTACGGGCCGTTTTATACAGATATGCCTTAAATCCGTTTTCCACAAGCCGGGGCTTTGCGGCCACCATGCGGGAAAAGGCTTCGATCATCAAATCCTCGGATTCGTGAATGTCGTGTATGTAGCCGTTAATATAGAGCGTCAAAGCGTTGCCGTGGCGTTCCATGAGAATGCGCAGCGCATTGCCGTCGCCGCCGAGATAGGCGGCGTAGAGCGCTTCATTTGTTGTTGCTGTTGTCGTAGCCGCCACCTCCTGTTCGTCTATATTTGCGTGGGTCGGCGGGCTTTTGGGCACATTCCGGAATGGCCCATGAAACACCAAACTTCTTAGCCCCCTCGATGCGTCCTGAGATGCAATACTGCTGCACCAGGCGTTCCGAAACCTTCCATTTTTTTGCCGCTTCCCGTACCGTAATATATTCCATAACCGTCCTCCGAAAAACTTTTACACCTTAATTGTATGCGCAGCTCCGCATAGCCGTCAAGAGTGATTGCTGGACGATCTCCGCAGGGTGACCCACTTCGCAAGGCAGAATGAACTGCTTTTCGCCAAGCACATCACCCAAAAGAACGGTGTTGAAATCCGCCGTGGGATTGCCCGCACCGAGCGTGAGCTGGAGATGCTCAAGTGGCGGGCCACTGAGTTGAGCACATTATTCAAAAGGCTGTATGAAGATAATGTCCTTGGCAAAATCCCGAACGAGGTCTTCCGAAAGCGTCGCATAAAACGGCAACGGCAGACAGCGAATACCCACTGTCTGCCGATACATACCGCCCACTTCACCACGGTTTAGAAAATATCCCTATGATACCGTGGAGAAGGGAGTGAGATATCTTTTGGGAATGGGCGACAAAGCATGATATTATGGACTTGAATCCAATCGGTCATAAGGATAGAAAAACAAGAATTTATCAATGTTCATCATTCGCGCAGAAGGTGCGTCAAATATATTTGGCAGGAGAAATTTTGGTATGATCATTTTAAGAACACCACGTTTGTTCCTGCGAAAACTACAAACAGATGATTATCGTTCGGTCTGCTCAATTTTGCAGGATATTGATGTCATGTATGCTTGGGAGCATCCCTTTTCTGATGAGGAAGTAGTGCAGTGGATTGACGAAAATATGATAAGGTATCATAGGGACGGTTATCGTTACTGGGCAGTGATAGAAAAAGCGTCTGATCAGTTAATTGGAGTCACCGGGTTAATTTCTGAACAAGCAGATGATGAAAAATATGTCGGCATTGGCTATATTTATCAAAAATCATACTGGGGAAATGGGTATGCCTTTGAAGCCGCTTCTGCTTGTATTGATTATGCTTTTAATATTTTGCATCTAAATGAAATTACAGCGCAAATTCGACCGGAGAATACGGCTTCAAGAAAAGTGGCTGAAAGACTTGGCATGTCCGTAACCAAGCAGTTTATTAGACGTGATAAAAATAGAGACATCCCTCATCTTCTTTATCGTCTTATACTATAGGCAGTTTGCCCCAGCTTGACACCGGAAGGTTGAGCATCATAAATTATTTTTTACTGCTTCGGGAGCATAGAGCTTAACCATGTTTCAGCGCCAGACCGATTAATTTATCTGTATAGTCCGCCATAAAAAGAGGAATGTTCAGCAGATCGTTATCCAGCTTAAGATTATTAAGAGAGAAACGGATCCGCAGTTTGACTTTGTCTCTGAATCTTTCCTTAAATTTTTTCAGGCTGGCGCTCTCCACATTGTCCTCAGACTTGACCTCAACAGGGAAAATATCGTTTTCCCTCTGAATGAGAAAATCAACCTCATAGGATGGATTCAAGACAGACCAGTATCGGGGTGTGGCTTCAAATTGATTTTGTAAAGCCTGCAGGACATAGTTTTCACTGAGAGCGCCTCTAAACTCAGCAAACAGTCTGTTGCCTTCCGAAAAAGCGGATGGAGCAAGCAATGCCAGCCGGCGCAGCAACCCAACATCTATAAGATAAAGTTTGAACGCCGTCAGGTCATCATAGGCGGAAATAGGCAGGCCAGGAGCACCGCTTCGGTAAATTTTTCGTACCAGCTGTGCGTCCACCAGCCATTGCAGCGCATCTTCATACTCTCTGGCCCGAGCACCTTCTTTGGCTGCTTTGTAGATAAATTTTTTGTTTTCTTTGGAAAGCTGCGAGGGGATGGACTTCCAAAGCAGCGATATTTTTGGAAACTCCTTTGGGTCAGGATGTTTGCCAAAATCTCTTTCATAAGCATTGATGATGTTGAGTAAGGCAGCTTGCATCATTTCTGTATTTCTTTCTTGCGTCCACATTTTGACTGACTCCGGCATACCGCCTGTAACAAAATACATTTTCATTTTTTCATATAAGGGATTGAAAAAGGCATCCGGTATCGGCGAAACGTTTTCAATACAGCTCAGATACTCCACAAGATTCCCGTCGCCGTTGGCAAGCAGGAATTCGGTGAAAGTCATGGGGCTGATATCCATAAAATCCACCTTGCCCACAGGAAAAGAGGATGGCTTTGCCAGAGCAATGCCCAGCAGCGAACCGGCGCAGGCAACATGATACTCACTTGCATTTTCGCAAAAATACTTTAATGAATTAATCACATTGGGACACTCTTGTATCTCATCAAAGATCACCAGGGTTTTTTCGGGCACGACTGTCTGACCGCTTGCAAAAACAAGGTTTTGCAATATGCGATTGACATCCTTAGTTGTTTCAAAAAACTGCCTGTACTCCTCATTTTCATCGAAATTAAAATAGGCGACATTCTCATAATATTTTCTGCCGAATTCTTTCAATATCCAAGTCTTGCCCACCTGGCGTACGCCCTTTAAGATCAGAGGCTTGCGATATTTGGAGTCTTTCCATTTGAGCAGATCGTTTAGAATAAATCGTTCCATGCAGACACCACCTCCAAATCACATAATTATATATATTTTAGTGCTAATCATCACATTATTATATATTGTACCCATTTTGAGCATCCACAATCAAGGCAAAAACACATGATTTTACATTATACAGGAAACAAAAGCAGCAGGGGCCGGACCGAATTCGTAAATCATCATCGGTATTCCCCGGGAAAATTCCATCCCTTGATTTATCTGTAAAACAGTGCTATGCTGATTTTAGCAAAGGCGCTCTGGCTCATACCGGAGCGCCTTTTTATTCAAACCAGAGGGATGAAGTGAATGCATAAAAGTACAATAGGAGTTATCCCGCTTTGGGATGAAGATAAAAACAGCATTTGGATGCTGCCGGGATATTTAGACGGTATTATCGCTGCCGGGGGCTGCCCGGTCATTCTGCCCTTGACAGACGATGATCAGATCATCCGGCAACTGGCCGCGGCGTATGATGGATTCCTGTTTACCGGAGGACATGATGTTTCTCCGGCACTTTATCATCAGGCTAAATCAGACCAGTGCGGCTTTGTTGTCGAAATACGCGATTCCATGGAAAGTCAATTGCTTACAAGGCTTATTGATCTGGATAAACCCGTTTTCGGTATTTGCAGAGGGATTCAGATGTTGAACGTTCTGTTGGGCGGAAGCCTTTATCAAGACCTGAACACCCAATTTCCGTCAACTATCCAACATAAACAACTTCCCCCTTATGACACCCCCGCCCACCGCCTTGAGATCGCCAAAGACAGCCCGCTGCATGATTTGCTCAGGAAAGACGCGATTCATGTCAACAGTTACCACCACCAGGCAATCCATACCATATCCCCACAGCTTACTGTCATGGCAGCAGCTCCCGACGGGCTGGCCGAAGCTGTCTGTTTGCCGGCAAAAAAGTTTGTATGGGCCGTACAATGGCACCCGGAATACTCTCTGCCTGACGAAAGCAGCAAACAGCTCTTCTCTGCATTTGTAGATGCCTGTCAGCCTGATCAGGGATAACCCCGGCCATTCAACAGTCATTGTGCTTCCAAGAACATCTATCCGGGCCGCCAACAGCCTAACTGGGATATCCGACAGCATTACGGCGGCAAACTTAAGCCTTTCACATTCCCCTTCCCCGCCTGAAACTTCACTGGAGCGCCCGCATCGCCCGCATTCGATCCCGCACCAGCAGCGGGGAACGCAACAGAAGGATCTCCAAAAAGAAAAAGCTTTCCGGACATCCCTTCCACACTTCTTTCAAGCCGGATTAGTGGGTTTACCCCAAACAATGTACTGCTTCACCTGCCTTGAAAATACCAAAAGATGCCGGGTGCCTGCTGACAGCCTATTGTTTCTTAACCAGATAAAGAAGCAATACCAATAATGTGCATAATCCTCCACAGGTAATAAAGCTTGCATTTGCTCCAAATTTTTGTGTTACTATTCCGGAGAATAAATTCCCGATAGGGGTTGTTCCCGTAAATACCATAGAATAAACACCCATCGCCCGTCCCCTGTACTCGTCGGAGGAATTCAACTGAATGGTGGAATTGACGGTTGCCATAAATATCATGCTGAACAAACCGACTCCGGCTAAACTGAAAATAACCAAATAGTAATTCTGCAATAAACCTGTAAAGACTAAGAATACACTCAACAAAAGCGAAGTCTTCATAAGATTTTGCTTTTCAAACGTGATCTTGCTTCTTCCGGCAAAAATTAATGATCCAATCAGGGAACCTACCCCCATTGACGACAATAATAAACTATAGCCGCCGGCCTGTTGTTTTAACACCTCTTTTGCAAAAACCGGAATAATTACATCGCTGTTCATCGCAATGGTTCCGACAATCAACATGGATAATATCGCCTGGAATAAAATTTCTTTTGCGTAAATGTATTTTAAACCGTCTTTGATTTCGTGAAAAACGTTTTTTCCTTTTTTCCTGATATTCACATGATATGATTGAATCTTCATCAGACTAATCAGCACTGCAATAAAGCTAAAGGCATTGAAAAAGAAGCAGAACGTACCGCCAAAATACATTAATAGAAGCCCCCCCAAAGCCGGTCCAATGATTCTGGCAATATTCACAATAGATGAATTCATTCCGATCGCACAACCCAGGGCTTCTTTTCCGACCAGTTCGATGAAAAATGATTGCCGTGTCGGCATATCAAAGGTATGCGCTAATCCCAAAACCCCCGCCAATATTAGGATATGCCAGTACTGAATCCTTCCTGTCCAAAAAAGCACGGCAAGGGTAAACGCTTGCAGCATTTGAATGGTTTGGGTCAATAAAAGAACCCTTTTTTTGGGAAATCTGTCGGCGAACACCCCTGCAAAAAGTGAGAACAGCAGTAACGGCGTAAATTGAAAAACACCAACCAAACCTACGATGAATGCCGATTTTGTCAGTTCATAGATTACCCACTGCTGTGCCGCCCTTTGCATCCAGGTTCCGATCAGAGAAATACTTTGGCCGATTAAAAATATTCTAAAGTTCTTATGACGAAGAGCCGGAAACCTATTGATAAGAACCTTACCGCATAAATGATCCATAAGTAATCCGCCCATTTCCTCTGCTTAAATGCTTAATCCTTCAAATCTTCCTTCTTCGTGATACAAAAAGAAACCGGCTGCAAACAACGAAAGATATGTACTTAAATCTCTGAAGCTTGCAGCACGGTGAATGAGTTGCCAAAATAATCTAAAGATTACTTGCCTGTGTCATTTAGAAAATTGAGATTGATCCATTTATCTTTGTCAAAAACAGCGCTCTCATCAATTTCTTTTAAGCCTTTTAAAATCTTGACTGCGTTCTCTGTTCCTTCGGCATCAACCTGGAAACTAAGATCCCATTTTGCAATATCATTTTTATAATATTCTCTGACAATGCTTTCATCCAGCCCTACAAGGGTTTTTCCCTTGGCCACAAGCTCTTCAAAATTGTTTTTGCAATACTCATAAGACTCTCTGCTCGCTTTTAAGAAATCCGTTATGCTTTCCGGATGGTTTTGAATAAAATCATCGGTCGCAAAAATAAAGCTATGTTGATATTTGCCGTAAAAGTCTTCGGCTTTTGCCAAGACATGACCCGATCCGTCCGCTTCGATCTGGGATACACTTGGTTCGTTCGTCATGACCGCAGCAACTTTCCCGGACTTCAGGATCATGAAAGCGTCGGTTCCCCCGGTAGCGACAACCTTAACCTCACTGTCCTTCACTCCGCTTCCCTCAAGAACTTTCAGAAAGGATTGGTGATTGCCCCCGCCAAGAGCGCCGGTTGCCACACTTTTCCCCTTTAGGTCAGCAACCGTTTTCGTATCATTTGTTCCAACCAGTACAAAAGGATTCCCTTTCACCGGCGGGGAAGCAACAATTTTGATTGGCAGTCCTTTGGATATTCCGGTCAATATCGGGGTCCCGTAATTACCCATATCAACCTGTCCGCTGGCAACCCCCGCAGTGGCTTCCGCCCCTCCCTTTGGAAAATTAACGATTTGGAGGTCGATCCCATACTTTTTAAAGATCCCTTTTTCAACCCCCAAATCCAGATAGGCAGAGCTTAACCCCACGGCCAGGTTTGCCAGCCTTATTTTTACCGGCTCTTTACTTCCGGAAACCGCTTGTTTCGCGTTGCCGCCGCAACCGGTTATGGTCAATACAAATAAAGCAATGACCAAGAAAAAGGCTGTGCCATTCAACAAATTTTTCTTCATTAGCATAAACATCTCCTTAAATTATTTTTATCCCAGCATTTCAACAAATGCATTGATCCGATTTTGCAGTTGCTCCGATTGTTTTGTTCCGAACTCATGTTCAACAATTAACGTCGGCAGGCCTGTATTGCTTTTTATTTCATCCACCAGTGCTCTGGCAACAGCTGATTGGGTGTTGCAGCCCCAATTGTATAAAAATACGACGCCATCGGCCCTGGATTTTTTGATTTGTTCTATTGTCCACTGGGCGCGTTCTTTAATTGGTTGCTCGTAAGGATAAGAAAGGATTGCTTTAGAAAGATTATAGAACGGATCTCCCTCTTCCTCGACCAGAGTCGTAATATCACTCCAATGGTTGTCATTTCCTACGATAATTCCTCCGGCTGCTTCTGTTTGATATTCATTCGGAAAGACACAGGATCCGCATACAAAGATTCTGGCCGGATTATCGGCAACACCGTCCCCTTTGATTTTATTCTCAACCCTGTATTGTATATTGGCCTTCGCCTCGTGCAAAAGCCCCAGGCTCGCTTCAGGGTCGCCATGCAGTTCCATCCCCCCAAGCTGAAAAAGGTCTCTTCTATCTTTCCCGTTGGTTGGCGGTATTTGGGCGCTCCACCAAAGTTCCGCAATTTCAATGGCTAATTTTCTTCCTTCATTATGAAGCTTGATTTCTTTTCTCAGGTCCTCGGTTGTTGTTGTTTTTCCGGTGAGGTCGTCGATCGTTTCAATCAGCCTTTTGATATTTGCCGCAAAATATTCAATTGCCCATTCCTTGTCTTTTTGATGGTCCAGTGGGTAATCCGCCAGAAAGAGCTTCACATTTTTTTTGTTTCCGTGCCTGTGCGCTTCCAGCCCGTAAGAAACATCCGAGCAACGCAGGCAGGAGTATGGGGCTATCAGATCTACCGGAAGATTACCTTCCTGAATATGCTCATATCCAGCCGTATTGCAGGCTTCAAAGCTAATTGCCCGATAAGCCTTTTCTTTGTCATCCGCACTTCTGACCGCATCTTGATTCAAATCAAGACCTTCTTCTTTTCTTCGCGCCCATATTCCTGTACTGGCCGGTCTCAGGGCAATTGCGCCCGCGGCATAGTATGGATCGACGCTTTGTCCCCCCTGCACAAAGACCACCGGAACATCTTGTTCCTTGGCTTTCGTCATCCTGTCATTCATGGTCATCAGCAAATAATTGTGTTTCAGCGAGTACGGAAGATTGTCACCGGAGAATCTCCTCCCATACTCAGGGCTGTTGTCATAAAGATTTGGATATTTGACCGGTCCTATCTCCGTTAAGTAATGCCAGATTTCTTCCGGAGCTGTTCTGGAACCATCCCTGTAAATAATATCTGCCGTTTTCAAAAAGTCTTCCTTTAGCTCCTCCGGAAACTTAAATAGATTATTCAAATCACTCATACAAGCCTCCTATAAATTTTTATTTTTGATCATTTCCACAAAGGCTTCAACCCTTGTTCTAATGGCTTCATAATCTGATCCGGCGTATTCGGTGTGAATCTCCAATAGAGGAATATGATCCGCCGCCAGCACGTCTTTTGTTTCCTTGGCCTTAAACGTGTACGGGTCGCAATAGCGCAGTGTATGGTAGATTACACCTTGAGCCTTGTACGTTTCAATTAATTCCTTCAGTCTTTTAATTCTTTTATCTGTGTCCAGCTCCAGATACGGTAAGGCCCCGTGCGGTGTCCGGTTGATATAAGCGATAGCAATCCCCTGGATCGAATCCTCCTCAATATGAACATCCAAATAGGGAATGATTCCCGACCAGAGATCTTCACCGACAATTCTGCCTCCGACTTCGTTGATGATATTAATCAGCTTCTTATCTCCAGGCGGAATGACACTGCCTGATACAAAAATTCTCGCCCGGTCATCCGTTTCCGCAATGATCGCTTTCCCTTTTGCTTCTTCCAGCTCCCGCAGAACCTGTTCCAGAAGAAGAAGATATTCTTTTTTGTCGAGGAAATATCCCGCCTGGATCATATCATAGGTTTCTTCCCAGGATATCAATCTTTCTTCGGTTGCCTGGTTGTTATAGATTTTAAGAATTGCTTCTCTGATTTTGTTAAATAAGACAACCGTTTCCTGAAGTTTTTTCTCATCAAGCCGGTTGCCGGAAAGCTCTTCCAATCTTTTCACGAAATGCTCTACTTCTTTGGTAAAATAAACCTTTGCTTCCGGCCAATAGAAGTTTCTGGGCACGCCCAGTATCGCGACCGTTTTCTGAAAATAATATTGAAGGATTTCCGCCGTTCTGTATGTTTGCAGGCAAGTTGCGTCAAAGGCCAGAAAATCGGTATTTTTTACATATGGGTCCTTATTTTCTGCGAAAAGACCCACCGTCTCACGGACAAAAACACAATTCTTGGTGGAAATGTACCTGGCTCCGATTTCAACCAGCCTGTCGTCTCCGCCGGCGCCAATTCTTATCGGGAGAAGACCCAAGGCATAAATGAGTTCTTCCGGCAGGTTGTATCCTTGCCATCCTACCACCTTTTGCCCTTTCTCTCTGGCCTGTTCAATTTCGCCCGGTCTTTCTTGCAGACGTTTTCTGATTATTTCGATTGACTTTAACGTCATACTATTTGCCCCTTTTCCATAAATTTTCAGCAATTACAGCCGCCCCGATCGCGCCGGCCAGCTGCGGATCTTGGCCTGGTTCTACAATCTGCACGTTCAGCGCCTCCTCCAGCGCTTTCTTCATCCCAATATTTTTCGCCACACCGCCGGAGAAAAACACGTCGTTCTGAATCCCGACTCTCGAGAACATTCCCCCGACCCGATTGGCAATCGCGTGATGAATACCGACTATAATGTTTTCAGGTTTTTCTCCTCTGGCCAGAAGCGAAACCGTTTCCGATTCGGCAAAAACCGTACAAGTGCTGCTTACCGGCAACACGGTTGTTGCATTGAGTGACAGCGGACCAAGTTCTTCTAAAGGAACTTTGAAAACATTAGCCATAATTTCCAAAAACCTGCCGGTCCCGGCCGCGCATTTGTCATTCATGGCAAAATCAACAACATTTCCGTCTTCATCCAGCCTGATTGCCTTGCAATCCTGTCCACCCATGTCAATAATAGTTTTCGTCTGAGGATGAATGTAATGAGCTCCCTTCGCATGACAAGTAATCTCGGTTACCGTCTTATTGGCATATGGTGCGGAAATTCTGCCATATCCTGTAGCTACCACGTATTTCAGATCTTCTCTTTTTAACCCCGCCTTGGCGAGTGCCTCGTCAAGGCCCTTATTGCCGTTTTCTTCCGTGTTTATCCCGGTTCTTATGATCGTAGATCCCGCTATTTCACCATCAACAAGAATCACTGCTTTTGTTCCCAATGAGCCTACATCCACCCCTGCAAATGCTGTCACACTTGACATCATAATCAATCTCCTTTTCTCTTCGTTGTTTATCTTTCAACCAAATCCGCCCGGAATGATTTTAATGATCATTACCTCTCCATAAACTAAACCGTTTATTTAAGGCGAGAAGTGATCGATCCATAATGATTCCGGCTGCGGCAATGATAACCACGCATACAAATACCTTATCCACCTGAAATGTCGCTCCGGCATATTGAATCAAATACCCCAGACCTTCAGCGCCGCCAAATACTTCCGCCCCGACCACACCCAAGAGCGCACGGCCTGTTGCCAGCCTCAGCCCTGTGATCAGAAAAGGAACTGACTCCGGCAGCGCAATTGTAAAGAAAATCTGACGCTGATTCGCTCCGTATGCTTTGGCAACTGTCGTGAAATCCTTATCTAAATTGGATACCGCTGTTTGCATGTTCACAATCAGAGGAAAAACTGCGCTCAGAAAAACAAGAGCCAGTTTGGAGCCGACTCCCAAACCAAACCAGATAATGAAAAGAGGCATAAGCGCGATTCGCGGAGTTGTGTAAAACGCTGCAATCATCGGACCAAACGCAAGTCCGGCTTTCTTAAACCAGCCCAGCGCAATCCCGGCGGGAATACCTGTCACCGCTGCCATCAGATATCCGATCGCGAAGACCTTACTGCTTTCAACGATATGCGGAATAATTTCACCGTTTTTAAAAAGCTTTATTAAAGCGGTAAATATTCTTGCCGGAGAGCTTGCGAACATCGGATTAACCAGGTTCAAAGCACTGGAAACTTCCCACGTGATCAGAAGCACCAGAATAACACCTCCGCCAAGACCGATACTCTGGGTCAGATTAATCATTTGTCTTTTGATCATTGCTGCCTGATTATTAGATTTCATATTCTACATCCACTTTCTTTCTTGCCGAAGTATGAATCAGACTCCAAATTTTTGTAGAAAGCAGATCAAAATCCACATGCGCCCTTATTTCAGGAATCCGCGGTCTTGGCAAATCAATCTTTATTTCTTCTAATATCCTTGCGGGCTTTGCGGAAAATACAATTACCCTGTCTGAAAGCAGTACCGCTTCATCAATTTGATGAGTAACCATGAGTACCGTCTTGCGCGTTTTTTCCCATAGTGAAAGCAGTTCATTCTGCATTGTTTCTCTGGTTATTGCATCAAGCGCGGCAAACGGTTCGTCTAAGAGAAGCACTTCCGGTTTACAGACAAGCGCTCTGGCTATATTTACTCTCTGCTGCATCCCTCCGGAAAGCTGATAGGGGAAAAAGCTTTCGTATCCTTTCAAATTGACCATCTCAATATATTCTTCAGCATGGTTTAGGGCATCTTTATATTTCATCCCTCTTAATTCCAGTCCGTAGGTAATATTTCGAATGACATTTCTCCAGGGCAATAAAGAAGCTTTTTGGAAGACAACTGTCCTGTCCTGGCCCGGGCCGTCTATGGTTTTATCGCCTAATTTGATTGTTCCTCTGCTTGGTTTAACAAGACCGGCAATGGCATTGAGAAACGAAGATTTTCCGCAGCCGCTTAAACCGACTATTGTAACAAATTCGCCGGGATTAATATTAATGCTTACTTGCTCTACCGCATCAGTAATTGCTCCGGTCTTTGTATTTTCAAAACTTATTCCTAAATCAGACACGGAGAGCTTTTCCGTTTTCGGTTCGCTTATCCCACCTAGATTAAACATACTCTTCTTACTTAAACGAAGATTTTCGATCAATCCCATATCTTTCGCCCCCAAACATAAAATTAAAAGAGACCTAAAACATCATTCTGAGCAACTTCAGAAGGAATATTTAAATCTCCCATTGCTTGAGTCAACTTAAAAAACATTGTATTATTACTTAAATTGCATTAAAATATTAAGTGTAAATCTTCTATACTACATTATATCCACGTGTTAAGTATGTTTTTGAAATCATATAACTAAATCCCTTGTATGTCAATACTGTTATTCATATAATTTACTTATTTTTCATAAAAAATATGCGTTTAATTTAAACACATATTTACCTAAAACACTTAAATACTTACTTAATTTCTTTATTTTATTTCGTTATTTTTTTATTCTATCATTAACTGATATATGGAGGAATTATTTTGAAGAACAACAAAGTCACCATTAATGACATCGCCGCTGCTTTAAGCGTCTCTTCGGTTTCAGTCAGCAGAGCGCTTTCAGGTCAAACCGGTGTCGGAGAAGAATTAAAAAATAAGATAATTGAAAAAGCCAAAGAACTGGGCTATGAGAAAAGCAAAAAAGCTGATCAGTTTAATATTTTAGTCCTTCACCAAAAACCTTATAAGGAAGACAACAGCAACTTTAGCTCCATGGTTCAAGGAGTGGAAAAATTTTTGCAGAACACCAATTCCGATTATAGTGTAGAATTTGTAGACAACGACAACCAGAAGCAGCTAACCCTGCCCTATAAATTGTCTAAGGGGATTCAGTTTGACGGGGCCATTTTAATTGGCCGTTTCACTTTGAAGTACTTATCTTTTATTCAAGGAAAAATAGATAATCTTGTCTTCTTCACAGGATATTATCCCTCAGTTGATTGTGATTGTATTCGCTTTAACTTTGTGAACGCGGGCTACAAGCTGTGTGAACTTTTAATTAAGAAAGGACATACCAAAATCGGATTTATCGGCAACAGCAGATTTATTAGAAATAAAGAAAGCATTTTGGGCATTACTACTGCTTTAGAAGATTATAAACTCCCCTCCAAAAATGAATATTTTATCCCATCCGAAGCAGAATATTCCTCATCCCTTATCGAATTAATCCGTACCGCGAATCTTCCTTCCGCATTTATTTGCGAAGATGATATCAAGGCGGTTGAATTAATGAAGTTTCTAACTTCCCAAAAAATAAAAGTTCCCGGAGATGTCTCGGTTATCGGCAGCGGGAATACAGATATCTCAAGCCTTTCTACCCCCACATTAACGACTTTGGATCTCAACCTTGAGTATGCCTGCCAAGCTGTCGTTGAGACATTGTTGAAAAGAATAACCAATCCCAATAAACCATATGAAAACATTGCAATTTTAAGCAGCTTAATAGAAAGAGAGTCGGTAAAAAGCCTTAGATCATGACTCAGCAGGTGAAAAACTTGAAAAATAACATTTTGCTGAACTTCGTATCGGAAAATAAAATCACTTATCTAACCGGACTAACTTTTATGTTTTTGGCTTCTTCCATTCAGACCCTTTTCCCCAAAATATTGGGCAATACAATCGATTTATTAAAAGACGAAGCTTACGACAGAAATCGCATTCTTTGGGAAATCGGTTTGATGCTTCTGATTTCCCTTTTCACGTTTCTCTTTACCTATATTTGGAGAATGTTCATTATCGGGAATGCCCGGAAATTTGAATGCACGCTGCGGGAAGATCTATATAAACACTTTCAAACCTTATCTCCTGAATTTTATACCAAACGTAAAACAGGAGATTTGCTTGCTTATGCCATCAATGATGTGTTAGCGGTTCGAATGTCTCTGGGACCGGCTGCTGCTCAATCCATAAACGGAATCGTCATCTGCGCCTCTTCGATCTACTTCATGCTGACTTCGGTTGACTTCCGTTTAACTCTTTTGACCATAACCCCCATACCAATCGTCATTTTCCTGATCATTCTCATCGGTAAAAAGATCCGGCTGCGCTTCGGAACAGTCCAAGACCTCTTCGGTGAAATATCAGACAGGATACAGGAAAATATTTATGGTATACGCGTTGTAAAAGCTTATGTGCAGGAGGACCAGGAAATTGACAAATTTCAGGTTCTTAGCAGCAAAATGTTGGATGCAAATATAAAAATGGTAAAAACCTCATCTCTGCTTACTCCGATTATTGAAGGATGTTTCAGTCTCAGCTTTGTTCTGAGCCTTGTCTTCGGGGGCCATATGGTGTTAAGCGGGCAGATCTCCGTAGGAAATTTTGTTGCCTTCAACACTTACCTCGCCATGATCATGACGCCCATTGTTTCAATCGGACGCGTAATAAACTTTTTCCAACGGGGAGTAGCTTCTTTAAAGAGACTCGAAGAAATTTTCCGTATTCCGCCGAGTATTTTTGACAGTGAAGCTGCCATTCAGGGAAACATCGAAGGAACCATTGAATTTAAAAATCTTACTTTTTCTTACCCCGGCATGAAAAAACCTGCGCTTGAAAACTTAAACCTCAAAATCGAAAAAGGCAAAACCATCGGAGTCATCGGGAAAACAGGTTCCGGAAAAACGACCATTACCAACCTTCTTCTCAAACTTTACAATGTCGGTCCGGGGCAGCTTTATCTGGATAACATCGACATTAATGAATATTCTCTGGAATCAATCAGAAACAGCATCAGCCTGGTCCCTCAGGATACCTTTTTATTTTCGGCCAGTATTAAAGACAATATTATGTCCTTTAAAAATATCTATTCTGACGATGAGATAGAGGCGGCAACAAAGTATAGCAGCATATACGAAAACATCGCGAACTTCCCTTCCGGTTTTGACACAATACTCGGAGAACGCGGTGTGAATCTTTCCGGAGGGCAGAAACAACGTGTCTCCATCGCAAGAGCTGTCATCAAAAATTCTTCCATATTAATCCTCGATGATGCTCTTTCTGCTGTCGATTCGGTCACAGAAACTCATATCCTGAACAATTTCAGAACCTACAGAAAAGAAAAAACAACGCTCATCATTTCTCACCGAATTTCAGCGGTCTCTGATTGCGATGAAATCGTCTTGCTGCACAATGGCAAGATCTATGAACGCGGCACGCATCAGGAACTGATCGAGAAGGGAGGGCTGTATGATGAAATTTATGCGGAACAAAGCGAGAAGCATACCGAACACTGCCGGGAGTGTCAATAGCCTTAGAGAACTGCTAAAAATTTCCTCCCCTCAAAAAAGCAAGCTCTTACTGGCCTGCGTTTGTGTTGTGATCGTCAACACAGCCGTGATCTATAAGCCGATTATCCTCAAGTTTGTTATTGATGATTTGTTCATTGGTCAAAAAGCACAGACCGGTTTCTATTCCCTTACGTCAATCGGAATAATATATTTACTCGTTTCTTTAACCGGAAGCCTGTTCGGTTACATTCAGGTGAATGTGATCAACGCAGCCGGCCAGCAAATGATCAAAGCTTTGCGGGAACGCGTCTTTCAAACCATCCAACTGCTCCCGCTGCATTATTTGGACAAAACCTCTTCCGGGAGACTGATCACACGAGCTACAAATGATATTTCAGAAATCAGCGATATGTATACCGATGTATTAATGAACCTTTTCAACGACATCTTTTTACTTACCGGTATTTTATATGCCATGATACATTTAAACCTGGAACTGGCTCTGGTCGCCCTTGCCGTAATCCCCCCCATGGCCGCTCTCGTCACTGTAATCAAGAACAAAGTGCGAAGAAACTTTTTTACGGTAAAGCATATTATCGGAAAAATAAACAGCTTCATGGCTGAGAATATTTCCGGTATGAAGATCATTCAAATATTTAATGCGGAAAAAGAAAAAGAACAGGAATTTAAAAAACTGAATCAAGAATATTTTCAGTCCACAATGATCCAAGTCAGGCTTAATAGTTTTTTGCGGCCGGCCTCAGAGGTTTTTCAAAGCCTTTCTGTCGCCATCCTGATCTGGTACGGCATGGGCCAAATTTCCAATCACCATATCCAAATCGGTCTTCTTTATGCCTTTACCACTTATGTCAAACAGTTCTTCAACCCCATTGCAGACCTTTCTGAAAGATATACCAGCATTCAATCTGCCCTCGTCTCAACAGAAAGAATATTTGATTTGCTGAACCGGAAAGACATTTTGGAAGATTTAGATTCCGGAATCCCAATGGATGAAATAAAAGGAGATATTGAATTTAAAAATGTCTGGTTCTCCTATGATAACGAAAACTGGATATTAAAAGATGTCAGCTTTAAAATAAGCCCGGGTCAGAGTGTCGCTTTTGTTGGCGAAACAGGTTCCGGGAAAACAACGATCATCAGTCTTATCAGCGGCTTTTACAAAATTCAAAAGGGTGAAATTCTTATCGATGGCTTTAATCTCAATCATCTTAACTTAAGAGATTTGCGAAAAAATATTTCAGTTGTTTTGCAGGATGTATTTTTATTCTCCGGAACGATTAAAAGCAATATCACACTTGGCAATCCAATCGACGAAAGAACGCTCTCCGAAGCGATACAATACTCTTGCTGCGATTCGGTCATTGATTCCTTTCCTAATGGTATGGAAGAGCCTGTTATGGAAAGGGGGGCAACCCTCTCAGCAGGGCAGAGACAACTCATCTCCTTCGCCAGAGCAATCGCCCATAATCCCAGAATATTTATTCTAGATGAAGCAACAGCCAATATTGACACCAATACCGAAAAACTGATTCAAAAGGCAATTGAAAACACGGTCAAAAACAGAACCACCCTGATCATCGCCCATAGGCTCTCTACCATTAAAAACGCGGACAACATCATTGTTTTGAAAAACGGAACAATCATCGAAATGGGCAATCACAGCAAATTATTGCAAAACAATGGCTATTATGCAGAATTAGTCAGTGAAAACTCACTGACTAACAAGGTGTCTTGAACTCTTGCTATGATAAAAAAACCATTACCCCCAGACAGTGTCTGCCAATGGGTTAGAGCCTTGAGGCAAACATTTCTCTGGACAATGGGGTGCCCTAAGACAAATTTATGTGCTATTCTTTAAGAAAATCAATCATTTCAAGATTAAACCTTCCGCTCAAGTCCCTGTTTATCCTCCGTCTGACATCACCCCGTAAACAAATAAGGAGAAATGAGCACATGGTACAGGCGATAATAAAAGATGAAGCATTTTTGCGCATTCCCTCCGCCCCTGCCGCCGCGGAGGATTTGTCCGTAGTCCAGGACTTGCTGGATACCCTTTCCGCCAACGCCGGCTGCTGCGTGGGACTTGCCGCCAATATGATCGGCGTGGCCAAACGCATCATTGCCGTGACTGCCGAGGGCGGCTATCTGGTGATGCTCAACCCTGAAATCGTCAAACAAAGCGAACCGTATGAGACGGAGGAAGCCTGCCTGTCCCTTGCCGGCACCCGCAAAGCCAGGCGCTGCAAAAACATCAGGGTCCAGTACCAAGATACCGCCCTGCAAACCCGCCTGCAAAACTTCAAAGGCTTCACCGCCCAGATTATCCAGCACGAAATCGACCACTGCAATGGCATCCTCATTTAGAAGATAAGGAAAGAAGGCGGACTATGCGGCTGTTTCTCGCCATTAACTTTGACGCCCAGACAAAAGAACATATCCTCGCGGTGCAGGGCCGCCTGCGGGAGGCGGGACGCGGGAGTTTCTCGCATCCGGAAAACCTGCACCTTACCCTCGCCTTTTTAGGCGAGGTGGAGCCGCGGCGCGAGGCTGCGGCGCGGGAAGCGCTGGACAGCACAGCGGTCCCGCCCATGAAGCTGATCTTTGACCACGCCGGACGGTTCCGCCGCGAGGGCGGCGACATCTGGTGGCTTGGGCTGGGAACGAACAAAGCGCTGATCACCCTGCAAAAAGAGTTGAGCGCCCACCTGCAAGGCAAGGGCTTTATCCTGGAAAACCGCCGTTTCTCTCCCCATATCACCTTGGCAAGGCAGGTGCTTCTCCACAAAGCCCTTGACGAGAGCCAACTCCTGGGAATCCCCTTTGGGACGGAAGCCGATACTGTCAGCCTGATGCTGTCGGAGCGTGTCAATGGAAAGCTGACCTACACCCAGCGCCATGCGGTCAGGGGCAAACGGTAGAAAGGTGAACAAATGGAACGGAATTATATCAGCAGCGTACGGATGCGGTCACCGGTGGATGAGCACTCCTATCTTTGCCGTTTGCCTGTGGTCCGGCACCTTTGGCACTCACTCCGATTTCTATCGTCACCTGACCCTTTCGCGGAGCGCCTATCCTAAGGACGGCTTCTTTTTGAGGGCCGAGAGCTTTTATAATGCCGCCAGTTATCTGGATGAGGTTTATGAAGCGCTTATCCTGGCGCGGAGGTATACCAGCTGTCAGAGGACGCCATTTCTTCTGTGGACTACCGGGAAACCGAGCATTATCAGCTGACCCGCCGCTTTCTGGAAAATCCTGAAAAGATGCTGCGTTATTTATTGGACGAATAAAGAGACTTGCTGTTTCAAAAAAGACATGAAGATGAATATCCATAGCTGGAAGAATAGCTGCTGGCAAAGGCCGGTATTACCGGTGCTGCTAAAATTGAATAATGATTAAGCTGCGGCAACAATAAAGGCAGGCTGTGCGGAAAAGTCACACGCCTGCCCTTGTATTTGTCCTTACGGCTCTAATATTTCCTTCACCCGGCCAACCTGTCCATCCTCCAGCATCACCTTGATGCCGTGGGGATGAGCGCTGCTCTTGGTCAGAAGCCTTGCCACTCTCCCCTCAGTGAGCTTTCCTGTTCTCTGGTCCGCTTTGAGCACGATTTTCACCCGTGCGCCCACGGTGACATCCTTTCGGTTTTGTCCGTTCATCTTTTCTTGACTCCTTTTCCTCGTGGAATCCCATTCCGCTTTTTTATGGGTGAGAGAGCCTGAGCACTCCCGAATGTGCATATGACTAAACTATTATTTTATCAGATATATGCGATAAAATCATGATCGGTCAAGCCATGACGGATCAATCTGATTTGCGAATGATTTCTGCCGGGATCTGTTGAGCGGTCTCACCATCTCGCTGATTTCCCCGCAGCACGCTAAGAGGCATTCCTCTGTCTCCGAAGAATGCCTCGTTTTCTGATCCGTTTCAGATTGTACTGGTACCGGAATCACAGCCGCCGCTTTTTTCAGCACCGGTGAATGACAAGTTCAAAAACATCCGGCCTTGCATAATGCCCGGTCGAGTCAAAATCCATCCGGCTGAGAGGCACCTGATTCATATCCAGCTCCGCAGATAAGATCTCTTCCTTATTCCATACCGGCTCAACAAGATACTTTCCAAATGGATCGACAATGCAGCTTCCCCCGGGGCACAGTTCTTCCGGCACCACATCAAGTTCCTGCTGATAGTGGAATTGGTCCGGATACATCGATTTCGTCACAAACTGATTGCAGCCAATCACAAAGCATCTTCCCTCTGCGGCGATATGTCGCATGGTACACTGCCATTCCTCCCGGTTATCTGCTGTGGGAGCCAAATAGATTGTCACCCCTTTTTGATAGAGCGCAGCACGGGCCAGAGGCATATAGTTTTCCCAGCAGATTAAAGCGCCGATGGTTCCGAACTCCGTGTCAACGGTTGCCGCCGCTCCCTCATTGCCGTCTCCCCAGATACAGCGTTCCATACCTGTCGGTTTTAATTTCCTGTGCTTGGCAAGGATTGTGCCGTCGGGGCCAAAAATCAGAAACGTGCAATAAAGCGTACAGTTATGCGCATCCCTCTCAGAAATTCCTATCCCGACATGCGCAAATCAGATTTGAATTTCATCCATTTTATATTTCCAATGGTAAACGACAGGAACCTCATTAACTTCATCCAGATATCGGTAGATTCTATCGATGAGTTCTTCTTTAGATTTTACTCTGATGCCCTTCAGGCATACCCTTGCTAACTTTCCGAAGAAGCTTTCTATTAGGCTTAGCCATGATCCGTGTTTTGGGGTGAATACAAATTCAAACCTTCCTGGTCTGCTAGCCAAATATTTCATGGTTTCTTTCGAAGTATGCGCACTATGATTGTCAAGTACAATCTTTATTATCAAATCTTTATCATATTTCCCATCCAATATTTGCAATGATAAATAAAAAATCATTTTATGACTTCGCTGAGCTTTTGTCCTGTCGCATAAAGTGACAACTCGAGTCCACGTTTTCCTTTTTTCTCAACAGTTGCATAGATGGATTTCGTTTCTTTTAAGCGAATGAGTACGTTTTGAGCGCTACCAAATGAATTTAGTTCCAAATTGGAATATTTCTGTATATCACCAATATGCAAGGCTGCCCTTTGCCCATCTACCTTGCCAATCAAAAGCAGCGGAGTCCGGTTTTGCCCAGCCTTGAAAATCCATTCAGGAATAAACTGCACCCAGTCATTTGGCAAATACACGGTGGTTTTAAGAACAACATTCTCGCTCCTTCCACGTGCAAGTGGTTTTTTGTCTGGAATGGTATTGTCAACAGCACGCAGACGCGTTAATGTAAAGCCAAATTTTAATTCGACTTCGTCGCCGTTTTGATTGATTGTCTTATCTGCGGTACGGGGTTTGAAGAATACCTGTCCCTCACTCTTATATTGCTTTTTGCTTAAATCTACGATGCTTTTATCGACATCAATCCCACCCACAATTTCATCTGTCGAAATGTGTACGATTCTTCCTTTTACCCAGCTAACCATAGCATTGTCCCTAATCCCATCATGTGGAGCCCAATCACGGTCTACCAGGCAACCCATTCCGGTTTTTCCAGATGTATAGTAGTCTAATATCCACTCTTCGTTTCTGTTCGTATCATTGATACTATTGTTCATTTGGAGCAAATCCCAGTCTTTTTTCACATTTGCTGCGGGTTGTTTGCTTAATAGAGAGATGACATACATATAGTAAAAAGGTCCGATCTCCCGGCTATATCGCGACGATTTCTTCTGACCGTTGATCAAAGCAGCCCAATCTAGTGCTTTTTGTTTAGCTTTAGCAAATGGCGTATCGTCAAGTTTAGCGAGTTTAAACCATATTTTATAAAGGTAATTCTGTTTCCTGCCATAATACCCAAGTGCACTGTCAATACTACTGCGCACTTTATCTAAATCAATTTTGTTTTCATATAGCGACAGGTAGTTATACGTTTTGGTTTTTTCGTCATAGTATTTGTTTAAAATGTAATAGACCCTCTGGGCGTATGCCTGCTGGAGCGAAACCGGATGCTCTTGGGCGCTAATTCTTAGCCGGTCAATATAGTTGTTGAGATCCTGCAGCATCCTGATGTTGTCCTTTAACATATAGGTGTAGCGGAAATCATTAGCGTAAGTGTTGAACAATTCGGATGCTTCTTTGCTGAGTTCATATTGCTCCGCGTCATCAATCAATTGGTTTGCTTCTTCGATGATATCCTGTTGCACCCAACTGAACTTGATGTCGTCCAGCTTCTCCGGTTTATAGTCATCCTTGAGAAAACCAAGCATATTGAAAACATACTTTAGAACCAAAGCATATAGGGACATCATGGATGGCAACGCATAATCCAATTTTCCCAGCTGAACACATTTTCCGTAATAATCTATGGTTGTATCGAATATACTTTTTATATTTGCGATATTTTCATCGCTATTGTCATCCGGAGAGTTCTCAAAAAGATTTTTGAGTTTTTTACTCCAACAAACACCTGCCATATGATACAAATCTTGAAAACCCTTTTGTGCCTCCGGATTATCCTTGTCTAGTGTCATCAAGGATAATTCGGTATATTTATCCATCATGGACTCATCATAGCAATCGCTGTTGCGGTAATACCGGGCGCACTGAGCCCAAAGTCTAGCACTCAAGTTAAGAATATGGCTGTAATCGGTGGTTTCATCCTCATCTATGAGGGTCTCGTTCTCACTAATGTATCCCGCGACACGGCTTGCCACCTTCTCCAATAGTTCAATTCCTGAGCTCCTTAATGTAACCTTCATCACAGCTTCAACTAAATTTGTCATATTGCCGCTAGTTTCTTCAGAATAATTCCTACTCTTACGAGCAAACAACCATGATAAGCTTTCGGTTGTGGTTTTGTCGGTCAGCACTGCCAGCGTCGATTCTACAAAATCGCAGCTCATTTCAGCAAGGCTATATTCCCAAGAATCACCTTTCAACCAACGCAAAATTTCTGTGGCAAACAATGGGTGGATGCACCGCACGCTTTCCGGAGGGCCTGATTTAGCCGAGGGTCTGAACAACAACAGCTTGTCGTAATTCTGCATAACGGTTTGGAACGCCTTGCTTTCTCGCGACACGCCATCCGCATGATAAATAGAACTAATGAACCTAATGGAGAGTTCGTGATCGGTATATTTTGAATAAAGCGATACATATGTCAATATCTTTACAATATTCTCAGGTAAAGTATTCTTGTCAATAAACGAACGGACATATTGCTCAGGTGTCTTGAAATTTTTGTCCATGATATACATATTGATTATCATGGGAGTTTGATGCGATTTTTCAATATATCTATCAAGCTCATCGACATGGGAAATCATCTCTTGCTGCGTGTCATAAAGGGCAAGAGCGCATTTCATACACCTTATTTTGATAGCATCAATGCCATCTGAATCCAGCTTTGGAAGGGTATACACATTTTTTCCAACTCGGCTGCTATGATTCCGTTGAACAACAAGTGCCGCAATTGGGAAGTTTTGGTGTCTCATGAGCTTGACAAATTCATCAATGTCATCATCGGACACACCGTGAGCCGAATCGACCAAAATCAGAAACGGTGTATTTTCGAGCGCTCTATATAACGAACTGATACGGTTGTTGAGCAACTTACTGTCAAAACGCTTCAAAATCGCTACGGGAAAATCTTTATGGATATCCCATGCAATACGTCGTCCTAGTGTCGTAGCACCGACTCCCGGCTGATGTAGAATAAAGAATGTATTTTCTACTTCCGGGTTGGTCGTAAATGAGCTTCTGATCCGCTGAACGAGTTTCTTATGCGTATCAGGTGCGATATCCGTGTCGCACTTATTATTTAGTGCAGACCACTCCGCTAAATGCCCACGGTAAAATAATTCCTCTCCATCTCTGGACGCCTCCATTCCGACATCTAAATGCAATAGCTCAAAATAATCTTCCACTTCTTTTATGATGCCGTTTCGGGAGATCATCTTTTCCACCTTGTCCCGCAGGATAAACCGATAACTATCCTTGCTTTTCTTTTTATTTTCAGTAGACCTATAACCGGAAAACATATCTCTGTTTTTATAAATCTCGCTAAAAAACGTACTTAACTCACAATTCCAAGTCATGCACATGGTTTCGTCAATCCAATCGGGCAAAGGAACCTTCGCATCAAGTGCATCCTGCACCAGTATCACCTGTATGTTTATATCTATTTTTTTAAAAATCTCATGGATGATTTGTTGGCTGCTATTATCCTGACTAAACGCCTCCGCAAGACTGACAATGACAGCAGAGTCGTAATTGCTGAGATATTCTTTTAAAAACTTACGTATGACGTTTATTTTCCTCTGCTTCATGGTGAGATTTTCTTGCGCTTTATCTATATTGATGTGGTTGCTTCTTGCCTTGCGCAGCTGTGTGGTCAATGCATCAAGGCTTTTTTCTGTATCTTTATTAAGCGATATATCTCCATCCGAATAGTTTAAATACGGAATTCTTTCGACATTTTGAATCATGGAATAATTGTTCTCATCTGGTTTGATTGCAAATATAGGAATGGTTTTTTTGCCGCCGCTTTCTATAATTTTTTGCACACGGCTCGAAGCAGCGATATTATACCTTATCTTGCGATTGCCGTCATACTCCCAATTTCCAATGCCCCGGCCATCTAAATCTATGATTACGTCCCAAGGCAAAGAGAGTAGTAGTGCTGCATGATCGTCCGGTATAGTCCAAATGGAGTCCATAATAAGGATATGAGCCGGTGGTGCCCACACTTCATCAAATTTGATATGCTTTAAAAAGTGCCCAAATGTCTCTTGCTCAAGCTCCCGAACATCGGGCGGCACTATATCATTGAAATCAGGGTCAACCATTCGAATAAGCCGCTTTAAGTTTTCAAACAGGCTCTCATAATGTCGCGCTTCACGGATAATTCCCTTATGAGTCAAATCATTGCGCACATCTTTTGTTGAAACAATTTTGTCGAGCTCTATCTTTTGGATTGCTGTATAGTCAATTGCTAGACCAGGTACTGAGCCCCGTTTTGAACCGGTTGATATCCTGTGCAGATCTCTGGAAAGACTAATGAGTGTCGGGAAGCCTTTACCTACTGGTTGCTCTTCCAATTTTCCTGCCAAGATTTTCATTATGGTTTCAAATGCGCCAAAGAGCGATTCATGGCAGAGACGACAGGTTGCAAGCAAATTTTGTAGATTATCCATTTCGGTAAAGTCCAGCCCGGATTTGAATAGATTGACCATGTTGGTAAAACTCTTCATTGCGTTTCTATAGTCAGCTTTTACACTATTCATTCTTGAATTGAGTGTTTCGCCAGAATACATTTTGCCCCCTCCTAGTGCATATTTTACGGTAAACTACCATCGAACAAACTGCGTAGTATTGCTCTTAGAACCTATGTAAACCCGCCCAATTGTTCGCCATTCGGACTATATCCTACTTGCTCGTCGGTTAATACCCGTTCTTTAGATTAACATCTTTCTTATATCTACTATCCTTGGCCTTAACAGCATCTTTTGGTATGGCCCAAGCATTTCCGAATATAACGGCGCTGAGGATCTTCCCTTGAGCGCATAAAACTTACACTCTGCTCTGCATGATATCCCATTTTTTTGGATGCTTCTCTCGCAGTCATATAGTCCATAACAATAATCCTTCACAGGAAAATATTACATGTCCTAATTATATATCCATTACGCGAGCAATAAAATAAGTTGGTACTGCCACCGCATAATGTCCATTAATTGACGGTGTTAGGTGTCCCAAGTTAGACAGACATTTTGACCAAATCCGTCAAAATCGATCCAATTACCTCCAAAAAGTTATTCCAAGTTTATTCCTTGTTTTTCAATCATGTATTCCTTATATGTGCTGTAGCTCCTCATACCCCGTGCTTTTCGAGTTTTTCCTAATATAGTATTATCAATCCTTTTTTGAAGGAACGTATATAAGTTTTCAAGACGTTCATTAGAAGTTTCATCCCACTTAAAGCCTATCTCTCTTTTTATTGCATCATAGATTAAAGAATATTTCATTTTTCCCTTTCAGGATTAATATTGGCCTTTTTAAAATCATGATATATGTCGATCAAATGCTTGATATAGTTTTTCATATATGTATTACTACCAATACGGACCTTTCTTTACATTTAACTTTTTAGGGGCTTTAATTGTAATATTATTAACTATTTTTGGCAAGTAAAAAATGTAGCACTCCTGAAATTCAAATATGCAGCACCCCAGTTTCCAAATTTAACAGTTTATGGATGATCTGGTGGTCTGTAACTGGGGCCGGTAAATACAAGCAAATGACTGTGATGAATAAGCCTGTCAATAATAGCGCTGGTCATTTTCTCATCAAAGAATATCCCGTTCCAGTGACTGAATTCCAGGTTAGTTGTAATATTACGCTCCGTTTCTCATAACACTCGGCGTACTCCTATTCCGAAGTCCGCAGTGGTCCTCCCGGGTTCCGTGCTACTTCCATTTCACATGAGCGTCATCCAGATTGTAGGTCTGATTGATGAGGTCGCGCATTCCCAGCTTTCCTTCGCCCCTGACGGCGCAGCCTGTGAAAGCAATTCGGTCGTGTTCATTCATCTTGCTTATGCGCCGCGCCAGGAAGTTCAATTCTGTAAGGGAAAAGGTTTCGGGAATGAAGCTCAGTTCCTCCCCCTGAATATTGAAGCACTCTACGATTTGGTATCCCTGTCCGTCCCTGATTCGCGCCTAATCCATGCAAGATGGTATAGCGGGAACTCTGGATGCATGTGACGTTCTCGCTGTTGACAAATCCCGGATTGTTCTTAATCCAATCCAGGTCCGCGACAGAGATCTTTTCGGGTTCTCCCTCCCCGTAGAGGTAGGATTTTAAGTTGACTGTAATGTAATCGGAGCCACCGCAGTCCTCGACAAGCTCTTTGTTGAGTCTCGAATCTTGAATCTCCTCAGCTTCTGGGATGCCGCCCATAAATCCTACCTCGCCAATACCGGTATCGGTTTTCAATCCCACTACTGAAAATAACTTACTCACTTATATCCCTCCCATCTTAGGACCGCCGTATCCAGTATAGAGGACCTTTTTTCAATTCCTGTTCTGTCTCAGGGGCGTAATTTTTATCACTATCCCAGAAGCTGACATAATTTATGCTATCCGGTGTTTTAATTGGGCGCTGTTCTAGCACCGCACCGTACCCGTCACTATTCTGTCCGGCCACAAATTCCAAAAGCTCCGCGGTTTCTTCTGCTGAAAGAGCTTCCGATAACCCGGCAGTCATACACCCCACAGCTGGCCATCACTGACCTCCACTGAAGGGTAAAGGCTATATACCTTTTTATTGAGAACTTTGTTCTCAATGTTTTCAGCAAGGCCCCGGTCGTTTTCAAAAAGACGGGGGTTATCATTAGTAATGGCGGTAAGGATGGCATCCTCATACAATACAGCTTCCTCGGAACTAATACTAATTTGCATTTAAAACATGGAAAGTATCCATTTCCAACCCATTATGCCTTTAACTCTCTTATCATCAGTTTCTAGATCATGCAAAATGTCACAGAGTCTAGTTTCAACATCTTTCATGCACTTGAATATCTCGTTGAAAAAGCCTTTCTCTCTAACCTCATCCCAAATATTTTCAACAGGATTCAGCTCAGGGCTATAAGGCAGAAGCGGATAGATTTCCATGTTTTCTGGAATTTTTAAAGTTTTAGATCTCTGCCATGCAGCACAGTCCATGACCATAACAATATGATCTTCAGGAAACCGGTCGGATACTTCTTTTAAAAACACATTCATACAATCAGTATTGGCATACGGTAACACCAATGAAACCATCTTCCCGTCTTGTGGTGAGACTGCGGCGTAGGCGTATGTATATTCTCTTACTACTTGGCAAGGGACTCTCGGGCAAATCCCCTTAGGCCACCAGCATAGTTTAGGTTTATTGATACGCCCAAAACGTCCTTCATCTTGAAACATCAGACGCAGTTTTTTGTGCTAAAATTTACCAGTTCACTTATTTTGTCCGTGATTTTTTTTGTAAGCCTCTTGCTCTTCTGGTTTGGATTTCGGATGTTTACTTCTTGGAACTATTTTTCTCCAGTTATGTCTGGAAAGCATCCTATACACTGTTGCGGCAAGAACACTATGTCCGATCTTTTTTTCATAGGCCTCATTTATTTCAGCCACAATCAGCATTTTCCCTTGTTCTGCTTTCTTCAAATATGGTTCTAATAATGAGTTCTCTTCTTCTACACTCAAGTATCTTTTATTACCGCCTTTTCTTTTTTCTCCAAGTATACCGTTAAGGCCTTCTACAAAATATTTTGATATGATATTTCCTACGGCTTTATAGTTATAACCTACGATTTCACTGATTTCATGTAACTTCATATTTTTCTCAAATCTTAATACTAAGCATTGAAGTCTTTTGTATTCGAAAGTATTTTTGCTCTTCTTTGACGCTTCTAATATTTCTTCTTTTTGGGCTTCGCTAAACTGGTATTTTGGCATAATATCAGCACCTTCCTTGTTTAATATTATACCATATATACCTAAATATTTCCATATATTATACGCTAATTAGTATGAGTGGAATTAACCCGCAGGAGCAGATTGCCTCCGTCAACCAGAATCCTCTTTATTTCCTGAACGATACCGAGAGTCTCCGTCCAGGCAAAATAGTGCAGGCATAAGTCGGCAATGACAATTTCTGCCCTATTCGTCTCAAAGGGAAGTCCGTCGAGCATGTCAAAAACCCTGGTTTCTGCCCCGGATATCTGCTTTTTTAAGCGTTCTATGGCAATTTCAGAGATATCACAAGCCAGGACCTTATAACCTCTTTCAGTCAGATACAGGCTGTTATTCCCCTGCCCACAGCCCAGATCAATGATGTGGGTATCTTTCGCTTTCCCCAATATGTCTTTATATTTAGCCAGCCAAAGATCATAGACGGGTTTCTCTATCCGCTGCTTTCGGTATTCATTATTCCAATATTCTTTCGGGGTGTTCATCTTTTGCCCACTCTTCTTTCATCTGCAAACAAGAGTCCTGGTTATCCCGTCCGCCCTCTGGCTGAGGAAAGCCTTTTAATTGAAGCGCGTCAGCACCACCGAATAAATATCCTCCAGGAATTTCAGGCCTCCCTCATAGCCGGCATAAGAACTGTTGATGATCAGTCTTTCCGTGAGCGGCCAGGAAACCGACAAATAGTGGGCCGAGGTTTTGCGGGCCAGCTTTTTTTCCCAGGCGCTGCCCACGATCAGGGGATAGCCGTGGTAATCCGTAGCCTCGATTTCCTCGTGGACCTTATAGCCGTCGGTCTCAAAGGAAACCTCGGTCTCAATGCCAAAATTCAGATCCCGGAAATATCCCGCGATAGCCTGGCGGTATTTTTCCGGCGTATCATCCATAATATATTGCTTCTCCGGAAAAAGCCCCAGGTCATTGACCAGAAATTTGGTCAGCGCCAGAGTATACTGGGCGTCGGAGACAATCACGAACCTTTGGGCCATGATTCTGTTCTCCAGAAAGAGATCGGCAAACCGCTCGATAAAGTAGTAATATTTACGTTCCTTTTCTTTCACGACAGCCTCGGTTTTTTCGCGGTCCAGTCCGGCAAAATCACTGACCGCCCTTAAAAATTTGCTGGTTTCAAAAGCGCCCACGGGGAGATTGGGATAATGGAAATAGGGAGTGCCGTACTTTTGCTCCAAGAGCTTGACGCTGTCCAGTCCCTGCCAGGGAGATACCAGAAGATTGAACTGGGCGGAGGGAATTTTGTCGATATTCTTCATGCCGTTGTCATAGCCGAAAATGATGTTGGGCTGCAGACCCAGTTCGGACAAAAGCTGGGCCAGAACCTCCAGGTTGCCGTGCCAGAACGGGTCGTGCAGGGGAATACTGGCGAAAATATTGACCAGACCCGGTTCTTGGGGATAGGCAGAACCGTCTTGTAAATATTGACTGATGATCGCTTCCAGGACCCACTCATAGCCCAGATAATTATTGCCCTTAAAGCCGGCCGTGGAGGCGTAAAGCACCGGTTTTTCGGCATCTCTGAACGAACGGACCACTTCCTCCACGTCATCTCCCACAATTTCAGCCGAACAGCCCGTCAGCACCACAAAAAGCTCGGCATTGATTACCTTAAGAGCATTGGCAATGGTTTCCCGCAGCCTTTCCTCTCCGCCGAAAATGACTTCTTTTTCGCTGATATTGGTACAGGGAAAAATCCGCGGGGCAAAATGCCCGGACGTTCCGGCCCCGCTCGATAAGCGGTCCGAGCAGCCCGGACCGGAATGCAGGATCGGCAGGGCCCCGGAGATGGCTTGGACTGTCTGAATGGCGGATAAAGCGCATTTATAGCGAGTTTGATCAAGTATCCTGGGCATTGGCTTCCACCTCTTCTTTCTTGTATAGCAAGCTGCTGTCCTGCTCATACCACCAGCTGGTGTAGGGCAGCTCGATCCGGGAGGACAGGTTTTTCTCAAAACTGCGGTTGGTAATGGCCGCTAAAATTTTATAGGCAAAATCCAGAGTGCCTTTGTAGCCGTACGTCATGTACTCATCCGCCATAAAAATCGAGGGCGTTCCCTGTTTGATGGCCCAAACCGTGGTTCCCCCGTGTCTGGCCAGATAAAGGTCCGGCTTATAGGTATTCAGGATATTCAAAATCTCAAAATTCTGCTGGTCGGCCACACTGACTTTAAAATTATCAGGCGTGTGCTCCGCCAGGTATTGCACATGGGGCGGCGCTTCCCCGTCGTCGTAGCGGGAATCATAATGCCAGGAGGCGATATAAGCCACTTCCATGTCCAGCTCCTGGATCACCCGGGCCACTTGAAAGGCGAAGCTGGAGCCCATGCCCAGCACGACCCGCAATCCTTTGAGCTTCTTTTTCACCTCTTCCAGCTGGGGGAGGTAAATTTGGCGCTGCTCCTGAATATACGCTTCCACCTCATTTTCCTTGCCGATCACCCGCCCGATTTCCCGCAGCCAGATCTCAAAACCGGCCACGCCCAGAGGATTGATGGTTTTAATATAAGGAACCCCGTATTCCTGCTCCAGCGCGTTGCCCAGATAAGAACTGAGGGTCCCGCAGATGGAGACCGTGGCCAGGGCTTCTGAAATATGGGAAAGCTCCTCCACTGTGGTATTGGAATAGAGGAAAAACGGAGTTACCCCGAAATTGGCGAACATCTCGGTGATTTCCCGGCGGGCCAGTTCATTGAAGTTTTTAAAATTGATGACATTTCTTTTTTCCCGGGGCGGCTTGACAATCCCTCTTAGAATCGCATGATCCGCGGCGTCAAAACCGGTCGCCCACACCTTGGATTTAAAGCCCTCGCAATGCATGGCCACAACCGGTACCGGCAGCTCCCGGTCCAGCTCCTCCACGACAGAATCAACATCCTCGCCGATGATTCCGGATACGCAGGAAGTGGCGACAAAAACAGCGGAGGGCTTATACCGTTCATAGGTCTGCACCACAATATCCCGCAGGCCGTCCACAGCGCCGAAAACCGTATCCGATTCATTCATGTCCGTTCCCAAAATCACTGAATGATACTCCAGGCCCCGTTTGTCGGCCAGCTGGGTGTGCATGGTGACCGAGGCTGACGCGAGCGCCGCGCAGCCTGAAGGGGCATGGATAATCACGGCCACATCGCGGATGTGGGCCAGATAGTGCACCGCACAGCCATTGTCACAGGTGCTGGACTGACTGAAGCAGCGCTCCTGGTCCTTTAAGGTCCCGCACCTGCTCTGGCGGGCCAGATCCTTGATGTCCCCCACATATCCCACGACCGAGCCCAGCCGTTCTTCCCGCGTACCTACGGCGCTTACGTTTAAATTAATCGCCATTCTCATTCCTTCTTTCCTCAAATATAGGGCAGACCGCCCCACAGCCCCCCTCCCGGCTAACCGCGATTGAGGGCCAGCAGTTTACTGTAAATATCCTCGACCAGATTCAGGCCGCCCCGGTATCCCACATAGCTGCGATGCAGAATCAGGCGGTCAATGACCGGCAGGGCCACACTCAGCTGCAGTCCTTTGATGCTGCCGACCAGGTCGATCTCCCAGGAGCTGCCCAGAACCAGGGGCGTTCCCCGTATTCTGGTGGAATTGATGACCTCACTGATCACCCCTCCGTCCTGGGCAAAGGTCACCTCCGTGGAAATGCCGGGACCCAGTTCCTGAAAATAACCCGCCACCGGCTGCCGGTATTCCTCCGGAACGTTCTCGGTAATGAATTGCCGGATCGGGAAATATCCCAGCTCATTGACCAAAAACTTGCTGAACGCCAGGGCGTAGGAAGCATCATTAATATTGATAAACCGTCTGGGCATCTGGAGCTGGAATTCGGTCAGCAGGTCCGCGGAACGCACCAGATAATGATAAAATTCCCGTTCCCTGTAAGCGACAGCGTCAGCGGCGGCTTGGGACCAGGTTCCGGCAAATTCCGCCACCGTCCGCAGAAACTTGGAGGTTTCCGCCCCGCCCACCGGCAAAACCGGATAATGCAGGTAAGGGGTGTCAAATTTCTCCTGCAGCAGTTGGGCGGTTTTCAAGCCCTGGTAGGGAGAAAGCACCAGGTTAAACTCCGCGGAGGGGATCGCCTCCAAAGCTTTCCGGCCCCCGCTGTCAAAACCAAACAAGATATTGGCCTTTAAGCCGATGCCCGCCAGCAGTTCTTTCACCTCATGGAGATCTCCTTCCCAAAAAGGATCATGCCGGGGCACACTGGCCAAAATATTGACCAGCCCCTTTTCCTTGTGGGCGGCCGGCTGCAGGTACTGCCTGATAATGGCCTCCAGCACCAGCTCATGCCCTTTGTAGGAATCCCCTTTGAAACCGGCCGTTTCAGCATGGACGATGGGTATCCCCCGGGCCTGGAAATCGGCCACCACACTGCCGACATCATCGCCGATAATATCGGCGGTGCAGCCGGTTAAAACCACAAAAAAGTCCCCGTCCATGATTTTCAGGGTCCCCTCAATCAGGTCCCGCAGTTTTTCGGTCCCCCCGAAAACCACATCCTTCTCGATCATATTCGTACACGGGGTCGCATCCGCCCCCGCGTAACCGGCTCCCTGGTAACCCCCCGCCAGGGCCATGCCCCGGTGCAGCTTGGAGCCGCAGCCCGGTCCGGCATGCAAGATGGGAATGGCCCGTTCAATGGCCACTACGGTCTGCAGCCCTCCCAGAGCGCAGGTATGGCGCGGTTCCTGGATAATTTCAACATCACTCATTGTTTTCGCACCCTTTTAAGAAAGAATAGGTATTTTGCTCCAGCCACCAGTCCGTATAGGGCAGCTTGCTGTGGCGGGCGATATTGTTGATGAAAGCCGGATTGAAAATGGCGTCATGAATGGTCTGGCCAAAGCGGACCAAGCCGTCATACAGCATTTCGGTCGGTTCATTGCCGGCAAAAATGGACGGAATGCCCAGCTTCGCCGCCCAAACCGTCGACATATGCCTGGAAATGGCAATATCCGGCTGATGCTTATTAATGGCATTGATGACCTCAAACGCTTGCTTATTGCAGACGCCCACCGGAAAGTTCCCATAATGCTCCGTCGCAAAGTTTAAAAAATTGAGCTTTTCATGCCTGTTATCATAAACCTGATCATGGTGCCAGACACAGGTGCCCACGACCTCCATCCCCAAATCCTTCACCAGGGCCAGAATACTGTAAGCCAGGGGTCCCCCCGCGGCGATAAACGCAGTCTTGCCGCTCAGGCGGCCCCGCAGATAGGCCAGGTCTTCGGCAATTTTTTCCCGTTCCGAGCGGATGACCTGTTCCGCCTCCGCTTCCTTATGAAAGATCCGGCCGATCTCCCGCAGAAGTTCATCTGAGGCCCGCAGGCCAAAGGGAGCGGCCGCTTTCACCTCCGGGACTCCGAAGTGCTGCTCCAGCCCGGCGGCCAGATAAGTGCCCAACGTCTGGCAATACTGGACTGTGGCCGCCGCTTCCGAGATGCGCTCCAGCTGTTCGATCGTGGAAAGCGGCACAATGTGATTGGGACGCAGCCCCATCTGCCGGAAAACACTTTCATAGACAAAGCGGTGCTGGAAACTGATCACATTGATCAAATCCGCTTGTTTTTGGCGGGCCGGTTTGACAATCTTGCGTAAAATACTGTGATTGGCCGAGTCGAAACCCGTGGCCCAAATATTGGTCCGGAAGCCTTCACATAAGGTGGCCACCACCGGGATTCCCAATTCCTCTTCCAAATCATCGCAGATGCCCGGAACATCATCGCCGATAATGGCCGAGGCGCAGGTGGTGGTGACAAAAATCGCCCTGGGCTGAAATCTCCGGTAAGCCTCCCGGACGGCCCTGACCAGCTTGGCCTCCCCCCCGAATATGGTATCGTTTTCATCCAGATTGGTATTGATGTATTTCACATTATGCACGGCATAGCCCATGCGCTTATTTCCCGTCCGGAACGTCCCATTGCGGAAAGAAATATCACCGGCGCAGCCTGCCGGCCCATGCTCGACCACCGCCGCGTCCTGAATCTGGGTCAGCAGGTTCATCACCTGGTCCGCCCCGCAGGAACCGCACTGCGTAAAAGAACGTTCCCGATTGCGAAAATCGTCCCTGCTGTTTAAATCGACAGCATCCCCCTCATAACCGGTAATTGTCTTCAACCTCAGTTCTCTCAATTCTACCGCCGGTTCTTTTAAATTAACCGTCATCATTTCCCCCCCGTTTCATCCTGCAGGTACGGAATCATCCGGCTGCAGGCCCCAAATCATACAAAAAGAGGCCATACCATGGTATGACCTCCAGTTTTCTGGGCAATCACTGTCTTCAATTCAAAGAATATTATTCCTGCAGATGATCTGACGGATAACATCATACAATATTTGATTTTCAGCGGTCAAGCGTTTATTTTCAGGCTTTCACTTCCCTGCGCACCTTCAAGGGGATATCGAGCTCCGCCGCTATTTTCCGGCAGGCTGCCAGCCGGTCCGGCGGCAGGCAATCAACAACTGAGAATTGCACATCCTGCACATAGGCTTTGCTTTTGGCCGCGAAATCGAGAATTGCCGGGAAGGCCTCCAACCCAAATACGCTGTGACAGACAGCATCATACTCTTCGGCATTCCCCGCATTGAGGCTGATGGAAAGACCGTCGATCAGCGTCTCGAATTGGGGAGTGACATCCCTGCGGTGGATTTTGCCAGCCAGCCCGTTCGTGTTGATCCTGACATAGATTTTGTTTTTTTCCTTCACCCTTCTGACGATCTCCAGCACTTCCTCAAGCCTTTCCAGGGGCTCGCCGAAGCCGCAGAACACCAGCTGGCGATATTGGCTTAACTCCCTGGCTAAAATCTCCCGGATGACCTCCCCGGCGCTGGGCTCTTGATCCAGCCAGAGATCATGCGCGAAAGCTTCCGGTTTATTCCGGATGCAAAAGCGGCAGGCATTGGGACAGCGGTTGGTCAGATTGACATATAAATTGTCTTCTATTTCATAGGTCATGATCATCGCGGCTGCTCCCCTGATCCTTTCAACTTGATTTTGTCTTCGTGAATTTTCTCCGGAACTGTTTCACCTGAAAATACAAAAAACAACCGAGACAATAACCACTGATCGCGATCAGCGCAACTCCAGCCAGCAAACCGGCCGTGATATAGCCGGCCAAAGGCCATCCAAGGACAAAAAACACCAGGGAAATGCTCAGAAAGAGTACCGCTAACGTATTGTTAAAACGGGTCAGCTCTCTGGCTTCCGTTTCTGCCTGAGCAATCTTTTTTTGCAAAAAAGGTTTTGCCGTTCGGATAAACAAGTTTCCTTTGACCCCGAATACTAACCCGGCAGCTTCAATGAGCCATAGAACCGCAATGATCCAAGGCTGGCCCACAATAGCCGCAAGGATAACCAAAATAACCATTCCGGTCTGATTGGCCCTAAGATAAGGGACAGGGATTTCATTCATCAGTCATCCTCCTCTTCATCTGATCCGATCATTTTCCCTATAATATGATGAAAAAAGCCAATACGTTAGTTCTGCCCCGGGCAGTCGAAAAGGCCATGAACATATTCTCATGGCCTCTAGTCTCCCAGTCAGACAATCATTTCAATTCCTATCGGTTTTCGGGAATCAGGAGGTTTGCCGTTATTATAATCCTTGCCGGCTGATGCTGTCAAGCAGAGATCAACAGGAATTTTACCGCATCTTCAAGACCCCTGATGCGCCGCACTTTCCTTGAACGTTCTTCTCTCTGTTTTCAGCCGGAATGGATAACCGGCGAGGGTTTCCCCAGTCAGACCTTTTTGAAGACCTGCCGCCCCATCTCTATGATCTGGACGCCAAACCGCCCGGTCACATATTGCATATGCAGTCCGTAATCATATGTATTCTTATTTTTTATGGTCCAGATAATTGTGGCCGTAATCTCTTTATACCAGACATCCTTCAGCATCATATCAAACTTCAGCAGCGAACCCACTTCAAATGACTCCAATGCGCTGATGCATAATCCTTCGGGAGCAATATTTTTTACCTTCATTTCCACAGGAGGATCAAAACTCTTTACTTTACCCTCAGAAATTACCTTTGAACACTGAATTGCGGCACAATACTCCATTCGTTCACTTTTTCTTTTTTCATTGGTCATCTTTCTATCCATCAATGTTGTTTTTCATCTCCGATCAATCTTTCATGACCAAATCAATGATCATCAGCAGGAAAACCTTATCCACAAAAACCTTATCACAGTTTACTGTCAACTCTTCTCTGTTTCTGGGCTGTTGGTCCCATCCATCTTTATTACTTTGGTCCTAGCGCTAATCCTATTATATTTTACATAAAAAGTGATTTCAATAAAAAAGAAAAAAACATACCGCCTGAACCGTTTTTGGCCCCCTGGCGAAAGGGGGCCTAACTGAAGAAAGGCCCTCTCCGGTTGGAGAGACCTTTCGTTATATGATCAATCAATTAATCGTGCGCCAGGGATCATATCGATAGTTTTATCGTTCAAAAAGAAGGCGGCGGTCATCCGGAATGAATAGCATGCCGCCATTCGTTTTCTTTGAACCCTGCCAATACCAAGCCGTCACTGATCAGGAGCGGACGCTTCACCAGCATTCCGTCTGTCGCCAGCAGCTTCAGCTGTTCCTCCTCACTCATGGAGGGCAGCTTTTCTTTTAGCTTCAGGGATTTGTACAGCAAGCCGCTCGTATTGAAAAACTTCCGCAGAGGGAGTCCGCTGGCGGCAAACCAGGCTTTCAGCTCCTCAAACGAAGGGTTATCGGTCTTGATGTCCCGGGCCTCATAGGCAATGCCCTGTTCATCAAGCCACTTCCGCGCCTTTTGGCATGTCGTGCATTTCGGATAGCAGATAAATTTCATCTTCCTCCACCTTTCTATTCCTCTCTAACCTATCCCCTGTTTAATCCCCTTGCGGATCAGAGGCTGAAGATAACGATCAGCAGCATTTTAAACGGTTTCACCGCTTGTAAGGCATGGGGGATACCGGCAGGCATGACGATTGTCTGTCCTTTTTTCATCTGATATCTTTCTTCCCCGATTGTGATCTCGGCCTCTCCGTCGAGCAGATAGACCAGCGCATCACCGCCTGAGGAATGGGAGCTGATCTCTTCCCCCTCCGCGAAAGCAAATAAGGTGATGCTCACCGGCTTACCCTGAGCGAGAGTTCTGCTCACTACCTGGCCTTCCTGATACTGAACCAGACCCTCCATCTCCAGAACCTTGGAAAAGTCTATGTTTTTCATCAAATGCTGTGGCATTTTTCCACCCTCCGTTATTTTGATTTCTTCAATCCGCCGGCTGCGGGATGACTTTGTCCATGGGATTATTCCTTTTGCCCAGGCACCCCTGCCTAGTCCTATTATAGCGCAATAGACTGTTTTATCCATCACGATTCAGCATTTCCCGGTTTCCTGTTCTGCGGCCGACCGCCGCCTCTCCCGGAATCGCCCGCTCCGCCCGGAATAAATGCCTGATCTTCGCGTTATACTATAACAATCTTTTCAAATCCTTTCTGATGTCCGCCGGAGGAGAAGCAAGCGATGCGTGTACTTGTTATTGAAGATGATCCGGTCCTGTCCGCTACCATTTGCCGGAGCCTGGGCGGCCTGTTTGTTTACGAGCAGGCCTTTGACGGGGAAGAAGGCCTCTATCTGGCGGAACAGGAAATCTATGATGTCATCGTTCTGGATATCATGATGCCGAAAATGAACGGCTACCAGGTGCTGTCCGCCTTGAGGGAAAAGGGCGTATCGACCCCGGTTCTCCTCCTTACAGCCAAAGACAATATTGATGATAAGGTCAAAGGCTTCAAGCTCGGCGCGGATGATTATCTGGTCAAGCCCTTCTACCGCCAGGAGCTTCTGGCCCGCCTGGAATCCCTGATCCGGCGCTCGGGAGGAGCCTTAAAAGAAAATATCCTCAATTTCAGAGACCTGACCTTAAACCTCAGCAACCGGACCGTGAAAATCCGTGACGAGGAATTGACCCTGGCCGGCCGGCAGTTTGACATCCTGGAGTTTCTGATCCGCAATCACAACAGCATCGTGACCAAGAAACAAATCTTTGACCGGATCTGGGGTTTTGATTCCGACACCACCATCACCGTTGTCGATGTCTATACCAGCAACATCCGGAAAGCGCTGCAGAAAAAAGGCTATGACAAATATCTGAAAACAGTCCGGGGCGTCGGTTACATGATAACCGGCAATGGTGGCGGCGATGAATGAAGACCGGATTATCCGCAGACAGCAGCTGATCAATATGCGCTACAATCTGATCGCCTTTCTCCTGATTTTTACCGCCTTTGGCCTGATCGTTTTCAATCAGGCCCGCAGTACTCTGTATGCCAAGCTGGACAGTGAGCTGACAGTCTCCCGCAAGCTGATGGAAAGCTGGGCTGCCGGGGACCGCGATTTCGAGCGGCAGCCGGAGGCCGGGGACAGTTTTGAGCCCAGCCGTTTCGCCGATCTAAGAAACCCGAGAGTGATTCCCCTGATGAGAAACGCTGCGGGGACGATCACCCATTTCGGCAGTGTCAACAGCGCCTATTACGAACAATACCTGCAGTACCTCCCTTTTGATCCGAACAGCCTGAACAGCATCACAACAGTGAGAATCAAAGACCAGTATGTTTTCCGCAGCCTGATGATTGCGCTGCCGGCAGCGGACAGCGGGCAGACCTACCTGCAGCTCGTGATCAATGCCGACGGGGAAACCGCTCTGCTGCAGCAGATGTCTCTGCTCATTGTTCTCTCGATTCTCCTGTTCTCGGCCCTGTCCATCTTAGCCAGCTATATCCTGTCCCAAAAAACCATGCTGCCGGTGAAAACGGCCTGGAAAAAGCAGGTTGAATTCGTGGAAAACGTCTCCCATGAGCTTCGGACTCCTTTGAGCATTGTCCAGAACTCCGTGGAATTGTTGCTGACCACGCCTGAGCACAAAATTATTCAGCATGCCGATACCCTGGCCCTGGTCCTGAATGAAACCGGACGGCTGTCCAAGATGGTCGCCGATATGCTGACCATCACCCGCTCCGGCGGTACGATCACGGAGTTAAGCAAGGAGCTTTTTTCCCTTGACCTGCTGGTCAGAACTGTCAGCGAGCCCTATCTTGAGCTGGCGGCAAACCAGGAAAAGCAGTTTCAGCTCGAGCTGAACTGCCCGGCAAATCTCTGCGCCGATAAAAGCAGAATCCACCAATTGCTGCACATCCTCTTCGACAATGCCCTGAAATACACCGGCCCCCGGGACCGTGTGACGGTGCGGACAGAATTCAGCGAGAATAAAGTTTATCTGAAGGTGGCCGACACCGGAATCGGCATGAGCGATGAAGCCAGAGAAAAGGTCTTTGACCGTTTTTACCGGGAAGACCGGGCCCGCAGGCAGAACCGGAACGGCACAGGCCTGGGCCTGTCCATTGCCCGCTGGATCGTGGAAGCGCATCACGGCAGCATTCGCCTTGAGCCGAACAAGCCCAAGGGGACAACCGTGGTCGTCAGATTGCCGAAATAACCCCAATACCAAAATATACCGGGCTTTTTTATGGTTTTTTTAAGGTTGGTTTTAAGCTAATTTAAGGTTGACTGCTTATCATTGTTCCTGTCAATACCGCCGAACAGCGGATGAAAGGAGCAATTTTTTCATGAGTCCAAAAAAGAAAAGGAAAACTAAGCTGTTGGTTTCTTTAGGTGTTGCCGCAGCCGTTCTGGCCTTTGCGATTGTCATTCCGTACTATGTCAAGGCCCAGAACAGGGACGGGCAAAATCTGACCGCAAGTGAAACCAGGACCGCCACGGTAGGCACCCAGGATATTCGCAAAGTCGTTTCCGGCTCCGGCCAGATCTTAAGCGGGGACGAGGAAACACTGACCGCGGACCAAGACAAAACGGTCGATGAGGTCCTGGTCACGGAAGGACAAGCGGTAGAAGAGGGTCAGGCCCTGCTGTCCTACACCGACGGCACGGAGCTGGTTTCCCCCTGCAAAGGCGTGGCCGGCACCGTGAATCTTACGGACAGCGGCAGCGCCTCCAAAACAGCGGATAGTGCCGCCGCTAATACCATCTCCGTCCAGAGTACGGAAAAGCTTGTCACCCAGCTCTCTGTCGATGAAAGCGACCTCCAGAATCTGAACGTCGGCCAGGAAGCGGAGATCACCGTCAATGCCCTGCCCGACGCCAAGCACAGCGGGAAAGTGTCGGCCATCAGCGAAACCGGCACCTACAGCAACGGAAGCTCAACCTTTACCGTTACCCTGACTCTGGATGAAACCGCCGAAATCAAGATCGGGATGTCCGCCGATGTGGAAATCGTCGTCGCCAGTGTCAGCGACGCTGTCGCGGTTCCGATTGAAGCGGTCAGCGGCAGCGGGGACAATGCTGTGGTCACGGTCGTTAAGGACGGTGCGGCCTCTCCTGTTTCCGTCGAGCTCGGCCTGGCTAACGATGCCTATGTGCAAATTACAAGCGGTCTTTCCGCCGGTGACATCATCCAGTACACCGTTCAAACCGGCTCTGCGGAAAATTCCGGCCGGTCGGGCGGCTTCGGCGGCGGTATGGGCGGCATGCAGGGCGGGGCCATGCAAGGACCGGGCGGCAATATGCCGGACCAGAGCCCGAATGGCAGCAGCCGGCAAAACGCTGACTAAAGGAGCGTAAATCATGATTGATCTCACACATTTATCAAAATCCTATCTCATGGGCGACAGCGAAGTGAAGGCTTTGGACGATATCAGCTTCCAGGCCGCCGCCGGTGAATTCGTGGCCATCCTGGGCCCCTCCGGCTCGGGAAAGTCTACCCTCATGAATATCCTCGGCTGCCTGGACATGCCGGACAGCGGCCAGTATTTTCTCGACGGTATCGATATCAACCATTCCACCGACAACGAACTGGCCCAAATCAGAAACCACAAGATCGGTTTTATTTTTCAGAATTTTAATCTCCTGTCCAAGCTCAACGCTTTGGAAAATGTCGAAGTCCCCCTGATGTACAAAGGGGCTTCGGCCAGGGAATCCAAAGAGCTGGCCTCTTACTATCTGGAGAGGGTTGGTTTAAAGGACAGAGAAAAGCACACACCCAAGGAGCTTTCCGGGGGACAGCAGCAGCGGATCGCCATTGCCCGCGCTCTGGCCTGCCGGCCCCAGATCATCCTCGCCGACGAGCCCACCGGGGCTCTCGATCAGAAAACAGGCCGGGAAATCATGGAGATCCTGCGGGAGCTCAACGATCTCGGCCAGACCATCATCCTGATTACACACGACACACAGATCTCCCGCCAGGCCGACCGTGCGGTCAATATCGTTGACGGGCGGATTTTTCCGGAACTGAGGTGAGTACGGCATGAAATTGATGCAAACCGTCAAACTGGCCTTAAAAAATATTCTCAGCAATACCCTGCGCTCTTCCCTGACCATGCTGGGGTTAATCATCGGGATTTCCTCCGTTATTGTCCTGGTCGGCATCGGAACAGGCAGCTCCCAGAGTATCACCGACCAGGTTTCCTCCCTCGGCACAGATACCCTGACCGTATCCATCGAGGCCGACAACGGCTTAAAACCGGAGGACGCGGAGAATTTATCCAAGCTGGACGGAGTGGCGGAGACCGCTCCCTATACCAGTGTCAGCGCAACCGTTTCCCAGGGAAGCTCCACCGCCGGCATGACCTCTGTGCTGGGAGTGGATGAACATTACCTGTCCATCCGCAATTATGACCTCTCCGCGGGCCGGGAGCTTTCCTTTATCGACCTCAATCAGAAAAGCAAGGTTTGCCTTATCGGCTCCGATGTCAGCGCGGACTTATTTGCCGGGAAGGACCCCGTGGGAGAAACCGTCAAAATCGCCGGGGATAATTATACGGTAGTGGGAACACTGGCCGAACAGGGCTCCTCCATGGGAACCGACGCCGACAGCACGGTCCTGATCCCCCTTACTGCCGCCGCGGGCGGCTCCGACATCAAATCCCTTTATCTCCGGGCGGAAAACGAAGATTCGGTCAATGCCGTCCAGATCACCGCGGAGAATTTCTTAAGATCGGCACTGAATGTTTCCGGTGATGAAATCAGTGTAACCACCCAGCAATCCATGCTGGAAACCATGAGCACCATCCAGGATACCCTCGTCCTGCTCCTGGCGGGAATTGCCGGCATATCCCTGCTTGTCGGCGGTATCGGCGTCATGAATGTCATGCTGGTCTCCGTTACGGAGCGCACCAGAGAAATCGGAATCCGCAAATCCCTGGGCGCCCGCCGGAGCAATATCTTAACCCAGTTTCTGACTGAAGCGCTGGTCCTGTGTCTGTTAGGCGGTATCGCCGGGATCATCGCCGGCCTGGGCATCGGGAGCGCCGCCGAGCTGCTGGGCTATACCTTCGCTTATTCGGCCAAAGTGGCGGCCTTGGCCTTCGGCTTCGCCGCGGCAATCGGTCTGGTCTTTGGAATATTCCCGGCTTACAGGGCTTCCCGCCTCAATCCCATCGACGCCCTGCGGATGGACTAACCCATTTTTCCGCACAATTGATCGGATATCCAGTCAATGAAAGGAGGTTTCCTCTCGTGGAAAACAACGAACAGTACCCTAATCCTGCCCCGGCAAAAGATAAAAGCTTTCTTACGAAAAAGACGGCGGCCATCCTCCTCGGGACAGCCCTGGCGGCCTCCTCTGTCCTGGGCTACGCCGGCGGCCTGCTGGCCGATACTTTTCAGTCCTCGGGCAGCGGCCACGGTGTGGCGGTCATGTACCAGTCGGCGGAAACCGGCGCCGCGGCAAGCGGCGGCAGCTCCCTGTCCGTGGCCGATATTGCCGGTCTTGCCGCCGACTCCGTGGTGGAGATTGCCACGGAAACCGTGCAAAACAACGCCAGACGGGGACAATATGTCTCTGAGGGTGCCGGAAGCGGCGTGGTGATCACCCAGGACGGCTATCTTGTCACCAACAATCATGTGATTGAGAATGCGGAAAAAATCACGGTCCGCCTGAGAAATGAAACAACCTACTCCGCCGCCTTGATCGGAAGCGACTCCCAATCGGACCTTGCCCTGCTCAAAATTGACGCTTCCGGCCTGCAGCCCGCCGTATTCGGGGATTCGGACAAGCTCCTGGTCGGCGAAACAGCCGTGGCAATCGGCAATCCCTTGGGGGAATTGGGCGGCACAGTCACCGACGGGATCATCAGTGCGCTCGACCGGGAAATCGAACTGGACGGCGAAACCATGAACCTCCTGCAAACAAACGCCGCCATCAATCCCGGCAACTCCGGCGGCGGGCTTTTTAACGGCAGCGGCGAGCTGATCGGCATCGTGGTGGCCAAATCCTCCGGGTCGGGTGTGGAAGGCCTGGGGTTTGCCATCCCGGTCAATGACGCCAAGACCGTGATTGAGCAGCTGATGAGCAACGGCTATGTCAAAGGCCGGGTCACACTGGGGATGACCCTGGTGGACGTCGCGGACGCCCAGACGGCGATGGCCTACAGGCTGCAGCAGTCCGGAGTTTATGTCCAAAGCGTCACTGCCGGCTCTCATGCCCAAACGGCCGGCTTCCAAGCCGGGGACTGTCTCGTTTCCGCTGACGGCGCTCAAATTACAAGCTCCGCGGACCTCAATAAGGTGCTCGGAGGGCACCAGGTCGGCGATGAGCTGAGCTTTGCCGTCAAGCGCAATAATCAGACCATCACCCTCAAGCTGGTCCTGGAAGAAGCCAGGCCCTCCTGACCGGCCCGGATCAGCGCCGACACGAAAAGGGGGCTCGCGGCCTTGCCTCAAGGCAAAGCGCGAGCCCCCTTTTCCGTTTCATCTTTCCGTCAGCCGGCTTTCTTGCCGGGAAATCGCCGCCGGCCCTAACGGGAGGCCGTCTGCAAAATTTGCACCCCGTTTGCCTCACTGTTTTCGATAATGGACATCACTTGATTCAACTTGGCAAAAATCTCTTTGGAGAGCGCTTCCGTTTGAATAAACAGGCTCTTTGCCGATTCCGGCTTATTCTCCCTGACCGCCTCGATGACCCTGCTGCCGTTTGTATGCAGCCGGTCGTGCACCTGATCGATCGCTTCCCACGCTTCCTGCAACACCGTGCCGGAAGCATCGATCGAGTGGTAAAAATGGCCGAAAGCGCATTTTTTGGCATTGGTCTGGAGCGGGTAGACCGTCATTTCCTCTACGATCCTGTTCAGGTTTTTGATCCAGTTGAAATGGGCCTCTTTGGCTTTTGAGATATTTTCCAGCAATTCCCCGTTGGAAATGGCATTTTTGCCGCCGTTTAGGGAAGTGACCATCTCCCTTATGATTCCGCTCAGCTCGTCGTCAATCCTGGAAATGTCTTCGGCGTTCTTTGTGCTTTGGCCCGCTTGCTCCTGAATCGTCCCGGTCATCTGATTAATCTTCTCGGCGTCCTTGGTGGACGCTTCCATGGCCTGGTTAATCTGATTGGTCGATTCTTTGATATGGTCCAGTGATTCTGTCATTTGTTCCACATCCCCAATGGTGTGCTTGAGCATCGCGACATTTTCTACAATGGTTTCCGAGATCAGGTCCAGCATGGAATGCATCCTGGCTGTGGAATCCATGGTATTTTCCATGCTCGTCCGCCCGCTTACCGCCGCCTCCTGAATGTTATTGACAAAGGAGCGCATATCGCCCAGGCTGGTTTTGGTGTTGTCGGCCAGCTTTCTGACCTCGTCCGCCACAACGGCAAAGCCCTTTCCCGCTTCCCCCGCCCGCGCCGCCTCGATCGCGGCGTTCAAGGCCAGCAGGTTGGTCTGGTTGGCGATGTTTTCCACCCCGTCCACAATCTCATTCACCTTCACGGCCATCTCCACCAGGGTCCTGATCTGCTCGCTCATCAAGGCAGCGTCTTTGGAAACATCGTTTTTCAGCCCGTTGATTTCATTAATCCTGCTGATGCTTTCGTCATTTTTCTGGACAAGCTCCCGGGAATACTCCCGCAGGCTGTTCATAATCCCGGAGGTATTGCTGACGGTGTCGTTCACTTCGCTCATGCTGGCGCTGATCTCTTCCACGATCGCCAGATTCGATTCGCTGATGTTGGACATTTCTTTGGCGAATTCGATCAATTCGTTGGAAGAATGAGCCATTTCAACATCAAAATTACTTAAGGCCGACGTCAGTCCGATCATTTTTTTGGAACTCGCGGACATCTTTTCTTCACTGGACAACAGCTTATTGAAGATGTTCACAAGCTTTTGGTGGATGGGGTATTTCACATCCGGCAGGTCGACATTTTTCCCGTTCAATCTGTCCTCTACGCTCTTCATCACACTCAGAGCTTCTTCACACGGCGCGTTTTTCAGAAAATTCATTGCGCTTTCTCTCCTTCGAATCAGACTAGATATTTTTTTATTCTTCACCAGATCCGCACCCTATACCGTCAGTATAGATTCTGAGCGAAGTTTCTTCAAGGATTTTCCGCAATTTCTTCAGCGCTCCTGCCGCCGTATTCGAAAGCTCGGCTCCGCCGGCCCGGGCCGGACAAAGGCCCGGTTTACCCGACCGGATTGTTCAGGATGTCATAGAGGCTTTGCGCACTCCGGCCGAGGATTCTGATCACAAGACCTCCGCCGCCGATTTCGGTCAGTCCGTACTCTATCTCTTGATCTTGCGCCAGCCTGTCCCGCAGGGCTTCCGGCAGCCGGCCGGAATTGAACAAAATTCCGGTGGCCTGATGCAGGAAGCCTTCATAAAAGCCGATGCCGGAAAGGTCCTGTTCTCCGGGGACCAGCCTGGTGTTGTCCCGGAAGACCAGCTTGCCGTCATACCGGAGCTCTGTCAGCGCCTGGTAAGCGGCATACTGAAATTTTTCCCCTCTTGTATACCTGCCGCAGGATAACACCTCGGCATATTGCAGGGCCGCGCCTTTTTCCAGGGTGATCCGGGTGTCGTTTTGCATGGCGGAGCCCGCGAAGGGGAGCACCGGCAGCGGCAAAAACCTCAGGCTTGCGCCGGCTGCCACCCGGATCTCTGTCTGCTGCCTGGCAAAGCCGTCGTTCATTTTATGGATCTTGGCAAAGGCCTGTGTGCCGATCTCCACCTTGGAGCCCGCGCCGATCTCCGCCTGGATGTGGCAGCGGTCCCCGCTCATCAGGCCCGCGGAGGCCGTCATGACCGTCAGCCTCATCGTCCCGTCCGCTCCATAAAAGGGCTTGGCGATTTTATAGGGCGCGGTGAAGCTGACCTCCTCCAGAACGGTCCTCCCTTCCCTGCACCCTGTGCCGATGATTAATTTACTTTCCTGGCCAAAGCGGTTGATCATACGCCCTCCCGCTTACAGCTCTTCCAGCAGGACATCTTTTTTGATCCATTCAATCACCTGTTCCAGCCCCTCGTCCTCTCTCAGGGAAGTAAAAACAAACGGCCTGCCCCCGCGCATGTTCAGGGAGTCCCGTTTCATTACCTCCAGGCTGGCCCCCACATGGGGCGCCAGATCAGCCTTGTTGATCACCAGCAGGTCGGAGCGGGTAACGCCCGGTCCGCCTTTTCTCGGTATTTTATCTCCGCCGGAAACATCAATCACATAAATCGCGGCGTCGGCCAGCTCGGGGCTGAAGGTGGCCGACAGGTTGTCCCCGCCGCTTTCCACAAAGATCATTTGCACTCCGGGGAATTTCTCCGCCATTTCTTCCACGGCCATCAGATTCATCGAGGCGTCCTCTCTGATGGCGGTATGCGGACAGCCGCCCGTTTCCACCCCTATGATGCGCTCCGGCGGCAAAACACTGTTTTTGATTAAAAACTCGGCGTCCTCCTTGGTGTAGATATCGTTGGTGATCACGGCAATGCTGTACTCCCCAGCCAATTTCCGCGTCAATTTTTCGATCAAAGAGGTCTTTCCCGAACCGACCGGGCCGCCGACCCCGATTTTCACATAAGACATAAGCCCTCCTCGGATTTGCCTTCCCTGCTCATCACCGGTCCGGCCCGTGAACCACCGGCGTTATGAGCTGTACATTCTGGTATATAATCTTTCGTGCTGCATTGACCTGATCTCAAACCCGATCGTGCTTCGTCCCAGATCCCCGGCCGTGAGGGCGGTCACTTCGCGGGCCAGCCGGGAGATCAAGTCCCCGGTCTGAAAAAGAATGGCCTGCCCCTCCGTCTGGCTCAGGGGAAGGAGCTTGGCCAGATTATTGATCATGGCGGAAGCCTGACTGTAGGTGAAGGCCAGGGCGGCCTCCGGAAAGGGGATGCCGTTTTCCGCGCAGAAGATGCCGAAGGCAAGGCAATAATTGACGTTTTCCGCCTCCTGACAGGCCCTCAGCAAATCCATTCTGCCCCCGTACGTCTCCGCCATCCTGAAAAAACCCCGGCCCAGGTTCATGCCGGCCTTTTTGAGCTCAGCGGGGACAGTGGACGCCCCGTAAAGCTCGTTCAGCTCCAGGATCAGGCCCAGCTCCCGCTTTGCGGCGTATTCATAGGCCAGCCGCATTCCCAAAAGCTCGTTATATAAGAAGCTGTTTTCCAGCTTGCCGGTCAGATACTGGCGGGCCGTCTCCCCATCCCTGACAAGGCCCTTCTGGACATAGGTCTCAAGTCCGAAGCTCTGTGTATAGGCGCCGATCGGGAAATAGGGATCGGTAATCTGCAAAAGCAGCAGGAAATTGCTGTTCATCGCGGCTTTCACGCCAGGCTGTGCCGGCATCCGGAACCGCCAAGCCGGTGCTCCAGTTTCAGCATGATTCTTTCCGGCCGGTAGCCCCCGGCCTCCAGCAGGGCAAAAACAGGCCCTTCATAGGGAACGGCCAGCCGCCCGTTTTCATAAAACAACGGGACATGCTGGTTGCCGATCTCGTAACAGGCCCGCCCCATTTCCCGCATATCCCCGGGGACAATCACGATGGCTTCACATTCCGAAACCTCCACGGCCATCACGACCCGGTCGTCCTCGTAAAGGATGTCTCCGCTTTGCAGGGGCAATCCCGCCCTGATTTTCAGGCCGACTTCAACGCCGTGCTCACTGGTCTTTTTCCAGATCCGTTTCTCCACCTCAAACCAGTCGATCCTGACCGTATCGAGCCTTCTGCCATTCAGCTCAGAATACTTCAGATTGCCTAAAATCTTTTCGGCCATCATCGGACTTCCTCCCTTCAGAACAAAAAATACCGCTGGGCCAGCGGCAGCGTTTCCGCCGCTTCACAGCTGATCCTTTCCCCGTCCACCCTGACCTCATAGGTTTCGGGATCGACCTCGATCGAGGGCATGCTGTCATTGAGACGCATATCCTTTTTGGTGATCTTCCGGCAGTTTTTCACCGCCAGAATCTGTTTACTCAGGTTCAATCCCCCGATTGTCCCGTTGTCTATGGATTCCTGGGACACAAATGTGGCGCAGGCGCTGTATTTGGCCCGCCCGAACGCCCCGAACATCTTCCGGTAAAGCAAAGGCTGAGGGGTGGGGATGGAGGCATTGGCATCCCCCATTCTGCCCGCGGTGATCACCCCTCCCTTTAAGATCATTTCCGGCTTCACTCCGAACATTTCCGGCTTCCACAGAACCAGATCGGCCAGCTTGCCGCGCTCCACCGAGCCCACATAATCCGCGATCCCGTGCGTCACGGCGGGATTAATCGTATATTTGGCGATGTACCTCTTGACCCGGAAATTATCGTTGCCGCGTTCTTGAGGCAACGCGCCGCGCTGCCGTTTCATCTTATCGGCGGTTTGCCAGGTGCGGATGATCACCTCGCCCACCCGGCCCATCGCCTGAGAATCGGAGCTCATCATGCTGAAGACGCCCAAATCATGCAGAACATCCTCCGCCGCGATGGTTTCGGGGCGGATTCTGGAATCGGCAAAGGCGATATCCTCCGGCACCCGGCTGTCCAGGTGATGGCATACCATCAGCATATCCAGATGCTCATCCAGAGTATTGCGGGTAAAGGGCATGGTCGGATTGGTGGACGAGGGAAGAATATTGCTCAGCGCCGCTATTTTGATGATATCGGGAGCATGTCCCCCGCCCGCTCCCTCGGTATGGTAGGTATGGATCGTCCTGCCGCCGATGGCCCGGATCGTGTCTTCCACAAAACCCGCTTCGTTCAGGGTATCCGTGTGAATGGCAGCCTGAACATCATACTGGTCGGCGACCCGGAGGCAGGCGTCGATGGCTGCCGGGGTTGTCCCCCAGTCCTCGTGAAGCTTCAGCCCGAGCGCTCCGGCCTCGATCTGCTCGATCAGGGGCTTGGGGAACGAAGCGTTTCCCTTGCCCAAAAAGCCCAAATTCACCGGAAAGGCTTCCGCCGCCTCCAGCATCCTGTGCAGGTTGAATCTGCCGGGGGTGCAGGTCGTGGCGTTCGTGCCGTCCGCCGGTCCGGTCCCGCCGCCGATCATGGTTGTCATGCCGCTGTAAAGGGCGGTTTCAATCTGCTGCGGGCAAATAAAATGAATATGGGTATCGATGCCGCCGGCGGTCACGATCAGGCCCTCGCCCGCAATGACCTCCGTCGCGGCGCCGATCACCATATTGGGGGCGACACCGTCCATGATATCCGGATTCCCCGCTTTGCCGATCCCTTCGATTTTTCCGTTTTTTATCCCGATATCGGCTTTAATGATGCCGCTGTAATCCACGATGACGGCGTTGGTGATCAGCAGGTCCAGCGCGCCCTCTTCCCCGGACCGGGAAGGGGACTGCCCCATGCCGTCCCGCACGGACTTGCCGCCGCCGAATTTGCATTCGTCGCCGTAAACCGTCCAGTCCTGTTCGATCTCCACCCATAACTCCGTATCCGCCAGGCGGATCTTATCTCCTTTGGTCGGCCCGTACATATTGGCATACTCTCTGCCGGATATTGTGCAGCTCAACTGGGATCAGCTCCTTCAAAGTGACGCTCAGCCGCGTCTTTTAAAGCTCTTTGCCGGACAGAGGGATCACAGACCCTGCCGGCGGTCAGGTTATTCAAACCGAAAACCGCCTGCTTTCCTCCGAGCATAACGAGCCGGACCTTTTTTTCCTCTCCCGGTTCAAACCGGACGGCATTCCCTGAAGGAATATCGAGGCGCATCCCCAAGGCCGCCTCCCGGTCAAAACACAGCTCCCTGTTCACCTCGAAAAAATGGAAATGGGAGCCGACCTGAACCGGCCTGTCGCCGTTATTGGCCACGACGAGCTCCGCCGTTTTCCGGCCCTTGTTCAGTTCGATCTCCCGGTTGCCGATGATATACTCGCCGGGAATCATACCGACCGCCTCCTTATTTGATGGGATGATGGACGGTCACAAGCTTGGTTCCGTCCGGGAAGGTCGCCTCCACCTGGATCTCGGGAATCATTTCCGGCACCCCTTCCATACACTGGTCCTTCTTCAGAACAGTTGTTCCGTAATGCATGATCTCGGTCACGCTTCTGCCGTCTCTGGCGGCTTCCAATAATTCGGCGCTGATCAGGGCCACCGCTTCGGGGTAGTTCAGCTTCAATCCCCTGTTCAGGCGTTTTCTCGCCAATTCTCCCGCATAATGCAGCATCAGCTTTTCCGTTTCCTTCGGCGTCAGATACATGGGCTTCCCTCCCCTGCCGGCCTTTTATTCATCTTTGGAATCACTCCTCCAGATGTCGTCGATATACATGGCCAGGCATAGATCAAAGCGGTCCTCCAGGCAGGACAGCGACTTCCGGGTCAGTTCCTCTATTTTGACCAGCCTGTTGCGCAGGGTATTCCGGTGGATAAACAGCTTTTCCGCTGTGGTCACCGCGTTCTGGTTCTCCTCCAGATATACCCGCAGGGTCTTAAACAGCTGGCTGTTATTCGCTTTGTCATAATTAATCAGCGTTGATAATGTATAGTTGTAATACTGTTCCAGCTTGGGATCGGAAATCATCTGATAAATCATCATATAGATGAACATATATTGAAAGTCTTTGATGGTATTCTTCCCGTTATAGGTCTCATTTAAAATTTTGACAATTTTTTTGGCCTGATCAATGCTTTCCGCGAATCCGTCCAGATTATCGTAGGTATGTCCGATCCCGCCGTAATAATTGATGTGATATTCCTTCTTGATCCTTTGCACGACCTCTTCCAGCCTCTGCGGGGAGAAGGTCTCCGGCAGCAGGGTGATCAGGCCGTTGCTGCAGGGTGTAAATAACACATTGCCCAGATGCTTTTTGAATTCATTTTCACTGAACCTGATGATTTCCTCCGCGGTATATTTTTTTTTCAGGCTGTAATTCATCTCCAGCTTTAACACGAAGGCGTAATGCGGCTGCAACAAATCATATTTGTAGAATTTTGCTCTGGAAATCAGCATCTCATGATTATGGGAGACGCCGTACATTAAATTGTCCAGAAGATCAAAGGTATGCGCCCCGGAATAGAGATTGACCGCCTGTCTCAATTCATAGACCACGTCGATGATATCGGCACTGTCCCCCATACTGAAGATGGGGGTTTGCAGGGACCGGGCCAGAGCCAGAGTCTCTTCCCCGATCCATTTTTCCCTCACCCTGTGATGGACCAGGATACCGGCGATATTCCGGCCCTGATCGCGGGAAAGGAGCTGCCGGCAGAAATCCGGACTGCACAACAAGACGGACTGGGGGATGATCACAAAATCACCGGCTTCGATGCCGGCAAAAAATTTTTCGGCATCAGGCTCCTCCGGCATGACGATCCTGATCATCTCCCTGTCCAGGCCGGTTTCTCCCGTCATATTCTGGATGCTGTACAATGCCGGCAAATCCGACAGATCAAATCCCTTCATCCTCAAACCCTCTGTTTCCTTGAACGATTAATTCCGGGGACCGGAAAAGCTAAAGGCTTTCATTGCCGTTATGAATGGTGATCACCTTGACGGAGCTGTAAATGATGATTCTGCCGCTGTCGCTGTCTTTTCTTCTGCATATCCGGCTGATGATATTGACCGCAAGCTTTTCCTCTTCGTTTTCCACCATCAGCTCGACCCTTTCGGTCGGGGCCTGCTCCGCCGGCAAATTGTGTCCGGCCCTCCCGCGCCCGGTCACCGAAAAGTGAACGATGTCTTTAAAGTGATTTTCCTCCAGCTCTTCCACCAATCGCTGAAGCTTATCCCGGGGGATAAGGGCCTCTATCCGTTTCATATTTTACAACCTATTCCCTTTGCTTAATCTGAGAATGCCGACTCTACTTGCTGATCCTGCCGCTCCCGTTCGGATTGGCGATTGTCCCCATCGCGTCCATGGCCAGTCTTACGGCCACTCTCGCCGAAATATTGGCCGGATCGTACACTGGGCTGCATTCCGCGATCACATAGGCCGCGATTCCTTTTTTGGCAAAAGCCCTCACGAATTTGAGCATCTCTCTGGGGGTCAGGCCGCCGGTTTCCGGTGTTGTGATTCCCGGCACGAAGGCCTGGTCCATACAATCCAGGTCTGTCTGCAGGACGACCTTTTCCACACCGGGAGCCCAGACCTTTTCAATGATATCGGCAATGACCGTGTCCACGCCCCGTTCCTCAATATCCCAGATCGAATACACATGAATGCCGTTCTCCCGGCAGTAGTCAATCTCCTCGGGCGGGTTCAGCGCTCCGTTGATCCCGACAATCGCCACATTCTCGCCGCGGCAGTTGGGCAGCTCGGCCGTCCGGCTGACCGGGCAGGCGTGGTTGAGCAGTTCCCCCCCGACATCCTTGGCCGTATCCAGGTGGGCGTCAAAATGGATGTAGCCGATATTGCCCTTTTGACAGGTTTTAGAAACCGCCGAGGTCACCGGGATGGGACAGGAGTCATCACCGCCGAAGACAAAGGGGACAGCACCCGCGTTGATGATGTTGAGCAAACACTCCTCCGCTCTTTCAAACGTCACCTTGGCATTGCCGGGCATGATCTGGACATCACCGCAGTCCACCAGATTCAGGGCATTGAATAAATCGACCTGAAATTCGCCGTGATAGCTGAGATAATGATCGGTTGCGTTGCGGACCGCCCTTGGGCCCATAGAAGCCCCGGGCCGGCATGTATTGGTATGCTCCCAGGGCAGTCCCAGTACCGCTGCCTTTACCTGGTGTTCCCGGAGAACACTTTCCACCGGCGGAAGGATGGCCGCCTTCAAAAAGGAGGGAATCCCGGAGATCAAATGAGTGGGAAAATCGTTCTGCGCTTCCCTTTTGCCGCAGGTGATGTAATAATTGTTCATTGCTTGTATCGTCCCTTTCTTCACATCTTGATGTTATTTCAGCTCTGTGTCGGGAGCCGGTTCCGATGCCCGGAGCTTGCTGACCTTCTGCAAATATGCCGGATCAAATAAGGCGGTGTAATCATCGGCCTTCTTTTCGATCAGCTTCACGCCGTACAGGAAATCGGCCGTGATTCTGGTCGTATACGGAATATAGGTCAGAGAGTCGCTCTGCTTGGTCATGGCGTCCAGATTGTCCTGGAGAGAATACAGCTTGGAGCCGGACATGGCGACCTTCATTTCCTCCACGGAGATTTCCGTACTTTTCGCCATATCCTCCAGGGCTTTATCCGGATTGTCCTGGTAAAATTTCAGGGCGTCGAACCATACCTGGATCAGCTTTTCCGTATTTTCTTCGTTGCCGGCAATATAGTTCTGGTTGGCCACCAGCACGGACGGAATCAGTCCGGGGGTTTGCCTGGAGGTATACAGGGTATTGGTCCCCTCTCTTCCCTGCGCCTTGCTCAGGGCCGGTTCCCAGAGGGAAGCCGCGTCCACCGAGCCGCTTAAAAAGGCTACCCCGCTGTCACTGATGGTCATATTCGTAAAGTCAATATCGGATTCTGTCATGTTATTTTGTTCCAAAAGCCTTAATAAGAAGAAGTGCTCAATCGTACCATACTCCGTGGCCACGGTCTTGCCTTTCAAATCCTGAACCGATTTGATGTCCGGAGCCGCGACCAGTCCGTCCGCCCCGTTGGAATAATCATTAATCAGGACGATTTTATGTCCTTCCCCCTTCACATAAGGGGCGACAGTGTCCGAAAGGGCCAGGGAGACAAAATCCAGATTTCCGGTCAGGAAAGCCTGGGTGGAGTCGGAATAGGTCGGAAACCATACCAGGTTCACATTCAGCCCGTATTTCTCAAAAATCTTTTCCTCTTTGGCAATAAACCATACATACCAGCTGGGATAAGCACTGATGCCGAACTGGATCGCCTTACTGCCCGCGGCGGTGTTTTCTCCCGCCGGGGAGCTGCTTTTGCCGCATCCCGCCACGAAACCGGCGCCCAGGATCACCATCAGAAAAACCGCAATCAATTTCTTCATTTTACCCTCCTTGAACGAAATGCTTTCACTGTCAGAATGAATAAATTTCATCGATAGCCTCAATGTCTTCTTTCCCCTGCATCACCTTGGACAGGTTGGTGCGGATACGGAAAAATTTTGTGCTGTCCTTGATCTCGATGGACCGCGAATGCGGAAGATGAATGGGCACCCTGGCCTGGACCTCTCCCGGATTGGCGGAAAGGATGTATAATGTCTCGGAAAGAAAGACTGCTTCATCTATGTCATGCGTCACGAAAAGAATGGTTGTCTTCTCGTCCTGCCATATTTTTCGCAACAGCTCCTGCATGGAGGCCTTGGTATATGGATCCAAGGCTCCAAACGGCTCGTCCATCAAAAGGACTTCGGGACTGTTGGCCAGGGCGCGGGCAATTGCCACTCTTTGCTTCATGCCGCCGGAAAGCTCTTTGGGATAACTCTTTTTGAATTTTTCCAGACCGATGACGGTTAAGTATTTATGGACGATGTCAGCCACAGCGGATTTTTCCATTTTTTTCAGACGAAGCCCGAAGGCGATATTCTCCTCCACCGTCTTCCAGGGGAAAAGCGTATAGTTCTGAAATACCATCCCCCTGTCCGCGGCCGGCCCCGTCACGACCTTATCGTTGACCAGGATCTCCCCGCCGCTCAGCTCCTCCAGACCGGCGACAATTTTCAGCAGGGTCGACTTCCCGCAGCCGGAGGGGCCGATCACACATACAAATTCATTGTCCAGCACCTGTATGTTGATATCTTTCAAAGCGGTGACATCGCCCTTTTTGGCGGGAAATTTTTTGTAAACATGATTGATCTGGATTTTGGTGTTGCTCATCATTGCGCTGATCGGCATATGCTCTTTCGGCATGCTCGCTGTTGACATCATCCATCATTCCTTCAAAAATATATCGGGGTGAAAAGGCTGCCTGCCGGTATCATTTCTCCACCCAGTAAAAAATCTTTTTATTCACGTAGCTTAATAACCTGTCAAAAATCAGGCCCAATAAACCGATGATTAAGATCCCCGCGAAAATAGAATCCGTCTTCAGAAATCTCTGCGCTTTCAAAATGCTGTACCCGAGGCCGGAATTGGCGGCCACCAGCTCAGCGACGGTCACATAGGTCCAGGCCCATCCCAGAAGCACCCGGAGGGTGTCCATCAGCTTGGGCATCATGGCCGGGATGAGGATCTTAAAGATGCTTTGTCTGTTGCTCGCCCCCAAGGTATAGCCCGCATTGAGCAAATCGCCGGGAACCAGCCGCACATCATCGGCCACCATCAGAATCAGCTGGAAAAATATGCCCGCGAAGATCACGGCTATTTTCGCGTTTTCCCCGATTCCCACCCACATCATGATCAGGGGGATAAAGGCCGGCACCGGCATATAGCGGATAAATTCCGCCACCGGCTGCAGAAAGGCCTCCACGCTTTTAAACGTCCCGATCAAAATGCCCAGAGGGATACCGATAGCGACCGCCAGCAGAAAGCCGATCATGATACGGGAAATGCTGATCCACATGTCCGGCCAGATCGTGCCGGTCACCGCGCCTTGGACGATATTGCGCACCACATCGAGCGGGGCCGGCAGGAACAATTCATTGACAAACCCGCCGGTGCTGGCGATGGTCCAGGCTGTGATAATGACGGCAAAGGAGCTGACGCCGAGCAGAAGATAATGTTTTTTTTCAATCTCTTTTCTTATGGAAAACCATTTTTTCAGCATGTCCTCACTCCTGTCAGATCAGCGCGTCCCGGCCTTTTTCTCCCGTTCTTATCCTCATGGCGCCGTTCAGTTTGGTCACGAATATTTTGCCGTCTCCGCAGTTGCCGCCGCGGTTTACCGTTAACACTATCTCCACCAATTTTTCCTCTTCCTCATCATTGATCCAGACCATGATCATTTTTTTGGCCAACATCGGCTGGCCCGTATCCTTATTGTCAAGCGGCTGCCCGTTCTTCGCCGTGAATTGCACCGGCTTCTTCCCCTTGCCGAAAACCAGAAAACTGGAAAACGCGCCGAACCCGCCATTGATCAAGGCCTGCTTTGTCTCTTGATACATTTTGTTTTGAATCACAATCATGACTTCCTTCATCTTCCCGCGCATCCTTTTCAAAGTTTTTTTTCTCCGCTGGAGATGGTATAAACCGTATCCACAGTCGTCACAATGATTTTCCCGTCGCCGTAGGCCCCCTTGAGACCGGTCCTGGCATTCTGCATAATCACATCACATACCTTTTGCTCGTCCTGATCCTCAACCACGATGATCATCATCTCCTTAGGGATTTCATCATAGGACACCGCTCCGGCCTTTAAGCCGTTTTGCTTGCCCCGCCCCAGCACCCCAAACCGTGTTGCGGCGGAAAACCCCGCTTCATTCAGTGCATATAGCACATCATAAAATTTTTCCGGCCTGATAACCGCCTTCACCATTTTCATTTTGCTTTCCCCTTATCAGAGTAATTTTCAAAAAAGAAACAAGGGTATTCAAGCCAACTGCTTTGAAACGCCCTTGTTTCCGTGACTCCATATAACCCTTGACACCTTGAATTGTAGCACTGCTTATTTGCCGTGTAAATGGAATGAAACGCCAAAACCACTGTGCACAGTGCACAGTGGTTTTGCAGGAGACGTTCCATCAGATTTTCAGCCGGACTTATGGATGCGCTCAGCTTTCTCCCGCTTCCCTCCCCTTGCCCCCGACCATCGACGCAAACACGCCCAGGCTGCAGAATACGGCAAAGATGATAAAGGAGATCCTCAGGCTGACCATCAGCTGATCAACATAGCCTGCTGAGCTGACGGTGAGATTGCGCATCAGGATCGAGGTAATGAGGGAAACAATGGCCATACTGACAGACTGGCCCAGCAGCCGCATATTTCCCATCACGGAAGACGCCACACCGTACAGTGTCCGGTCAACCGAGCCCATGACGGCATTGGTATTGGGTGAGGCAAACAGGGCAAAGCCAATCCCGATAAAGGCCAGGTTCAAAATGATCAGCACAATCGGGGTCTGGATAGTGAGAAAAATGAAGAAAAACAGCCCCAGGGCCGAGATGCCCATCCCCAGGGAAGCAAGGACCCCGGGTCTGATCCTGTCCGATAATGTCCCGGCAAGCGGAGAGAGCAGAGCCATCATCATCGGCTGGACCAGCAAAATCAGTCCTGAGATCGCCGTATCAATGCCAAGCGCGGTCTGCAGATACAGGGATAAGACAAAACTCAGGGCGAATGTCGCGCTGTAATTGATTAAGGTCGCCAGGTTGGAAAAAACAAACGGCCGGTTTTGGATCATACTTCCGATCGGAATCAGGGGATTGGGATGGTTTCGTTCAAACAGGAAAAATACGGCCAGCAGCACAATCCCCGCCGCAAAGCTGAGCTGATAGAGAAGGCCGGCCGTCAGATCATTGAGCCCAAACAACAGCAGGGCTTGAGCGGCGATACACAGGATCATGCCCCAGCCGTCAATTTTAGCGGTGACACCTGTCCATTCCCCCTTTAATTTCCAGACTGTGATCACAATAATCAGGAGCGCCATCACCAGGTTGAAATAAAAGATCCCCCGCCACGTGAATACTCTGGTGATCAAGCCTCCCAATACCGGGCCGCAGGATAAGCCGATGTAGGTGGCGGCGGCGTTTAAGCCCAAAGCCTTGCCTCTGGATTCGGGCGGTACGACCGAGGTTAAAATCGCCATTGCATTGCTGAATATCATGGAGCTGGAAAAGCCCTGCAAAATCCTGAAGCCGACCAGGGCGGGCAGAGAGGTGGCTAAAGCGCAGGCTAGGGAAGAGGCCGCCAGTAAAACCATGCCGATCAAAAATATTCTTTTCCGCCCGAACTGGTCGGCCAGGCGGCCAAACGGCAGCAAAAAAGCGGCGGAGGAAAGCAAAAAGCCGAAAACCACCCAATTCATCAGGCTTTGATTGCCCCCAAACTCCAGCCCGATAGAGGGGATGGCCAGGTTCACGGCATTGCTCATAAATGGCGTCACAAAAGAGGTGATCATGACAATCACCAAAATAATCCTGGTCTGACTGCTGCTCTGTTCCATATTCATTGCCTCCGTAAAATCATCACTGTTATTCACTGATGTCTTTCCTTTTTTCTTCCTGCAAGTTGCCGATCACTTGTTTCAATACCACGATCGTTTGTTCGATCGTCTCTTCCGGAATATTGCTGGAAAAGATGTCCAGGATTTCCGAAAAGACCGCTTGAACAGCCACCGAGGCTTGAATACCCTTTTCTGTCAGATACAGCGCAAAATACCGCTTATCGTTTTCGATCTGCTTTTTATGAATGTAGCCTTTGTTCAGGAGATGCTTGACCGCCTTGGCCGTCGTTGATTTCTCCACATAGAGCCTGTCTCCGAGCTCCTTTTGGCTGATCCCCTCATTGCGGGCGATCACGAGAAAAAAATCATACTGTCCGCTGCTGATCCCCAGCTCCTTCAGCTTATGGTTGAATATGCTCTGACTGAGCCGGTAGATCGCCGCACTGTACCTGCCGATGCTCTCCAACGAATGAATCCTCCCTCTCTATAGTTTCCTTTGAAACTAATTTATCAAATTAATCGTTTCCTTGTCAACGCTTACGGCTTATCCTTCACGCCATCCTTGGAAAAAAGATCAAAACAAAGACATCAGAATTCAGAGTTCTGATGCCCCTGGCTTTCATGGCCTGAAATCGATTTCTTGATCTGTGCAATGGGAAAGCGGCAGCCTCAACTGTATTTCGGCACGGTGTGATGAGCAATATCGACCATTGCCTGAATATTTTCCAGCGGAGTACGGGAAGGGATGCCGCACCCCGCCATTACGATGTACGGAGCGTTTCCAACCCTTTCGATGATCTCAAGATAGGCTTTGCGGACAGCTTCGGCGTCGCTCTGCATAATGACCGCGACAGGATCGGCGTTGCCGCCGATCACCGTCTTACCCTTCAGGAGCTTTGCCGCCCGCCCGATGTCAACCTTATAGTCAATCGACAGGATATTCACCCCCGTTTCCGGGATCAGGCCGATCCGGTCGTTGATATTGCCGCAGATGTGCAGCGAGGTCAGAAGGCCCTTCGAACGGTACCAGTCATACACCTTCCTCAAATAAGGAAGGGCAAGCTCTGCAAAAAGCTCGCGGGAGATCATGTCCCCGGAGGCTGTCGGGTCCGCCAGGCTACCGACGCTCGCTCCCATGTCCACGATTTCACCGGTCGTGGCTTTAAGCAGCTCAAAAGTGAAATCCAGCAGGGCCCGGATGGCCGCTTTGTCGCGGATGCTCCCCCGCATCAGCTTTTCCGCGCCATAAAGCAGGCCGGCCTGCGTGTAAAGCCCCCAGGAACCGACCGAGACCGGGTATTCATCCCCTGCCAGCCGCAAAGTGTGCCTTGCTACCTCCAGGGCGTTTTGGTAATGCTCATCCTCTTTTACGCGGTCAAGGTCGATCTTGTCAAGATCGGAGATATTTTCGATCAGCGGCTCCGTGACATCTGCCGGACCGTGAGCGCGGAATTTGACCTTGCCGCCGAGCGCCTTTACCGCCAGCGTACCGCCAAGTCCGACTTGCAGCATGTCTCCTCCGTATGTCCGCGTTGCCTGATATGCGAATTCGGCCTGCTCCTGCGGGGGCAGCCGCAGGAAGCTCTCCTGCGTATAACCCTCCCGGTGCTGGAGAATGCTCAGCGCGGAAATTGAGATCGGCAGGCGGTCAGGTTCCTTGAAGCTCGTAACCGCCTGAAGAACTTGCCTGGGCGTCATGCTCATGCCAAAACCTCCATTTCTTGCCCTCTCCGGGCTGTGTCTTCTGAAAAAAAGAAGCCGGAAATCCTGCGCTTACGCGCGAGATCTCCAGCTTTCCGGTCGATTTTATCTCATGTTTTTTGTCCCATGATTAATATATTTTCATCCTGCTCATTATATTCATACCCCCCATTTATTGTCAAGGGATATCAGGACGGCCTGTTCATTTCCGAACGGCCTGTTCATTTCAGCTGCTGCCCGTTCCGGAAGAAACCCTGCCAGGGGTCATTGCCGCCGATCCGCCGCAGCGCCTCCGCCATATTGACACTGTCCGGAGCCACCGTATCCAGCTCCTCCCAGGCAATGGGCATGGACACTCTGGTCCCTTCCCTCGCTCTCAGGGAATAGGGGGCAATACTGGTCGCCCCTCTGCCGTTGCGCATCCAGTCGATAAAGATCTTGCCCGCGCGCTTGGCCTTTCTCACATTGCTGGTGTAACGGTCAGGCCATTTCTGCTCCATCACTTCGGCAACCCGCCTGGCAAAATCGTAAAACCGGTCCCAGGAAACAGAGGGCTTTAGCGGGACGACCACATGATACCCCTTGCCGCCGCTGGTTTTCAGGTAGGCCCGCAAGGAAAGCTCGGTGAGAAGATCTTTCATATCCCGCACACCCTGGCGCACCCTGCTCAGATCCATTCCTTCATCCGGGTCCAGATCAAAAACCATCAGATCAGGCTTTTCCAGCTCGTCCGCCCGGCTTCCCCAGGTATGAAATTCCAGGGTGCCCATTTGGGCTTCAGCAATCAGTCCGGAGGTGTTCTCTATATAAAAATATTCCTCGGTTTCTCCGTCGCTGTTGGTGACCGGGATGGTGACGATTCCCTTGCTGCCGGGGCCGGGATGCTTTTTATAAAAGCAGGTCTGGGCGATGCCCTTAGGGCAGCGGACGATGCTGAGCACCCTGCGGCTCACATAAGGCAGCATGCGCTCCGCCACCTGGGCGTAGTACCGGACCACATCCCCTTTGGTGGTTTCAGGGTCGGTAAAGATTACCTTGTCCGGATTTGTGATCTTGATTCCTTCGATCATGATGCTGTTGGTGTTTGCTTCCATGGCTCTCTCCGTTTCTTTGGCGGACGGCGGGGGCTGTCTTTCCCCATCCGTTTTTTCCCTTTTGATCTCCTCAGGCTTCTTGTCCGTCCGCAGGCCTTTGAAGCTGGCCTGCCTTAACAGATCATCCTTGGTCCATTCGGCAAATTTGATTTCCGCGACCAGCTCAGGCTCCAGCCAGGTGATTTTCTCGTTTGCCCTGGCCTTGGGCGGAAGCCGGAAAGGAGGCTCCGTTCTCTCTCTGCCCGCAAATTTTTCCGCAAGCTCTCTCCGGCCCGCTTCACTTAAGCCCGTGCCGGCCCGGCCGGCATAGACCAATCCCTGACCTTCGTAAACCCCCAGGAGCAGGGAGCTGACCCCGCTCGTCTTTTTCGCGGAAAGGGTATAGCCCCCGATCACAAATTCCTGCCGTTGCTCGCATTTCAGCTTGATCCAGTCCCCGTTTCTGGTTCCGCTGTAGAGGGAATCCGCTTTTTTGCCGATGATTCCTTCCAGACCTGCGGCACAGGCCGCAGCGAAGCTTTCCCTGCCGTTTCCGCTCACATGCCGGCTGTAGTAGAGGTTTTCAGGGGCATCCTTCAGCAACGCTTCCAGGGTTCCCTTCCGGTCAAGCAGGCGGTGTCCCCGGAGGTCCGCCCCATCCAGGGCCAGGAGATCAAAGATGATATAGGTCAGGCTTTGGGCCTGAGCATTGTTCAGATAGTTCTGGAGCGCCTGAAAATCTGTCCTGCCCGCTGCATCCGTGACGGCCATTTCGCCGTCCAGAATCATGGCCCTTCCTCCGGCCCAATCGCTAAGGGAAGAGGCGACATCCGGAAACCGCGCCGTATAATCCCGGCCATTCCTGGTCAGAAGGCGGGCGCTGCCGCCCTCCATATACGCCACTATCCTGTAGCCGTCGTATTTCAGCTCATAGAGCCAATCCTCCCCTTCAGGAACCATCCGCACTAATTTGGCCAGCTGCACGCCGGTACTGCCGAAGGGGTTTGGGGTGATCTTTTCGTCCTCCCCTTCTTCGATTTCCTTCATGGTGCGTCCGGTTCTGATGCTGGTGGCAAACTGGGAAACCTCGTCGCCGGTTTTGGCATACTGATCTTTTTCTTTCAGCAGCAGCCAGTTATCCTTGGTCTCGCCCGCTTTCTTTTTCAAGCGCACCAAAGCCCACTTTCCCTTCAGCCTCCGTCCTTTGAGCACAAACTTCAGCATCCCTGCGCGGAGCCCGTCGTCCACATTCCCATCCGGTTCCCAGTACCCTTCATCCCAGAGCATGACGACTCCGCCGCCATATTCCCCTTTGGGAATCGTCCCCTCAAAGTTCCTGTATTCCAGGGGATGGTCCTCCACCTGGACGGCCAGCCTCTTATCCCGGGTATTATAGGAAGGTCCCTTGGGCACGGCCCAGCTCAAGAGAGCTCCGTCCCATTCCAGGCGGAAATCATAGTGATCCCTGCGGGCCAGATGGTGCTGGACGACAAACCTTAAGCCTTCCCGGGCCATTTCTCTTGCCCCTTCCGGTTCCGTGGTCCTGGCAAAATTCCTTTTTTCGTTGTAGTCGTTCAGCTTTCTATCCATCAGATTGCTCCGGTTCCTTCTCTTTTTCGGTCTTCTTCCGACCGTCCTTGAAGGCTGTTGCCTTCCTGCTTTCACAGGTTGAATTCAATGTCATCATATTGAATGAAAGCGCCTCTGGATTTATTGTTTCCAGTTGAATGATAAGTATCCTTTTAAGCGGTCAGCATCCTTGACAGGTCAGGGCAGGGAAGCTAATCAATGAAAAGGCCCGTCCAATTCCTTTGCGGAATAAACGAACCTTCATCCTCCCGGCCAACCATTTTTTTTGAATCCCTGAATTGATTTTCTGACTTTCTTTAAAAGCTTTCGAAACCATATATATCTTTCTGAAAACCTGAGGATTCCACCGGCCAGCCTTGCGAATCTCGCAAGGATCATCCCAATAGCGACAACGATTAGAATACAGAGGACAAGTCTCATCCCATTACCTGCCTTATTTATTTATTGATTGATCTGCCATGATATCCGATATATCCAACACATTTTATCTGTCCAATACATTTTAAGGAGGTCTGATCTGCCGAAAGCGACCCAGACTTTCTCATGTTGTAAGCATCTTCACTGTCTATTCTCTCCAGACAGTAAAGATAAGCAAACTGCAAATCCTCGGCGCAGATCCTGTCCGGGATTGTGAAAACCTGATCATGGTAATAAAATTCATATTATGTTTTTCTATTTTATACCTACTACTTCCCGGGATAAATGTCAAGAGCCTCCTCCGGCTGTTCAATACACTTTCGAACATCCCTGCTCAATACCTCTCTTGTATCGTATCACGTCTTTTTACCCGGCTCTTTGCGAGCGTGTTCACCTCTGAGAGAGAACAGAATAAATTCAAGGCTGTCGGATAAATCGGTTGAGGGTTTATGATCTCAAGCAATCCTGCGAAGCGGCAAATCCCCAAACATTTCCTGCGGTGTTTGGGGATTTACACTGATTCTTAGCTTAACCAGTTCTCTAGATACTTGCGTAACCAAATCACACATGGGAAAATGTGTAATCATTTTTTGGCTATACCATACTTTGTTCAGACGTATTGAGAAATGGCACACAGAGAATATACTCAAAAGAATATTTATTTACTTAGAAATACTAATGCTTTCGGCAATCATATTGGCCTGTTCATGCGTAATTTTATCACGATAAAACTCCATTGCAACATAAACTAATAAATCTTTATTATATGATACAATTCCTTTATTCTGTTTCTCAACACCGTCATTTATAGAGCCGGAATAGTAAACATCAACGACAGCAGCAGACCCCGCAGGAGTTTCCTTTATCACATTATAGGAATCCCTGACATCAAAATGATAATCGTTCCCCAACGCAATTTCGTTATAAATTGCACGAGGGTCTTCCTCTGCGCCCTCATAAACCTCATACGTATTGTAGCCTACGACACCTACGTATTCATCATTTTCATTAAGTATATATGATTTCGAAAAAACAGGCAGAAAGGTGAATCCTTCATTTGGAGCCACACTCTCGATGCTCCAATCACTCGGCATTTTCAAAGATAAAGTAAAAGGACCTACCTCATAAATTGATGCGTTAAACTCAGTTTTCCCAGTGTTGTCAGAAGGAAACGTAATTGTGGTAATACCCTCTGAAGTTTCAGCAGCTTTACAACCACTCAATATAAAAACCAAGATCATGGCAATAAATCCTGCAATTCTTTTATTTTTTTTCATATGCGTTTTCCCCTCTCCGTTTATCGCCATATCGTAATAATTCATAAAAAAATCCTCCTCGGCGTCATAGGTTCTTTTACCTATATAACGCACAAGGAGGGTAAATGTGACATATTTTCTTAAAAAATTCACGTTTGTATATTTTTAGAAATTTTAAGTATTTCTTCATAACTCACTTGTCCAACTATGTTTATTTCAAAACCATTTTCCTGCCATATAAAATAGAAAAAACTGTCTTTTTCCCACCAATAGGCAATTTGTTCATTGAGAATTACTTCATTAATTTGAGTGTCCTCAGTATTGGCCAGAATAGGGGAACCTGTAGGTACACTGACGTTGATCGTCAGGACTTTTCCATTCGAGTCTTCGTAACGATATACTACCATTGGGTCAGCTTCAAATGTATCAATAAGCATAAATCCGCTGGGTATATAGTTTAATTCCATATTTTTAAGCCTCTCAAAATCCGATGGGCTTGACTCAATTGCATTTGCGGGACCAAATTGACTGAATAGGGGGAACGTTTCCACCAGCCAGTCAAAACACCTCATTCTAAGTTCCGCGTTTGCTGTGATCGTCATCGCAAAACTAATGATGACGGCAATGATTGCTATGCCCACACGCTTTAGGGTTAGATGATTACTATATCTTTGTGCTGCTTTTATCCCCTTTAACTGATTCCTGAATTTGTTAGAGTAATGAGGTTTTAAAGTAATAATGCTTGTATCCTCATTCGATATCTCTCTGTTTAACGCTTGACGAACTGCCTGCTCCATACATGTCCTTTCGACACACTGGTTATCAGACAATCTTAGTGAATAGGCCAAAAGGGATTCGGCATACCTTAACTTTTGCTTTGCATGGCGAATAGATAATATCTCCTCAGCTACATTAGGATCAAAATAAAAAATATACTTCATAAACAAAAGAGACCTCATGTATTCTGGCAGCAGTAGAATTTTTTCCGTCAATTCGTTAATATCTATTCCGTCAACCTCAAATCTGCTCTCAGCCTCATCGCTCTGTTCTATGATGGATTGCTGAAACGTTGATTTTAAAAACACAGCGTCGTTATGCATTGAGATCTCCCTCTTCTAAGTATAATTTTTGCAGTTTTTCCAAAGCCCTTTGAAGTCGTTTCCGGGCAGTAATTTCGGTTATATTCATTATCGCTCCAATCTCTTTGTATGACATGCCCTCTCCTAATCTTAATTCAAGTAAATATCTGTCTTCAGATGATAGTTTTTTAATCAGTTTAAGCAACAATTCTCTGTCATGATTTCTAAAGAAAACTTCCTCGGTGGTATCAGCAGAAAATTCTTGTATCTCAGCGATAGATTCCATAGAAACCGTTTTACTATTCTTACGATGAATATCAATGGACGTATTTTTTACTATCATAACGCAGAAAGGCAGCATTTCGTGACGTGGTATTTTTTTTATTCGGTCAATATGATCTATAATTTTGAGAAAAGCCTGCGCTAACGCATCTTCAGCATCTTGTTGTGAATGAAGGATGCTGAAGGATATGTGATATAGCTTCATATTGTATTCTTTAAAAATCTGATTCACCAAGTCCCTTTCGCTATCGGATAGGGCACTTAAAAATATAATAAACAAGCTGTTACCTCTCAACCCAAAAAAATTCAATACTTCCCTACTATTTTTTCAGCCACTTTTGTCACTCCTGCAACCCAATCTCCCCGCTCTCGCACTTTGCTTTTTTTCTGACCTTTTCTCTCCAAGCGTAGAAATCGTCCTGCTCGATTTTCCCCGTCTTGATCCAGCCGAATCGTTTCTTGTCTATTCTTCACCTCTTTACACCTGGGGAAGTGTAAATAAATGTTTTTTGGGGAACAAGCCAAACGCTCCTCCGGTATGAATGAACAGGATGTTTTCACAGGTTTTAAAGTTTCCCTTTTTGATTTCCTCTGCCAATCCATACATTGCTTTACCCGTATATACAGGGTCCAGAATAATTCCTTCCAGTCTGGCAAATTCATGAATAAAGTGCATCTCCTCCGGCCTGCTCAGTGCATATCCCTGACCCACATAGCCATCAATCATGTGAATTTCATCTTTTGAAAACTGTAAATCCACATTGATATATTGCATACTTTCCCGCACTATTTTATCAATCTGATTTTTGAAGTATTCGGCGTCATCGCAAACATTAATCCCATAAATTTGACCGGTGTACCCCAGTGTTTTGCTTGCCAGGAAAAGCCCGGAATAAGTACCGCCGGACCCTGCCGCGATTACAATTCTATCAAAATGTACGCCCAGTTCCTTTTCCTGGCGAACAATTTCTGCCATGGCAGTATAGTATCCAAAGCTGCCGATTCCATTAGACGCGCCTTCCGGAATAATATAAGGCCTGCGGCCCTGCTCCTCCAGTTCAGCCTTGATTTTCTCCATGATTTCGGCCCGTTTATTTCGATATTCTTCCGGAGTAATAAAGCGGATTTGCGCGCCCAAAAGCCTGTTGATAAACAAGTTGCCATCTGATTCTTCATTGCTGCTTCCCCTTAGAACGAGAACTGATTTTATGCCAATCCTTGCCGCTGCCGCTGCCGTAGCTCTGCAGTGATTGGACTGGCTTCCCCCGCAGGTAATGAGCACATCACAGCCTTGATCAAGCGCTTCTTTGACCGCAAATTCCAGCTTTCTTATTTTATTGCCGGAAACCTCCGTTCCCGTTTGATCGTCTCTTTTGATATAGATATTTGGTCCTCCCAGTTTTGGCGAAAGTCTTTCCAACTTTTCTATTTTTGTTGGCAGGTTTGCCAACGTTATTTTTTCAGGAATTTTGATCATGAAACGAGCACCTCCCAATCTATTCTCCATCCCGGTATCCAGCCTCACGTTTGCCCTTTTTACCATTCGATAGCTGTTCCTGCCGGCCAGGTATTGATGTCAGCTTCAAGTTCTGTATTCACCCCTGGAATACCGGGGCTATTGTTTAATTTTTACTCATTCTATATACTTTATAGCAGTTCCTGCTGTAAGTTCCGGTCAAAATATTATCCCTATTGTTTTATAAAAGCTTGAGATAGGATTAAAATACCAACCGTGGTTCAAAGGGGAGTTTGGGCATATGAATTATGATTTTGATGAGAAAATCAACAGGAGAGGAACCGGCAGCGTCAAATGGGATACCTATGGGAACGAATATATCCCGATGTTCATTGCCGATATGGATTTCAAACCATCACCCCAGATCGTCGCTGCCCTGAAAGACAGGACGGCGCACGAGGTCTATGGTTATACCAGGCCGGACCGCCTGTTGTACGAAACCATCGCGAACTGGTTTTATCAGACTTATCATTATGTTTTGGAGGAGTCCTGGATCAGGCTTCTTCCGGGTATTGTCCCGGCTTTGGCCGTTGCCGCTCATATCGCGCCCGGCAAGGCCGCCGCCAATACGCCGAATTACCCGATGCTGCTGCAAGGTCCCGTCCGGGCCGGCAAAGAGCTGATTTTATCTCCTCTGAAAGAAACGAACGACTATTATGAAATGGACTTCGCTGATTTAGAGCAGCGCCTTACTTCCGATACGGATATTTTTTACCTCTGCAATCCGCACAATCCGGTCGGCAGGGTTTATCAAAAAGACGAGCTTGCCGGGCTCAGCCGTTTTGCCCAGGACAATGACCTGCTTGTCATTGCCGACGAAATCCACTGCGAGCTTGTTTTTGACAGGCCGCATATTCCGTTCCTGACCGTGGATGAATATGCCAAGCAGCACTCCATAACCTTGATGAGCCCCAGCAAAACCTATAACATACCGGGATTGGGGATGGCCTTTGCCATCATTCCCAACCCGGATTTAAGGAAAAAATTTGCCCAAATCAGCTACGCTCTGCCCCACCCCGGATTTTTCGGCCTGGAAGCCTGCAAAGCAGCTTACGGAAATTCCGGGCAATGGAGGGACGAACTCGTCGCTTACCTGCAGAGCAACCGGGACTATCTGGAAGAAGAACTCACGCAGCGTTTTCCCAAGGCCAAATTCACCCATGTTGAAGGAACCTACCTGCAATGGATTGATTTCAGGCCGTATGGGATCAAAGATCCCCATGGCCGGCTGCTTCACGAAGCGAAGATCGCCTTAAGCGACGGCCGCGATTTTGGCCTTGACGGTTATGTCCGCCTGAATTTTGGCTGCCGGAGAGAACTTCTGGCAGAAGCCCTGCAGAGGATTGGTTCGGTAATTCAATAAGCATATTTCAGCAGCTATGAAAGGCTGTCCGCAAAGTCAATGTCTTTGAGCGAACTTACCATCTTGTCCGCTAACCTTAAATCCTGCTGTCCAGAATTTGTATTCAAGTACCCAATACATTTCATTCCAGCCGCCTTCGCCGCCTTTACACCATGCTCCGAATCCTCTATCACCATACAATCCGACGGATTTACCTTCAGCAATTCCGCCGCTCTTAGAAATACGTCGGGCGCCGGCTTACTTCTCTCAACTTCTTCTCCACTCACAACTGCTTCAAAATATCCGGCAAGTCCAAGGTTGTTTATGATGATTTCGATAAACTCTCTGGGTGATGAAGAAGCCAATCCTATTTTCAGGCCGGAATGTTTTAAATTTCTTAAAAGACTTTCTATCCCCTCAATACACTGTAATTCCCTGCCGCCAAATAATAATTTCTTATAGTACATCTGCTTTGCCAAAAGTTCTTCGACAGCCGCCGCAAGGCCGTACTTTTCACGCAGTTCCGACCACATAACGGGATTTGAGATGCCGACATATTTGCTTAATTCCTCATTCGTTATCTCAACGCCATAATCCTGCAGCGTCATCTGATCTGATACAAAGTGAATGGGCTCACTGTCAATGATAACGCCATCCATATCAAAAATAACCGCTTTCACCATTCGGACCAAAAGACCTCCTTCCCACTTGCAGGAAGGCCGCTGCCTTCCTGATTCAAAGCCATTCTTGCTGTAAGTAGCCTGAGTGGCAGCCACTTAAAATGCTTTGCTCAACACGTTACACATTCTTCTATGATTTCTATGGTCTTCTTATCTGAATTAAGCTTTATTTTTACTCCCACAGGAATAATAGTATTCGGACAATTATGTCCAAAATCATTGACTTTAAGAATTGGAAATTGATATTTTGAAGTGGTCCTTTCTAAAACATCCTCCAGCTGAACACTTCTTTGATCTGAATATTCATCATAGATGTAGCCAACAATAATTCCTTTCACTTTATCAAATACACCCATTTGTTCTAATTGAACAAAATTACAATAACTTTCTTCAGGAGAAAATCCATAGCTCTCTAAAAATAATATCGATTCTTTAAAATCAGGAAGATACGGGGTACCCGCTAATTTTAATAAGCAGCCTAAATTTCCGCCCAATAATTTTCCTTCACAAACGCCGCCGCGGATGGTTGCTCTTTCGCCGTTATTGTTTATCAAACCAATCCTGCCGTTGATCAACCGTTCGATAAACTCATGCGCATCATAAGGTGTGGGTTCGCTTCCAAAACCCCATATTACGTCATTGCCATGAAATGTGATTAATCCGATTTTTGCATAGAATACGTTTAATAAAACCGTGATATCGCTAATTCCTAAAAATATTTTTGGGTTTTTTCTGATCGCTTCCCAATCCAATAATGGCAAGCAGGCATTTGCTGTTGCACCGCCTTGAGAACATACAATGGCTTTTATCGAGGGATCTTTAAACATTCCATTAATATCTTCCGCCTTTTCTTCCGGAGTTGCGGAGTATCCTAACGTGTTGGATAAAGCATTTTTTGCCAATATAATTTCAAACCCCAGGCTCTGAAAAAAATCGATGCCTTTATTTAATTGAGGAATTAAATCTTTTGTTATTGGATTGGATGGCGATATGATTCCTATCTTATCATTCTTCTGTAATCGTAACGCTTTCACTGTTTATCCTCCTCCAAATGGGCGGGGTCCCGATGTCCAGAGCCAATCCTCGCCGTATTTAGTCCAATAAATAATCAGACTGATAGGATATTTGGCGGACGAAATGTCCAATCCCGTCATGGATAACCCCTTATGATTCAGCGCCGCTGTATAATTTCCCATTCCGCAGCCGATATCCAAAACTTTGGCTCCTTTATCCAGTTGCAGGAGATAATACAATCTATTGACAATCTCAGGGTCGGCTTTGCGGGTAACATCGGTTTCGAGCCAGCACCTTATCGCTTGTCACACCCAGTTTCCGCCACTGCAACCCTTTGGTCCGGTAATTATGTAAGATCGGCATAAAACTGTCTAAGGCCTGAGCAAACTTTGCTTCCCCGCTGACACATTCTTCATATTCGTTCCATATGCTCAAAAATTCTTTACATTGCTCCTGCGGCAATAAGCCAAAAATCCTCTTAGCTGCCTTTTTCTCTCTTTCCGCTTTCTCTGAATAATCAGCGTTCCCATAAGCAAAGACATCTCCCGCATCTATTTCAACAATGTCATGCAGGAGAACCATTTTAAACACTTTGCCTAAATTCAGCGCCTTCTCATCAAAGTACTCCAATAATAACATCACCGCCACCGCCATGTGCCAGCTATGCTCCGCGTCATTCTCCTTTCTCGATGCATCCATAAGAACCGTATTTCGATCAATACGTTTTACTTTATCTATTTCTGCCAAAAACTCAATTTGTTGATGAAATCGTTGGGGATTCATATTGCCTCCTCTACTCCTGAAGATTGAACGGGTCATCCGGTCTTCTTTCACGCCTGATAATCCGTGCTTTTTTAGGGAATAACATATACTCTCGTCCGGCCGCCCCACTCACGTCATTTTCGATCAGCCCGTAGCTGCCGATAATTTCTCCGTCTTTGAGCAGAAGGAACCAGCGCGGCAACGGATTGGCAGTCGTAATTCCGTCGGAAACCGCAGCTTCGTAAAGCTTACGGTCAATTCCCCACTTGGAGGAGAAATAATCAACGGCGCGGTTTAGGTAGGCGGGGTGTTCCCGGACGGAAATAATTTTCCCGGTCATATTTTTCTCCTTCTTTCTGAATGCCCCTGATGGCCAAGTGAGCCAACCCTGAAAAGGCCTTCGTTTAAATTCGTTATTTTGACCTGATTATTCTCCTAGCTGAATCGACAGCAAAAACGGCAAATTTTAAAATTGAACCTTAAAGTATCGTCTCAACAGGCAGCCCTTCCGGATGTGTTTTATGGTACCTCTCAATAATGTGCCTGTCCGCGGCAAAAGCCAGCGGCGGCCAAGGTCCCGACAGCTTAACCCATTGCAAAGCGTCCAGGTCATCCCCCGGGCAGGCCTCGCCGCTCACTACGCCGGCTAGTAAGACGATAACAAGGGTATGCAGGTCAGGCACCAAATAATTTGAGCAGACACTGATCACTGACCGGACTTGGATATTCAGCCCAGTCTCTTCCTTTGCTTCCCGCCTGCCGGCTGTAATAAAATCTTCGTCAAACTCTATAAATCCGCAGGGCAGGCACCATTTTCCCTCCATAAAGCTACCCGGCGCCCTTTTCCCCAAAAGCACCTTATCTTCCGCGACAATCAACACGGAAACAGCCGGGGCAGGATTTCTGTATTGAATGCGCCCGCACGCGGAACAGACCGCCCTCTCTCTGCCCGCATCCATTTGCACGGCGCATTTCCCGCCGCAGCCGGGACAGTAGCTGAAACGCTCTAAACCGTTATTGCTGTGATCATCATAAGCTGCAAAAATTTGTTTGACGTCCACTCTGAATCGGCCACTCCTGACTCGTTATTAATATTTACAGCCACTGGACAAAACCGGTTTTGTCCTCGGAATTATATCCGGCCTTCCGCTTCATCGGTTATCACATTTTCGACCAAGCCAAAGAAGAAGCTGCGTATAAAGCTTTCTGCACCTAGTATTTCATCGGCACAAGCACAAACCCCGATTCCAAGACTTTAATCTCGCCACATTGCCTAAAACCGAGCTTTTCATAGAATCCTTTTGCTTGCTGTTGCGCTGTCAGCGCAATCTCCCTGCCGTCGTGCACTGCAATATACGCCATTGCCGTCCGCATCATTTTTTCGCCTAAATGCTGACCGCGCCTTGATTTGTCTACGGCAACCAGACCAATCCGCCAGCTATCGCCGTCTTGCCGCATTCTCACTGTGGCGACAGGTACACCGCCGTCAAAAACAACGGTATGAACCGCTTGACCGCTTAACCCATCGAATATTTCTTCTTCAGGAACCCCCTGCTCGTCAATAAAGACCTGGCGGCGAAGTTCGTCAGCAGCCGTGCCGAGTTCGGCGTAAGTACCTATTTTGATTGAAGGGCCGGTCACAGTATCCACTCCTAGCTTTCAAAGTCCAAGGCTATTTACCCAAGCCGAAAGGCTTTCTTTCGTCGGAGTGCCATTTAGTATTTTCCCTTCCGTGATAGTCGCGGAAGCGCCGACGCTCCCTTTCAGGTTCGCCACCGTCTCGCCGATACCGCTGCTGCCTGACGTGGCGAAAGGCACGATGGTCTTTCCCGCGAAGTCATAGCTTTCGAGGAAAGTGTTGATGATGGTCGGCGCGACATACCACCAAATCGGGAATCCGACAAATACAACGTCATACGCGCCGACGTTAGCGTCGTTGTCCGCAATCATCGGACGCGAGGATTTATCACCCATCTCTATCGAACTGCGAGAGTTCTTATCCTGCCAGTCCAAGTCGGCTTTTGTGTACGGCACTTGCGGCTTAATCTCATACAAGTCGGCATTAGCAGCCTCCGCCAGTGCCTGTGCTGCATTGCGAGTAACGCCGCTCGCCGAAAAATACGCTATCAGTTTCTTGCTCATAGCTGAGTCCTCCATTTCAATTCATCTGTTATCTGTTATTTCAACAAGTCCGCTCCGGTTTGTTAAGACACTGAAAAAATATATTATGCAAATTACTTTGAGATCTAATTTGCTCAATTCCTCCACGCCAGGGCGTCGAGCAAAACCTTTTTGACAAACGCGTCTTTTCCTTCGGTATAAGCAAGACGGTCATTCTGATATTTTTGTCCCAGCTGCCGTTTAACGGTTTCGTATTCCCCGGCTGCTTCGGGGCAGGCGTTCAGATAGTCCCGAAAATTAATATAATCCCGCCACTCCCTGCTGTCCGTTTTGACAACGTGGATATGATGGGTGCGGGTATCTTCCCTGTCGTTGCCGCAGAAAAAGAACACCTGCCAGGGCTGATCGTTTTCCGGGCCGTGCCTGATTCCCTCCGCCTCAAGCAAGGGTATGAGCGGATACACATCCGCAAAGCTGTTTACCGCGACGGCAATATCGATGATCGGCTTGGCTTTGATGCGGACAATCGAGGTGCTGCCCACATGCTGCATATCCTTTGCCGCTGCGCCGAATATCTTCTGAAGTTTTTCCATTGTCAAGGCCGCGTTTTCTTCCCAGCTTATTTCATGGTCATAAAGCGCGACGATCCCTCGTTTCAAGCCAAGCATCATTCTGCTCCTTTTTAAAAATCCGCGAAGTTTGAGCCATACCAATTGTCATTGGCTCTGGGCAGGTCTGAATAATAGGTTTCCAGCCGGGAAAAACTGGCAGAGTATGCAGATCATAATGTGAACATCAAAATCCAAATGTTCCTAATGGTGTCAAGCGGAGCTCTTGTTTTATCTACAGCCATTGTACAAAACCGGTTTTATCCTCGGAATTATACCCGGCCTTTCGATAGAAATTTAATACGCTTTCTTTTTTACTTCCGGTTAAAAGCATTATTTTATAGCAATCATGATTCCCGGCGATTTGTTTGGCAAAATTCAAAACTTGCGTCGCATAACCCTTGTTCCTATGTGATTCGTCGGTTATTACATTTTCGATCAAGGCAAACGGCCTTTGGTTGTGGCTTTGGTTTATGTTTGGAACAATGAGCAAAATGCAGGAAGAAATTATTGTCTGATTGATTTTGCCAACGATGACGTAATAATTTTTGTCACCCAGAATATTACCCCATAACGTGTAAAGTTTCTCATCAAAATCAGGCATTTTCGCATCGCGGAATTGCGTATAGAGCAAAAGCAAACCTTTTAAATCATTTTTTCCCGCTTGGTGACAGCTTAAAGAAGCCGCGTCTTTTAACTGTTTTTCAAACAAATAAAACTCTCCTTTACAAAAGCGGACTGCGCCGGCGCGCTTGTAGCTTAAGCTTTCGTATAAACGGATGGCTTGCGGGTTTTGCGCAAAAGCGTCCAGACGTACAGCCGCATAGCCCTTTGCCGCTAAGTAACCCTCCGCCCGCCGCATGGTTTCCCTGCCCATCCCCTTGTTTTGAACGTCCGGATGAACGCAGAGCCGATGAACCACGGCAATCCCGGGTCCTTGGGATAACCAAGCCCCTTTTTGGTACTCTTCTTCCTGACTTTCATTGAGTACTACCGCCGCAAGGATCTCGGCGTCCCTTACCAACAGATGCAGCTGCTGATTTCTGATATCTTCCAGCAAATCGTCCGGGCTCGGATAGAGCTCATCCCATTGATCGATGTTTTGTGAACACAGACAGCCTATGGCATTTTGATAAATTGTCAGGACTTCATCATAATCATCCAGGCTAGCCAAGCGAAATCTTTCAGCCATTCCAACCTCCATTATCATACAGTCTGCGGGTTAAGAGCCCATTATTTACCGCCCAGGGCGCTCTTGGTAAAGGGCAATTGACATTGCGTTCACCTCCTCCTAATTCATCATTTACCAGACTCGTATCAAGCTTCCTTCTTCACTTTCCTCCGCCGGAATTTCTTTTTACCTTTTTCATAACTAAAGGCTGAGGTCTCTCCCATCTCGCGCCGGAAGAAATTCCTCAGCCTTTAGTTGCCTAATTAGCCAATATGACATGATTGTATTGCCATTTTGGGTGATCTTACCATATATCATCAGGTTTTTCAAGTTTTCTGATATGTGCAAAATTTTAAGCAGTACTCAATCTTCTGCGCCCTGCGCTTCATTTATCCCAAACACTGCAACAACCCGCAGCATGGCTTCATCAACCTTTTCACGACCGACGCCTTTCTCGGCCACTATTCATTAAATGACCCAATCTCAATTAAGTTGCCCTCCGGATCGGTTATATAACAGGTGCGCTGCCCCCATGGCTCGGTTGTCGGTTCTAAGACAGGTGTCGCTCCTTTTGACAGAACTTCTTTAAAGGCCAAATCAACCGCTTTATGGTTTTCAACGCTTAATGCGATTTCATAATGCCCGTTTACTGCTTCTGCATATCCAAATGACCTGTTTGTCATCTTTTCAAAATCTGTTCGTCGATACAGCAAAAACAGCGTTCCGTCCTTTTCTAAATATACATTCGTCGTGTTTTCCTCTTCTTTTATTTCAAATCCCAAAACATCTCTATAAAATCGAACCATAACTGCCATATCTTTTACAAAAATACCGAAGCCGTCCAGCCTCATCCTACCATCCTCCTTGTCCAATTCCTTCCAGACGCGCAGCCTCATCGCTGTTGGCGCCGCCTGCAGGACTGATAAACGAAACGCTCTGTTTATCGATCAGATTGCCGATTGTCCGCACCGCATTTTTCAGCATCTTACAGTCCTCCCTCATCATTTTCTATAAGAAAATCGCATCGTTCCGGTCATGAAGTCCAAAAAACATATTATGTAACTTTATTGTAAGCTTTTATTAAGATGCGTTCTACCACTAACTGTAAGTCTCTTAAACTTTTGGGCTCTTTCATCGCGATGGCTTTAAGGAATAATTTTATTTTTTTCCCTGATCCAATAGGCAAAATCACTCGCTTTCTTCAACAAATAGGGCTGGATCGCCGGATAGGTGAGTTCTTGGGGGAGCGTATCCGAAAAAACAACTTCTCCTATTTCAAAGTCCTCCGGCAATTCGCCAAACTTCTGAACCTCCGCATAAAACAGCTTGCCGTAGGTAATCTGACCGTCATTGTCAACGGAATAAACCCCTAAAGGCGCCAGTTTGAATTTCAAGGCGCCGGTTTCTTCATACAATTCGCGTTTCGCCGTATCTGCAATAGCTTCCCCGGTTTCCCGGTGTCCGCCGGGAATTTCGTAAGTATTTCGCTCCTTGTGGCGGCAGAATATCCATTTGCCCTCAGCTCTCGCCGCAATTACGGCGAATTTGAGAAGCTCATCGGGTACATCAGTTTCCTGATGAAAACAAACAGCAATGCTCATAACAAATCCTCCTCGTAGTGCGCTGTAACCAGGCGCCCATCACACGCCACTGGCGATTTCATATACTCTTGTCCGGCCGCCCCATTCGCTTTCCTCCAGACTGAAAAAGCTCCAACCGTATTTTTCATAATAACCGGTATGTTCCGTACAAAGATAAACCCTGTCAAATCCAAATTTCCGGGCTTCCTGTCGGCCATGCGCCAGAAGCTTCGCGCCAAGGCCCTGACCCCGCTCGGTTTCTTCAATATATAAAGCGCATAGCCACGGATACAAGTCCTTACGGACCATGAAGTCATTTTCAATCAGCCCGCAGCTTCCGATAATTTTCTTGTCTTTGAGCAGGAGGAACCAGCGCGGCAAAGGATTTGCCGTCGTTATGCCGTCTGAAACCGCGTCTTCGTAAAGCTTGCGCTCAATTCCCCATTTGGCTGAGAAGTAATCGACGGCGCGGTTCAGCCAGACAGGGTGTTCACGGACGGCAATGATTTGGTAATTCATTCTTCTCCTTCTTTCCGAAGCACTTGCCATTTGGTCCCATGATTGTTTAATGGCAATAAGTTTTTACCGTTGATCTGTCGCAGTTGACTTTATTACATTCGTTAAACTCCGCAAACCGGCTTATATTTCTCTCTATCATCATTTGAAGTTTTTTCGTTTGCTTTACACTTTTCTCATACCAAATATTTTTAACCGTCAGGATATTTGTCTTATTGTCAGCGATTGCTTCCACACGGCCGATAAAGCTGTCATGATAAAGCAAAGGCAGAACGTAAAACCCATATTTCCGCTTGGCGGCGGGAGTATAGATTTCCCAAGTGTAATCAAAATCAAACAGGGCACGAATCAGTCTCCTGTCCCACATTAGGCAGTCAAGCGGTGCGATCAGCTCGCAGCGCGGTTTGAATTGATCCTTTTGCCGAACGGTTTCCAGAAGCGATCCATCCTTCGCATGGCAGAAAAGAATATCCTTTAAATCCTGAACCTTGACTTCGAGGATTTTCCCTTCCTCAAGCAATTCTCTGAATACATCGTTTCTCTGCGGCGATTTTAAGCCCCATATATTCAGCCAGGCGTCTGACGGACGGTTCCACAGAATCCCAACAGCTCCGATACGCCGCAGAACGCGCCATTTCTGATGCGCAAACTCGTCCGGCAACGGATCGGAGGCCTTCAGTAATTCGGCAGGTAAATAATTGCCCGCAAGATCGTAATACTTCCGTGTACCTTTCTTGTGGTGAATAATCAATTCGCCGGTGGCGTACAGCTGCTCCAACACCGCGCGTGCCGCATTGGTACTGCCGCCCCGATTGCCGCTCCAATGGATAGAAGAATGCCAGCGTATACTTCCTTGTATGGGCAGCTCGTCAGAGCTTACCGGGCCATGCGCTTTGATGTAAGCTTTGGCTTGATCTTCTAATTCAGCGAGTCCCTCAAAGCGCAAACCGCCTTCGCGGGAAGCTTGGCGATAACGCTCAAAATATGGCCAGTTCTCGATTGGAATGACAGAGAGGTTTTTATCGGGATAATCCACAAGTTTACGGTCACGATACAGCAGCTCGTAAAGCGTTTGTTTTGTGAAGCCTTTGACGCGCGACTGCAAAGTAAGCTCTGCATTCTTGCCGCAGGAGTCCACCGGATCGAACTGAATACAGCCCGCCTGCCGCACAAAGTCAAGCGCGCCTTGCTTTCCGATGAATTTGTATTCGTCCAGCAAACCGTGTTTGAGAAGAATAAATTGTCTTGCTTGTCGGTTTGTTAATGTAATCATGGCTATCTCCGAATTTTTAAGATAACAGCATCGGAACATCAGGCGACTTGGCCCGATAAAACTGGTCTTCAAACAGGAATTTAGCGGTTTCGTTTCAGATAAATCATATCAGTAAGCTGTTTTCCGTTTTCGTATATCGGACGGTCATAGTTGTCAGTGAAGAAATCACTGATACGATGCGACTCTATAAAACCGCACCTTTTATAAAAATTCAAAGTGAAAGGACTGTCCCCTGTTCCGACCAGCATGGTTTTGCAATCAGCATAGTAAGAAAACAAAAATTCTATCAAAGCCCTTCCATAACCTTTTTGCTGGCAAGCAGGCTGAACCGCAATGCTTTTTAACTCATAAATACCATCGGCTTCTTTTGTAACCACGCATTCGGCTTTTACCCCATGATCGTTCAAAATAAACATCTCACCGCGCTCAAGATATTTGTCTACCATATCCTCCTGCTCGTCCGCCAGCAACAGCAGGTCGATATATATTTTTTTGTTTCCTGTTACTTTTATAATTTCCATCAGTGAGACCTCTAAATTCCTGTTGATATATCCGCTCCTGTGACCAGGCAGGCGCAATCAATCGAGTTTTTTAATCATGATCAGGCACGGATGTTCTTCATCCCACATTTCCGTCAGGGTGATGAGCTGCTCAAATTCCGCTCCCGTGTAGAACCTTCTTGTTCGCGCGTAGGGTTCAGAGCGGACTCTTTCACTCAGGGTCTTGACTATCGCGTATTGGCAGCCATTTTGCCTGAAATACCCTTCCGCCGCAGCCAAAAGTGCTTTTCCGATACCCTAGCTATGGTATTGGGGTAATACACCGAATACATAAATATCTCCGGTATTCCCATAATGGATTTTAACAGAAATAAAGCCAACGGCATTTTCAGACTGATTTAAGGCAAGCCAGTAAGGAAATTTGGCGGCGGTTTGCACATAGGCGCGGAGCGCCTTTTCATTGCCGAACCATTCGGGTAGACTTCGGAGAATCTCCTCCGTATACAGAGATTTCATCGCTTCATCGTTTATTTGAATGATCCGGATGCTCATCCTTCCTCTCTCCCCTTCTTCCAACATTGTCCGTGTTTTACACGGTATGAACAGCTCATCACAGGTAGCAACAAAAGCAGTCTTAATATTCAGTTTATCAATTATACGCTTGAAAACTCAAGTATATCGCATATTTCGTTTATATTTCCGCCGTTTTTTCAGCGTCTCCCTGATAAATCTGCTTGATGATCCCCTCAAGCTCCGGCTCCTCCACAGTCAAATCCTGGATTTCATACTGCTTCATTAATTTCGCGATAATCCCGGAAGGGGATACCTCGTCTTTATCGAATTTCAGCCACTTTTGGGGGCCGTTTTCTTTCGTCAGGACCACATTTGGCATGGTAAAATGAAAACCATTGCCCTTGATTTTAACGACCAGCGTCCTGTACCTGCCTAAGCTGGCCCGCATACGTTCCAGATTGCCGTCGTAAATAATTTTTCCCTGATCGATCACAACCGTTCGCGTACATAACTTTTCCACGTCCCCCAGATCATGGGTTGTTAAGATGACGGTCACTTTTTCTTCTCTATTGATGGCGGTAATAAATTCGCGTATTTTTTCCTTGGCGATCAGGTCCAGTCCGATGGTCGGTTCATCCAGAAAAAGGACCGGCGGACTATGGACCAGAGAAGCCGCGAAATCGGCTCTCATTCTTTGGCCAAGGCTGAGCTGCCTGACCGGCTGGTTGATAAACTCACCGAGTCCCAACACCTCATGGAACAATTCCAGGTTTCTTTGATAGGCCTGTTGGGGTACTTTATAGATAGACTTTAGCAAATTAAGCGAATCAATCACAGGAAGCTCCCACCAAAGCTGGCTTCTCTGTCCGAAAACGACGCCGATGTTGCGGGCATGCTCTTTGCGTTTTTTGTGAGGAATAAGCCCATTTACGGAAATTTCACCCGATGTGGGCGCCAGGATTCCCGTCAACATTTTGATCGTGGTGGATTTGCCTGCTCCATTGGGCCCAAGATAACCGACAATTTCTCCCTGCCGGATGCCGAAGGAAATATCGTCCACCGCTTTTTTGGTTTCCCATTGATTGTGAAATAAGTAGGAAAATACGCCCTTTTGCTGTTTGGTAATTCGGAATTCCTTGCACAAGCGCTTGACTTCGATCATCGCCAAAAACCTTCCTTCCGCAGATTGGCGCGCAACAGAGAATTACTTCCACAGATTGCTTTAACTGCCGACACCTTTGTATCTTGCTATACCCCTATTCGTCAGCCCCAGGGACAGGAGGAAGAGCAATAAACCGACAAGCGGCGTATAGAGATAGAAGCCGCTTTGTTCACCTGGCTTATTCAATATGTACAAGGCCGGATAATAGTTGATAAAGCCCCACGGCAGGAGATAAGTGAGAATGAAGGCAACGCCGCCGCCAAAAATAGATAACGGATAGTTGATGAAATTGCGCAAAGTAAAAAACAATACCTCACCTAAATTCCTGGACTTTTTCAGCCAAAAGCTTAACGCGGGGAAAATAATCATCGCCCCGGCCTGAATCAAAATTCCGCCCGCCAGGCAAACCAGCAGCACGCCGACTTTGTGGGCGGTCCAGTCCAGCCCCAGTTTCCAAAGGCTTATCCCCAGAAAGATACCCGAAGCGACGATCTGGCCGGAACCGGTCCAGTCAAAACCGTGAAACAGCAGATTGACCAGCGGAGCCAAAGGACGAATCAGGAATTTGTCGAAGTTCCCGTTATTGATATGTTCCTCCAGCAGGGCGTAATGCTTCCAAAGCACTGTCGTCGCCACCGCATAGGAAAACAGATTGAGCGCCATTAAAAAAACAAGCTCCTGGTAATTCCAGCCGGCAATCGTGGGGAAGCGGTGCGTCAAAATCCAAATGGACAGGTACATTAATACGTAGGTGTAGAAATTCGCAAAGATGCCGCTGATGAAATTTGCCTTATACTGGCTGTCCGCTTTGATAAAATAAAAGATGTGAAGGCCGTATAGCTTAAGCAAATGCAGCATATTCTACCCTCCCTGGATGACTAATTTTTTTACACCCATTTTCCACAGAAAGAATGTCCCGAGGCCCAGCAGCACAATCCAGGAACCGGCCATCGCCAGGTTAAAAAGCAGCTCCCCGGTCGATATTTTCTGGACGGCTAAGCTCTGGGGAAATTGGTAAAGCAGTTGAAACGGGAGAAAATAGGAGATTTTTCTTAACACGTCCGGAAAGAACCATAAAGGAATGACCCCGCCGCCCAGGATACGGATCGTATCGCGGAGGATGCGGACAAACCAGGTGGCGTTGAGAAAGGTAAAATGCAGTAGTCCGATCATATAATGCAGCAGCCAGTAGATCATGATGTTTAAGCCAATCGCCACCATCAGCAGGAAAGCGTCGAGCAGGCCGACGTTCAGTCTGAAATGAAAGACCAGCGCGGCAAAAATAAGCACGGCTGCCCCTTTGGTGGCGAAGCCGCTGAGGGTCTGCCCCAGGGTCCGGAAAAACATGCCGGCCGCAAAATTGTAAGGCCTGAGCAGTTCCAGCGCGATTGAACCGTCCAGGACCTTCCCGCCCACTTCCCTGGCCACGGCATCCGCATACAGCAAGCTTAAAACAATGCCCATGATTTGATAGGTGACCATATCCTGAAGGGACAGCACGCTGATGCTGTAGTCCCCATACAGCGACCGCCACAGGTAAATCTGGACATACAAAGCGATCACACTGCCCAGAATACCGATCAAGGTATCCAGACGGTAAGCAAATGAATTTTTCCAGGCGATTTTCATGATTTCATAATAGGTTCTCATCCTCAACCTCAAATGCCGCTGTTTACCTTTGAATAAATAGAGGCTGAGGTCTTTCCCTGTCTCGCGACAGAAGAAATTCCTCAGCCTTTAGTCCCCTAATCAGCCAATATGACATGATCATCTTGGTATGTTTGGATGCCATATTACCATATATGACAAGATTATTCAAGTTGCATTCCTGACATCCTCATAATACTTGACCTTTGGCAGCCGACACCTCCCACATATTCTTTATTCCAGTGTTCTTTAGAGGATTTCTTTTTGAGCGCTTTTCGCCCCCTCTCCGCGCTTCATTTCAAGAATCGCCTTGCTGCAGCAGGTACAGCTTGTAGTAAAGTCCCCTGCCGGCAAGAAGCTCCTGATGAGTTCCCCTTTCCACAATTTCACCCTGCCGGAAGACCAGAATTTGATCGGCCTCCTGGATGGTGGAAAGCCTGTGGGCGATGACAATGGTCGTCCGTCCCCGGCGGACTTTGGCCAAAGCATTCTGGATAGCCGTTTCGGTTTCCGTATCGATACTGGCTGTTGCCTCATCCAGCACCAAAATTCTGGGGTTGGCCAGTATGGCCCGGGCGAAAGACAGGAGCTGGCGCTGGCCGCCGGATAAGGTGGCGCCCCTTTCGCTCATTTTTTCGTCATAACCGGCAGGTAGTTTGGCGATAAAGTCATGGGCTCCGACAAATTGGGCGGCGGCAACGATCTCTTCCTGGCCGGCCCGGGGATTGCCAAGCCCGATATTGTGCTTGATATCCCCCGCGAACAGGAAAGGGTCCTGCGGAACCAGGCCCAGCTTTGCCCGCAATTCCTTTTCGTCGTACTCCGGCAGGGCCGCACCGTCCAGCATGATTTCCCCTGCCTGGGGCCGGTAAAAACCGAACAGCAGATTGGCAACTGTGCTCTTGCCGCTCCCGGTATGTCCGACCAGAGCTGCCGTCTGGCCGGGATTCACCGTGAACGAAATATTTTTCAGGACCGTGTTTTCGTCATCATAGGCAAAGCTTACTCCTCTGAATTCCACCTGTCCCTGCCGGATTACCGGGTTCAGGCCGCCGGTTTTCCCCGGCGCCAGCCGCGGATCGTCAAGCAGGCCGAAAACCCTTTCAGCGGATACCAAAGCCTGCTGGAACTGGGGGAGCTGCTGGATCATCCCTTTGATCGGATCAAAAAGGCGGAATATATAATTGATAAAGGCATAAAGCACGCCGATTTCAGCCAGGCCGGAGCGGGTGAAGATCCCGAAGGTGCTTAAGACCAGGGCCAGGAGCAAAAAGCAGATGAAATCCACCGCCGACCAGAGCATCAAGCTGCCCAGAACGATACTCTTTACCGTGTTTTGGTAATAAGCCTGATTGAGCGCGTCAAATTCGGCAATCAGCTTTTTCTGCCGGCCTAAAGCCTGGATAATGCCCATCCCCTGTAGGGATTCATTGAGATGGGTATTGATTTCCCCGAGCTTGCGCCGCAGTACCCGGAATATGGGCAAGCTTAATTTATTGTAAACAGCCATCAGCACCAGAATGAGCGGCAAGACCGCCAGGCAGATTAATCCCAGTTCCCGGTCCAAAAAAAGCATGGCCGCAAAAACGCCCAGGACAAAAAGACTGTTTTTGCCAAGAGCTGCCAGCACATTCACAAATAACTCTTTCACGGCTTCCGTGTCGTTGGTGATGCGCGAAACCAGAACCCCGGCCGGAGTCTGATCAAAAAAAGCCGTTCCCAGCCTTTGGACATGGCTGAAGACATCAATGCGCAGCTGCTGGATAACCCGCAAGGCGAGCTTTTGAAAATAAATCAGCTCCAGGTATGTAAAAACGGCCGCAGCCAGCAGGAGGAGCAAGTAGCCGCCCCCCAGCCGGAAAAGGGCAGAAAGCGGAAAAGAACGGGGAATGAGATAGTCGTCGATAAAATTTTTAATCAGCAGCGGTCCGGCTAAATCGGCGGCGATTGCTAAAAGCAAAAAGAGCACCGCCAGGAACAAGGTCGCGGACTGCGGCTTAAGATAACGGAACAGCCTGCGCAGGATCATGCCGAACCCTCTCCTTCCATGATCAGAGATTCCAACTGCTGCTGTCGGTAAATTTGCGCGTACCAGCCACCCAGGGCCAGCAGTTCAGCATGGGTCCCCTGTTCTTTGATCCTCCCCTCCTCCAGGACAATGATCCGGTCGGCATGGGCGACGGCGCTGAGCCGGTGGGTGGCAATCAGGGTGGTTTTATGCAAGCGGTTTTCCCTGAGCCCTTGCAGCAGGGCCTGTTCCGTCCGGGCATCCACGGCGGAAAGGCAATCGTCGAGGATCAGAATCTCCGGGTCTCGAAGCAAGGCCCGGGCGATGGAAATTCGCTGTTTTTGCCCTCCCGACAGCGTGACACCCCGTTCTCCCACCAGGGTCTCATATCCCTGAGGAAATCCCCTGATATCCTCATGAATCGCAGCGAGTTTTGCCGCCGCCCGGATTTCCGGGCCGCCGGCCTCCGGTTTGCCCCAAGCGATATTGGCGGCAATCGTAGCGGAAAACAGAAAATGGTCCTGCGGCACATACCCGATGGCCCGGCGCAGGCTGTCAAGCTTGTAGTCAGCGATCGACCGGCCGCCGATGCCGATCACGCCCTCTTCCAGCTCGAACTCCCGCAGCAGGAGCCGCAGCAGCGTAGACTTGCCGCTTCCGGTCTTTCCGGTAATGCCCAGGGTTTCCCCGCGGCGGACCTTGATCTGAACGTCTTCCAGGCTGGCGGTCTCCGCACCCGGATAACGGAAGGTCCGGATTTGCACTTGTAAATCCCCGCCGGGTATTTCTGCCGCCGCCCCGGGTTTGTCGGCAACGGCAGTATCGGTTCGCAGCAGAGAATTGATCCGGGCATAAGAGACTTTGCCTTTTTCCAAAAGATTCAACCCATAGCCAAAGGACAGGAAGGGAATGATGATCTGGTTCAGCATCATGGTAAACTGGGTGATCTGGCCGATGGTCAGTTCTCCCAAGGCCACAAACCAAGAACCGCAGGCTAAGGCCAGGAAAAAACAGAACCCGACCAGCAGCTGAAGCGTAGGGTCATAGAGGGCGTTCACCCGCGCCGTCGCCATGTTTTTCGCCAATACTTCCGCCGAAAGGGTTGTAAAAGAAGTGATTTCGGCGTTTTCCAGGCCCAAAGACTTGATGACCCGAATGCCCGAGATATTTTCCTGGACTTTGCCGTTCAGGGTGGAAAAGGCCTCCTGGGCCTGGCGAAAATGTCTGTTCAGCAGCGACCCGTAACGCGTATTGATCCAAGCCAGGAAAAACATGGGGATTAAGGTGATGAGGGTAAGCTTCCAGCTGACCAGAACACCCATGGAAACAGTGACCAGTCCGCCGATGATGATGAACCCGGATAAAAGCATGAATCCTCCCGCGGCAGTCATTTCCACCGTCTGGATGTCATTCGTGGCATGAGCCATCAGATCACCGATCCGGTGCCGGTGATAAAACCCGGGCGTTTGACGGGTAAAGTGCAGGTAAAGCCGCTCCCTTAACAACCGGGAAAGTTTGGCGGCGGAGATATATAACGCAAGCTGCCAGAGATTACGCATCCCATAAATGAGGACTCCGACGCCCAAGAGCAATACGCCCCCCCAGACCAGCTCAGCGGTACTAACCGTCCCGGCGGCCAGTTTATCGACAACAGTTCCTACGGTGGAAGCCGCGACAGGGCGCAGCAAACCTACAACAGCAACCCCTACGATGCTCAAGGTGTAGGCCAACTTTTCCTGCTTGAAAAACCACCATAAATCCCGAAAAAATTCCATCAGATACCTCCTCAATCATCCTCTTCTCCTTACGCCCTTACGCCTTACAACTTAGCTGGGCAGACTCCTTCACGAGCAAACAGGATTGCACTTGCAAATAAAAGATAGAGGCTGAGGTCCTTCCCATCTCGCGCGGAAGAAATTCCTCAGCCTTTAGTTGCCTAATTAGCCAATATGACATTATCTTATTGCCATGTTGGATGTCATCTTACCATATTATTCCCGACCAACTTAGCCCGATGTAAAAACCTGGTCTTCGACTTGAAATTTATCCTTCTCCTATATCTGGTTTCTCTGTAACATTTTCAGGAATGTTATCCATTATATCTTGCAAAGATTTTGCTTTTTCCAACATCTGCATTGTTGCTTTATGGGGACTTGCAAAAATACCATCAAAAAAATATTCGTCATATTCCTTGCGATTTGGGTATGCTAAAATTGGCTCATCAGTAGAAAATTGTGCGTTAACGCCTTGCTTATTTCCTCTCGCATCAAGCTTTATCCATTTATTATTTATAAAAACTGCATTAGAAGCGTGAACACAATACCCTAGAGAATCATCCACTGCAAGCGTTATATGCTGAAAGCAGAATCCCGTCGGAATACCTTGGGAACGTAGCAATGCGGCAAGCAAATTAGCTTTTGCATGACAAATGCCGGTCTGATATAACAGCACATCTGAAGCCCTTGCCGTAATAATTCTAGCATTACAATCAAAAGAATGTGGTATTTCATCTCTTACAAACTCATATGCCACTTTTGTTTTTTTTATTTCTGTCATATCAGATGCAAATAATTCTATCACTTTATTTTGAATAGTCTCAGAACTATAATCAATATATTGGTCTTCTTGTAAAAATTCTTTCACCTTTTATCCCTCCTCAAACCAAAATCCTACTGCTAAATTTCTGTTTATAAGCGGTCTTGATATTCAGTTTATCAAAACTGCACTTGAAAAACCTCCTGAGCCAAATTGAGCCATTGCCCTGTCCCGGCGTTATCCTTGGTACGGCAGAGTGTGCAGATTAAAATTTGCCGATTCCATTTCGGCACATAGCCCATCCCGTTTTCATCCCGCCAATTCTTGATGTTCTGCTGGTCCCGCGCTTCCTCCGGCACGACAGTCTTTTGATAAATATTAATATTTTTTCTCCTGCAGATAGCCGGCAGATATTTGGATCCCTGCTAATGAGCCGCTGTAATAAATTTCTTCTCTTTGTAAAATCGCTTTGCAATGATCTTGGAACTTGGTTTGATACTCAAAATTTCCTTTTTTATAGGAATAATCAATAAATAAGCTTCCGACACAATCTAACAAATGATTACCTCTGCCCTCTTTCAAAAAACCATAAATCTCTTCTGCTGAAACAGGCGTATTTTCCAAGATATATCCGATATAATCACATGACCATATCGGCTCGTCCTGATTCTTTATATAGATGTTCTCAACACCGCTATATGGATTAAAGCCGCGGTAGGAATCAGTAAACAAATAATTGCCGCACACAAGTTTAAAATCCCAATCATAGATGTCACTGGGTACATATGGATTATAAGCGGAACTTTTCTTCACATAACCTTCGGTACGTCCGATCGTGAGAACATTAATCATTTCAGTCTTAGCCATAAAATAATCACCCTCTGTTCCTGCCATACCACTCACTCCCTCCTTCCAAAACCTTAACCAATAACACCTATTTAGATCAAGTCTTCCGGACTTCCAGCGAGTATCTGAAAAACCCGTCTTCGTTCCAATAAATTTGACATCTAAGACAGCTTTCTCCCTCAGGCAGCAGGTAATGCTGCAAATAATATAAGACTAAGGTTTTTCCCCTCGCGCCGGAAGAAATCCCTCAGCCTTTAGTTGTCTAATTAGCCAATATGACAATTTTCATCTTACCATGTTTTGGATCATTTTGCCATGTCTCCTTCTATTTTTCAAGCACAATAATGAAAGCCGGCCTGATCGTTTATCCCATCTTTCCCGCCATCATCATATCCATACAATGCTTATGCGGTATGCCGGACGAGTTGCAGTCGAAAACGATTTCGCTGACGGTATGCAAACGCCAGTCCGTGTAATAGGTAAACAGCTCTCCCGACTTCCAGTTTTGGGCAGTCGGTTCTTGTTCCGGGGCCGGCGGAATGAACGGTTTTGGAACGAACACATTAAACATATGAATCCCGCCAACAGCGGTATTGTTTTTATAATTATCCAGAATCTCACTTCTGAGCTCCGCCTTGATATAGTGAAAAACGCCGCTCGAAAAGATCACGTCAAATTCTGTTTCCAACCTGAAATCTAAAATATTCGCCTTAAACACATTGACATTTACCTGATATAAATCGGCAAGCTTTTTCGTTTTTTCCACCCCGGTGTCCGCCATATCAAAGGCAGTCACGATATACCCGTTCCGCGCGAAAAAAACGGAATCTTTGCCTTCACCGCAGCCGACATCCAACAATCTCAGGGGTTTTACGGGCGGCGCCATCTCCATGACACGGTAGCACATCGGCGATGGTTTCAGTCCCCAATAATAATCTTCCTGCCTGTATTCGTCTTCATAAATTGTTATTTTCTTTTTATCATAAACATACCCCATCAGGGAATTGATGTCAGTCCCCAGGGCAAAAGCCAAGTCAGGCAGCAGTGATATGTCGGGGCTTGACTGGCCTGTCTCCCATTTAGAGATAGCCTGAGATGATCTATTCAGCTTCTGCGCAAGCTCCTCCTGAGTGAACCCCCTCATCTTCCGGTACTTTGAAATATTTTGCACTAAGGCGTTCATAAATATCCCCTCTCCCTCTGACTTGATCATAATGGAGTTCAGCTTATCTATCAACAACCGGAAAATCGAAATTGCTCGTCAATCCAACCGACAATAGGATTACAACAAGCTATGCCGCTGAATCTTTCTGATTATTACGGATTGGCAATTGTTATCATCAGTTCCATCCCCCCGCCTCTGTGTTCATTCTGGCTGGCAAATAAAGCCAAATTTATGCCTGGACCCTTCCTTCTCTTTGGCGGCAAAAAGTCCAAGCGGTTTTCTTGTTATCATTGTCCGCCATCGGGTTCGGCGACAGGATTTCCGACCGGCAACAATGCCCGGAGAAGCACATGCATCTCATCGAACTTCTTGGCGCGGATTTGGATGCGTTTCCCCAAACGAGACGCGAGATTAAAAGCAAAATCCATACAGGCGTCCTTATCGTACAGTTGAATGGTGCTCAAACGCATGACTTCAACACCCTGTCTGCCGAGGATTGCAGATCGCATGACATCTTTGCCTTGCTCCGATGGACTGTTGTGAAAAGCGAAGCTTTCATATTCGACGGCCAGCTTTGCCGGCCTATAATACAAATCCGCAAAGCAGCGTTTCTGGCCAAGCCGTTTGCCGGCTTCGTCTTTGAGCTTGATCTCATGGTTAAAAACGGCGCCGTCAAGCCCGTACCCTCCCAGAGCATGCGGCAGAGTCAGCATCATATAGGCCATCGATTCCATAACGGATGCGGAACCATCTTCTATGTATTTTACCGCCCGTAAGGCTTTGAGGTGTCCACGGTGACCCGAGGTTTTCGCGAGAAAAGTTTTGAGTTTTTGCTTTGTCGTGATTGCTCCGGAAGGACAGCCCGGCGGATGGGAACAAAGCTGCAAGCCAAGCAGTATCAGCCGGTGGATGTTCAATTTGCAGGCAAGCTGGAGAAACATCAATTCCGGCGAGGCAACCATTTTACCGTTTCTTGAACCCACTGCACCGGCCGGCAAAGCAATTTGGCATAAGTGGATTCTTCGGCCTTTTTTCTGAGATCTCGCAGCGGGTTCAAACACTGTAAAATCGACCGAGTCTGTTCCGGCGATTTCAGAACCGAGCACGGCTTCAACATATGGGATATTCCAAAAGGCGGCAGCCGAAAAATAACTGAAATATTCTTTCATATCAGAATCATACTGTGAGGTGTGCAAAATTTCAAGTATTGTGCTAATATCCCAGGTTAAAAACCAGTTTTCCGGCTGAATCTGTGCAAATTTTTAATTATTGTGCGGTTATTTAGAATATATTTCCATATGTTTTAAACATTACTTCAATTTTTGCACACTTTGCTGCGAAAATATCTTCAGCCCTAACGATAAGGCAGGATCTCCTCAAAAACTGATCGGCAAATCCTGTTTATCACTTTCTTACTGAAAAATCGTTGATTCGCAGTCAGGGAAAATAGTCAAGCAAGCTCTATGTCCTCATCCTTCCCCTGCATGGATGGTTTCTTCTTCTTCTTCTGCTGCTGCTTCGTCTTCTGCTTATTCGCGGATAAATCCCAATAAGGGGAAGGTCATTTTAGCGGTATGGCTGCCATCAACTCACGGTATGGCTGCCATCAACTCACGGTATGGCTGCCATCAACTCACGGTATAGCTGCTCCGTACTTTCGCTGTTACGGAAACTTATATAGATATCTTTCTTGTCAGTTCGTTCAATCTTTATTGTAGGCGATGACCTCGATTGAACAAAGAGTAAAGTTTCACCGAGGGCATCTGATTTAAAATTTCCCTTTAGTGTTTCTCCGATACCGCCATAACCATTCGTCCTTGCGCCGATACCAATATCGCTCATGCTTTCTTCGATCAGAGAGATATCAGCAATTTCAGAGAAGTCAATGCTTAATCCATACATGGCTTTGATTTGTATGCGGTGATCCAGTATGCTTGCCTCAGGATCTTTTTCACCGTAATAAAACAACGCACCTACTGCAATAAGAATTATCGCGGAAATTGAAGTTATCGCGATAATAACCGCTTTTGGCGTTTTTGATGTGGAAACATCAGTTTTATCAATAACCGATGTGCTTCTGTATTTGTGATAAATCCGATTATATGCAACGATTAAGACAACAAAGCCGGGAACACATATTATTCCTAATAAAACAGCACCTATGATCAGGCTGAAAAGTGACAATATACCTGTCACAACCATACAAACGGTGTAAATTGCCCACATCAAACCGTTCGCACGGTTGTATGAGGGAATATCCGTTATTTCTTCAGGCCTTACGGTACTTCCTGACCAAAATTGCATCGGGTCTTGACGTTTGAACGCCCAAAGAGCGATTACCCCAAAAACCAGTGAACACAGCCAACAGATCGCGGCAAATATAATCTTCGTAAACGACATGCTTTCTGTTTCCTCCTTGCCATTTTCCGAGAATATCAATCATCAGCTGTTCAGCTTCCTGTTTGTCCATCCTTAATCCATCAATTTAACAGCCGGACCAACGACATGTCTGCATATCGACGCGGCCGTCAGGCAGAAAGGCCACGCCTTCGGTTTCCAGCAGGGCTCTGCGCATCTCCGCATACATGCCGCCCGCAATCGTGCCATCCTGCATGACTACCCTCTGCCAGGGCAAACCGTCAGGGCAGCAGCGCATGGCCCGCCCCACCTCCCGCGCCGCGCGGGGCCGTCCCAGCATCCAGGCGATTTGACCGTATGAAACCACCCGGCCATAAGGTATTTGTGCGACAATATCGTATATCTGCTGAAAAAACGGGTTCATGAATTCCTCCTGTTTGTGGAAAAGCCCGGCAAAATAAATGCAAGCACGCCAAACATGCTTGGTCTCAGAGAATTTCCACACCATTATACCACTGAATATTTACAAATGGAGCGCCTTCCGCACAATGCAGAGGCTGTTTTTTATCTTTTGGTCGCTTAAAAATCCATCAAGAGCTCTCCCTTTGATTTTCACGCAACAAGCGTTTTTCCCGCCGAGCCGCCTTAGGCGAAAACCCCGCCGCATGCTATAATAAGCACAAATAGCAAAACAAATACCAGTATCTGGTGCTTGTTTGCGGCATTGGAGGCGACCATCATGGATAAACGCACCTACGGAGCTGAGTTTGGTTTTCAGACCAGAGCTGTCCACGCAGGCAACGATGTCGACCGGGAGACCGGCGCGATTCGCCGCCCGATCACTATGGCCAACAGTTATGAGCTCCCTTATGATCCCACAGACATGAACTGGAGCAGCGCCGGGGGAACGCCCCTCTATACCCGCAACGGCGGAGCCAATCAGAACTACCTGCAGGAAAAGCTGCAGGCCCTGGAAGGCGGTGAGGACTGCGTCGTCCTGGCCAGCGGCGTCGCTGCTTTGGCCGGCGTGTTCTTCGCCCTGCTGAAGTCGGGAGATCATGCGGTGTTTTCCACGATTACCTATATCGCGGTTTACCGGCTGCTGAACGAACTCCTGCCGGACAAATACGGCATTGAGACCACCCTCGTCGACACTTCCGATCCGCGGCAGGTGCAGGCGGCCATCCGGCCTAATACAAAGCTGATCCATATGGAAACGCCGGGCAACCCGACCACCCAGATCAGCGATATTGCCGCCATCGCCCGGCTCGCTCACGAAAACGGCGCGCTCTTGTCGGTGGACAACACCTTTGCCTCTCCCTACAGCCAGCGCCCCCTGGAATCAGGGGCGGATCTGGTGGTGGAAAGCCTAACGAAATATATCAACGGACACGGAGACGCCATGGGCGGCGCGGTTATCGGCGCCAAAAGCCTGATCGATCGCATCCGCGCGGAGGCCATGGTCAATCTGGGCGGCGCCATCAGCCCCTTTAACGCCTGGCTGATTATGCGCGGCGCCGTGACCCTGCCGCTGAGGATGCGCGAACACAACAGCAACGCGCTGGCCGTCGCCCGCTGGCTGGAAGAGCAGAAAGGGGTGCGCTTTGTGGCCTATCCCGGCCTGGAAAGCCACAAGGGGCATGAAATTGCTCAACGGCAAATGCAGAACGGGTTTGGCGGGGTGCTGGCCTTCGGACTCAAAGCCGACCACGATACCCACAACCGCTTTGTGGCTTCCCTGCGCGTCATCACCTCCGCGGTTTCCCTCGGCCACGATGAAAGCCTGATTGTCTTTCTCGGGGAAAACGATGAACGGCAGTATCTTTATCCCGAGGAATTCCACGGCGGCTTTTTCCGCTTCAGCGCCGGTCTGGAAGACGTGCAGGACATCATTGCCGATCTGGCCGGGGCGCTGAACGCGGTGGGGTTATAAATTCGCTTGCCGCAAAAGATATTGTTAAAAAATTCCTGATTTGCGGGGCAACAGGCCTGGCATTAAGCAATTTCCGCAATAGTTAATCCAACAAATAATCGGACTGATACGGATATTTAGCCAAAGCTGTTTTATGTATTTTAAAACCTAACTTTTTGTAAAAATCTTCATTTCCAAAGGTTGATGTTAAATAAATACATAAATGACCATTGCCCTTCTGTATTTCTGTAATCAGACCCTTACCTACCCCCAACCTCTGGTATTCGGGCAAAACACCAACATCAAAAATTATCCCATGACAGATTCCATCTGATAACATTCTAGCCGCACCAACCAGATTGTTACGATTCTATGCTGTAACAACTTTGTCGCTATGTTCAAAAGCAGATTGAATCTTCGTGAAATCTTGTTTTTTCCCATAACCTGCGACGAGTCCAACAATTTCGTAGAGATGAAAAAGCTGGGGCCAATTAATGCAATCCAAACCCTCACGATAGGTAAACATTTGTTCATCACCCTTTTCATTAATCAAACGATTGTCTTTTAAAGCTTCTTCAATGATTATCCTGTAAAATCTTAAGCCGATTCATATTTTCGGGTCACCTCGGCTCCCCCTTTGCCATCCTAAAACAGTTTTCTCCCTCAGTAAAGGCGGCAGGAAATCAATTTTAGGCCTGGTATCAGATTCTAAAAATTTTTCCACAGCTGAGGGTTCCCGGTCCAGACTGACCAGAGAACTGAACTCAGGCGTTTCGTCTCGTGACAGCAGATTGTCAATATGCTTGCTGTAAAGTGTTTTCAGTTCCGCTTCAGTGATGGCAAGCCTGACCGAAAAGATTGCCGCCAAAAAATTATTGATTCCGCCAGCCTTCAAGTATTCCGGTTTCAGATCCAGGACAACTTGCTTATTGTTTACGTCCAACCCCAGCTCTTCCAACAGCTCTTTTCTTACGTTATGGGTCAAATCTATGTATTGGCCTTGGATATCGGAATAATCCAATCCCCCGCCGGCGCACTGCAACCTTCCGGGTGTGGAAGTGCCGGGGGCCATCTCGCCGAAGACCAGCTTGCCGTCTTTGGTTTCGACAATTGCCGCCGTATAAATTACCCTACAGGCGTATTCAGCGGGAATAATGTTATTTATCGTACTGAGGTAATGGGCGTAGTCTGTCAGCTGCACAAAGATTTCCAGCGCATCGTTTTCTTCTTTGATCTTTACTATGGAGAAAACTTCGCCGCGTCTGAACTGGGCTCCTTCAGCAATCAGGCTCTCCCAATAGTCTTCCATGATTGCAGTGATCGCCTTTGGCAAAAAAATCTTTTCAGCACTGAATCTTACCTTTATCTTTTTCTCAAATTTTTGCAGTTGAATGCCGCAGCCCACCGAAGCACCTCCTTCCGATCAACCGCTGTCACCTAATCCCCTGTTTAAGCTTTGATCTCAATCCCAAAGTTGATCTCAATCCCTCTTAAACTAACTAAAGGCTGAGGTCTTTCCCTGTCTCGCCACAGAAGAAATTCCTCAGCCTTTAGTCCCCTAATCAGCCAATATGACCTATCGTATTGCCATGTTTTGGCTGTCATCTTACCATATACGCTAAGGATTTTCAATCAGTCCTCAAAAGTTATTCAAGAGATCACCTCCCGGAGTCAGCATTATTCTTATTTCATCAGGTATGGATTGTGACAATTTTACTGCGCGGTAACCATACAGGCAGTAATCATCATTTTTAAGCCGGAGCTCAGCGTCATAGAAATCCTCATTCTTGACCAGGTACTGTTCACTTCGGACGAAAAAGGATATAATATAAAGATATAAAGATACCATAACCATATAAAGATTGTGCAGCGGCAATCGCAGGAAAATGATTATGTTCACCAGACAACCGGAGACATTACGCGCCTTATGCGGCGTGATGTCTCCGGTTGCTGTTTATGCGGATTTACTTTTGCGTGTCTAACGTTATAGATCTTAGGCGATCAGGAGAAACTATGAACACAACTCTGAGGAGAAAGAACCGGACAAATCAAGGAGCGCTTAGCATCCGGAAATCTATGAATTTGAGGTATGATCGATGAACATCTCACCTGCTGTTTCCAGGGAAATGAATTATTTGGTCTCCATCAGGAGACACTTGCATAAATATCCCGAACTGAGCCTGAAAGAGCAAATGACTTCCGCCTATGTCGGGGAGCAGCTGGAAAGTATGGGTATCTCCTACCGCCGGGTGGGCGAAACAGGAATTCTGGGGATCATTGAGGGCGGACTTGGCCAGGGAAAAACCGTACTGCTCCGGGCGGACATGGACGCCTTGCCGATCGTCGAGGAGACCGGTGCTGCTTACAGTTCCCAAAACCACGGCGTGATGCATGCCTGCGGACATGACCTGCATACAGCCTCGCTCATCGGCGCGGCCAAAATATTACAGGCCGGGCGGGAAGCCTTCGCGGGAAAGGTGCTCCTCGTTTTTCAGCCCGCGGAGGAATTCGGTCATGGTTCAAAGTTTTTTCTTCAGGAAAACATCACCGCAGGCGTGGATAGAGCCTTTGGCCTTCATGCTTCACCTGATTTCCCGGTCGGAAGCATCGCAGTGACGCGGGGGGCGGACGCGGCTTCCTGCGATTATTTTAAAATCACCGTTCACGGCAGGGACGCGCATATCTCCAAGCCCAAGCGAGGGATTGATGCTTTGTATATTGCCTGCCTGATCGTGACAAAGCTCAAGACTCTGGTCCGGCAGGTGGTTGTCGACCCTCAGGAGACAGCCCTCATCGGAGTCGGCCGGATATCTTCCGGTACCACCTATAACATCATTGCCGGGAACGCCGTCATTGAAGGCACCGTGCGGACCTTCCAGCATGAAACGCAGGACCTTTTGAAACAGGAAATCATTAACCTGGCCGAGCAGACCGCCCGGAGCAACGGCGGCAGGGCTGTGCCGGAGTTCGAGACCTTCACGGCGCCGCTGATCAACGACGATACGGCCTTTGAGGAGATCTGCGCGGTAGCGGAAAAGATCCTGGGAGCCGGCAGCATCAGTACCGAAAAGTCCAACATCATCGGCTTCGGGTCGGATGATTTCGCGGAATACCTGCGTGATACCAAGGGCGTCTATGTGCACATCGGAACAGCCAACACCACCGACCCGAACACAAAAGCCTCTCTGCACAGCAGCAAGTTTGATATTGACGAAAAAGCTTTGCTGGTGGCGACGGAGCTGTTCTGTTCATACGCCCTGTTTATTCTTCAGGGCCGGTGATCAATCCAGTGCGGACGGGCTGGGCACATTCCTAGCGAAAGAAGGGAACTCTATGGATCAGGCACTTGTTTCCGAGGCTGTTTATGAAAAATATTTTGTTCCGACCATGAAAAAACGCGACAAATTTATCGGAGTGGAGCTTGAAATGCCGATTGTCAACCTCAGCGGGAGCGCGGTCGATTTTTCGGTGGTGCACAAGCTCACCGGCGCTTTTGCCCAACACTTTCAGATGCATCCGACAAACATCGACGATGAAGGCCATATTTGTTCCCTTCTCAATGACGAGAACAGGGACGATCTCTCCTATGACTGTTCCTATAACAATCTTGAGCTTGCCATGGGGAGAGCGCGCGACCTGAACAAAATACAAGAGAGGTTCCTGGTCTATTATTCCTTTATCCAGGACTTTTTCGCTCCCTACGGGTACACGCTTACGGGGATGGGCGTCAATCCGTTCAGAAAAATAAACCATGGTGTGCCGATTTTGAATGAACGCTACCGCATGCTGTTTCATTATCTGGGGCTTTACCAAAACCACAGGCATCCGGCTTTTTTCCACCCCTACCCCGATTACGGAACGTTCACCAGCGCCTCGCAGGTGCAGATTGATGTGGACTATTCCAATCTGGTCGATATCGTTAATGTCTTTACCAAGCTGGAGCCGCTCAAGGCCCTGCTGTTTGCCAACTCCGTGATGCCTGAGGATGAACCGGGAATGACCTGCGTCAGGGATATGCTCTGGGAAAACAGCATGCACGGCCTCAACCCTAAAAACGTCGGCCTCCATGAACAGGAATTCCGCAATGCCGGCGAGTTATTGGCTTATATTAAACAGACAAGCATGTATTGCACCATGAGAAACGGGAGATATCTCAATTTTCATCCCGTACCTCTGCTGGAATACTTTGCAAGCCCGTCTATCACGGGTGAATACTGGAACGGCCGGGCCTATGAGACCGTCCGGATCGAGCCGGAGCTGAGCGATTTAGCATACCACAGAACGTTCAAGTTTCAGGACGTCACCTTTCGCGGAACGGTTGAATTCCGGAGCTGCTGCTGCCAGCCGGTCGCCGACAGCATGACGGTTGCCGCTTTTCATGTCGGACTTGCCGAGGTGCTGGGCGAGCTTAAGGTTTTGCTGGACGACGAAAAGGTCCTCAGCGGCAACGGCCTGACGACATCCGAGCTGCGCAGGACTTTCTGCCGGGGCAAACTGCCCGGCTTCGTGGATGAGGAAAAGCTGCGGCTTCTTGAACTTTCCGTTCTTGACCTCGCCCAAAAAGGGCTGTCTCAGCGCGGCTTCGGCGAAGAACATTTTTTAAAGCCCCTGTATGACCGGGTCAGGCGAAAATCAAACCCCGCTCTGGACTATCTCAGGAGTCTGGAGAACGGGGCAGAGGTCAGAGACATTGTGCGCAGCTATGCCCAAATTTAAAAGGCTCCCGCAAATCACCATTTTACGGATACTTCCCCATCACTGCTTTTCCTTACTTTACGGATACATATCTGTTCCCTTCGATATAAAACCGCCAGGGATAATCCTTGGCTTCTCCGGCATAATCAACCCCTACCCGTTTCGCGGAAACTATCCTGAATTTTTCATTTTCCCCTTCCTCGACATACAGTTTACTCCCGCACAGATCTTCCCCATTTAAATTTTTATCAATGCGGAGCGCCTTACACAATTTTCCCGGCCCGTCCGTTAACCCTTTGATTTGATTCTTCGTCAACTGAGCATATGTCTTGTTGAACCTGCTCTGCGCCATGATGTCCAATCCGTCCAGCGGCTCAGCGGCCCTGAGCAAAACAGCCTGAGGATTGCCCGCTTCTCTGGTCACGATATTAAAGCAATAATGCATACCATAAATCATAAAAACATAAGAAAACCCGGACTCTCCGTACATCACCTCCACTCTTGGCGTTCTTTTTCCGCCATAGGAGTGCGCTGCCTGATCGTCGATCCCCATATACGCCTCTGCCTCGACAATCTTAGCCGCAATTCTTTGCCCGCCTGCTTCACGGACAAGCACCCTGCCCAAAAGCTCTTTGGCAACGATTAATGAATCTCTGTCATAAAATTCCCTGTCAAGTCTGTTCATTCAACTGACCCTCTCCGCAAAATCTCCGCATGGCTTAAGGATGCGGTTGGCTAGATTTCGTCTTTCTCTTCTTGCCCCTCCCCACCGGAAAAATCATGATAAAACACAGTATGATCAATGGCATGGCGCTGCCGGTGCATTTTGGCCGGGGCGGCGTCATCAGCGGGATATCCTATGACCAGCAGCGCAACCGGCACGAAATGGTCAGGTATCTGATAGGCTTCTTTCATCTTTTCCGGGTCAAAATACATGACCCAGGTGGAGCCCAAACCAATGGCCGCCGCTTCCAGCATCATGTGGGTTGTTACGATACTGGCATCCACATCGCCGCTGTCCTTCTGATCATATTTCCGCCGCCAGCTGACTGTTTTGTCATAACAGACCAGCAGCGCCGCCGGGGCATTAAAGTGGTATGGCGTGCATTCTTTCAGCTTGACCAGCTCCGCCTCCCTGTTCAGGACAAGAATTCGCTGCGGTTGAACATTAGCGGCAGTGGGCGCAAGCTGTCCGGCTTTTAGCACAAGCTCGAGCTTTTCCTGTTCAATCGGCTTGGGGTTAAATTGACGCACGGAATACCTTTCTTTGGCCAGGGTGATAAAATCCATCATCATTCCTCCGCTTTCTTTACAAGAATTTTTTTCAGCTGGTAAGCTTAGCATAAGAAAACGCGCACAAATATGCAAGTACGCACATTTTGGTGCCTGAAATTCAGGAGCGTGTTATGTCTGAAAAAGCCGGCACTTTGGGATGACCGCGCCGCGCTTGCGGGATTGGAAAGAACAGCCGGTGTTTCTCTATTCCTTCAACTTTGTGTCTGCCGCATCAGGCTTTATTTAAACGACAGCAGAATTTGAGAAAAAGAAAACGGACATCCGATGAGATGTCCGGCGAAATTCCGGCCTATTTCAGGGATTGATTAATTTTCCTTCACAGGTCCGTCATTCTTTTCATTTTTACTTTTTATCTCCGCTCAGCTTAAACCTCAACTTTATCCCGCTTGATTGCCGGCGGCCAGCGGGGCCGCTACGGCATAAACCCTGGCCCCCATTTCCGCGTCCAGCATGAGGATTCCCCGTCCGTCGTTTTCGCCGATAAGTCTTATTTTACTTAGGCTCTGTTCCGCGTTCGCCTCTTCTTCGGCCTGTTCATCGATAAACCACTTGATAAAGGAACTCGTTTTATGGTCCCGCTCTTCAATGGCCTGATCGGCAATATGATAAATTAACGCTGTTACCAACCGTTCATGGTCCACCTGTTTTTGGATTACTTCTTCAATGGTGGAAAATTCCCATTCCGGCGCCGGTATGGCCTGAAGCTTCACCCGTCCTCCGACCTGGTTTATGTAGTTAAAAAATATCAGAGCGTGATCCCTTTCTTCCATGGCCTGCACCCGGAACCAATGGGCAAAGCCATCCAAATTCCGGCTCGCAAAATAAGCTTCAAAAGATAAGTACAGATAGGAAGAATACAATTCTTTCTGAATTTGCTCGTTCAACAAGTCTTCCATTTTTTCGCTGATCATCTTTCCAATTCCTCCTATTAATCCTAGTATTTTCACTTCGAGCAGGAAATATACTCTGAGCAAGCCATAACCCTCTTCAACAACGTCTGAAACTAAATTATATCATAATGACTATCCTTAATAAGGTTTCACGGAATAAATCCCCTGTACTTTTTCATCTTTTTTCTCTATTTACAGAATCATCACTGTTTCTCTGCTGGATTATTACAAAGATTGTAAAAACGACAACTATGCTTAAACAAAAGCAACAGCTTATTTAAGATTGTCCGGATATAAGTTGTCCAATATTTTTAAGCCTGATCGCGTTTTGAAAATTTTTTCACGAATATTTTTTATTGAACTGATCGGCATTTCATCTTCAAAAATATTAACGAGAAAATCTGCCTCAACCAGTATTTGATAATCCAGCCCCTCGATATTTTTATAAGTATGATGATGGGCGATCAGCCAACATACACGCTCAATGATCCCTTGCTCAACCGAAAGAGCTGCCAACAGTTTTTTCGCTTCCGGCGGACCTTCAATTTGTTGATGGCTGCCATTCGAGCTCTGGTACTTTATCTCACTGTTTTTAATTCCAATATCGTGGGTTAACGCAGTAATCTCAAGAATCTCCCGGGTAGTATTATCCAGTCCTTCCATTGCGCCGATTACTTTTGCAAAGCCATATACTTTTAAAAAGTGATTAATTCGCCTTGCATCTCCCGCATAATATGAAATCATTGAATTAAGAACATGATTGATCTTATCCATTTTGCACATCCAATCATTTAAGCTCAGGCTAAGGCCAGTTCGGTGCCAGAGTATCCCTTTTTTTCCTTAAGCAGGCTGATCTATACTCTTAAATTATGCTTATTATATTACATGCGTGTGACAATGTCTAAGCGATGAATTTCATTTTTGTCAAATCAATTTTCCTGCGTATTTTCCACGGATTTCCTGGGTATTAGGGCAGTGTCCTAAAAGAAGCAAGCAAACTCATGGCGGGCGGCGGCGTTAAAGTAACGGCACTCGGCCCAATATTCAGTTTTACGCCCCTAAGCCCATCAGGGCCAGACGGTTAACCGCGCCCACATTGTTGTAGATAATTTCTACTTTTTGGCGGCGGTCGCCCCTCGCTTGTTCCGGCTCATGGACGATAATGCGGTCAATAAATTCATGGACGATTGCCGGGGTCAGTTCCTTGATTTCCGTGTATCTCCGAAGCTGTTCCGATAAGGCCCGGTTACGCTCGTCGGCGTGCATGACCGCCGATAAAACATAGCCTTCTTCCAGATAGGTCTGACACTTTCTGAGGGCATCATGAGCGCTTTTCCCTGGCCTGAATCCATAGCTCGTTTCCACGAACTTTGGCTCGTATATGGGGCTCAGCACCTGCGCAATTGCCTGTTGGATGACACGGTCTACCGCCGTTGGTATTCCCAGTTTTCTTTTCTTCCCTCCCTCTTTGGGTATTTCTACCCTCCGTACCGGGGCTGGCCGGTATTTTCCGGCCAGTATGGATTTCCGGAGTTCCTCGCCGCTTTCTTTGAGATATTGCAGAAGTTCATCTACTCCCATCCCATCGATTCCGCCGGCTCCTTTATTCCCTTTCACACGTTTGTATGCACGGTTCAGGTTTTCCGAGCTGACGATTTGTTCCAGCAATCCATCTACTTTTCTGTCGGCGTTGGTGACGTTGTTTTCAGTTATCCTCCTGCCGATAAGCGCTCCACCTTCCTCTTCGTGTTCCGCACTATCCCTCCGGCGCCAGCCATTGCCACAGCAACGTTTTGTGCTTTCTTTTGTCTCGGATTCGGTAACATTCATTTACTCTCACCTCCTAAGGTTCAGCCCTTCCCATGCCCGTCGACTGGCATGGTACTATGGCCTCTGCTGACTTCTCACGGTAAATCTTGTTTCAACCGCGGTTCGTAAAAAAAGCTCCCTGCGTCCGTGAGACCTCCCCGGGTACTCACACGTTCTTTCCCTCTTAGTACTCATTCCATAACTACTAAATGCAATTCCGTGCAGCTATTGGACTTTGGTTTGTATGGCAACCTTATCCTTGCATTTAGCCTCAGATGTAACAAGCCAGAGTTTTGCCTAATCCTTTCTTCAGATTCCACCTCACGATGGACACCCTTGGCTTCGGCTGTATCCTTCCCACTGCCGGGTGGATTGGGGACTTTCACCCGTTAGAACGTGTGCCCACCGGGCGCACCATAAAAGGGCCTCCAATCGCATAACTGCCATTGGAAGGCCCTTAAAAGCGCGCATTTAACTAACCCACATAATCTTTTGGATTATCGGCAGTTTAATTCAAATAGTTGTATTTTACTATTGGTCGACCAAGTATTTTATGGAATTAATCCTTTGTCTGTCCAGCGTTCTATTATACCTTGCTTTATTTCTAATAGCATGTGGCTTCAATACAAAGTGAAACGCTATATAATTTAATATTCCTCCCCCTAATCTATGTTTTTTAGCACGTTGTAAATCTTTGTAAAACCGTTCTGTTATTATCTTTAATTTATGAGTTGCTGTACTATCAATTGGATTTTTATTGTGTTCCACTTTAATTTTTAATGAGCCGCTGACATATCCCCCAGATACTCTGACTAACTTTTTAAGAATTGATAAAGCCGCACCTCCTTCGGCATTTTCATAGGTAGTAAGCGTTATGCAGGGTTTGTTTTTTAAGAGTTGTTCAACCAGCAAATGAGCTCGATCTACAAATACTTTGAACTGCCCGGAAATATTGCTTCCATAAGTAGGGCTACCAAAAATAACTCCGTCACTATTTTCTATTTCTTTGCTAATCTCTTCTATGCCATCATCTTTAATATGACAAAAACCTGTTCGATAACAACTTAGACATCCGTCACAGAATCTTGGTTTTATTTCCCCAAGATTATAAAAACAAATCTGAATAGATTTATCTATAGACATAAGATTTTCTTTTATCATACTCAATATTTTACCAGTAGCCCCTTTAGACCTAGGGCTTCCATTAATAATTACTATTTGCATATAAATCCTCCCGGTATGTATTGGATATATGTCCAATATCTTGTTTGATAATGCGACGAACTATTGTCACATATGAGATTAATGTCTCACTTGTGCTATTTGATTATTTTGAGTATAATAGATGTGGATAACCAAGGTCAATAGTTTGGAATTAAGTGCTACATTTCAAACATAAACGTGACATTTATAAGGAGCTTATTTATGACAAAGAAAATGAATCCTCTTATAATAAAATCTCAAAAATGGCTAGTGGATGCTTTATTAAGCTTAATGAAACAAAAAGCTTTTAGTCAAATCACTATAAGAGAAATTGCAGAGAAAGCTGAACTAGACCGCAGGACATTTTATCGGCATTTTTCTTCTAAGGAAGATATACTAAACCATTATATTGACAATCTATACAAAGAATATTTGTCCAACCTTAGTAAAGAACCTGAACTTACGATTTACTCTATTTCAAAAATATATTTTGAATTTTGGGAGAACCATCTTGATTTTTTATTAATCATAATTCAAAATCATTTGCAATCTTTTTTATTAAGCAAATATAATGAGTATTTGCCACAGATTTATAATGCGCTTGAATCCGGAATACCTTTATCAACAAATTCAATTTACTTTCAATATGCTCTTGCTTTTAAATCAGGTGGTTTTTGGAACATATTATTTGAATGGGCTAAAAATGGTGCAATGCAGAAGCCTCATGAAATGGCAAATATAGTTTTTAAACTGGTGGGAAATAACTTAATGGAATCAGCAGATTAATTCTAACCAGTAAGCAAGCAGCTTTATTGATTCGTCCTGCCCAAGTTCGACAACTTCGGGCAAATTTGGCCCGAAGTATGAATATATCAAATAAGATGGACACCCGCCGGTATCCATCTATACATTACCTATCTGTTAGCCGTCTATCTCATCATTGTGGTGTTGGATATTTGCTTCCTTATGAACACTGCGCATTGGGGCAGTGAATACTCGTCAAATAATCCCTTTTCTCATTTAAACAGCGGTCGCAGCGATATCAGGGTCACCAGCAGGTTAAGTTTTAAACTGTAGATATAATATTCATATCATGCATAATATTATAAGAGAGGTGTTTAGTTTGAAAATAATAGTATTAGCCGGTGGACTTAGTCCTGAAAGAGATGTTTCTCTTTCTTCGGGTGCGTTAATATCAAATGCATTAATCGAAAAAGGGCATGACGTAATGTTGCTTGATTTATATTTAGGGATAAATAACAAACATATAGAACCTGCATATATAAATCTAAAATCTAATAAAACCTTTTCGTACCTGGTTCCACCAGAGGAACCTGATCTGGACGCTATTAAAGCGAGTGTTAATAATAGAGGGAGCTTAATTGGTGATGGAATCATAGATTTGTGCAAAGAAGCTGATGTGGTTTTTCTTGCTTTGCACGGCTCAATCGGTGAGAATGGTAAATTACAAGCCGTTTTAGATATAAATGGGATAAAATACACAGGTACAGGTTATGTTGGCAGTCTTTTGGCAATGGATAAAGACTTATCGAAAAAGCTGATTTTATCAAATAATATTCTAACACCTCATTGGAAATATGTTGATTTGCAAACTGATACTGATTTTGATGACATCAATTATCCGTGTGTTGTTAAACCCTGTAGTTGTGGATCAAGTGTTGGAGTTACCATGGTTGAAACCCCTTCTGAACTCAATAGTGCTATTGAATTTGCTAAAAAATATGAGAACTCTGTTATTATTGAGGAAAAAATAGTCGGCAGGGAATTTTCAGTCGGGATTTTAAACGGGGAAGCATTGCCTGTAATTGAAATAAAACCATTAATTGGTTTTTATGATTACAAAAATAAATATCAAAAAGGTCTGACAGGAGAAATATGCCCAGCAAATATTTCGAATGAAATTCGTTATTTATTGCAGAATAGTGCTGTAAAAGTTCATAATCTTTTGCGATTAGGTTTTTATTCACGAATAGACTTTATATTAGATCAAAGCAATAATGCTTACTGTTTGGAAGCGAATACTTTGCCGGGAATGACACCAACAAGTTTATTACCACAGGAAGCATTGGCAAATGATATTACATATAGTGATTTATGTGAGAAGATAGCTTTCGCAATATAAATCCATTAAAATTTTTCGGGGACATCTGTCACTATTGGCCCATTTTGAAAAACGGGAATAAATCATATCTTTCTTTTAGACTTGTTAAGAAAGCTATATGAGCTTCAACCATTCCCCCTGTGGAGCGCCTGCAAAGAGGGGTATCTATTTTTTCGGCGTGTAGTACCCCTATTTATCGGGTTTTTCAAAAAATATATCTGAGGATAGGAGCGGGGGCAACATTCAAAAATGATCATGGCCCCCTGTTTTTTTTTACTTGTCAATGCCGGAAATAAGGCTCGCTCACTGATTGCTATGAGGCCGTAATCACGGAAGCCAGCAGGAGCAATTCTTCATTGGCGTTGTAGATTTGCGGGAATTGGGAAATGGGGAGAGGGTTGGTCCCGCTCCCGACTTCCACGGTATAGCCGGGCCTTCGATATCTTTCGATAAACCAGTCCTTATACCCTGCGTAGGAGGCGATCCCGGTCGTTTCATCCAGGGCGTAGCCGCTGACGGCGGAAAAGCGTTCGCCGATATTCCGGGCCGCTGCTCCGGCCATGTTTTGGTAGTTCCAGTAAATGACTTCCCCCTGGCTGTGGTAGGCGATCACCAAACGGAAATCACGGGCCCGGGTAAAATCAGCCACCGTCCTGGACTCCGGTTCGGACTCTGGATAAGGGCCGGAATAGCGGGTCGGTCCCGGGCCGGTAATCCCGTAGGCGGCTTCGGCTTGCTTGGACAACTGCCAGGAAGCGTCATAATTATGGTTCAAATCCACCCCGCGGATATTGGCCTGCCAAACCCGGGAAAAATTTGTACTGCCGTTATTCCAGCGGATCAGAGACTCGTCATAGGGGTTCCCGCTGCGCAGTCCGTTTAACACCAGCTCGATGCCGTCCGGGTTCACCATGGGAATGATGTAAATGGAGGACCTGTTCCAGATATCCCGCGGCCGGTATCCCCGGATGGCGGTCCCCGCGGTATAGGCTTTGAGAAAATTTTCGGTGAACTTCATCAGCAGAACTGTCGTGATCCATTCCAGAGAGTGGTGGGAAGCGTTAAAAAACACTTGATTCGGGCCGCTGCCCAGTCTCAGGTAGTACAGGTTCCTGCCCAGGACGCTTTGCCCGGCGACCCCCACTCCCAGCGCCGGGTAACGGTCCTTCAGGCTCCAGATATCCCAGTTCAGGACGTCATAGGTGTAGTTGATCGTGGTGGTAACAATGTCCCCTCCGGCGGCCGGGATGTTCAGCCGCTGTCCGATTTGCAGGTCATAGCTGCTTACCCCGGGGTTGGCGGCCATCAGCGCGCCCAGGCTGATCCCGAACCTGCTGCTGATCAGATATAGGCTGTCTCCGGGCTGGACAGTATACGTGGAAGGAGCGGAGGTTGCCTGAAGCGCCTGGTATGTAAGGGGACCGACAATTCCGTCCGCGCTCAGGCCGCGGGCGTTTTGAAACCGTCTGACCGCCTGCTCCGTTTTTGTGCCGAAAATACCGTCAACCGGCCCCGGATCGAAGCCCCGTTGTTTTAACAGCGCTTGTACTTCCGCGACATCATTTCCTCTGAGACCGACTTTTAACATACGCACATGCATCACCCTTTTTTTAGTATCACAATAGTCTATGGGTTATGCCGCCCAAAAATGATTCCCCCGGCACACCAATCTCCTTCGTTAAGCCCTGTGCCAAATCAAAAAAGTACCCCCTTCCATTTTTCCGAAATGCCCGGGGATACTTTTTTATTATTCGCTTGTCGATGTGCAATTGGCAGACAGATTATTGCCTTATTAATGAGGACCAGCGGAATTCTCCTCTACTGTGCCGGCTCCCTGTCAGATACCGTCAGCATGGCCTTTGTCTTCACCTGCCCTGGGCTGCGCTTTCGTCAGTGCCGGTGTCTGGTCCACTGAAATAGACGCTTGTAACGCCCCAGCGGTTTTCCCCGTCTTCCGAAAATTGGTTCAGTGCCATTCTGACGCTGTATGCATCATTTTCCCCAAAGCGGATGATGGCGGCATACAGGCTTTCCGTGCTGCCATCGGTAAGCTCAAAATCATCCGCGGAATTCACACTGGGCAACAGCAGCCCCTGCGGTGCGGGGTCGAACCTGTGTTCCATCCCGGTTTCCGGGGGCTGGCCTGAACGATATTGCTCCAGCATAGTTTGCAGCGCTGCTAAAAACTGGGTTTTATCGGTGTCCTCCGGAAAAGGATGGATGGGGCCGAACATTTCCAGTATTGTTTCGTACGCCTCTTTCGTCAACTCCGCAACACTTTCATAAGGCGTTTCGGCGTAGTATTTTTCCCCGTCCTGATACAGGTACACTGTTTTATTGGGCAATAGTTCCACCTTGATCACCCGGTCATCGGGAGGGACGTCGTTTACGCTTTTTTTCGCGGTGGGTGAGGCCCTGTTCAGGATGTCCACGATTCCTTGTATCCCTTGCCGATTTTCCTTCGGATATACGTGATCACCGCTTACCTGAAGTCCTTTGTCCTGCATGGAAATTTTAATTTCCTCGATCTGGTCTGCGTTTATGCCCTGTTCGGACACACGGCAGGCGACAAGCGCACTCACCAGAGTAATTGCCAATACGGTGAGGACAAGAACAACCGTGCCATTTCCACGTTTTTTCGTGTTTAGGATATTCTGCAAACGGCTCTTCAGCCTTTTTTGTCCGCCGAAGAAGTAGGTAGACAGGGGAGTCTGAAAATTTTTCTGCCGTTTTATCTCCGTCAAAATGGTTTCACCATAGGCCCGCCGCAACTCAGGGGACACCCCTTTTATGACTTCATCGTCGCAGGAGAGTTCTAAATCCGCGCTTGCTTCACGGAACATGAGATATACGAATGGATTAAACCAGTGCAGTGCATTTACAAAAACAAGGAGCAGTTTATACCACAGATCATGCCGTTTGCAGTGGGTCAGTTCATGCCGCATGATAAAGGCAATATCCGTATCAGAATAATCCTCATGGGGAAGGAAAAGGATGGGCTGGGTAAAGCCAATCATCATTGGGCCGGCTACACGCTCGCTTATGCGTAACGTAATCGTTTTAGTCAGGCCAACGCTGGTTGAAGCAGGAGCGACTGCGGCAACAATTCGCGGATCTGCCGGGGCTTTGCTCCAACGCAGGGCCTTTTTCTTCAATACAAGATACCCCGCTATTTGATTACTCAAAAATACCACGCAACCGATGATCCAGATGATCATAGCCGCTTCAATTAATGTCAGGGAAATTGGGGGAGCTTCCGTAACGGGATGATTGATTACCGGCGGCGTGCCGCCAGGATTTTGCTGAGTAGGCGCGGGGGTTGTCCAGGCGTTCATTTGCCTATCGGGAATACTCATTTCAACAGGTGTCATCGGGATGGAAAAGTTGACGGGAATCATTAGCCGCACCGCTAAAACCAGCCAAATCCAATATTTCAGCTTTGACGCATAGAATTGATTAAAAAGAGGCGAAAGCAGCTTCAACACCAAAATCATCAGGCCGGCTGTCCCAGAGACTTCAAGAAGCGTAACAAAAAGAGATTCAAGCATGGTTATTCTTCCTTCGCTCAATTTTTTCGATCAGCTTCTGCAGCTCTGACAAGTCAGCGTCATTTATCGTGTGACTGTCGTAAAGACTTGTTACAAGGTTTTGCAAAGAGTTGCCGTAAAGTTTTTCTAAAATTGAGCGGCTTTCCTTTGCCTTATACTCTTCTGCCGAAATCAGGGCCGAATAGAGGTTTGTTCTGGTCGTTCTGTCACAATAGACAAAGCCCTTGGCGGCTAACCTGGCCAGGGCTGTCATTAAGGTTGACAGCGCCCAGCCGCGGCGGCCATGCAAGCGTTCCAAAATATAATTGGACGTAACCGGCTCCGAAGTATCCCATATCACCAACATCATTTCTAGCTCCGCGTCACCCAATCGCTTGATTTTATCGTTCACCAAATATCCCTCCCCACAATATGGCTGAGCGTTTGATGTCCTGCTTGCTTTCCATTATACCGATGTATAATGATATTGCCAAGTAGAAGACAACTGCTTTTTCAGATATTTGCTCCCATTAAATACCGGCTGACCTGAAAACGGGAAGAGGGCTTATCCTTGTTTTGAACTGGTTGAGAAAATCGGCTTGGCCTCAACAACAAAGAAACGCTGCCGCCAGAAGCGGGAGCGTCTTGTCAGAGCGGCGCGCTGTTCCAAACATCACGCGTTTTCACATAAAAAGTCTCAAGGCTGACAGTGCTGTCATGCCGATAATCAGATATCTAAAGAATTTCTCGTTGATTTTTTTCACGATAAAGAATCCCAAAACCGCGCCCAGGGCGATTACCGGCAGCACGACCGCTGTCAGAATCAGTAACTGCATCCCCATATTATGCCAGGCAAAAATCTGCACCGGAACCTTGATCGAATTGATGATGAAGAAGAACCAGGCATTGGTTCCCATGAAATGATTTTTCTGCAATCCGAGTGCCAATAAGTAAACACTGAAAATCGGCCCGGCTGCATTTCCGATCATGGTGGCGAATCCGCTTAAGATTCCCGCCGTGATGTAAAACCAGGTCTGGGTGGGCACTTCAAAATTTTTCCCCATTTTTTCCGTGTACAATAAAATGCCTAAGCAGAACAAAACAATGATCCCGATCAGGATGACAAATATCTGATCACTGATCACTTTGCCGACGACAGCGCCGATCACCATGCCGATCAAGGCCCAGGGCAGGGGGGCAATCACCTTTTTCCAATTGACGCTCCTGCGATAAGACCAGACAGCAAACACATCTCCGACCAACAGCATCGGGAGCAAAATCCCGGTAGAATCCCTTCCGCCAAAGACGCTGGCCAGCATAGGGATCACCAGCATGAGCACACCGCTGATCCCGGTCTTTGAAAACCCTACGAGAAATGCGGTGACCATCACGATGATGCATTGCATCTGAGTCAGGTTTAGGAGCTGTAGAAAATCATCCATGTTTATTCCCATTTCTGTATGTTGGCCTCCCGAATTTTATCTCATGGTATCAGCCGCCGGGCAATCAGCAGAGAGCAGGGCAGCGGCAAGAACCGGCGGCCTATACGGCTTCCACCCCGCCACAAGCATTTTTACATTCCTGCCGGAACGATTTTCTCTGGTGTTATTTCTTTATATGATCTCTCCCGATCAAAAGAAACTCCACTCGAAGATCTTCTCTGGATGACGGCCTCATCCTGCCCAGAACTTTTTGCGAGAGGACGGGGCGATTGATCAGATCAGCCCCACTTTTCCTCCTATTATATCAAGCATGCGCTCTCCCTCCAATGTATTTTTTCTCTGCTTCCAGCGATCAAGGTGTCCTTTATGCCTTTATTTTCAAGAGTTTCTGAAGCATAAACTCAGCGTGATCCTTCATGAGCCGCAGGTCATTGCCGGAGCGCAGGGCTGTGTAAGCTTGAGCGGCCAACTTATTCAAAATGAGTATGACACAACATTTTAGGGATGGTTAAAATAATGGCTATGATGATCAGATCAGATCAGATCTGATCATACGGACAGGAGAAAATAATTACGGTTTCGCTTCCCCGGAGTACATCTCCAATTTTTTTATGGCTTTATCCCTGCACCGTTTGATACACGTTCCGCATTTGATGCACTTTTGTTCATCGATCACATACGCTTTGCCACGCTCTCCCCTGATCGCTCCGGCCTTGCAAGCCTTTTTGCATTTGTCGCAGCTCCGGCATTTTTCAGGGGTAATCTGATACCGGCAGAGAGCAGTGGCCGGATTTCCTTTCGGCTTTCCATCTCCATTCTTTTAGAGACGAGATGACAGGATATTCTTGAGCATTTCACACCCTCTTCTTTCTGCAACAATCGATCCATCACACAGCTTCCGGGCAAACCTGCGGCGGCGCTGTCCGGTTTAGGCGCAGCAAAGCAAGGGTGCGTCGCCCAAACCACCCTGCTCTCACCGGCAAAAGTTCATCATGGTTTCACAGGAAAGAAGGATAGCCGCCTGTGTGGACCATTACTTAGCCTCTTGCACCGCCCGGTATAGAATGAAATCAAATTATTTTTCTTTTTTTTACTGATCAGCCCATTTACGGTCAAGAAGATCGCCAATCTCAGTGAGAAAACGGAATAGCACAGCTTGCTCGTCCTCACTGTAGTGTTCGAGAAAGGACAACCATTCTTCTCTGACTTCATTGTGGAGCTTTTTATGCTCGCCATAAACAGACCGGCCGCTCTCAGTCAGCCGAAAGTAAATTTCTTTATGATTGTCCGGCTCCTGATAAGTCTCGATCAAGCCCTTGCTGAGTAACTTTTTGCTGATTTTACTGATCGCTCCCCGCGTCAGGCCCATCTTTTCGGAAATTTTTGTTACATTCGGATGGTCAAGCCTCCCAATCCAGTCAATACAGTGTACTTCCGCAAGGCTGATTTCATCCAGCAGCCCCGCTAGTTTAGGCTCGAATACGTCCGAATGCTCTTGGATTTTGATCAGAGTGTCTAAGATTCTCAGCTTTTGATTCATACCATCCCTCTTTTGTTTACTTGGAAACAATATCAGCAGTCTATCACTTTTTTGTTTCCCAGTCAACAAAATTTTCGTTTTGCCGGCCTGGCTATATATACCGGCTGTACGGAACACTGTCCGGCAATGGGGAAATCATTCTTTCCGCAAAAAAAAGACGGCGCAGTGATCCTTCCCACTGTGCCATCTGTTCCGTTCAGCCTTCTCATCCCAAGAAAAAGGTACTGTCTATCTGTGTGTCATTTTTATATCTGTTCCAGTGCCTGTCTCAAATCCTCAATAATATCTTCGGAATGTTCAATCCCTACCGATAAGCGGATCAAATCCGGGGCCACTCCTGCTTTTCTTAACTGTTCATCTGTCAGCTGTCTGTGTGTATGACTGGCCGGGTGCAACAGGCAGGTTTTGCTGTCGGCCACATGGGTTACGATCGAAGCCAGCTTCAGCTTGTCCATAAACTGAATCGAGCGTTCTCGGCCGCCTTTGATTCCAAACGCCAGCACCCCGCAGGAGCCGTCAGGGAGGTACTTCGCGGCCAAGTGATGATATGGACTGCTCTGAAGACCAGGATAATTCACCCAGGCTACTTTCTGATGTTTTTCTAAAAACCGGGCTGTTTCCAATGCATTTTCGCAATGTCTCTTCATCCGAAGGTGAAGGGTTTCCAAGCCAAGATTTAAGTAAAAGGCATTTTGCGGAGACTGGATCGCGCCCAAATCACGCATCAGCTGGGTGGTTGCTTTTGTGATATAGGCCCCCTTGCCGAATCTTTCGGCATAGATAAGCCCGTGATAGGAATCATCGGGTGTCGTCAGTCCCGGGAACTTCTCCGCATGGGCTGTCCAGTCAAAATTGCCGCTGTCCACTATACAGCCCCCGACACCCACCGCGTGCCCGTCCATATACTTTGTCGTCGAATGGGTGACGATGTCGGCCCCCCACTCGAACGGTCTGCAGTTGACCGGAGTGGCAAAGGTATTGTCAACAATCAGCGGCACCCCATGCCGGTGCGCCAGCCGGGCAAATTTTTCAAAATCAAAGACGGATACTGTGGGATTTGTAATCGTCTCGCCAAAAACTGCTTTTGTATTGGCCTGAAAATATCTTTCCAATTCCTCTTCCGGTAAATCCTGATCCACAAAGGTGCATTCAATTCCCATTTTTCTCATGGTAACGCCGAACAAATTGTATGTCCCGCCATAAATGGCCGAGGAAGCGATGAAATGGTCTCCGGCCTCACAGATATTAAAAAGGGCGTAAAAGTTGGCCGCCTGTCCCGAAGAAGTAAGCATAGCCCCGGCTCCGCCTTCCAGCGCGCAGATTTTGGCCGCCACAGCATCGTTCGTGGGATTTTGCAGCCTGGTATAAAAATAACCCTCGGCCTCTAAATCAAAAAGTTTTCCCATCTCATCACTGGTATCATATTTGAACGTTGTGCTCTGATAAACCGGAAGCTGCCTGGGCGCCCCTTTCTCCGGCTTCCAGCCCTCATGAATGCATTTTGTTTCTATTCTGCCTGACATAAAGATCCTCCTCCAAATTACCCTATGCGTTCCCGCTGTTTTGCTGTTTCCGTCGTTTTATCGTACACCTATTTGACCGGTCTTGGCAACTATAATGGACCCGGAGAACAAGACAGCCCAAAAGACGGAACAAGCTGGAATGGAGTCCCGAAAAAGAAGTATGAGAAGAGAAGAGAAAGGAAAGGGAAGGAAGGGAAGGGAAGAGTTGAGTTCACTCCTAACGCTTTTTGCGGCCGGAATAATCATTTGTTTAAGAGGTCTTTGATGATGGAACTGGTTGGCCTGCCCAATTTCCTCGTGAATTTTTTCTAATATTTTGATGGAATTATGTATTGTAAATACAGACTGTTGGTTAAAGACTCTCAAATCTCTTTGTGCAGCATAAGCAGCAATAACCTTATCTTTAAAGATCCTCCATTTGGTATTTTGGGGAAGATTACTTTCTCTTCCGAAGCACTCTTTTTCATTCCGCTCCCCTTCCGCAGCCTCAGTAGAGGAGGGCCTGGCATCAGTCAAAATGGACACCAGTGTCCATTTTGGCCCGTCAACCGAGTTCGGCTCACACCCTTTACAGAGTTTCATCAGCCTTTCGGCGCTTTTCCGGGTCTTCGGGCCCTTTCCCCCATTCCCCGCGTTTGACCAGGGCCTTGGCCTCTTTCTGTCGGCCCATGAAGGATGAAGACTGAGATTGATGGCATACTTATTACGATGTTCACCGTTTCAATCCACACACCCATGAAGGGTGCGACCTATCAAACTTTTTCTGATGACCGATTACTTCGTTTCAATCCACGCACCCCTGCGGGGTGCGACGGGAGACTGGTTCAGAGCCATGGCAGAAAGCTATGTTTCAATCCACGCACCCCTGCGGGGTGCGACATGTTACGGAGTGGGGGAGGGGAGGAAAAAAGAAGTTTCAATCCACGCACCCCTGCGGGGTGCGACCATCTTTGCAGTATACAATCAATCCCGCTTTTTCGTTTCAATCCACGCACCCCTGCGGGGTGCGACAAAAAGTGCATAATTCCTTAAACTTTGTTCTTTGTTTCAATCCACGCACCCCTGCGGGGTGCGACAAATACATCAGCAAAATCGCAGAGACCGACGCTGTTTCAATCCACGCACCCCTGCGGGGTGCGACGTTATAGTAGACGATAATTACTTTGAACGGCTGGTTTCAATCCACGCACCCCTGCGGGGTGCGACACGCGGGGCCAAGGTCAAGCATGGACTTCGCTAGTTTCAATCCACGCACCCCTGCGGGGTGCGACCCAATACTGCTTTTTTAACACGGGGCTTGAAATGTTTCAATCCACGCACCCCTGCGGGGTGCGACTTCGTAACGCGCTATTATCCAGACCATAATGCGGTTTCAATCCACGCACCCCTGCGGGGTGCGACAACCCTAATAGGTATGCCTAAAGTATAATGCCCGTTTCAATCCACGCACCCCTGCGGGGTGCGACGTGTCCCGCGCGTCCTGAAATGATTCAAACCGAGGTTTCAATCCACGCACCCCTGCGGGGTGCGACACCTGTTTGCCGTGCATAGAAAAATGGCTAGAAGTTTCAATCCACGCACCCCTGCGGGGTGCGACCATGATCTTGCAGGCCTTTAAGGAATTTAAGATTGTTTCAATCCACGCACCCCTGCGGGGTGCGACGGACACAGCAGAATTAAAAAATCTTAGCAAAGAAGTTTCAATCCACGCACCCCTGCGGGGTGCGACACGCCAGGCCAATTATTTTCAGCGATCCTAGTTAGTTTCAATCCACGCACCCCTGCGGGGTGCGACGATGGCTAAAAGCAAATGGCCGGAGGTAAAAGAGTTTCAATCCACGCACCCCTGCGGGGTGCGACGTCGGGGATGTCGGGAATGATTTGGCTCTCGACGTGTTTCAATCCACGCACCCCTGCGGGGTGCGACGACGATTTAGACAGCCAAAAGGCCAAGCAGCGGGTTTCAATCCACGCACCCCTGCGGGGTGCGACCAAATCATAATCATAACAAAACAATAATCTCAAGTTTCAATCCACGCACCCCTGCGGGGTGCGACTGCCCAGTTATCGGCTTCGATGTCAATGTAATTTTGTTTCAATCCACGCACCCCTGCGGGGTGCGACGGCGCCCGATATAATATGACAATAACAGATATGAGGTTTCAATCCACGCACCCCTGCGGGGTGCGACGCTATAAATATTGGGTATTCGGATTTTAATGTTGTTTCAATCCACGCACCCCTGCGGGGTGCGACATAAAATAATTCTTCCTGTTTGGGATATGGTAAGTTTCAATCCACGCACCCCTGCGGGGTGCGACAAGTACTAAAATCTAATTAGATAAACATATCTGAGTTTCAATCCACGCACCCCTGCGGGGTGCGACGACCTTTTTTCTGTCAAAAGGGGGAAACACGATGTTTCAATCCACGCACCCCTGCGGGGTGCGACTTTTGTGAAGGGCGCGAAAGCCAGCGCCAGGAAGTTTCAATCCACGCACCCCTGCGGGGTGCGACCGGCCCAGAATGGCGGAAGCGAAGACGCAAGCTGTTTCAATCCACGCACCCCTGCGGGGTGCGACTCCGGTACTCGTTCAGGACCGTTCGCCAGCCGAAGTTTCAATCCACGCACCCCTGCGGGGTGCGACCATGTTTAACACCTTCTTTCTTCCGGTCAGGCCGGTTTCAATCCACGCACCCCTGCGGGGTGCGACTCGTCGCCTTCGGCCATGCTGACGAACGGGGCCGGTTTCAATCCACGCACCCCTGCGGGGTGCGACACCGCCAGGACGAAAAGAGCGATCGACACCCTGGTTTCAATCCACGCACCCCTGCGGGGTGCGACCCCCTACGCCGACCGCTTCTGGAAGGTCAACCTGTTTCAATCCACGCACCCCTGCGGGGTGCGACGAACAAACAGACCGGCGTGATCCTGGAACCCAGTTTCAATCCACGCACCCCTGCGGGGTGCGACGACCGTCCATTCGCTGTCGACAAAGCGGACCTGTTTCAATCCACGCACCCCTGCGGGGTGCGACCTGGCGGTTCCGTACTCCTGGGACGCGCTGTTCTTGTTTCAATCCACGCACCCCTGCGGGGTGCGACTGAAGAAAGCCTGGCCGCGAAGGGTCCTGGTCTGTTTCAATCCACGCACCCCTGCGGGGTGCGACTTTCCTGGCCTGTGCCATAGCGAACGCCCTTCTGGTTTCAATCCACGCACCCTTGCGGGGTGCGACGCCGTGATTTTATCGTTCCAGATCGAAATGTATGTTTCAATCCACGCACCCTTGCGGGGTGCGACTTGGAATTATGGATTTTAGAGGGCGGGATTAGTGTTTCAATCCACGCACCCTTGCGGGGTGCGACATCGGAAATGACTTATCACAAGCCGAATTAGCTGTTTCAATCCACGCACCCTTGCGGGGTGCGACTTTAACGAATATTACCAATCAAGGGTTTTCGAGTTTCAATCCACGCACCCTTGCGGGGTGCGACAAAGATGGACAGGCCGACAATCATTTTTTCTCAGTTTCAATCCACGCACCCTTGCGGGGTGCGACGCTCAGAAATGCTTTTGAGCCAAAAATGATAGAGTTTCAATCCACGCACCCTTGCGGGGTGCGACGATTTTATTGAATTTAAACTAGATTCCTATGAGGGTTTCAATCCACGCACCCTTGCGGGGTGCGACGTGGGATGATAATCAATAGATTCTCATAAGTACAGGTTTCAATCCACGCACCCTTGCGGGGTGCGACAGCCCCTAAAGGGAAATATTATAAACAAAGCATTTCAAGGCCTTGTTTTGCGAAAGTTATTTTCTGCTTAGCTAATTTTGCACCCTATACTCACATACAAACATCTTTCCCGCAGATTTTCACCGTTGCGAACTTACCGGGAAATTAATGTTCACTTCCCGTTCGCATCAATGATCAGGACCCCCTCCGGGTCATAAGCTTCATTGGCGCCGTAGTGCTCAACTCGTCTTTTCCAGTTGCTTCCCAAATAATAGTAGCGCAAGCTGTCCTTTTCAGGATCAACTATGCTTTCCAACCGGTGCTTTAGCTCGGTAAACTGCGTCGGATCCACCAAACACTCAAACACTGAATTTTGTACTCTCTGCCCAAAATTCTTGCACTGTTTGGCAACCCTGTAAAGACGTTTCTTCCCCGAATCCGTTGTGACATTGACATCATAAGTTATCAATACCATCATTGCTGACCACCTACTTCCAGATAAATGGTGGATAATCCTCAATATCTCCCCTGATATGCCTTGCCATTAACATAGCCTGGATATAAGGAACCAATCCCAGCGGTACTTTTTCTTCCAGATAAGGATGCGTGATTTCCTCCTGCTTGCGCTTCTGCCAGGCTGTCAGGACTTCTTTTCGCGTGCTGTCATCCATCACCACCGCGCCGCTTTCCTTGATCACGAAGCCATCACTGTCAATCTGGTTGCGATTAATTAATGTAACCGCCAGCCGGTCGGCAAAATGAGGCCTCAGTTCTTCCATGATATCCAGCGCCAAACTTGCTCTTCCCGGTCTGTCCCTGTGCAGAAATCCGGCCTGAGGATCCAGCCCTACGCTTTCCAGAGCGGCAGCCGCTTCATGGGCCAGCAGCGTATAGAAAAATGAGAGGAGGGCGTTGACCCTGTCTAAGGGCGGCCGCCTGTTTCTGCCGGTCATTTGAAAGGCGGACTTTTGAGCGAGGATAAGCTCATTAAACCCGGAAAAGTATAAGCTGGCCGCCTGTCCTTCCACACCTCTAAGCGTATGCAGGTCGCTTGCTTTCTCAACTTTCTTGCCCAGATCAGACATTAACTTCATAATATTGACCAATAAGGCTTTGTCCACAGTGTCCGGATGGTCACGGACAGCCCGATGCAAGACGGCCCGGCAGTTTATAATTTTCGCCGCGATAAATCTTTTGGCCAGCCTAAGGCAGGCATCGTCATGGTCTGTCCAGCGGTACTGATTCTTTCTCAGCAAAATGTTACCGGATACCTTGCCGGTCACGCGGCCCTGAAATTTTCCGTATTCGGTAAGGAAAGACAGTGATACTCCCCTTTCACAGCAGAGCTCCATTAGCCCCGGACTGGCCCCGGTAAATGCAAAGCAGACGATTCCTTCCAGATTGTGCACAGGGACGCGGAACTTTATCTCATTGTCCGCTTTAATGAGAACGTTTTCCCCTTCGCGGGCCAGATAGGCATCCGGGATTGTCACATAGAGCGTGTTCAGCAGTTTTCTCAAATGTTGACCTCCTCCCAGACGAGCATTTTTTTCAGGTATGCCTCGACAGAACGGTGACGGACGGTAAGATTCGGCTGACACTGTTCGATCAGCGAACATAATGAACAATGCTTGCCCTTTTTCGCCCCGGGGGTCTTCCCTTCGGCAAACATTTTCTGCATCTTGCCGGCAAGTTCCTCCACCCGTGTCCGCAATACCCGGTTAAATTCAATCTGTTCCCTGTGCTTGGTCTGTCCATAAAACAGGAACCCGCAGTCAATGGAGATTTTCAGCATTTCCTCCAGACAGAGCGCTTGCGCGCACAGCTGGACCGCATCCCGGTCATCCGATTTGGGCCGCCCCCGTTTATATTCGACAGGATAAGGCTGCCACCAGCCTTTACGCTTGTCCAGCTTTACGGCGATACCTTCGGGCGGATTCTCCACCCTGCGAAATTCCACCACGTCAGCTACACCGCGCAAACCGAGCTGATAGGATACAATCGGCATGGCCCGGACAATCCGGAGATCGCTGCGCGTCTCATTCTTGAACGGATCATCGGCTTTTTCGTGGAGGTATTTTCCTTCCAGCGTGCGAGAGCTCTCCGCCCAGACCTGTTCAATATGGATCAGAGCCCATTGCCGTTCGCAGAAGGCCATGTGCTGGATGCCGGAGAGAAGGAGAAGGTCGTCTTCCTCATAAACTGACATAAGCGATTACCTTCCAGGTATGATTTCCGGATTCAACTCAGAGAGCGGTTGAAGTGTAATATCGTAATCTTTTTCAATATCTTTGGGAACATCCACATCAAGTTTTACTTCTACTTTTAGTGCGCCATGAACCTTAGCGGACGAATATTGCCCATTCTTACAATTGTGCTTCCACCAATAGACTTTATAGACCTCCATACTTCCTTCCGGTCTTGCAGACGAAGCGTCATTCTCAAACAAATTCACCAAAACTTTCTTAATTGCTTCCGCATCCTCATCGCTGAATCCTGTTTTACTAGCCAATTGAGGATTCATGCTTCCGTAAAAAACGTATACGCCGTGATCCACCCTATGTTTCATTCCCATTGTATCGGAAGAACGTTTAGTTCCATCACCTTCACTGCTTACACTTTTGGTGATTTGAATACTGGAAATGCGTTCAAGTACGGGCGCTACAGAAAATGCAGAATGCATTGAAACCGGTCCTCGAACCCCAATAGATACCCCTTCACCTTTCTTACCCCCTTCGTAAGCAAAGACCTGGCCAAAAGCACGAACGTCTATCCATTTTTTGCAAACAGCTTCGCGAAATTTTTTCTCATCTTTCCAATCATCTTTGCTGATCTCCCCTTCAACTCTCTTGCGAAGGCTTGGATACTCATCAATCCGGTTATCGTCGGATTGAACAAAAATGGCGTACCCTGCTTCCATTAGCCGATTCCGAATTTTTCGTTTAATACAAACATCTGTCAATTCCCCAATCCCGTCATAGTTGACACGCGGTCTATTCCCGTTTAACGGGTCCCCATTGGGATTAGCATTTTTTACATTAATTATCACCGCAAAGTCAATTTTATTTTTCAAGGTTTCCATAAGTTTAAATCCTCCCTTTTTTATTGACACCTAATCGCATCATTCCGCTTATTTTCTTCACGAGATCTCAGTCATTTTGCTTTTCTTCGTCTCTTTTTTTCCGGAGCGCTTCGCGTTGACTATGATAGCCAAGCAGAAATTCCCCGCTTAATTTCTTATCACTAATAAAATCATCTGGCTTAAACATATCAATAACTTCTGAAATTAATTTCTGCCTGCCAGCAGATTTTCCTCCAAGTCTAGCCTTATAGGGACCTAATGCCAACTCCAAATTACGCCATGTTGAATAGGGACGATCGGCAAACCGCTGCATCAATCTGGCTGCGTTTGTCTGCCGTTTTTCCCCGGAATCATTGATTGCCCATTCTTCAATATTATCTGCCAAAGCCAGTAATCTGCCGTATAAATAATCCCTTGTATTCCTTTTTTCATCCAATGCCATATCAAAATCCTCCTTCTCGTGATATTTTTTATAAAGTGCGCAAGCAATACTGAGCGTTTTGTTCCAATCCCAATCCTCTAGGCTGATACGGTTGGAGGCGCGCCGGACTGCGGATTCCATTAAATCTCTTGGCAGTTTCCGTCCATCAATGATACAGGGAATAATACGTTCCACCGTTGCCTTCCGGAGTCTATCATCTACCCGCATACCGTATGCTGCTTCCGCTATATCATTAGGTGCAGGTGCGCCGACAAATCTGTAATGCAATGTTCTTTTCTTACCAGTCCGTGAATCAATTATTTCTTTAGACCGATAACCATGTATCCAACAGCACATCTTATGCCACTTTTCAAGTCTGTCTAAAAAATCAGACCCTGTCAATTCCCGGTAGAAGGTCATGGCCATCCGACCGGGTGTAGCAGACTCCAACCCCAATACCACAACATTAGCGGTGCTGCCTAGTTCGACGCTATAGCCGGCAATTTTTTTGCTTAATTTGAGTGCGAGATCTTGAACGGTTGATATTACAGGCTCAGAATCATTCTCCATATCTGCCAATTCTAACATTGAAAGAGAATCCGCCATGAGATCGGGAATCTCTTTTCCTGAAGTGGCCCAGGCTACAATTGCCTGATCGCCCCTTCTATATCCCTGTCGATTGATTAACCAGCGCAAAACATTATGTGCTTTCTGGGTCACTTCAAATCCAACGCCACAGGCCTGCTCTGCTGATAAGAAACGCCCCCGGAAGGTAAATCCGCTAGTATCATTGGCTGAAATAAGTTTGGCTTTATCCCCGTCATTTCTTATCTTTGCAGGATGTTGATCGGCCGCCATAACTTCCTTTCCGGTTACTAAGCAGAGTGTCTTGCTTTCCTTCGTTGACGAATAATATTTAGTCCAACTATCAAATAACCTTGCGTCGGTCCAAACTGCAGATTGCGGATCATTCGGAATCTCGACGATCCAGCGGACAAAGGCATCCGCCTGCCAACTTTCTACTTCGCCGTTTTTTTTATTTATTTTCCCTGGCAGCAACTTAAAAATATCAGGTTTGTTTTTTTCTGACTCCTCATCTTCTTCCCATGATTTTAAAAGTTTCTTATTATCATCAACAAATAAAATTTGAAAATCGATTAAATCTTTAATAACATTTAGTTTTTTGATATATTTCAAGATCGCCTGTGCTTTAGTATTGGGATATGGAGATTCACACCAATTGCTCAAAATTTTTGTATATTTCTCATACGGCTCTCTGGGCTTTTTGGCATACCCGCTTGTCACCTCTCCTCCATACTCCACAAAATCTCCTGCTATGTATTGGAGCTTATCACAAAGAGGATGGGTTTCAGGCTTCCTCCCCGATCTGCCGCCGGAGGTCTCTGTGCATGGAACAATAGTACGGGCCTCCTCCTTTGGAATAACTCTAGCCCGTTTAAAATTGCCGTCTTGATCAATAACAATCTCGATCTGGGCCTTCTGAGTCGTATGGCAGATTGGCAGAAGCGGTACTTCATTTTCATCCGAACCGTATCCAATCATAGATTGGCAATTCTCAGCTGTCTGATAAAGTTTCTGTAACCAACTCATCGCTTTACCACCTCTTCCGAGTATCCTTCCAAGAGGCCTTCCTCTTCCAATCCGATCGACTCAATATTGCGCGCCGACATTGGCCTGATAAATTTGCGAATCTCGCATTGTTCGGGGCGGATGAATTCCACTACGCCATCAATCATCTTCGGTCGCCAGAACCTGGCTTGAAGCTCATCCTTACCAATCTCATCGGGATAATCAAAGCCATGAAACATCAAATCAAAGCTAAGTTCACCGTAATTGTCATAGAAACTCTCTTCTTCGCCAAATCTGCAAGGTTCTACATATCCCTGGCATTCACGGGTTCCCAGGAATATATCCCTTCTGCCGCCACGCTCAATCATGCGTTTGGCAACAAAAAAATGCTTGTTATCATTGCGGTCTTTGGCCAGATCTTCCCGGTGCAAGTTCCATTCAAAATGCGCCTGCACCTGGTATTCAACGTCAGAAAGGTAAGTATAAATCGATAAGGAATTTCCTCCGCCGTATTCAATAGGTTTGGCGCTTCGAGTCTGGGTTTTAATTTGCTTAATCACCCGTATCTTATCAATAAACCAGATGAGCGTCGGCTTCCAATACACCGATTCCATGATTCCCTTTAATGCCTGGTAAGTTGGAATCTGGTAACTGCATTTCTCCCCGCCGATTTTAGTTAGTGGATCTGTAAACAGCGCATATTTTCCGTACACTTTAAACTCAACTTTGTTTTCCATGTTACCACCCCCTTAACAAGTTAATGTTTCCATCTCATTGACTTTGCTTTCGCTCATACCATATTCTTTGCTGTAATACTGCTTGTCCAAGTAGAATATCCCTGCCCCCTCCTGCACTTCATGCATAATTTTCTGCTTGATTAATTCATCAAATTGATTGCAATAGACATTTACAGAATACCGCTGCGCTTCTTTTAGCAAATGGTATTGTGTATGAAGATCTTTTACTTCACAAAGTTCGCTGATAATCCGGTTGCCTTCACCGTATGGCACGATGACGCCCTGCGTACGCGAATCGATAGCCTGAAAGATTTTGGCGGCTGTCATAAAAGACTGGCGCAGAAACGTTTCCGGTGAAACAGAGTTTACCCGCTGATATTCTTGAACGGAATTAGGGTTTGTCGCTAACAAGCCAAAAAGATTATCCAACCTGCCAGCTTCAGATTTTGGGCCTACTACATAACTCATATCCTCCTTTCGTTCGTAAAAATAATATTGATAATAGCGCTCCATGGCTTTTAACCCCAGAATATCTTCTTCGAATTGCGCAGAATCCGTTTTAAATTCCTCCAATATACGTTCTGCCTTTTTTCTGCCGATTTTTATATCTGTCAATTTGTTGAGTTTTTCCACCAGCGGATTAACAATAAAAACCCTTCCGCGCTGCGGTCTGGCACCATTTCTATTGCAGCGCCCCGCAGCCTGGGCAATGGAATCCAGTCCGGCCAGATAACGGATAACACTGCCAAAATCAATATCAACACCGGCTTCGATTAATTGCGTACTGATGCAAATAACCGGCTGTTCATTAGCTAGACAATCTTTAATCTCTTGCAAATATTGTAAACGATGTGCCGGGCACATATTTGTACTAAGATGGTACACTTTGGCTTTCGGATTATTTCGGACCTGTTGAAAGAGTGCGCTCGCTGAATTTTTTGTGTTTACAATAGCCAAGACGCTACCCGTCTCTTTTAATTCCGTTTCAACCAAGTCAGCTATCTCTTCAATTGTCCACCCTCCGACTTTGCACCGGTCAAAAACCTCCACCCTTCTCAGATCCTCAAATAACTTTCGAACATCTGATATCATTTGCTGTTGTGGTCCAATCGATAAAGCTTTGTTACCAAGGATTTCGCTGTTTAATAACGGTTGCGTCGCGGTGCAAAGTATTACTGTCGAACCGCAAGTCTTGAGCAAAAACCGAACCGCTATATTAAAGAGATATACGCATTGGACAGGTAAGGTTTGAATTTCATCAAAGATAATCACCGTATTGGCCAATTGATGCATTCTTCTGCCGCTTCGAGTTCCGTATCCAAATAGCGTTTCCAACAGTTGTACCATTGTGGTAAAAACGATCGGCGCGTCCCAGTTCTCAGCCAATAATTTTTGACGGGTGGTCTCCTCCTCCGGGGTGAGATTGGAATGATGCTCAAGGACCACCTCTCTCATATCAGTCACTTGTTCTATTTCACCTACCATTATTTTTCTAACGGTTTCAGCGTTCTGATCAATAATCGAGGTGTATGGAATGACATAAATAATTCTATCCATTTCGTGATGGTTCACATGGTTTAAAGCGAAACGTAAGCTTGAAAGGGTTTTCCCCCCACCCGTAGGCACTGTTAATTGATAGAGTCCTTTGGGCTGTTCTGAGAATTTCAAACAATGATCGGAAATCTCCTTACGCAGCTTATTTACCCTTTTCTGCTCTTCATTTTTAATCTCTGTCTTATTTTCAAGATCGCTTAAATGCTTTTCCAATTTGTCAATAAGTATCTGCCAAGGAACATAATCTCCTTGATTTCTCAGTTTAAGCCTCTCAGGAAACTCGAAATCAGCGGTATTTAATCTATCTGCATCAACTAGACAACTAAAGAGAAATTTTGTCAGTAATCCAGCCTTAAACATAAAAGTATCATCTGAATCATTGAATTCTTGTAGCGATTTAAGCTTAAGATTAAAATCGCTGATGAAATTGCCATCGGACAATATTTTTTCCATCTTGCGTTTTATGATGTCGTTGACGTTCGTCAACGCTTCTTTCGTTCTCGTCTTTTCATCCGATTTTTTCATCCGACGCGAATAATTATCAATTCCATCTGGGCTCAAACAATCAATTAGTCCAGAATGGTGAGAGGCTATTATCAAGGACAAGATTTGGGAGGCGAAAGCACTTTCTTTGTTTATACCAGAGAAGTAATTATAAATAACTTGAGCACCGGCACTAGAATGGTCAATTTTCCCCTTCTTTCCGGATGCATCTATATAATCATCTTCATCAGGATCAATTAAGCCGGTTGCTGATCCGATGTATTGGTAAAATTCAAACGTTGCTTTTCCAAGATCGTGTAACAGACCGATGAGTTCCCCATGCTTTTCCAAGCCAATTTTTTTTGCAAATTTCCCCGCTAAGACAGATGCTTCTTCAAGGTGCTCCTCTAAAAACTGCTTCTCTCCGTCCTTTTCACGGTGATGCGCTATAAACTTTGGATTACTCTCATCTTTATATTTATTGTATTCCACCTTATCCTTTCATCCTTTCCATTGAACCTATGAAATATATAAACAAACATTTGCATTTTCATAAGAAGCCAATACAGTAAATTAAATATATAAAGACAATTCCTATCTGTCTCAAAAAGACTAAGTGAACCCTACTTAAATGCAGAGTTCACTTAGTCTTGCCTTCAAAAAGGTACCAATTATTGATCCTGCTTCAATCCACAGATTATACTGACACTCATTAATATTCAGGATAAATAAGTGGTATGCTCTCACCTTTTCGAACTGCAAAGAATAAGTATAAATAGTTTATATATATTTAAGGAGCAACAATGTCATGAAAAAATATTCTCGTATCAGATCTCCGCCATTGGCAATTTTTCTAAAAATCATTAAACATCTTTGGTGTTCTCCAGCTCATATTTTAAAGCTAAAATCTGGAGTCTCTCGTAAAGCATACCTCTCCGCCATCTCTCTCAACTCCCTCCCGATCTCCTCCCTCAGCCCCTCCGGCTCCAGACACTCCGCCGCCGCGCCATGGCTCAATATCCATTGCTTGATCTCGTATGTTCCTTCCACCCGTACGGTATAGATCAGCCTATCACCCTCCAGTTCTTCGATCTCCTGGGCCGGATGCCAGGTATTCTCCCGGATCAGCCTGGATACCGGCGGCTCGAAACGGACTTTTACCGTAACCGGCTCCCCTTTGCCCATCTGCCAGCTTTCCCTGAAGTATTCCTGCAAGGAAAAGTCCTCGGGGCTTGGGAATTGTTCATCCGTCCTATGTAAATCCTTGATCCTGTCCACCCGAAAAATCCGGATCTCTTCCCGCTGGTGGCAGTAAGCGATCAAGTACCAGCACCCTTCCTTAAACATAATGTGATAGGGATTGACCTTGCGGACAGAGACTGTGCCACTGTTGTAGGAATCGTATGTGATCTCAATCATAGCGCGGTCCAGGATGGCCCGGTTCATCTCCGTAAAGACCTCTCCCCAGGGATAATAATCCTTGATCTGTTTCACTACGATGCTGGTGCGGGGCTCCAGGCTTTTAAAGAAATCCTCGTCTTTCTCCCGGATAACCTGAGAGATTTTGGCCAGCGCCGATTCCAAGTCGCCGCGAAACGGGAACCCTTTTTGCTCCAGCAATACTCTTGACGCCACAAAGATTGCCAGAGCCTCTTCTCCGGAAAATACCAGCGGTTTTAAAAAATACGAACCGCGCGACCTGAATCCGCCCGCTGCTCCCGTTGAAGAATCAATGAAGAAGCCATATTTACGGAGATCGCAAATATCCCGCTGAATCGTGCGGGATGTACGTCCGAAAATTTCAGCCAGCTCTTTGGCCTGAATCCCCGGGGATTTTTGGATGGTGTAGATGAGATTTAGCAGACGCTCCGTACGATCAGTATGATTCATCACAACCTCCGCTGTTTTTTTTATTCTATCGCGAATGGCAAACCATGGCAAAAATACAGCGACAATAGTTTGTCATAAACAATATGAGATATGATTAAACAAATATCCGCATAATCCTACCTCAATTGGAAATTTTTTTTAAAAGGATACACAAAAAACGACAGCATCTTCAGCCGCCGTTCCTTCCTCCAGTCTTGATCCGAAAAGTTGTTCGAGTTTGCTGAAAGCAAACACAAATTATCATACAACTAATGCGTAATATTGAACTTTTTTATTCCACAAATTAAAATTAGAAACATTTCCTGTGGTTTTTGAATATCATGCATCAGTAGCCCCATGGGCTTTTGGGCGGCCACTGTTTAATCGTCCCTGCCCGGAAATCGCTCTCCCTCCGGACCCCTTTCCTGATTCTCCTCTTTCAACCGGCTTCAAATTGGACACCAGTGTCCATTTTGACCGGCCGACCTCGACAAACGTCTGCAAGGGACTGAGCTCTCAGCTCCCGGACATATCCCCATCGTATCCGTTCTCCATCTTTCTCCTGGACTCTAGATAAAATATCATTATTGTAAAAATAACTACTGTTCCGTAATACGCATAGGCGGCAATAGCGATGACCGCAAAAATAAGATGAGCCGCAATCAGGGCATTCGCCAGATACCAAAAAGAGCGGTTATTATGGAAACAGGGATTACCAAAGAGAGCACCTTTCTTAAATTAGATTGAACAAGGCTGCAAGAAATTCGGGCAGCATCTATTAGCTTTGCGTTTTCAACAACAATAATATAATCCCAAAACATAAGATAAAAAAATAAAATTATTATGCCAATGAAGAGAAATAGGACCAGCGGTCCTGGAATAAAGAAAAACGGTACAAAAGCAATCACCAAAATGAAGGTGATGGATGACTGTAAAATAAACCGCAAAAAATATTTTTTTGCCATCGCCATAAAAGTGCCTATACGAACCTCGTGATCGTTAACCCCCGCAAGGACACAGCCTAAAAATCCCCCTTTTAAGAAAGCACCTGCCAGCATAAAGAGGATCAATAATACTATTGATACAATACCCAAATGATTATACGGTATATTTACGGCAAAACCACCGCTGCCTTGATTTGGATTGCCTAAAATCTGGGTAATACTTGGAACGGCTGAAGGAATTGTCAATTTTGAAGAAAGCCCTTGCGCCCGTCTTAGAATATCCCCTAGCTGCAGAAATCAAAAATTATCGGAACAATCGTCTTTGTCATTCCTTACCACCGCCAGCCCCTCTTGGCCGCCTCAATCCCAATAGGCAGCGGAACCTTTCCTGGCTCGGCAAATCATCCTGAAGCTCTTTATCAGGGAAAGTCTTATCAAATTCAGCGGCAGCCTCTTCGTCGATATCGTAAACAGCATCCTCAAAGAACCGCCCCTTGCAGCCGCGAAGTGTTCCTTCCCGTAATTCCAGTGCCTGAAGAGGTTGCGCGTACATATTATCCGCTGTCCCGATGCCAAACGTTTCAGCGGAAATAAAGCCGAATCTCTGATAATACGCGGGATCGCCATATATCAGTACCGCACCGTGACCGGATTCTTTTGCGCGGGCGAGGGTGTATTCAATCAAGGCGCTGCCGATACCCGCGGCCTTAAGTGCAGGCAGCACTGATACGGGGCCAAAGCTTAATACCTCCCGGCTTATTCCGTCGTCACCGAGTATCTTCCCCTTCGTATAAACGATGTTCCCAACAATCTCTCCATCAATTTCCGCAACGGTATCAAGTTCCCGGATGAACGCTCCGCAATCCCGCATGATATGCAGCAGGTAGTGCTCGTTGCAGCCCGGCACATAGTGATTCCAAAAGGCTTCCCGCGTGAGTTCTTCCACCTTTCGATAGTCCGCCGGCTGCTCCAATCGCAATTTTATCTTACGGACATGCTTATTGCCTTTATGATTGCTTTTTGTCTCTTCCATTTTTATTTTCCTTTTCGTTTATACAAGCTGCTTTCCTGCCTGATAACTCGCTCGATTCCAGCAATACCAAGTGCAGTTAGGTTTATTCAAGTATTTGTTACTCACTGGGGTTGGAAAACTGTCGTAACCCGCTACCTTCGAACCAGCCAAATCGTCCCATGCCGACATCATTATCTCTCCTTGGCTAAATAATATTTGTCGCAGACAATTTTTGCCCGTATAGTCTATGGAAGGAATCAAGGTTTTGTTCCATTTCATTTGATTTCTTAACTATTATCAGAAACCCAGACACCGATGGAGACCAGATCAGACGCTGCCGGCCGGATAAGAAAAACCCGCCACCCCGATGATCTGTGATGACGGTGATGACAAATTTTTTCAGATTTCCCTTGGTGGGGAGCACACCGGCAAACAGCCCATAGCCCTGTTTTGACTGCCGAGCGGCAAAGATACCCTACACCACCATTTTGATGGACAAATACTGATAGCCTTCCTCGGTAAATCGAATTGTATAGGCTTTAGTATAGAAAACATTTTTATATTCGGGATCATAATAATCAACGGTCAGTTTCAAGGTATCGTCACTAAGCTGTTCTTTGGCAGCTAATTTCGGGAAGCGCCCCCCGCCAAATCCTCCTAACCCGCTAGCGATAAATTCCTTTGTCTTTGTATCGTAGTGTAAGTAGGCTCCGGTTTCGTTGTTTACTTCTTCAATCTCAGTAGGATCGAAAACAACACCGTCAAAATAGCGGTTTAATACTTCTTCGATGTCGGCCACCGGCACATGGTATTTGTCATCCGTTTTATTGTACCATTTTTCCTGAATATTCTCCGAACCTTCTGGCGAGCCAGTTATGTAGCAAAAAAATATATACAGGGTTTCCGCGGGAATATCTTTGGCCTGGGCGAACAGCAGATTATCGGCCAGGACGAGGTCGATGCCGCTGCAGTATTTTTCAACCAGTTCTGCATCAGATAATTTTAATGCTTGTTTTAAGGATTGGGTCATGGCCGGAGCGCTGGTGAGATTGGCCTCGGGATCGGGCGAATCTTTCCTGGCACATCCTGACAAGAGACCGGCTGTAACCAGCATGATGAAGAAAATATAGCTCACTTTTCTCATTCTCTTATCCCTCCAAATTATTTTTTAGGAATCAGTCATCATTATTGATTTTTACTCAGCAGACCAAAGTTGAATTGAGGGGCTGATCTTGATCATAGGATAGAAGATTATGAAAATCAAAGAAGGATTGGCCCATATTCTACCATCTCTTGAAATTAAATTCTTTTTACTGAATATTTCAGCCCAAATTAGCCAAAAGCTGATATTTCCAAAGCATTGCCTGGAAACGGGAAAAAATTACAATTAATTAGAAAACCCTTCTTCTTTTTACTTTGAACTTAAAACCTTATCCATATGGTTTGTACTTTCTAAAAATTTTGTCTGAATGAAAAACAAAGGATTGATCCCCGTTATGCTTCTCAAAAAGCGATCTCTGACAATCGCAAGCCTGATACCGAGGGAAATATTTACCCGGTCACCCCTACATCAATTTACCTTTCAGATCACAACAGCCTCAGTAAAAGGAACGCAAAACTTATTACAGAGCTCCCATTAGTAGATAGCATTACGGAAAACGGGACAGAACGATTAACTTGGGTTTATCATATTTCGCCTGCTACCGCCCCTTGGATTGTTATTGAAGAATACCTGGCCGGTAAAGATTGGAACCAGGGGAATACAAAATTAATTGCCATTAACTTAGAAAATAAGAATCAGAAAGAAATAGCACGCGGCGGACATGGGGGAGGCCGTTCTTTCAAATATTTTGTTCAGAATCATTATGTTTTTTGGGCGTCACAGCTTCTTGATCATATTAATGAAGCTTATGTGATTAATCTAAATACAGGAGAAAAACAGGAATTGCCAAAAAACTTCAGCCTGGACTCAAAAATTATCCTTGATCAAAGCTTCATTGCCATTGACGGTAAAACGATTAACCTGAAAATCTAAAGCACTTTCTCAGCTTAAACTGAGGAAGGTCGGCCGCATTCTATCGCACGCTTTTTTACCGGTAAGCAATTCTTCCTCTATGCCATGAAATCTCTGCACAGCTTTGGCGACATCCTCCAAATCCGGATAGACAACACGATGTGTGATTCCGCCGGCACTTTATGAACCCTTAAATATACTTGCTCGCTTCACGGATACTCAGCGGCGCCATTTTGGCCTTGTGCTCATCGAGAAAATCGCGAACCCAGTCTGGATTGGTTTTGCTGTACTCTCGCAAAATCCAACCTATAGCTTTATTAACGAAAAATTCCTTCTGACCAAAGTTATTGACGAGAATTTGCTCCAGCAAAACAGTGTTCGTTCTCTCCTTCCTCCTCATCTGATGGTCAATGGCTATGCGCCGAAGCCATATATTGTCGTCAACACTCCATTGCCGGAGAATATCATTAACTTCCGGATATCGCAGCGCAATATCCCCGACAATAACGTCTAGCCCATCAATCGTATCCCACCACGACTTAGCAATAGCAATTTCATGAAGATGAGGGATGTCCGAGGGTGTCAAAAAACTCTTGAATTTTGCCAGATACTCTATTGCCAAATATTGATACTCGCGTTCCGGCTGTCCCCAGCATTTGAAAATAAACGCCCAATCAACAGCCCTCCTGTCTATGGTTTTGAAAAACTCACGGCTCAGTTTCTTTCGCTCTGGTGTCGGTATGCCGAGAAAAAGAAACCGGTCACGCATATACGCACTCATCCGTGCGGCCTTTTCAGGGTCTGCCGCTGATTTGAACTTTTCAAAAATATCCATTCCGTCACCCTCCCAACCCCAGCTGTTTGACCAGCCAAATTATCAACCGAAGCTGAGCCTCCGATTAATAATAAGTTATCTCCCGATTTGTGCTTGAGGATTCTTAGCGCTATTCCTTTCAAAAATTCATCCTAAAAAACTCCTGATAGCAAACGATCTCACCTTTACCACGCCTCTTTTGTCTGCCGCTACATAAGAATCCTGCGCCTAGGATGACCGGAACAACCAAGTATCACACATCGGGCCCATGATAAGTGCTGCGATAATACAGTCGCCAAACACCCTCAAATAAGCTAAAATAAAGAACAGCGTGGGAGAGGAGCGGCAATGAAAACGTATGACAGACGATTCAAAGCAGAAGCCGTAAGATTAATAAAAATAAAAAGACAGTCTCAACTATGGTTCCTCATCGGCTTTCATCAAATAAGGTTAACCGGTATCATCAAAAAAATCAGAGACATAGATATTCAATATGTAGGAGAATTCGGCCAGTGAATCAAATAGAAACTGAAGTTGGAACAAAGAATGACCGGCAAATATATTTGGGAAATAAAGGGCTTATTGCTTATCTGGCCATTATGAATATGTTTGTGCCGTTATCAACAGATATGTATTTACCTGCACTGCCTCAGATGAATGACTATTTCAGCAGCAATTCTGCCATCACAAATATGACCTTGAGTGCTTTTTTTATTTTTTATGCACTTGGGATATTGCTGTGGGGCCCCTTAAGCGATAAATACGGACGAAAACCGGTCCTGATCATGGGCAGCTTCATCTATATTATCGGAAGTATTTCCTGCGCTTTATCAGCCGGCATCTATTTTATGATTTTTTCAAGGATTGTACAGGCAATAGGGGCAGGCGGAATTACCTCAATATCTGTTGCAATTATTAAGGACTGCTATTCCGGGAGAAAAAGAGAGGTTGCCCTGGCAATCACGCAAACCATTTCTGGTTTGGCGCCAATGATCGCACCAGTTATTGGGGCGATGATTTTACAATTTTTTAATTGGAGAGGTACCTTTTGGACCTTAGCGATGATTAGCGCAATTAACTTAATACTGGCTTTCTTTTATCAAGAAACTTTAATTGATGAGGAAAAGTATAGGGGAACATTAACCGGTTCATTAGGACGATTATTTGCTGTTGCAAAAAATAGAAGCTTCATTATTCCAGCAATCATATTTTCCAGCAGCGCATTGCCATTTATGGGCTATTTGGCTCTTTCCTCTTTTATCTATATGAACTATTTCGGATTAAGCGCCCAAGTCTACAGCTATTTCTTTGCAGCGAACGCTCTGGTTTCCATTCTAGGACCTACCATCTATGTTAAGCTTTTAAACGAAGTGGATAAGAAATATATCCCTGTTATCTGTTTTGGGTCAGCATCCGTAAGCGGAATTTTCGTTGTCACTGTTGGAAGATTGTCGCCGTTCTTGTTCTGGGGCTCATTTTTGATCATGTCATTGGTCGGTACGACGATGCGCCCATTCAGCACCAGCACCCTTTTAGAGCAGAACAAGGGCGCTGCCGGATCGACATCCTCATTAATCAACACATTGTTTACCGTAATGGGCAGTATCGGGATGTCAATTGCTTCCCTCTCCTGGAATAATTTTGTCATCGCTTTGGGTGGTTTAATTACTGTTTTTTCTCTCATCGCCCTTGCAGGCTGGTATTTATTTATGAAATCAGATGTTCCCTGTGTTGGAATAAAATAGGAACAGCTTCGTACGGATTTGCATACGTTTGCCGAGACGAGCCGCGAGATGATAAGCAAAATCTCTGCAAGCATCCTGGTTGTAAAGCTGAATGGTGTTGAACTGCATCACACCGATTCCCTGTCTTTCAAGTAGGGCTGATCTCAAGACATCCTTACCCTGCTCCGCGGACTGTTGTGATAAGCGAGCGATTCCATCATCGACGCGGAACCGCTTGCCACGTATTTTACCGCCCGAAGGGCTTTACGGTGTCCCCGGTGCCCCGGAGCCTTTGCCAGAAACACGCTGAGCTTGTAGTGAAAAATCGGCTTAAAGCATGAGTATCAGCGTGATAAAAGAGTAAAACGGGGTATTTCTTCAGGTTACGCACTACCATACTTGCAAATCTGATGCTTAAACAAAGAACAGCAAAATGGGAACGAGGGGCTTCCATCGACCGCTGAATTACTTATTGCTGAACAAAATAGGACAGATTTACTGTTGCCGAAATAATAATTTGATCCGGATTCTGCGGCTGAGGCACAGTGGTTCCCGCAACGCTATCCGCTTTCACATAAGGACGAACATTTGAATCTGAGCTGAAGTTTACGCTCAGAGAATTTACTTTATCCAGCTTCACCCCCAGGGCATCCGCACTATATTGAATACTTTGCCTGGCGTCGGCGATAGCCGCGGCAATCAGCTGCTCCTTGTATTTTGCAAAATCCTGCACAGAATAATTTACAGAATTTACGTTAAGTTCGTTAATGCCAGCTAATTTGTTTAAAATTTCACCTACTTTATCCAATTCACTAAGCTTAACTTCTAAACTGCTGTTCGTTGAGTATACGGTAACTTCATCGGCGTTCTTCTCGCCAGTGGTCTTCGTGTAAGAATAGGTGGAGTAGGTCGTCGTTTTAATGCGCTCTTTATGAATTCCTTCACGGACAAGCAGGTCTATCGCCTTGCTCACAGCGGCTGCATTTTTTTCTTGTGCCAATGCGGCGGACCTCTCTTCTGTTCTGACGGTCAGACTAAGTTGAACCGTGTCTGGCTCCACGCTGATTGAGCTGCTTGCCGAGGTCTCAATGACACCGGCTTGCGGCAACTCCGCCGCAAATGTATTTTGGGCCAACAGGAACGTTATGGCGAGTACGCTGAGCAAAACTTTTAAACTTTTTTTCAAATTAATTCTCCTTCACTGTTTCATCTCGATTGCCCTCAGATTCGTCATCCTGAATTTACACTGGACAGAGATCAAGAATCTCCATTGCTGACTGCTCGAAAGATATCACCCCTTTCCTTTTACTGCTCGATTAGACTGTAAATCTGTTAATTGAGTTCATTCCAAAGACCTCTAAAAGCGGCGTCTTCAACTTTGAAAACAATATTCAGGCCGTTATAGTAAACATAGCCGCCCTCAATTAGTCTTAACTCCACTTCAGTACCATCCTTCAGTTTTACTTGCATGAATTTTTGACTTGTGAAACCCTGTTCATCAAATAAATAGGATAAACTCTCTCGTTCAAGCGGAATCGCGTTTTCCAGGGCCTCAAGAAAACGCGCAAATTGATCAAATCCCGTAAATGCTTTGTAATGATTCTTCCCGCTGTCCCAACTGTCAAAGTCCTCGTATTTCAGAGAACCTATATTATTCTCGATGTTGAACTTACCAAAAACGTCATTTCCTGTTTTCACTGTCATCCCATTTAAGCACTCAAAGAAATAGGCATAAGTTTGCCCATTGAGCTTGTCATACGTCATAATGCGAAAGCTCTTCTCGTACCCTTTTACCGTATAGACATCCCGCACTCCTACCGTTGAGGCCAGCTCCGGCGCATCATCCCTTTGCGTACTCCATTCTGTCAGATTTCCCTTGGTCGTTCCGAGTTTTTCACCAACTAATTCAGCTGCATTGTTCCACTCTTCAGATGAAGAGCTTTGCTTATATATTCTGCCTTGATACACAATAAGCCCCATCATTTTCGCCACCGGCTCAGTGTCGCCGGGCAATTGAATTTGAGGAATAAAAATGCCTGTATTTTGCTCCTTTGTGCTTGGGGACAAGAGTGCCTCCGAACTGTCGGCACTATCGCTTCTGCGTACCGGTCCGGTATCGGCATTTTCGTCACTTTTGGGCGGCAGCGCCCTGGGCGCTTCAGACCCCGGCGGGCTGGAATCTTCAACTGGGCTATTTTCACTTTTGAGGGCGTTTTCTTCCTTTTCCCGGTCCGTATTGGTTCGCTCCTTCTCCATCACGCCTGTGCTATGATCTTGCGTTCTATGATCTTGCGTTTCTGGCTCTGATTTTCCAGTTGGCCCGTCAGGTCCTTGCGCAATCGTACTCTCCTGGCTCACCTTTTGGCTTATCCTTAAGTTTGCATCCGCAGCTGAATGAGAATAGATCAAGACGCCCGTGCCAATAATCATGACAAGTCCGGCTGCTATCGAAGCGATCGCTCTATAGGAGGCCCTTCCCGGATCACCCTTGGTCAGCTTCTCTGCCAATCTGTCTTCCATTGCGTCATCAGGCTTGAGCCTTCCAATCACACGCTTGATCTCCTGCTTATCCATTTTCATTTCCTTCCAATTTTATTTTTAACAATTGGCGACCGCGTTGCAAACGCATTTTAATGGCAGACTCTTTAATGTTTAACACTTCCGCAATCTGCTTAATGGAATAGTCTTCAAAGTAATAAAAATAAATCACGGTCTTATACTTTGCTGGTAATTGGACAATATCCTTTAAAATATTCGAGTCGTAAGGATCGCTGTTATCTGTTTCGATCTCTTCCATTTGAACTACCTTTTTTCGCCAAAAGCTGCGCTGGATATCCCGGCAAAGATTAACCGTAACTTTGATGAGCCATGCTTTTTCATGCTCTTCATCCTTAAATTGCGGTGATTTATACAGAAGCTTATAAAAGGCTTCCTGCATCGCTTCTTCAGCGTCTTCTTTATTCCCAAGATTGACCATTGCTATCCTGAACACCATATTGCCATACAAATTGTATTTATGTGCGAAATTACTGATCATCAATTGGGACATGCCAAAATCTCCTTTCATAGGTAACACGGAGGATTATCGATAAAAGTCACAAATGTTTTCATCTTTTTTACTTTCACAATGTCAGCAAATTCAACATCAGAAATATCATCGATGAATTAGAGCTCCCTTGCCATCATTTTCCTCTATTTCCCCATTAAAAAGCAATAAAAATACTACTGGAAACGCCGAACGTTCCGGTAGTATCTATGATTCCTCATGTCACTCATGATCCCTTTTCCCCCATCAACCCAACTATGTTTCAAGAGCATCATTATCGTCTTCATTATCTTCATCGTAAATTCAACGGCTTCTTTGTCTTCAACTCTCTCTTTTTCAGGAAATAACCAAATACCAAAATGGCGACTGCGATTCCGATAATCACAAATGGTAAAGCCACAGATAAAAAATCTATCATTTCATTTCTCCCCGGTAAATTGGAATCTGTCTGCTTGGTTATCTGCCGTTTTATTGAGGAAAATACTGATTGACCTTTTGCCGAACCTCATCCAGCCACTGTTTTCTTTCCTCGCATGTACTGTCTGCAATGACCCGGAACATCACCCGATCAAATATTTTTACCCCGCAAAAACCAAAAATGCAATCTTTCCAAATATGGTGCAGAGGATCGCCAAAAACAGTGTTTTCCCGTTCCTCCGGCGTGTTCGATGTATTAAATACCAACCCTGCTTTAGCCTTCAATCGTCCAATAGGGAAGCCGCCCCCGTTATTTCCTTCCGGAAATATGTAAGCTACATTTTTTCTTAATACCCGGTCAATCCATCCCTTTACTATTGCAGGAGGCTGTCCCCACCAATTGGGGTGGATAATGACAATGCCGTCTGCTTCCTTTATTTCCGATTGATGACAAAGAACCAGCTCATCTTCTGTATTTTCACTGATTAGCTCCTTATCAGAAAGGATAGGATTAAAATTTTCTTGGCCTAGGTCATGGAACATGGCTGTATGTCCATTGTTTTTTAATGTCGTAATAACGGTTTCAGCAATAGCCGCATTAAAGCTGTTTTCATAAGGATGTCCTAAGATAACTGATATTTTCATTGTATACCTCCTTGTTTGCGTAACATCGCCACAATTATCCTAACAATACAATGCTTAAGTACGCTTTACTCTTCATTCTAAGTATCCTCTTCAAATTGGGATTTGACTTGCAGCTGCTTTAGCAGCTCAATTGGCTACGCAGTGCGCAGCTATTTGGGAAAGTCAAAGGCATACACCTTTTGCCGGGCTTCAGCAGCAGTATTTCGTATCCTTTCATAAAGACTGTTTTCTGGCGAATACCTGATAGAGAACCCGATTATTTGTCCATAACTATTTTGATTATACGATATTTTACCAATATTTTCATTATCACTATATGATCTTGGCGCAACATTCCACATGCCTAGAGTGCGTAATCATGATGGTACAGACCGCCTTTGAGCTTCATCTCCTTTGGCGCAAGCCAAGTGTAACAGATAGGTAAGACAAGAAAGCTCTTGAACACCGGAATGTTCAAGAGCCTTCAAATAAAGATGCGCAGATAAAGCTGCCGTCATCTCAACTGACCCGCTGCTTTACCTGTTTTTCTCGGAACGCGCAAAAAGAAACGTCCCGATGACCAGGCAAATCACCGCCAGCACGGCGATGGCAATAAAGTTCACCGCCGGGTTGAACAAAACCACCCTGCTGTATTCCGGCGTTCCCGCGTAGACCACCGCCCGGGCCAGGTCAAGGCAATAGGTCATCGGCATGGCATGGCTCAAGACATAGAGAATACCGCTGGAGTTATTGATCGGGATGATCGCGCCGGAAAGAAACATCTGGGGCATGGTGACCAGCATGACAGCAATATTGGCCGTTTTGTTGCTTTTGACCACCCCGATAATGATCATGGCCAGCGCGCCCCCCGAAAGGCACATCAGCGGTGACAGCGCAAGAATCATCAACAGCTGTCCGGGACTCAAGGTAATCCCCATCACAAGCCCGACAATTAAAGTGCCGGCCATGCTGACGACAGCACCGAAGGAAGACCCGAATATCTTGCCGAGCACGATCGCGTAGCGGGAAACCGGGGAGACCAGCATCTCCTGGGTAAAATCCGTGGTATGGTCCTCGACCAGCGACGTCATCCCTATGGTCGTGACCATAAAGAGCATGTTGACCAGCATGCCGACCAGCATAAATTTGCTGTAATCAAAGCCCAAGCCCCCCGCCATATTCTGGGCCAGGCTGCCGCCCAGCATGCCCATCATAATCAGCGGCATAACGAAGCTCATGATAATGGACGCGGGAGACCGGAGCGCGATGGTAATATCCCGGGCCGCAATACTGATCACGGCGTTGATTTCCCGCCCCAATCTTGATTGATGAGCAGCCGGGTGGCTGACGATTTCACTCATGCCACTGCGCCTCCCGTCTTTCTCAGATATTCCACATAGGCGTCTTCCAGGGACGGTTCATTGATTTTCAGTACCGTCAGCTTGGTTTTCAGGCCGGCGATAATTTCCTGCACCGTCATGTCCTGATCAGGGACGACGATCGGTCCGTTCTTTTGCTCGTCCTGTTGATAGAACAGCCCCAAATCAGCCAGCTCGCTTGTCAGGCCCTCCCGGTCCTCGGCGTCCAGGATCAGCTCCTGACGCAGCAGGCTTCTTTTCATTTCCTCCGGTGAGCTGCAGCCGGCGATTCGTCCGTGATTGATCACACAGACCTTATCCACCTGCTCGGCCTCGTCGATATAGTGGGTCGTTAAAAACACCGTTGTGCCGTGTTCCTGGCGCATGCTGTTGATGTATTCCCACAGGCTTCTGCGGCTGACGGCATCCAGTCCCTGGGTCGGTTCGTCCAGAAACAATACGGCCGGGGTGTGGATCAGGCTGCGGATAATCTCCAGCTTGCGCTGCATGCCGCCCGACATTTTTTTGACAGGCTTGAACAAGGCCTCCTGGATACCGACAATCTCAGCCAGTTCCAGCACGCGCTTTCTGTATTCGGACGGCATGAGGCGAAAAGTGGGACGGTAGCTGAACATCCCGTACAGGCAGGCATGAAAGCGGATGTTCTCTTCCGCCGAAAGCTGCAGGTCGAGACTGGGCTGTTGGAAAATGATCCCCACCTTTTCGCGCACCTGCTTCGCTTCTTTCTCCACGTCATAGCCCGCGATGGTGACAGTGCCGGAAGTCTTGGCCAGGGTAGTGGTCAGGATGGAGATGGTGGTGGTTTTCCCGGCTCCGTTGGGGCCGAGGAAAGCAAACAATTCTCCTTCCTCCACTGCGAAACTCACGCCCTTGACTGCGGGCGTCTTGGCTTTGTCATATTTTTTGATCAGTTCTTCTACGAGAATCATAGGCATAAAAATAAACCTCCTGTTATTGACTGCGCTCAATGATTGACGACAAAGAAGAGTTTACCGCTGTCAATTAAACGGAGCTTAAACTTTTTGTAAACGGGAGGTAAACAAAGTGCCTCTATTCAGTCTGCAGGTGCGAATATCTTGTATGGGTCAGCTTATTTTAACCCCGCATCTTTTAGGATTTGTTGAGCAGTAATCTCGTTGATCTCTCGGTGCCTTGGAACTTGAACGGCTCTTTTATTTGGGGCCTTGTAAATACTGTGGTCGCCTTCTCTTACTTTCTTAAACCCGTTAGATTCGCGTATTCTTACCAAGTCCCGCCGTTTCATTTATGTATCACCTGCCTCTGATCCTATTATATTACGATCCCCTTCCCCAAAAACATCTGGAAGCTCTTTACGACAGTCGATGCAGATTCTATCTCCAGGATGTTGCTTTACTGCTGAAATTCTTTTATAGTAAAAACAAATTTAAATCATTCTACATCAGAGTTATATAATAGCGGATCTTTCTAAACTGATCAGGCAAGCGGACGGACCGCAAAGGAAATAACGGCCGCCTGCCGGGTACGGCTTGGGTTACGATAACTCAGAAGGAATGTGTTGATGTGATGAAAAAATACCATTTATTGCGCTTGGGCACCCTTGAGATTCCTTTGACTCTGTCAATTATTCTCATTAAAGCTCGTTTGATGATGTATCATCTCAATCTGGAACTGCCCTGGAAAATACTATTGTTCAATTGCGGATTGCTTATGGTCCTGACCGCCGGCGCTTATCTGATGCGCCCTTTGTTTCGCCGGGGTTTTCTCTGTCTCCTCAACCTAAGCTGTTCCTTCCTTTTTTTCACCGACCTCCTGCATTACCGCTATTTCAACATTCCTCTCACTGCGTATTCCTTTCTGCAGACATCGAATTTAAACGGGCTGGGTGAAAGTATATTGGCTCTGGCGCGAATGAGCGACCTGCTTCTTTTCACTGATCTGCTGATCTGGCCTGTCTTTTTCTTCTTCACCGCTGCGTCCAAACTCCCCAAAAGCCGATTCATTTTTGCTTTCCAATTGATTCTTGGCCTGGCCTTGACTTGTTTTTATCCGGTGCAGCAAACCTACTATGAAAAAAACGATATCTTCCGCCGTTTTGATACGGCCATGACCTTTCATCACTTTGGCCCTCTGGGCTTTCATTCGGTGGATACGGCCTATTATCTTATGGATAAAAACATTGCGCTGACCGATGAAACAGAGGATTTGATCCTGGCCTGGTTTGACAACCGGGAGCAGCCTGATGCGGATCAATTTTTCTCCGCTCTGCAAGGCGGCAGCAAAGGGAAAAATTTAATCGTGATTCAGGTAGAGTCCTTGCAGAATTTCGTCATCGGGCAGACTGTGGCCGGCCAGCCCATTACTCCTAATTTGAACGAACTTTTGGGCCATAGTTTTTATTACCGGCATTTTTATCCTCAGACTGTGGATGGGAATAGCTCCGATGCGGAGCTGGTGGTAAACAGCTCCCTTTATCCCATTCGAAAAGGCAGCACCTTTTTCAGTTACCCGGGAAACCAGTATCATTCGTTGCCCCTGCTGCTGAAACCTTACGGGTATCAAACCGTGGCTGTTCACAGCGATGAAGCCAGCTTTTGGAACCGGCACCTCGTTTATCCCAACCTGGGATTTGACGAGTTTTGGGATATTGACAAGTTTGCTCAGACAGATCTGGTGGGCATGGGCCTCAGCGACATGGCTATGTTTGAGCAGTCAGCGGCTATGCTGAAAGAGCTGCCTCAGCCGTTTTACTCTTTTATCATTACCCTTACCAGCCACTATCCCTATTCGATGCCTTCCGATCAGCAATTTCTTGAATTGCCGCCCGCTTTGGACGGTTCCCATGTAGGGAATTACTTGCAGGCTGTACGGTATACCGATCAGGCCATCGGCGGCTTTATGCAGGAATTGAAACAAAATGGCCTGCTGGATAACTCCCTGGTGGTCATTTACGGGGATCACGACGGGCTTTTTGAAAGAGACAAACCGCAATTGGAAGAGCTATGGGCCGGAAAAACCATTAGCGGCGAAGAATGGGTCAGGGAATATATGCCCGTGCCCTTGATCATTTACCAGCCGGATTTTGAAGGAAAAAGGCCCGGGGGCTACGGCGGCCAGGTGGATGTTTTGCCGACCATTGCTTATTTAATGGGATTTGAGCAGGAAGCTGCCCATTATGCCATGGGAAAAAACCTGCTGACTCCGGCGGGGGGATTCGCGATCATTCCCCGGGGCGACTACATTAAACAGATGGCTCGCGTTACCCCGGACCGCATTGACTACGATTGGGACCCGGACAGTGAGGTGGGGCAAACTCTTCAAGTCGCTGATCTCATCATCAGGACCAATTTCTTTGCCATCAGTCAGCGGGCAGCAAGCCATGCCGAGAACTGAAGGGTCTCAACCATAGGCACCTTTAGCCGTGTTCATGCTTTCGTTTCCGAAAAGGAAATAAACCGCCCCTGTGCAAGGATTAGCGGTTTATTTCGTTATTCCCTAAGCCGACCGCCCCTAAAGCGGCTGTTGCCGAGGAATCATGTTGGCGCATGGTTCCTCTTTTGATCTTAGTCTACCATAAAAATGATAAATTTATTGCACTATATCATCTAGCATTTCATCATCATTTTGTATTTCCCTTGGATTCCTTACCAGATTTACGGGATGTAAACAACCCTGAACATCATCCGGATTGGTTCTGGGGCAAGGTGACCGTAAAGGTTGTGCCTTTGCCGATCGCGCTTTGCGGCGTAATCTGCCCGCCGTGCAGTTCCACGATTTTCTTGGCGAGGGAGAGCCCCAGCCCGTTGCCGCCAAGGGCGCGGTCGCGGGATTTGTCCACTTTATAAAACCGCTCAAAGATATGGATCTGGTCTTCCGGGGCGATGCCGGTGCCGGTATCGCTGATCCGGCAGCATACATTCCCCTGGCCGGCTTTTAATTCAATCCGGATCACGCCGCCCCCCGGCGTGAATTTGACGGCATTATGCAGCAGGTTGACCCAGACCTGGGACAAGAGTCCCTCGTCCCCTTGGATCGTCAGTTTTTCCAGGTCGGCTTCCAGGGCGATATCCTTGGCGCTCCATTGCGGTTCCAGCATCAGGGCGATGTCCTCCAGCTGCTTGTCGAGCCGGTATTCCTTGCGGGCTAATGACTCGCTGCCGGTCTCCAGGGCCGACAGCTTCAGCAGGTTGTCGCTTAAGGCCGACAGCCGTTTGCTTTCCGTTTCGATAATGCCAAGATAGTGGGTTTTCTGTTCGGCGGTCAGGGCGTCATTTTTTAACAAGGCGGCAAAGCCGCTGATGGAAGTCAGGGGGGACTGGATCTCATGGGATACATTGGAGATAAAATCCTGCCGCAGCTGTTCCAGGGAACCGAGTTCTTTGGCGATTTTATTGACTCCCTCCACGATATCACGGAATAAATGATCCCGCGGTTCAATAAAAACATCGAAATCCCCCTGGGCGATGCGGGTCATGGCGTTCAGCAGCTGGCTGTTCATGCCCTGCCGCTCCCCAAACTTATGGGAATGCCGGACCGCGGCGACTCTGACCAGGGAGATAGCACCCGCGAAGATCACGAGGCCCATGACGCCGGAAAAAATATGCCGCCAGAATTCCGGGGGAGTTCCGGTCCGCCGGTAAAGGACTGTCATCAGCATGTACCCTCCGGCAAAACATAACGCAAACGACAGGACAGCGGCCAGGGAGGACAGCACGGCATGCGGGCGCCGCGGCCAGGGCTGCTGTGTTTCCGGCGACGGCTGCGGCGGTTGGGGCCGCTGTCTCATGACATCACCTCCAGCCGGTAGCCAAGCCCGCGGACGGTGGTAATCTTAAAACCGGCCGTTTCCTCAGGAAAACGGTCGCGCAGGCGGTTGACATGGACGTCCAGCGTCCGTTCATTGCCTTCAAAGTCCACGCCCCAGATATCCTCAATCAACTGGTTGCGGGAAAATGTTTTCCCGGGAAAGCCCGCCAGCTTAAAAATCAGTTCAAATTCTTTCAGGGGAATATCCTCGCGTACCCCATTCAGGGTGATGCTGTAGCTGTTCTTGTCGATCAGGACATTGCCGGTTTGAATGACCTGAGAAGCCTCAATTTTATAACGCCGCAGCAGGGCCTGCACGCGGGCGATCAGCTCGTCTCCTTCAAAAGGCTTGGTCAGATAATCGTCGGCGCCAAGCCCAAAGCCCTTCACTTTGCTCGCCAGTTCTCCTTTGGCCGTCAGCATGATGACCGGCAGGTTTTCGTAATAGCGCCGCAAATGGCGGCAGAGTTCAAAGCCGTCCATATTCGGCATCATCACGTCGATGATCACCAAATCCGGGTTGTCGTTCAGCATTTTTTGCAGGGCCTCACGCCCATCCGCCGCTTCGCAGGCCGCAAAGCCGCTGCGATGCAGCAGGGCGAGCACCAGCTCACGGATGTTCGGGTCGTCGTCCACAATCATAATTTTACTCATTTTCATCACCTATCCTGCCAAACGGCGCATTTGGGGACGATAAAAATCGTTCTCAGTGATGACACCGTATCATGCTCATGTAAACAGAGCTTAAACAAAGGCAAAACATGCTGTCCTCTGGGATAATCAAGCGGCATGGGGTAACGATTCGTTCACCCTATATTTTCACGGTCAAAAGAACCGGCAGGGGCGCAATCCCCGGAAAGAGAAAGCCGCCGCTGCCGCCCACAACGCCGGATGGCGGTGCAAGGAAAGTATAACACAAATCCTGCCGCCCTTCCATTCGCGTTGCCTTGTGACAACAACAGAGGAAGGACGACTTTTCATGGAGAAAAAATCATATCAATGCATTCGCGCGCATGGGCTTTGCCATCAACAAGGGTCTCCGGTATATGCCGGCGCATTGCTTGCCAGCCAGTCAGTTTCGTTTTTAGGCAGTTTCATTTTTGCGGTTCAGACAAGATCCTTCCCGTTCTTGAAATTTTCGCGTTTAAGAAGTATACTGTAAAAAAAGCGCAAGAGGTATGATCATGGATTACATCAGCGCAAGGGAAGCCGCGGATAAATGGGGTATTACAAGCCGGATGGTCAATTACCATTGCGCAGCCGGACGAATCGAAGGCGCGCGGAAGATCGGCAATATATGGGCCGTGCCGCAAGACGCTCCCAAGCCCGACGACGGAAGAAAACGTCCGAAAAAATAAACCGGCATACGACCAAGCGAGGTGATCACATGCCCATCCATATCACGATTTGCGACGACAGCCAGGAGGACATCAGCCGCTTATCGGGCGCGCTGCGGGCATATGATCCCGCCTTTGCAATCACATCTTTTACGGACAGCCGGACACTGCTGGACGAGCTTGCAGACACCCGCTTCACGGCGGATATTTTATTTCTGGATATCTATATGCCGGGCCTCGACGGCATTGAAACGGCGCGGAAAATCAGGGCGCAAAGACCGGATGTTAAAATCATCTTTGTCTCCACCAGCCGGGAGCATTACCCGCAGGCCTACGAGGTGTTCGCGTTCAATTATCTGGTCAAGCCTTTTGCCAAAGAGCAGCTTGACCGGATACTCGCGCGCGCCATCCGGGAAAGCAATCTGGAAAACGGGCATAAAATCCGGTTCAGCTATAAATCGGCCCTGCACACGGTGGATTGCCGGGATATCCTGTACCTTGAAAGCAGCGACAAGCGCATCCTGTTCCATTTGGCGGACGGCGGCACGCTGCAGCGCTACGGAAAGCTGGACGATATGGTCGGGGAATTGCCGGAGCAAGCTTTTATCCGCTGCCATCAGAGCTTTGTCGTCAATACCGCCCATATCCGGGAGTTGGGCGAAAGCTATTTCCGCGTGGGCCAGGCGCTGATCGGGATTTCCAAAAAGCACGCAAAGTTCGCAAAGGAACAGTATTACGCGTATCTGTTCTCCCATATGGACAGGGGGGCGCCGGAATGAGGATGGTGAGCGCGGAGAGAAAAATCCGGCTGAGCCTGATTGCCGGACTGGTATTTATCCTCCTGTTTGCCCATATTCCGGTACTGTATACCGCCCTGTATCATCCGCTGACCGGCGCGCAGGCGGCCGAAAACGGCAGGATGGACGGCGCGGGGTTCACGGCCGGCGCTCTCGTTTTGGACGGAGAGTGGGAATTTTATTGGGACCGGCTGATCGTGACCGAGCAAAGCTCCGGAGATCCGCCGGATTTTCTGATCCGGGCGCCGGGTTATTGGTCGGAGTACCAAATCGGCGGCGTGCATTTGCCGGCCCAAGGAGTTGCCAGCTACCGGCTGATCGTGGACGGCCTTTCCCGCTCCAACCCCGTTACGGCCTACATCCCGGATTTTGGCAGCGCGTACCGCGTATTTGTGGACGGTGTTCTGACCGCCGGGAGCGGAACCGTATCGAGAAATATCGAAGACGTTTTTACCGTACCCCAGGCGAAGCTGTATCCGGTCACGCTGTCCGGAGCGGAGACGCACGAGATCGTCATCGAGCTTGCCACCGCGCGCTTTTCCGGGCTGTATATGGCCCCTGTTCTGGCCGATTATCATGACACAATACAGCAAAGCGAAATCCGTGAGAGCATTCGCTTTATCCTGTACGGCGTGGTTTTGTTTTCGTTTTTCGCGTTCATCGCCCTGTTCGTTCTGTCCAGAGGAAAAAAGCTGCGCGTAGCGTATCTCCCCGCCATCATGCTGCTTATTCTCCTGCGGATTATGCTCAGCGCCGAGTTTTACGGCTTCTGGCAGAGCAGCCTCTTTTTCGGCCTATCCTATGAGGACAGCAACCCCCTATTGTATCTGGTGACGTTCATATTGAAATTCCTGCTCATTTTTCTCATTCAGGAACAGTTCGGCGTCGCCTTCTCCAAACGGGAAAAGGCTTTCTTTTTCCTGTATTACGCTGCCATCTACCTGATCTACCTTTTCACGCCCTTTGACCTTTACAACCGGTATCTTTCGCTGGTCCTTCCCGTTGCCGCCTTTGCGCTGGAGGTATACGGGTTTATCAAGGTGTATCGCGGGCGGCGGCGGATCAAGCGGTACGGCCTGCTGATCTACTGGGGCGTTTCCCTTGCCGTCGCCGGGCTGATCGCGGACTGCTACTATCTTGGCGGCAACGTCTATCCCAACCTGTCCCTGGCGCTGCTGGTCATGCTGTCCGCCTGTCTGCTGCTGGTGGGGCTGGCGTACGCGCTGCGGCTTGCCGATCAATACCGTGATCTGGCGGTAGCGGATTCCGAGTTCCGGCAGGCGCGGGCGCAGATCGCCATGCAGACGGAATATTACGACGCTTTGAACGGGCAGATGAACGAGATACGGGCGATCCGTCACGATACCCGCCACTTCATCGACGTACTCGGTACCCTGGCCGACGAAGGGCGGTATGACGAGCTGAGACGTTTTCTGGGCGAGTACGCCGAAAGGGCGGACACCGAGCCGCTGCCGGTGTTCTGCCAAAACACCGTGGCCAACTCCATTTTGGGCTATTATGCCTTAAAAGCAAGGACGAAGGAAATTCCCTTCCGGTGCGTCAGCGTTATCCCAAAGGAACTTCCGTTAAGCGACGGCGACCTCTGCGTCGTTTTGGGAAACGCGCTGGAAAACGCGCTGGAAGCCTGCGCCAAGCCCGCCGTCCAAAGCGGGCGGTTTATCGCGGTACAGGCCGGGACCGCGGGCGGCCAATTTCTGATCAAGATTGAAAATTCTTACGACGGCTTTGTCAGCATAAAAGACGGGGAGCTTCTTTCCTCCAAGGGCGGCGGCGCGCACGGCATCGGGCTTCAGAATATCCGCCGGGTCGTAAAGAGCTGCGGCGGCTTTGTGAAAATCGACCGCACCGCAACGACATTTACGCTGATGGTCGCTTGCCCACACCCCGTCAAAGCCGAAGCAGCGCCGCTTCACGATTCGCCGGGCGGCGCGCCTCACCAATGATCATTTTTCCATGCCTTCCCCGCTGTCAAGCCGGCGGCGGGTTTTTTTTCGCCAATTTCGGCGATAAAGGGTCTGTTTTCGCCGTTTGCCCGCGCGGAAGTTCTTTTTCGCTATACTGAAACGGGAGATCACAGCACGGAGGTGAGCGTTATGCTTTACCAACTGTACCCGCAGTCCGGACGGACAAAGGTGTTTACGGACAAGCAAAGCGGCATCAAATTCCCCTGCCTCACCATAGCCGAAATAAAAGCGCGGTATCCGGACGGGTGTTTCACGGTCGTCGGGGAAACCGGCGGCTTTGCAAGCGGGGGGGACTGTCCGGACACCCTGGCCTCCGACGGCGGCAAAACCGTTCCCGTGCTGCCGCGCGGCAGTCATATCCGGCCTTGGGAACGGGTGGCGGGTTACATAGCGGTGGACCGGGATACCTATGTTGCGGCGGTGAAAAGCGCGGCGCCCGCCTTTCTCTGGAAGCTCAGATTTTTCCGGGCACGGCGGCGCCAAGACAAATAGAACAGGGAGGAGACCCCAATGAATACACACAAACCACGCCACAGGCTGACAGCCCTTGTGCTGTCTGCCCTGATGGTATTCGGCATGACGCCGGCTCCGGCACAGGCTGACGGAACCGACGGCGGGGCCGGCGAGATCATCGCCTTTGAAGCATTGCCGGCGGAGGTTGCGGACAGGCAGACTGCCCTCGGAACCGCTTTGGAGGATCTGGCGCTGCCGGGCACATTGAACGCCACGGTGCGGATCGCCACGGCGACGGGCACACAAGCGCAGGAAGAAGCTGAGTCGGAGGAGTCTGAACCGGCGGAACAGGGAGAGTCTGTTCCGGATTCCGGCGAATCGGCTCAGGCTGCCGCAGGCTCTGCCGTCACGTCGGAGGAAAGCGGCGACGGTACTGCGCCGGAAGTCACGGAATCAGAAATTTCCATTCCGGTCACCTGGGTTTCCGCGCCTGACTATGACGGCGATGCGGCAGGTACCTATACCTTCACCGCCGAAATAGAGGGCTTTACGCTCAGCGCCGAGCCTCCCGTCATCACCGTGACGGTGGGCGCGACGGTGAGCGCGGCAGCGGCCCGCGGGATCGTGACCGCCTTTGACGCGCTTGAAGACGAGGTCCGCTGGCAGTCAGTGGAAAACGGCACGGCGCTTGAGGATTTGAACCTGCCACAGACCCTTGCCGCCACCGTGGAGGGAGAAGCGGCACAGGTTCCCGTGACGTGGAGCGCCGAGCCGGAGTATGACGCGACCGCCAAAGGCCTTTATATCTTTACGGCGCAGCTGGCCGAGGGCTTTCGCACCACGGAGGAGCCGCCCCACATCGCCGTGGTGGTGAAGGCGCAGCAGCAGCAGCGTATGCTGCTGCGCAGCATCGGGGGCGGCGCGCAGTCCACAGCCCCGTTTCTCATCAGCACTGCGGCACAGCTGGCCGAAATTGCGGCGCTGACCAACGCGGGGCGGCTGGAAAGCACATTCCTCGGCACAACAACGGGCACGGTGTACTTAAAGCTGGACAACGATATTGACCTGTCCGGCTATGCGGCCGCCGACAGCGGAGCGGGCTGGACGCCAATCGGGACTGATACAAATATGTTTTTGGGGCAGTTTGACGGCGATAACCATACGATTTCCAACCTGACCATCAACCGCGGCGACAACTTTCAGGGGCTGTTCGGTTATATCGGCGGTGGCACGGCGCAAAACCTCGGCGTGGTCAATGCCTGCGTCAACGGCAGCAGCTATGTTGGCGGCGTAGCGGGGCGTGTTAATGGCGGCACGGTGCAAAACTGCTACAGCACAGGCAGCGTCAGCGGCATCTGCTATGTCGGCGGCGTGGCGGGGTGGGTTAATGACGGCACGGTACAAGACTGCTACAGCACCGGCAGTGTCAGCGGCACAGATGATGTTGGCGGTGTGGCGGGGCTTGTTGCCGGCACGGTGGAAAACTGCTACAGCACAGGCAGCGTCAGCGGCACAGATGATGTCGGCGGCGTGGCGGGGGTGGTTGCTGGCGGCACGGTACAAGACTGCTACAGCACCGGCAGTGTCAGCGGCACAGCCAACTATGTCGGCGGCGTGGCGGGGTGGGTTTATGGCGGTACGGTGCAAGACTGCGCCGCGCTGAACCCCTCGGTTTCCGGCAGCACGAATGTCGGACGCGTAGCGGGGTCTGTTTACGGCTCCCTCTCCTTAAACATCGCCTTTTCCGGCATGACGGTGACGGTGAACGGCATCGATCAAACCATCTCCGACGGCGCGGCGGGAAATAAAAACGGCGCAGCCACAACCGCCGCCGACCTCACGGCGGATACCGGCGGGGTGCTTTCCGGTCTGTTTACGGCGGATGGCGGCTGGTCGTACACCTCCGGTAAGCTGCCTGTCCTGCTCAAGAGCGGCAGCGCCACGGAGCTAATGCCGGGGCAGGACGCTACCCTGCCCGCGCATATCAGCGGAACGTATTTCGCCGGGGGCACGGGCGCGAGCGGCGACGCTTACCAAATCAGCACCGCCGCCCAGCTTGCGGCACTGGCCAAGCTGGTGAACGAGGGGAATACAAACTACAATGCCGGCACGGTGTACTACGAACTAACAAACGACCTTGACCTGTCCGGCTATACAACGGCTGACAGCGGAGCGGGCTGGACACCGATCGGGAATAGTGCCAATAAGTTTTTAGGGCAGTTTAACGGCGGTAACCATACGATTTCCAACCTGACCATCAGCCGCGGAAGCGCCAACTATCAGGGGCTGTTCGGGGCTATCGGCAGCGGCGGCACGGTGCAAAACCTCGGCGTGGTCAATGCCAGCGTCAGCGGCGGCCAGAATGTCGGAGGCGTGGCGGGACATGTTTCTGGCGGTTCTGGCGGCACGGTGGAAAACTGCCACAGCACGGGCAGCGTCAGCGGCAGCCGCTTTGTCGGGGGCGTGGCGGGGTATGTTTATATCAACGCAACGGTAAAAAACTGCTATAGCACGGCCGGCGTCAGCGGTGGCGAGAATGTCGGGGGCGTGGCGGGGAGTGTTTATAGCGTCGGCGCAACGGTAGAAAACTGCTACAGCACGGGCAGCGTCAGCGGCGGCGAGAATGTCGGGGGCGTGGCGGGGAGTGTTTATAACGTCGGCGCAACGGTAAAAAACTGCTACAGCACGAGCATCGTCAGCGGCGGAAGCTCTGTCGGCGGCGTAGCGGGGGATGTTTCTCAGGGCAAGGTGCTGGACTGCGCCGCGCTGAACCCCTCGGTTTCCGGCAGCGGCGATGTCCGGCGTGTGGCGATGAGTTATTTAGGGAGTCTATCGGGCAACATCGCCTTTGCCGGCATGACGGTGAACGGTTCCGCTGTCACCGGCGGCGCGGCGAATGGTGAGAACGGCGCGGACACAACCGCCGCCCAGCTTACGGAAAATACGGATACCGCGCTTTCCAGCCGCTTTACGGCGACGGGCGGCTGGTCGTACACCGCCGGTAAGCTGCCCGTCCTGTTCAAGAGCGGCAGCACGACCGAGTGTATGCCGGGGCAGGACGATACCCTGCCCGCGCATCTCAGCGGGATCTATTTCAACGGCGGGGGCACAGACACAAACCCCTACCAAATTGCCACCGCCGCCCAGCTTGCGGCACTGGCCAAGCTGGTGAACGAGGGGAATCCCACAGCGCAGAGCACCTACAACACCAACACGGTATACTACAAGCTGACAAACGATCTCGACCTGTCCGGCTACGCGGCCGCCGACAGCAGCAAGGGCTGGACGCCGGTCGGCAATTCCACTAATCAATTTAAGGGAAGCTTTGACGGCAACGGTAAAACCATTACCGGACTGATTATCAACCGCACCGACGACGGTCTCCAAGGGCTGTTTGGCTGGATCAGTTCCGGCACCACGGTTGCTGACCTTGGTGTAATAAACGTCCATATAGCAGGCAAAGACTCTGTCGGCGCTGTGGCAGGGTATCTCGGCGCCGGTGCCACGGTACAAAACTGCTACAGCACCGGCAGTATCAGCGGCACCAATGGTATCGGCGGCATCACAGGATCTGTTTTTGGCACGGTAACAGACTGCTATAGTGCTGCCACCGTCAGCGGCAGCGGCTATGTCGGCGGCGTGGCGGGGTATGTTGAGGGTGGCACGGTGCAAAGCTGCTACAGCACCGGCGGCGTCAGCGGCATCGTATGTGTTGGGGGCGTGGCGGGGTATGTTGGCATTAACAGCACGGTGCAAAACTGCTACAGCACCGGCAGCGTCAGCGGCACAGATGATGTCGGCGGCGTGGCGGGGTATGTTTTTTACGGCAATGTGCAAAGCTGCTACAGCACCGGCAGCGTCAGCGGCAACCGGTTTGTCGGCGGCGTGGCGGGGTATGTTGAGGGTGGCACGGTGCAAAGCTGCTACAGCACCGGCGGCGTCAGCGGCACAAGCACTGTCGGCGGCGTGGCGGGAAAGGTTGATGGCGGAACGGTGCGAGACTGCGCCGCACTGAACCCCACAGTTTCCGGCAACTCCGCTGTCGGGCGTGTTGTGGCAGGGTATGTTGGCAGCAGCGTCTTGAGCAATAATTACGCCTACGGCGGCATGACCTGCGCAAGCGCCGGCAGCGCGTATAACGACGGCACAGCCCTGACCTCCGTCGTCCTGTTCGGCGGCGGCTTCTGGAATACTGCCGCCAACTGGGACAGCGCCTATACATGGAACACCTCAAGCATATGGACGCTGGAGGAGGATAAGCTGCCCACCCTGACAGGACTGGCCGGACAAACCGGCGCGCCGGGGGTATACCTGATCAGCTTTTCCACCTCCGCGCTGACCGTCACACCCTCGGAAACCGGTATCAGCGGCAGCGGCATATCCTACAGCGCGCCCTTCTCCGCGTCCGCGCGGACCGTCACCGTCACCGTTACAGGCTGGGATACCTGGTCGAATCCGGCGGTGACTGTCACGGCGAAAACGCCGGATAACACCGCCCTTACAGTCACACCGGCGGATACGACGAACGGCAGCGCCGCCTTTACGCTGCCGGGGAATGTCAGCGGCGCGTTCACCATTACCGCCGCCGCCAAAAGCAATCCCGTCAATGTAAACACCACGGTCACACTGACGGTGGCCGCCGATCCGGATATCGCCACCGTAGCCGCCGCCAAAACGGCGGCGGAAAACGCCCCCTACAGCAGCATGACCCAGGCGGCGGCAACCAGCGAGACTGTCATTGAAAACACCTTGAAAGCCACGGCGGAAACGGCGGTAGGCAACAGCAGTGTTACTGTAACCGTCAACAAAGCGAGCTATACCGCGCCGGTGGCCGGCACCTCGGCCAATCGGGCGGGCACAAACGGCAGCTATGTCTTTACCGTCACTGTGTCCAAGGGCGCCCAGACCCAGACCACGGTCCAGAAAACCATCGCCGTTACGGCGACTGCCTATACGGGCGGCAGTCATTCCGGCCGCCGTTCAAGCTATAGCGCCCCGAAGGTTACCGTCACCCCCACCGCACAGCCCGACCAGCCCACCATCGGCAGCGTCACAGGAAAAACGGCGGGAACCGCCGCACAAGCCGCCTATGCCGTCACCGACAGCATAGTGAAAGCCGCCCTTGAAAAAGCGCAGGCGGGAGCCAAAGCGCAAAACCGCGCCGCTTATGGCGTGAGCGCAAGGATTGAGCTGGACACACCCTCCGCCGCAGAGCTGACCGTCACGCTGGAGCGCGCCGCCCTGAACCGGCTGGTGAGCGCGGGGGCAAAGCACTTTGAGCTCACAGGCACGCCCATCTCCCTTTCCTTTGACGCGCAGGTGCTTTCGGAGCTGCAAAAGCAGGGTACGGGCAACGTGACCATCACGGTGAAGCCCGCGACGGTCACGGGTGTTCGCAATGCCTATGATCTTACCCTGAGCATGGTGAAGGACGGCAAAGCCGTAAGCTTCACAAGCCTTGGCGGCGGCAGCGTGACGCTTTCCATTCCCTCTGCTCCGGGCGAAAATGAGGCGGCGGGCTATCTGTACGCTGTCTATGTGGACGCCAAGGGCCGGATCAATCGCATCGCCGATTCCTCTTATGACACCAACAGCGGGAGCGTGATCTGCCGCACCAATCACTTTTCGGTGTACGGTGTGGGCTATACAGCTCCATCAACCAATTTCACCGACGTCACAAAGCATTGGGCAAAGGAAAGCATTGACGATGCGGTCGGGCGCGGGCTGTTCGGCGGAACCTCCGATACCGCTTTCTCTCCCAACACCGCCATCACGCGGGGAATACTGGTGACAGCCCTCGGCAGGCTGGCCGGTATTGATGTGAAAGCATACACCGCCGGCAGTTTCACCGACGTGGCGACGGACCAATACTACGCGCCCTACATTGAGTGGGCGTACAAAAAAGGCATCGTTCAGGGCATCGGCAACAGGAAGTTTGCCCCGGAACGGGCCGTTACCCGTGAGGAAATCGCGGTGATCTTCACCAACTACGCGAAAGCCACCGGTTACACCCTGCCCGTTACCAGCGAGGCAACCGCCTATGCGGACAACAGCAGCATCGGCAGCACCTGCAAAACGGCGGTCACGGCCATGCAGCAGGCAGGTATCATGATGGGTGGCGCTAACAACCGCTTCAATCCGAAATCCAGTGCCACCCGCGCGGAAGTCAGCGCCATGCTCCACCGCTATATTAAGCTGACTATCGACCCCGCCACGGCGCAGGGCTGGGCGAAAAACGACGCCGGACAGTGGCTCTGCTACAAGGACGGCAAGGCCCTCACCGGCTGGCAGACCATCGACGGCGTGAAGTATTACTTTAATGCCAACGGTACCCTGAAAACCGGCTGGGTAAAAGACGATTCAGGCAGCTGGCACTTCTATTCCGGCAACAAGATGCTCAGGGGCTGGTGAGACATCGGCGCGAACGGCAACAACAAACGCTATTCGCAAGTGGTATTGCTTCAATGCCGACGGTTCTTTAGCGGTCAGCACCAAAGCTGATGAGTATGAGGTGAACGAAAACGGCGTGAGAAAAACCAAGTAACAGTTAAGACAAAAAAGATAGGAGGCAGAGCAAAAATCGCTCTGTCTCCTATCTTTCTTTGCTCAAATTGGACAAAACATAAACCATCTTGACAAAATGTTTAGAAAAGAATGATAATGATTTCGTATTGACTTTCCCTACCGTCCAAGATCATATTCTGCAACTTTCTGCGAAAGATATCCAAAAACGCACAAACGTGCGCTCTACAAGGAGGAAAAGGATGAATATTTCGTTTGGTTCTATCAATTTTACAAGAACGCCTGGAGAAAATGCAAATTTCGGGAATCATAAGACGGCGGATTTCTCTGCTGTGAACTCCAATATTCAAAAACAGGTCGTTTATTTAAAAACAGACGATATGCTGTATTCCGGCGGAAATGGTACAGGACTGTCTTTCTATATCAAATACGCAGATGAATCATCAACGGATAATCCAGTCGTGCTGGCAAAGGGCGTAGATGAAAAGGGAAATAAATTTGAACAAAAAATTTACATCAATCATATTAATCCGTCCGATGCTTCTCTCGTAGAGATGCGCGCTCTAGAGGCCTATTGCCATGCTGATAAAAGCTCCGGCCTTTCCTCTCTGCCACCAGAGACGGGAACTATGGGGCTAACTGATCGAAGTAATTTTTTAGAGATGTTGAAAAACAATATCCGGGATCTGACCACATTAGGCAGACAGGATCTATCAACGATATATTTGAATCATCTGCAGGTTTATTCTCATTTTGCGAAGAAAGGTTCAACCACCGGCGGCTTAGGCAGTGTAAAAAACTTATGGCAAGGCTGACAGAGCAGATCTTTCCGAATTGATTATTTTCTATTTTAATCGGTAAATACCCTATACTGCCGGGGGATAAGAAATGAAAAAGATAAAGTAAACAACGAAACCGGAGCCTACTTACACTACGATACAAAGACAAAGGAATTTATCGCTAGCGGGTTAGGTGGATTTGGCGGTGCCCGCTTTCCTAAATTAGTAAAAAAAGAACAACTAAATGATGATACTTTAACATTAACAGTTGATTATTACGTTGATGATTCATATAAAAATGTGTATATTACCAATGCTTACACGATTCGGTTCTCCGATAATGGGTATAAATATTTATCTATTCAACGCGTTCTTTAAAAGTATAGATCAAAGTATCCGGGTAGTTTTCAAAATGAGAACAAGGAGACTTCCAATTCTGCTCTCAGCCTCATTCTTCCTTGTTCTTGGTCATCTCCCGCTGCATTTCCGCAATATCAATGGTTTTGGCGGCATATTGTTTCCTCAGTAATTCCGGCGGAACGAAATCATTGTATTTTCCCTCGACCTTTATCCCGTCAGGGATCCTTAAGTCGCTGATGGACAGCGGCACAGTTTTGATGTGCTCTAATGCTTGCAAGAGCGCATCGCGTCCGACGTTTTTTACAATAAGGAACGGCCAGTAGGGGGGCGTATACTGTCGCTGGGGTAACAGCACCGTCAGCGCAAGGTCGAGCGCGTTTGCCGCCTTCGTTCCAAGCCACAAGGCAAGGCCGAAGGTGTCCGGAGAAATTTCAAACACCGGGTTTTCTAACAGCCGTGTCTGACGTATCGTCAGCCGTATTTCGTTCAGACGGGATGCCGCGCTCGGATGAAGATACGGATATTCCGTAGGGCCTGCGATAACCTCACGCATCTTTTGGAGGACTCTGGTATGTTCAAAGCCGCCGCCGGTGCCGTCCCAAACAGTCGGCGGCTTGCCTTTGGCACTTGTGACATCAATGATCTTCTGTTCTTGATCAACTTCAACGACTGACCAAGTTTTCCCGCTTAACACAAACGTGGTGTCCGGCGGCAGCGGCTTACTTAATGTCCCAATTTCCTGGGAACCGTCTCGCACCGAATATTCGGCTGGGCTTTCAAAAACAGAATAAAAGTGATAATGATTTGTCAGGATTTCGCCTTTGGCGCCGACTAAAAGTCCGCCGGAAGAGGTTCTTTCCAGCTGCTCTTTTTCCAGCATATCACGCAGCAAGATTTTGTAATCTTCCTGAGAAACATCGGCAAACACCGCCTCGCTCAATATCGACTGCGCCAACAGCTCAGGCTTCGCTTCGCCGTGGCTGTAAAGAAAGCTCATGGTTTGATGGTATAAAACGCCATAGGGATAGCGATCCGCGGCAATCGGCTCCAGCCAGTTCTCCCGGTATAATTCAATCAGGGCAATACATTTTACAAAAAGCCAGTTGATGGCTTGATAAAACTCGATGCCTTCTGATTTCTTTTCTTCCTCAAAAAGAAAACACATTTCCGAGACCCCGCCGCGGCGGCCGCTGCGACCGAGTCTTTGCGCCAGACTGGCCACCGAATGCGGGCAGCCGGTTTGCACGATGCGTTCCAGGTCGCCTAAATCGATCCCCAATTCTAAGGTAACGGTCGCTCCCGTTACAAGCGGCAGATCAGAAAATTTCATTTGCGTTTCGGCATACTCGCGGTTGGAAGCGGAAATACTGCCGTGGTGGACCAGAAACACATCGGGCTCCCGGCGTTTTTCCGCGATGTCTTTGAGGTTCACCATGTTGCGTTCCACGTCGGAACGAGAGTTGGAAAAAACGATGCTTTTCTTTCCTCGCGTCAGGCTGTAAAGCGACTCGAAAAATCCCAGGGCACTTTGGCGTTCTTGATCAACAGAACCAGGCAACGTATAAAAATGACTGATCATGATCATCGCCTTGCGTCTTTCTGTCCCAACATCCGGCGTGACACAGGTTCTTGGCGTCCCGCTGTTTAACCATTGTTCTGCCGCCGGCCCATCGCCCAGCGTAGCGGAGAGGCCGATGCGCCGCGGCGAAAAGCCGATCAGATTCTGCAGTCTCTCCAGAAGAGAAAGAAGCTGAACCCCTCTGTCCTCGCCGATGAAATGATGCACCTCATCAATAATGATAAAGCGAAGGTCGGAAAACAGCTTCATCGCCTGCTGTTTTCTTTTCATCAGCATCGCCTCTAAGGATTCCGGGGTGGTCTGCATAATGCCTTTCGGATTCTTGAGCAGTTTGTTTTTCAGGGATTGCGACGCGTCGCCATGCCACTTGGTTACAGGAATATAGGCTTCTTCCAGCAATTCCTCAATGCGCACGAACTGGTCGTTAATCAAGGCTTTCAAAGGGGCGATGTACAATACGCCAACGCTGCTGGAAGGTTTGTGATACAGCTCAGTAATCACCGGCAAAAACGCCGCTTCTGTTTTGCCGGATGCAGTCGGTGTCGCGATGAGAAGGTTGTTATCCGTATGCAAGATGACATCACAGGCCGCAACCTGGACTTCACGCAGTTCTTCCCAGTTGTTGCGGTAAATGTAGTCTTGAATAAACGGGGCCAGCTTCTCGAACGCGTTCATATCTCAAATCCTTTAAACTCCTCCTGGATTTTTTCGTCGTTTGCAGACGATGCGGCATATTCAAAATTTTCCCCGCCTAAAATGCCTTCCAATGACTTTTCAGGATTTTGGAGAATGATATTCAGGATCTCAATAAAATCCCGGATGATTTCACGCGGAGTGATGTTTTGTCCTGCGCCAACCCGTGCAAACTCCGTTTTGATGAAATACTGCAGGGACTCCGATTTTAGCTTCGGCTCATATTTGTACACAAGCGCATGGATAGATTCCAGCTTTTGCACAAGGAAATACATCTCTTCGGGGGTAAGGGTTTTGAGCCTGATGATCGGCGCCAGCAGATCGCGGGTAGCGCCATCGGCAAAACGGCTGGATTCAAGCCGGGATTTCAGGGCCTCATAGCTGAATACGCCGCGCCGCGTGTCTTCGATGCACTGCGGTGTGCCGCCCATAATCACACCTAAATATTGCGCCTTGCCCTGCATCACATCGTTGTAGATGGTCAATATCTTTTCATAATTGTTCTGCCGTGAAACCGAATTCGGGATTTTGAACAGATTGACCAATTCGTCAATCATCATAATCATACCCTTATATCCCGCTTTCACGACGAACATCGAGAACAGCTTGATGTACTCATACCAGTCGTCATCCGTGATGATCACGCCGACGCCCAGCTCCTGTTTGGCCTCTGTTTTGGTCGGATATTCGCCGCGCAGCCATTTTAGCGTTTTCCTCTTTGCTTCGTCGTCCTCGTTGACCGTTGCTTTCCAGTACAGCGAAATAATCCGCGCAAAATCAAAGCCGTGCACAATGGTTTCCAGTTCATTGACGGTCTGATGGATCTTGAGCTCGACGAATTCGTTGAGCTGCGGGCTGTCTGCCGAGAGGGAATTTTCGATCATCACTTCCGTTTTCAGGGCCGCTATCCACTTCTGGAGCAACAGGCTCAAAGCGCCGCCGTCAGGGGAGGTATGGGTAGACAGGTTTTTCATCAGTTCCTTGTAGGTAGCAAGGCCCTCCCCCTTATTGCCGACGAGGCGGCGTTCGGGAGACAGGTCGGCATCAACGACCACAAAGCCGCGTTCCATGGCGTAGTTGCGGATTGTTTGCAAGAGAAAGCTCTTGCCCGCGCCGTATTTCCCGACGATAAAGCGGAACGAAGCCCCACCGATCGTAATGGTCTCAACATCGTGCAAAAGAGCATCGATCTCATCTTTTCTTCCCACCGTAATGTAGCCAAGCCCCGTACGCGGAACCACGCCGCCTTTTAAGGCGTTCAGCAGTGTGCCGGCAACCCGTGGCGGAATTTTGTTTGTTGCACTCATCTATTGCCCTCCCAACCATGATTTCAGTTCTTCGGTATAATCGTCATACACATAGGGCACGCTCTCGGAATCGTCGATCATGTGATCGGCAATCACCTCAAGTGCTTTGGCATTGATTGTTTCTATCAGCAATTCGCTGTTGGGCGGAACTTGTCCTCCGTTCAGCAAAGTAATCAACAGGGTTCGTCCTTCTTCCGGCAGAGAATCTACGAAACCGGCCATTCCCGCAATTTCAAGATCAGGCGCTACCGCTGCAGGAGGTGGGACTTCAGCCACCGGCGCCGGCTGTTCTTCAACAATGAGCTTTGCCGCAGTTTCCATATGTTCTTTTTCGATATCCTTCAGCTTGCTCAAGTCTATCTCAACAGGCTTAATCTCCTTCACCACACCGTTTACGCTGACGAGATGGGCCAGTTTGCAGTATTCGGCGATCGCGCGAACGATTGCCGGCTCAAATTCGGTGCCGCTTATGACGGAGAAGGCCTTTGCTTTCCATACTTTCAGCCTGTCCATTGTCGGGCGAGTAAAATAAGTGAATTTATCCGGTTCGCTGTTTATCAAACTATTTTCCACCTGAGAAATATTCGGCATTTGCAGGCTGCGCTTGTAACCGAAGTGTTCCCGCATTTTGATTTCGATGGATTTCAGGATGTATCCGATCACAGACCGGTACTGGGTCAACGTGAGATACTCCCGATACCAACCCCTGCTGTTCAGTTTTATCGTTTCAAAGTCGTCAAGCTGTACCGTTATCGGCTGTATGGCTGTCTTCCTATGTACAGCACCTCTGAAGAGAGAATATATTTTCTCTCTGCGGTTTTCCCAAAACATTTTTCGCAAATCCACGCCGCCGCTTTTGAACAGTTTGGCAAGCTCCTGTATGACAAAGCAAGCGCATTTTTCAATCATCGCCTGATCTGTGGCTTTGTAAAACTGCCCGTTTGTGATCCTGAATGACGACGACGCTTCGATCACTCTCAAATCGTCCCAACTGCACGACTTTGCTTTTGCCAGCAAAGCAACATCTTCGCTGTGATACGGAACAGGAAAACCGCGGCTAAGATCCGTAAATTCCACCGCGAACTGTGGTTTATGAACCACATAATAATCTCGTATCCATTCCCGCAAATAGACATCGATTTTTTCATCATACCGCCTGAACGCCGTCCAAAGGGCAATCAATTTCCCGATCGCCTCAGCGGGGCTGCTCACCCCGACATCATTCAGCAGTTCGAAGACATAACAAAATGCATAGGATAATGAGGTGTCCTCAATCACCCCCTGACGCACCTTTGTGCGCCAAGTAAAATATGTGCGCAGTTGCGCGTCGTCCATTTTGAGATAAGTGGCGCAGTAGGGATCAAGCGGAATCTTCCGGTCATCATCATCCGTAAAATCCTTCATCAATTGCGCTTGCTTGCAAAAGATCTCAGCATCATCAGCATAATAGCTCAGGTATCCCTCTCGAACACCGCCAATTTGCCTCATCTTCTTAAAGGTCGCGTATGGCTCGGATTGCGGTCCTCTTGCGGGTGGCTTTTGTGTTATTTTTTCGGGAGAATACTTGCCGCTCTGATTTTCTTGCGGCGGCTGCACGGATGCAAAATGTTCATGATTCTGACTGACATCTTTGAGGGCGAGCCGTCGGATGAACACAGCGATATTGTCCCTGGTGCAGTTCTCATTGGGGAATATTTTGTTGATCAACGTCATGAGCGCATGAATATTTGCCATAGAATACAACTCCTCGTCATACCTCATCATTCACGACTCTTTTCCTCAAGTCCCATTATTCTGTAATCTTCTGCCCGAGGTTTCATTTGATTGATTGCACGGTGATTGCATCCGTATGAATTCGGTGATTTATTTTCGCCAGATTGGCCTTAATCCCAGCCAAGTCGTTTGTACTTTTACTCTTTCAAACGCTGGAATTCTTGAATCAGATACAGTTTAAACTGTCTGGATACCCATGAAGCAGATGAAAAAGCGATTGTTTCATGTGCGTGTGCCACCGTATCTGCCGGCCTTTGCGATTATGCCCCGAGAATTTGGTTCCTCCGTCCATTGTACCAAACATACGTTCTGTTCGCAATGTAAAAAGCGAGGTATCTTCTTTTGAAAATACACCCGCTGACTTCCTATTCATTTCTATTATTTTTTTCATACTTACCATACCACAAAATTCCAATAATTTCAAGTCTTGAAGTATTCCCACTTAAGGTGTATGAAGTATAAGAATCAAGATTGATTCATCCACTTGATCCATTGGACAATCCTGCTGCAAACTCTGGAAACATGAGTGTATCCCGCATCAGGCACTAGGCCAACCAGATACCCCAAGTCATACACTTATAATTCTTTTACTGATGATTTCCCCCTCAAAATTCTTTTGACTGCTGTCTGTGAACATTAATCAGCTTAGGGTACTTCCTGTAAAGGGATTAAAGTCCTGACGACTTTTTGCTCAGAATCGGCTGTTTTTAAATCTGCATAAGCAAGCAATTTCTTCCCATCAAAAACAAACAAGTAGGGTGTCGCCTGATTTGTCTTAAAGTTGTTCATTTCACAGATTAAAAAATCTATTTTTTTCCTTTATATTAAGCTAAAAGCCGCTTGCTCGATAAATAACATCAAGCAAACGGCCTTGATGCCTGACAGCCTGAAGCTGCCCTGATCTTTTTACTGGAGAACATGCAAAGTATTAGAGAGCATGCAAAGTATTAGAGGACATGCAAAATTTTGACGAACACAATGGACACAAAAACCATCAACAGCGGAACGATCCCAACATTCAAGACCCTGTCCAATAGGCCGGACAGAGTAAGTTCGGAAGTGGCTGAATTCATGGAAACCGCCTCGGTCAGCTGCTTTGAGATCAGCAGCGCGATCAGGGTTATCGTGACAATCAGGCCGAACCTGGCCGCCAAGGATGTCGCTGTGGTAACCGTGCTCACAGTAAGCTGGGTTATGGCGCTTATGATGGAAATCATCGGTTCTCCTCCCCTTGATCAAGCATATTGTTCACCGGGCTTGATCTCAATATCTTAACGGTACTGAAAAAATTCTTTTCAGATCACTAAAAATCACACCGATCACATCACTGTCTCCTTTTGGTTTCATCCCGGCAAGATCTTGTATCCTTCTTTGCAAAATCATGTCTGGCTTTACCCTGCTTTACTGGCTGATCCGCCCATCCATCATCCTGATCTTCCGGTCGCACTCTTCCGCCACCCGCTGGTCGTGGGTAGCCACCAGCACGGTTTTCCCCCGTTGGTTCAAGTTCTTCAGCAAAGCCATGATTCCCGCTCCGGTCGCCGAGTCCAAATTACCCGTAGGCTCGTCCGCCAGGATCAAATCCGGATCCAGCAGAAGGGCCCGGGCAATGGCCACCCGCTGCTGCTCTCCCCCGGAAAGCTCCCCCGGGCGGCGGCCTTCTTTGCCCGCCAGGCTCACCAGCCTCAGTAACTCCAGCGCCCGCTGCCGGTAATCTTTTCCCAAAGGGAAGGCCGGGGCAAGGACGTTCTTCAGCGCGCTCAAAGTGGGGATCAGGTGATAGGCCTGAAAGATAAACCCAATCTTTTTACGGCGAAACCCGCAAAGGGCCGCCTCCCTCTTTAAGGCCAGCCTTTGCCCCTCGAAAAAAATGTCGCCGGCGGTTGGCCGGTCCAGGGCGCCCAGAAGGTTCAGCAGGGTGGTTTTCCCGCACCCGGAGGGACCGGTGAGCGCCACAAGCTCCCCCCTCCTGATTTCCAGGTTTTTCACGTCCAGCACCTTTAGGGCCAGATTGCCTTTTCCGTAAACCTTGGTCAATTTTTTCACAGAAATCAAAATGTCCGTCTGCACCCAAGCAAAACCTCCCTGCTTAAACTTCCCTGAGAATCTTGACCGGCGCCGCGCTGTTGGCGCACCAGGCCGGGTAAATCCCTCCCGCCGCTCCGATCAGAATACCGGCCAGCAACACGCTGAGCATGACCTGCCCTGAGAGAACGGCGATATCCGCGGCAATGAAAACCCTGGTCACGGCAACTCCGGCCCAGCCCAAAGCGATCCCCAGGGCGGCGCCGAACAGACTCAGCGTCAGAGACTCCACCAGGACCATGAAGATGATATCGGCCGGGGTCCACCCCAGAGCCTTCAGAATACCAAACTCACGCATCCGGTTGATCACGGACAAAAGCATCACCACCATAATGGACAGTCCCCCGGCCACTACGGCCACCAGGGAAACGGCGATCAAAAACTTGCCCAAGACCTCCAGTATATTTCTGACCGGATTTAAAACCTCTCCGGGCACCACCACCTGCAGTTCCGGCTTTTTGCCCGCTAACTCCTGTTTGATGGCCTCGGCGGCAGCCTCCACATGATCCACACCGTCCACACTGACATTGATGGCGGAAACGCTCCCCTCCGGGATGCGGCCGATCTGCCTGGCCAATTTGTCAGAACCGCTGAAGGCCCCGTCCAATACCTCGTTGCCGGTCTGGTAGAGACCGACCACCTTTAACTCCAGCTTCTTGGCCTGACCTTCCTCCAGGATAAGAAAGGGATAAACTTTTCCGATTGCAAAAGGGGAATTCAACAGATTCATATATTCCTGCAGGCTTTTTCCGATGATCATTTCTTGGTCATTGCCGGGCGCGGATCCCTCAATAATTTTATTGTAAGGATTATTTGCCAGATCACGAATCTCTTCCTGGCCATAGCCAAATAAAGGCATGGAGTAGTCATTATTTTGGGGGCGCAAAACTACCGAGACCTGAGAATAGACCTTTTCCACATGGGGGATGTCTCTGATGGCCTCAATAGAGGAAGAAGGGATCGGTTTGGTGCCCATCCCTAAATACAACCCGCCAAAGATCGCGTCCCTGCCGGAAATCGTGACCCGGTTGGAAAGCTCCCTGAACGTGCCTTCCACCCGGTGATCCATCCCCGCGGAGAGGGAAAAAAGGATTGTCATGAGCGCGGTGCCAAAGGCCACCCCCAGTACGGCAAGGACTGCCACCGCTTTTTTACGAAAGGCATTTTGAATAGAAAAGAACAGTAAAGACACCTTCCTCAGCCTCCCTTTTTAAAACAAGGATCTATGTTCTTATCCCTTCATCTTTGTGAACATAGCTTGCGATCGCTTCAATATTGCCTTTGATTTGATACGTCCCCATATTGACGGGAATCATGATACTGGAACCCTTGCTCAGCCTGAGCGCGTTATCCTCGAAAAGAAGCTCTCCCTTGCCCTTAATGACACAAATCAAGATAAATCCATCCAGGGAAAATAAATCCCATGAATCTTGGATCAGCCATTTTTCCACAGTAAAATGCCGGCAAGATGCTAAAGTCGTTTTAAACCCAGGCTCACCGCCTGCAGATCGTTTTCCATGATAACGCGCCGCTTCAAAGGTCATGACATCCAGGGCTTTTGCCAGGTGTAAATTCCTTTTCTTCCCGTCAAGCCCTATTCTGTTATAATCATAGATTCGATAAGTAAGATCAGAATTTTGTTGAATTTCGAGGAGGACAATTCCTTTTCCCAAAGCATGAACCGTACCGCTGGGAATAAAGAAAAAATCTCCGGGCTGTACAGATATCCGCACAAGCAACTCGTTCCATTTATCCTCGTCCGCTAATTTGATAAATTCTTTTTTTTTGCGGCTTGATGGCCAAATACAATTTCAGCGCCAGGCTCGGATTCCATAATATACCAGCATTCCGTTTTGCCGGATTCCCCCTTTTCATTTCTGCTTGCGTATTCATCATCCGGGTGAACCTGGACGGATAAGTCTTCCCTGGAATCCAACAACTTCACTAAGAGAGGAAAGCTTCTGATGGGCGAACGGCCAAACCACCCGGGACAAAGGTCCAGCAAATCACTTAATGCTTTTCCGGCGAGCTCCCCATTTACGATCAAGCTTTTGCCATGGGGATGGTCTGAAATTACCCAGGCTTCCCCTATATTTCCTTCCAAATCAGCAGAGTGAAATATTTTTTTCAGCTTCGAGCCGCCCCAGATTCTTTCTTGAAATGAGGGCCCGAATAAAAGGGGATATGGTTTCATCTTTGCACCTTCTTCCTCTGTTCTTTCCGCTCAGGCTTACTCCTCCCATTCAAAGTCCTCCACTTCCGGGAACTCCCTCAGGGCTTCCTTCATCATCGAGCAAATCCGCTGTAATCCTTCTTCAGTTTTGGCCTCGCAGCGGGCCACCAGCACCGGCTGGGTATTGGAAGCCCGCACCAGACCCCACCCGTCCCCAAAGAGCACCCTTGCCCCGTCCACATCAATTACGGGATAGTCCCGCTGAAAACGCTCAGCCAGCCCCTTGACAACCTTGAATTTATCCCAGTCCGGGCAAGTGACCCTGGTTTCCGCCGTCGAATAATACTTGGGGATTGCCGAGAGCATCTTTGAGAGCGGCCCATCGGAATGAGAGAGGAGCCGCAAAAGGCGGCCGGCAGCGTAAAAAGCGTCGTCAAACCCGTAATATTCGTCGGCAAAAAAGATGTGCCCGGACATCTCCCCGGTAAAGACGGCCCCGATTTCCTTCATCTTGGCTTTGATCAAGGAGTGGCCTGTCTTGTAAAAGAAAGGCTTTCCGCCGAGACGCTCCACCTCATCCACCAGAGCCTGGGAACACTTCACTTCGACGATGGCCTTGGCGCCGGGATACTTGGGCATGATTTCCCGCCAGTAAAGACACATCAGAACATCTCCCCAGATCACCTTGCCGGCATCATCCACCACCCCGATGCGATCCGCATCACCGTCAAAGGCCAGGCCAAGATCGGCCTTCTCTTCCAGCACCGCTTTTTTCAGCTCTGCCAGGTTCGCCGTCTTTACCGGGTCCGGCTGGTGGTTCGGGAAGGAGCCGTCGGATTGACAGTACAGCGGGATCACCTCGCAGCCCCAGTCTGCCAATATTTTTTCGGCAAACAGGGCTGCCGTCCCGTTGCCGCAGTCCACAGCTACCTTTAGCCTGCGGGGACCAAGCTGTATTTTTTCTCTCAGCATCTTCAGATACGGGGGAATGCAGTTTACCGGTTCAAGGCTGCCGGAACCGTACCGAAACTCCCCGGCCAGCATCAATTCTTTGAGCTTCTGAATCTCATCTCCGTAAATGGTCCCGGCGCCCAGGGCGAGCTTGAATCCGTTTTCATCCGGCGGATTGTGGCTGCCGGTAATCATCACCGCGGCATCAATACCCAGACAGAGCCTGGCGTAGTAAAACCTGGCATAGTAAAGCACCGGCGTGACCACCAGACCGATATCCAGCACATCGCATCCCACGGCCATCAGCCCCTTGACCAGGGCATCCCGCAAGCGTTCGGAACTGAGACGGTTGTCCCTCCCCAGCAGGACTTGATAGGAGCCCTTTTGGATCGCTGCCGTTCCAAAAGCTTTCCCTAAGAGGATTACCGTCTCATCCGTAAGGTCCCTTTCCGCCACCCCTCGAATATCATACTGGCGAAATATCTGTTCATTCAGCGTTCCCATATTGAGATGCCTCCTTATAGCGCTTCCTCCAGGCCTTCGTCTTTTAAAGCCTGTACAACCTTTTTCAACTCCTGGGCCCGGTTTTTGCCGCATACCATCAGACAGTCACGGTCATTCACCACGATGAGATTCTCCACACCGATGACCCCGACCGTCTTGCCGGGGGAATAAATGAAGGTATTGCGGGTATCCAGCAGCACCCCCCGGCCTTCGATCACATTTCCCTGCTCATCCTTTTCCGCGTAGCGCTCCAAAGCCGCCCAGGAGCCAATATCGTCCCAGCCGAAATCCCCCCGCATCACCAGGACCCTTTCCGCCTTTTCCAGAACCCCATAGTCCACGGAAATTTTAGGCAGGCCGGCATAGATCTCTTCCAATACGGGCAAGTATTGTTTTGTCCCCATCGCCTGTCCAATCAGACGCAAGCCCTGAGCGAGCCCGGGCGTATGCTGTTCAATCAGCTGCCGGATCAAATCCACTCGCCAGATAAACATGCCGCTGTTCCACAGGTAATTTCCTGTTGACAGAAATACGACCGCCTTCGCGTAGTCAGGCTTTTCCAGGAAACGGGCCACCCGGTATGCCCCCACCCCATGAAAGGTGTCAGCCAATTCCCCCTGAAAAATATATCCATAGCCCGTCTCCGGCCTGTGGGGCGTGATCCCCAGCGTCACGATGTCTTCCCCCCGCCGGGCTGCCGCCACCGCGCTTTTCAGTACCTCCTGGAAGCGGGGCACATCCCTGATGTAATGATCCGCCGGCAGGACAATCATGACCTCCCGAGGGTCTTTCCGCTCCAGGACCAAAGCAGCCAGCCCAATGGCCGCCGCGGTATCCCGTCCAAAGGGCTCGATCAGAATGTTTTCCTCCGGCAGGTGGGGCACCTGCTCCAGAATCATCTCTTTAAAGTCCCGCCCCGCTACGATGTAGGTGTCGGATATTCCGACCACCTCCCGCACCCGCTCCACAGTAAGTTGAAGCATTGTTTTATCGCCGACGAGGTTCAAAAACTGCTTGGGTACAGCCACCCTGCTCCGGGGCCAAAACCTCTCCCCCCGTCCTCCGGCCATAATTACCGCAAAAGGCATCCTCCGCACATCCTTTCCTTCCACACAATTTTTAACGCTTCACTTTTCCGCTGATGATAAAACCGGATAACTTTTTATGAATAACCAGCTTGGTCAAAAAGAGGATCAGAATAGCACCGCCGAATAGTTCCGGTATATAGTACCTGGGCTCGGCCAAGAGGCTCACCCACAGCCGCAGCCAGTCTCCCGGCTCTCCTTTCGGAAAGCTCCAGCCGTATCCAGGCCACAGGAAAGTTTCCGGGTAGTGCCACATCCCATCTAAAAAACAATGAATCATGCTGCCTCCGGCCACAACAGACAGGCCCGACCTCTTCTGCTTCACCCATAAATATAGGCCTGGAATAAGGAGAAAGAGCAGGAATAACAGGGTATGGCCGTATATCCGCCCGTTTCCAAGCGTGTCCCCCAAAATCAGTCCCCCCAGCGGCTTGTCAATCATGTCCGGCAGCATGGAGCCCACAAAAACAAGCCTGTAATCGATGGATTCCGTATATTCTTTCCTGCCCCGGCACTGCAGGACCTTTTCCAAACCCTTGGCAAAGCCGAGCGTCAAACCAGCGTGCGCCAATAAAAACATCAATACCTCCCTTTCTCTGCAGGAACAATTCACCACCCTCCAGCAGCCGTCACCCTGTTTTTTCTTTCAGCGCCTTCAACAACGGCCTGATGGCGACCAAAGCCAGGACGGAATGGGCCAGCAGATAAGCCATGCCCAACCCTGCCAGCCCAACGCGGCCAAACCACCAGTACCCCACCCCAATGGCGACAATCGCCAGAAAACCAGTCTGGGCAATGATCAGATATCCTTGCTTTCTGATCTGGTTCACCGTGATATAAAGCGTATTTACGCACTGCGGTATGATCGCCAGTGCTAAAAAGCGAAACACAGGAGTGCCATTCTCCGCATATCCGGGGCCAAAGAAGTGGAGCAGCCAACCGGCCGTCACCATCATCACCGCCACTGCGGGAACAGATAATCCCAGGGCCAGGTAAAGCACTCTGCGCCCATTGCGTCCCATTTCACGCGGGTTGTGGGCGCCTTCAGCCAGCAGAGACTGCGATACCCCGTTCGGGATGACCACCAAGACCATGGTCATCATCCAGGTAATGTAAAAATACGCGCTGTACTCCGGGCCAAGCACATTCAACACCATCAGGGGATAGATAAACTGCGGCGACAGGTTGAGCATATTTGCCATATAGTTGGCAAATGAGTAGGGCAGCACTTTCTGCAAGATCCCTTTGACCATTACCGGCTGCGGCAAATACCTTTGATATACTCTGGGCAGAAATCCGAACCAGGCCGTTAAAACAGCAACGGCAAAGCTGATGCCATTGCCGGCAAAGATTCCGAACCCTTCAAGGTAGGCCAAAACAAAGATTGGCAGCGGAATCTTCACGATCGAAACCAGTGTGTTTTTCATTAATACATACTTTGCCGCCCTGGCCGCGATTAACGAACTATCCGTTAAGCCGGACAAGGTATTCGTGATGGTAAAGATCAAGAACAAGACTAGAAGCGAGGGGTCTCCCCACATAAAGCTGAGCGCGGGCGACCATATTTTCAGGCCGAGGACGTAAATCAGGCCCCCGATCAAGGCTGATACACCGGCTAAAGTGAAAGCGGCATTGATCAGCCGTCCCGCGTTTTCTCCGCTTTCGGGAATAAACCGGATCAACCCGATTCTCAGCCCCAGTTCGGCAAGGACACCAATGAGACTTGAGGCCGCGATCAGAGAAGAGCCGATCCCGACCTGAGCAGGCATAAAAAACCGGGCCATCATATTCCAAAAGGCAAAGCCGAGCAGGCAAGTGATGATATTGTTCAGCATCAGATAAATGGCGTTATGATAGAGAGGCTTATTGATCCACTTCAAACATAAATCTAAGACCATGTGAGAATCCGCTGAGTTGGTCCCTTGAACAGGCTTGGCCATATCATCCACCCCTAAAAAATGAGATAAACATCAAAAGTTTTTTCAGCCAATGAGAAACCGGCTGTCGTTTCCTCCAGAAATTCAGTTGATCTTAAAGTTCAGCACTTCTTGATTGTCATAGACCTTGGCGATTCTCCGATCCTCGTTCAGCCTGTTCAAGGTTTCTTCCGAAACCGCTACCGCGGGATTCACTCTTGGTTTGCCAACTCTGGCCGCATAAAAATCCTCCCTGCGCAGAATAAGCCAGTGATAAGTTCCCAGATTCTCAAGGTCCCCCTTAAAGATCTGAACCGCCTCCTCCGTTTCGTGATAGACGTTAAACTGTTGACTTCCGAATAATTCAAAGGATGTCCAGTCCCCGGCAACGTTGTTTTTCAACGGAACATGCTCTTTGAACCAAGCTGCGGCCCGATACTCCTCAGGCAAAAAATACTCCCTGTATCTTCCATATTCATACTCTGGCGTGAACGAGTGATTGTAGAGATACGGCGGGATCAGAATTAATTGAAAAACCATGAAAACGATATATAAATATTGAATCATCGGCTTTTTCAGCTTAACCAGGGCCGCCGTAACACTGATGATCAAAAAGGGATAACCGAAAAGAATAAACCGGGAAAATTCGATCCTGGGCATGAACGAGGTAGATAAATAGCTTGTCGTTACAATCAATCCGCCCCAAATCAGGAAAATCAGATCGGCGATCCGTTTATGGCCTTTGCCCTTGATCAGGGAGTACAGCAGGACCATAAAAACAAAGATCAAAAACAAAACGTTTCCGTAAGAACCAAGGATCATTCTGGTACTGGCCGTAAAGTAATGATGTAAATTGTAACTGCCGTATGAACGGTTGAATAAATCCTTCTGTAAAATCCCCAGCACCTTAAACGTAAAATCACCGATGTAGATCCAATAGGCCAGGATGAATGTCGTAATAAACAAAAGAGTGGCATTGCTTGACTTGATGAGATGATTATCCTGAAAATCTTTTTGGTATTTCATGAAAATCTTGATGCCGCTCAGTTTAGGAAATAAATATTTCAGCATCATCAAAATAAACGAAAAGACCATCAAGATCAGGCAGGTTAAATGATGAGAAAATGTCACCGCTAAGATCGCAATCATAAATATTATTTTGGTGGATAGATCCTGACGTTTACTCAGAATATAAATAATCATCATGAAAAACAGATAAGCCATCGTTTCTCTGATAAAAAGAGCGTGAAAAAACGCGTGCCAGAAAAGAGAGCAGAATACATATGTCCCTAACAGGGCCGCCACCAAATTCTGATACAAGTTTTTTATCATGAAGTAAAAAAAGATTGTGGTTAACGATGTCAGAAGAACGGGCAGATATTTTGCCACAACGCTAGAATCCACTCCAAGGATTTCCGAAAAGATCATCGTGAACATATGCAGCAAAGGCCATTGTGCAAGATTGCGCGTTCTCTCAATGATTGGAGCGGCACTGGGCAGGGGCCAGCCATATTCCGAAATGGCCTCGACGACAGAATAATCCCAGTGGGGGTCATGACTGAACAGACCGGTATGAGGCATCGCATACAGCAGCAATAATCCCGTCGACATCATCACAACTTCAAGTAAAACCAGAAGCTCCGACCTGTGTGTTCCATCAAACTGAACGATCTGGTAAATTAAAGTAACGATTAACACGGTCACAATGACCCAAAAACAGGCGATATTCAGGCTGATTCCTTTCTTAAGGAATAACAAATAGTCTAAATATAAAACAGAGAAGATAAAATATGTGATGATTGCGAAGATCTTCGCGTATTTGTTTTTGAACATTACTCCAATTCCCCTGCTTGCAGCAACAATCTGATATTTTCCCGTTCAATCTCCTGAAGCGCCGTGATGTTGTGCATGATTTCTCTTTTTATCCTGTCCCTGTTCTTCATGACATCTTCGATGGCATCCACAACATCAGTAAAATGGATTTCCTGGTTCAGATCTTTGACCTCAAAGTTAAATCTCTCTAACTTTAAAGTTTTCATATAACGTTCAACCTTGGATTCATAGGAAAAAGAAATTACCGGTACGCCCATTGATGTAGAGAAAATCAGGGAATGCAAGGGAAACCCGATCACAAGATCCATCCTGCCGAACAGGGCTTTATAGGCACCCGCTGTCAGGTTGCTCTCAACCACCCTGGCCTTCGTGCTCCATTTCATTTTTTTGATGATATCCTTGCACATGAGATCGTCATTATAGGACATGAAGCCGCTGAACATGGGCACAAACAGGATTTCGGCCTTGTATTGGTCAACCAGATAATCACCGATGTCGGCCATGTTTTTTTGAAAAGCCGCGATCTTCTCCTGAAAATTTTTCGGTGTCAATTTGATTTTTTCTCTTAACTTGATCGGGATAATGTTAGAGACACGGTCAGAAAATTGATTCAGGGGCATTAAAAGCTGCCTTGGGACAACAGCCACTAAGGTCCTGTCGCTTTTCGCCACGCCGATCTTGGCCAAATAACTTTCTATTTCTTCCTTGGCGGCCGGTTTCAAGTTCATCACCGGGTCGGCAGTACAATGCACGAGCTTGGGTTTGGCGATGGCCAGCAGGGACTCTTGAGATTTCCTATCCCGGACACTTACGGTCGTGTTGCGGAAAACGAGGCGCGCCAAAATTTTCCCCAACCCGGAGATCTCCTGCTGTTCCCCAATCCCGATCCCATATCCCATAATCTTTTTTTGGAATAACTTGACCAAAAACGCGGCGTGAAGCATAAACGGAGTATATAAAGCGGAGCCCCTGTCAACCACAACTTCACCGCCGGCAAACACAAACAGATCACAATGCCACAGCTCGGAAAGGATCCTTTGGAACTGGCGGGGTCTGTATTTCACCCCGCGGACATCAAACTCCCGCCGAACGATATCCGGATCGCTGGCAAAAACAATGATCTCAACCTCCCTTCCCGTTTCCTTAATCGAATGGATAATGGAAGCCATCAAGGCCTTGTCGCCAATATTGGGAGACCCGGCATCTATGATATAGTTCATGTTCCACAGGACGATTCTTGTTTTTTGCTTCCCACCCATGATAGTTACCTAACCTCTAAGCTCATCAGATTTTTAAATCAGTCTGCGATAACGATACCAGTCTATGGCCTTTTCCATCCCCTGCTCCAGGCCGACTTCCGGATGAAAGCCAAAGTCATATTGAGAGCGTGTGATATCATAACGCTGGTGTCCGCCCAAAAAATCCACTCTGAACCTCGTGAGAACCGGCTCAATCTTGAATACCTTTGCCAGTCCTTCATTGGACGCCGCTGTAAATCTGGCTAAAGCATAGGGAAATCGCGGCATCAGGGCCTGAATTCCCATGAGCTTTGCAGAGAGTTGAATATACTGCCTAAAGGTCGTGGCCTCTTTGCCGGCAAGCACGTATAGCTTCCCGCACACCGTATTGCGATGGCCGATCACCAGAATAAGTCCTTTCAGCAGGTCGTCGATATATAAGGGCTGGAAAAAGGATTTGCCGCCGCCGATTAACGGGAACAGGTGAAATTTGAGCAATATTTTCAGCAGCGGCACCATATTTAAATCACCTGGACCATAGATATGGGACGGACGGATAATGGTCGCCGGAAAACCCTCGCGTATTTTTTGGGAAATATATTGTTCTGCCCGGAACTTTGTCTGTTCATAAGGGTAGCGCGGACTGCAAGGGTGTGTTTCATCAGCCGGAATTTGTTTTAACCTGCCGAATACCCCCGCGGTGCTGATGTATAAAAAGTGCTTGATCCCCGCCATTTCAGACTCTTCTACGAAGAACTTTGTGCCATTGTCATTGACCTCAGTAAAATCTTCCTGCTTTGCCCGCCAGGAGCCCAATTGGGCCGCCAGGTGGACAACCACATCCACTCCCTGAACAGCCTTTTTGATAGAGTCCCGGTCCTTCAAATCGCCCACAGCGGCGGTAACTTTTCCCCCCCAGGCCATATTGGGGTAATGTTCGATTGGCTTTCTCATGAACACTCTTACCCGGTAGCCACTGTCCAACAGCTCTTCTACCAGCCTGGCGCCAATAAAGCCGGTTGCTCCGGTAACCAAAATTTCCATTGTCAAAACCTCAGCAATCCATTATTTCATCTTCATTCTGGCCCCAAGATAATTGCCCATCACGCCCATCATTGCTTTTGGCGTAAGCGTCATGTTTGTGTAGTGAACATTGGCCATGGGACAGTAGCAGTCTCCCTTAAACACCTGGTTCCTTACCCTGGCCGCCTTTTCCGCGTACCAGAGCTTGTTAAAGTCCAGTTCAAAATCCCTCAGATTGCCCATATCGGCCTGATAGGCCAAAATGCAGCAGGGCCAGACATCTCCCCAGGGTGAGATCTGGGCTGAGACACGGCCCGCGTAGCAGGGGATGATTCTTCTTTTTTCTCTCATTTCCGTGATGACATAATCGTAATATTTTAATCTGAACGCCTGGATCAGGCTTGTAATCCCTTTATGATGAAGCAGGCTTTCCCTGATCTCGTTCTGCAAAGGCCGGATTGTTTTTTCATAAAGATGGATTGACGGAGTGATCGAATCTGTAACATTCAGCAATTCTTCCCTGTTTTCCGCGATTTCGCATATATAAGAATCCGGAACCAATTGATTCTTCACATAGTCAAACAACTCTAATATATTTTCCACATTAAATCTGGAAACAACGCTGTGCACCCCAAGCTCAAAGGAATGCGGATAGGCTTTTTTCAGTTCTTTTAACGCCGCGAACGTCTCCAGGAAGCGCTTGAAGTTACCGGGGATGCCCCTGATTTCGTCATGCTCCTCCCCAATCCCGTCCAGGGACAGGTTGACAATTAAGGTTGCATTCGCCGGCAGCATTTTTAATATCCGCTCGGTTTCCCTGACCGTCCTTTTGCTCAAAAGCCCATTTGTCGGAATAATGAGGACCTTTGGCCTGGAATGTTTGATGATCAAACTCACAATCTCAGCAATATCCTTCCTCAGAAAAGGCTCCCCTCCGCTCAGGGTATACCAGATGATGGAGGAACCGATGCTCCGGAAGATTTTGTCGTATTCCTCGAGGGTCAGCTCTGTACTGGGCTGAGCATTCCTGGGGTCCTTCCAGATATTGCAGGTCTTGCACTGACTATTGCATTTTTGGGTAATGCTGACCGTAAGGCTTAGGGGCCGGGTTTGCGGAAAGCCCAGCAAGCTTTGGGCCTTATACCCTGCCAGGCGCTGGCCCACATCCGAGATCAAGCCGATTTTTAACATAGTTTTGAATCCTTTCTTCTGTGCCGCAAATTTATCCTGTCTGATTAGCCAAGCTGACGTTGATCCATCTCTTCGATGATGTCTTCGTATTTTTTCACGATGGCTTCCCAGGACATCCCTGTGAACTGGTAGGTCTGAACTCCATTCACAACCCAATTGTGATAAGCCTCCAGAAGCCTGTCCCGCAGAGCGTCAACGTTTCCTGCCGGAAAGAAACGGGCTCCGCCGTAATCCTGGAGGCATTCGCTCATCGTATCGAGATCCGCCGTAATTACCGGTTTGCCCTGGGCCACGGCAATATGGATGACACCGCTGCCACAGGTGCGCAGGTAAGGTAAGGCCACCACATCGGAAGCCGCAAATAATTTCGGGACACGTTCATCAGGGATGAACTCCGGCCTGAAGATGATCCTGTCCCGGTAGGGCGACCTTTCTAGCTCCGGCCTGAGTTCCGTATCGTCCCCCCAGTCTTCCCCGGCAATAACCAGGTGCATATTGGCCGCGTACCCCGGAGGTATGGTATTGAACGCCCTGACCAGCAGGGACACTCCCTTGTACTGGCGGATCAAGCCGAAACAAAGGACAGTAAACCCGTCAAGGTCCATTTCCTTTCTGGCAAGCCCCCTGTCCGGTGTTCCATATATCTCATACGGCCCATGGGGAATGACATCGATTTTGTCCTCAGCGAGCTGATACGTCCGGATCATTGCTTGCCTGGCCTCCTCAGAGTGAGCGGTATACCCATCGCATCCCCTGAGCAGCGCTCTTCCTCCCACCCTGGAATAAACCCGGATCGGTAATATTTTTTCCTCCAGGGTATCCACCACCTCATGCATTTCCAGGATAAGCTTGGACCTCAGGCCATTCAGGCGCCGGCAGGCCGCCAATACCAGCTGCATGTGGACGACAGAGGAGGTCCACCAGTGCATGATGATCACCTCCGGGTTCTGCCTTGCCAGGAAACGCCGGGCCTTGAACCAGGATGCGGGCGCGTTCCAGTCCATCCCGTTATAAACCGTTACGTCAGGGCGGAAGTCCATGATATATTCCCCCTTGCCGACACGCTCCCGGCCGGGGTATAAAAACAAAGGCACCAGGTTGCGCAGCAAAACGACCGATACCTGATGTCCCTGTTCGGCAAAGGCGTTGGCCATCACTATGGTATAGGCGGAAATCCCGCTAAAGAACTTTTTGGAAGAGCCGATCACACATATTCTCATTGAACATCCCTCTCTTGCGCGAACTGATTTTAGCCATGTAAGCCCGGTTTTTCAATCCGCTGGAAGACGAGCGGGAAATACTTCATGATGGTCATCATAATCCTGTACCCGTCTTTCAGTCCGTTCAGCTTTGCCTTACCAATCCTGTCCCTGTAGCTGATGTGGATGTCCTTGACTTTCAGGCCCATTCTGGCGGCCTTGATGCATATTTCAGACTCGATGCCAAAGCCTTTGGATTCCAGATTCATGCTCTCAATGTAGGCTTTCTTCAGGCCATATAGACCGGTCAAGGGGTCATAGCCTTTAAAACCATAGATATACCGGATACTGTTTCTGAAGATGGCATTGCCGAGCCTGTTGAAAACGGGAATATTCCCCTGCCCCGTCTTGCGCGAGGCTAAGGCCATGTCAAAGCTATCCAGAGCCTTGGCGACTTCCAGAATTCCTTCCGGAGGGTAGGTATTGTCCGCGTCGATAAAAATAATATTTTCTCCGCCGGCCTCCCGTATGCCGGTTTTCATGGCAGCGCCTTTCCCAGCGTTCTGTTCGTGAGAAATGACCCGGCAGGGAAACCCTTGCGCCACCTCTCTGGTCCTGTCTGTCGAACCGTCATCCACAACAAGGATTTCAAAACTTTCGTTCAGCAGCCGGAAGACATCATTGAGAACAACAGGCAATCCTTCTTCCTCGTTGTAAGCAGGGATAATCAAGCTGTATTTGATTTCCCCGGTAAAACTTTTTTCTTGTTTGTTTTTCACGCAAACCACTCTCCCCATAAAGATCAACCACAATGGACCGGGCTACTGGCACAGGTCCAAGACCTTCTTCAATCCCGCCCTTAAAAATTTCTCCGCCCAGGGCCCGGCGAAGGACAGTCTGCCTGCCAACCTCGACGGATAATCGATATCGCCGTATCTGGATATGATCCCCTGCCATAAGGGATGCCTGAAAAAGCGAATCAAGGTGTCCATTTCCCGGTCCGACATCGTCAGGAAAATCTTCCTGTACCCGAGGGCCGCTTGGATTTCGTCCCCCATCTCCTTCTCCCATAACCGCTGGTACTCTGCAAGGAACTCGGCAGATAGATTTCCCTGGGAGAGGGCTTGCACTGCCACTTTGGCGCAGAGCCCCGCGCCGAGCAGTCCAAGATACAGCCCTCCCCCTGAGATGGGCTTGGTTTGGCAGGCGGCATCCCCTACCAGCATTGTTCTTTCGGCATAGATTCTGGAAAGCAAACCGATGGGCACTGCTCCGCCCGTGTTGCGGATAATCTTCATCCCTTGAAACAGTCCCGGCCAGGTATCCACCATATGTTGAAAGTAATACGCCGGGTTTTTGCCCCTCCCGCTTACACCGATCCCCACCCTGGCGCGCGTTTCGTCTACCGGTATGACCCAGCCAAACCAGCCTGGGGCGATGCCCCTGCCCAGGAAAATGTGAACCATCTCTTTTTCCCGGCACTTTAATTCCACTTCAGCCGCGCACATCGCCACCACGCCATCCGCTGCGGGAGCGTTGATCCGGCGGGCAACCTGAGAGTTGGCCCCGTCGGCCCCGATCAGCAAACGGGTCCGGACTGTCGTCTCTGTGCCGCCAGATCTTAACCTTACCCTGGCCCCTTCCGGGGAAAGCCCGCTTACACTGGCCCTGCACCCGGTCAGGATTTCTGCCCCGGCAGCTTGGGCCCGTTTTGACAACTTACGGTCAAATTCCGAGCGGTCGATCACAAAGGCGTATGCTTCTTTGTCCTTGATCGAGAGCACTTCCCCGCCGGGAGAGTGGACGAAAGCGCCATTGATTTGGTTCATGATCAGGCCGGCCGGTATGGCTGCGGCTTGCAAGGTTCTGCGGCTGACGAGCCCCGCACACTGTATGGGCTCGCCAATTTTCCGGTGCTCCTCGGCTACCATCACCTGATAACCTTTTTTCGCCATAAGCCGGGCTGTCTCACAGCCCGCCGGGCCCCCGCCAATGACTATCGCGTCATAGTTCATGCCGAATCCCTCCTTTCAAGATCAGTGCCCTCCTTGGTTTCCCTCACCAACAGGATGAACAGTTGACTGGATCCATCGGATTCACCTCTCCAGGAAAATTTTCAGATATTGGTCAATCCAAAAGTAGCAAGATTAAATTTGATTGTCTATGCAATTTGTCTAAAAGTAGCAAGATCGTGTCTGGATTTGTCATTTCAGCAAAAAAAAGAAGGCTTCATGGAGAACCCTTCCTTTGCTCTTGGGAACTTTGCACAGGGAATTTTCGGATCAATCAGCTCAAAACAAAAAGGCGCTGCAAAGCAGCGCCAAACAAGTCTGAGCAGAGCACATCAAACCCTTTAACTGATTTTTGGAACTTTTGCGTTTGTCAGTTCTTCAAGCTCCTTAAATTTTTCAACTGTGATTAAAGGCCTGTTCTTTGTATTTTCCATAACCAGTTCATAGCTGCTTCTGCTGACCGGAATCAGTTCCTTGACCATCTTTAAATTGATAATGAACCCGCTATGGCTTCTGAAAAATGGATATCCTTCCAATTGCGCTTCCAGAACAGAAAGCTTATTGTTGGTTTGAATTTGTCCGCCAATAAAATAAATCATGGACTTGCGGCCTTCCCTGGTGACATAGATGATGTCGTCGAGATTCAAATAAATAAGTTTGCTGTCACATCTGAAAAACTGTTTTCTGCTTACCTTTTCATGAAAGTAAGGCCTTGTCCTGGCAAAAGCTTTTTCTGACAACACTGCTTTGATCCTCTCCATGGTCTGACGGACCCGGTTCATTTTAAAGGGCTTCACCAGATAGTCGAAAGCATAGAGGTCAAAGGCTTTTTCTCTGAATTCGCTGAAAGCTGTCGCAAATACGATAAACGTCAAGGGATTGATGTCAAAGACCTCTTGGGCCAGTTCAACACCGTCCTTTCCCGGTAGGTCGATATCTGCAAAAACCACTTGCGGCGACAATTCTTGAATTAACCTTATTGCCTCCAGCCCATTTCCGGCCGCCCCTATGACCTCAACATCCTCAACCTCTTCCACCACTTTTTTGAGCACATGACGCATGTCAGGATCATCTTCAGCAATGAAGACCGTTATCTTCATACGAAATTCTCCCCTCCTTTTATTCTGATTTTACGGGAGGAGCAGGCTGATAAAACCAAAAGAAACACGCTGGCTTGACACCGACGGCGGCGACTAAGAAAGCAGCCATCACAACAGGGGTCACCATGAGTTTTTTAATCTTTTGCAGCATGAGCTGAACACCTCCTTTCTCTGGATAATCGTATTAAAAAGTCATCCGCTTTGTGGATAACCTTGTAACCCGGCGGAGAAAAACTGATTGTCTGGATCATGACAGCAAAAAGCCCGGCAGCCGCAAACGATGCGTGGCCAAAGTGAACCATAATGACACTGATCCCTAACCATAAGCAAAGATAGGCCAATGAAAGAATTTTAAACAGGATTCTTTCAGAAGCGCTTGTAATCTTTTTAAACGGTACTTCCCCCGGCACCCAGGCGATCACGCAGAGAACGGACAGGAAATATCCGGCCAGCAGGGAATAGCTCAGGAAGTCTGCTGATAAACGGCTTCCCAGATATAATCCTGTTTCTCCGGCTGTGAGATAACTGATCAGTCCCAGGGTAAGGCATCTCCAGTATCCGCTGCAGTGGGCTCCGCCGCTGAACAGCCGGTAAATCGCCCCGCAGGCCATTGCAAACATCACCTCAGGAAGTATTCCAAGGAAATAGGCCAGGGTGATCAGAATCCCCCCTTTAATGAGCGTCGCCAGGATCATTTCTAAGCCGAAACGCAACGTATCGATTTTGCCGGTATCCAGGGCCAGTTCTTTAGACAGGTAGTTTGCGGCTCCTCCAGCCATTTGACTTAGATTCATTCAACTTCGCCTCCTTTTTCAGCGGGATTGTAATGGTAAAAGCTGTTTCTTCAGGGTCGCTGCTGATCGCGATGTTGCCCCGGTGTTTGGTGACGATATCTTTGACAATTGCCAGGCCCAAACCGCTGTGATCTTTTTTTGTCGTGAAGTCAGATTTGAACATTGTTTCTCTGATTCTGGGGACGATAGGGTCCCCTGTATTGCTGACCATGAATACGTACGCTCCATGTTCACGGGCTATTTTTACGTTTACCTGCCTGCCTTCACCGGCTTCAGCTTCTACGGCCTCAAGCGCGTTGTCAATCAGGTTTCCCAGCAAGGAGCCGGCTTCATGCGGAGTTAACGGGAGATCTTTGAGGCTGCCTTCAACGGCGATTTCCATTTTGATTTTTCTGGCTTCAGCCAAGCCTATTTTGGTGTGGAGAAGGGCGCTGATGCTATAATCGTCAATTTTTATCAGTTCCGCGGTTTTGGATATCTCACCGAACGCCCTGCTGATGTAATCCCGCGCTCTCTCATAGGAGCCGCTTTCCAGCAGTCCGTAAATCGTCTGCAGCTGGTGGTGGAAATCATGTCTCTGCTTTCTGGAAGAGTCCAGCAATTGTTTGATCTGTTTGAAGTTTTCCTCCGCTCTTTTCGCCTCGTATTCCTTTTCGATCTCTTGTCCGATTTTTTTGACGGCGACAGTGGAGAGTACCGTTAAAATAATAATGAACATTCCCATGAACCCGTTAAAGATAATAAAATGCTCTCCCGGAAAAATGTTTAACATGGCAGCCTCAAAGGCGGTGTTTAATATGACCAGTAAAAGTAAGGGGAGGAGAACGACTACAGAGATAAAAAGATTATGTTTGTTCACAATGTCTGCCTTTAACTTGTCTTGAATTTCCTTTTTGGATAAATATCCCGAACGGCTATATTCTTGAGCATAACCCATCAAAGAGAAATGAAAAATTTTACACGCCGCGATAAAGATCAGCATGACCAGGGCCTGCGGGAGGAAGAAGAAGATTCTCATCGCGTTATTATTCCAAACATCAGTCAGGGAAACCCCTTTGAGATGCAACATGAGCTGTATTGCGATCGTTTCAACTGAGCCGTAAAAAATCAGGCCAAGTAAAGACGCCAGCAGCACTATCCTGCAGGGCAGGCGGGTAACCAGACGAATATTGAAAATGAATAAGAGTGTTTCAAGGATGGAGTGGAGCCCAAAGGGCACCGGGGATCGCTGAATGAGATAAGAAACCGCCGCCTGCAAAAATCCAATCATCAGTAAATCGCGCCACCGAGGTTTGAGCCCTACCATGAGAAACCCCAGGATCGCCACCAGGATCGATTCAGGAAACGATACGATCAGCAGGGAAAAGGAAGTCAGCCTCTCCAACGTGTCACCTCCCTTACTCAGATGTATTTATGTAAAAAGAAACCGGTTCCTGCCCGTCATGTCGAAAAGTTCCATTATCTTGTCTAAATGTTCCATTATCTTGCCCGAATTTGCCAATGCCCAGGTTCCGCATAAAAAAAACCGTTTCCGGATCGCCGGAAACGGAACCTTTCCTTTATCTAAAGAAAGCATCAGCTTTTCGTTCGGCGGCCCGGCGGTCCTGGCCCGGCATTTTTTCTCAAGAAAATGCCGGGCTTTAGACCCGTAGCTTTGCGTCCTTGCCTTTCGGCAAGTTTGCCTTTTCAGTTCACAGTCAGTTTCCTTGCAGAAACTCCCTTAATGATTAATACGCTCCCCCCCTTCCTTTTTGAGGGGTCGCGGAAAAATTTTTTTGGATATGTATTTGTCATCTACTCCTGAACGTTTACCCACAAATGCAAGGAGCGATAGGGAACGCTCTCCCCATCTTTAAACAGTAAAAACTCTACCTTCAGATTTTCATGAGGCTCATTTATCCTGAAGCTGACGGACTCTTCCTTTTTTTCCTCATTGTCCGCCTGAAAAGGCCCCAGCTGCCTCTTCACCTCCCCGTCCATTCGCACTTGGACGGTATAGGAGACCTGGCGGCCTTCGTGATTCACGGTTCCCAGGATCACTTCCTTGGTCTCACCCGTTTTCATCACCCGGGGGTAGCCCTCTGCCTTCCCGTCCGAACCCAAAAGATAAAACTCTGTGAACTTCTCACCAGCTGCTGGTATCGCCGCGGTATAATACAGGCTTCCTATCGCCAAAATAATCACTGCCGCCAGTACCGCCGCGAGAATTTTGTCCAGCCTGGAAAGGCTGCCCCATTTGATTGGTTTCACGTTTAAAGAAAGCCCAAAACGGTTTTCCAAAGAAAGTTTTTTTCTTCGGCAGATCGCGATAGCGGACAGCAGGATCGTGAAAACCAAAAGCGTCACCAGGATAGGGTAAAGCCCTATTCCCCACGGGACGCAGTTCAGGATGACACCTAGAAGCGGCACCACGGCTATACTCAGACCAAAGCTCAAGGCAAGCCGTTCAATCCCGTCGAGATCGCCCCTGGCCGGAAACAGAGCTGCGATTAAGGTATACCCGGGAAAAAACAGGACAAAAGGCAAACCTAACACAACCCGCCCGGTTCCGCTTCCATCCATCCCAATCAACACGACCAGAATAACAGAAAGAGATAGGATGAAGGGAAACTCGTTTTTTATTTCTATCCTCAACAAAAATTCAACCCCTTTAACAAACTGAAGCGAAAAGGTGACGGCGCTGCTTTCCGGCCCTGTCCGTTGTGTTTAAGGTTTTCACTGTTTTTCCGTAATCCTTAAGTTAGCAAGATCAAAGGTGATTGTCTATCTTTATTGTCATAAAGCAGCAAAATCGTGTCTAATTCTGCTAAAATCCTGTTTGGATTTGCATTTTCCTCCGCCTCAGCAGCCTGATGTAAATCCGCCGCGATTTGAGAAAAAAAACCGTCTCTCGTTTCTGTCTTAAGCCGCAAAAATGAGGCCGCCGCGGGCGAATTGATTAATTCGATGATGCGGCAGCCCCTTATTCAACTTGGTTTTCAGGCCCGGTTTTTGCCTGTTCTTTTCTTATTCCTTTGCTTATTCTTTGCTTATTCTTTGCTTATTCCTTTGCTTCAAAACCACGGCATCTTGTGGTCTATAGGTGCGCCTTTATCTCCTCCTGACCGTACATCCGTCATCATTTTTATCCATTCCACATGGAACGATGACATCAGGTTGATGTCAGGTATGTATTTTGCCATTTTCCCGTTCAAGGGAATAGGTCAACGGTAGTTTTTTGGGGGCTATCTGTTCGAGGAAACAGTTCCATTGTTTTCGTCTGTTCTCAGGTAAGTCAGGATACAGGTTTATTCTTCTGAAATAATGTCTTCCTGCTCATAGTAGTAGGAATAATCCACGCCTTTCATAAAGACCTCGCGGTCGTTAATCTTATCGGTTAAAGCCGATTTTAATAAGTCCTTTATTTGTACCGGATTTGAAACGCTTTTTTCCATGGCGGCGAGGTAGTCTTTCTTGTTGATTTTACTCCAATCAACGCAGAGTTTATGGTTCTTCTTCAGCATCAGGTCAAGCCAAATCCTCGTGCTTCTGCCGTTGCCCTCCATAAACGGGTGAGCGACGTTCATCTCCACATATTTGTCCGCAATTTCGTCAAAGGTGCTTTCGGACATTTTTTCTATGCTCTTCAGCGTTTCAGGCAGGAACCGCGCCATCGCAAACTGGAATCCGCTTTTTGCTATGTTGAGCGTTCTGATTTGCCCGGCAAAATCATAAAGCCCGCCGAACAGATAGCCATGAATCTGCTGCAAGCCTTTAACCGTCCCGACCTCTAATGTCTCAAGCAGGGAACTGTCAAAAAGCGCATATGCCTTGCTCTTGCTTTTGCCGTCGATTGTTTCGTCGCTATATGCGAACCATTCAATGAAACGATTTGCTTTTTTGCTTGGAAAATTCTTGGCAAGCGCAATGATGCCGTCATAATCAAGAACATTCGCCGCACGTTTTTTTCCATCTGGCGCCGTGAATTTGAACTGGGTAGTCACACTACCCAGTTGACTGTTTTCACGCTTTAACTTTGCTTTGAGGTATTTCCAGTAATTTCGGTTTTTTTCATAATCACTTTCGCCGCGCAAAACCCCGACTATGTCAAGCACGGAAAACCACCATTTAGAATTTGCGTCGTCCCATACAGCACGAACTTCCGCATCGTCAAAAAAGCGAATCGATATTTTATTCATTTAGAAAACCTCCTTCTCTGTTTTCTTTTAATCAATCGGCAATTCCTTCATCTATTATATCTCCCTTAACTGATATAAAAATGAAAAAACCGCCTGGAAACCTCAAACGGTTACCCAGACGGTCGGCTTACAACTCCTACTGCGCTCCCCGTGGTTTCTTCCACTTCCGTCAGTTACGCAGTTTCTATTTCAAATATACCATAATTTACTTCATAGATAAAGGCGGTAGGCCCTGAATTTATTGATTTCACACAGCGTAAAATCAATCAGTCATGTCATCCTCCTTTCTCTCTGTCCCAAGATATTTTACGCGCAGATAACTTGCCTGTTCCTCAGCAATTAAGCCAGCCCAAAGATCAGCATTAATGGCTCCATATAACTCATTCCACAAGCAATCAAGATATCCCACCTGCTCCTTTTCGCCTTGTAAATAGTCTTTTATTGCTTTTTGGACACTCTGCGATAACCCGGTCTCCAAGTAAGTTTTTTTGTTTGTGTTCCCGGCAGCTGTGTGTTTTTCCGGTCCTGCTTCCAGAGCCAGCAGTTCCTCAATGGACAAACCAAGTGCCTTGGACAATTTGGAAAGCGTCCCCGCGCCGCATCGGTCCAGATGGGTTTTCCCGGAATAAATATCTGCAAGAGTTGCCCATGGAATCCCGCTGATTTTCGATAAACGATAACGGGACATTTGCCTATCCTGCAAAAGCTGTTGTATTGTCATTTTTATCACCCACCTTCATTATATCGGTATTCCGATACATGATCAAGGAAGGCTACAGCACAGAAACAGTGTCAAGCCAAGCCGATTTTTGAAATCTTCAGCCTATTGTTTTCTTCCAGTAGCTTGATATTTTTGATAAAGTTCTTCATATTCCATACAGTTATTTTACCTTATCCGTCACATCAATTGAACAAGGATTGTCCACCTGCCTTGAGGAGACAAAAAAGATGTTTTATCCCTCTAGTATCCCCTTGGCGACAGCCTATATTTCAGAAATAGTCAGCCTATATTAGTAATTTTTTAGCGATTTAACCACCTGCTTACTGCTTACAATCATACTAAATTGTAAGCAGTAAAACCCTCAAAAGCATGTTAACCCTCGAAAGCTTTATTTGATCCAATTTCACTATCCATTAATAAAAAAACGCTGTACAGATAACTATGCCCACAGATCCGTGAGCACACATTCAGCTCCCTTAAATCTTCATCAACTGGGCATTATCGGACAGCATTAGCCACAAATTTTCATTAAGTACTTCATCTGGACGAAGACATATATCATCATAAATCCAATTCTCAATGCTTTTTGTCATCATGCTTCATTATTGAATACGTGTTGGGAGAATAAAACTCTTTGTAAAGCTTGCATTGCGTAATCATGCTTCATGGTTTCTGTCCCCTTGGTTGTTTCAGGACGTGCGGAAGCTGATTCCCCTAAACCAGTTCATTCATTCGCCTATAGATTTTTTTCATCATTAATTGTTTAACTAAATCACCAAAGGCTTTATCCTCCAGTATTTTTTCAAAGATTTCCTGATTCTGATCCATTCTTCCGATTAATTTATCTATAAACTTATCATCGAAAGCAAATTTAAAAGTGTCTATCTTATTAACTTTTGCTTGTGTCTGTAAGGTTTCATCTTCCATTAATTCAGCTTCAATTTGATCAAAGAATAAATTATCGGCTTCATCAAATTCTGTTCCGAATTGTTCATTAAGCATATTAATAATTTCGGAAAGCAAGGCTTTTTCCTCTTTAGCTCTTTTCAGTCCTGCTTCTGATGTTCCACTTAATTCGCCTTCTTCACCTTTTTGAAGTTCAATAGAACCTTCCTTTATCTTTTGCAAACGATAATATTCTAAAGCGACTTCATCATCTAATTGCAATGATTCTGAGAGCCCTCTTCTTGGAAGTCTTGTTTGTAAGAGCTTGGCATAAGCATAAAACTTCTCAGATTCAGCATCAAAAAAGGGCATTATTTGAGAAAGGAACGCGTATAAATTTGTCCAGGAACGTAAACCTTTTTTGAACTCATCTTGCCTTTCATGTTCTGGAATGTCTTTGTATCTATCTACAGCTGGATCAGTAAAGGCGTATAAAAGCTTTTGTTGTTTTGAATTGTTTAGTTTAGTTTTTGGGTCAAAATATATATTAGCAAATGCTTCTATTTCTTCTTTCCAGTATATTTTGAATTCATCCAATCTGGCCTTAAGGTCATATAAGTGGTTGACATCAGTTTCTTCTATTACGGAAGTGATCTCATAGTAAGGCTGAAATGAATCCAAAATGGTTTGCCTATCATTGGCAAAATCAAGCACGAAGGTATCTTCTTTGCCGGGGTGTATTCTGTTGAGCCTTGATAAGGTCTGAACGGCTTTTACACCTGATAGCTTTTTGTCAACGTACATAGTATGAAGTAAGGGCTGGTCAAAACCGGTTTGATACTTGTCTGCAACTATTAATATTCTATATTCGTCTTTATCAAAAATGGCTGGAAGTTCTTTTTCTCCATATCCTGTCATTTGAGGTTCAGAAACTCCATCAGGATAGTTGTCATCAGTCACTTTACCTGAAAAGGCTACCAAAATTTTTATTTCGTTTGCATACCCTTTGGTCTTTATATATCTATTAAATTCCTCAAAATAACGTTTGGCGTGAAGCCTTGACCCACAAACCAACATGGCTTTGGCTTTGCCTCCTATTTTTTTGGAAACAATTTCTCTGAAATGCTCTATTATGATTTCGGTCTTCTGAGCTAAGTTGTGAGGATGCAGGGAAACGAATTTACCAATTGCTTTGGCAGCTCTTTTCTTATTTAGATTCGGATCTTCTTTTATTGCTTTAGTCAATTTAAAGTAGAGTTCATAAGTGACGTAATAATGCAATACATCTAAAATAAAACCTTCCTCTATGGCTTGACGCATGGAATACAAATGGAATGGCTTTGGTTTGCCCTCGGAATCCTTATCTCCAAAGACTTGCAGGGTTTTATATTTCGGTGTTGCGGTAAAGGCAAAAAATGAAATATTAGGCTGTTGCCCCCTTGATGCGGCCGTCCTTTCAATTTGCTCTCTTACAAAATCATCACCATTATAATCATCTGTATCCTCTGTTTCTGCTTTTTCCAATGATTTTTCAGCCAGTACTTCTTTTAGTTTTTTACTTGCTTCGCCACCTTGAGAGCTGTGGGCTTCATCGATAATTACGGCATATTTTCTATCCGGTAATTCTCCAACCTTGTCTACTACAAAAGGGAATTTTTGCAAAGTAGTAATGATGATGTTCGTCCCATAACCCAAGGCAGAAGCTAACTGCGAGCTGTCTTTATCGATTTTTTGAACTACACCTGTTTTGTGTTCAAATTGATAAATAGTGTTTTGCAACTGTTGATCAAGAACTTTTCTATCGGTAACAACGATTACAGAATCAAAAATCCGTTCATCTGTAGCGTTGTGCAAACTCGATAAACGATAAACCAACCAAGCAATAGAGTTACTCTTTCCCGAACCTGCGGAGTGTTGAATCAGATAGTTTTTACCAGTCCCTACTTCCAATACCTTTTCGCTTATCCTCCTAACTGCATCTAATTGATGATATCGTGGAAATATCAATTTCTCTTTTTTATAAACTTTTCCTTCCACTTCAATTTCTTCTGTTTGCAAATGCACAAAGCGTTGAATTATTTCCATCCAACTATCTTTTTGCAAAATATTTTCCCACAAGTAAGCCGTGCGGTATCCATTGGGATTTAAGGGATTGCCCTTACCGCTGTTTGCGCCTTTGTTGAATGGTAGCCAATAGGTTTTACTCCCATCAAGTTTGGTGGTCATAAATACTTCATCCTGGTCAACAGCAAAATGCACTAAAGATCTTTTCCTGAAAGCAAAAAGAATTTCTCTGTTATCTCTGGTGCTGGCGTATTGTTTTAAAGCATTGCCCACATCCTGACCTGTAAATTGATTTTTAAGTTCAAAAGTAGCTACAGGAATACCGTTGAGCGAAAGCAATACATCTAAACTGTTTTTATTTTTGGTGCTATAAAAAATTTGACGATAGACTTTCAGGCTGTTTTTATTGTACAGATCAATTGCATCAGGGTTTAAACCCGAAGCAGGCTGAAAAAAGGCCATTTGAAAACGCACACCGTAATCAACAAAGCCATTGCGAAGCACATCCAGACTGCCTCTTAAGTCCAGTTCCTTGTATAATCTTTGAATGACGCGATTATTAGCATCCTCTCCGTGAATGGAATAAATTTTATCCCACCGTTTTGGTTGGGATTCCTGTAAAAACTTAATCACTTCATATTTAAACATACCAAGTTCAGGACTATAATCGGGGGCATTTCCTTCTGTGTAACCACCCTGTTCAACAAGGGATTGTACTAATGCGCTTTCAAATGTATTTTCTGTTGTTATGCTCATGCTTCTTCACCTTCATCCAATAGCCTTTGCTCTGCTTCAAGTCTGCAAAGAAACTGTCGATAAGCAACGTCTTTAAAAATCAATCTTAGCTCGTGTTTAGCTTTTTCCGATAAGCTATCTTTCAGAAAACCTGATTCATCGAAGCATTCTTGTATGAACTCACAATTATCTTGATATATTTCTTCGGTAATATTGGCTAGTCTTGCCGGTAAGTCTGATTCTATGATTTCAAAAGTATCAGGATTGAAATAACGCACCAATGGTTTATTGACTTCGTTGTACTCTCTGCCTTGAAAGCATGGCTTTCCTTTGCTTGAAGCCCAATAGACTCCAAAAAACTCTGTACGGTTAGATTTGTATATTTTTGCAATCTGTAAGCTGCCATCTACTTCACGAATATCTTTATTTAAAGAAAAATCACGAAGAATCTTTAGCGGTTCCATATCAATGGGGTCATCTTGCTTGTCTTCATCATAAACCATCTTTTTATAGGCTTTGAAGGCTTCTTCTCCTATTTCCGGAGAAGGATCTCCCAAAAAAGTATAAAATCTTTTTTTACTTAAATTACCGTTCAGTTCATCAAAAATAAAACCTTCCACTTCTGAAGAATAATGAAGCTTCCATACTCGAAAACTACCTTTCTCCCAATCCCAGCCACCAAAAAGGAATTTAGCCCCACCTCTTAAATCGTTAATGTCTTCATTCGGTATTTCTGATATTATTTTTTTTACTAATTCAGTGAATAAATCAGAAATATAAACCAATACTTCATTAAGTTTAGCAAATGGAGATTGTAAATAATCGTCAAAATGAATAGCCGAGACAAGATTTAGGACTAGGGGATATGCTCGCATGGTACTACCTGCAAAGCTAAGCAGGCAATCTTTTCTTGGTAGTTCAAACAGTTTAATACCGTGCTTCCATTTTTCTCCACCTGTTAAGCAGCTATCAGTAGCGAATATCAATTCTTCGGTATCGTTTGCTTGTCGTATCCATGCTGTACATAATGTCATAATCTAGTCCACCACCTTTATTTTTCCTGTTACCACTTCGCTGATCAAAGCTGTGCGGTATTCGGTTAAGAATTCTATCAATTTTTCATTTCTGAATTTTTTGGCATCTATACTGGCACATTCGGTTTTTATATGGTGGACAATGGATTGTTGTTCTTCGAAAGGGGGTGTAATAAATTTAATTTCCTTTAGTTTTTCTACAGTCAAATGAGCAATACTTATTTTATTGACAATTAAATCAAATGCTCCTTTTTTACCATACAAATAAAATAGTTGCAAAAAATAATTTGAGTCAGAATTATCATTCAGTGTAACTTTATGAACAGAATTTTGAATATAGCATTCTTCAAGCTCTTCTTTCCATATACAAGTTCTCCCAACTTCTCCACCTTCACTTACTAAAAGATCATTTCTATTCAAACGATACTTATTTAACTCTCTTTCAGAAAACCACATTTCTTTTACATCATCTACATTAACACTGAGCCAATTTAAATTAGCAGCACGCAAATATGGTTTTAGGTAGTACTCGCCTTTATCTTCCGTTGTTAACATTTTACCTAGCACGATATTTGCTACATATTTCAACCTCTTAACTTCCCAATGCTCCGGAATTTCTCCCAGCCATTCAATGCCTGAATCTTTCATAGGTGCATCAGGATTAATGCCTTTGGTAACGGCCTGGTTGATGATGGCGGTTTTTTCCTCTTCGTAGAGTTCAAGCAGGCGTTTTTTGTCAGCAATCAGTTCGTCTATCTCTGCTGTTTTGCGGTCGAGGTAGTTAGCAATGGCGGTTTGTTCAGGTAGGGAGGGTAATAATGCTTTGTATTGTCCCATCGCCTCCTGAGTTATTCCATAAAATGTTGTGCCTGTTTTTGTAAGTTCAACATGATGCTTAAAAGGAAGCCCTTTTAGTTGATAATATATAAAGCGAGGGTTATAAAAATTATTTAATGGGCGTAGTACAAGTAGATGACTGTTTAGTGATGCCTTGTGTGGGTATGGAATTGAATCTACATAAAGCAATTTACCGATGGTTCCGTCTTTTGTGAATAAAACATCTGATTCTTTCAACTGAATTTCTGGTGCTTCATTATACCTTTCTTCTAGAATATGATATACTTCATCCCATCTTATTTTCCCATCATGAAAATTCATACCCGTAATTAAGAATGGGTCTTCAGGATTACTTGTAAATTCGGCTTGCTTCAGCCCTTGCCAACCTATTCTTCCTTTCATATAGGAAATATAGCCGAATTTCTTAACTTCCCAATGCCCCGGGATCTCTCCAATCCATTCAATACCACTGTCTTTATATGAATTGTATTTTTTCATGATTCTAGCACCGTTTTTTCCGTTTCCAAAGTCTTCTCTTCCAAAGCTAAAATATCAGCTTTAATATCTGCCAATGCTCTCAATGGCTTAAACTCATAGAAATACTTGGTAAAGTTAATTTCATAGCCAATTTTGGTTTTACTGTGGTCAATCCATGCTTCTAGAAGGTGTGGTTTTACTTCGGTTTCAAAGTATTCCTCAATGGTTTGAGGGATAAGATTACCATCGGAACCCTTTTTTAAGAAAGGAATATTCTCATAATCTCTTAATGAAGTATCCGGTTTAGGTTGTCCTTTGCTTTTTACCACTTTGCTATTTTCTTTCATTGGCTGTTCAACGGTAATTCGCCAATAGCCAAAAAATTCGTTGGGGTATATTTTAACAAATTCATTTTCTTCAAAATTACCGTAAAGCTGGGTAATAAAGCCGATACCTTTGGTGTTGCCGTTTTCAGCAATTTTCTTGCGCTTGTCGCCCAGGCTTCTATCCATCTTTTGCCAAAAACGATTAAAGTCTAATTTGCCTTCTTTGGTCAGTTCTTCGTCTTTTGCACCTGTGGCGTTAATGAGCTGTACTTTACCTTTGCGTTCTTCACTTTTGCTGTTGTTTATAATCCAGATGTAAGTACTGATGCCTGTGTTATAGAAAAGTTGGTCGGGTAAAGCAATAACTGCTTCCAGCCAGTCATTTTCAATAATCCACTTTCTAATATTACTTTCACCACTTTCAGCAGCTCCTGTAAACAGTGGTGAGCCATTGAATACAATCCCAATTCGTGTGCCACTTAATTTCATTTTAGAGATCATGTGTTGTAAAAAAAGCAAAGAACCATCATTAATTCTTGGTAAACCCGCACCAAAGCGGCCATTCATGCCTTTGTTGTCCGCTTCAGCCTTAATTATTTTTTCAGCCTTTTTCCAGTCCACACCAAAGGGAGGATTAGAAAGCATGTAATCAAACTTTTCTTCTTCCAGACCATCAACAGTAAAAGTGTTACCAAACTTGATGTTGCTGGGATTTTGCCCCTTAATCAACATATCAGATTTACAAATAGCATAAGACTCAGGATTAATTTCCTGACCGAATACTTTTAGCTCCGCTTTAGGGTTAAGTTCTTTAACATACTGTTCGCCTACAGAAAGCATACCTCCTGTACCGCAAGCAGGGTCATATAGTGTCTTAACAATACCTTCTTGAGTGAGAATATCTTTATCTTCTATGAACAACAAGTTTACCATCAAACGAATGACTTCTCTTGGCGTAAAATGCTCCCCAGCTGTTTCGTTGGATTGTTCAGCAAATCTTCTGATTAAATCTTCAAACACATAACCCATTTCCATAGAGTCCATATCAGTCAGGCCAATCTCTTGAAATGCTTTAAGTACTCTAAAAAGGATATCAGTTTTAGGATCATCCATACGGTCAATATGGTCGTCAAAGTTGAAATATTCAATTATTTCCCTTGCACTACTGGAAAAACCGTTGATGTAGTTTCTAAGATTTACAGAAACATTATTGGGGTCGGCAATTAATTTATCAAAATTTAATTGACTTCTGTTGTGAAAGTTAAACCCCGCAATTTTATTGAGAGCTATATCTTTGGCACTTTCTTTCAGTGACTCCACTTTTGGCAAGTAATCCAAAACTTTCTGCTTGGTTGGCTCGAGTACACAATCTAGCCGTCTAAGCACAGTCATTGGAAGTATGACTTTTCCATAGTCTGACTGTTTGTAATCACCTCGAAGTAGATCTGCTACTTTCCAAATCAGGTCTGCTTTTTCTTTAAAATTCTTCATTTATGCTCGTCCTTTTCTTCAGGTTCCCCATACCCAACATGGACTTTGGGCATCTTAATAGGCAAGTTTTTCTTTAATTTATTCACACATGTATCATAACAGAAAGATGGTAGACTCCCAATCGCTATTCAAGAAACATTTATGTAATTCTTAGCTTTTCAATAAAATATAATGTCCTTATCAATCTTCTGTTAAACTTATAAGTGCAATGCTTCTTAATATTCGAGTTATCAACACGATAAAGTTATGGGGTGATCTTCACTAATTAGTCTTTCAATAATCCGCGCGAATGTTATTTCGGTAATTTTTGCTTTAGACTACCCCCTCAAACTCTCGTCTAATATAACCTCCAATTATAGATATAATTATATCAAAGATTCTCGAAGAACTTGTTAAAAGCCTTTTTACTCAATTAAATTTTCAGAAAACTATTAGTACTTTTTTCACTGAGCGTTAAGTCATCGACGTACTTTGCTCGACCCCGCTGAAGAGGCGATGCTATTCAATTTTGATATTGATAAAAACAATAACTGGAACTACAATGAATGCGTTCAATGCGGAGAATGTATAAACTCATGTCAAGTCCATGCTCTTAAAAGAAGCTGGAGATAGGGTTGTATTTCTTAATTCAATACATTTATAACTTTTCAATACCGGCAAAGCAGCTTGATGGCTTCTTTGCCGGTATTACTTTCGAGTCCTGATGCCTTTGGATTCTTTATGCCGATTATGTGAGAACAAATTTTTAAATGCCAAAAGGGCCGGGAGTCACTTAAGATACCCGGCCCTTTTTTAAATAGTCCTCTATTTGCTTAATCTAAACAAAGCCCCGCCGATAATCGTATACAATCGGTCATCGTTTGTTAGAATTAAATTCGACCCTATTCCGTCTTCTGTTTCATTCTGATAATTTGAGACGTCAATTTCGGTTATTGTATTATCGGTAACTTCCAAGCTGCTGAAATGGATTCTGCAATTCATGTAAAAATCATCATCGGTCAATATGTTTTCCTTATATATCGGATTTTCTATGGTTCCTTTGTTTGTGACGATTTGTTTTTCATTTACGATAATCTTTTTCCCGATATAGCTATTAGCTTTTTCTGTCGTTAAAGCTGTAACATTGCTGGTTGGTACCACTCTATCAATGACCCATACCCCAAAATAGGGCGGTTCTATAGAAGCGGGGCTTCCATTAATAGAATGAACATTCTCAGAAGGAGGAAGAACATCGTTCGTTTCATTTGTATTGTTTTCAGGAAAATTTTGTTGGGCATTGACCGGAGAACCCGGCGATGAATCGTTTTGTTTTATGCTGCCGCATGCTGCCGTAAAGATCATCATTATCCCTATCAATAATAACAGACTACTTGTTAACTTATTCAAATATGATTTCTCCCGCAAATTTTTCTAAATATGATCTTATTATACAGCCGACGCTTAAAAGAATCTATTTTTTACAAGGTTTATCTTCAATCAGTTTTGCGCTGAACTGAGGTTGACCTTTCAGGTAAGTTCAAAAAGGCGTAAAGGAATGTGGTTTATTTTACTTTTTTGTCTTCCTCTAATTTCTATAAAAGTATTTTTATGTTTGACAGATTTCGCGCGAATTCGTCAGGCATTTTATGCCATAATGAGGACAGGATTGGGGATGAACCAGCCCTGCCGCGGCCTGGCGAAGTAGCGGCCTGGCGTTGCTGAATATATCTGACAGATGCAATATGCTGATTCAGGCAAACCTTCTGATCGTCATCAATATGAACATCACGCGCAAAATGTTGAGGGGCGCCTTGGAATTTACCGCACCTGTTTCGCGAGAGGAGGTGAATACGGCTATATTTACAAAAGGCAGAAAACTGACTTCCGAAGAAACGGAGGAGTTTAGTCAGGAACTCATCCGTACCAATTATTACAGAATTCGTAATTTAAGCATAATCATTATCGTTTTTATTATTATTCTTTTGTTTACTCTTGATCTGCCAATCATGCGGAATGGCCTCAATTCTGTTGGCAATGAATACAAGGTACTTTTCTTTTTGCATTTATCCACATTATTACTTATGCTTGTTTTCTTTGGTATTTCATGGTTCAAACTCAGGCCCCAAGCTTCCGCGTTCACCAGGCGTGATCATCTGCTCGCTTTTCTATTTAATTTTATTCTTGCAATTATCTGTGCATTATTTTCAGTTAACGATCAGCGGATTGACGGGGAAATAACGCTTTATCTCTTTGGGGCATACCTGATTGCCATCGTGAATTACCACCATCCGGTACGGAGCCTGTGGATCTATCTTCCAACTCATATCATCTTCATTGTGGGAATAAGCCAATTACAGACTAACCCCCTTCTCTTGCGCGGTTATTATTTCAATAGCACCATTGTTATCATCTTAGCCTGGTTTATCTCTTACTTTTTTTATTACGCGAAAAAAAAGGACTTCATGGCGGAGAAAGCTCTTCAGCACAGTGAGCAGCGGGCTTTGGCCCTGGTCGAAGATCTCAAAAAGGCAGACTATCAGAAAAACCGGTTTCTCAGCAGTCTGTCCCATGAACTGAGGAACCCCTTAGCCTCAATGATGATGAGTCTTTCTCTTTTTAAACTTGCCGCCCCGGACTCCCCGCAGGCGGCACAGGCTATGGAGATCTTCGAACGGCAGACGATTCAGCTCTCCAGATTAGTGGATGACTTGTTGGAAGTAACCCGCATCACCCAGAACAAGATCAAACTTAATACAGGCTTAGTCGAGCTCAATAGCTTGGTCCAGCGGACAGTGAAAAACTATAAACAAATGTTTACGGAAAAAGGACTGAGTCTGGAAGTCGAAGATTATGTTCAGCCGGTATACGTCCTTGCTGATTCAGCCAGGCTGATACAGATTATTGAAAACCTGTTGTATAACGCTCTGAAATTTACAAACACAGGCGGGGAAGTTCGGGTTATCGTTTCTAAAGATGAAGACAAATCCGCAGCCATTATTCAGGTTAAGGACAACGGGATGGGCATTAAGCAAGAGTTGTTGGAAGATTTGTTCCTGCCGTTTGTCCAAGCAGATCTTACTCTGGCCCACAGCAGCGGAGGGATCGGTCTGGGCTTGGCTATTGTCAAAGGGATGGTAGAATTACACGGCGGGAAAGTTTTCGCCAAGAGCGATGGTTTAGGAAAAGGAGCTCAGTTTATCATCCAGCTTCCTCTGGAGGTTAATCAAGAGCCTCAAAAAAGCTTTACGCAACAAAAAGGCAGGAAGAATTCCGGCAGACGGCGGATCCTGATTATTGACGATATTCCGGATGTGGCGGAGATTCTGTGTTCCCTGCTGGGTCACTTAGGCCATGAAGTTATTTCCGCTCCGAATGGAATCAAGGGATTAGCCAGGGCAAAAGAATTTCAGCCTGATGTAATATTTTGCGATATCGGGTTGCCCGGTATGAACGGATATGAAGTGGCACGCAATTTACGGAGGGATGAGCGCTTGAAAGACGTCTATCTGATCGCCTTATCGGGATACGCCCAGCCGGAGGATATGGAACGCTCCAAAGAAGCCGGCTTTGATCTGCACGTGGCCAAGCCCGTGGATTTAGTTAAATTAGAACAAATCTTGGAGGAAGAGATTCAAATAGAGTGTATTCAGGCATAGGCCTTCAGATTGAACAAAAGACCAATCCGGTTTCATTGCTGTTTCTCTGCGGCCAATCCGCGAAAAGAGTATTCCTTTGCCTCAAGAAAGCAAGAAAGGGGGAATATCACTATTTTGATGCGTTTATAAAAGTCAGGGTTGATCAGCCTATCGCCCTAACCCACAAATCAACTGCGATCGGGGGATGTTTATGGTGTCCAAGATGACGTTATATCCTCTTACCAATGCTCAAAAATCCATTTGGCTGATTGAGAAGTTTCATCCTGCTACAACCTTTGTCAATCTCTCTTTTATTGTAGACCTCAAAGAATGTGTCGATTACCTTTTGTTAAATCAAGCGATCAATCTTGTCATTCAGAATAATGATGCGCTGCGCATACGTCTCGTGGAAAAGGGCAAAGAGCCTCAGCAGTATTTTGCCGAATATCTGGAGCAGCAATTTGAGTTTCTGGATTTTAACCATGCCAATGGCCGGGAAGAACGAAGTCGTTGGGAAAAGAAAAGAAGCCGTGAACAGTTTAAGTTATTGGATTCTGACCTCTATGACTTTGTGATGATCAGGACGAGCAGTCACGAAGGCGCTTTTTTCGGTAAGGTTCATCACATCGTGACTGATGCCTGGAGTATAACGGATCTGGCTAGTCAAGTCCTGCAGAACTACTGTAAATTACGGGACAATGAAGAAGCCGGGTGTGCGAAAAGACCTTCTTATCGAGATTATATTCAGACTGAAATAAAATTTCATGGCTCGGAAAGATATCAAAAGCACAGAGCCTTTTGGACTGAATTATTTTCTGATTCCCCGGAATGCACGATTTTCAGTAATAAAGCCGTTTCCAATCCTACGGCTGCTGAACGGAAAACCTTTATTTTGCCGGGGGACCTGACCTCTATGGTAAAAGAATTCAGCAGTGCGGAAAACGTCTCCCCCTTTTGTATTTTTTATTCCATCTTAGCAATCATGATTTGGAAATTGACTTCTACGAAAGATCTCGTTATCGGGACTCCCGTCCTTAACCGCAGCGGGATAAAAGAAAAGAATACGATGGGGATGTTCATCAGTACGATTCCTTTTCGTATCGAATTGAAGAATGATCTTGATTTTCTATCTTTGGTTAAAAAGGTTATCCAAAGATGGGGAACATTGCTAAGACATCAAAAATACCCTTTGGAACAGATATTGAAAGATCTTCGTGAAGCCCATGTCATACAGGATAAGCTATTTGATCTTTCATTATCTTTTCAGAATGCTAAATTAGACGTCTGCAATATTAATTATGATCAAAAATGGCTATTCAATGGGGCGCAGCTTGATTCCCTGACGCTCCACATCAGTGACCGTGAAGACAGCGGAAACTACACGATGGACTATGATTATTTAACCGGTGTCTTCTCGGAACCTGATATTCACCGGCTGCATGAATACTTTGTGACGCTTCTTCGTCATGCTATGGACAATCCGCATTTGCCGCTTTCAGATGTCAGGATGTTGTCTTCCGCGCAGGAAGCTGATTTGCTCTGGAAATTTAACGCTACCCAACAGGACTACCCGAGGGAAGAAACCATCGTCACTCTATTTGAAAAGCAAGTGCGGTTAACCCCTGAAAAAATCGCGGTGATTTTTGAGAATAGGGCGGTAACTTACTTGGAACTGGACCGGCGGTCCAATCAACTGGCCGGGGCATTACGGGCCCAGGGAGTAGAAAAAGGCGCGATCATTGGTCTGGTCATGGAGCGATCTGTTGAGATGCTTGTCGCTATCCTGGCTGTTTTGAAGGCCGGAGGGGCCTACGTGCCGGTTGATCCGGTTTATCCGCCGGATAGAATCAATTACATGCTGGAGAATAGTCATTGCCAGCTGGTATTGACCTATACCAGCAATAATCCTGACCTGATCTTGAACTCGCCTGTCTTTAACCTTCACGGCCAGGAACTATTCAAAGAAGACATAGCGAAGCTGGATGATGGACCGGAGCCGGCTGATCTGGCCTATATCATTTATACCTCCGGCTCAACCGGGACGCCCAAAGGGGTAATGATCGAACACCGGAGTTTAAACAATCTGATCCATTCTTTTGCAAGAGCAATAAACTGTTCCGATGGGACGGTTTTAGCGATTACTTCATTTTCGTTTGATATTTTCTTTGTCGAAACAATTTTGCCCCTGGTCAAAGGAATGCGTATTATCCTGGCGAACCGGCAAGAAGCTGCTGTTCCTTATTTGCTGCTTAATCTCATCACAACATACCAAGTTGATTTTCTGCAGACAACCCCTTCCCTTATGAAATTAATCCTTCATGACCCAAATGCAAATAAGCTGGGTTCTCTGACAACAATTGTTCTTGGCGGAGAGTGTTTTCCGGAACACCTGTTAAGCGAACTGAAAAAAGTCACGCAGGCCCAAATCTTCAACGGTTACGGACCAACGGAAACGACGATTTATGTGACTGTGAAATACCTCAATGAACAGGAATCCATCAGCATTGGCAGACCTATAGGCAATACCCAAATCTACATTTTGGACGAAAGTCTGAAACCCGTTCCGATCGGAGTAACGGGAGAAATTTTTATCAGCGGCGACGGGGTGGCACGGGGATATCTCAACAACGAGGAATTAACCGGAGAAAGGTTCATTGCGCATCCTTTTATTCCCGGCCGTAAAATGTATAAGACGGGGGATCTGGCCCGCTGGCTGAACAATGGCGAAATCGAATACCTGGGCCGCAACGATCGTCAAGTGAAAATAAGAGGGCTGAGGATTGAGCTGGGGGAAATCGAAAGTGCCTTGCAACAGCATGAAAAGGTGAAAGAAGCCATTGTCTTATGCAACGAAGACCGTCATCATAAAAAGTCCCTTTACGCCTACGTCACCAAACATGGTCAAAATTGCCCGTCAAGCTCTGATTTAAAGGAGCATTTGGCAAAGTCTCTTCCCACTTATATGATTCCGGCGCATTTTCTTATCCTTGACCGCTTTCCCCTGAATTCAAACGGAAAGCTTGATCGAAAAGCGTTGCCCGAACCGGATCTTGCAATCGAACCCAAGCCTGCCTATGTTCCCCCGCGGAATGAATTGGAATGGAAACTGGCCTTTCTCTGGCAGGAGGCGCTGAAAATAACGCAAGTGGGAATCGACGATGATTTTTTGGCGCTGGGCGGCGATTCCCTGTCCGTATTAGAGGTCCTATCCGGCCTTTATCCAAATGATTGGGGGTTTTCCGCCCAGGATTTCTATGATTTCCCAACGATCCGAAAGCTTTCAGAAAAAATGACAGGTTATCCTTCTGCTCCTGTATTTGGACAGATAACCGAGCAAATATTTCCCAAACCGTCGGGCTTTGAATCGAACTTGTCCGCTAGGAACACTGGGAATATTCTCTTGACAGGGGCAACCGGGTTTTTAGGAATGCATATCCTCTATGAGCTGCTTTCTACGACCGGCGAGACCATTTACTGCTTAATTCGCGGTGAAGAATCGGAGAAGAAACTGTATCGGCTGCTGGATTATTACTTTCCGGCTTTCTCTCGGAAACGCTTGCCTGGCAAACTCATCGTCGTCTATGGGGATGTTGGCCTTGAGAACTTTGGGCTCTCGGGGAAGGCCTATAGTGATTTGATCAAAAACATTGACAGAGTGATTCATTCGGCGGCATTGGTGAATCACTACGGTGATTATGATTCCTATTTTCGAGTCAATGTAAAAGGAACTGAGGAGGTGATGAAATTTTGCTTGAATCACGCCAAGAAGCTGAACCACATCTCGACAATCAGTGTGGCTGGCAACTATAGGAATTATGATCATCTAAACCAAAAGTTTACCGAATGGGACTTTTATATCGGGCAGGATTATCAAGCCAATGTTTATGTCAGGTCTAAATTTGAGGCGGAAAATCTCATTTTAAAAGCTGCTGAAAATGGACTGAATGCCACTATTTTTCGGGTAGGGGTATTGACTGGGAGACATACTGACGGTCAGTTCCAGATAAACATCCAACAAAATGCCTTTTACCGGCACTTAAAAGCCATTTTCTTATTGGAATCCGTACCGGAGGATTATCTTAAAAAGTCTTTGGAATTTACCCCGGTAGATTATTGTGCGAAAGCTATCGTGAAATTGCAGGCAATTAAGGAGGCTGTCCCGGTTTATCATCTCTTTAATCACCGAATGATTGGGGTAAATCAAATGCTTCAATTCTTAAAAACCAGCGGAATCAAGATCAAGGTTTTGCCGCGCAGCTCGTTTGCTGATCTGTTAACATCTTTTTCTGTGACTAGCCATGGCAAGGAGATTCTGAGCGGTATTATTTCTACGCTCAATGCTGGCGGCACGATTGGCTTTGATTCTAACCTGGAGATTGATTCGTCCGCAACTCTGCAGTATTTATGTCAGGTTGGTTTCCAATGGCCTGATATTGATAAAGAATATATCTTAAAGGTTATCAATCACATGGAAGCTGCGGGATTTCTGCAAAAACACTTCCTTCGCAGCATCTCAGAAACGCAATAACGGGAAGGGTATAACCTAATCTCATATCACCTCAAATAACAATCCGGCTCAGGCAAGCATTCAGGTTATCATGCGGACCCATTCAAAGGGTTTGGAAGTACACACGGCCACCTGACACCTAGCCTGTAAATCCACGGATCTGATATGCTAAGTTTCATGGGTTTTCTGATTTTCCATGGTATCTTCCAATACTGAGAAGGTCTCTACGCCCAAAGAAAGTCCTATACCAACAGCTTTAATGTAGCTTTCTTTTCGAGTCCATATTTTAAATTTGTACAAGAATAGTTCGTATCAGCATCTCTGAATATAAACTGCGCACTTGATCTGTAAGGATATAGTAGGTTGTGTTGAAAAATAGCCAAATCCTTAAAAGGCTGTCAAAGCTAATCGGATATTAATCCATTGTAATACTGCTTGCGCTTGGTTATTTTCACTTTTGCGAGAATTAGGAGGTAGCTTTTTTGCAAGATAATTGGGCCATGATCGAACAAATGATGCTACAGTTAATACATGACTATTTCCCAACTCAAGAACTTAAAAAGTATATGTCAGAATTCGTTAGATACAAAATGGAAGGTCACTTTCCTTTCGGTCAGCTTGTTATTTTGCATTATCAGATGTTTGATGGTCAGTCAACAGATATTTTTCGAGCCGCAGCTGCGGTGGAGCTAATGATTCTTTCACTGGATATATTTGACGATTTGCAGGATAATGACAATTTTTCTGTACCCTGGAATAATATTGATCATGCAATAGTTATGAACATAGCTACGGGTCTATTAATGCTAAGTACAAAAAGTCTAGAACATACTTCATTTGAACCAAATAAAAAAGCAATGGGGACCAATTACCTCAATTCGTGTGTAATAAAAGCAATTAATGGACAACATATTGATCTTTTGAATTTGATTGAATCTGAGAAGGATTATATTGAAATGGTAAGATCAAAGTCAGGCTCTCTCATGGCTTCTGCATGTCTCGTAGGAACGGCTTTAGCAAGTGAAAATCATCATGATGTTGTGAACAAATATGCAGAGCATTTAGGAATTATCGCTCAAATTAAAAACGATATCAATGATATCTTTCGATTGGACCCCAAAAATGATCTGCTTAATAAAAGAAAAACTCTCCTTACTTTGTATTTGCTAAATTTACAACAACCCCAGTATCAGTTTGTCAGGGACTATTTTGACGGAAAGACTATAAAAAAAGAATTACTAAACGATCGTGCAGAACTTGAAGAGATAATTAGGAAATCAGGTGTTCTTGAATATGCTCAAATCATTATTAGGATAAATCAGCTTCAGGCGATTGAGCTGATCGATAAAATGAGTGTCCAAAAAGAATGGAAAAATAAATTATTACACTACTTTTAAATAGTTGCGGTTTACCGCAAAATAATTGCGGTAAGCTGCATTATATTTACGGTGTTAAAACGTAAATTTTGTGTTATTATTTGGATAAATTTACAAAGGGGGAAAAAGTATTGTTACAAAAGGTCGTTGAATATCTAGTACAAAATCCTGATGAAAAAGAAAAATTAATTGAGGGTAAACTAAACTTAATCGGCTTAACGAAAGTAGAACAAAAGGCAGTCCTGGATGTTCTCCAAAGTCCAGATGTTATCTCACCATTATTGTATTGGTAAATAAATGATTTCACGAAGAGTCAGGATAGCTCCTGACTCTTTTTTAGGAAGGAATTTTACAATGGGAGACTTGAAAAGGGTTTTTGCGTTCTCAGCTTCTGCAATGATACTATTTTCGCTTTACTACTTGCTGTCGGTAATAATAAATATCCCATATATTGGGATATGTGTCAAAAAGAATCAAACAGGTATATGGCAGATAACTAATGTGGATAAACTAGGATGGGCAGAACAGCATGGCATCAAAACTGGAGATATTGTTTCATTAATTGATGAAATCCAACCAAGTAATTATCCAACCGTATTACAGTATAATGCTATTGAACGAGCAAAAACATTAGTTATAAGTAAAAACCATGAATCTATGGTATTTAATGTGTCAAATAATATGACTCCTAAGCAAGTTCAGTATGATATAGTAATACCATTATTTTTGTTTGGTATATTGTCCTCCTTTTCTTTTTTCCTGTATCTTAAAAAAGGTAATGATGAATCCTCACGTATACTTATTCTTTTTTTCCTTACTATTGGATTAAGTTATATTAGTGCTGGAGCATCCTCAAGAATGGACATTGTGGGAATATCCATCAATAGGATTACATTCTCATTAATACCCCTTTTATTTGTGGAATTTTTAATTGCTTATTTTAAAAGATATGGATTCATTTTATATAATAGAAAATATTTGTATATATTTTACATAGGTAATGGGTTGCTTTTTAGTATTAACTTGTTTTTTCAAATCTTCGGTTTATATTTATTAGATATTAGGTATTGTTTCCTTGCTAACTTTATAATAGAGACGTTCCTTTGTCTTCACATCTTAACAACCCGTTACATTCGTTATAGGAATACTATACATGGATCGGTTTTTGCCATCATTATTGTCGGTGTAATACTTGCTTTTTTTCCATTTATCTTCTTAGTTGGTCTCCCGAGCCTTGTTTTTGGTATAGAACTTATACCTGGAGCTTTAGGGGCAGTTTTTATAGTTTTTATTCCCATTGTATTTTTCTATTTAATCACTGCAAACAGTCTATTCGATATTGACTTTATCATTAATCGGATACGGTATTATTGCATTATAAGCCTCATACCCACTTCAGGTTACCTTTGGTTCTTATTCTACCTTGCCAAGAGATTTACGTTTGTCCAGAGAGTTCAGGTTGGTATTGTAACTTATATTGGAATTATAGCCTTTCTTTATGCCAAAGAAGAACTTGATTTGAGCCTTCGTTCTAAACTATTTAGAGAAAAATTTAACTTTCAAGCGAGTTTAAATCGATTTTCTCAGAATATTACTAAGGTAATGAAAGTATCCGATTTAGAAGAACAATTAATAACGGAAGTAAGAGAAGTTTTATCCGTCAAATCTATTTCCTTATTGGAACTGGATTTAACGGACTCGGACTACTCATTATTAATAAAAACAGGAACTCAGGATGTGCCAAAACTAACTATCCTTGAATGGTTAGAAAACAATGTCCACTTAATTTCGGTAGGAGATTTGATAGATATAGACAATGGGGTCTTACTAACAGTCAGTCAAGAGAAGAACAAATATCACTTTCTATGGATTAGAGGAAAAATAAATAGAACCCATTATAACCAAGACGAAAGGGTATGGCTTAAAACCATCTCTTTTTATGTTAGCGTTGTTTATGAAAACCTACATATGATTGAGGGTTTAATCGATAAATTAGAGGAGGCGGTCAGCCAAAAAGACACTGCACGTCCTTGGGTTTCCCGCCTTCTCTTTAGCTTATCGGAAAAGGAAAGACGCCGACTTGCATCAGACCTGCACGATTCTGTACTTCAAGAGCAAATATTGTGGTATCGCAAACTACAAATAATATCGTCGGATGATCGATTACCTATAGATCTAAGGGAAGAATTAAATAAGATCGCCGAAGGGCTGCTTGATGTAACCCATGAAATTCGGATCACGTGCAATGATCTATTTCCATCTTTACTAAATGAGTCAAGGATCGTAGATGCGATAAGGAATTTAATCGCTGATGCTCAGTTGCGAACGGATTATGTTGTGAATTTCAATGCCACGGATTTTAGCTTGGATTTAGATTATGAACATATACTGGCTATTTATCGAATTGTACAAGAGCTCCTGGCAAATGCAGCAAAACATTCAAAAGCAACAGAAATTAATATTACATTAGATAATAGTAATGGTCTATTAGCGTTAAATTACCACGATAACGGTATTGGTATGGATCTCCAATCCATGGAATTCACATCTAATCATATGGGCTTATCCGGAATCAAAGAGCGAGTTTCGAGCCTTGGAGGCGAGACACGTATTTATTCAACTTTAGGTGAAAGCTTTGAAGTTTCAATATGGATGGATCTTGACACGAATTTCGTGGCAACAGAACAAGTGATTTAGAGAGGAAAGATAAAGATGATTCACATATTATTAGTCGATGATCATCCTTCTGTCGGTGAAGGTACCAAAAGCATGATTGAACAAGAAGATATGAAAGTAACGATTGTCACTTCAAGTTCGGAAGCCCTAGCGATATTGAAAAGTCAGACTTTTGATGTGCTGATGTTTGATTTGAACTTGCCCGAGATCAATGGATTAGAATTAACTCGTAGAGTTACTGAAATCGATTCGAATACGCCCATAATCATTTATACAGGATATGAGATTACACCTTACTTTAATATATTAGTAGAAGCACAAGCCTCAGGATTTATCAGTAAGACTGCTTCCAGAGAGCAACTTGTCACTGCGATTCGATGTGCTTTGCGTGGTGAAACGGTTATCCCCGTATCCCTGTTACGTCAACTAAGGCGTCAAGATTTACAGATTAAAGCATCGGGAAATAACGAAAAAGGAGTATCGTTCGATGAAAAGGAGCTATCGATTCTTAAAGAAGTTGCCAGAGGTAAGAGCAATAAGGAAATTGCGGATTATTTGTTAATAAGTCAGCGTGTTGTTGAATATAATTTGACTAGGATTTTTGGGAAATTGAATGTTCGCTCAAGATCAGAAGCGATATTTGAAGCTAGAAGACTGGGGGTTATTCCAAATGAGGACCTGATATAGATTACGAAAAAATATTCAAGAGCCGCGAGGCTCTTTTTAAATGCAGCGCTTACATATACGATTGTAGTTTACCGCAAAAATAATTGTGGTATCCTGCAACATTTTTTCGGTGCAAAAGTATTTTGATTATAGTAAAATAATTATTAGATATAAGGTTTAATATCCCAAATGAGGTCTAAATTGGTGGAAATCTATTTGCATAAACATCCAAAAAAGTTTAATTTAGAAACTGATATGTGAAATCTTTATCTCTACTATTGTATTTAAATGCTACCGCATTTAAATAAAGACGCCCCCAGATCATCTATACCGGCAAAGTACCAAATGATCTGAAAGCGTTTGCCCCTACACAAAATTGTAGGTGTTTTTATAGTACACCTGCTGGGGATATTTGTGAAGGGAGATTTAGAAGAAGGAGGAAATTTTTTCAAAATTCTTTTGGCAAATTAGCAATTCTATAAAAACAAGAGAAAAACCAAGGAAAATCAAATCTATGTAGGGAGGAAAAAAATGAATAAAATGAAAAAAATAGGTCTTACCGTATTTGCAGCATTGGCAATTTCTTTAATGGGACAAGTTGCTTTTGCAGGTACTCTTGCACAGGAAGCTATCAAATATAATTTTAAGTTGCCAGCCACTGGTTCTCTTAACACTGGAGTTGTAGTTAAGACTAATACTGACAGCTATGCGGAGAACTACGTTTCATATTTAGGTTGGGCCGGTTCAGGCATAGATTTTTGGATGACTCACAATGGATCAAGAGTTTCTGAAATAGCAAATTTTGCAGGAACTGGTAATACAAGAGCTGACTATATTGTATCAGAAACCACTCTGAAAAATCAATCGATTGGTGCTACAATGAAAACAGATTCCTCGACATGGCATGCGTGTAATGTAGAAGGAAAGATTTATCCATAAGATATATTGTGAATATAATAGCATCAATACAGCTCTAGCAAACTTAGGCATAAATGAATTATGTATTGATATAGGTTAATAGTGGCTCAACTTGCTTTGGTTGCTAGTTGAGTCATTATTATAATTATTAACTAAAGATTGTAACATCAGCTTAGATAAGCAATGAGCTGTCCCCGATAAAATAGACAGGCAAAACTGTGACTTCCGATTAATTCATTGAATTCCTTACCTTCTTGGGGCTCTGCCGCAAGCCTATCTTCATCTTCTTGACGTTTAATTTTTGACCTATTGCACTCATGCATAAAATACCCTCGAAACCTTAAGAACTTGGCACATCTTCTCCATCCGGAACTTGAAGCCATTCATCAATGAACTGGAAATCTTACTTCCGGTAGTTTATGAAGATACCGTTGCCTTTTTAGAATGGCATCTTCCTCTCCGAGGGAACAGCGTTTTATTTGACGAATTTCTTCGTCGGAAGGTTACAGTTTTCTACTACCCGGTGCATCTTTTAAATCTCTTCGATATTGATTTACCCATCGATATAGGGTTTGCTCAGATATCCCACGTCAGCAGAAGCACTAGGGACACTTCGCCCCCTTTTCTACAATCATTTTGACTATTTACAACTTAAATTCTTGATTATACCGTTTACCCTTGTCACTAAAAATGGACACCTCCAAAAAAATATTATCTCAGTTTCTTGTCCATCAAACCAGAGACGGTTCACTAATTATATAAGCAAGCTATGAAGGGATAGGTTTTAACGTGAAACATTATATTAAAAACGAAATGAAAAGAGCTTTATTTGGGAAAAATGCTCTGATTTCTTTTTTGATTGCATTAGTAGCATTAATTATACCATTATTAGTGTTTATCAATTTTCCTCATTATGGGATTAAAGAATCAAAAGAACATTTTGATGCAATTGATGTTTTTACAAGAATAAGGAGTACTTCACCGGCTGCATTTCTCGTTGTAATATTTCCCTTATTAGCAACAATTATCCATTCAGATTCATACCTATTAGAAAAAGAAACTGGATTTGCAAAGTTTATATATTCAAGAATGTCCATAAAAAAATATGTTTGGATAAAATTTATAGTAAATGCCCTTTCTAGTGCATTAGTAGGAAGTGCAGCAAGTTTTATGATGCTTATATTTTTGATTTCTACATATGGAATTGGAAATAGAATATCTAATATAGTAACAGTAGGGGGACCGTTTAGTAGTTTATTTTATTCAAATAAATTAGGATATGGTCTTATATGTATTTTAATTACTGGTTTATGTTATATGGTTATTGCAGCATTAGCAATGGGGCTTTCAGCTTGGATAAAAAATAGATATTTAGTTTTAATAATTCCGTTTTTTTATTATATGCTTTGTGGGACATTGGTAGAAATATTGGGAATAAATAGAGTTTTTAATTTTAATTTGGCACAAGTTTATGCTTTAAATCGAATAGTAAGTACATCTCATGTATTTATTTATCTAATATTATTAATGATATTGGGGTTTGGCTTATTTTATTCAGGAGTGATAGTAAAAAATGAAAAGAATTTGTAATTATCTACAATTCAAAATTTCAACAACCAAACTATTTATATTTTCTGCTTTATTAGTTATTTATCAATTCTCTTTGCTATTAAACTTAATTTCTAGTAGTCATAAATATAATATTTATGACTTTATTATTAATAATTTTTCATATCTATCATTGTTCTATAGTATAGATTTGTTTTTTCTGGTTATTATATACAATATTTTTGATAAAAAAAATTTTTATAATTACTTAAATACTAGATTTAGTTCAAAGCAAGAAGTTTATAGAGCAAATGTATTATCTGCATTTGTTTTTTCTATAGGAATTGTTGTTTTTATAAATATTATATGTATCATAATGGGAAGTTTTATGAGCTTTGTTAACTCATGGAGTCCATATTTCTTTTATACAATGACCGGTAAAGTGAATTTGTCGTATGATAACGAAGTTATTAAGCTGATCACACAAGAAATAACTCCTATATTACTTGTATTGATAACTAGTTTTCTTACTATGTTATACCTGTTTTTCATATCTATGTTTTTTATTGTATGTAATATTATTTTCAAGAAAAGGGCAGTCTCTTTTGCATTAGTAATTATATTAAATGCTTTAAGCATGGCCTTTGATGCTGGAAATCTATCAAGGTTTTCATTCACCAATAATATTTATATAATGAACTCTAGAGTAAATGAAGTTACTAATGGTACTTATATAATATCAAAACTAGCTTATTGGTTCATCTTAATCGTATTAATATATATCATAGGAAATAAATTAACAAAGAAGAAAGATTGTAGTTATGGGGAATAGTTATGAAAAGATATTTAAGGATCATAAAAAATAACTTGCGCTCAGTTTTTTCAATAGGTAGTTTATGTTGCACAGTTATTATTTTTATTTATATATTTGTAGTAAAATTTAATTCCATCAGTGATGGTCATAGTTTTAGTGAAATTATTAATATAATATTTCGTGGGCCATCTAATAATGATAACCTTATTGAAGTATTTACATGGGGGCTTTATCAATTCTTTTTAATCTATATAATCGGTAATTTCTTTTTCAAAGAACTTGATAGAAGAAGCATTTATACGTTACCAAGGCTCGGAAATAAAATATATTGGCATATCTGCTTACAAATTACTTCTTTTTCAGTTTGCATTATATATTTTATTTTTGGAACTTCTATTATGTTTATATGTGCTAGCGTAATTAATATAAACTTTAATTTAAATGGAATAAGTGAAATTTTTAAAATTATTGGGTTACTATCACTCTCAAGTTATTACTTGATAACTTTATATATTTTTATTAGTTTAGTTAGCAGAAAACACAATCAATCATTTTTAGTTCTAATAATGACACTTTTTTTATCGATTACACTTGGAGATATTCTTAAAATTGATAAATACCTTCCTTTCAATCAAGGAATACTGTCAAAACATATAATTTCTAATTTCAGTTATCAATGGTCATTCCTATTTTTAGCCCTTATAATAATTGTAAATTTAATTTTTATCAATAGAATTATAGTTAAAAGAGATTTATTTCAAATACTACATTAATTAAATATTGGAGGTAAATAAATATGGAGAATATAAAAGTTGTAGAAATTTCCAACTTAACAAAAGATATAAAAGGCACAAAGGTACTTAATAACGTTAGTTTAGGTCTTGAAAGTGGTAAGGCATATGGAATAGTTGGTAGAAATGGCTCTGGTAAGAGTATGCTTTTTAAAGCTGTTTGTGGCTTAATTAACATAACTGAAGGTGAAATAAAGGTATTTGATAAGCCTATTAAGAATGGCAGCTTCCCTGATAGCACAGGCATAATCATTGAAAACCCAGGGTTCCTACTTCAATATTCTGCTTTCAAAAACTTAAAGATACTAGCTAGTATAAATAATACAATAAGCGATGAAAAAATAAATGAAACCATTGCTTTAGTTGGATTAGATCCTAACAATAAAAAACCAGTAAGAAAATACTCTTTAGGTATGAAACAAAGATTAGGTATTGCACAAGCGCTTATGGAAGAACCTAAACTATTAATACTTGATGAACCAATGAATGGTCTTGACTCAGAAGGTGTAAAGAAAATTAGAGAACTTCTTTTAGAACTTAAATCTAAATCTGTTACAATTCTATTAGCAAGTCATAACAGTGAAGATATAAACGAGATATGTGATTATGTATATAGTATGGAAAATGGAGTTTTGAGTAAAAGCGTATAACCAGTTATCTAGGTTTCGTATACCGTGTTACCGGCCTATATAATGAACCCCAGAGGCGAAAGCTGAGCCTTGAGGATTACTTTATTAAGACAAACTTCTATGATTTATTGCCACTTGTAACTTAAATAGCGGAAGATCTTAGGTTTGGCTGGGATGAGCTTGCGACTTCTGCCGGCCCGCGAACCAAAATAAGGGCTTTCCTTGGCCGGGTATATCATGGCGTAAAGTATCCTCATTCCATCAAGATTGACAGACTTTAGTCGCCTCAAGATAGACAAGCGGAAATGCGGCTCTTAATCCTTTCCGCCGGCCAACAGAAAAACCATTTTTCTCAATAAACCGGGTATATTCCTCCGGTGTCCACTTCGAGTAAGTTTCAAACCCGATGAGTTTCAGTATTTTGGCGTTCAGATTCCAGGTGGAGTTTTTTAGGTGCCCATGTGCAAAGGTCGGTGCGATCAGTAATCCACCAGGTTTCAGTACCCTGCGGATACTCCCCAGCGCCGCTTCAGGGTCCGGCATAATATGCAACGCATTGGAAATGATGACCGCATCAAACGAGTCATGCGCAAAGGATAAGGCTGTAGCATCTTCGATAGAAAATTTCACATTTGACGGAACAATTTTCTTTTTTGCGGTTTCAATCATCTTAGGGGAAAAGTCCGTCGCCTCAACTTGCCGGACAAATTTGGCTATGCCAAGCGCGATTAAACCGGTTCCGGTGGCGACCTCCAAAACCCGCATATCAGCTTTCAGCACTTCCGACATCAAATTGTACATTTCTTCGTATGCCGCTTTATTAAACCGGTTAATCTGGAAATCATACAGCCCGGAATACCGGTCCCAAAATTTTTTGTTGTCGCGCATAGTCAGTTACTCCCTTAACCTGAAATCTGGCGCAGTTCATCTTCGATACTTAGGGATTGCTGAACAGATTAAAACTTGATCAATCAAGCAAGTCTGAACAGTCTGAAATACCCTTCGATGAAATTGAGTATAAGAATCCGGAGTCTCTGCTCCATGTTCATGACCAGCAGCCGCATAGCGATGATTTTTATTAAACCAACGGGAATCCATCAAAAATGCCTATGCATTCTTACAATTCACCAAAAATAAATGATGAGCAAAACTGAACAAAAGGTGCGATAACCAGCGCTCCAATTAGTGAAAAACTTATCTGCTTTTTGTCCCTATATAACAGTGCGATTGATAAAAACAGAATAATCAATTCTGTATAATAAGAAACATTGATATACCAGATCCCGAAAGAAAAAGCCTGATCAAAAAAGATACTTAGGATTATTGCCGAGCAAAGAATGGAAAATATTCCCTCCCCTTTGGAATACCAAGTAAAAAAGGCTGCCACAGGAGTAATTAATGTAATGATACCCCAATAAAGCATAGTTGTCCTCGGGAAGAATCCAGATACTGTTTATTGTAATGTAATAATACCCGATTAACATACCTGTGAAAAAACCAAATACATTTATACTCGCTCTCCCTGCTCGTTTACTGTAAACAGCAATAATCAGAGCGAGAAATGCCCATCCCGATAAGCTTGACAGTACATTTCTTAACGATATTTCTTCAAGTATTCTTTGCCATAAAATCTCATCATTTATCGATATGTTATCAATGATTTTTGCAAATATCCCTAAGGCAATTCCAAGAATTAAAATCAATAAAGTGTTTACTATCTCAGAATTAAGATTTTTTTTGGCGTTACTTTTCCTGCATTGATTTAAAAACTCTTTCAATTCTCACATTCCTCTAAAAACAGATTACCTGCGCAAATTTTGAAAATAAAATTCATTTCTGTCTTTGGACACAAAAAATACTTCATCTATATCCTAAAGAAGAGCTGCCGACTTCAACCACTCAAGATCATCCGGTCCGGCTGACTATATCATTAAATCATAAGATAGTATTATTTCTCCCAGTTGATATAATTTTTCTCAAAGGTTTTATAAACGATTGTCCTGCCGTCTGGTGAAATGATCATTCCTGCCTGACGGGGTAAAGCCTTGTCCCTGATAATATAGGAATTGGCGGCTACATCATAAACGCACAATTGTACCGTTCCCTCAGTCGTCTTTTCCCACGCTTCCCAATCGATTGGCTTCTCAGTTGTTGCCGTAATGACCCAATGACTTTGAAATTTGATATCAGATGTATTTTGAAAATCCAGAAAAATTATTTTATTCCTGGTATAATCGATCACCCCAAAAGTATTCAGAGGGCCGCGGTCATCATCTAAATACGCAAATCCGCAATACTCATCGGAGTCTCGGCTGGGGCCAACAAAAAACCGCTCCCCAAGATAGGTTTTTGTTGTCGTTTCGTTTTTAATATTATATGTAATGACAGCACTGCCCTGACGCTCCTTAAAATGATCAAAGGCTCCCAGGATGATGTTGTTGTCATCGATCCAGCAGGCACTATACACTCCCGTTAAAGGCAGCTCCACTGCCTTTTGCAGATTCAAATCAGTTAATGTACATTTTTTTGTATGATTGTCCACGAGAACAACTTTTCCGGTTCGGGGATTGGCAATGACATCACAGGATTCATATTGTTTGTATTTCTGTTTCCAATCTTCAAATAGAGTCTTATTTTTAACCTGATTTTTTTCTACTGACACTAGAGCGGTACTGTCCACCATTGAAAAGCTATCGCTATTTTGAATAAATACATTTTGAAAACCGCCCTCGGATGGATAGAGTTTATCCGCTTTATTCGTTTTAAGGTTATAGCAATAGACCCACGGATCCGTATAATCCATATTGGTAACCAAATAAAGAAACCGATCATTGTCCAGGAAACATATAGGATTCCAAATCACTCCCTGGATACCATTAAATTCTTTCGTTATGTAATTGAAAGATTGATCCTTAAGTTCGGGAATACTTTTGTTCTCCAAAATAAATTCGTTGCTAAATGTTCGGATCGCCGCCTGATTAACAGTTTGATCAGTTGAAACCTGTTGTTCGACAGGAGTGCTATTACAACCCGAATAGAATAATAATGCAATGAGTATAAACAGAATAAGCACTCTTCTCAATCACTTCACCAGCCTCTCCATTATTTTTCATATTTATTTTAGCCATATCGAAGATAGGTATAAGTGTATGATCCGTCAGTTACACACACTTGGCTTTTAGTGGAACGATTTTTATTTCTATAACAATAGAACAAATTAAAGGAGGATTTTGTGACATGATTTGGTTACTTTGAAAATTTTTTTCTAAAAAACAAATTTAGGATGAGCTTATAGACTTCCTTTAATCACAGACAGTAAAAACCGGACAAGATTTGAACATTATATTTTACTTTTGATAGGGTTTGCTACTTTTAGCGATATCCAAAACCCTCTCTTTGTTTAAAGTTGAGGATATCATGTACATATAATTATTATCGTACCAATATTAATAAGAATATTATGCCATATATTCAGGCATTCTGAAATGGCCTTTGATCGGGTTGCAGTGTGAGGGATTACAATCAAGCCAGCTGTCTCTTTGCCAGATCGGCGAAAACCCCTTTATTGTCCATTTTGAATTGCTGCTTGACGGCATTAAGAATCACTCCGGCTAAGTGTTCTCCGCCATTGAGTCAAATGTGGCTATCCTCGCAAAAATACTTTAGTATCCCCAATCATCTATTTTCCAATTGCCTGTCTTATCCTCTCTGATAAGTATCCAATTCCAGTCCTTATACGTTGAATTCGGATTTAAACTGGCATCCGCACCAGTACCAACATCAAAGTTTGAGAACAAAACAATCACATTTTCCTCTTTAACTCCATTGACCGAACCTCTTCCAAAAATCATATAAGTTCCAATTTCAGAATCCGATTCTCCTTCGTCATACCATATTTTTTTGAGATTGCACCCCTTAAAATCTTCTTTAAAATTTACAATTACACAGTCTACTGCTGCTTGTATTTCTTCTTGGCTGAACTTTGTGGATTTTCCAATATCAATACTGGGATTACCTTTAGCGTTTAGGTTCAATAAAAAATAACCGAAAACCACCAAACATCCTACACAAGCTATTGGTATGAATTTCTTCATCAGGGTTTCCTCCTGTTTGTCTTACTTTCCGGCTTTGTTGCGGCTCCTATCGCTTAATCGTTCTTACTTCCGAAGAATCCCCTTCTCCGGCTCCTCAGCCTATCCGCAGAAATTTACAGCCCTTTCTCCTTTTCCTTTGACAATAATCTATCCAAATAGATGGATTTAAACTGTTTACTGGCCAGCATCTGCTTGAACGGCGGCAATTTAAGAATAACGCCAAGGACTGCCGCCATCGCACGATGATTGGCAAAGGCCCGGTTATCAAATACGAGATTTTGAAGGGTTCCTTTTTCGATGGCCTGCAGGACAAACCGATGGGTACTATTCACCGGTGTGATGACTTGAATCTCTCTGCGCACAAATTCAACGGCATTTTTCGGACAACTGCGCACGCATACCCCACAACCAAGACATACCTCATGATCTACTTGAACTGCCGTCCTACCCTCTTTGTTGTCTGGCCTGGAAATTGCCAAGACCGGACATACCTCTGCACATTTCCCGCACCCTACGCATTCTTGGGAAATCTTAGGGATGTAATTTGTCGTGGCCACCGGCTGCATTGGGCTAAATTTTCTTGCCGCCTGCAAGGCTTCACAGCAACAACCGCAGCAATTGCAAATAAATGCCGGGTCTTCACGGACATTTTCGCCAATTTGCACCAGATTGGCTGCGTAAGAGCGTTCCAATACTTCCATTGCCTCTTTTTTATCAATTAATCTGGCGTGCTGCCCATGTTCCGCGAGAGAACGGGCAACATCTCCAAGGGTGAGGCAAACATCCAAGGGGGCATTTATTTCACAGGGGTGGCCCGCATGGTACATCTTATGCCTGCAATAACAAGTTCCAAGGCCGATATGCGTTGCTTCCGCAATGATATGGCTTGCTCTTTCATAATCCAGAATATGAATGGTGTTATCATTCGTCAAAACCGGCTCCTGCACATAAACCCGCCCCAGACGGGTCTCTGTGGCGAAAAATAGATCCTTAACAAAATCTTCTTCGACATTCATATATTGATAATACAATTCACTTAAATATTTCTGATCAATGTCGCCTCTTGTCCGCATCAGGGCAAATTCAATAAACCCTGCCATCGGCGGCGGCATGACAAATTGACGGACCCCGTTATAAAAGGAATCCACGAGCAGCGCCTTCTCACAAAGCTGCTCTAAAAAAGCTTCCGCTTTCCCTTCACTGGTCTTCCAGATTTTTGCCGCTTTTTGGGCGGTAAACGGGCGGACCGGCAAACGCGCGACCCATTTGGCTTCCGTTTCTGTATAGAGAACTTGCAAAATATGATACAGGCTCTCCGATGGCGGCGCCCCCTGGGTAAACCAATTGATTCTTTCTTCTAAATTCTTATAGGCGTCTTTGCTTGTAATATGTCCCATGGATTCACCGTCCTTATATTACGTTCAAATTGGGGGTTTCCCGTTTATCTCGCAGACAGCAGGCGCGGCTGAAAAAGAGAAATGTGTTTTTTCAACATTCCTCTTTTTTGTTTGCAATTTTTTGTTTTCAAGGCTGGATATCTTTACAAAATATAAACATTGGTCTTGCAAACTATGGGTAAGGAGTAATAAAGAGGACAGAAAAAAACCAACTGTCTATTCTAAATCGCTAATATTCATTTTGGCAAGCTCTTTTTGGCGCTTTATTTTTTTACGGTCAACAAAAAACATTACAAATAGAACGATTGTGGAAATATTAGAAATCGCTAAAACCAAAATGGTGTTTGGAATGTCAATATTTGTGGTAATCGTACTCTTTTGAATTAGTGTCCCGTTTTGATATTTCTCCATCGTTCTTGGCCCTGAATAGAAATTATTTATCATCGATATGATTTCTATGTCAATAATCATCGAATTGAATAAGGAAATTAAAGGAAATATGAGCCCCAACAATATGTGCTTTTTTGTAAGAAGTTTTTGCAAGAATACAATTCCAACAAATATTGCCAAAAGGATAAGGCTAGATAACATGATAACTATAGAGCTCATATCAACATTCCTCTTTATGTTTTTTATACTCGGAAATTAGAACCTTCGCAGCGTCAAAATCAAATTTTCCATTTACAGCTAATCGTTTGATGAATGATAGATATGGTTCGTTTGCTGAATTTCTTTACGAACGAGACGTCTTCGTCATCTAAATTTAGCATCCACTCTGGGATAACTTCAATTGGCAATACGTAAACCCCTTCCATATTTAACTATATTAAGCATGCACTTTAATAATGTAATAGTCAATATTAAATTATAATACTGAATCCCCCCGTCAGCCTGAGATACATGACTTCCCGCATCGGCTCCGGCAGCAGGTGCAATTCTTTGAATAAGGTCATCTTCCCGTCCCGCAGGATCAGCTGTTCCTCCGGCGAATGCCCTGGGGCCGGAATCTCCGGGGAAAGCTCCGTGACCTGAGCCTTGCTGCCCTGGGCAAGGGTCTGGTACCAGAGATGTTTGGCGATCTGACAAAGCCAGACATAGATTTTGCAGGCCCCATCATAGCGGTTCAGAGACTTAAAAGCGCGGTAAAAGGTCTCCTGCACCAGTTCTTCGGCGGTTTGTTCGTGATGGCAAAGACTGAATATGTATTTATAGACCTGCCGCGCATATTCCTGATACAGCCTCTCCATATCCGGCATCCGTTCACCTCCTCAAACCATATATCCATAAAAGGGAGAATTCGTTACAATTCTCACTAGGCTCCCCCCGGATAAATAGGACGTTTTTCTATAAATCGTTGCCCCAATCCGGGCAACCCATGATCGGCTGTTTGCACCTTGCAATGTCAAGACCCTTTCTGAATTTAGATTCATCAAAGGTCTTTTTTGCTATTGACATAATGAAACATTAACCCCTTGGAAATCCCGGATTCTTTGGCAATTACGTTTGTTGACGCCTCATCAAATCCTCTTTCGGCAAATTCTTTAAATGCCGCATTTAATATCGCATTCCGTCTCAGGTCAATAATATTACATATCATTTTACCTATCAGATCAATATATTTGGCTTTCACCATCAAAAGCTCGTCCACATATTCTGTAACGACAGTCACGAACGAAAGGACGGACGAACAGAATGAGTAATCCAACCCCCGAACGCACCCCGCTGGTCATTGCGGCTGAAAGAAGCGGTGAACGATTCCCGGCAAACCACCGACAGCCTGATGCGGCTCTGCGAAGCGTATGGACCGGAGTTCCCCGGCGCCGCCGCCAGTCCAAATTCGTCACCGGTGACGAATTTGACCTACACCCAGGCCCTTCAGGAAAATGACGGGCCCCCAAAGAGCCGGAGGCAAAAATCAGCGCGATGACCAAATTAATAAAGCCGAAGGCCGCTTCAATGCCTCCGACTCTGCCGACACATAACCTGAAAACCGAACTTGATCGTCTCTTGTCTGATCGCGGTGTTTGATTAATGAACATGAGAGGGATAGCCGTCCATATTTCCGCCCTCATCTTAATTTTTCGACTAAAGCGCTGAAAGAAATTGCTTCACTTGCTGAAAAGAAATCCGCTCCTGCTCCAGCCGGACACCCTTGCCCCACGTATTGTCCTGCAGTGAACAGAGCAGCCGGTGCTCTTCCGGAGTCAACCGGGTCAACTGTCCCCCGAAAGGCTGGTCTTCCACGCTCCAAAGCTGGCGCTGCCTGAACAAGGTGCTTTCGTCCATGAGCATCGAACAGGTCTGCGGCAGAAAGCTTCGGACCTGGTCCAGCATGGCAAACCCATGGGTATCGAGATCACCCCAATAATAAATGTTCTTCTCTTTTAACCAGGCGACCTCTTTCAAGATATCCACACTGTAACCCAGCCCGAAGATCACCAGACTGGTCCCTGTATCAGGAAAGCATAACCCGTTGATCTCATTCTCGGTAATAAAGACCCGCTCTGCCGCAGGACTCCAATTTTTCAATTGCTCCACCGGAATGGTCAGATCGGAAAGACCCTGAAGATATTGCGCCTGATCCAGCAGCCGCATTCTTACCTGGACCGGCTTGGCCCGCAATCCGAATCGCTGCTCGAAGGACAAGGCACTGCTGTCAATCGTCTCCTCCGGCAAAATAATCGTCAACAGTTCCGTTAAAATCCCTTTGCGATGTTCAATAAATTTGGTGTCAACCCCGGGAATATCCAGCTGGCGCAGGTATAGCCCGCAACGGGGATGAGCGAAAAACCATCGCAAAACCGCCAGTATTCCGTTCCAGTCATCTCCGGAGGCCAGAACTTTATGGGGGTACCTTCCGGCCCATTCCCGTAAAGGAGGCCAGTCCGCCGCCACTGTCCCGGCAATCTCCAGGAATTTATCCGCTTCCCGTTCCTTTTTCAGCAGGCGCAGGGCATCCCGCACTGTCGGAATAACGGCATGGGTCGGCAGAAGATTCCGGCCGGACTGGCGATGCGCCATTTCCTTTTCGATCAGTTCATAGCCAAAACCAATCCCTTGTCTGCTCTGATCTCTGAGCCGTTTAATCCAATGGGAAATCTCAGCAAAGTTTGCATTGACCTCGTTACTTTTCGGTCGTTTCAGCGGCAAACGGAGCGGAAACAAATCATCCGCTGTCAGCAGCGCCCGCAGAATCCTGCCGGAGTCCCATCTCCGCCTTAATTCCTCCCGGATCCACTGCGGCTCAGACCACCTGGTGCACATAGCGCGCCGCCTCCCGGGCCTTCCGCTCCCGCTCGTATTCCTCAATGGAGATATTGCGCAGCATGGACCGATGCTGGATATCGTCATGGTGCACAAAACCCACATGGGCGATAAACTGGGCGATGGTCGGGATCTTCAGGAGCGGCGTGACAATCAGCAGCTGCAAATCCAGCTTTTTAAACAGCTCCAGCCCGAACCGCGCCGACTCATCCGAGCTTTTCAGAAAAGCCTCGTCAATGACGACAAAGCGAAAGGATTGAGGCCGGGCATCCTGACCTTCCAGGCCGAAATGGTAGACCAGGCCGGCCGCGAGAATCGTATACGCCAGTTTTTCCTTCTGGCCGCCCGATTTTCCCCCGGAATCCGTATAATGCTCGTATTCTTCACCGGTTTCGCGCCATCTTTCCGAAGCGGCAAATAAGAACCAGTTGCGCACGTCAATCACCTTCTTGGTCCAGCGGGCATCACTTTCCGTCTCGCCCGGCCTGCCCCGGAAACGCTCAATAAGGGCTTTTACCTGCAAAAACTTCGTCTCCGCGTATTGTTCGTCTCCGGAGCCGGTCAGGGCCCCTTCCGTGCAGGCTTTGAGCTGCACCCGAAAATCCTTAATCTCGTTATCATAGGTTTCATCATATTCCAGGCGGATGTACCGGCCTTCATTATAGTCAATGGCGCTTAAGGAACCGTTGATCTGCTCAATCCGGCTTTTGATGGTGTCCTGCTCCTGTTTTAATTTGGCCTGGAACAGGGCAATCTGGTTGATGGTATTCTCATGCAGCAATTGTTTAAACCGCTTTGCAAAACGGGGCAGCCCATCGCTTTCCAGCTGTGCCAGCATGCGGGCATAGTCGGGGAGGCTTTCCATGCTCGGGTCGGTTTCCCGCGTTTCCTCGGGATACTGGTTGTTATATTCCGACATGGCTTTGATGATTCTGCCTCTCAGCTGATTGAGCTCCCTTGCCAGTGTGCCGCGTTCTTCCTCGATCCAATCCCGGTAGTCCCGTTCCAGGGTCGTCAGGTTTTCCAAGGTCGGTTTTTTATTTTTTAACGCACTTCCTCTGTGCTTTTCTAAAAAAGGATATTCCGCTTCCCGCATGGCCGGCCCGGCTTCCCCGGCGGTTGCGGCGGCGCGCTCCCTGTCCCGGCTGAAACGCGCCAAACCGGTTTGTAACGTTATTTCGCGGGTAAATGCCCCGTCATACACTGCTTTTTGCGTATTCTTTATTTCCTCCAGCTCGGCCAGCCGGCGCTGCAGCCCCTGCAGCACATCGCTTCCCTCTTCCAGTTTCCTTCGTCTCTCTTCTTTCGCGCGAATTTCTTCTTCCCTGGAGCGGGTATCGATATCGGCAAAAGCGGTGATTCCTTCCAGTCCGGCGACGGCGTTCAGGCGCCGCTGGCTTTCCGCCTGCTTTTGCTTAATCTCCTCAATTTCATCCCGGTAAAACCGGATTTCCTCTTGCAGCTCCCGTTCGTTGGCCGCCAGCGCCTCAATTTTTTTCCGGTTGGAAAACCCCAAAATGTAACGGCGCCGGTCGTCGATGGCATAGCGGTCGTCTTTTTCATGCCGGTTGCCGTTGGACTTGATTTGGCCGGCTTGGGTAACGGCCAGGGTTTCGCGGCTGAATTGCTCCCTGCTCGCGCAGCACACGTGGGCGAAGCGCTGGCGGAGCTCCCTGGTCAGCCAAAGGCCGAAGGGCGTGCTCGGTTTGATCTTCAGCTTCTCCGATACGGCCGAAGGATGAGGCCGGCCGGAAACGGACGGCCGGGCTTCGGGCCGGACCCGGTAATAGACCAGCCGCATCCCCAGCGACGTCCGGTCCACCCACTGCTGAACAGCCGGATAATGCTCTTCCGATACCAGCAGCGAAAGGCCGAAATTATGTAAGAGCCGCTCGATCGCGCCCTCCCAGGCCGCTTCTTCTTCCCGGACTTCCAATAATTCGCCGGCAAAGGGCAGTTCCTCTTCCTTAATCCCCAGGTTCCGGCAGAGCTGCTTCCGTTTCTCAACGTATTCCCGGGGAATACTCGTCTTACGGGAGCGGAGCGATTCCAATTCGTCCGCCACTTTCCGCGCTTCTTTCCCCGCCCTGTCCTCTTCCGCGGCGGCCGTCCGAAAATCCTCGTGCAGACGGCCCTGCAGGCTTTCTTCGGCGGATTTCAATCCCGGCAATTGGGCCCGGTTGTCCAGGAATATGCCGGGGGTGTCCGCCGCCGGTAAGTTCAGCTTTTCGGCGTGGACCATATAAACGGCCCGATCCTTGCGGGTGTGCTGGAGAATCTCCCGCAGGCTGTTGATTTCCGTTTTCAGGGCTTCCAGCGCCTCGCCGCCATTGGCGTAAATCGCCCGCCGGATCTCCTCAATATTCTTTTCGATTTCCTTTTGCTTTGCTTCCGCCTGTTCCCGCTCCCCTACGGCCAGACGCAGCTCCTGCTCCAGCCCGGTGATTTCGGCGCTCAGCAAAGCCTCCGCTTTCTCCGCGAACCAGGGACTGAGGGCGCGAAGCGCCTTTTCCAGCAGGCTTTGCCGGCCGGCCAGCTGCCCGCAGCGTTCCCCCTGTTCCACCACTGGACTCAGGAGTTCAATCTGCCGCTTGGCTTTCAGGACGGCCTCATGGGCACTGTTCAGATCCTGAAAATGATTTTTCAGCTTCTCGACTTCCTGCTCCGTATGGGGAATCTGCAGCATATTGACCCGTACAAATTCCGTAAGCGCTTCTACCTTTTTCATGGAAATGGTCTGCTGGAACAAATCCAAAGCCCGTTCCTGCTCGATCCCGAATTTACCGCGGAAGACTTCCGCATAGCGGGTATAATCCTCAAATATCCGGACACCGCTGTTTTTCAGGCGTTTTTTCAGCACCCGGACGTCCTTCTCAAACTTGGAAAAGTCCCGGGAAATCGACATTTCCTGATCGGCCACAGCATAAAAACGGGCCGGCGGTTTCTGGGCGTCCTGATACCAGAAAAACTGCGCCAGGGTGACAGACTGGGACAGCCCGGGGTCCTGAAAGGTGGCCAGCAGGACGGAATAATGATGGATATCCCGCAGGGAATCTGGCTGTCTGGTCCCTTCGGCGCTTCTTTTCTGCCCAAAGTAACCCCGGACGTAGGACGTAACTGAACGTTCCTTGGCGCTGGCATCGGCCGCTTTATTATAGGCGACCTTCCGCGGCGAGACCAGAAGGGTTGTCAGCGCATCGACCAGGGTAGACTTGCCCGAGCCCACATCACCGGTCAAGAGCGCTGTTTCCCCCCCGGGGGAAAACGTCCAGACTTTCCCGTCAAACGTCCCCCAATTGAACACTTCCAGCTTGGCCAGCCGGAAACCGGGCGTCGCTCCAAAAAGCATCCCCGGCTCTTCCCGCTCCAGGTTAAACAAACTCATTCCTGTTCCTCCCCTTCCCCTGTCTCCGCGCCGCCGGCATAAACCCGGTACAGGTCCAGGCGCTCGTTCAGATGCTGCAGCCACTGCCCGTTGACAAAGCCGCGCAGGATACGCTGCACTTCGAAGCTCTCTTCACTGCCCCGCAAGCGGCGTAAGAAACCCATTTTTTCGATCCGGTCAATATGCCTGTCAATGTCCGCCACCATTTTGGCTTCATTGGTTGTATCCTTCAGGAACAAACGCATCCGCTCGGCAATCTGCCGCCGGGTGACGATGAGCCGCTGGTCCCCTGTGCTTGAATCAAACTCCAGCAATTGCTTCCGGAGCAGAACCAGCAGCAGGCTGACCGGATAACTCAACGCATGGCGGGGCACCAGGCGGGGGATCTCCTCCTCGCCCTCCCCGTAAGAACGCTGTTTCAGATACCCGTAACCGTCCATCTCGTCGACCATCAGGGTGAGACCGATTTTGCTCACATAATCCTCAATCTGATATCTCCGGGCCAGGATCACTTCCCAGTGTTCCGGGTCCGTCTCCTTAAAGACAACGTTTTTCAACAGAGCGACCAGAGCCCTTGAACAGGCCAAATCATCGGAAATATTCATGCCTTGCCCTCCCTAAACCGGCTTTTAAGCCCGCTGAAAAATGATCCTGGCCAGCTTGGCCACCCTTCTCTTTCCCGTCTCATCGGTCCAGGAAACTTCCTCCACCTCCTCCGGCTGGAAAACAGCCTGCGGGCTCTCCCCGGCAATGACCAGATAGATGACGAGCTCGCTTAATCCCAATTCTAACGGATAATGCTCGATGATCCGAGACAGCGTGATCCTGTCCTGGGTCTGCAGCAGACAGCCGATCCGGTCCTTTAGTTTTTCCTTATCCACATAAATCTGGGAAAAAAGCGCTTCCGCCGGCACATCCTCCACACCGGCATCGATCGCGTCGTCTTGGATTTCCGGCCGCCGGGGAGGGGTGAACAGGGGCCTGTCCAAAGGAAAGGAGATTTCCGGGGCGACCCCGTCAATTGCCATTTCCCATTGCCGGGGCGGGTTATTGCGGACGGCCACGGCTTTCCCCTCAATCTCCCGTACAATCTGGTTGATCCGGCGCTCCTCCTCCAAAAAATTCTCGTCCACATACCGTCTTAACTGCTGGGACAGCGCGGCCACTGTCTCTTGCACATGGGCGCCGGCGTTCACCCAGTCATGGTGAATGTGCCGGATATTCCGGCCCGTACCCAGATCGTGCACCGCGCTCAGCCGCAAGACCTTGTCCAAGGTCTCCTGAAAATCCTCCTGGGAGGAGGAAGACATCAGAAATTTCCAGAAAGCGGCGAAACTTTTCCCTTGTTCCGACTGACTAATCCCGTCCTGTTCATTAAAGACGGCTTCCAATAACTCTCCTTTTCCCCGGTCCCAGGTGGCAATTGTTTCCCGCATGCCCCTGTCCAGATCCCGAAAATTCTGTTCCACGGCTCGGAAATCGGCCAGAATCTCCCGGGCGATCGTCATCGCCTGCCAGAAACGCTCCTTGATTTGCGTTTCATCCAGCAGGGCGACCTGTCCGTTTTGCACCCGGGTGATTTCCTGCTCGATTTCCGCTTTGCGTCGTTCCAGCTCTGCCAGACGCAGGCCGGGATCGGTTTCGGAACGCTCCACAATCTGGTGCAGGAGCTCAAATACGGTGATCAGGCGTGATTCCGTGCCGATAAAGGTTTGCTGCCTCAGGCTCAACAGCCATTCAATGGCCTTCTGGGCCAGAGAGGTCACATCAAAATGGGGCTCGTCCTGGCCCGGCGGATAAAACTTCCGCAGCCAGCCGTGCTCGTCATTCGCCCAATCATCCAGGTATTCCCGCCCTGTTCTCGGAAAAAGGCGCTCACTCCGTCCCTGACTTAACCGGTCGATAAAACTTTCCAGGCGGCTGATCAATTCCTGTTCGGCGACCAGCCGCCTGTTTTCCGCGATGAATTCCTGATAGAGAAAGGCCGCGGCAAAGGGTGCCTGAGGTGAAGCCAATAACCGCCAGGCCGGATTTTTCCTGCGCAATAATTCCAGGAATTCAAAGGACATATGCTCCGAGAACTCGTTTTTTTTCTGCTCCATCCTGCTCCCTTCAAACCGTTCAAATTCCAGCCATCTTTGGTTCATGTATGTTTATGTGATGTTCATTAAAGCCAATTTAACTATAGGTTTCGACAGATTGTCTGATATTCCTTTCCCTCCGCGAAACTTGAAACACGCACCATCCGCTCAACAAAATCGAGGACTAAGAATTGCTCGCATTTATCGTACTCTTTTACATAAAGATGGATATGCGTATACTTCTTATCCATATTTACCTCTTTTCCGCAAACCATGTCCTCCTCATTGCAAGTGTTTAGATATGATTCCGAGCAACTGCCCGGTCAGCCGTTTCAATTCCGTACAAGCCACCACCGACGGGTAGATTCCTGACAACTGTCCGTAGCAATCGCAATCTTCGCCATCGTCAAGGGCAACGGCGATAATGTCCGTGCCGCGTTTTATAATCTTAACGGCAGTGTTTGCCGTGTCCTTAATAGAAACCGGAGGCACATAGCAACTGTCGTCATTCACGCTGTGCGCCGGAACGCCGTCCGACAAAACGATAATCAGTCGTTGCTCCGCTGTTGTTTTGCTGGTGATGTAACGCTCCGCCCAAAACAGTGACAGCCCTTCCCGCGTTCCCTCATCGGCATTGAGCGCAAGAATGTTGTATTTTTCCTCGTCGTTGCCGTCGAAGTCAATCAGAATGTTATGCTCAACCTTCGGCTCATTATAAATAGCCCTGTGTTCAACAATGGCGTGGTTTATCCCTTGCTTTTTCAGCACTTCGTGCAGGATAACACTCGATACCATCGCACTTTCCCGGCGTGAACCTTCCATAGAGCCGGAACCGTCAATCAGCAGCAGAACAGCTATGTCGGGTACTCCGAAGTCCTCGCTGTTTCGATACCAGTACCGCTTCTTTGTATCCGTAAGGTTACGAGAGGAAATACCCGCTCCGAACAGCTTCTTTTCCTCACGCATCAGAACGCGAGTCTTCAGAAGCTGCGTAAAACGGCTGTTATATGAGTTTATGTTTATATGGTACTTGTTGTAGATGTTCTGGTACGCCTTGCGGAGATTCAAACTTGGCTTCGGTTTTGTCTCAACGATTTCGATACCTTTATGAATGCTGTGGCAATCGAACTGCGAGCCTTTCCAAGTCACGACCACAGGCTGGAAGAGAACGATTTTCAATGCGGCATTTTTGTCGTCCTCAAAATCATTGGTGATGACCAATACTTGCTCGTTGAAGTCTTTGTTGGGTAGAGGCTTGCCGTCAAGGTCGGTAAAAAGGCGGCGTGAAACAGACGCGTTTCTGCCTTTGCTCACTATGTTCGTTATGGCGTTTTCATCGCCACTATGGGTCTTCGTGCCGGATAGCATTTTCTGAAGTTGCCTGTCATCGATGTCCGCCTCGGATTCGGGGATCAGCGGTTCGATGATGTCAAACACGCGCTGGGAATAGCTGAATCGCTCTTTCGGCCCGCCGCACACGCTGCCGCCAAGAAACAACTGCTTTGTCTGCTCCACATACTCGGCGATCGCTTCCGGCGGGTCTTCCTGCTTTATCATCGGATAGAGCAGAAATGTTCCCATATAGCTGAGGTAAACGGTTATCGGCAGGGGTTCGGGCTTTTCGGAGTTTTCCTCTTTGAAAGCGCGTTCAGCTGTTCCGTTAACGGGCGCATTGCAAAACAAGAGGGCAATTCGATGGAAACTCAGGTACAACTCCAAATTGTCGTAAATACTGCACCCCGCCGCTTCGATGAAGGCATCCTCAATAATGTTCGAGATTAGAGCCAGCGTCTTTGCGCGAGCCTTTGTTGTCGAACGGGTATCAGTTCTTACTGCCGGGGGGAAAGTCGAATAGAGGATATGCAGGCTTTCGTGAATATTCTGCCCTCGCGTTATCATCCGCAAAGCGTACCACGGGTCATTGGAAATGGTATGCCGTAAATGCAAATAATCTTCCGTACGGCGGAGCGCCTTGATGTCAGAAAATACATCGCCGACAGCAGGGTCAACCACGATGTTGCGACCGTCTGTAAAAGCTTCGTTTTCGTTTATAAAAAACAGGCGCACCTTCTCGTTTTCGGTGAGAACCTGTGCGAAATTCTCCTCAATGCTGCGGTTGAAATCGCATTGAAAGAGCCGTAGCGTCTTTTTCATTTCCTTATTCACAGGCAACTCACCTCGCTTCCTCCATCAGCAATCCCTCACAACCATTTGTAAAGCATCAAGATGCCGCGGATGGTTTCCTCCATAGCCCTGTCGCACTTGGCGATTGGGATTATCGTCCTTTCGGCGGCCGCAAGGTAGCCCTCATACTTTGCCAGCCGCACCCAGTTCTCAAGGTTACGTGGCGAGATTACGATGTCGAGTTCCTCGCTGTCGATTTTCTTTTTCAGCTTATGGTACACGCCAAGCAGCTTATCGACCTTGTCAGCACACTCTGGGACACGGGTCGTCAGCATCTTGGCGATGGCTTCGTCGGAAAGCGCTGCAAGTTCCAGAATAACATTGAAGCGGTTATAGAGAGCCTGATTCAGTTCTTTCGTGCCGAAGTAGCCAAGGTTCATTGTGGCAAAGAAGCGGAAGCTCGGATGCCGTCTTACCACTTCACCGTTGTCGAGCCGGACGAAGCCGTTGTCGTCAAGGAGCGAGTTAAGAAAAGCCAGGTACTGCGGCTTGGCGAAGTTAATCTCCTCAAACACGACCGCTCCGCCGGAACGGATAGCCTTGGTGACATAGCTTTCTTTGAAGATAATCCTGTCCTCTTCAGGAATAAACTTGCCCAGCACGAATTCGTCTAAGTTCTCCGTGCAGTTAATGACATCCATAATCGGAAGAGCGATTTCCTGACACACCAGTTTGCAGGAGATGGTTTTGCCCGTGCCTGCGGGTCCGTGGAAGAGGACGGCTCGGATATCCCCGCCGGTAACCGCACTGCAAATGCCGCGCACGGCTTTCGGAATAACCAGTTCCGGCGGCATATTCGGAATCAATGAGCGATATTCGGGCAGGAAAGCGTCCTCTACAAATGCTGTGATTGTGATTTCCCGCTCGCTCTCCTTTTTCGCTTGAGACTTGTTTTCGGCGATGACAGCGAAACTCTCGCAAAATGACAAAAGTCCCCCGCGGTCATAACCGCTTAGGTTCGAGTAGTTGACATCATATTCATCAAACTTGTGTGCCTGATAGAAATCCTCGTGTAAGTTCACGAATGTATCTGCGGCTGGATTTTCCGCGAAGTTCAAAAGCATTGTGCCGTAGTCGCTGTTCTGACGGCATTCACGGGCAAGTAAAACGCAGAAGCACGGCAGCAGTTTATAGAGCCGGTGTAAATGCTCCATATTGCCGTCAATCCACCGCCCCATAGCGTCGTAAGCGGCAACGGTCAGTTCGTCATCGTCAATAAGGGCCTCGTAGCGATGGACATTCGGCTCAACCACACCATTTTGCCGCCAGTCGTCAGGAACATTGACAGAGAGAAATACTTGACTACCGTCGTCGCTCACGAAGTAGTCGCCGATTGACTCCCCGCCGCCTTTTTCCACGGCGTTACATAAAAGCGAAAACAGCACCAGAGCCTCGCCGATAGATTGGCAAAGCGTGGTTGTCCCTTTGAAGGACTGGTTGTTCGGGTGGACATAGTATTGCGTGGCATCGGAGTGATGCTTGAACCCAAACCCTTTATAGATTTCGTCATTGTTTTCCCGAACGACCTTGTAAGAGACTTTGAAAATGTTCATATACGCTTTACCCCCTAAATCCTGGAATCATTCCTCCCAGCCACACCGTCATCCTGAATCTTCTCGTTTTTCAGCAAGCCCGTTTACCTTTCCTTCTCCTCTGTTTTAATCCATTGTATGCTGATTTCTCCAGAATTCAGTGTTTGAATTTTGCCTTGCTCATCTTCGATGATCAGCCCGCCATTAGGATCAATATCTAAAACTTTCGCAATGTGCCAGCTGTTATTCCTAAAAAATTGAATCTTCTCTCCTAAAACCATTGAACGCGCTTTGTATTCCTCCAAAAATTGACGATCATTTAAATCGCCGCAAATCTCTAAAAGCTGATTTGTCATTTCCGCGATCAGGTGATTCCGCGTTACACTCGGTGCCTTTCCAGAAAAAAGGGAAGCTGCGGTCTCTTTTATCTCATCCGGAAATTGTTCTGGTTTTGTTTTAAAATTTACGCCAATTCCCACTACGACGCTTTCCACTATTCCGCTTTCAACATTTGTAAAGGCTTCGGTAAGAATCCCGCATATCTTCTTGCCCTCCAGAAAGATATCATTTACCCATTTGATCTGAGGCTGGACATTTGCCACACTTTGTATGGCGCGACATACCGCAACCGCTGCGGCAGTGGTAATCAACACCGCATTTATCGCTTCGATATTTAATGGCAAAATGATGCTCATATAGATACCGCTATTTTCAGGAGAAAAAAAGGTCCTGCCAAACCGGCCTTTGCCAAGTGTTTGCTCATTTGCAACGATAAGAATCCTCTGCTTAGTCTTCTTCGCAGAGTATTTTTTTGCCTCTTGATTTGTCGATTCAACTGTTTTACTGACATAGAGATCAGTATCTTTGTATTCTAATTTCAAAAATGGTAAAATTCCCTCTGCCGACAAAATATCACAATCCTCCGCTAGCCGATAACCTTTGTTGGTCACCGAATCAATCTGATATCCTTCTGTTTTTAGGGCATTAATGGCTTTCCATACAGCTGCGCGGGAAACCGAGAATCTTTTTGCAAGCTGCTGACCAGAAATGCTTGTTTCTCTGTTTTCTTCTAATATTTGAAGAATAGATTGTTTTAAAGACATGATTTTCCCCCCTAAAAACGATGAAAAAAGATCATCGAACAAATCAGCATTGAAAGCGTGAAAAGCAGCCAGTCCTTACTGTTCGTTTGAAAAACTGCCTTAGTCCGAACTTCGGAATAGCACCTTGATTCCATTGCCAGTACCATTTCATCGGCACGCATAAACGTATGCAGCAACAGTGGATAGAGATATAATTTTACCCGTTTTAACAGGTTTTTTCTTTCATCAATACACCGTGCTTTCTGGGCCTCCCGCATTTCGGAAGCTTGATCAAAAATGAGCGGTATCAAAACAAAGGTCAAACTGAACATAGCAGCTACCCTGGCTTCCGGGACAAAAGGGATGGGAGCGAGAAACCATTCAATAACGTTTTTTAATGATGAAATAGAAGTGCTTCCTGTTAAAATCACACATAATAGAATAATTAACATAAGCCTCCATCCGTATAACAGGCCTGAATTAAGCCCCTCCCAAGTAAAACTGTGAATCGGAATATTCTTAATCGGCGTACCCGGGACGCTAAAGGAATTCACAACAATTATCATACCGATTAAAAAAAGAAAATACCTTATGTCCCTGAATAAGTTTCTGAGAGGTAATCTGGAGCTTATCAGCGTAATAAGCAATACTGACGTTAAAATGGCCAAATCAAATACCCTGGCGGCCATCCCTGCCGCCAAAGTAAATAGGATCATACATATCAGCTTTATTCGCCCATCCATGCAATGAACAATTGATGCCCGGGGGATGTAATGAAAAATATTCAACTCAGCCATGTCATCGTCTCAACACTTCGATTTTGTCCATAAGGTCTCCTTATCCCGTATAACTCCACCTCATTAATGAGCTGGCTGGGTTCACCATCCCTGACAATACGCCCCTTTTCCATAATAATCAAGCGGCCTGCATGGGCAAGCGTTTTCTCCAGCTCATGGGTTACTAAAATAATCGTATGCCCGTTTTTGTGCAGGCCAACGATTTGTTTTAATACCTGAAGTACTCCCGGATAATCCAATCCAGTAAATGGTTCATCAAAAACAATAATTTGGGGGTTCATGGCAAGCACACCTGCCACTGTCAGCTTTTTTTTCTGACCTCCGGACAGAGTATGCGGCTGTTGGTTAGCCAAATCGCTTAATCCTACAGCTTCCAGTGATTCTTTCACGCGATGATCAACTTCCTTACGGGATAAATTGAGATTTTCCGGACCAAACGCCACGTCATCAGCAACAGTCTGACCAACGATTTGACTATCCGAATTCTGAAAAATCAAGCCGATTTTTTTTCTTGCTTCAGTCAGATCTTTCGTGATCGGCTCCCCTTCCAATAATACTTTCCCTTTCGTAGGGAGGAAGAGTCCATTAAAATGCCGTATCAAAACGGTCTTTCCTGAACCGTTAGGACCGGCAATAATCACGAACTCCCCCCCTTTTATGGAAAGGTTGATCTCCTGAATTGCCGCTTTGCCGTTTGGAAAAATATGTGTTAACTGTTGAGTTTCAAGAATGCCGCTCATTTAACCCTCCCTCTTTATCTTTGATCAGTGATAAGCGACTGAAGAAGGGGCCTTAATCGTTTAATCAAGGCTGCGGCAACAATAATTTTGATGATCATCCCTGGTACGAAGGGCAAAAACCCCAAGGCCGATGCTTTTATCCAGGAAATTTTCAAAGCCAGCTTCAGCCAAGTAACGCCCATACTGTACAAAAGCATGTTGCCCACAATTAAGGCAACGCTATCTTTGATCAATGAAGATTTTCCTTTCCCAGCGATCAGCCCGATAACAAAAACCCCGGCCAAATATCCGAACAGGAACCCTCCTGTCGGCCCAAAGAAAACTGCCAATCCTGCTTTTCCGCCCGCAAAAACCGGAAGCCCGAGCGCACCTAAAAAAAGAAACAACCCTACACTGGCGCTACCCCAGGATGCTCCTAAGAGTAAACCCGCAAGCATGATGAAGAAATCCGCCAGTACAATAGGGACCGGACTGAACGGAATTGGAAAGCTCAGATAACCTCCGATCATGATTAGTGCCGTAAAAAGACATGCAAAAACCATTATCCGTAGATTAGGCGTCTGACTTTGACTCATTTTTGTACTGCTCCTCAACTCTTATTGTAAACATTTTTGTATATTTTAGTTTACAATAGATTTGGCTGCGCTGCAATCCAAATCTATCCTTTGTGCTTCCCTGCATTTGATAGGAATCCGGCAAGCAGACCTTCCTTCCCCGCAAGCGCAAATAGAGTGATCCCGAAAGGAAGGTTTTCTGCCGCCCAGCCGGAAGGCACTGCAACCGCGCACAGATCCAGGAGATTGCAATGATTCGTATACTTGCCGAGGGCGCTGTTTTTCTTAACAGGATCCTCGATTACCTGTTCCCTGGTCCATGTTCCCCCGCAAGTTGGTAAGATAAGAACCGCCTCATGAAGCAGCTTTTTGACCTGCGCTTTCATCGATTGTAATTCATGGATTGCTTCAAAAAGAGAAGCTGCGTCAAAATGTATCCCACTGCGCAAAATTTTCTCGGTGACATCCAATACGCTGCCGGGGTGTGTCTCCACAAACCGGCCTAAATCAGCCCACCTTTCAGCAATCCAGGGGCCTTCGTACAATATGCCGGCAGCTCGTTCCAGCAGTGAACCGTCAATTGTTGATGTTTCCGGCCAGATTTTCCTGATTCTATCCACAGTCTTATGCCAGGCCAGTTGATAATTTTCGGCAAATGGGCCGAAAAATTCAGGTTCCTTTGCCGGTAAAAAGATCCTTTCAGGCCTTTGGGGCTCCGGATAAGGATATTCTTGTGACCAGGGATCTTCCGCATCTCGTCCGCGTACAGCATGATCGACAACCAGGCAATCATCTATGGAATTCGCAAAGACCGTAACACAGTCAAGACTGGCGCAGGCCGGAACAACACCACTCAGCGGCCAAGCGCCGCAGCTTGGTTTCCAGCCGTACAGCCCATTTAAAGCTGCCGGAACACGCCCCGAACCGGCTGTATCCGTTCCCAGGGCAAAAACGGCCTGTCCTTTGGCAACAGATGCTGCCGAACCTGCACTCGACCCTCCGCTTATCAATTCTTGCCGCAAAGCATTAGGCACTGCTCCAAACGGGCTTCTTGTCCCCACTAGTCCGGTTGCAAACTGATCAAGATTTGTTTTCCCTACGGGAATCGCGCCTGCCTCGATCAGCCGGTCAACCACGGCCGCGTTTTGATCCGGCATATAGGCATAATCCGGGCAAGCAGCCGTAGTCAGCACACCCGCCAGGTCTATATTGTCCTTTATCGCAAAGGGGATTCCCCATAACGGATGACTGTCTATTTCCAGTTCAGATAACCTGTCCAAATACGGCCTGATCCATTCAGGATCAGGAGGGACGATCCAAATACTCATATTCGCTGCCGCTTCCGCTCGTAAGCTTATCTCAGCTATGACCTGTTCCGGGTCAATTTTACTTTGCAGATAATGCTCTCTTAACCAGGACAGCGTAAGTTTTTCAGGCAGGATAATCATTCTGCTTCACTTCCTCTTCGTTTTACCTTCCGCTTTCTTTTTTAGCAGCTGGGCTTCAACCATATTAAGATTTGACCGGAATTTACTATATCTCCCGGTTTGACAAATACCTTTTCTATCGCTGCGTCATTTGAAGCGTTTTGGGCGAACTCCATTTTCATGCTTTCCATGATGACCAGCGGCTGCTCTTTTTTGACCTGTTCCCCTTCCCTGACCAGTACCTTCCATACACTGCCGGGAACATTGGCGTATATTCCCTCCGTACCTTCAGGCAGCACATTTGCCTCATCATCCGGGACAGGCGGTTGTTCCGAAACATATTCGGCTAAGCCAAGCTGTTTCCAGCTCTCCCGCTCGGCATTAAAGGCCGCTTGCTGATGATTCTTAAAAGCAGTCGCCTCCTGTTTTATTCCTTCGAGAAAGCCAAGATACTCACCGAAATCAAACGTGGTCTCCGTTATTTTCACATTAAATTTTCCTCTTAAAAAATCTTCCCGCAGTTGGAGAAGTTCTTCCGCAGAAACCGGGTAAAATCTTATTTGATCAAAAAAGTTCAGCAGCCAAGGTTTTCCTTTCTCAAAACTCTCTGTGGAACGCAATCTGTTCCACATCTGGATTGTTCTGCCGGTAAGCTGGTATCCCCCAGGTCCCTCGACACCGTAAACGCAGAGGTAAGCACCGCCAATCCCTACGGCATTTTCCGGTGTCCAGGTCCTGGCAGGATTGTATTTTGTTGTTACCAGCCTGTGCCTGGGATCAAGCGGAACTGCTACCGGCGCACCCAGATAAACATCGCCGAGGCCCAAAACAAGATACGTCGCATCAAATAGAATCTGCTGAACAGCATCCATACGATCCAGTCCGTTGATTCTCCGGATAAATTCAATATTATCTGGGCACCACGGAGCATCCGGCCTTACATTTTGCTGATAGCGCTGCATCGCAGTTCTGGCCCCGGGATCATTCCAGGATAGCGGCAGTTCCACTATACGCGAAGGCAGTTTTACCGATTCCAAGGGAGGAAGTTCTCCCTCAATCTCTATAATTTTCTGAACTGCTTCTCTGATCTTTGTTTTTTTCATGTCGATATGAAGCTGGAGAGATCGGATGCCAGGGGTCAGATCTATTACTGGAATGGCCTGTTTCTCCTGTATCGCCTGCATAAGCGAGTGGACACGGAACCTCAGGCGCAGATCCAGTTCCATTTCTCCGTATTCCACAAGCAGGCAGGCATCTCCGGCACAACGTATTTTAACCGACAGTGGAAAGTCCTTACTGTTGCTGTACAGAACAGGATAGTCCTCCGGCAGCAGTTGTTTCTCCTGTAACTGTTCCTCTCGAAGACGATTTGCCACAGGTTTCTTTCCTGTAGGAATTGTTTTGATCTCTTTAACAATTCCGGCTAATGTTATTTCCTGTTCACGCCAAAGCTGCTCCGCTTCCTCGATTGTCAGCAACTGAAACCTCACTTTGTCTCCCGGATGAAGCTGACCAATCTTCCAGAGTTCTGCCGATGCGGTTGTGACCGGACAAATAAACCCTCCCAGGCTTGGCCCGTCAGGACCAAGCAGAATCGGCATATCGCCCGTCATATCCAGCGTTCCGACCGCATAAGCCGTATCATGAATATTTGAAGGGTGGAGTCCGGCCTCCCCCCCATCTTGCCTGTTCCATTCAGGCGCTGGTCCGATGAGCCGCACCCCGGTACGCGAGCTGTTGAAATGGACTTCCCATTCTGTGGATACCAGTCCCCTTAAAAATCCGGCTTTCAGGAATTCAACCGTACAATGAGGCCCGGGGATAACACCGATTGTCCAATCATTCCTTATTCCGGGCCGGCTGTCTGCAGGTATTGTCTTCATCAGCGGCTGCTGTTTCAGCCCTTTATACCGCAGGACGTCCCCTTTCCGCAATGCCCGGCCGTTTACCCCGCCGAAACCGCCTAACGTAAAAGTGGATGAACTTCCTAACACCTCAGGAATATCAAAGCCTCCGCCAATCAGCAAATATGTCCTTATTCCACATTCTGCTTCACCAAATGCCAGGGTCTGCCCTGCCATAGCCTCAACAGGCGTATACATTGGCACCTCCTGATGGTCAAGCTTTGCCTTCATGTCGGCGCCTGTCAAACAAAACCAGGCCCTGCTTCTGAAGCGGTAACTTCCCCCTTTAAGCGTCAATTCAATACCCGGGAGTCCTTCATCGTTACCAAGCAAAAGGTTCCCCAATCGAAAAGACTGGGAATCCATAGGACCGCAGGGGGGAACCCCTACATTCCAGTAGCCTGTGCGGCCGGGATAATCCTGGACGGTGGCCTGAATCCCCCCGTCCAGGACCTCAAGGGCCGGGGATTCAGGCCAGAATTCATCGAGCATATGCGTATCAAGCCTGCCCAGGGTATAATCACCGTTTTCCAACAGAGATTCGATATATTGGAGATTGCTCGTCAGCCCGTAGATGCCCGTACCGGCAAGAGCCTCTTTTAATTTTTGCAGCGCATCCTTCCGGTCCTTCCCTTTTACGATGATCTTGGCCAGCATCGGGTCATACAGCGTAGTTACCTCAACATTATCCTGAATCCAAGTCTCAGTTCTTGCCTGTTCAGAAAAAGTTACTTGATCTAAGCGGCCGCTGCTCGGCATAAAATTATTCCAGCAATCTTCAGCATAGATTCTGGCCTGGATGCTGTGACCATCCGGCCAGTTTAGCCTGCCTGCCAGATGATCAAGCTCTCCGGCCGCTTCTCGGATCATCCACTCTACCAGATCGATCCCGTACAGTTCTTCTGTAACCCCATGTTCAACCTGAAGTCTAGTATTCACTTCCAAAAAATAAAACTGCTGGGCCTGAGTATCATATAGAAATTCAACTGTTCCCGCATTTTGGTAACCGGCTGATTTTGCCAGTCTGACTGCCGCTTCATGCATCTCCTTCCTGATATGCTGAGGAAGGCCTGGTGCCGGGGTCTCTTCCAGCACCTTTTGGTTCCTCCTTTGGACAGAACAGTCCCTCTCGCCGACAGCGATGATCTCACCGGAACGGCTGCCGAAAATCTGAACCTCAATATGCCTGGCCCTGGCAATATAGCTTTCCAAAAAAATACCATCGTCTTTAAAGTTGGTTTTAGCCAGGTATTTTACCGATTCATATGCTGCACATAGACTTTCAGCATTCTGGCAAATTCTCATCCCTATGCCGCCGCCGCCTGCCGTACTTTTAAGCATGACCGGATAGCCGATTTGTCCTGCCGCGGTAAGCGCTTCCTCTAAATTCGCCAACAGACCGGTCCCTTTAGGCAAAGGAACTCCTGCTTTTTCTGCCATCTCACGTGCAGAATGCTTAAGCCCGAACAGCTCTAACTGCTCTGGCGCCGGCCCGATAAATATCATGCCTTTTTCCGCGCACGCCTTGGCAAAATCAACATTTTCGCTTAAGAATCCGTATCCCGGATGGATAGCCTGAACACCGGCGGCAACGGCAGTCTCAAGGATCAGCTCCGCATTTAAATAACTGTCTTTGGCAGGACCTTCGCCGATGAGCACGGCTTCATCAGCGCCGCTGACATGCAGGCTGTCACGGTCAGCCTTGGTATACACAGCGACGGACTTTATCTTCATTTTTTGCAGGGTCCGTTCTATTCTGTGAGCGATCGCTCCCCTGTTGGCAATCAGAATTTTTGTGAACATCCTAAAAACTCCTTTAGTTACTCCAAATCAGCAATTGTATAGGTGTCGGATTATAAGCATTGCAAGGATTGTTAAGCTGCGGGCAGTTGCTGATAAGCACACTGACCCGACATTCGGCCCGCAATTCAACGTAACAGCCGGAGGCTGATACCCCGTCGGCAAATTCCAGTCCGCCTTCCGGTGTTACCGGAACATTCATAAAGAAATTGATATTGGGAGCTAAGTCACGTTTTTGATAAAGACCGTTACTCTTGGCAAGTTCATTGATAAACGTATCCCGGCAATTGTGCATGAACTGGATATCACGAGAATATCTTACCGTATTGCTTTGGGCGGAACATGCTCCTCCCAGAGTGTCATGCCTGCCGCAAGTATCGGCTATTATCGTAAGGAGAGGTTTGCCTGACTCCGCTCGCAGCACAGAACCGGCCGTCAGGAATATATTGGCCTGCCCGGTTATGGTTTGGGTAACACTATAATGATCTTGCGGATTATCCGCATCATAAAACATTGTATCTACAGCCTGGTTGCCTTCCATGTCCACTATCCTTAATACTTGTTCCGGTTCCAGTTCATGCAGCCATCCTTCACCAGCCGGAATAATCTTGGTATAAACGGCGTCTTTTTCCCGTCTGCTGCTTTCTTTTCTATTAAATGAACCCTGCATTTTCATTCCTCCCTCATCATACTCATCCTATAGCTTAACTGAAATCTCTCCTGCGCTAATCCAGTTACTCACCGGAAGCCTATCAATCAGTCATTCGAGCAATAAATAGTACTCCCGAGTATTCTCATAAGCTCTCCGGTTCTCGGGACAGTTATTTACACAATAATCCTGGAAATCTGCCGGTATGGCCGGCAGCACTTCTATCGCCACAGGTACGGAAGGGTAGGCGGTTCTCCCGTCAAGCGGATTGGGGGTGTTGGATAAAATGATTAAAACATCCATTTCCGTACGCAGGGCAACCGTATCTCCCTGTTGGCAATGCCCTTCAATATAACGCATATTTCCTTCATCATCACATTGCACTTTGGAAAAAAGATTAACCGGAGCTGCCATGTCGCGCGGCTGCAGCCCATTCCTAACCAGCTCTACCATGAAATTCTCATAGCCGCTGCGCAGCCACATATTCTTTTTCTGTTGATAATCCGTCCTGCCATATTTCTCATCTGTCTGAACCCGCGTAGTGATACCCGAAATGGTATCATGCCATTCCAGTCTATCCTCAACCAGGCTTGCCAAGATACGCCCATTATCGCTCATCAATACGTTTCCTCTGGTAAGATGGGCCGTATGCTGGGCTTTAAGCGTATCCGGCATACTATATTTTTCAGTTAGATCCCTGCTGTTAAAAAGCAGCATTGCAATATTGGCACCTGCTTCCATCGCCGTAAATTTTAACAATTTGTTTCTGCCAACTATTCCCGACCATTTTTCACCGGAACGCAGGGTTGTCTTCCAACCTGTATTCATATTCCCTAAATTGCTTGTCAAGCTAATCAACTCCTTAACAAATGATTTCAGAACAGAAATAAACCGGGAAAGCTGTAAATCCAGACCTCCCGGGTTTTTTTCCCTCCGTGTACGCGCCGATCGGCACGCGCCTCCTCTTGGACCAGCCCGGAAGTAAGCAATACATTCCGCGGAACCCTAGAAGGCATTCGCTGCTGTTCACTTTATTTATTCCAACCCAATGGATTCTTCTTTTTCCTGCAGCAAAGCAGTGAGCTTGTGTCTATATCCCATAAATTCCATCGTTTCCTTAAGACTGATTGACCTGCGATATGGCAAATAGATAGGGATATTGGCCTTTATTCCACTTGGCCGCCCGCTCATAACATAAATCCGAGTAGAGAGAAACACTGCTTCTTCAATGTCGTGTGTAATAAAAACCACGGTTGGCTTTTCTACCTGCCAAATCTGTCTCATTAAAAGCTGCATCTCGGATTTAGTCTGAGAATCCAAAGCTCCAAATGGTTCGTCCATCAGCAATACTTTGGGGCTGTTTGCCAGGGCCCTGGCAATCGCCACTCTTTGCTTCATTCCCCCCGATAATTCCTTGGGATAACTTTTACGGAAAGGCTTCAGCTTAATAATGTCAAGGTAGCGGTCAACAATTTCATTAGCCTGTTTTTTGGGTATTCCTTTAATCTTCAGCCCAAACTGAATATTTTCTTCTACTGTCAGCCAGGGAAAGAGTGTATAGGACTGGAATACCATTCCTCTGTCCGCTCCTGGTCTATCGATTAAAGTGTCATCAACCGTAGCAGTCCCTCCGGTTGCCTCATCCAACCCGGCTAATATACGGAGCAGAGTAGATTTTCCGCAGCCCGAAGGCCCGACTATACTGACAAATTCATTGTCCAGGATTTCAATACTGACATTGTCTATGGCAGTCGTTTGCTTTTCCTTGCTGCCATAGGCTTTCCTCAGATTGTCAACAACGATCTTGCTAGAGGCCACACGCACTTCGATCACAGTGTTGTTTCCACGTGCAACATTCTTCTTTTTCCAAAACATCTAGCTGCCTCCCTCCGCCCAGGGAAACAATTTCCTGTTCGCCAGCACAAAGAGTCTGTCGGTCATTAATCCCAGGAAGCCTATGATTAAAATTCCTCCAAAAATGGCATCTGTTTTTAAAAAACGCTGGGCTTTTAGTATGCTATAACCTAAACCGCTATTGGCCGCCACCAGCTCGGCAACAACCAGGTATGTCCAGGCCCAGCCCATCATGATACGCAGGGTATCCATCGTCCTGGGGGCTATAGCCGGTATAATAACCTTTAAAATAACCGTACGCGGCTTAGCCCCCAAGGTGTACGCGGCACTTAAAAGATCATCCGGAACAGCCCTGACACTGTCCGCAACCATGGGAATAAGCTGAAATAGTGTACCAAGGAATATTACCGCAATCTTGGCACTTTCATTAATCCCCACCCAAACCATGATTAAAGGAACAAAGGCTGGTACTGGCATATAGCGGATAAATTCAGATACCGGCTGAATCAATGCTTCCGCAAAATTGAACGTTCCGGCCAAAATGCCTAGGGGGATACCTATGACAGCGGCAAGAATAAATCCCATAAAGATGCGGTAAAAGCTGATGCCGATATCGGACCAGATTTGACCGGTAGTCATTACATTGGCAAGATATCCAAAAACTGACCGGGGCGTTGGCAGAAATATGGGACTGATTGATCCTTGTTCACTCAACACCATCCAGAGGATCAGGATCAGCAGAAAGACACCTGCCGCAAGAGCGTTAAATATTTTCAAATTGATTTTTGTACGGATGGCAAAGAACTTTCTCATGATACAGCCCCCCCTTTATTTCTTCGCTAAAGCTCTGGTATCCGGAGGAGTAAAGGACGGCCTGTTCTTACTGATTTCTTCTAAAAATGATGTATCAAGCATCGCTTCAGGGTTAGCCGGAATATTGTCGATCATGTTTACACTCTTAAGAAATTTTGCCGTTTCGGTCAACGTATAAGGCAAATATAAGTAACTGTCCTTTTTTTCGGTCATCGCCAAGATGTTGTCTTGAATAGAGAATAATTTTGATCCGGCCATCATTTGTTTCATCTCATCCGCAGAGACACCAGCCTGTTTGGCCATATCCGCTGCCGCTTTGTCAGGATTCTCGTTGTAGAACTCCAGGGCATCAAGATAGGCATTAATCAGATTCAATACATCCTCGCGGTTATTCTTGATCAAGTCGTCGCTGGCGATCAACAAATCTGGTATGAGTCCAGGTGTATCGGCCGAACTGTAAATCAGGTGGTTTTCTTTGCCGGCAAGAGCTTGTGACAGTGAGGGTTCCCAAACACAAGCCGCTTCCACTTTTCCTGAAAGCATAGCCATTCCGCTGTCGTTTACTGTCATATTTGTATAAGTGATATCATTTTCCTTCATTCCAACCGATTCCAGAGCCTTCAACAGAAAGAAATGCTCGATCGTACCATATTCTGTAACAACCTGCTGGCCCTTGAGGTCCTTAATATTTTTATATTTATTTTTAGCCACCAAGCCATCTGCTCCGTTGGAATTGTCATTAATATCTATAATTTTGAATTTTACGCCCTGATTATAAGGAGCTATCGTATCACAAGCGGCAATATTGAGCATGTCAAGTTTGCCTGTGTTAAAAGCCTGTAAGCTATCACTATAAACTGGGAAATATACCAGATCAACATTCAGTCCGTATTTTGCAAACAGGTTCTCTTCTTTGGCTATATACCAGACATACCATGCTGGATAAGGCGAAGTTCCTATCGTAATTTTCTTGTCGGCCGGTGTATTGCTGCCGGCTTCCTGCTGAGACGAACAGCCGCCGATCATTGACAATACCAGGACCAATAATAAAGAGATTAATTTTTTCATGAGTTTTATCCTTCCTTATTTTAATTCTTTCTTTTTTACTATATTGTCTTTTGTCCATGTTCTGTCCAGACCAAGGTCCATGTTTCGTCTAGATCAAGACATTTTCATTCTCTTCGCCGGTCCTTACTCTGATACTACGCTTAACGGGTACAACAAATATTTTGCCGTCGCCTGCCTGTTCAGTCTGGTTGCTTCTTATGACAGTGCTGCAAAGTTTCTCCTCTTCCTCGTCGTTAATGTAAATGGTGATTAATTTTTTTGTGATTAAACGATGATCGTTTTTGTCACCGGTACTATGGATTTCATCACCCAGAGAAAACTCAACCTGTTTTTTGCCCCTGCCCAAGACATTGACCACACTATAAGCATCGAAACCTTCTTGTTCCAGAATTTCTTTAGTATAGCGGTATTTCTCCGGCCTGATTATGATCATCACTTTTTTCATATTAACCTCCATTCCGCAATGCCGCTATCATAATTCAGCCTTGCCGCTGCTGATTGTGTAAGCTGAACTGACCGGCGTTACAAAGATCTTTCCATCGCCGTAAGCCCCTTCATCTCCGGTCTTAGCGCTTTTCATCATAGCCTCGACAACCTTATCTTCATCCTTGTCTTCCACAATCATAATGATTAATTCTTTGGGCAGTTCTCCATAGTAAACAGCGTTAGCCTTTAACCCTTTTTGTTTTCCTCTTCCCAGAACGCTGACCCGTGTTACTGCCGGAAAGCCCTGCTCAAGTAAACAGGCAAGGATAAAATCTGTTTTCTCCGGCCTAACAAATGCTTCGATCATGACCATTTTTACATCACCTCTCCTAAAAATAAAATTCGGGGACTGACCTGATCCGCAGGCTGTCCCCGAAAAAAAACAGAGGTGCCCGCTTTTCCAGCAGCACCTTTGCTCCGTATCCATTGGCTATATAACCTGATACTAATATAAACCTTATAGTAATTATAATGTCAATAGAAAATAATCGAATATTGATCTTTTTATTATGTTATTGATATTTAGGTTTTATTTTTACAAATTTTCATTTATTTACAGGTATTTGTATTTCACTGATGTACTCATATTCATAATCGGAATAGGCTTTGTCTGTAATAATCAAGACCAGTGCATCCCCTATGATCCGCCAGCCGTTTTCCTTGATCCACTTTATTATTTCCTGCAAATATAGATCAATATCTTTATATGTTCCTGCAAAGGCCATTACGGCATAGGTACCTTCCGGCAAAGGAACGGTAGCAACGTTATCAGGCACTTCGTTCTCGAATACCATGGTAATTCCTTTGTAATTTGAACTGCCGCCTTTTTCTATTTCGCTTTTGTCAATAACTGACCCGAACGGATTCAGGTAAAGTTCATCAATATTCTTGATCTCCATACCCAGTTTTTTAATGCCAAACTCATGCTCAACATAGATATCGCTGGTCCCAAAAGTAAAAAACAGCATATCTCTTTGCGGCATCTGTTGAATTCGGCATTTCCCCATAATATTCTTATCCAGATAATTATTTACTTTTTCCAGTATCGAACCTATTTTTTTCTTTTTATTACTTAACTTAACTATTTCGTTATTAATAAAATCCATTCTTTTCTGCAATAATTCCAGCATGGAATTCAATCCCCGATTTTGAAAATAATTTTTAATCTCTTTAAGCGGCATTCCCATGCCCTTTAAAAAAAGAATGGATTCCAGATGGGCAAATTGTTCAATCCCATAATACCTGTAACCGGATTCTTCATTTGTATAGGAAGGTTTAAATAGATCAATCCTGTCGTAATACCTCAATGTTTGAGCAGATATCCCGTGTATCTGAGCCATTTCACCAATTAGTATACTTGGGTTCATTTTAAGTGCCTCCAGTATTGACTTTATCCTTACTATAAGGTTTACTATGTGACTATCTTACAATAAGAAGCCAACTTAGTAAATTTAAAAAGAGGTGAGACAACGTGATGAAAATAACACATTTTGAACCAAAAGAAGGCAACATCTTTGTTGCCGTATGCGGTTTGCACATGCGCGGGCTGCCGTTGGAAAAACAGATGCTGGAACATGAAGCCCTTTTTATCCGCGAGACATCAACAGCATCCAAATATCAATTATTTAAACTGCCGACAAACCCGGCCAAACCAGGCCTGCTGAAAAGAAGCCATGGAGGAGCGTCAATCCAGGTTGAAATCTGGGAAATGCCTCACACTCAGTTTGGCAGCTTTGTTGACGCCATCCCTGCTCCTCTTGGGTTCGGCAAAATTGAACTGTCGGATGGATCAGAGGTTTCGGGGTTTTTATGCGAGGCTTATGCTTGTGCTGATGCAGAAGATATTACAGCCGCAGGAGGTTGGAGAAATATTCTTCCTATAGAGGGATGAGATGTTTAAAACAAAGTTCTTATCCAATAAAACCAAAATGATCGCCCCTCTAAGGTTAACGGTCATTTTCGTTCTCACTGTTCAATTTTAATGGTCAAACTGTTCAGTTTAACCCGGCATATTCAGGAAAGACAGAAAAACAAGATGTGCGCCTGTCGCCCATGCGGTCAAACTCCAACTCGTCGCAGCTCCTTAATGAAAATATTTTTCGTGCATTGTGTTGTGTTTTTCGTGCGATCATCTATAATATAACTACCAGCACGAAAGGAGATGATTGTATGGCTGGCTCCACTACCAACATCAGCATCCGCATGGATGCCGACTTGAAAGCGCAGGCTGACACGCTGTTTAACGAATTGGGGATGAACCTCTCCACGGCGTTCAATATTTTTGTTCGCCAATCGCTTCGGGAAGGCCGGATTCCCTTTGATGTTTCGCTCAATCAGCCCAATGCCGAAACCATTGCGGCGATGCAGGAAGCCGAACGTATTGCCCGCGACCCCAATGCGAAACGCTACAGCGATGTAGAGGAAGCGTTGAGGGAGCTAAAAAGATGAAACTGGACGTTGTCTGGACATCCCAATTCAAGAAGGACTACAAGCTGGCGATGAAACGCGGGCAAAATGTCAATTTGCTGGACGATATCATACGTCTGCTTGCCAAGGGCGTGCCCCTACCTGAAACCAACCGCGACCACACGCTATCCGGGAATTGGATAAGCCATCGGGAATGTCATATTCAAAGCGATTGGCTGCTTGTGTATCGCGTGGATAATGATATTCTTGTACTGACACTGGCCCGTACCGGAACCCACAGCGATCTGTTTGGAAGATGAAGCAAAACACCGTACCGGGGAAACCCTGTACGGCGTTTTGCTTTGCCTATCAGCGGTCAGGTGATCCTTCTCGGCCCGCCATTTCCTGGGTGTAACGGCTTCGCCGGACGCTTTCAGATCATCCAGATACCGGATGGCAGCGTTATACAAGGAAGGCTCGGCACTGTGCGCGGCCTGAATTTCAGAGAGGACAGGGAGTCGAACGGCAACCGGGCCAAATATCCAGAAAATTATTAATATTTTAAGAGGGTATTAATTAATAAAACATCTAAATATATTGACCCGTTTCTAATTTCATACGATAATTGCGTTTCTTCGTCCTTTGGGTAAGAATGTTGACTAAGTTATAGAGCCTTACTCAAATAAATCATATCCACTAATTGAATACCGTCATCAAACATTGGGTGGTCATAATTGTCTATGAAAAAGTCCTTAACCCGATGCGAAATCCTAAAACCGTTTTTTTCGTAAAACCGTAATATCCATGGGCTGTCACCTGTTCCCACAATCATAGTCGTGTACTTGCCTTTGTAGTGTGAAAAAATGTGATGCAAAAGTTTGCTGCCATACCCATTACCATGCCATTTTTCATAAGTGGCTATGTTTTTCAGCTCACATACATCATCACTTTCCCGTGTAACTATGCACACACTTTTCAAGTCGCTATCATATAAGGCAAAAAGATCTCCTCGCTCTAAATATTTGTCTATCATGGATTCTTGTTCATCAGCTAACAAGAGTAAATCCAGGAACTGCTTTTTGTTTTCGCAAATACTTTTTATCTCCAAAATGCACCATCCAATCTTTTGCTTTTAGTCATCGAATCATTTATTTAGGGATTGCTGAACAGATTTAATTTTTCAATAGGCCAATCTATTCAGCCTAAAATAGGCTTTCATAAAATTGAGTAATAGAATCCGGAGCTTGTGCTCCAGGTTCATTACCAACAGCTGCATAGCGATTACCGTCTCGCTGGTTTCCTTAAGACGGGCCATGATCCGACCAAGTCCATAGAACCGCTTTCCTTCGCCGAATTTTCCTTCCACCGCATCTCTCTAAGTCTGCGATATGCGCTTCTTTTTCTGCCAGCTCTTTTTCCGTATCAGACGGTCCTTTCTTAAATATTTCAGCCGCACGTTCCATAAACTCAGCTTTCCATCGGCTTATTAGCACTGGGCTGATCTGGTGCTCGGATGCAAGCTCATTCACTGTCTTTTCTTCTCGGAGTAACTCCAAGACGACCTGGGCTTTAAATTCTGGTTGGTGATTTCTTCTTTTTTTACTCATGCCTTCATTATAGCTTATAACTTAGTTTTTAATGTAGCTTTGCAAAAATTTTTGCAAAAATTCGCAAACTATTCTGCAAAAATTACTTTTTTAAATTAATTTTTCCTTCCTACATTTGTGTATCATACCCAAGGGTAAAAATCAATTTCCCTTGGGTATGATTATTAACTAACAATGCTCCAATCTTCTGCTAACATATGTGAACTAATCTTACCCTTCTCTAAATTCTTGCTCGTATATTTTATTTAACCCATTTTTCACATCTGTAGGTGTTATTTTAAGCTTTTTAGCTATCTGTTTAATAGAATTGCCCTTAATTTTCATATCTTCTATTTGAAATAATATTTTTTTGGAAAATCTATGAACCATATCAACCATCCCTATATTTGTTCATCTTTATTGTGTAAAAGAGCGTTATCTCACGGAAAATACTTTCCTGATTAACTCTTCACTCATTCCATTTTTGCGCATGATAGCGATTTTCTTCTCGCAATCCCTGCAACCATGTTGTTCTGTAGGCCATGTCCGTTTAAGATAAAGATTTTTGCCTTTACAATATGGACATTTTTTTACTAAAAGCGACATCTGCGACATTACGCCTGGTACGATTCCCCGGTGATTTCCTCATATTCGGCGGCGGTGATATATCCCTTTACTACGGCATTCCAGATCATTTTTTTAGACCAGTATTTTTCCTTGTAGTACCTATTAATGGTTTTAAAGTCTAACATTACAAAGTTCCCTCCTCATTCATCATGATCATGTAATCCAGCCGTGCGACAATCGCCTCATTCTGATCGACAGGCTCCGGGGCCGGGGTGTTCATGATGGCTTCGATCTCGGCGATAGCCTGCTCAGTATCTTCGGCGGTAATTCCATGGTTTGCTTTAAGGATAGCCAGATTGTCAATACTCCCAAGGACCCCTCCTTCTTCTGTAATGAGTACTACTGCGCTGGGGGACTGTGTCCATCCCCATTTTTCGTAGACCTGCTCGGGAGTAAGCTTGCCTCCAACCAAGGGGTATAAATCCGTTTGTCTGTCCCAAATCTTAAATTTTATCATTAGTTTATCGTTCCTTTCTTATATTTGATGTAACCGGTTATCGGCGCTGGCGCTGTTATTATGGTTGTTGCTGCCGTCTGTTCTCCGCTCCCGAAATTGTATTTACTGCCGATTGTGACGGGAATATCCATAACACTGAGGTAAGCGTCCACGATATTACTGGCACTACCGATGTACCCACCGCCAAAAAGAGCATATCCACCAACAGTTGTGGCTGCTAAGCCATAGCGTGCCGCGCTTAATTCCGTTGGTGTGCTTCGAGTAAGAGAAGCATCATAGGCGTCTACTACGGCGCTGCTGCTCCCACCGCCAAAAAGAGCATATCCACCTACGGTTATGGCTGCTAAACGTGCGCGTGCCGCGCTTAATTCCGTTAGTGTGCTTCGAGTAAGAGAAGCATCATAGGCGTCTACTACGGCGCCTGTGCCCCCACCGCCAAAAAGAGCATATCCACCTACAGTTGTGGCTGCTAAATCCCCTCGTGCCGCGCTTAAGGCTATTGGTGTGCTTCGAGTAAGAGAAGCATCATAGGCGTCTACTACGGCGCTGCCGTACCCTCCACCAAAAAGAGCATATCCACCTACAGTTGTGGCTGCTAAATCCCTTCGTGCCGCGCTTAAGGCTATTGGTGTGCTTCGAGTAAGAGAAGCATCATAGGCGTCTACTACGGCGCTGCCGTACCCTCCACCAAAAAGAGCATATCCACCTACAGTTGTGGCTGCTAAATCCCCTCGTGCCGCGCTTAAGGCTATTGGTGTGCTTCGAGTAAGAGAAGCATCATAGGCGTCTACTACGGCGCTGCTGTCGCCCCCACCGCCAAAAAGAGCGTACCCACCTACAGTTGTGGCTGCTAAGCTATGGCGTGCCGCGCTTAAGGCTATTGGTGTGCTTCGAGTAAGAGAAGCATCATAGGCGTCTACTACGGTGCCTGTGCCCCCACCGCCAAAAAGAGCATATCCACCTACAGTTGTGGCTGCTAAATCCCTTCGTTCCGCGCTTAAGGCTGTTGGATTTGAAACTTTTTCACATTTTTTTAAAAATCCGCTAAAGCCTACGTAATCAACCTGAGTTAATCCACTTCCTTCACCCTGTAATATAAAAGATGTGCCACTATGGCGAAAGGTGTAAATCCTGCCTGAGACAAGTTCCCCTGCGGCAAAGGCGCTTCCGTCTGATTTCACAAGGCTTATTGCACCAAGACTATTAGGGTTAAGTGTAGCCGCTCCTGTGTTGGTTGTACCGATTTTAACAGCTATACACATGCCATCATCCAGGGATATGGGAGCGGGAGACAGCGTTATCGTGTAGGTATTTGCGCCGGATGTTATACCATAGCCTGGTTGACGAATGTAATCAGCCAATAATGTCGCTTCATCCGCCTTGTGCGCCGCGAGCTCATCTGCAACCGAGGCAATATCATCAGCATTTTCTTTAAGGGCTATATCGATCAGCCCCATGTTCCCGTTCTGGTCGGCAACATCAAAATTTTCATTCCCGGCTGGCTTTTTCAGATTATAGTTCAATGTATAATCGGCCAATGGTATCACTCCCTTCAAGATAATTTTTCATTTCTGAGCTGATTATAAGAGAAACTTTCAAGATACTCATAAGTGAACTGGTTCAAATAATCATAGGTGTTATAGGTAAACTCATAGACTGCTTCCAAATGCGCCGGTTTTATTTCTTCGATCGCATCTTTGAGATCATCCAGGTTGGGCGGGATCCCTTTTGTATCTACAAACTTGATAACGAAATAACTTTCTTCAGGATGATCGGCTACTGTTACCAGCCCACCATCGTAGGATTGGGCAACGTTCTGGATCAGCTTGACCGTTACAGTACCGACTCCCCGGAGCTTGGAAATGATCCGGCTCCTGCGCTCGCTTTCAGGTTTTCCAAGATATGAGCTTAACTCCAGCTCTTTTTCCCATTGATCAAGTCCCCAGGTGGAAGTGTTTACAAAGAATTGATCAACCACGTCCCAGATCCCGTCCCGAAACTCTTCCAGCTTATCTCCAAAAACGTCCAGCATTGCCCGGCTTTCTCCTGTTGCGTAGTAACCCGGCAAAAGATTCAGCATTTGCTCCGTGCTATTCATTCAGGCTCACCGTCCCTAAAATAGCCACAGATCCCGGACCGACTGTTATATTTCCGGTACCGCTATTGATGTTCAACTCGGAATAATCAATGATGCCCGGAGTGTCCAGGAGAATATTGCCTACCTTAGCAATGCGGACTGTTGGATCGGCGGAATAGGCAATTTCACTCAAATAACTTTGCACACCGGAAATGAATTTCTCTGTGACTTCTTCCAGGTCCATTTCCGGAATAAGGGCCACTGTGGCTGTGATGGTTATCGTCACCGCCGGCGCCGCGACGATAGTCACCACCGCGCCGATCGGCGCCTGCCCGGATCCGGAACCATGGGGAAGTGGATCAATATAATTCTGCACAATTTCTATCAGTCCAGCGGAGGCCGGCTGCTTCGCCGTGTCAATTAAATAAACCTTAACCGTTCCCGGCCCGGCCCATAGCGGCTCCACATAAGCCCCGCCAACCCCTGAAATGCTGAGCGCCCATTTTATATACTGCGCCTTGTTGCCTGACGTTCCCGGAGAACGGCGAATGATTAAGAGTCTCTGCCGAAGTTGCTCCGCCGTTTCTGGATCGCAGCCACCTGTAAATCCCGGAGACGCTACAACGACACTTTCCACCAGACTGACAGAGATCCCGAAGATCTTCATCTGGGTACCCGTCTGTAGCATTCCGGTGGTGCCGACCATTGTCGCCATGGCGGCCGCCGACACTTCCGTTTCTCCCTGGGCCAATGTACAATCTGCTGTCGTTTCAACTTCAATTTTTCCATCTAAAGTGCGAAATGTTGTTCCGGCAGGAATGTTTTCACTGAAAGGTGCCGGTGAAGTCCTTGAAAAAATAATCTCTCCGACAGCTTCTACTCCTGGATCCCAAGGAACGTCTAATTCCTCTGCATAAAGCTTTAAGTATTCAAGCCCAGCGGTAGTGATAAAATGCGTTTCCATCAATTGCTGTATGGTGTGATACCCTCCGGCCAAGCCGGTTGCCACGGCTTCCATTAAAGATAAATTTGCTGTCCCAGGACTCCAGTCCGTGAGATCGGAAGAGTCTGCCGCTTTAGCAATCATTTCATCTCTAGCCTGTTTATAATCCTTAAATTCCATATGGCACCTCCAGCATGATCTCAGTTATTTCCGCATCTTCATTTATGGAATATTTAATAAAGATTTGTGCGGTTCTTTTTTCATTAAGCATCTTGACTGCCACACTAGCTACATTTATCCGTGTTTCGGTAGCCAGGCACTCTCTTACCGCCAGTTCAGCTTTAACTGGGAAATCATCATCCATTGGTTCGGAGATAATATCAAATATCGCATTACCATATTCCGGGTGCAGTACCAAGGATCCCACCGGAGTATTAAGCCGCAGCTGCACAGCCTGATGAACATTTTCGTTTCCGGAAACCAGATCATAGTGCCCTAAGTAATTTACTCTCAAACTTTCATTCAGGCTGAAGCTCAATGATGTGCCCAAGCCATCCATTTCATCTGCCATAAATACCCCACCTATCCTACGCGAACAGTAATAATCCCTTGATTTATATCCCCGTTGGCAAATACCACTAAAACTTCATCCCCAATTTTCAGGGTGTCATACGCGATCTTATCAAAAGTCCCAGGCTGTCCGGCCAGGGTAACCTCTAGTTCATAAAGCAGATTGGAGCTGATCCGGATCCAACCGGTTTCGACTTTGAAAAGAGGAAGATATACCCTTGCGGTATTACCGCCAATCGAAGTTAGAACACCCAGCTGAGGGAACATAGCTTGCATAGATTTTCCTCCAATGCATTTCATCACATTGTCTTTTCATTGTTATCATACAGATCCTGTCGATACTGCTCCGCATCGTCAGGCCGGAGATTTGTCAAATTGAACTCAGTTTTTGCTCCGTCACTTTTGGCTAGGGAATGAGTGACTTGATTGAGATAATATTCACCTGTAAATCGACCGAACCCCTGACAAAGTACTTTTTTCTCCGCAACCATTTCTGAATTTAAGACACAGAAGCCTTCAGCTGTGACTACATTTCGCGACCATTCCTTTAACCTTTTTTCGGCGTACTCCTTGGCCAGAGCAACGGTCTTGGCTTTACTTTCATAGACAATTCGTTCCTTGACCTGCCCCCCCATAGCGGAGAGCAGACTTTGATTTACAGTTGATGCTTCGATCAGTTTTTTGTTTGCACCCAGCCAATGCCTGACAGTCACCTTATTCACAATCCCGACTGCCGAATCATCAAAGTTTAAGGTACAGTTGACCTGACCAGGACCGTTATTATAAAGTTTTGCAATGACAGCCTCATCTGTTTCCTTGCGCGGGCCAAAGTACAATTCTTTATCTTTGGTTACATAGCACACAAAGCCTTCCAGATCTGCCAGGGCCTGCAGAACTTCCCATTCTTTTTTATTGGCCATTAATTCTTTGTCCGCTACGGCGCTTGTATTCGTGACCACAGGCTTCAGTCCGTATTTTTTAGACAGGATACCGGCTATTTGGCTGGATGTCTGATTTTCAAAAGCTATCGAGTATTCCGTGTCAATCAGGGGGGACGAATAGTCCCGGCCAATCAGCCTGACTATTTTTTTACCGGACCATTCCGGTTTAATTCCATCGATCTGGCCAGTAAAAAGATGCTTCAGATCTGCTTTGGTCCAAGACTGTGGATTCTCTACATAACCAAAATAGATCTTGACTTCCTGCTGTTTCCGAAACCAATCCGAAAGCAGGAGATCATTCCGAAGTGTGGCATCAAAACTGTCCGCTGCCAGATAGAGCGTGTTTTCTAAACGGATATCCAGGATATCCTGCCACCTAACATTAACCCCCGATACTTCCAAAATTGCTCTTGGTGCTTTCATGATCTTGCTCCTCAACTGGGTATTTTTAATACGGTACCGATTTGTAACTTTCTTTCGTCAGCAATTCCGTTTAGCTTCGCAATTTCTGTCCAGCGGGTGGGTTTACTCAAAAAACGGCTTGATATTGCCCAAAGTGTATCCCCTGCGACCACGGTGTATGTTTTAACTGGTGTTACCGTCACACTTTGAACAGATGATGTGTTTTTCGATACAATCACCGGTTCAAGGGGAGACTCAGGAGGCTCGCCGAACAATTCAATGCTGTAGGACACATAATCTTTACGTACAAAATCCCATTCGAATTTGCTGATCCGTACCGGGATACTCAGCTCCGGGCAGTCCGTCACTCTGAGCTGTACCGGTTTACCGGTATTTTTCATGTTTTCAAGCTGCACTGCGCTGGCATAAGCATTACCGGTCAATACTCCAGACCAGCTGACGACTGTCCCGTCTTCTCCCATATCCTGATAGGAGGGGGCCGCCCCAGGAATGTCCAGCTTCGCTAATACCCTGGGATTGTTATAGCTTATCTTCTGGCGCGGAGCAGGACTAAACTTAAAACTATCCAGATATACGTCCACAACATTCCCTCCTTACTAAAAATCAGGGATATACCGGATCAGATGAAAAGCGCGGATCTCTGGACATTTGGTATTTATCCATGCCTTTGCCGCCTAAAATCGAACTAACTTCACCAGCGGCTGCTTTGGGATCCGTGCTTTGGATCTGGAAATTAAACTGACGGTTGTCGGTTGTTTTGCTTCCGTCTCCCAAAAATGGGGTTGTCTTTGGGCTATTTAATGCCTGCAGATTTTTTCCGTCGCTAGATTGGACCATCCAGTCATATTCCAAGGAAGACGCCCCAAAAAAATTCCGCACTTTATTGATGATTTCAACCACTTTAGTTGCCCATTTAATTACCCAGTCTTGAAACCCTCCGAAATTGGTTTTCCAGGCGGCTACTGCAGCAATGATAGCTAATGTGACACCGCCTACAATCCAACCGACAGGACCTAAGCCGATTACCCAGGCTAACGCCATACGGCCCCCGGCTATCAATGCCTGGCTGCCTGCGGTCAGTACTTTACCACCAAAACCTCCAACGATTGATCCCGCTTTTGTTAAAACAGGACTACCGAAAGATATTGCGCTCCAGAGGGATCTAAAAATCCCTGATCCTTGGCGGAAATAGCTGTAAGTTGAGGCAAAGCCAATTACCTTCGATGCAGCATTACCTATACCAATGCCCATAAATCCGAATTGTGACGTAAGAAGCTTACCAATACCGAGTCCAATACGCAGCCCACCTAAAGCTATAACTGTTTTCATTATCGCCTTTGTCGCTTCCGGATGAGCTGTTGTCCATACTTGGATAGTATCTACGATCTGATTTGCCGTATCAGCATAACTTTTCAATTCCTCGATCATGGGAGTTCCTGATGAAGTCATTAACGTTTCCGCGGATCCTTTCAACGTTTCAAGTTTACCGATCAGCGTACTTTGTTGGGAGATAACTTGCTCTTCGATGCTTTTCATGTTACCGGCTTTTCCAACCATTTCTTCATAGCTGCCTTTACCTGTTTGCGCCAGGGCAATCGCTGCTCTCATCCCCTGTATCCCGAAAACATCCTTAAAGTTTTGGAGTGCTTTTAACTTATTACTCGACTCCACCATAGACGCAATTTCATCATCCGGCAGCATCTTTCCGTTGGTGTCATACAAACTGCTGAGATCGACGCCAATCATAGAGGCGCGTAAACTTTCGACGAGACTCTGAGCGTTTTTAATTTGACCTTGCGAATTAAAAACGCTGTTTTGACCGCCACTGACTTTCATTGTTCCGGATTTCGTATATGTGACCGTAGCATCTTTGAGCAGTCCCATTTCTTCTAGTGCTTTGCGGGCCTTTGGTGTGGCCTTATTCAAGTTAAGCAGCATATCATTTAGATAGTTTCCGGATGAATCGCCTAACCCCATGTTGTGCAGGGTCCCCAGCATGAGGGAAGTATCCTTGGCTGTCAGCCCCAGCAGCTTCGCTGTCCCTCCGGTTTGCTGCATATCATTCATGATAGCCTGTACCCCGGCGCTACTGGCGTTAGCGGCCCGGTTGATATCGTCAGCCACCTGCATCAGCTGGTTGCCGTTCAATTGAAACATGTTAGTCAACTGGCTGACGGCTTCCGCCGCAGTTTCAGGTGCGGCTTTCGCCGTTTGCCCAAGATACATGGAAGCCTTGGCTCCGCCTTCCATAACATCCTGATAGGCCATCCCGTTTTTCAGCAACTCCATTTGGGCGTTAGCCGCATCCGTATTGTTGAACTTGGTTTCAGCGCCTAATTTTAACGCCAGGTCAGACAATTCTTCTAACTGTTCTTTTTGCATATTTAAGGGAATAGAAGCATCATAATTGGCGATTCCTACATCATTCATCACATCTTCAAATAAGGCCGCTTTGCGAAGAGCCTCTTCAAGCGGCACAAGCATAGCCGCCCCTGAACGGATATCTGCCACTCCGGAAGCCTTCAGGTTTTGAAGATCATTGATGCGTTTTTGGGTTTCAGCCGCCGTCTTCCCCAGACCGACAATCATATTCTTAGCCGATTTAATATTTGGTCCTAAGTTATTAACTGCCGTCAGGATTAAGGCCACCTGCATAGTAGTACTAGCCATTTAGATCCTCCTATTGTAAAGTCCCTTTATTTGGTATATAATTCACATTAAGTTATGGGAGGTGTTTAAAATGTTTGATTCAATTTTTGACATTCTTTTTCATAAAATACCTAATCTGGTTTTTGGTTTAATAATAATGGGTCTTGTCTTTATTGTGCTGGCACCATTATTTCAAGCTTTTTTCGGCGGTCCTTTATGGCTATGGTTCATTATTTTGTTTATACTTTTTTATTTTGAAATGCGTCATACCTGGGCGAAAATTAAAGCAAAACAAATAGCAGCTAAAGAGGAAATTTAGTAGGGGCGGGGACACCGCCCCTTACTCATTGCCACCCATCAGGGTGGCTTAATTATTTTCAGAAGCTATTTTTATTTGCTCACTATACCATTCCAGCGATCGCCAAACTGCACTTTTCATTTGCTGTGTCATATTTAACCACTCAGTCAGGGAAACATTGAATGCTTTCGCGAGCTGGCTCCAGCGGTAAAGGTCTAATTTTTGAGCAAAAAATCTGCGGCCTTGTCTGCCTCCTCTTGTAGATCAGTACCTATCCCCACGCACTTTTCGTAAACCCGTTTGTAAAATAAAATATCGCTGGATTTCCAGTTGTCAAAAAGAGTCTTATATTCGCCCGTAGTAGGCGCTCCATCGATCTCAGTGATACACTTCGCGGATACGTATTCGTCAATGAGCAAGGCATTATTGATTATGTTGTCTTCAGAGATATTTACAAACTGCATCACGCTGCTTCTGTCGATTCCCAGCGGCTCCCTAAATTTGATTTCTTTCCCGCTGGGTAGGGTAAGCGGGCCAAATATCCGGTTTTCCATTCGGTTTTACCTCCTCCAAGTTATTTAACAGGTTCAATTCCCTCGGACTTAAAGCTTAAATCCTCCGAGACTACATCCTTGCCGGCCTGGGCTTTAATTGCAAGCTCATCAATTTTGCTTGATAGCAGGCGGTACCTTCCAGAAAAGCCTTTATCCTTTGCATTTATATTGAACGAAATTGTGAAACGTGGTGAAGAAGGTATCTTTTCTCCTCGTTTCAGAGTTTTTGTGCCCCAAATACGGTTGATAATATCCAACTGAGTATGGCCGCGCTTAAGTTTCCCCTCAATGGAGATCTCTCCATCCAGAAGTTCAGCAATCCGCTCACCCAAGGCTAAATATTTCTCTGAATCTTCTTTGATCGTAAATTCTACTTCCTGGTATTCACCAACGAGATCAGGACCGTTTGCCCCGGTAATCGTCACCGAAACATCAAACCCCTGTAACTTTGGCATTATTTTTCACCTCCTTAGCCTGGATATCTTCCGAGCGTTTTCCTTTCCCCTTGCCGGCAGGGGAGGGAGAAGGGGTATCTTTCGGCAGTACCAGCTGTTGCACTGGGCATTGCTGAATACATAACCCGCACTCAATACAGCTTTCATTTACAGTCAATTTGCTGCCAGATATCGCGAGTGCCTTTACCGGGCAGACCATCAGGCAGGCACCGCACGCCGGGCAGTTATCAAGTATCCTAATCGTCATCTAATGAACCTCCTAACTTCCGGATCCGGTTTGTCTTTGAACAAAGAGATTCACATAGTCCGCCGGATAAGTAAAACGGGGACGGATAACTGCATTGAGAATCCGGGCCGCAATTGATTCTGCTGTATTATTTGTATCATCACAGATCGTGGACTGATAATCGTAAATCCGGCCTTTTTGCTTTTTAGTAAGTAACATGGCATCCAATTGAGCGGCCACTGCTGCCCTCAGCTCCGGTGTGTTTTCGGCACTGATTGCCCACTGAATAGCGTCATAGGCTTCCATGTTAATCTCATCGGCGGCCCGGCGGATACAAGTTTGGCTCCAGGCGTCAGAGGCTGACAGGGTTACTCCATTGCGGACCACAAACCCGCCGCGGCGCGGCATTAACGTGATCGGGCTGATCCTGGCCAAAGTCAAAGCTTTCACGTCCGCATCCGTCAGATCTCTTTCCGTGGATTTAATCCCAAGCATCGGTTTGTTGGAAGGACTGGTATTGGAATTGCGCACTGCCAGGAGTCCGGCATAATAACCGTCAGGCGCCACATAGGCGCCGGCGGCCTCGCTGGGTTCAACCCATGGATAGGTAACAATGGCCCGGTCAGAATCCAGGGATGCGGTCAGAGCCGCTACTGTGCCGGGAGTCAATCCTTTGTTCGTATTCAAAATCCCGACCCTCAACCCTTGTCCGATCGAAGCATTGGCACAATGCGCAATAATGGCGTTCTGCACCGTAGTGCCATATTGTTGGGCACAGAGTACCAGACCGACCTGTGCAGTCTCCAGTACTCTTAATCCGGATGCGGCCCCATTCTCATCCACAGCTCCCACGTAATCACTATCCGTGGTCGTTGCCCCGTCATCGCCGTCGGTCAACGGAGCAGCGGTAACATTTTTAGGATTCTGGGCAGCACCTTCAACTTTGTCCAGAGTCACATACTGCGAAACAACACTGCCCAAATTGTTCAAGGTGAGATTATCCAGGGTTTCTGATTCTGACCCGTAGACTACAATGATTCTGAAGGTATTCTCTAGAGTTCCTTCAGCTACGGCAACCTTGATCTCATTGCCCCAAGTTCCCGGCGATGCCGCTGTAACTTTAACACTGTCGGTATCAGTGCTGTCTTTTAACATTCGCTCTGCGGCTTTGATGGAAGCCGTCCCAATCCGGACAATCTTCAGATCACTAGCTCCCTGGTTCAACGCTCCTAGTGCGCTTTTAATTCCGGTTAGCCCAGCTTTGTCTGAGCCGAATACAGACTTCAATTTATTGGCGCTTTGTATGAAAACAGCCTGATTTACCGGCCCTTTTTCAAAAGTTCCGACGATACCTATTCCGGATAAACTGACTTCCGGTTGAATTTGGGATCCGACATCCGACTCATCAATAGCAATCCTGGGCTCAATATATTCATTCGCCATTTCTAACACTCCTTTCTAAATTTAATCATCGTTTTCAATCTTGATTTCTCCGATATCCAGGGCTGGGGCATATTCGGTCCGTTCGGCCAGATAACTTACTTGGTAATCGATCTCCGCCAGGTGGATTAGGATTTCTTTTCCGGCATCCGCTGTCAGGTATTCAATTCCGGAAACAAAGCCCGAATCAACAAGCCCGCTGAGATATAGATCCTTTGCCAGTGCAAGCCTGACAATGTGGGACAGTGTTCTGACTTCCGCCTCACCTCTAGCGGGATCCGAATCTTTGACCCAGACATAGATCTTTAAATTGGCTTCAGCATTATCAACTTTGCGGTCATATGCCGTAAAGGTTTCTTTTTCTAATCCGACTGAGATCCCAGGCGACTTTAAAGTAATTAAGTTATTGACTTCCTGCCATTCCTTGATTTCGGCCAGCCCGGATTCTGCTTTTAACACATCTACCGTTTTGCGAATAATATCGCTTACTGCCGCCATGCTACAAACTCCTTAAAAAATAGCTATCCAACGCCCGAACGATCGCCGTCTGGTCCTCGCTTTGAAAGAGAAGATACGGTCTGGCAGGTATTGTAACTTTTTTCAACCACATAAACTTACCGCCGCCCAGGGGAATCATTAGGACTTTCTTCCGTCTAGGCTTGATTGTCCCGCCTAGCTGGTGGATCCGGGCATAAGGAAGAGAGGAACCAACCTTGACGCTGCTGGAAGTGATTTCTCCGATCACGATAGACTTCTTCAGATCGCCTTCGCCTTGCAGGAGCTTTCGACCCCCAAGTCTTGCCTGCACATGCGCCTGGCTGCGCTTTTTTCGAGTGCTTTCCCGTTTGGCGTTCTGGTAGCCTTTTGTCTGGGAATATTCATCCAGGAGCTTACCGGAATATATTTCTTTCGTAGCCGATGATAATGGTTTCCATCTGGATGGCCTGCCTTCAGCCTCAAAATTCCTGCCGGCTGAAGCGCGCATAATTTCTCCGGCTGTCCTCATCATCGGCTTTAAGTCCAGCCCCCTGGAAAGGAGAATCTCCATCTTTTTTTGAATGGGTTCAATATCATCCGATTTGATTTCATACTTCACCAGTCGAGCGCTCCTTCAATCGGGCTTTTGTTCGGAGTAGTGCTGCCGATCTGGGGCCGGTTGTCACTTCCCGGCGCGGTCGCCATGACAATGCCGGGAATGGAATCGATCAGTCCTTTTTCAATCAGCTCTTCCAGATCAGTGTCTGCCCGCTTGATTTTGCTGTTGCCGAGATTGATGATCTCTTGGATGCTCCGGCTGGCTGTTTCCCCAATCAGGACAAACCCACAGGCCATTTCCACCGCAATGGTTTTGACAATCTCCGGTACAGGTTCCGCTAAGGGAACTCTGTACCGCTTAGATAGCTTTGTTTCTATTCGAGTCTGAGACCGCTCTATATATGGCAGGATCGTTCCATCAGGGAAAGTTTCGGTATCGCGCAAAAGTTCGTTTTCTGATCGGATATCTTCAGGGGTACAATACATTTTGCAGCCCAGCTAGATGGAGTTACCATCCAGCCGGTTTCACCTCTTTTCCGTTTCTTAACCTGGAGTATAAACAGTTCTGACAACAACCCAATCCGGATGCAGGAGGTAAGGTGCCCCGGCCCGGCCAATTTGTACTATAACTCCCGGAGCAGCAGGAGGTATAGAATTAGCTGCTCTTGACCAAATTCCCGGTTTGCCCTCCGGATGTTCACCAATTACAAAATCTGTGCGTCCGACAGTTTCTCCCGCAAATTCCTTGCAGCAGATCACAACCTTGTGATCCGGAATCATCTTAGTAACCGTTTTAACCAGACCGCTGCCTGTCACTTCTAATGGAGATCCGGTGATCTGGATTACAATATCGCCGGTTGATGAAAACTCGATCTCTTGATTAAGGCGTTCATTTTTCGGTTTCACCGTAATGGTTGTACCAGACACGGTGGCCGTTACCGGCATGACCGGGTTGCTATTAATAAAGTTGCAAAGATTTGCAGCAACCTTAGTTGCGGTATCGCCATCAACAGCCGTATATGTTCCACTGCTGACGCCGCCGATCGTGAGTTCAACAGCAGTCCCAGCTGCCGGAGACGGTGTGTTAACTTTAATCGTGCCGCTCGGGGCGGTTGCCAGCGCTAAAGCTTCATATACGGTATCCTGCAAAATAATTTCCAATCCGCAGATCTTGATCAAGTCACCATCTTTGAATACAACAAACCCGGTGTCCCTGGCGGATTCCGCGCGGGAAATAACCTGTTTATTTCTGGCCATTATACTGCACATGTCGGTTGTCATAAAAATGTGAGTCGCCGGCACTTTCCCGTTGTTGCGAATGAGTTTTTTCATCTCGTCAATATCATCGATTATGGTAGCGTCGGGATCCGTCCATGGCTTAGTTGGTACAGTCGTGATCACATGGGCAGAGGGTATCCCGGCGGAAATGTTTACAGTCTTTTTGGTGCGCGGGTCGGTATAATTTACTTGACCTTGAAACATCTGAGTTCCTAAGAAATCAAAGAGTAAATCACTCCGGGATACATAACGTTTGGTTTCATCCGCAATGTATTGGCGCCCGTATTTTTCGTTCAAAGTCCCCGGCATACGCAGATTGTTCAGCTTCTCTGTGGGGACAGGAAAGGATTCCCGGCTGTAAACTGGCTCGTATGTTTGAGAATCTACCTGTCTATCTCCATCGCCCAGAGGATCAGGCTGTCCTTTTTCCACGGGCGGAGCCATCCCTGCACCGCTGTAAACGCGTTCAACCGTTACCTTCGACTCCGGTACTTCACGCACAGGAAAAAATGTTCTAATCGTAGTTTTGTGATTCTCAAAGGTCTGAGCAAGTTCAGTTAACACCGTACCGTCCAAGCTTTGAATATCTTCCGGCATTTTAGGTCACACTCCTTTAATTGAATTTTCATTATAAGGCTCTTTAGAGCTGTTTGAAGTTTGGATTGAGGTATTCCTATCTCCGAGGATTTCTAACGCAAAATAACGCGCAGTAACGCAGTATTAACGCAAGCTGTTACAGGGGATCTGGCACTCAGATTAAAGTCTCATGATGGGGTGGACGACCTTGTCGATATATTCCCCAATTGTGTATTGAGAGCGGCCCTCTGAGGAGAGCCCCTTCATGAACTTTTTAGTCTCGATCGCGATCTTGAGTAGCTTGAGGACGCCGACTTGCTCGGACGAAACCTCTCTCATATCTGGGCCGACCATGCAGTAGATAGCCTTGTGCAAATAAAGCGTGTCCTCTATGCCGCCGAACTCGTCAAACTCGGCGAGAACTTCCGCCGCGAACTTCTTGCGGTTGAGCCTAGCCTTGTCGGGCGGAAGGACGCCCCTCTTTTGGAGCTCCTTCTTTGCCTCGGCCATCAAACGCTTCTCGCGCTGTGTGAGCCGTTTCTTCTTAGTCATCCGGTCCACCTACTTAATCTTTTAATCCCGGAACAATATCCCCATAGAGATCTTTAGCTGTCAAGCCATTTTTTCGGCTGCTCTGATAGCCGGCCTGCGAAAGCTTTACTCTTTGATCCTGCGGCAGAGCTGCCAGGGTTTCCAGCAAGACGTCGGCAAGAGGTTTTTCTGTTCCATCCGCCAGCTTGATTTTGCCCTCAACTCCCTGGGCTAAAAGTATCGGACGGATTTTTTCCGTCATAACAGGCGGGATTCCCTGAGCAACCAGTTCAGCCAGCTTGTGATCGATAATAGCTTCCTGGGTCTTTGCAACCTGTTCCTCTAAAAGAGCTTGAGTCTGCTTTAACTGTTCAGTGAGTTTCGGGACTTCTGCCAGCTGGGTTTGCTGCTCCTCCGTTAAAGGCGGCTTTACCTGTGTTTGTGCTAAAGCCATGTTGGGTGTCCCGTCGGCAGTTTTAAAAAAATTGATGAGAGTTTCCGCCAGCTTTTGAAATGGATTGTTTACATTTTCTTCAGTCATTGATTTTTCTACCTCCTTATAATCCAAATAGAAAACATCTTGATTTTGTTCTGATAACACCACAGTATCCGGTAGCTTAGTCAGGAAAGGTTCATTTGTCAGTCCTATCGCACTTAAAACAGCTCCATGGTTTGTACCTGTTTCTTTGTCAATATAATTCAGCTCATATTCGGCACTGGCAAACCGGTATTGTTTATTGCGCACAGCCTCTTGAATTTCCTCATTGGTCGGAATGGCCAAAGCGTAAAGTATGGGACCATCTTGTTTCAAATCCGTTACCCAGGCTTCAGCCGGAACATTTCCAAAAACCGGAGCCGCAGCGGTTGAATGACCAAGGCGTATAAAGACAGGGCGACCAAGAACATGCTGGTTAAAGTTTTGTACCATTTGATTAAACATTTCTTGGGTACCGTTAATGGGGCCATATTTGGGGTGTACCCAGGCACCAAGTCTAAAAAACGGGATTTTGAGCTTGCCTTTTTGATCTTCACTATCCAATTCCATCACCTCCTTTATAGGTTAAGCAGCTCTCCAGCCTTTCGGCAGGGCTACCACCTTACTCCAATCCTGATTTTCCTTTGTCAGCATTTCTGGCTGATATTCGCTGTACAACGGATCTAAAACCGATCGGCAGCGGCCATGCAGAGGAGGCGTATTGTCAGCCAATCTTGGATCATCCAAGCGCATGATCAGTCCGTGGCGGCTGTTACACTGCTCAGACGTTCGCCCGTCCCGAATAGCACTGAAGCGAACATAATCCACATCGTTTTCCTTGAAGCTTACGAGACGGCCCCGGTTATAGGCGTAGGTGCTTTCCGTCGTCGTGATCAGCGAGGCTCGTTCCTGTGTATCCTGCAACAGATCCACGATCCGGCTTTCCGTCTCATCGCGCGAGGTCCCGATCAAATATTCCACCATGGTTTTTTTGATATCGGCTTCCATTTGTAGCCCGACGTCTCCGGACAGCACCAGAGATCTGCGTTCCATGACGCTGATTGCTTCTTCCGGCGTTGGTGTTGCCTTCTCCGGATCCCATCCCGGCAGATCAGCGAGCTTGCGCGGACGATACTTTTTGTGCAGTTCGGCCACAAGGAGGTCACCGTGCGCCATGCCGGCGCCGATCATTTCTGCACCATGGTCAGCCATGATTTTTCCCAGGCCGGTGATGTTAACCTGAAATTCCGGCAGGAGAGCCAGTTTTGATAGTTGCGTTCCCGATGCTTTATCCAGGCGTTCCATTTCCCGCCAGGGGATGCTGCGCTCTACAGCCTTGATCCAGGATTCCCAACGCTGTAATTGCCGAGATTCCGCTTGATCCAGCTGCCAAAAAAGCGCTTTACTGTCCATTGTCATCGCCTCTCAAATACCGGGAATAACTCTTTTTCACTGTCTCTTTAGTTGCTTCTTTTACTTCCCGTTCCGGCAGGCCGGTTGCAACCCGGACATAATTCAGATCTTCTTGAACAGAGGGATCCATATACCCGCCGTTTGTCAGTGCCTGGAAAGCTTCTGAAAGTACTTTAATCTGGTCCGATCCGGGCGGCTTTTCTTGAAAGGTGCCATACTCGTCTTGCGGTCCAAAGTTATATTCAACCAGACGCCGAATGAGTTGATCCAGGATAATGTCTGTCACCTGCACATAAATTGTCCGGATCCCCAACATAAAAGCGTCAAAGTGACTTTCCCCCAAAGCATAACTTCCGCTGCGTGCGCCCTCATCCAGAACCAGCGAGGGAATGAGGAGGCCCCGGCAGATCATTTTATTTAGGTATCCGACGGCCTGGTTAAAAGAATCCCCGACGCCGCTGCCGGGAAAAGTCGTTTTGATGTCCGGCAGGCGGTTATCTTTATCTCCTTTGGCCGATAAAGCCAAAGCGGTGCCGTTTTGCAGATTAGCCAGTAGCTTAGTCGCATATCCTAACTGGGATATTTCTTCGTTTGTTTCTGGATCGACTACATTTCCTTCAGGGACAATTGCTGTGGTGAGCGGGGTCCCGTATTTATCCAAAGCCCGCGCCCACATCTTTAGAAAAGCGTCTTTTAGAAGCCAATTTTTTCGCAGCCGTTTAAAGGCAGAGATCCCGTAATAGTTGTTGAACCGTTTATTGTGCGTATAGATCAGGCATTTTTCGACCGGGATGTCCGTATCCAGAGCCGAGAATATCCAGCGCTGCTTCACACCACTCAGGCGGCCCCGGTTATTAAGTACAAAAGTGATCGTAGAAGGGTGATAGGTTGCCATGTAGTCAAGCTTAATCTGTCTTCCTTCTGGCTTCCAGACAATTTCAGTGGCTGAAAACCCTGCCCAGAGAGCCGAAAGAATGTCCATAGCGGCGATCGGTAGGCTGTCCTGCATACCTTCCAGGCATTCATGGATGAAAGTAGTTATTTTATCGTCAGGATGATGATAGGTACCCATTAGGCTTAAGATCGAAAGAGAAAGGAAATCGAAGGCGATACCTACGGTTTCATCCGTATCTAACATACGCTCGTATTCTTTCAGGCGGATAGCTTCCGGATTGTAGACAGCTCCGTCAAATGCGTAAATCATTGCCTGTAGTTGTGATCCTGTTTGTCCGAGCAGTGATCTGTCCATATTTCCTCCTCGTTTACCAGTGAATGTCTGAGGCTAAGCTCCGCCCGATTACCTGACCGCCGCTTATCGCCGGGCCTTTTTTCTTCCCATGAACACCCATCTGATTCAAGGCAATCCGGCCGGAATTGATAGCCATACCAAAGTGATTTTCCACGTTCTTTTTATAACTAATCCGTTTGTTGCTGTCAGCTCCGATAATCTCTTCCTTCAGGAGCTTCTTCAATTGTCGGCGTATTTCTTCCAGGGTGTTCTCTTCCTCGATATTTCTGGGCTTAAAAAGCAGTGCCCTGGGTGGGTTACAGCCGAAAAGTTCCGTTGTCTCATCCAGGGACTCATCCCGATCCACCTGAATGACGTTAACCTGTTTTTCTTCTTCACCTTCGGTCGATTCTTTGTAATTCTGTTTAAAGTATTGGATGTAACCGGTAGCTGTCTGTAGGATCCTGACCACCCGTTTGGACTCCGTCTTGTATGGCATGGCGTCAATCACCAGGCAGCCGACATTATATGTTTCTTCCAGGTGTGGGATCATCTCCAACAGATCTTCCACGTCAACATGCCAGGCGGCCACAATCCGGAACCCGTCTTCTTTGTAGGGAGCCAGCACCGCAACGTGGGCGGCGTCGCCCATGTCGATCCCGATCCCGCAAGCTTCTTCAGAAGAGTCTTGGAAGTAGTAATCTCCTGCGGCTTCCACCAGTTGCAATGTTGTGGAGTTGATCGGCTGCATATTCCCGCTGTCGGCAATCCCAAGCGCGGACCTGCGGACTAGGGCCAGCTTATTGGGTTTCCCCTGGGCACGTTTCCAACGGCTCCAGATAAGGTCAAGCCTGGCGTCTGGAATGATCAGCTGCGGTACCCGATAACCTATAGTCTCATCCGTTTTATCCGGATGTTCTGGGACCCATTTTCCTTGGGCAACATCCAGAGGTTTGCCACACTTCGAACAAATAATCCGAATAGACCTTTTGTCTGAATCTTTCGTTTCCAGGATGTTATCCGGAAAATCTTCTTCCACAATTGAGTAGTGATTACAGCCTGAGCATTTCACCAGCCATTTCCGCATATCGCTCTGGCGGTACAGTTCGTCGATTCCGTCTTCCTCGAACAATGGGGCAGAGAAGTATCTTTGCCAACCGAGTTTAGAAGCCAGGATCCTGTCCTGGGCCAGATCCATGTTTTCACGGTTGATCAAGGCAACTTCATCAAATAAGATCTCATCTGCCGGAATGGAGATCGCCCCACCTTTACCGTGCAAACCTAACATATAAAAGAAGTGAGTTCCTATTTGTTTCAAACCCGCCTTATCAGTTCCCATAAGGCGTGACTTCAAATATTCACTGCGGTCAACATAGGGATCAAAGCGGGTTTCTCCAAATCGGATTGCGAGTTTGTCAGTAGGAAGGTAGTAGATCAGATTAGCTCCCAGTACGTCCACCATATACATAGCCCGCGCCAGATAATAAGTACTGAAACCCGTCTGTGCTCCTTTGGACACGACAGAGTTCGGATGTTTGAAGCTGGTCTTTACAATCTCCGCCATGTATGGACGATTGTAGACATCATACGGTGTAAGGTCATCCAGGATAATATGCTTCAGGCAATATTCCGGAAAGGAGAGTGCCTGACTTTTCCCAAACTGCCCGGCAAACTGTTCCAAATCATTCATCGGTCAACACCAGGGCTTTCGCTTCTTCCAGCAATTCTTCCATGCGCCGGCTTAAGTCCGGATCATTCTTGATGACCTGCGGTATCTGGTCTTTGAATTTAGTAAAGGCCAGGTCAACCTTTTTCATTAAATCTGCCTTGACCCGATCTTTGTAAACTTTAGTGCGGGATATTGCTACGACCAGGCGTCCGGCTTTGTCCAGGTCCATCTCGTCAAATTCCTCTTGTGCGCTGGCAATTTTTTTGGTCAGCTCACTCATGAGCATCTGCATGGTGGCCTCGGTATAATCGGCCTCCGGATTCTGTTTAATGACATTGACTAAAGCCTTAGTTTGTTCCTGTGCTTCTCTGAGCTTTTGAGCCACCGCATTTTGCCGGAGGGCGTATCTGCCCACGGCTGATCTGGATATGTCATAGTTGTTTTCTTGAAGCCATAGGGCGATATCCAAATAAGTATAGGCCGGGCTGTACAGCATCCAGTTGACTTCTTCCCGAAGTTCTGCCGGCAGCTCGTCTATCTTTGAAAAAATTCTAGTTCTGCGCTTCTTAGACATAAGCGCCTCACAGAATAACGCCGGGATCTATGATTGTGGACTCCAGCAGATCAATTCCCTTGGCCGTCAGTTCCACAATGTCATCGTCGCTGAATTCCTTACAGCCATCTTTAAGACGGATATATTCTTTATCCTCAAGATAATAAAGGACCTTCAGCGTATCGGCCGTAATGGTAATTCCCCTAGCTATTAAGGCCCCTTTAAGGTCTTCGACCGACATGGGATCCGGATAGAAAAAACCCAGCGTTTTTATAACCTGCCCCCGATACATTTTGTTTCTCGTTGTTTGTATGTCGTCCATATTAGCTCTCCTTGTTTCCGGTTTTCAATGTCATGACGGCATCATAGATCTTATCCAGTTTGCGTTCATAATTGGCCGTGACCCGGACAAATTCACTTTTTGATACATAATCTTTGAATTGAGCCGAGATTTCTTTAGCCTGTTCAACTTTAAAGTTGTTGAATTCGCCCTCTAATTTTTCTACCTTACAGTTGGTGTCTTCGATTCTTTGTTTGTTATCAGCGATATCCTCCTGGATGCTTTTTTTGAGGTCTTTTATAAAGTAGCTAATAACGGCCAGGGCTAACATTGTAAGGGTTTGTATTACCCAAGTTACATCCGGCATCATGTTCTCACCTTTACTTAGCTGTTTATTTGTGTGTATTTCTGTTTGACTTCAACAAGTTTATCTTCAATGAGGTTCATGATATAGGCTTGGGCATCACCCATTGAATCTTCAATGAGATTCATATATTCAGGTTCAAGGGTTGCCACGATTTCTTCATATGCTTCAGTGGCAAGATTTTTTAACTGATCACGATCAGCCGTTCCCTCAGTGATAGCCTGCAGAATGTCTTTTTTCGCCGTTTGCTCAATGGCATTGACTGTCTTTAAAGCAACATCGTTTAGCCTTGTAAGCGCAGTGTCGAAAATGTTTCTAGTCGCTTCATCCTGAATTTTCCGTGTCTCGGCCTGCAGCTTTTTGATCCCTTTCTGCACATAGAAAGAGGCCAGCGCTCCCAGCAGGGCCAAAACTCCTATGGCCAAATTTGTCAAAACTTGATTAACGGTAGTTGCGATTTCCGTTTGCATAAGTTATCCTCCTTAATAAATACAAAAAATCTCAGTAATTACTGAGATTGCAAATATATCAAATCCCGCCCTAACCAACCGGTTAAGCTACAAAGATATAAGACTAATAAAAACAATCCCAGTTCTTATACTGGGATTGTATATCTCAAGGTGTTAAGCGATCGAGAAAAGTAGTTTAGAAATTTAATTTATAAGCTTAAGTGGACTCAAACATTGTCAGCTGGTTTTCGTCAAAACCCTGACCGGCTAATATCTGTCGGATCCAGACCTCTGAGAGCCGATACTTTCTAGCCAGGCTTCTTTGATTGCTTCCGTCAAACTCTGCCTTGATCCGTTTATTCCTTGCTTCCTGAATGGCTGAGTCCATCTTATGAAAGTAAAATCCGGTACCCTGGTACTTGTCGGCCAGCTTCAGGGTATTTGAGAATCCGATCATTTCAACCATTTCTCTGTAACATGAGGGCAGATCTTCGATTTTTATCTCATCCATCCAATCTTCATAGGTCAAAACCAACCACCTCCTTTATACAGGATTTGCAGGATAATTTCAATCTTTTTATGCTTTTTGCAGTTTTTCTTGCGAATCTTTTTTACTGCGTTCACGTTTCAAAACCTTTTTTAGCGATTCGATGAGATCTCCAGCCTGCTTAAATTTAAGCCATTCCAGCTTTTGAATTTCCGAATATTTCTCCATGAATTTCCTCAGACGTTTGGAATTATCCGTCCATCCAAGTTGCTTCTCCAGCTCGCGGATCTTCCAGAGCTGCTGGGGAGTAGCATATCCAAGCTGGGTTTTCTTAAGATCTTTCAGCCGCCCCAGGTGGCATAGAATCAGATAAAGATCCTTATCACTGCACAGCCGCATACTTTCTTTACCAGCTGCCTGATACATGGCAGCTCGAAGTTCATCTTCAGTCATGCTCAGTTCTTTAGCCATTCCCCAAATTTGTCTGATCATGTGGTTACGGTCTTTTAATGCTGCTCTGGCCATATCAGGCCACCTCGCCCGTTTCTATTCCGACCTTTACGCCTTCTTCGACAATGACTGCATGTTTAATCGCATTGAGCGCAACATCAAAATTTTGAGTATCTTTATGATGACCGGCTGATTCTAACAGATGGACGATCTTTTCCCAGTTGATAATTTCCTGGACGAAGTAGGCATAGTGTTTAGCTTCTTGTTCAGTCATTTCAGTAAGGCTCAACAGAACTTGAATATCTTTTTCCCAGTTGCCTTTCAGCTTCTTTTTCAAGGCCTTCCTGGTTTTATCATCCCCGGTTATCTGGGAAATCACGTCATCCAAAGATCCTTCGCTGTAATTTCCCTGACAAACGGAAGACAGAATCCGTTTGAACGGTTCGGTATATTCGTAGGTGACCTTTTCCTTTGAGAAGTCTTTCAGTAGCTGATCCAGTGTTTGCAACAGGAAGGTGTGAGAGAATACCTTGACCGTTTCACTCTGGGTGACTACAACTTTGGCCGCACCGTTTCCCCAAAATTCTACCTGTTTCAGTTTTGTATTCTCCAGCTCGGCAGCCCCTAACTTTTGAAACTCACCTTTCAGGCGCTCTAATTGCTGCTTGCAATCATCCGCCAGCTTGGACCATTTGGCGATTTCATCTACCATAGTCTTTATTTTTTTCTGATCTTCAGTCACTTGACTTCGCCTCCTTTGCCATCCTGGTAATGCAGATACCGCAAATATGGCGGCCTTCAAATTTCCTGATATCTTCGATACTGCCACAGAACATGCACCTTGGGGCGTGAGGAGAGAGAATGATCTTACCGTCCTGGATTTCTAGATCGACGGCCTCTCCGCCAAGGTAGCTGGTATATTCCCGCCGAATGTCGGACGGGATCGTAATCCCGCCGCTCTTGGATATGATTTTGTTCCTAATTTGCCTCGGCATTCGTATCATCCTCCATTTTTTCATAATAGAAACCTTTAATTTTCCCATCTTCAACTAAGGCGTATATGCCATTTAATCTATAAGCTTCCCGCAAGGTGCCGACCCCGATACGATTAGGATCATATTGTGTTTCTTCAGCAATTGCTGTCTGCATATTTGAATCCCTCCTTAAAATCCGTCCTGAATATCTTTTAATATCTCTTGACGCTTATATTCAAGCTTTTTCGATTCTGTACGGTGTTTACAGTTCTCACAGGTTGACCGCAGAACCCGGAGGATATCATTCAGGGCTTCCGCCCTTGACACTTCGTCTTCTTTGAACCTGTTTAGAATCTCAATGATCCGTTCCCCCGGACTCCTACGGCTCAAGCTATCCCGCCCCTAACAGCCTTAATAACTGCTTCAGCCGTTTCGATTCTGTTACTGCCGGCGATTAATTTGTATAAGGTCAGCTTTTTGCCAGCAACCACATAATCTTCAGCTTTGCCACCGATTCCGATTAGCTTCTGAGCTGCATTGACCACTGTTTCGGATAGAGCCGCAAGCGGTATTGCCGGAGCCTTAAGGCTTTCCTGCAAATAAGGCATTATCCTTGATTCGACTTCCCCGGAATAGATGATCAGGAAGGGCAAAGCAGCGGCCTGGGATGTTGTAGCGACCGGCTGAACTGTCGGGCTAGTTTTATACTTGACGCCAAAATAATTGCATATTCCTAACACATGCGCGTCAGCGATATCCTTTAGGACACTGTCTTTGAGCAACTTCTGGTAATCATTGTCGTTGTCGATAAAGCCATTCTCTGTCAGAATCGCCGGCATAGTAGTATCCCGCAAAACTTGAATATTTTGGACTTTAACGCCACGGTTTGTCCAAGAGCCAGCGTCCGCGATCAGAGGAGCCATGATCTTGCCGCATACCTCGGCCTTTCCTCCGGTACCATAGACCAGCACCTCAGAGCCGGTGCCTTTACCTGCATTAATATGAATAGATACAAGCAGATCTGCACCGGCATTGTTTGCTATGCTGCACCTTGTACGCAAAGAGTCAAGCAGTGTAGTGGCCGGGCCGTTAACGGTCTGCCCTTCACGGGTCATGATCACTGTAAAATTACCTTGTGCCTCCAGCCCTTGCTTTACCAGCTTGGCAATTTTGAGAGTCAGGATCTCTTCAGCCAGATCCTTATACCTAGCTCCTCGGTCTGCTCCGGTTTCGTTATGACCGGGATCAATACACACTTTGAACATTCTTTTTTCCTCCTTATGCCGTTCGGCATTTTGTAATATCATCTTTCCAAACAAAGTAATATAGGGAACCTTGTAAGACTCTACGGACTTCATTTTCGGGAATCCCAGAAACACATGCTGCAGTCCTCACGTTGACAGGAAAGCTCTGGCAGCTTCCCAGAAATTCAAATAACCTTGCTAACCCGATAATTGGATTGGAATATCGGTTTTGAGGTACATTCTGAACCGGCTCTTGTTTGCTCAGGAATTTATTCAGAGTCTTGGCTTTCTTGTTCTTTTTCCGGGTCACTACCTTCACCTTCTTTCAAGCTTTTCAGCAATGCTCTTGAGCAGATCATAAAAGGGGATAAAGTCGCCTTCGTTGGCATAGCCTGGAGAATGACCAAAAACATACGGGTCTGAAAGATTATGCCCTTGATATTCCAAGTATTTTCTGGCCTCATTCAAAGAGAAATGAAAGGATTTGTCGATATGTTCTATACAACGTTCTCCGTCGCAATCCGCATCGCATTCTTCACAATGGTCCAATCTGTCCCTGACTATAAAAATGGGTCTGTTTGTCGCCAAAGTATCCGTATGATGGAATTGAGTCAGTAGCTCTTCTAACCGTTCAGAAATATCAATCGATATGGTTCTCATCATTGACCTCCTCGCGCCTCAGCATTTTCCAGCAGTTCCTTTAAAACAGTTGTCCTAGGCTTATATATCCTGCTCTTAAGAGATTCTTCATCTTTCCGGCACTTACCCAGAGCTTTATTCAGGTCATTGATCAGGTTGGGATATTTTTCATTAAGTAGTCTTGCTACCGGCTCTATGAGGAATAATTCATCCTTGAGCCGCCGCCGATCGCGCCGGTGATACTGAAGCTTTGATATAAAATTCTTCTGGTATTTCCGGTCAAGGCTTTCGGCGAATTCAATTTCGTGGAGCAGATCCTGCAGCTCCTTTTCCTTGTAATTAAGCTCTTCCTTGTCCATGACACAGGTCTTCAGGATCTGGTCTATCCCGTCCCTGAGCTGCTCAATGTCCTTGCTGACGGTGATTGCCTTCTCAACCATATGGAATCTCCTTCGTCCTGCCGCTCTCCCGGTTGATCAAGCACAATTGGTCGGTGGTATTTTTGACCACCAGCCAGTTGTCCGGGTTCAATCCGACTTTTTTTATCATGATTTTCTGCTTCCTGGTAGGATTTTTGCCGTGTTTCATGTCAAATCCTCCTATAGCATCATCATTTCACTTGCTTTATCCAGCGCCTGCAGGGTGACGGGCTTGCTTGCGTCTCCGTCCAGGATCCTGAGTATATTGTTTAATGTCCGATCAAAGAGTCGGAAGCATCCTGTTCTTATGTTTGTCCCGCGACGGATGATCTCCTGGATTACTTCTTCAGCGAATTGAAGCCCCAGGCTTCCTAAATATTTTCTGATTTCATCAGCTGTAAGCCCTTTCAATTTGTAATAAAATTCTATTCTGTTAGCAAAGCGGGGGATATAGGATTTGATCATGCTTTCTAGCTGTTCTTCGCCAGCGACAATCATCCCGACTTTTGCTCCGTCGAAGATACCGCGCAGGATCTCCATTTTTTTCTGTGTGTATTTACCCAGAAGCTTGTCAGCCTCATCGATAATAAGCAAATAACCCCGGTTAATATCAAAGAACTCGCAGATTTTATTAGCACGCATAGAGTTTGTCCCCGTGCCGATCGGCAGTCCGATGGATCGCTCAATCGTAGCCAGCAGATCCTTAGAATTCATGGCATCATTACACACAACATAGGCTACCTTCGGCAATTTACCATAATATTCGAGAGTGAAAGTTTTACCAAATCCACTTTTCCCGATGATTGCACCCAGACCGCCATACTTTTGGCAGGAGTTACAAACCCCAATAATATTTGCTGCATCCAGGCTCTCAAAAAAGACGGGCTTCTTGATCTCAACAGGTTTCAGGTTTAATGAATTGTCCAGACTGATGTTTAGATGGTTAGCTATTCTTTCCCGGATATCTCCAGATTTGGACTCGTATTTTCCATTTAAAAACTGAGATACAGCCGGTCTCGAATAATTGATCTCTTTAGCAAACTCTTCTTTATTCATTCCTCTAGCCTTGATATACTCATTGGCCTTTTGAATTAACTCCTGATCATTGTTTTTTTGATAAATGGTTGCTACTTCCATCCTAAATTCCCTCCATTAACTTAGATTTCTTAGTTTTTGCAGGGCTTCTTCCGCCTGCTCTTTGAAATATTCGTTTTCCTTGCGCTGCCTGCGCGTTTTCTTTTCTGTAATGTCTTCGCGGTACTGCTTATCCACCGGCAAGGTTACTACATTTTTCACAGGTTCGTTACTGATCAATGGACTGAATGTACTTTTATGTGATCTGTAATTCTCGGCCAGCTCCTCAAGCGGAGTGGTATACTTATTTGCCCTGTCGCGAATACTCTTAAGCTGTTGTTTTTGCATTTTGATGTGATCCTCCAACGCCTTTTGCGGAATTTTAGGCGCAATCAGCAGCAGTTCCTGGCTTTCTGCCTCGCAGATTTTCTGACCGTCCAGGTTGTAGACATAGAGCCGGGTGATATCGTTTTCATCCCATTTGATATCTACTTTCTTGTCAATATAATCACAAAGTTCAGCGGCCCTGTACTCATAGCCAAATTTGCGGATTCCAATGTTGTAGACATGTACTCGTTCGGCCTTCATCATCAGCATTGCCGCATATGACTTGGGCGGTGGAGCTTTGACATACTTTTCAACAGCTTTTTCAAATAGCTCCAGCGGCTTGATATACGCTTCTTTCATTCTCTTCAGTCCGGAATGATTACGCTGGTGATATTCTTCTTTCACCCATTTTTCAAAGATAGCTGCGAACTCCTCCATGGAGAGCAGTAAATCCTTTTCTAAAAGATTTGGAATATCTTTTTTAACCTTTGCAGCTGTTTTCCGGCCTGTCAGTGTACCCGTGTAACTGCTTAACCATTTTGTAAACCGGCTGCAGACCGTTCCAAAGAACCGTTCTATCTGAGCTTTTGACCACGGCTGATAGGGTAGGCTGCGGATATCGTCCTTGATACCAATGCTTTTGTAAAAACCGACTGTCTCACTATCAAAACTAATGCGCTCTTTTCGGTTGCGGCCAGTCATGTTTTCAGCAGTGTAATCCTTCCCGTTGTCGATCAGCATGTATTCCGGCACTCCATAGGTATAGAGCATGTCGATCAGAGACTGTTTGATAACCTGTGCGTTTGAGTGATAACAGATCCTTTTGCCGACAATCACTCTAGTTCTGGTATCCACCCAACCGACCAGCACCGGCTTGACCGCTGATACTTTTCCATTTGGATGCGTGTATTTAACCCAGCAGTCAAAAGTATGGCCGTCTCCCTGAATCAGCCCCATGACCGGCAGCGCTTTTGTATTTCTTGATGCCTTAACCATCTTATCTCGTTTAAATTCCCGTTCGCCAAAAGTCTGATAATATTTAACCGGTTCTCCCATGTTGACGTTCATTTCAAAGTTAATGTACCGTGCCACCGTGCTGTATGACGGAATCTCCCAGCTTTTCTCCGCCGCCTGACGCTCAAGGGTAGTATAGACCATGTCAACGGTACCCTGATTACGTGAAAAGTCTTCGTTGTACCAGATCCCGTTGATAAAGGTTTTTACCTCTGTAGATAGTGACGGGAACTTGTATTTTTTGCTGGGCTTTCTGCAGAGCGCCAGGACTTTGAAGTAATCATAACTTTGCCCGTCTTTCGCAGCCTGCTTTTCAGCCCAGGAATTGGCCTCAGTATACTTTTTGCAGTAGTCATACAATGACCGTTTGCTGATTTCCAGGCTTTTTGCAAGATTTTCTGCGAATTCTGTTTTATTAGCGCCCCGGTACAAGATAAATTCACTGATCCGGTTGCAGAGTTCCACAGCCTCATAAAATTGCTGCTTGTTGTTCTCGATATACCAGTTTACGTCAACTTCCATATACCAAGGCATGATGCTACCGAAGGTTTTATCCTCAACCATTCCCGGGATAATTTCGTTCATCTGATTTTTAATATATAATTTACGCGCTTTTGGACTAAGGGAAGACAGCCCGACGAGGACACGATCTTTGCCGCCGCTTAATGCTGACATAGTCTTTGTTTTGAAATTTTCTGGATTTCTCAAAATTCTTTGCAGTAAGGTGTTATATTTTATCCCTTCCAGCTCAGCGGCGTCTTCAATCATTAAAAAGATATCTTCAGGCAAACTCTTTCCTCCTTCCCTGGTTGTCGATGCTTATTCTGTGTAGTAAAATTAATAAGTTAGGTGTCGGTTTATACCGACTTTGCTTCTTGATACTGAGTCGTTGCGAGCGTCTCAGTATCTTTTTTTTCAAGACTTTCTCCTTTCTTCCGTAATTGAACTAAAAGATTCAACTGAATCTCAAGTTCTTTTTGCACAAAATTCATGATCTCTCTAACGCCTTCATATTTGCCTTGCAGTAAAGCAATCTCGTTTTCCATCGCCTGTGCTTCCTCTTGCTTCTGGATGATTACATCTTTTAAACACTCCACCTGGAGATCTGTCTTTGCGATCTGGACCTTAATTTCCGATACCCTATTAGATTCCCGGTTCAGGTTTGTCAAGTTTCCCCACCTCCTTAAGCGGCTTCATCAATATTGAGAATATCTGCAATCATTTCCCGGTACTTAACCCCGGGCCTGATACCGTACAAAATTTCACTGAACCGGTTCGTTGGTATTTTGTGCTGTTCACAAAATTCAGCCTGAGTCATCCGTTCTTCAAGCAGTCTCTGTTTGACTTTGACACCGAACGGGGTCAGCTCATTAAGTCTCATAATTCACCACCTCCCATGTTGGTCACGAAAAGGCTTGAGGCTTTCTTTTTTCGCCTCTTTCATGCTCTTTTCGAATTGTGCAATCATCTTGTGATTCTTCTCCCCAGATTTTACGACCATACTCCGCCAGTATTTCTTCCAATAATCCCTGACAGGTTGCAAATTCCGCAACACTTGCTTCCCCTTTTTTTACTCTTTTAAAACAGTAACTAGTCCATCCGCATATAACTGACTTTACTGTTTTCCATTGTTCCGAACTGCTATATAGGGTTTTACTATGAAAAAAAAGTCTTTCATTAAATTTCAATTCTCTTTCAACTTCGTCTAAAACTGCTGGAATACAGTGTTCTTTAAATACGTTTACCTCAATGCTGTCTATTTGCTCTGGAGTTATTTGCTTCACGGACTTACCTCCTTTCGAAATTCTTATTTATTAAAAATCTACTTTAAAGGAATTTTTCGACAAGCGTTGAACCTCGACGTATGGATATTAGGGTTCTTTTTACTCCTTTCTTCATGTCTTCCGACAAATATTTGCATTGAGAGATTGTCGGGTCTGTGGTACGCTTGTATCGTGGAATTTATTCCCTATAGAGATATTATATACTGTAATGCAGAGCGTGTAAAGGGATTCACACTGAAATAAAGAGTCGACTTATACCGATATTATAGAACATCACTCTGATATTCAGAGTGGAGATTGGAGGTGAAAGAACTTTGTCTTCACTTAGAGATATTTATTCAAATGGCATTCGTGATCGGATAAAACATTTACGAAAGAAAACTGGACTTTCAATGGCTAAATTCGGGGCAAAATTAGGGTTATCATCAGGTAATATAGGTGATTGGGAATCAGGAAAAGCATTACCTAGTCTTTTTACCTTGATATCTATTAAGGAGGAATTTGGTGTTTCTTCAGACTGGGTTCTTACGGGTGAGACATCAGCAGTAGATCAGGCTGCTATTGAGCCTGATCTACAAAGAATGATTGAGGCTTATAATCTTTTAGATGGTGAAAGTCGGCAAGCACTAAAGGCTTATACAGCATTTTTGATAAAAAATAGGAACCTTGATATTCTAGAAGAAACATTAAAAAAGACCCGAGCCTCAGATCCGGGACATGAAACAGAAATTATTAAGGAAGAGAAAAAAGTATACCTGCCGGTTCTTGGAACAGTAGCCGCTGGTATGCCAATCATGGCAGATGAATTTTTGGAAGGGTTTCTTCCGGTACCGACCAAGAAAATTAAAAAAAATACTTATATTGTGAGAGCAAAAGGAGAGAGTATGATCGATGCTGGTATCCGGGACGGCGACCTAATAATTATTAGCCCGCAGCCGACAGTAGAACAAGGAGAGTCGGCGCTAATAAAAGTCGACGGTGACGTGACAATAAAGAAGTTTTACCGATACGATCATGAGGTAAGACTCAAGCCGGCTAATGATAAAATGAAAGATATTGTTATCACTGATCTGGCGAAAGTGAAAGTCCTTGGTAAGGTAGTAGGGGTAATCCCACTGGAAGAAGCAAATATAACGATGAGGCAAGATTTTAATGGAGAAGAAGATCAATAGACTTTTTTTTAGTCCCTAAAGTGGAATTAATTCCGCAAATAATAAGAGCCAGCCTCAATCTTTTGGGGCTGGCCTTCTTTAATTTTTTGTAATATTGCAATGTGACAATTTTTAATGCCAAAAAGCGCTGGAACAGTTGGTATACGGGCAATGTGACAGCTTTTTTGAAAAAATTCATTTTGTCACATTGCTTTTTTAACGTTTTGACCATAAATTTGCCTGGACATTAACGTTTATTTTCATCTGTTAAATAGCTCTAACGCTTGAAAGCATCAGGTTTTCTCACGTTAGTGTTAACCACTTACTAACGCATTAACGCTGATTTTTAACGGCAAAGTTGTATATTTTCCTCAAACGAATATGCTAAAATAAAAAAAAGGCATTAAAAAACGCTCTGTTCCTTTAAACATGCTACTTCCAGCGTTTCAGTGCCTTTTTTCTTTTTAAAAATGACTAACGATAATGATCAAAATTTCTCGCAAAAAGAAATAACTTTATTAATCCCGTGTAATCCCTTACTATCAAGGGTCTTCCCGTTTTATCTCGGTATAAAATCTAATTTATTAATTGCAGATATTCCTGCTAATCAACATTTAAGTTCCGTGTTTAACTCATTGGGGTCAGTATATTTAAGAAAGGACCTTCTGAAGCCGAAAAGGAACTCGAAAAAAGTAAAGAGCATATCCCTGAACTTGAGCGCAAAGTGGGCCAGCTTACCTACGAGTAGGCTGGTTGGAAAAAAAATCTACACAAATCGTCGGACCTGACTGGAAGAAAAGAATGCGTTGATTTCAGTGATCCCTGCCTGACCATCAGCAGACAGGCTGAATTGCTGAACATCAATCGCAACAGTATATACCGCAATCCTCCAAAAGAGAAGACCCTTTCAGACGAGGACTTGTTCATCATGCGCAGAATCGACGAAATACACACTACTCACCCCACCTGGGGCTATAGAACAATCACGAAGATTATTCGACGCGATGACGAGATCCTGGTTAACCGTAAAAAGATCCGAAGAATGATGCGGCTTATGGGCATTTATACCATCTATCCCAAGCCCAATCTCAGTAAACGTTATCATGCCCAGTATATCCGCCCATATCTTCTTAGAAAAGTGGTTTATTGAAGGTGACATTTCGGCCTATTTTGACACCATTGATCACGACATTCTGGTAAGAATACTGCGCAAGCGAATAAAAGATGAACGATTTATTCAACTCATTCGAAAATTTCTCAAAGCAGGCTATTTGGAAGACAGGCAGTATTACGCCACATACAGCGGCACTGCCCAAGGGTCGATCATCAGTCCAATTCTAGCGAATATATACCTGAATGAACTAGACAAATACATGATGGAAAGGGTGTAGAAAGAGCCGTGCTGTATTATCACAATGGTTTCCGCAGAGATAAAGCGAGTGAGACAAACTATGTGATGACGTTAAAATCGAATACAAATACCCATTTGGCAGATACGGCCCTGCGTACAAGCTCAAGCAGGGTGTCTGTGAACTCTGTAATGCGGTAAATGTTAGAATCTTAATCCACCATGTGCGTAAGTTAAGCAGTCTCATAGCAGATACGCCGTGGAATATTCGCATGATCAATTTGAGGCGTAAAACACTCCCTGTATGTGAACATTGTTTCAGTCAGATTATCCATGCTTCGTGATATTAAATGGTAGATGGAGAGCCGTATACACTGAAAAGTGTAAGTACGGTTCGGAGGAAAGTGTTCGGAAACCTATTCAGAAATGAACAAGGCGCTGAATGCTTATCCTACTCCGAATGCAAAAGGGGTTCATGTACTTGTTTATCATTATTGACTGGTATAGCAGACGCATTGTCGATTACGAGCTTTCGAGCACCCTGGAAAAGTCATTTATTCTGGACTGTTTAAAACGTGCGCTGAATAAGCGCAAGCCAGAGATAATTAATAGTGATCAAGGGGGCCACTTTACGAATCCTGACTACATCAAGCTTCTGGAAAAAGCTGAAAATCTCTATTGATGGCAAAGGTCAGGCATTACATCTACAGCCTCTTGCGGTGCATCATGCCAGTTGCTCAAGAGTAGATATGCAACTTTACCTTTTCCGGGAAATAGATGGACAATTGGAGTAAAATCCGGCTCCAATTCTGGATCCGGCCCGTCCACTTTCTTAAGACATCCTGAGTGGCCAGGTAGAGCATTTTTAGCAGGGCATCATCCGTTGGAAAGATACTCTTGCCCTTGGTAACCTTCCGTAATTGCCGGTGGTAGCTTTCAATCATATTGGTCGTATAAATAATCTTGCGGATCTCCCGCGGATATTTGAAAAGGATGGAGATCTCAGCCCAGTTATTCTGCCAGGAATGCACGATTTGTTGGTGACATTGGAGATAAGAGTAGGAGAAACCTCGATACTGTAAAGCTGCTGGAGATGATCCTGAATGTCCCGAGTACTGATTCCTTTGGCATAAAGAGCAAGAATTTGATCTTCAATACCGGTAACATTCTTCTGGTGTTTCTTGACGATGACCGGATCAAACTCACCGTCCCGGTCTCTCGGCATGTCCAGTTCCAGCTCACCATAGTCACTGCGTACGGTCTTTTTGCTTGTGACCGTTGCGGCGATTGGAGGTTTCTTTCGTTTCGGTATCGTTCTTCTCATAGCCCAGGCTATGATCTAATTCGGCCTCCAGGAGCTCCTGGAGAGTATCGGCGAACAAATTTGAGCATCTTCCGCTGTAACAATGTTGTTCTCCCGGATGAATTCTTTCATGACTTCTCTGGAGAACATGGGTTGACGTTTTTCTCTTTTCTCCGCCATTTGTACAACACTGCCTTTCCTCTTTATTCTATTGGGGAAAGGGTGGAAGAACAGATTATTTTTCACACTCATTTAATAAACAAAGTGGTATTGCGTTTGGCTTTTGTAACCCAATCAAAGTCTTTCGATACAAGCCACTGAAAGAATGACTTACATAGAAACCAGCGATCCATAGCCACCCAGAAGTCTGGCATCGTAAGAAATCTAATCTGCAGCAACATTTCCGCAACCAGTACCAGTTATTTCTTGAAACTACAGGAGCCAACTTGTTCCCCGGTTTCGAGTCCTCAATATCCGTGAAAACATCACTCATTATTACCTCAAATAAGGGAATTTGATGAATTGGCTAATTTATAGATGCTACAATTATAACTACGATTTTAGACGGACTTATACATCACTGTGAGATTATAAACATGACAGGCAACAGCTACAGACTCCAACATAAAAAGACTCTTACACGGTAATAAAATATTGTATAGTTTTTGGTGAAAAATTACAAATTATCATATGTTCTTTTTATATTTTAATAACGCTTCCAAACGAGATTTTACTCCTAACTTTTCTAAAATATTACCAACGTGATACTCTACTGTACGATTGGTAATTCCTAATTCTTCGGCAATTTCCTTATTCCTAAGACCTTCACAAATCAGTTTTAGGCAGTCTTTTTCTCGTGAAGTTAGTAAAGTTGTATCATTAATTATATTAGAATTTGACTTTTGAAAAACAAGCGATCCAGAACCTTCAATACTTTTATCTTTACTACTAGTCTTCATTAAATTTTTCAACAGGATACGCGAAGGATATTTTTCAGCTATTAATCCTTGTTTAATAGCAATCATAATATCTTGTTTAGAACAATCCTTCGAAAGAAAGCCTGATGCTCCTTCTTTAAGAGAAGCATCAATATACTCATTTGAACTATAACCGGTTAACATAATGATACAGGTATTCGGTTTAGCTCTTTTAATTTTGCTTATAAGACTAATACCTGAAGCATCTGGCAAATTAATATCCAACAAAACAACATCAGGATGGACGCTCATTACAAGTTGGAGACAATCAGTTGCATTTTTAGCAATACCTGCTATAGCTATCTCTGATTCAAGAGATAATAAAGATGCTGTCCCTTCGGCAAAAAGGCTATTGTCATCAACTATTAATATGAAAATTTTAGGATTTATCACTTATATCCCTCCGTATTCTATGATTTTTCTGTTCACCTCTTGTTTTTATAAAATTAAATCTTTTTAAGATGTTCATTAAACTGCTCATGAATACCAATTCTTTAATAGTCAACTTTCAATGCCCATTAGTTTCTACCCTAAAGCTCCCTGCTATGTCTACTCTAATTTCAATGCCTTCTATTCACAACAATTGTTTAAAATTTAACAGTTTCCTTTTTATAAATTTTTAGGGTACTCTCGAATAGGTGGAGATAATTGAGTAATTTTTCATTTTTGATTAGGCAAAATTACCTGTAAAACTGTTCCTTCTCTTGGGTGGGACATAATTATAAATTCTCCACCTAAATTTTGCACCCTTTCCCTCATTCCAATAAGGCCAAAGTGATTGTGCTCTAAAAAATACTTTTCAAGAATAGTTATATCAAAACCTTGACCAAAGTCTTTTAATTCAATTTCAATATATTTAGTTTTTTGACGAAGTTTAATCTCAACCTTTTTGGAACCAGAGTGTCTAACTATATTTCGAATACCTTCCTGAATAATACGAAAAATTGTCACTTCAATTTTTTCTTCTAATTTGAGTGAATTGGAAAACCCCTCTACATCAAAGAAAATTACTATAGACTCTTTTTTCATTATTTCTTCCATTAACACACTAATAGAATCAATTAGACCTTTATTTTTTAAAATAGACGTTCGTAGATCAAAGCATATTGTCCTGAGTTCATCATTTAAATTATTTATCAACTCTTGAATTTCTGTTATCTCCTCATTCCGGACTGTATTTTGTTTTGAATCATTTAATTGTTTTAACCTTCTGCTAATATATAATCCAGTTTGCAACGGTCCGTCATGAATCTCTCTTGCTATTTCTTTTTTATTTTCTTCAATCATTTTATGGTTCAAATTAGACTTTCTCATAAGTATTTAGTACAGAACACCCTCCTTTTTTGTATATTTTACAATTTAATTCTAGTATTTTCCAATTTAAGATTCAAGGGGAATATTCTCTAAAAAAATCGAAAACAGTTAAATTCTGTAACTATAATGCTCAATTTTTGCATCTTAATTGTGTGAATAAAGCCTTGATATAATTCATTATCAATCATTCCTCAATCATCTGCCTAAACTCTTCCTCCGTATATACCGGTAGTCCCAATTCTGGAGAGTCCCAGTAACAACAATGCTTTTGCCGATAAAAAGCTGGGATGAAGCTTGTCTGTTGTCTGTCATTTGAACTCCGGCATCCTTCAGCCTTTGAATGAATTCCCTGTTAGCCTGATCATGGAAAAAGGAAGCTATGCTTGCGGCCATAATACCGCCGATATCAGGTATTTCTTGCAGCTCAGCCTCTTGGGCCTGTTCCAATTTTTCCATTGCCCCGTATTTTTAAGCCAATACCTTACCAGCCTTACTCCGACATTACGAATACCAAGTGCAAATATTAATGGTGCTAAGCCGCGGGATTTACTCGCTTCAATAGCTCCTATCAGATTGCCGGCGGATTTTTTTCCATGCGCTCCATACTTTCCATCTGTTCCTGTTTGAGATAATACAAAAAATCGGCAGCATCGTGGAACAGCCTGTTTTCCATGAGCTGAACAATGATTGCCGGACCCAGCCCATCAATGTTCATCGCATCCCTAGAGACAAAATGAAACAAGGCCTCTCTTTGTCTGGCCGGACAAGAGATATTCTGACAGCGGTATATAATGCTCCCATAGGATGAGACACAAAGCAGGGAAAAATAAGTTATACTGAAAACATGAATAAGCGAAACCATTATCCAGCCGAATTTAAAACCAAGGTAGTCCTGGAGGTAATACAGGAGGCTTCCACCGTCAATGAAATTGCCGCAAAGTACGGTATCAGTCCTGTTGTTATCAGCCGCTGGAAGCAAGAGTTTCTGGAACGAGCCGCGGAGGTATTTAAGAAAGGGCCTTCGGATGCCGAGAAAGAACTTGATAAACAGCAGCGTCACGTAGCAGAACTTGAACGCAAGGTTGGTCAGCTCACCTACGAGGTGGACTGGCTCAAAAAAAAATCTGAGCAAATTGTCGGAGCCGACTGGCAGAAAAAGTTTCGTTGACCGGGACAATCCCCGAATTAGCGTTAAGCGCCAGGCGCAATTGCTGAGCATTAACCGCAGCAGTGTTTACCGCCGTATTTCTGAGCAGAAGACCCTTTCCGATGCGGAATTATTTGTGATGCGCCGGATCGATGAGATCCACACGGGTGAGCCAACCTGGGGCTACCGAACCATTACAACAATCCTGAGAAGAGACTATGGCTTGCTTATCAACAGAAAACGAGTTCGCCGCATCCTGCGGGATATGGGGATTTACACAATTTATCCGAAACCCAATCTAAGCAAACGGTACCATTCCCAATACATCCGGCCGTACTTGTTGCGCAAGCTGGAAATCAACCGGCCGGATCAGGTGTGGGGGATAGACATTACATATATTCGAATGAAAAAAGGATTCATGTACCTATTCGTCATTATCGATTGGTACAGCCGCTATATTGTTGACTACGAACTGTCCAGTACGCTTGATAAATCTTTTGTCCTGAGTTGCTTAAAACGTGCCATGAGTCATAGAAAGCCCGAAATTATCAACAGTGACCAGGAGGGCCATTTCACGAATCCAGATTATATTTTGCTGCTCGAAAGCGCCGGCGTGAAAATTTCCATGGATGGCCGAGGGCAATGCCTTGATAATGCCCGGGTGTATCCCGAACTCTGTGTAAACTTCAAAATTGATGAAAGATAAGGCGAATATTTTATGGGAGCAATAGAATTTATGTGGCTGTTGCTCCTTTTGTCTGCATTATACAAGTATTTTTGGGGTTGTCAATTGACAACCCCAAAAATCGCGGCGCGAGGGTAGCAAAGTTTTAGTCCAATTATTCCAACCGGTCTCCGAAGAAAATCTGCAACTGGGAATGAATCTGCCCCCAGTCCTGCCGCCTGCCTGTCCATTTTTTCGTTATGTCCATCATGGCCAGGTAAAGCATTTTGAGTAAGCTGTCATCGGTTGGAAAGACGGATTTGCTTTTGGTGACTTTACGGAGCTGACGGTTAAATCCTTCAATGGCGTTGGTGGTATAAATCAGCTTTCGGACTTCCTGTGGATATTTGAAATAGGTGGATAAATTAGCCCAGTTGGCTTTCCAGGACAGGGCTATTTTGGGGTATTTGTTTCCCCATCTTCCATCAAAGGTATCCAGCTCATAAAGGGCGGTTTGTTCATCAACAGCTGCGTAAACGTTCTTCAGGTCAGCCATAAGAGCTTTAATGTCTTTATAGGACACAAACCTTGTTGTGTTCCGGATCTGGTGGATGATGCATTGCTGAATTTCTGTCTTGGGAAACACTGCTTCAATGGCACTGGTGAAACCTGTGAGGCCGTCTACACACGCAATAAGAATATCTTCTGTGCCACGGTTTTTAATCCCATTCATCACGGAAAGCCAGAATTTCGCGCTTTCGTTCTCACCGATCCACATGCCCAGGACGTCTTTGATGCCATCCATTTGGATGCCAATGGCGATGTAGACTGCTTTCTTGACAATTTGACCTTCGCTGCGTACATGAAAATGAATTGCGTCCATGAAAACGACGGCATAAATGTTTTCCAACGGGCGGCTTTGCCATTCTTTGACTACCGGCAGGATTTTGTCGGTGACGCGGCTTATGGTGCTGTCTGAAACTTCTATGCCGTAAATTTCACGAATATGGGATTCAATGTCTCCTGTGGTCATGCCTTTGGCATACATGGACAGAATCTTCTCTTCGATGTCTCCGGAGAGTGTGGTCTGCTGTTTTTTAATGATCTGCGGCTCGAAGTGACCTTTGCGGTCACGGGGAACGGAAATATCCATATCTCCTAGGCTGGTTTTGATGGTTTTTTCGCTGTAGCCATTGCGGCTGTTGTCTGTTTCTTTATTCCGGTAGTCGTATTTGCTGTAACCCAGTTCGTCTTCCATCTCTGCTTCCAGGCCGTTTTCCAGGACGGTACTGACCATTTCTTTGAATAAGTCCTGTACGCCTGAGACGTCGTTGATCCCTGCTTCCTGCAGCATTTCCAGTAACTTTTTCCGCTGTTCTCTTCTTTCGGGGGTGATTCTCCTCTTTGCCATTAACAAAAACCTCCATGTGATGCTCTTATCTTAACATCATCATGAAGGTTTACACAAAATCTGAAACGGTCTCTCCTTCGCTGACATGCCAAAACCTCTGGGCTTACTGCAAGTCAACCGTTGGCATGCCTTAACGCTGCGGATTCTCGTTCGCTTTACGCTACTTTCCCTTGACGCTTACTTCGTATTCTGTGTGAGGCTGCTGATTATGGATTAGAATTTGTTTCTGCCGAACGAAAAACCAATGGCAGAATGAATTAATCTAATTTTTGGCTTTGCCTGAGCTTACTAATCGATTAAATACGCCGGCTGAAAATATACATGCTTAATCTTATTCTGTTCCAAAACCCTGTATAATTTGTTTGATATGATTAATGATTTAAATTTTGGAGGCCCGCCAAACCAATTTTTTGTATAGCAAATATCCAGCCCTTTCCAAGTATTACGCTTAAAGTTAAGCGTTGTTTTACATCTGAAGTCATCATAAAAACCGCATACAGGACAATAATCTTTTTTGATTATTTCAGAAGGTTCTACGACATCTCCAATTCCTTCCCGGAGAATTAAATGATAAAATCCTTCAATCACCTGATTTTCTTTGCCAATCTGATATATCGGTTCAAATTCTACGCCCGTAATACCCTCCTGATTAAATAAATGCTTTATTTTTTCTGATACTATGGTTTCTGTATCCCCATGGTAGGTGGACATAATATCATATTTTTTTATTTTTTTGTAATCAACATGAAGCAGATGCCTGTCTAGGTGCGGTATTTTCTTTCCGCATGCATCACATACATGGTTTATTAGCTCCGGAGTATAAGACTCTTTAGCGTCATCATCTGTCCAAAGCCACAGTATTTCGGCATTATCCTTTTCACGCTTTGTAAAAGTATATACTCTTCTGAAAATATAATGCTTAATCGTGTTTTCCTTTAAGAACTGATCAAAATTACAATATTCTTTTGTATTCGTAGTAAACTCATAAACAACTAGCTTGCCATTTTCTTCGTCCTCAGATTCATAAGCGAAAAATTGTGACCAATCCCTTAGTACCTCCAGATAATTTAGCGGTATATTAACCCATACTTTTTCCTTCAATGTAATTCACCTCTAACATTTACTTACCTGTAAATTCGATTGCTTTCATCAATGGGTCAATGAGGACTTTGAACTCTTCATGACTGTTGTAAAACCTCATCAGCCCTTGTTGAATTTCCTTTGCACTATATATTCTTTGAATCATCTCACCAGTATACCCTCTTTTAGGTGCCAGCCAACCTCTCTCAAATTGATAAAGTGCCGCATGCAGATATCTATGAACAGATGGAAGCATCTCATAAACTTTTTGGGCTGCAGCACCACCTAATGCCATTGGGTAGGCATGATGACCATGTGTCGGTTTTTTCGGTTTTTTAGGAGGTTGAGTAGAACCACCTCCGCCTCCGCCGTCACCTCCAGCTTCAATATCACCGTTTGACACGCCAGACGTTGGCTGAGTCATATATATACTTTCATCGGCTGTATACGTTGGAGTTGCTAATATAAAACCTATTGATAGAGCAAAAGCCCAACTAATCATACCTGCAGTTATTGATAATCCTGTTGATGCCGCCGCCCCGGCTCCTGCCCGAAAAGAATCCCAAGTAATAGAATTTTCACCACTAGGGTCAATGTAATTTACAGGATCTCCAAGGCAGTAAGCATAACGGTTTAAATTATAAATATTGTCCTTCGTCAAAAACCTGCCGATTCCTGCTTCGTAGTATCGAGCATTGAGGTAATATAATCCAGTTTCTCTGTCGTATCTGTAACCCGCGTAAGTGTAAGCATGGTCGAAAGCTGTATCGGTAGAAATATTTACCGTCTGTCCGCCGCCATCCTTCGCACTAATAATATTCCCGTACGGATCATAAGCATACTCTCTGAATATATTGCCGTTTCCGTCCGTTACAGCCACTACATCCCCATGGGCATTGTAATGATAATAGTACCAGATATTTGATCCAGGATTACTAATATCATAGTTCATGCTTACAGCAAGCGGTTTACCTTGTGGTGAGTTAATATACAAGGCATGCAGGATATTGTTGGCGTCGCCGCTCTTGGTTTCATAAAGAACTCCGCCGTTCCCATAGTGGTAAGTGATCGTGCTGCCGCCTGTGGTTTTGGTCAGTCTCTGTCCCTGGGAATCGTAAGTGTAAGTTGCTATTGTCTGATTGCTTCCGTCTTTGACTTCAATCAGTCTGTTGGCTTTATCGTAGACGTAATTATACGTTACTCCCTTGACCACAGCACTCGTCAGGTTGCCGCTGTTGTCGTAGACGAAGCCCGATGTGGTGATCTGGTTGTCATCGTTATAACTGAACGTCTGGTTCTTGGACACTTCCTCCGATTAAGAGATCCATGTTTAGAATATTGCCCCTGGAATCATAGGAGTAGTCGAAGGTGTAAGTGCCATTGGCCAGCACGGCCTTTGTTAATCGATTAAGCTTTTCCGTTCCGTTATTATAAGTGTAAACAGCACTTGAATTGCCTGTAGCCCCATCGGTGATCTTTGTTAATCTGCCGTCAGCGTCATAAGTGTACTGGCTGGACCATTTGGTAGAAACACTGGTCGTGGTGGTATTCCCATTCGTGCTGGGAACAACGCTGTTGGTCTTGCTTTCAATGACCTGTCCGGCATCATTGTACTTGAATTCATCACTCGTATTGTTAGGGTTTACTCTGGATGTAAATAACCCGCCTTCATCGAAGTATAGATTGAACTGTTTACCGGCAGCTGTGATTGTCTTAACCAGATTGTTGCTTAAATAGGTGAACAGGTAGGTGATGAAATTAGAGGTTTGCCCTTTATAGATCAGGTCAAATCCGTTAAAGTTACCGCTTTGGTCATACATATCTATCTTGGATGAATCTTTGGTCGGTTTTTCAAACCTGGCAATTTCATTGCCGCTGCCGTCTTTTTCGGTGAATTTATTCATCCGGCCCAGAGCGTCATATTCGGAGTCGAACTCTCCTATTTTGGTGTCGCTGCTGTTAAAGAGTTCTTCTTTGGTGGTTTGGCCTTCCTGATTATAGTCAAAGGTATATTTTGGTCCGTTCAGGATTTTCAGGAAGTCCAGGCCGAAGTATTTATAGCCAAGACTTACGCTGGGGTTACTTGTACTGTCGCCGGGGTTGACTTTCCCCGTCAGCCTGCCTGCTTCGTCATAGAGATATTGGGTGGTTTTATCGTTTGCTGGATTACTTAAGTTGGGTTTGGCGGTCTCTTTGGTCATATTGCCGGATTGATCGTATTCAAAGGTGTTTTTATAGACCGAAGTTGTTCCGTTTTGCTTGACTTCTACATCTGTCACATTGCCGCTGCCATCTAGGGTATAGGTAGCGGTGTTTCCGGCGTTATCTGTGACTGTGCGCAGGTTTTCCTGGCCATCGTAGGCGAATTGGGTTGCTTCACCGGTAGGGCTAGTACAACATTCTTAAATTAGTTGCGCAAATCAGATTTGAATTTCATCCATTTTATATTTCCAATGGTAAACGACAGGAACCTCATTAACTTCATCCAGATATCGGTAGATTCTATCGATGAGTTCTTCCTTAGATTTTACCCTGATGCCCTTCAGGCATACCCTTGCTAACTTTCCGAAGAAGCTTTCTATTAGGTTTAGCCATGATCCGTGTTTTGGAGTGAATACAAATTCAAACCTTCCTGGTCTGCTAGCCAAGTATTTCATGGTTTCTTTCGAAGTATGCGCACTATGATTGTCAAGGGCAATCCTTATTATCAAATCTTTATCATATTTTCCATCCAATATTTTAAGGAAATTTATAAAATCAGCACTTTTGTGCGTATTACTTACTAACGGAATAATCTCTCCTGTATATAAATCCATTCCTGCCAAAAGTGATACCGTTCCGAGCCGTTTGTATTCGCTGTCCCGTCCTACAAATCCATGTTCTCTATTAGGAAGCAGGTCTTCTGCAGTATTTGCAATGGCCTGTATGCCAGGTTTTTCATCATAGGAGATAGTGATTGTTCCGTTATTTTCATTTGTTTCAAATTGGAATTCAAGCTGTTTATAGACAATGAGCACCTCATTCATTTTCTGCTTGAATTCCGGATCCCGTTTTTCCAGATAGTACCGGATTTTCTGCGGCTTGATTTCGGCATCATTAAGGATTGTCCATATTTTCGAAACTGCTATTTTTTCAAGACCGGAATAACCAGCAGCCTGGCAATTCGCACGTATATGCTGCTGTAGTTTGGACATTGTCCATAACTCCTGTGGATAACCAAATGAAGCAGGTTTCTGACAGGCAATATCTATAATCCATACTTTCTCTTCGTCAGTAATAGTTCCTGGGCGCCCTGTCCTTGCTAAATCTTCAAGGGCGGCTTCCATTCCTGCTGCTATATATTTTGCAATGCAGTTATAGACAGAACGCCGGTTTATGTCAAGCTTTTCAGCAATTGATGAATCGCTCATTCCATCGGCACTATATAAAAGTATTTTTGCCCGCTGGACTGTGCGTGCTTCAGCAGTATGAGTCCTTACTATTTTTTGCAATGCAGATATTTCATCTCCGGTTAATTCAACAACATTTTGTTTTGGTCTTGCCATCTATCCATACCTCATTTGCTAAGATATAAATAGCATACCATATTTTAGTATCTTTGTGTAGTTATTTTGAGAATGTTGTACTAGTCCTATAAAGATTAGCGGCCCAGAGTCGCCTCAAGATAGACAAGCGGAAGTCTATGATTGCCCTATATAGAATAGCAAAATCCCTTGATGTAGACCCCAGCCAGCTTCTGACCTTTAAATGATTATATCGGGAAAGCAAAGAGCAATTTCACTATGGTAGCGGTGAAACTGCTCTTTTTGCTTTATTAATCTGTTCTTACTACTCCTGTTCAATCAATAAGGTCATTTTGGAATTTTGAAAGATGCTCGTAAGGAAGAATAAGTCTTCCACGGTAGAGGCCGCAACCATCGTTGATAAGGGAATTATTCACAGCTGAAAACATATTTACATCCAACTTTGATAATTCAAGCTGCTGCAACATGATACCCCTTTCATAAGCATCATCAAAGTAAATATTCTCGCCTTTTGGAATTGCATCTCGTTTAACTCTTTCACTTTCCTGTCGCTTTTCGTAACCCAAATGATTGGCAGGACCAATTTCAGCAAAATCATCCATTTCTTTTGTACGAAGCTGTACTTCCACATAACAACGGGCAATGTTATCGTAAAATGTTATATGCAGCGACCGATAGCCACTAGACTCTGGATTTGCAACGTAATCTCTATAGTATGGGCTTACGCTTTCTCTTAACAAGGGAGATTTTTCCTGACCCGTAAATGAGGACAGTTCTGCGGTAAATCCGCGTTCCTCAAGGAAACCAAGCAACTTGTTGGCAACATCATATAAATATTTATTTTCTTCATCCTCGCAAATCTCACCTTCCTTTAAATGACATTTAGGAAGAGAAATCACAATTCTGTATGCAATCAGGTCCCGAAAACAGTTTAAATAGTTTTTCAGTTCAGGAAGAGACGGATAATTGCCATGTTTAATATAATACTCGTAAATATATTCTACGATATATCCGTTAAATTTTGCTTCCGCGCGTATCAGAGATTTAATTCGACCCTTAAAGGTAAATGCAAGAAAAGGATATTCATTTGCCATAAGTTTATAGAATTCCCGAATCCGCTGAGACTGCGAAGTCAGGAATTCGTTGTGCTGCAAAAGTTCCGCAATTTGAAGCAGAAAATTACAGTGCAAAAGATCAATCTGATTATGAGTTTCTTTCGCCAACTGTTTCAAATCCTCAGCATATCTCTGTAGTATCTTAAGAACGGTATCGCCTGAGTATAAAAAATCATTTAATTTTTTCACAGATGCACTTTCCTTTCCTGTATGTTTTTCACATTCCTCTTTCACGCGGTATGGTCCAGGCGGGTTACGTATTACTTATACATAAAGGGTGGCAGATAATTGCCGCCCTTACATGCTTTATTCAGCTGGTTACAAGGATGCTTTGATAAAATGATCGATAGATCAGGCAGGCTACCTGCTTGCCCGCGCCCCATACATCCAATGGCTAAAACTATTTATATAATTAGGTTTTTATCGCCTTTCAAGCTTTACGACACACTCCACGCTCTCCGTCCACCCAAACATGTCTACCGGCTGAACCTCGACCACCCGGTAAGCCCCTTTTAGCCGCTTGAGTCCGGCACCCTTTCCCTCCGGTATTTCCATCCCATTGGCCAGCATACCGACATCTCTGGCCATTGTTGCGGGATCGCAGGAAACATAGATGATACTCTGGGGTTTCCTGTCCAGCAGTGCCGCAATCACTCTTTTATTCATTCCTGCCCTCGGCGGGTCAACCACGACCAGATCCGGTCTGTCCTTTTGTTCCCCGATCCTGTCCTCGACCCTGCCCTCGATGAACTTCACATTGCTTATCTTATTTTCTGCGGCATTTTGAGCGGCATCGGCTATCGCCAGACTATTTTCTTCCATACCTGTCACATTCTCGGCCATCCCGGCCAGCAAGAGTGTAATGGTCCCTATTCCACAGTAAAGGTCCCAGACCTGCTTTATTCTCTTCCTCACGACCGTATGATCGTCCACTTTATCATCGGCTATTTCCTTGTCCGCCGTTTTACTGCTCTGTTCCGTTCCCTCCACACCGGAAGGCGTTTCCTGATTACTCTTGTCCTTGTCCGCTTGCCCCTGGCTTCTCCCGGCCATCTGCAAGACCGTATTGTAAAGCACTTCAGTCTGTCTCAGATTGACCTGCTGAAAAGCATTATAGGATACCTTAAACATCAGGCCGTTGATGTTTTCTTTCAGAAACGGCAAGCCAAAGCTTGGCACACCCTGATCACCCTTGAGAGATGGCCGGCCCTGACCGGGCATTTCCCGGTCACCCTGCTGAATGATGATCGAACATTTCTCATCCGGCAGCCCGGTATCCGCCTGCCATTCTCCCCGGATATCCGCTGCAGCCTGAAAGGAAGGCCGGATTGCCCTGCTGAGCCTGTCCGCCTCTTCTCCGGTCATCTTGCCCTTCAGGCAGATCAAAGTTTCCTGCCGGCTGTTTTCCCGGAAAACAACCTCTTGAACATCATATTTGCCGGCTCCCAAAACCTGGCGGAGAGCCTTGATCTTTGCGTTCATGGTTTGCGGAAGCAGCTTGCAGTGAGGGAACTCCACCAGGTCATTGCTGTTTTTGGCGTAATAACCAAGCCGGCCTCGGCGGTCACAATGCAAGACGGCCTTATTCCTGTACTCCCAGGGATCTTCCATGCCGATAACCGGACGCACCTCGACCTCCAGCCTGCCGATTCTCAAGAGCGCGTCCCGGACTACAGACTGCTTCCATTGCAGTGTATCCTCATAGCTCAGATGCTGGACACTGCAGCCCCCGCATTGTTCAAAAACGGCACAGGAAGGAAGCCTTCTGGCGGGGGAAATCCGTTCAAGCTTCACCAGCCTCCCCCGCAGGTAGGTCTTTTTCTCCTCGGTTACAGTGACAGTTCCTTTTTCTCCCGGAAGCATCCCGGGGACAAATACTGTCTTTCCCCTGATTTGCCCTACCCCCGCTCCTTCCGAAGATAAGCGGACGATTTCGACTTCCTCAGTTTTTCTTTCAGGCTCAGTCTTTTTACTCACTTTTTTACCTATTATCCGGATATCGTCTGATCACCGGCTAAACTTACCCCTCTATATCGTCTGCTCATCTAAACTTACCCGGTCAATTTCCTGTTTATCCTTTTACGGCTATCTTGCCCGATCTCTTGGCCCTATATTTTTTGTGGATATCTCATTTTGCGATCTTTATCCCTGTTCATTTATCTTGATGTATGATCTTTATGTTTTTATCTCTATGCTTTTATCTCTATGTATTGATCATTCATGTATTTTTTTCATTACATTTAATTAATTTTTTGCCTTTCCGCCCCTATAACCCCTTCTGCACGATAATCAGGATGATCATCAAGATGTTCCAGGTTGAGTGGGCGATGACCGCCGGCCATAAGCTCTTGCTCTGCTCATACAGCCAGGTCAGGACAATGCCGCCGGCCAGCAGGGGAATAAAACGCATCAGGTCAAAATGCATGGCCGCAAAAAACGTCGCGGTCAGCAATATCCCCTTCCACTTCCCGTAATCCCCCCGCAAGGGTGGATAAATCAGGCCCCTGAATATGACCTCTTCCTGAAAAGGGGCCAGCAATCCCCCGAGAATGAAGAGAAAAACATATTTCCAAATACTGTCCGCACCGCTTACCGCCATAGCAAAGCTCTGAGGAGAAGGAGTCCCCAGGATACTGGCAATGAACGTTCCCAGCAGCCCTGTAATGGCGAACAAAAAAATTCCCCCGGTCAAACCGGTAAACAGGTGGACAGGTTTGAGGGAGCTTAAGCCAAGATCGGCAAAGGAAGCCCTGATGATTTTGATGAATAAGAACAGCCCCAGAAGGACAAGCAAAGTTTCCCCGATACCAATACCGAAATACTTCAAAAACCCCGTTAAAATTTCCACATTGAGGGAAGGATTCATCCAGCCCAAAAACACTTCCGCCCCATAGATCAGCAGGATCACAAATAAGGCCTGCCAGAAATTCCACTTTGCTTCTTTCATTTTTCATTTTTCCTATGGATTAAATCCTCATAAATATAGATCAGTTCTTTATCAAAAAGGGAACGCTTCATGTCTATGGCCAGGGATCGGACATGTTTCAGGATTTTTCCGGCCTGTTCATCGGAAAGCTCTATCCCGTATTCCCTGAACTTGCCCTTCAGAGAAGCCGTCCCGGAATGCTTGCCGATAATGATCTGGCGCTGCAGGCCAACCTCCCGCGGTTCAAAGACCTCATAAGTCACCGGGTTCTTTAACGCGCCGTCCGCATGAACACCGGACTCATGAGCAAACATATGACTTCCCACAATGGCCTTCCAAGAAGGGAGCAGGCGGCCTGCCGCTCTGGACACATATTCCGATACCTCCACAAATTTTTCAGTCTTTATACCGGTATCTACCTTCCGCAGGTGTTTCAGGGCCATCACGACCTCTTCCAGAGCAGCGTTGCCGGCCCTTTCCCCCAGACCATTGACCGTTACCCCCACAAACCTGGCCCCTGCCCTGACACCGGCCAGCGTATTGGCCGTCGCCATTCCAAAATCATTGTGGGTGTGCATTTCGACCTCGATCCCGGTCCCCTCTCTCAAGCTCTTCACCTGTTCATAGGCGGCAAAGGGATCAAGAATTCCCACCGTATCACAATAACAGATCCGGTCCGCCCCCGCTCTCTTGGCTTCCCGGGCAAACTCCGTCAAAAAATCCATCTCGGAACGGGAAGAATCCTCAGCATTGACCGAAATATAATCGACATGTTTTTTGGCATGCCCCACAGCTTTGGCCATCATCTCCAAAACCGCGGCGCGCGAGGTCTTGAGCTTATACTTCAGATGAATATCCGAAACAGAAATCGAGACCGAGACCGCATCACAGCCACAGGCCAGGGAAGCGTCGACATCCCGGATCAAGGCCCGGCTCCAGCCCATAATACTGGCCTTCAGACCGAGCTTGCAGATAGCGGAGATCGTATCGGACTCATAGCCGCCCATCACAGGAATACCGGCCTCAATCTGATGGACCCCGAGGTCATCCAGCATTTCGGCGATTCTGATTTTCTCCTTATTGGAGAATGCCACCCCCGCGGTTTGTTCCCCATCCCGCAGTGTTGTATCCACAATCACTAAACCACTATCCGGTATTTTCGCCATGCGCTCACCCAATTGACCTCTCTGATTAAAATTCAAACAATATTTTCCGGATCAGCTTGTTCCCTGATCAGTTTGCTCCCTGATCAGGACATCATATCCTTCAGCATCTTATTCACTAAGCCGGGATTGGCCTGGCCTTTGGTTTCTTTCATCACCTGACCGACCAGAAAGCCGATCACCTTGTCCTTGCCGGCCTTAAATTCTTCCACAGATTTGGGGTTGGCGGCCAGGACATTCTCAATAATCCTGGTTAAAGCGCCCTCATCACTGATCTGAGCCAGTCCCTTGGCCTGAACAATTTCCCCTGCCGTTTTACCGGTAGCATACATCTCCTGAAGCACTTCCTTGGCCATCTTGCCGCTGATTTCCCCCCCGGCAATCATGGAAAGCATTTCGGCCAGCCCCTCAGGTGCAACCGGACTGGCGGCAAAGGCAGCATTATTGGCCTTCAACAGGGCGCTCAAATCCCCCGTCACCCAGTTAGCCAGCATTTTCGGATCAGCAAAATGCCTTAGGGCCTGATCGAAATAGACCGCCATTTCCCTGGAGGCCGTGATTACCCCGGCATCATAAGCAGACAAGCCCAGGGAAACCAGTCTGGCCCTCCTGGCAGCCGGAAGCTCCGGCAAGGTCTGCCTGATGTTTTCCACCCATTCCCGGTCAATCACGATCGGCATCAGATCAGGCTCCGGGAAATACCTGTAATCATGGGCCTCCTCCTTTGATCGGAGAGAGAGGGTCATTCCCCGGCCTTCGTCCCAGGTTCTGGTTTCCTGGATCACTGCTCCCCCCTCATCCAAAACATCGGCCTGACGCTCAAGCTCATATTCCAGACACCGTCTTACGGAGCTGAAAGAATTTAAATTCTTGATCTCCGTCCTGATACCCAGCTCCCCGCCGCCGTGCGGCTTCAGGGAAACATTAATATCAAAGCGTACCGAGCCCTGCTCCATCCTGCAATCGGATATTGCGGCATAATCAATAATCTGGACCAGGCTTTCCAAATAAGCGATAACCTCGTCGATCGAATTCATATCCGGAGCCGACACGATTTCCAGAAGGGGAACTCCCGTTCTGTTGTAATCCACATTGGAACTGGCCGAGGTGGTAATCGTTTCCCCACTGTGCACAAGCTTACCGGCATCCTCTTCCATATGGGCCCGGATGATGCCGATTCTTTTCATCCCGCCGCTTGTTTCAATCTCGATCCAGCCGTCCTGACAAACAGGCAGGTCATACTGGGAGGTCTGATAGTTCTTGGGCAGATCGGGATAATAATAGTTTTTTCGGTCAAATTTGGAGTACTCCGCGATTTGGCAGTTCAACGCCAGCCCGGCCTTGATGGCCAGATTAACGACCTCCCTGTTCAGTACCGGCAGCACACCCGGCAGCCCCAGGCAAACCGGACAAACATGAGTATTTTCCTCCCCGCCGAACTCCGTGGTACAGCCGCAGAAAATCTTGGTTTTCGTGGCCATCTCGACATGGACTTCCACACCGCAGACCATATCATACGTATCATTCCATCCCATCTCACAATACCTCCCCGGACAAAGCAGGCACTGCCTTGTGGAAATCCGTGCTTTGCTCAAATGCATATGCCGCCTGATAAAGTCTTCCTTCGTCAAAATGCCTGCCGATAATCTGCAATCCCACAGGCAGTCCGCCGGCAAAACCGGCCGGAACGGAAATACTGGGCAGCCCGGCCAGATTAACCGGAATGGTATAGACATCACCCATATACATCGCCAATGGGTCCGATCTTTCCCCCAGCTTATACGCCACGGTCGGGGCGGTTGGAGAAATAATCACATCAAAATCCTCAAATATTTTGGCAAAATCCTGTCTGATCAGGGTCCTGACCTTTTGGGCCTTCAGATAATAGGCATCATAATAACCTGAGGATAAGGCGTATGTACCCAGCATAATCCGTCTTTTGACCTCTTCCCCAAAGCCCTGAGCCCTGGTCCTTTTATACATCTCAATCATATCCTCAGCCTCAGCCCGGAATCCGTACTTTACCCCGTCATAGCGGGCCAGGTTGGAACTGGCCTCAGCCGTGGCAATGATATAGTAGACCGGCAGAGCATATTCCATATGGGGCAGGGAGCACTCTCCGATTTCCGCCCCCATTTTTTCATAAGTGCTTAACGCCTTCCTGATCACCTGTTCCACTTCCGGATTCAGGCCCTGCGCAAAAAATTCCTTCGGCACTCCGATTCTCAGGCCTTGCACGGAATTGATCATAAACCCTGTGTAATCGGGCTTTGAATACGGCACAGAAGTGGAATCCTTCGGATCATGCCCGGCAATGACATTGAGAACATGAGCATTGTCCCTGACCGTCTTTGTCAAGGGACCGATCTGGTCCAGCGACGAAGCAAAAGCGACCAGACCAAATCGCGATACCGCGCCATATGTCGGCTTAAGCCCGACCACACCGCAGAAGGACGCCGGCTGGCGGATAGACCCGCCCGTATCCGAACCGAGAGAATACGCCACTTCCCGGGCGGCAACCGCAGCCGCCGAGCCTCCGGAGGACCCGCCCGGCACTCGTTCAAGGTCCCAGGGATTCTTGACCGGGTAAAACCCGGAATTTTCATTGGAAGACCCCATGGCGAATTCATCCATGTTCAGCTTGCCGATCAGAACAGCACCCGCCTTCGCCAGCCTTTCCGTTACCTCTGCATTGTAGGGAGGGACAAAGTTCTCCAGAATCTTTGAACCACAGGTTGTTTTGATTCCCGCCGTACACAGATTATCCTTAAGAGCCATGGGGATTCCTTCCAGAATTCCGATTTCCGCTCCCGCCGCGATTTTCTGATCCGCCTCTTCGGCTCTGGCCAAGGCATCTTCCCTGTTTACCTGCAAAAAGGCCTGCACCCCGGCCTCTACTGAGCACACTCTCTTTAAGAACCGTTCCGTCAGTTCTTTGGAGCTGATTTCTCTCTTTACCAGCATCAGATGCAGCTCATCAAGTGATTTCGTCAATAAATCCATACCGAATCTCCTTTCGGATGATGGCTAAACAATCCTCGGAACGCGGAAAAAGCCGCCTTCAGAATCAGGGGCGTTTTGCAGGGCTTTTTCCTGTTCAATAGATGCTTTTACCTCATCATCACGCATAACATTATATAATTCAACGGCATGAGCAGTTGGCATAATCCCCGTTGTGTCCAGCTTCTGCAGCATTTCCGCATGTCCAAGAACAGAATTCAACTGTTCCGTGTAGCGGCCGATCTCCTCTTCACTCAGTTCAAGTCTGGCCAATAAAGCGACATGTTCCACTTCTTGTCTGGATAATTTCATTTTTTCACCACCCTTAACCCAAGCATATACATAAATATAACAAAAATGACCGCTTCGGGCAATAAAATCCCTGTTCAGCCTTGCTGAACCCCGCAAAAACATATTTAGAAATGCAAAAAGGGAAAACACTTTTTTTGTAGAATCTTTAAAGTAACACATTTAACAGAAAATTTACGCATATTTTTACTGAGAAAGGATGATGAGCAAATTTTTCATAAAAAATTACAGCTTCATATTGTTCGGATTGGCACCAAGCATTAACGAGAATCTTATGCTTTGATTAAGAAAGGAAGTAATGCCCATGGAGCAGCAAATCAAACCATTTACAGGTTTTCTCCCCGGAAACCATTTCATTGTGGGAGAAGCAGGCTCAGGGAAAACCCGTCTTATTTGGGACATCCTTCAGACAGGAAATTTCTTTCAACATGAATCTTTCAATTTTGTCCTGACAGATTCAGAAAAGCGAATTTGGTCTACACCCTCCAAACATCCGACAACAATCGTTCACCCCTATGATCCCGACATCAGCTGGATTGCCAACCCCCAAAAATCGGGCATCTGCTATTGCGCCTGTGATTACGCCCCCAGAGTAATTACCTTTCTGGAATGTTTATCCACCTGGGCCGTGCAAAAACATCTCACCTGTCCGGTCAGGGTATTTTTGGATTTCCCTGAAAAATTTTGGAGCATCACTGAATTTGTCGACCAGCTGGCAAGGCTTTATTATATCAGCAAGACTCTGCATCAAGATTATCCGCTGGAAATCTGGACCGTATTCGGAACCTATAAAACTGTTTCACCTAAGGCGAAATCTTTTCTGAAAAATTCCAACCTGCTTATTGTCAACCCTTTACCCGAAAAATGGCTGCAAAGCTTCAGCGATTGGCTGAATGTGGATCCCTCATACCTGATTAATCTGATCGAAGAAAACGAAAGCCAGAAAAAAGAAGGGTTTTATTATATCCCTTCTGCTAAAATAGATGTTTTTCTCAGCTCGCAGGCGGTTGGCTGTTCATCCGGAAAATCGGACATCTGACAAAACTGCTCAACCGAATACACAATCAAAAAATCAATTGGCTGTCTGCCTTAGTCTTGGGGGATAGCCATTTCATTCATTAAATGTTTTCCTGAAATGAAAGAAGACTTTATATTACTTTAATCTTAGGAGAATACTAATGAGTAAAATTATCTTTGCTTCCAACCGTTTACCTGTCACTGTACAAAAAAATACGAATGAAGGCTTCACCTATCAAAAGAGCATCGGCGGACTCGCCACCGGTTTAAAAAGCTACCATGAGCAATCAAACGGCCTCTGGGTCGGCTGGCCCGGGATCGCGGACGAAAAAATGAACCGGGAAGAGAAAAAAGCAGTTCAGAAAGAACTGCTGGAGAACCATCAATGTCTCCCTGTTTTTTTAACAGAAGAAGAGGTTGACCTTTACTATAATATCTTCTGCAATCGGACGATCTGGCCCCTGTTTCACTATTTTACCAGCAAGACCACTTATGAGGCGGAATCCTGGGAAGCCTACAAATTGGTGAACCTGAAATTTTTCCAGACCATAGAGTCCGTGATTGAGGAAGATGATGTGATCTGGATTCACGATTTCCACTTGATGCTCTTGCCTCAAATGATTAAAGAAAAATATCCTGCCGCCCAAATCGGCTTTTTCCTCCATATCCCCTTTCCTTCCTTTGAAATTTTCCGGCTGCTGATCTGGCGCGAGGAAATCCTCCTGGGCTTACTGGGGGCCGATCTGATCGGTTTCCACACCTATGAATATGCGCGGCACTTTTTAAGCAGCATCCGCCGCCTGCTGGATCTGGAAACCAATTTCAACCGGGTAAGCTATGAAGACCGCTATGTTCAGGTAGACGCCTTTCCGATGGGCATTGATTATGAATTTTTTGCACGGGAGCATGAAACCCCCGCTTCACAGGAGGAAACCAGGGAAATTATCGAGAAGACCAAAGGAATCAAAATGATTCTGTCGATCGACCGTCTGGATTATACCAAAGGTATTCCGGAGCGCATCAAGGGATTCAGCCGTTTCCTGGCCCAAAACCCCGAGTACCGGGGTAAAGTTCGCCTGAACTTGATTGTCGCTCCCTCGCGGATTGATGTCGACAGCTATGACCGGCTAAGAAAAGAAATTAAAGAACTGGTCAGTGATATCAACGGCAAGTACGGCACCTTCACCTGGATGCCCATCTGGTTTTTCTTCCGGACCTTTACCCAGGAAAGCCTGATCACGTTATACCGGCATTCCGATGTCCTGCTCGTTACCCCTCTCAGAGACGGGATGAACCTGGTGGCCAAAGAATACATCGCCTCCCGGACCGATTATGAAGGGATGGTTGTGATCAGCGAGACGGCGGGCGCGGCCAGTGAACTCAGTGAAGCCGTTATTGTCAATGCCAATGATTACAACGCGATTGCCCGCGGCCTGAAAAAGGCTCTTGCCATGCCCCGGGAGGAAAAAATCGCCCGCAACAAGATGATGTCCAGGAGAATCCAGCGTTATCACGTCGGATTCTGGGCCAGTGAGTTCTTAAATACGCTGAACCGTTTTTCCCTGGAATCAGCCGAAATCATCTACCAGAGAGGGATTGAAAGAGACAGCTATCACATAGAATATGCTTATGAAAAGGCCGCAAAGAGAATACTTTTTTTAGATTACGACGGGACTTTAGTCGGTTTTAACTCCATACCCGGCCAGGCCAAACCCGATGAAGAATTAAAAAGCCTTTTGCGGGAGCTGATCAATGATCCCCGCAACACTGTTGTCCTGATTTCCGGAAGAGAACGGTATACCCTGGACGAATGGTTCGGGGATCTCGATTTGAATATCATTGCCTCTCACGGCCTATGGCTCCGCTATTCCGGCCAGCAGGAATGGATCATGAACCTGTCCCTGGATGATGATTGGATTGAATCCATCCGGCACACCCTGGAATTATACACTGACCGGATGCCGGGGTCCCTGCTTGAAGAAAAGGACTATTCTATCGCCCTGCATTACAGACAGTGTGATCCGGATATGGCCGCCGTGAAGCTGAGTGAGGTCAGAGAAATCCTCTTATCCATGATTCAATCAACAACCCTGGGTCTGCAGGAAGGAAATAAAGTCCTGGAAGTAAAAGACAGCCGGGTCAGCAAAGGATACGGGTCCTCCTCCTTCGTTCAGAATCAGGATTATGACTTTATCTTTGCGGCCGGTGATGATTTCACGGATGAAGACTTATTTTCCGCTCTGCCCGATGATGCTTTTACCGTTAAAATCGGCTTAGGCAACACCTCTGCTAAATATCGCCTCAAATCCTGGAAATCCATGCGCGTGATCCTGAAAAAATTCGCCGCGATCAGTGCTGCCCTGCCCCGGGACTGAAAGACGATTTCCACACCGAAAGGGAGTTTTTATGTCCAAAAAAGAAGCGGTTTATGAAATCAAACATCTCCAGCTGGACCAGTATCACCTGTCCCTGAATGAAGCTCTTTTTCATAATGCCAACGGATATATCGGAGCCCGCTTCGATTTTGAAGAGGGCTACCCGGAACAATACCATTATGTGCGCAGTCAGTACATTAACGGCTTTTATGATTTCACCCCCATGAAACAGGCCGAAAAGCTTTTCGGCTTTGTCACAGAAAAACAGACCATGTTAAATATCGCCGATACCCAATCCATCAGGCTCTATCTGGATGGTGAACCGTTCAGCATGTTCAGCGGTACTGTCCTGTCCAGCAGATTGACTCTCCATATGGATAAAGGGGTTACGGTCAGACATGTGGTCTGGCGGTCACCCCAGGGCAAAGAAGCGGAAATCACCATTACCCGGATGACCTCCTTTGAGCAGCTCTCCCTTTTCACCATTGAATACGAAGTGCTGCCCCTGAACTTTTCCGGCAGAGTCCTGATTGAATCCAGCCATAACGGCAATGTCCTCAACTATATTAATCCCAACGACCCCCGCCTGGCCAATGAAGGCCATCAGTACCTGACCCCTCTCAGCTGCGAGATCAAAGACGGAGCTTCTTATATCACCTCTGTGACTTCAACGTCCGGTCTGGAAGTGTGCAGCTGCGTAAAAAACGTCTTATTGCAAAAAAGCCGGCAGGAATTCAGCATTAATGACCATAATCATGCCATAAGCAAATATAAAACTCACGCCCTCCGGGGCGAAACAATCAGGTTCATCAAGTATTGTGTTTTTTGTGATTCCATCCGCTACCCCTCCTGCAAAAAACAAAGCGGCCTGGAACTGAAAAAAGCCCTGGCCGTTTCCCTGCCGGAGCTCTACCGTAAACAGGAAGAATACCTCTCCGAGTTCTGGAATTACTGCCGGATCGAGATTGAGGGCAATGACCAGTTCAACCAGGCCATCCAGTACAGCTTGTATCAACTGATCCAGTCCGTCGGCAAGGACCGGTTCAGCAATATTGCCCCCAAAGGCTTGAGCGGAGACGGCTACGAGGGTCACTTTTTCTGGGATTCCGAGATGTATGCCCAGCCCTTTTTTACCATTACCAATCCCGCCCTGTCCAAAAACCTGATCGAGTACCGTTACGCGACCCTGGATATGGCCAGAGAAAATGCCCGCATCCTGGGCCATGACAGGGGGGCCCTCTATCCCTGGCGCACCATTATGGGCAGAGAATGCTCCGGCTACTTTCCGGCCGGAACCGCCCAGTACCATATCAACGGCGATATCGCCTACTCCATCATTGCCTACTACCTCGCCACCAAAGACCTGGCCTTCATTCAGGAAAAAGGAGCCGAGATCATTTTCGAAACCGCCCGCTTATGGATAGAGACCGGTAACTTTTATCAGGGAAAATTCCATATTAATAACGTCACCGGCCCGGATGAATATACCTGTCTGGTCAACAACAACTATTACACCAATGTGATCGCCCGCTACCACCTGTCCTGGGCCGTGAAAATCTATCATTTGCTGAAAACCTTCCCTTCTTTCACCCTCCTCCGGGAAAAAATCGATTTAAGAGAAGAAGAGCTCCTGGAGTTCCAAAAAGCCGCCGATCAGATGTATCTGCCCTATGATGAAGAATTGAAAATCAATCCCCAGGACGACTCTTTTTTACAAAAAAGCAGATTAGAGATCGAGACGCTCCCCAGAGACCGCTTTCCCTTGCTCCTGCATTATCATCCCCTTTACCTGTATCGTCACCAGGTCTGCAAACAGGCCGATACCCTGATGGCCCATTTCATCCTGGAAGACGCCCAGGATGAAGAAACCATCCTCAATTCCTTCCACTACTATGAAAAAATCACCACCCATGATTCCTCCCTTTCTTATTGCATCTTCAGTATTGTCGCCGCCCGGCTGGGCATGGTGGACAAAGCCTTTGAATACTTTCAGCACTCTGCCTGTTTAGACCTGCAGGACAAACATCACAACACCGCGGACGGACTCCATATTGCCAATATGGGCGGCAATTATATGAGCATTGTCTACGGCTTCGGCGGTTTTCGCCTCAAAGAGCAGGGCATCTCCCTTGCCCCTGTTCTGCCCCGCCAATGGAGCGCTTACAGCTTTAAAATCCATTTTGAGGACAGCAGGCTGCTGGTTCGTGTGACGGCAGACCGGTGCACGTTCAAACTGGAAAACGGGACTGCCAAAAAAATCACCGTATACGGGCAAGAGTACCTGCTGGAAAATACCCTTGAGATCGCCAGACCGGCACTGCCCTTGATCAGCAAAGGAAAGAGAGGGGAAACAAATTAACTATCAAGCCATTATTTTTGATTTGGACGGGGTCATCTGCAGCACAGATGCTTACCATTATTTAGCCTGGAAAAAAATCGCCGACAAAATCGGGATTGATTTTGATGAAAAAGCGAATAACCGTCTCCGGGGCATCGGCCGGATGGAAAGCCTGGAGATCCTCCTGTCCTCCCACAGCGGCCGCTTCTCCGAAAAAGACAAAAAAAAATACGCCGAGGAAAAAAACCTTTGTTACCGCGCATTCCTGCAAAAAATGTCCCCGGCAGATCTCAGCCCCGAGGTCAGAACCACCCTGGATCAGATCCGGTCCAAAGGCCTTAAGCTGGCCATCGGTTCTTCCAGTAAAAACGCCAAGCTGATTCTGCAGAAACTCGGCCTGGAAAACTACTTTGACGCCGTCACCGACGGCAATGACATTGCCCGTTCCAAACCTGATCCTGAAGTTTATTTAAAAGCGAGCGCCTGTCTGGGGATTGATCCCAGCCGCTGTCTGGTGATCGAAGACGCCCTGTCCGGCCTGGAAGCGGCCTCAGCCGCCAAAATGGACAGTGCCGCCATCGGAGACGCCGCCGGAAACCGGCAGGCCACCTATCACTTATCCCGTTTTTCCGATCTTCTGCTTTATCTCTGAGCCTGCAGGGCCAAATAAGCCGCCCCCAAAAGCGGCGTGTTTTCCTCCAGGATCACATCAACAGGGATATCTTTGAGCAATCGGCTGAACCTGCCTTTATCCAGAAAAGCAGCCAGCAAAGTGCCATCCGTCAGCTTTTCCCTGATCTTCGGCGGTATGCCCCCGCCAAGGTAGACCCCGCCCAGAGCCAGAGATTTCAAAGCCAGATTGCCGGCCTCCGCCCCAAGAAGGCGGACAAACATATCCAGGGCCTTTGTACAGACAGGACAACTTCGAGCCAGCCCCTTGGCACTGATCTCCTCCGGAGGCAACTGATCCGGAAGCTGCTCAGGGCTCTTTTTTTGCGCCCGCAAAAACTGATAGAGATTGCTCAGGCCTGCCCCCGAGAGAATCCGCTCATAACTGACATGGCCGTAGCGTCTGTGCAAATACCGCCATAACTCCAGGTCTTCCTCATTATGGGGAGCAAAGTCCGTATGGGCCCCTTCCGTCGGATAAACCTGATCACCGATCATCAGAGCTTCCCCCAGCCCTGTCCCCGGCGCCAGAACAGCTCTGTTCAGGATCTCACCTCTGTCGTCTTCCTGTTTTCCCGGGCCGTTCAGCCTGAGCAGGGCATCCTCCGGCAAAACAGCAATCCCGTAGCCCATCGCGACAAGATCATTGCTCCAGCCGACCCTCGGAATAAAGTCCAGCCGCTTTTGCAAAGAACGCAGATCAACGGTCAGGTCAAGATTGGTCAGCCGGCAGCTGTTTCCTGCTATCGGCCCGGCCAGACTGAACCAGGCCGCTTCAATCCCCGCGGACTGTCCGGGATGATTCCCTGCGAGATAACCTGCCACCGCGTCCTCCAGAGAAGAAATTGATTTGCTCTCAACCCTTTCCTGGTGAATCAGCTTAAATTGCTGATCCTCCCATGAAAACAAGGCGAATTTTGTTTTGGTGCCCCCGATATCCCCGGTTAAAATCATGCACATCACCCTTAATCCTGTTTCTTATAAAAATCCTTGCTTTTGATCAAGGCAATTTTCTTTCGTATCTTTCCCTCAAGGATTCTCCTCCAGCATCTCCAGGAACTCCTCTTCCGAATAGACCGGTACGCCCAGTGCCTGCGCTTTATCCGCTTTGGAACCGGGATTTTCCCCGCAGAGCACAAAGGAGGTCTTCTTGCTGACACTCGCGGAGGCCTTGCCCCCGTTGGTTTCAATGAGCTCCTCTATCTCCCGGCGGTCCCAACTGCGCAAAGTTCCGGTTACTACGATGCTTTGACCGGCAAAGAGCCGCGAGGAAGCCTGTCTGCTGTCCGTCATCCGAACTCCGGCCTTCTGCAGTCTTCTGATAAAATCCCGGTTGGCCCGGTCCCGAAAAAAAGAAGTGATGCTTGCCGCCATAATGCCGCCAATATCAGGCACCTCGCAGAGCTCATCCTCTCCGGCCTCCTGCAGCTTTTCCATGGAACCGTATTTCTGGGCCAATACCCGGCCTGCTTTGATCCCCACGTTTCTGATGCCCAGGGCAAAGATCAGGGGGGCCAGACCGCGGGTCTTACTGGCTTCGATTGCCTTAATCAGATTATCGGCGGATTTTTTGCCCATCCGCTCCAGGTTTTCCAGCTGCTCATGCCTCAGATCGTACAAGCCGGCGGCATCATCAATCAGCCCCTTGTCCAGAAGCTGGACGATGATCGCCGGACCCAGACCCTCGATATTCATGGCATCCCGGGAGACAAAATGGAACAGCGCCTCTCTCTGTCTGGCCGGACAGGAGATATTCTGACAGCGGTAAGCAGCCTCCCCCTCCAGCCTGACCACCGGACTGTCACAAGCCGGACAGGACTCGGGCATCGCGAAGATCATTTCCCGGCCTGTTCTCTTCTCCGGAATGGACTTGATGATTTCCGGAATCACATCCCCGGCCTTGTGCAGGAGGACATGGTCGCCGATCCGGATATCTTTTTCCCGGATATTGTCCAGATTGTGCAGAGTTGCCCTGGCTACGGTTGACCCCGCGACAAATACCTCCTGCATGATCGCGGTCGGGGTCAGCACCCCTGTCCGGCCGACATTAATGTCTATGCTTTTCACTACCGTCTCCACCTGTTCTGCCGGAAACTTATACGCGATGGCCCAGCGCGGGCTTTTAGCGGTAAACCCCAGTTCCCTCTGCTGGTCAAAGCGGTTCACCTTGATCACCAGCCCGTCGATCTCATAGGGCAGCTGATGCCGTTCTTCCGTCATCTCCTGGCAATATTCCATGACCTTCTCCATCTTAGAGAAGATTTTGTAGCTGTCATTTACCTGAAAGCCCCACTCCTTCAGAGTTTGGAGAACCTCCGCCTGGGTTTTCAGGCCGATCTGCTCGGCCTGGATCAGCTGATAGGCAAAGTACCCCAGCTTTCTCCCGGCCGTGATCCTGGAATCAAGCTGTCTTAAAGAACCGGCTCCCGCATTGCGGGGATTGGCAAACAAAGGCTGGCCTTCTTCTTCCCGCTCCCTGTTCAGCCGGACAAAGGATTCTTTGGGCAGATAGCCCTCACCCCGAATATCCAGCCTGCCGGCTGCCGGCCTGGACCGCAGGCTCAAGGGAACGGACTTGATCGTCCTGACATTGGCGGTAATCTCTTCTCCTGTTTCCCCGTCCCCTCTGGTCGCCGCCCGGGTCAAAATCCCCTCTTCATAAGTCAGGGCAACCGTTAGCCCATCGATCTTCAATTCCACCACATACTCCGCATCAGGCACGACACCGCGCACCCTGCGGTCAAACTCAGCCAGCTCTTCCCGGCCAAACGCATTATCCAAACTGAGAAGCGGCTCCCTATGACGCACCTTGGCAAATTGAGCGGAAGGGCCCCCCCCCACTCTTTGGGAAGGAGAATCCGGACTGACCCACTCAGGATGAGCGCCTTCAATCTCCACCAGCTCCCGCATCAGCAGATCATATTCCTTGTCCGTGATCTGCGGATCATCCAGGACATAATAACGGTAGTCCGCCTCTTCAATCTGCGTTTTCAGCTGGTTCAGTCTTTCCGGACCCTGTCCGGTGTTATTGTTCGGGGTACTCAAGAAGGTTCTCTCCTTACGATTTGATTTTGACCAGCCTGGCATATCCGGCAATCAGCTTCTTGACCTCACTGTTAAAGACGACCGTCAATTCCGCTTCCTGACCCTCTCCCTTGACCGTCATCACGATACCCTGGCCAAACCTGGGGTGTTCAACCCGGTCGCCGACAAAAAACCGGCCCGGATCGGCCTGGGCCATAATCGCGCCCTGCTTGCGCCAATCCCTCCTGACCTTGCCTTCCGCCGCAGAAGCCTCCTTCTCCCGGCCGGCAGCGGCAGGGGACTGGTTAAAAATCAGCTGTTCCGGGATCTCCTTTAAGAAACGGGAAGGCAGACTGTTTTGAATCCGGCCATAGATCATTCTTTCAATGGTATACGTTAAAAAGAGCTTTTCCCTGGCTCTGGTAATCGCTACATAGCATAGTCTTCTTTCTTCCTCCAGCAAATATTCCTCCAGGAGGCTGCGGCTGCTGGGAAAAATATTTTCTTCCAGACCGACCGTGAACACAACGGGAAATTCCAGACCTTTGGCACTATGCATCGTCATGAGCTTGACCGCATCTTCATTTTCATCATAGTGATCGATTTCCGCAACAAGGGAAACCTGCTCCAGAAAACCGGCCAGCCTTGGCATGGGGTCCTGGACCCCGGTGTTATTTTCGTTATCCTCTTCTGTATCGTCTTCCAGATTGGCATCAAATTCCTCGGTCACAGACAGGAATTCATTGAGGTTTTCCAGCCTGGCGTTAGCTTCAGGTGAGTCTTCCGCCCGCAGCTCGGCCAAATACCCCGTCTCGCTCAGGAGGCTTTCGGTCAGCTCCGTGACCGTCAGTCCTTCCCCCGCTTTGCGGCGAATATCCTCCAGCAAGTGATAAAAAGCGTCTAAGGCTTTCACTCCCTTGGTCTGCAGACCGGGGATATACTGTGCCTCACTTAAGGCGTTCAGAACCGGCATCCCCTGTTCCTGGGCATATTCCAGGATTTTCTCCAGAGAACCTGCCCCGATGCCCCTGCGGGGAACATTGACCACCCGGGCAAAGCTTACTGTATCCGCAGGGTTATAGACCAGCCTCAGATAAGCAAGAATATCTTTAATTTCCAGGCGCTCATAAAATTTGGTCCCTGAAAAAATCCGGTAAGGGATACCTTCCTTCATCAGGTGCTCCTCCAGCACCCTGGACTGGGCATTTGTCCGGTAGAGCACAGTAAAATCGCTGTTGGAGCGGCCTTCCGTATCCTTTAAATGATTGATACTGCGACAAACAAACCGGGCCTCATCATGCTCATTTTCCGCCCGGTAAAGGACCAGCTCTTCCCCGACCGGATTTTCCGTCCAAAGAGCTTTCTTCTTTCTGTTTCGATTGTGATCCACCACGGCATTGGCCGCCTCCAGAATCTTCCCGGTCGAGCGGTAATTCTGCTCCAGCTTCAGCACCTTCGCTTCAGGATAGTCCCGTTCAAAATCCAGGATATTCTGGACATCGGCACCCCGCCACCCATAAACAGACTGGTCGTCATCCCCGACCACACAAAGATTGCGCCGGCGCTTGGCCAAAAGATTAATCAGCAAATATTGCGCATGATTGGTGTCCTGGTACTCATCAACCAGAATATATCTGAATTTTTCCTGATAATAGCCGAGCACATCCGGCTGCTCCCGGAAAATCCGCACGGTCAGCATGATAATATCGTCAAAGTCCAGACCATTGTTGTCTTTCAGTTTTCTCTGATAAAGCCGGTAAACTTTAGCGGCAGCCGAGCTGAAAAAATCCGTTGCCGCCGCTTCAAAAGCATTCACATCCAAAAGCTTGTTTTTCGCATCACTGATTGTCCCCTGCACAGCCCTGATGTTAAATTTCTTCTCATCCATATTCAGTTCTTTATAACAACTGCGCAGCAGGGAAAGCTGGTCCGAAGCATCATAAATGACAAAACTGCGGGAATACCCCTCCAGATGAGCGATCTCCCGGCGCAAAATCTTGACACAGGCCGAATGGAAGGTTGATATCCAGAGTCCCTCCCCTTCGCTGCCAACCAGGGCCAGCACTCGTTCCCGCATTTCCCTGGCAGCCTTATTCGTAAACGTAATCGCCAGAATATTCCAGGAGTTTACTCCCTTAGCAATAAGATGGGCTATCCTGTAAGTCAGGGCCTTTGTTTTACCCGATCCGGCACCCGCAAGAATAAGAAGGGGGCCGTCCAAATACTCTGCCGCTTCACGCTGAACAGGGTTTAAATCCTCCAGAGAATACATGCTGTCCCAATCCCCTTTCTTTTAGTCACAATAGCCTTTATTCCGAAGCTTTGTCAGGTGGGCCTCAATAATGGCCTCCAGATCAATCCTGTACTGTTCCTCCAGCACAAACATCATGGTCACCGCTGTCTGGGCCACATCCATCAGTTCCATGGCGACGAGCTGCATAGCTTCGGCTTCCTCTACCGTCAGCTTTTCTCCGCTTAACCCCCTGAATTTACCGATCGCCTGGGCCAATTCCCCGGATTCCTCCATAATCTTCAGGGCTGTGCTTTCTAAAGAAGGCTTGAGCCTGTTCAGGCGCGGCAAAGTGATTGTTTTGGATGCTTTTTCGTTCATTAATCTCTTTCCCCTATCATTTCTTCTCCTCAAAATCCCAGAGCTCCCATGCCGGTTTATGTAAAAATCCAGAGAAAAGCACTGCCAGATAATGTCCAACAGCGCCTCATCAATACTCTGAAGAATGATTATCCTTACTTCTTTCTCTTTTCCAGTTCCGCAGATATCTCGTCCAGCGTCACTCCCCGTTCCGCAAGCAAGACCAGCAAATGGTAAAGCAAATCCGCGGTTTCGTACCTCAACTCATCCCCGGAATTGTTTTTGGCCGCAATAATCACTTCCGCACACTCTTCGCCGACCTTCTTCAGGATTTTATCTATTCCCTTGGTGAAAAGATAGGTCGTATAAGATCCCTCGGGAAGCTCGTGACGCCTCTTTTGAATTAATTCGGCAAGAAATTCCAAAGTCCTCCCCAGAGGCAGGGCTGGTTTTTCAGGATTTGTGCCGGTCTTTTCCCCTGTCGGTCCGTAATGGAAACAGGAATAATCTCCTTCATGACAGGCCGCTCCGTCCTGCCGGATCAGCAGAAGCACCGCATCCCGGTCACAATCCAGCTTGATGTCCAAAACATGCTGGTAATGCCCGGAAGTCTCTCCCTTGACCCACAAAGACTGTCTGCTCCTGCTGTAATAACAGGCCAGCTTGTCCCGCAGGGTCCTGACCAGTGCTTCCTCATTCATATAGGCCAGCATCAAAACCTCGCCTGTTTCAACATCCTGGGCAATTGCCGGAACCAATCCGTCACTGTTCCACTTTACCGCACTGACGACCTTTTCCAGGTCAGATTGTTCCATACTCCTCATCTCCTGCTCTAAAGAAACCTGCCAAGCCGCTATCGGTCTTTTCTCCGGCATTTTTCCGTTCCTCCCAACTGATCACCAGATGATCTTACATTAAACATTCATGACCTTATTCTGAACTCATTACGATTCCCCTGGCTTGAAACACGATTGAGCCACTACCTTCTTACCGCAATCCCCCGGGCCCGGAGATACTCCTTGGCTTCCTGAATGGAATATTCCCGGTAGTGAAAAATAGATGCCGCCAGGACCGCGTCGGCCTCACCCTTGGTCAAGCCGTCACTGAGATGCTCCAGACCGCCCACTCCGCCGCTGGCGATCAGCGGCAGGGATACGGCCCGGCTGACCGCTTTGTTCAGTTCATTATCATAGCCTTCTTTGGTGCCGTCCCTGTCCATAGAGGTCAGCAAAATCTCCCCGGCTCCCAGTTCTTCGGCTTTTTGGGCCCATTCCAGCACATCGATCCCGGTAGGCGTCCTCCCGCCGTGAGTGTAGACCTCCCACCTGCCGTCCCCTGTTCTGCGGGCATCAATGGCCACCACAATACACTGACTGCCGAAAGCATGCGCTCCCCGGCTGATCAATTCCGGGTCCTGCACAGCCGAGGTATTCAGGGATACCTTGTCGGCTCCGGCCCGGAGCATCGTCCGAATATCTTCAATACTGCGCAGCCCCCCCCCAATCGTGAAGGGGATAAAGACCTGCTCAGCTGTCCTGTGCACCACATCCACCATGGTTTTTCTGCCGTCAGAAGAGGCGGTGATATCCAGGAAAACCAGCTCATCCGCGCCTTCCGCATCATAGAGGGCCGCCAGCTCCACAGGGTCCCCGGCATCCCGCAGCTGAACAAAATTCGTACCCTTCACGACCCTGCCCTCATGCACATCAAGACAGGGAATAATCCTTTTAGCCAGCATCTTCTTCCCCCCGTGTAACGGCCAGAACATCCTTCAGGGCCAAAGCCCCGTCATAGATGGCCTTTCCGACAATCGCTCCATCGATTCCCCTGCCCTTATCCGCTTCCGCCTTAATGGCCCGGATATCAGCAAGAGAAGAAACCCCCCCGGATACGATGACCTGCAAGCCGGAGCTTTCGGCCAGTTTTACCGAAGCCGGGAGATTAGGCCCTGCCAGCATACCGTCTTTGGCAATGTCCGTATATACCACAGTGGACACCCCACTGTCATGCAGCCTGAGCGCAAATTCCTCCGCATTCAGTTCCGTGCTTTCCGCCCATCCCTGCACCGCAACCTTGCCATTGCGGGCATCAAGCCCCACTATCACCTGATCCGCACCGTATTGTTTCACCGCTTCCGCCGCAAATTCCGGATTGCGGGCCGCCGCGGTTCCCAGGATCACCCTGCTGACACCCAGAGACAGCAATTCCTCGATCCGCCCGCTTGTCCTGATTCCGCCTCCCACCTGGACCTTCAGCGGCACACTGTTCACAATAGCCCTGATCATCTTGTCATTTTCCGGTCTGCCGGAAAACGCCCCGTCCAGATCGACCACATGCAAAAACCGGGCCCCGTCCCGGACAAAAGACTGGGCCTGGCGGACAGGATCATCCGAATAGACGGTCGCCTTATCCATCATTCCCTGAAGAAGACGGACAACTTTCCCCTCCTTCAGGTCAATTGCCGGATATATGTTCATGCTCCCCAACCCACTTTCCAAAATTCTTTAACATCACAAGACCCCAGGGACTGGATTTCTCCGGATGAAACTGGGCCCCCCAGATATTGTCCCTGCCGGTAAACGCCGGAAAGGTGATCCCATATTCACTGACCCCGGCAATACAGTCCTCATCTGCCTGCGCGTAGTAGGAATGGACAAAATAAAAATAGGAATTGTCCGGAATCCCTGCGGTCAGCGGGCTTTCCCTGACCAAACGCAGCGTATTCCAGCCCATATGGGGAATCTTTAAGCCTGCGGGAAACTTTACTACCCGGCCCGGCAGCAGCCCTAAACCGGGATGTTCCCCGTGCTCTTCACCCATCTCGAATAAAAGCTGCATACCCAGGCAGATCCCCAGAAAAGGCCTGCCTGACCCCGCATAGTCCCTTAAAGGCTGAACCCAGCCCTCCCGGTTCAACGCCTCCATCGCATCAGCAAAAGCGCCGACTCCGGGAAGAATCAATCCATCTGTCTTCTTCAGCTCATCCGGAGACCGTAAAATTCCGGCCTCAAAGCCCAGCTTTTCCAGGGCTTTTTCCACACTGCGCAGGTTTCCCCGGCCATAATCGACTATTCCAATCATCTTCGCATATCCTCCCGAGTCTGCCTGCATTTCATAGAACCCCTTTTGTTGACGGCACATCCTGATCAAAACGGTTTTTTCCCGCGGCCAGGCCCAAAGCGCGGCCAAAAGCCTTAAAAACCGCTTCCAGTACATGATGCCTGTTTTTCCCGGCCAGCAGGCGGATATGTACTGTCAATCCGGCATTGACGGCAAAAGCCCGGAAAAATTCCTCGGCCACTTCCACTGGGAAATCACCAACCATTCCATCTGCCAGATCAACCTGCCAGGCCAAAAATCCCCTGTTGGAAATATCCACCGCGGCCTGGACCAAAGCTTCATCCATCGGAAATAAGCAGTCCCCGACCCTTTCGATTCCTTTTCTGTCTCCTATGGCCCGGACAAAAGCCTGTCCCATGACAATCCCGCAATCCTCAACCGTGTGGTGCTGGTCAACCCGCAAATCCCCTTGCACCCAAAGGTTCAAATCAAAGCGGGCAAACCGGCAGAAAGAATCCAGCATATGATCAAAAAAACCGATTCCTGTGTTCAGAGAAGTCTTGCCCTGACCATCCAGGTCCAACTCAACGTTTACTTCTGTCTCCAGTGTCTTTCTTTCAATTTTTCCGCTGCGCATTTTTCATCCCCCTCAAAGGTTCGTTCCGGTCAATTGTTTTATCGTTCGCAAAAACTGTTCATTTTCCTGCGGCAAAGCCGGACTTAAACGAAAACAGGCTCCCAGTCCGGGCAACCGGCCGAGATTGCGGACCGAATAGCCGGCCTGACCCAGCTTTCCCACGATAACCGGAGCCTCCTCAGTCTGAACAAGAACAAAATTGGCCCTGGTCGGCAACACCGAAAACCGGGGTATTTCCCTTAACCCATTATACAGCAGTTTGACCTCATTTTTGATGATTTCAACCTGGTCCTGATATTCATCAAGATACTTGAGGGCAATGATCCCCGCCTTTTGGGAAAAAGAATTGACATTAAAAGGCTGGCGCACCCTGTTCAAATAGCCGGTCAGCTCCTGATTGGCCGCCAGGTAGCCCAGTCTTAAAGCCGCCATGCCGAAAGCCTTGGAAAAAGTGCGCATAACCAGGAGCTTGGGATAGGTATCAATGAGCGGCAGCATACTTTCACCGGAAAACTCGGCATATGCTTCATCCACAAGCACCAGCGCATCCGTTTCCTTCAGCAGTTCCAGGACATCCTCCCTGGCGAACTGGGCGCCTGTGGGATTATTGGGATTGCAGACAATAATGAGCTTTATGCTGCTGTCTGCGGCACAGGCTTTCAGCATTTGCGGCAGGTCCAGCCGGCTTCCTCCCAAAAGGGGGACTTCCGCCACCCTTGTCCCGGTGATCCGCGCTGCGGCGGCATACATACTGAATGTCGGAGGATGAATCAGCATGGTCTTTCCCGGTCCGGCAAACGTATGCAGCAAAATCTGAATCAGCTCGTCCGAACCATTGCCCACCAAGATATTCTCCCTCTCCGTCCCGGCATAGGCGGCGATCCGTTCCCGCAGCTCCGCCGCTGTCCCGTCCGGATATCTGTTCCACTCCACAACCTCTGCCAGCAGCTCCTCCTTCATGCCCCGGGGCCAGGGAAAAGGGTTCTCATTGGCATCCATCTTCACATTCCCAGGTACAACCACCGATTCATAAGGCCTTAAGGCGGCGATTTCCGGGCGTAAAAACCTTTCCATCATTTTACCCTCACCTCGATTGCCCGGGCGTGCGCCTCCAGCCCTTCCCTTCTGGCCAGGAGCATGATTTGTTCGGCATCACGCCTCAGGGCCTGTTCCGAATAGTTCACCACACTGATTTTCTTGACAAAAGCATCCACATCCAGCACCGAATAAAAGCGGGCCGTACCGCCCGTGGGCAAAACATGATTGGGTCCCGCAAAATAATCCCCCACAGGCTCGGGAGTGTATCTGCCTAAGAATACGGCCCCGGCGTTTTTTACCCTGCCCAGCCAGGCAAACGGCTCCTCCACACAGAGCTCAAAGTGTTCCGGCGCAATCAGATTCACCAGCTCCATCCCCTTCTCCAGATCAGGCGCTGAAATCAAGGCCCCATATCCCTCCCAGGAAGCCCGGGCCATCTCCTGGCGCGGCAGAAGGCCCAGCTGCTTTTCCACTTCCAGCGAAGTTTCTTCCAACAGGCTTCTGTCCGGGGAGATCAGGATGGCCGAAGCCAGCCGGTCATGCTCGGCCTGTGAAAGAAGATCGGCCGCCAGCTCCCGCGGCGAAGCGCCGCCATCGGCCAGAATAACAATCTCACTCGGTCCGGCCAGCATGTCAATATCCACCTGGCCGTAAACCTGTTTTTTGGCTAAGGTGACAAAGATATTGCCCGGACCGGTAATTTTGTCCACCTTGGCCACAGACTGCGTTCCGAAAGCCAGGGCGGCCACTGCCTGAGCTCCCCCTATTTTATAGATCTCCGCCACCCCGCATTCGGCTGCCGCTACCAGGACCTCCGGCAGGAGCCCGCCATTTTTCAGGGGGGGAGAAACCATCACAATCTCTTCCACTCCGGCCACCACGGCCGGAACAGCATTCATCAAAACGGAAGAAGGATAGGCCGCCGTCCCCCCCGGAACATAAATGCCCACTCTCTGCAGGGGCCGGATCATCTGACCTAAAATACTGCCGTCCTCCGCCGTGGAAAACCAGGAATTGCGTTTTTGTTTTTCGTGATAAGCCCGCACATTGTCCCGGGCCCGGCGAACAGCGGCAATATAGTCCTCCGAAACCAGAGTATAGGCCTCATCGATCTCCGTTTGCTTTACCCTGAGACCTGATTGAGCAAGATCGACGCCGTCAAATTTCAGGGTCAGCTCAGCGAGAGCCTTGTCCCCATCCCGTTTGACTTCACTGAGAATACCGGCTACCGTGCCTTCCAGCTTCTGATCGTCACCATAAGATTTTTGAGTCAGGCTTCTCACATCAATCTTTTCGTATTCTAAAATAGTTTTCATTGCTCCTTCTCCCCTCCGGCGGCCGGATCGCCGAGATCTTCAAGCAAGTCCCTGATCTTTGTGCATAGTCCCTGGATCCGTTCATAGTTCATCCGGTAAGAAACCCTGTTGGCAATCAGTCTGGTGGTTGCTTCCATGATTGGGGCGACCTCAATCAGCCTGTTCAGTCTCAGGGTCGTGCCGGTGGAGACAATATCCATGATCATCTCCGCCAGGCCTACTCTCGGAGCCAGCTCAATATTGCCGTGCAGCTTGATCGGTGTCACCTGCATCCCTTTTTCACTGAAGAACATTTGCGCGACACGCGGAAATTTGGTGGCTACCCTTTTATGGTTCAGCCCGCTCAAATCGTAGCTGCCGTCCGCCAGCCTCGGCGGAAGAGACTCTTCCGGCATCGCCACCATAAAACGGCAAAATCCAAATTTCAAATCAAGAAGCTCAGCCACATCACAATTTTGTTCAAGCAGAGTATCCTTCCCCACAAAACCGATATCCGCCGCGCCATATTCCACATAGGTGGGAATATCGGTCGGACGGCAGATGATGATCCTGGCCCCGTCCTCGGGCAGGTCAAAGGTCAATTGCCGGGAATCCTCGCCGACATGTTCGCAGCGCAATCCGGCTTTCTGGAGCAGGTTCAGGGAATCAACCAGCAGTTTGCCCTTCGGAAGGGCTATGGTTAAATCATTTTGAGCCACAGGCGGGAGCTCCTCTCTTCTTCTTTTTTCTCTCAATAAAAATCTTTTTTCTCTGAACGAAAATCCGAATCGAAGCAGACTTTTCGATCTGATCTTCAATCCTCATTGATACTTTACTACATTAAAGCGTTAAACTACTTTGAAGTATAACAGGAGTATTCACCTTTGTAAATACTCCTGTATCCCAATTCTCCGTCAGTCCCCGAATTTGATCCCGATTTGCCGGGCTGCCAGGAGAACCTGATTGTCCGCGTCCACCCGCTTCAGCTCCCTGATCGCCTCTTTTAAAGGAACAGTTGTGATCTCCTGCCCTTTTAAGGCCACCATGGTATTGAACTTTTTCTCCAGCACCGCCTGCACCGCAGCCGCACCATAACGGGTAGCCAGGATTCGGTCAAACGCATTGGGAGAACCTCCCCTCTGCAGGTGGCCCAGTACAGTCACTCTTGTCTCCAGGTCAATCAGAGATTCCAGATCGCCCGCGACTTTAGCTCCGATACCGCCCAGCCTGATCGGGTCCGGGCGGTCTTCCTGCCTGCGTTCAATAACCATTTCCCCGGTTTGTGACCTCGCCCCTTCAGCAGCGACAATAATACTGAATTTTTTATGGTTTGCCACCCGGTCTTGTATAGCCTGCACCACCCTTGCCAAATCATAAGGGATTTCAGGAAGCAGAATAATGTCCGCCCCGCCCGCTATTCCGGCGTAAAGGGCGATCCATCCCGCATAGCGTCCCATGACCTCCAGGATCATGACCCTGTGGTGGGATTCCGCCGTTGTATGCAGCTTGTCCAAAGCGTCCCGGGCCGTCTCCACCGCTGTCTGAAAACCAAAGGTTAAATCCGTTGCCCGAAGATCATTGTCGATGGTTTTGGGAACCCCGATGACCCGGAGTCCCTGTTCCGTCAGCTGGGAGGCGATCGCTAAGCTGCCATCGCCCCCGATCGCGATCAGACTGTCGATCCCCCGGTCGGAGAAATTTTTCAGAATCTGGCCGGAGCAGTCTTTCTGGACCTTTTTACCGTTTTCCTCTATGAAATAAGAAAATGGATTGTCCCGGTTGGTCGTGCCAAGAATCGTTCCCCCGCGCGGCAAAAGACCGGATACATCTTTCAGCCCGAGCGGAAAAAAATCCCCCTCCACTGCTCCTTTAAAGCCATCCCTGACCCCGACCACAGCCAGGCCCTTGTGATGCGCGGACCGGACTACCGCCCGGATCACAGCGTTCAGACCCGGGCAATCTCCCCCTCCGGTCAGTACGGCGATCTTCTCACTCATCTCCCGCCCCCCTTGCTTTCTTATGTTCATCGTCTTTTTCTTTCAATTTCTAACCGCGTTTCCGAAATTTACTGACATTCTCCACATCAACTATCCCTTTTTGGGAAGCCACCCTTAAGGCATCCTGTTCACTGATAAAATCCAGGGCCATCTCCACTTTTTTGCCGCCCTTGCGCAATTCACGGGTCCGTTTGATCACATCACTTGGAGACTGTCCGAAAACGAGGACATCCACACTGTCCAGTTCAAATTCTTCAATCTGTTCGGCAATCATATCCAGATTTACGGCAAAACCGGTCGCCGGCAAATTACGGCCAAAATCGGCGTACAGGCGGTCATAGCGCCCCCCCTCCAAAACCGGAACCCCCATCCCCGGGATATAGCCTTCAAAAATTGTCCCCGTGTAATAAGAAAACCCTCTCAGAATACCAAGATCAAGCTGGACGGAATTGCGCACCCCAAATTCCTGCAGAAAAACAAAAATGGTCCGCAAAGTTTCCACCGCTCTCCGGATTGTCGGGATTGCGCACCAGCCCTCCAGCTTTTCCAAAACATCTTCTCTGCCGGTTAAGTGCGGCATGGATAACATAAATTGTTTGCACAGATCAGGCAGGCTGCTCTGAGAAACCGTCTTCTCCAGTTTGACCATGTCCTTGCGTCCGATCCCATCCTCAAGCTCCAGTCTCAGCTCATCCTCGATCTGAAACTCCTCGACCAGGCCGGTGAAAATCCCCATATGTCCGAGATTGAGCTGAAACCCGCCGGCTTGCAGAGCCTTCATCAGCTCCATCGCAAGTGCAATGACCTCCGCATCCGCAAGGTCAACCCCGGAACCGACCAGTTCCACCCCGATCTGCCGGAATTCCCGGTAGCGTGAAGGATCATTCCTGAAAACATCCCCGCTGTAACAGAGACGCAGAGGAAGCAAAGCTTCCGTTTTTCCGGTTGTCAGCATCCGGGCAATCGGAGTTGTAAATTCCGGCCTTAAAGCGATAATCTGCCCGTCCTGATTAAAAAATTTAAAAAGATCATCCTGCTGATTGGGGTCCGGCTCGACACAGGCCTTATATTCGAGGGCCGGTGTTAACACCTTTCTGTATGACCAGCTTTTCAGCAAGCCAATCCCCTTCAGTTCCAATTCCTCTAAAAGAGCCAGCTCTTCGGGAAGCCTGTCTCTCATCCCTTCCGGTATCTTCAATCCCAAAGCTGAACGCTCCATGCTGAACACTCCTTTTTGTCCTTGATCTCATTTTGTTCTATTTTTTCGGTATTCAATTCTCCACAATCCTTACTCTTTTCTTTCCTGTCCGGTCTTTCCGGAGCTCTTTTCTTTCTCGCCCAGCCTTTCCAGAATCATGGTATAACCGTCCGCTCCCAGAGTCAGATACCTTTTTACCCTGCTGATTGTGGCCGAGCTGGCTCCGGTAACCTCAGCGATTCTGGAATAAGTCACATTTTCCTGCAGCATCTTGGCTACCTCCAGCCGCTGGGCGAGAGCCCGGATTTCGGCCACTGTCGCCAAGTCATGAAAAAACCTGTAACACTCATCCTTGGTTTGAAGAAGGAGAATCGCATCGAACAAGGCATCATTAAGCCCGTCCTTTAATCGTTCGTCCAGACTCACAGTCCTTTCCTCCTTGAGAATAAAGATATCTTTCATACTTTAATCTATTAAAGTATGAAAGATCTGTCAAGTCTGTATCGGCAGAATTTTTTTTACAAATGGAGATTGTCGCATTTTTATGCCTGCCCTTGTTTGTTTACTTATGTGTTTTTTAACAGCAAAGCCATGTGATCTTATGGAATTTTCCGAACTGCATGATATCATTAATGTGAATATTTTTTAGGAGTTGTTTATCGATGAAAACTGGTCGTATCGGAAAATTGATCTTTATCCTGTTATTTCCGTTGATTTGTTCAGGTTGTTCCTCCTCTCCACAAGATATCCAGGCCGTTATAGAAAATTATTACACGACAAACGATAAAAACAATAAGGGCCAATTGCATATCCTGAATGTATACGAAAAAGATCATCGTACATATGTGCTTGCAGAGAAATACAGAGGCGATGGACATCTTCCAATAGATTTATTTATTATTGACGAGGGAGAAGCTGTTTTTGTGTCAAGTGGTGACTCAGTTATGAGTCCCTGTTTTTCATTGTACGAGGTAACTCTGGACGGGAAAACAATTGTCTATGGGGATTACAAGGATACAAAGTGGGTTGCCAGCTCTGATCAGGTAATTGATGTTAATCTGAAAGGAATTGAAATTTCATTCCAAGACAACACCGTTTTAAGAGAAAATTTTACCCAGAAAAATTCGTTTCTTTTTGTCATAGATACAGAAACGGAAATCTCGGACGCCAAGGTCTATGATGAAGCCGGTATCGTCAGCACCTTGTCTGATCTAAGGTAAAAAATATCGTATCTGCGGGAGCTGACACTACCGCACAGAAAAGGATGCCCGGAAAGCTTTTTTTGCTTTTGGGGCATCCCCATATTTAGTCTGCTTTTATCCGATCTCCGGCGCAAAATCTCCGGCCGTTCAGGCGGTTATTTTTCCCATTTGGCCAAAGATGCCGGATAGCCTTCCGGAAATTCCTGCACGGGATGATTGGAATCGGCCAAACCGATGAGCTGCGTTCTTAACCAGTTATCTCCGGTCCTGGCCTTAATTAATAAATAGCCCCTTGTATCGTTTTTAAAACGGAAATCCAGCAATCCATAGGCGACTGTCGCATCTTCCCCTGTCGGCACATAATTTACCGCTAATGTATGAGTATGCCTTTCCAATATCGGCAAATTAGCCCGGAGGACCGCCTGATACAAAGTACTTGAATCCTGGCATATCCCCCCTCCGTCACCCAGCAGCACTGTCTTATTCACATAGATATATGCCTTCTTATAACCGGCTACCTCAGTTCGTTCCCCCACAACCCGGTTAAAGGAGAATTCTTCTCCGGGTGCCACCAATGTATTGTTCAGCGCATTAGCGGCTAAACGCAAATTATTTGCTCTATTCAGATCACCGGGATTAAAAAATGTGGTGAAATCACCCAGGATTTCATTTACTGATGCCAATTCCTGTTTCGTCGGACGCACATTGAGCGGCTCGACAACCAAAGAAACCGGCCGGTTGGTATAACTTGCTCTCAGCTTTTGCCATGAGCCTTCCACATCAAGTCCATAACCTGTTTCTTCCGGCTTGATGACCGACTGTTCTCCCTCGTCAATAAACTGCGCGGGAAAAGCAGGCCGGTCAATCTCTTTCTTAATCATTTCCAATTGCGGGATGATCTCTTCCCCCAACAATACATCAGGAAGGATTTTTTCTCCCGTGTGCTTTTTCACATATTCAGCGACCTTTTCCAGCCATACAGATCCTTCAAAGCGGTATTGTTTTTCCAGCCAGCTCTTCGCATTTTCCCTTGAATCCACTATGGATAGCTTGTACACCTGTCCGTTATAAACAACTTCTTGCGGCATGATTGCTTCTATTTGCTCCCAGGCCTCATCCTTACTATAGCCCTCCAGATTCAACTGCCCGACCCTGACGCCATAAGGAGCTTGCTCATGATCAAAGGCATAAGCTGTTGCAATGCCTATTCCGACTGTGATCGTCATCTGTAAAACTAAAAACAGTAAGATCAGCAAATACCTTTTTTGCATAAATTATATTATCCCTTTTCTAAATGTGAAGTAACCTCCATCAACGTTGCTCTTGTCTTTATTTTTCCTATTGTATCGCTTGTAATGATCTGACCGATAGGCAGGATATCCCCATTATCAAGCTTGATATTTCTGACGACCTTTTTCCCGACAAAATACTGAAGCTGGCGCTGTTCAAACAGGTTAAACCCATCATTAGGACTATTCTCGGCGCTGTCGCTGGTTGCTGCGGCTTCGGTGATACCCGGAGGAGCTGGTATTTCCTGCTCTTCCTGCACTTCCTGAACCTCCTGCACTTCCTGCGCCTGAATTTGGGGCGGCAATTTGTCTTCAATGACGGCTTCCTGCCCGAAAGACTTATTTTGCCTTGATCCGTCGTTCACAATCAGCAAATTTTCTCCGTACGTAACAATTGACTCAGCATTAATCTCTTTCTGTTCTTTGGTCTTATCTTCATAAACACATTTATTGATCTTTCCGGTTTCTTCATCAAAATAGATTTCAGTCACCTCACCGATAATCGTTCCTTTTATCGTCAGGACCTTAGCTCCGATCACCTTTACATTCTGATCGATCAATTCCAGTACTTGACTGTTAGAAATAATATTTTGAATCACCTTTTGATCAGGTATCGTTATGGCAAATTCCCCCAACCCTTGAATATCCTTAAAAGCAATCGCTTTTGTGCGCGCTCCTATAGAATCGGTCTGTTTATCAATAATAAAAAAGTCCAATAATCCGCCTGCCGGATTTAAAACCAGGTCTTTCACTGTACCTACCTGAGTGCCTTCCGCAATACTAATGATTTTCAACCCTATAATTTCCTTAATCGATTTCAAAACAAAAATCCTCCTTTGTTTGATCATATACATCGTATTCATAATATTATTTTATAAAAACTCAAGGTTTTTTTAACCACTTTTCAAAGTTTTCCTTCATGCCGGAGGGCAAGGTATCTTTGTATTCTAAACAATATTGATTCAATCTCCTGATTATCCTATTGGGATCACCCGCAGCCACACACATGTCATAGGCATCAATAATCAAATAATAGGCCAGATCCGGGGCAGGCCTTAAGTCCAAAGCCTGAACAAACAGCTCTGCCGCTTCATGGAATGATCCTCTGGATTTAGCCGCAAAACCTGAATCGATCAGATCCTCGACATTCACTGGCTTCGTGCTTTGTTCCTTGACATCCTCCGTCTCTTCCTCGGACTCCTCGGTTTCCTCTCCAAGCTCTTCTGTCTCTTCCTTGGATTCCCCGGTTTCCTCCCCAAGCTCTTCGATCTCTTCCTCAGATTCCTCGGTTTCCTCTCCAAGCTCTTCTATCTCTTCCCCAGATTCCTCGGTTTCCCCTCCGAACTCTTCTGTCTCTTCCTCAGATTCCTCGGTTTTCTCTCCAAGCTCCTCGATCTCTTCCTCAGATTCCTCGGTTTTCTCTCCAAGCTCCTCGATCTCTTCCTCGGACTCCTCGGTTTCCCCTCCGAGCTCCTCTATCTCTTCCTCGGATTCCTCGGTTTCCTCTCCAAGCTCTTCTATCTCTTCCTCAGACTCCCCGGTTTCCCCTCCGAGCTCCTCTATCTCTTCCTCGGATTCCTCGGTTTCCTCTCCAAGCTCTTCTATCTCTTCCTCAGACTCCCCGGTTTCCTCTCCAAGCTCTTCGATCTCTTCCTCGGACTCCTCGGTTTCCCCCCCGAGTTCCTCTATCTCTTCCTCGGACTCCCCGGTTTCCTCTCCAAGCTCTTCGATCTCTTCCTCGGACTCCCCGGTTTCCTCTCCGAGCTCTTCTGTCTCTTCCTCGGGCTCCTCAGTTTCCTCTCCGAGCTCTTCTGTCTCTTCCTCGGGCTCCTCAGTTTCCTCTTCTCCGAGTTCCTCTATCTCTTCCTCAGACTCCCCGGTTTCCTCTCCGAGTTCTTCTATCTCTTCCTCGGACTCCCCGGTTTCCTCTCCAAGCTCTTCGATCTCTTCCTCAGATTCCCCGGTTTCCTCCCCAAGCTCTTCGATCTCTTCCTCGGACTCCTCGGTTTCCTCCCCAAGCTCTTCGATCTCTTCCTCAGATTCCTCGGTTTCCTCTCCGAGCTCTTCTGTCTCTTCCTCGGACTCCTCGGTTTCCCCTCCGAGTTCCTCTATCTCTTCCTCAGATTCCTCGGTTTCCTCTCCGAGCTCTTCGATCTCTTCCTCAGATTCCTTGGTTTCCTCTCCAAGCTCTTCGATCTCTTCCTCAGATTCCCCGGTTTCTTCTCCATGCTCTTCGATCTCTTCCTCAGATTCCTCTTTTTCCCCTCCGAGCTCTTTGATCTCTTCCTCAGATTCCCCGGTTTCCCCTCCGAGTTCCTCTATCTCTTTCCTGATTTCCTCTGCCATTATTTCCGGGAGTACGGCCGACTCTCTCTCCTCAAACATTTTTGTCAAATCTTCAAAGTCAAGTGGACTTATCCCTATTGCTTCAGTTTGCTTCTGTCCATAGTATTTATAAATGATCATACTTAAGATCACAAGATAACTGATCACCGCGAAAACCCAAAGCCAAACAAAATTCTTAATTAAAAACACCGGGAACAGGACAGTCCCCAGACACATGAATAGATCACAAGTGATAACAACCTTAGCTGATAATTTTAAACGGTGAGAAATATAATATGAACAAATCAGGAAAAGCACGCTGCATATTACTGCCGTGATGATATAAACTTGCACTACAGACATCCTTAATCTATATAAATTGAATAATTTTGAGGTGATTCAGATCAACGGTTTTGAAAATACGCATCTCAGTAATCAAATATTTTCTTCACAAACTATATCTTTTGACTTTTGGTTTTCATCCCGTTTTAGTGCTATGTAGGGTTAATGTTTCGACAAGATTATCTATTTTCCTTCTTCTGTCATTCAGCCATATCAGAAAAATTGGTTTTTATTTTAAATCCTTCTCAAATATGCCTCTCATCCTTCCAGTTAAAGAATAAAATAAAGGCAACATATGATTTTCCTGCTGCTGCGAAAAATCATATATTGCCTATTTGTTTCTGCCTAAAAAACATGATACCCATACATATCATGTTTTTTTCTTAATCATCATCTGTCCAGATGGTATTCTTTTCAGTTTCAGGAAGATATCCTTCCCTATGGAATCTTATGCTCCAGTCCTGTATTCCTATGTCATGTTCTCTACAATGATTCTTTTGAATATTCTCCTTATTCCTGGCTCAATATCCGTATCGCTTCCAGCAGCTTCTCTTCAAGCTGCTTAAACCTGTCTGCCGTATGGCTTTCCCCTTTTTGTCTGTATATGATATGCTCAGCCTGGGCCAAAATTCTCAATTCATCCAGCATAGCAAGACTTTTATCCAGTTCTTTAAATATATTCATGATTACATTCTCACTTTTTTGTCAAAAATTCTCTTCGTGCAAGCGCCATAAAATCCTTTTAGTATATAAGACCTAAATAATCCAGAAATTTAACTGTTGTTCTCTTTCATCCCTTGATAAAAGAAGCAGAAAGAAATAATAAAATTGTATATTATAAATAAACAATTTTATTATATCAGAACATATAAAGACAATCTATCACTTTTTTCAACAAAATAATCATTAAACTAATGAAATCCTTAATAGATTGTCAACAGATTGTCGACAACCTATTAAGGACTATTTAGGTTGATCAGATGATTAAAGCTTATTTTGCACAATTCCGCTGATTGATCGGAATATACTGCTGACGAGGCGCTACACTCTTATAGGCCGGTCTGATGATCTTGCCTGAGTTGACAATTTCTTCGATCCGGTGCGCGCCCCAGCCGGAAATTCTCGCGATGGCAAAGATCGGAGTAAACATTTCCACCGGAATATTCAGCATTTTATAAACAAAACCGGAATAAAAATCGACATTGGCACAGACTACCTTGCTGCCCAAATTGTTTTTCGCGATGACCAGCGGAGGCGCCAATCTCTCTATACTCGCATAAAGGTTATATTCCTTGGAAAGTCCTTTTTCACTGGCCAGCTTGCCTGCATAATCCTTAAGAATCAGTGCCCGCGGATCGGAAATCGAGTAAATGGCGTGTCCGACTCCATAAATCAGCCCTGATTTATCAAAAGTATCCTTGGAAAGAATCTTCGAGAGGTAATTTGTCAGCTCTTCATCATCCTCCCAATTTCCCACATTTGCTTTAATATCTTCAATCATTTGGATGACCTTAATATTTGCTCCCCCATGTCTGGGGCCTTTTAAAGAGCCCAGAGCAGATGCGATTACGGAATAGGTATCCGTTCCGGTGGATGTAACAACATGGGTTACAAAAGAAGAGTTATTTCCACCGCCATGCTCGGCATGCAAAACCAAAGCCAAATCAAGAAGATCAGCTTCCAATGGAGTGTACTGCATATCCGGCCTAAGCATATAAAGAATATTTTCCGCTAAGGAAAGCTGGGGATTGGGGCTGTGAATATAAAGACTTTTATTTCCATGATAATGGGAAAACGCCTGGAAACAATAGACAACGATTGAAGGAAATAGAGCAATCAGCTTCAGGCATTGCTGCAGGACATTTCTAATTGAGGTATCCTCAGGATTGTCGTCATAAGAATACAAAGCCAGGACACTTCTGGCCAGCCCATTCATGATGTCCTTGCTGGGGGCCTTCAGGATCATATCCCGGGCAAACTCTTCAGGTAGCCTTTGGTAGTTGGCCAAAAGGGAAACGAACTCCTCCAGTTCTCCTTTTGTCGGAAGACCTCCGAAGAGCAGCAAATAAGTAATTTCTTCAAAGCCGAATCTTTTGTCGGTCATAAACCCGCGCACGAGATCATTGACATCATAACCGCGGTACCGCAGCCTGCCTGGTACGGGAACCATCTCATTTTCATCTAAAATATAGGAATGAACATCCCCGATTTCCGTCAGTCCGACCAGAACCCCTCTCCCGTCCTGATCCCTCAGCCCTCTTTTTACGTCATATTTACTATAAAGATCCTGCTTGATATAATTCCGTTTTTGCGCAATATTACATAAATTGTCCAGTAATTTTTCTTCAAATTTCAGAAATTTACCGTTTTCCATTTTCATTCTTCCTTTATCTTGTTTTTAAGCAATACTGGATTATTATTGTAATTCAATTTTATCATAGGTGTCAATCCGTCTTAAATAAAAAGCTGGACATCCGATTCCATCGCATCCCGCAGATATTCCTGAGCTGTCAGGATCTTCACATCGGGCAGCATCTCATCTAATTGCAGTCCCATGACCTCCATAGCCAACTTGCAGGCGTAGAAGTTAATGCCCTTGTTTTGGGCACCCTTTAAAAAATCCCCCAAGACCGGAGCCTCATTATCCTTCATCATCTGCTTGAGCATGGCTTTCCCCATACCAGCCATATTCATGTTGGATAAGGGCAGGTCTTCAGGACCGGCAGGGGCCATTAATCCAAACATTTTTTCATAAGTATTCTTATCTTCCATGTGCATTTTCTGAGGATCGCGGATCAAGCAAAGTCCCCAAAAAGTAAAAAAAATACTTACCTCAATATCCATTTCTTTTGCTGAGTTGGCGAGGATCAAGGCTGCCAGGGCCTTATCATATTCACCGCTGAAAAGAAGGAGACTCAATTTTTTTCTCTCTCCGGCCTGTCCTTGTTCTTTGACCTGACCTGTCACATTTTCTTCCATTTCAACACCGCCTAACCAATTGGTTTTCTGCATAATCTCTAAATCAGACTATTTCCATGAAATTAGTTTCGGTTATTGAACAGGTGTTTATACTCAGCAGACTAAATTTTTCTTCTCCAAATACTCCCTGCGTTGTTCACTATTCACGGACAAAAATAGAACTCAACAATCCAATCCGCCCTCTTGCTGAGTTCTTTAAATGTATTCTTTTTTTACTTATATCTATTCGGGTTGTTATTGGATTTGTTTACCCTTCTATCGTTTAAAAATAAAAAACTTGTCGGTGTTTTTAGGTTATCTTCATCTTATCGTTATGTAAGATTATTGTAAGAAATCCATCTTGGACGTTCGGCAATGGGAGAGTCTTATAAGAATCCTGTTGATGTCTCCGGCTCTATCTTGATCAGCTGTACTTCCGCAAATACATCCTTCTGTTCCGGCTGACCTTTTCCAGGAGGGACAAGAGAACATCCACTTCTCTCCGTTCGTTATATAAGCCAAAGCTTACCCTGACCATCCCCGGTTTCTGTTCTCCCGGACTGTTGATCATTCTGACGATATCCATGTTCGGCACTTTGAGCAGCCTATGGATATAAGGATGGGCGCAAAAGCAGCCGTTGCGGATGGCTATCCCCGCTTCACCGGCCATAACTCCGGCCATTGTTTCATGAAATATTCCTCTTACATTGAAAGGAATGATCCCAAGCCGTTCATCTCCTGTCTCCCGAACATAGATATCGAGATGGGGAATACTTTTCATCCCTTTGAGCAAATAGTCCGCCAAATCCTTTTCATGCCTGCCGATATTGTCCATTCCGATCCCCCGGAGGGTTTTTATTGCCGCGTCCAAAGCCACTACTCCCATCAGATTTGGTGTTCCGGCCTCTTCCTTGGCCGGAGGGGGATTCCATATCACATCCTCATGAGTGACGACCTGTACCGTTCCCCCTCCCGTAATATCGGGGTCCCCGGGAACAAATGTATCCTTGGGGCCGATCAGGACCCCTGTCCCAAATGGGGCGTACATTTTATGAGCGGAGAAGACCAGGTAGTCTATATGCCTTTTAGACCCGTGTTCCCGCATGTCAAACGGCAGGTGCGGGATCAACTGGGAGCCGTCTACCATGATTTTTGCCCCGTATTTATGCGCCGTCTCCGCTATTCTGTGTACAGGATTCACATAGCCGGTGACATTTGAGGCTCCCGATACGGTCACCAGCTTTACCCGGCCCGCGTATTTCTGCAGCTTATTTTCTAAATCACTTAAGTGGAGCCTCCCCCATTGATCAATTTCCACATAATCCAGCGCAAACCTCCCCCGCCAGGGCAGATCATTGGAGTGATGCTCCATGCTTGTGGACAGCACAACCCCCTTTTTTTCAGGGGAAAACCTGCTCTTTTGTTCATCAGAACCGGAGCATAGCCGAAAAGCCAGTTTATTAATTGCTTCAGTCGCATTCTTGACAAAGATCGCAGTATCCTTGCGGCTGTCGGCGCCGACAAAATCCAGCACCGTTTGGCGGGCCTCTTCAAACTTTTCAGAGGACAGCGCCGATTTATACCCGGCCCCCCGGTGTATTGAGGAATAATAAGGGGCAAAAGCGTTGATCTCCTCCATGACCCTTACTAAAGGAGGTGTTGTCGCCGCATTATCAAAATTGATTGCCGTCACCTGCTGACCATTATGTAAAGGAACAAGGGTATCAACTCCGATGACAAGGTTTCTGTAACTTGCTTTCGACATCAAAAGCCTCATGACAAGCCTCCTTTGCTTTTGGTTGTCCGCTATTCAATAATTCTGATGCTCATTTTATACTCATGAATTAATGCCGAAAACTTTTCATTGCTCCCGCCCTGCAGCAAGAGAAGCTTAGCTTTCCTGATCAGTCTTTGATGAACCTCTTCCCTGTTCACCAGAAAAAACAGAATTTTATGTACAGCGGGGTCCTGAATCAAATCAATACTGTTCATGTATTCCTTTTTGGCGTAAAACTCAGACTCCTCATTATGTTCCAGCATTTCCACCTCGCTTCCCGTCTGAATCACATGGTTCATTTCCCAGCCAGTCTTTTGACGGTCAAGATAGTCCGGGTGTTCTCCGCTTAGTTTATAAATCACATTTTCCAATAACTCCAGATGTCCCAGCTCTTCGGCAGCAATCATGCCCATTAAGTCTCGGATGTAGTTATTGGTCATCTTTGATTTATGATTGAGATACTGTATTGCGGTGGATAATTCCCCGAACTTCCCCCCATAACTCTCCCGCAGGATATTTGCCGCATCGGGATCTTTTCTTTCAATGGCGACAGGAAAAAAGAGCCTTCTTTGGTAACTGAACAACCTGTCTTCCTCCTTTCATCCTTTTTGCTATTCCTCACTAGTATATTTCCGTCAGGCCTGGAAGGTCACTCTCCATTTCCTCAATGAAAAATCACTCTCCATTTATCGACATTGGCCACCTTTATCTCTTTTATCAAAAACACTTGGTTTAACATCCTTCCCACTTTCTGCTTCACTAAAAAATCCCGGACCATTCTGGCATAAACCAGTGTGGTCCGGGACTGTTCCCCAATTTCTTTTTGGAGACGTTTCATCACATTTTAGAAAAACCGTATTTCTCAACAGCCTTAATCATGATCTCTTCCTCGCGAACTCTCATCACGACCTGCACAAGCCCGGTCTCTTTTTCCAGAAAAGCATACATGTATTCCACAATAACACCTTCATCAACCAGCTTATTCAAGACCTGAGCCAGGCCGCCCGGCTGGTCGGACACCTCCAAAACCCAGACCGGTGTCAGCTTCACCACAAAGTTGCGTTCCTTCAATTGGGCCGCTACCTTTTCGGGGTGATCAACAATAATTCGAAGGACGCCATAATCCTTGGTATCGGCCAGGGACAACGCTTTAATATTCACACCCAATTCGGACAAGGTATTCAAAACCTGAGCCAGGCGTCCTTTGGCATTTTCCAAAAATATTGAGAGTTGAAGCATGTCTTATCCCCCTTTATTTTTCCTTATGCTCCGCCTTTTTCCTTCCGCCTGTCGATGACGCGCTGGGCTTTGCCTTCGCTGCGCGGAATACTCTTCGGTTCGACAAGCCTGACCTTAACGGAAATTCCGATGATGTCCTCAATCTTCTTTTGCAGTCTCAGCTGCAAATCTTCCAATTCCCGGATCTCATCATCAAAGCTGTCAATGCTCACTTCCACCAGGACCTCTATCGTATCCAGGTTTCCTTCCTTGTCGACCATGATCAGATACAAAGGCTCAATGCCGCCGACCGCCAGAATAGCTTCCTCGATCTGGCTTGGAAATACATTCACCCCTCTGATGATCAGCATATCATCCACTCTTGCCGATACCCGGTCCATGGTCCAGCCTCTGTGCCCGCAGACACAGTCGCCATATCTGATGCTGGAAATATCCTTTGTCCTGTACCTTAGTGTTGGGAACCCCTGCTTATTCAGGCTGGTGATCACCAGCTCCCCCTTGCTCCCTTCAGGTACGGGATTGCCGTTTTCATCAAGGACTTCCGGATAAAAATGCTCATCGATGTGCAGCCCCCGGCATTTGAGACACTCCATCGAAACGCCCGGCCCCATGATCTCACTAAGACCGTAAATATCGACAGCCCTGATCCCCAGTCTCTCTTCGATTTCCGCCCTCATGCCGTCAGTCCAGGGCTCAGCGCCGAAGACGCCGATCCTCAGCTTAAGTTCATCTTTGGCAATACCGGCTTCCTTGAGATTCTCCGCCAGGTTTAAGGCGTAAGAAGGTGTGCAGCATAACACCGTTGCCCCGAAATCCCGCATAATCATCAGCTGACGCTGCGTATTTCCCCCGGAAATCGGGATGGTAATCGTCCCTAATTCTTCACAGCCATAATGGAGGCCCATCCCGCCTGTGAACAGACCATAACCATAGGCAATCTGCACAATATCGCTGGACGTGACTCCGACCCGTCTTAATCCATTGGCGACCATCCGGGCCCAAAGCTTGATATCTTCTTTGGTATAACCGACGACAGTCGGTTTTCCTGTCGTCCCGGAAGACGCGTGAATCCGGATAATCTTATCCATCGGCTCGGCCAAAAGGCCAAAAGGATAATTCTGACGCAAATCTTCCTTTTCTGTTAACGGAATCTTTCTGAAATCATCCAGTGTTTGAATATCATCAGGATAATCAATCCCTACCCCGGCCAGCTTCTTTTTATAGTAAGGCGCTTTTAACACCTGCTCAACCGTTTTGCGCAGTCCTGCCAGCAATTCCTCGTTCGACATCCTGTTCTCCTCCATACTGCCTTACTATAGTCCTGCCTGCTGACGAAGGATTTCCGCTTTATCCAAACGTTCCCACGGGAGGTCAAGATCATTGCGGCCAAAATGCCCATAAGCGGCGACCTGCCTGTAAATTGGCCTGCGCAGGTCAAGCTCCCTGATAATCCCGGACGGGCGAAGATCAAAGCTGGTCTTGACCAGCTCAGCGATCTTTTCCTCACTGATCTTTGCCGTACCAAAAGTTTCTACCGAAACCGAGACCGGCTGTGCTACTCCGATCGCATAGGCAATCTGAATTTCACAACGGTCCGCCAATCCGGCGGCAACAACATTTTTGGCTACATGACGGGCCGCATAACTGGCGGAACGGTCCACCTTAGTCGGATCTTTGCCGGAAAAAGCGCCGCCGCCATGTCTGGCCATACCGCCATAAGTATCCACAATAATCTTGCGGCCTGTAAGCCCGGAATCCCCCTGAGGGCCCCCGATCACAAACCTGCCTGTAGGATTAATAAAATATTTGGTCTGATCACTCAGCATCCCGGGCGGGATAACCGGAGACACGACATGCTCCAACAAGTCCCTGCGCAGCTGCTCTTGAGCAATGTCCGGATGATGCTGAGTAGAAATCACAATCGTGTCCACACTTACCGGCTGATGATCGACATAGCGAACTGTCACCTGAGTTTTTCCATCAGGCCTCAAATAATCCAGGACACCCGTTTTGCGCACTTCGGTGAGCCTCAGGGCCAATTTATTGGCCAAATCCACCGGCATGGGCATGAAGGACTCCGTTTCATTTGTCGCATATCCGAACATCATGCCCTGGTCCCCGGCCCCCATCTCTTCTTCACTGTCGGTATCTTTTGCGTCCCGGATCTCCAGAGCCTGATCAACACCCACGGCAATATCCTGAGACTGCTCTCCGATAGAGGTCAAAACCGCACACGTATCGGCATCAAAGCCATATTTGGCCCTTGTATAACCGATATCGCGGATGGTCTCCCTTACGACTTTAGGGATATCGACATAACAATTTGTGGTGATCTCCCCGCAAACCAGGACCAGACCTGTCTTGACTACAGTTTCACAGGCCACCCTGGCTTTCCTGTCCTCTTTGAGGATCGCGTCTAAAATGGCATCGGAAATCTGATCGCAGATTTTATCCGGATGCCCCTCTGTCACCGATTCGGACGTAAACAGTTTAGAACTCATCTCTATTACCCCTTCCTCTCTCAAGATTGACGAGAAACAATGACCCTGACGATCTCCCGGGCGATATCCAATTTGCTCATCCGGGGAAGATCTTCTCTGCTGCCGTCAGGAAAAATCAGACTGACAATATTCGTCTCTGTTCCGAACCCCGCACCGGGTTTCGTCACATCGTTTACCACAAGCAGATCGGCATTTTTACGTTGTAATTTGCTGAACGCATTATCTACGGCATTTTCAGTTTCGGCCGCAAACCCGACCAAAAACTGATGCTGCTTTTTCCGCCCGAGCTCCGCAAGGATATCCGGGTTGGGCACCAGCTCCAGAGTTAAGTGACTGCCGCTTTTTTTGATTTTCTGTTCGGAACAGGTCAGAGGACGGTAATCAGCAACCGCCGCCGCTTTGATCACAATATCCGTCTCCGGGAACCTCCCGGTGACTTCCTCATACATTTCTCCGGCCGTCCGCACGAAAACAGAGCGGACGCCCAAAGGAAGCGGCAATTCAACCTGTGTATGTACAAGAACGACCTCCGCACCGGCCTCCGCACAGGCTTGGGCCAAGGCGAACCCCATCTTTCCGGAGCTATGGTTGCCAAGATAGCGAACCGGGTCCAAAGGCTCCTTTGTTCCCCCGGCCGTCACCAGAACCTTCTTTCCTGCCAATCCATTACTGCGGACAAAGAACCTTTCCAGTTCAGAGACAATCTCCGCCGGTTCACTCATCCTGCCGTCACCGGAAGTCCCGCAGGCCTGGAATCCCGAACCGGGGCCGATGATCCGAACCCCGCGTTTCTGAAGGACCTCCAGGTTTTTCTGGGTTGCCGGGTGATGATACATCTTGTGGTTCATTGCCGGGGCGGCAAAAATAGGCTGTGTGACAGCCAAAAGAACCGTGGACAGGTAATCATCAGCCAGGCCTGCCGCCATTTTGGCGATGATATTGGCTGTCGCCGGAGCCACTACCGCGGCATCCACATTTTCCGCCAGCCCGATATGTTCGACATCCCAAATCCTTGGCTCTTCAAACAGATTCAGATAAACCGGATGATGAGAAAGGCTGCGGAAAGTTATCGGACTCACAAATTCCGCAGCGGATTTTGTCATGACCACAAAGACTTCCGCTCCGGCTTTCTTCAGCCTGCTGACCAGATCCACAGCCTTATAGACCGCAATGCCCCCGCTGACCCCTAAAAGAATCCTTTTACCCCGGAGCATTATTTTGTTCCCTCGCGGACTAACTCATAGCTGATTTTGCCTCCGGCAATTTCCGCCAGCGCCACACTGACCGGTTTATTTTCATCCAGCTCTTCAGCATCAAATTTATCCATTACCACACGGGCCCGTTTGGCCGCCGTAACAACCAAAGTGTATTTACTGTCCACCTTGGTCATCAAAATGTCCAGTGAAGGTTGTTTCACCTGATATTCCTCCTCAAACAATAAGATTATTTTTCACCCGGCATCCTTCAGCGATGATGATACTTCGTAACTTTTCCACAGCTAAATCAATCCGGTCATTTTCCACAATATAATCATATGCCTGAATCTGCCTTAATTCCCCTTCAGCAGTCTTCAGCCTTTTTTGAATCACTTCTTCCGGTTCGGTGCCCCGCTTGTGGAGTCTTTCCGAAAGAGTTTCAAACGAAGGCGGCGCAATAAAAATAAATACTCCCTGAGGGAAAACCTGTTTAACCTGCTTGGCTCCCTGAATATCTATTTCCAGAAGAATGGTTCTTCCCTCGGCAAGGACCTTTTGGACATGAAAAAGGGGGGTCCCATAATAATTGCCGCAAAACTCGGCCCATTCCAAAAGCTCCCTGCCCTCAATCATTCGTTCAAATTCTTCTCTGCTCCGGAAATAATATTCCCGGCCTTCCTGTTCCTTGGGTCTTGGGGCCCTGGTGGTCACCGATACCGAATATTCCAGATCCCCGGCCTGGGCCATCAGCTCCCGGCAAAGCGTTCCCTTTCCCACTCCGGCAGGCCCGGAAACCACAAGAAGGATACCCTGATCATTCTTCAACATGCCCATTCTTAATCAGCCGGGTCTTCAGTGCTGACACTGGCTTCCTTCACATTCAGCCTGTGCGCCACGGTTTCCGGCTGGACCGCCGATAAGATCACATGATGGCTGTCACAAATGACAACCGCACGGGTCCGTCTCCCATATGTCGCGTCAATCAGCAGCCCTTCATCACGGGCTTCCTGAATAATTCTTTTGATCGGCGCCGATTCCGGACTGACAATCGCAATAATCCTGTTTGCCGATACAATGTTACCAAAGCCGATATTGATCAACTTAATGTCCATATCCGTGCCTCCTGTTATTCTATATTTTGAACCTGTTCCCTGATCTTTTCCAGCTCGCTCTTTCCATTCACCACTGCCCGTGAAATCAAAAAATCATTGGCCTTTGAGCCAATCGTATTGATTTCCCTGTTCATTTCCTGAATTAAGAAATCCAGTTTTCTGCCGACAGGTTCAGCAAGCCTCAGCGCATGTTCAAATTGGTCAAAGTGACTGTTCAGCCGGACCAGTTCCTCTTCTATGGACGCCCGGTCCGCAAAAAGGGCCACTTCTGTGGCCAGCCTTGTTTCATCCACTGTCACATCTCCCAGCAGGGCGGCTATTCTGTCCTTTAATTTTTGCCGGTATTCCTCCACCACCTGCGGCGCCCTGGCCGCGATCTCAGCCGCGATTCCGCGCATTCCGCCAGTCTTCTCCACCAGGTCCCGGACTAACTTGTCCCCTTCTCTTTTCCTCATCTCCAACAACTCTGTCAGGGCCTCCCGCACAGCAGCCTCCAGGACAGGCCAGACAGCCTTGCCATCCGTCTCTTCTTCATCGGTCGCTAAAACCTCGGGCAAAGAAGCCAGACGGTAAATATCGGAGATATATTCAGCTTGAAGGACCTCTGCCAATTCCTTTAGAGACTTATCATACGACAGGGCTAAATCTTTGTCAACCTTAACCAATCTCAATTTTTCTTCCGTTTGCTTAACATTAACATATACTTCTATTCTGCTGCGGGACACCTTTTCCCGGATGATTTTTTTGATGGGATCCTCCGCGAAACTAAAACTGCGAGGATTTCTGATCACGATCTCCAGGTACCTGTGATTTACCGCTTTCATCTCCACTTCAAAACGGTAGCCCGCTCCTTCGGACTTGCCCCGGCCAAATCCGGTCATGCTTTCAGGCATAAGTCAGACCTCCCTATCTAATCATTCAATAAGACAAACGAATAGCCATAAGACGACTATCCGAGAGAACAAAGAAGAAACGGAGAAAAATTTCTCCGTTTTATCATGCCAGATCATTCATGGAAAAGCAATCTAATCGATCAATTGGCCCCGGAATACATACTGAGCCGGTCCGGTCATCAAAATCCGGCCCTCCTCGGCATATTCAATCTGCAAATCCCCTCCCGGCAAATGAACCGTGAGCCGGCGGCCGGTTCTGCCGTTCAAAACCGCGGCGACCACCGAGGCGCATGCCCCCGTCCCACAGGCCAGGGTAGGGCCGACACCCCTTTCCCAGACCTTGACCGTGATTTCTTCCCCGCTGTCCACCCGGACAAATTCTACATTTGTCTTGGCGGGAAAAAAGGGATGTTTCTCCAGTGCCGCACCCACTGCCAGCACATCCGTTTCGGCAAAATCATCCAAAAACAGCACACAGTGAGGGTTCCCCACGGAAACGGCCGTAATCCCTATTTCTTTACCCAGGACCTCCAACCTCTTATTGACAACCCGGTCAGAATGATCGTTAACCGGAATTTCTTTCGCGCTCAGACGAGGCTTGCCCATATCCACAGTCACACCGTAAACCCGGCCGTCTTTCATCTGAAGCCGGATAGGTTTAATCCCGGCCAGCGTCTCCACAGTTAATTGGTCCTTTTGCACGTAGCCTTGTTCATAAATATAGCGGGCAAAACAACGAATGCCGTTTCCGCACATTTCAGGCTCCGAACCGTCGGCATTAAAGATCCGCATCCGGGCGTCAGCCTTCTCAGACGGCAGAATAAGGAGCAGCCCGTCGCCTCCGATCCCCAGCTGTCTGTGACAGAGGCGTTGGGCCAATTCAGAATAGTCCGTCTCTGCCGGATTGTTTTCTGCGGGATCAAGGAAACGGTCCAGACAAACAAAATCGTTTCCCAAGCCATGCATTTTGATGAAGTCCATGTTCTCAGCCTCCTGTTCCGTGCTTCCGTTTCTCCCTTTTTTCCAGAATACTATGCCGGACAACAAGGGTCAAGATTAAACATACTGCTCCCGGCTGTATACGACGTTACGGACCAATCTCAAAACCCCCAGGACCATTGTCGGGCCGCCTGCGGCCAACAGAACAATAAGCCATTGCCAGGAGTTCAGGGCCGTAGTCTGGAAAATCTCCTGCATCAGCGGCAGATAGATCACCGCCAGCTGCATAAGGGAAGAAATCAGGACGGCGGCGATCAGAAAGAGATTGGAGAAGATATTGATTTCAAAAATCCCCTTGGTCTCTGATTTGCAGTCAAAAACCTGAAACAGCTGGGCCATCACTAAAGTGGTGAAAGCCATCGTTCTGGCGGTCGGCAGTCCGCAGCCGCTCCAAAGTCCGAAAATAAAAACAAACAGTGTCCCAAAACCAATCATTGTCCCATTAATGACGATTTTCCGGCCCAGCCCCCTGGCAAAAACACTCTCATCAGTTCTGCGGGGAGGACGCCGCATAATGTCAGGTTCCGCCCGGTCCACACCCAGAGCCATTGCCGGCAGTCCATCTGTCACCAGATTCACCCATAAAATCTGAATCGGCAGTAAAGGCAGCGGCAGCCCGACCAGGGTGCCGATAAACATGGTCAGGACTTCACCCAGATTACAGGACAACAAATAACGGATAAACTTTCTGATATTGTCGTATATGCCCCTTCCCTCCTCAACGGCGGCCACAATCGCCGCAAAATTATCATCAGAGATAATCATCGAAGAGGCCTCCTTGGTCACATCCGTTCCCGCTATCCCCATGGCGACTCCGATATCGGCCTCCTTAACCGCCGGAGCGTCGTTGACCCCGTCCCCGGTCATGGCCACAATTTCCCCTTTCTTCTTCAACGCTGTGACGATCCGCAGCTTATCCTTGGGGGCGACCCGGGCAAACACCGAGATATCCAGGATGATCCTGCCCAGTTCCTCCTCACTCATTTTGTCCAATTCCTGTCCTGTCACCACCCTCTGGTTTCTTCCTTTAATCATGCCAAGCTCCCTGGCTACCGCCTGAGCCGTAAGCTTATGGTCCCCGGTAATCATGACCGGTTTAATCCCGGCCTGGCGGCAGATTTTAATTGCCTTGACCGCGCTTGGCCTCGGCGGGTCAATCATGCCCAGAAGCCCGACAAAAACCAGCTCTTTTTCCACACTTTCCTCTTGAAGGTCAGTTAATTTTCTTTCGGCGACGGCCAGGACCCTCAAAGCCTGTCCGGCCATGGCGTCATTGGCCTTAATGATTTCCTTTATTCGCTGGGGGGTGAGCTCAATCACCCCTTCCCTGGTGAGCTCAGCGGTGCATAGCCTTAAAATACTGTCCGGCGCCCCCTTCACATAAGCCTTCAGACCTTCCTTATTCTTATAAATGACCGACATCATTTTTCTTTCCGAATCAAAAGGGATTTCCCCTACTCTTTCTTCTTTGCGCTCAATCGTTTCCCGCCAGATTCCCGCTTTCGCTCCCGCTACAAGCAAAGCCCCTTCTGTCGGATCTCCTTCTATCCCCCAGGCTGTGCTCTTATTCCTGCCCCGGAAAATCCCGGCTACCTTGATCCCTTTTCTGCTTAAGAAAGCGTTATTGCATAAAACAGCTCCCCGAAACAAGGCATGGAAAACACTCTTCTCCCGAAAATCCGCCTCTCCGATAAAATCCCCTTTGGGATCATAGCCATTTCCCGTAACCGTGACCGTCTTCCCTTCACAATAAACCTGCCGGACAGTCATCTGATTCTGGGTGAGCGTCCCTGTCTTGTCCGAACAGATTATCGTGGCACAGCCCAAAGTCTCCACAGCAGGCAGCTTTCTGATGATGGCCTTGCGTTTGACCATCCTCTGCACCCCCAAGGCCAGAGAAACCGTTACAATAGCCGGCAACCCTTCAGGAATCGCCGCAACCGCCAGAGAAACCCCGGCAAAAAACATTTTGCTGAAACTTTCCCCTTGTAAAGTTCCTGTGATCACCACGATGATACAAACAGCCAGACTGATCGTAACCAACCATTTTCCCAGCTGGTCGAGCCTTTTTTGGAGAGGGGTTTCTTCATCCTTGACATTTTGGATCATTCCCGCGATATCCCCCATCTCCGTCTTCATCCCTGTCGCGACCACCGCTCCTGTCCCATGGCCGCTGACAATGACCGTGCCCATATAGCCCATATTTCTGCGGTCAGCCATCGGGGTCAGCTCATCCTCCAGAGACCGGCTTGTCTTGTTCACGGCTTGGGACTCTCCGGTCAGGGCCGCCTCATCAACCCTGATATTGGCCGTCTTCAGCCACCGGATATCTGCCGGCAAACGGTCTCCCGCTTCCAGGATAAGGATATCACCAGGAACAAGGTCGGCTGCCGGTATCCTGATGTCCAACCCCTCCCGTACAACCAAAGCCTCCGGGGCTGTCAAAGACCTCAGGGATTCCATCGACCTTTCGGCCTTGTATTCCTGAACAAAGCCCAGGACGGCATTGAGAAAAATAATCGCCAGGATTGTAATGGCATCCGCAACCTCTCCCAGGAGCCCGGAAATCAGGGTGGCCACCATCAGCACCATCACCATAAAATCCTTGAACTGGCCCAAAAACAAGAAAACCGGGTTAACCCCCTTCTTTTCCGCCAGAACATTTTGTCCAAAATGCGAAAGCCTGCGCTCAACTTCCTTTTCGCCGAGTCCTTTTTCCGGATTGACATTCAGTGTTCTGCATATCTCCTCTCCTGAAAGGATATGCCATACTTGCCTCTCCATGCTCTGTTCCTCCTCTACATACTCCGCTAGTACATGCTATTCGCTCCGTCCGAAAAAAATTACTCCAAAATATGTTATACTAAAGATTCAGTATTCTCCTGAAAGGAGCCTTAAAATGGCTTTAGACAGCATTACCCTCCATCATCTGATCAATGAGCTCCGGCCTTTGCTTACCGGAAGCCGCATAGATAAAATCCACCAGCCGGAAAAAGAGGAAGTCCACATCATCATCCGCAACAACCGGCCTCTCAAACTGCTGCTCAATTGCAGCTCCAATCATGCCAGACTGCACCTGACTTCTGAGAACAAAAAAAATCCCCTCTCCCCTCCCATGTTTTGCATGATCCTGCGCAAACACCTGGAAGGCGGAAAAATCCTGGAGATCAATCAGCAGGGTTTGGAACGGGTGGTCAAGATCATCATCCAAAATTACAATGACCGGGGGGATTTGCAGTCATTCGAGCTCATCCTGGAAATCATGGGCAAACACAGCAATCTGATCCTCCTCGATTCCGCCTCCCAGACAATCCTTGACGGGTTAAAACGCTATTCCCATTCTGTCAGCAGGCACCGCGAGGTCTTACCGGGCCGGATCTACATCGCCCCCCCTTCTCAAAATAAGCACGAGCCGGTCAGGACTGAGGAAAAATTTAAAGAACTGATCCTATTGCAGCCCCTGGAACAGAGTCTCAAAACTATCCTGGTGGCCTCCTTCAACGGCATCAGCCCGGAGCTGGCCAAAGAAATCCTTCTGCGTGCGGGCCTGGATGACGGCGCTGTTCTGGAGCACTGCGGCGATATTGACCTCAGCCGTTTATATCAGGCTTATTCCTTCTTTCTGATCGACACCTTAAATGAAGCCTGGGCTTCCCCGGAGCCTTGTGTTTATTTCCAGGACCAGACCAAAATTCTGGCCCAGGCCTTTACCTTTATCCCTTATGCCCAGTACTCTCCCTATCCTCTGGAAAAAAACCCTTCTTTAAATGAAGCGGTCGGCCTTTACCATCAAAAAAGACAGGATTTCCATACAACCGAAGCCATGCGCGGTTCCCTGCGCAAGATCGTCCAGGACCACCTGGCTCACATGGTGAAAAAGCTGAACATTTATGAGGATGCCATAGAACGGGCTGAGAAAGGACTGGCCTACCGCAAGTCCGGGGAGCTGATTACCTCGAATATTTACCGGATTCCCGCCGGAGCGAAACAGGTTGAGCTGGAAGATTACACCGACCCTGAGCTGAAAGCTGTCCGGATCGAGCTTGATCCCCGTCTCACCCCGACAGGCAATGCCCAAAAATATTTCAAGCTGTATAACAAAGCCAAAGCAACCATTCTCAAAACCAAGCCCCTGCAAGCTGAAGCCCAAACAGAAATCAATTACCTCTCCTCACTGCGGGTAAGCCTGGACCAGGCTTCCTCCCCGGACGAGCTCAAGGAAATCCATAATGAACTGATCGAACAGAAATATATCGCGGGCAAAAACCTTCCGGCCAGGAATAAAGCCGACAAAAAGCATGGGACCAAGAAAAAACAACCGGAAAAGCTTTCCCTGCCCCATGTCTACACTTCCGGCAGCGGACACCCCATCATTGTCGGGCGCAACAATAAGCAAAATGACCGGATGACCTGGCGCGAGGCCCGCCCTCATGATCTCTGGCTTCATGTCAAGCAAATCCCGGGTTCCCATGTCATTGTCCCCCTGCAAGAAGGGGAAGAATTTCCCGATGACACCACTCTTCTGGAAGCAGCCGCCCTTGCCGCCTATTTCAGTCAGGCCAGAGGGTCTTCCCATATCCCGGTGGACTACACCCATGTCAGGCAGATCAAAAAGCCCAACGGGGCCAAGCCGGGGATGGTCGTCTATGAACAGAACTGGTCTCTATTGATCACCCCCCGTCAGGATACCATTGACGCCCTCCTGGCGACAGAGACCGGTGCGGAGCTGGACAGCGGGATTTCCTAAATAACTTTCGGAATTTGCCCAATATCTTTGCCGGAAGTGTTTCCATATGACGATTATTCATTTACAATAAAGATTATGATTAATCTTCAGCTTTTTTTTCAAAAAAAATAAAAAGTTGCCGAAAAGTAAAAAAATTCTCAGTTTATTTTTTCATTATGCAAATATTTCGACACCCTTTTTGCTTTAAATCGTATAAAATGGTTATAAGAAATATTGGAGTATAGATAATGAATATTTTCACACAGAAAAGAAACCTTTTACCGGTAAATCCCCGCAAGGCTAAAGGAACCTCTATTGTTGAATCCGCTCTGGTCAAAGTATCCCTGGTTGTATTTTTCATTTTTATCTTTCTCTATATGTTTATGTATAACAGCTATTGGAATCGGGAAATGTACCAGAAAAAACTGGAATTAAGCAATATCACCTTTAATTTGCACCAAACAATATCAAAAGAGTTGGATCAATTTTATGATTCCGACCACTACCGGGATCTCACCCTGGAGGAAAAAAACCGGGAAATCTCTGTTCTCATCAGTCCTGTCCTTGATGAATACACACAGAAATATCCTACGATCAATTTGGGCTATATTAATTTTGATACAGGCTTAAGGATCAGTAATGATATTGCAAATGATCCCTCCTTCCCCGGAGTTAGACCGTCTCCGGAGGAGTTCCTTATGGAATACAACTATACCGACTCTTCCGCCAATAAATGCATTGCCAACCTCCTGGCTCTCAATATCGAAAATCAAAATGCCGGTTATGTTTGGGCCAAACTTAATTCAGCCTATATTTTTTATCACACCCAATTGAACCTTGCTGTTCTGCTGGGATCAAGTATTTTGCTGCTTATTTTGATTCTTTTGTTGATCAGAAGGCTAATCAGCCAAATCAAAGGTGAATTAGTGGCCTTTTCCCAAAATATCACCTCCAATGAAAATCAGAGAAATGAGTTTGCCATGGACAAGCTGCCTGAATTGGCCCCTGTCTTCCGGCAGATTCAAGACCACAGTGTGAGCTTAAGAAATCTTCATGACGAGCTTCTGACCATTATGGACGGCATTTCCGACGGCTTCTTCTCCCTCGACAGCGACCTCAATTTCAGGTTTGTCAATGACACCATCAAAAAGACCTTTGAAGAAGAGTTTGTCGGCCGCAACTTTCGCGGCTCGGTTTTCCACGATCTCTTCCCTGAGCTGGAGACCATCCTGCAAAGCACGGTCCAGAACAACAAACCCCTGTTCTGGGAAACGACCCTGCCGGACAACAGGGAATTTGAGTTCAATGCCTATCCGTTTTCTCAGGGGATATCGGTCTTCTTCCGCGATACCACGGCCATCAACCGTCAGGCCAGGGAGCTGATCTGCCTGGAACGCTTAAACCTGATCGGACAGATGGCCGCCGGGATCAGCCACGAGGTCAGAAACCCCATGACTACCGTAAAAGGCTTCCTGCAGATTTTCTTCGTCAATCCTACCTGCCAGGAGCTCCAGGAAGACATCACCCTGATGATTTCGGAAATCGACCGGGCCAACGCCATCATTAACGATTTTCTCTCCCTGGCCAAAGCCTCCACCCAGAACCATGAACTGAGAAACATCAACCAAATCATTGAACGGATCTTTCCCCTGGTCCGGGCCGATGCCTATAACTCCAATAAGGACATTGACCTGAAGCTGAGCGAGGTCCCGGAAATTCTGCTCAATGAATCGGAAATCAAACAGGTTTTGCTTAACTTTATCCGCAATGGCCTGGAAGCCTCTCCTCCCGGCGCCTCTATGGAGATCAGTACATATCTTGAGGAAAACACTTTGGTTCTGGAAATTAAGGATGCCGGGCACGGCCTTTGCCAAAAGGTCCGGGACAGCTTCGGTACGCCTTTCCTGACGACCAAGGAAAACGGGACCGGTCTTGGCTTGGCGATCTCCATCGGAATCCTGAACAGGCACAATGCGACCATCAAATACGATACCGGGGAGAAGGGAACCACCTTTTATATCCGCTTTGCTTTATCCAATGAAGAACAAAAAGAAGAACCACAAACAGATTAACAGGAGGAAAACCCATGCGTATCCCATTAATAGTACTGATCTTTCAAGGCGTTCCCGAAGGAATCGCAATCTATACTTTAGCCTTCGTCCTGGCCAAAATCGACCTCAATTGGCGGAAAATTATTGTGGGAGCGTTTTTTTCCATTTTGATTGTTTATTTGATCAGATTTTATCCCGTATATGTTGGATTGCATACCATTGTCATGATTACCTTTCTTTTTTTCTATCTGTTCAAGGTCGGCAGGGCCAGTGTCCTTACTTCTCTTGTTGCTACTTTACTAAGTTTCCTCATACTTTGTCTGACAGAAGCAGCTTGTATACATATTATTGAACTTCTCGGCCTTTCTTCTCAAGGCTATCTGTCGAGCCAGTCTTTGAGAATTATTACCGGTCTGCCTCATGTTTCATTGATGTTTCTTTTTGCTTTCTTGATTAAATATTATCGAAAAAGAAAGGATATCCGCTATGATCACTCACTTGAGCAAACAAATGAGCAATCTTTTAAGCAGTAGTCTGGACTTAAACGAAGAGAAAGAAGAAGAATTGACCTACGGCTTTGAACTAATTTTTCTGGCCGTCATCGGTACAGCTTCTATCCTCCTTGCGGCCTATTTTTTAGATACTCTGCTTCTTACAGCTTTGACCCTCCTTTTCGGCGGGGGCTTAAGGAAGCTTTCTGGGGGGGCGCATGCCGGCTCCGCCTTCAAATGCCTGGCGATCGGAACAGTCGTCTACGCCTTTCTGGGCTTATCGGCCAAAAGCCTGATCGCTTACAACCTGGCCGGCTCAACTTTGAATCTAGTGATTCTCTTGCTCTGCCTCCCGGTTGTCGCCATTTTGGCCCCGGTTGACTGTCCGGCCAAGCCCATCCATTCCCGGAGCTTCCGGCGAAAATTAAAATCGGTCTCCATCGCTTTTGTCCTCGTGACAAGCATTTTGGTTTTCTTGTCCCAAAACATCATTCTCGGAACAAGCGCGGCCCTGGGCATAGCCTATCAGACTGTGACCCTGCTGCCTTTGTTTAATCTAAGAAAGGGAGGGTCCTAAAAATGAAAAGACTACTTTTCACCGCTATCTCTTCAGTTGTACTTCTCTTTGCCTCAGCCAGCTCTGTTTTTGCTTGCTTTGTTTTCTCTCATCAGCCCAACACTCCCAAGTCTCTGCAGCGCTAACGTTTCCTGCTTCATGTTTCATTAATTCGTACTGATCACATAACATGAAAGCCAGAATTCAAATGGACCCGGAATCATTCCTCCGGGTCCGCTTATGTAAAGAAAACTATCCTGTTCAAGACTGTTCTGTTTAACCTCCGGAACCCCGGATATTTGATATTACCTTATCTTATCGAGATGTTTAGATTGTCATAACCAGGAGGACCCTTATGAATACAGAAAAAGATCAGATCAATGATGACCGGGAAAAGGATTTGGCCTGTTCCGCCTGTGGTTCGCAGATCGTCTGCGAAGCCAGCCTGAACATGCCTAAACTGGCCGGGAAACTTTATATGGAAGACTTTGTGCATAGCATTAAGGTCATTTGCAAAGGCTGTGGCAAAGTTTATTATGCCAAGGAATATAAATCAAGTGAGGATTTTCAATGGGAAGAGATTATTGAAGCCCTGAAAGGCTGCTGAAATCCTTATTTGCCGCTGCCCCGGCTGCCGGGCTTGATTGCCGGGATTCCCCGGCCGCAAAGCGGACAGTTGTCCGGTTCAAAGGTCTCAATTTGCAGCTGTACAAGACTTTGCAGAGGCAATCCCCCAAAATCGGCCTTACCGCCGCTGCGGTCAACCAGTACACCCACCCCGACCGGGACGGCCCCGCATTTCCGGACGATTTCAATGACTTCCCGGACTGACCCGCCGGTTGTGATGACATCTTCCACGACCAGGACTTTCTCACCCGGCCGGAGTTCAAAGCCGCGCCGCAGGCACATTTCACCATTTTGCCTTTCCGTAAAAATGACCCTGGTCCCTAATGCTTTGCCTACCTCATGGGCCACAATAATCCCGCCCATCGCCGGTCCGATCACGGTTTCCGCTCCGGCCCCGGCGAATTTCTCCGCCAGCAGCGCACAAAGAAAAGCCGCTTTATCGGGATATTGAAGCACTTGGGCACACTGCATGTACTGGGCACTGTGTTTGCCTGAGGTCAAAAGAAAATGGCCGTTTAACAGTGCCCCCGTATCCGTAAATACGTTCAGGATATCTTCATTCATTTTTTTATCCTCCAATCGTTTTTCTGCACAAAATTTTAGTCAAAGAGTTTGAAGAGCGCTTCCCGGGGATTGACCGCAGCAGTAATCGGTCTGCCCACCACCAGATAGGAGCTTCCGTTTTCCAGCGCTTCCTTGGGGGTCAGCACTCTGACCTGGTCATTTTGTTCACTGCCTGCAGGCCTGATTCCCGGGGTGACCAACAGGAAATCCGCACCGCATTCCCTGCGGAGGGAAACCACTTCCCTGGCTGAAGCGACCACTCCGTCCAGCCCGGCTTTTTGGGCCAAAAGGGCCAGATTAATCACCTGATCCTCGACCATGCGGTTCACCCCGACTCCGGACAGCTCCTCTTGCCCCATGCTGGTCAGGACGGTAACCCCGATGATTTTCTTGCCGCTCTTCCGGCCGATCTCGGCGGCCCTGGCCATCATCTCATATCCGCCCGCACAGTGAACATTGATCATATCCACTGCCGAATCCACCAAAACCTGCATCGTTCTGGCAACGGTATTGGGGATATCATGAAGCTTGAGATCAAGAAAAATGGAAAAGCCCATTTCTTTGAACTTCTGAACAAGACTGAGACCTGAAAGAGCGTAAAGCTCCAAACCGATCTTTAACCAACAGCCGGTGCCTGCCAGCTGTTTTGCTATTTCTGCCGCTTTATCCGCTGAATCAACATCCAAAGCTGCCATCACCCTGGCAATTTTCTCATCTGCCGGGCTGCTTTGACTTCCTGGCACTCCTTGATCTCTTTGCATCTCTTGACCTCCTTGCGTCTTTTTAACCTTTACGGTCTCTTCATCCTTGCGCACTCTCTGCCATGCTCCTCAATGAGCGGCACCGATAATTTCCCTGATTGAAGCGCATTTTCTGCTTTCAGCATATTCCTCCAGACCTTTGATCACGTCCAAAGGGGCCAAAGGGTCGGTGAAATTTGCCGTACCGATACTGACCGCGCTGGCTCCGGCCAGCATAAATTCCACAGCATCCTGCCAGGTCATGATCCCTCCCATACCGATGATCGGTATTTTGACCGCCTCAAAAACCTGATAAACCATTCTTACGGCCACAGGCCGGACGGCGGGTCCGGATAATCCTCCCACTTTATTGGCCAAAAGGGGCTTTTGGGCATGAATGTCAATGCTCATCCCCAGCAAAGTATTGATTAAAGATACCGCATCCGCTCCCCCGCTTTCCACGGCTTTGGCCATATCCGCAATGCTTGTCACATTCGGGGAAAGCTTGGCAATTAAAGGCAGGCCGGTATTTTTCCTCACTGCCGCGATCACCTCTTCGGCACTGCGGGGATCTGTACCGAAAGCCATGCCCCCGTGCTTGATATTCGGACAGGAGATATTGACTTCCAAAGCAGCTATTCCGCACCCTTTCTGAAAGGCGGAAGCCATCATCATATAGTCTTCCAGGGAGAACCCGGAAATATTGACAATGACGGCTGTATCCAGATTTTTCAGGCGGGGCAGGTATTCCTGAAGGAAAACCTCCAGGCCCGGATTTTCCAGGCCGACGGAATTTAAGATACCTGCCGGAGTCTCCGCTAGCCGGGGGACCGGATTGCCCAGGCGGGGCAAAGGGGTGATCCCTTTGACTGTAATCGCGCCGAGCAGGGCGGGATCGTAAAAGGGAGCATATTCTTCCCCGAAACCATAGGTCCCGGAAGCGGTCATGACCGGATTTTTCAGGGTTATTCCCGCCAGCTCAACCTGCAAGTCAACATTCGGCATCCCAGACTACCTCCTCTCCGTCAAAAACGGGCCCGTCCTTGCAAACCTTTTTCCGCTGAAGAACGCCCGCTTCCCGGACTGTACAGACACAGCCCAGACAAGCCCCTACCCCGCAAGCCATTCTCTCTTCCAGAGATACCTGCAAAGGTACTCCTGCTTCCCGGCAGATCGCGGCCACTGCCTTCATCATGCCGCCGGGCCCGCAGGAAGCGGCCAAAAGCGTTTTTGCAGGCGAATCCCTCTTATTTTGAGGAGACTCCAGCTCTGTTCGCAGAAGGTCTGTCACCAATCCTTTGTAGCCTGTACTGCCATCCATGGTGGCCAGTTCATAATCAATCCCGCTCTTCTTCAGACCATCCAGTCCGGCGCTTTCCATAAAGCATTGATTTTCGCCGCCCCATAAAAGCTTCACATCCACTTTTTTCCGGTCAACTGCCTCCAGAATGGAGAAAAGGGGGAATACTCCGATTCCTCCCCCGATCAGCAATAATCGACCTGAGGAAGGGAGCTGGAAACCATTGCCGAGCGGTCCAAGAATACTGACCATCTCGTCCGGCCTTATTTGGGTTAACAGCGCCGTACCCTTGCCTTTAACCCTGTAATACAGAGTCAGTTCCCGCCGTTCCCTGTTCATCGCCGCTATACTGACCGGCCTGCGCAAAAGGGGATCATAGGTTTCACCGACCCTGATATGGACAAACTGCCCCGGTCTGGCCGCCAGGGCGGCCTCACCCTGTAAAACCAGCCTGAACAGTCCCTGCTCGGGATTGCCGATCTGCTTATTTTCAATGACCTTTTCCTTTATCAGCATCATAACAGTATTACTTCCCTTTTTCAGAATCGCTTTTCATTCAGCGGAATTATGCTGGGTGAATTGGCTTCCAGAACCTGCAGCAGAGCTTGTGCCGTATCCAGGCTGGTAAAGCAGGGGATTCCCTGCTCAACCGCGGCCCTGCGGATGGCAAAACCGTCACTGGTTGTATTTTTGGCATGGGTGGTTGTATTGAGCACACACTGAATCTGTCCGCCTTTGATTTTCTCCGTAATCTCATTGGAGCCTGTATAGATTTTCCTGACCTCTTCGACTTCCAGGCCTTCCTTTTCTATGGCCCGGGCTGTTCCTGCCGTAGCGACGATATGGAACCCCAGATCATAGAACCGGCGCACCAGCTGCAAGCCTTCGGCCTTATCCCTGTCGGCCAGGGTGACCAGAAGGGTACCGTGGGCCGAGATATGCATCCCCGCGGCCAGCAAGGCTTTATGCAGGGCCTTTTCATAGGTGCTGTCCGTGCCCATTACTTCCCCGGTCGATTTCATCTCCGGCCCCAGGGAAGGCTCAACCATCAGCAGCTTGGAGAAGGAGAATACCGGCGCTTTGACGGCAACGTAAGAACTCTTCGGCCACACCCCGGATGAGATACCCATACTCGCCAGGGACTGGCCAAGGATTACCCTTGTGGCCAGATCGACAACAGGCACTCCGGTTACCTTGCTTAGGAAAGGCACTGTGCGGCTGGAGCGCGGGTTCACCTCCAGAACATAAACCTCATCTTTGTAGATTACATATTGAATATTTAAAAGTCCCTTGATCCTCAGACTGCGGGCGATGGAAACCGTTAAATCGCTGATCCTGTTTTCCATCTTCTGGGCAAGAGTCTGCGGGGGGTAGACCGCAATGGAGTCGCCGGAATGCACCCCTGCCCGTTCCAGGTGTTCCATAATTCCCGGAATACATACTGTCTCCCCATCCGAGATGGCATCTACCTCAACTTCTTTTCCTTCCAGGTACTGGTCCATCCAAATCTGCTGGCCCGGGAATTCGGCAAAGGCATTTTGAACAATCCTTTTGATGTCCGCCCGGTCATAAACGATCTGCATGGCCCTTCCTCCCAGCACATAAGACGGACGGACAATCAGGGGGAATCCGATTTTTTCGGACAGCTTCTCGGCCTCCTCGACCGTAGAAACGCACCCTCCCTGAGGTCTTTTCGCCCCCAGCTCCTGGAGCACATGGTCGAAGATTCCTCTCTCCTCAGCCCGGTCCGTATCTTCGACGGTCGTCCCCAGAATACGGTAGCCTCTGGCTGCCAGGCCTTTGCAAAGACCAATCGCCGTTTGCCCTCCGAACTGGACAATGACCCCTTCCGGTTTTTCCTTATTCAGAACCTCCGAGACATCCTCCAGAGTGAGGGGCTCAAAGTACAGTCTGTCGGAAGTGTCAAAATCGGTGGAGACTGTTTCCGGATTATTATTGATGATGATGCTCTCCACTCCGGCTTTGCGCAAGGCCTTGACCGCGTGAACCGAGCAATAGTCAAATTCTATCCCCTGGCCGATTCTGATCGGCCCTGATCCCAGCACCACAACCTTACGCCTGGAGGTCACTTCTCCTTCATCTTCCTGATCATAGCTGGAATAAAAATAGGGGGTCATCGCGTCAAATTCCCCGGCACAGGTATCCACCATCTTGAAAACAGGCAGGAGCCCGTTTTCCCTGCGGAAAGCAAAAACCTTTTCTTCCTCCGCCGCCCAAAGCCGGGCAATGTTTTGATCGGCAAACCCAAGCTTTTTGGCTTTTCTCAAGATTGCCCCATCCCAGGGATGGTTTTTGATTTCCGCGCTGAAATCGACAATTCTTTGAATTATTTTCAGGAAGTAAGGGTTCCATTGATTGATCCTGTTGATTTTTTCCACGCTCCAGCCCCGGCGAAAGCCCTCGGCAATCAGGTAAAGCATATTGTCACTGGCCTGGGCGCACTTTGCTTCCAGCTCCCGGTCCGCCAGGCGTTCATTTTCCGGGTTCAGGATGCCGAAAGACTTTGTTTCCAGAGAGCGCACCGCTTTCAGCAGGGCCGTTTCCAAATTGCGGCCCAATCCCATAACCTCGCCTGTCGCCTTCATCTGGGTCCCCAGAGTGCGGTCGGCATCAGAGAATTTATCAAAGGGCCAGCGGGGAATCTTGACAACCACATAATCCAAAGCCGGCTCGAAGCAGGCCGAAGTCTTGCCTGTCACCGAATTTTTCAGTTCGGCCATCGTATAGCCTATACCGATCTTCGCGGCGATCTTGGCAATCGGATAACCGGTCGCTTTGGACGCCAGGGCGCTGGACCTGCTCAAACGGGGGTTCACTTCGATTACATAGTATTCATCATTGACCGGGTTTAAAGCAAACTGCACATTACAGCCCCCTTCAATCCCCAAAGCGGATACGATATTGAAAGACGCTGTGCGCAGCATCTGGATTTCCTTATCCGTCAGCGTCTGGCAGGGGGCGACGACGATGCTGTCTCCGGTATGAACACCTACAGGGTCCATATTTTCCATATGACAAACCGCGATACAGCTGTCCATGCCGTCCCTGAGCACTTCGAACTCAATTTCTTTCCAGCCGGCCACACTTCTCTCGATCAGGATTTGGCCGATCATACTGGCATTGATCCCACTGGCGGCAATTTCCTCCAGAGTTTTCCTGTCTCCCGCTATCCCGCCCCCGGTTCCCCCCAGGGTGAAGGCGGGCCTGACAATCAGGGGATAGCCGATCTCTTCGGCAAAGGCGACGGCCTCCCCGACCTCGGAAACAATCGTGCTTTCCGGGATCGGCTGCCGGATTTCGTGCATCAGGTTGCGAAAATGTTCCCTGTCCTCAGCTTTGCTGATGCTGTCCAGGGGAGTACCCAATAGCGTTACACCACAACGCTGCAGGATACCACTTTGGGATAACTGAAAGGCCAGATTGAGACCGGTTTGGCCGCCCATGGTCGGCAAGAGTCCGTCCGGCTTCTCTTTCTCAATAATTCTTTCCAGAAATTCTATGGTCAGAGGCTCAATATAGATCTTATCCGCGACCTCAGCATCCGTCATAATTGTCGCCGGATTGGAGTTCACCAAAACGGTTTCCAGTCCTTCCTCCCGCAATGCCCGGCAGGCCTGGGTCCCGGCATAGTCAAATTCCGCCGCCTGGCCGATGACGATAGGTCCGGAGCCGATCACCATGACCTTTTTCCAGTCTTTTTTAGGCATGTCTGTTGATCCCCTTCCCACTGACAAATTCTGCGAAGCAATCAAATATTCCGGAATTTTCTTCAGGCCCCGGAGCGGCTTCCGGATGGTACTGCACGGTAATGATCGGATATTTCTCATGAATCAGTCCTTCGACGGTCCCGTCATTAAGGTTAACGTACTTGACTTTAAACCCTGTCCCTTCCAAGGATTCTTCCCGGACGGCATAACCGTGGTTCTGGGAAGTCATGGTCACCTTGCCTGTGGCCAGATCCTGAACAGGATGGTTGCCCCCCCTGTGCCCGAACGGAAGCTTATAAGTGGAAGCTCCCGCTGCCATGGCCATGATCTGGTGGCCCATACAAATGCCCAGAACGGGCAGCTTGGGGATCAGATTGCCGACATTGCGGGCAATCTCAGGAATACCGTCGGGGTCTCCGGGGCCATTGCTCAGCACCAGTCCCTGCGGGTTGACATTGAGGATTTCCTCCCAGGAAGCTGAGGCCGGAAAAACATGCAGTCTGAACCCTCTTTTCTGCAGGCAGCGCAGGATATTGCGTTTGATCCCCATATCCAGAACTGCCAGAAGGGGTCCTTCGCCATGTATCTCATATTCTTCACTGACTGTCGTCTGATATACCCAATGCCGGTCAGGCTGAATATCCTGTTCGGAATGTTCCTGCCAGAATTTGATTCCTTGCTCAAGCTCGGCCACCAGCACCCCGGAAATTGTCCCATTTCGTCTGATGTGTCTGGTCAGGGCTCTGGTATCAATATCCTTGATTCCGGGGATTTTGTTATTCAGGCAAAATTCTTCCATGCTCCGGTCCGCGTGAAAGCTGCCTTCACCTTCGGACAATTCTTTGACCGCCACACCTTTGATCAGCACCTTGCCGGCTTCGCTTTCTTCATTATGCCAGCCGTAATTGCCCATCTGCGGATGGGTAAAGGTCAGAATCTGACCGGAATATGATAAATCAGTGATCATTTCCTGGTAACCGCACATGGAGGTATTGAAAACCACCTCACCGGTTACCGGCTCACTGTCCTTCCAAAAACCAAACGCTTCGCCCTCGTAGGCCTTGCCATCCTTGAGAACCAGCCATGCCATAACTGCTCACCTCTCCTGCCCGATTTTACATCATGTTCAATCTTGATCTTTTCTGAATTTCAATGACCTTGATTTAAATGACCCTGCGGTCCTTCATCACCAGCTTGCCCGCCACCCAGGTCATCTCGGGCAGACCTCGCATTTCCCTGCCCAAATACGGCGTGTTGACGCTCCTGGATTCCATCCCGGCCGGATCGATCACTTCCCTGCGCTCCGGATCAAAAAGCACCATATCCGCAGGATGTCCGGGTTTCAACGTCCCTGCCTCCCAGCCAAAGCGGCGCGCCGGATTCAGAGACCATAATTCAATCAATTTTTCCACAGAAAGAATCCCTTTGGCTACAAAGGCCTGCCATACCGCCGCCAGAGCTGTCTCCAAACCATTGATGCCAAAAGGGGCTTCTCCAAACGGCCGGGCCTTTTCCTCCCTGGTATGGGGAGCATGGTCAGTCGCCAGCATATCGATCGTCCCGTCCAGGATACCCTGCCAAAGGGCCTCCTGGTCTTCTTTTGAAGGGAGGGGCGGGTTAACCTTATATGATGTGTCCGTCAGGGTCACATCCTCACAGGTAAATATGAGGTGATAAGGGTTGACCTCAGCCGTAATATCCAAGCCCCGGGCCTTGCCTGTCCGAATCGCCTCCACACTTTCTTTGGTGGAAACATGGGCAATATGCAATTTACCGCCGGTTTCCCCGGCCAGGATCACATCCCGGACCACCATCACACTTTCCGAACCGGCCGGAATTCCTTTAAACCCCAGCCTCGCACTTGTCTCGCTTTTCCGTATGGCTCCCCCGGCCGCCAGTGATTCATCCTCACAATGGGCAACGACCGGCAGCCCGGTCAGCTTGGCATACTCCAGGGCCAGCCTCATCATTTCCGCGCTCTGAATCCCCTTGCCGTCATCAGAGAAAGCCGATACTCCGCCTTCCTTGAGATCCATCATCTCCACAAGCTCTTCTCCCCGCAGTCCCTTGGTCACCGCTGCGGCCGTATAGACCCTGGCTTTTCCCGCTCTCTGGCCCTGCCGCAGCACAAATTCAGCCAGAGCCCGGTGATCTACAACCGGCGAAGTATTGGCCATGGCCATAATTGAGGTAAAGCCTCCCCGCACGGCAGCCCGGGAGCCGCTTGCGATATCTTCCTTGTCTTCAAATCCCGGCTCGCGCAAATGAACATGGACATCCACCAGGCCGGGAAACAAATACTTTCCCTGACCGTCTACAAGCCCGATCTCCTCAGGCGAATCCGCGCCCAGGATTTCCTGAGCCCTGTTTGCCGGGATGTCTTCAGAAACTTCTCTTACCAGCCCGTCTTTGACCAAAATATCTCTTATTCCCGATATTCCCTGGGCAGGGTCTACCAGATGAACATTTTTAATCCACCACACTGTTTGTTCCCCCTCCGATCAGCAGATAGATCAAAGCCATCCGCACTGCTACTCCGTTTGTGACCTGTTCTTCAATCACTGAAAGAGGGCTGTCCGCCAGTTCTCCGGCGATTTCCACTCCTCTGTTCATCGGTCCGGGATGCATAATAATCGTCTCCTTGCCGGTTTTTCTCAGCCTTTCCGGGGTGAGGCAATAAAGCTCCCGGTATTCTCTGAGCGACGGAAACAAGCCGCTTTGCTGGCGCTCCAGCTGAAGCCTCAAGGCCATCACGGCATCCGCCCCCTCCAGTACACTGTCCAAATCGTAGGAGGTTTGAACCCCAAGGTAGCTCATTTCCGGGGGCAGGAGGGTAGGCGGTCCCACCAGAACAACCTCAGCACCCAGCTTTTTTAAGCCTATGGCATTGCTGCGGGCCACCCGGGAATGCAGAATATCCCCGACAATCACAATTTTCCTGTCCTGAAAACCGCCCAATTTTTCCTTCATGGTCAAAAAGTCCAGAAGAGCCTGGGTGGGATGCGCGTGCTGGCCGTCGCCGGCATTGATTACCGAAGCACTGAGCTCATCGGCCAGAAATTGGGCCGCCCCGGAGCCGGAATGCCGGACAATAACCAAATCAACATTCATGGCCTGAAGGGTCCGGGCCGTGTCCAAAAGGCTTTCCCCTTTTGTCACACTGCTCTGGGCCACGGCAATATTTCCGGTATCCGCACCGAGGATCTTGGCCGCTGTTTCAAAAGATGTCCGGGTACGGGTACTTGATTCATAAAACAAGAGCAAAACCGACTTTCCCCGGAGTGTCGGCAGCTTTTTGATCGGGCGTCCCAGTATTTCCTTCATGGAAACAGCGGTTTCCAAAATCAGTTCAATTTCTTTTCCTTCCAGCTTATCCATATCCAGAAGATCCTTATACATCCATTTCATGACGGGCCACCTCCTTGATTGCCGCAATTTCTGCCGTAAAACCAAAAAACCTCCGGCCATGGGCAGGAGGAGATTGTTCAATCCGTCTCTCCCTTGGCCATCTCACAGGATAACATTTAAAGGTGCAATGGAATGATCTGTCTTGATTAAGTTTTTTCCAAAAGAAGAACTTCTTCGCGTTTATCTGTCTCACCTAAGCAAACTGAGATGATTTCCCTGTTTGATGTCGGCACATTTTTTCCTACATAATCGGCCCGGATGGGCAATTCCCTGTGGCCCCTGTCAATCAGGACCGCCAATTGAATTTTTTGCGGTCTGCCCAGGTCAATCAGCGCATCCAAGGCGGCCCTGACCGTGCGTCCCGTATATAAAACATCATCCACCAGAATCACCGTCTTGCCGTCAATCGTAAAAGGAACTTTGGTTTCGTGCACGATGGGCTGAACATTTATCGTACTTAAGTCATCCCTGTACAGTGTGATATCAAGCAAACCGAGTGGAATATCCACCTTCTCGAACTCCAAGATTTTCTCGTGAATACGTTCGGCCAGCGGAACTCCTCTGGTTCTGATCCCGATTAGAGCCAGGCCCTGGGTTCCCTTGTTCTTTTCCACGATCTCATGGGCTATCCTGGTCACCGCTCTGCGGATCCCATCTTCATCCATGATCTTGCTTTTTTGAATCCCTTTCATTGAAATCCCGCCTTTCGTTTAAAGGGGATGAAAAAACTGCCTGCTTAAGCAGACAGTGCACATGACAAATACATTCATGAACCGATCTGCCTTAAGTGTCTCTCCGGACAATTTTTAAAGGCAATGTTCTCACCTCTTTTGATTTTAGGTTAACTCCCGTAATTTGTCAACCGCCTCCAGGAACTCCCGGGGCGGATCGGCGCTGAATTCCATCAGCTTTCCCCCGCGCGGATGCAGGAATGCCAGTGTATGCGCATGCAGAACCTGACCTGTCAACCCCAGAATATTTTTTTTCGGACCATAAAGCGGGTCGCCCAGAACAGGGTTCCGGATATACGCCATATGCACCCTGATCTGATGTGTCCTGCCCGTTTCCAAAACTGCCTTGATCTTTGTATAGCCAATAAACCGTTCCTCAACCTCATAATGGGTGACGGCAGGCCGGGAATGTTTAAACACTACGGCCATTTTTTTACGGTCTTTGGGATCGCGGCCAATGGGAGCGTCGATTGTCCCCGATGGCTCAGAAAGCACCCCGTGCACGACCGCCAGATACTTTCTCTGCATTTTATGCTCCTTCAACTGCCCTGCCAGCTGATTATGGGACTCATCATTTTTAGCGACAACCAGCAGACCAGAGGTGTCCTTATCAATCCGGTGCACAATACCGGGCCGGATAATCCCGTTTATCCCGGAAAGGTCCCTGCAATGATACAGAAGGGCATTGACCAGTGTCCCTTCCCAGACTCCGGGAGCCGGATGGACGACCATGCCCTGAGGTTTGTTCACCACAAGCAGATCATCATCCTCATAGATGATCTCCAAAGGAATCTGTTGAGGAACAACCTTTAATTCCCGCGGTTTGGGCAAGTTAATCCCGATTTTATCCTCTGCCCTGATCCGGTAATTGGCTTTCTTTGTTTCTCCGTTTACCAGAACACGGCCTTCTTCAATCATATTCCGGATAAAGCTCCTGCTTGTCCCGGTTTTTTCCGTCAGGCATACATCCAGCCTCACCTCAGGCTTACCCTCAACAGCAAGCCATTGCTCATAAGCGAAGTCTTCTTCTTCAAAAATACTCATGCTTCTTCCTTTTCCGATCTGTAAATGAGATAAACCAGGATCAATCCGCCGACCACGATCATGCTGTCGGCCACATTAAAAATATAAGACCAAATTTTGAAATCCAGAAAATCAATCACCTTGCCGGTCAGGAGCCTGTCGGTCAGATTCCCGATCGCCCCCCCGGCAATCATGCCCAGACATATCCTCATCAGTTTTTCTTCTTTAGGCAATCTATGCTGAAAGAAGAAAATCCCCCCTAAGACAAGCAGGGAGGTCAGGATAAAAAATCCTGTCTTGCCCTGAAGCATCCCAAAAGCCGCCCCTGAATTAAGGATATAAGTAAGATCAAAAAAACCGGGAATCACCGGAATACTTTGTCCCAAATCCAAGTTGGCCTGAATGATCATCTTACTCAGGCGGTCCAATGCCAGAACCACAAACACCGTAACCCAAATATACAAATGGTTTTCCTCCTAATCAGCCAGGATGGTCACTTTATCCCCATTTTTAAGCCCCATGGCATTCGCCTCTTCGATATCAAGATGCAAGTCCAGGCTGTAAGTCGGCGAAACGCGGACCAGGATGTTCTCCAAAATGCCGCCCCGGGGACCGTCGATTTTGGCCTGAACGACATCCCTGTCCCGCAGGCCATATTCCGCGGCATCCCTGGTGCTTGCATGAAGGTGACGCGCGGCCACAATAACCCCTTCTTTCAGGCTTATCCTTTGATCATTGGCCTCGATCACCACACTCCCCGATCCCTCTAAATTACCGGAATCACGAACAGGAGCGGTAATACCCAGTTTAATGTTATCCGCCATGGTGATTTCGACCTGAGTATTTTTCCTGGCCGGGCCCAAAATCCGGACACCGGGTACCTGTCCTCTGGGGCCGACCAGAGTAACGGTTTCTTCAGCGGCAAATTCTCCGGGCTGGCTGAGCTCTTTCTTCACCGCGAGCTGATAGCCCGCCCCGAATAATGCTTCAATATCTTTGGCCGTAAGATGAACATGATGGTTTGATACTCCCACAGAGACATGGAACGTTTTCATGGAAATCAGACCCCTTTATCTAAATTCTTTGCCAAAATTCCGCATTTTGCTCACTGGGTTATCTGTCTTCCCGCCAAACAATTTCCCCGTTCCGAAGCACCGGAACAACGGACAACCGATTGACCGCGGAACAATACTCCACATCCTTCTGAAACCCCAGTGTAATCAAGACCTGACCATGTTCGGTATTTTTCAGGGTTTCCAGAAGATTGGGTTTTGAACTATTGTACAACATTTGAGCGGCTAAACCAAGATCATTGACGTTTATCCCTCTGCCGAACTGTTCAATAAACATCCCCGCGCACAATGTATCAGGCAAATCAAAACGCTCCTCCGTCCCGGAACAGACGATGATTATGCCGTCAATACCGGGGCATTCCCTGATTTCCTGATCCACTTTCCGTACAACACTGTCCATGTTCAAAAACGAAAGCATCCGGACTTTTTCCGCCGGAGCTGCCGCTTTAATGGCCATGGTCCCATTTGTTGTCGTGATGATCACTTTTTTCCCCTTTACTTTCTCCACTGTATACTCATCGGGGGAATTGCCCAGATCAAATCCTTCAATCAATACAGCCTGCCTTTCCCCGCCCAAAAGAGCTTCAGGGTTCTCCCGCTTCCTGGCTAAAGCCTCCTCAACCGAAGCCGCCGGGATCAGAGCCGCCGCTCCATTGGCCAGCGCTGTCGCCATCGTACTTGTCGCCCGAAAAACATCGATCACAATGGCAATTTTGTTCTCCAGGCTTCCCTGGTAATGAGATTGGGCACTGGGGATCACTTCGATGTACATGGTTAACCCCTCCTGATTTAAATGGTGTTTCCTCATTCAGGTCGGCTTATTCGTTTTTCTTTAACAATACCTATCCTTGTAAAATCAGTCAAGTTCACCTAAAATAGTAATCATATTTTGTGATAATAAAGATTTTGGAAAGGGACGGTTATGTACCCCAAGGATCTAAATTATAGAATGCCCCCGGAATGGGACGGACATGCCCAAACCTTGATTTCCTGGCCTGTCCGGGAATCCATGTGTTATCCGGAAGATTACGCTTCCGTTTGTCAGGCCTATGCTGAAATCATCCGGGCAATTGCAGAATTCGAACCGGTTACGGTTATGGTCAATTCCCCTGATTTATCAACGTTTTCTTCTCTTTTTCAGGAGGGGCGGATTCAATATTTGCCTATTGAACACAATGATGCCTGGCTCAGGGACAATGGACCAACATTTCTGGTCAGTGATCAGGGAGATGTTGCCGGGGTCAATTGGCAGTTTAATGCCTGGGGCGGCAAATACTCGCCCTGGGATTTGGATAATCAGGCTGCCCCCGCCATTCTTGACCATTTTGCCCTGAAGCAGTTTGACTCCCCCCTGATTTTGGAGGGCGGTTCAATTCACGTCGATGGGGAAGGCACGGTCCTTACTACGGAAGAATGCCTGTTAAATCCCAACCGCAACAGGGGCCTCACCAGGGAACAAATTGAAGACCAATTAAAAAAATATTTAAATATCAGGAAAGTGATTTGGCTGAAAAGCGGCTTGTCCGGTGACGAGACCGACGGCCATGTGGACAATGTGGCCTGTTTTGCCGCTCCGGGCAAAATCCTGTTGCAGGTATGCGATGATCCGGAAGATGAAAATTATGCGATCACCAGAGAGAATCTCAAGGTTTTAACCGGAGCAACCGATGCCAGGGACAGGAAACTGGACATCATCCCTGTCCAACAGCCCCCAAAGATGTCTGACCGGGGCCGCCGGTTAACATTGAGCTACCTGAATTTTTATTTTGTCAACGGGGGATTGATCTTACCCGTTTTCGGCGGTCAGGCGGAGAAAAGCGATCATTCAGCGATCCGGGTTTTGGGCGAACTGTTTCCTGAAAGACAGCTCCGCACCGTCAACGGGATGGGCCTGATCAGAGAGGGCGGCAATGTTCACTGCATAACTCAGCAACTGCCGTCAGGAAAGAAGGAAAAGTGATGAGAAACGTTAAAGTAGCGGCAACCCAGATGAGCTGCACCGGGAGCATAGACAAAAACATCGCCAAAGCCGACGGCCTGGTTCGCCAGGCGGCTGCCGGAGGCGCTCAGATCATTCTTTTACAGGAGTTGTTTGAAACACCGTACTTCTGTCAAAAAGAGAAGTCGGATTATGATGTCTATGCAACCGAGCTGGAACAAAATAAAGCCGTCAACCATTTTAAACAGGTTGCCGGAGAGCTTCAGGTCGTTCTGCCAATCAGTTTTTATGAGAAGAAAAACTATGCCCGGTATAATTCTGTCGCCATCATTGATGCCGGAGGAGAAATCCTGGGAAAATACCGGAAAAGTCATATACCGGACGGACCTGGCTATGAGGAGAAATTTTATTTTAATCCCGGAGATACCGGTTTTCGGGTCTGGAATACCCGCTATGGAAAAATCGGGGTCGGTATCTGCTGGGACCAATGGTACCCGGAAGCGGCCAGGTGTATGGCCCTGATGGGTGCGGAAATCCTCTTCTATCCCACTGCCATCGGTTCAGAACCTCAGGATAAGAGTATTGATTCCAAGGAGCACTGGCAAGCCTGTATGCTTGGCCATGCCGCCGCCAATCTCCTCCCTGTCGTCGCTTCCAACCGGGTCGGGGTTGAAGCGGACGAGGATTCCCGGATCACGTTCTACGGTTCTTCCTTTATTGCCGGCCCGCAAGGAAATAAGGTTGCCGAAGCAGGCCGTACCGAAGAAACCGTTCTTGTGGCCGACTTTGATCTGGATCAATTGGCGACTCAAAGGCTGGAATGGGGAATCTTCAGGGACAGGAGGCCGGATTTATACCGGGTGATTACCTCCTCTGACGGTGAGCTTATCATCAAAGACCATTAAGACAGGTCCGGTTTTCTACAGCTTGGCCGCCATTTTATCAAGCTCACGCCCTACCTGCTGGACATCCTCCACTATTCTGGTAATATCCTGGGTTGCGTTGGCTTGTTCATGAATGATCTCATTATTTTGCTTGACCCCTTCACTGATTTTCAAAATCACGTTTTCAAACTGTTTCAAGATCTCTGCAATCTCATCTGTAGACCTGTTGCTGTCAACAGCCAATTTCCGCACTTCATCGGCCACCACGGAAAAGCCTCTGCCCATTTCCCCGGCCCGGGCAGCTTCAATCGCGGCATTCAGACCTAAAAGGTTGGTCTGATTAGCCACCCTGCGGATAAATTCGAGAATGCTGGAGGTTTGCTTAACCTGATCACGCCCGTCATCTACCGCCTTTAAGACCGTTTCACTGATCGCCGCCACTTCCTGAGAAGAAGCCGCAACCTCCTGTACCGCGCTGGCAGCATGCTCAATGGCCTCATTCAGCCTGTAAACCATACCCTGTAAAGTCTTTTTCAACTCTTCAGCCTGGAGCTTGGACACAACCATTCCCGCCGCAACCCTGCCGAGGTTCTTGACAATATCGACCGGCCCGGCCAGTCCGATACAGCCTATTTTTTCTCCGTCAAGCTCAATTGCCAGGTTATACCCCTCTTTCTGTCTGTGATTGGCCGCCATCTCGTCTTCTACCGTGACAGCGATCTCCTTGAGATCGCTGTTCATGATCTTTACGTGCCCATCATGAACAACACCGACCCTTTTGCCGAAAGAATCGGCAATGATTGTTCCTGATTTGCTATTGCTTATAATTCCGTGATAACCTGTTGTTTCGAAAATAAAATTGACAATCTCATTGGCAATACCCTTATCAATATTCATTTCATTTCCCCCCCGGTATGTATTAAGATGTTCTTTGAATCACTTCTTCTCATTGACCTTTAAAATAAACCATAATCCCAGGAAAGATGTAAAAAGAATCCCTAAAAATATATTTGCCCTTTATTTTACAACTAATCATTTTACCTGTCTATTAATATTATAAATATTTTCAATATTAAAAAAATTAAGGCAAGGGTACGGGATAATGCAAAAAATAAGGATAGGGGAGAGCAAAATCCTCTCCCTTATCCTATCGTCTATTTTTTATTGTTAATACTGTATGAAATAATTTTCTAAATTGATTGATGAGCCATCTCTGGCGCAATCTTTAGAATTAAATCTCGAACCGTTTTCGCGCTATTCAACGCCTGCTGCATATCTTGTTCCTCCAACATGGGCTCCATTGGATATCTCGGCTGTACGCCGTAAGCTGTCAGGTCCGAGCATTGGTCAGCTATATTGTTAAAGATATTGGATAATTCCAAACAATGCTTGCACAATTCGTCTAAATCATGTATCTTAGGCGGATTCATTCCGTTCAGAACAAGATAGCCTTTAAGATACTTTTCAGCAGCTTGCTGACAATGATAACAAATAACTTCCACCGGAACAGGATGCATACTGAGAAGGTACTCGGCACTTTTTAAATCCATTGCAGCAAATCTCTGCCATTGCTGTGCCTGTTTTAGGTTACCCATACAGCATCACACCTTCCTGAGCAATTTGCCGCTCAATCGAAGGGGTGTATTTAAGCTGATTAAACTTATTTTTTTTACGGACAACCACATCCACCGGCATTGTTTTCTTATCACGAATAGCTTTACGAATCAACCTTATTGCATCGATTTCTCTTATCTTCGTATTTTCATCCATCACCACATAGATATCCAGATCCGAATCAGTATGCTGTTCACCATATACATAAGAGCCGAACAGAAATATCTGCTCCACAGGAACTGTGTTTAATATGATATCTTTAAGGATATCTAACTCATCCTGTATTTTTTTTTCCACACCAATAACTCCCTTTTTGCCAGCATAGCCGGTTATTCTCAGGTCTTATTGTTTATTATCATTATAGCATAATCTCTTTAACAGTTAAAATTTTCTAAATTAAACTAACAGCTGGGGATCTGTACTATCCGGCCATATTTTCAATGTGGTGAGAAATATCAGTGAAATCAAAAAGGGGTATGGTTTGACCTATTCTGCAAAGGACTGTTTGCCCATCAATCAAACCAAACCCCGAATCATATGCTTCAATCTGTATTCAACCTCTATCCATCACGAAGGTACAATTTTAATTTGCGGAATCTCAGCAATTCCCATCGCATTTACAAGAATTTCCTGCACTGAAATGACTCCGAAATTATTGTAATACCTATTAATGAAATCTTTGACGAAATAATTGACGATTTCGTTGCTTTTTATCCCCCAGGATGTATAATTGTCCCCAATATAGGATGTCAAATGGACAGCAATATCGGTATATTGTTTAACCTGGGGGTATTTTTTGACCAAAAAACTGATTGCACTTATGCCCGCGATTGAATATAAAGTTAAGGCTGAGGGAGAAGTGAAATAAAGTTTTATCATTTTATTCTAACCTCTTTTCAATATTTCCAGCTGGTTGCTCGTCCCACTAGCAATATATGTCCCTTCATCCTTTGAGGTGAACGAAAAAAGAAAAATCTGTCCGTGCTGGCAAAAGAATAGAGGAGCAAAATGCTCCCCTTCATCCTATCGTCCATTTTTTATTTTCCGATACTGCGGACAACAGCGGCACAACGCGGACAGAGATCAGGATACTCCGTATCTGTACCCGAATCTTCATAATAGATCCAGCATCTTTCACACTTTTTCCCGGGGGCATTGGAGACAAGGATCTTCAGGCCGGGGAAAAATTCTGATGCTGAGGCCCCTTCAGGAACATTGTCCTTTAATTCGTGCACAATGAATCTGGAGACGATGACGATTTCCTCCAGATTGGGTATGGCACTGACAAAGGCATATTGCTCAGGGTCAACATAGACATCCACCTTTGCTGTCAGGGAATGATTGATCAGTTTTTCCTGACGGGCGGTTTCCAAGGCCTTGGTAATATCATTTCGGATCGCCAAGATCTTTTCCCACTTAGCGGCTAACGCTTCGTTAACCCATTCCGGTTTGATTTTCGGCATTTCCTCGATTTGAACATTGCTTTCGGGATCTGCTCCCGGTATATACGCCCAGATTTCATCTGCTGTGAATACCAGGATCGGAGCCAGCAGTCTCACCAAAGCATTCAGAATCTCATTCATCACTGTCTGGGCGGAACGGCGGAGCAAGGACTCTTTGCCTTCCACATACGCTCTGTCCTTGACAATATCCAGATAAATTGCGCTCAGTTCAACAGTACAGAAATTATGAACCGTATGATAAACAACATGGAACTCATAGGTTTCATAAGCTTTGATGACTTTCTCTATGACCCTGGCCAGCCTGGTCAGCACCCAACGGTCAATTTCCTGCAGCTTGCTGTACTCTACCCTGTCTTGTTCGGGGTTAAAGTCATAGAGATTGCCTAAGAGGAACCTCAGGGTATTCCGGATTTTCCTGTACGCTTCAACCATCTGGTTCATAATGCGGGGAGATGCCGCTACATCGTTGCGGTAATCCGCTGAAGAAACCCATAGTCTCAAAATATCCGCGCCCATGTCCCTTACCACCTGGAGAGGATCTACCCCGTTACCCTGAGACTTGGACATTTTGCGTCCTTTCTCGTCAACCAGGAAACCGTGGGTCAGAACAGTTTTGTAGGGAGCCTGGCCATAAGCGGCCACTGAGGTTGAAAGAGAGGAATTGAACCACCCTCTGTGCTGGTCCGACCCTTCCAGGTACATGTCGGCAGGATAGCTTAACTCCGGTCTAAGCTTGAGAACCCCGACATGACTGGTTCCGGAATCAAACCAAACATCCATGATATCGGTTTCTTTACGGAATTCAGTCCCCCCGCATTGACATTTCAGTCCTTCAGGCAGAAGCTCCTCGACACTGTGTGCAAACCAGGCATCCGAACCCTCCTGCCGGAAAATCTCCTGCAGTTTCTCAATGGTTTGTTCGTTGATGATTTCCTTTCCGCAATCTTCACAGTAAAAGATCGGAATCGGCACACCCCAGGTTCTTTGTCTGGATATACACCAGTCTCCCCTGTCGGCGATCATATTGTAAATCCTATCCTTGCCCCAGGCCGGAATCCATTCCACCCGATCAATTTCCTCAAGGGCTGCCTGCCGGAATCCATCTATAGACGCAAACCATTGTTCAGTGGCCCGGAAAATAATCGGGTTCTTGCATCTCCAGCAATGGGGGTAGGAATGCTTGATTTTATCCTGATGGATCAGCATGCCGGCTTCCTGCAAATCTTTGAGGATCACTGCATTAGCCTGCTCCACCTTCATTCCTTCATATTGCCCGCCTTCTTTGGTGAACTTGCCCTGATGGTCAACAGGACAAAGGACATCCAGGCCGTATTGCCTGCCGACAATAAAGTCGTCTTCGCCATGGCCCGGAGCAGTATGGACACAGCCGGTCCCTTGCTCCAGAGTAACATGTTCACCGCAGATCAATACGGAATCCCGGCTCATCAGGGGATGGCGGCAAACGATTCCTTCCAGTTCTTTGCCTTTCACGGTTTTTACCGCTGTGAGCTCCCTGTTCCAGGTTTTGTTCAGAGCTTCCATAAGTTCCTTGGCAACCACCAAATATTCTTCCCCGTCCCGGACCAGAGCATATTCATATTCCGGATGGACGGAAATCGCCAGATTAGCCGGCAATGTCCAGGGTGTCGTCGTCCAAATCACCACAGAAGTGTTGTCTTTTCCCAATAAACCCTGATCTTCTTTGACCGGGAACTTCACAAATATTGCCGTGGATTTTTTATCGGCATAGTCAATTTCTGCCTCGGCCAAGGCTGTTTCACAGGAAGGACACCAGTATACCGGTTTTAAACCCTTGTAGATATAGCCTTTTTTGGCCATTTCTCCGAAAACACCGATTTGCGCCGCTTCATATTCTTTATGCAGGGTCAAGTAAGCATTGTCCCAGTTTCCACGTACGCCAAGCCTTTTAAACTCGGCTTTCTGGATTTCCACGTACTCCTTGGCATAATCACTGCACCGGGCCCTGAATTCCAGGGTGGAAACGGCATGTCTGTTCAGCCCCAGTTTTTTAATCACTTGCTGTTCGATCGGCAGGCCATGGGTATCCCAGCCCGGAACATAAGGAGCGTCATATCCCTGCATCGTCTTAAAACGGATAATGATATCCTTAAGGACTTTATTTAAAGCATGACCGAGATGAATATCCCCATTGGCATAGGGAGGCCCGTCATGAAGAATAAACTTCCGGCGTCCCCGGCGGGACTCCTGAACCTGACCATAGATATCTCCGTTTTCCCATTTTTGCAAAATATCCGGTTCTCTCTGCGGCAGATTCCCGCGCATAGGAAAATCTGTCTGAGGCAAATTTAATGTTTCTCGGTAATCCATTGTCATCACTCCTGAACATATTCTTCCTGAATCCCTGTCCGAAAAACAAAAACCCGCCCTCAAAGGGCGAGTCTAGTCTCGCGGTACCACCTTAATTGCCCGTTCCAAAACTGCGTCACGGGCATCTCCAAGTCTTTTAACGGGGACAATCCGGACAGACTTACCCTGATTAACCTTTCAGTCTGCCGCTCCGAGGTGATCTTCCGAATATTTCTTCCACAGGCTTCCACCATACCCTGCTCGCTGGAGGAAGGTGATAAACGTACTGTCCTCATCCATGCTTTCTGCACCAATATTTTATTCTTTTACTTTACTATTATATATAAAAGAATTGAAAATGCAAAGAAAACAAAGATTGATCCTAAGAAAGGACGACACTTAAGAAGAAATATTCATCAGCAGGATAAATAAATATTTCAAGACGAATGACTGCAACACCCAGATAGACAAAAGCGCAAGCAAAGGTGCGAAATCAATCATCATCCCTGCCCCGCCAAACTTGATTCTCCTGAAAGGCCTCAGCAAGGGCTCGATAAAGTCATTCAGCGTCCTGACAATAGGATGATTCGAGATGCTCGGTATCCATGAAACGATACAATATACCAATATGAGCAATTGTAAAATTTCCAAAGCCATATAGATAATACTGTATAAAGTGCTGATCATAAAATATGAATACCCTCCCTAATGTTTTAGCTTGAAAATATTAATGATTCATTTTCGGCCAGATGATTTCCCTGTCGGTCATTTTAAAGCTCGTTTCACCGCTGATGTCGACATTATTGGGTACAAACATGAAAATCCCATTGCCAATTTTCTGCATATTGCCACCCAAAGCATAGGTTGTTCCACAGACGAAATCAACAATTCTCTGAGTAATTGAAGAATCTGTCTTTTCGAGATTAACCACTACCGCCCTGCGTGATTTTAAATGCTCCGCGATATTTTGTGTTTCTTCGAAAGAAGAAGGTTCCACAATCATGACACGCACTTGTTTTTGGGTATGAATACTGACGACCGGTGAAGATTTATGTCTGACTTCCTTTGCGTCTCTGAGCGCTGTTTCCCTCGGCGCCGATTCTCTGACAAAATTGTCCCGGGTTGTATTTGTTTTAAAGCGCGGTTCCTCATCTTCGTAATCTTCTTCAAATTCGGCGGCTGCCAGTTCATCATCTGTCTGATCATCACCAAAGCCCATAATTCCAATAAATTTGTCCAGCAAGTTTCCCATTTCAAACCTCCCAATGATTATCTCATTCGTTTTTTATTTCTCACTCCGGTGTCCAAAAATTCTGCTTCCTATCCGGACAATTGTGGCTCCTTCTTCGATAGCCGTTTCAAAATCATCACTCATCCCCATCGAGAGCTCCTGAATCTTTTCCGGGTATTTGACTGTTTGCAGACTGTTACGAAGCTCCCGCAGCTGGTGAAAACAGTCCCTGGTTTCTCCGGCTGTGGCATTCAGTGCCCCTATGGTCATCAGTCCCTTAATTTTAACTTTCGGAAAAGCAACGGCATTTTCAATAAAGTCCCTGACTTCATTCACTTCCAGACCGGCCTTCGCTTCATCCCTGGCTACATTGACCTGAACCAGAGCATTCCACACCCCGCCTTTTTTTTCTCCTTCGGAATTTAACTTTTCCAGAAGGGGAAGCCTGTCCAAAGAATGAATCAGGACAATCCTGCTGTTTAAATATTTTACCTTGTTTGTCTGAAGGCTTCCAATGATATGCCATTCACAATCTGCCGCAAGATGTTCGTATTTATCCTGCCATTCCTGAACTCGGTTTTCCCCGAATACTTTTTGATTTTCCGCGTATGCTTCCGCTAAACCCTCTATGGCAACTGTCTTTGATACGGCGACAAGCTTAATGTCCTCTATCCTGCGTCCGGAATTTGCAGCTGCCCTGACAATCCTTGCCCTGATATCCAAAAGATTTTGCTTAATTGACAAAGCGATCACTCCAAATCATTCAGCCTATTCAATTTAAGTTCTACACGATTAAGGTTTTCCCTTCCTGCCAGCGAAAAATTGACAATAAATCAGTCTTTTTTTCTGTTTTATCTCACTAATGTCCCCTCGATCCCTTCCTGCGGGTTTACGACAACCTGGGTTTTTGCTGAAATCCCCTTTACACAAACCTCAGTTTCATTTTGATCAATAATCTCCACCTCTTTAAATCTGACAACTCCATTTTCTTCCACATAAATTCCCTGGGTCTGACCCTTTGTGCTCAGAGCGGATAAAGGAACAATTGTCCCATCCGATGCCTTCTGCGTCCTGACCGTAATTTCCCTGACTCTCGGCCTCATTGACCCGTTGACAAAACTGGCGCATTTGACCACAATACCAACCGGATGATCGGACAGTCTCACGATTGTGGAAAGATGCTCCTCCTGATCCACTGTCAGATTAATGCTTTGATTCAATGCTAAGCCTTGAATTGAAGGAAGCTCAATAAAGGCATAGCTTGGTGAAAGATTGTCAATAATTTTCCCAACGGCGCTGTTCACCGGAATCAGGCTGTTATTTTCCGTTTGAGGCTGCCCTGATTTGTTCATTTCCAATAACAGCCTGGATAAATCCATATTGATTAAATTCTCCGGGGTGATTATTTCCTCCAAGCCATCACATTCTTGAGAAAAAAGGCCTGTAACAGGTGCATTGACCGTGACTGCCTGTAACTTGACACCGTAATCTACCCCTCCAGGCAGAATTGACATGGTCTCTTCCCCTTTGCTTAAACGCTGGCCGTCGTCACAGAGGTAGGTCACCCGGCCTTCGATGGGAGCGGTTAAAACAGTTTCCCGGTTAGCAAAAGTTGCTTTGGTCTTCGTTTCATGATTGAGGTTTCCCTGTTCAGCAACGGCATATTGAAGGCTGCGGGGAAACCAAGCTGTATCATATGCCCAGTAAAACAAGGTACAGCCAAGCGCAAACAAAACAAAATATTTTATTTTACCCCGGGCCTTTTTCTTACCGGCCATTCAACCACCTCTTACCGGCCGCCCCAACAGCCAGTCCGGTCATTTTGCCTGATCAGCACAGCTTAATTCGTCAACCGTTTTTTATCTGATTAACACATCTTGATCAGTCCGGCCATTCTGCCCGTCCGGCCGTTGTCTCTTCGGTATGAGTAAAAATCTTCTTCCTGGCATGAAGTACACATTCCGCTTTCCCAAATGTTTGAGGGATGAACTCCCCCAGCGAGAAGAATTTCTCTATTTGCCGCCGCCAAGTCCAGCTTGTATTTTTTCTTTGCTGATTCATTCTTTTCGACGGGGGCTGCCACACGGGCGATATTGAGAACTTTTTCATTAATCGCCTCAATCACGTTTTCATCGACTTCATAACAGCACTTGCCGATGCAGGGACCGATTCCGACCAGGCAACGTGACGGATGACCGCCATAACTGCTGATTTTTTCGATCATTTTGCCGGCAATTCCTGACGCAGTGCCTTTCCAGCCCGCATGAGCCAGACCAATGATCCTGATATCTGGATGGAAGAAGAACACAGGTACACAGTCTGCGAAAAAAGCCATTAAAGCGATCCCGCTGTTCGTAAGCATCCCATCGGTTGAAGGAATAGCCGTCCCGGTACTTTCCATACCTTTCCCTCTGTCTTCACCCGTAATAAACTGGATATGACGGCCATGAACCTGGTCCGCCACCACACAGTCCTCAAAAGGTATGCTCCATTCATCCAATAATCTTTTGCGGTTGGCCAGGACTGTTTCTTGCTTGTCCTCCACATGAAGACCGATATTGAGGGACGTATAGGGACCGTTGCTGAGCCCTCCGCTACGCGACGAAAAAGCAGCCGTGACACCTTTTTCCGCCCACTCCTCAATGATTAAATAATTTAATGTTTTACCTTTTTGCCACTGCCAGCCCATTTTCACCTCTGATCAATCACTTTGTTCTTTGTTATTTGTTATTTATGTATATTATCGTCGAAAAAAGTCAATTTCTATAGTTATTTTAAACTCTAGCCGTTTAAACTGACAATATCCTTAGCATCTACCAGGATCACATCAACCCCGATCTTGACCACTCTCTCCCAGGGAATAAAGGCGTCCCCTCCCCGGTTGCTTCCAAAAAAGCTTCGGCCTTTGGCTGTGACCATAACGACAAGACCTTTCATGATCCCTTTCTCCAGATCGATATCCAGATCAAGTATGGGCCCCAGCCTGCGGCCATCTTCAACATTGATAATATCCAGCATACGCATTTCAGACACTTTCATTGCCAGCCCTCCTCTCCCTCTATCATATGAGAGAGAAACGGCTGTCATACATGTTTACGCATGTGCTTAAGGGCCGCTTTTTCCAAACGCGATACCTGGGCTTGGGATATCCCGATTTCTTCAGCTACTTCCATTTGAGTCTTGCCTTGAAAAAACCGGAGAGAGATAATTCTTTTTTCCCGTTCCCCCAGCCGCTCAATCCCTTCTTTGATTGACAGACTTTCCAGCCAGATCCGGTCGGATTGCTTATGATCACCGATCTGATCCATGACATAGATCGGATCGCCGCCATCATGGTAAATCGGTTCAAATAAGGAAACCGGTTCCTGAATGGCATCCAGGGCCAAGATCACTTCTTCCTGGGGTGTCTCCAATTTTGCCGCGATTTCCTGGATGGTCGGTTCCCGGGAGCATTCTGTCGCCAATTTATCTCTGATCTGCAGGGCTTTATAAGCGATATCCCTTAAAGACCTGCTGACTCTGATCGAATTATTGTCTCTTAAATATCTTCTGATCTCTCCGATGATCATAGGAACAGCATAAGTTGAAAATTTGACATTCTGGCTGAGATCAAAATTATCAATTGCTTTCATGAGCCCGATACAGCCTACCTGAAACAAATCGTCGACATGCTCTCCCCTGTTGCTGAATCTCTGAATCACACTTAAAACCAGGCGCAGGTTGCCTTTAATCAACTGCTCACGTATCGTGCCGTCGCCCGCTTGCATTTTTGTAAACAGTTCTTTCATTTTTGCACCACTCAGGACAGGCAGTTTCGATGTGTTCACTCCGCATATTTCCACTTTGTTCAAAACCATATCAAATACCCTCCGTGCGGTTATCCTTCTGGAGAGTATACCCTGAGAGCCTCTTGTTTATTCCAAACGCACAAATTCTTTACGCAGTCTTTTGATGATTTTTTTTTCCAGACGGGAAATATAGGATTGGGAAATTCCCAGTTTATCCGCCACTTCCTTCTGGGTCTTTTCCTCTTTGCCGCCCATCCCGAACCGGAGTTCCATAATCAGCTGTTCTCTCTCACTCAGCGAAGACATCGCCTGGGCCAGAAGCTGTCTGTCAACCTCTTCTTCAATAGGCTTGGAGATGATATCATTCTCTGTTCCCAATACATCGGAAAGAAGCAATTCATTTCCGTCCCAGTCGATATTCAGCGGTTCGTCAAATGAGACTTCCGACCTGATTTTATTATTTCTGCGCAAATACATCAGGATTTCATTCTCGATACAGCGAGAAGCATACGTTGCCAGTTTGATCTTCTTTGTGGGGTCAAACGTATTCACTGCTTTAATCAGCCCTATTGTGCCGATAGAAACGAGGTCTTCAATACTGATCCCTGTATTTTCAAATTTGCGGGAAATATAAACGACCAAACGAAGATTCCTCTCGATTAATGTCCCTTTCACACTCAGATCGCCCTTTTCCAGTCTGAGGATCAGTTCTTCTTCTTCATCAAAGCTTAGAGGCGGAGGCAGTGCTTCACTGCTTCCCACATAGAAAACAGTTTTTACTCTCCTGATTTTATTCAACACCGCGCCGGCAGCATTTCTAAACAGGTTTGCTGTTTTTCTGCCCCACAGATTAATGATATTCTTTCCCCACATCATCATGCGATTTCCTCCCTGTATTTTTCCCTGCAGACATGATCGGGATGCAGAAGAGCTTCAAATTTGTTATCCGAGCTCAATAACTGCGGCACAATCACCGCTGTTACGGTTTTTTCCCGGACGGAACCGTCCTCTGTTATTTTTAACCGGACTGATCTGACACCCGGCAGCCAGCTCTGGCCGTTTACTCCTTTTACCCGAATGAAGGTCACCCTCTCCGCGATGTTATTGCTGCTGTTCCAGAGCAGAGAACAGGGGTCGGCCAGATCGCGCCACGGACATTGCAGAAATTCGGCAATTGGCCGGGGCAAAGCTGTTAAGGAAACATTTTCCTGAATCAATATCATCGGCTTATCTGTCAGGGGATCCCTCAGCTCATTTCCGGTATCGAGGAGAGCCGTCGTTTTCAGAACAGACCCGCCGCCGAAATCCAATTCGATCCGGTACAGCACCTGACTAAAAAAAGATTGTTTACCATTGTTTTTCCCCCATAACCTGTAGCATAAGCAAAGCACCAGGATCAGCGCCAGGAGCAGCCAGATATTATCGAGCGTCAGGCTGAAGCCGGCAGCCGTATCGGCTAATCCAAACCAAACGATTCCTGCGTAAGCCGCTCCGCCGGTCATGGCCGTGAGAACGGTAAAATAGAGAAAGCACTCCCAAAGATCGCCCCAGGACCTTGCCCGCATGCCTATCCCCGCTACGGCCAGAGGAATGATCACTTTGCTTAAATGAACCAGGGGATTGTACGGGAACAATGCAAGCAGGATGGGGATTTCTCCGAGCAGAGCGCCTGAAATAAGGAAAGCGGGATAGATCCTGCGGTGGAGAAGCTTGGAAGCAAAAAGGAGGATCAGGGCATCCATCAGCCCATTAATCAATAAAACAATATCCAGGTAATACATTTGGCCGTATCCCTTCAATCATCCGGGTGATCCTTGTGGCTGTATCCCTTTCCATTTTGGATCTTATGTAAAAATTATACCTTTAAAGGGAAATAAATCCTGTCGGTTTTGGTTAGGTAAAAACAGGCTATTTTTTGCCGGAAAGCCCGTTTTCTGTAGGATAAGCAGGCATTGTGAAAATCAATAAGAACAGCAAAAAAAATAAACAGTAGAATATTGCCTGGAATGCGTCATTCTCTGTTTACAAGCCTGTCTGGTCCCGTCTCAAATTAAATTTTAAAGACAACAAAACGAAGACGCAGCACAAAGCTTCGGTACGCCTTCATTACAAATGAAAACAAATTACAGCCGTTATCCTTTTCCCCTGATTTGATCCAATGGCTGTCCGCTGTTACTTTCTGAATTTCAGGAAATTAGGAATATCCACATTATCTGAAAAGATATTGTTCTTTTGCCCTATGGGATCGGAATTGGTCGTTCCTTTATGCTGGGGGGTACTTCTCTGGTCAAAGCCGGTAGCAATCACCGTAACCCTGACATCATCTTTAAGGGATTCGTCAATAACAGCCCCGAATATGATATTGGCTTCCTGATCGGCCGCCTCGCCGACAACCTCGGAAGCTTCGTTGACTTCTAAAAGGGTCATATTGGAACCGCCCGTAATATTTAATAAGACCCCTTTTGCTCCCTCGATAGAGGTTTCCAAAAGAGGACTGGAGATTGCCCTTCTGGCCGCTTCCACCGCCCTGTTGTCACCTGTGGATACCCCGATTCCCATCAGGGCCGAACCTGTATCGGACATAATTGTTTTGACATCGGCAAAATCAAGATTGATCAGGCCCGGAATCGTAATGAGATTTGAAATGCCCTGAACCCCATGCAAAAGGATATCATCGGCAATCTTAAATGCCTCCTGAATCGTCGTATGCTTGTCCACCACCTGAAGCAAACGGTCATTCGGAATCGTAATCAAGGTATCCACCTTGTCTTTCAGCTCCAATATCCCGCGTTCGGCTTGAAGCGCCCTTTTCCTGCCTTCAAAAGAAAACGGCCTTGTGACCACCCCAACTGTCAGCGCCCCGACACTGCGGGCGATTTCGGCAACAATAGGGGCTGCGCCCGTCCCGGTACCTCCGCCCATTCCCGCGGCAACAAAAACCATATCTGCTCCCATCAGGACCTGGGCCAAATCATCCTTGCTTTCGATCGCAGCATTCTGGCCAATCTCAGGATTGGCACCAGCCCCGAGTCCTTTTGTCAGCTTGTTTCCTATCTGTATTTTTTCGGCAGCCCTGGACATTTGCAAAGCCTGAGCATCTGTATTAATACCGATAAATTCTACTCCTTTAAGATCGGCGGAAATCATCCTATTTACAGCGTTATTGCCCCCTCCGCCAACACCTATAACTTTAATTCGCGCAAATTGCATACTGTCTGTATCAAATTCCAGCATCTTAATTTACCCTGCCTCTCTTTAGACTCATATGATTTAGATTCGGTCTTCTCTATGATCAATTCTTTCTGTTTTTCCAATACAACTGTTATTTTTAAAGAAAAAACTTAACTAAGGAATTTCTAGATTAAAAGCCGTTATTCCTCTTTTTTTACCGCAGGAAATAAAAAATATTTACTGCCCCGGGCATTCTCCGGCCTGCATCTTACTTTTTGATGACATGGCGGCGGATAATGCTGATATTTTGAAATAATCTTGAACCAAAGGCCACTATGGCGGCAAGATACAGGTCAACCCCCATGCGGTCCCCAATAAAGGCCAGCAAACTGGCGGCAATAATATTTACAACAAATCCGCTCAGAAAAACCGTGCTGTCAAAACTCTCTTCCTGATAGGCTCTGATCCCGCCCATTACTGTGTCAAGCGCCACAACAATAGCAACCGAAAGATATTTAGCATATTCAACAGGTATGGTAAAAGGAGTGAATGCGCCGATAATTAACCCGATGAGCAAACCGAAAATTGGCAGCCACATGTGAGAATACCTCCGTTTGTTTATCCTAATACCGGTTTTCCGGCTGTCAGATCAATATATTTGATACTTTTTTCCACTGCTTGAAAATCAGCGCTGTTAAGCAGTTCGTTCAGCAGCTTGATTTTTTCCGCATAATCCCCGGAATAACCCAGCCTGACCTCAATCCCGTTCAGGAGATAAAGGTTGATCTGCTTGGAAGGCTTATAGCTGATCTCACTGATTTTCGGCAATAACTCCGGGGGAACTTGTCCAACTAACTTCATCAGAGCATCGATTTCCGGGCTGGACACCTTCTGACCCGGACCTGTGCTCTCCGGGATGGAAACACCCGTCAAAACCGGGCTGTCCTCTTTGGGCCATCCTTCATAATACTTTAAAACGATCCCGGACAAATCCACCTCAACAACCTTTTCCCCAGCCACAATTAAGGCAGCGGCTTTCCGTTCTTTAATCGCCACTTTCAAGGTGGAAGGCAGCTTTCTTTCCACTGCCGCCTGCTCGACAAATGGGTGCAATTGTATTTTAGTGGCTAGATCCGCGGTGTCAATCGTAAAAATGTTTTCCCCTTTCACATTTCCGATCAGCTTACTGATTTCTTCATTGGCAATCCTGTTCAGCCCGTCAATTTCAATCTTCTGAACTGTAAAAAAGGCTGAACGCAGGAAAAGAAACCCTCCTACGACAACCAGGCAGGTCAATAATGATAAATAGACTAGGGCTGCACTTCTTTTCCTGAACATAATCCTCCATCCGGCTTTATCTCTTTATTATAATACTTCAGCAGCTTTTTACAACTCTTTGCAGTTTGGCACCTACGGCTTTGTACTTCTGTTCAAGGTTTTCGTAGCCCCTGTCAATATGATCGATCCTTTCCAGCACGGTGCCTTCATCCGCAGCAAGCGCCGCAAGGAACAACGCGGCCCCCGCTCTGAGATCAGTCGCTTCCACAAAGGCTCCTTCCAGGGACTTCACCCCGCATATTACTGCTGTTCTTCCATCTGTGGTGATCCTTGCTCCCATCCTCCGCAGTTCGGCGATATGTTGAAATCTGTTTTCAAAAATCGTTTCTGTAATGATACTTGTCCCTTTCGCCATACAAAGCATTGCTAAAAACTGAGGCTGCAGGTCAGTGGGGAATCCCGGATAAGCCAGAGTTTTCAGGTCCGTAGCTTTAATCCTTCCCTCCTGTTTCACTCTTACGCTGTCAGGATAAACCGTGATCTCTGCTCCTGCCTGTCTAAGTTTGGCAATAACGGAACTGACATGTTCCGGGATGATATTTTCAACGACCAGATCCCCCTCTGTCATGACGGCTGCCACCATATGTGTCCCGGCTTCTATCCTATCGGGGATCACAGTGTATTCTGCGGGGGCAAGCTTGGTGACTCCGTCGATTCTGACGACATTGGTCCCCGCCCCCCGGACTCGGGCCCCCATCTTATTGAGAAAGTTCTGGAGATCAACAATTTCAGGTTCTCTTGCCGCATTATTGACGACCGTGGTCCCTGCGGCCAATACAGCCGCCATGACTAAATTTTCGGTCGCTCCCACACTGGGAACATCCAAATAAATCTCCGCTCCGCTCATCTTATCCGCATAAGCCTCTATGTACCCATGTTTTTCCCTGATTCGTACGCCTAAATCCTGCAGCCCTTTAATATGCTGATCCATAGGCCGTGAACCGATCGCACAGCCGCCCGGACGTGAAATTCTCACTTTCCCTTTTTTCGCCAGCATCGGACCGAGAATTAGATTGGAGGCCCTCATTTTACGCATCAGCTCTTCATCAACGGTACAGTCATTTAAGGAGGCCGAATCAATGACCAGCTCTTCACCTGTTCTGCTGACACTGCATCCCAGACGTTCAAGCACTTCCCCCATACTGTTGATATCTGTTAAATCAGGAATACCCCTGAGAATTGTTTTGCCTTCAGCGAGAACAGCGGCCGCCATCAGGGGGAGTGAGGCATTTTTCGCCCCGCTTGTTCTGATTTCCCCTTCAAGCTTTTGCTTTCCTGTTATGACATAACGATCCATCGCCATGTCTGATCCTCCTAACTGTCAAGAAAATATTTGTACTTCTGTCTTCAACTGGATTCCGAATTTATCTTCTATATCTTCCGTAATGGCATTGATTAACGTCTTTACATCCAAAGCGGTTGCCTTTCCCGTATTAATAATAAAATTGGCGTGCTTTGCGGAAACCTGTGCACCGCCGACAGTTTTCCCCTTCCAGCCGGCCTGCTCAATCAGGGCTCCTGCCGATAAGTGGGGAGGATTGCGGAACACACTGCCGGCGTTAGGGTATTCCAGTGGCTGGGCGTTTTTTCTTTGTTCTGTAAAAACCCTGATTTTTTCTTTCAGTACCGCAGGTTCACCGGGAACAAGCTCCAGGACACATTCCAATATCCAGTACTTCCCCTGCAGAGAACTGGTCCGGTAAGAAAATTCGATCTGCTCGCGATCAAGGGTCATGATCTCGCCCTTTTGATCCAGAACCCGCACCTGCCGGACTAAATCGGAAATCTCCGCTCCATGCGCCCCCGCATTGACCATGACGGCTCCCCCGACCGTTCCGGGAATACCGCAGGCAAATTCCAATCCTTCCAATCCTTTGTCGGCAGCCTGTCGTGCCAATTGGCTCAGCGGATATCCGGCTTCCACCATAATCCTCTTTTCCTGCCAGGTTATGTTCTTAAGCATGGAGGTCACAATAACCATTCCCTTTATTCCTTCATCAGGAAGAAGGATATTTGACCCCCTGCCCAATAGCAGCATTTTCACTTTATTCTTTTGACACCATGATCTGCCCTTTAGTAAGTCCTCGCAGCTTACGGGCCAAAAAACAAGTTCAGCATTACCGCCTATATGCCATGTATTGAGTTTTTTCAGAGAAAAGTCACGCTCTATTTTTCCTCTTACATTTCGTTCGCTGATTTGCGGCTCCAAGTCAATCCTCCTTTCACCTGCATTATGTTATGCAGATGAAACTCCCAATGTGCTATTTCCACGCTGTCTCCCGGCAATACTCCACAATCCGGCTGAGTGCCCCGGCCGGAAATACTCCCCTGGCCCGCGCTCCCATTTCCTCAAACTTAAACCTGTTGGAAAGAATAGCCTCTATCTGTTCCCAAAGCAAGGTCCCGCTTAATTCATTGTCCTTGATCACAACCGCCGCACCTTTGTCGGCGAAGGCCCGGGCATTATGTTCCTGATGATTCTCCGCGGCATAGGGATAAGGGATCAGAATGCTTGCCCTCCCGGCCGCCGAGAGCTCGGCCAGAGTGCCCGCCCCGGCCCGGCAGATGCAAAGATCGGAACAGGCCAGGGCCTCAGGCATATTTCTGATATAACTGGTCATCCTCCAGCCTCTTCTTCTCCGGTCGATTTGCCTGATCTCAAGTTCTTTGCTGATCTCCTCATATGTTGCCGTACCGGTTGCCCAGATCAACTGGATATCCTCTCTGGTTCGCAGTTTTTCGGCTACCTCCAGCATGGCCTTATTGATATTCAGCGCTCCCCTGCTGCCGCCGGTCACAAGAAGGGTTCTTTTAGCGGGATCAATTCCCAGAGCCGCGGCTCCGGCCTGACGGCTGATGCTTCCGATCTCTTTGCGCACCGGCAGACCGACAACATCGATTTTTTCCTGATGGGAAAAATATTTTCTGCTTTCTTCAAAAGTCAGCAGGATTTTCTTGACCACCCTACCCAGCATTTTGTTGGTTACCCCGGCCAAGGCATTTTGCTCATGCAAGATAGCCGGAATCCCAAATAAAGCGGCGACAAATACGACCGGACCCGAAACATAGCCCCCGGTCCCGACCACAAGGTCAGGCTGGAACTCTTTCAAAATCTGTTTGGCTTGCCAAAGAGCCTTTAGGTTGCTTCCCCCTGCTTTAAGCATGTCCGGGCTGAGCCTGCGCGGCAGCCCCCTGCCGGATATCCCTTTAAAGTCAGTTCCGTTTTCGGGAACAATCCTGGCTTCCATGCCGTCTTTATTTCCTACATAGAGAATTTTGACTTCAGGGATTTTATCCTTCAGTCCTTCCGCTACGGCCAGAGCAGGATAAATATGTCCGCCGGTGCCGCCACCGGTTACAATTACACGCACTGCGATTCCCCCTAAGATTCTTTGCAGATCGAGGAAATGTTCAATAACAACCCGGCTCCAAGCATAGTGAACACCAGGGAAGTCCCGCCATAACTCAAAAAAGGAAGTGTAATCCCTGTGACAGGAAGAATTCCCGACACGACCCCCATGTTGATCATAGCCTGAATTCCGATCAATGAAGTCAGCCCCACCGCCATCAAAGCCAAAAATGGATTCGGCGCATACATTGCTGTCCTGAACCCTCTCCAGACGACGATAAAAAATAGACCCACAACGATTGTTGCCCCGATAAAACCCAATTCTTCACCGATCATGGCAAATATAAAGTCCGTATGATTTTCAGGCAAATATAGGAATTTCTGCCTGCTTTGCCCGAGCCCCAGCCCGAACAGGCCTCCGGGCCCCAGCGCCAGTAAAGACTGGATGGTCTGATATCCTTTCCCGGACGGATCGGCCCAGGGATCAATGAAGGCAAAAATACGACGCATCCGGTAAGGTGCCGCCGCAATCGCCGCCACAACCATGAGCAGTCCGGCACTCCCTAAAGCCGCAATATGTCCGGCTCTGGCCCCGGCAGCAATCAACATAAAGAAGGTCGCCGCCGCAATCACTAAGGTAGTCCCAAGGTCCGGCTGCAGCATGATCAGCAGACAAACCAGACCCAAAAGGAGGAGCACCGGCATGATTCCATTTTTGAACCTCCCGATTTGGTGAGGATGAGCTGAGAGAAGGCGGGCAACAATGAGGATCATTGCTAACTTGATGACTTCCGAGGGCTGAATGGAGAGAGGCCCAAGACCAATCCAGCGCACAGCCCCGTTTACATTACGCCCTATCCCCGGCACCTTAACCAAAATCAGGAGAAATAAAGCAACATATAATATCGGTTTAGCCCAATTATACAGCAACTTCCAATCTACTGCCAGGGCAAAAGCCATCACTGTCAAACCAAGCGTTACCCATAATAACTCCGCCTTAAAAAAATGGTATGGGTCATCATAATAAAGATATCCTTTGACCGCACTGGAACTGTAAGTCATGATGACTCCGATCGCCAGCAAGGACAGAATTGCTCCCAGGAGTACCCTGTCGATCCTCCTCAAACGGCTTTTCAGCATTATACCTCCCCCTCTAAATCAAATGGGCTTGCTATAATGCTTACGCACTAACGTCTTAAACAATTCCCCTCTTTCTTCATAACTTTTAAACATATCCCAACTTGTACAAGCAGGCGACAGTAAAACAACATCCCCTTTCGCAGCCTCAGCAATAGCTTTATCCACACAATCTTCAAAGTCGACTGCTTTGATGATGTTTTTGATTCCGATTTTTTTAGCAATGATTTCCAGGTCATCCGCCGCCTTGCCGACTAAAACCAGACTCTTGACCCTCTTTTTGGCTTCTTCCAGAAATTCCGTCATATCTAAACCCTTATTTTTGCCTCCGGCAATCAGGACAATCGGTTCCTCATAAGATTGCAAGGCTTTGATTGCCGAATCCGGATTGGTTCCCTTGGAATCGTTGATGTATAATATGCCGTCATAGCTGCCGACAACCTCCTGCCTGTGGGCGACAGGGGCAAATCCCCTGAGGACCTCGGCAATCTGAGGTCCGGATAAGCCCATTTCCAGCCCGACCGCTATCCCGCACATGACATTTTCCAGGTTATGCTTTCCTCTCAATTGCAGTTCATTTCTCGCGATGATTTTCGTTGTCTTTCCATCCCGGGACCAAACGAGATCATTGCCTGATAAGCCGATCCCATCTGCCAATAATTCTTCCGTACTGATATAGGTCACACGAGCCTGAGTTATTTTTCCGTATTCTCTGACCATGGGATAATCCCAGCTTAAAACAGCCAGATCTTTACCGGTCTGGTTCTCAAAGATCCTGGCTTTGGCCGCGGCATAATTCTCCAGTGTACCGTGTCTGTCCAGGTGGTCAGGTGTAATATTAATGAGCACCGCAATATTCACTCTCAGCCGGTCGATCAACTCCAATTGAAAACTGGACAGTTCCGCGACTACAATTCCGCGGGAGCCGAGGCCTTCAACCTTGCCGCTGATCGCTGTCCCGATATTCCCGGCGACAACTGCCGGTCTCCCTGTTTTCTTGGCCAGTTCTCCAATCAGGGTGGTTGTGGTCGTTTTGCCATTGCTTCCGGTAATCCCCACCACTAAGGCTTGACAATCCCGCAAAGCAAGCTCTACTTCACTCCAAACAGGAATTCCCTTCTCTGTGGCTTCCCGAATGAAAGCCAGTTCGGGGGAAATTCCGGGAGAAAGGACAATTAAGTCCGGCTTGATCGCGGTCACATCCGGGTCCCGCCCCAGGATCAGCCTGTCTCCGGCCAATCCCAGCTCATTTATTCCCTCAATTTGATCTGTTTGCTGCCTGTCAGTGAGAAAAACCTCCGCCCCAAGATCCAAAAGCTTTTGTACCGCGGCTTTGCCGCTTTTACCGGCCCCAACAACAAGAACGTTCATTTCAGGCCAATTCATGATGTTTTCCTCCAAAATGATCAATTTTATCTGAACATACCGATATAAGCACCAATCCCCAAAAGTGTGCACAGTGCCGAAGCTGACCAGAATACGCCCACGACCTTCTTTTCACTCCAGCCACCAAGCTCAAAATGGTGGTGCAGGGGCGCCATGCGTAAAACTCTTTTGCCGGTGGTTTTAAACGAAATGACCTGAATGATGACTGAGAGTGTCTCAATCACAAAAACACCGCCGATGATGATCAGGATCAGCTCAGTTTTACTGAGAATTGCCAGCGCGCCCAGCGCGCCCCCCAGAGCCAGGGAACCGCAGTCGCCCATAAAAACACGGGCGGGATAAAAATTGAAACGCAGAAAACCCAGGCAGCCTCCGGCCAGCGCGCCCGCAAAAACGGGCAGATCGGCCGCTGTCCCTCCGCCGCTTGCCGTCTCGTAATTGACAGCCGCTATCGTGATGACAAGGTAGCCTATTGCGGCAAACATCGTACAGCCGGCAGCCAGACCATCCAAGCCGTCCGTTAAATTGACTGAATTCGTGACTGCCAGGACTAAGACGACGATCAAGGGGTAGTAAAGAACACCAAAGTCAATTTTCAATGATGTAAAAGGAAAATCAACCACAGTTCCCCTTCCCAGATAAACTGAGGCAAAGGCAAGAAGCAAAGCAAGGATAAGCTGAGCCGCGAGCTTCTGCCAGGCGCGCAAACCAAGGTTTCTATGTCTCAGCACCTTAATGAAATCATCTAAAAATCCGATTAAGCCAAATCCCAGCATGGCCAGAAGAGATATCCAGATAACAGGAGATATGGGTTTTGCCGCCGCAATAAGGACTGCAACAGTGATCCCCACCAGGAAAATCAGACCTCCGATTGTTGGAGTTCCGGCTTTTTTTAAATGGGATTTTGGCCCCTCATCACGAATACTCTGCCCAAATTTGAGGATTCGCAGTAACGGGATGAAAAACGGCCCGGCAATCAGGCTGGCCAAGGTGGCAATTCCCACGGCCCAAAAGATCTTTTCCGGCATGATCTTTCCTCTCTTTACAGCTTATTATCTGTTTTCAGCTCATTGCTGATCTTTTCCATATGCATACCCCGGGAACCTTTTATCAACACCCATGTGCCGGCCCCCAACAAATCAATGATTTTTTTGGTTGCGGTGACCGCCTCCGCACAATCCTCACAAATATGGATTCTGGAAGGGAGAAAACCATTTTGCAGGGCCCCGGCCGCGATTTCTTCCGCCAGTTTCCCTACTGTCACCAATTCTAACACTCCCAGCCCGGCCGCCTCAACTCCCACTTCCCTGTGCCCGGACTGCGAGGCTGCCCCCAGCTCGTACATTTCACCTAAAACAGCGACCGTCTTTGCCCCGCCTCGTTCCTTAAGCACAGCCAGAGAGGCTTTCACGGAGGCCGGATTGGCATTATAAACATCATTGATGATGATACTTTGATGACAGCCGGGCAAGATTTCCAGGCGCATCGCTGAAATCTGAAGTCCTTCCAAAGCTTGCGAGCCTGATTCTAAATTGACCCCGTTCAGGAGTCCCGCCCCTAAAGCGGCCAGCGCGTCCAAAACATTGTGTTTGCCGGGCAGGGGCAGCCGGATAAGGACATTCTCTTTCTTGTAGCGGGCCCGGAAAGTCGTTCCGGTATCCCCGCTTGGGATGATCTCTTCCGCCCAGAGGTCCGGCCGGCCAAATTTGCCTTCAATTCCATAGAACAGTGTTTTCCCGTGATAAGAAGCAGCTTTTTCCATACTGATTTTGTCTTCCGTGTTGAGAATTGCGATTCCTTCTTCCGGCAGGCTCTCCACGATTTCCCACTTGGCCCGGGCTATATTTTCCCGGGAACCAAGCAATTCAAGGTGGGTCGCGCCGATATTGGTGATCACCGCAGCACAGGGGCAGCTGATTTCACAAAGGGTTTTGATTTGACCCAGGCCGCGCATGCCCATCTCCAGGACCATAACCTCAGTATCGCTTGGCGCTCCAAGAACAGTCATCGGCAAACCGATCTCCGTATTCAGGTTGCCCGCATTTTTATGTACTCTGAACTTTGTTCCCAGAACAGCGGCCACCATATCCTTAGTCGTTGTTTTTCCATTGCTGCCGGTTACCCCGATCACTCTGGCCCCGATCTCCTTCAGCCATATTGCCGCCAACTGCTGCAATCCTTTGAGAGAGTCTTCGACAGCGATGATGGAGCTCTTTTCCGGCAGAACGGGGACTCCTTCCCTCCGCAAGCGTTTTTCTTCGGCAAGGACAATAGCTGCCCCGCTTTGCAAAGCACGCGCGATATACTTATGCCCGTCCGTTTTTTCACCGGCCAGAGCAATAAACATTTCCCCGCCTTTAACCTGACGGCTGTCCGCCGTACAGCGATGAAACACTGCTTTCTCCGAGCCGTAAAGCCTGCCGTTAAGCAGTACGGCGATCTTCGCGCTATCCAGCATAACCCTTGCTCCTTAGTGCCGCGCTTGCTTCTTCCTTGTCATCGAAATGGATTTTGCTTGTTCCGATAATCTGATAATCTTCATGCCCTTTTCCGGCAATAAGTACAGTATCCCCTTCACCGGCCATAGTACAGGCCCTGTGAATCGCCCGGCGCCGGTCAACAATCACCTCATAATCCACCTTGCCCATTCCCGGCAGGATATCCCCGATAATTTTTTCCGGATCTTCGGTTCTCGGGTTATCTGAGGTGACAATCACATAATCGCTCCACCCGGATGCCGCTTCGGCCATGAGGGGCCTCTTGCCCCTGTCCCGGTCCCCTCCGCAGCCGAATACAGTAATCAGCCTTCGGCCCGTAATTTCCCTGGCGGTACTAAGGACATTCTCCAGCCCATCGGGGGTATGGGCATAATCGATAATCACCAAAAAAGGCTGACCCTTCCGTATACTTTGAAAACGACCGGGTACACCCTGCAAATTGCATAATGCCTTTTGAACCTTTTCCGATTCATAGCCATTGTCCAAAGCCCAGGCATAAGCAGCCAGGACATTATAGACGCTGAACTTTCCGGGAGTCGCGAAAAATACTTTTTCCCGGATCTTCTTGTAGACCAAGTCAAAATATATCCCTTTATCTGAAAGCACGATCTTTTCTGCTTGGTAATCTGCTTTTTTTTCGATGCCGTATGTCACAACCCTGCAGGATGTTTTGGTCATCAAATATTCCGAAGCCTGGTCATCAGCATTGAGTATGGCTTTCTGCCCGGGCTTTTCTCCGCTCATTTGCGCAAAAAGCAGCCCCTTGGCGGCGAGATATTCTTCCATGCTTTGATGATAGTCCAGATGATCCTGCGTCAGATTCGTAAAAATCGCAGTGTCAAACCGGCAGCCGACAATTCTGCCTAAATCCAGGGCATGTGAGGAAACCTCCATGACCGCGGTATTCACGCCCTCTTCAACCATTTGGTTCAAAAGATCTTGAATTTCTGCCGACTCCGGTGTCGTATGCTGCCCGGGTATCCCCCTGTTTCCGATTCTTGAACCAAGAGTTCCGATCAGTCCGGTTTTCTTGCCGTTCTCTTGCGCAATGCTTTCGATGAGATGGGTGACCGTGGTCTTACCGTTTGTTCCGGTTACCCCAATCAATTCAAGCTTTTGGGAAGGATAACCGAAAACCGCCGCGGCAATCTTGCCCGCCGTCTGCCGGATATTCCTTACCTTGATCTGGGGGACATCCAGAGGCAAGTACCGTTCCACTGCTAAAGCGGCAGCCCCGGCCTTGACCGCAGCCTCGGCAAAATCATGCCCGTCAGCATGAAAACCCGGAATACAGATATAAATGTCCCCCGGAATAACCTTGCGGGAGTCCATCTTTGCTCCGGTTATCCCGACCTGCAAATTTCCTCTGGAGGTTGCTCCAGCAATTTGGTCCGATATGCTCTGCAGAGTATTGTTTTTCTCCGGCAACCTCATCATCCTTTCTTATTAGGGGCCATGCCCGCGTTCATTCCGGGTTCAATCCTATTCATGAGGTTTGATTCCATTTTTTAGTCCTCATTCTATTTATTCTCATTTTCATTGAGCGGTATTCTTGGGCCGATTGATTCTATCGCTTCAACATCTTCGTCAATTTCCCGCCACCACGAGCCAAGTGTTTGTTTCCCCGCCTCCGTACCCAGATAAAGAAGAATGGAGGAGCCTTGTTCAACACTGGCCTCGGCATGAGGAATTTGATCGATCACCGTATTTCCGCTGCCTTCGGTCATGACCTGAAACCCCGCTTTTTTCAAAGCTTCCTGGGCGTCGGCCAGCGGCTGCCCTAAAACAGAAGGAACCTCAGCTGCTTTTTTAATGATAGGAAACTCTACCCCATACAGAGGCTTTGGGGTGAGAGGGGCGCCCATATCGGGTTTTACTCCCAAATATTTCAGAGAATCCAGCATCACAGACTGGACGATCGGGGCAGCGACCGTACCGCCATAAAATGAAACCCCGTCTACAACGGCCAGAATTGCCAAGCGTGGATTATCCGCCGGTGCAAAGCTGATAAAGGAGGCAATATATTCTCCCTGCACATAGGAGCCATTCGCTACTTTCTGCGCCGTGCCTGTCTTGCCCGCCACTCTGTATCCCGGCAAAAAAGCTCTGCGCCCGGTTCCATTCGTCACTACTGATTCCAGAATCTCTCTTTCCAATTTTGCGGTATCTTTACTGATTACACGCCGAACCTCTTGTTTGGCGAAAGGAACGACGACCTCTCCCTGTGGATTGATGATTTCCTGAACAAGCTGAGGCTTCATCAGGACTCCACCGTTGGCCACCGCACTTACCGCGGTCAGCAGTTGGATCGGAGTGACATTATTGGTCTGCCCGATGGACATTGTCGCCAGATCCAAGGCCGTAGCTTTCTTTTTATTGCGGAGGATACCGGTTGCCTCGCCGGACATTTCAATCCCCGTTTTTTCTCCAAAACCGAACGCTGTCAAATATTGATAAAACTTACCCGTACCCAGCCTTTGCCCCATTTCAATAAATCCCGGGTTACAGGAATTTTCCGCAACCTCAGTGAAGGTCTGGCTGCCATGTCCTCCGCTTTTCCAACAGTGGATATTCTTCCCCAGAACAGTATAAGAGCCCGAGTCATAAAAACGCTCCTCTTTACTGATCACCTTTTCTTCAAGAGCCGCTGCCAGGGTGATAATCTTGAATGTCGAGCCGGGTTCATAGCCATTCTGAATGGCTGCATTTCTGCGGGTGCTTTGGTCGGCATCCTTGTAGTTATTCGGGTCAAAAGTGGGTGCGCTTGCGATCGCCAGCATCCTTCCGGTAGAGGGCTCCATCACCAAAATCGAAGCACTCTTGGGCACTTTGCCTTCCATATTTTGTCCCTGACCGGACATGAGCTGATCTAATTCTCTTTGGGCAAAAGCCTGAATATTTTTGTCAATCGTTAATTTTACCGTATTGCCCTGAATCGGGTCCACATACTGCTGCAAAGCATTGGGCATCTCAATGCCGTTTGCTTCATACTCTGTGAGAATACTCCCGGCAATCCCGGTCAGCTCTTTATTCCTAGAAAATTCTATCCCTTCAAGTCCCTGACTGTCAATTCCGACAAATCCTAAAATATGAGCGGCTAGGGTCTGATTGGGATAATACCTGCTGCTATCTTCGACTACCCCAATTCCGGGCAGGTTGGCCTGCTTGATTTCAGCTGCGTTTTCCGCAGGAATCTTCTTTTTTACATACTCCAAGGAAGATCTTTTGGTGATCCTCTTTAAAATGTCCTCCTTGTTTTCCCCGAGAATTTTGGCAAGCTTATCTGCGATTTCATCACCGCGGCCGGATTTTTTTACTTCAGCCGGAATTGCATAAACAGTTTGAGTGCTGACACTCATCGCCAGAACATTGCCATTGCAGTCTTCGATATTGCCTCTTTTCGGCGCAACAGGCACTCCCCGAAAGTGATAGTCATCTGCAATTCCCTTTAGAAACGGCCCATCTCTTAACTGAACGATGCCAAGTCTGACAACCAACACCAGTAGAAATATCGAACATATTGCAAAGAGGAACACTATTCTTTTATGCATACGAACGTATTGGATCATAAAAAATCTACCCCCTGTTTCGGGGTAGATTTACTCAATAGCTTATCTCTGGGTTATAGCGAAAAAGCTGGTAAAGGCTTTGAAAATGCTTGCTAAGGTATTAGGTGCTTCAGGTGCCGGGGTTGCTATGTTTTGCTGAGTATTTTCTACCCCTGCCGTATTTGCAGGCTTAATCAGATTACTCGCGATAAAAATTGTACCTTGTGGCTTTTCCATCCCCATGGCCAAGGCCGCTTTTTCAATTCTCGATACAGAGCTGAGCTTATCCTTTTCAATTTGCAGCATAGTGTTTTCCGCGCTCAGAGTGTCTATCTCTTTCTGAATCGCCTTTAATTCCGCCCCTTTAACGACAGTTGTATGTATCGTTTTGGCACCGATTAATCCGAAGATCGTCACAACGGTAATCATCATGCACAAGCTTTTAAGCCCAATAGCCGTGGAGGCTTTTTTCTTCGGCGCGCTTTTTATCTTTTTGGTCCGGTTCGGCCTGAGATCAAAAAGCTCCTCAGGATAGCTCTGATATTCATTTGGAGTGCTGTACTCAAATTTTCTCTGTGCCATTAACATGGTATTCTTCTCCCCTTATCTTTAGACCTCAAATTTTTTCCACCACCCTTAATTTTGCGCTGCGTGAGCGAGGGTTGTTCTCTATCTCTTCATTTGAGGGAATGACCGGTTTTCGGGTAATCTGTTTCACTTGAGCTCTGGCTCCGCATGTACAGACCGGGAATCCTTGAGGACAAGTGCATCTGCCCAGCCACTCCAGGATTTTTTCTTTTACCGTCCTGTCCTCAAGAGAGTGAAAAGTGATCACGGCCAGCCTGCCTCCCGAATCAAGACATCTGAGCGCCTGATCGAGAGCCTCGGCAAGGACGTCCAATTCTCTGTTCACAGCAATTCTTAACGCCTGAAACGTTCTTTTTGCCGGATGGGGTCCTTCTTTCCTGGCGCCTGCCGGAACAGCCGCTTTAATGATTTCCACCAGCCTGCCGGTTGTCTTGATTTCTTGTTCTTTTCTGGCTTCGACAATAAACTTGGAAATACGGGAAGCCCATTTTTCTTCCCCATAGGCTCTGATTATCCTCGTCAGCTCGGCTTCATCCCAGCCATTGACGAGTTCAGCGGCGCTGAATTCTGCCGATCTGTCCATTCTCATATCCAAAGGTGCGTCATGCCTATAGCTGAATCCCCGTTCAGCTTCATCAAGCTGAGGAGATGAAACACCAAGATCAAACATGATTCCGGTTACCGGAAGGAGCCCTTCCGTATCTAAAGTATTTTCCATGTGAACAAAATTTCTGCGGAAAAAGATCACTCTTTTGTCCCCGGCAAATCTGCACCGGGCATTTAAATATGCTTTTTCATCCTGATCAAAGGCAATCAATTTTGCCTGATCCGACAGTTTCTCCAGGAGTAACCGGGAATGGCCTCCACCGCCGAATGTACAGTCAACATATGTTCCATCTGCTTTTGTCAAAACAGAATCGACGGTTTCTTTCAGCAGAACACTTGTATGCTCAAAGGCCAAGCCAGCCATCTCCTATCTCAAATACCAAGGTCCACCAGAGACTCGGCGGCTTCGGCATAATGATCCTCCGCATTGGAACTGTAATCCTTCCATCTGCTGTTGTCCCATATTTCAATCCTGTTCATTACCCCGGCCAAAATGACATCTTTATCCAGAGAAGCATATTCACGAAGGTTTGCCGGCAATAAGATTCTGCCCTGTTTATCCAATTCACATTCTGCGGCCCCGGAAAAAAAGAAGCGGACAAAGGATCTGGCATTGGGCCGGGAAATCGGCAGTTGTTTGAGCTTCTCCTCAAAGCTTTTCCATTCCTTCAGGGGGAAGATGAACAAACAATTATCCAAGCCTTTGGTGGCAATAAAATGATCACCCAAAGACTCCCGAAATTTAACAGGCACAATCAGTCTGCCTTTATTATCGATTGTATGGAGGTATTCCCCCATAAACATCATTACTCACTCCACTAAAGCCAATTTGCCAACCACTTTACTCCACTTGTCACCACTATATTCTTTATTCTTTTGCTAAATCCTTCTTCCGGCTGAAAAAAAATAAAAAAACAGGAAATTAGTCCTGCTTTTTTGCGTATTGGTATTTAAGAATGAGCTAATCCTGTTTCAGTCGTCCTTCAAACAGTCCGAATACGATTTGCCGGATCAGCATATTTCTCATCTTCTTTGACAAAACTGTTCCTTGTTTCCAAAAGAGCGGAACCTTTTTCAGTTCCTGGAGATCGCCGTTAAAAGGCCTCAGACGGTAAGCTCTTCTCACCTCATCCAGCATTCCCGCAAAGGAGTAAATCGTGAATCTTTCCAATCCATATTCCTCAGCGAGAACTTCCATTGCAGCGATCACAATATCTTCATACATCGATCCTTTTTTCAGCTCAAATAAATAGGCCAGCCTTGGAATAATCTGCTCAAACAAAATCCTCCGGTAAGGCATATCTGCCAGCCCCAGGCTTTCCCCTACCCTGACCACACTCTCTTCTTCGATGGCGTAAAGAAATTCAAAAAAATATTTTTCGTTATTTTTTAAGGTCAGATAATACTTTTTCCCGCCCAGACCACGTATGGTCCTATAGGCGTCATAATACCCCAGTTGAAGGTTTTCTCTGGCCCGGGCATTGCTGAAATCCAGAGTCCGGCCCAGATTTTCATTAGCCTGGATGTAAACGATGTGTTGACCGGCAAGTTCTTTTTTTTGGACAATCCCCAGCGAGTTGGTCTTGATGGCTATGACATCCTTCATTCCTTTGCGGGTTACCATGCTGATCGGGAGATTGTTATAAAAAGCTCCGTCCAAAAAATGCTTTCCGTCAATCATTTCCCGTTTAAACGCCGGCAAATAAGCGCTGGCAAATAAATATTCGGTCAGTTTGCCTTTGGGAACATCCTCCAGATACAGCTCCAGAGGCTTTTTATCGGAAAGAGAAACCGTGACAAAGCCAAATTCTATCTTGGAAGAACGCAATTTGGATTCATTAATATTCTCTTGCAAAAAAGCCTTAATCAGGCTGATATCCAGCCCTTTTTGGGAGATGATGTCCCTGGCCTGTTTCATCACATACAAAAGACTGTCTTGCGTGATTTCCCTGTTTAAAATCTTTTCCAGTTTCTCTTCGTCAAGATCAAACAACTGGGAAGGGCTGATATTATACCAGAGTTCATAAGCCTTCTCTAATTCATTCTGAACAATCATTGCTCCGTTCAAAGCGCCTATTGATGTCCCTGCAACAACTTGAAAATCATATCCCATTTCGCTCAGAGCCCGGCAAGCCCCAATCTGATATGAACCTCTCGCTCCGCCGCCCTCCAGGACCAGTCCGTACAACATCATCACCCCGGATTCTTTACCTGTGTTTTTCCTCTCTTTAATCATAGCAATCCTGATCAAAAAAGAAAAGAGTCCACAAGATGAAGCCCACCCCAAATATTGGATAAAAACCAACTGCTATTCGGGGTGTACTTCAAAATGCAAAATCTTTTCTCACATTTCAAAAGAGCCTTAACTCCTGTCCGGATTAGTTCTCGGCTATAGCTTTGTTCAGCTCGGCAACCAATTCGTCAGGGTCTTTACCATGAGTCAAAGCAGCGCCTTCAACACTCTCCATTGTTGCTGAAGGGCAGCCTAAGCAATGCATTCCAAGTTCCAGGAAAAATCTAGCTGTTTCAGGATATTCTCTAAGAACCTGCCCGATAACCATTTCCTTCGTGATCATGATGATCCTCCTTCTCTGTTGTTTTGATCATATTCTTATATTATAGATTATGGCCTGATAAGAATCAAACTGCCAGCCTGGCCCAATACGCTATAATATTGAATACTTTTAACCCATGAAGATTCTGTAAAGATACAGGAAATCAGAATAGTTCCAAGCCGCCCCAAAGATGGCCAACAATATTCCGAGTAAAGGAACAAGGAAGAGACAGCGGTATTTGGCCCCAATCCGCCTGCAATCTCTAAATCTGATCGGGAATGCGATCACGGTCAGAAGCACATAGACCGCTGCCGGCACATAGATGGGAAGATTCCAGAATAACAGGACCCATAAAACAGCGACCAACGGGAACCATACATATCTTCGTTCCAGCCAGCAGGTAAGGCTCAGGGCCTCCGGGCTGCCCGGGAAAGCGGGAGCCGCGACACCAACCTGCAGCAACCGGCACAAGGCCAGCAGCAGCCCTGTGGTCAAGATGAGCAATAAAGGCTGCTGAGACTGCAAAGCTCCAATAAAAGTAAATTCCTCCTGCAGCCAGAAATTTAAAGGCTGGGGAATTCTGAATATCAAATCAGTCATCACTGCGGCGAGTGTAAACATCCTGCAGATAAACCCGATTGCGCTCCAAAAAAACGCCCTGCGCAATTTTCTTTTTGGATTCCCATTATCCAATTCCTTATATCTCCAATTCACTGAGCGCAAGCCTTGAAAAGCAACCACAATACTGATCAAAGCCCAGATTATCGCCGTAAGCCTTTCCTGAGGCCAATGATTTTTCTGATCCGCTTCCTTCACCGGTGCAATACTTCCCCAAGCCCCGCTCAAGGTTTGATTTCCGGCGTTCACTGTCTCAATCCCTTCCTGCCTCATCCCCCCGGCCCTAAAATCCAGAGCAAAGACGGGCGCCGGCTCGACAAGTTGTTTCCGCTCATTAATCCCGTCTTTTTCTTCCTCGGTACCATCCAGCCCTTTGATGATTGTCCAGGCAAGCAGGGAAGGATGCTGCCGAGCCCTGCCGACAAAAATCTCCAGGCTTTCCTGTTCAAGCTCTTGCTTGGAAAAAATCCGGCCCGCAGGCAGTTCGGCCCATATTCCCATCCCGATCTGATCCGCGGAAGAAAGCCAGCTCTCATCGGGGAACTGATCGACAAAGTAGATCATATTGAACCCATTTTTCTTTTGTTCGGCCAGCCAGGCCTTTTGTCCTTTACTGTGCCGGAGCTCTGATTCCTGCCCAGGCGTTAAGGCTATCCCCTGAACATTCCAGAGAGAACCATTTAAAAGAATCTTGCCGTTTTTTTCTTCCGCCGTTCTCAAGCCGACCGGGAATTGGATGCTGTCCTGATCTCCCATTGCATTGGACACTGTCAGATCCAGCTCATAAAGTTCCGGCTGAAGCGGACTCCACAGGGAAACCTCAGGCAGATCAAAAACAAGACCTGCTTTTTGCCTGTAACTGCCGTCGGACGCCAAAGGCAGCAAGCATTGAGCAACAACAGTCTTATCCCTGATCAGCTTTCCTTCTAAAACCCAGGGGCCGTTTTGCAAGGATTCATGATGCCATAACATCGCATTGACCAGGAGCTGTTTTTTCCCCGGCTCAAAGTCAACTGAGGTATGTTCAAGATCTATACTTGTTTCCGTAACTGCCTCCAAGATAATTTTTCCCGTGATCTTTGCCGTTGGCGAAAAAATGCTTTCTAAAGCCTGATGATTTGCCGCGCCGCCTCTTATTGTTTCAATAAAGAGTGTATTGGTTTTTCCATAATCAAACCTTGAGGGCTGAATCTCCAGATTATGTGTCTCACCATATCCATCAAACTCGCCAATGACATTGACATGGTTAATTCCGTTTAAGTAAACTCTTACCTTACCATAGACCCCGTCCAAAGCTAAAATAGAGTTTCTGGCCCCCCATTTGCTGTTTACCTTAAACTGTTTAGCCACAACTTTGAATTCTCCGCTGGAAGGCAGGACAATACTATCCTCTCCGGAAAGCCTGTCCATAAGGTTAGTGCTCTCATCACCAGCATCGTTTTGGGCCAGAAAAGCTTCTTTTATACTTGAATATTTACTCCATTTGCCGCTTAGATCCTGGGCCAGTCTGGAAAAGGAACTGACACCGCTGTCTGAATACAGCTCGACTTCCGGGTCATTATGCCATGAAACACATAAAGAAAAAAGGGATAAGGCAAATAGACTAATGATGATTAAAACTAATCTTTTAAACATGTGTTCCACCAAAAAATAAAAAGCCCGCCAGGCTCTTTCATGAAATATGTAGAATAAACCATTATTTTTTCCGGCATTCTGGGCACAACCCATAAAACACCAAGTTATGGGTATCGACTTTAAACCCGGTTTCTCTGGAAACCAGATCATCCATATCAATCAAGGAAACGTGAAAATCCACCACTACTCCGCAGTTAGAACACATCACGTGATAGTGGTTGACCGGATTACCGTCAAACCTGCTTGACATATCGCCACAGGGCAATTCCAGGATAAACCTGTGTTCCTTGAGCATATTGAGGGTATTGTATATCGTCCCCAGGCTCACTCCCGGAAATTTCTCTTTGACCTCTTTATAGATTTCCTCGGCAGTAGGGTGAGAATGTGTTGAAAGAAGATATTCCAATATCGCCTGCCTTTGGGGAGTAAACCTTACTCCTCTGCTCTTTAATCCCTTAAGAATCTCAACTGCATTCATAGAAATCCCTTCTCCGTTCTTAAAATACCGCCTGAATCAATACATTTAATTATAATAACTATTATCTTGTGATCTTCTATTCTAAAAATTATTTTAATTCTTAATAAATTATATTCCTCTACACTTAACCCGTCAACAAATTTTGCACAAAAAAAGGGAAGGCATCCTCTACGATCCTTCCCAAGGGAGAATTGAATTAACCTTCAACAATTGCGTTAGCTGCACATGCATCAACACAAACGCCGCAATCTGCGCAAGAATCAGCATCAATAACGTATTTGCTGTCACCTTCGCTGATCGCGTTGGCGGGACATTCATCAACACAAGCCCCGCAGCTGATGCAATCGTCTGTAATTACGTATGCCATATCAAAAACCTCCCTTTCTCCTCTTTTTCAAGTGCAACTATATCAAAGAGAAAAGGAAAAGGCAAGAATAATTTTTTTATTCATTCTCCTTTTTTTCATAAATACTCCAATTTTTATTGAATATCCTGCCTGATCTTTAACTTTTCGGGGAATTAAATATCCAATTCCCGGTCCGGCCTGTAAGGAACTTTATAAAGCCTCCGCATACAGCACATACAGTACGGCAGCATCCGGTTGCTGACATGATTCCGGCGAAAAACAACTCTCGTCAGGTCACCATGTTCAAATCCACAGGAACGGCATTTTTCAATCATGATTTGCATCTCCCTAAAGAAAATCTCTTCGTTTGTGTTATTCCGAACAAGCTAGTAAGAAATCCTCATTTATGTAAGAATAACACATTTTCTATTATGATCTTCTTGCGCTCTTTTTATACAGGGAACCGCAATCATTTTATAAATTGATCAGAATTTTTTTTTCCCGGTCAAAGCTGACGATTTGGCCCACTCCCATTTTTCTGAGCAGAGCGGCGACTTCTTGAATATCCCTGCCGACATTTTCAGGGACATGAGCATCTGAACCTAGAGCAAGGGGAATATTCCTCCTGATCACTTCCTCGATCAGTTTCTGTTCCGGATACCATTCTCCTACCGGCTTATACCTGCCATTGGTATTGATTTCCACAGCTAACCCCGATTCCTGCACGGCATCCAAGACTCCGGCGGCAAGTTCCCTGACATCTGTTTTCGGCCTGACCCCAAATATTTTGATCAGGTCCAGGTGGCCGATAATCTGGAATAAGCCGCTGCGGGCCGCTTTTTCAAGAAGCCGGAAATAGTCTTTATACATCCTGTCCGGCTCCTTGATATAGTGTGCCTGCTCCTCTTGCGGCATATCAAACAGCCATCCTCTGATTTCATGAACCGAACCGATCACATAATCAAAATCAAACCGGGATAAAAGACTTTTTATCCGTCCCTCCTCACCTTCCCGATAATCCGCTTCCAAACCAACCTTGACCCTCAGATGAGGATACTCTGCCGCCACTTCCCTGATCAGACCAAAATCAAGATGATCAAAATAATCATCATGGTCTGTAAAGCCTATCTCAGACAGGCCGGCTTCAACCGCTTTATCTAAAAAACCGCGAATGTTTTCCTGAGAACCTGTTCTTTCCAGGTGACCTAACAAATGTACATGCAAATCAAGCACTGACCATACCTCTTTTCCTCATTCCAATTGCTTACAAGGCTTCAGCTCCGGTTTTCGTGATCAGATAAGGATAATTGTAAAGATCGGAAGAAGCCGTTTCTGTCTCTTCGCTCTTCAAGATCTCCCAGAAGCTGCCGCTGATCTTGATATCCACCTTCCCGGTAATCTCCCCCCTTATTACTCTGAGACTGCAGGGAGCAGAAAGTGAGTATTCCCCTGTAACAGGGTTTTGGGTGTGCAGCCCTAAAATGGAATGGACGATTACCCCATCATCAATCTTTTTCAGGACGTCTTGCCAGGTTCCTGTCCGCCGGTGCTTCAGGATAAGCCCTGCTCCTCCCGCCGGTAATGCCGTTGGCTCCGTCCCCCATCTTTGGGCGTTTTTCACGGTTAAAAAAGGAGAGTTTAAAGCCCCGTTCTGGATTAATGGTGTTCTGCATGCCGGAATACCCTCGGATGTCAGAGGATAGCTTCCCCATCTTTCCGGGAGAAGAGGATTGATCTCCAGCTCCAGGCCGCTGCTGAAAACTTGTTCCCCTGCCCTGAACTGTTCCCTGGAAAACCTGCTTTGCCCTTCCAAAACGCTTTCTCCGTTAAAATTAGCCATAATATATTGGGCTAGAAACTGTCCTGTTACAGAAGGGGTGAAGATGACGGCTGTCTCAACTCCAACCGGGTTCCCTCTGCTTTGAAAGGCTTCGTTCATCCGAATGCTGTCTCCCCATAAGCCGGCTATTTCTTTTTCCGTCACCGGCCGTCTTTGCGCAAACCCGTTCCCCACAATACTGTCTAAGGACCAGGAAAGAGCATATGCGGTATCCGGATATGCAACGGACAGGCCTGTTGAGGATTGAACATAGTTCATTCCTGCCGAACACATGATGTTGGCATTGAGATGAACACCGGCCGGGCATCTGTCCAGGATCTCCTGCAGCCTGGCAAAAACAGGTTCATGATCATCATCAATCAGCTCACGAATTGATCTGTTCTCTACCTTGACCTCCGGTATGGGTTGAGGCTGAGGCACACCCGCAATGTAAATGTCTTCAAATGCCGCCATTCTCCAGTAATCAAGCTGTTTTTCCCAGTCAAACCCTTTATTTTGAAAGATACTTTCCACGGTCCCATAACTGCACTTGCCATCATTCCAGACAATATAAACATTTCCCCGTTGGATGCTTTTTAAAGAAGGAGGAGTATAAATACTGCCCGGGATATTATTTTTTATTCCGGCAGACAAGACCATTTCCCCGCTGATATTCGTTCTCCATTCCCTGATCCTTGCTCCGCGCCCTGTCGAATGTTTTTGCCCGGCAGTAAGAACATCGTTCAATTGATTCACGAGATTATTGGTCATTTGTTCGCGTCACCTCCCAGACGGATCTGCTCATCACGGTTTAACAGAACATAACTGCTGCTGCCCCCGCTTGAAGGAACAGACTGGCCGCCTTTACCACAGGTTCCGATGGCATCGAATACCTCTTCTCCCACTCCCGCTTTCAGTGCCTTTAAAGCCGACAATATCCTGCCGCTGAAAATGGTCGGCTTATATATGGTCAGCCGGGGATCGGCCAGATTGACGATTCCGTCACATTGGAAAACAAAATCCCCTGTTTTGGTATTCACCTGCCCGCCTCTGTAGCCTAAAAGAAGCAGGTGATCCTTTTCTTCCAGCAGCTTGTTTTTCTGCATTACTTCCTGCAATGATCTGATCTCCTCAAAGAGATCTTCACTGTGCTTCAGCTCAACTGTATTGTTAATGATTAATCTGATATTCGTCATGCGGGGCAAGGGTATGGAAGCATAATCTTCCGTCCTCGCGGCATCCGAGACAATTCCTTCCCCGGTTTCTCCGCTGAAAATATCTCCTAATTGCTCCCTGAGGACGCCCTTTTGAACAATATAGACATTTTTTCTGGGTATCCCATTGGCGGAATAAGGCTGATCAGCCCAATCATTAAGGAGCGGACCATCAACAATATCCACAGTTTCCGGGGCAATTTTCAGATTTTTGCGCAGCTTTCCCTTTTCTCCCAGTACCGACTGCTGCAAAAGATCTGATTCCACAGCATGACCAAATGCTTCATGGGCCAGTCCCTTCGCTAAACCGTAATCAATGACCAGGGGATAGCTTCCCGCTGAAATTGTGCCTGCCTGCAATACCCTTAAAGCAAATTCCGCCCGGTTATACGCCCTTCTCTCCAAAATCCGATCGTCAAGCTCAGAGCTCAAAAGATCCGGTCCCGCAGCACTGCGATGAACCTGCATACTTTGAACCTGCCCATCTGCCTTGACCGTTCCTATATGGATGATGACCGAACGAGGCACTGTATAAGAGACCAGACTGCCGTCGGATCTTCCTATCCACCAGTGGTCTTCCACCTGGAAATAATTTGTTTGCCAGGACACCGTTCCTTTGCTCAGACAGGTCCCGTTTAAAAGATTTTGATGAATTTGGGAAGTTTTTTCGATGATCTGTTCAGGGGTTATGTTGTCAAAACCGCTTTCGCCATGAACATCCAGTCCCTCATTGACCAAAGGGGCCAAGAAAATATTTTTATTTTTTTCTCCTTGATATCTTTCATTTTGCTCGGCAAGCTCCCAGGCCCTCCTCACCAGTACCGTCCCGGTTTCCCGGGTTATCCTGTCTTCACAGGCAAAGCCGCTGGTTCCGTTTTTTGTCCATGCCTGCACACCCATTCCTTGATCGTGATCTACGGTCATTTTCTCAATCTTTCCGTTATTCAACCTGACACTCCATTTTTGATTTGACTGGGCTCTCACGATCAAATACCCCTGATCTGCAAGGACTGCCGTTTCTCGGACAATCTGAGCAATATGGTTGTTCTTCAAACGCTTTCCTCCTTTTTCTCCGGAGAGATTGGTTTGCTTTTATCCTTATCTCATTATTTTTCAATAGACAGGTAAATATTCCTTCCGGCCCTCAGCTTTGTGATCCTGCCTTGATAAAAAAAAGAGCAGCGGGTATTCAAAAATCACCGCTGCTTCCGGTAAAAGTGGTTTTACGATTGCTTGTCCCATTTCAGCTTATCTGCTTTGAGCAGTCCGTTTTCTCGATAAATACTTAATTTTTGAACATCTTCATCTATTCTGATGATCTCTTTGCCGCTGTAAAAAATCACATTTGAATTGCAATAATCAACATTGATTTTACTCTGTTTGTTGGCCCGAATGACTGTCGCGCTGATGTTTGACCCGCCCAGCTCCTTAAAATAGGCATCCTGGCCGCAGAATATTTCCCCGCCCCTGCAAACTCCTAAAATATCAACTTTGCCCTCTGCATTAATTGTAGAATTATATACACCTTTCCTGCAGACAAAATCCCCTGCACATTTCAGGTCGGAGTTTTGGACGTAATTGACATCACAAACGATATTCTCCGCAACAACATCGGTGACCATTTTCACAAAATTTTCCACAACTTTGAATGAGCTTTTGAGGAAAGTTAAACTTTTCATTTGCAAAGGCCCGGTTCCCACCACAAAATGCTTGATCGATTTTATGGCAATATCAAGTTCTTTATCGGACATCTGTTCATCCTGCGCAGCCAGGCTCTTTTCCGCTTCCTCCGCTTTTTTGGGAAGAGTCCGGAAATTCTTTTCCAGCACAATTTTTAATAACTGCCCAATCGGCACATTTCTGCCTGCCGCGCTGCTTTCAATTTGTTCCACCTGGGTGACGCAATCCTCCAGGTCTTCAGTCAGGTCTTTGAGTAATTTTATGTACTGAGAGCGTGAAACATATTTCTCCCCGACAATGATCTTGCTGGCAATAATGTTATTTTTCACTAAAAGCCCGCTCCCTGCTTTGATCACCGCATTAGAGGCCGACCCCTGAAGGCTGACTGTCCCTCCTGAACAAACATGAAGTCCTTCCTGCACATTTCCGTTAATCATCACATTCCCGGGGAAATCTACGCTTCCCGTCGTTAGATCAACATCATTATTCAGAATATAAACATTTTCTACATGATACGTGTAATTGTCAGATTTTTTCGGGGTGCCTGTACAGGCGGCCCTGACTTCCAGCCCATCTTCGGAAAAACAAACGTTCTGCTTTTGTTTTCGCTTGAACTGAAAATCAATCATTTTTTCAACGGGCCTGATATCCCCAAATATATTCATCCCCGGCGTCCCTTCCTGCCCGGGAATTTTTTTGGCCAAGAGATCCCCCTCCTGGCAAACCTTCAGTTTGGAAGCAAAATAGTCGATCTTTTCATCATCATTGATTTGGTCGGAGGATTTCCCGATATAATCCTCCAATTTTGCGTGTATCGTAGGTACCGCCGGGGTTTCTTCCGCAATAACCACTTGGGCCGCTCCTTCGACGGCCAGAACTCTGGCCCAGGCATCCGGCTTTATTCCGTGAATGATCTGATTTTCTTTTAATTCCTCTTTGAGCTTTTCTTCATCCCATACTTCTCCCCTATCCTCAGATGGTTCCCAGCGCAGATATTTTTCAAGATAAAAACGTGATTCATTGGGAATCTCTTCAACAAAAATATATTTGCCGGCATGGTCATGTTTGACAAAAGCAACGGCCATGCTGCCGTCAGGGGAAACCTGGAGATTCCATTTGAGGCCGCCTTCTCTCATCAAAGGGTAAAACTCCAAAGAATCTCCTCTGGTTACTGTATACTCCTCAAATAATTCCTGATTTTCGTGATTTAGTCTGCCGGCCGGTGTAAACGGATAAATGGTTTCGACCTCTTTACCGGGGATAATCTTATATTTTTCTCCGTCCCAAGTGATCTCTGTTTCCTGGGGGGCAGCCGCTGCCTGTTCGTTCAGAACAACCCGTACTGTCCAACTTTTATGAAAAATTCCCGGCTTTGCTTTTACTTCCAGTTCAAGGTCCTCCGGTTGACATTCCCACTTTTCTGCCCATTCTGCACGAATCTCATCCAGGGACTTCCCATGGGCAATTATTTCTTTCAAGTTTTTCTCCCCCCTTGTTTAACAAAAACATAAACTGAACTTAATATTATATCGTAATATTCCTAAAAACTATTCAGTTCATTTGCGTCTGTTCAGTCATTTTTACGTTCAGTGGCGCTTGGAAGCGGATAATTTTTTAAAAAATCCTGGTATGAGGGAGATTTTTTGCTGTTGGGGTCCTGAGGGTTGCCCGGAACCTTGATATGGGCTTTTATCCCCGGATCAAGCAGATCAATGACCTCATTATCTATGACCTTGTCCGATGTAATCCCCAAGAATAGATTTTGGACGGTAATTTTGGTTTGCTCCGGGTTAACCTCCCAATAGCTGATTCCGTCATAGTCCAGAAATGCTCCCGGTAAAGTCTGAGCGACAATATTGGAACTGTCGAAGGCTGCCGCTGCTTTGGCCATCCTCAACAAATCGGTTAAACTCAGATTGGTTTCAACAGCCGCCTTAAATTGGGCGATTAATGCCGGAAGCCTGGTTATGGTCTTGACTTGCAGCAACTGATCAGCCACAGCCCTCAGCACTTTTTGCTGCCTGGCTGTCCTGGAAATATCCGCCAGAGCATCGTGCCTGAAACGGGCGTATTGCAGAGCCTGCTCGCCATTAAGCCTTTGCTCTCCCTGTTTCAGATTGATATAACCGTCCTCGTTGTCTCCTGTTTCATAATACATATCTTTTTCGACATAAAGATCAATACCGCCCAGAGTATCAATGATCGATTTAAAGCCATTAAAATTGGTCATGATATACCCTTGCAGGGGCACACCGGTCAATTCCGTCACTTTGTCCATGAGGACAGAAGTACTCTCCAGCATGGGCACAGAATTCATCTTGACAAAGTTATCCTCAGAAAGCCGGACCCTGGTATCTCTGGGGATAGAAAGCATGGAAATGATCTTGCTTTGGGGATCAACACTGGCCATAATAATGGAATCGGCATTAAAGCCCGGATCCTGAGGTCTTTTGTCCGCTCCGATCAGTAAAAAACTAACCCTGTTGTTTAAAAAACCGTCGTCGGCGATATCTAAATTATTGTCCTGCTTTGTAAACACAAAATAGTAACCTAACGTACCTGCTGCAACAAGGATCATCAGAACTACTGCCAAAATTTTGATTGTTTTTCTTCGCAATTGTTCCACTCCACTTCATTCTTCCGATCTTGATCCGTTTATATGATTAATTTCATATTCAAAAGCATCATAAAAATATCCAAGTTCTAAAAAAATCAGCTGGAATAACATCCTTATAGTATGACATCCTGATCCCTGTTCTATTCTCTGTTTTTCACAATAAATGCATTATACCATAACTGAGTACGCTTCTTTTTGAAAAATTTTTTCATCCTCTTTAAAATTCATGCTTTCGACATAGCAGATCATTTAATATATTGATAGATTCAAGATTGAATATTACACAAGATTATCGGAGGGCAGCATTAATGGTAGCACCTGAAGAAAATACCGCTTTCAACCTGGTCCATCTCAAGACTCCTCTACCAGACCCCAGAAAAAAATGTCTTTTTTGCGGCAAGGAAAATCACCTTATTTCTTTTAAAAAGCAAACTATTTGCTTTACCTGCCTGAAAAGCATCAGGCAACTTTATATTGAAGGATATTTTTGCCAGAACGGCTGAAAAGTCGCAGTAAATTAATGAACCTCAGATCCCGGTTAAAGGATCAGAGGTTCTTTTTTGCTGCTCAATGGAATAGCTTACTGTTTAAAGCTTAGATAACAGTCTTGTCCTCAACGATCTTTTTCAGCTTGGAAATCGCATTTTCACTAATGATGGTTTCTCCATGCTCCTTGAGGAAAATATCGGACAGCAAAATCGCTTCCCCATATTCGTCCAGGATCGCTTCCATGATCTTTCTCTTTCTGGAGGAAGTCATCTTACCCAAGCTGAGGAAATATTCCTGTTCATACTTGTATAGGGCCGAGCTAAGCTGCGGCACATCAGGAATCAGGCTTAAACAATTCAGCACATCTTCGAAGTCGGAAAAAACATATACCCAATCCGAATTGGCTGTCTTTACCGAAACTTTAGGCGTACTTTTCTTGTCATTAAAGTTATTTTGAATAATATGATTAATTTCGGCCTCAATTTGTTCATCCTGTTTGATCACCGTAATGACAAATTCATCATCCGAAGCCACTGTCGCCTGTATCCAAAAAGGCTGATCCAGATTAAAATTAACTTCTTCTCTTGCTTTGCCAATTATCTCCCAAAAGAACTGTTCGGTTCTTTCTGAGCGCTGAAAAAAATCGGCAAGTGAAATATTTCTTGCTGAAAGCTCGCTAAATGATATAAAAATCCTCACTGTGTTCTCATTTACCTTAAGAATCCGCATAATATTTCACTCTCCTTTCGTTGAGCTTTTTTTAAGGTTAAGCTCTATTCCATTATAGCATAATCAGTCAATATGATTTCAGTCATCATTTTTTGTTTTTTCCTGAGCCCTGTCCTGAATCTCTTTATCCTATATCATTAGCCCATTATAGCCATATTATATGCGCTAATCGGATTTTTCGGTCAAAAAATTGCATTGATATATTACTTTTTTCCCAGGGATATAGAATAATTCAACAATATCTCCCTTATTAAGCTTTTCCTGAATACTTTTTTCGGCAAATAGATCCAAAGTGCTTTGTGCACCGTCTATCGTCAAAACAGCTTTTTCTCCCGAACTGTTGATCTCTTTGATTTTCCCTTTCATATAGCCCGGCTTTTCCAGCCATTCCCCGTGTTCAGTCAGAAACATGGTTCCAAAAACAATCATCACAGCCAGTGAGATCAGGGTCATGACCCACATCCTGATCAGAGCTTTGGTCTTTTTGCCTCCGGTACGGTAAGCTTTCATCCTCAAAGCAAACCGATAAACAAAAAAAATCATGATTGACAGAAAGAGACAAAAGGCTGGCCAGCTGATTAAGAACAACTGCCGGTAATAGTTCACCAGGTCCATCATCTTCACATCCCAATATCTTTCTGTCCATTTATAAAAAATTACCCCTTAATCAAGGGGAATTTCTTCATTCGTTCATTGTATTGATTTTGCCTAACTCATCTTCATTAAAAATGCGCTCAGGGATAATCTGAACAATCATTCTGTCTTTCAGATTAATAATCCCGCCGATAAATGGAGCGGTGAGCAGGGGCGGAGGAGGATCGATCTGTTCGAATACTCTTACCTCTTTGACCTCATCAACCCCCATCCCAATCAGATTATGATTGATTTCCGTGACAATCGCGAACTTGGGACGATCATCCCGGCTATGACCAAATTTCTGATGCATGTCGATCAGAGGCAAAGCGCTTCCCCTGAGACTGACCAGTCCTAAAATATAATCGGGAACTCGGCACAGGATGAATTTCATTTAACCTGGTGATCTCTTGTACGGATTCGATCGGCACCCCGTACTCTTCCTGCCCCAATGAAAATATGACTGCCTGATAGGACAAACCAGCACCTCCTTACGACCACCGCATTACCTTACTCCAATTACGCCAGTTTGCCGATTTCATTTACTGCTTTCTGGAGAAGTGAATCATTGGTCTGAACCACTTTCTGATTTGCCGAATATGATCTGACCACTTCGAGCATTTTCACGATCTGAGCATTAAGGTTGACATTTGATTCTTCCACATATCCTTGTTTTAATCTGACCTCACCCGCGGGAATATCCACAACACCCTCGCTTGAACTGAAAAGAAGAGTATCTCCTTCCCGCTGCAGGGCCTCTGTCGGGATATCCACCAATCTCAAGCGATCCACTTCCATATTGTCTTCTTTATTGATCATCGTTCCGTCTTCACGAATCTCAAAGTTTTCCGGTATTGGACCTACCGGACCGTTTTGTCCCAAAACGGGACAACCACTGGGCGTGCGCAGGCCACCCGCGGAATCCAAAAGAAAATGGCCGCTGCGCGTATATCTTTCTCCATCCGGCGTGGAAACAGCAAAATAGCCTCTCGCGGTTATCGCCACATCCGTTTGATTTCCTGTCTCCCTGAGCATCCCCGGGCCATCCTGATACATCACGCTTTCAATCTGAACTCCGGTCCCCAGACTCCCGATCGGCGTCCTTTCCATCACAACCGGTTCTGTTGACGAAGGTTCCATTCTTTCCACCAGCATAGCGGGGAAGGCCTGCAATTTTTCACTGGCCTGCCTGTACCCCGGTGTTTTCAGGTTCTCAATATTTTGGTCGATCGTATCACTCTGCTGATTATTTGCCAGCATTCCGGCTGCCGCCGTATATAGCCCTCTGATCATCTTTTACCACCATTCTGTTATGAGATCCTTTTTATTCCCTCATCGCCTGTTTTAACATCGTGAACTGGGAAATCAGGGCCTGAGCCAAGGCATTGTAATGGAGGGTATTTTCCGCTACCTTGGACATTTCCAAATCAACGTCCACATTATTGCCGTCATTGCGGATGGTCGTACTGTTATCCTGGAGTACGACCGTTCCCGCAGAAGCGCCTACTCCCGGCAGGTGCCCGGGGAGTGACATCTTCATCGGCAAAGCCTGATCCTCGCCGATGGCCTCCTGAAGAACCGCCTCAAAATTGACATCCGATTTTTTAAAGTTCGGAGTGTCAACATTGGCAATATTATCCGCCAGCACTTTATTGCGCAGGCTCAAGCCATCCAGTCCGCCTTCAAGAATATTTAAAACCCTGGTATCCAACCAGTTATTCATCACTTACCCCCTAAGCGCAATTGCCTCTGCGATCATTTGATCCTGATCTTTGGTGATGCCGATTTCAATCTGGTACGCTCTCTGGGCTTCAATCATATTGCTCATGGCCTTGGCCGTGTCGGTATTTGACCGTTCCAGCATACCTCCTTGAATTTGCCCGAAACCCTCCGTTCCCGGATTTCCTGTAAGAGGCGGTCCGGATTGATCCGTTTCCAAATAAATGTCATCTCCGGCCTGCTGCAATCCGTGAGGATTTTCAAATCTTGCCAGCGTCAATTGACCAAGCTCAGTCAGCTCATCATCAACTACCGCCGTGATTTTTCCGTCACTGCCGATGGAAAGATCGGAGGCATTTTCCGGGATTTCAGCTCCCAGCTCCAACAATAGGCCCTGAGGATTGACGATCCTGCCATTGCCGTCAGGACCGAAATTTCCCGCTCTTGTATAGCCGGTCCTGCCGTTTGCCGCTGCCACCTGAAAAAAGCCTTCCCCGCTGATCGCCATATTCTGAGGCTGATCAGACTGAACCAGCGTCCCCTGGGAGAAATCAAAGCGATTCCCGTTGTAGACCGGAAGGGCGGTCTGGTCTGCGGCAATCCCCGGCGCCACACCGCCGTACATGGCCCTGCTTTTGCTGAGCTCCTGGGTGTCCATCCCTTCCTCCTCAGAAAGGAGCTGTTGTTTAAACGCCGTGGTATTGGCATTCGCCAAATTATTCCCGACCATATCCAAGCGGCTTTGCAGAAGATTCATATATTCAGCAGATATGCGCATGATTGCACTCCTTAAATTGTTCTCCTTCTCGAAGCAAAATCCTTCTTTTCAGCCAAACAGCAGTCAAAAGGATTTACAAAGCTCCTTCAACACCCTACTGGCGTTTGAGATCCACAAGCTCCTGCAGCATGCTGTCCGATACGGTAATAACCCTGGAATTGGCTTGGAAACCGCGCTGGGTGACAATCATGTCCGTAAACTGCTCTGAAAGGTTAACATTTGACATCTCCAAGCAGCCGGTGCTAATCGATCTATTGCCGTTTTCCCCGGCCACATTGATCTTTACCTCCCCTGAGTTGGGACTTTCCTGGTAATAATTATTGCCTACCGGTGTCAAGCCTGAAGGGTTATTGCATGTCGCGACAGCAATTTGATAAAGAGGCACGGTATAAGCCGGATCTGTAGTACCGTCAGTAGAGTCAGAATCGGTAAATGTTCCCATGATGATCCCCTGGGAATTGATTTCAAAACTGGATAAGGTATTAGTCCCGCCTTCCGGGTCTGACCTTCCAATCGCTAAATTAATATTTGCCAGAGTATCCCACGGATCGGATCCGTCATTCTCATATCCCTGTACAATAAACCCTGTGGAAGCATCGACAAGATTACCGGCGCCATCTGTTTTAAAATTCCCGTTGCGGGAGAGGTAGACATTTCCGTTGCTGTCCTGCAGCATAAAGAATCCTTCTCCCTGAAGCATCAGATCCGTATTTTTTCCCGTGCTTTGAGAACCGCCCTGGGTCATGATCTGGTCAATAGAACCGATTGCTGAACCCAAACCGATCTGAATCCCGTCTGTCCCCCCATATGTCGAAGGGTCTGCCGTATCCGGGGCCGAAGCTCCGCGCATGCTTTGGGACAGCATGGTGGAAAATCCTGTCCTTGAGTACTTATACCCTACGGTATTCACATTGGCAATATTGTTGCCGATCACATCCATGGCGATCTGTTCGTTTTTCAGCCCTGAAATGGCTGAGTACAATGAACGCATCATCTCTGGTATTCCTCCCGCTAAAGAACTTTTTTTGCAATGATCTCAATCACTGTTTGTCTTTCACCTTTTGATCTGCTCAACCTCGGCCTATTCACTGACCTGCAAAATATTCCCCAGGTCAACCCACTGATCGTCGACCTGTACCTGCAGGACATTATCCTGAATCCTTATTGAATTCACTTTGCCCGTCGTCAGCTCCTGGCCTTCACTGCCGGCCTGGTAAGCCGCCGTCTTGCCGATCATGGCCGAACCTTGATACAGCAGGGACTGGCTGTACAGGGAAGTCAGAGTGACGATCGCATCGGCGACATTGGTCATCTGTTCCAAAGCGCTGAACTGGGCCATTTGCGAAACAAATTGGGTATTGTCCATCGGCGACATGGGGTCCTGATATTTAAGCTGTGCCACAAGAAGCTGAAGAAAATCGTTTTTTCCCAAATCCTTTGAAGCAGTGCTTGTGACGGTATCGCTGCCGCCGGAACCTGTCGTCCCGATCGAATATGCTCCGTTCACCATGCTCATTGTCTTGCCTCCAGTCCGTAACCTTACTAAACACTGACATTTATGCTTCCCTGTTCATGAACGGGAGCAGACAGCCCATATCCCATCATACTGAAAGTCCTGGCGGATTCCTGTTCTTCGGCAGCCCTAAACTGCCTGCCGCCGCTCTGGCCGTCGTTCCAATTCTGTTTTTTATCGTTTTCCGAGCCTAACCCCATCTGCATAGCACCGCATTCAATCCCTGCCTGCGACAGGCTCTCCTTCAGCTCCGCCATGTGGTTCTGGATAAAAGCCCCGGTCGCTTGTTCCGAAGCATTGATGATCATATGGAGCTGCCCATTTTCCATTTTCATGGAAACATGCAGCTTTCCTAATTCCTCCGGCTGCAATTGAAGAGAAATCTCATTGACTTCCCTGTTTCCTGTGCCTCTTTGGGCATGAACAGCTTCCAGGACTTGCGCCCAAAGCTTGGCCGGATTGGTTAAGGCCGTAAGTACCGCTTCATTATGTTTGAATAATGCCTGGTTGTTTATCTGAACGGAATTATCCGTCTGAACCCGGTGATCTGCCCGTGTCCGATCAGTCCCTGCCTGGTCATTCGTCTCTGCCTGGCTGTCGCTGTCCGTCCAGTCTTTGTCGCCTGTCGAAGCTTGCTTATCCATCCGGACCTGACTTTCTGCCTGCAGCTGATTTTCTACCCGGACTTGATTCTCCGTCCCAGCCTGATTCTCTGTCCAAACCTGGTTGTCTGTCCGGGCTTGATTGCCTTTGACCGTCAGGTCATCGGATTTTTCCCCGGAGAATATCGCCACTGTCGCAAAAGCGGAATCCCCGGACTGATCTTGATTATTGACCGGAGCTTGAGCGCTCTGCCGAGGTTCTCCTCCTGCCTTCAGTTCCAGTTTCCCGGATAATTTTTCAACCTGATTAAGGATACCAATATATTTTTCCAACTCCGAAAAATCGAGGGATACTCCCTCTCCTGATCCCGTTGCAACACTCCCTGTTTTAACGGCATCTGCTAACCCGGCCAGGAAATTCGAATCGCCGACTATCTGAGCTCCGCCGTCTGCTTCGGTTCCCTGAAACTGAATCGGGTTCAGAAGCAATTCTCCTGTGAGCTTTGTCAGATAATCCTGAATGGAATTCCGGCCGGTTTTCCCGGAATCGGCCTCCATGCCCGCCGGTGAAATACGCTGAAGAAATTGAGAATATGCTCCGTTTCCAAACATCTCTCCCGCAAGAGCATAACCCTGAACATCTTCATTCTGTTCTTTCAACTCTCCCTGATTTGTGAGCAGACTGCCTAAAAGCATGGCAAAGAGCGTTCCGTCTATTCCTGAACCTTCGCCTTGCTTCCGGCCATACTCAGATTTACCGCTGTCCACACTCAATGTCGAAAGAACTTCCGCCGCATTCATTAATTCACCCCCTCAGTTGACAATCTAACCCCTATATCGAAAAAATCATCCCTATACTTTAGGGATGATCTCAGAGAATATTCTTTTTTTGTCTCCCTAAATATCCCCGCAGCCTTAAAATCGCCTGGGAATGGATCTGGGAAATTCTTGATTCCGAAAGGTTCATCACCGCGGCGATTTCTTTCAGGGTCATTTCTTCGCGGTAATACATGGCGATAACCAATTTCTCCTTTTCCGACAGCTTTTCTATCTCCCGGGCCAAGATCTGCTTCTGCTCTTCTTTCTCTATATTATTAAAGGATTCCTGGGCCTCAGCATCAATAATTAAGTCCACGGGAGAAATGCCGGAATCACCGGAATGGCCGTCCAGCAGCTGATCCATGGACACCAGTGTCATGTACTGCCCGTGCAGAAGAGTGGTGTGCAATTCCTCTAACTGTATCTCTAAAAAGCCCGCCACCTCTTCGATCGATGGTGTCCGTCCCTGAAGGTTCTCCAAGTCTATGTAGGCCTGTCTGACCTTTTTGACCTTCTGCCTTGCCGAATGAGGCACCCAATCCATCGACCTCAGGCCGTCAATCATCGCTCCCCGGATTCTCAGAGAGGCATAGGTTTCAAATTTTACTCCCCTTGAGGGTTCATACTTTTGCAAAGCATCGATTAAGCCGAACACACCGTAGCCGATCAGGTCTTCCTCTTCAATATGAGACGGCAGTGACATCGCCAGTCTCCCTGCAAGCCGTTTGACCAGAGGCAAATACTGATCAATATATTCTTCTGATAAATTACCGCGGGCCATGGCATGGTATTGATTATTGTACATGATCTTCTTCACCCCATCCCATCTTCTTGATGATGTCGGCCTGGGTTTGCGGATCAGGCATCCCTGTTTCCTCATCAAAGTTAATCTGCCCGGCAACTCCCTGTTTGGGAAGAGCTGTCGCCGCCAGCTGTTCCATGCTAGTGTTTTCTCCCACGATGATGTCAAATCTAGAGTTTTTTTCTTTACCTTCCGCAGATTGCTTGGGAGAAATCGCTTTCCAGACAAAAAGCAAAGCTTTACATAAGATCAGAATCACGGCAAAGGCAACGACCGCCCTCAGCAAAACCTTGCTGATTTTTTCCCCGATCAGAATACTGATTGACCCCGCAGCTAAAAAACTTGCCGCGGCAAGCCGGAAAAACCACTTTTCCAATTGCTCGTTTTCAGAGTGCATTAGATCACCTTTTCACCATAATTAATCGTCTTAATATGGAGGTTGCCGGTCTGAATATCAAAGTTGATTGTCCGTCCAAAGGTTCCTCCGACATCGGATGCCAAAAGAGGAATGTGCATTTCAGTCAATAATCTCTGCACCGCTTGCGCATTTCTCTCTCCAATTTTCATGATCGGATCTTTCCCCGCAAAAGAAAACATTTGGGCGCCGCCGGCAATCTTTGCCTTAAGCCGGTTTTTCAACGCTCCTTGCTTCATCAGCTCCTCCAGTAACAGGACCATACAAGTATCGGCGTATTTCGCCGGTGAGCCTTTCATATTCTTGGACTCTGGAAGCATGATATGGGCCATACCTCCGATTTTAGACATCGAATCGTATAAACAAATTCCGATACAGGAGCCAAGGCCAGCCGTCATGATCTTATCCGGAGACCTGCCTACTTTATAATCCGCCATCCCAACAACAATTGTTATGCTCATACTCCAAAGGCTCCCAATAATATTTCTAATGATCCTTGATTTGGAATAAATAAGAACTTCCCTTCCATATCTTTAAGTCCGGTTAACTTGGTATCAATGAGCAGGGTGTAATCATCCATTTCCCCTTCTTCCAGCAAAATCGCATCCAAAATTGCGCCCGTCATATCTATGGCTATCGCAGGAACCGAAGGCAAAAGCTTTACCCCGGTAAACTGGGTAATCGCGATAACAAACGAGCTGACTAAAATATTTCCGACTTCTTTCAGCGCCGACTGGGCGATTTCATCATGAAAAAGTTCCGGAGGCCGGGAGAGGCTCAGCAGTCTGCGCGCAATTTCCTCCGCGCCTTGCACAGATAAGATAAACACCGCTTTACCGGAAATTTCTCCCTCTATTCTCAGATACAACGCTACACATACGGAATCTCCGTCACCCAGAAATTCTGTGATCTTCTCCAGCGGGACAAGCAAAACCTTGGGCACTTCCATGTTAATTCTGGCTTGAAGCAGATCAGAGAGGGAAGTCGCGGCATGCCCGGAACCAATATTTCCTATTTCCTTCAGTACTTCAAACTGGATAGCGGTTAACTCCATTTCATATTAGCCCTTTCCGTCTCAATTCTCTTTGGACCTCAAAAATATAGGCAATGATTTTATCCCTCGTTTTTTCAGATATCTCCTGATATTCAACTGAAATCTTATATTTCTTACTCTCTTCCTCAATCAGCCTTACGACCTTGACCGGCAAATCCAATTCCTCATGATAGGTCTTGATTTTAGCCAATAACAGATCATTCATCTCCAGCTTTTCTTCCGAAACGAACTTTAGCCCTCCCCCGCTCAAATCAATAAGATATCCGGTATTTTCCTCACTTAAGCCTTCTTTGCCGATGATTTGATACGTAATGGAACTGACTACAGGGATCCGCACATGCTTTCTTCTCTGAATCTTATTGATAGACTTCGGGTATTCAATCATTAGTGTGGGAACCGGTGCTAAAAATCTTCTTAGAAGGATTGACCTAAAATGATAAGCACTGATGTGATCGACAAACTCGATTTCCAATTTTGTCCCTTCGCGCAAAGGAAGGTATTGTCCATCAGAAAAAGGAACACCAATGGATAAAATTGCTTTTCCGACCTCTTCAATTTTTGTCCGGTACCTGCCCTGGTAAGGACCATTGTCAACAAAAAGCTCTATTGACAGTCCTTCATAGATTTTCTCTTCGTAAAGCATCAAATCCACCTCTATTTGTTCAGTTTTTCAGAATGGAAAAAATCAATTTCCTTATCCCCCCGCTTGAGGATGGCGGCCGTTGATCCATCCCGGTCACATTTCCAGCGATCCATTGGATATACTTGTAAGCAAGACTTTCGGGATTGGCCAGACCTAAAGGATATTGCTCCATAATTGATTTCCCCATGAGAGGATCATCATAAATCCAGCCTAAAAGATTCACCCTCAGTCCTAAAAATTTTTTAGCGGCATGTTCAAGTTTCTCAAAACAAATCTCAGCCTCAGATTCATGATGAATTCTGTTGATCACAATCTTGAGGTTAAGCTGTTCCTGCTGTCCTTTCAACGACTTTAACAGTCCATAGGCATCAGCCATTGCCGGAGGCTCCGGTGTCGTGATCACGATAACCTCATCCGAAGCGCAAAGAAAATTGAGCACAGTATGACCTAATCCCGCTCCGGTATCAATCAGCAGAACATCGGCCATTTTTTCCAGCCGTCCGAGATTGACAAGCACATTTTTCAGCTGTCCCCGGTCCAGGTTGGCAAGCTCAAACATGCCTGAGGCACCGGGAAGCACTTTGATTCCCCTTTTCACAGGACACAAGATGTCCTCAATTCTCTTTTCCCCGGAAAGCAAGTGTCGAATACTATATTTTGCCGTCATTCCAAATACGACATCCACATTTGCCAGCCCCAGGTCCCCATCTAAGACAATGACCCGGTAATTGAGCTCAGAAAGCGCGATCGCAAGGTTGACAACAAAGCTTGTCTTGCCCACTCCTCCTTTGCCGCTGCCGACCGCAATAACTCTCATGTTATTGTGTGTCCCGGCATCCCTCTGACTGACCATGCTGCGCAGAGTGCTTGCCTGATCATTCATTAGCTTAGCCCTCCCCCAATATAGATTGAGCCAGTTTTTCCGGAGTCGCCGCTTCAATATCATCTGGAACATTTTGTCCATTCGTCAAATAGGCAATAGGCAGCGGCGTTTTTGTAACCAAATCAAGAATTGAGCCCAGATGTGTACTCTCATCAAGTTTGGTCAAAATGAGATGAGTCGAATATTTCTTAAACTTTTCCAGGACTTTGGCCTGATCATCAGCATTGGTCGTCACACTCATCACCAGCATGGTCAGATCAGGAGACGCCTTTTCCAGAAACTTCTGGAGCTCGGACATATGGGCCTCGTGATGGGGGCTGCGTCCGGCCGTATCGATAAAGACCAGCTCTTTGTCCGAATGCCTCTTAATGGCTTCTTGCAAGTCATCAGGGGTCATCGCGATTTCAACCGGAACACCGATAATCTCTCCAAAGGTCCGAAGTTGTTCAACCGCCGCTACTCTGTATGTATCTGCCGTAACCAGGGCTACCTTACGCCTGTCAATGATGCTGAACCCTGCCGCCAGCTTACCGATCGTCGTTGTCTTGCCTACACCGGTCGGGCCGATTAAGGCCACAACCATTGTTTCAGAACTTTTTGGCTTGATGATATCCGTGTTGGAACAGATTTTCATGATTTGCCTGCGCAAAACATCAAGCACGACTTCTTTGTTTTCGAGCTGTTTTTCTCCTAATGAAGCGGACAGGTTTTCGCAAAGATACTGGATCATTCCTTCGCTCAGCCCTTTTTCCTTCAAAAATCCGTAATACTTCTGCATGGGAAGAGGGAGCGGCTGTTTTTCTCCGTCATTCTTCACAATATGGCCCCTGATCTCCTGCAGCATGGTACGCATCTGTTTCAGTTCCATCTGGGCATTTGTTTCTTGTCCTTGAGTTTCTCGCCCTTGAGTTTCTCGTCCCGGACCGTTTTTTGTTCCCTGAACTGTTTCATACGCTCTTTTGACTAACCCCGCACTGACCAAAGGCTTGTTCTCCCGGTGGCTTTCTTTTTTCAATGTTTTGTTCTTTTCTTCCAAAACTGCTGTAATCTCTACTTTTGTTTTAGCGAAAAACCCTAAAAAGCCGCCTTCTTTGATCTTTCTGGTCTGGATAATGACAGCATCGGCACCCAAATCCCGTTTCACTTTGTTCATGGTATCGGTGATGCTTTCCCCAACAAAACGTTTAACTCTCATTGTTCATTACCACCATTCCTAAGGCCTCAACTTCAATACCCGGTACAAGTTCATTATAAGAAAGAAATACGATATGGGGAAGCTGTCTTTCCATCATTCTCTTGAGATTGATCCTGACAACCGGTGCACAAAGAATAATCGGGCTATGGCCTTTAAGCATGATTTTTTCCACCTGAACCGCAATAACTTGAATCAGCTTTTGAATCACTTGCGGGTCCAGATTGACATATGCCCCATAATCCGAAGGTTTTAAATGATCCAGGATCATTTGTTCAATCACCGGATCTAATGTCAATACTTTCAGCTTTTTCTGCTCATCCAATAATGGCTGGACGATCTGCCGGGACAGGGCTTGTCTGACATGCTCGGTCAGGCGGTCTATATCCTTGGTCAGCGCGGAGTTATCGGCCAGAGCCTCAAGCACCGTCGCCAAATCCTTGATCGATACCCTTTCCCGCAGAAGATTTGAGAGAACTTTATGTACCTGGCTAAGACTGAGCAAATCGGGGATCAGCTCTTCCACTACGGCGGGAGCCTGTTCTTTAATATGATCGACGAGCTTTTTGACATCTTGTCTGTTTAAAATCTCATAGGCATGGGACTTAATCACTTCGGTAAGATGGGTGGCCAGGACCGTGGGCGCGTCCACCACGGTATATCCGGACATCTCGGCCTGTTCCCTGTATGAGGCATTGATCCACTTGGCATCAAGCCCAAAAGCCGGCTCTTTCGTCGGAGTCCCCGGAATCGAATCATCTTCAATACCGGAACTGATCGACATATAATGATCGGCCAATAATTCTCCGGAAGCCACCTCCGCCCCCTTAATTTTGATCAGATACTGATTGGGCTTCAGGTTCATATTATCCCTGACCCGAACCACGGGAACAATGAAACCCAGTTCATTGGCCACCTGTCTGCGGATCAGGACAATCCGATCAAGGATATCCCCGCCCTGACCGGCATCAACCAAAGGGATCAGCGCATAGCCGATTTCTAACTCCATGCAATCAACATGGAGAACATTCATCACATTTTCCGGTTTTTTGATTTCTTCTATCTCGGTAGCTTTTGCGGCCGCTGTTTCCTGTTCGGCTGTCGCGGTCGTATTCTTTTGCAAATAATAACCGGCCCCCGCGGAAAGAGCGGCCAGCAGAAACATGGGAAAGCGGGGCAGACCAAGAACAGCAAGAACAACTAAGACACTGGCGGTCAGATAAAGGGCCTTGGGGATACGGAAAAGCTGTTTGGCCAGTTCTTCTCCGAAATTGGCTTCCGATGCCGCCCGGGTCACCACAAGACCTGTCGCCGTTGAGATCAGCAAGGCCGGAATCTGGGTGACAAGACCATCCCCGATGGTCAGAATCGTGTAGATATGCAGGGCCTCGGTTATGGAATTGCCTTTCATCACGACCCCGGTAATCAAACCGCCGATAATATTGATAAAAAGAATAATGATCGCTGCAATGGCATCGCCTTTGACAAACTTACTGGCCCCATCCATGGAGCCGTAGAAATCAGCTTCCTGCTGGATTGCTCTCCTGCGTGTCCGGGCCTGTTCATCCGTGATCATTCCCGCGTTCAGATCGGCATCAATACTCATCTGTTTTCCCGGCATGGCATCAAGAGTAAAACGGGCCGCTACTTCCGAAACGCGCTCCGCGCCCTTGGTGATCACGATAAACTGAACGATGACCAAAATGCAAAATACAATAAAACCGACCACTGCGTTATCCCTGATGACAAAAAGGCCGAACTGCTGAATAATATCTCCGGCATCGGCATCAAGCAGAATCAAACGTGCCGTCGAGATGTTCAGCGCCAGGCGAAAGAGAGTCATGGTCAGCAATAAGGCCGGCAACACGGAAAACTCCAGAGGATCTTTGGTGAAAACAGCCAGCATCAGGATAAGCACGGAGCCGGTGATATTGAGGGCAATCAAAATATCCATGACTGTGGTCGGGACCGGGATAACCATCATGATTACAATTCCGACTATGCCGAATGCCGCCAGGACATCGGTATTGCCCAATATTTTTCTCTGTACGTTCTTCGTCGAGATTGCCATCCGCTACCCTCCTGGATTCCCATACTCTGTCTTGAACTTACGCCGTATGAAATCTTTTTTTCCGGTTCATCTTCATCACAAATGCCAGCACTTCCGCAACTGCTTTATACAATTCCGCAGGTACAGCCTGTCCGATTTCCACCTGAGTGTAAAGAGTTCTGGCCAAAGGTTTGTTCTCCATCATGATAATTCGGTTTTCCCTGGCCGTTTCCTTTATTCTCAAGGCAACCTGGTCCTGCCCCTTGGCGACCACATAAGGGGCGTCAAATTTTTGCGGATCATATTTCAAGGCTACCGCATAATGGGTAGGATTTGTGATGACGACATCAGCCTTTTTCAGATCCTCCATCATCCGGCGCATAGCCACGGCCCGTTGTCGTTTTTTCATCTCATTTTTAAGCTGAGGGTCGCCCTCATTCTGCTTATATTCTTCTTTAATTTCTTCATGAGACATTCGCAGGTTTTTCTCGTATTCCCACCACTGATACAAAAAATCCAAGATGGAGATCAGAAGAAAAGCGGTTGCGATTTTCCAGGCAAGCTCAAAAAGAATTTCCCCCAGAAACATTGTGGCCTGAAGGGCATTGATTTGCTGTAAAGCGGGAAACATCTCCAGATGGTCCCTGATCACCGCATACAGAAAGTATCCGATGGCAATGACTTTGAGCAGGGATTTTGCCAGCTGAATCCATGCCCTGACCCCAAACATTCGTTTTGCCCCTTCAATGAGGCTGAGTCTGGAAAGTTTCGGCATGATCGCCTCAGTGGAAAACAAAGAACCAACCTGGATATAATTAACTGCCACGGCTACCGCAACTGTGGTAAGCAATACGGGGGCCAGGATCTGTGCCGCTTGCCAGGTCATGTTCAGCATTAAGGAGGCGACAGAAATATTGGACCATTCCGTAGGCAGAGAATAAACATATTTCATTAGATCAGCGAATCTTTCAAGGACTGAGGGCAGCCAAAACCTTAATACTCCAATCATCGCCAAAAGCATGATTGATGAGGTAAGCTCCTGACTTTTCAGGACCTGTCCTTTCTTGCGCGCCTCCTGCTTTCGTTTGGGCGTGGCCGGAAATCTTTTTTCCGCTATGGCGTCCACCCCCTGTAGAGTTGGAATACCCAGTTCATCACAATATCCGTCAGATTAGAAACCGTGCTTCCTAAATAAGGGATGGATAGAAACAACAGCGTCAGGCCAAAGATAATCTTGACCGGAAAAATCACGGAAAAAATATTTAGCTGCGGCACAGTTTTGGATAAAAGCCCTACCCCTACATCAGCCAGGAATAAAGCTCCGAATATGGGCATCGCAATTTGGGCCCCCAAAGCGATGACCTGACCCACAATTTGAATATAAAAGGTCATTCCTTTGGGTAAAATTCCGGTATTGACCGGGATATAGCTATAGCTTTTTACCATGGCGGCAATGATCAAATGATGGGCATTGATGGCCAGAAGAAGCATTGTCGTCAAAACCATTAAAAAATTGCCGGTCATCGGGCTTTGCATTCCATTGATCGGATCAATGGTATTGCCAAGGGTAAACCCGATCTGATAGTCAATCAATTCCCCGGCAGTTTGCATGACACTGGTCAATAAATTGATCACCAGCCCGATCACCAGTCCTACAGTCACTTCTTTAATAATGAGCCCAATATAAAGAAGAGTATCGACCGGAACCTGCACCGTCATCGAGAGAACAGTGGGATACAGCACGACGGATAAGGCCATTGCCAACCCCAGTTTGACCAAATTCGGGACCCCTCTTGCCCCAAAGACAGGGGCAATCATGACCATGCCCGCCCAGCGGCAGAATATGAGCAGGAACAATGTCAGATTCCATTGCAGGAGTTCTGCTAGTTTCAACGTTTTTCCTCCATCTAATACCTGGCATAGGTCACTAAATTATGAAAAATATTGACGGTATAGCTCGTCATAATATTCAGCATCCACGGTCCCAGAAGAAGCAAAGCAACAGCAATGACCACGAGCTTGGGGATGAAGGAAAGGGTCTGCTCCTGGATCTGCGTCATGGCCTGAAAAATACTGACCACCAGTCCGATCAGCAAACTCAAGGCCAACAAAGGGCCTCCCACAAGCAGCACCGTCCACATTGCCTCTTTCGCCATGAATATGATTTGATTCTGTGTCATCAGACTACCTCAAATTTGCTATAATTTTCACTTAAAGCTGGCAACAAGGGACTGCACGATCAGATACCATCCGTCTACAATAACAAACAATAAGATCTTAAACGGAAGGGAGATCATCATTGGCGGCAGCATCATCATGCCCATCGACATTAACGTACTGGCGACAATCATGTCAATAATCATAAAAGGAATAAAAATAGCAAAACCGATCTGGAAAGCGGTTTTCAGTTCACTGATCACAAAGGACGGCACCAGAACATAAGTAGGGATATCGCGATAAGTCTTCGGCTGAGGAATCTGGGACAGTCCCACAAATAGAGCCAGGTCTTTCTCTCTGGTCTGCTTGATCATAAATTCTCTCAGCGGTGCCTCAGCCCTTGTCAAAGCCTCTTCCCTGCTGATCTGATTCTCAATATACGGTTTTATGGCATTGGTGTTGACCTGAGAAAAAGTAGGGGCCATCACAAAGAAGGTTAAAATCAGCGCTAAACCGATAATGACCTGATTGGGAGGAAGCTGCTGAGTACCCATCGCATTGCGGACAAAGGAGAGAACCACAATAATACGGGTGAAGGAAGTCATGAGTACCAGGATGGCCGGTACCAGTGACAGCACCGTCATGATCAAAAATATCTGGATGGCGGAACTGGTTTGTTCTACAGGAGTATTGCCAAGATCAAGGTTAATCCCCGCCGCCCGGACTCCCTGCGGTAAGAGCAGCAAGAGGCTCACCAAAATAAAGAATACCGCCAAAATATTTTCTTTTTTTCGCAAGATCATCCCTCATCCTCCTTGAGCAAGCGCTCAAGTTCAATCGAAAAATCCCTTTTTTTTCTCCGCGGCAGCTTATTTCGGAGCTGACCCATCAATCTGTCAACCTTTTCCTCCGGCCTATTGGCAATCTCTTCCAGAATTTCCGCCGCGATTTCAGGATCATTAACTTCCTCGATCTTAGTTATGTGATGGTCGGTTCCGGCCAGAACAAAAATCTTTCCGGCTACTTCCACCAGATAGATCATCTGCTGGCCCCCCAAGGTTTGGCGGTCGAGCACCCTGACCCAGGGGGACTGCATTCCCCTGTACGCATATTTGTTCAGTCTGCGTATCATCCATAAGGATACAGCCAATATCACTAAGAAAAATATGATTGTGGCAATCAACCCTCCAGTAGGGTAAGGATTGCCGGTGTTGGCCGTCACAATTGGGTCCGTAAGATTGACCGGCTGGTTTTCTATCCCGTTCATCTTATTTCAGGGCCTTGCCGACCGCTTCCAATACTCTGTCCGGCTGGAAAGGTTTTACCACGAAATCCTTTGCTCCTGATTGGATCGCTTCAATAACCATACCCTGCTGCCCCATGGCACTGCACATGATGACCTTAGCCTGAGGGTCCTTGGCCTTAATTTCCTTGATTGCCTGCAATCCGTCCATTTCGGGCATTGTAATGTCCATGATAACAATATCGGGTTTCAGCTCTGCATACTTTTCAATGGCAACTGCCCCATTCTCTGCTTCCCCGACAATCTGGTAACCATTATTCGATAAAATATCCTTGAGCATCATCCTCATAAAAGCTGCATCATCAACCAACAATACTTTGTGTGACACGTTTGTTCCTCCTTGTTACTTTAAAGTTTCCATTCTTTGGGCTTGATTGATAATTTCCGTAATGCGGATTCCAAATGTTTCGTTAATGACGACAACCTCACACTTGGCAATCAGTTTTCCGTTTACGATCATGTCTACAGGCTCTCCCGCTATCCGGTCAAGCTCAACAACCGACCCCGGACCCAATTCCAGAATATCCTTAATCGTTTTATTGGCTTTGCCAAGTTCTACACTAACCTGAAGCGGCACATCAAAAATCAGGTCAAGATTATTGGGAATAGCCGGATGATTTCCTGTCACCAGCTGGGAAAACTGAGCCGGTTGAACAGGCGTGGACTGCGAGCTCATCGAAGATTGCTGCTGCCAAAATATATCCGGCGGAGGGGATAAAGGTGGCTCTGAATGATACTCGCGCTCCTGCCTGGCCTCGGGCCCGGATTGCGGTTCCGGCTGGTTATTCAAAAGCCTCTCCGTCATATTTTTGGCTACGCTCAACGGGATTACCTGAAGCAACGTGCTGTCTAAGACCCCCTCGATATTCATCTTGAAGGAAATCTTGACTACCGGCTCATTGGGATCAATATCCGTTTGCAGGAAGGCGTCCTCTTCACCTTCTTTAGTAATAATCACATTTGGAGGTGTAATATCCACTGTTGAACTGAACATTGTGGACATCGAGGTGGCAGCCGATCCCATCATCTGGTTCATCGCCTCGGATATCCCGCTGACCTGCAAATCAGTAAGCTCTTCATAAGGGCTTTGTCCTGAACCGCCCATCATCAGATCCACGATAATTGACCCGTCGCTTCTGGATAAGATCAGCATATTTGATCCTGTAATTCCTTTTTTGTAGCTCACCGCAATTAATACATATGGAACAGGATATTCATCCAATACCTCCCTGGGTGTTGTAATATCCACTTTTGGCGTCGTTATTTCTACCTTGCGCCCAACCAGCTGGGACAAGGTCGTCGCCGCCGTTCCCATAGAAATATTGGCGATCTCGCCAAGGGCGTCCCTTTCAAGCGAGCTTATCTCCTCCAGAAATTTTTGTGTGATCTCCTCTTGCTCCATGTCGTCGGCAGGACCTGAAAGCAAAGCATTAATTTCCTCCTGCGAAAGCATCTCACTCCCCATCATTATCCCCTCCCTCTTCATTTAATACTCCGGATATCTGAACAGCCAGACGGTTGCTATGCAGGCCGGGAATACCGGCAAATTTTTTGAATTTCCCGACATAAATGTCCAGCGGTTCCTGAATATGTTGCTGCAGGGGAATCACATCTCCCTTTTCCAAGCCCAGCAGTTCCCTGACCGTAATTTGAGTCTGGCCGAGAAAGACCTTGAGCGGCACCCGTACTCTTTCAATTTTCCTTCTGATTGTTCTCTGATCTTCCGGGTTTTGAGCTTTGCCTGCTGATGAAAATAAAAGGATATTATTTAGCTTGTCCAAAATAGGTTTCATTACAATATAGGGCAGACAAATGTTGATCATGCCGATTGAATCTTCAATTTTCACTTCCATGGTCACGACGACAACCATTTCATTGGGAGCGACAATTTGAATAAACTGAACATTTGTCTCCATGTCCACATATTGAGGAGTGATCGTGTAGATTTCACTCCAAGCCTCGCCAATGACCGAAATCATTTTACGAAGCATGCCCTGGACAATCCTTCTTTCGATTTCCGTTAAATCTCTGTTCTTCATCGCATCCTTGCCATACCCGCCCAGAAGCCTGTCGACCATATGAAATCCCAGCCCGGGGCTTAATTCAATTAAGGCATTTCCCTCAAGAGGGTCCATAGAATAGATACCCAGAATTGACGGATAAGGCAGCGACCTTGTATATTCATCATAGGTAACTTGCTCAGTAGAAAGAACCTTTGCTTCAATTACAGTATGCATCGCACCGGCCAGATAAGTCACCAGGTTCCGGCAGAAATTCTCATGGATATTTCTCAGCGAATTCAGCTGGCCTTTAGAAAATTTATTTGGCCTTTTAAAATCGTAGAGCCGGACTTTGTGAGAGTTGGACAACGCAATTGCCTCTTCGTCAACCGAACCGTCAGACAAGGCATTCAGCAACGCATCAATTTCAGATTGTGATAATACTTCAGCCATCCAATCCCCCCTTTCCAACTAAAACAAAATGATATTTTTGATGGAGTGATCAATTTGTGAGCCCGCTTTTTCCTAATTTGGTTGATACATATAACTTTTAAATAAGACGTCCCTGATCTTACTGTTACTTATACTGTTTAATTCCATCAGCAATGTGTTTCTCAGCTTTTCTCTGCCGAGTTCGGTACTGACGTCAGTGATTTTCTGGGCAGCCAGAACGGTCAGGGCCTTATCTCTTAAAAAGGCCTTCTCTTCCTCCAGCACTTTCTTTGACTTTTCATCTACTGTTTCCACCGTTAGTTCGGCCCTGAGTATCCCGCCTCCGTCAAGATTAACCGTAAATTCCTCAAGCTCGACAAGCGGTCCTTTTTTATTATCAGCAAGCACGACTTTTTCGTTTGACGGGTAAAGCTTTTCCTTAAGAACCATGCTGCCGATACCAAGCCCGAAAAAGACCAGCCCTACAAGCACATAAACCAAACTTTTCCTGATGCCCACATTAAATTTCATCCATTCTTATCCCCCTTATACTCCGGATAACATCTTTTGCGAAATTCTACGATTCTATTGATGATTTCTTCTGCAGTATCCGCTACCACATATTTATTGCCGTTCGTCAGCATGATTACAGTATCAGGGGTCTCTTCCACGGTCTCGATCAGATCGGGGTTGATTGCTAAAACCTTCTTGTTCAGCCTTCTCACAAAAATCATGATAAAACCTCCCGTACCTTTATCCCTGCACTGCGCTGAGAGATTTCATCAATCACCTTTTGTTCTTTTCTCAGCTCTTCCCGCAAAAAAGCCTGATACTGCTTTTCTTTCAGCTTATTGTATTTCTCATGCTCTACCCTAAGCCGGATGACTTCTTCTCTTTGTTTTGCTACAGTAATTTCTTGTTCTTTTTCCAAAGTCTCTAACTCATCCAATTGTTTTTTCTGTCTGCTGGAAAAGCGCTGCCAGTCATTTAATTGGTGAGGCTCCCTGAGACAGGCTTTTTTTTGCCTTTCAATCACCTCTATGTATTGATTATTCACTATGCTTTTTTTTTCAGAAAGCTTCTGCAATTCCCTGATCGCTTCGGCTAAAACGCCTTGGGCCGCTTCCATCATTTGTTTGGAAATCCGCAGGCTGGTCTCCAATCTGAATTGAAAAATCATCATGATCTACCCTCTTCGGTAAAAATTTTCTTGATTTCCGCAACCATATCAATACCATTAAATTTTTCATCCGTACTTTGGCATAAAAACAGGGTGATCTTTTCCATATATTTTAAAGCAGTATCAATCTTGGCATTACTTCCCCGGACATAAGCCCCGATGTCGATCAGGTCTTTCGCTCCTTGATAAACCGCCAGCAGTTCGCGTACTTTTCCCGCCAGCCCGATCATCTCCGGTTCCGCCACATCACTCATACATCTGGAAACAGATTGCAAAATATCAATAGAAGGAAAATGATTTCTTGCCGCAAGATCCCTGGATAAGACGATATGTCCGTCTAAAATCCCTCTCACCGCATCAGCGATCGGCTCATTGTGATCATCTCCGTCAACCAGCACGGTATATAAACCTGTGATGCTGCCCTTTTCCGCCATCCCCGCTCTTTCCAAAAGCTTGGGGAGCATCGCGAACACTGAAGGGGGATATCCTCTTGTTGCGGGCGGCTCTCCAATTGTCAGGCCCACTTCTCTCTGGGCCATGGCAAAGCGTGTGACCGAATCCATCATTAGCAGGACATTTTTTCCCGTATCCCGAAAATATTCAGCAATAGCTGTAGCAGTAAACGCCGCTTTGATCCTTACTAAAGCCGGCTGGTCAGATGTGGCAACCACAATCACTGAGCGGCTTATTCCCTCCGGACCTAAATCCTTCTCAATGAATTCCCGAAGCTCTCTTCCCCGTTCTCCCACCAGAGCGATCACATTAATATCCGCTTGTGTATTGCGGGCCATCATACCCAGAAGGGTACTCTTCCCGACACCGGAACCGGCAAATATGCCCATTCTCTGGCCTCTCCCTATTGTCAGCAGACCGTCAACCGATCTTACCCCAACACTGAGCGGTTCACTGACACGAGGTCTCAGCAAAGCATGCGGAGGAGCATTTTGCAGAGGATAATCAATATTTGATTTCAAGGGCCTTCCTTCCAGAGGGTTTCCCAATCCGTCAAGAACGCGCCCCAAAAGCTCTGATCCCACTTTAACGGCAAGCTTCTCCTTCTGAGGAATCACCTTGTCGCCCGGGGATACTCCCTCCAATTCCCCCAGAGGCATCAACAGGGTCTTATTATCTTTAAATCCGACTACCTCGGCGGGGATCTCCGATTTGGAAGATACAATACAGCAATATCTTCCGACACTTACCTTTGGCCCATTGGCTTCAATCAGCAGACCGGTAACTTTCGATACCAGCCCCAGCGCCGTAACCGTTTCCATATCCTTCAGTTTATTGGCCAGGTTTGTCCAATCCGCCATTCGTTAATTCTCCTATGAGCGCATTTTGCAGCTTTTCCAGTTGTGAAGCAATCCTGAGATCAAAAGCGCCTTCATCACTTTCAATATAGAGGTCTCCCGGGAGCAAACTCTCATCCGCAACAAAGGGATAGAGTAATTTCTGCCCCTCAGGCAAATCGTTCAACCAGGCAAAATCGGGCAGAGAGACATGGATTCTGACGTTTTCTTTGCCCATATTTAAAAGAGGACAGCTCCGAATGATCTTTTGCAGCCTGCCAGGCTCTATTTTCAAGGAAACACCGATGATTTTCTCTGCTATCTTTACGGCCAGACTGAGGATGTCCTTTTCGGCTTTCTCATACTGAATTTCCATTGCCTTACAGGCAAGATCAAAATAACTCTGCGCCTGGAACCTTGTATCCGCAATTTCCTGCTCCGCCCCTGCGATTGTTTCAGCCTTGATTTGCGGGACGATCTCTCTGCGGACCTCTTCCTGAACTCTCAGCCTGATTTCCGCCCCCTGTTCTTCCGCCCGGGCAAGAACAGCCCTTGCTTTTTCCTTGGCTTCAGTGAGGATATCCAGAGCTTCCTTTTTGGCCTGTTCGAGTATTCTCTCTGTTTCTTCCATGACTGCATTTAAATGATCATCCGGCTCTTCTCCCGGGAGCTCCTCGAAACAGGCTTCGGTCTCCGCTCGAAAGACGGATTCGGGAAATTCGAAAACAGATTCAACGATTCTGGGACCGACGATTTCTATGGAACAGTTTTTTAATACTTTATCCTTAATAAATAATTTCATCGGCACCACCTCTGGATACAACTATCGCACCAGCTTCTTCCAGCTTGCGGATCACCTTGACAATGCTCTGCTGGGCATCTTCAACTTCACGCAGCCGGACGGGACCCATAAATTTGATGTCTTCCTGCAGCATCTGACCGGCACGGCTTGACATATTACGCAGGATTTTTTCCGAGACCTCTTCATTGGAGCCTTTTAGGGCAAGAGCCAAATCCTTGGTTTCCACCTCACGCAATACCAGCTGAATCGACCTGTCGTCAAGCATCACAATATCTTCAAACACAAACATCTTTCTCTTAATCTGTTCAGCCAGGTCTGGGTCATCCATATCTAAAATATCCATTACGGATTTCACGGTGCCGGGGTCGGCCCTGTTCAGCATATCCACCACCGACTGGATTCCGCCGGCTGTCGTATAATCGGCCGGAGCGAGGTTTGAGATTTTATTCTCCAAAACTCCCTCGATCTCTTTTAAAACCTCAGGACTTGTCCTCCCCATCAGGGCGATGCGTTTGGTCACCTCTGCCTGAACGTCATGGGGGAGATTGGATAACAATATTGCCGCTTTATCTGATAGAAGATGAGTCATGATTAAAGCGATTGTTTGAGGATGCTCTCCCTGAATAAAGGAAAAAAGCTGCTTCGGATCTGATCTGCGGACCAGGTCGAACGGGCGCATTTTCAGGGAACGGGACAGCCTGTTGATGATATCAAAAGCTCTTTGCTCGCCAAGCGCTTTCTCCAGAACATCCCTGGCATAATCAATCCCGCCCTGGGTCAGATAGCTGTTGGCAATACACATCTGATGAAATTCTTCGATCACCAGATTTCTCTCTTCTTCAGATACCTTACGAACCTCAGCCATTTCCAAAGTGAGCTGCTCAATTTCCGGTTCATTCAGAAAACGCACAATTTCCGCAGACCTTTCTGAACCAAGAGCAATCAATAAAATAGCCGCTTTTTGGATACCTGTATACTCTGCCATTTATTGTTCCTCCGCCAACCAAGTCCGTACCAATCTGGCAACTTCACTGGGATTTTCGTTTGAATATTTTTCGACTTCTTTTCTGATCTTTTCTCTTTCTATTTCATCGGGACTTTTCACTTTTTTCTTGGCTATCCTTAATTCCGCCTGCCGTTCGGCATCAAGCTGGTCAGCAAGCATTCTTTCCGCTTCTTCGACCGTTAACAGAGTCATATCTTCCGCAGTAGCCAGCACCTGTTCCTCTCCGGACATTCTCCTTCGGGCCCTTCTATTCCTCAATAAAATGACGGCGACCAACAAAATGGCCAGTACGGCAACGCCGATTTCCGCATATTGGAGGATTTTCGCATTGCGTTCGGCGATCTCTGCCTCTGCCTGTTCCTGGAGCGTTGTCGTCTTATCAAAAGGCAAACCGGCCACCTGGATTACGTCTCCCCGGTTTTGATCCACACCCGCCGCCGAAGCGACAATTGCTTCAATATTGCTCAGCTGCTGGGCAGTAATACTGTCTGTGTCCGCCATTACGGAAATGGTCAGGCGCTTGATCTGCCCGGGGCTGACTACGGTTTCCTCTTGAACGACATTGGGCTGATAGTTTTCCGTCGAAGTGTATTTCTCGGAAATCGTTCCTTGATCTGTCTGCTCATCCGCCGGATAAGTCGGGATATTGGTCTCTGTCCCCGGCACCCCCCCGGTGGTCTGCCCGTCGCTGACTCTTTCCGAGGTTTCCTGCCTGCTCTCTATCGCTCCATCGGTATGGGTCTGGCTGGTAATTTTTTGCTGATCAAAATTGAGAGCGGCATTCGTCCTGACAATCGTTTTCCCAGCCCCAAACGCCTTGTCCAGCATCGTCTGCACAGATTTTTGGATGTTGTTTTCAACGGACTGCTGCAATTGCAGATCTGTCACGCTCATACGGTTCGTCTTGTCTTTTCCCAGTTCATCGGAAAGGACATTGCCATTGGTGTCAACAATGGTCACCTTTTCAATTTGTAAGCCTTCAACCGAATAGACCAGCAAATTGGCGATTGCTCTGACCTGATCCGCCGACAGCTCAGTTCCCGGGTTCTTTTTCACTGTGACCGCCGCCGTTGATTCTGTTTGTTTTTCCGTAAAAAGAGATTGTTCCGGGATGACAATATGCACTCTGGCATATTCTATGCCATCCATGGTCTGGATTGTGGTCTCCAGTTCATTCTGAAGACCGAGAACATATCTGAGCTGCCTGTCTTTATCCGTTTCCCCGAGGTGAACCTCATTAAGATTTTCAAAACTAAAAGTGCTCTTCTGCGGAAGTCCGGCATTGGCCAAATCGAGCCTGATCTGTGCCAGCTGGCTTTCCGGAACCTGAATTGTCGCTCCACTTTCTTCAAGCTTGTAGCTATAATTCAAGTCCTTCAGCTTGGTTGTAATCGCACCCGCTTCGGTCGAACTCAGTTTGGAAAAAAGCACGGCATAGCTGGGTGTACTCGCCCAAACAATCAGGATGGTAAGAGCTGTTAAAACGACCAGCGGAGCGGCAATCAAAATAACCCGCTGCGGTTTGGAAAGTTTCTCCCAAAAACCCCGGACTGATTTGATGATTTCAGCTAAAGAAAAATTCAATTTTCTCCTCCACCCCGACCTTAAATTTGCATACGCATGATTTCATGATAGGCATCAAGAATTTTGTTTCTGACATTTACAGTCAAATCCAGTGATAAAGCGGCTTTTTGCAGAGCGATGACCGGAACATGAAAGTCACTGATCGCTCCGGTCGTCAATCCTTCAACGGCGACCGAGGCCTCAGACTGGGTTTGTTCAAGATTGTCAACCGCGTTCTGCAGAAAAGCTGAAAAATCACTAGAATTCCCAAACTGAACAGAAGCGGAATCCCCGCCCCTCATCGGCTCAATACTTTGCAGGGGGGTTAGTGGAGATATCGCAGTAATAGGGACCAAACCACTCATGAAAAATTACCCCTTTCCGATTTCCAAAGCTTTGGCGGCAATAGCCTTGCTGGCATTGAACGCCGTCACATTGGCCTCATATGACCTTGAGGCCGAAAGCATATCGATCATTTCCTGTACGATATTGACATTAGGGTGCCTTACATAACCAACGGGCACACCCTCCTCAGCGACCTTGGCCGCTTCCGGAGATTCAGGATCATATTCCATCTTAAACGGAGATTCATCTTCCAATATTTGCGTAACAGAAACCCCCTGCCCGACTTCAGACTCACCGGCACTGCGAAAAGCGGAAAGAAAATCATTGGGGGAATTTCTGGTGGAAAATACCGCCATCTGTCTGCGGTATGGGATGGGATTCCCGGCAGCTGTGGTTGCTTCCGTATGATTGGTGTTCATATTCGCAATATTACTGGAAATGAGGTCCATCCTCAATCTCTGTGCCGTTAATCCTGATGCGCTGATATCCATTCCTGAAAAAAGACTCATTGTTACCTCCTTGCTGTACATTCCATGATAATTTTAGAAATATCCGAAAGAAGTTCGACTCTATCCGCAAGCCCCGCATCCACGATAGACCGGGGCATACCATAGACAATACAGGTTTTCTCTGATTCAGCAATGGAGTAAGCCCCCTCCGCCTTAAGCTCCTTCATCCCGGCTCTCCCGTCATTGCCCATCCCCGTTAAAACCACGCCCAATACTCCCGCTCCCACCGCTTTGGCTAAAGACATGAACATGACATCCACCGAGGGTTTATATAAAGTTGAAATGGGAGATTGATCACTGACCCGGGCAATTAGATCACCTCCGCTGCGTTCAATCATCATCTGCATTCCGGATTGTCCGATATAGGCAATTCCCGGTTTGAGCAGCTCCCCATTCTCAATTTCTTTAATCGAAACGGCACATATTCCATTCAGCCTGTTTGCCAGGGAAGCTGTAAACCCCGGCGGCATATGCTGGGCCACCACAATCGGGACGGGTATATCGCCACTAAGGCCGCCGAGCACTGTCTGCAAAGCGGACGGGCCTCCCGTAGATGTGCCGATTGCCACAATATCAATCCGGTGTTTGGGCATATCCTTTGCCGGGCCTCTATAACCGCCGCCGTTTCTTTTTTCCTGTGGTCTTTCAGAATTTTTTCCCGCGGACCTTTCGGCTGAAATCGTCTGCTGCCCGGCTGTCCGGGCCCGGAATAATTTTCGGGGATCGATTTCAGCTACTGACTTGACTTTAAGAATAAGATCACTAGCCAGGGTGTTGAGATCATTTCCCCGGTTACCCACCGGTTTGGCGACGACATCAACCGCCCCCAAATCAAAAGCCTTCATGGTCAATGACGCCTCCTCGGTCGTCAGGGAGCTGACAATAATGGCCGGGGTAGGCTGCCAGCGCATAATTTCTCTCAAGGCCTGCAGGCCATCCATGACCGGCATCTCGACATCCAAGGTGATCACATCCGGCCTGTGCTCTTTCAGTTTAAGAATACCCTCACTGCCGTCCCGGGCCATATCAACAACCTGAATATCGGGATCACGGCTGAGAATGGTTTTCAGGGTCATTCTGATAAAAGGGGAATCGTCAATGATCAGCACTCTGATTGGCCTGTTAAGCGGTTTGCTCATCTAATACTTCACCGCCCATAATCTGTTCAATATTCAGCAGGATCAGCAGCCTTTCCCCGATTTTCCCCACTCCGCGGATAAAGGACGCATCCATCCCCAGGGCGACCGGCGGCGGCGGTTCAATGGATTCACTGTTTAATCTGAGCACCTCGGTGACACCATCTACCCGCACTCCGAAGACTTTCCCCTCAACCTGCAACACGACAATTCTGCCGAGATCACTTTCTTCAGCCGTCGGCATGCCAAATCTGATCCGCAGGTTGACAACGGGAATCACGATTCCGCGCAAATTGATTACTCCTTCAATATATTCCGGAGCCTTCGGCACTCTGGTAATCGAAGGAATCCTGATGATTTCCTGTACCTTCATGATATCGACGCCAAATTCCTCGGTCCCCAGCGAAAATGTGACCAGCTGTTCTTCGTCCATAATCGATTCCTCCTTAATCATCAATCGTTTTTTGATCATAAGTACTCATATTCCAGGATCGTTCCATTTATTTTTCTGTTTTTAATAAGCGATTAAAACATCCTGAATCAGGGAACCAATATCCAAAATCAAGGTCACTTGCCCGTCACCCAGTATCGTGGCCCCGGCAATTCCCGGGAGATTGTTCAGAAAGTCACCGAGAGATTTGATGACAATTTCCTGCTGTCCCTGCAGCTCATCAACGATCAGGCCGATCGCCTTATCCCCCAGCCCTACTACGACAACAAAGGTCTCTTCATGACCGTTTGCCTTTTCCCGGAGATTAAATTTTTCCGCAAGCGAAATCAGCGGCAGGGTATTCCCTCTGAGCTGAACCATCGGAATACCGCCGACCGACTTAATATCGGCCCTTTTGATGAGCAAAGTTTCCAGGACAGAAGAAAGCGGCACCGCATAAACCTCATTGCTTACTTCCACCAGAAGAGCCTGGATTATGGCGAGGGTCAGGGGCAATCTGATAATAAATGATGTCCCTTCTCCTTTACTGGTCTTAATATCAATCAGACCGCCAAGGCTGTTTAAGGCCTTTTTCACGACATCCATCCCGACTCCTCTGCCGGAGATATCCGTGATTTTATCGGCAGTGCTGAAGCCCGGAAGGAAAATCAGATTGGCGATTTCTCTTTCCGGCAGCTCGTCCCTGGTACTGATTAATCCTTTTTTCACGGCCACCTGATAAATCTTCTCCAGATCAAGTCCCTGGCCGTCGTCAGAAATAATAATGGCGATATGGTTGCCCTCATGGTAAGCATCCAGGGTAATTGTGCCCGTTTCCTTTTTCCCGGCCGCAATTCGGGCTTCTGGTGTTTCCAGTCCATGATCTACGGAATTGCGCAATAGATGGGTCAAAGGGTCGCCGATCAGTTCAATCACTGTTTTATCAAGCTCTGTTTCTTCCCCTTTAATGACCAGATCGATCTTTTTCCCGGTCTTCCGGCAAAAATCCCTGATCAGTCGGGGAAACCTGCTGAATACCGTCCCGACAGGAACCATCCGCAGCCGCATTACACTTTCCTGCAAATCGCTCATCAGCCTGCCGAGATAGATATTTGTTTCATTTAAATCACCGATCATCGAATCCGCTTGGTAGTGATCCTTTAAATCATTACTAATCTTTACTAATCTGGTTCTGGTAATGACCATTTCCCCGACCAAATTAATCAGGTTATCGAGTCTTGCCGTTTCCACTCTTATTGTATGTACCTGAGCGCTTTTGGTATCCTGCCGCACTTCCTGTTTAGGGGCAGCAGGAGGATAGGCTGACTCCCGAACAGTTCCTTCATGACTTGCCGGTTTAGCCGCATCCGGTTGACGATGTTCTGTAAGTTCATGCTGCCCGCCAACTTCCGCTTTTTGCACTCCTTCTTGCTGAACGAGTTCCGTCTGAACCTCATTCACCGCCTTGGTATCGGCAATCCCATAGTGATTGATCTTCACACTGTCGATTTCGGACACCTGCATGATTTCAGCCAGGACTTCATCAGCCGGCTCGTTGGAAAAAAACAGCGCTGAGAAGCTTTCCGCCTGACCGTTTTCCAGCTCATCAAGAGATGGAAGCACTTTCACAACCTTGCCCATGTTTTCCAGCCTTTGGACAACCATCACGGCTCTTACGGCTTTCATCAAGGTATCGGGAACAAATACGGCATCGATTTGATAAATATTTTTTCCGCTGTAAGCCGCTTCCGTTAAACCGGCCTTCTCTTCCCCGGTTAAGCTGAAGTCCTTTTGCGCAAACGTTTGTTGCTTTTCCGGTCCTTTCATCTCTTCCGCGGAAATTTCTTTGCCGCTGTTCTCTTCAGGATTTTCCTTTTCCTCACGATCTTGTTCCTTGTCGCCTTCCCGTTCACTCGAGTCTGCGGTATCCGCAGCGGGAGCTTCGGACAGGGCTTTCAGTTGTTCAATAATATCCTCATAATCACCAGAAATTTCCTGTCTTTGTTCGACTTGGGCAAGCATAGCCTTCACCTTATCGGTGACAGCCAGGAGAATATCAATCACATCATGGTTTGGATTGATTTTGCCCTGACGCAATTTATCCAGAATGTCTTCAGCCGCATGAGTTAATTTCACAATAGAGGTAAATCCCATGGTGCCCGAGGCACCCTTGAGACTGTGCGCACAGCGGAAAAGCTCGTTAATCAGAGGCAAGTTTTCCCCTTCCCTTTCCAACTGCAAAAGACCGGAGCCAAGCTTTTCTATCTGTTCTTGGGAATCCTGCAAAAAAAATTCCAGGAACTCTTCCACATCAAATCCATTGTTTTTGGTATCATCCTGGCTCATGCTTCTTCGCGCTCCTTATTTCCAAGTATTTCTTCCATATCCGTCAGTTTATCAACAAACCCATATTTTACTACATACAATTCGCCATTTATTATTATAATCCTCCAAAATATCATAAATAATGCTATTTTCCAGCCTTTCCCTCTATTTTACATTAATATAATTATTATGTAAACGAATTGCAAGCGGGATTACTAGGACTTTTGGGCAAAAAAAAATCCTGAACATCAGAATTTTTTTGTTTTCTATTTGATTTTATCAATAAATCTTGCTTCGGCAACATGATTTTGTCCATAGACATTTTTTGCTTTCTTGCCCGATCGCAAGCGATTAAGCTCATTTTTAACAAATTCCATCTCCATTTTGATTTTCGCAATCACGCTTTCATCGATGGCTAAGATCTCTTTAGTGAGAATATTTAATTGTGCAGTAGAATCAAACAATTTATCCGGTTTTTCTCCCTTTTTTTTAAGCTGATTTTTCAGCCGATCAGAATCCTGCCTTCTCGCCATAATTACCGCAAACCACTCTTCACGCTTTTGAGAGAAATCCCTTAACATTTCGACAATCCTCTGGGTTTCTTCTGACTCATCACTTTCCTGAGACGAAATACCATCTGTATTCCTGCTTTGCTCTTTATCCAAGAACTCTTCAAAGGTGCGCATAAACTCTAATAACTGTCGATAGTCTTCAAGATCCCTGAGATAATATTCTTCAAGATCCCCCAGTAATCCGGACATTATCTGGCCTCCGAACGCGCTCGTTTTGCCGCCTCAATCCAGACATCCCGGAACGATTCAAAAAAATGGATAACCGGAACGAGCAACTCAGCGTCTTTTTTCAGATTGGCCTTCATCACCTCATCTTCATAAAAATCATACAACAGGCGCAGGTTCTTCGCGATTTCCCCGCCGGCTTCCATATTCAAGGTCGTATTCAGCTCTATGATCATATCCTGGACTCTGACCAGGATTTCATTTGCGGTTTCATATTTCTTCTCTTCAATCGCTTTTTTCCCTAAATGCAAATATTTCACGGCTCCCGAATAAAGCATAATAAGCAGTTTTTCCGGAGATGCCGTCCCGACGGCCGTTTGTCTGTAAGCCTGCTGCGGATTGCCGTAAATTCTGGGGTTAGACAGCGTGTTCATGATGTTCCTCCTGTTCCTGTATATGAATAACCAGAGAATGTACTGATTGTTTTTCAGACCTGATATAAGGTGCTCAGGGAAAAAAGCTCTATGATCGGTTATCCGGTTTATCGCCTGACTGCTTTTTTCCCTGAATCTCCACTAATCCTGTTTTCATCAATCAGAGGACGAATATAACGCACTGGTTTGCGCCGTCAGCCAGCTTAATTGGGAATTCAGTCCGGATAAGGTCGCTTCTAAAGCAGCGTACTTTTTCGTTAAGTTTTCTTCGTAAGTCTCGGCTCTTTTTTCAAACTCCGCGATTCTGTCGGAAATAGATTTGATCTGGTCACTATAACCGGTTGTCTTATCGAAAATGACTCCGCCGTATTTCGTTAGGGGATCCAGATAATCGCCTATTTCGGCAGCCAGTCCTCCCCCTGTTCCCCATTCCGAACCGTAAGCGGCCCCAAAAAGATTGGCCACACCTTCCGGATCGGCGGTCAGGGCATTGGTAAATTTCGTTTCATCAAGAACCAAACTTGCGCTTTTGCCGTAATCTGCACTTGAAGTCCCGATCCCGATCTCGCTTAAAAATTTATACGCTCCCGTCCCTAAAGCCGAACCTACCTTTTGTCTCAGAGTGGATTGAATCGACATCAGCATAGAATCACCAAGCAACGTTCCCTTAGTTTTCGTATCGGCGTCATAAGCAAGATTTTTGGCAATCAAATCCTGCGCGCCGTTATAGGCTTCAATGAACGTCTTCACAGCTTTTAAGGCAGTATCGGAATCCGCATTCACGGAAACTGTAGATTCCCCAGCCGCATTGAGCGTCAAGGTCACGCCCTGAATGGCTGTGGACACCGTATTGGACGCGCTGGTTACGCTGAGACCGTTGACTGTAAATGCCGCATCCTGAGCATTTTGTATTTTGCCCCCCAGCGCGGGGTCGGAAAGCCCTGTCCCCGAATAATCGTCAACCTCTCCTCCGGCATTGAGAACTCCTATGGCCGTTAAGAAATTATTGGGATCGCCGAAGGTGATCGCATTTTCCGCTCCCGTCTGGGTGGAATTGAAGGCGATACGGTAATTGCCGCTGCTGGTTTGAATAAGGCTTGCTTTTACCCCGGCACCGGAACGATTGATCGAATTGACCACATCCTGCAGTGTTGGCTCAGCCCCTCCTGTTGTGCCCGATTTCAGTACATGCACCGTTTTCTCTGTCCCATTGACAGTTAAGGTGAAATCCCAGTTGGACGCAGTACCGTCATCTGAATAAGCGGTTCCCAGCGCGGCATACATGGACGCCGCCAGGGAGGAATTAGTAAGCTCCCTGCTGACATCTGTTTCCGACTTGGCAATCTGACTGATATTGACATTATACAAGCCCTGTACACCCGCCCCTGAACCGGAGACCGTAAAATAAGTCTGATTCGCCGGTGTTGTGGCTGTCGTTGCGTTCCAGGTCGTTGATTTTTTCAGAGCATCCAGAGCTGTATCCACAGCGGACAATTTTGTATTGATCTCCTGCCAGGCTGATTTTTTGGTTGTCAGCTCAGTTTTCTGATCCTCCATCCTGGCCTGGGGGATCTTATAGGAATTTACCATGGCCTCAATGATTCCCGAGAAATCATACCCGGAAAGACCGGACAAATTTATGCCGGAAACTGCCACTATTCAATCCCTCCCTTTTCAAACCTTTTTATCAATAAATACCCCGATCAGATCCGCCAGAGAGCTCAGCATATCCAGGACTCTCTTGGGCGGTATCTCCTGGAGCACATCACCGGTCTCCTGATCAATGACCTTGACCATGACCCGCTGGCTCTTTTCATGAATCGAAAACCGGAGTCTCTTTTCGATCAGACCCATCAGCCGATTCAGTTTATCAGTTGCTTTCTCCACTTCTTCTCTGGGGATTTCCTCTTTCGCCGCAGAAGCCTGTTCTTTGCTGTCAACCACAAGACGCGGCATTTCCCGGGCCCCTTCCAGTTTTTGGCCGGGATAGGCATCAACAGGCAGAATAGGGACCTGCTGGCCATTTGGCTGGACTTGGCTGATCATCACCTTAGCCTCCTTCGCTTCTTCACCTCAATGACATCGGAGATAAGCTTATTAAAATCCAAGCCGACCGGCAGAATGCCGACCGGCTTGCAGATTTGAAAGCTAAGATCAACCCAATAATTTAAGAATCGATTGTGGAGCCTGATTAGCCTGGGCCAGCATCGCGACACCAGCCTGATTGAGAACCTGACTCTTGGTGAATTCAGACATTTCCGCAGCCATATCCACATCACGGATACGGGAATTAGCAGCAGACAGGTTTTCTGAAGTCGTGCCAAGATTATTGATGGTATGCTCTAAGCGGTTCTGATAGGCACCGAGTACAGCTCTCTGAGTTGAAACCGATTTGATGCCGTCGCTAATTTTATCAATGGCACTGAGCGCACTTGCTTGAGTACTAAGACTGAGAGAAGAAACTGACAAGGCACCCACATCAGCACTTGTAAGGGTAATAGCCATTTGATCGGCGGAAGCGGAGGTTGCCCCAATTTGCAGGGTGATCGTACCACCCGTTGAACTAATCAAAGACTTGCCATTAAACTTTGTGCTTGTCGCAATATGAGTAATTTCTGTCAATAATGAATCTACTTCTTTTTGAATGTTTGCCAAGTCTGTGGTTGAGTCATAAGTTCCGTTGGCAGCTTGGTTAGCCAGTTCATTCAGCCTCTGAAGAATAGAATGCGTCTCATTCAGAGCACCTTCCGCCGTCTGGATGAGAGAAATGCCGTCCTGCGCATTCCTTTTAGCTTGATTCAGGCCATTAATCTGGGCCTTCATCGTTTCGGAAATAGCCAGACCCGCGGCATCGTCGGCCGCGCGGTTAATCCTGTAGCCTGAAGACAGCTTTTCCAAAGATTTCTGCATAGCATTGTTGGTGTTGAACAGATTGCGCTGAGTATTCAAACTCGCAATATTCGTGTTCAGAATCATGATTATCCCTCCATGTTTTTCATTATGCCCACATCCATGTGGTACATTTTTTTCCTCTGCCGGCAAGAGGATTTTACTTCTTCTCTTCCTTTATCGTCAAGATATTTTAGAGTCTTTAGACTCAAATCCCACTAACAAAGCGCATTATTTCTATTTTTATTTAATTTTCTTGTTTATTCTAACTCTTTTATCCTTTTAACATTTATCAAACTGTTTTATCCTTAAAAATTGTAATATATTCCTCTATAGCTTCACTCATGGCTTGATCGGGACAGAACTCCTTGGCCTTCTGATAATAGTCCAAAGCCTCGGGAAAATTCTGGTCAAGCTCATGAGTGTTGCCAAGGTTATAAAGCAACTCAAAATTCCTGGGATCTCTGTTTAGGGCCTGCTGCAGAAGCTGTTTGTTCTCCTCTAATTGCCCTTGTTTTAAGTTGATCACCGCTCTCATTGAGACCAGTTCCGAATCCCGGCCCACGATCCTTTCAACTTCAGTAAGTAAAGAAACCGCTGAATCAAGTTCATCCTTATTGATTAGGTCTTCAATGTTTTTTTTGATCTGTCGCGCGTATTCTGCATACTCTCGGAGCGCATCTGTAGAATTTTGCAACTCCTTGGTCAGTATCTCAACTCCCCGGTTTAGCTCGGGATATGTTTTCAGAGAATTTTTCAAGAGCTTAAGCGCTTGACTGAAATTGCCCCGGTCTTTTTCTTCCTTGGCTTGGGTCAGTTGGAGCAGGAATCCGTCTTCTCTGTCCAGAAACTGCCATTGCTGTGTTTCCATTACACTCCGGTTATATAAAGCTTTACTGTATTTTACACCTATTTGCATGAGCATTTTTAACAGTTCTGAGTAGTCATTATCGCTCAGTTCGCCGTAAAGCAAGGTGTGCTTGAGTAATGACCTGCTTAGTCGCAGCTCTGCAAACCCTTGAGAATCAGCTAAATCAAGAATATAATCTCGAACAAGACCGCTGACAGACTTCCGGGTTTGCAAAAGATATTTAAAGAGTGAATCGGCTTTTTCTTTGGTAAGCCTATTGAAAACATCCGGCAAAGATTGTTTCAGGGATATTTGGAAGAAAAACAAATCCGCATAGAAGTCGGATTCGGAGTTAAAGTCCAGATCTGCCGCAAGCCTCTGTATTTTCTCTTTGCTTTCAGGTAAGCGTTTTTCCCGAAACGCAACTCTAATTTTGTTTAAATCGGCATAAATGCCTTCGCTTTGGGCAAAAAGGTCTATAATACCCGTCTGTTCGTTCTCCGGTAAAGCGATCCGAGAAACCTCCAGCTTTTCCAGAAAATATTTTTTTCCCTCAAGCTTAGCTAAACTTAAATATAATTCTTTCAGTTTGGAAAACTTTTTAGATTTTAACGCGGCCTCAACATAAACCGCCAGACCTTGTTCCAGTACAGGTGTGGGTAAATCACTGCCCGCACCAATTAACTGCTCGGTTATCTGCATAGAAGAGTTATAATCTTCGGTTCTGCAATATAATTTACTCAAGTCGAGCATGGCTTCATCTGACTTATTAGAATAATAGATTGGAATCGAGGGATCATTGACGATCTTAAGCCTATCATATCTCCCGATTAATTCTAAATAATCTTGATAGGATTTAATCGCGGCGGAATCTCGGCCCTGCGAAGCATATAAGCGGGCTAAAATAAAATGCAGATCAACATATTCCGGTTCCAGGTCAATTCCTTCAAGACAAATCTTTTCAGCTTCCTCTAAATGATTTTGATCAATGGCATAAGAGGTATATCTTTCATAGACGGTTATTAATAAACGTCTATGCCGTTTCTGCTTAGCCATTAAATGATAGGTCTTCCGTATTTCCTCTAAAGCTTTATCTGTTTGCCCATACATGCCATAGGTATTGCTCAGTTGGTAGCGGTAATAAATGTTATCCGGGTTTTTGGTTAATTCCTCTTCAAGTAATCTTCTTGATCTTTGAAATTTTAGTTCCATTAAGCCTTTATCCGCATGATCATAGCCATAATGCTTAAAAAGGGAATTTAAATTAAAAATGCCATTGGGGGAATCTTTCCACTGGGGCTGTTCATGAATTTTACCCTTAAAATGAAAAAATCCATCGTTTTTAAACAAACGAGGTAAAGCGATCATTACTTTGTCCTGTTTGTTACCAAGGTTTGTAAAACTGGCAATTTGAATCGCGCATCCGTTATAAGCGACTCTCTGTTTCGGATCGTTTAAAAAACTTATCATATCGGTGCCGTCGGTAAGCTCTTCATCTGCGTCAATAACCAGAATCCACTCGCCCGTGGCGTAACTGATCGTGATATTTCTCATTTCGGAAAAATGATTGTTCCAAGGATGAAGATAGACCCGTTCAGTATAGGTTTTGGCAATGTCTACTGTATGGTCAGTGGAACCGGTATCCACAATAATTAATTCTGATTCCAGATTTCTCATTAAAGGCTTGAGACCGTCAAGACATCTTTTTAAATTTCGTTCTTCATTTTTGACCATCATACAGATACTTAATATCATCGTCTGCCTCCTAACGTATACTTATTTCCACACTTTCCACGGGGCTTGTTGGCTTTCCCACAAACTTTCCAGCACATATTTGTCCCTTTGTGTATCCATACATTTCCAAAAACCCGGATGTTTATAAGCAATAATTTGCCCGGCTTCAGCTAATTTCATCAGAGGACTTCCCTCAAAAGCTGTGCTGTCCCCTTCTATATAGTCCAACACCTCAGGTTCAAGTACAAAAAAACCGCCATTGACCCAAGCGTCAAGGGTCTTGGGCTTTTCAATAAATTCTAGTACGCTGACGTCTTCATTAAGTCCAAGTATACCGTATCTTCCGCTTGGCTGAACCGCCGTAACCGTAGCAAGTTTACCGTGATCCTTATGAAAAGCTAATAGTTCTTTTATATTAACATTCGATACTCCGTCGCCATAAGTAAGCATAAACGTTTCATTCCCTATGTACTGCCTGACTCTTTTTATTCTCCCGCCGGTTAACGTATCAATCCCTGTATTGGCAAGGGTGACTTGCCAGGGTTCTATTTCTTCGCTGGAATGGATGCTCATTTTGTTCTGGGCCAAATCAAACGTGACATCTGAGCCATGTAAAAAATATTGAGCAAAATATTCTTTGATGACATAACCTTTATAACCAAGACAAATAATAAAGTCATTAAAATGATAATGGGAATAAAGCTTCATAATATGCCATAAAATAGGTCGTTCTCCTATTTCAATCATGGGCTTAGGCTTTAAATGAGATTCTTCACTTATACGTGTACCGTATCCTCCGGCTAAAATAACGGTTTTCATAGGTACTTTCATCCTTTCAGAATTTTAGAATTCACTTTTAAAATTACTTAGAGATTGCTGAACAGATCTCTGCTTTTTCAATAAGCTAACCTGATCAGTCTGAAATATCCTTCAATAAAATTGAGTATAAGAATCCGGAGTCTACGCTCCAGGTTCATCACCAATAGTTGCATGGCGATAACAGTTTCACTGGTTCCCTTAAGACGTGCCATGATACGTCCGAGCCCATAAAACCGCTTTCCTTCTCCGAATTTTCCTTCAACAGCATTTCGAATTCCAGCATCCAGACGTTCTTGTTTCTTTTGTTCTCTTAATAGTCCTTGATCTTTGGATGGTCTTCCGAGTGGTGGGCCGCTCAGTCGAATGCCTAGCCTCTTGCAGTAGTTGAGGTTGTCTCTATTCCGATAGATCTTGTCAGCCATCACGGCTTCAGGATAAAACCCATACCTTTTGTAGTAGTGTTCAACCGATTGCATCAATGTTTTGCTCTCATTGAAAGCGTCAAAGCTTAGATTCTCCATGAAACTAAACCCTTTGACAACACTAATCGCAAGCTTTGCTCCAAATTCTACATCGGCACTCGCTTTGCCACGTACAATGGGTCTGACAAAAGGCATATGCAGGCTGACAATGCGATCCTCTATGGAGTGCTTACCCTTCTTGAACATTTCATGTTGTTGCCGATAAATTTCATGACTTACGAGTGGGCGCTGAAAAGCAGAGTTTATGGAAAGAGCAGCTGAAATATTTAAGAAAGGGCCCGTCTGAATCAGAAAAAAGCTAGTTGAAGAAGATGGACACATCGCGGACCTGGAGCGAAAAGTCAGCCAATTGACAGTTGAAGTTGATTGGATGAGAAAAATCCTAAATCAGCTCGATAAATCGCATTCTGGATTTTCAGCTTATTATGACTCGATATTTTGTTTAAGATCTTATACTAGTCGTTACTCTTTAACCATTTTAGCCCGCAGGGCATTGATTGCTTCCAGACTTTGTTCTAAGTCACTTGTTTCGGCTGCTGCTTGATTTTGACGGCTGATCTCTTCATAAACTTCACTGCGCAGTATTTTTACTTCCTTTGAAGCATCAATACCAATCTTTACAGTATCACCAGAGATCGATACAACGGTAATCTCAACCCCTTCTCCGATTTTTATTCTTTCATTAACCTTCCGGGAAAGAACAAGCATTAACCTGTCACCCCTTCTGAACAATTTCTTTCTTCCTTTTGTGAGAATAACAATACCTTCGAATTATACTTTTCTTCATTCAAAATTAACTGATAACCTAATTGCTTTTCTAAATTAATAATTATTGGAGCTTTTAAATTAATTGTAGTTTTCAATACATCATTGTCCAAGCATAAAATATTCCACACCTCAAGCTTAGTATCACATTGAACACTAAGTATTTGCTCACCCTCAAAATCTAATTCAATTTCTTCTATATATAATGGAAAATAAACTTCAGGATGTGTTAAAACAAACCCTACATACTCGCTGTTTATGGCAACAAGCTGGGCCAGATGAGTATCCTTTTCCAAAATCAGGTTCCACTCATGATAAGTTTCAAAACCGGGAATTCCTAAAGGAATTTTTATTTTTATTTGTTTCTCTTCCATAACCTAAACTCCTTTTATCTTTTAATATCCAGATTCGAGCCAACTGCCTCGAATCTAATGTAAGGCTCTTTCTCTATGTAAACCTTTACATCACCTTGTCGAAATTCTGCCTGAATATCAGGCGGCGTAAACTCTATATCAACCCCTCCGGCATCTACTCTCCACTGCAGATCTTTCGTTGTAACACTGATTTTAACCGGTTCCAGTCTCACCAGCTGCAAATTCCGTTCTTTGGGTTGGGTTGACTGTTCAGCAATTTGAGCGATACTGATTTTTTTGCTCAAATCGCTCAGTTCCTCTCCCTGCTGGGCACGGCGCATAATACCTTGTGCGCAAGTCTGTTGGGAATCCTGCCGGAAGTATTCGGCTTGTGCCTCAATGTTCCGGTACCCTAATGATTCCCGAAACGCCGTATAGTCAATGTCCAAAACCGCTGCCGGCTGCTCTACTTCAATCTGGGCGGGATATTGTTTAACCTCAAAATCAGCGGGTTTGATTTTGAGGTTAAATTCATAAGGGGAAATTTGCAATCCAATACGTCCAAATTGCTGATGAACTTGTAGATCTATCATAACGATTACCCCGGTTTATTTCATAAAATCAACAAGTGAGGGCTGAATAATCCTGGCCCCTACGGCTAAAGCCGATTGATAAACATTCACCTGGTTGGTAAAATCAGTGATGGCTTTGGCCATATCAACATCTTCTACATTTGACAGATTCGCCTGCAAATTGTAATTCATAGAAGCCAGCTGAGACTGAATTGATTCCAGTCTATTGGTGCGGGCTCCGAGTTCCGCCCGCAAAGCCGTAACATTTTGCAGATTCTGATCAAGAGAATCCAAGACCTCTCCCGATATAGAATCACTTCCGCCAAGTTCGGTCAAAAGCTGATCAAAGATACCATCGGAAGTTCCTGCAGGAGTAGTAATTGTGGCGCTTAGTAAGCTGTAAGTACCGTTTGGTGTTGTGAACAACTGCTGTCCATCTACCATGATGGAAATTTTGATGTTCTCACCTACATCAAATTGCACCGAATCTGTATTCCCTGACCAAGTCCCCCCGGACATTGGTGCTTGTTCCGTTTTTGTGCCGGCAAATAAATACTTATTGCCCACTTTTGTATTGGCCAATGCTTTAACCTGCTCATTTATCTCACTAATTTCCTGGGCAATGGCGTTTCTTTCATTTAAGGAATTCGTGCCGTTATTGGCACTGAGCACCAATTCCTGAGCTCTTTGAATCATTTTTGTTAGATCGCCCAAAACTGAATCGGTGGTATTCATATAATTTAAAGCTTCGCCGGCATTTTTCTGATACTGGGCAACCATACTGAGGTTACCTTTGAGGCGCAGGGCATTCTCAATCCCTACCGGATCGTCTGAAGGTCTGAAGATACGCAGTCCGGTGGACATTTGATTTTGCAACTTATCAAGTTTCCCCTGGGCAGCTGTAAGATTCAATAATAAATTCCGTGAAAACATATTATTCGTCATTCGCATATTTTTTACCTCGCTAGAATTGGCTTGTCCGTTTCGTTACTCAATTGGCCCGTCAAACAGCCTATCTCGTGATACCCATACCGTTAACGACTTTATCCAGCATATCATCCATAATTGTGACCATCCGCGCTGCCGCGGAATACGCTGTCTGAAATTTTATCAAATTCGTCATTTCTTCATCAATAGACACTCCTGAAACCGAATCTCTCCGATTGCTTAACTGGTTTATCAAGGCATCCTCTACCGCCGTCATCCGTTGAGCTTGCTGGACATCAACGCCGAAAACGGCAACAATATTCCCATTGTAGTAATCGCCAAGAGATGCCGCCGAGCCCATCTCCGCTGGGGTGGCGGCCGAAGACCATCCGTGCGCCAGCGCCGCGATACTAGATGCCACATCCCCGTCGCCAGATCCAGTGGTCCCTGTAATGATTCTGCCGGCATCGTCCTCAATATCTGAGTACAAAGTAATGTCCGAAGCCGTAAGCTTAGTGGGATCAAAGAAGTAGTCAGTGGTAGCAGGGTCTGTATCCTGGTGCAGAGAATTTACTGCCGTCACTATTCCCGCCGCCAGATTATCCAGCTTACCCTGTAAATTCTGCAAATAAGTATAACGCGTATCAATCAGGGATTGCAAAGAGCCCATTTGAGAACCGAGTTGAAGCTTAATCCCTGAACCTGGACCAAATTCAACATCGGGTATGCCATCAGGGGTTGTATCCAAATCTTGGGTTGTATTAGTGACTGAGTCTATCCAAGCCAACTCGGTCACTTGGCTATCATCAACAAGTAATTGCCCGGCTGCCTCATCGCCAATTTGAACCTTGTAAATCCCTACTTGACGGTCCGTAAACATGGGATCTGTCGACTCGATTACTCGTACACTTACAATTTTAGATAATTCATCCACAAGATTATCTCGTACATCGTAGAGATCATTGGGTTTATCCCCGGCTACCTCCGCCGATTTAATTTGCATATTGAGATCTTTTATTTGCTGGGCAATATTGTTGATCAACCCGACTTGAACATTAACCTTATTGTCCAGATCATTTTGCATATCCGTAATCTGTTTGGATATATGGTTTAACGTTCCGGTAAGGGCTATAGCCCGTTCACGGACAACCGCCTTGGCTCCTAAGGTTTCAGAACTGGTCGAGAGATCGCTCCATGCTACCCAAAATTTATCCAGATCATTATGCAGACTGTCCGCCGAGTCTTCATTCAGTATTCCTTCAACCTGTTGCAGACTGTTTTGTCTTTCTGTCCAATATTGCTGCCTTGCTGTTTCCCAACGGTACTGGCGATCTATAAAGTTGTCCCGCACACGTATAATCGTGGCAACCGCTACCCCGGTTCCCACACTCTGAGTGTGACCAAATAAATAAAGCTGGTCCGGTATGGTCGTCGCAAGGTTTGCTACCTGTCTAGTGTATCCTTGGGTGCTTGCATTTGAGATATTATGACCTGCTGCATTAAGAGCGAGCTGCTGAGCAGACAAAGCACGTTTTCCTAATTCCAAGCCCGCAAAAGTTGATCCCATTTACCTTCCTCCTTCACCTCATAAGAAACCCGTAAATTCAATCATTCTGAAAACTAAGGACGTACTTGATGTATATTGTTCAGACATTTTTGTTGATAAAAAAAACATTATTTTGAGAATCCTCTGTATTCGAGGTTCTCTTATACGTAATTTTTTTTTCTGCGGTGAGTGCGTTCATGGTAACTTTCACAATATTGACGGCGTTTTCTAAGAGCTTGGTATTTATCTTATTAAGATTACTAATTTCCGCAATCTCATTTTCCAGTTCATTATAAATGTCTTTTAATGACGGTTCGATCTCCATCATATCCGACACGGTAATTTTCTCAGCTGTTTTCCCTAATTTTGTCCCAAAAAATTCAGCATCTTTCAGTCTTTCTTCTTCCAAAGAACTTACCTTATGCAAAGCCTGTTCTTCTGCTGAAGTTATTAACTCAATTTCTTTCAGATTATTTAAAATCAGAGCATCTTTTTTTTGCCGTTCTAATTCCCGAAGCTCTTTATATAAGTTTAATTGCTCTTTTAAATTGTTTATAAAATTTTTAATCTCTTCGGACAATTAATTCTCCTCCATTTTTTCAGGAGATAATAAACTTTCAGCAAGAGAAACGCCGTCAAGATCGAACTTCCCATTTTCAATCTGCGTTTTAATCTGGTTTACTTTTTCTTCTCTGATTTCCGGTAAGACTTTGGCTTTTTGCAGCAAATTTTGAAAAACCTGCGCATTGCCGGATACTGCGATCTTGTCCGATTGAGAAGCCTGCCCATTGTCGCCGATTCCAGAGTCACGGTCGGTCGGTCTAATACTCCTCACCGGTTTGATTGCTGATAATGGATCAATCTTCATTTAAACTCACCTAACCCTTAAGCTCTTATTCTATAATTTATATCGTATAAACCAATCCTACTCTGAAGAAATTTCTTGATTTTTTTATGTTCTTTCATTATTGCTACTGTTTGTACTGCGGTTATCAATAAGTATTAAAATATGATGTCCATCAATTAAAGCTCTTTAGCCATTGCGATTTATATACGATATTGTATGTAAAGAAGTTTATAATTAAAGCATAAGGTAAGTATGGATTTTGTGAAGTATCAAGCATCTATAGACTTCACGCTTATGATAAAGTCATTCTCCTAACGGATTAGGAAATAGTCAATGCATCCTGGAAGGGCAGGGTAGTTTTTATGTTCGACATTAGTTTTTGGAAAGGTCGTAAAGTACTTATTACAGGTCATACAGGATTCAAAGGATCATGGCTTGCTAGTATATTACTCGATGCAGGAGCACTTGTATCGGGTTACTCACTGTTTCCTCCAACAAAGCCAAATCTTTTTGGACTATTAAAATTAGCAAAGAACATGTATTCAATACAAGGTGATGTCCGTGATCTTGATAAGTTAAAGAAGGTCTTTTTTGAGGCGGGTCCTGATATTGTATTTCATTTGGCGGCCCAGCCGCTTGTCAGAGAATCATATAGGAATCCCGTAAATACTTATGACACAAATATCATGGGAACGGTAAACATTCTTGAATGTACCCGGCTTTATGGAAAGGTAAGGTCATTTGTAAATGTTACAACCGATAAGGTTTATGAAAATGATGAATCAAACAGGGTCTACAAAGAGAATGACAGACTTTGTGGCCATGATCCCTATTCCAATAGTAAATCCTGCAGCGAACTCGTTACCTATAGTTACGTCCATTCTTTTTTTAACAATGATGATTCAACAGCGATATCAACAGCTCGTTCAGGCAATGTAATCGGTGGAGGGGATTTTTCTCCCGACCGGATTATACCGGATTGTGTACGGGCGGCGCAAAAACATGAAGATATTGTTGTGAGGAACCCCCATTCAATCAGACCCTATCAACATGTTTTGGAATGTTTGTCAGGATATCTGCTTCTGGCTCAGAAACAGTATGAAAATAAAGAGAAATATGAAGGAAGCTATAATTTTGGTCCTGATACCAGGGATTGTGTAACAACAGCGACTTTGGTCGATCTGTTCTGTAAACAGTGGGGTGAAGGACAAAAGTGGAAAAATCTTAACGATAACGGTCCTTATGAAGCTTCTTTTCTGAGATTGGATTCTACAAAAGCGAAATCGCTCCTAAATTGGGAGACAACCTGGAATATTAAAAAAGCGCTGAATATGACCGGCGATTGGTATAAAGCTTTGGCGAATGGGCAGGAAATTGAAAAGTTGACCCAGATGCAATTTAGAGCCTTCTTAAGTGCATTTAAAGAGGTAAAAAGGAATAAAGCTCATTTGGAAGTGGGATAACGAATAATCTGTATGCTTTGTATAAGGGAAAAAGATTATATTGAACATTGCAGGAAATGATGAAGCAAGAGGTGAATTCAATGCCAAAGGTGCTGCATATTACGACACATATGGGCGGAGGAATCGGCAAGTTCCTGTCGGAAACCTTAATCTACGAAAAAACGCACCGTTCACCGTTTGAACATAAAATAATACTGTTGGAACAACCGAAAAAAAAACAGTTTGTTGAAATTTGCGAGAATAATGGCATTGATGTCTTGATCAAAGATCAGAACACCAATTTTTATGATGATTTTAAAGAAGCAGACTTGGTCGTCCTCCACTGGTGGCACAATCCTGTTATGTCAGGTTTTTTGAGAAAATTCCCCCCAATAGAGATTGGGCTAGTCTTATGGGTACACGTTTCCGGCTGCACATATCCTTCGTTTCCGGCCGAATTGGCTTTGCTGCCGCATAAAACGGTTTTTACGACGGCTTTTTCCTATGACAACTCAGCTTGGAGCTCGGAAGAAAGGAACAAAATAAAGGAGCAATCTACGGTCCTGTTTGGGCTTGGCGTAAACGCAGTCTCCCATAAGCCAGTCACGCTCCGCAGTTCTGGTGAAGAATTTCGCATAGGTTATGTCGGCACTCTTAGTGAGAGCAAAATACATCCCGAGTTTGCGCTTTTTTGCAAGGCAGTCCTGAAGGAGATCCCGTCATCCAGATTTATTTTGGTTGGTGATTTAAACGGAAACGAAAAGATTTTCAGGGACATCCAAGATTACGGGATTGCTGAGCGATTTGAGTTTGTGGGCTACACTGACCGCGTTGATGAACAGTTGGAAACATTGGATGTTTTCGGTTATCCACTCAATCCCTATCATTTCGGTACGACTGAAAATGTGGTACTTGAGGCAATGTCTATAGGTCTCCCCGTTGTGATGCTCAACCAGTGTACGGAAAAGTATATTGTTACCCATAAGACCGACGGCCTTTTGGCAAATAACGCAGAAGAATATGTAAAGCTCATGCGGTATTTGTATTATTCTCCGGACGAACGTGTTCGTATTGGCGAGAACGCTAAAGAAACCGTTTTGAATAAATATTCCATCAAGAGAAATGTTGAGGGAATGCGGAAGGTATTTTATAACGAAATAAGCAGACCGAAGCGTCTGTTTGATTTTAACTCTATTTTCGGAATTGAGCCTTACGAATGGTTTTTGTCCTGCCTCGGAGAGGATAAAAAAATGTTCTGCGACAGCTTAGACCAAGGTCTAATGACGAATCGCAACCGAAAAACTGAAATTATTGACGCAATCCAAAATTGCCGCCCGATATTAAGAGGCCAAGGCAAAAGCTCTGTTTTGCAATTTGCCGAAACATATCCGAATGACAATGTTTTATCTTTCTGGAGAGGGATGGTGCAATCGCAATAGGAGATATGCCGCGGTTTAAATTATGACGTTCTATGGTGGAGGTAGAAATGAAGGCTGAAATTCAACCCAGTTATGATAAAAAAAGGCAAAAACTTCTTGATATAATTCCGCTGGAGGCTCCGCTCGGAATGTATATCGAACCAACAAGAAGATGTAATTTCAAATGTTTTTATTGTATGCATGCCACCAGAGGGGTTGCCGGCGGCCAGTTGGACAGAGAAGGCTTTAGAATAGAGAATATGAGCGGTGAATTATACACAAAAATAATTAAGGATATTATGGCTTTTCCTCAGCCGCCAAAACGCATCGCTTTTTCCGGTCTGGGGGAGCCTTTGATGAATAAAGATCTGCCTAATATGATAAAGGAACTTCGAGATGCCGGGTTCACCGGCAGAATCGACGTTTTGACCAATGGCGTGTTATTGACGCCCAAGATGGCGGATGCGTTAGTGGCGGCAGGCATTTCAAGAATACAGATTTCTATTCAGGCGGTAAATAAGGAAGGTTATCAAGAAAACAGCGGGGTTGACATTGACTTTAAGGCGCTCTTGGATAATATCAGCTATCTTTACAAGCATAAAGGCAATGCTTCAGTATTTATAAAAATAATTGATTCACTTTTGAAGAATAAAAATGACGAAAAAAAGTTTTATGAACTATTTGGTAATCTATGTGACGCGATCTATATAGAGCATTTGGTTGTGATGCAAAAGCAAATGGGAGATCACCAAGGGATGGTTGATTTCACAAGAAATCTAAATAATGAATTAGTCGCGCCCCGTAAGATATGCAGTATTATGTTCTATTTTCTGCAGGTGAATATTGACGGGCAGACTTTTCCCTGCTCAACTCCGGGGCTGCCGAATGGTTTTTCAATGGGCTGCGCAAAAGAAAAGTCCCTGCTTGAAATTTGGAATGACAGGCCACGCAACGAACTCATATGCAAAAATTTGCGAGAAGGCAGGATGAGTATTGAGGAATGCCGTGAATGTTCCTCCTGCATTTGTATAGCCGATCCCGCAGAAGACCTTGATGACCATATAGACGAAGCGCTCAAGAAATTTAAGAAATAGGGTGTAAGCATGCTGTCAGAAATAAAGCCGATAAGCGATGAAAATCGTGTAATATTAAGTAACGTCTTACCCTTGGCTACCCCTTTTACAATTTATGTGTTTCCAACAAATTACTGCAATTTCAAATGCAGCTATTGCGGACAATCTCTCGGTTATAAAAAAATGAAAGAAGAATATGATTTTGAGCCCGAGCAGATGTCGCTTGCCACCTTTAAGACTGTCGTTGATCAGATGAAGGAATTCCCGGAGCGCTTTAAGGTGTTATCGCTTACAGGGCATGGAGAGCCGCTTATGAACCCTCAGCTTCCCGAAATGATTGCTTACGCGAAGGAAAACAATATAGCGGAGCGAATTGAATTTATTACCAACGCTTCCCTTCTAACGCCAAAACGATCGGATCGGCTTATCGCGGCCGGGCTTGACTGTCTGAGAATTTCTATGCAAGGCCTTTCAGCCGCCAAATATGCGCATATTTGCAGATACCAAATAAATTTCGATCATTTAATGGAGAACATATCCTATTTCTTTAACAACAAACAACAATGCAAACTTTATGTTAAAATCATGGACGTTGCGCTGGAAGCTGGCGAGGAAAACAAATTTTATGAGCTTTTCGGGCATATCTCGGACCGGATGTTTATTGAGCAGTGCCGGCCGGTCTATTCCGGCGTCGAAATGACCAGAGATATTGAAACAACGGCTGACCGGTATGGTCACGAGCATCCTCCCCGTATGGTCTGCCCGCTTTGTTTTTATATGATGGGCGTACTGCCTAACGGCGATGTTAAGCCGTGTGATGCCATCTATAAGCCCGTTATACTCGGGAATATCTATCACCAAAAATTGCTGGCAATGTGGCAGGGCAAGGAGCTCCGGGAATTCCGAACGCGGCAGCTTTTGAAAAAACGCTGTGAGAATAAAAGCTGCGGGGTTTGTTGCGCGCCGGACGATGTTTCTCATCCCGAGGATGCGCTTGATGAGCAGGCGACGAGAATTTTAGAGAGGTTATAACGATGGGAACGCTTCAAAATGGGCCTACACCAGGTGGCGTACGGACAAACCTTGCTGAAGTACTGCCTCTTAAAACACCGTTTATGATTCAGATTTTTCCCGTTTATGGCTGCAATTTCCGGTGCGGCTATTGCATCTATGCTCTGGATAAATCAAAGCATGGTTATATTTCCGATGTGACTTTTATGGATATTGAACTTTATAAAAAGTGTATAGACGACATGAAAAACTTTAATCGTCCGCTTAAAATGATCCGGTTTGCGGGGATCGGAGAACCGTTGCTTCATCCGCGTATCGATGAAATGGTGGCTTATTCCAAACAGGCGGGGGTTGCCCAAAGTATTGATATTGTTACCAACGCCTCGTTACTAACCAAGTCTTTGTCAGATGCGCTCATCTCGGCAGGGCTTACCAAACTTCGGATTTCCCTTGAGGGCCTTTCCGACCAAGATTATAAAAGAAACAGCAAGGCAACCGTAAATTTTGAAAATATGGTTTCGCAAATTCGTTATTTCCACGAGCAGGCCAAGGAGACTCAGGTTTATATAAAGATAATTGATTATATGGTTCAGGACCTTGAGGACCGGCAAAGATTCTTTGAACTTTTTTCTCCAATCTGTGATCAGATTAGCGTTGAACATTTAACCCCTACCATCAAAGAAATTGATTATGATACACTATCCGGAGGAATGAAAACCGACAAGCCCCAAAATGCCGAGCGCCTGCTCGATTCTCAAATATGCCCCGAGCCGTTTTATATGATGCAGATTAATGCCGACGGCAAGGTTGTGCCGTGTTGCTCAATGGAATACCCGATTGTTATGGGCGACACAAACAAGCAAAATGTAGAGAGAATTTGGAACGGCCAAAATTTTAATCAATTTAGGCTGGCATTGCTTGATGGCAATCAAAACGCTTCCAGAGTTTGTGAGAAATGCAATTTATATATTTACGGTATGTATGAAGAGGATGTTCTTGATGAAAATGCACAACATCTGAAGAAACTGTTTCAGGCTCTATTAATTAGAAATAAGAGGTAACTTCCAGTGAATACTTTTGTTGAACCCATTATACTGAACACGGATTCGATTGAAGCTCCCAAAGTGGGAAATGACCTTTACACTTCAAGAAAAAATGTCTACAATGAGCTGCTCGACGCCAATGCCCCGACCGCATCCATTATTGTGCAGGCCTATAACAGATTAGGCAAAACAAAAAGATGTGTGGAAAACATTTTGAAATACACAACCGATGTTTCCTTTGAGCTTATCCTGGTTGACAATGGTTCAACCGACGGCACTTATGAATTCTTTCAGTCGGTGGATTATCATGATAAAAAAATTGTGCGTGTTACCAAAAATGTCGGTGCAGCGTTCCCCAGTTTTTATTTGTATAATAATTTTAAAGGCAAATATTTTGTTATTGTAAGTAATGACATCGTTGTCACGCATCATTGGTTGTCCAATTTGCTGACTTGTTTTGAGTCCGACGTTAGAATCGGTATGGTTATACCGTTGTCTTCAAACGTGAGCAATTTGCAGGACCCAGGTTGGAGGTTTGACTCGCTTGAAGAAATGGAGGAAGTGGCAAAAGAATATAATCACTCTAACTCTCTCAAATGGAAGGAAAGAATGCGACTAATAACCACAATCGTTATATTTTCTCGCGAGATACTGGATATTGTTGGCAAAACAGATGCAGGTTATTTTCATGACTTTGCGGAGGATGATTTGGCTATTCGCATAAGACGTGCCGGTTATAAATTAATCTTATGCGAAGACACTTATATTCATCACGACCATGATTTTCGAAACATGGAGGATAAAGATCCGGTTGAATTTCAAAATTCATTGAATATGGGCAGACAGAATTATAAGGACAAATACCACGGTCTTGATGCCTGGGACGATGTAAATAACTTTGAGAGACCGCTTATAAATATGCTTCCCCAGCCGTCCGCGCAAAATAACTGTCCTCAAATATTGGGCGTCGATATCCGGATGGGCACCCCGATTTTGGAGATTAAAAACAAGCTTCGTGAATCGGGTGTTTTAAAGACAAGGTCTTCCGCTTTCACCACAAAAGCCATCTATTATTCCGAACTTGCGACAATCTGTGACGGTGAAGTATATAGTGACCGGATTGATGCTATACAGGAACACTTCGAGGCAGAATCTTTTGATTATCTGATTTTGGGTGAGCCGGTAAATCTTTATCCAAACCCTTTGAATTTGATTAAGAAACTTTTATCCTTGATAAAAAAGGGTGGAAAACTGCTTATTAAGCTCAGAAATACCAATGACGTGCGCAAACTGTTTACAACATTAGGCAGAAACGATCTCTGTGACACCGAGACTCCTGTGGATATATTAATTGATGATTTTATCAAGATACTTGGCAGCTTTAGATTCGCAAATGTTCAAACCGGTTTTGAAATGCATAATATAGACAAAAATATAGAAGACTTGATAACTGCTCTTATTGAGGGCGCTCAATTTGCAGCAGACTCAAATGAATCGATTGTCCGGTTAACAATAAAGGATTACTTGTTTTACATTGAAAAATAAATAGGAGTTGTAAGCCAATGAATTTGATTGAAGCAAGGCATCATGTAGCTGAGTCCATAAAAATTCAGGTTCCGCCTGATTATCACTTAAAAGAAGATATAGCACAGGGTAAAAAGATTCTGATTTACAGTGCGGGTATTACCGGCAAGCTGGTATTTAATATATTGAAGTTTCTGGGAACTCCTGTCGCCGCCTTTCTTGATCGGTCGGCAACACCCGGGCAGCTGCTTTACGGCCTACCGGTATATAAGGCCGATGATATGAATATGCCTCAAGAATATAAGAATTTCAAGGTAATCATAGCCCTTGACCGCTTTAAGTACAGCATAGGGGATATTACAGCCTATCTTAACGAGCTCGGTTTTACAGATGTTATATACAGCCACTCTGTTATGTGTATGTCCAATTACTACCATTTCAACAACACGTACAACACCCCGGGAGTCAATCTGAGACAAGAAGAAAAAGAAATATTACAGGCCCTTGAACTGATGGGGGACGACCAGAGCAGGGATGTGTTTTGCAGCTTTCTGCGTGCTTATGCCACTTCGGAGTTCGATAATACGGTCATCAGTGCGGGTTATGTTGATTATGTAAAAACGGGTATTACCCTGAACAAGGGTTTCTCTTGTTTTGTCGATTGCGGCGCTTATACGGGAGATACCTATGAGGAAGTAAAGAAATATTACAAAGTGAATACTTATATTGGCTTTGAGCCAAACGCAGAAATTTTTAAAAAGCTGACAGAGACTGTAGAGAGCAGTGACGACAATCAAACGACCGCTTTTCTATACCCCTGCGCGGTTGGAGACAAGGCTTATTACGCCAGTTTTAACGACGAGTTGAACGGGGGAAGCACCTTGAGTGAAAAAGGCAAGCAGACCGTTCAGGTGGTGAAGCTGGACGATGTACTCAAAAACGCAAATCCCACCCTGATAAAAATGGATGTCGAGGGTGCTGAGATAGACGCGCTCAATGGCTGCAAGGGCATAATTAAAGAGAACAAACCTGATTTAGCGATTTGTGTTTATCACCGTTTGACAGACCTGTGGCGAATTCCTCTGCTTATACACGAATTCGAGCCGGAATATAAGCTTTATATGAGATGCCATAGTATAGCCACTCTTGAGACTGTGCTGTATGGTACACACTAACATAATTACTTTTACCATGATATATTTTTATAATTTAAGAGGGATATAGAACATGAATATTGCAGAAGCAAGGAATCACATTTCAGAATCGATGCAAATGCAATCTGCTCCAAATTATCAATTGAAAGAAGATATTACTCAAGGTAAAAATATTATCATTTACGGAGCAGGCGGGAACGGAAAGCTGTTCTACAGTTATCTCAGATTTTTAGGCATTAGTGTGGTTGCGTTTCTCGACAGAGCGGCGAAACCTGCTCAAATGCTTTTTGATTTGCCGGTACATTGTGCAGATAGTGAAAAAGTACCTCGCTGTTATAAGGATCATAGAATAATAATTGCCCTGGATAGATTTAAATGCAATATAAATGAAATTGTTTCTTATTTAAATGATCTTGGCTTTAAAGATGTAATTTATAGTAACCATCTTTTATGTAAGGCAAATTATTACAATATCAACACCACATTTAACATACCTATAGTTGATCTAAAACAAGAGGAATCGGAAATTAACAAGGCGCTTGAACTTTTAGAGGATGACCATAGCAGGGAGGCGTTTTGCAGTTATCTGCGTGCATATGCGACCTCAGAATTTGACCATACCTTTATGAGCAAAGGCTGCATAGATTATGTAAGGCCCGGGCTAACCCTGAATAAGGGCTTTGCACGTTTTGTTGATTGCGGTGCTTTTACTGGCGACACCTTTCAGGATATAAAGAAACATCATAACATGGATTCCTATATTGGGTTCGAGCCCAGCGGTGAAATATATAAGCGGCTACTGGACACGGTGAAGAACGAAGCTGGGGATACTGTCGCATTTTTATACCCATGTGCCGTAGGGGATAAAACCTTTTATACGAGCTTTGATGCCGAGCTAAATGCAAGAAGCAGTTTGAGTGAAGATGGTAAGCAGACCGTTCTGGTGGTAAAGCTTGACGAATTGTTGATAAATGTAAACCCCACAATGATAAAAATGGATATAGAGGGTGCGGAAATTGATGCGTTGAAGGGTTGCAAAGATATCATAAAAAATAGTAAGCCTGATTTAGCAATTTGCGTTTATCACCGTTTAACAGATTTATGGCGAATACCCCTGATGATTCACGAGATTGTACCAGAATATAAGCTCTATATGAGATGCCATTACATAGCGACAATTCAAACCGTCCTTTATGCTACATGCTAACTGAAGCTGGCAATTTGTTATTAATTTGGTAATAAGCAAGATACGGAGAATTAAGGAGAATATCATGAACTTAAATTACTTAATTGTAATGCCGCAAATTACACAAATAAAGGATCAGTATTATATATTTCCTATAGGGACAGCCTATGTATCGTCAAGCCTTAAAGCTAGCGGGCGCAATGTTACTACGCTTAATCTTAATTATAAGGAGACCCCCTTAGATATCTTAAAGCAGACGATACTCAATAATGACATTGATGTTATTACAGTTGGTGGACTGACTTCGCAATATAACATGCTTAAAGAAATAGTAGACACCGCAAAATCTATCAAGTCGGACATTATCACAATTGTCGGCGGCGGGATTATTACGAGCGACCCTATTCCGGGGATGCAAGCACTAGAGACTGCCGATTATGGAGTTATCGGAGAAGGAGAAATAACCATGTGTGAGCTTGCAGGGGTGTTAGAGAATCATACGGACCTAACTCTCGTTGATGGAATCGTATTTCATAACGGCACTGAGTGGTCTATTACTAAACCGAGAAAAGAAATTATGGATCTTGACTCATTGCCATATCCGGACTATGAGGGATTTGAGTATGGTGAAGTTCTTTCAAAGAAACCATCGGATATCTATTCTTTTATGGACAGTAATGTACTTACCATGACATTTGGTAGATCTTGCCCTTATAACTGTACCTTCTGCTTTCATCCAAGCGGTTCAAAATATCGTCAGCGCTCACTTGACAGTGTATTTACCGAGCTTGATTATCTGATTAGCAATTATACGATAAATAATTTGGCAATTACCGACGAACTTTTTGCTCGGAATTTTGAATATGCGGCTGAATTTTGCAAACGCATAAAACAGTACAACATTGGTTGGATTGTTTCCCTGCGAGTTGATATTGTGAGCAAGGAACTAGCTACAATGCTGAGGGATAGTGGCTGCCTGTCAGTTAATCTCGGACTTGAAAGTGCGGATAACCGGATATTAAAAAGTATGCGTAAAAATATTACTATTGAACAGATAGACAACGCATTATCTATTTTGTATGAAGTTGGGCTCAACGCGCAGGGTAATTTTATCTTTGGTGACCTTGAGGAAACCCTTGAGACGGCAAGCAACACCATAAGATGGTGGGAGGCGCATCCACAATATCAAATTCATCTGCACTGGATTGTGGTTTATCCGGGTTCATATCTTTATAAGGTTGCTTGCGAAAAGGGCATAATTAAAGATAAAGTTCAATATATCAAGGATGGGTGCCCATATATTAATGTTTCCAAAATGTCTGACGACGAATTTAAACAGCTTTCCCAAAAACTTGATACCATCTCTCCAAACAGAATTAATTTCAAAAGCAATGTCAAAATTCATTATAAAAGTTATGGAAAGGTGGATATCATAAGCTCATGCCCTAATTGTGAAAGTGAAAACAAGTGGACTAATCTTGACGTGTTCTGGCCTATGACTAATATTGTTTGCGGCGACTGCAAAAAAGTGATGAACATTTTAGTTGCAGATTATATTGACAATACATTTGATGATAATATAAAGCTCCTTTTGAAAAGAGGAAAGGTTGCAGTCTGGCCGGTGACGTACACGCTTGTAAATGTTTTTGCAAAGGCTCCTTCATTGCAAAGTACTGATGCTTACATAGTAGACTCTTCTCCGTTTAAACAAGGTAACGAGATATTTGGGAAAAAGGTTTACTCTCCCGAAGTAATCCGTTCAATGAATATAAAATCAGTTATTATTCCCATATCTACATCAGTGGCAAGTGAAATTTACGATATTATAAAGCATACCTATCCTAATGTTCAAAATATTTACTTTGCGGGCGAATTGATTAAACCAATAGAATAAAATAGAGCAGAGCTTTTAAGACTGTTCGGTTTAAATTTGATATGACATAAAATAATGAAACAGGAGATGGGGAAAATTGAACGGGGATAGTAGTGATCTTATAGAAAGCCTATCTGGCAAGGCTGTAGTGATATACGGCAACGGCAGGGCGGGAAAACAGCTTTATCAAATATTAAAAAACAATCACATTTACGTCAAATTCTTTTTCGATAAAAACACATTCGAAGGGAAAATGTACGATAACATTCCTGTAATACCCCCAAAACAGCTTGAAGAAAAATTTACAAAAGCAGAAAAAGAGGAAATAACAATAATCATTGCATTGGCCGGCACAAAAAATGATTATGCCCAAATTGAAAATTTATTGACTGAATCAGGATTCAAAAGTATATTGAGATATTTTCCAGTTCGTATTTTTGAAAATTATTCGGCTTCGGATAAAAATGTCCAACAAAAAATAACTAAGGTCAAAGAATTTTTTTCAGATAGGGAGAGCGCTGTTATATATAACAAATATATAAGCGCATTTATGTAGCCGGACAAAATTTTTGGCAAAAAGGGACAAGATTTTTGGCAAAAATTACACCGTTTCTCAGAAGTATTTCCGAGGTATCGTTCGCTTGCATCGACCGCCCCGGAGGGGGTGATTCATGCAAAAGAGCGAGGCCATTTAAGACATCCGGGAGGGAGCAGCCGCGAGGCCGCCCCTCCTTTTGTCTTGCCCGGTTTAAGCGGTCTATGCGCCTTCCACTTCAGCCGCCAGATACTCAGCCACCGGGACGATGTACTCTTCAGGGAGGGACTCGATGTCCCTTTTCTCCCTCTTAATGAGTGCAGCGTATACGGGAATCATGTAATTCTTGACTGCTGCCATTACTGCCCGCCTCCTTGTGTTAGTGTATTGACACGCTCTTCAAGCGCGGCAATCCTTGCATTTGCTTCAAGCAATTCCTCAAACAGTCCGGCCACGGCCTCATAGAGGTCGATATTTAGTTCTTGGGCCTTTTCTACCTTTTCCCTCTTGATTTCAGAGAGAGGCTTTGGATTTAACAATTCAGGCATTACTCAAACGCACCTCCAAATCCATTTATTGAGACTTCGCCTTCATATCCGGGGTTTTTGACAATATGGAAGCGGATGTTTACGCCCCATCTTGTCGCCGTTTTCTCCGCATTGATGAAGTTATAGACTCGGTTGATGAAGACCTGCGCTGTGATGTCTTCCCATGTCGGATTGTCGTCAAAAGCGTTATTACAAGCGTACACGTAGGCCTCCGCGCCCTCGATGTGCCATGTTGGAGTGACAAGGACTTTGGTTGCCATCGCATCGGTCTCGAACGGAGTCGGGAACTCGAACAGGATTTCCGTCTCGTTCTTGCTGAAGTTGAAGACTCTAATCGACGTCGCAAAATTGGTGTCTACAGCCTCAATCTTGAGGGAGTGTGACCCGTTTGTCAGCATGAGCCACTTTTCCTCCGTGAGGGTGATTGTGGCCTCTGTGCCGAGCTCTGCGGTGTATGCTCGGATGACAGTATCGTCAATTTTTTCGGTGATAATCACCGCATCGCCTTCGACGTCGTTCACAATGTAGGTCTTTGAGAAGGCTCCCGTCTGTTGACCGAGGTCTTCATCCACTCCCGAGATGCTCGGCGCGGCGTTTACGCGCTTGAAAGTGTATGTCCTGTACGCCGTGCCACCCTTGCCGTCGCTGACCTCAATCCGAGCCGTGTTGACCGAGTTGAGAGCTAAGCTGAAGAGCTTTTCGTTCGTGATTTCAAGCGTGAGCGTCTGTCCTTTCGGGGCGTTGTTTATCGTTCTGAGCGTTTCAGTATTGAGTTTCTCGACAACTGTCAGTGTGTCTCCGTCCGTGTCATTAACCGTGTACTCAATCTGAAAGCCGAGGTTTTTATCCCCGAGGTTTTGGTCACTTCCCGAGACGGTCGGAGCTGCGTTCACTCTTTGGAACGTCCATACTCTTGTAGCCGTGCCGCCCTTGCCGTCATTGACCGTTACGGAGACGGTATGAGTGCCGAGGCTGAGGCTTGTGACCGGGACGTTGATGCTGTATGTTTGCCCCCGGACTGCATTCGTGAAGGTGTTTGTCTGCACGCCGTCGCGGTATTCCGTTACTGTGAGCACGTCGGACGCATCGGTGTCATTGACCGTGTAGGTGATTACAAAGTCCGCGTTTTTGTCCCCGAGATTTCGGTCTATGTCAGAAATCAATGGGGCAGTATTCAGTACTTCAAGGACGGGCCGCCAGCCGACGATGTCGGTGCGATTCGACTGCCCATTGTTGTTCCAATAGCGGGCCGAAATGTAGCCGCGAAGCGCACGGGTAGCGGTGTTGCCTGTGTAGGTCTCTTGACACCATGAATACATACCCGCCCAATGCCAAAAATCGCCATGAGTGCTCGTGTAGTCAGCCGTTGCAAGGGTAGAGTCAAGGTCTGCCGAAGTGGGAGCAGGGAGCCCTGTGATGACCTCCTCGCGGGTGACGAATCTGTCCCACTCGTTTGTAGCCGGAGAACCGCCGGAGTAGGCGTCCGTTCCGCTCCTGTAGTTGCTGCCGCCCGTCAGAGCTCTCAGCTTGTACTCGGCCCCGTCAATAGTGATGGTTTTGCCAAAAATACGATTGTCGCCGTTGAGGTCGTCCCACGACACATTAGCCAGGATGACCCTGTCACAAATAAGAAGGGTCTTGTCTCCGTCCTTGATTTTGTGCCATTTGAGCTGATTCGCTTCAGTTCCCGGAGTGTTGCCGATAGTCCAGCTTGACATCGTGGTCAAGGTGTTAAAGTCGGCAATGTCTCCGACTGTACTCTGACCTGTCGGCGCGGAGCTGATGCGCCACGGTTTAGTGGGGCGAGGTTGGATTACTCCGCTCTTGTACAGGCCGCCGAGATTGATTGTTCCGAGATATTCTGCCAAAATAAATCTCTCCTTCCACTTTGATATAGGGGTATGGTGCGAAAATCTTCTTGCAGAGGTTGAAGCTGCATGACCAGCGTGCATATCCGAGCCATGAGCTCACGGCCTGAACGACTTCCTTCTTGGTCATTTCCCCGGCCTTTTGCTTTTCGTCCATACGCTTAATGCGTCGCTTCATCGCCTGTTTTGATTTATCCCTCAATAGGCGGTGAGTCGTCCAGATTTTGAAGCCATAGGCATTGACGCCCTGCTCCAACGGGAAAATCTTGGTCTTTTGGTTAGTCTCAAGCCCGAGTCGCTCCTCAAGGAACGTCTTGATTTTTTTGAGGTACTCCTGGGCCTGTTCCTTCGTTGGCGTCACGATGCAAACATCGTCCATGTACCGGGTGTAATACTTCACCTTGAGGAACCTCACGCAATACTGGTCGAGCTTGTCGAGGTAGATGTTCGCCATGTCCTGCGAGGTCACGTTCCCGAGCGGTATTCCTTTTTCTCCTTCCGGGCTTGAGTCAATGATTTTGTTAAGGAGCCGGAGAAGTTTTTCGTCCTTGATTTTCTTTTGAAGGATTCTCTTCAGGATGTCCCTGTCGATAGAGTAAAAGAACTTTTTGACATCTATTTTGAGAATCCATCCTCCGCCGTGCTTCCATTTGCACAACCTCATGTTATGCTGAAGGTGTTCGACCGCCCTGTGATTCCCTTTGTCCTCTTGGCAAGCAAACGAGCCTTTGATAAATACCGGCTTATAGACTTCCTTGAGAACGCTGTGAACCGCGAATTGCACGGTCTTGTCCCGAATATGAGGAGCGGAGATATTTCTCTCTTTCGGCTCGAAAACCTTGAATCGAATGTACTTCCCGACCTCATATTCTTCATCCTTGAGGTCTCGCCACAAGTGGACGAGATTCCTCTCCCTGCACATATCGAAGATGACGGCTTCCTTTTGGAATTTCCGCGCTCCTCGTTGTGTCTCACGGTATCCTTTCGCTATGTTGTCGTAGTCAACAACTGCGTCAAACAGCGGGCTTTTAGTAGTGTTCGTCATAATGGCATCCCTTTCATGAAGCGGCTTGGCAGTTATGACATTGTTCATGTGTTTACACCGTTTCCACAGTGAAGGATTGCCCCTCCCTTGAAGTATAACAAGGACTCGCCGATGAAGCCGTGACCGCATCGGACGAAAGACTTACAGGGCGGGCCGCCAGCCGACGTTGTCGTTGCGATTCGACTGCCCATTGTTGTTCCAATAGCGGGCCGAATTGTAGCCGCGAATCGCACGGTTAGCGGTCAAACAGGGACAACCCTGTGAGTAGTTACTTTTTCCCGTAGTGGGCCTTTATCAGACCCCCGCATATGCGCCCGAGCTCGGAGATTTTCTCTTGCAGCTCATAGGCTTTCTTTTGGGTGATGTACTTCTGATTCCTCGCCATCCCAAAATGAATGAGCAGGAGCTTCAGGTCTGCGTCCACCTCCCGGAGGTAATGGATGCGGTCATCCGTCTTGAGTGCGCTGTACATCATAGTGTTTCGGATGACCCTGTAACATGCCTGTTTTATCTCTTGGCAGAGGCAAAACTTCTCGGACTGCGGGAAGTTCCTCAAAAGGGGATAAATCCTGTCAAGGAAGATTTCAGCTTTCTTCTGAAGCATGGAAGGCTCCACGAATCAAACACCTCTTTTCCCGCAATCTCTCAAGTTCTTGGACGTCTCCGTAATACTCGCATCCGTAGTCGGTGAGCTTGATTGTCGCTTTCTTGTCTGTCCCTGTGATGATGCCGGAGATGATGAAGTCATCATCCTTGAGGCCGGAGCAATCACCGTCGCATAAAGGAACCAATTCACTGAACAAGTTCCCTATCATGCAGCTCAGCTCCCTCCTCGGGCACGCCACTTTATACATAGATTTTCCGCGCCACCGGGTCATAGATGCCGTTGCTGAGCTTGATGTTGCTGAGCGAGCTGAAGTTCTCAATAAACACGTTGTTGGTCATATTATTCAAGGTTGCATCCTTGACGACCTTGAGCTCAGCCTGAAGCTGTGCAATAGAGGCATCCTGAGTTATGGTCTGCGCGGTGACTGCCTGGATGCCGTCGTCCATATGACCGAGATTGTTCTCGCTCAGCGGCGTCCCGTTCTGGATGACTTCGCCCGTTTCCTCGTCGACGACATGGTCTTTCCATCCGACTTTGCTATAAGGATTCAACACTTTCAACCTCCATTTCTGTAAAGCGGTACTTAAAGGCTACATAGAGCCCCTTGCTTTGTGGTTTCGTAAAGACCCTGTCGGTCAGCGCGACCACATCGCCGTCATTGTCGACGAGCTGCACGTTTGAGACGCTGCCGACAACCGCATCGTCAAAGTAGACGTAAATCTTCACGACGTCTCCTTCAACGATAGACTTGAAAATCGGCCTTGTCTGCGGAGCTCCGTTGAGGCTGTACGCCGCATGATGGATAGAGCTCGCGAACCTTTGGGCCTGTTTGTTTAGGCCGATGCCCGTCAATGTCTTCATGGTCATTCATCTCCTTTCGTCATGGTTTTCTCTGATGCGAGAGGATAAGTCACTTCACCATCGCGGGCCGAAGACTTGACCTCCGAGACGGAATCAAAGCCATAATAAAGCGAACAATTCTCCTCGTGGTATATCCTCCGCGATGTCATTGTCCGGCCTGTCAGAGGATAATCCTTGATAGCTCCGCCGCTTTGGGACTGAGCCACGCCCGCCGAGGCGACCATATGGCCGACACACACCGCGATCGGGAAGACGCCGCACACGATAGTCCCGCAAAGGGGATAACGGGAAAATCCCGTCTGCTCCTTGGAACGGATTCCGATGACGTTTCCGCTGTCCACACCGTAGTTAGGCTTTGCACTCGCTTCCTTGACCTTCATCACCTCGGCGTCTATGATGCGGATGTCATTGACGCCACTCGGATTCTTGCCCCGGAGGAAGATGATAAACTCAGCCCATCTCTCCGGGTCTGTCTTATAAAACGGCTCTATGTAGGATTGTTCATATCCGAGAGCCTTGAGGGCAAGGAGGACGCCCGGCCTTGTCCCGGCCTGCTCCGCGATAATGGCCTTCATGGAAAGCCGTGTCCTGTAGGCTTCGGCATCCTCGCCCTTGAGCCGGGGCATTTCCCGGTCTTTACCGTGTTCCGGGAGCATGACCTCGCTTGCGCTGATGACCATTGACTCGGCCCGCACCCGGAAGATGTCCCTCTTGGTGTCGTCAAACAGCTTCCCGACGACCTTGAAAAAGATATAGAACTGATTCGCTGCCTTTTTCCCTTTCCTCAGCGGAGTAAAGAGGAGGCTGAACATGTACTCGCCGAACCTCTCAAATCTCGCCATCGCCTCACGTCCTTTCCACTGTCACCGATACCTCACCGAGGATGATGACCTTGTCGCTGTCAAGGAAGACGTCCTCACTTGGAACCGTAACCTTGACATTGCGGACGGATGCGACCTTGCTTTTGACAGCGTGGACGATGTCGGCGTGAGTGAGCTCGTTGAGCTCCCGGTTTTTCCGTATCTGAAGCAGCTCCGAGATAGCAGCCTTCACGCTGTCGGCGATGCCGTCATCCGAAACGGTGTCCGGGATGGTCACGGTTACGGAGACAGGCTGCTCTATGGTCGTAGAGCTCTTCACGAGCACGTCGTCATAGTTGCCGATAATCTTGTCGACCTCGGCCCGCACCTGTGCAAGGAGGCCCTCCGTCGCTTCTCCCGCCGTCCCTGTGACGATGATGTCGACCGTTCCTTGACCTCTCGGGTGCATATCGTTCACCTTGACAAAGAGCACGCCCGGAACCTGTTCACAAGCGTTTTGATACTTCTCGGCGATGGGCCTTGTGGCAAGCTCAGACCACGAGCGGAGGGTGCGCTCCCGGAGGCTCTCAACGTCCTCAATGTCGCTGCCTTCCCGGACTATCCAGTCAGAACCATTGGAGACCGTGCAGCCGCCCTCTAAATGCGTCAGGGAGCGCGTTATCTGCCCGGGTGGTACATTGTACCTTGAGCCCTCCCGTTCGGCCTCCACGAGGACGCCGACCGTCTCCGCGCCCTTCTGAAGGACGGTATCCTTCAGGACAAAGAATCGGAGCTCCTCGCCGTTGACGTCCTTGATGGTCTTGAAGACGTGCCCTTTGGCAATGCGAACGGCCTCCGCGCCTTCTCCCCTTGTCACAGTGACATAGCCTTGCGTTTTGAGGGCTTCCTTTTGTTTCTTGCCGAAGTCCGCCGCTTTGAGCTTGAGCCATATCCCCTCAGCATGAGCGACAAACATGTTATTGAGCACACGGCGGAGGAGGTTGATGAGCTCGATGCGGATGCGGAGGACTATCATCAAGAGGGTGTAAAAGATGCCGCCCGAGCTGAAGTTCGTTATTGAGAAGCCCTCGCTTTTAAGCTGCGCGACCGTCTCCTCCTTGAGCTTCTCGATGTCCGGGACGGGAAGAATCTCGTCAAGAACCTTTTCATCAATCAATTTCAATCACCTCCACATTTACCCTGTCGACCGTGACGCTCACGCTGTAGGTCTGAGAATCCCCGATAAAGCAAAAGGTAGTGAACACCTTGAGCGCGTCATCCTCAAGCTTTACCTCGGTTGAGATGGTCTCAGAGTCGACGATTTCTCTTCTTTCAAGCTTTTCTCTTATGCGCTCCCCGACCTCTATGATGGTGAGCTCGTCGTCCTCGCTCTGCACGAAGTCGAGAAGCGACCATCCCCACTCAGTATCATAGAAGAGCTCGCCCGCCTGTGTCATAGCCTCAAGCCGGATGTCCTGCATGATGCAGTCGAACCCGGACACAAGAGGCGCGTCGCCAGTGGCCGCCTGGGTGAGCTGCCACGAGGGGTCAAGCTTAATGTCTGTGTCGTTTAACCCTGCCATCAAACCACCTCCCCGATAATGCACGGATTGAGCTCACCGTACAGAAGGCCGACCGCGACGGTTTTCCCGAGCTCGACGTTTACCTTGGAAAGCACTCCGGGAATCTCCGGGAAGCGTTCGTCAATCTCGCCCGTTTTGTCAAGAATCTTGAGGCTGTATTCGTACCACTCGCCCGTGGACGCTGCTCTTGTGACCCTTGCACGCATAAGGCCGGGGAGCTGCAAGTGAGGGAAGTCGGCGGCGAGCTGCTTTGCTATTACACTTTTGACCATTTCCTCAAGCATTGCTCTCCCTCCTTCGGTTAAAAATAGATGTAGGTGCGGATGAACCCCGCCTCGTTGGTAGTAAAGACGACCTTCTTGACCTCGAACTCGCCGGACACCTGCGGGTGTGAAACGCTTATTTTGTGCGAGTGCTTGATGAACGGTGCGGAGACCGTTTCGAGTTCCCACACGCCCCCCGGCCTGTTGAGGGTGATGATGTTCGTCCCGTACTCAAACGAGAAAACCTTTGTTTGTTCGGGCTTCTCTCCCCAATAGAAGACTCCGCCCGAAAAGAAAAACTTCTCAGCGATTCCCCATGCGGCGTGTATCTCGTTAATGACCGAGACCACGTTCTTTTGAAAGATGGGGATTCGCGCCTTTGCCGGATGTGCCGCCGCCGAAAGCTTCATCTTCTGAACCCCGGCCTTTGCGAGGCAAAAGGAGATAATCTCCTGCGGCGTCGCATCTAAAAACGTGTTGTTAATGGCCGTTTCCTCAAGGAGAATCATGTCGTCCTTGAGGAGGATTTCGTTCATGTAACCGCCGCTGTCATACGGCTTGGTGATATATCCTTCGAAGACATCGTCGAAAACCCCGTTGTAACCGAGCTGGATGAGGGCCTTTTCTTTGACGTCGAGAGTGAGCTTCTCTTTGAACTGCCGGGTAAACCTCACCTTCGCCCAATCAAAGTAACTGTCTTTGCTTGAATAAACCTCGATTTCTACGCCTTCCCTGAAGGTGTATTTCCCGAGCTCTACGCTGATTTCGGGATAGAATAATTCAGCCGTTTCCACTCTTAGAATCACTTCCTTAGTACGGCATCATTGAGAGCCTGTTCGCATAGGCCGTCGTGCTTACGTCATCCACAGCGGGGGAGTTGTTGGTCTTGGGAGCCGTCCCCCGGCTGCCGCTCAAATAGCTTTGATATGCCGGGTCGAGCTTGCTTACCGCCGATGAGGTGCTCGTCTGCGAGCTGCCGCTCTTGGATTTTGTCGCCGTGATGGTCATTGGATTGTACGACCAGAACTCAAGGCTCACCGTGAGCTGCTCCTTTTTGCTTTCCTCCTTCGAGCTGAGGCTCTTGAAGATGACCTTCTTGACCCGGCGCGCTGCCGTGTGCTCGTTGATGATTTCATGAACGACAGGCTTCTCCTGTCCTGCCTTTTTGAAAAGGTTTTGTATCTTGTCGAGCTTCTCTTTCCTCGTGGCGTTGGGGCCGTCTTCTAGGATGAGCTCAATCGTCACCTTTGCGTCCTCGTACCCCTCTGCCTGTTTCGCCTTCGCGGAGCTCCCTTCGACTGTCTGCTCTTCGATGAGAGCGTCATCCCTGACCTCTATACTCTTGATGAGGCCGGGGAGGATAACCCCGCTCACTTTAATCGAACTGTCGTCGACAAATATCAAGATTATCCCTCCCCTTCAGCGACGAGCCCGTTGCTGTTGACGTAGTCCTCAATCTCCTTGAGGAGCTTGAGGAGCAGCGGGAGCTCTTTGATTTTGGAGAAGTCCACGTTTAGGAGCAGTTTCTCGATGATGATGCGCCTGTCTCTTTCCGTGGTCGTCTCCGATGTTTCTTTCTCCCGGGAGATTTCCTTGAGGTTGACCTTCTTGACAGGCTCCCGGCCTCCTGTCGTGTCAATTTTGCCGAGCCCCTTCTCCACGGCTTGAGCCGGGAGGTCTGCACCCTGTTCGATGCCCTGCGCCAGCGTGGACATTGTCCTGTGCCCCGAAAGCGTCAGCTCCGCGAGAGGCCCTTCCTTCGCATCCGAGAACGGAAGAAGCTTTCTAACCTTCTGGAAGATGCCTTTTACCGCCTCGACGGGCTTCATGGCCGCGCTCTTGATGCCTTCAACGAGGGTGTCGATGATTCTCGCGCCGCTTTCCCTGAAGAACGCCGGAACACCCATAAAGAATTCCTTGATTGCATTGATGCCGTTGACAAAGCCTTCCTTGATGCGGGTCCACATATTCGAGAAGAAGGCGACTATTGAGTCCCAATGCGTGATAATGAGCATCGGAATCCCTATGAACGGCAGGAATGCGGCGATTGCTATTTGCAGCCAGGTCGGCATCCCCGAGAAGAGATTCCGAATCCAGTCAAACCCGGCCTTTATGCCGTTGACGAAGCCGTTCCAAACGCCTTGTATCCACGAGACCACCGAGTCCCAATTCCGCCAGAGTAGAATAATCGCGGCCACTAAAGCGACGATGCCTATAATAATCCACGTGATAGGATTCGCGAGCAGGGCCGCCGTGAAGCTCCACACCGAGGCGATAAGCTCGGGCATCGCTGTCACCGCCGTCGTGATTGCTTGCTTTGCCATCCCCACAAGGCCGAGGGCCATGTTCTTTAATGCCGTGACCCCGTTAATGGCTGCCGTCCTCGCCATGCTTGCGATATTGACGGCGACGTTTCTGATGCCAGTAACCGCCGACGAGGCAAAGGTCTTAACCGCGCTGAAGCCTCTCTTTAGACCGTCCCCGGCATACAGGGCCTTTATTTGGATAGTTGTAAGCAGGTCGGGGATTCCCCGTATCGCCCGGTAAAAACCTGTCGCAAGTCCCGCCGTCTTGGTGAACACAAGCCCCACGCCGCCGACGACCGCGATTGTCGTCCCGGCCACCATCAGGAAGCCTCCCAGTGCGAGCACAATAATCATGATGACTTTGACGAGCTCCTGATTCTTCTCAATCCATGAGCCAACCTTTGTCAGGACTTCCTCGCCCCTGCCGAGCAGTTCGTTGACGGTGGGGAGGAGGCTGTTGCCGATGGACTCCTTGACGTTCTGGATGCGTTGCTGTAACCGCTGGTACTTCTCGGGCTCCGTGTCGTTGATAGCCGACGCCATTTCCCGGGCGGCCCCGACTCCTTCGCCCATCGACGAGTAAAGGCCGAGGATGTTGTTCTGCAAGTCTCCCGTCTTGGAGTACATGAGGTCAATGAGGGCGACCGCCTCCGTATCACCGAAAGCTTTTTGCAGTTGCATTTTTTCGGCTGCGTCCATCGTCTCTCCGAACTTGCCCCGGAGTTTACCGAGGATTTCCGGCATAGAGAGGAGCTGGTTGTTCGCGTCCGTGAACTTGAGGCCGAGCTCCTCGCCGCCTTTGACAGCCGAGCGGAGGAAAGCTTTGTATTTCGTTCCCGCCTCGGCTCCGCTCATTGTGGCCTGAAGCATACCCAATATAGAGAGCTGCTCCTCAAGGGGCACGTTGGCCGTCGTTGCCGAGGCCCCGAGGGTCTGAATCGCTTGTGCCATCCCTGAGCCCGTGGTCTTGAAGTTCTTGACCGAAGCCGCAATCCCCGCCGAGAACACTTCCCCGAACTCCATATCCGAAAGGTCGGAATAGAAGTTCTTGTATATGCCGTAACCCGTGGCGAAGAGGTTTGTCATCTCCGCGATGCTGGACTTTGTTCCCTTCGCGGTGATACCTGCAAGCTCCGTATACCCGGCGACGCCCGCATCCGTAAGGGAGGAGATGCCGCTCTTGATGTCATAGGCCGCCGTGATGAAGTCGGCTTTCGATGTCCCGGCCCACTGTTCGGAGAAGCTGCGCGCCGCATCCTCAAGGACGCCGAGGTCTTTGACGCCCACCGAGGCAAGCTCACCGAGAGCCCTTTTTGTCGCGAAGGTTGCCTCCACCGGGGCGAGAGCTGAGGCGGTTATCTGTGCGCCGATACCCGCCATCGCCGCCCCGGTCTTGGTCATGTCGCCGAAGGTCTGCTCCATGCTCTGAAGCTTCGAGACAGAGCCGCCGACCGAAGACTGCACACGGCCCATCGGGCCTGTCAGGTGGTCGACCATGTTCATAATGAGGGACAGCTTGAAAACGGATTCTAAGCTCACACTATTCCTCACCCCTTTCGTATGGTATAATTAGGCAAAGGAGGGATTACCATGACCTTGATAATCGTAATGCTCAAAGTTCTCATATTCGCCCTGTGCGCCGGAGCTGCCATCTCCGTCCTTGTATATGTTCCGCTTATGGTCTATACGATTCCCTATGCCTTATGGGTAGGCCATCAAAACACGATGGGAAGGCAGAAGGACAAGGACAAAGAGAGCATCTTCCAGGCCGGGAGGAACGCGACCAAACTATATAAAGCATGGATTACCAGACAAACACCGACCCTTTGATAAAGAGGTCGGTTTTTTATTCCGAGAACACCTTCGAGATAGCTCTCGCAACAATGTCCTCCTCAACCTCTTCGATGTACCTTGCCCGGGCGAGGAGCGCAAGGAATTCATCAAAATGCAGCTCCCCGATATTATCCGGCAGAAGAGCAGGGGGGACGAACCTGTAAATCTCAAGCGTCGCCGCCTCAACAAAGTCCGTCCTCACCCTCCCGAGCTGCTCTTCTACAGCTTCATTAAATTTGCGGTCTTAGACAGCCCGAGCATGGAGAGCAGCTTTTCGCCCGCGCTCAAGGTAAGGGCCGGGTATTCCTCAAGGTCGGCCTCCAATCTGTCGCGGTGCTCAGGGATGATGTTGTCAAACATGAAGGTCTTGAGCGCCTTCGTCATTCCGTTGGCCGCCGTCTTAACATAACGGTCATAGCTCGCCGTGGTCGGCTTCTTGAAGATATAGGAGACCTCAATCTCCGTGTCATCGTCCGGGGTGAGGGTTAAATCAAGCTGATAAACCTTGCCGTGTTTTGTCTTGAGCTCCTCGGTGTTAAGTGCTCCAGACCCGCCTTTTTTAACCTCGGCCTCGTTGGTTTTGATGCTCTTGTCTTCCATTGCATAATCCTCCTTTGACATTTATTTTGAGATATTACAGGGCTTTAACGCCGTCGCTCTCGATTCCGTCCACGATAAGCATGTCAAGGTCAACCTTGATGCTTTTGTCTCCCTGCGCCGCCTTGTTGCTGCGTTTGGTGAACGTGACGGTATTGAGCACATCGCTCCTTGTGCGGTCTCCCTCGTTGGCGTAGGAGACGACAATCTTCGGGATGACCAGCTTGAAGAGCGGTGTCCCTTTGCTTTTGCAGTAGTCAAGCAGCGCGTCATAATCGTCGCGGAGGAGGCTGACCTTGCCTTCGGCCTTGTAGTTGCCTTCTCCGTAGCCTCTCGGTTTCTGACCCTTGCCGTAGGCGAGCTCCTTTTCCAGCTCGTCGTCGTAGGAAATTTCCTGAAACTCAATCGTGAGACCCGGGAGCTTAATATCGACGTCGGCCCAATCGTATGTTTTGCCGTTTACTTTCAATGACATCCTAATCAAGCCTCCTTTCTTAGCTTGCGCTCGGCTTCGTTCTGCCGAGGTCGACTTCGATTTCCCTGATGTATCCTCTGGACACATAGCGGATGGTGACGGGCATTTTCTCGGTCGTGATGATGTCCTGTCCTTCCGGGACTGTGATTGTGGCCGAGGAGATTTCCTTCAGCTTGACCATCTCGTCGAGAGGAGTCTGCATGAACTTCGCCCTTGTTTCGAGCTCGTTTTGCATATCTTCAAGGTCGATGTCGTCCTGCAAGAGCTGAAGGCCCTCTTTGCGGACTTCCTTGATGATTTTGTTCTTGACCCGGACATCCTCGGCATAACGGTAATCCGAGCCGTCCGGGGACATCACGCGAGCATTGGTGACAAAGTAGTCCTCAAGCCCGTCGTATTCCCGGAAGGTGAGGTATTTTGCGGCATCAAGCAGCTCGATATATTCCTCAATCCCCGCGGGCCGGAGCTCTAGCATCTTGCTTTTAGAGATTCCCATGCCCGCCGTGTCCCGGGTCTTGCCGATACTCTGATGAACTTTGGTCTTGGAGTACAGGCCGCACACGATTCCGGCGTTGTTGATTTCCCTTGTGATGCCGTCCATGCCGACATAGAGGGAGCGCGCTGCCACGACCTGAATGTCGGTGTTCTTGATGTCCTTCTTGTCGGCCTCAAGCCTCAAGGCGTAGTCGGCGACATCCTCCTCGTTGTCCGGGACGTATGCCTCAAGCACAAAGAGGAGGGGCTTGTGATAGGTTGCCGCGAGCTCCCGCTGCTGCTCCGATACCGCCGACCATAATGCTTTCTGCGATTCCCCGACGATATGAACCAATTCATAGGGCTCGTTGAAGTTCTTGAGCTTGTCAATGGCCGCCAGCGCGTCGGCGTTGGTCATGGTGGGGGCCGTTGTCTTGAAACGGAAGACGTCGCCCACAAGGAAGGATGTCTCCTCATTCGGCTGCGCACCTTCCGTAAACGTCACAGTCAGGCCCGTCAGGGGGATTTCGAAGGCTCCCGTCAGCGGCACGGTGGACTCGTCGGAATAGCTGTACCCGCCATCAATCGAATACACGAACAGGGCGGTATTTCTGCGGCCTTGCCCGGTGATTCTGACAATTACGTCAAAGGCATTGTAAGGACTCCCGTCAGCGGTTAGGGAACCCGAGCCCGTGCCTGTCTTTTCGACCATTCCCCGGCTTCCTGCCGTGGATGCCGAGACCGGGATGCAGTAAATCCGGTTGGAACCGTTCTCCACCGAATCCATGACCTTGTCAGCAAGCGGGCTCAGGCCGAGGCGTTCCTTGATTTTCGCCGCCGTCATGTTGCCCGTAATGATGATAGGCGTGTCCGACGTAACGGGGGAGACACCGATTTTCACATGGACACCCTCGCCCTTTTCGGTTGCCAGTCCGAGCAATCCGTCAGTAATGTTTGTTGTGACATCTCTAAGCATTTACTTCACCTTCTTTCCGATGGGACTGCCGGAGAATTTTCCGACCGCTGCGTCGAAGTCTTCCTCCGTGACCATCTTGCCCGGCTTCCATCCGAGGGCGGCACACATACCGCTGAAGATGGGGGCGGGCGTTTTTTTCTTGTCTTTGAGCTCCTCAATGCTAAATAGCTTCGGAGCTGCTGTGTCAGCCGTTTCCGGCTGTTGGTTTTTACTCGCCATCTTGAGTCTCCTTTCCCTTGATAACTGATTCGACTTCGACGTCCGTGAGCTTCGCGAAGTCTGTGTCCTTATAAACGCCGCCCATGAATTTGACTTTGACATTGACGGCGACTTTTGCCTTCAGGATGCTGTCATCCTCGTCAACCCATTCCGCCTCCACGACCTCAATCGGGGTATAGTTCCCGTCGATATAGATGCCTTTGTCAAGGGCTCTGAGAAACGCTTCAAAGAACTCCTCCGTCTTCTTGGGGTCGGGGTCTCCGATTATCACGCTGAAGGTCGTCTCCCGGGAGAAAACCTTTCGCCTCTTGTGCTGCGCGCCTGTTTGGTCACTGTATAGTTTTTTTGCGCCGCTTCGGTCGAAGGTTTCCTCCTCGAAGAGCACGGCCCCGATATGGGCCTCCTGTGATGCCCGGAGCTTTTTCATGCTTGTGTAGGGCTTCGAGCGGATTCCTGCTCCCTTCAGCTTTTCGATGAGGTGTTCCCTGCATTCCGTAAACATTTCTAATCCTCCCTGAAGTAATCCTCAAGAGTGCCCTTGATTTCCTGCATGTCGTCATCGCTGAGGCCGAGGAAGGGACGGGCCGGGATGTTGATTCTGACGGTGACTTGCTTCTTCCGTATCCAGCGGCCATCCACTTGAAAGACAAGGCCCTTCGAGGTCTTGGCCCGGATGGTGATTCTCCTGTTCTTGGCCCCAAGCTGATGCGTCGATGCATATATTTTGTTCGTGCCGACCGCGAACCCGGAGGCGTCGGACGTAGTCTTGATGGAATTCTTAAGCCCTGCGCTTTTGACGAGCGTGACGCCGCCTTCCTGCGCCGCCCTGATGGATTGCTTCCATTTCTTCCCGTCCGGGCCTTTTTCCGTTCGGAACCGTTCGACGGTCGACTCGCGGATAGCCTCGGCAATGGAGGCGTTAATGCCTTTCTTGTCGATGTCCGCGAGCTGCCGGAGCCTTTTCATCAAGCTTCTTGTGTCGCCGTCAAGTCTGATGCTGTACATTTACATCCCCTTCAGCTTGTCGCGGGAGAAGAGGCGCGGACTTGATGCGACCGAGAAGCCTGTTCGCGCTGCGGTGGTGGTGTCGACGGCTCCGATTTCGACCTTACCCTCCGCCAGCAGTTCAAAGAACCGAATCGCCGCCTTGTAGCGGTTTAAGTAGTTCTTTTCTCTGTCACTCTCGTCGATACCGATGCGGGAATACAGGTTATAGACGGCGATGTCCTTTGCGAACTTATTGATAACCTGTGGGACAGGGGAGAGAGGGAGAGGGTATCTCTTAGCGAGGTATCCGTCAATCTCCGCCCCTGCGTCCGCGATTGCCCCTTCAATGATGGGGATGATTTTCGCCTCACGCTCGGCCTCGTCTTCTATGTAGTCGCTGCCGATGATGGTGTTGAGGGCATCATCCTTAATCATGGAGCGGACTTCTGCGGTCTCACAATATGCCACGCCGACTCACTCCTTTACTGTGCTGTACCGTCGCTGCCGTAGGCCATTTGCCAGAAGGCATACCCGGAATTTCCGCGAGAGTCGGCTCCGTAGAGGAATTCTTTTCTCATGAAGACGTTCTCGTCGGTCTCGTTGGTCAGGCTCACAAACTTCGGCTTCTGTCTCTCTTGGTAAATGAGAGGCTTGATGGGCTTCTTGGTGCAAAGCAGGAACCACATCGAATCATTTCCGGCCAGGTCGGGAACAACCAGCGGCTCCGCCGTTCCCTTCAGGATGTTGGTTGTGCCGTCAATCTGGTCGGCGAGAAGAATCTTCCTCGCTTCGGTCTCTAAGGCCGGGCCAACGACGAGAAGGTCGGGGACAATCTTGAGAGGCTTGCCGTGTTCGTCCGTTACCGACATGATTGCCGCCCTCGCCGCTGCATAGGATTCCGGCGAAAGTTTGGCCGTTCCCTTGTTGCTGAAGGTCTTTTTGCCGACCTTGTGGGCGTCCGAGAAAAACGGCAGCCCATCATAGCATTTGTTTGTGAATCCGCCCGGGAGCAGTACGAAGACAAGCTCGTCGGGATGCAGGGCCGCGCTCTGACCGAGGGACTGAATCGCCGGAGTGTAGAGCCCGACACGGTCGTCCTCGATGTCGTTGCGGGGAACGCCGACCGTTACCTCGAAGTCCTTGTTCTTGATGGTGTAATCGGATGCCGTCAAACTTTTAATCTGACGGTCTCCAATCCATTCCCGCATCATGGGGATAGTGCCGAGCCATTTGTAATTCTCTTCCCCTGTAACGGAAGGGACGACCGTCGCCACCCTGTCATAGAGGGGCTTTGTTTCGTCAAAGGCTTTGGCAAAGATGGTCTTGAACCCGGTAAAAATGCCCCGGAGTGCTTGCTGATTAACTATCATAGTGCTTTAATCCTCCTTTTCTCCCTGTTATAGGGTTTCGACGGCGACGCCGTCGTCTGTTACTGCGATGACTTTTCCTGCCCGGGAGCTGCCTGTCGCCAATGCGGTCACGGTGCAGTCGTCGACGATATAGCAGTCCTTGAGGACGTGTTCGGCTTTTATTTTGTTGGCTGCTACCGTGGTATTGTCCCAAACGAAGACGCCTCTTCTGACCTTGACGGTCTTGTCTCCGGCTGCGCCTCCCGTGTTGTCGACGTATTCCTCGGCGCGGCCCGCTGCCGTAAGGCCCTCGGCCTTGACAGCGGCCTTTGCGTTGCCGCTCGCATCGAGCACGACAAGCCCGCCGTCATAAATGACCGCACCTGCCGCCACCGGGAGGACGACAATTCTCCCGCCTTCTGCAAGCTCCGGCGTGTTCCTTCCTGCTGTGAGTGCCATGTTATCTCACATCCTTTCCGTACTTCTTGAGGTCGTCCTCGCTGACGCCAAGCTGCTTGCAAATGAGCAGCGTCGCCTCGTCGAAGGTTTCCTCTTTGTTCGCCTTGGTCTCGATGTCAAGCTCGCCCATCGGGACGCCCTGGGGGGCCTTCTCAACGAAGGACTTGAATCCCTCCGGGTCTTTGAGTGCGTACTGCGTCGCCCAATCCTTTTGAGCCGGAGTCAGTTTCCCGGCCTTCAGGGCCATGAGGACGGCGTCGTCTGCATCCCTGCGGGCGATTTTGTCCTTGAGCTCTTTGAACTCCTTCTCAGAAACAGAGCCCTCCGGCTTCTTGTTTGTGAGCGCCACGATTGCGGCGGCCACGTCTTCGGTCTTGGCTCCGGCCTTCAGCCCGAGCATCTCGCAAATCACCTTGTTTGAGACGACCTTGCCTTCATCCTCCGAACCGCCTTCAGGATTCTTGTTCTCTGTGCCCTCCTTGAACTTCTTGGCATCCGCGACGGCTGCCTTGAGGGCTTCCGTGACCTGCTCTTCGGTTGCGTCCTCACCGAGTCCGAGCAGAGCCGCGAGCTTTTTAATGATGTCCATGTCGTTACCTCCTTCATAATCATCAAGTTTGATGGAATTGATTATCGGAAACATCCCGTCAATGGCGGGTGTGTTCGTCAATGCTGCCGAGTGTAGGACTATTGCCTTGCCGTCCGACTTGCGGACGAGGACAACGGGCGAGAGATAGCGGTATTCCCGGTTTTCGAGATACTTCTTTCCCTGCGGAGTCCATTCCACTTTAGCCACAATCGCTCCGTCCTCAATGGATAGGTCTTTAATCCATCCGCCCGCCGGAGCCTGTACATCTTTGAGCGTCTGATGCTCATAGTCAATCACGATGTCGTTACCCCGTTCGAGAAAAGTCTGCTTCATCAAACGGAAGCTTTCCTCATCGACGTCGAAGTCGCCCTTTTGACTCTTGACGTGTCCGAGGGGGAGGAGCTTCACCTTCTCGGGTGCTCCGTTTACTTCTGACTGACCGCCTCTACAGGCGAATAATTTTGCCATTTGCTCACCTCGCTATCACCTTGCTTCTTAGAATCGCTTCTAACCCCGTTAGCACGCGTTATAACGCCCGTTAGAATTCTTTTAGGTATATTTTGCCTTACTCGATGGATAAACTACTAAATTGGGCCTTTTAACGCTTATTGTTTGTCTTTGGCTTTCACGCTCCTCTCAAATGCCTTCTTCAAGGTTTCCGGGTATCCCTTGAGGTCGGGTGTAAACTGCACCTTCGCGGGATTCGTCGAGAAGCTCGGGTCGGGCAGGATGTTCACGAAGCGTCCGTCCCGGAGCTCTGCCGCCTTCGGATTCTCTGTCTCCACCTTGAGCCCCCGCTGCTCGACCTGTCTTTTGGAGAGCGAGCGCACGGTGCAGCGGCATCGGAAGCCGTTCGGCGGATACCATGTGTCCCATACCGGGGAATCTGCCGGGAAGACCCTTCCGTCCATCGCAAGGTGTGAGGGACGGGTGCTCGTGTCGTTCACTGCGTCATATATCCAATAAGGCCGGAGCTTCAGGACATCCGGGTCGGTCATTTGCCTGTAGTGCCCGACTTGATACGCCGTTTGAATGTTCGTCCTGAAGATATTGTCCGCTTGGAAGTTCGTAATTCCTTCGTACCCTTGAGCCTCAAGGAACCCGTTCATTCTGTCCCGGAAGCTCCGCATCGTTTCTCCTTCCTCAATCGCCCGGAGGAGCTCGTCGTGAAACTTCTTGAGAACTTGAACCTTTGTATAGCCCGAGACGGTGAAGGCGAGGGACTGATACTCCGCCGCGATTTCCGAGAACTGCTTCGCTGTGACAGGGATTTTACCCCTGAAGTATTCGACCGCCTCCTCGAAGGTTATCTCCTTGTTCCGGGAGATAACGCTCTCAACTTCATTCATCCCGTATCACCCGCCCCTCAAGGTCTGCATATAGCATCGCCTTTTGAAGGAGCTCCTCAATGTCTTTGACATCCATTTCCCCGGCAAGCCGCTCGACGAGCTCCTCGTTTTCAAAGAGTTTCTTGACAGCGTCGAGGTCTTCGGTGTTGTCAAGCATCTTGAGAACGGGAGCGAAAAGCTTCTTGAACAGGCCCGAGCTCTGTTTGATTGCCGCTGCCGTGAGGCCGTCGATGCGCTGCTGCGTTCCCGGCTCTCCGGCTGCCTGTCCCTTGAGTTCGACCTTTTCGGCTCCGGCTGCCGTTGCTTCATTGGTGACGACCTCCGCCGTTTGCTCCTTCATCGGGATGGGTAGGGCGGAGCCTTTGCTCGGAGCTGCCACTTCCTCACCGTTTTCCGGCTTCGGGATGGAGAACTTCTTATATAGGTGAGAGGTCGGGACTTTGAGCCCAATACTGCAAATCAGTTTCTCATAGATGTCGACCGTTTCCTTGAGGTCTCCGGCCTCCTCGCAATCGTAACGGATGTACGGAATGCGCCTGTCCTCGCCAAAATTGAAGAGGACGAGGGGTCGGATAAGGTCACGGCGGAGCGTCGCGGCAAGAGCCTTGCAGTCTGCGACCGTGAGGTCGTGACGGACTTCGTTGTGCGTCTTGCTTTGTGCGTAGCTGCCGCCCCCGGAGTCGCTGGTGAGCGTCTGTCCAAGGATAGCTTTTGACATCTGCTCGTCACAGTACCGGGCGAGCCGTTCGTATATGTCGAGGCTTGATGTCTTGCTGGACTCCTTGAACTCGATTTCCGTCCCGTCCGGGATGATGCCCGCCGCATCGGAGCCGATCTGAACGAGGGCTCGCATGAGAGCGGCCTTGTCTTCCTCGCTTGCGCCCTGGGCGTACTTGCCGAGGCGAAGGGGCATCCCGAAGACCTCGCAAAAGCTGACCCAATCCTTCAGGTCGTAGTTTTTGAAGAGGTACATCCACGCGACGACCCTCAGAACGCCCGCCCTTGACGGGTGTCCGCTGCGGGCCTTGTAGCGGTGGATTATAAACTTGTTCTCAGGGACAATGATGCCGCTCGGGTATTCCTTGGTGACGACTTTGAAGTTGTCCTCCGCATCCCAAAAGAAACGCTTCTGATGTCTGTTCTTGATTTCCTTGACAACGACTCGGCCATCGTCATAGTCCCATATGATTTCAGAGACCGCGATGCCTTTGCCGATTGCGTCAAGCAAGTCCATCGCCATGTCCTCGAAGTTTTCGAGGCTCTCGATTTCCTGCGCCACGAACTCGGCGATTTCCTTGTCCCGCTCGTCATCCGCATCAAAGGGGATAACTTCAAAGTCGAGGCCCGTGACGGCGTTCTTGCGGGTCTGAAGCTGCGAGAAGAGATGCGGGTCTTTTTCCTCCATCTCCTCGAAGAGCTCCATCTGCCGGAGGACATCCCCGGCGTCCGCTTCCTTGAAGATGGTTGCCAGCTTGACGGGCGTGAGGCCGTTGCTCGGGTAGTCCGAATATTTGTCCTGTACCTGTGCGACCGCGATTTCCGTGAGGTCGGGCCTTCTCAGGGCCGGAGCTTTCGTCTGCTGCTGCCTTTGTTTCTTTTTGCTCAATCCGTCTCACCTCCTTAATACGAGCCGTTTCTGAATTTGAGAGCCCGGCTGATGACGGACTTGTAATCGACCTTTGTCCCGACCTTCAGCTCAAGGGCGGCCCTCACGGCCATCTCAAGAGCGTCCGGCCCGTCGTCGTTCTTGCCCATCGGGTATTCCTTCATCTGCTGAAGGAGGGTCTTGTGCTTCTCGTTGAATTTGATGTACCCGTTCTTGACGAACGGCTGCAAGGACTGAATTCTCAAGTCCTTGTTTTGGATGCTGTTGACCTCCTCAATCGGGAGGTACTCTCCGGCCTCCGCGCTGCGCTGCGCCATGACGTCCTTGAAAAAGTGCTGAAACTGCACCGTCTCGACCCGGAACTTGGCAAAGGGCTTTTTGTAGTCACGCCGGAGCCGCTTTGAGGTCTCGATTGCGTCTTCGATGATGACATCCGGCTTGCGCTTCTCAATAGAGGCGACGACCACATACATATAGCCCGTGCGGGTGTCCTTCGCGAGGCCGATGATTGCCGACGTGTCGCTCTTCTTGTTCTTGCCGAGGGATGGGTCATTCGCCCCCACAAAGAGGAAGCGGCCATCCGAGAAGTCGACCTCGTCGTCTTTGTAATAACTGAACCATTCCTCGTTGAATGCACAGCTTTCGGGGTCGATAGGGTCGTTCTGGATTTCACTGTTGAAGCTGCTCTCGCCTTCAGATACCCGGATAACCATGAGGTCGTAATAAGAGAGCTTGGCTTCCCACAAAACCTCCGTCCCTTCGAGCATCTCCTCGCGATTCGCCTCAAAGAACGCCTTCGCGTCTTCCTGCCTGTCGTCATTGTTTAGGTCGGTATAAATTGCCTCCCATGCCGACCAGAGCTTTTCATTCTTTGCAAAACTGATGACGCCCCTATACTTGACCGTCTTGTACTGCGGATTCTTCGCAACATTGGCGAGCAGCGCGTCGAAGTGGAGGAGCGTCCCGATATATACAATGTCGGTGTAGGTGTCGCCCGCCTTCGACACGGCCTTATAAAACCAATTGCGGAGCTTTTTCCGTTGCTCCGGGGTGTTGACGTTCTCGTCGTTTTCGAGGTCGTCGCAAAGGATAAGGTCAGGACGCCATTGCTTGTGACGCCGTCCACGGATTTTCTTGCCGCTGCCGATAGCCTCAATCTTCACGCCGTTTGAAAGCAGGATGACTCCGGCCTTCCAAACCTTGCCCTGCATATCCCCGAAGTCTTCCCGGAGAGCTGCGTTTTCCTCATACTCCGTCTTGATGTCGGTGAGGAACCCCTCGGCCTGTTCGGAGCTGTCCGAGAGGATGATGATGTAATGCTTGTAACCGTAGGCCGAAGCGTGGACGGTGTCCTTGAAGGTGAACGTCGTCGACTTGGCGTGACCACGGGGAGCCTCAATCGCTCTCCGGCATCCTTCCGCCCGGGAGATTTCTTTCGCGTCCCGGATTGCGTTCTTGCCCTTCATCACGCCATCCTCCCAAATGTCGTCAAGCTCCCCGTGAAACTTCGGGGACTCCCTGACAAAATAGTGGGGGAGGTATGCCCGGCCAAAATATTCAAGGTCGAAGGCCCCGAGGCGTTTCCTCAGTCCCTTCTCACCTGTGAGCTCGGCTCCGTCTTGGTACTCCTTGAAGAGCTGCGCCCGTTCCTTTTGGTGTTTGCCTTCCCGTGTCGCGTATGTCTCGAAAAGCTCCCGCTGATATTGCCTATTGGCGACCTCCTCGCGGTCTTCCGGCTCTTCAAGTTTTTCGATGTATTCCTTGAGGTTAATCATCTGTCAGTATCTTCTCACGGGCCTTTTGGAGGACTGCGTGCAGCTCTCGGGTGAGCTGCGGGTCTGACTTGATTGCCTTTGTCAGGTCGTCCTCAAGGGCCTCGAAAGCAAGCTCCATCTTAGTTTTATAATCCCGTTTGACCTTCTGCTCATAAACTCCCACACGGGAAAGGGAGGCGATGAGCCGCCCGGCCTTGTCAAGCGGCATCTCCGCGAAGTCATCCTCCGCCGTTGACACCCTCTGCATCAAGCCGTCCATCAAGACCATCCTCGACGCCTTTGTGAAGTCGAGGTCGGGATTTTTCTCGACGGCTGCGGCGATTGCTTTTGTCCGTTCAAGGGTCTCGGCGACACGCTGCGCCGCCTGATTCGCACGGATAGCATACCGCCCGACCGCGCTTTTGCTGACGTTGTAACCCTCCGACTTGAGCCATGCTGCAATCTCTTCGTAGGTGTTGGACGTGTCGAGGAGCTGCGCGTCGAGCTGCTCCTTGATGTCGTCCGGGAGCTGTGTGATTTTTGAGCTGACCCTTGTCCGTCTTCTCTCGGCCATTACACATCAACTCCCGGGTCGTCGATTGTCCCTTCGACGAGGTCAACTCCTTTTTTCGTGAGTTTGATGACCGCATCCTTGCGGTATGCGTTGTACGCATTAACCGACCTGTCGACAAAAGCGATGTATTCGCCCTCCTTCAGATAATCGAGATGCTTGCTGATGTCCGGGGAGACAATCATTCCGTCCGCGACGAGTGCGTTCGTTATCTGCCGGAGGAGCAGCGTGTTTTGATGACCCTTGACGAGGCTCCTGATGATATAGCCGCGAATCGCCTTATTGCGGCTAACCTCAAGCTCATTCATCTCATCCATGTTGTCACCCCTCCTTTGTTACTTTGTAGTGCAGTATCTTATCAAGCTTTGCGTTCATGTCGCCCATCTGCTTGTCGACGTTGTTGAGCGTTCGGATGAAGTCCTCCCTTAAGACATAGACAAGAGGGAGGTCACTCTTCAGCTCGGAAAGCTCGGTCTTGACCTTCTCAATGTCATCCGAGTTTTTCTTGATTGCGTCCTTCATGTCACCGATTGCGGTCTTGACCGCCCAACCAATGAGCGCGATGACAAGCGTCGTGATGGTCTGAAGCGCGAACATGAAAATTTGACTTGCTTCCATGCCCTCACTCCTTTATTGCGTCATCGCCTTCAGTTCGAGCACCTTCTCCTCAATGAGCTTGGAGAGATAGTCCTTGAAGCTGCCGAGGTTTTCCTCGATGATTTTTTGAGCCTCCGGCTTTAATGCCGCCGAGATTTCTTCCGCCGCCTGTTTTGACAGGGCGACAAGCTCGGAACGGTCGACCTTGCCGTCTTTGACGGCTTCCCTGAGACTCTTTGCCGTGGTCTGCTCAATGGCGGCCACGGTGACGGTCGTCAGCTCTTCGACATCCTGAAGGGCGTTGTTGAGCAGGCGGCGCGCTTCCTCGTCTTTGAGCTGCGCGGTTTGCGCCTTCACCTTTTCGGTCAGCTTTCGGATGCCGTATGTAGCATACGCCGCAAGAAGACCGATGAGGGCGAGGACGAGGGTGACGACGACATCGCTTGCCATTGTCTGAATGGTTTCCATCTTGACTCCTCCTTTGCAATTTTGGGAATAAAATAACCATAGGAGCGAAGCTCCTATGGTTAATGTTACCTTATGCCTTGTGAAGTTTATATGTGTAGCACTTCTGAGAATTGATTCTTATTACACGGCCTTTTCATCCCCCGGGCCGGGCAAATCAAAGAGGGAAAGCTGACCTTCGGCGTGGCCGTCGCCGCATAACTGTCGTACCCATCGCTCGGTTACATCGTACTTCTTGGCGAGCTCCATGTGATTGTACCCGTTGAACTCCTCTCTAATCCTCGCGTCTCTGACCGGGCGGACGACACTTTCAGTCTTCGGCAGGTATATCGTTGAACCGCCGACGAGCTGTGTGAGCTTGACGAGATTCTCGACGCCGATTGCTTCCGCTATTTCCCTGTAAAGGCCCTCGGGAATCTGTTCGAGCGTGAGCTCTTTTGCTAATGCGTCCATACCGCGACCTCCTGAATCTTATTTACACATTTTGCCGAGTATCCCGAAGACCTCCCCGATTGTGATTGTGTCCCCGAGCTTGGCCGACCAGTATTCCGGGCTACTGATGACGCCCGCCGCGACCAGCTTGTCAAAGCCGTCGCGCTGCCACCGGGGAACGCTTGACTCCTCCTGCGGCGTTTCTTGGGGAGGAGGGAGGACAACGGGCTCCTTCAATATGGCATTGAGTATCTTGATGATGTCGGCTCCGTAGCCGTTGCCCGGATACGCCCATCCGGCCCCGTTGGGATTGTCTCCGGCTCCCAGCCACTCAATATATATTGCGGAGCCTCTCTTGACTAAACCGAAGCGAGGGTCGACGCACGCCTGTTTTAACGCTTCTGTGCTGGCATACGCCTTCAGGTGTTGTATTTGTGCCCTGGCTCCGAGTCTCGGGCTCTCAAAGCTTGCGGCCTGTCCTTGGCTGTTTCCGTTTAAGGCTCCGATACCTGCGTAATTGTTTTGCTCAGGAAGGACGATGCCGCCATATTTGAAGCACCCTGTCTCCTTGAGGGACTGAGCCCAAGCAACATCCGCCCTCACACCTTCAACTTCTGCCTCCTCGACGAATATCTTCGCCAGCTCCTCAATAGTGCAGGAGGGAAGGAGAGGTTTTGGATTTACCTTCAGCGCGTAGGCTGCCATCTGCGCCGCCGTCGCCTCCGTCTTGCCCATGATGAGCGTCCCCTGTTCCTTTGGCTCTTCCTTCGGCGGCTGCGGTACAGAGGAGGAAAGAGGATAAACCTTTTGGCCCTTCTCATCAAACACGCTGTACCCCGGATTCTTGTCGCATTCCACCTTTGCATTCTCAAGGATTCTGTACGCTCCAACCTGAGACTTTGCATCCTCCCAAGTTTTCCGCACCCTGTAGAGCTGCTCTGCGGGAACTGCGCCCTTTTCAATGTACGTCACGCCGAGGAGCTCGCAAATGACCTTTACTTGAGCCTCAGCCATGCTTTCAAGGTTAGCGTCCACCTTCAGGAACGCCTCGTCCACTGCGTTGTCGTGGAACCCGTTTTCAATCAGGAATACGTGCGGCACGCCAGCAGCCACGGCGGAACGGATAACTCCGTAATAATCATATCCTTTGGTTGTCTCCGATTCTCTTGTCTTGGCTCCCCGGTCATTATTCCCCATGACCTTTGAGACCGCTGCCGAAAGTTTTCCGGCCCAAGCCTTGTCTTGGGCGATGCGGACTGAATAGAAGCACTCTACTCCACGGGCTTGACCATTGGCGGCGTTGGAGTGTTCGCTGATGAAGACGTCGCTCCCTTTGGCACGCTTGCCGCGCTCATCAAGACTCGGGTCTTCGTTTTCCGACCTTGTCAGACTGGCATCAATCCCGCACCTGATGAGGGCGTTTCTGAGGAAGTTTGAGAGCTTCCACATCCCGGCATATTCATAATACCCGGTAGGGCCTTTATTCACATTCCCCGGAGCGTGGCCGGGGTCGATGGTTACTTTTTTCATACCGATTCCTCCTTATAATCTCATAATTGGAGCAAATACCTTATCGACATACTCTCCGATGGTGTATTGTGCGCGACCCTCCGCTTTGAGGGCCTCCGTGAACTTCCTTGTCTCAAGCGCAATCTTGAGGGCCTTGAGGACTCCGACCTGCTCCGGCGTGACCTCTCGCATGTCCTTGCCGACCATGTTGAAGACGGCCTGGTAAAGGTAGAATGCGAGGTCTGCTTTTTCTTCGGCGGCCTCCCACTCTGTGAGGATTTCCTTTGCAAACTTCTTGCGGTTGAGCTTTGGCTTGTCGGGAGGGATGACGCCCTTTTCCTGAAGTCTCTTTTTAGCCTCAGCCCGGGCCGCCTTCTCGCGTGCGGTCATTTTCTTAGGTTTCTTTGTTTTCCCCGGCATCGCCTTCCTCCTTCCTGTCGACCATCTTCTTGAGGGCCTCAATGAGCTTGTGGCTCTGCGGAACTGTCAGCCATTCGATGCGGTCGACCTTGAACATCTTTTTGACAAAGCCGTTGATTCGGTCATTGTTGTTGTTCCATCCGAGCTCCCCGGTGAGGGCGTAAATCTTGCGGCGGAGCTTCTCGGTCTGAGGATTGCCGCCCTCGTCCGTCCGCTTGCCGCGCTCAGCCCGGTTGACATCGTCCTTCATGTTGGAGAGTACCCGGCACACCTTGTCGACTTCGCCCTGCGTCAGCTTCCTCATGCTGTCCTTGCCCGTCTCCCGCCCGATGATGCCGTACAGGTCTTCATCGTCAAGGGAGAGCTCCGGGGACTTCGCGAGCCCCCAAATGGTGCGGATAGAATAGCGGGGGCGATTGCGCCCCCCATATGCTTTCCCTGCCATAACACCGCCTCCTAACGCTGTAAAGCTTGCAGCTTCTCCCGGTCGGTCTCATACCAAAAGGTGTCTTCTTTTTTCAGCGACGCTCCGACCCGGAGGATTTCGTCCTCGGTGTACTTCTTGAGTATGTCCTTGTTGATGGTCTCGGTAACAACGATGCAGTCGTTCATCTTGCGGGACTTGAGGCTCTTGATGATTGCCGCGAGCTTTTCCTTCGCCTTCGGGAGTATAACCTTCGTGCTCATGCGGAAGCCCGTCTTTCCGAAGTTCAGCGTCTTTGTCTTGCCGTCGAGCTCTCCCCGGTGCTCCTCAACAAACGCCTTGATGTCCTTGCCGATAGCGGCGATGCGGTCTTGAATAGGTTTCGCCTCCTGCGCCGCCGTGAGCTTAATGCCTTGAATCTGCTTGTTCATTTCGCCCTCTATGTCCACGAGGTCAAGCTCAGCCTCGGCGATTTCCTTGAGGGCGGCGTCGACCTCTTCCCATGTCTTATAGACCGGGGCCTCCTTGATTCTTGTCCTTGCCATTACTTTTCACCTCTTTCGATGTCTGATAGTGTGACGGTTGCGAGTTTGCCTTCCGGGGTAGTGAAGCTCACCCCGACGACCTTCCCGGCCCGAACCTCGAACCCGAGGCCGAGCTGCCTGTGAAACAGTTCAAAGACTTCGACCGGGAGCTCCTCAACGGACTGAGCCTCCCTGATGGGGAGGCAGTTCATCGAGACCGCTGTGAGAATGTTCTGCTTGACCGTCGCCTTGCTGTCGAGCCCTTGTTCGAGGCAGGTGAGGCCGACCGTTACGGCCTCGTCGATTTTTAATGCCGCTGTGCTTCTCATTGTTTATCCTCCTTCCGTCCTTAAAGCATCATCATGTTAGATGCTTGATTGATGATGGTCAGCGTGATTCTGGACTCCCCGCGCTCCTTCATGATGCGGAAAACGTTGTTGAGCGTGCGGTCGAGGAGTCGGAAGCAGCCTGTTTGATGGTTGCACGCCCGGGACTTCAGCTCCGCAAGGGCGTCCTCCTCGACTTCGTAACCTTCGAGGAAGTTATCGACCTCCTTGCCGGAGAGCCCCTTGAGGCTTGCGTAAAAGTCGACGCGATTCGCGAAGCGGGTGAGGTAGGACTTTATCTGCGCTTCGAGCTTCGGCTCGCCCGCGATGACCATGCCGACATCGGACTGGTCGAATATGGCCCGGAGAATTTCCATCTTCTTTTGTGTGTACTTGGAGATGAGCTTGTCCGCCTCGTCGATAATAAGCAGATAACCGCGATTGACGTTGAAGAACTCCCTGATTCCGTTAACGCGCTTCCATATCGTCCCGTAGGTGGTAGGGATGCCGAGAGCCCTTTCGATGGACTCCACGAGGTCTCTTGAGCTCATGGTGTCGTCGCATTCGATATAGGCGACCCGGGGCATCTTGGAGTAATACTTGAGGGCGTGGGTCTTGCCGAAGCCAGACTTTCCGACCACGATGCCGAGCCCGATGTACTCCTGACAGGAATTGCATACGCCGATGATGTTCTGCGCGTCCCGGCTCTCAAAGAAGCTCTTCCGCTTTGTGAAATTGACGACCTTCGCTCTTTCGGCAGTTGCGGCAACGAGCTCCTCACCCGTTACCTCCGCGAGGAAGGCGGTGAGCTTCGCTTCAAGCTCCGTCGCGTCGCTGTCGTATTTCCCGGAAAGATACCGGGAGACCGTCGTCCGTGAATAGTTGATGGTGCTCGCGAGGTCTGTGATGGTCTTGCCTTCGCGTTTAATGTACTCGTTGACCTTGTCTGCAAGAGTTTTAATTTCGCCTGTGTAGGCTTTTGCTGCCGTTGCTTCCATTTTGTTATCCCCTTTCATTATCCGAGTGCTCTCAGTCTCTCAAGGACTGATTGAGCCTTTTGATTGAAGAACTCGTCATCGGAGTCCTTGTGCTGCTTTTGCTTCTTAGAAACACTTCCGGCCTTGAGCTCCTCACGGAACTCCTTATCGTCCGGGAGCTGGATAAGGTTGTCGTTCCTCTTAGCCCTGACCGCGAGGTCTAAACCGCCGACCACGGCGGGAGTGCCTTGTCCGTCCTGCACCCGGAGCTCGTATGGTGTTTGATACCACTCAAGGTCTTCTTTCGTCTCGCGAATCTGCCGCTTTTGCTTCTTGAGGTGCTCTTCGAGCGTGGCCTGTGACATGCGGGGCGCGAACTGTAGTAGTTCAGCCGAGACAGCCTCGCAAATCTTCTTGCCGTTCTTGTCAAAGACATAGAGCTTGGTGACGTCATCGATGTCCCATTTGATGTTGACGGTCTGCCCGATGTAGTGGCAGAGCTCATAATCCGTGTAGAGCGTGCCGAACTTGATAATCCCTTGATTGCGGACGAGGGCGGTGTCGGCCTTCATTAGGAGCATCGCTGCATATTCCCTCAGAGGAGCTGCTTTGACGTACCGCTCGGCGTTCTCAAAGAGCTCAATCGGAGTGACCCATTTCTCGCGAGCATCTTTAAGGCCCCGGTGTTCCCGGACGTGGTACTTCTCGTTCTTCCACTTTGTCCAGAGTGCGTAAAACTCTTCCATTGTGAGGAGCTCACCGCGCTCAAGCATTCCGGGGATGTCCTTCTTCCGCTTACCCGAAGTTTTCGACCCGGTGAGTGTGCCGACATAGGAGGCCATCCATTTTGTGAACATACTGCACACCGTCCCGAAGAAACGCTCCATTTGCGCCTTGCCCCACGGCTCATAAGGGAGAGACCTTGACCAGTCTTCAATCCCTATGGAGCGGTAGAAGCCTTTTGTTTCGCTGTCGAAGTCAAGTTCCTGCATCTTGCGCTCCTTGCGGTTTTGCCCTGTGTTGGTCTCCGCTGTGTAGTCCTTGCCGTTGTCAATGTGCAGGTGTTTCGGCACGCCGCCCGGATTGGAGTAGAGCATCTTGACGAGGCTTTCCTTGAGTATCTGCGAGTTGGCGTCGACACACATCACATCGCCCATGATGCAGCGGCTCCGTGTGTCAACCCATGCAACAAGCTTCGGTCGGATTGCCTTGATTTTCCCGTTCGGGCTTGTGTACTGCACCCAGCAGTCGAAGGTGTGGCCGTCGCCCTGTACGAACTCCATGACCGCGAGGGCCGAAGCGTCACGCTTACCCTTGAGCATCCGGGCATTTTTGAACTCTCTCATTCCGTTGGCGGCGAGATAGTGGGCGTTGCGTCCCCGGAGCTCGTCCATGATGTACTTGATATACCGGGCCACTGTCTTGATGGAGGGATAGCCTTCCCATCCGCTCTCCTTGGCGACCTCCTCGAATTTCGTGTAAAGCATCTCAATCGTGCCCTGATTCTGTGCGAAGTCCTTATTAAACCAAATGTTCTCAATAATAGCCTTCTGCTTGTCCGTCAAGCTTGGAAAGGTGTACGACTGCTTCGGTTTCCGGCATAGGGTGAGCACCTTGAAGAAGTCGAAATTCCGGCCCTCTTCCTTTTCAAGCTTCAGAGCCCACGCGCTCGCTTCGAGGTATCCCTCGGCGTAGCGGTAGAGCGTCCGCTGACTGACTCCAAGCCTTGCGGCGAACTCCTCGGCGAAAGCCGTGCGCTCACCTTCTCCATAAGCGACGAACTCCTGAATCTGCTTTGAGAGCTCGACCGCCTCATAATATTCCCGCTTGTGACTCTCTATGTACCAATTGAGGTCGATATCGAGATACCACGGGGCCTCTTGTGCCTTCTGTTCGATAACAACATCCCTCCCGTCTACTTTTTTTGCTGCCTTGTGGGCCTTCCTTGCTTTGGTGGAGAGGGAGGACAGGGCGACCGTTACCCGGTCTTTGCCGCCGTTCTCTCCCGGCTCCGTTAATGTCTTGAACGCTTTTGGATTGCGCTTGATTCTTTGGACTAATGTGTTGTACTTGATTCCTTCAAGCTCTGCCGCTGTTTCCAGTGTGACGAATGTTTCCGGCAAACCCCTCTCCCTCCTTTCACATTGAACCGTGTCCGCTGCCGTGGTATAATGGCAGGAGAAGATTTTTCGTGAGTCTTCTGGTAAGAGAGCCTGTTCGAGTGGTGTCGGTATGGCTCTCTTTCCTTTTGACCTGATTCCTCATGATGCCATCCCCCCGGTCACGCACTTTTTGTCACCTTTGCCGACTTGATTTTGCCGATGTGCTCCTCAACCTTCCTGAGCTCCTCATGAAGATAGGTGTTTATGTCGCTCAAGGTTTCGATGTTTGCCTGTTTTAAGCTGATGCAATCGAACAAGTCCTCAATATCCTTCTGGATTTCCTTTTGAACCTGCTCGGCTTGCCGCTTGAGCTCGTTCTGCTTCCTTTCCAGAATGATGAGCTTGGTCTCATCGGTGAGCGTCTTACCGCTCATCCCCATCCCGGCCTTGAGACTTTCCAGCTCAAAAAGAAATTCATTGACATTCTTCAAAGTTATTCCTCCTTCATGCTATTTTTTTAAACGATTCCGGGTCTAAATCAAGCACCCTCGCGATACCTTGGAGGTACTTATCCCCCGACCTGTCTCCGTATAGGATGAGATTGAGGTACTTGTTGCTTGTTCCGACCTCTTGTGCGAGCTGCACCTGTGTCATGCCTTTTTCTATGAGCGTTTTCTTAACCAACACGCCGAAGGCGGTCAGTTGTCTCTTGTTGCGCTGCATCAAGCATCCTCCTTCCTGCGCTCTTAGAATTACTTCCGTTTCAAAGTTTGTGAAGTGTTTCGAGTAGTTACTTCCACCTTTTGGCTCTATAATGAGATTGCGGCCATATCATAGAGAGGGGGTGGTAATAATGGATGCTAAAGCTTTTGCTCGTGAATTGGTTGCCGACTTCAAAAAGATGTACCCTGAATACTTCAAGGAAGAAAATGAGTTAATTCCTCAAATGGTCGGCGCAATTTCGCTTATCGCATCTCTGGCGATTGAGAAACATGAGCGGGAGAGTCACCCAAAACATAATTCTCAATCTCTTTGAGAAACTTCAACAACTTCGCGCCGTCTTTTTCGAAAGGGCAATCGCAAGGAGACGTCTGTTCCGAAGGCGTCTCTTTTACTTGCACCAATGCGATGAGCTCCTCGACAATCTCGCAGTCTCTGACCGCCTCGGCGAACTCCTTCTCATAGCCTTCCTTCGGGGTATCCATGCCATAGGTCTTGGAATAACAAAGGCGGTTATGCCATGCCATATCTTTCTGTTCTTTGAGGTACTGAAGGATTGTTTTCATTCCGTTTCCTCCTTTCGCCGCCGCTCTGTTTTCCGAGCGTTGCGGGGATTGTTCTTGTCTTACCCGAGTATTTGTGTACCACTTCGAGCCCTTCGGTCGTCGCCTTCACGACGAGCCAGTTCTCATAATTCAGTCCGGCCTCTTTAAGGCGTATCTTCTGAGCCCGTGTCGGACGCTTTCCGTGTTTCAAAATTTTACCTCCTTCCTGTTCAATTTTCTTTAATCTTCCTCTCAGGTGTGGTATGATTTCCTTGATATATTTCTCTATCAGTCTTATTTTATACAACAACTGAGAGGAAGTCAAGCATAAATCTCTCACTTGTTGTAAGAAGGGAGGATAAACGATGATAGAAATTGAAAAGGTAGGGGAAAGGATAGCGGCCCGTCTCGCAGAGCTCAATCAAATACAGGCCGACCTTTGCCGAGCAACTGGAATGTCTAACAACGCTATCAGTCAGTACGTCACAGGAAAGCGCACGCCTGACACGCTCTCGCTTTATAAAATTGCTTCTTCTTTGGGTGTTTCGATGGAATGGATTCTAACAGGTGAGAACAAACAAGGGAGGGTTAATACAACAAATGAGAGGGCGGGCTTAATGGAACTAACCAAAAAGGAGGCCGACCTTATTGCTATGTTTCGCGCGCTGGACGACCGCGACAAGGAGTATGTTAATAGCACTATTGAGATGCTTTACAGTAAAGCAGTTAAAAAGGGAACGTTATCCGGCTCGATGAGTGGAGGAACAGGGGAAGAGGCAGCCGCAAGTGAAGCTGTTTAATTTTTGTGCTTCTTTGATAGATTTATCTATCTGTTTTTGTCACATTGAAAATCGCCTTTGACGCGCCGATGTAAGTGCCGAAAACCCTTGATATTACGGCAATGTGACAGCTTTTTTGCGATTACATAGCTTTGTCACTTTGAATGAGCCGCCTTTTTGCCTCTTTTTGAGGGTTATCCGCACGGGCGCGCACGGGGAAAGTAACGCGCTGACACCTGAGAAATGCCGTATTTTCGCACTTCTTCGCACGCCCCGCCGCTGCATTTAACACTCACTAACGCTCCGTTAGCACGCCGACCGTCTCGACTTCATTGTCCTTTGATGTTATAATGCAAATATGAGCCGCGATGATGTCCTTTATCCCCCTTGCTGCTGGGGCTTCCGGGACTATCTGAGTGGCTCACACTTTGTAAAAATGCTTATTTTATGCGGTTTTCCGGCCTCGTTGATTAGTTGATAATTGACGCGATGCCCGACAACTCCACGACCACCACGCCCCCTCAAGGCATAAAAAAGACGACATCAATTCACTCGATGCCGTTCTCAATATTTCTGTCACGGATTTCCTTCCATATCCCTCACAAACCCGCATAAATACTGTCTTTTCTCGGTGTCTCCCGACACATCCCGTCTTATCCCGTTTTGTCAATTATCTTGTCTGAGTACAGCCTGCCGAGCACATAGTTTTGCGCCGATGTCGCCGTAAAAACAATATCGGCATCTTCCAGCCGGTTTTCCATTTCGGTATAGGAAACAGCAATCCCCCGGCATTCCAGGGCCAGTTCCCTGGCCCTGGTTAATGAACGGTTGGACACAATAGCCAGAGAGGCGCCTTCCGAGGCCAAGTACTTCATCAGCAGGGAGCTCATCTCCCCGGCTCCGAAAACAACGATCTTCTTATCCTTTAAACTGCCGTTCAGTTGTTTGGCTAAGTCTACGGCAATATGGCTGATTGAAGTCGGATTTTGATCAATACCTGTCTCAAGCCTTATTTTTTTACCAACAGCTAAAGCTTTTTGAAAAGAAACATTAATGGTTCTATTGGTCACCCCTGCCGCAACTGCAATTTCATAGGCTTTAGCTACTTGTCCCAGTATTTCTGTTTCTCCCAGGATCATGGAGTCCAGCCCGGAGGTCACCCTGAACAAGTGCCTGATGGCCGGATATAGAACATGGACAAACAAATACGGCCCGATATTGGTGCTCTGATCGGGATTACCGGGTTTTCCCCTGTGGTGCCTGCACAGGAATTCCCTCACAGATTGTATCCCTCTGTCCAGCTCCGCAACAACCGCATGTACTTCCAAGCGGTTGCAGGTGCTGAGCAGTACTGCCCCTTCAATAACAGGGTCTTGATAGAGCTCCTGAAGCGCCCCTCTGATCTCCGAGTGGTGAAAGCTTAATTTCTCCCGCACTTCAACAGGAGCTGTCCGGTGGTTTAGTCCAACAACGACTGGAAACAAGTCTCGATCACCTCTTTTGCTCTGGGCAGACGACCGTTTTTAATCAGTGTCAATACTTCCCCATTGGTTACCTTTGCCCAAAACGCAATTCTCTTTGCCGGTACAAGGGCCGACTTGATTTTGGGACGCCAAAAACGTAAAAGCTCTAAATACTCTTTCATTTCCGGTCCATAGATTTTCTCCAGGTCTATCCGGATTTGACGGGCGACCAAAGGACTGCTGCCACCTGTGGAAACGGCAATGGTCAGGTCCCCCCTGCGCAGAACCGCCGGAACAAAAAAAGAACATTTCCCGGGATCATCCACGACATTGACCGGCCGGAAATTTGCCCGGGCATCACGGGCGACTTGCTCATTCACCTGCTCCATGTCCGTACAGGAAAAAACCAAAACCTCTTCCTGAATATCCTCTATGGTGTAACTTTTTGCAGCCCAGCTGCAATATCCTTGATCAACCAAAGCTTGAAGCTCCTCACAAATTTCCGGAGAAACTACTTTGATCTGTGCACCATACTCCAGCAGTGTGGTTACTTTCCGACAGGCCACCGGTCCGCCCCCTACGACCAGAACCGGTTTATTCCCTATGTCTACGCTGATCGGATAATAGCTGGTCATTTCTTCACGTCACCTTCTTCAGCCAATTCACTTGTCGATTGGGCTAACTTCATCTATTCCATTCCTTTGATCTATTTCGATGATATCTGATCTGTTTTCCATTATATATGAATCTTTCGTCTCTGACAAAGCGGCAAACGATGCCTTAGGGAGTCAGATTGAAAAGCGCTTGTAAACAATAATTTTAGAAAAGATTAAAAAGATTTGTGAACATTAAGGAAGTTTACAAATCTTTCACATTTCGTTCACAGAGTCTCCAAATTTAAATAGTACAATATCTCCATCAAAAGATGATGGAAGGAGCGACCAAAATGAAAAAACTTATTCCTGTGATTCTCAGTCTGCTGCTCGTTATTTTCACTTCAGCAACTGCTCTGGCCGCCGAAAAAACTGAATCGACTTTTCTGTCTTTCCCGATAAAAATTGCTGCGGGTACAGATGCTCATCATGGCATGAATATGGAAGGAGAAAACAAAGCAACAGGTGATCCCCAGCCGGACTCTGATCCGGACCATCACAATATGGATCATGGCACGGTCAATTCCGGCACAGATCATAGCCAAATGGATTCCGGCGCGGATATGAACGGGATGGATCATGGAGCAAGCAACCCTCATGCCGCAGGTGATCCTGACAAAACCGCCGACAGTGGTCCTAACTGGCTGATCATAGGAGCCTTCGGCGGGGTTATTGCCGCAATTCTGATCATTGCGGCAGTGTTAAAAAGGAAACAGCGAGGAGGAGATCATCTTGTCAATAAATAAAGACAGCTCAAAAAAAAGCAATCTCCTGAAAAAGATTTTGGCTCACCCGCTTTATCCCGGAATCATTCAATGGCCTGTTCTCCTTTTATTTGCCTATATTATTTTTGTACTGGCTTTTGGCCCTATCCTGGCTCATGATAATTTTGGAACCGCGATGACCTGGGTCTTGTGGTGGCCGGTACTCCCTCTTTTATTTATCTTATTTGGCCGCTTATGGTGCGGTATCTGCCCTTTTGCCACGTTAAGCGATGTTGTTCAAAAATTTGTCGGCCTCAATAAGCCCGTTCCAAAATTTCTAAAAAAATATGGGATTTGGATCATAGACGCAGTTTTTATTTTGATTACCTGGTCTGATCACGTCTTCGGTATCGTGGAGAATCCCCGCGGTTCTGCTTTCCTGCTGATGCTGATCGTGGTCGGCGTCGTATTCAGCGGAGCATTCTTTGAAAGACGTACCTGGTGCCGGTATCTTTGCTTTTTAGGCGGACTTTCAGGCAACTATTCGCGTTCCGGCGCTTTAGAATTAAGGGCTACTCCTGAGAAATGCGCTGCCTGCAAAAGCGCCAGCTGTTATCATGGCAATGAAAAGGCTCCCGGATGTCCAATGTTTGAATTTCCCAGAACCATGGACACAAACGCCAAATGCAACTTGTGCGGTTATTGTGTGAAAACTTGTCCGAATGACAGCATCACGGTCAAAACGCGTATTCCGACAAAGGAGCTTTGGGGGATCAAAAAACCGGTCTTTGAAGAGTCCTTCCTTGCGATCGTCATTATGGGCATTGTCTTCGTCCAGAATATTACCATGCTTAGTATCTGGCAGCCGCTTCTCCAGACATTGGAAAGGATTACAGGAACAACAAACTATTTTGTCACCTTTACGATCACCTTTATTATTGCCATGGGGCTCCCGATTTTGGCCCTATTTCTCTCCAGTTTCCTCTCTAACCTCAGTACAAGAGAAGGCATTGCCAAAAACTTTGCCCGCTTTGGCTATGGGTTGATCCCTCTGGACCTGGCTGCCCATTTGGCCCACAACCTCTTTCACCTGCTGGCCGAGGGGAAAAGCATCTTCTTCACCTTTATGGGCTTGTTTGGTGTAGAGTATCATGCATCGGCAGCCATTTTCAGCAATTCAACCATTTTAACCTTACAGTACCTTCTCCTTTTTCTTGGCACCGCCGGTTCCGCTTTGACGATCTGCAAAATCGGGAAATCCCATCATCATAAAGGTGTCGTCCCTCATCTCATCTTTGTCCTGCTCTTAGCCCTGATCAATGTCTATCTCTTCTCTTTGCCGATGGCGATGAGAATGTAAAGAGAACCCCTGATATCGCTTCATAGAAGAAAGAGGGGGATGGCCGCAGCCATCCTCTTTCTCTGTTTCAGATCCTGTTATTTTTCCTCAACAGCCCTCTGGAAATCTTCTTCAAGATCTTCGATATCCTCCAGGCCGACACTTATTCTGATCAGATCATCATAGACTCCGGCTCTTTCTCTTTCTTCCATACTGTTATTTAAATATATGGTGGAAGCAGGATGAATGACCAGAGTCCGGACATCCCCTATATTGGCCAGGTTTGAGGCATATCTGAGATGATTGATCACCTTGAAGGCTCTTTCCTTGCTCCCCACTCTGATCGTGAGAATCGCTCCGAACCTGTTATTGAACTGCTCTTTAGCCAGCTCATGATCCTCATGATTTTTCAGACCGGGATAATTGACAGCCAGGACATGCTTGTTTTCATTTAAGCTCTCGGCTAATTTTAAAGCATTATCACATAGTCTTTCCATTCTTAAACCCAGAGTTTCTAACCCAATACTGTTGAGATAAGCATTGAACGGTGCGATACAGGAACCAAGATTCCGGAACAAGCCGTTCCTTAACTTAGCCAGGTAGGCAAACCCGCCGAACTTCTTAAAATCCTTTAAAGCCGGGTATTTGTCGAAGTCCCATTTGAATTTGCCGCTGTCAATGATCACCCCGCCGATGGAGTTCCCCCCGCCATTAATATATTTGGATGTTGAGTGGACAACAATATCGGCGCCTAACTTCACCGGTTTGACCAGATAGGGTGTTGTTACGGTGTTGTCCACAACCAGGGGAATCCCTTTGGCATGGGCCAGCTCAGCTAAAGAACGCAGGTCCTGCACATCAAGTTTGGGGTTGCCGATTGTCTCAACAAAAATCAGTCTGGTCTTTTCATTAATTTCCCGGGCATAGCTCTCGATGCTGTTATCCTTAACATATCTGGGGGTAATTCCGAAGGCTCTCAGATCATCGAAGAGACTGTATGTTCCGCCAAATATCCCGCTCCCCGAAACAAGCTCTTCCCCGCTTTGAACAATATTCATTACGGCAAGGGAAATTGCCGCCATCCCTGAAGCACAAGCGACGGCGGCAATCCCTCCTTCCAGAAAAGCTATCCTGCGTTCGAAGGAATCTACAGTGGGGTTATTGATCCTTGAATAAACAAATCCGGGAGCATTCCCTTTAAAAATATTCTCCAGTTCTTCCGCCGTATTATGCCGAAATGCTGTTGACTGGTAAATGGGTATCCCTGTCGCCCCGGTTTTTTCATCCGAAGAGTAATTTCCATGAAGCAATGCTGTATTGAATTTCATGCCAGTCCGTCCTTCTCGACTAATACGGTATAGGTCCCATTCCCATTATTTTGCACATTGATGATTTTATGGCTTTCGTCCTTTAGACTCCGGGGAACATTTTGAATTGGTTCTCCCTCATTCATCAGAATTTCCAGGACCTGGCCCTTTTCCAGCTCCTCTATCGCCACCTTTGTTTTCACAAATGTGATTGGACAGACGACATCGGTAATATCGACAAAAGCGTCGCTTTTTTGCACACTCATTTCACAACCTCCTTTAATTCCTTTTCAAGCAATTCCCAGCCCACCCGATCAAGCGTATTGCGGAATCTTTCACTGGGCTTGGCATATTGCTGAAAAAAGTGAAGTGTGGTTTCAATCACTTGATGAAGGACTTCCGTGGAAAAAACAATCGGGAAAAGCTGTTTGCCGATGGCAATCCGGTTTCCAAACAGTCCGCCAAAATAAACAATAAATCCGCTTTGGCCTACCCAGGCTTCGACCGGACAGACCTTGACACAGCGTCCGCAATCATTGCAGGTTCGTGTATTCAGCTCAAGCTTGCGGTTTTCTTGATCAAGACGAATCGATTTTTCCGGACATACTGCTTCACAAAGGCCGCAAAAATTACATTTGTCCATGCCCCACTCCGGTTTTACTCCGCCTTTGACCCCAAGATCATTCTCCTCAGCCTTGAGGCAATTATTGCGGCAGCCGGTAATTCCCAGCTTAAATTTATGAGGCAATTCCCTGGCATAGTATTTTTGGTCGAATTCCCGGGCCAGTACAGCTGTGTCAATGAGACCGCTGGGGCAAATCGCACCGCCCTGACAGGCCGTGATCGTTCTGACCCTTGGTCCGCACGCTCCGGGCTGCAAGCCTGCTTCAGTCAGTTCTTTTTTCACGGCATCAATATCCTTGAGTTTGATAAAAGGAATCTCAATGCTTTGCCGGGAAGTCATGTGAATATCACCCTGCCCGTACTCCCGGGCAATTTCATAGACCTTTTGCAGCTGACCGGCCTGAATCTGACCGCCAACAATTCTCAGTCTTAAGGAAAAGTGATCTTTCTGAACCTGGCGCATAAAGCCGCCTTTTTTCAGCTCTTTATAATCAACCTCAGGCATTTATCCAGCCTCCTCCGAACATATGATTTCTTCTTCTTCCACTGTATTCTTTAAGATTTTAAAGCTCTTCAGAACAGGGTTGTTCCGATCCAATAGGGACAAGATCAAATAGCTCATCTCCGGGTCAAAGGCTAATCTTTTGTCCTCCTCCGACGGGCGGGAAGGTGATCCGGGGTGGCTGTGAAAGTTTCCCAGCATCACCCAGCCATTAGTGCGCATATCCTTAATTGCCGCGAATTGCTCTTTCGGGTCCATGGAGAAATGTTCCGGGCTGTGATCTGTATTGGTCAGAAGATAAACCTTTTCAATGTGTTTAAGATCACCCTCGATTTTTCCTCCCAGAAGCCCGCAGGCCTCATTGGGAAAACCCTGAAGAGTATGGTTCAGGACTTCATTGAACTGCCGTTGAGAAATCACTATCAATTCCAACACCTACTTACTCTGTATTCTTTCCGGTTAACAGCTTAATGTTTAAAATCACAAACCGCTTGCTCATAGTCGATCAGCTCATGAATAGAGGGGTTTTCGCCGCAAATGCGGCACTTTTTATCACTGGCCAGTTTGATTTTTCTAAACTCCATTTTCAAGGCATCGTAAGTCAGGAGATGCCCGGTCAGCAGATCACCTATGCCCAGCACAGATTTGATCGCTTCGGTAGCCTGAATTGTCCCGATGATTCCGCCCATGACCCCCAACACTCCGGCCTGTTTGCAGGTCGGCACACTATCGGGAGGCGGCGGATTTTTGAAGACACACCTGTAACAGGGCCCCTGTCCGGGCACATAGGTCATGGTCTGGCCCTGAAACCTGATAATTCCGGCATGGGAAAAAGGTTTCTGGCTCAGAACACAAGCATCATTGATTAAGAATTTAGCCGGAAAATTATCTGTGCCGTCAATAATAAAATCATAATCCTGGTCATTAATGATGTCTTGAATATTGGCAGAGCTCACCCATTCCTGGTAAGTGCGGACATCAACATCAGGATTCATTTCATTGATGGTTTCTTGGCCCGATCGCACTTTGGGCTTGCCGACATCCTTTGTCAAATGGATAATCTGCCTCTGCAGATTAGACAACTCAACAGCGTCAAAATCCACCAGACCTATCGTGCCGATTCCCGCCGCGGCCAGGAACATGGCGGCCGGTGCTCCCAGCCCCCCTGTCCCTACAATCAGAACCTTAGCCTCCAGCAATTTTCTTTGTCCTTTGACCCCGACGTCTTTCAGAATAATGTGTCTGGAATATCGTTCAAGCTGTTCATTAGAAAAACTCATCGGGCTCCCCCTCCCATAAAATAAAGAAATTCAACCACGTCATTTTCTTTCACCAACAATGTCTCAAAATCTGCCCGGTCAATGATATCTTCATTAATTTGAACCGTTACATATTCGGGCATTTCAACTTTGAGGGTATCCAGAAGCTCTTTTACCGAGTTCTCTTTCTCCAGGATAACCTTATTTCCATTTGCTGTAATCTCCATCGTTTCTTGTCCTCCGTTAAATATAATATTACAGGCGTTAGGCCCTCCATGGCCTTGCCGCTCCTTGCCATCCTTGGCACCACGGCATTAGGCCCTCCGTGGCCGTCAAATATAATAGTCGAGGATGATTTCATGCTGTTGTAGGAGGGCGCACACCGCCTTGACTGCTCCTTCCGGGTTGATCTTGGCATCGGGCCGGAAACTGTCAAATGGTGTTTCCCCGATATTAATGATTAAAATGTCATTGGGCCGGTTCAGAACTTTCAGCTTTTCCGCTTCATAATCATCCAGGTTAAAGACCGAGGTGATGAAGATCTGCCCGGAGTCGGTAAAGATTCTGGCCAGTTCGCCGATTTGGCGGATATGCTCCTCCCGTCCTTCATATTCATCTTTGGCCTCGGCTCCAAGTCCGTGAAGAAGGCTGGCCACACCAAGATAATATGTCTTATACCTCCTGTTAAAAAGCTCCTGTTCCAGATCCTTGCCAATATCCTGAATGACTTTTTCGCTGCCTTCACTGCCTGAGGTGATCACAATAAATTTGGACTTATGTCCATAGGCTTCTTTTCTGCGCTGGGAGGAAATCAGGCCTTTTTCCCATAGGAATTCCCTGTCCCGGACATGTTCCAGGAGAGTATGTCCGGAATCGGAGACTCCTGCCAAAATAATCCCGCCGCCGGATATTTCATAATTATCCACAATCACAAATCTTCCGGTCAGTTCGAGCTCCGAGATGGGATCAAAGGCTATGGGCTTCACTGTTTCTAAGATGCATTCGGCTACATCGTGCCGTTCCACCTGGTCTTTGAACCTATCAATATTGAGTTCGGCCGCATCAATGATGTTCAGGATTTCGACCAGCTTAACCCCAATCCGCATGGTCCCGATTTTCAGCTTATAATTTTTGTTTTTGATTAGCGGCGCTTTCCCGACCCAAAAGATATTGGCTCTGAAGCGGGAACTGAGGACAGGCTGTGACTCCTCCGCTTTAACCAGCAGTTCGCCGGGTTTGATATAAATTTGTGTTTCCAGAGTAAGGCCGATGGCCTGGTCTGCGTAAGCCGTAGTCCTGGGGGCCACGTGAAAGCCCTCGATACTCTTAATTATGCTTCTTTTCTTGGACGGCAGGAAAATGACTTCATCTCCTGTCCTGATTTTACCGCTCAGGACTGTCCCCGCCACGATCCGCCGGTCATCCCCTTGTTCGGTGAATTTATAGATGTCCTGGACGGGCATTCTAAACGGAAGCTCCTGGTTTTCCTTTTTGTTGGCGAATTGGTCCAATTGCTCCAGAACCGTTGGGCCGCCGTACCATGGAGTATGCTCAGATCTTACCGCGATATTATCTCCGTTGAAGGCGCTTAAAGGGATAAAATTGACCGGCTTAATGTTTACTTTATGGAGGAACTCCGTAAACTCTCCGGTGATCTTCTCGAAGACCCCCTGATCGAAATGAACAAGATCCATTTTGTTCACCAAAACTACTGCCTGGTGAATACCCAGCATAGAAACAATATGGCCATGTCTTTTGGAATTCTCTTGAATTCCTTCCTTGGCATCAATGACCAACAGGACAGCTTCCGCCCTGGATGCTCCGGTAACCATATTTTTTAAAAATTCAATATGCCCCGGGGCATCAATGATAATATAATCTCTTTTGTTCGTTTTAAAAAAGCACCTGGCGGTATCAATGGTAATCCCCTGAGCCTGTTCATCTTTCAAGGCATCTAAGAGGAAAGCATATTCAAAAGGTCTGGAATTTTTCCGGCAGTATTCTTTCACCGCTTCCAGTTTTCCCTCAGGCAGGGAACCGGTATCAGCCAGGAGTCTTCCAATCACCGTGCTCTTGCCATGATCGACATGACCGACAATCACAATATTCATCTGTTCTTTGGTTTCCATCTTACATATACCCGCCTCTTCTCAAGGTTTCAAGCCCGCCGTCATCTTTATCCTGAGCGCGTCCTGATCTTTCGGCGATGTTGGCAAATTTGCCGCTTTGTAATTCTTCAATGATTTCCCTTACATTTTGGGCTGTTGACTCAACCGGCAGGGTGCAGGGGTAACAGCCCAGAGAGCGGTACCTTTTGCCGCTGCCCTGATCGAAATACAGGGAGGTTACCGGGATTTTCTCTCTCTCGATATATTCCCAGACATTCAGCTCTGTCCAATCGAGCAGGGGGTGAATTCTGATATGGGTACCGGGAGCAAAATCCGTTTTGAACTGGTTCCAAAATTCCGGGGGCTGGTCCCCGACATCCCAATCATTTTCCTGATCCCGGGGAGAAAAATATCTTTCTTTGGAACGGCTGCCCTCTTCATCTGCTCTTACCCCTACAATAACCCCTGTGTATTTCTCCCTATTTTGGTCTTCAATATATTTCCCGGTCTTCAGATCCATCACATATCTGGGCCATTCTCCGGAAAGTGTATTTTTCAGCGCTTCCGTTTTTAAAGCCTGGCAGCAAGCCAGACGGTCCGCCTTGCCGTCCGGAAAAGTTCTTTTCTCCCGAAGAGCTTCACTGTTCTCTCCATAGATCATGGTAAGCCGCCATTGATGAGCAAGCTTATCCCTGTATTGAATCATTTCCGGAATTTTATAATGAGTATCGATATGAACCAGAGGTATGGGAACATGTTCGAAGAAAGCTTTTCTGGCCAGCCAGAGAAGGACTGTGCTATCTTTGCCAATAGACCAGAGCATACAAATATTTTTGAATTCCCGGTATGCTTCTCTCAGAATATAGACGCTTTGTGCTTCCAGCTTGTCTAAATGATTCATCTCTCTTCCTCCAGTGCTGCAAGTATTCATGCCAAAGATGAGGTTATCCCAAACATCTCGGACGATCAGGGCTGGGCAATATGCAGCCCGCATTCTTTCTTATCCGGGCTCTCCCACCACCACCGGCCGCCGCGCACATCTTCTCCCGGCTTGACCGCCCTGGTACAGGGGCGGCAGCCAATACTGCGGAATCCCTTGTCATATAAGCTGCTGTAAGGGACATTTTCCTTCCTGATGTAGTCCCAGATCTTTTCTTCACTCCAAAAAGCCAGAGGGTTGACTTTATAAATGGCCTGATTGCCGTCCCACTCCAGCAGATTGACTTCCTCCCGGGTCGGGGACTGTTCCCTGCGCAAGCCGCAGATCCAGGCGTCTACCGTACTCAGAACCCTTTGCAGGGGCTTAACCTTTCTCAGCTCACAGCATTTTTTCCGCAGCTCTATGCTCTCATAAAAAAGATTGGGACCATGCCCGGCCACCATCTCTTCCAGATCCTTACTCTCCGGAGCATAGACTTCATAATGAAAGTGGTACCTGTGCATGGTTTCTTCCATCAGATCATAGGTCTTTTGAAAGTGCCGGCCGGTGTCGATAAAGAAAATTCTGGCTTTCGGTTCTGTTTTGAGCAGCATGGCGGTCAGGACCTGGTCCTCTATGGAAAGGCTGGAAGCCAGGGCAATCTTAGCCGTTCCGACTCTTTCTACGATTTCTCCCAGGAACTCTTCCGGACTTTTTTGCGCATATTTATTGTTTAGGGCTTTAATCTCCAATTCCATTCCCGATCTCTTCCTTTTCACTTTCTCTTTTGTTTTTCAGAAGCTCAACCCGTATGATTGAACAAATTTTCAACCACCAGAGCCGCCGAACCGATAGAAATGGCATTTTCAGCGAAGGATCCCCCTCTGCTGAAGTTAATGTTGTTGCCTTGATTCCAAAAACTTTTCCGGCGAGCGGCCCTCACACATTCTTCATAAAAAAGCTTGGAGTAGCGGATAAGGGGCCCGCTTAAAACAACAATACCCGGATTGAAAAGCTGAATAAAGTTTGCCAATCCTGTTCCCATGATCAGAGCCGCGTTTTGAATGACCTCTGCTGAAAGGGGGTCGTCGTCTTCGGCTGCCCGGCAAATATCAAGATAGGAAATTTGGCGGGCAGGCTTGCTGACTCTGGTCACACCGCCTTTTTGGACTCTGTCCGCAAACTCTTCCAAAATAGCGTGAATGGAGGAATACTTTTCAATGCAGCCATGATTGCCGCACCGGCATTCCTTTCCCTTCACATCGATCACAGTATGGGCGAAGGTATCCTCCGAATCGTTGACCGTCCTCACAAATATCCCCGAAGAAATAAATCCGGTTCTGATCCCGACCCCGCAATTCAGGTACATAATATTTTTAATCCCTTTGCCTATCCCGTAATTGGCTTCTGCCAGCACTGCCGCATTGGCCCCGTTATCGATCAGGACAGGCAGGCCTAATTTTTCTTCGAATATGGATTTTACGGCAATGTTTTTCCAGCCTTGAGCTTCGAAATTTTCAGGATTAATAATCACACCGTTCTCTCTGTCTAAAGGGCCCACCGTTCCAATCCCTATACCAAGTACGGATTCGTCCTTGATCTTGGCCAGGACATTCTGGATCCATTCTAAAATCCGTTTCAGCGTCGCCTCAGGAGTTAATTCCTGATTCATATCAAACCGGTACTTTTCCAAGGGCTTCATCTTAAGGTTGGTCAGAACAATCTGGGTATAGAGCCTGGAGATATCAACCCCCAATAAATAATAATCTTTGACATTGACATCATAGAGAGCCGGCTTGCGGCCTCCTGAAGACTTTTCAATATCCGATTTGACGATTAAGTTTAAATCCTCCAGCGGGAGCATCATTCGATTTAACGTCGTAAGCTTTAAACCGGAAAGTTTGGAAAGCTGTTTTTTCGTCATCGCCCCTTTATGCAGGAACAATTTTAATATTCTCTTGGATTCGTCACTCAGACCATGAAGCAAATTTTTATTTTTCATTACTGCTGTTCATTCACCCCCTTCCCTTCTCCCCTCAAACTTTTAACCAATTTAGTTACAAGTAAAGAAAAAAAATACTTTTCTTAAATCACGTAATCTTCCGGGGTAAAAACCCTGAAATCTTTAGGCCGGAGAAAAACTTTTTGTTTTTCCCGCAATTCCAAGCTTTTAAAAGCTTCTTTGCTGATCTCCGCTTCAAGATAATCTCCACTATCCAGTCTTTTCAGTTCAAGATTGACAATCGGACCGACGGCGCGGATGAAAACAATCTCCGCCGCAATAAAGCCTTCTCCTTCATCCTTAACTCTGATTTCAATATCGTGCGGCCGGATATAGCTGACAATTTCCTTATTCTTTATTCCGATGTTTTCGGGTACATCCAGTTTTAAAGAACCAAGCTCAACCTTTCCTTCATGCACTCTGCCGTGAAACAAATTGACATTGCCCAAAAAATGATAAACAAAGGGATTGACCGGATTATCATAGACTTCTTCCGGTGTGCCGATCTGTTCTATTTTTCCCTGATTGAGGATAACCACTCTATCCGCTACATCCAGAGCCTCTTCCTGATCATGCGTTACAAAAACACTGGTGATCGGATATTCATCATGCAGCTTGCGCAGCCACCGGCGGAGATCCTTCCGGACCTTGGCATCCAGAGCACCGAAGGGTTCATCTAAGAGCAGGACTTTGGGCTCGACAGCCAAGGCCCGGGCCAGGGCAATTCTCTGCCGTTGGCCGCCCGAAAGCTGAGAAGGGTATCTTTTGGCCAGTTCTTCCATCTTAACCAGAGACAACAGCTCGTTCACTTTTTCGTTGATCGCTTCTTTGCCGGGTCTCAGCTTATAGGGTCTGACCTTCAGACCAAAAGCAATATTCTCAAACACGGTCATATGCTTGAACAGAGCATAATGTTGAAAAACAAATCCTACTTTGCGATCCTGAGTGCTCTTTTCGGTGTTGTCCTGTCCATCAAAAATAATGCTTCCGGAATCAGGGTTCTCCAGACCGGCAATAATTCTCAGCAGGGTGGTTTTCCCGGAACCGGATGGCCCCAGCAAAGCAACCAGTTCCCCTGTCTTGATATTCAGATCAATATGACTTAGAGCTTTAAAGGAATCAAACGATTTCGTAATGTTCAATATTTCTATACTCATAGCTCCTCCTCGATTTTCTTGTTCTTCCAATCGGCAATATTTTTGATGACAAGATTAATGATTGCGATAAGCGTCAATAAGGATGCTACAGCAAAAGCCGCAGAAAATTTGTACTCGTTATATAAGATTTCGACATAAAGAGACATGGTGTTTGTCAAGCCGCGAATATGCCCGGATACTACAGAAACCGCGCCGAACTCCCCTGCCGCCCGGGCCGCTGTAAGCATGACACCATAGAGAAGCGCCCATTTGATATTCGGCAAAGTAATACGCAAAAAGGTTTTAAATCCGCTGGCCCCTAACGTCAGCGCCGCTTCCTCTTCCGCAGTTCCCTGAACTTCCATTAAAGGGATCAGTTCCCGGGCTACAAAAGGTAAAGTGACGAATAAAGTCGCCAGGACAATTCCGGGAGGAGCAAAAATAATCTTTAATCCCCACTCACTTAATACTGAAGCAAATAAACCGTGGGTTGTGCTGAAAAGCAAAACAAAGATCAGTCCGGCAACCACGGGGGAAATCGCAAACGGCAAATCAATCAAGGTCAGCAAAAGATTTTTTCCCTTGAATTTGAATTTAGCAATGGCCCAGGCCGCAGCCAGACCGAATACCGTGTTAATGGGAACCACAATTGCAATCGTCAAAAGGGTAAGCTTAATCGCTTTCCCGGCCATCGGATCTGTGATGGAGGCCAAATATAAGGCGGCCCCTTTTTCGAAAGCCTTGGCGAAAACTAAAAACAAAGGAAACAAAAGCATGCACACAAAAAAGAGTAACGCAATTGTGATTAGGAGTGTCTTGACAACTTTCGATTCGTTTCCATTTTTCTTCTTCATTTTTCTCACTCCTAATTGGCTTTATCCCGGTGATTTGTCCACCACTGAATGAGATTAATCACCAGCAGCATGATGAAGGATATGACCAGCATCACGGCGGCAATAGCCGTACCTCCGGCATAGTCATATTGTTCAAGCTTTGTCCGGATTAAGAGGGGGGTAATTTCCGTATACATCGGCATATTCCCGGAAATAAAGACAACCGAACCGTATTCCCCCAAAGCCCGCGCGAAGGCCAGGGCAAACCCTGTAATCACCGCCGGGAGCAGCGCCGGCAAGATCACTTTATAGAAGGTTTGAAACCTTGTCGCGCCTAAGCAAGCCGCCGCCTCCTCAACTTCCGGGTCAATGCTTTGCAAGACAGGCTGCACGGTCCTTACGACAAAAGGCAGACTGATAAAAATCAAAGCTATGGTAATGCCCAGGGGAGTATAGGCTATTTTCATTCCTAACGGTGCAAATAATTTGCCTATCCAGCCGTTTGGGGAATAAAGGGTGGTTAGGGCTATTCCGGCGACCGCGGTGGGCAAGGCAAAAGGCAAATCGATCAAGCCGTCTATTATTTTCTTGCCCGGAAAGGTATATCGTTCCAAGACCCAGGCAAGGAGCAGCCCGAATATGGCATTGACCAAAGCTGCTAAAAATGAAGTACTGAACGATACCTTTAAAGAAGCTACGACCCTTTCCGATAAGGCGACCTCCCAAAATTTTTGCCATCCCATATTGGCGCTGTTCAAAAAAACCATGGAAACTGGAATCAGAACCAGCAAGCTGAGATAAAGCAGGGAAAAACCCATCGTTATTCCAAATCCCGGTATTACGCTGTGTTCAATCAAACTAAATTTTTTGCCTGTTTTCCTCATGATGCACCTCTTTATTGAACGCTCAGAAAAAAGAACTTTCTTTTCCCACTTCAGTTTAAAGAAAAACGGTTCTTGATTCTTGGGTCAAGAACCGTTCTATCTTTAACGTACTCATCTTTAAATTCAAGGACTATTTTTTTGTATAAATCTGATCGAATACCCCGCCGTCGGCAAAGTGTTCCTTTTGAGCTTTCTGCCAGCCGCCAAAAAGATCGTCAATGGTAAAGAGATTGATTTTCGGGAAGTGAGAAGCATATTTTTGGCCTATCGCTTCGCTTCTGGGTCTATAGAAATTTTTCGCGGCAATTTCCTGGCCTTCATCGCTATAGAGATAATTTAAATACGCCTCGGCCACTTCTCGTGTGCCTTTTTTATCAACGACGGAATCTACGACTGAGACCGGTGGTTCGGCTAAAATGCTGATTGAGGGATAAACAATTTCAAACTTATCATTGCCGAATTCTTTAATCGATAAGTGCGCTTCGTTTTCCCAAGCCAGGAGGACATCTCCTATTCCGCGTTCAACAAAGGTTGTGGTGGAACCGCGTGCCCCTGAATCCAGAACCGGTACATTTTCAAAAATAGATTTCACAAAATCCTTTGCTTTGGCATCGTCGCCATTGTTTTTCAGAACATAGCCCCAAGCGGCAAGATAATTCCAACGGGCGCCGCCGGAGGTCTTCGGATTGGGCGTAATTACCGATATTCCGGGTTTTGCGAGATCGTTCCAATCCTTAATGTTTTTGGGATTTCCCTTGCGCACAAGAAAAACAATTGTTGACGTGTAAGGTGTTGAGTTATTCGGTAAACGCTGCTGCCAATTGCTATTAATTAAAGGCGCCTTACTGTTGATTGAGTCGATATCATAAGCTAAAGCTAAAGTCACAACATCGGCCTCGTTTCCGTCAATAACGGTTCTGGCCTGACTGCCGGATCCGCCGTGAGACTGTTCGATTGTCACGTCCTGACCGGTTTTATCCTTCCAGTATTTAGAGAAGGCTGTGTTGTATTCCTGATAAAGTTCACGGGTGGGATCATAAGAAACATTGAGTAAGGATACAGGTTTTGTATCTTTGGATTGTTCGGCCTGCTCCGTCTTGCCGCAGCCGGCTAAGGAAGCCAGTAAGGCCATAATCAGAACGGCGACGATTCCTTTTCCAAGTACAGTCTTTTGTTTTCGTTTTTCTCGTACTTTCATTTCACTTTTCCCCCTAAATTGTTTATACTACAGTATCCCTATAGGTTTCGTTTCATTCTAGCGTCGACTTTTTTCCAAGTCAATAGCTTTTGGGAAAAAAATTATAATTTCTATGATTATAGTAGGGTTTGACAATAAAAAAATAGGCCTCGTCCATTTTGAGGTCGGATTTTTGAGACCGAAATGTTTTATTTGTCTTGAAAAGGGAACTTTAAACTGAATTTTGTTCCTTTACCTGCTTCACTTTCCACAGAAATTATGCCGCCATGGGCCTGAACCAAATTTTTTACGATAGACAAACCTAATCCCGTTCCACCGCTTTCCCTGTTTCTTGATTTATCGGCGCGGTAGAATCGTTCAAACAGATAAGGCAAATCTTCCTCAGAAATCCCCTTCCCCGTATCAGAGAGGCAAAGTTCAATTCCTTTTTGCGTTCTGGCGCTTGTCAAGGTTATTGTTCCTCCCGGCGCATAGCAAATCGCATTATCGATCAGGTTTAAGACAATCTGTTCAAACATGAATTTATCGGCCCAGACCGTTCCCGCGTCTTGATTGATCTCAGCCTTGAACTTGATGTTCCTTTGAATAAACAGCTGATCGTACTTTTCTTTCACCTGCTCGCTCACTTGGAAAAGATTGATTTCTTCTTTTTCCAAATCAGCTTTTCCCGATTGCAGTCTTGACAGTTCCAACAGGTCCTCAACCAGTCTTTTTAAGCGGTTGGATTCCTCAATAATGATTTTCATAAATTGGTCCTGCTGGACCGGCGAATCCTCAACATGATCTGCCAGAGCTTCCGCATATCCCTGAATAAGACTGATCGGGGTCCTTAATTCATGGGAAACATTGGCCACAAAGTCCCTGCGCATTTGCTCGAGCTTGTACTCTCTTGTAGTATCCTGCAAAACGGCAATGACTCCGGTCAAAATAAGCTGACTTGGATCAAACAAGGGAGAAAGTCTGACTGTCAGGTTTTTTTCATTAATCATAATCTCTTCCTTGGCCTGCTCTTTTTGCGCAAGTACACCGGAGAACAGGGAACTCAACCGGGCTAAATTTTCATCTTTGTCGATCCTGCTGTTTTTTTCCAGATTGCTCATATTCAACAAATGTTTAGCCTGCGGGTTGATTAAGACTACTCTGCCCTCAATATCAACAGTGATCACACCGTCCGACATGCCAATGAGGATATTTTCAATTTTCTCTTTTTCATAAGAAAGCTCTGTCATATTCTTTTTGAGCTGCTCTGATAAGTAGTTCAGGGAAGTGCCCAAAACTCCCATCTCATCCCTGCTTTGGACCGTTACCCGCTGATCGTAGTCTCCTTTGGCCAGGCTCAGAGCGACCTCATTCATTCTTAACAAGGGTTTAGGGAGTGATCTGGAAAGAAACAGGGCCAGTACAGAGGCGATCAGAATTGATGCCAGCAAAGCCCCTGCGATCAAATTCCTGAATGAATCAAGGGTCGCGGATATCGGGGCTACAGGAGTGTAAATAAACATTGCTTCGACCACTTGCTTCTCTCTGATTACAGGGAGGCCTATTGCCAGCATCTGAGTGTCAAAATGCTCATAATAACCGATCTTGGATATTTCCTCTCCTTGAAAAATACGGGATAGTTCTGATTCCTGAAAGACTGTCCCGGGAAACAGATGAGTCTCCGCATTGCAATACTGGATTATGCCCTTTTCATTCAGGATTATGGTATGCGCATTCAAAATCTGGGAAAACCGGTTTATTTCATCGTTGTTCATAAAGATTTCCGGGTTTTCGGCGTATAAACCGGCGATTTGTCTTCCCTGATCGTTCAGGTTGTCCGTGACTTGGGCGTAATAAAAGTTTTTTCCCAATTCAAACAAACCAAACCCTAATAAACTCAAAACAACGATCATGAGGACAATGATGGTCAACCATAATTTAGCCACAATACTTTTCATGAACAATTAATTCACCTCAAATTTGTATCCGACACCCCAAATTGTTTTGATCTCATTTCCCGCTTTTTCTCCAAGCTTTTCCCGGAGCTTTTTAATATGGGTATCCACTGTTCTCTGATCCCCAAAGTAATCATAATCCCAGACTTTCCTGGTGATATGCTCACGCGATAATACCTTGCCCTTGTTGTTGATTAAAAAAACCAAAAGATCGAATTCTTTCGGGGTCAGGTTGATTTGTTCTCCTCCGACCGAAACTTCTCTCCCCTCAACATTGATTTTTATTTGGCCGGTATGGATCAGTTCTTCTCCCTGGACCGGATTTGCTCTTTTCAAGACGGCTTTGACCCGGGCCGTCATTTCCCGGGGACTAAAGGGTTTAACAATATAATCATCCGCACCGAGTTCAAAACCCATCAAGCGTTCATACTCCTCACCCTTTGCCGTAATGAAGATCACAGGCTTATCTGAAAAGCTCCGTATTTCCCGGCAAAGCGCGAATCCGTCCATATTCGGCATCATCACATCAATCATAAAGAGGCTGAATACATCCCCTTTTTCTTCCAGCTCAGCAAGAGCCTTCATTCCGTCTTCCACAGCCGTGACTTCGAAGTTTTCTCTTTTTAAGTACAAGGCGATCAATTCTCTCATCTTCGGCTCATCATCGGCAACCAAAATTTTCGTTTGATGATTAGACATGTGTTCTCCTTTTAAAGGAAAAAAATTAATAGCTCGAGCTATGCTGAAAGGCTTCTCATTTCCCTCTCAGATACCAAAACAGTTTTCAATTTTTCCGTTTTCTCTGATGTTTTCACTTCATTGCTGGAAGCCAATTGGAATTATTTATGCATGGACTTGCTGTTGTGGTTTTTCCTATAATAGACTTACAAAAACGTTTAGGAGGAGTTTGATGAAGAGACGTTTCACTTTATTCTTTGTTGCCTTTGCTTTCTTGATTCTTTGCCTGACCCCGATTGCCCAAGCATCAGACAATATGCTTAAGATGGGTTCTACCGGTTCGAGTGTCGTCGAATTACAAATCAAACTAAGTTCTCTGGGCTATTCCGCCGGGACTGCGGATGGCATCTTTGGCCCCAAAACTCAGGCCGCTGTGAAAACCTTTCAGTCATCAACGTCCCTGACTCCGGACGGTATTGTCGGCCCGCTCACCCAAAATGCCCTGAATAGCGCCTATGCAAAAGTCCGCACGACCGAAGCTAATGACATTGTATCCACTGCCCAAAAGTATTATGGCTATCCTTATCAATGGGGAGGTACTTCCCCGACGACCGGATTTGACTGTTCAGGTTTTACAAAGTATGTTTTTGCCCAAAACGGCATTACCTTACCGCGAATTTCCCGTGATCAGTATACGGTTGGGACTTCTGTCAGCTTTTCTAACCTGCTTCCGGGCGACCTGGTCTTCTTTTCTTGCAGCAAAAGCGGCATTGTTGACCATGTCGGAATCTATATCGGCAATAACCAGTTCATTAACGCCTCCAGCTCGAAGGGAGTAACGGCTTATACGTTCGGGACCTACTGGAAATCTGTATATCTTGGAGCAAAAAGGGTTGTTTAGGATGTTTCTGAGGATTCCGGTTACCTGTTGAGGATCAGTTTCATTTCCCAAATATTAAAGATATCTGAGGACGACAATTGCTGTTCGTCCTTTTTTTGTCTGGTTTCCGATTTGTTGGAGCTTTATTTTCCCCATCCCCCGCCAGGAAATGACCTCTCCTTCCGAAACGAGCTTATCGGCCTTTGTGCATTCCAAAGAGTTCAATGCTACCTTACCCCCTTTAATGCCTGCACTTGCCTTTTCCCGGCTGACCGCAAAGCCTGCCGACGCGATATTGTCCAAGCGCAGGGAAGCGACCGTATCCTTGATCAACCTGAACTTTGCTTCGGGGACTTGAAGCTCTGCCGCCGTAATCTCTCCCACATGAACTTTTACTCTGGCGACCATTTCAAAATTCACCAGTAAATAAGGCAGGATCTCCTTGAGGACGACGATATCCGCGCTCCCTTCTCCTACTAAAATATCGCCGATTGCTTCTCTTTTGATTCCGCAGCCCAGCAGGCTTCCCAGAAAGTCCCGGTGAGAAAGTTCGTTGTCCGCCGGATATTCTGCCCGGATACAGGCCAGACAGTTTTCTTCTCCCTGAAAGGCCTGTTCCGGATTCATGTAATCGGGGAAGAAAACCAGAACCTTTCGCGAGGCACTTTCATAGCCGCCATGGAACAAATATCTGAATTGCGCACATTCAGGGAGCATTCTCTCTGCAAGGTCCTGCTCGCGCTCATTTAAAAACTTGGTATTTTCTAAGATATTTTTGCTTTCAGCCGCTTCCAGCTTATCCAGGACTCTGGCCAGCATATTCTTCTCTTCCTGATTCTGGACAAATCTTTTGATCAGTTCATTTTTATTCATCAAAAAAATTTTCCTTTTACCACAGATTGATACATTATTATAACACGATAAAAAATCATTTGCCGATATTCAGCCATCCTCTTTGCTTCAGAGATCATCTTGGCGAAATTCGGCTGAATAAGGCATATTCGTTATTAATAAGCAAGTTGATCCATTACTATTCCGACATCCTTCACTTTCCTGATATGAGATAATTTGAATTAACCTGAATCCCATTGAAGGAGTGCGGTATGGGCAAAAAGATCCTTGCATTAACGATTGTGATCGTCTGCGCCTGCTTTTTTTTAGAAACACCGGCCTTCTCAGGAGCCGACAACACCGGTACAACCACTGTCTTACCCCCGAATATAAAGATAGACAGGTTCTCCGGAGAGACAAGATATGAAACAGCCAAAATCATTTCCGGGTATTATAACAACGGAAAGGTTGATCATGTCATTCTTGCAACGGGGAAGGATTTTCCGGATGCTTTGTCTGCCAGTGTCCTGGCCCATGAGAAAGGTGCTCCTATTTTATTAGTGGACTCTTCTGTTGACCGCTCAACAGATGCCTTCAATTATGTCATCGAACATCTTGATTCAAGCGGGACTGTTTATCTCGTCGGGGGGACTGCCGTCATCGGCATAGATTTTGAGAGTAAACTCCATGACCTGGGATTTAAAGATATTGTGAGAATTGCCGGTGCAGACAGATACGACACATCTTATCAGATCGCCGGTCTACTGAACGGCGGAATTGATTCCACAGTCGTCATCTCCTCAGGAGAGCAGTACCCCGATGCCTTAAGCGTTTCCAGTTTCGCCGCCAATAAGGGCTGGCCGATCCTGTTATCTGCCCACGATGCGCTTCCCCGGGAAATAAAAAACTTTTTACTGGAAAGGACTCCGTCCCAAGTCTATCTGACCGGTGGGTCAGGGGCAATCTCAGACCATGTGCAAGCAGAAATCAGTATTCTATTGCCCCATGCCGCAGTCAAGCGACTAACCGGCCAGTCCCGTTTTGATACGAATATTATCCTGGCAGAAAGCTTTGCTCCCCATCCTTCAACTGTATATCTGGCTACAGGGTATGACTTTGCCGATGCTTTGGCCGGCAGTGTTCCGGCCGCTGAGAACGGCGACCCTGTTATCTTTCTGGACCCTTCCCTCCCCACCTTGCCAAAGTCAGCGGCCGCTTACTTTGCCAGGCTCAACGCCAGTCACTTGTCCCCTAACCTCGTTGTTTTCGGGGGGGACAAAGTTGCCAAAGAGGAAACTGTTCAACTCTGCAAGGAATTAATTTCCGGAACAGCGACAGAAAACAAAATTTATTCTATCCCTGATCTCACCGCCACGGTTACGCAGAACAAAAGTTATTCTTTGCCCAAAAATGTTCAAGCCCGGTTGTATAATAGTACTGCTGTTGAACTGCCCGTCCGGTGGGATCCTAGTATTGTCGATACGGGAAAATTAGGATCAAGCAGTTATTATGGATCTGTGGAAGGATATCCTGAAAACGTTAAGCTGACCTTAACCATTAAAGAACCGTTGCCGATTGCCCAATACTCGACCCGCTTTGACCCTTCTTTGATTAATCGCACGGAAAATATCCGCCTCGCTGCCAAAGCACTCGATGAAATCATCATTGCTCCCGGGAAAATCTTTTCCTTCAATAACACCGTCGGTCAGCGAACCAGTCAGGCCGGATATAAAGAAGCCCTGATCATCGAAGGAAATTCTTACATCCCGGGCCTGGGCGGGGGCATATGCCAGGTTTCTTCCACTTTATACAACGCAGTGAATCTCGCTCAATTGGACATACTGGAAAGACATCATCATTCCCTGCCCGTAAGCTATGTCCCCCCGGGTCAGGATGCCACGGTCAGCTTTCCTGATCTTGATTTTAAATTCAGAAACAGCAAGCCCTTTCCTCTTCTCATCCGCAGTCTGGTTAAAGAGAATACCTTGACCTTGCGGATTTATGAAAATTAGAAACAGATCAGTTTCAAAAACCGTTTTCAAGCGGCAAGCTTGAAAACGGTTTTTGTCTAATGGTCAAAGTCAGAGCAGACAGTAAACTATAGGTCGTCAAATATTACGGGAAAAATTCCCTTAAATTGATTCAACAAGGGAATAGAGATTTCCCTCAGCTGGGGATGGGCCCTGGTGGAAGCTCTAAGCTTGAAGAAATGTCTCCACTCGCGCAGATTCATGGTCATGACGATTTCCGTCTTCAGGCTGTTGGGCAGAATACTTCTAGCCTCTTCCGGCTTAGCCCCCATTTCTATTAATGTATTGTAATTGATTTCTATCTGCTTCATGGTCTCTACCCAAATATGGTATTTCGATTCATCTTCCTTCCAGAACACAGGCCTGATAAATGCCAGCTCGTTTCCAAACTTATTTTGAGCATAATTGCAGTAGCGGGTACTTTCCTGACTGTAGCTGGCAATTCGGTGACGAACGATTTCATGAGTAATCCCTCGGTCACAAATGATTCTGACCGAAACCTTCGCATGCTCAATCACAGATTCATGCCCACTTTTTAATATTCTCGAAACAAAGCTTTTCGAAGAATCGGCCGTAATTCTATCTTCACTCTTATAGCATACTCTTCCGATAAGCTCGATTTGTTTTAACATTTCCTCTCCGTTAATATTGTCAAGAATTTCAAATGAAGCAGGCACTATTTTCATCGACGACTCTCCTTTTCAAATGATAATCATCCAAATCTCAACACTTTCATTAAGGTATTTCCATCTGCAATATCCCAAATCCGAGAAGAAACCTCTCTTTAATGTAGCATATCCCAAATCAAATGATAAGAGCACAATCTGAATATTGTTGCAGCCGCAAGATGATCATGATGATTATTCTCCTGCTCTCCCTGGATTCCTTGATCTTTTTTTGTTAATATTTAATAGACTAAGGACGAGATTTGAATCATCAAAATCTATTCTTTTTCCCTAAGGAGAATGGTATGAGTGAGATATTTAAAATCACTGACAGATCAGCAGCAACGCCAAAAAAACAAGGCAGATCTCCCGCGCAAATCCTAGCCTTGGGTTTCCTGTCCGTTATTCTGATCGGGACTTTTTTACTTACTTTACCTGTATCTACCGCAGATCATCTGGGGCTGACTTTTCTTGATGCGTTATTTACTTCAACATCTGCCGTCTGTGTCACCGGTTTGGCTGTTGTGGACACAAGCGCTGTTTTTTCCGTTTTTGGCCAAATCGTCCTGATGGTTTTGATGCAGATCGGCGGTCTGGGCTTTATGACAATCGCCTCTTTTTTTGCTATTCTCCTGGGCAGAAAAATTAATCTCAAAGAAAGAATGATCCTTCAAGAAGCTTACAACCAGTCTTCCTTGGAAGGCATTGTCAAGCTGGCCAAATATGTTTTTTTGTTTGCCTTTATCCTTGAAGGGATAGCGGTCATCATTCTTTTTCTCAGATGGTCCTCCTACATGAGCTTTGGGAAGGCCCTCTATTTTTCCCTCTTTCATGCGATCTCAGCGTTTAATAATGCCGGATTCGATTTATTGGGAAATAGTTTGATGGATTTTCATCACGACATCGTGATCAATCTCACCATAATGACTCTGATTATTATCGGCGGTCTTGGTTTTGCCGTCATCTCTGAAATCTATTCCAAGCGTTTTCGGAAGATCAGTCTGCATTCCTGGCTTGTCTTAAGAACAACAGGAATCCTGATCTTAGCAGGTGCGATTATCTTTTTTCTCCTGGAATTCAATAACACGAACACTCTTGGAAATCTCAGTATTCAAGACAAGCTTTTATCTTCTCTCTTTCAGTCGGTTACACCGAGATCGGCAGGCTTCAGTACGGTAGACATCTCTTCTCTGGGGGATACGGCTAAACTCCTCTTAATTGTCCTGATGTTTATTGGGACCTCGCCCGGCTCAACCGGCGGAGGTATTAAAACAACGACTTTTGTCGCAATTCTCATTTCTATTTTTTGTACACTAAAAAACAAACGCCAAATCACGATCCGCGGCCGGGCCCTGGCCAAAGAGACGACTGAAAAAGCTGTTGCCCTCGCCGCTTTAGCCATAATGTGGATCATTCTGGTCACCGGCTTGCTGACTTTGACAGAAAGGTCGGATTTTCTGCCCTTGCTTTTTGAGACGGTCTCAGCCTTCAGTACGGTTGGTCTTTCTTTGGGCATTACCGCGAACCTCTCGGATATAGGAAAGTTATTATTGATTCTTACTATGTTTATCGGAAGAGTAGGCTTCCTGACCCTGGCTTTTGCCATCGGGAAAAGACGGGTGGCAGGAAATCAGGCAAAATATCCGGAAACGAAAATTATGGTTGGATAGGAGTGCAAAATGGGTAAAGATAAACAATTTGTCGTCATCGGTATTGGGCGTTTCGGCCGGAGTGTCGCCACCACTCTATACAATTCCGGATATGAAGTGATGGTCATTGATCATTCCGAAAAAGAAATTCAAGATATTGCCGACGAGGTCACTCATGCGGTTCAACTTGATGCCCGTGATGAAGATACGTTAAAAAAACTCGGCATTCGCAACTTTGATATTGCTATTGTTGCGATCGGAGATGATATCCAATCAAATATTTTGGTTTCCGTAATGCTTAAAGAATTGGGTGTTCCCACTGTAATTTCCAAAGCCAAAGATGCCTTGCACGGCAGAGTTTTAGAAAAAGTCGGTGTGGACCGGGTGATTTACCCGGAAAGAGACATGGGGATTAAGCTGGCGCACAGCTTGACTTCAACGAATGATTTCCTGGATTTTATCGAAATATCCCCGGAGTACAGTATCTTCGAGCTGTTTGCTCCCAAAGAATTTATTAACAAAACTTTAGGCAGGCTCAATTTAAGAGCCAGGTATGGAATAAGCGTTATTGCCATAAAAAGCCAGGAGGAAATTATTGCCGGACCGGGAGCTGACTCCGTCATCCGCCAGGGAGACATTCTGATCATGATTGGTTCCAATAAAGATATCAGGAGTTTACCAAAATAAAAGATATGATCATATTCCAAAAGTCTCCCCTCAGAATAGACTCCGGCTGTTCACACTTCTCCTCCGCTCAGTTTTAACAACTTTTCGTATTTTATTATCCCTCCCTCCTCGACCAACACATAAAAATAGTCGCCGGCCTTGATTCTCGTATTGCCGCTTGGAATGATATCAAGCTCCCCTCGCTTAATACTGATCAGCAAACAGTCTTCCGGCCAGGATATCTCTTTTATTTTTTTTCCATCAAGAGGCGAGCCAAGACATACTACAAATTCATGAACGTCCTTGCCGGACGGCTCTTTTTTTATTTCTGATCGCTTCTCCCGTGCAATCATTCGATGATAAAGCAGATCATAAACAGGTTTTGATTTTAAAAGATCTGCTGCGATATATGCAGTCATAGAAACAAGTATTAACGGAAGCAAATGGTGAAATGAACCTGTCATTTCTGTAATCAGTATGCTCCCTGTTACCGGTGCTTTCACGATCGCCGTGAAATAAGCGGCCATGGCATAAACCGTAAAATTATCGAGATAAACCATATTTCCATGCATGATATTTATCACATAATGTCCATAGATATTTCCTGTTAACGCTCCTAATACAAGCAAAGGCAAAAAGATTCCTCCGGGAACACCAGATCCGTAGCTCAGCATTGTGAAAATAAATTTTACTGTCAAAAGAAGCATGATCGTGTTCATTGGAATATCCGACTGACTTAGTGTTTGGACTAAATTATTTCCGCCCCCTAATACCTCGGGCAAAAACAGTCCTATCACCCCTGCGGCCAGCAACGGGATCACGGGATATATCTTTTGAGGTATTTTGGTCATTTTATACAATTCCATGGATTTTATCAGAGAGAGGTTGAACAATGCACCGCATAAACCACAGATTATCCCCAGTCCAATTAGACAAACCAAGTAGTTCAGCGGGAATATCTGGATATCTTGAAAGTCAAATACCGGATGCTGTCCAAAAAAATTTTGGGTTACGACATCCGCGCTAATGGAAGCCGCCATGACTGAGATCAATATCGACGGTGAGAAATTCTTGTGTACTTCTTCCAGAGCAAAAACGACACCTGCCAAAGGAGCATTAAACGCCGCCGCGAGTCCTGCGCTTGCTCCGCATGTAATTAGATACTTTTCCTCAATTTTTAATCTCCCCAGATTCCTGCTGATCAATTGTCCCATGGCAGCTCCCAATTGAATCGAGGGGCCTTCTCTGCCCAGAGACAAGCCCGCGCCTATGCCGAGTATCCCTCCCGAGAATTTACCCGCGATTAAAAGGACAGGGTGATTAACCTTAAACTCTCGTTGTATCACTCCCTTGACTTGCGGGATCCCACTGCCGCCAACCAAAGGAACTTTATCTACGATATAAGATAAAAACAAGCCGATCAAAATTAACATCGAAAACAAAAGCAACAGGCCATATGCTCCCTGTGTTTTTAAAAAAATATATATTTGCTCCCGAAATATCTCTGCTTTTTCCAGTGCCAGACGAAACCCTACAATAAGAATTCCTACAAATATGCCGATTATGGTCCCTTCCCAAAACAATTTCAGACGGAAATCCTGTTTAAAAAGGGCAAATATGCCGATCTTTTGTATCATAAAAAAATAATCTCCAGCAATGTATTGTCTGGATATCATTATATCATTGAATTTAATATTTCAGACCAAAGACTTTTTTATTTCCCAGCAACACTAAGGGGACATTTCCTCTCTCATCCTTTAACAATAAAAAAGATCCGAACATATTATATTATATGCTCCCCTCAGAGCGATCAATCTCAGCTCAAGGGGAGCATACCATTCGGAATTTACTGATTAATGTTTTCTAACAAGGTCTCGCCGCTCAGATTTTTATTCCTTTATCCATTCATCAACGGTATCTTTATTTTCTGCTATCCATTTCTTTGCCGCTTCAGACGGCTGCATTCCATTATTAATAAAATCCTCCAGGGTGCCGATCTGGGCATCTGTCATCTTAAACTTCTTCAACATGGCCGCAACATCCGGTTGCTTACCGCTAAATTGATTATTGGCAACAATATGGATTTCTTCGGCTTCTCCGAATTCTTTTTCCGGATCGTCCAAATATTTCAGACTATATTTTGCGAACATCCAGTGCGGACTCCACCCGGTAACAGCGATCCATTCATTTTTTGCGTAGGCGTTGTCCAGAGCGGCCATCATGGCGGGTTCGCTTCCCTGTACGACATCAAAACCGAGAGCATATTTTTTATTTGCCGCCGCAGCTGCCTTCATAATACCCGCTCCTGCATCAATACCGATGATCTTTTTCTCGAATTTATCCCCATTCTCTTTAAGCTGGGCAATGGAATCAAGGGTTACATATTTCGGGACAACAATACCTATTTTGGCTGGTTCCTGATACCATATCCCATAATCCTCAAGCGTATCTTTGTATTCGTTCCAATAAGTTTGGTGTGTAATCGGCAGCCAGGCATCCATAAATACATCGATATCCCCTTTGTTCAGTCCCACAAAGAGCGGGGCGACATCAAGCTGTGTGAGGTTAACCGTATAATTTTGGTCTTCTAAAATTACTTTCCAGAGATTACTTGCTGCTATGCATTCTGCCCAATTCACATAACCGATATTAACTGTGCCTTTCCCCTCCGCGGGCTTATTGCTCTGATCTGTTGAACACCCTGCCATCAGGCTAATCATCAGCACGGCAATCATTCCTGTCAGGATCAGCCTCTTCCATCCATTGTGCCTTCTCATACTCCCGGTTCCCCCTTATTTTTATTTATTGTCTTCCGTTCTTAAAGAACGTCCGATTCCCTGAGAAATTCGATCTAAAATAATGGCCATAATCACAACGGCAACGCCATATTCAAATCCCATTCCGATTTTCAGCTGTGAAATAGCCTCCAATACTCCCCCGCCAAGCCCTCCCGCTCCAATCATGGACGATATGACCACCATTGACAGTGAAAGCATCATCGTTTGATTAATCCCTGCCATAATTGTCGGCAAAGCTACAGGCAATTGAATCTTCAAAAGGAGCTGCCCGGGTTTTGAACCGAAAGCCTCTCCGACCTCCACCAATTCCACCGGCACCTGCCGAATACCTAAATTGGTCAGCCTTATTGCCGGAGGCATGGAAAATACTACCGTAGCAAACACGGCCGGAACCTTTCCTATGCCAAAAAACAGGAGGGCCGGAATAAGGTAGACATAAGCAGGCATCGTCTGCATAAAATCCAAGACCGGGGAAATCAGCCAATTGAACTTGTCGTTTTTCGCCGCCAGTATACCTAATGGTATCCCGACCGCCATCGATACAAGCGCCGAAATCATCACGAGGATAAGTGTATCCAGAAAAGCCGGCCATAAATTCAGATTATAAATCAGGCCCAAACCGGCTGCCGTTCCGGCTGCAAGCTTCCACCCCTTTGCCCGCCAAGCCACTAGAGCGAATACCACAATAAGCGCCCACCATGGAATGAGCAGCAATAACTGGCCGAGGGTTTTGATCCAGCTGTTGATTTCTTTGGCAAAAGTGTCCAAAATCTCGCCGTAATGATATTGTAAGTCTTTTACTCCCTGATCAACCAGCTCAGCTATCGGGATCTTAGTCATTCGCCCCGCCTCCTTTCGAAGAGAGCGCGGCAAGAACAGATCCTCTGATAATAATTCCCTGCATCTTGTTTTCCTTATCAATTACAGCTATCGGCAGTTTGCTGTCTACAAGTAAATCCATAATCTCTTGAATCGGGGTATCTTCTTCAACAACTAAGCCCTGAACCAGTTCATATTCATTCAAACTGGATATTCCGGAATTTTTAGCCGTAATCGCTTCTTCGGCAGTAATAATCCCCTGAAGACGTTTTTCTCTGTCCACCACAAATACACTGGATATCCCATATTCTTTCATGATCCTCAACACAACGCTCGGCCCGTCCCGCCTTGTGACTAATGGATGCGGTTTGTTCATGACATCCACAGCTGTAAGAAGCTTGCTCCGGTCAACTCCCCTCACAAATTTTTCAACATAATCATCACCGGGATTTGTAATGATTTCCTCAGGCGTGCCTACCTGGATCAATTCCCCGTCTTTTAAAAAGGCTATCCTGTCTCCTAATTTAAGCGCCTCATTCAAGTCATGCGTAATAAAGACAATCGTTTTATTCATTTTCTGCTGAAGGCTTAACAGCTCATCCTGCATTTCTTCTCGGATCAAAGGATCCAGAGCACTAAAAGCCTCATCCATCAATAAAATATCCGTATTATTTGTCAGGGCTCTGGCTAAGCCGACACGCTGTTTCATCCCCCCGCTCAATTGCGAAGGGTATTTATTTTCCCAGCCTTTTAATCCAACCATATTCAGAACCGCAAGGGCTTTCGCTTCACGGTCCTTTTTCGCAATCCCTTTGATCTCCAGACCATAAACCGTATTTTGCAAAACTGTCCGGTGCGGCAGTAAGGCAAACTGTTGAAAGACCATTGCGATCTTTTCCTGCCGAAATCTTCGAAGTTCCTTGTGTTTAAGCTTTGTAATATCTATGTCATCAATAAATATTTCTCCAAAGCTAGGCTTAATCAACCTGTTGATACATCGTAAGATGGTCGATTTGCCACTCCCCGAAAGACCCATGACTACAAAGATCTCACCATGTTTAACGGTAAAGCTGACATTGTTGATTCCTACTGTCTGTCCGGTTTCTTCAAGAATCTGTTCTTTACTCTTTCCTTTTTCAATGAGATTCAAAACCTTCTGGGGATAGTTCTGAAATATTTTAATCAAGTTTTTCACAACAATCTTATCGTTTTCCGCCATTTACTCCTCCTTGTTTCAGATTGGCACAATTTATTATTTTCCTATTACTGGACTTTAATTCTTTATTTAAATATTATAGCATTTTTTTACTTATCAAACAACTCTTACATCCATTTAAGTTGTCAGTTTATTGTTATAGAGGGGTTATTTTATATCATTTATAAGAGCATGAATAACCAAAAAGAGGCACGCCTAATGCCTCTTTTCCGATCTGGTTTACCTTTCTGTTATCATCATCGGGTATTTTACTCCACCGTCACACTCTTGGCCAGATTCCTTGGCTTATCCACATCATTGTCCCTTGCTACCGACACATAATAGGATAAAAGCTGCAGAGGGATAACCATCAATAGTGGGGCGAGTTCATTCACTGTATCAGGCAGGAAAAAGACCTGATCCACGGTTTTTTCAAATGAGCTGTTGCCTGCAAAGGTAAACCCGATTACCTTGGCGTCACGGGCCTTTACTTCAATGATATTGGACAAAGTCTTCTCATAAAGGTCGCGTTGGGTTGCCAGGGCAATAACCGGTGTTTGCTCAGTAATCAGGGCAAGAGTACCATGTTTCAGTTCCCCTGCCGCATAAGCCTCGGCATGAATATAGGATATTTCCTTGAGCTTCAGCGCCCCTTCCAGCGCAACTGACCAGTCAAGGCCCCTTCCCAGGAAAAACGCACTTGTCACATCATCAAACAAACTGACCATCTGTTCAATCGCCTGAGCATTTTTTAATATTTCTTCCGCTTTTTCAGGGATTTTTCTCAGTTCGCCGATGATCTCTCCTATCCATTCCTCAGGCATGGTCCCTTTGGACTGTGTCAGGTATAACGCCAGCAGGACGATTCCCTCGATCTGGGTAGTATATGCTTTGGTTGAAGCCACGGCTATTTCCGGACCAGCCCAGGTATAGATCACATCGTCCGCTTCTCTGGCCACTGAACTGCCGACAACATTGGTTATGGCGATTACTCTTGCCCCCAGCCGCTTGGATTCCTTGAGTGCAGCCAATGTATCAGCCGTTTCTCCCGATTGACTGATTACAATGACCAGGGTCCGGTCATCGATGAGTGGGGCCCTGTACCTGAATTCTGAGGCGATATCCACTTCGACCGGTATTCTCACCCATTTTTCAATGAGCTTGCGCCCAATTAACCCGGCATGGTAAGCGGTTCCGCAAGCAACAATAGCTACTTTGTTAAAATTATGAATGTCCTCAGGCGTAAGATCTACTTCCTGCAGGATTACCTCACCATCCTGCAGCCTTCCGGAAAGAGTATCCTTCAACGCTTTGGGCTGTTCGAAAATCTCTTTCAGCATAAAATGCTCATATCCGCCTTTTTCAGCAGAGATAGGGTCCCAGCTTACTTGAAAGACTATTTTTTCCCTGTGCCCGCCTTTAAAGTCAGTAAACCTTATGCCGCTGTCTGAGATGATCACAATTTCGCCGTCCTCCATAATATAGGTATCGCGAGTGTGATTTAAGATAGCGGGGATATCACTGGCAATAAAGTATTCTTCTTCACCAATGCCGACAACCATCGGACTGGCTTTACGCGCCGCGACGAGACACCCCGGATTGTTCCGGCTCATCACAACCATGGCAAAAGACCCTTCTATCCGGGCAATTGTTTTGCGGACAGCCTCTTCTAGATCTCCTCCATCATATTCCTCTACAAGATGGGACAATACCTCGGTATCTGTTTCCGAGACAAAACTGTGCCCTCTGTCGATAAGCCATTCCCGAAGCTCGAGGTAGTTTTCAATGATACCATTATGCACGACAGCAAAATTGCCCTTACAATCCAGATGAGGATGGGCATTTTGATCTGAAGGCTTACCATGTGTCGCCCAGCGCGTATGCCCAATCCCAATACAAGAATCAAAAGTCTTGTTGGCGATCCTTTCCTCTAATGCAGCCAGCTTTCCCACGCTTTTGGCTAATCTGATCCCTTCAGGCTCAAGAACCGCGATCCCGGCTGAATCATATCCCCTGTATTCAAGCTTTTTCAGACCGTCTATCAGCACAGGCACAGCCTGGCGTTTCCCGATATAACCTACGATACCGCACATATTAGTCTCTCTCCTCTTTACATCTCATTCTTCATCAAAAAATAAAATAACCGCCTTCGTATATGGCGGTTTCAAAGACAAAGAAATAAAATCATTAAGCAAATATCGGTAATCCATAAATATGTATACCGATAATAAGCGGAAACAGGCATAACTGTCCCGTTCTCTTGCTGACCGGCTTTTGTCCCAAAAATTACTTTTCGGTTTTGGAACCGATCTGTCGATGACAAGCCACCGAGAGGCATCCGCCGAAATTTTCGATTAACCTCTTCCTCGTCAACCTGATAAGGTTCTGGCGCTATATTTTTCTTGTTTTATTTCCAAATCTTTTTACACCGCATTTTTTTTTGCTAGCCGCTGCCTATCTTCTTCCTTTAAGCATCATCTCCTTTACTTTTCATTTTTGCTTGATGATATTCTTTACTATTATAATTCACTCTCACTGTCCGGTACAATACATTGTATGCCGGGAAATTGTGATCATTCGGCATTTTATGCCATACCGGACATTAAGATGTAAATAGTCTATGCATGATTTGTCAATCTGTTCCAATCTCAGGATTGCTTCTCCTTACAATCAATCTTTGAGATCACGTCAATGACCTCCCCGGCCAGTTTTTCCAATTTTTCCGAATCGGAACCTTCCATCATCACTCTAATCAAAGGCTCGGTACCGGAAGGCCGGACCAGAATCCTTCCGTCATCCCCCAGAATGGACTCTATCTCTGAAATCTTCCCAGCCAAACCGGCATGGTTCAGTACTTTTTCTTTGTTATGGACTTTTGTATTGACAAGCACTTGGGGATACCTTTTCATTTGTGTGGCGAGTACGGAAAGACTCTTTTGCTGTTCATTCATGACTCTTAACAATTGGAGTGCGGAAAGAATCCCATCCCCGGTTGTATTGAGATTGCGGAAAATGATATGTCCCGACTGCTCCCCGCCTAAAACTGTGCCTGTTTCCAAAAGCTTCTCCATCACATACCGGTCCCCGACCTTTGTTTCATATACCTTAATACCGGCTTCTCGCAATACCTTATGCAACCCCATATTGCTCATCACCGTTACTGTTACGGAATCTTCTTTCAGCTGGCCTTTGGCTTTGAGGTATAACGCGCAAATGACCATGATACAGTCGCCATCAACGATGTTTCCCTTCTCATCAACAGCGATCACCCTGTCGGCGTCTCCGTCGAAAGCCAAGCCGATATCCGCTTTGTTTTCCAGAACTGCCTGAATCAGAGCTTCGGGATGAGTTGAGCCACAATTCACATTGATATTCACACCATTTGGGTAATGATAGATCGGCACCAGTTCGGCCCCCAACTCAGTCATGACCCGGGGCGCGACTTCCGAAGCAGCCCCATTGGCACAGTCAATGACCACCTTTAATCCTTCCAGACTTACTGCCGTAGTCTTCAGATATTCGCCATAACGTCCCCTGGGATATTCTACTTCAATCACCCTGCCCACATCACCACCCGCAGGCAAATCAATATCCTCTATGCCATTCAAGGCAGCTTCTATTTCATCTTCCAAATGATCAGGCAGTTTATAGCCTGTACGGGAAAAGAACTTTATGCCGTTATCCTGAGCGGGATTATGTGATGCCGAAATTACAATCCCCGCATCGGCGCGCAGGGTCCTGGTGAGATAAGCAATGCCCGGCGTGGGCAGCACCCCGACTTTAAGAACATCCGCCCCTAAGGAACAGATCCCCGCAGTTAAAGCGGCCTCCAGCATGTCTCCGGATATCCTGGTATCTTTCCCGATTACAATTCTGACTTTTTTCTTATTTTTACCTAATATATACGCGCCTGCCCTTCCTAACTGAAAAGCAAGCTCAGTTGTCAGTTCTTTATTCGCTATCCCTCTTACTCCGTCCGTTCCAAACAGTCTTCCCAATTTGTTTTCTTACCCCTTCCCTGTCCTCATTCTCTATATGATACAGTATACATTGAAATCAGCTTTTCGGCCATACGCAAACCATCTACAGCCGAACTCATAATGCCGCCCGCATATCCCGCGCCTTCTCCTGCCGGAAAAAGGCCTTTCGCACTTGGGGACTGGCCCGTTTCGTCTCTCAATATTCTGACAGGAGCACTGGTTCTGGTTTCAACTCCGGTCAGTACCGAATCTTTTAGGAAACCCTTGATCTTCCGGTCGAAGTCTAAAAAAGATCTTGCCAGCACTTCTCCGATTTCCGGCGGTAAGGTTTGGCGAAGATTGGCCGGAACCACTCCGGGAGCATACGTATATTTCCCCGACAGCTCACCGGTCAGCTTATTATTGATAAAATCCATGGTGTTTTGGGCCGGGGCCCGGTAGCTCTCCCCTCCCAGGAGAAAGGCACGGTGTTCCCAGGATCTTTGAAATTCTACGCCTGCCAAGGGGTGTTCAGAAGAAAAGTCTTCAGGCCGGACCGTAACAACAATTGCACTGTTTGCTACTCCGCTGTCTCTGGCCCATTCGCTCATCCCATTCGTGACTACGCCAAACTCTTCAGAGGACGAGGCAATCACTCTGCCCCCCGGACACATACAAAATGAATAAGCGCCTCTGCCTGTTGATGAATCTTTATAGGTCAGCTGGTATTCTGCCGCTCCAAGACGAGGGTGGCTTTCCATCCCATATTGAGACCAGTTGATAAAACTTTGGTCATGCTCAATTCTAAGGCCAATCGCAAAAGGTTTCCGTTCAATCATCACTCCGGCTTTGAAAAGAAATCCGTACACATCCCGGGCACTATTGCCGACAGCCAAGATTACTGCTTCCGCCGGTATGGCTTCTCCTCCGGCCATTACGGCATAAAGCCGGCCATCACGAAAGCTTAATCCGGTAACCTTAGTTTCAAATCGCACTTCTCCCTGCAATTCCTGAATTCTTTTCCGCATATTTTTAACAATACTTGTCAGCACATCTGTGCCGATATGGGGCTTGGCCTGAAACAGGATTTCCGGTGAAGCTCCAAATTGAACAAAGGTATCTAAAACATATCTGGTCCGATCGTCATGTATTCTGGTGGTCAGCTTTCCGTCAGAAAACGTCCCCGCTCCGCCTTCGCCAAACTGAACATTGGATTCGAGATTCAGCCTGCCTTCCTGCCAGAACCTCTGAACACTTTTTCCGCGGTTTTCGACAGCTTCTCCCCGTTCCAGAACCAACGGCTTATACCCGGCTTCAGCAAGGGCCAAAGCCGCAAAATAGCCGGCTGGCCCAGCCCCAATCACAACGGGACGATGAAGGAGCTTTTTCTCCGGCTTATGTTCTGTTTTCTTTTCGGGTTCTGACACATTTTTACGCAAATGAGAATTGCGTGATAATATCCGCCGCAATTCCTGCTTGCTGCCTTCCAGTGTAAAGCCAACGGTATATACAAAATAAATACTGGGTTTCTTCCTGGCGTCAACAGCTCGTCGAAGCACACGGAAATTTGATATTCGATCATCAGCGATGCCCAATTTATGTCCTATAAAATCAGGCAATTGAGCCTCATCTTCATCAATCGAGATTTTCAGGTCCGGCCAAATGATATCCACTGTTAATCCATCCTATAAATATTAATACCTGTTTACTTCCCATCAAAAATATTGATGATCGGAGCCGGCAGGGAAAACCCTCCGGAATTCTGACCACTGCTTTGGGTAGTGGGCCCGGTTTGAACATTATTATGCAGAACAAGCTTAACCTTAGGTGTTTTCACCATATTTACCCCTTCAGGCAGCTTCCAATAGATATCCAAGTCCTCGTAAGTCCCTTCTTTCAATCCGGAAGCATCAACCCACAGGGAAATGTCCGCTGAATTAAGCTTGTTCAGTACTTCCTGATAACCGCTCACCGTGATATCCACAGCCTCTATCGTTTCCGCTGTCAAGCCCTGTCCTAAATTATGGACCTCCACAGGCAGAGCCGTGATATCCTTTTGCTGGGCATCCGCGCCAACATAAACCATAACACTGATCTTCGTCCCCTCGGCAATTTTTACGCCTTCCGGAACAGGTATCTTATCCAGGGAATAATCGATCACTTTATTCTGGCTAAGCCCATTGACATCTACTGTGCCAAGATTGATCTCCTGAATGCTTTTCAGCAGCTCATCAGTGCCCTGGAGTTCCACACTTGCCGGAATAGGAGAGACCAAGCGAACAGCATAGCCACTGGCCGGGGTTCCGGAAGTTGTCACTTTCAGCGGAACAGATTTGGTTACCGTGCCCTGGGAATAAATCGGGACAATAATATCCACAGTCTCCGGTTGGATTTTTAAACTATTCTGGTCAAGATTGGCCGCAAAAACCCCCTTGCTTTCCAAATCCTTAAAGGTAACCGGACGGGACATCCGCAAGCTTTCCCGTGCTCCCTCAACGCTTGCTTCCACGACCACATTATTCATTTTTTCCAAAACGGAGGCCGCTCCGCGGACATTGACCACGGAAGGGGAAACAATAGGCTGGCCGCTGGCCATCCCCGCCGCCGGTTTCCCTGTAACCTGAACTACAACGGATAAGGTTTTATCTTTAACCACATCTAGATTCAATACCACATTGCGCGGACTGACATCCTCAATTACAACTCCTACGGGAGCGTTCACTTTAACCTCAAATGTATTTTCTCCGGCAACCGCGCCCTGAAGGTCCACATAAGCACTCAGGTCATTACTGCTTACTCCGGGATTGTTTTGGGCCAGGCGAACTGTTACCGTCTGGATATTTGATATCACAACCAAACCGGAAGGCTGATTAATCATTTTAGGAGTCATATTGTAGGTTTGCTGGCCAAAAAAACTGGACCCGCTGTTCAGGTTGGTGATCCATGCCCAGAATAATATGGCGCACAAAACCGATATCATCTTATAGCCAAGATTGCGCCGCAAAATATCCTTCATTCTCCGCCACCTCCGAATCTTCGGAACGCAGGAAATGATATTGCCGCTTTTTCCACCAGTATTTCATTTTTCAGCAAATCACGCAAACTTTTTTCATCATGGAACCTCTTTAACATTCCATTTTGGGCTGTTGAAATAATCCCCGTTTCTTCGGATACGATGATGACCACAGCATCCGACACTTCAGAAATCCCTAACCCGGCGCGGTGTCTGGTCCCCAAATCTTTCTGCAGCCTGTTGTCCTGGCTCAGCGGCAAAAAACATCCGGCTGCCGCAACCCTGTCGCTTCTCAAAATCACTGCTCCGTCATGCAAAGGGGATTTGGGGATAAAAATATTGATTAAAAATTCAGAAGAAACAACGCCGTCTATCTTTACTCCGGTTTCAACGAACTCCTGAATTCCTGTTTTTTTCTCAAGCACAATAAGAGCACCAATTTGATTTTGAGAAAGCACCTGAATACATTTGATCAATTCTTCAACCATTTTTTTCAATTCTTCAGTTCCGGCAGATGACGGATGCATAGATAAAAACCTGCCGTTTCCGATCTGCTCCAAAGCGCGTCTTAATTCCGGCTGAAAAACCACCGGCAGAGCAACAAGCAACATCGTCCATACTTTATCCAGCATCCAGGTCATGGTCTGAAAATTAAAATATTCGGAGAAAGAAGAAACTGCAAGCAGGACCAGCAATCCTTTGACCAGCTGAACAGCCCGCGTCCCTTTAATCCACATCAGGATTTGATATAAGATGACCGCAACAAGCGCGATGTCAATGATATCACGCCAGACTAAATTACTGAATTGGCTCAAAAATTCCGTCACGGTCTCACCTCATTTACAATAGTACGTCACAAAACATAAAATATGATTCTACATCCAGTGAAAAATCCCCTTGCCTTCCTGCTATGATTGTCTTAAAATTATTTGCAATCAGGATACACCTCTGAGGAGCAGACAAATGGAAATCAAAGAATGGCAAAAACAAGTTGATGATTGGATATCTCAATTTGAAGAAGGATACTGGTCTCCGTCCTCCATGATGCTGCGTTTGACTGAAGAGCTCGGAGAACTGGCCAGAGAGATCAATCATCAATATGGACAAAAACCGAAAAAACCCAGCGAGCCGGAAGGAGATTTGGCCCTTGAAATGGCTGATATCCTCTTTATTATCATCTGCATGGCAAACTCCATGAATATTGATCTGGAAGATGCTTTTGCCAGAATGATGGAAAAATACCGTTTAAGAGACAGTGACCGCTGGACGAAAAAATCACCTGAATAACATTCTTCCCAGAAACGGCCTGTTGATGTCCACTGCTTTACGGGGACATCCTGGAATAACTCCAAATAAAACCTTCACCGCTCCGGTAAACGTCATCAAGGTATGGGTCTCATTTTGGATATGGGTATGATCACCTTCCGCATTTTCATAACACGGACAGTATTTAAGCACAACCTGGTTTGTCGAAAAAACGTCCTGCCGTTCCAGTTAATAGGAAATACGCCTAAATATTTTCCCCATCCTATATTATACATTTTATTTTTGAACAGTCCAATTTTTTTACATCCTCTCAAAGCTTTCTGAAAAAAACGATTAAGCCAAAATTTTATGAACATTCCACAAAAACTCGACAAATACACAGTCTGCACGACAACTTTGCAAATAACTAGACCTTTTCCGTCTTTTTTTGAGTTGACCGAATATTTCAGACATGGTAAAGTATCATGGTAAATACATACATTTTAGACAGTGTGCATTTACTCCAAAGAAACTCCCGGACGCGGGAGTTTCTATTTTTCAGCTGAACCTTATTTTTAATGCATAACATGATTTCTCTCGTGAGCGTCAATAGAAAAGCCTGGTCTGGAATTAGTCATTAATAATTGATCAGAATCGCTGACCCGGTACATCAGTAATTTTTCATCACTGGCCAACGGGTGAGGCAAAAATCCCAATCTGCCCCAAAACCTGGCCGCCCGAGAATTTGTAGCCTGCAAGACAATGCTTTTGATTCCCACTTCCTGAAAATGCTTTATCAGATGGGACATAAACTTTGTCCCGTAACCAAAATTTTGCGGACTCACACAGAAATGCATAATTTCAAAGACCGGGCCCTGAAGAAAAGAAAACCGATCGTTTCTTTGGTCCGGGTTTAACTTGTAGCGCATTTTGATTCGCCTGGTCCTGCCATGATAATCAATGATCTCCTCTGAATCAGAAAGCCGCCTGATCTCAGCTTTGCAGCCATCATTTTCAATCCCCAGGATCTCTTCCATCTTTTCATGCTGTAGAAGCTCTTCCAATCCGGATATTGTCATCGTCATCAGGATCAACTCCTTTCAGCCGCTTATTGATATTATACAATATTTTCTGACTAGAGTGAATTGTTTGATAATTTTTTATCCTCTCTATATGACCGGATTTTCATTGATATTCGCTCCTTTATTGCCCTATCTTTGCTTCATTGCTGTAAATCCGGATTATTAGGTCTTAACAAACCATTTGTCTTGTGGTATATTTATTTTTGTCAAAAGACGGATTTGGTCTTGCCAAATCAGACTATGCCGATGTGGCTCAGGGGTAGAGCAGCTCACTCGTAATGAGCAGGTCGTCGGTTCGATTCCGACCATCGGCTCCACAGGAAAACACAAAGAGGCTGCAGCAAAACGAAAATTTGCTGCAGCCTCTTTCCTTCAAATCTATATTATCTGGGCTGGCCTCCCTGCCCCGGACCGCCCATGCCGCTGCTAACCGGAGAGCCGTTTTCATCGATGCTGGTTACGTTGCCGGAAATCGTGATATCGGTTAGTTTGGTGCTGCCGGAAACGGTGCCGCCGGTTAACATTCCATCAACAAGCTGTGTACTGGAGGTCCCCCCTGTGGACAGGGTATACGTTTTGCCCTGCATCATATCAGGAGAACTGATCACGATCGACTGGTAGGCTTTAGATGGAGCGAACGCCATGATCGGATTTCCGCTGTCGTCCGTCAGAGTGACCATAGTCCCGGCTTCCTGCTTAGCGGTGAATTTGACCAGCAAAGAGTTCTGGGCAGAGGTGCTGCCCGGCGCCTGGGCCATACCGGAGCTGCCGGCCATCGCCAGTATTCCGCCTGAGACCTCACACGTGCCGTCATAATCCAAAGGACCATTCCCGTCATTCGTCGGGCCGTTAACAAGTATGGTTCCTCCACTGATATACACAGCGCCATTAGAGTCAATTCCGTCTCCGCCGGAGTCAATCGAGATATAACCGCCGGCTATTTTAATAAAATAGGAACTGTCTGTACTAATCGTGTTTTGACCCGGCCGGCCATTCTGAGATGAGCCATCGTTACCTCCGGCGGCATTGAGCCCGTCGTCACTTGCCTTCACGTGTATCGTTCCGTTGGTTACCGTGATATTGGCGCTCTCCAGACCTTCGTAACTTTTGCTGATCTTGATTGTGCCGCCGTTGACCATCAGAGCGGAATCCGCATGAATTCCGTCGTCTCCGGAAGAAATCGCAAACTCTCCGTCTTGAATTTTGACGGCGCCGTTAGCGTGGATCGAATCATCCGAAGAGTCAATTGAGAATACTCCCCCGGTTATTAAGATGCCTGTTTTTGCCTTAAGGCCCTTAGCCGACGCAGAATCCTCCTCTGTCGTACTTACAGAAGCCTGAGCAGGGTCTTGCCGGCTCCCGCCAGGCTGAGCCTGTTCCTTATTTTTTGTGACGGTATTTGCGCTGCCTCCGCCGGTCTTCATCGCAATATTTCCGTTTGTCACTTGAAGTATCGTTTCAGCCTGCAGGCCGTCATTGCCGGCTGCTATCGTAAATGACCCGCCGTCAATCGATACCCAGCCCTTACTGGTATCCTCATCATTGTTCGATTGAAGAGCATCCCCTCCGGCTGTAATATTAAAGATCCCGCTGCTGATTGCAATCGAATCCCGGCCGCGCAGACCGTCGTTAACGGCATCAACCGTAATATCCCCCCCTGTGATCACCAGGTCATCCTTTGTGGCAATACCGTTTTTATGGTTGCCTTTGACTGTCAGAGAGCCTGCCCCGTTAATCGTCAAATTACCTTTACTGAATATTGCCGCATTAGGTTCATCATCAGAGGTGCCGGTGTAGGCCGAACCGTCCTCAATGGTATTGCCGCTTGCGGCTAAGGTTAAAATCACCTTCTTCGCCTGACGGGCGTAAATAGCGGCATTGTCTGATGAAGTAACAGATGCGCCGTTGAGCACGATACGCACAATATCCTCTTCACCGGCGCTGACAACAACCTGCCCGTCGGAAATTGTGCCGCTGATGACATAGGTCCCGGAGTTCTGGATGGTCAGAACACTGCCTGATGAAGAGGCTCCGGAGCCGCTCACTGTTATTGAATCACCGTTTAAGGTGATATTTGTCGCGTTTGAAGCATCCCAGCTGCTGTCCGTATCTTCTGTTGAATACGTCACTGAAATCGGCGACACATCTGTTACGGAAGCAGAAGAACCGGACGAATCCGCCGATGAATCTGTCGTACCGCATCCGGCAATCAAGCTTAGGGTAAGTACCGGCACGATGAGTAAGGGAAGAAATCGTTTGTGTTTTTTGACCATATTGTTTCGCTCCTTAAGAAAATTGTAATTGAAAACTGCGGAATACCTTTAACCGCATATCTGTCCTTAATTCTTTAAAACCTTGTATAATGCTTTACAGCTCCTCATGGACGGAAGGGACACGGCCGCATATAATGTTCAGATTGCCATTGCGGCAGCGGAGCTCATCCAAGAACCCTTTTTCGATGCCTGTCCCGTTCAATACGATACGATAATGAAGCTCATACAAGCTGCCCATATTCGTTGTTTTCACACGAATCAGCTCGGCTTGTTGCGTATACTTGGCAAACACATCATCGAAAATACCCTCATACTCCAGGTTTTCGGGGATGGTAATTTTCAGCTCCTTGTCAGCCTTTTTATTCTCGCCGAATCTTACCGTATTCAGGAGAAGGGACATTGCACCGACAATAAACAGAAAGAGGAAGGCTATCGCGATATATCCCATACCGGTAGCCAGACCGACCGCCATAGCGAAAAAGATATTGCCAATTTCCTTGGCGCTGCCGGGGATCGAACGGAAACGAACCAGGCTGAAGGCGCCCATAACGGCGACTCCCGCACCCAGATTGCCATTGACCACCATAATCACCAATTGAACCATTGCGGGAAGCAAAGCCAAAGTGACGACAAAATTTTTACTGTAAGTGTTACGGTACATATAAACGGCGGCAACGCCTAATCCTAAGACAATAGAAGCTAAGGTACAAATCAGCAGTTGATCAACCGTGATTGAACTATTAATAAACGTACTAAGAATACTCTCAAGCACAAGTCACTCCTCCTTTCTTATATTGACGGTCAATCAAATATTCCTTGTAGCACTGTCCATATTTTGAATATGAGGCAGGAAAGATCCTTTGCTCATTCAAGAGCTTGCTGAGCCATAAGGGCATGGCATCCGGAATTTTAATTTCCATCAAAAAGCGCTCAGGATCTAAAAGGGGATAACCCCACGGTCCTTTGGAAAGATCCAATACGGATTCACGGAAACGAATGTTTTGATCAAAGGTGATGCGCAGATTTTCGTCTTCTTTGCCAAAAAGGGCTAACCGGTCATACGCGATGAGAACCTTTGGCACCAGATGATATTTGTTCCAAACCCAGTCAATCTCGCGCAGGATCTGACCGGAATTTTCCGGCTGTTCCCCTTCCTGAAGGTAATACCGGGCCTCTCTGAGCTTGAGCTGTACACGTCTTTTATAGACAATCCCTTTGAACTTCTTTTTGATCTCCAGGAATACGAAATCCTCTTCTCCGGGGGTGCCGTAGGCCCGCAAACGGAGCTTCTCTTTGTAGATCGGCCTCTCGATGGACGTACGGATCAGCTCATAATTATCGGTGTCATAATAAATATTGCTGATGGTGTGCAGGCCGTACTGATCCACGTTCATATACCCGGCTAACTTCTCCATTAAAAGTTGTTGTTGGCGGGCACTAAGCATGTATTTTTTTTCATATCTTTGAAAAACTTCCTTGGCTTGCGCCATATAAATTCCTCCTTCGCATCTGGCATACTCCAATCATACAGACCCTCACTGAAATTAGCCTGAAAAAACCATTTCAGACTAATTTCAGATTTCCATGCTAAAGTTAGGGCAATGAAGAAAACTGCTGCAATAAAAAAGAAAAAGCTGGTATGATAAGCTTGTCAGATGATTAGACGGAGAGGAAGTGCGGTATGCGTATATTAATCGTCGAAGATGAAATCCGTTTAGCTGAGGCGCTGACCCAGATCATGCGTCAGGAAAAATATTCTGTTGATGCCGTTCATGATGGGGCGGCAGGTCTGGACTATGCCAGGAGCGGTTTATATGATGTTATTGTTCTGGATATTATGCTGCCTAAGAAAAACGGTTATGAGATCGTTAATGAGCTGCGGACAGCAAAAATCACAACGCCGATTCTTCTCCTGACAGCCAGAGACGAGGTTAACGATAAAATTATGGGATTGGATTTTGGCGCTGACGATTATATGACAAAACCTTTTGTTCCCGAAGAATTGCTGGCTCGTATCCGGGCTCTGTCCCGCAGGCATGGGGAAGTTATCCTGGAAGAGCTTTCTTTTGCTGATCTGACCTTAAATCTGGCTGCGTATACTCTTGTCTGCGGCCCTAAGTCAGTGCGCCTGGGATATAAAGAGTACGAGGTTTTAAAAATACTGATGTCCAATCCCAAAGTCATTGTCCTGAAAGAGGATTTAATCATTAAAGTCTGGGGAATAGAGTCCAATGCAGAGGACAATAATGTCGAAGCATACATTTCCTTTTTGCGCAAGAAGTTCTTCTACCTGGGCTCGAAGGTCAATATCAGCACTGTGCGCAAGGTAGGCTATCGATTGGAGACGGAAGAGCCATGATGAAAAAACTGCGCAGGAAATTTGTGCTGATTAATATGTCTTTAGTCAGCTTAGTCATGCTGATTATTTTTACCTCCATCTGTATTTCCGGCTATGAACGGATGCGCAATGAGAGTTACCAAGTTATGCAGAGGGCTCTTGAAAACAAGTCTGGCTCAGAACGTCCGGTTCTGGAAATCGGTGACGGCCCACCGCGCAAACCAGTTCCTATGCTCCCGGTCTTCAGCGTCACAGTGGATGGGGATGGACAGGTACTTTCGAATTTAAAAGAAAACGTGCTTATTTCTGACAATGTGATTCAGGAAGTCACTGATAAAGCATTGGCTTCAGGCAAAACGGAAGGAATGATGCTGAACAAGCAGCTGAGGTTTCTGATCAAGGATACCGCGGAAGGAAAAAAAATTGCTTTTGCTGACATGAGCAGAGAAATCGAGCAATTAACAAATCAGATCATGATTCTTCTGGCAGGAGGGGCGGGAGGCCTGATCGCTTTTTGGGCAATCAGCATTTTTCTCGCCAACCTGGCTTTGCGCCCCGTGGAAAAAGCCTGGGAACAACAAAAGCGGTTTGTGGCCGACGCCTCACACGAGCTCAGGACTCCGTTAACCGTGATTCTGGCTAATATAGGGATCTTGCTTTCTCACCGCAAAGACACCATTGAAAAGCAATACAAATGGGTTGAAAATACCCAGGCTGAAGCATCGCGCATGAAGAAACTGGTCGATGATTTACTCTTCCTGGCCAAGCTGGACGCAGTTCAAAAGCCGGTTCAGCAAACCGAGCTTAATTTCAGCGATATCGTTTGGAGCAGCCTGCTCCCCTTTGAGCCAATTGCTTATGAACAAGGAATAGAGGTCAGCAGCGAGATTGATCCGGACATCAGCCTGAATGGTGATGCCGGGCAGCTTAAACAGCTGGTAGCAATATTATTGGATAACGCGTGCAAATATGCGGGGCAGAACGGCAAAGTAACTTTAACCTTAAAAAACGATAAGGATCAAGCTCTCCTCTCAGTTAACAATACCGGGGAGCCTATCCCTATCGAACATCTGGAACATGTTTTCAAACGTTTTTACCGGGCCGACAGTTCCAGAATCCGCAAACAGGGCGGTTATGGTCTGGGGCTTTCCATTGCCCAGACTATTGTCGAGAGCCATGGAGGGGGGATCTCCGCGGAAAGCAATGGACAGGACGGTACGACATTTATCGTAAGAATCCCTCTTGGATAACCGTATTATTGATGTTCAGGAATTGCAGGATTTTTTCCCTTCATGCAAAATCGGGGATACCTGTTACAAAATTGCACATGATAGAATAGTAAAAACAGCGAATTGGGAGGAATAAGCATGTCTGATCTTTATCTCGCCGGCGGCTGCTTTTGGGGGATGGAGAAATATCTTGCGTCTGTTCGCGGTGTCATTTCTACACAGACGGGCTATGCAAACGGGCATACCGAACACCCTTCTTATGAAGAGGTCTGTCATGATCATACCGGCCATGCAGAGACAGTTTATGTGCATTATGATCCCGAAATTTTACCGCTTGAATTTCTTTTGGAACTCTATTTTGAGGCGGTTGACCCAACCTCGGTAAACCGGCAGGGTGGAGATCGGGGCGTCCAATACCGAACCGGGATTTATTATGTGGATGAACAAGACCGTCCGCTGATCGAACGCTCAATTCTAAAGCTGCAGAAACGATACGATACTCCCCTTGCTATCGAGGTAAAACCTTTGGACAACTTTTACCCCGCGGAAGAATACCATCAAAAATACCTCGATAAAAATCCGGGCGGGTACTGCCATATTGCACCCGATAAGTTCAGAAAAGCCGCTCAGGCGATGGTAAACCCTGCCAGCTATTATCTTTCGGATACCGAACTTTTGCATCAGTCCCTGACCAAAACTCAATATGAGGTGACGCAAAACAGTGCCACTGAATCGCCGTTTCGCAATGAATACTTCGATCATTTTGAACCCGGCATATATGTCGATATTACCACAGGCGAACCACTTTTTGTTTCGTCGGATAAATTTCAGTCCGGCTGCGGATGGCCAAGCTTTTCCGCTCCGATTGATCCTAATGTCATTCGTGAAAAGCCGGACCGTTCCCATGGCATGATAAGAACTGAGGTTCGCAGCCGTGTGGGGGACGCCCATCTCGGACATCTGTTTCAGGACGGCCCAAGGGAATCCGGTGGTCTGCGCTATTGCATCAACAGCGCCTCTTTGCGGTTTGTTCCCAAAAAGGACATGGAACGGGAGGGTTACGGGTACCTGCTGGGGCTGATAAAATAACGATAAGCGTTAACTCATTTCCAGACACTTTAAAAAATCCCCGGGCAGTTTTGCCTCAAGACAAATTTCCGTCTCTTTAACAGGATGCTGAAAGCTTATCTTTACCGCATGGAGGGCTTGTCTTGAAATCAGGGGAGACTTTCTTCCGTACATCCTGTCCCCGAGGATCGGATGACCAAGATAGGCTAAATGGACCCTGATCTGATGGGTCCTTCCGGTCTCCAAATTCAGTTCGACAAGAGAGTTTTGGCCAAAAGTTTTCAGCTTACGATAGTGTGTGATTGCCTGAGAACCTTTTTCACTGACCATGCGCCGGTTGGGCTTTGCCGGATCTGAAGCAATAGGAGCGCTAATCGTGCCTTCCGCAGGGATGATCAGCCCTTCCGCCAGCGCCAGATAAGTACGTTTGATTTTTCCTGCTGCCAACAGGTCTTCCATTTTGCTCTGAACAACCGGTCCCTTGGCAAAAACAAGACATCCCGAAGTATCCCGATCCAGGCGGTGTAATGGCCGAATCGTACAAATCACTCCAAGCTGTCGAAAATAATCTGCAAGATAATTGGCCAGGGTGCCGCTTGTGGTCATCCCTGCCGGATGTACCAGCAAACCGGCGGGTTTATTCAAAACAATAAGGGATTCATCTTCGTAGAGGATATCTATTGCTCCGGCTTCGGGATTAACCCCGTAAGAGCGGTCCTGCAGGCTTAAAACACTGAGCAGGTCCCCTGCTCGAAGCTTTTTCTGCAGGAACACTTTCTTTCCATTAAGGAGTATCCCTGTTAATCTGGTTAATTTCTGAATCTTTCTGCCTGAGATCTGCAACGCCTTTTTCAAGTACTCCTCAACTGTCAGGCCTTGATGTTCTTCTGCAATCGTATATTTTAAATAAGACTTCATTTTTGATTCCTCTCAAAATTTTAACAGCCAACTGTAGCAATCCTAATCATCCGTAAAGATTTACTTCTCGCCTTAAAAACGGATTCCCGTTATTCCTTGCTGCATGAATAACCTCCGTCAACTGGAATCATCGATCCGGTGATATCGTCGGCTTTGAACTTTCCCTTTCTTCACGGTTTTTATTTGAAATACATTCCTTTATGTATAGAGTTCTACAAAAGTGACCTTAACCCTTTGTGCAGGTTCTGTCACTTCCTAATGATTCAGAGGAAACTTTTCCCAATTTTTTTCATAAAATAATGATAGCTTTAATCACCTTTTAATCGAAAGGAGGATATGTCATGGCTCTCTTCGGTGGAGCGGGAGGTAATTTCGGAGGTTTCGGCGGAACCGGCTACTACGACGGATTTGGTGACTGGGGCTGGGGCGGAGGCTGGTGGTGGTGGATCATCATTATCATCATCTTTTTCTTCTTTGCCTGTGGCTGGGGCGGCTGGGGCGGAGGTTTTGGTCCTGGGGGCTTCGGTCCGGGCGGGTATGGTCCAGGCAATTATGGTCCCGGATGGGGGTATTAATTTTTTTTCAAGATCATATGTAAGAAATGAAAATCATGTACGGTATTTGCGGTGCAAGCATCTATTGAAAGCTATAGTTGAAGCAGAAAAAAGATCTTATTTTATTATCGCCGTCAGAAATTCTAAAAAGTCTCCTGAGAAATACAGGAGACCTAATTTTTGGCAAATTATGCAAACTATAATCTTGATCTCATCAGATCTCAATTCATTTTGACGACTGATCCTCGCAACAAAAAACCTACACTCTTTCTAAGCGCAGGCAGCAAATAACTTTTTCGGATGCCGGATATTCGTGATTGAGTAGGAAACTGGTTACTTTAATCTTTATATCTTGTTCTATATGCTCTTATGTCCTTCTCTGTCAGGGTAAACCTTGATTTTTCAAAATTAAAGCTAAGATCAAAAGCTTTTAATCTTCCGTTTCTGGCTTCAATATTCTGAATGATTTTAACCATTGATTCGTTAAAAAACAGACACAGATCATCTTTGTCCAATGGACTTTTCTTTATGAGCATTTCTACCCCCTTACTTATCATAGTATCAAAGAGTAGGTTATGTTAAAGCAAGGAAGAGAAAAATGGCCACTGCCGAAAGGATTCTCCATAAAAAAATACCCGGAGCTTATTCCGGGTAATAAAAAAGGGGTAAAGAAAAAAGAAATACATTACTTATATGATAACTCCTCATTCTGAATTATCGCTGATAGCTTCCTGAATAATTCCTGAAACTATTGTCTTATTTTTCCCATGTCTTTTAAATCATAGCCCCCTATTCCCTCTATCTCCATTCTGAATTCGGGCGAACGCAAGATTTCAAGTACAGCCTGGAAAGGGGGCTTGTTCATATCCTCTTTTTTCATGACTAGCTCGTATTTTTCTGTTTGCATCGGAATAAAATCTATATCCTTCACCTGACCGGCCGATTTTTCATTTCCCAAGCCCAAATCGGCCGTCCCCCGCGCTACCGCACTGGCCACTGCCAGATGGGTCGTGCATTCGTTCCCGTAGCCTTTTATTTTTGCAGAATCGATCCCCAGTATCCTCAGGTGTTCATCCAAAAGAATTCTGGTTCCGCTTCCTTTTTCACGGTTTACAATTGTTAAATCCTCGCGTTTCAGGTCTTCCCATCCTTTTACTGACTTAAGGTTACCTTTGACAACATAGAACCCCTGCTGCCGACATGCGAGATGGATAACTGCTGCGGGAATGCCGGGCAGCATTCTCCGTACAAAGGGGATATTATATTCACCGGTGTCTCCGTCCCACAAATGGGCCGTGGCAAGCTGTACACTGCCCTGATATAAGGCATATAAACCCCCATAACTGCCTACATAGGATCGGAATGTCTGTATTCCATGGGGATGAAGCTCGAGATATCTTGACAAGATATCAAGAATAACATCCTGCCCGCATAAGACAAAACCGTTTTTTCTCTGATTTTCCTGTGACAAAGGTAATTTTGACCCAACGGTCTCTTTCCTGCTTTTTGTACGATTTTTATAAGCCAGGACATCACTCATATCAACCCTGACTTTTTTGCCAACGCGATAGGAATTGAGTTCCTCTCTTTTAATCAATTCATATACTGTATTTTTAGCTATTTTTAAGATATCCGCGACTTCCTGGGGAGTCAAGGCTGAATCATCCACATTGTTCACCTGATTTCTTACCTATATTATACATTTAAAAGATATCTCAATTATAATACACGACATGAATAAATAGAAATTCTGAAGTATGATTTATTTTAAAATTTTGAAAAATATACAAGATAATTGCTCTAAATCACTTATCTTGTTATTGATTTTGTGATAAGGAGGATTTATAATTTAAACGTATTATAACATTACAAAACAAAGTGAAAATAAGTCTTAATTTGATGTTTAAACGCTTTTCGCCTTGTTTTATCATGTCTTTATTAATAAAATCTTTCAAATACTCAATGATGAGATTGTAACATCCCGGATCAAGTGTTATGATTTCATCATTTTATATATTTCAGGCTTTTTAATAAACAAGGGAGGTTACATAATGAAAAACAAAAAATCATTTTTGGGACTGATTATCGCTCTTCTTTTGATTCTGTCTGCTACAGGCTGTACCAAAACTGCCGATCAGCAAGCGGCACCGGTAACGTTAACTGTCTCCGCGGCCGCGAGCCTCAAGGACGCTATGGAAGAAATCCAGACCAATTACGCTCAGGAAAAATCAACTATCACGATTAATTATAGTTTTGGCGGATCCGGGGCTCTGCAGCAGCAAATTGAGAACGGGGCTGATGTGGATGTTTTCGTTTCGGCCGCTACTAAACAGATGGATGCTCTGGCCGACAAAGGTCTTCTGTTAGATGAAACAAGGAAAAATTTTCTTGCCAACCAATTGGTGCTTGTAACACCCAAAGGCTCTGACCCCATATCGAGTATCAATGGCCTTGCCGATGAAAAAATTAAGCGGATAGCTTTGGGCGAACCAAAAAGTGTTCCCGCCGGCCAATACGCGGAAGAAACTTTAACAAAGCTGAACCTTCTTGATTCTTTGAAAAATAAGATTGTCTATGCCAAGGACGTAAAAGAAGTCCTGACTTGGGTTGAGACTGGAAATGCCGATGCGGGCTTTGTCTATGCTACAGATGCCAAAGCATCAGAAAAAGCGGAAGTAGCGGTTGTCGCCCCTGAAGATTCTCATAAGCCTATCCTATATCCCGCGGCAGTCATTAAAGCCAGTAAAAATGTTGATGCCGCCAAGGATTTCATTAATTATCTTTACAGCGATAAAACGAAAGCTGTATTTGAAAAATACGGTTTTACCTTTATTACGGAATAATAAACTGTCCTCATTCACCAGTTTTTGGGTAAAATAATCAAAACAGCCTGCTTTATTCATATTTGGAGTGATCACTGTGGAATTTGATTTGTCCCCCCTGTGGATATCAGCCAGAACTGCATTTACCGCGACTTTTCTGACCTTTTTTCTGGGTATTGCCGCAGCGTGGTTCGTGGCAAGAAATAAGGGAAAGTTCAAAGGTCTCATTGATAGTGTCCTTACTTTGCCCATGGTCCTGCCCCCGACTGTTGTCGGTTTCTTCCTTTTGGTGCTCTTAGGCAAAAAGGGCCCCTTCGGCGATCTTCTCCGTGCTCTGGACATTCAAATTATTTTTTCCTGGACTGCAGCTGTCATCGCGGCTGCAGTCGTATCCTTCCCTCTCATGTATAAGACAGCGCGCGGCGCATTTGAACTAATTGACGAAAACTTGCTGCATGCTGCCCGCACACTTGGCCTGACCGAATGGAAAATTTTCTGGCGGATAGCCGTTCCTCTCTCCTGGCCGGGAATCGCTGCGGGCACTGTCCTGGCCTTTGCCCGCTCGCTCGGCGAGTTTGGAGCTACCCTGATGGTCGCCGGAAATATACCGGGCAAAACACAGACCATACCTGTTGCCATCTTCTTTGAGGCTGAAGGCGGCGAAATGACTAAGGCCCTTGTCTGGGTTATCCTGATCTTTGCTGTTTCGCTGTTTGTCATGACTTTAATGAATTATTGGACTGAATACCAGAAAAGGCTGATCCCTGCAGCTAAGAGGAAATAATATGGAATTGCACGTAGATATCTGTAAAACCCTTTCTGATTTTACCCTTAATGTCAATTTTACTACTGATACAGAGATTACAGGCTTGTTGGGTGTCTCGGGTTCCGGTAAAAGTATGACTCTGAGGTGTATCGCAGGTATCGAGACACCTGATAAAGGCAGAATCATTCTTAACGGGCGTACCTTGTTTGATTCCGCAGAGGGAATCAATGTGCCGAGCAGACTGCGCAAAGTGGGTTATCTTTTTCAAAACTACGCCCTTTTTCCCCATATGACTGTCGAGGAAAACATTGGCTTTGCTCTTGGGCAACTGCCTAGAGAGCAACGGCTTTCCAGGGTGAAAAATATCTTACAGATCATCAAACTTGAAGGACTGGAAAAAAGATATCCCTCTCAGCTTTCGGGGGGCCAGCAGCAAAGAACGGCTCTGGCCAGAGCTTTAGCCATCGAACCGGAGGTCTTGCTGCTGGACGAACCTTTCTCGGCGTTGGATGATCACCTCCGGAACCATCTTGGCCGGCAGCTCATGGATACACTGGCCGCCTACTCTGGTGTTACCTTGTTCGTCACTCACAATATGGATGAGGCTTACCGGATATGCCCTAAAATGCTGGTGCTTAAGGACGGTGAAATCGAGGCGTCCGGTGAAAATAACCAATTGTTTCAGAATCCTCCTACATTAAATGTTGCGCAATTGACCGGGTGTAAAAACATCTCCCGGGCCGAATATCTCTCCGACCATGAATGTTTGGCTTCCGACTGGGGAATCACCCTCAGGGTCAAAAAAAACTTGCCTCTGAATTTTAATTACGCAGGGATTCAGGCTTATCATCTAAGAGAAGCCGCAGAAAGTCACCATGATGATTTTTCTGACGACGACAATGTCTTTGAATGTTGGCCCAGCACGATCATTGAAAGTCCGTTTAAAGTTACAATCTACCTCTCTATCGGCAAAAAGCCCGCAGATAAAGACGATTACAATCTGTTTTGGGAATTGCCTGAGACGACCTGGCAAAACCTGAAAAGTAAGCCTCTACCCTGGCGGATCAAGATATCTCCGGATAAATTGCTGATTTTTAATTAAAAAGCTTTGCCCTAAATTAATCAGGACAAAGCTTTTTTTATTTTTTCAGCTGAATGATTGATCGAAATTTAAACGAATAATCTTTCCGTCAATATGATTTAGAAAATTACTGCAAGCGCGATTAAAATCAAAATTGCAATTGCAATAATGGCAGCACCAGCGCCAGCACCGACACCTCCTGTTTGAACAGGTAAAAGAGCAGGAGTGGGAGCAGGGACTCCGCAAAAACCACCGGCACGATACATGAGTAGACCCCCTTTCTAAGGTAAGCAATTCATATGATCAAACATTACACATCTATTAGAAAACAATACCCAATGCAATTAAGAGCAGAATGATTACAACTACGATAGCGATTCCGCAGAAGCATTTGCTTCCGCCGAAAGCACCTTCAGAAACTCCACCTATTGCCATGATTACCTTCACCTCTCCTTTGTGGTAATATTTGGAATTCGTTACATCCCTATATTATGTTACTTTTTCTATTGCGTGACTTAATCAGGGAAATTTTTCTATAAAAATCAGGAGCACGCTCAATGTTGTTGAGTGTGCTCCTGAACTAAAATATCTGGCTCATCAAGCCAAATCAGAATATAAGATGTATCAGACTTTATCCTTTAAAAAAGCCCCGAGCTTCTTATCCGTTTTGGAAATATGGTTAATCAACCACTTTGTCAGGAAACCATTAATCTCAATTAATGTAGGTAATGGAACTTGGCCGTCTTTAACCGTAGATTCTAGGGAAGTAATTTTATCAATAAAATCCTTATGTTGTTTTTTATGATCAGCCACTTCCGGATAAGAAAACTTGTCCATATAGTTTTCTTCATTTTTAAAGTGATTTATGGTATAACCTGCCAAAAAGTCAAATAAAGCAGGGATTTGTTCCTTTCCTTTGGCGCTTTTACATGAAGTATGAAATTCCTCAACTGCCTCAAAAAGTTTCCTGTGCTGATCATCAATCGTTTTTACATTCACTAATAAATTCTCTGTAAATAAGCTTGCCATAATATACCTCCTTCTTTAAAGTTATTATAAAATAATATTTGTTCAATTACCAGTCTTTCTCGCCTTTCCCCTAACAAAGTATAAGAAATAAAGTTTAAAACCTTTTAGCCATAATCATACTTGTCAAATCATTATTTACTATTCATAATATACCTAAGATCGAAAGGAGGTTGATTATTATGGAAAAAGAACACCTTTCAAAAATCAGAAATAAGCTGGCCGAATTGGCAAGCATTGTCAAGTCAGAAACAACCGAGGGAATTAACGAAATTAAAAGTGATGTAAATGCCAGGATCAATGACATGGAAGCAGTTATTGATGAACGTTTGGACTTCATTGAATCTAAATCAAAAGATATTTATGACAAAACTAAAGATCAAGCCCTGGATAAAATAAGCAATGCTCAGGAAAAGGTTGAAAAGAACACCCAGGATCTGATCAGCGATTTAGAATACAAAGCCCTGAAGGTCCAATATACTTTTCAGGAAAAGTATTCTCAGGGTATCATCAAAAAGGATGCTATTGTGGTCAAAACTGCCGATTCTTTAATTGATGTGATCAACAAAGCAAAATCTGTTCTCCGGTCAGAAGAAAAATGAGGTCCCTTCATCATCCTATTTTGGTCTAAAATGAATGATAAAAAGGCTGCCGTACTAAACGAGGTTTGTACGGCAGCCCTTTATTTTGAACCGAATACTTGCCTAGAGCCAAGAATTCGGATAATTTTTTGTCTCGGGTATTCCTTTTTCTTTATGATCATTTTTGTTAATGACGGTAGTATTCTGATCCTTTCTGATCTTCTTATCTTTCATTTTCTTCTTTTCCGCAGCCTTGTTTTTATCTTTGTTTTTGTCCTTATCTTTATTCTGAACAGACACTTTTTGCTTCTCTGCTTTTTGTTCTTCTGCGTTCAACTCATTTTTCTTCACATTCAAGGATTCTCTGAATTCATTCATCGCCTTTTTGGTTTCTTCTTTTAACTGCTGTTTTTCAATTCTTTTTGCAGCGTTCTCTACTTGTTTTTCAATATTCTCCTGCTGCTCAGCTGTTAATTGGTCAACTGATTTTTCCATCGTACGAACGATATTCAAGGCCACTCTGGCTGAAGCTTGGGGTGGCAGTTTCTCTAACAGGGCTCCCAGTGTTTCAATATTTTCCGCATTTGTATTTTCCATTGCTTGAATCAGCTTCTGCCTTTCCTCAGAATCAGGGTCCTCTACAGAAGAAAGGAATTGCTTGGCTTTTTCAAGCTTGCCATAGTATTGATTTAAGCACTTTTCCGCCAGCTCATTATTTCCTTTCTCACACATTTGATGGGCAGCTGCCAATTTTTTTAAGGCCTGTCCTTTTTCATATTCGGCCTTTTTTACAGGGTCAAGGGCCAAAGCGACTTGCAGCTTTTCAATGAAATCTGTGAGCCAATAGAACGGAGAATCAGGAAGGGTCCCTGGATCCACTTCTTCTCCATTCTCATCGGTCACTGTCGTCTGTTCACTGTCCGTGGTCGTCGTACCGGTCGCTGCCGTACTGTCGGATGTTGTCTGGGCATAGGCCATCATTGGTTGAACTGCCATTGCTGTCATTAGAGCCAGTGTGATCAATATCTTTCTCATTCTCTTTTCCCCACTCCATTTTTCCTAATTTTTCCCACCTGTTGTGCAGGTTCTATTTCTTATTTCGAATGAAAATCCGGTTTTTAGGGGGTCTTCTCTCTTTATCTGTATTTTTTCTGATCTTTGGATTGATTGTTCCTCATGTTTTTTCCTCCATCCTGAGCATTAAACTGCTTATCCGTCTTGTTTTTGCCCTGTTCCTGATTTTTAGGCCGGTTGTTTGTTTTGCTTCTTCCCCGCTCCTGGTCTTCAGCCTGATTATTCTTCCTGTTTTTTCCCCACTCCTGAGCTTTGAACTGGTTATTTGTCTTGCCTTTTCCCTGTCCCTGATTTTGGGACTGTGTGTTCGTCCTGCTTTTTTCCCCGTTCTGCCGATCACTTATTTGAACCTTGGTACTTACTACCCCCAGGCCGCTGTCCCTCTTTATCTGTTCTTGAACGGCCTGTTCCTTAAAAACTTCACTGCGGACGGCGCTTTCTTTGATTTCACCCGAACGGACCGGGATTCCGGCCTTATTCGCGGTGTTTAATAAGGCATATTCACCGAGAGTAAGTCCCTCCTGTGCCGCTTTTGTTTGTTCATCAGAAGTCATATCATAAGCCAAAACATGCGCATTAATGCCATGCTTGACGATATTATCCGTTACCTCCTGAGCCAATTTTTCAGAAGTAATCCCATTTGTCTGCTCATTCTGTGCTGTCATCTGGAAATATCCGAGAAGAACCAGAGGATCATCCTCCTTTAAGTATTCAAAATCAACGGATCTTTCCATAATATTGGAGACCGCTTCCTGCCAGGGTAAGCCTGTAAGGGGCCTTTCCCCAAGCAGATTGACGGCTTCTTCATTCAATGTTTGAACATCAAGTACTTTTCCCTGACCATTAATCATGAGCTGAATACTTGATTGGGCATCAATTGAGATCATTGCTTTCACTATTGACGCCTCATAAAGGTTCCAGCCTGTGACCCCGAGAAAAACCAATAAGAATATAGCGGCAATACTGATCATTTTCTTCCAGCGGGGAGGAGTAAGCTTGCTCAATAAGGACAGTCCTTTGGTCGGATCAACAGTTATCTCCACGCCGATTTCCACGGGCTCCCGGTAATAAATTTTTCTGAATGAGCCGTCAGCCAAAAGAATGGTAATGAATCGGCCTTCTTTTTGCAAAACCACAGCTTTGAATTGATTCATCTTTATCCCTTCCTTTCCTTTGGCATGACGTATTCCCGCAAGTAAATAAAATCATGTTCATTGGCAATCAGCAGAGCAACTGCCAAGATATATTTTCTTCTCCGCTCAAGCACCTTAAGATGCACTTGGGTTTTGATATTCAGAGCCTGCATGGGAATCCTTTTCTTTTTGATGACGTGCTGCCACATTTCCTGATCCTTCGCAAGTGATTGGGCCACTTCGAGCAGCGTGCAGCGAGAATCCTGATGTTTGGGACAATTCTCCGCTAAATCATTAAAGCTTAATTGATATTCTGCAAGTCTGGTGGCAAATTCCTGAATCTCCAGTGCCCTTTCTTTGTTTTGCTCCTGTTCGCTAAATTCACTTAAACTATAATGAATCTCGGCACCTCGACCGCACTCCCCTTCATCCAAAGACAACGTGCTTTTTTTTTTCTCCCTGCGGTAAAAATCAATCAGGCGTCTCTTGATCACAACCCTGGCATAGGCCAAAAATGGGACATTTCGCTCTTCATCAAAGTGGTTTATTGCTTCATTAAAAGCCAAGAGAGCTTCGGACAGTTCTTCATCTCTTCCCCATTCCAGGAGACGCTGAACAGCCTGGCCGGCCACATGACGAATAAAGGGCTGAGATTCCCGAATAAAATCTTCCTTTGCCTGTGTTTCTGTTTTTATTGTTTTCCAGCTCAGTTGATTTTCTGACTCAGACATTTTTCTTTATTTCTCCTACCTTGTATATACGTCAAATTCAAATCATTTTAGTGGGTAAAAATAAAATGATCGTAATTAGAAATAACACATTAATATAATGATATAATGATGAAGACACCAAGCTATCTCTGATTGTATCTTAAAAGGGAGTGTTTTCATGTTCTCAGAAAAGATTATCACAAATCTGGGCAAGTCTTCTTGGATCAGGGCTATGTTTGAAGAAGGAGAAAAGCTGCGCAAAATTTACGGTCCTGAACATGTTTTCGACTTTTCTCTTGGGAATCCTGATCCTGAACCGCCAGTTAAAGTAAAAAGCGCTTTAAAGCAAATTATTTTGGAAGATCCCCCCCGTCTCCACGGATATATGCCAAACGCCGGTTATCCCGATGTCCGGGCAAAGATTGCTTCCTCACTGCAGGAAACAGCCGGTGTAACCCTTAGCGGTCAACATATTGTGATGACTTGCGGCGCCGGCGGGGCCTTAAATGTTATCCTGAAAACCTTGCTTAACCCAGGCGAAGAGGTGGTCGTCCTTTCCCCGTTTTTTGTGGAGTATCTGACTTACATTGATAATCATCAGGGGATCGGAGTTGTGGTTCCAACCAAAAAAGACTCTTTTCAGCCTGACCTTGAAGCAATCGAAGCCGCCATAACTTCCAAAACCAAAGCGATCATCATCAACTCTCCCAATAATCCGACCGGAGTGCTTTATCAGGAGGATATCCTGATAAAGTTGGATGAGTTACTTGAACTCAAAGAAAAAGAATTCCATACGGTCATTTATGTCATCTCCGATGAACCTTACCGAAAACTGGTCTATGATCATGATGAGCTGCCCAGTGTCCTGAAAATATTCAGAAACTCCATTATGGTTGACTCTTTCAGTAAATCGCTTTCCATACCGGGAGAGAGGATCGGCTATATTGCGGCCAATCCTGGGATTGCCGATATCGATCTGCTTATGAACGGCTTAATTTATTGTAACCGTACTCTGGGCTATGTGAATGCTCCGGCTCTTTTTCAAAAAGTGATTGCTGAATCCTTGGATGAAGCTGTCGATATTGAGATTTACCGTGAGCGTCGTGATCTTCTTTATCATCAGCTCATATCTATGGGGTATGAATGTGTCAAACCCCAGGGAGCTTTCTATTTGTTCCCTAAATCTTTTATCGAAAATGATATTGAATTTAAAAACCATGCTCTTAAATATAATATCCTTATTGTTCCCGGGACAGGCTTTTATTGTCCCGGCTATTTCCGGCTTTCTTATTGTGTAAGCCTCAAAACTATCCAGGATTCTTTGCCCGCCTTTGAAGCCTTAGCCAGGGATTTTCTAAAATAGTGATGGAAAAGCGATCGATTGTTTGGGAAAGAAAGCCTCTGAAAAAGGGGTTTTCTTTTTATTTCATGACTGGAGAATTTAATAGACATAAGCTGCCAATAATATATTCAGGTCAAACAACTTCAAGGAGATAACCATCATGAGAATTCCTAACCATATTGGGATAATCCCGGACGGCAACAGGCGATGGGCTCAGGGTAAAGGGCTTTCTAAGGAGAAGGGCTATGCCTATGGTTTACATCCTGGCCTGGAGCTCCTGCGCCTTTCCCAAAAGCTTGGCGTTAAAGAGCTTACATTTTATGGTTTTACTGTGGATAATACGAAAAGACCGGCAAATCAGACCAAAGCCTTTCAGCAAGCATGCATCGAAGCCATTCACTGTATTGCCGACGAGGACGTTTCTTTACTGGTCATTGGCAATACTGAATCGAAGATGTTCCCCCGGGAGCTTATGCCTTTGACCGAAAGGAAAATTTTCGGTCAGGGAGGAATGAAAGTAAATTTTCTCGTCAATTACGGATGGGAATGGGACTTAGCGAATTTACTCCGGGATTCAGCTCAGGAATCAGGCATTATCAGCGGCCTGAAGTCCAATGATATCTCCCGTATCGATCTGGTCATCCGCTGGGGAGGCCGCCGCCGCTTAAGCGGTTTTCTGCCTGCTCAATCTGTTTATGCAGATTTCTTCATCCTGGACGACTACTGGCCGGATGATAAGGTATAATTAATTTCGCAAATTGAAAATGAGTGTTTATGAATAAAGACATAAACGCAACTGCTTGGTAAGATAAAGTTACCACACCAAATCTACCAAGGAGGAATTGCGAATATGTCTGAGAAAATTATACACTTAAACGAAGGTGCAATAAAGCAGGAATTGAAGGAATTAGTACGCCATAGTGTGGAAGAAACATTGAACGACTTGCTCGACCAGGAAGCCGCCGCGCTGATTGAGGCCGGGCGGTATGAACGTTCGGAAGAACGAAAAGGATACAGGTCTGGCCACTATCAGAGAAACCTGATCACCACTTCTGGAGAGGTGAAGCTAAAAGTGCCGAAGCTAAAAGGCGTAGCTTTTGAAACAGCCATCATCGAACGCTATCGGCGGCGGGAAAGCTCCGTGGAAGAAGCCCTGATCGAAATGTACTTAGCCGGTGTTTCGGTTCGCCGGGTAGAGGACATCACCGAAGCGTTATGGGGAACCAAAGTGTCGGCCGGGACCGTGAGCAATCTGAACAAAAAAGTATACGGACACATCGATACTTGGCGCAGCCGACCTCTGCAGAGCAAATATCCGTATGTATACGTCGACGGAATTTACCTCAAACGAAACTGGGGCGGCGAATATGAGAACGTGGCAATACTTATTGCCATGGCCGTTAACGAAGACGGATACAGAGAAGTCATCGGCGCCGGCGAAGGCATGAAAGAAGACAAAGCAAGTTGGCAGGAATTCCTGAAAAGCTTAAAAGAACGAGGACTCACTGGAACGCAGCTATTCATCGGGGACAAATGCCTGGGGCTGATGGAAGCCGTCAATGAAACCTTCCCTAACGCCAAATTTCAGCGCTGCAGCGTACATTTTTACCGAAATGTATTCTCCGTTACACCGCGTTCGAAGATGAAAGAAGTCGCGGCTATGCTCAAGGCAATCCATGCCCAAGAAGACAAAGCAGCAGCCAAAGAAAAAGCAGTTGCTGTCGTTAATAAACTGCGGGACATGAAGCTGAAAGAAGCAGCCAAGAAGATTGAAGACAGTATCCAGGAAACCCTGACTTACATGGATTTCCCGCAGGTGCACTGGTCAAAACTCCGGAGCAATAATGTTATTGAAAGACTGAATCGGGAGATCAGACGCAGAACCCGTGTTGTGGGGGCCTTCCCAGACGGCAACTCGGCACTGATGCTGGTTTGCGCCCGGCTTAGGCATGTAGCAAGTAAAACCTGGGGAACCAAGATGTATATGAGTATGAAACATCTGGAGGAAATGAATAAAGACAACAATCTTGTGGTCGGATAAAAACAAATCATCTCTGGGGTAGACTTGACATGGGACCCTGCGCCGGATGCTTCAATGGGTCGCGGGATGTGGCTCAAATGATGTCTTCTTTTGGAGTAAGCCCCATCCCGATCTTAAGGGTAGCATCCAGCACCCCCATATCAAGTCTTGCTCTGGGGTCAAAATAGAAAACAACCTGCCAAGCAGAAATTTGCGAAAGATCATTGACACTACCGGCCGGATTTCCGCCCGGAACATTTCTATCAAGCAATTGATTGGTATAATTCTCAGGATATTACCCTCGGAGGATAAAAAGCAAGCTGAAAAAGGGACCACGATAAATGGCCCCTTTTTTTTGGATTTCATGATGAAATTTTTAAGCTGTCTTGATCTTTTGTTCTTGGCGAACTAAGAAACAGGATGCATTCTGCTTTCCGTATCGCCTTCCCTTTCTGTCAAGAAGAAGAGGGAAATTAAATATAGGCCGCAAATCCCAACCAATGTAAAGATTATTCGTGACGCAACAGAGTACATTCCTCCAAATATGGCGGATATGAAGTCAATACCGAATATCCCGATCATACCCCAGTTCAGTGCTCCTATGATGACCAGAACCAATGCTATCCTCTGCCAAATATTCATGATAGAATCCTCCTTAGATTGAAAAAGTATTTCAATACTTTATCTTGCTTAAAAATATAAATTTTATACATTTGCGTGAAATGTTTGATCAAATTTTTCAGATAAGACAAAGATACAAGGAATTCTATTCAAACTTTGGAGAAATCAATTGGAATATCCTTCTAGGATATGACGGGAATCATAAAGAAGGGTTGATCACTATTCCTTACTCCTTTTAGATCTCATACCTGTCAAGAAAAAGAGCCGTCGTCTGATAATGTGCCGAAAGCTGCTCGGAAAACATAAATACCCCCATCTGGTCAAATTCAACCTGACTGTTCATATTGGCCAGAACAGCTCTTGCTAGTTCAATCATCCATTTTGGACCGGCTTTTTCAATATTGTCACCGTATTCGGAATACCTGTAAAACATGTAATTGTGAAATGTTTCAATTTCTTTATCGTTATAAAATTGATTTGTTTTAAGCTGATGAAAAAGAAGAAAATGCATATGATCAAGCACTTGACCATAAATCTCTTCATTTGATTCCCACTTGGTAACTTGCTTAATAATCAGAAACATGCTGGTAATGATCATTTCCACGTTCAATTGACTGACCATGGTCCTTCCCAGTCCCAATTCATTGAGCATATCCTTATCAGAAACAAACTCTTCCGTTCTTGAAAAGGCCAAATCAAAAAGAATCGATCCCATTTTTTCCGGAGTTACCGCGATTTTATTTTCTTCGAGCAATTCTTAAGCCTTCTTTCCTACATTATTCACAGCGAATATTTGATCAATGCCGGTTATTTTCTTGGATTCTTTTTCTTTTTCTTTTTTACCGGAATACTTTTCTTGGCGACAGGCTGGATACTCTCTATTTCCTCACTCGTTTGAGAAAGGCCTTTTCTTCTTCCCACAACCCGATAAATAGAAACTACGACGACATAAGCAATCCCCAGAAAGAAACCCCAGACCGGCCTGTATGTCGCAATCACCATACAAAGAATAAAACCTATCCATTCTAATTTCTTCTGATTATTTTTAAGCATTTGAAGCATTTGTTTTCTCCTCTGCCGCTATAGATGCTCCTTATTATAATATATTTTTCCTTGAAATTCTGTATTCGCTGAAATATTTTTTAAAGTTTGAATGCATATTTTCCCAATATGTGATCTATCGGTATGCAGCCGATTATCCTGCTGTCCTTACTATTGTTTCTGTTATCCCCCATGACAAAGACATTTTTATCAGGGACAATAATTTTTTGATCTTTTGCTTTAATCATTTGTTCTTTCAGATAAGGTTCTTCTATGATTATGTTATTCCTAATCACCCTGCCATCTTTAATTTCAATAACATCACCAGGTTTGCCGATGACTCTTTTTACCCAAAATGCATCATTCTTTTTGTTTGTGATCATCAAACTAAGCACATTATTAAAGAATACATCTTGAATATCTTCTTTCATTCCCCGAGGTTCATCAATATTGCTGTCAAGCATAACAATATCACCATATTGGGGGATGATTCCCATTGTATGGCTAAATTTGTTCATAATCAGCAAATCCCCATTATGTAACGTTGATTCCATTGAACTTCCTACAACCGTCGTTGGTTGAAATACAAAGATGATTAGGGCAAAAGCGATGATTACGGCAAAAGTTATGGAAGCTGACCAACTGACAAGTGCACGGATTAGTCTCAAATCTTATTCACTCCAATTAATGATTAGCCTCATTTTCACAATCATTCATATTTATTGCCATTTTTTAAAAGAAATAGTCAAAAGTAATTTATTTATTCAGGGCAACTAGAATACAGCTTCCGCTGATACAGCTGGCCCCATTTTGACTGCAAAAGTTTATCGCCTGATTTTCTTCGGCTCCGGGCTGCATCCAAAACGATCTGATTCCAGATTCATAGGCCTTTTTGACAGCTTCTTGTGTCGCCTCAGGAGGGACAACGAAAACCGCTCCCTCAACATTGGAGGGGAGGTCACAGAAGTTATGGTAGCATTTATCCCCTTCAATCGTATCTGTATGAGGATTTAAGCCATATACCTCATATCCTTTATCCTTTAATTTTCGAAAAACAATATTGCCATACTTTCCCCTGTTATTTGAAGCCCCTACAACAGCAATCTTCCTAAGCTGCAAAAAGTTATTTTTTTCCTGTTCCAATGAAGTCAATTCCAACACTCCCTCTCTAAATGCAATAGGATGTTTTCTTTATCATAACATACTTTTGTAAACTATCGGATCAATTTTAAATACCCGGCAAAGGTTATTTCTTTACCGGGCTAAACCGCAACAGAGCGGCATCCTTTGGGAGGATTGCGATGGGCAATTCCTTTTTCCCTGATTTTATTTTTCTCAGAAAGGCAATAAAAATACATCCTATTTTTACATTGATCTTATCTTTGAGGTGGTTTTCCAGTCTTCTCTTTTCTTGCCTATATTCTGCGACAAGCGTATAATGAAAAAAAAACAACTGGGAGAGGATTGTAATATGGCATTATGGCAAAAATTGGAAAATGATCCGGAAATCAGAATCAGAAGATATCTTTGCCCGGAGTGCGGCAGCTATACGCTTCATGTTAAGCATGAAGGATTTGGCGAATGTGAAAATGGCTGTTTTATTACTGACTCGGCGGTAATTAATAAAGTCATTGATGATAAGAAATTTGAAGGGACCTTTTCAGAGGACGAGTTGAAATATCGTTTGATTTAAGTTTTATTCCAAGTGAAGCCGGATGCAGTATCTGCATCCGGCTTCACTTGTCCAGTTTTTCTTTTTGTTCTCTCACTTTCAAGGATTTTTCTTTGCAGTTTTATTTTTTTATCAATCTTTCTTCAATAAACAAAAATGTTAAACTATCATAGTTAAAACTCAAAGAATTTTTATAAGGTCCGGCTAAGAATATAACAATATTGCAAGATAGATTTATGTTTTATGGTCGTTCTTGGTTATTTTGGTTATTATTTTGAATTGTATTTGGAATATTAATATTTTATGATAAAGATGTCTCCTTTATTTTATTCATTTAGTTTACTCTCTTTAACCCTTCCTTGTGGAGGGCTTTTTTTTCTGTTTATGATTTGTTTTTTTACCGGTGAATTTTTATGGTATGATAGACTGGGTTTATGAAAACTGTTCTCCTTAGGTGATTCCTATCCAATTAGATTTGATTAAATATTTCTAAGATCAATGATACCATTTTGCTTAGATATGGGTATAATGTTAATGGATTAACGTATAAAGTATACTGGAAGGAACTGATGACTTTGAGTTTGCACATTCATTTTGTCGGCATAAAAGGTACCGGAATGAGCGCACTTGCGCAAATAGCTTGTCTTCTGGAGAACTCAGTGATTACCGGTTCTGATGTTCCTCAGAAGTTTTTCACCGATGAGCTTTTAGAAAAAGCCGGCATAACGGTAAAAGAATTTGATCCGATAAATGTGGAAAACGCTGATATGATAGTCGCTTCAGCCGCTTATGATGATCACCACCCTGAAATAGCCCGTGCCAAAGAATTAAATATTCCGATTTATTCTTATCCTCAATTTCTGGGGCTCTTAATGTCCAAAAAATGTGGAATATGCATTTCCGGTACGCACGGTAAGACCACAACAACCGCAATGATCGGCAAAATATTGGTTGATTCCGGTATTGACCCGTCTATTGTAGTCGGAAGCAGTGTTCCAAGCATCGGAGGCAATGCCCGGGCCGGAAAAGGCAACTATTTCGTAGCAGAGTCCTGCGAATACAGAAGACATTTCTTAAACTATTCGCCTCAGCATTTAGTTGTTACCAACATCGAATTTGATCATCCTGATTATTACAAGGATATCCATGACGTCATTGCAGCATTTCAATCTCTGACCGGGAAGCTGCCCGCAAACGGCAACTTAATTATTTGGCAGGAAGATCCAAACCGGACACAAATCCAAACCAAAGCTCCGATCACTACTTATGGTTTTTCTGAAGATGCTGATATCAAGGCTGAAAACATTGTCTACAGTAATGGCGGCAGTATTTTCAGCGTTGTGATCAATAAAGAAAGCATCGGTACATTAATGCTTCCGGTAGCCGGAAAGCATAATATCCTTGATGCTCTGGCCGCGATCGCCCTGGCTTTCCGGCTGGGCATAGCTCCCTCCGAAATTATCCGGTCCCTTTCCGGTTTTGATGGAACGAAAAGACGTTTTGAACGCTTGGGAACCAAAAACGGGGCGGTCATCTTTGATGATTATGCTCATCATCCCACAGAAATCCAAACTACTCTGGATGGGGTGCGGCTCTGCTTTCCTGACCGGAGGATAAGGGCAGTTTTTCAGCCTCATACCTTTAGCCGGACAGAAAAGCTTCTTTATGAATTTTCCGAAGCCTTTTCCCTGGCTGATGAGGTGGTTTTAGCTGATATTTTTTCTTCGGCGCGAGAAAATAAGACTTGCGACAGTACGGTTTCCTCGTCCAATTTAGCAACTCTGATTAACCAAAAAGGGATTGACACAAAATATTTCCCTACTCTTGATGAAATAAGCTCCTATCTGGGGCAAACCCTTCAAGAAGGGGATTTAGTGATCACTTTGGGTGCCGGGGATATTTATAAGGTTGGCCAAGTTCTTATCTCTTAAATCCTGAAAGAATTATCGTCCTTATTATTTGAGTGTGGTAATCTCTTTTGTTAGCTCAGTCCAATTATAACAGCGTGTAATCCCTGAAGGCAGCTGAATTCTGTTATATGGAGCATCAAACAGGAAAACACCAATACCGGAATTAAAAATTTTTAACGCATTGCCTGAATGGTCCTCCACAAAAACATCCAGTTCATATTCTTTGACTGCCGATGTCTTGCAGGCATTCCCCATGAAAATAACTTTGTCATAGGGAATGCTTTTTTGATTCATCCATTTAATGGTGGCTTCTTCTTCCCCCCCCGGGTTCCGGGCCGTAACATAAATAATTTCATTCCCTTTGTCCATCAGCTCGGTTATTCCCTCCACGGCCCCCGGCATCGGCATTGGTTCACTGAACAGAAATTCCATATGGTCGTCAAAAAATTTGCTCATCACTTCCCAGTCAACACCATATAATTTTGCCATATCATAATTGTCAATTTTTTCTAATTTTTTGTCAAAATGCTTATTCAGCTCCCTTAAAAATACCGGAAAGCTGTCCGCTACAACTCCATCGATATCAAGGCCTATTCTCAACCGTTTTTCACCCGCCTAACATTATTATTTAGGATATTTTAGCATAGATTTGTAAAATTCCTATCATTCTTTAGCTGTTAATCCACAGTATCCACAAGCTTATCCACATTTTTTAATTTTGATTGCATTTTATCGTTAAATCTTTGTAAATTTTTTGTTGGCATAAAGCTTTTTCGTTAAATAAAACAAATATTTTTCACCAAACATAATAATTATCCATTAATTATTCTTTTTATTTTCAAATCTTCTTATTGTTATCTTATCATTACATTTTTGTCATTATTTTTAAAAAAGATTAAAATCTCGCCTTTTTTCATCTTTTTTAAACTTTAGCCTGCAAAATTCTCCGGCATAGCCCTATCGCTTCCAAAGCTGTTTCCGGTGCCGGACCTCCTGTTATCCTACGCGAATTTACACAGGTCTCAATTCTGATCGCTTCATAAAGATCAGGATCAAAAACCCCCGACACTTCGCGCAGCTCCTCGATGCTTAAATCCTCCAAACCGCATCCCCTCCGGGTACATTCCAGAACCAGCCTTCCAACTATCTCATGAGCTTCCCGGAAAGGCACATTCTTTTTTGCCAGATAATCCGCGAGATCTGTTGCATTGGTGAACCCTGCTTTAGCTTCTAAATACATCTTTTCTTTTTGGACTTGCATTGTCCTCAGCATCGGTTCCATCACGATCAAGGATTTCTTCACTGTATCAATGGCGTCGAAAACACTTTCTTTATCTTCCTGCATGTCTTTATTGTATGCGAGGGGCAGCCCTTTCATCACAGTCAGTAAAGCGACGAGATCGCCGTATACCCGTCCTGTCTTTCCTCTCATCAGCTCTGCCACATCCGGATTCTTCTTTTGAGGCATGATACTGGAACCCGTAGAAAACCCATCATCCAACACAATAAAACCAAATTCTCCACTGGACCAAATAATGATTTCTTCACACAAACGACTGAGATGCATCATGATAATCGAGGCCGCACCGAGAAACTCCAAAGCGAAGTCCCTGTCGCTTACTCCGTCCAGGCTGTTCAACGTCACTCCGGCAAAACCAAGCTCCACCGCCACGGCTTCTCTGTCCAGGGAAAAAGTGGTTGCCGCCAGAGCTCCGGAACCGAGCGGGGAAACATTCAGCCTCTTGCGGGTATCTTCTATCCTGCCCATATCACGCAGAAACATCTGAACATAGGCCAGAAGATGATGGGCCAAGGTTATCGGCTGAGCCTTCTGGAGATGTGTATAGCCCGGCATCCAGGTTTTCACGTGTTCTTCCGCAATATCTAATAAGGCCGATATTAATTGTCCCAGCAAATCCTTTATCGCATCGGTCTCTTCCCTTATGTACAATCTGAAATCTACTGCCACCTGGTCATTGCGGCTGCGTCCCGTATGCAGTTTTTTTCCGGCCGAACCAATTTTTTCTGTCAGAAGTTTTTCGATATTCATGTGAATATCTTCAGCCCCGATTTCAAATTGCACCTGGCCGCTCTCAATCTCTTTCAGGATATTCTCTAAGCCCTCAATAATTTGTTTAGCTTCTTCCGGCCTGATAATCTCCTTATCCCCCAACATCCGGGCATGGGCAATACTACCCTTGATATCCTGTTTATACATTCTCTGGTCAAAGGAAATAGACGAGTGAAAATCCTCGACCAAAGCGCTTGTTTCTTTCTCAAAACGTCCGCCCCATAGTTTCATTTGAATAATGGTCCCCTTTCCATCACGCTGAATTAAGTACAAGCTTAGCCGGATAATCTTCTCTCATCCTTCTAATTCAATACTATCTATAAGTATACTTGAAATTAGAGTGATGTAAAATCAAAACAATGCTTCAGAAAAGAAATATTTGTTGACGTCCTGTCTGATTTGAATTATAATTTTTATCGTAAGATTAATTTCTAACATTTGTATTAGGGGAGTAGCTACTACAGCAAAGTCGTCATCACGGGCTCGTAAGATCCTCGGCTTTGTTGGCAACGCTTTCGTTGTAAGCAAGACCTTTTGTCCAATTCATTGGTGAAGGGTTTTTTTATTTTTTCTATTGGAAGGAGTTTCGAAATGGACTTTATGGTTCCCGGTATTGTTTCGGCTGTTCTGTCCGTTATCCTGATTGACTTGGTGCTTGGAGGAGATAATGCCATTGTCATTGGTCTTGCCGCCCGGAATCTTCCCAAGCAAATACAGAAAAAAGTGATTTTCTGGGGAACGGCAGGGGCTATTGCGATCCGTATCTTAGCCACTTTTCTTGTTGTATTTCTGTTGCGTATTCCCGGTCTCCAGCTGGCAGGGGGGCTTGTATTGATCTGGATGGCCTATAAACTTCTGACTGATGAGAAAAAAGATCACGAGGCCAAGGAATGCACGGACTTCAAAACAGCCATCATCACAATTATTGTTGCTGATTTCGCTATGGGATTGGACAATATCCTGGCAATTGCCGGTACGGCTCAAAACAATTTCATGGTCGTGGTCCTCGGCTTGCTGATCAGCATTCCCCTCATTGTTTTCGGAAGTACAATAGTGATCAGACTTATTGAGCATTTCCCTTTGATCATTTACATCGGCTCGGCCGTCATTGCTCATACTGCCGGGACCATGATCACACACGAATCATTCGTGAAAAGCCTGTTGGCTCCTTATCCATCTTTGCAATTCATCTTTTTAGCTTTCATTATCATCGGAGTACTCATTGCGGGGAAGCTAAAAAAAATACAAAGGAACAGAATAATCACTTAACACTAGGTTTTGACCAACTCTGAAATATCTGAAAACGCTTGGAATTGTCCATAAGATACTCAACATGAAAATATAAATCAATAAGAGGAAGTGATGATTAATGAATAACCTTGGAAATCAATTGAAAACTGTTGCTTTAATGGCCTTTCTGACTGTTCTGGTGATCCTTATCGGTTCTGCTTTAGGCAATGAAGGCGGTATGGTCATCGCTTTTGTTTTTGCCATGGTCATGAATTTCGGCAGCTATTGGTTCAGTGACAAAATTGCGTTAAGGATGACCCGTTCCCGTCCTTTAAGCAAGGAAGAAAACCCGCAGTTGTACTCTATGGTTGAACGACTGTCTTCTCATGCCGGCCTGCCTATGCCAAAGCTCTATCTCAGCCAATCCGCCCAGCCAAACGCCTTTGCCACCGGACGCAATCCTTCTCATGCGGCGGTAGCTGTGACCGAAGGTTTGCTGCGGCTTCTCAACGAAGAAGAGTTAGAGGGAGTAATCGCTCATGAGCTTGCTCATGTAAAAAACAGAGATATCCTGATCGGCACCCTGGCCGCCGTGATGGCCGGAGTCATTACCACGATCGCCCACTGGGCGCAATTCGCCTTCATGTTTGGCGGCTTAAGCGGTGATGATGACGAAGGAAGCGGTCTAGCTGCTCTTCCTCTAATTATTTTAGGACCATTAGCCGCTATGCTCGTCCAAATGGCCGTGTCCCGCTCCCGTGAGTTTATGGCTGACACAACCGGTGCCAAAATTGCCGGTAATCCTCAAGGACTGGCTCAGGCCCTGCTGAAACTAGAGCAGGGTTCCCGAATGGTTCCGATGAACGTCAACCCGGCTGCCAGCCATATGTTCATCGTTAACCCGTTAAATGCCCAAAAGCTTGTTTCCTTGTTCAGTACTCACCCCCCGATTGCGGAGCGGGTTAAAAGATTAAACAGCCTTTCCGGATCTTAAAAGAACAGGGATTGTATAAAAAAAGGTGATCGCCAAACTTAGGGTGATCGCCTTCCTTTTTTTATGAGCAATTTATGCCCTTTGTTCAAGTTTCATTTTTCATCAGATCCATAAAGGGTTTGCTTCATCTTATTCGTTTATTTATTTTTAAACAGAAAAAATCCCAGGGTCATTGATCCCACTACCAAAAAGGCCGGATGAATATTGGGCAGGACCAGCATAATGAGCAAAGCAACTCCTCCAAGAACATAAGTCAGGTAACTTTTTTTATCAAATGATTTTTTGCCGATGGAAATTGCGGTTTGAGCCAGCATCACTGCAACAACAGGTCTTACCCCTTTTAACATGGCCTTTAAAGCAGGCGCATCCGCATATTTCATGATTAAGCTTCCCATCAGTATGACAATCAAGGTCGTCGGCAGGATCGTGCCCAGATTGGCCGCCAAAGCGCCCAGCCATCCTTTTGCCCGATAACCGATGGTCCCTGCCAGCTTTGTGGCAATAGGAGCGGGGAGGGAATTTGCTATGGCCACAATATCCGCAAACTCTTCATTGCTCATCCATTTATATTTATCTACAACCTCAACCCTGATCAAAGGTATCATCGCCGGTCCGCCGCCGAAACTAAAATTGCTGGCCCGAAAGAACGCGATAAACAAGTCCCATAACGTTTTCATTTTCATAACCTCATTTACCATAATTCCAGAATTACCAAATAAGGTACCCCACCATCATTGAAGATACAATAAGGATAATCGGGTGAACATTGCGAAAATAAATCGCCGCTGCCGCCACTGCGGCAATACCTACTGTTGCCAGATCAAGAGGCGCTTTAATGATGAAGGCACTTTTCGCCATATCAAGCGCAACGACCACAAGCAATGCCGTTACGACCGGTCGTACTCCCTTCAACATTGCCTTAAGCTCTCTGGAGCTGGCATATTTGTCCAGAAGCTTGCCCGCAAAAATCAACAATAAAACAGTCGGCAGAATTGTGCCGGCTAAAGCTACCAATGCCCCAGGCCAGGAAGCGATCTGATATCCTATGTAGCTGGCCATCTTGGTCGCAATCGGTCCGGGAAGGGCATTCGCGGCTGCATAAGCATCACTGAACTGGGCATTTGTCATCCAATGATAGTGATCAACCGCTTCTGTCTTCAGTAAAGGAATGACAGCCGGACCCCCGCCGAAACCCAAATTGCTGGCTCTAAAAAATCCCACGAATAAGTCCCATAATTCCTTCAATTCCCTTTTCACCTCAATACTTCAGATTAAAAGATATTTTTAACACAATCATTATACCAAATCGTCTTATTCTTTCAATATTAAGAACTCATGATTCAGGCGAAGCTTTTGCTTAACCTGAATCATGAGTTAATGGTGTTTTCATTGGGTTTCTCGATTTACCTCTTATTTTTTAAGACCGCTGCTTTTTTCCATAAGAGCTCTGACCTTGAGAGGCAAACCGAAAAGATTGATAAAGCCTTCCGCATCCTTCTGGTTATATACCGCATCCTCACCGAAGGTTACAAATTCCAGGTTGTACAATGAATACGGCGCTTTTGCTCCCGCAGCTGTACAATTGCCCTTATAGAGCTTGATCCTGACCGTACCGGTAACATTCCTTTGCGTAACCTGAACAAAGGCGTCCAAAGCTTCTCTAAGCGGTGAATACCAAACTCCGTCATAGACCATTTCAGCATACTTTAACGCAACCTGTTCTTTATAGTGAAGAGTCATCCTGTCCAAAGTCAGTTCTTCCAAAGCCTGATGAGCGGTATAAAGAATCGTGCCTCCAGGAGTTTCATAAACTCCGCGGGACTTCATCCCTACCAGACGGTTTTCCACCATACTGATGATACCGATCCCATTCGCCCCCCCTAATTCATTCAGCTTGGTCAGGAGCTCAATCGGCTTCATTTTTTTGCCGTCCAGAGCCACCGGTATCCCCTGTTCAAAATCAAGCTCCAGGTAGGCAGGCTTATCCGGAGCCTGTTCGGGGGAAACTCCCAGCATATATAAATCATCCTGGGCCTCATTCCAGGGATCTTCCAGGTCCGCCCCTTCGTGACTGAGATGCCAGAGATTGCGGTCCATGCTGTAAGGCTTGGCCTTGGTTACCGGAACCGGAATATTGCGTTCGGTCGCATACTCGATTGCTTCTTCCCGGGATCTGATTTTCCACTCCCGCCAGGGGGCAATGATTTTCAGGTCAGGATTCAAAGCCTTGACCGCCAGCTCAAAACGCACCTGGTCATTCCCTTTGCCTGTCGCACCGTGGGCAATCGCCACAGCTCCTTCCTGTGCGGCAATCTCCACCAGCCTTTTGGCAATCAAGGGCCGGGCAAATGAAGTCCCCAGCAGGTATTTTCCTTCATATTTGGCTCCGGCCTTAATGGTAGGATAAATAAACTCGGTAAGAAACTCTTCGCGAAGGTCTTCAATATAGATCTTGGACGCTCCGGTCTTCATGGCCTTCTCCCTTAACGGCTCCAATTCCTCGCCCTGGCCTAAATCAGCCGCCATCGCAATCACTTCATAACCGTAATTCTCTTTGAGCCAGGGAATGATAATCGATGTATCCAGCCCTCCCGAATAGGCTAAAACTACTTTTTCCATTGTTTTGCTCCTCTCCGTTTACATGATTAAAGACATAATCGCTTTATGGGCATGCAGTCTGTTTTCTGCTTCATCAAAAACCACCGATTGCGGTCCTTCCAGAATTTCTTCCGTAATCTCCTCGCCTCTGTGGGCGGGAAGGCAATGCAGAACAATCGCATCAGGTTTGGCCGCTTTGAGCAAAGTATCATTAATCTGATACCCGGCAAAAGCTTTCCTCCTGACAGCAGCTTCTTCTTCCTGGCCCATGCTTGCCCAAACATCCGTATAAAGAATATCCGCTCCTTCAGCGGCCGTCAAGGGGTCTTCGAACACAGCGGCACTTCCGCCGCTGGCCTCCGCATTCTGAGCGGCTAAAGCCATAATTTCCGGAACAGGTTTGTACCCCTGAGGCGCCGCGATGACGACATCCATTCCCACTTTAGTTCCCCCCAGCAGCAATGAGTTTGCCACATTGTTGCCGTCTCCAATGTAGACGAGCTTAAGTCCCTTTATTTTTTCTTTATGTTCCTTGATTGTCAGCATATCTGCAAGTATCTGAGTAGGGTGCAAATAATCCGTAAGTCCGTTGATGACCGGTTTATCACAGTATTTTGCGAGGTCGACCACTTCCTGATGACTAAATGTTCTGATCATGATCCCGTCAACCATTCGCGAGAGCACCCTTGCCGTATCTTGAATCGGTTCACCCCGTCCGATTTGGATATCCCGGTCACTTAGAAATAAACCGTATCCGCCCAGCTGGTAGATACCAACCTCAAAGGACACTCTGGTCCTTGTTGAGGACTTGGTAAATATCATTCCTAAAGTTTTCCCCTGCAAAATATGATGCGGTATCCCTGCTTTACTTTCTGATTTCAGCCGGGCAGCCACATCAATCATATGTAAGATTTCTTCAGACGTGAAATCATTTAAGGCAATAAAATCCCTGCCTTTAAAACTTTCTTTTTTTAACTCAACCATTTTCTTCCCCTTCCTCTTTCCCCAAGTCTAATCAGCACCACTGTATCATTATACTCACTTAAGAATAAATATGCAATATGATTTTCTATGGCAAAATTCTTTTATTAATAGTATTATTATAGGAATCATTCTACAATTTTACAAAATACTTTGTTCATTCCTTTCATACAATACTAGTATAACTGAATTGCTGCTCATCATAAAATATTAATATCAAAAGCAACAGTTAAGGAGGAAAAAAATGAGTTGGTCGGAACGTTTAAAGGTGACATTTAAAACGTTTAAAAACGTGGCTATTCCTTTATATCTTTGGACTTTGATTTTTCTGGTTCTTGTCGTCATCTTCAGCATTATTGCCACGATTCCATTTTTCATCGTCTTTTTTATTCTTTTTCAGGGTGAACCTTTTTCCAACGGCTTAACTTTGGATACCGGTGTCACACACCTTTCTTCTTCAGCCTTTCCCTTTGATCATTCTATCCTGCCTTATTCGATCCTGCAAAACACAAATTTTTTAATCTTTTTTGTTCTTTTTATTTTCGGAATAATGCTTTTAGGATTGATCGCAGGCTCTATTTTCAATACCGGGATGATTAACCTTACCCGCAAAGGACTGAGTGCCAAAGCTTCTTTCAAAGATTTTTCCGCAAAAGGTGCCGTACGTGTTATAAAGTGGAATATCGTTATTCTCTTTTCCTCGATATTATTATCACTGTGCGGTTTGATCCTTTTATTTGTCTTAGGCGATATGAGCATTGCTTTCAAAATTCTTTTTGTTCTTTATTTTATTGCTTTTGGCCTTTTGGCTATTTTTTTATATCCTTGGGTAATATGCGGGGCAATCTATGTTCAGGTTCGCAATGATCTTTCGTTTGACCGGGCATTTAAGGCCAGTTGGCAATTTTATCGAAAAAACATGCCGCCTTTGTGGGGGCTGGTTTTGTTATATGTGATCTTCTCAGCGCTTTTTTTGGCCCTCCAATATTATTTGAATGAACCATTGCAAGTGATCGCCAGCTTACTGTTTTCTCCCTTTTTAAGCCTTATGCCGATTGTTTGGACCCTGACCCTCATGCAGGAAAAAGAAGACTTCGTGATCAATCCTGAGCTTACTGATCCGGTCTATGCTCCCGAGCCTGTTTCTGAACCGTTTTCGCCAAATACCGTTTCTTCAACTGATTTAGAAGCTCCTTCCGGTCAGGAAAACCCAACTGAAATCAATAAAGAAAATAAAGATACTTAAAACTCAAAAATCTAAATCCCGCTCCGCTTTTCTGCGAGGCGGGATTTTAGTCCTATCCCCATTGCCTGGCCATATTTTGAGATAAATTTATTTTTATTTTGCCATATACTTATTTTTATTTTTCCAATTATAGCCCCGCTCTTCAAAGGGCTTTAATTTTTCCAGCCAAAGTTCTTCCAATGCTTTTAAGTCGGCCTTAACCTGATAATCCGGCACATCTCGTGGCTCAAGCTCATCCAATATTTCAAAAACAAAGCTTTCGCGGCCATATTCTGTCCAATCTCTGATCAAATCCTTGCTGGGATAGACCCCTGAATCCAAACTCATTTGCAATCCATTGAACTTTTTGTCCAGACTTGTACTGCTTCCCACAAGTATTTTGTGATTAACTAGATTTCTAAGCCGAAAGATTCCCATTGGCTGTGGCGTCTGTTTATATTCCTGTTTTAGTTTATGCTTTTTTTCCTGATCCATCATTTTCTCCCTCCTCTACATAAGAACCGATATCCGTTGATCCTCACGAATAAAGCCCCTCAGATTTGTTCAAGAGAGCTTAACCCAATAAGCACTGCCATCCGGGGTACGCTCCATAAATCCGTACTCGATCAGAGATCTTCGAATGATCGCATAATCGCCGAAAATTTCTTTAAGGATTTGATTGACCTCTTTTTCACTATAGCTCTTTTCCGGTTTGAACCGGCTTGCAATGTGCTTAAGTATTGCCACTCTCCGCTTTTCCCTCAAAGGGAATTCACTTAAAGGGCCTTCCTCACCTTCTTTAAAATACTTTTGAATGATTTGCCGATACTCTTCCTGAGTAATTGCATACCGTTCATCAACCATTTTCGCCGATCTGTGAAAATCAACCAGTTTCGGCGATGTCTGGTCCTTTTCTTTTAAGATTTCCATCATTGCCAATACGACTTTAGCCTGTTTTTCTTTTTCTCTGAAATTAAACCGGTAATTGCGGACAGTAGATGGACTGCAGCCCCGTTTTGCTGAAATTTCCTTATCGCTGAGCCCGGCGTAGCAATCGTTCATGATCTTCTTCTGATGATCTGTCAGCGTTGTATATTCCTTGTTCATCTTTAATAAAAATTCAAACATTGATCCGTGATCCTGAGTAATATGAACTTCAACTGCTTTCACTGCTTCATACAAAAGATCAGCGACCGGATATATGCGGCCTGGTTCAAATTCTTTGCCGCAGACCAGACAACGATAAGTATTGGTGGATTGATCAAAAATATATCCTTTCTTCATCTCATTTAGAGGGGCATTCCAAAACAGGGCATTTAAATCCATCGCTTTCTCACTTTCTCACTTTCTTGCTTTCTGAAATTAAAATTTCTTATTTGATAATCTTGATCAGATATATCGAGCTATTCTTCTGCTTATCTATATTTTAAACAAACATATTATATATTTGTTTATGCTAATTGTCAACGATCTCTTTTTGACAATATGATTTCTTTTTATTTTCCTCAAATGCTTTTTCCATCATCAATTTTATCCGGTTGATCTGATTCACCTCACTCGCGCCGGGATCGTAATCCACAGTGACAATATTGGCCTGAGGAAAGTTCTCTTTGACCTTTTTAATCATCCCTCTGCCGGTAATATGATTGGGGAGACAGGCAAAAGGCTGCATACAGATAATATTTTCCGCTCCTTCTTTGATCAGTTCCACCATCTCCGCCGTTAAAAGCCATCCTTCCCCCGTGGAATTGCACAAAGACATCATCGGCATCACACTTTCCGCTAACTCCCTGATCGTTGGCGGAAGAATAAAGTTGTTGTTTTCCCGCAAGGCCCTGCGCACTTCTTTCCGGTAGCTTTCGACATAACGAATAAACAAGTCGCCGAATAAGCCGGCTTTTCTCGTTCCTTCCAGTTCCCGGCGGGCTGCTTTTTTCTCAAAAGCACAAAACAGGAAAAAATCAGTGAAAGCGGGCACAACCAGTTCTCCTCCCGCCTTTTCGACATATTCAGCCATATTGTTATTGGCCAGGGGATGATATTTCACCATAATTTCCCCGACTAAACCGATCCGGGGTTTTCGATCCTCAACCATTCCTATCCCGCTGAACTGTTTGACCATCTGTCCGACATTTTCCTCGAATCCTCTGCGGCTTCCGGACCGGATATTGTCCTTGCACCTGTTCATCCATTCCTGAAAGACCATTTCCGTACTGCCTGCTGTTTTTTCATAAGGCCTTATTCTGTAAAGCAGCTTCATGAGCAAATCACCATATACCGAACTCATCACAGCTTTGTGAATGAGAGAAGGAGTAATTTTAAATCCGGGTTGTTCTTCTAATCCGGCCAAATTTGCCGAGATGACCGGAATGTGGGAATAGCCGCTTGTCTGAAGCGCTTTCCGCAAAAGACTAAGATAATTGCTTGCCCTGCAAGGACCTCCGGTCTGCGCCATCATCACAGCTGTTTTATCCAAATTATATTTTCCTGATTTTAAAGCTCTGATGATCTGTCCTATGATAATAATAGAAGGATAACAGGAATCATGATTCACATATTTCAGCCCTTCTTCAATTTCCTCCCGGCCTCCTGATGCCAGAACCTCTAATTGATACCCTTCGCTCCCGGCTGCCTCCTGAATTAACTCAAAATGAATAGGCGCCATCTGCGGGGCTAAAATCGTATGAGTTTTTTTCATGCTTTTTTGGAATACAGGTTTGGCCGGAGGGGTTTTCCTCTGATCATTGGCCGGCGTACTTTCTTGCTCAAACGATTTTTGCTTTGTCTGTTTTTTCCGTTCTTTGGCCGCCTGCAGTGATCTGAGTCTGATTCTGATCGCACCGAGGTTTCTTACTTCATCAATTTTCAGAAGTGTATTGTTTTTTCCGGCGCCGGCGACAATCTCCTGGGCCTGTTCAGCGGCTATAGAATCCGGTCCGCAGCCGAATGAATTCAGCTGGACCAATTCTAAGTTCCCGCTTTTGGATACAACATCGGCCGCTTCATATAATCTTGAATGATACATCCACTGATCCAATACCCTTAACGGCCTGCTCACACTGCCAAGATGAGCTACCGCATCCTCAGTAAGAACAGCCATCCCCAGTGATGTAATCATGCCAGGAATACCATGATGGATTTCCGGATCAAGATGGTAAGGACGCCCCGACAACACAATCCCGTTCTTCCCGGTTTTCTCCAGCCATTTCAGTACTTCTTCGCCCTTGCCGCGGATATCCTGTTTAAAAAGGGCTTCTTCCTTCCACCCGGCCTCAACTGCCCGGCCAACCTCATGTCTGCTTATCCGGAACGGTTTAAGCACCTCGTACATCCTGTCTGTTAACTTCTCCCGGTTGTTATACGGAATAAAGGGATTTAAAAAAAGCACCCCCTTATGTTTCAGTTGATCCATGTTGTTTTTTATGACTTCAGCATAAGCGCCAACCATAGGACAATTATATGAATTATCCGCACCGGGGAATTCTTTTCTTTCTTTCGGGATGCACGGGTAAAAGATCACCTTGAGTCCTCTTTCGATCAGGGTCTGTATATGACCATGAGCAAGCTTGGCCGGATAGCATGCGGTATCGGAAGGAATGGTATCCATACCTTTTTCATATATTTGCCGGTCCGAATCCGGTGAAAGCTCCACTCTGAAGCCCAGGGTCCTGAAAAAAACCGCCCAAAACGGGTAATTTTCGTACATATTAAGTACTCTTGGAATGCCGATTGAGCCTCGCGATGCTTTTTCCGGAGGCAATGCTTCATAAGAAAACAGCTTTTGATATTTATAGGCGTACAAATCAGGGACCTCTTCCCCCCCTTGTTTCGCTGTATACTGGTCGCACCTGTTTCCGGTTATATGCCTGTCTTTGTCATTGAAAATGTTGATCGTGAGCAAGCAGTTGTTGCTGCAGCTTCCGCATCTTTGGGCTACATTCTTAACGGTTAAGCTCTTTAGTCCGTTCTCGTCAATGAGGGAACTCTTGGGCTTATCCTTTTCGAACCAGGCATTTTTAGCCAGCAACGCTGCCCCAAAAGCCCCCATCAGTCCGGCGATATCCGGTCTGATCACCTCTTTGCCCATGATTTTCTCCAAGCTCCTCAATACGGCATCATTTAAAAATGTCCCTCCCTGTACGACAATCTTATCCTCAGAATGATCTTGCTCCTTGTATTTCATGACCTTGAACAGGGCATTTTTGATCACGGCATAAGACAGTCCGGCAGAGATATTGTCTACGGAAATTCCTTCTTTCTGGGCCTGCTTGACTTTGGAGTTCATAAATACGGTACAGCGGGAACCGAGGTCCACCGGCGCCTCCGCTTTGATTCCGGCCAGGGCGAATTCCTCGCTGTCCATTTGGAGTGCCTGGGCAAAGGTCTCGATAAAGGATCCGCATCCCGAAGAACACGCTTCGTTAAGCATGATGCTTTCAATCACTCCGTTTCTGAGCTTCAGGCATTTCATGTCCTGACCGCCGATATCTAAGATCAAATCCACTCCGGGCTGAAAAAACTCGGCAGCCATAAGATGAGCTATGGTTTCAACTTCGCCGATATCCGCTCTTAAAGCAGCCTTCACCAAATTTTCACCATAACCGGTCACTGCCGAATAGGCAATCAGACAATCTTCAGGAATGATCGCGTAGATGCCTTTCAGCACTTTAGTCACCGTTTTCAATGGGCTGCCTTCATTACTGACATAAACGCTATGCAGCAAGCTCCCCTTTTCGTCGATTAAGACTGCCTTCGTTGTTGTTGAACCACAATCCAGACCTAAAAAACTGTCGCCTCTGAAAGACGTTAAATTTTGGCGCGCGGCTTTATGCTGAGCATGTCTCTGTCTGAATTTCTCGTAGCTTTCCAGATGAGAAAAAAGAGGCTCTAATCTGGCTGTCTCAAACTTTAGATCCTTTGTCTTCAATCTCAGTCTATGAAACAAATCGTCCATCGTCAGCCTTTTTTCATCTTTACCGGCATAAGCCGCACCCATAGCCACATAAAGCTCAGAATTTTCCGGTACAATCATGTTCTCTCCCTGTAAATTGAGAGTGAGCTGAAAGCGGTCCCTCAGCCTGGGCAGAAAATGCAAAGGACCTCCCAAAAAGCCTACTCTACCCTCAATTTTTCGACCACAGGCCAAACCGCTGATGGTTTGATTCACGACAGCCTGGAAAATAGAAATAGCAATATCTTCTTTTCTCGCCCCGTCATTCAGCAAGGGCTGGATATCTGCCTTGGTGAAAACCCCGCAGCGAGCCGCCAGCGGATAAATGACCTGATATCCTCCGGCCAATTCATTCAGACCCCGGGCATCAGTATTAAGCAGAGCCGCCATTTGGTCGATAAAAGCCCCCGTTCCTCCCGCGCATATCCCATTCATTCTTTGGTCAATGCTGCCATCAAAAAAAGTGATTTTCGCATCTTCCCCCCCCAGCTCAATCACCACATCCGTGCCGGGAATAAATCTTTGCACCGCCTTATTTCCCGCGAGCACCTCCTGAATAAAAGGAACCTCCAGTAATTCCGCAACTGCGATTCCCCCTGATCCTGTAATTGCCGCTGTCAGCTTCTTCCGTCCGATGACTTCTTCCGCGTCTTCCAGCATATCTTTCAGCGTTCCGTAAATATCGGCAAGGTGTCTGCGGTACCTGCTGAAAAGCAGAGCTCCTTTATCATCAAGCACAACAACCTTAATGGTTGTTGAGCCAATATCTATCCCCAAGTGAACCAATTCTGACATAAGCGAAAAATCCTCCTTTGCTTAATGGCAGAATTATTGTTCCATTTATCCCGTGAATTATGCAGTCTGGAAGCCGTTATCCGGTCATACCGCCTGATCTTTACCGGATCTTTCAGATTGTATCTTTGCAGGTTGCTGAAAAAGTTTTATGATAAGATTAAAAAGAAAATACTTTACGCTCCTCACCTGTCCGAGTAAAACAGCTTTAAACCTCATAAGCTAACAAAAGGAGGGAAAATGTATGAGTAAAAAGCTTTTCCGTTCACGAACGGACTGTATGATTGCCGGTGTCTGCGGAGGTATTGCCGAATACTTTGATCTTGACCCGATCATTGTCAGGCTGATTTTATTATTGGCCTTTTTCGGCGGAGGTTTAGGTTTTTTTGCCTATGTCATTGCCTGGCTGTTAATTCCTGTTGAAGAAAACAACCTTGACCAAACCTCTCTTTCCTGTACTGATGGTCCCCCAAACGTCCCTGATGAGGATCAGCAGGACTCAGAAAAAAGAAAGAAAATCTTTGCCTTTGTTCTGCTGGGCTCAGGTCTGCTTTTCCTTTGCAGGGAATTCTTTGCCTGGTTTAATCTGAAATTAATTCTGCCTGTAGCTTTAATTGCCTTTGGCCTTTATTTGCTTCTGGGCACGAGGAGGACCGACAAGTGAAAAAAAACTATCCATTAGGAATAGTGGCTATTGTCATTGGTGTGCTCTGGCTTCTCAGCAATCTGAATTTATTCTCTTTTTCTATTGCTCATGTCCTTACTTACTCCGTCAAGAAACTGTGGCCGCTTTTCCTGATTGGCTTTGGGGCCACTATTCTCCTTGATAAACGTTCATTCTTAAAGCCGATAATCTGGCTGCTGATTTTTGCTTCTTTATTTGCTTATGGAATCTTGTCTGCAAACCCGACTTTCAATTTTTAGCGGGAAAAATTTTCTTTCTAGACTACCGTTCAAAAAATCCTGCCTCATCATATAGTATTATGGGTCTGTTTTCAGTACAAAGATGAGGTGGAGCTATGGAGATAAAAGTCAATGTACTTATCAGTAAGTTTGACGGTCATTATGTCGCCTATTGCGAGGATTATGATCTGACCGCCAAAGCCGTCACGGTAGAAGAAGCTTTAGCCGAGCTGCAAAAACAGGTTTCTGAATACCTGGAAGCGGAGCAGCCTTCCCTCCGTGCGTCGGTCGTCTTTATCACAGCCATTCGTTTCCCTGTCTAACGCTTTGATCGATAATGAAATAAAGGGCTGTCTCCCGGCCATGGCCGGAGGCAACCCTTTTCTTTCTGTCCCTGTTCTGATTCATTTCAATGTTTATTATCCCGCGTTTCTTCTGCCGTTTATCTGACTTGCGGTTTTGCTGTTTGTTTACTTTATTTGCTCCAGGAAACGTTTTAATCTTTTCATCCCTTCTTTAATCGTTTCTTCGGAACAAGCATAGGAAAGGCGGATATAACCGGGTGTCAGAAACGCGCTTCCCGGAACAACCGCAACCAACTCCGAATCCAGAAGCTGATCACAAAAAGCCAAATCATCGATTAACACCTTGCCGGCATATTGTTTACCTAAACATTTGCGAATATCGACAAATACATAAAACGCCCCCTCAGGTCTGGGAAACTCAATGTGGGGCATATCTGCCAGCAAGCTGCAGATCAGATCCCGTCTTTGCTCAAAGGACCGCCGCATCCTGATGACATCTTCTCCGCTTTCCCTCATGGCCCCTAATGCGGCCCACTGGGAGACAGCGGCGGGATTGGATGTCAAATGACTTTGAAAATTGCTGATTTTGGCCGCAACTTCTTTCGGCGCAATGGAGTAGCCGATTCTCCACCCGGTCATGGCATAAGCTTTACTAACTCCATTAATGATAATGGTCCGATCTTTCAATTCCGGCATAAGCTGCACCGGATTATAATGCTGGACTCCGTCATAAACCAGTTGTTCATAAATCTCATCCCAGATCACCCATAGATCATGCTCAATCGCCAGCTTACCGACTTGGCGGATCATCTCCTCATTGAACATCATGCCGCTGGGATTAGATGGTGAATTTAAAAGCAAAGCAACCGTTTTTGCTGTCAGGGCTTTTTCGATATCCTCTATCTTAGGCATAAAGCCGTTGTTTACGGTATCTACAATTACTGTTTTGCCATCAACCAAGCCCACCTGTTCAATATAACTGACCCAGGTAGGGGCCATCAGAACAACTTCATCCCCGGGGTCTACAATAGCGGCTAAAGCTTCGTAGATACTGGGTTTGGCCCCTGAAGCCACAACGACCTGACTGGGCTCATATGTAAGACCAAAACGGCTCCCATAATAAGCGCATATTTCTTCTCTCAGCTCTAAAATGCCTGGATTAGGAGTATAGTGGGTCTCGCCTCTTTTAATCGCTTCTTCCGCATATTTCATCGCTCCTGCGGGAGATGTAAAGTCAGGCTCCCCGGACCCGAATGAAATCACGTTTTTCCCCTGACGTTTCAGCTCCTTGGCCTTGGCATCCACGGCTAGCGTTGCCGATGGCTTGATTCTGAGAACACGCTGGGACATTTTCATCCTTTTCAATTCCTTTCTTTACTGAACAATATCTTAATCATGAAACATAGCTTACTCAATCAAATCATCTGTTTACAGCGTTCAAAATTATCATACCTTAAACTGATCATTTTTTCATCCCCTTTTTAAGGTTTCATGCTAATATTTATGCATTAATAAGCATATTTGTGTATTTTATGGCTGCTGTTTCACGATTTTAGTCTTTCTTTTTTTTGATTTCCACCATGAACTTTTTTGCAATTTCATGTAGTTTTTACAATTTATTTTAATTTTTATGATATTATACAATGAAACATTCCGTTCAAGCGACAAATTTAAAAATAACAACCTACATTTGCCGGATAATATAAAAAATAAGGCTGATTGCTATAATTCCAAGGGTTTTTAACTTATAAGGTAATTATTGTTGAGCATTTTTATTTATTCTTTTCTACTCTCTTTAATTATGTTAAATATGGAGCTTTTTAAATCATAAAATTGAAAATAGTCTAAAAAACAATTTCAAGAAATTACCATTAAGCACACTTCATGCTTATTCGCTTAAAAAAACCGCCTGCCGGCGGTTTTTTTCTCTCCAACCGGACTATCCCATTGTCCGACCAGACTGTTGCTCTATGGTCTCTATATATTCCTGTAAAGTCAGATTTTCTGAGCGGACATCGACCCGGAGCTTACCCAAGGCCCTGAGGACAGCTCTGGCCGTATCCATGGAAGTAAAGCATGGAACATGATGTTCGGCTGCCAGTCTTCTCAGAAGATAACCCATGCGCTCGGTCGATTTCCCTTTGGCGGGTGTGCTGAGGATAAAGGAAAACTCTTGTCTTCTGATCGCATCCTGAAGGGCTTCATTTCCTTCAGATACTTCTTCAGCCTGCAAACCGCAAAGCTCCAGTGCTCTGCAGGAGTCTGCGGTAGCTTTCAGCTTAAACCCAAGGCTGGCAAAGTCTCTGGCCACAGCCATCGCTTCCGGCAATTCGTCGGGACCGACTGAAACCAGGATGCGTCCCTTGTCCCGCAGTTCTATTTGTGCCCCTGCAAAAGCCTTGGCTAACGCATGGGCAAAACAGGTATCCATACCCAGTACCTCGCCTGTCGATTTCATTTCCGGACCAAGTGAAGTCTCGACCTTTGTCAGCTTTTCAAAAGAAAAGACAGGGGCCTTGACGACGACATAAGGCACCTCAGGGACTAAGCCATTTTTATAGCCAAGTTCGGATAATTTGCTCCCTAACGCCACCTGAACAGCCAGTTTGACCATCGGAACATTTGTGACCTTGGAGAGAATCGGGATGGTCCTGCTTGCCCGGGGATTAACCTCCAGAACGTATACCCAGCCGTGTACAACCACAAACTGAATATTGATCAGTCCTCGGACCCCCATTTTTTCGGCGATCCGGCATGTAATGCTCTCTATCTGGCGGATTTCATTCAGAGTCAGGCTTTGCGGAGGGTAAACCGCCAGGCTGTCTCCGGAATGAACTCCGGCTCTCTCGATATGCTCCATCACCCCGGGAATGACAACTGTTTCTCCATCAGATACCGCATCAACCTCACATTCTTTGCCTTGCAGGTATTTATCCACAAGGATAGGGTGTTCCGGAGAAATATTGATCGCTTGTCTCAGATAATCCTCCAACTCTTTAAGATTGGAGACTACCTGCATAGCCCGGCCGCCAATAACATAAGAAGGCCTGACCAGAACCGGAAAGCCAAGTTCATCGGCAATTTGTTTGGCTGCCTCGACACTTGTGGCCGCTCTCCCTTCCGACTGCAGGATTCCCAGTTCATCCAGCATTGCCGCAAATCTCTCTCTGTCCTCTGCCAAATCAATGGCATTGAAAGATGTCCCGTAGATTTTTACCCCGGCTTTACTTAAAGGCTCGGCAAGGTTGATTGCTGTCTGGCCGCCAAACTGGACCAATACCCCGTCTGCTTTTTCCTTTATCACGACATGGAGGACATCTTCAGTTGTTAACGGTTCAAAATACAATTTGTCCCCGGTATCAAAATCAGTGGAAACGGTTTCCGGATTATTATTGATGATGATGGATTCCACACCGGCTTCCTGCAGTGCCCACAAGGCATGTACCGAGCAGTAATCGAATTCGATGCCCTGGCCGATACGGATTGGACCGGAGCCAAGCACAACGATCTTCGGTCCGTCCTTGACCTCTGCCTCATCTTCTTCCTCATAGGTGGAATAATAATAAGGGGTTTCCGATACAAACTCAGCTGCACAGGTATCAACCATCTTATAGACCGGAATGATTCCCTCCTCTATTCTGCGGGCTCGGACAATCTCTTCCTTGATCCCTGTCAGTTTGGCTATGGCCGTATCCGAAAAACCTTTGGCTTTGGCTTCACTCAGCAGAGGTGGCTTTAACTCCTCAGTTTTCAGCCTTTTTTCCAGCTCAGCCAAACCTTTGATTTTCTGGAGGAAGAACCGGTCTATTTTGGTCAATTCTTCAATCTCCGTTACTGTCCACTCCCGCCGGAAAGCCTCGGCAATCGCAAAAAAACGTTCGTGATCCGCATTGGACAGCTTATCTTCTATCTCAATATCCGTCCATCTGCCCGCGCCCGGGATACTCAACCCAACCGCTCCGATCTCCAGAGACCTGATTGCTTTCAGAAGTGACCCCTCCAAGGTACGGTCTAAGGCCATGACCTCACCTGTCGCCTTCATCTGGGTGCCCAGCCTGTTGTCGGCAGCAGGGAACTTATCAAACGGCCAGCGCGGGAACTTCATTACAATGTAATCTAAGGCCGGCTCAAAACATGCGCTGGTATGGCCTGTCACCGGATTGGTCAGTTCAGGCAGAGTAAAGCCCACTGCCAGGAGGGCAGCCATTTTGGCAATCGGATACCCTGTGGCCTTGGACGCCAAGGCACTGGAACGGCTGACCCGGGGATTGACTTCGATCACAACATATTCCCGGCTTTCCGGATTCAAGGCATATTGCACATTGCATCCTCCATTGACCTTCAGCGCACGGATGATTTTCAATGATGCCGCGCGCAGCATCTGATATTCCCTGTCCGTAAGGGTCTGGGAAGGAGCTACAACAATGCTGTCTCCTGTATGTATCCCCACCGGATCAAGGTTCTCCATGTTACATACGGTAATGCAATTGTCTTCAGCATCACGCATGACTTCATACTCAATTTCCTTCCAGCCGGCAACACTCTGTTCCAGCAGGCACTGGTTGATCGGACTGGCCTGCAAGCCCCTGGTCAGGATTTCCCTCAGCTGCTTCTTGCCGCAGGCTATTCCGCCGCCGGTGCCCCCGAGTGTATAAGCCGGTCTGACGATAACCGGATAGCCGATCTTTTCTGCAAATTGGTCTCCTTCTTCCAGGGTGCCGACGATACTGCTCTCGGCCACGGGTTCGGCAATATCCAGCATCATTTCTTTAAACGCCTCACGGTCTTCGGCTTTATAAATCGTTTCGGCAGTACAGCCAATCAACTCTACACCGTATTTCGCAAGGATGCCCTGATTCTGCAGCTCCATAGCGAGGTTCAGACCGGTCTGTCCACCCAGTGACGGCAGCAAAGCGTCGGGCTTTTCTTTGGCTAATATTTTCTCCAAAGTCTGAGGGACAAGCGGCTCAATATAGGTTTTATCCGCCATCTGAACATCAGTCATGATGGTCGCCGGATTGCTGTTGACCAGGATTACTTCCAGCCCGATTTCTTTCAGGGCCTTGCAGGCCTGAGTCCCTGCGTAATCAAATTCAGCTGCTTGTCCGATCACAATCGGACCGGAGCCGATAACCATTACTCTTTTCCACGCTGGATTAAGCCCCATAACCAGACCCTCCCTTCTCCATCAGCCGGGCAAACCGGTCAAACAAATAAAGGGAATCACTGGGTCCGGGACCGGCCTCCGGGTGATACTGCACCGAAAAAAGGGGCCATTCGCTGTGCGCCAGGCCCTCAATTGTTTTATCATTTAAGTTGATCTGGGTAACCTGCAATAAGGTATTGGCCAGGGATTTTTCACTGACCGCATACCCGTGATTCTGAGAAGTAATCGTCACCCTGCCTGTTCGTAAATCCTGCACAGGCTGATTGCCTCCCCTGTGGCCAAACTTCAGCTTATACGTATCACCACCCAGGGCAAGAGCAAGGAGCTGGTGCCCAAGACAGATTCCGAAAACCGGAGTCTTGCCCGCCAGTTCTTTAATTGTTTCTATGGCTTGAGGTACATCCTTGGGATCTCCGGGACCGTTGGACAAAAAAACCCCATCCGGCTGAAAAGCCAGAATATCGGCTGATTTCGTATGATAAGGAACCACGGTGACTTCAAACCCCTTCTGAGACATTGTTTCAAGAATATTACCCTTTATCCCGAAATCCATGGCCACAACCCGAAATTTTCGGGGGCAGGATCCAGCGCTTGGTACAATATAGCTCTTATCTGTACTGACTTCCGCTACAATCCCTCTGGTATTGTGCCAGTCCTTCAAATCAGAAGCCTTTTTTTCAAGATCATGAAGATGGTTTGTGATCAAGCCTTTAAGCACACCGTGCTCTCTGATATGCCTGGTCAACGCTCTTGTATCAATGCCCATGATCCCGACTATCCCTGATTGAGCCAGTTTTTTGGAAAGAATGGACTGCATCTGCCAATGGTTGGGGCTTGCCGCAGCTTCTTTGACGATAAAGCCCCGAACCTGTATCTTTCCTGACTGGTCATCCTCAGCATTGATGCCGTAGTTGCCAATAAGAGGATAGGTCATACACACAATCTGATCAGCATAAGACGGATCGGTAAGCACCTCCTGGTATCCTGTCATCCCTGTATTAAAAACGATTTCCCCCTTAGCCTCTCCGACAGCGCCAAAGGATTCACCGCAGAACACTTTTCCTGTTTCCAAAACCAGCGCGCACTGCAAAGCGGCCGCACCTCATTTCTCTGATAGATTATTTCTGCAACAGGTTCCTTTGCAACAAAAATTTTTGCAACATCTTCTTCCTTCTATCAAATAGTATTTCAGCAAATATCATTCAGCCGGATTTTCACCAAAGGCTTGATCAAGCAAGCTTATGGCCTCGTCAATCTCTTCATAGGAAACTGTCAGGGGCGGCAGGAAACGCAGGGTCTCCCCTCCGACACAATTAATCAGCAATCCTTTGACACTGCAGGAACGAACGATGTCCGGACCAATTTTGCCAACCGGCAGACCAAGGATAAAACCCAGTCCCCTTACTTCTTCCGTCAGGCCATACTTATCGGCAAGCCCCTGGAGTTTGTCCCTGAAATACCCGGCTTTCTTCCGCACCCCTTGCAGAAATCCTTCTGCCGTCATGATCTCCATGACTTTGCAGGCGGCGGCAGTTGTCAGGAAATTGCCGCCGAAAGTAGAGGCATGGTCCCCCGGCTGAAAACAGCTTGCTTTGTCTGTGGCCAGAACAGCGCCAATGGGAACTCCATTGGCCAAGGCCTTGGCCACACTCATGATATCCGGGGTAACCCCGAACCATTCATGAGCAAAAAGCTTGCCCGTCCGGCCCACACCGCATTGAACCTCGTCAAAAATCAATAGGACACCCTTTTGATCACAAATCTCCCGCGCTTTCTGGATGAACTCCTGCGTTACGGGATATACTCCGCCTTCTCCCTGGATGGGCTCAATGATTAACGCAGCAGTATTTTCCGTTACCGCAGAATCAAGCTCTTCGGAATTATTCAGTTCGGCATAGGAGAATCCCGGCGGCAGGGGGTCATAATAGTTCTGATATTTGGTCTGTCCTGTCGCCGTCAATGTTGCCAGCGTACGACCATGAAAAGAATTTTTCAAAGATACGATTTCGGTTTTGTGGTTACCGAAATTGAGTTTGGCATACTTGCGGGCAAGCTTAATCGCCCCCTCATTGGCTTCGGCGCCGCTGTTGCAGAAAAACACTTTATCCGCAAAGGAATTTTCGGCGAGAAGCTCGGCCAGCCTGACTTGATTGGGGATCCAATACAAGTTTGAGGAATGGATGATCTGTTCAGCCTGCTCCTTAATCGCTTCCACAACCTCCGGATGAGAATGTCCAAGAGAAGTCACCGCCAGCCCGGTCACAAAATCCAAATAAGCTTTGCCATCACTGTCCCAAACCCTTGTTCCCTGCCCTTTGACCAACGCCATGGGCAGGCGGCCATAGGTATTCATCACATATTCTTGACCGTCAAGAAGTATTTGATCAGTCGACATCTGTTTTGTCTCCTTCATTTGTTCCACCTTCTTCATCCTTTTATGATTGTCCGGGTTATTTGATCATTGTCCCGATACCGCCGTCGGTGAAAAGCTCCAGTAAAATCGCATGGGGTACCCGGCCGTCAATGATGTGTACTGAACCCGCCCCTTCGTTCAGGGCATTTACGCCGCATTCGACCTTGGGAATCATGCCGCCGGTTAATATTTTTGCCCTGATCAGTTCATCAACCTCTGTCTTCTCGATCACAGAAATCAATGAGCCGGGATCATGCAAATCCTTCATCACCCCTTTGACATCAGTAAGGAGAAAAAATTTATCCGCTCCCAAAGCCCCGGCGATTTTTCCGGCAGCCGTATCGGCATTGACATTGTAGCTTTCTCCGTTTTCGCCGCCGGCGATAGGTGAAATGACCGGAATATATCCCTGACTCAAGAGACTGATCATGATTTCCGGTGAAACCTGTTTGACTTCACCGACATAACCCAAGTCGACATGCTCTATTTCCCCGTCTTCTTTCTCGACTTTTAAGGGTTTCTTCCCGGCAACCAGAAGACGCGCGTCCTGACCATTGAGCCCCACTGCTTTGCCTCCGGCATTATTGAGCATTGAGACAATTTCTGTGTTCAGTTTGCCGACGAGAACCATAGCCGCAATTTCCATGGTTTCTTCATCTGTCACTCGCAGTCCCCTGACAAAGGTACTCTCTTTGCCCACTCTCTCCAGCATGGCATTGATTTCCGGGCCCCCGCCGTGCACAATCACCGGCCTGATGCCCACGAGCTGCAATAAAATAATATCCAGCATGACCTTGCTTTTCAGGTCCTGATCGACCATAGCATGACCGCCATATTTAATCACAACTGTCGACCCTTTGAATTTCTGAATATAAGGTAAAGCTTCAATCAGAATATTGGCTTTTTCCAGATCATTGATTTTCGGCATCCAAACACCCGCTCATTCTCTAATTTATCGGACTTCCGTTATAAATTTCTATTTAGGTCCTGTAATCGGCATTAATATCCACATATTTATGAGTGAGGTCACATCCCCAGCCTACGGCATTTTCTTGGCCGTCTTTAAGGTCTATGCGGATGACGATCTCCTGGTTTTTCAGCAATTCCAAAGCTTCATCCTCAGAAAACGGGATTGCTCTGCCATCCTGAGCTACCTGCAGTCCATTCAGATAAATGCTTGTTCCTTCGGGGTCAAATACCGCCCCGGAGTAGCCGGCCGCGCACAATATCCGTCCCCAGTTGGCATCCTGGCCGTAAATGGCTGTTTTAACCAGGCTGGACGAACAGACGCTTTTGACAATTTGCCCGGCATCTTTCACCGTACCTGCCCCATTGACCTGAACCTCGATCAATTTGGTCGCACCCTCGCCATCGCGGGCAATTGCCTTTGCCATAGCCACACAAGCATGATCCAGCATTTCCCTAAACTGCCGCAGTTCCTCTCCCTGCGGTCGGATTCCGGACCGGCCATTGGCCAAAAGTAAAACCATATCGTTTGTACTGGTGTCTCCGTCAACTGTCACCATATTGAAGCTTTTATCGACTGCTTCTTTGAGCAGTTTGCCTAACACCTCTGAATCAAAAGCGCCGTCAGTTGTGATAAAACAAAGCATTGTGCCCATATTGGGATGAATCATTCCCGAACCTTTGGCGATAATCCCCAGTTTGACGGTTCCCTCTGCACACTCCAGTTCATAAGCTTTTTCCTTGGGAACCAGATCTGTGGTCATAATGGCCAAAGCGGCCTCATGCGCTGTTCCTGCTTTGGTTTCCCGATCCGGCTCTGTTTGCAGCAGCTCCTGAACAGATGCCGCTGCCTTAGCGATCCCCGGAATAATCTTTTCCATCGGCATCGGCTGACCGATCACTCCCGTTGATGCCACCAGGATGTCTTCCGTTTTTAACCCCAGCTCTTTGGCTGTTTGCACAGCCATCTCCAAAGCAGCTTTTTCCCCGGGTTCACCCATACAGGCATTGGCATTGCCGCTATTGACGACAATGGCCTGAGCCTCACCGTCTGTAAGATGCTGCATGTTAAGCAGCAATGGATGGGCTTTGACCAAATTCCTGGTGTAAACAGCGGCGGCTTTCGCTTTTACCTTTGACATGATGATTGCCAGATCATATTTATCCTTATATTTGATACCGGCCCGCACACCGGCGGCATAATAGCCCTCAGGTGCCGCAACACCGCCTTCAATGTTTTTGATCTTCATTTCTATAACCCCCAAATTACCTTCCATCCCTTTTAAGGCCACATCCCATTGGTCTTGAGACCTGTTTCTTCAGGCAAGCCAAACAGAATATTCATATTCTGCACCGCCTGGCCGGACGCGCCCTTGACCAGGTTATCCAGAGCCGCTACGAGAATCACTCTGCCCGTTCTCTTGTCCAGCTTCAACTGCATAAATACATGGTTGCTGCCATAAGCATATTTCGTTTGAGGCCATTCTCCCCCGGGCATCTGATGCACAAACTGTTCATCTGCATAAACGGTTTGCCAGGACTGCAGCAAGTCCCCTTCTTCCACCCCTTCAGCAGCCGATGCATAGATGGTGGTCAGGATCCCTCTGGTCATCGGAACCAGATGAGGTGTAAAATTGATCAGAATATCTTCTCCTGCCGCTTTGCTCAGTTCCTGTTCTATTTCCGGCGTATGGCGGTGGGTCGCAACTCCATAGGCTTTAAAATTTTCATTGACTTCACTGAAATGAACACCCAGGTTTGTCCCACGCCCGGCACCCGATACCCCTGATTTGGCATCGACAATGATCGAATCGCTCTTGAGCAGTTTGTCCTTGAGTAAAGGCACTAAAGCCAATTGGGTGGCAGTGGGATAACAGCCGGGATTAGCGATCAGCCGCTTCCCGGCAATCTCCGCTCTGTTCAGCTCCGGAATACCGTATACCGCTTCCGCCAGCAAATGGGGGCTGGCATGGCTGGTTTTATACCAAGCCTCATAAATATTCTTATCCTTCAGACGAAAATCCGCCCCCAGATCAATGACTTTGATCTGGCGGTCAAGATACTTCTCGGCCCGGCCTGCTGTAATTCCATGGGGAAGTGCACAAAACAGCACTTCGATTTCTTCCGGGACTTCCTGGTCACTTTCCAGATTATTATCCACTATCTCGTTAAGACCGGGATAGATATCGGCTATCTTTTGGCCTGCCGACCCTGAAGATCCAAGATAAACAATCTCAGCCTCAGAATGTCCGCGCAGAATCCTGATCAATTCGTGGCCTGTATATCCGGTTGCTCCTAATATACCAATTTTCATCGTGAACACCTTCATTCAATATGATTCAATAATTATACTATGTATAGAATAATTATACAATAGTCCTTATCGGGTTTTATTTGTCTTTGTTTTTTGAAATTCTTGTTTAAGATCAAACAAAAATTGTTCATCCGTCAAAATGTCCCATCCCGTCATCGCTAAAGCTTTAGCCGCGATGAAAAGAACCTCTCTCCCTGCCTGCCCAACAGCAGCACCGGCAAATTCTTTAGTATGAGCGATGTACATCCCGTCCCCCATCTGCAGATACGGATGGATAGCCGGCACCTGCAGGCTGACATTACCCATATCTACCGACCCCAGCATAGTCTGAGGCGGTTCAATCTCAGTGATGCCCAATTGCTCCAAATTCTCCTGAAAAGATTTGGCCAAAGTACTGTTACTGATCATTTCTTGATAGGAATGCTCAAAATAACGCCATTGCATTTGGGCCCCAACCTCTTGGGCCGCCTTAACAGCGCAATCAAGAACATGCTCCTTAATCTGATCAAGCTTTTTCCTGTCCGTTGCCCGCAGATAAAATTTCCCGACCGTTTTATCCGGAACAATATTCGGGGCCTTGCCGCCCTCTATAATAATGCCGTCTATCTTCTCACCCTCACAAAGGTCCTTTTTCAATTTGCCGAGCAAAACAAACAACCCGATCATCGCATCAAGGGCATTGATCCCAAAACGATCGGATAAAGCGGCATGGGCAGCCTCTCCTAAGTAGGTAATCTCAATCGCATCCAGAGCCTGACTGGATATCTCGATCGTATTGCAGGTTCCGGGGTGAAACATCAAAGCGGCATCGACACCGGCAAATACACCCTGAGCAGCCAGCAGAACCTTGCCCCCGCTGGTCTCCTCTGCCGGGCTTCCGACAACCCATATTTCTCCGGCGACTTCAGGCATTTTGCTTAAAGAAACCGCTGCCCCCACACTGGCGGTGCCAATAAGGTTATGACCGCAGCCGTGCCCAATTTCAGGCAGGGCATCATACTCAGCCAAAAACGCAATCTTGGGGCCTTCTTTCCCTCTTTTGAATCTGGCCAGAAAAGCAGTCTCCATACCGCCAACAGGTCTTTCTACCTGAAAGCCGTTAGCTTGCAGACAAGCGGTGAGGAGCTTGACTGCCTTAAACTCCCGGAAACCTTCTTCCGGGTTAAGCCCGATCTCCGTGGCAATCTGCCAGAGAGCTTCAGCATTTTTATCGATTTCTCTGATCATCCGGATCTTGGTTCCGTCCATATTCAATACTCCAAATCGGGTATGATGCTTCCCAGAATCCCTTTTCCCTGTCAATTATACTCTGAATTTAATGGCTTATGGAAATATATTTTTAATCTGTCAGGTCTATCTATGTACGTTACCGGCCGTTTGTCATACTGGTCCCAAACGGTTTTCTCCGCCGGCTTGAGCTTTTTTCTGTTTATTCGGTATCGTGCGGGAACTTCCTCCTATTTACGCTCTGATCTGATCTGACACCTGCTCTTTTCCTATACGTTTACTTGTTATTATAATATTTCGATATCCCTTCCAAAATAGCCATAGCCAATCTTTCCTGGTATTCTTGCTGCCCTAATTTCTTTTCCTCCTCCTGGTTGGAGATAAAGCCTACTTCAATCGTCAACGCAATTTGGTTGGTCTTTTTTAAAATAAAATAACTTTGATTGGCTTTGGCAATCCTCTTGCGAGCAGCAACCTGATTCAGGCTTTCCTGGACCAGCTCCGCCACCGTTTTCCCTTCGGGAGATTCAGAATGATAAAATACCTGGGCCCCATGCTGGCTCCTGTCCGGGAAACTGTTGGCGTGAATACTCAGATAGATATCCGCATCAAAAGCCTTTTGTGTGCGGTAGGCCAAATCCTCCCTTTTCCTCTGCAGCAGATTGGAGCCAGTCCCAAAATCACAATCGGTATCCCTGATCATCACCACATTACACCCCGCCTGGATCAGAAGGACCTGCAGTTTTTGGGAAATTGCCAGGGTTACATCCTTCTCCAGACTCTTCCCTGCTCCTACAGCCCCCGGATCGACACCCCCATGCCCGGCATCTACAGCCACCGTCAAATTGGACAATGCGGAGCCAATCCCGGGAGTATTCTCTGTTTCCATCCTTTCCCTGCTGGTCGTTTTGCTGACACCCCAAATACCACCGATCGTAACAAAAAGCACCAGGGTTGATACAGCTATGGCAATCTTAAGAACTCTCTTCCTCAAAATTAATATTTTGGTTGAATCTATAAGGTTAACCTTTTTCCTTCTTATTCTATCCGCAAAATTCTTATCATTGTTCTTCTTTCTCCGCATTGCACATCCCCCTTCAACACTATACTTATGGGGGATTCGGCTCTGATATTCTGTGGACGAAAAAAAAGAGTCTGAGCACAATCAGACCAGAATTTCAAATGGTTCATACGCACAAAGCGGTTGATGTCTTGCCCGATAAACAAGAATGAACCGCTTTACATTCTTCATGATCTTTCAATCCCGTTTCCTTACGGAACAATCATTACCGGACAAGTTGTTTCGTGAAGAACTTGAGTTGCCACACTGCCCAGGATTGCACGTTTGACGGTTCCCAGCCCCCTGTATCCCATGACAATAAAATCGACAGAACTTTCTTTTGCTTCATCACAGATCTCTTTACCGGGATCTCCGAGTCTTAATGTGGTGCGAACCGTAATCGGATGCTCTTGGGTGATCTGAAGTGTCCGGTCAAAGATCTCTTTGCTCTGTTCTTTCTGAAAGGCTTGGATTTGTTCCTGACTAAAAAACCGCTTTACATTCGGAGTATTGTAATTGGATTGGACATTCAACAAAATGATCTCCGTATCCCCTTCGTGAACGAGCGTGATGGCCAGACGGACCGCTTTATCGGAACCGGCTGAGCCATCAATCGGTACCAAGATTTTTTTCATATTCAACACCCCTCATATTTTTTGGCAGATCCTTTTTTCGGCTGATTCCTTAGACTAAAGAAAATTCAGCTTTGATCAGCAATTTGGTTATTTCGTTTTTGGTTGGAACTTTTCCCAACGAATATGACTCCTGCAATGATGGCCAGGCTCAATCCCCATTTCAGTAAACTATTCGTCTCAAAGAAATGAGCTAAGAACGGCTCCTCCGCAATCATTTTTGAGGCTGTCCAAGCCAGCACTCCCGCTCCGAAATAAATGATTATCGGGAAACGTTCCACCCATTTAAGAATAATTGTACTTCCCCAAACAACAATGGGAACACTAATTAATAGCCCCAAAACTACTAACAGAAAACTCCCATGGGCCGCACCCGCTACAGCCAGGACGTTATCCAGCCCCATAACTGCATCAGCAATAATAATTGTTTTGATTGCACCCCATAAGCTTTCTCCCGGCTTCACCGTATCCTGCTTTTTATCTTCTACAAGCAGCTTATACGCGATCCAAATTAACATCCCCCCTCCCAGCAGCAGCAAGCCGGGGATTTTCAGCAGCCATACCACAGCTAAGGTTAATAGGGAGCGAACAATAACAGCTCCCAATGTTCCCCAAACAATAACTTTCTTTTGTTGATTCGCCTGTAGGTTTCTCGCGGCTAATCCAATCACAATCGCATTATCTCCGGCCAATACCAAATCCGTGACAACGATAGCAAATAATGCCGACCAAAAATCCGTACTGAGAAAATCCATCAATATACACTCCTTAATGATATTAAGCATAGATATTTTATTCTTTCCGGGAGAGTTTTATTTATAATTATTTTTTATGCAAACCAGTATTTCTTAAATCCTTTAAAAACCCGACTCCTTCCCTACAAAAAAATAATGACCTTCTCCGTACGGCAGGCCACAAAAATAACTTACCGTTTGGATAAGGTCTTGCTTACAACTTGTTACATTGTCAACAAAGCCGGAGATAAAATCCCGTACTGACGACTTTGCTGTAGAGCTACTCCCCTTAATTACTGTCTATAGTATAATTTCTTCTTCTTTTTTCGTCAAGCAGACTTCCGGCTTTTTTGTGTCATATGAGTGTAGTATGTATAAAGTCTTGTAAATGTTTATACAATTTTTTCAGTTAATATTCTCTAAACTTTCGAATGTTGACAAAAGAAATTATGTTACATATACTAGCAATGTCTTAACAAATATGTTAAGTTAACTATATGGTTATGTTATCCTAAGTGTATAACTTTTAGATTGGGGAATTAGAAATGTCATTACAATTTACTGATGACGGGATTTTAGCTCCCAAAGATTACCCAATGACTATAGAACAATTAATGAATTCTTTACTCGTACGTGGACCGAGACCGGTACCCCATGGAATTATCAGAAACGTCTAATGTTAGTAAATAATTTAAGCATCCTGGTAAATCAACTACACACTGTCGGAATAGAATTATAAAATAAGGAGTGAAATCAAATGATTAAGAATGAGCCAGCATATCAAAAAGCTGTTGAAAAATTAAAACAAGACCAAGAATTCATTATTAGTGAAAAAAAACGATTTGAAAAAATGGGGTTAAATCCTGAGCAAATAAGTATGGCAATACAGCCCCTAATATCATTCCATGAACAATTAAAAGCTGAAGTAGAGTACTACGAGAAAATAAAACGAGGTTCATTTAACCCAATCTATAAGTTCACAGACATTGGAAAAACGCTTATTGCATTTAGAATTTATTTAGGGATGACACAATCAGAACTAGCAAGTAAATTAGGCGTTAAAGAGTCACAAGTGTCAAGGGATGAAAGACACGAATACTATGGAGCAACGACAGAAAAAATTGAAACCGTTATGGAAGCAATGGGTATGAAAACTACAATAAATATTGAATTTGATAGTCCTATAGGCGCATAATAACCCGGATTTGACATCAAAAACCCTCAAACCATGCAGGTTTGAGGGTTTCACTATTTCCTTGAAATTAACGTTTGGAGAATTGCGGAGCTTTACGGGCTTTTTTCAGGCCGTATTTGCGACGCTCCTTCATTCTTGGGTCACGGGTAAGGAATCCTGCTCTTTTCAGTGCCGGACGGAGACTAATATCTGCTTTGAGCAATGCCCTGGCAATGCCCATTCTCAGCGCGCCGGCCTGGCCTGATGTGCCACCTCCATGGACAAGAGCAATGACATCATACTTGCCAATTGTTTCGGTAATTTCCAAAGGCTGTTTTACGATCATCTCCAGAGTCTTTTTGCCGAGATATTCATTTAAGCCTCTTTTGTTGATGACGAAATTGCCTTCACCTGCAATTATTCTGACTCTGGCAATGGCATTTTTACGTCTGCCTGTGCCATAGTACTGAAGTTCTGCCGCCATATTATTTTCCTCCTTCCTCTCTATTTCATGGTCCATACTTCAGGCTTCTGTGCCTGATGCGGATGTTCGGGACCTTGATAGACATGCAGTTTTTTATACATTGCTGCACCGAGTTTATTATGAGGAAGCATTCCTTTAACAGCATGTTCCACAGCTCTTTCCGGTCTCTTATTCATAAGTACCCTGTAGGTCATTTGTTTAAGACCGCCCGGATAACCGGAATGCCAACGATACATCTTTTTATCCAGCTTTCCTCCAGTTAATACAGTCTTGCTCGCATTGATAATGATCACATTATCTCCTGTATCAACATTGGGGGTGAAAATGGGCTTATGCTTTCCTCTTAATAAGCGGGCGGCTTCAGCAGCCACTTTGCCCAAGGGGATAGCTTCTGCATTTATGACATACCATTTGCGCTCTACCTCAGTGGCTTTTGCAAACTTAGTGGTCATATTATTCCCTCCAATTTTTCCTGAAACTTAAATTGCATAAATGTTTTGGCTTCTATTCTCTTTGTTATCGGTTGTGAGGGCTCGGGTCACAGTCCGATTAAAGACTCCTGCTAAATTTTATCTAAAATAGGCTATTAAGTCAATAATGGCTTATATCAGGTCTTCCAGGTCATTTGACTCTATATCCTCAAATATGGAGCTGGGCCTGTTTCCATCATAATCAATATAACGAAGAACTAATCCGGCGGGAGACACGGTTTTGCCTGCAAGGGCTCTGTTCCGCGATTTTAAAATGCCTGGCATATCTTCGGGGACAATCTTGCCCTTTCCTACATAAAGGAGGGTCCCCGTAATGATTCTGACCATGTTGTATAAAAATCCATTCCCTATGCATGTCACCGTGATATACCCGCTACTGCTTTGAACCTTACAGTGGTAGACTGTACGCACAAAGCTTTTGGCATTGCTTCCGGCCGCTGAAAATGTTTTAAAATCATGCTTCCCTTCAATACGAGCCGCTGCCTGCCGCATCTTATTCAGGTCAAGCGGTACCGGTTCATGCAGGGAATACAGTCTTGTAAATACATCGGCAGTCCGTTTATTCTCTATTTTGTAATCATATCTTTTCCAATATGCGCTTGTCCGGGCATTAAATTCAGCCCCGACCAATTTTGCTTCCAGTATCCTGATCTCTTCCGGCAGGACGCTGTTCATCGCGATAGGAATTTTATCCTGCGGAATTCTCGCCGCGGACTTAAAGTTTATTACCTGCCCTGCGGCATGTACTCCCTTGTCTGTTCGTCCTGCGGTCACGATTTTGATCTCTTCTTGTGCTAGTCTCTTCCAGGCTTTCTCCAGTTCCCCCTGTATGGTTTTCCCATGCTCTTCGGGTTGGCTTTGAAAACCATGATACTGTGTTCCATCGTAGGCTAAACGCAAGCAAATGTTATTCATTGATTACTCCTAACAAAGCGCGCACAAGGTCAGGCTACTCAATTCGGTAACCTGACCCCTTCAGCCTGTATTAATCAACCAGTTCAACAAGAACCATTTCTGCAGCATCGCCACGGCGAAAACCGGTTCTGATTATTCTGGTATATCCGCCCTGCCTATCGGCATATTTGGGCCCGATCTGATCAAATAACTGGATGACAACAGATTCATCCAAAAGAAAGGACATCGCCTGACGCTTGGCAGCCAGATCACCTTTTTTGGCAAGTGTAATCATCTTTTCGGCAAAAGCATTCAGTTCTTTCGCTTTTGCTTCAGTAGTCTCGATCTTTCCATGCTTAAGGAGAGATGTAACGATATTTCTGAGCAGGGCTTTCCTGCGTGCCATATTTATTCCGAGCTTACGGTATGCCAACTTTAATCCCCCTTTGCTAATTAATCCTCAGGTGAACGGAATCCAAGGCTTAATTCCTTAAGTTTGTTTTCCACTTCCTCAAGGGATTTCCGTCCGAGGTTGCGTACTTTAATCATTTCTTCTTCTGTTTTCTGAGTCAGTTCTTCAACGGTGTTGATCCCTGCTCTTTTCAGACAATTGTAGGATCTGACCGACAGGTCAAGCTCTTCAATTGTCATCTCCAGAATCTTGTCCTTTGCTTCCTCTTCTTTTTCCACCATGATTTCGACATTGCCCAGGTTATCAGTAAGTCCGATAAATAGACGCAGATGCTCACTAAGAATCTTCGCTGCTAAACTGGTTGCTTCTTCCGGTGTTATGCTGCCGTTTGACCATACTTCCAGAGTCAGTCTGTCGAAGTCGGTCATCATGCCTACACGGGTATCTTCTACCGCATAGTTGACTTTATAAATCGGTGCAAAGATGGAGTCTATGGGAATAACCCCAATGGCATGTTCCGGTTTTTTGTTCTTTTCCGCTGATACATATCCCCTGGAACGGTCAACCGTCATTTCCATGAACAGGCGGCCGTCTTTGTCCAGTGTGGCTATCTTCAGATCCGGATTGAGGATTTCGATATCAGGCCCGGTAATGATATCTCCTGCAGTAACGACCCCTTCTCCTTCATACTCAAGCCGCAGTACTCTGGATTCGTCCGTATAACCTTTCAGGGCCAGGGACTTGATATTCAGAATGACTTCCGTAACATCTTCCAGCACACCGGGAATAGTTGAGAATTCGTGGAGAACTCCTTCGATTTTAACTGAAGTAACTGCAGACCCAGGCAGAGAAGAAAGCAATATGCGTCGCAAAGAGTTACCCAGTGTGATCCCGTATCCTCTCTCCAAAGGTTCAATAACGAACTTCGCATAGGTATTATCTTCAGACCGTTCAACACATTCGATATTGGGTTTCTCGATTTCGAGCATCGAAATGCACCTTCTTTCCTGGAAATATTAGCGAGAATATTTCTCTACAATGAAGTGTTCTTCAATTGGAATCTGAATGTCTTCACGTGACGGCAATGCCAGCACGGTTCCCGATGCACTGTTGCTGTCGGCACTCAGCCATCCTGGAACACTGCGGTCAGCCATGGTGTCAATAAGTTCCTTGATTCTGCTGGAGCTTCTGCTTTTTTCATTGACTGCTATTACTTCGCCGACTTTGATCAGATATGAGGCAATATCCACCCTTTTGCCATTGACCGTAATGTGGCCATGGGTTACGAATTGTCTGGCCTCTGCTCTGGAAGACGCAAATCCGATTCTGTAAACGACATTATCCAGACGTCTTTCCAGAAGACGAAGCAGATTTTCACCTGTCATCCCTTTTTGGCGCGATGCCATTTCAAAATATCTGCGGAACTGTTTTTCCATAATACCGTAAATACGACGAGCTTTTTGTTTTTCCCTCAACTGGATGCCAAAGTCGCTTGGTTTGCGGCCGCGGCTTTGTCCATGCACTCCAGGAGCGTATGGACGACGGTCTATAGAGCATTTGTTGGTATAACAACGATCGCCCTTAAGGAAAAGTTTAATCCCCTCGCGTCGGCATAAACGGCATACCGAATCCGTATATTTTGCCATGTTTAAACCTTACCTCCTTAAACTCTTCTGCGTTTCGGCGGGCGGCATCCGTTATGGGGGACGGGAGTAACATCTTTAATAAGGTTTACTTCCAGCCCAGCTGCCTGTAACGCTCTGATTGCTGCCTCACGTCCTGAACCAGGACCTTTGACAAAGCATTCTACATTTTTCATTCCATGCTCCATAGCTGCCTTGGCTGCGGTTTCTGCAGCCATCTGGGCTGCAAACGGAGTGCTTTTACGGGAACCCTTAAAACCAAGGGCACCTGCACTGGACCAAGAAATTGCATTTCCGCCGTTATCACTAATGGTTACAATAGTGTTGTTAAACGTTGATTTAATATGCGCAATGCCGCTTTCAACGTTTTTACGTTCTCTTCTTCTGGTACGGACAACTTTTTTCGCCACTGTTCAAGCCCCCTTTACTTTTTCTTCCTGGCAATTGCCCTTGCCGGACCTTTACGTGTTCTGGCATTGGTTTTTGTTCTCTGCCCACGTACCGGCAACCCGCGGCGATGACGCATTCCGCGGTAGCAGCCAATTTCCATTAATCTCTTAATGTTTAGGGAAACTTCACGGCGGAGGTCGCCTTCAACCATATATTCTTTGTCTATGACTTCCCTGATCCTTGCGACTTCATCATCTGTCAGGTCTCTCACTCTTGTATCAGGACTCACCTGGGTCTTTTCCAGGATTTTCTTCGATTGAGAATTGCCGATCCCGTAGATATAGGTTAAAGCAATCTCAACACGTTTGTCGCGCGGTATATCAACCCCTGAGATACGTGCCATCTACTCGTTACACCCCCATTTTCGATGTTTTCATTCCGAAACTGAATATAAAATATTTTCTTGTTTTGGATACTTTGTTCTCAACCTTCATTATCCTTGGCGTTGTTTGTGTTTGGGATTTTCGCAAATCACCATAACTTTGCCATGACGTTTGATAATTTTGCATTTTTCGCAAATTTGTTTGACAGAAGGCCTTACTTTCATCTGTAATCCCTCACTTCTTACTTAAATCTGTATACGATACGGCCTCTTGTCAGGTCATAGGGGGAAAGCTCTACTGTAACCCTATCTCCTGGAAGAATTCTTATGAAGTGCATTCTTATTTTGCCTGAGACATGTGCCAGGACTTTATGGCCGTTAGTCAGTTCTACTCTGAACATTGCATTGGGCAGTGGTTCCAGAACTTTTCCTTCTACTTCAATCACGTCTTCTTTGGACACTCTTCATCCCTCCTTTGGACATTTTTCCGGTTGTGCCTAAATTCGAGTTAATATTTCAGGGCCATTTTCAGTAATAGCCACTGTATGTTCGAAATGTGCTGATGCTTGACGATCCTTGGTCACTACAGTCCACCCATTATCAAGGGTCTTTACTTGATAAGCTCCAAGATTCACCATTGGTTCAATTGCAAGTGCCATTCCTACCTCGAGTCTCGGCCCCCTGCCGGGTCTGCCAAAGTTGGGTAATTGTGGTTCTTCATGCATTTTCCTTCCGATTCCATGACCTACATAGTCCCGCACCACCGACATTCCATTACTCTCGACAAAGGTTTGAACAGCATGGGAAATATCAAATAGTCGGTTTCCTATTATTGCCTGAGTGATACCAAGCTTCAATGATTCTTCAGTTATCTTAAGCAGGTTCGCTAATCTGGGTTCTATTTCTCCGACAGGCAGTGTTACCGCCGCGTCTCCGTAATAACCCTGAATTGCCGCCCCACAATCAATACTGATAATATCTCCACTTTGCAGTGCTCTTAAACCGGGTATCCCATGTACGACCTCATCATTGAGGGAAGTACATAACGTCGCCGGAAAGCCGTTATATCCTTTAAATGCAGGGATAGCATCCTGTTTGCGGATATAGTCCTCCGCTATTCTGTCCAGTTCACCGGTTGTCATACCCGGATGGACATGCTCTCTCATGATCTCGAGCGTTTCCGCCACGATCCTGCCGGCTTTGCGCATAAGGGCAATTTGGTCTTTTGTCTTGATCTCAATCATGTTATTGCCCCAAAGCACTGATGATATCTTGCAATACTTTGTTGATATCCTGCTTTCCCTGTATCCCTTTAAGAAGTCCCTGCTCACTGTAATAAGCAATTAGGGGCTCTGTCTGGTCATTATACACTTTAAGGCGGTTCTCGGCCGTTTCCAGTGTATCATCACTGCGCTGGTACAGCTCGCCTTTGCATTTGTCGCAGACTCCCTCTTTTGCCGGCGGGTTAAATACCATATGGTATGTTGCCCCGCACTTTTTGCAAATCCGGCGACCGGTCAGTCTTTGCAGAAGAGTTTCATCATCTACTTCGATATTTACCACACCATCCAGGGTAACATTCAGATCGCTCAATATTTTTGCCAGTGCGTCTGCCTGAGCTGCCGTTCTTGGAAAGCCATCCAGCATAAATCCGGTTTTGCAATCATCTTTTTTGATTCTTTCCGCTACAATGCCGATGGTTACCTCATCGGGAACCAATCCTCCGGCATCCATATATTCTTTGGCTTTTATCCCCAGGGGCGTTTGATCTTTGATTGCCGCCCTAAACATGTCGCCTGTAGAAATATGCGGGATCTTATAGTACTCGATCAGCTGCTCAGCCTGTGTACCTTTGCCTGCTCCCGGCGGACCCATCAGAATTACTCGCATCTCTTTTTATACCCCCTACTTCAGGAATCCCTGGTAATGACGCTGCAGAAGCTGTGCTTCTACCTGTTTCATCGTTTCCAGCGCAACACTGACAACGATCAGCAAAGATGTCCCACCAAGGGCAAGATTAGGAATTCCAGTTGTTCCCATGATCAGAGCGGGCAGCACAGCAATGATTGCTAAAAATACACCGCCGGCCAAGGTCACTCGGTTCAAAATTCTCATAAAGTATTCTGATGTAGGACGGCCTGGCCTGATTCCAGGCACGAACCCGCCGTTCTTTTTCAGATTGTCCGCCAAATCAACAGGGTTGAATGTTATCCCGGTATAAAAATACGTGAAGAATATAATCAAACCCGCATAAAGGATCATATAAGGTATGCTTGTAAATGACCCGCTGATACTCATATATTTATGAACAAATACGGCAAATCCGGAGGTCTGAGGCATCCATGTTGCAATAGTGCTTGGGAATGCCATCAGTGAGACTCCAAAAATGATTGGCATTACACCGGCCTGGTTGACTTTAAGCGGAATATGCGTACTCTGTCCGCCATAAACACGGCGTCCAACAACTCTTTTCGCATATTGGACCGGTATTCTGCGCTGTCCTTCCTGGATGAAAACTACCCCGGCTATTACGATAACACATAGTAATAAGATGCCAAGTATGGCCAGCCAACTGACTTCTCCTACACTTAACAAGCTATACAGGTGTTTTATTGCATCCGGGATTCCCGCTACGATACCGGCGAAAATAATCAAAGAAATTCCATTGCCGATACCTTTTTCCGTAATCTGCTCACCCAGCCACATCAAAAACGCTGTTCCGGCTGTCAGGACGATTGCGACCGTAAAATAAAGCGGAACTTTTAAAGCAGTGCTTGTTGAGATCAGTGCTCCGCGCAGTCCAAAGGTCAAACCAAAACCCTGGATAAAACCCAGCACTACGGTTGCATACCGAACATACTGCATGATCTTTTTCCTGCCGTCTTCGCCTTCTTTGGATAATCTCTCCAAATAAGGCACGACTACGGTAAGAAGCTGAATTATGATCGATGCTGTAATATAGGGCATAATACTCAGTGAAAACACTGAGAACCTTTTCAAAGATCCACCGGAAAATGTGTTAAAAAAGTCAAATATTCCGCCGCTGCCCATCATCTGCTGAAGTGTATTTCTATCCATAAATGGAATCGGAATATGTGCTCCAACTCTGAATACCAGCAACATAAGCAAGGTGAATGCGATTTTCTTACGAATGGTTGGAACTTGCCATGCATCTTTTAAGGTTTCTAAAAGTGCCATTTATTCCACCTCAACTTTTCCACCGGCCGCAGCAATTTTTTCTGCAGCTGTTTTGCTGACCTTATTAACTTTGACTGTCAGAGCCTTGGTGAGTTCTCCGTCACCCAGAACTTTGACTCCATCAAGAACTTTTTTCACTAAACCCGATTCGATCAGAGTTTCCAATGTTACTTCAGCGCCGCTCTCAAATCTTTCTTCGAGATCGGACAAATTCACAATGTTATACTCTTTAGCAAATATATTGGTAAACCCACGTTTCGGAAGTCTACGGGCCATCGGCATCTGACCGCCTTCAAATCCCGGTCGTACACCGCCCCCTGAACGAGCTTTCTGTCCTTTATGACCCCGGCCGGCTGTATTGCCTAACCCTGAGCCATTCCCCCGTCCTACTCTTTTGCGTGATTTGGTTGACCCCTCTGCAGGCTTAAGTTCATGGAGTTTCAAATCCAAAACACCTCCTTACTGTCTGCCATTTAGCATGATATTACATTAACCGTAAATTTCTTCTACCGACTTGCCACGCAGCTTCGCTACATCACTGTCTCGTTTCAGTGATTTCAATCCGGTCATTGTGGCATTGACAATATTATGCGCATTCGAAGAGCCTAAGGATTTTGTCAGAATATCTTTGATTCCCGCTACTTCAAGTACGGCACGCACCGGACCGCCGGCAATAACACCGGTTCCTTTTGAAGCCGGTTTCAAAAGCACTTCTCCTGCTCCGTAAACACCTAATATAGGATGGGGAATTGTCGTTCCTCTTAAAGGGATTGAAACAAGATTTTTCTTTGCATCTTCAACACCCTTGCGAATAGCTTCCGGTACTTCACTGGCTTTACCAAGTCCGGCTCCTACTATTCCGTTACCATCACCTACAACAACCAAAGCACTGAAGCTAAAACGCCGACCACCTTTAACAACCTTGGCAACACGAGCGATATGGATAACTTTCTCGGTAAGTTCTAACTTACTGGGATCAATGATTGACAATGAGTTTCCCTCCTTTTCCGTTAGTATTAGAATTCAAGCCCTGCTTCTCTGGCAGAATCAGCTAAAACGGCTATCCTTCCATGATACAGATATCCCCCGCGGTCATAGACAACTTTATCCAGTCCTTTGTCCAGAGCCCTCTTCGCGATCATTTCCCCGACTTTCTTCGCACCTTCTGTATTGCCGCCATATAATTCTGTTTGCTTAAATTCCGGTTCCAGAGAAGAAGCTGCACAAAGAGTTACTCCCAGCTCGTCATTGATGATCTGAGCATAAATATGATTGATACTCCTGTATACCGCCAATCTTGGTCTCTCAGCGGTACCCTGGACTTTCTTTCTCACACTGTGATGTTTGCCACGACGAACTTTATTACGGTCAACTCTCTTAATCAAGTTCTTTCACACCTTTCCTATGCGACAAGAGATTTTGCCCTTGTCTTACTTCTTACCGCCCGTTTTTCCCTCTTTACGACGAACAACCTCATGTTCGTACTTAATTCCCTTACCTTTGTAGGGTTCCGGTTCACGTTCCTTACGGATATTTGCAGCGAATACGCCTACTTTCTCCTTATCAATCCCTTTTACAGAGATTTTATTGGGAGCAGGGACTTCAATCTGGATTCCTTCCCATGGCTCTATTTCAACAGGATGTGATTTTCCTACAGCCAAGACAAGCTTTTTCCCCTGAAGCGAGGCCCGATACCCTACACCAACCAGCTCTAGATTTTTACTGTAGCCATTGGTTACACCTTCAACCATGTTAAATAAGAGCGAACGGGTCAGGCCATGCATCGAGCGATACAACGGTTCGTCATTGGGACGAGTCACCAAAATTTGCTGGTTTTCCACTGTAACAGTTACTTCAGCGCGCAGTTCCCTGCTCAGAGTACCTTTCGGACCCTTAACCGTTACGTTGTTCCCATCTATGGTTACCTCAACACTGTTGGGTATAGCTATTGGTTTCCTTCCAATTCGAGACATTACTACACCTCCGTTCTTTACCAAATATAGCAGATTACTTCGCCGCCAAGCCCTTCCTGGCGGGCTTTTTTGTCAGGCATAATACCTTTGGAGGTAGATATTATTGCAACACCAAGACCCCCAAGAACTTTGGGAATTTGATCTTTTTTCGCATAAACGCGAAGACCGGGACGGCTGATCCGCTTGATTCCAGTGATTACTCTTTCGCGGTTGGTTCCATACTTCAGGTACAGCCTTAAAATTCCTTGCTTATTATCTTCAATATAATCAAAATCCTTGATAAAGCCTTCTTCTTTTAGTACTTCAGCAATATCCTTTTTAATACTGGATGCCGGTACTTCAACTTTATCATGGTATACTATTCCTGCGTTGCGGATGCGTGTCAGGAAATCTGCAATCGGATCTGACATTGACACTGTTGTCTTCCCCCTTTCTCCAAATCATGCTTACCAGCTGGACTTAGTGACGCCTGGCAGTTCACCCTTGTATGCCAACTCTCTGAAGCATATCCGACATATTCCGAATTTGCGCATATAGGCATGCGGACGACCGCAAATTTTACAACGGTTATGCCAGCGAACAGAATATTTCGGCTTGTTCGATTGGCGAACAATCATTGATTTCTTGGCCATTTTTTAGCCTCCTTATATTCTAGTCACGAAACGGCATTCCATATCCCCGGAGCAGTTCTTTCGCCTCTTCGTCTGTGTGCGCTGTTGTTACGAAGACAACATCCATCCCGCGCAGCTTATCGATCTGATCGTAATGAATCTCCGGGAAAATCAGCTGTTCCTTAATCCCAAGTGTATAATTTCCACGGCCATCAAAGGATTTGCCTGATACACCCTGGAAGTCCCGCACTCGCGGAAGTGCTATATTAATCAGCCTGTCGACAAATTCATACATGCGGTCTCCACGCAGAGTCACTTTAACTCCGATTGGCATACCGGCACGCAGTTTAAATCCTGCAATCGACTTTTTGGCGCGGGTAACTACAGGCCTTTGACCCGAGATCGTCATCATATCCGCTACTGCTCCATCAATGGCCTTCGGGTTAGATATCGCTTCCCCCAACCCTATATTTATGACTACCTTATCTAAACGAGGTGTCTGCATAATATTTTTGTATCCAAACTTTGTCTGGAGAGCAGGGGTAATTTCTTTCCTGTATATTTCTTTTAAACGAGCCACCTGAGTACCTCCCTTCCAAATTATTTCTTCGTGCTGTCCACAAAGCTATGTCCGCATTTTTTGCAGACTCTGAATTTACCTTGTTCTGTTATCTTCATACTCCGCCTTGTTACTGAATTGCATTCTGTGCAGTACAGCATAACATTGGAGCTATTAATTGGGGCTTCCTTTTCTACAATCCCACCTTGAGGCAATGCTTTTGTCGGTTTGGTATGTCTCTTTACGATATTGACCTGTTCGACAACTACCCTGTTTGCCTTAGGCAGTACTTGCAATACTTTACCTTTTTTACCGGCATCTTTGCCGGTTATGACCATAACCGTGTCGCCTTTTCTGACATGAACCTTGTGATTCTCGGCGGCCATTAACTTTCACCTCCGTCCGGCACGTTATCTTACAATACTTCCGGTGCTAACGAAACAATTTTCATATAGTCTTTTTCTCTTAATTCACGGGCCACCGGTCCGAAAATACGGGTACCTCTCGGGCTTTTATCATCCCTGATGATTACGGCAGCATTTTCACTGAATCTAATATAAGAACCATCGGCTCTCTTGATTTCCTTGGTTGTACGGACAACCACCGCTTTAACGACATCTCCCTTTTTGACAACGCCACCTGGTGTTGCTTCTTTAACTGAAGCAACGATGACATCGCCAATGGAAGCATAGCGACGCTTTGAGCCGCCCATCACCCGGATACAGAGAAGTTTCTTTGCTCCAGTGTTATCTCCAACCTTTAGTGTAGTTTCAGCTTGGATCATCCGGTGTGACCTCCCTTCTGTTGCTTGAATTCAATTTATACTCTTTGTTTTATTCCCGTCAGTATTACAGAACAACGGCCTTTTCAACGATATTGACCAGTCTCCAGCGTTTTTCCTTGCTTAAAGGCCTGGTTTCCATAATTAAGACAATGTCTCCAATTTTGGCTTCATTGTTCTCGTCATGAGCTTTATATTTTTTGGTGTTTTTCACGGTCTTTTTATATTTAGGATGGCTTTCCAAGGTTTCGACCGCTACAACAATGGTTTTATCCATTTTGTCACTGACTACTTTTCCGTATCTTTCTTTACGCTGTGTTCTTTCCACTGTTCACTGCCTCCTTTCCCAATCCTCAAGCACGGTTAAGTTCGCGCTCACGCAGAATGGTCTTTCCTCTGGCGATTCCTTTACGTACATCTCTGATACGCATTGGATTATCCAGCTGTCCTGTCGCTAATTGGAAACGCAAATTGAACAGTTCGGTTTTCAGCTGGTCGATTTGCTTTAAGAGTTCTTCATCCGTCATGTCTCTTAAATTCTTACTCTTCGCCATTTGCGTCACCTCCAGCCTGTTCAGCAACTTCTTCCCTGCGGACAAACTTGCATTTGATCGGGAGTTTATGCATAGCAAGACGAAGTGCTTCACGAGCTACTTCTTCCGAAACTCCTGCGAGTTCAAACATTACTCTGTTGGGCTTTACAACCGCAACCCAGTATTCGGGCGCCCCTTTACCGCTACCCATACGGGTTTCGGCAGGCTTTGCCGTGATTGGTCTGTCCGGAAAAATATTGATCCACACTTGACCGCCACGTTTGATATAACGGGTCATGGCAATACGGGCCGCTTCAATCTGACGATTGGTGACCCAGGCCCCTTCCAGCGCCATCAGGCCATATTCCCCATAGGTTACCTTATTCCCTTTGTATGCTTTCCCTTTTATACTGGGACGAAATTGCTTACGGTGTTTTACTCTGGTAGGTACAAGCATTTATTTTCCTCCTTCCTCCTGAGCAGCTTTCTTGGTCGGAAGAACTTCTCCTTTGTAAATCCAGACCTTGACGCCGATTTTGCCGTAGGTTGTATCAGCTTCAGCAAAACCATAATCAATATCGGCACGCAGGGTATGAAGCGGTACTTTTCCTTCGTTATACCATTCGGTACGAGCGATTTCCGCTCCACCAAGACGTCCGCTACATGAGATTTTGATCCCTTGGCCGCCTGCACGGATGGTGCGTCCGACTGTCTGCTTCATTGCCCTACGGAAAGATACTCTTTTTTTCAGTTGTTGAGCCACGCTTTCTGCAACCAATTTGGCATCCAGTTCAGGTTTCTTGATTTCTACAATGTTTACGGCAACCTGTTTTCCACCGGTCAGTTTTTCTAAATCCCTGCGCAGATTCTCAACTTCCGTGCCGCCGCGCCCAATAACAATACCGGGTTTAGCCGCATGAATGGATACTTTGACCCTGTTGGCTGCTCTTTCAATCTCAACCTTGGGAACTCCAGCCTGTTGAAGTTTCTGCACGACGAATTTACGAATCTGAAGGTCCTCGTGGAGGAGATCACCGTAGTTCTTATCAGCATACCAGCGGCCTTCCCATGAACGGATAACTCCGATACGAAGACCATTTGGATTAACTTTTTGACCCACTTCCTTAGTCCTCCTTCTTATCCCCGACTACTACTGTGATATGACTGCTTCTTTTCCGAATCCTGTCTGCTCTTCCCATAGCACGAGGCATTATGCGCTTCATGGTTGGTCCCTGATCGACAAAAATTTTGGTGACATACAGATCATCGGCACTCAATTCTAAATTGTGTTCTGCATTGGCTACTGCCGACCGCAGAACTTTACTCACAGGTTCGGTGGAACCTTTTGGCGTAAAACGCAAGATAGCCAGTGCCTCCTCAACTTTTTTTCCGCGGATCAAGTCAACAACCAGGCGGACCTTGCGAGGAGAGATACGGACATGTTTTGCAATTGCCTTAGCTTCCATATTTGCTTACCTCCTCTTCAAGTTATCTAAGTCCACTGGACTTTTCGCTGCCGGCATGACCTTTATAAGTTCTGGTCGGTGCAAACTCACCGAGCTTGTGCCCAACCATATCTTCTGTTACATATACCGGAACATGCTTGCGTCCATTATGGACTGCTATCGTATGACCTATCATTTGGGGAAATATTGTTGATCTTCTCGACCAAGTTTTCAATACCTTTTTTTCCCCTGCCTGGTTCATATCTTCTACCCTTTTCAAAAGGCGGGCCTCAACAAAAGGTCCTTTTTTCAGAGATCTGCTCATTCTGAGGTCTCCTTTCGTTTCTACTTATCTCTGTGTTTAACAATAAACTTCTCACTGAGACTTTTCTTCTTGCGGGTCTTAGCTCCCAGTGCCGGTTTGCCCCAAGGGGTAACCGGATTGCGGCCGATTGGGTTACGGCCTTCACCACCGCCGTGGGGATGGTCTACCGGATTCATAACCGCACCGCGGACCGTCGGGCGGATACCCAGCCAACGGCTTCTTCCCGCTTTACCGATAGAAACATTTTCATAATCCAGATTTCCTACCTGGCCAATAGTCGCCCGGCATTCGATATGGATCATCCTCATTTCACCGGAAGGAAGCCTGAGCGTCGCATATTTACCTTCCTTAGCCATAAGCTGAGCAGAACCCCCTGCTGAACGCACCAGTTGTCCGCCTTTGCCTTTTTTCAGCTCAATGTTATGCACCAGTGTACCAACCGGGATATTTTTGAGTGGAAGGGTGTTTCCTACCTTTATATCAGCATCCGCTCCGTTAATGATCTCCTGTCCGACTTTAAGTCCGAGAGGAGCAATAATGTACGCTTTGCTGCCATCGGCATAATTGAGAAGCGCAATATTTGCTGAGCGGTTAGGATCGTATTCCACACTGGCCACTCTGGCCGGAATACCTTCCTTGTTTCTCTTGAAATCAATGATACGGTACATTCTTTTGTGCCCGCCGCCTTTATGGCGGACCGTCAAGCGTCCCAGATTATTTCTGCCGCCTTTTTTACGCAGGGGAACCAGCAATGAACGCTCGGGCTCAATTCTTGTTATTTCTTCAAAAGTCAAAACCGTCATCTGTCTGCGCCCCGGTGATGTCGGCTTAAATGATCTAGTTGGCATTTATTTCCCTCCTTTGCCTGAGGTGGTTATATTACAAACCAGCAAATCCTTCAATTTTATTTCCCTCTTTAAGGGTGACAATGGCTTTTTTACGATTGGAAGTGCGGCCAAGATAACGACCGACTCTCTTTTCTTTGCCCTTCACTGTCATGGTCGTGACTTCTTCAACCTGGACTTTAAACATTTTTTCGACTGCCGCTTTAATTTCAATCTTATTGGCTGCAGGATTTACCCAGAAGGTGTATTTGTTTTGTTCAATCATCCCTACCGACTTTTCAGAGATAGTAGGATAGATCAGGACATCTCTCGCGTCACGCATTTCCATACACCTCCTCCGCTTTGATTACAGCCTGTTTAGAAATAACCAGCACATCATGTTTTAAAAGATCCACAACATTAATGCTTTCCGCACTCGCTGTTTTGACCCCCTGAATGTTACGGGCTGAAAGCTGAACATTCTTGTCACTGCCTTCTGTTACGACCAAGGCTTTTCTGTCCACCTTTATCGCTTCCAGGAATTTCACCATATCTTTTGTTTTTGGTGCATCAAATTTCAGATCATCAACGACAATCAGATTACTTTCATTGACCTTGCTGGAAAGAGCTGAGCAGAGGGCAAGACGCTTTACTTTCTTGGGAACTTTTTTGCTGTAATCCCTTGGTTTTGGCCCAAATACGATACCGCCGCCTCTCCAGAGAGGAGAACGGATCGTACCTGCTCTCGCCCGGCCGGTCCCTTTTTGACGCCATGGTTTGCGTCCGCCGCCTCTGACTTCACTGCGTCCCAGAGTAGAATGCGTTCCTACTCTGGCATTCGCCATCTGCGCTACAACTACCGAATGCATAACACCGATATTCGGTGTTACACCAAATATTCGTTCGTTAAGTTCTATTTCTCCAACCGGAGAACCCTGCATGTTCACTACTTGTACTTTTGGCATTGCCTCATCCTCCTTTCTCTGGAATTATCCGTTTTTACTTGTCTTCTTTAGAATGAGCAAACTTTTTTTAGCACCAGGTACACATCCTTTAATCAGGATGAGATTTTTATCAGCATCAACCCTGACGATCTCCAGATTTTGAACAGTTACCCGTTCACCACCCAGACGTCCGGGTAATTCTCTTCCTTTAAAAACACGGGCCGGGCCTTTCGCACCCATTGAACCTGTTCTGTGATGGTATTTTGATCCGTGTCCCATTGGACCGCGGCGGCCGCCGTGACGTTTATGCATACCGGCAAAGCCCTTACCTCTGGAAGTTCCGACAACATCGATCTTGTCACCGGTGCTGAATACATCCGCATTGATTGTCTGACCAATTTCGAATGATTCGACATCATCTGTTCTGAATTCTCTGATGAAACGCGACGGTTTAACATCTACCTTTTTAAAATGACCCAGTTTAGGTTTATTGACCAGTCTCTCTCTGATCTCACTAAACCCGACTTGGATAGCGTTATAACCGTCTGAAGCCTGAGTTTTTTTCTGAAGAACATAGCAAGGGCCCGCTTCCACTACTGTCACGGGAATAAGTTTGCCGTCTTCGAGAAAGATTTGGGTCATTCCAATTTTCTTTCCCAAAATTCCTTTAGACACGACGCCACCTCCTAAACACTTTGAAGTGCACCGAACTCTTCGGAGCACGAGAGTGCCTATTAATATTTGTAACTTTGATATTTTCATGCGAAAACCGGAGGTCTAGTTCCACACCTCCGGGTGTTTCGCAGTGCAAACATAAATATTTTACCACATTACCTTGCGGATTACCAGTAATAATTATAACTTTATTTCAATATCCACACCTGAAGGGAGATCAAGTCTCATCAGGGCATCCACAGTTTTGGAAGTCGGATCAATAATATCGATCAGACGTTTATGCGTCCTCATTTCAAACTGTTCGCGAGAATCTTTGTTGACATGAGGAGAGCGAAGTATGGTATATACACTCTTCTCTGTGGGAAGAGGAATCGGTCCGCTGACACTGGCACCGGTTCTCTTTGCGGTCTCAACAATTCTTTCTGCGGATTGGTCAAGTGTTTTGTGGTCAAATGCCTTGAGACGGATTCTGATTTTCTGGTTCATTGTAAACCCTCCTGTTATTTGTCTGTTGTACAGACCGTCCACGTAAAAATTACCTGTCCGAGCGGAGTCACCCAAAGGCAGCAACCTTTTACGCACTGTCTCCTGTTTGGGGCACAAATTGGGAAGCTGCTTAGGAAACAGCTTCCCAATACTTCAATCCGATTACTAATCAAGAACTTTAGCAACTACTCCCGCGCCAACGGTACGTCCGCCTTCACGGATAGCAAAACGGAGTCCTTCTTCCATCGCAATTGGGGTAATCAGTTCGCAGGAAATTGTAATTCTGTCGCCAGGCATAACCATTTCGACACCTTCCGGCAACTGGATTACACCGGTAACGTCTGTTGTACGGAAGTAGAACTGAGGACGGTAGTTATTGAAGAATGGGGTATGGCGACCACCTTCTTCTTTACTCAAAACGTAAATTTCACCCGTGAATTTGGTATGTGGTTTAATGCTTCCCGGTTTAGCCAGAACCATTCCGCGTTCGATATCTTTACGTTCCACACCACGGAGAAGTGCTCCGATATTGTCTCCGGCCTGAGCCTGGTCTAACAGTTTGCGGAACATTTCAACACCGGTGCAAACACTCTTGCGAGGCTTTTCTGTCATCCCAACAATTTCAATTTCATCACCGACTTTGAGCACTCCACGTTCTACACGGCCGGTAGCAACCGTACCACGGCCTGTGATTGTGAATACATCTTCCACAGGCATCAAGAAAGGTTTGTCAATCGCACGTTCCGGATTTGGAATATAGCTGTCAACGGCCTCCATCAGGTTCCAGATCTTTCCGCACCATTCGCAGTCTTTTTGTCCACAGCCACATTCAAGAGCTTTCAGGCCTGATCCCTGTACTACAGGAATGTCATCACCAGGGAATTCGTATTCACTTAAGAGTTCACGAACTTCCATTTCAACAAGTTCGAGAAGTTCAGGATCATCTACCATATCAACTTTGTTCATCCAAACTACGATATAAGGAACACCTACCTGACGAGCGAGCAGAATGTGCTCACGGGTCTGAGGCATAGGACCGTCTGCAGCTGAAACAACCAGGATTGCACCATCCATTTGAGCTGCACCTGTGATCATGTTTTTAACATAGTCAGCATGTCCCGGGCAGTCGACGTGCGCATAGTGACGATTTGCTGTTTCATATTCAACGTGTGCGGTAGAAATTGTGATACCACGTTCACGTTCTTCCGGAGCTTTGTCGATCTGATCGAAAGCTGTAGCTACTGCACCACCTGCTTTGGAAAGAACATAAGTGATTGCAGCTGTAGTCGTTGTTTTACCATGGTCAACGTGACCGATAGTTCCTACGTTAACGTGTGGTTTTGTACGTTCATACTTTTGTTTTGCCATTTGAATTCACTCCTTGACAAAAATATTATTTATTTAGTTACCTTGCCTTTTGGCTATAATGCCTTCGGCAATGTTTTTGGGTACTTCCTCATAATGATCGAACTGCATAACATAAACGCCTCTACCTTGAGTACGAGAACGAAGTTCTGTCGCATAACCGAACATTTCTGAAAGTGGCACAAATCCGCGAATAATTTGGGCTCCTGAACGGGCTTCCATGCCTTCAATACGACCACGTCTTGAGTTCAAGTCGCCAATTACATCTCCCATATATTCTTCCGGAACAGTAACTTCCACTTTCATCATCGGTTCTAGTATTACAGGACTTGCTTTAGCAGCACCGGCTTTGAAAGCCATAGAGCCGGCAATTTTAAATGCCATTTCAGATGAGTCAACATCATGGTATGAGCCATCATATACTGTAGCCTTGATATCAAGAACTTGATAGCCTGCAACAATACCATTTTGCAGCGCTTCCTTAATTCCTGCCTCAATTGGTGAAATATATTCTTTAGGAATAGCTCCGCCAACAACTTTACTTTCAAAGACAAAACCCGAACCCGGTTCCAGAGGCTCAAGTTCAATCCAGCAGTGACCATATTGTCCGCGTCCGCCAGATTGACGTACAAATTTGCCTTCAGATTTAACAGTTTTACGGATTGTTTCTTTATAAGCAACTTGAGGACGTCCGACATTGCAATTTACTTTGAACTCTCTCAGGAGTCTATCGACAATAATCTCCAGATGAAGTTCCCCCATGCCCGAGATGATCGTCTGGCCCGTCTCTTCGTCCGTACGCATTTTGAAGGTTGGATCCTCTTCAGCGAGTTTAGCCAATGATCCCCCCAACTTTTCCTGGTCTGCTTTGGTTTTCGGTTCAATTGAAATATGAATAACCGGCTCTGGGAATACCATGGCCTCAAGGATAATTTGGTTCTTTTCATCACAGAGGGTATCCCCTGTGCTGACTTCCTTAATACCAACAGCTGCTGCAATATCTCCCGCCCTGACTTCTTCTACATCTTCACGATGATTGGCATGCATACGGAGAATCCGACCGATTCTCTCTCTTTTGCCTTTGGTAGAATTCATGATATAGGACCCTGCTGTCAGAACTCCGGAATATACTCTGAAGAATGTTAACTTACCAACATAAGGATCGGACATAATTTTAAATGCCAGAGCTGAGAATGGAACGTTGTCATCAGATTTTCTTTCATCTTCCTCATGGGTATCCGGGTTTACCCCATGAATTGGAGGAACGTCAACAGGAGAAGGCATATATTCCACAACTGCATCCAATAAAGGCTGAACGCCTTTATTCTTGAAAGAAGATCCGCATAAAGCCGGAATAAAATTCAATCCAATTGTTCCTTTACGTAAGGCAGCTTTAACTTCTGATTCAGAAATTTCTTCACCTTCGAGATATTTCATCATCAGGTCTTCATCCACTTCAGAAATAGCCTCTAACAGTTTCTCACGGTATTCTTGGGCAATAGGAAGGATATCTTCCGGGATATCTGTTGTTTCACTGGTTGTGCCTAAATCATCGGTGTAAATCATAGCCTGCATGGTTACCAAATCAACAATTCCTTTAAATTTATCTTCAGTTCCGATCGGGATCTGAATAGGAACCGGATTGGCATCCAAACGTTCGATAATCATATTTAAACCGCGAAAGAAATCAGCGCCTACTCTATCCATTTTGTTAAAATAGGCGATACGGGGTACACCGTATTTGTCCGCTTGCCGCCATACAGTTTCTGACTGTGGTTCAACTCCGCCTACAGAACAAAATACAGCAACTGCTCCGTCGAGTACGCGCAAGGAGCGCTCAACTTCGACGGTAAAGTCAACGTGTCCGGGTGTGTCAATGATGTTAACATTATGGCCCTTCCATTGACAGGTGGTCGCAGCAGAAGTAATTGTGATCCCACGTTCCTGCTCCTGAACCATCCAGTCCATGGTCGCTGCGCCATCATGCACTTCACCAATTTTATGCACACGACCGGTATAAAACAAAATACGTTCTGTGGTTGTCGTTTTACCGGCATCAATGTGCGCCATAATACCGATATTACGAGTTTTTTCCAAAGGAACTTGCCTTGCCACTTATGATCAGCCTTTCTCTGGGTTTCTTGGCTATCACTGAATTGGTTACCAGCGATAATGAGCAAAAGCCCTATTTGCTTCAGCCATTTTATGGGTATCTTCTTTTTTCTTGTATGCTCCGCCAACTCCGTTGGCCGCATCCATTAACTCGCCCGCAACTTTCTCTTCCATGGTTTTTTCTCCTCTTTTACGAGCATATTCAACCAACCAGCGAAGAGCAAGTGTCTGTTTGCGGTCATTTCTGACTTCAATCGGAACCTGATAGTTGGCCCCGCCAACCCTGCGCGCTTTTACTTCGAGTACAGGCATAACATTTTTCAGCGCCGCTTCAAATGTCTCAATTGCATCTTTGCCTGTCTTTTCCTGAATCAGATTAAACGCCCCGTAGCAAATTGCTTCGGCTGTTCCTTTTTTACCGCTCAGCATAATCTGATTAATAAATTTGGTTACAATCTTGTTCTTATATATAGGATCTGGTAATATTTCTCTTTTAGCTATATATCCTTTACGTGGCAATTCAGTTCCCCCTTTCTGAAAACATCTATGCCGTTCTGACCATACAATTATTTTTTAGGTCTTTTAGAACCGTACTTGGAACGGCTTTGGCTTCTGTTCTGAACACCTGTTGTATCAAGTGCGCCACGAACAATATGGTAACGTACCCCAGGAAGGTCCTTAACACGGCCTCCGCGAACCAGAACAACGGAGTGCTCCTGTAGATTGTGGCCGATACCCGGAATATACGTTGTAATCTCAACTCCATTGGTCAGGCGAACACGAGCTACTTTTCTGAGAGCGGAATTCGGTTTCTTCGGTGTTGTTGTATAAACCCTTGTGCAAACCCCTCTCTTTTGTGGAGAACCACCTGAAGGAAACTGTCTGCGTTTCAGAGAATTATACCCCCACTGTAATGCAGGCGCAGTGGATTTTGTTGTCATCACTTCTCTGCCTTTACGAACAAGCTGGCTAATTGTCGGCATCTTCACACCCCCTTTCTCATTAATCAATCAGGAAAATACCCGATTTACAACATTTTCTCATTCTCACATTCAGCACTATTTTTCTTGCACCGCTGCAACCGCGGCACCAACAGCTATTCCGCATATTTTCCCAAGTTCGGACATTGTCTGTACTTCTTTGACTTCCAGTCCTTTGATCCTGCAGAGTTCAACTATTGGCTGAAGAAGACCGGCATCAGCGTCTCTCGCAACGTAAACATAACTGACACCGCCCTTTTCTAAAGCACGTTTAGTCTGTTTGATTCCAACAACTCTGTTGTTTTCCTTTTTCAAAGATTCGTCAAGCATTTCCGGAATGCTTTCCTCCTCTCTTAAAATCAGACTTTACTATTTTAACAGTCGCTATTTTCAATGTCAAGATTGATCTGAATCAAGTGCATATACTATTTCATCCTGGTTTACCGCCGGCAAGGTATCCTCCGCTTCCTCATAAACCTTAATATTGCGGAACTTCGACATCCCCGTTCCAGCCGGAATAAGCTTGCCGATAATCACATTTTCTTTGAGTCCGATCAGAGGATCAATTTTCCCTTTGATTGCCGCTTCAGTAAGAACTCTGGTTGTCTCCTGGAATGATGCGGCCGAAAGGAATGAATCAGTGGCCAGAGAAGCCTTGGTTATCCCTAAGAGTACCGGACGGGCTGTCGCCGGTTCTCCGCCTTGTGCTTCCACTAAAGCGTTTTCTTCCTCAAACTCAAAGATGTCGATCAGTCCCCCCGGTAAAAGACCGGTATCCCCCGCATCTTCAACTTTGACCTTGCGCAGCATTTGTCTGACCATGACTTCGATATGTTTATCATTAATATCCACCCCTTGAAGTCGATATACTCTTTGAACTTCACTGAGCAGATAAAGCTCAACACCGGCCATTCCCTTAATTTCCAAGGTATCGTGGGGATTCACACTGCCTTCGGTCAGCTCGTCTCCGGGAGAAATCACTTGTCCTTCTTTAACTTTCAGCCTCGAACCGAAAGGAATAGAGTAAACCTCATGTTCTCCGCTTTCTGTCATGACATCAACTTCGCGGCGGCCCTTAATTTCCTTAATGGAAATTGTCCCTCCGACCTTAGAGATGATGGCCTGCCCTTTAGGTTTGCGGGCTTCAAATAACTCTTCAACCCTCGGCAAACCCTGGGTAATATCTTCCCCTGCCACACCACCGGTATGGAAAGTACGCATTGTCAGCTGTGTTCCAGGTTCGCCGATTGACTGGGCCGCAATGATCCCTACCGCTTCCCCAATCTCAACCTTGCGGCCTGTTGCCAGGTTACGTCCATAGCATTTCTTGCACACGCCATACCTGGTCTTACACGTGAGCACCGATCTTATCTCGACTCTCGAACAAACCTCGACAATAACTTTTGCCTGTTCTTCACTGATTTCCTCATCAGGTGTAGCCAGAACCTCACCTGTTTCCGGATGTCTGAGTTCCCTGACGACATATCTTCCTACCAGACGTTCTTCCAGTTTCTCAATCATTTCCGAGCCTTCTTTAATGTCTTCAACATTAATTCCCCGGTCAGATCCGCAATCTTCCTCGCGGACGATCACATCCTGGGAAACATCAACCAATCTTCTGGTCAGATAACCGGAGTCCGCCGTTCTTAAGGCTGTATCTGCCAAACCTTTACGCGCTCCATGAGAGGAAATGAAATACTCTAAAACAGTCAGCCCTTCACGGAAATTCGCTTTAATCGGAATTTCAAAGGTACGACCCGAAGGGTCAGCCATGAGTCCGCGCATCCCCGCCAGCTGACGCAGCTGTTGAACATTACCGCGGGCTCCGGAATTCGCCATCATAAAAACAGGATTGAATTTATCCAATGAATCCATCAAGGCCCTGGTCACTTCGTCATTGGCCTTTGTCCATATTTCAATAACCAAATTGCGGCGTTCTTCATCAGTAATCAAACCGCGGCGGTATTGTTTTTCTGTATTGGTTACCTCTTGATCCGCCCTGGACAAAATTCCTTTTTTTGCTTCAGGCACCTGAATATCATTGATCCCAACCGTAATACCGGCCCGAGTAGAATACTTATAACCCAAAGACTTGATTCCGTCCAGTAACTCCCCGGTTTTCTCATACCCGCCGATGCGGAAAGTTTTTGCAACGATACCGTCAAGCTTTTTCTTTGGCACCAGTTCATTGATATAGCCGACTTCTTCAGGAATGACTGTATTAAAGATTAATCTTCCCGGGGTCGTTTGTAATAATTCCCCATTTCTACGAACAGTGATCATTGCATGAAGATCAACTGCTCTGGAGTTGTAAGCCAGGATCACTTCGTCCTGATTGCTGAAAACTTTGCCTTCACCTTTTGCTCCGGGCCTTTCCAAAGTGAGATAATAACAGCCAAGAACCATATCCTTGGTTGGGGAGGCCACCGGACGTCCATCTTTAGGATTAAGGATATTGTGGGCCGAAAGCATCAGCAGCCTTGCTTCGGACTGGGCTTCCGCAGACAATGGAACATGCACGGCCATTTGGTCACCATCGAAGTCGGCATTATAAGCCGTACAGACAAGAGGATGGATTTGCAGAGCTTTACCTTCAACCAAAATAGGTTCAAAAGCCTGAATTCCTAATCTATGCAGGGTCGGAGCACGGTTTAATAGCACAGGGTGCTCGGAAATAACCTTTTCCAAGACATCCCAAACCTCCGGTCTTACTCTTTCGACCATTCTTTTCGCACTTTTAATATTATGGGCATAACCTTCATTGACCAAATTCTTCATCACAAAAGGTTTAAACAATTCCAGGGCCATTTCTTTAGGCAACCCGCATTGATGGAGCTTGAGCGTCGGTCCGACAACAATAACCGAACGGCCCGAATAATCAACACGTTTGCCAAGAAGGTTCTGACGGAATCTGCCCTGCTTTCCTTTAAGCATGTCACTTAAAGATTTCAGCGGCCTGTTACCGGGACCTGTTACCGGTCTGCCCCGGCGGCCATTATCGATCAGGGCATCTACCGCTTCCTGCAGCATGCGCTTTTCATTACGGACAATAATATCAGGAGCCCCCAAATCGAGCAGTTTTTTCAAGCGGTTATTTCTGTTGATCACCCTGCGATATAAATCATTGAGATCTGAAGTGGCGAATCTGCCGCCATCAAGCTGGACCATTGGTCTGAGCTCGGGAGGAATAACCGGAACGACATCCATAATCATCCATTGCGGATGGTTGTTGGATTTCTTGAATGCCTCCACTACTTCCAAACGACGAATAGCCCTGATTTTGCGCTGTCCGGATACTTCCTTGAGCTCAGTTCTCAGTTCTTCATTCAATTTGTCAAGGTCGATTTCCCGGAGAAGTTCTCTGATTGCTTCCGCGCCCATCTCAGCTTTAAATATATTGCCGTATTTTTCTCTGGCTTCCCTGTATTCAGTCTCGGTCAGAAGCTGTTTTTTCATCAGAGAAGTATCCCCGGAGTCAATGACGATGTACGAGACAAAATATAGTACTTTCTCCAAAGAACGCGGCGACATATCAAGCAAAAGGCCCATGCGGCTGGGGATGCCCTTGAAATACCAGATATGGGATACAGGGGCGGCCAATTCGATATGCCCCATCCTCTCTCTTCTGACCTTTGATCTGGTGACTTCTACTCCGCATCGGTCACAGATAATGCCTTTATAGCGCACTCTCTTATATTTCCCGCAGTGGCATTCCCAGTCTCTGGTCGGTCCAAAGATCTTTTCGCAGAAAAGACCCTCTCTTTCGGGTTTCAATGTGCGATAGTTGATGGTCTCTGGTTTTTTGACCTCCCCGTATGACCATTTGCGGATCATTTCAGGGGATGCCAGACCTATACGCATCCTGTCAAAATTATTTACATCAAGCACGCGTTTTCTCTCCTTTCGCCTGTCAACCGGATATTACAGTCTAGCTTATTCATCAAGATTATTGTCATCCACATAATTGTCGTCTTGTACCAATTCTTCAGCTAAATCCTCAACAAAATCATCGTTTAACTCACTCGTCTCTTCACTGAAGCCGTCTCCTTCCAGACCTTCCTCATCATAGGCCTGCCCAATATTTTCCGAATTTTCATCAATAAAATCCATCCCCAGTTCCTGGGCTACTTGAGCGACATCTTCATCAGCATCTCTGATTTCTATTTCTTCATTTTCCTCGGAAAGCACAGAAACATCCAGCCCTAAGCTCTGCAGCTCCTTAATCAGAACCTTGAACGATTCCGGCACACCGGGTTCAGGAATATTCTCCCCTTTAACAATTGCCTCATAGGTTTTAACACGTCCCACGACATCGTCGGATTTCACTGTCAGTATTTCCTGCAAGGTATAGGCCGCGCCATATGCCTCCAATGCCCAAACTTCCATCTCTCCAAAACGTTGTCCGCCAAACTGAGCCTTACCACCGAGAGGCTGCTGTGTGACGAGAGAATAAGGACCGGTAGACCGCGCATGAATCTTATCATCAACAAGATGATGCAGTTTCAGCATATACATATAACCAACCGTTACTTCATTATCAAACGGCTCGCCTGTACGTCCGTCATAGAGAACAGATTTCCCACTATCAGGCAAACCTGCTTTGACTAATGTTTCAATTACATCATCTTCGCGGGCACCGTCAAATACGGGTGTGGCAATGTGCAAACCTAAAGCTTTGGCCGCCCAGCCAAGATGAGTCTCCAGAACCTGCCCGATATTCATTCGGGATGGAACACCCAATGGGTTTAATACGATTTCAATCGGAGTGCCGTTTGGCAGGAAAGGCATATCCTCCTGGCGCATAATCCTGGAGATAACCCCTTTGTTGCCGTGCCTTCCCGCCATTTTATCCCCGACAGAGACTTTTCTTTTTTGAGCAATATAAACTCTGACCAGCTGATTGACCCCGGGGGCCAGTTCATCACCGTTCTCCCTCTTAAAGACCTTGACATCGACGATCTTGCCCGCTTCACCATGCGGAACTCTGAGGGAAGTATCCCTCACTTCTCTGGCTTTCTCACCAAAGATGGCCCGCAGAAGCCTTTCTTCCGCCGTAAGCTCCGTTTCTCCTTTTGGCGTAACTTTGCCTACAAGAATATCTCCGGGACGAACTTCCGCCCCTATGCGAATTATCCCTCTTTCATCGAGATCTTTTAAAACATCCTCGCCGACATTGGGAATATCGCGGGTTATTTCTTCCGGCCCGAGTTTGGTATCACGCGCATCTGCTTCATATTCCTCGATATGAATAGAAGTGAAGTAATCTTCTCTGACCAGTTTTTCGCTGATCAGAATGGCATCTTCGTAGTTATAGCCTTCCCAGGGCATAAAAGCAACCAGGACATTGCGTCCAAGTGCAAGCTCGCCATTATCGGTTGAAGGGCCGTCAGCGATAACCTGTCCTTTTTCCAAAACATCGCCTTTTTTTACAATAGGACGCTGGTTGATGCACGTTCCCTGATTACTGCGCAAATATTTCAATAACCTGTACTTATCCAAGGTTCCTTCATTATTGCGAATAATGACCTCATCTGCCGTTACTCTGCTGACCGTCCCCGATTTCCTCGCCAAAATACAAACTCCGGAATCAACAGCGGTTTTATACTCCATCCCGGTTCCAATATAGGGAGCATCTGTTTTCAGAAGCGGTACGGCCTGTCTTTGCATGTTGGATCCCATCAGCGCCCTGTTGGCGTCATCATGCTCCAAGAACGGAATCAACGCTGTCGCAATGGAAACCATCTGTTTTGGCGATACATCCATATACTGCAGGCTGGTTGCCGGCACAAGAACAAAATCTTCACCCCGGCGGGCTTCGATCTTATCTGTCAAAAATTCTCCAGTTTCCTCGTTGATCGGCGCATTAGCCTGAGCAATAATATATTTTTCTTCTTCATCAGCAGTGAGATAGTGAATCTCATCCGTTACTCTCCCGCCGGCTACTTTTCGGTAAGGAGCCTCAATAAATCCATATTCGTTAATCCTTCCATACGTGCTTAAAGACCCGATCAAGCCAATGTTAGGACCTTCAGGAGTTTCAATCGGACACATGCGGCCATAGTGGGAGTGATGCACATCCCTGACCTCAAACCCGGCTCTTTCTCTGCTTAAGCCCCCTGGTCCAAGCGCACTCAGACGTCTTTTATGGGTAAGCTCAGCCAGCGGATTGGTCTGATCCATAAATTGAGAGAGCTGGCTGCTTCCAAAAAATTCTTTGATTGCGGCGACTACGGGACGAATATTGATCAGGACCTGAGGTGTAATCCCCTCAACATCCTGAATCGTCATTCTTTCGCGAACAACCCTTTCCATTCGGGAAAGGCCTATTCTAAACTGATTTTGCAACAGCTCGCCTACTGAACGCAGCCTTCTGTTGCCCAAGTGGTCAATATCATCCCGGTGTCCTTCTCCCTTCATGATTTCCAGAAGACGGGCAACCGCCGCAATGACATCACCTTTGGTCAGATTACGAACATGACTTTCCACATCCATGTTCAGTTTTTTATTTAGTTTATAACGACCGACTTTAGCCAAGTCATATCGTTTAGGGTCAAAGAATAAAGATTCTAAAAGAGATCTTGCACTATCAACCGTAGGCGGTTCGCCCGGACGCAGCCTCTTATATATTTCAACAAGGGCCTCCTCTGTCGATTCTGTATTATCCCTTTCCAACGTCACTTTGATATTCTCGTCTTCCTCAAACACTTCCACGATCTGAGAATTGGTTGTATAGCCCAAAGCTCTGATCAACACCGTAGCAGGAAGCTTACGCGTCCTGTCCACTCTCACAAAAATATTATCATTAATGTCTGATTCAAATTCAAGCCATGCACCCCTGTTCGGGATAATCGTCGCACCATATAGTGTCTTTCCGCTGGCATCCTTTGTTTCGGAGTAGTATACCCCCGGAGACCGCACAAGCTGACTGACGATAACCCTTTCTGCACCATTAATAATGAATGTGCCTTTTTCGGTCATCAAGGGAAAGTCTCCCATGAAAACTTCCTGTTCTTTAACCTCGCCTGTTTCTTTATTCATCAGACGAACTTTCACACGTAAAGGAGCCGCAAAGGTTACATCTCTTTCCTTGCATTCCTCAACCTCATATTTAGGCTCACCAAGGCTATAATCAATAAATTCTAATACGAGATTTCCTGTAAAATCCTGAATAGGGGAAATGTCATGAAACATTTCTCGCAATCCCTCGTCCAAAAACCACTTATAGGAATTCTGCTGAAGTTCAATAAGATTAGGCATGTCTAGAACTTCTCGTAGCCTGGAATAACTCCAACGTTCACGGGTACCAACTTTAACTGGATAAACCATTTCCTGCTCACCCTTCCAGCGTTTTTTCCCAGCAAGTTATATATTTAGAAGTGACTAATTAAACTCACGCGGAGAAAGCAGATATCAAGACAACCAAAAGCAAGGCTTCTAACCAAAACCTCGCTTCTTCGTCTATGGAACTACCTCAAAAAAATGAGATACAAACTTCCACCATATTATCTCCCAACAATCAAGGATATGTAGATATCTAGCTATAAGACATTTACTAATATTATCAAAACATTGATTGATTGTCAAGGAAAATTTTAAGTTTTTCAGTAAAATAAACACAAGGTGAATTGCAAAATCAAAAAAATAAAAAAGATGCTTTTCCGTTTTTCGAAAAAGCATCTTAAAATATAAGATAAATTACTTTACTTCGACAGTAGCGCCGGCCTCAGTAAGCTTAGCCTTAATTGCTTCCGCTTCGTCTTTAGCGACCTTTTCTTTAACAGGTTTTGGTGCATTGTCAACAAGGTCTTTCGCTTCCTTGAGTCCGAGACCGGTAACTTCCCGAACAACTTTGATGACATTGATCTTGGCCGCACCCGCACTAGCCAGGATAACATCGAATTCCGTTTTTTCTTCAGCAGCAGGAGCAGCCCCGCCGGCAGCAGGAGCAGCGGCTACAACAGCGGCAGGAGCAGCTGCGGTAACACCAAATTCTTCTTCGAAAGCTTTTACTAATTCAGCAAGTTCCAACACGGTTAAGCCTTTCACGGCTTCTAAAATTTCAGCAGTTTTAGACATTTTAAAAATCCTCCTTAAAATAATACCAACATATTGGTATGAATAAAATAATGAATTTTTCTAAGCTTGAGATTCTTTCACCTTACGCACTTCTTCCAATGCATAAACCATTTTGCGAATCGGACCCTGAAGGACATTGACAAGGCCAGAGATAGGAGCCTGCATTCCTGCAAGTACCTGGGCAAGAAGAACCTCTCTGGAAGGAAGAGCAGCCAAGTCTTTAATCTTATCCGCCCCAACGACCTGTCCTTCAACCACACCAGCCTTAATCTGAAGCTCTTTATTTTTCTTCCCGAACTCTATCAGGATCTTGGCCGGAGCAACAGGATCAGCAGAGAAGGCTACCGCAGTCAAACCTTTAAGATAAGGGTCGAGGCCCTGCAAGCCAATTTCATCCGCTGCTCTACGTACCATTGTATTTTTAAGAACACGGTATTCTATACCTGCCTGACGCAGCTCGACTCTAAGTTTAGTCACTTGTGACACTGTCATTCCCCTATAGTCAGCAAGCACTACACCTGATGATTCCTGTAACTTTTCTTTAATCTCGTCAACGATCTTTTGTTTTTCCTCATAATTCGGCATCTAACGCACCTCCTTCCAACCGGTAATCAAAAAACCTCCGCTTTCATGCAGAGGTTTGTCAATGTCATAATCAGAGCAATATCAAAAGACTTCTAATCAAAACAAAGCACCACCTCGGCAGGACATTAAGCTAAATGAAGCACCTACTGTCTTAAGCGGAAATATTTTATTGTCACCTGGTCTATTTTAAACCCTGAAAGCGCTTAAATCAAGCAAGAACTTTCAAAGGGTTAATTTTCACGCCCGGTCCCATCGTGGAAGATACCGTTACACTTCTGACATACTGTCCTTTAGCGGCAGCAGGTTTAGCCCTTGCAATAATATCGGCGATGACCTTATAGTTATCCAACAATTGATCTTCACTAAAAGAAACCTTACCGATAGGAGCATGGACAATACCGGCTTTGTCGGCACGATATTCGATTTTACCCGCTTTGATTTCTTTCACTGCTTTCTCAACATCCACAGCTACCGTCCCAGTCTTTGGATTGGGCATCAGTCCTTTAGGACCAAGCAGCCGGCCAAGTCTACCTACCAACCCCATCATATCGGGGGTAGCGACAGCAACATCGAATCCGAACCAACCCTGCTGGATCTTTTCAATCATATCTTCGGCTCCAACAAATTCCGCCCCTGCAGCTTCCGCTTCTTTGGCTTTCTCCCCCTTAGCAAAAACCAAAACTGTCTGGCTTTTACCTGTTCCATGAGGAAGCACCACGGCTCCACGAATCTGTTGGTCAGCATGACGGGTATCAATACCTAATTTAAACGCAATCTCTACCGTTTCATCAAATTTAGCTTTAGCATTCTTTTTCACCGTCGTTAGAGCTTCTTTTGGTTCAAATAAAGCCTGACTGTCATAAGTCTTGACTGCATCCTGATAATTCTTGCCTCTTTTCGGCATAATCATTTACCTCCTCGTGGTTAAGCGGGATCTAACCCTCCCACATTTTTTGCCCCTTTGGACAAAAACTAATCTTTGATTTCGATTCCCATGCTGCGCGCGGTTCCCTCAACCATACGCATTGCCGCTTCGACACTGGCCGCATTCAAATCGGGCATCTTCAGTTCTGCAATTTCCCTGACCTTATCCCTGCCGACCTTAGCAACTTTGTTCGTATTGGGCTGGGCAGATCCGGAATTAATATTGGCCGCTTTCTTTAACAGAACCGAGGCCGGCGGAGTCTTTGTAATAAAACTGAAAGAACGGTCTTCATAAACAGTAATCTCCACAGGAATGATCAACCCTGCCTGATCTTTCGTTCTTTCATTATACTCTTTACAGAAAGCCATGATATTAACACCATGCTGGCCGAGTGCCGGTCCAACCGGAGGTGCCGGGTTTGCTTTACCTGCATTGATCGCTAATTTCACTAAACCTACAACCTTTTTTGCCACTTCTTACACCTCCTTATCTTGGTAATGCCGTCTTGGACTTCATCATTTATATTCAGTCAAGTTTTTGAACTTGCCCAAACTCCAGTTCTACAGGTGTCTCTCTTCCAAACATGGAAACAGAAACCCTGACTTTGGCTTTTTCCTCCAAGATTTCTTGAATCACACCTATTGTGTCTTTAAACGGACCTGAAATAACTTTGACTGACTGTCCCACATTGACGTCAATCTTATGGCGTACCTTCTCCAAGCCCATTTGACGCAGGATATTGGCTACCTCGTGCTCCAACAAAGGAAGAGGTTTGCTTCCGCTCCCAACAAACCCGGTTACTCCCGGAGTATTGCGAACAACATACCAAGAATCATCAGTCATATCCATTTCCACAAGAACATACCCAGGAAAAACTTTGCGTTTGGAAATTTTCTTTTTCCCGTTTTTCACTTCTATCTCATCTTCCATGGGGACGAGTACTCTAAATATCTTGTCTTCCATGTTCATGGATTCAACACGTTTTTCCAGATTCGTCTTAACCTTGTTCTCATAGCCGGAATAAGTATGAATAACATACCAGTTCTTAGACATTGTCCGAAGGCCCCCTCAATATAATCCAGCAGCTTTTATTTCAGAATACTGGTCAGAGAAAAAGTAAGCATACTGTCAACGATCCAAATAAGCACAGCAAATATACCTACAGTAACAAAAACCACGCCTGTATACACCATCATTTGCTTACGAGTAGGCCAGTGCACCTTTTTCAGTTCATTCCAGACTTCACGAAAAAACACTGTTCTTGCCTTGAACTTATTCGTAAAATTACTGATAAAGCCTGTGGATTCTGTCTTTTTTGCCACTGCCATTCAATCACATCCTTATTACAGATAAACAAAACGCAAAACAATTATTTGGTTTCTTTATGAGTGGTATGAGTCTGACAGAATTTGCAGTATTTTTTGATTTCTATACGATCCGGATCATTTTTCTTATTCTTTATTGTCTGATAGTTTCTGTTCTTGCATTCCGTACAAGCCAAAGTAATCGCAACACGCATTTATGAACACCTCCCCAGCAATAGCTTGACTACTATTTTTGCTAGTCGCACAGACTAATTTAACACAAATTCAAATCCTTTGTCAAGAAAGACTGAAGCATAAATTAGTGAATTGCCTTTTTCTTTAATTGTCCCCCCACGACTTCATGCACATCACTTATTGTCACAAATGCATTTTCATCGATTTCATCAATAATCGACTTCAGTTTAGAAATTTCCAATCGGGTAACGACTGAATACAGGATCCCTTTCAGCTGACCCGTATATGCTCCTCTTCCCTCAATAAAAGTTACTCCCCTCCCTAAACGGGCCAGGAGAACCTCCGCTATTTCTTCGGTTTTTTCGGATACGATCATCACGGCCTTCGATTCTTCCAAGCCTTCAATTGTGATATCGATAACTTTGTAAGCGACAAAATAAGCAATCAGAGAGTACATGGCTCTATCCCAGCCGAATACCAACCCCGCACTGCTTAAAATGACGATGTTAATAATCATGACGATCTCGCCAACCGAAAAACTCGTTTTTTTGGAAGCTACGATCGCTACAATTTCCGTTCCATCCATTGATCCTCCATAGCGTACAACCAGACCTACTCCCATCCCCAGAATAAAACCGCCAAACACTGTTGCCAGCAAAGTATCTTGAGTCAACTGCGGTACTGGATGAAGCACAGTAACTGCTATAGCCAGAACGGTAATTGAAAACAAAGTAGAAAAAGCAAACGTCTTGCCAATTTGCGTATATCCAAAAATCAAAAAAGGAATATTAAGGAAAAATAGGAAAATCCCCAAAGGAAGATCGCTCAAGAAACTGGCCATAATAGAAATCCCCGTTATCCCACCGTCTATTATGGCATTAGGGACTAAAAAAATTTCCAGACCAACCCCGGCAAGAGATGCCCCTAAAAAAAGAAAACTATATCTCTTTATAATTTTAAACAGCTTTTTTTTATTTTTTGTCATTCTATCACTCTTCATATCTTTATATAATCAATTTTACAGCGTGAATACACTTTGTTTTTTCACTTACTCAATGCCCACAGATAAATTATAACAGAAAAATTTATGATTTTAAAATTCCAGCTGTAAGAAAGTGAAAAAGAGAACATAGCAAACGATTTCCAAATCATAGCTATGTTCCCCTTTGAACCGCTAAAGCTTAACTGAACTGGTTATTCTCGACCATGGTTTCTACCGCCGCCAAAATACTCTGCCCGGTAGAAGTGATTTGTTCACCTGATTTCAAAGCATCAGAAATTTGATTGCTGACATCATTCATCTGTTTCCCTAGTTCTACCGCGACATCAGAGATCTCCTTAAGAAGCAGAAGCATGATTTCTTCATCATTTATCGTAGACTTGACAACCTGTCCCGATTGTTCCGCCAGCTTTTGTACCTCTTCAGCCACAACTGCGAAACCCCTGCCATGCTCACCGGCGCGTGCTGCTTCAATAGCCGCATTCAGAGAAAGCAGATTGGTCTGATTTGCGATATCGACAATCTGCTTGGACGCATCGACAAAGCTCTTCAGTTTATCGTTCATCTGATCAATTCTTTCCTTAAGTGCGGAAGCTGTCCTGACGGTTTCTTCAGCTCGGTTCGTAATCCCTGTTAGTGTTCTGGTGCTTTCTTCATTCGCTGTTCCGAGTTCTGTCAAAGAGTCCTTGATGATATTAACATTTTCTTTCAGTTCGTTGGCTTTGTTTAAGCGCTCATTGCTTAGATGCTCAATCTCCTCCAACATGGCATTGGTCTCATTATTCTTTACCGTCTCCGCAAGAACCTTGTTTCTTGTATAGTCCATACAGTTCTCAACAATATTTATCCCGTTAAACACATCTACAACCAGATCATAACAGGTATTACATCCACATGCGGTACAATTAATATTACATGCTGCCTCATCATTTTTATACATTGATTTAAAAATCTGTTCTGCTTCGCTATCTGAAGGGATTCTCTTCGCAGGCACTGCTCCATCCTTGTCATACTCCCGGACAAAATCGTCCAGTTTCAGTTCTTTATCAAACTTTTCACCAATCCAGCGGAACTTTTTGGTTAAACGCCCCTTTGTATTCTTATCAATGGTTTCAGTCTTCATTTGATTAAACTTATGGTCGATATCATCAATCATTTTACGATCGGCACATGCCGCAGACCCAATATTACATCCCTGAGAACAGTTAAGGATGTCCACAACCAGAGGCACAGGCTTTTGGTTGTGGATCCGCTCCTGATAATGGTCTAAATACTCATAGGCAATTTCAGTTCCTTCTATTTGTTTAACCCAGGCATGATCAATCACCGCTTCTATATTCTCTTTCAGGCCACCCGGCCTGCTGTATAAGAAGCCAAGGGACAAATCAATAAAATCAAAATCCTTATCTTCAAAGCTGTTCATCGCCAGCCCATTGTCTTTCATGTATTTTTCAATATTTTTATATGTAACATTATAGGATATGATCCCATTCGTTTTTTCCATTTCATTTTTCTTCGCTATGCAAGGCGAGAGAAACGCAATACTTGAAGAGATCTTTTTATATTTTCTTAAATAGATTGCCGTACACATCATTGGACTGTGAATAGGCGAAAGATAATTTAACAGCCCCGGTTTATACTTTTCCACATATCCGACGATGGCGGGACAAGGCTGGGCGATAACTGAGGTCAGCTTTTTTTCTTTAATCGCTTTTAAATAAGCCCAGGTCGTTATATCCGCCCCAAACGAAACATCATAAATATATTCAACTCCCCTGGCCTTCAGAAAGCCAAATATTTTTTTATAATCCTCAAAATTCGTACGTACTGCGGGTGCTGAGATAACAGTTATTTTTTTACCGTTCTTTAAATCGGCAAAGAAGGCTTCCGTATCATCGTAGAACTCTCTTGCTTCATGATCACAAACTTCAATACATTCACCGCAATTGATGCATAGCTCGGCTTGAACCTTGACTTTAATCTTCCCCTCCTCGTCAGCATAAGCAACATTGGCATCCACCGGGCAATGCCTTATACACTTATTACATCCCTGACATTTTTCTTCGTGAGTATTGACCAAGTCCGTTAATCTTTCTCCCATTGTTTTTTCTCCTTTGTTCATATTCTTTATTTTATTTCGTTATTACATCTTATTTTTAATTTAAAATTAGTTTAAATTTATCATGAAGGAGATTAATCATTTCCATTGGGAAGCTTTTGTCAGAATTGTTTTATAGTTATTTAATTATAAAACCTAAATAGCAAAAAATCACCTATTTACTTATTTTTTCTAAAAATTTATCGAAAATATTTTCGAAAATTATAAAATTATTGAAGAGATTTTCCGGCATATCATTTTGGTTATCACGCTGTTTCACCCCCGCTCATCATAAAAGAATCTATCCAGCTATCTAAAAATGCTCCAAGACTGGTACTTTATTCCCATAAATTGATTTATCCTTTTGATCAATTGATTTTTTTCTCTCTCTTCTCAACATATTGTCATCAAAACGCTAATAAAAATAATTGTATTTGACAAATAAGAAAAAAATACAATATTGGAAACAAAAGGAGGATATTGGCGCAAAATTGGAGAATTATTAATAAAATGATCTATGGGGGGGATTTAGATGGACCCTGTTTACCAAGTTCTGACGGATAAACTAAAACAATTGAAAGTTTCAGGAATTGTCATCAACCCTTGGCTGGCTGTACATAGTTCAAAGTGTTTTACTCCTCATGTTCTCGAATTTCTCAGAATTGAAGCGGACAATCTAGCCGGCCTGATTCTCTCGGATGCCCAGAAAATGCAATACTTTAATTACTTGCCTAATCCCGCTAATTTCCCTAAAGCAGCTCTATGTGAAACTTTTATGTCAACCGCAGTATTCATTGCCCATGAGAAAACGGGCGACCTGTTTGTGGATGAAGATATTGCCAGAGAAGCCATTCTCAGAGTCATTGGTTACTGCAATACTCACGGCATAAGCAACCTTCTTCATTTATATCAGATCACCACAATCTATGACAATCTTAATGCTCTGGTCTATTACAACGGTATCCCTGAACAAATATTTATCAGCGGAGACTGGCATCGCCCCTGGGCAAAACATTTCCTAAATGATGATCTGAAAATGGGTGTATTCACCGGTTTGATGGAGGTCGTCGACCAGAATGGAGAGCGCTGTGTCCAAATCACGCCAAAAGGAACGGAAAACCTTCAGCTCATCCGTCAGATGCTGGAAGCAGCCGGTTATTTTGCTGAACGGATGTCTTTGCAACATATTTCCCAGTTTAACAGGTTAGAGGAATACGAAAAACTTGCGGAAGAAATCTTTCCTGAATTCATGCAATTAAGAAAACGGTTAATTGATTTTACGGGAATAAGGGCGGGAATGAAAGTTCTGGAATTGGGCAGTGGTACAGGACTTCTTACCTTTGAGGCTGGATTGGCGGATCGGATAGGCTTGAATGGGAAACTGGTCTGTATTGATCCTTCCGCAAAGATGATTAACCGGGCAAGGGCCAAACTTGAGGCCGAAGAAAAAAATTGGGTGGAGCTTGGTGTTGGGGTCGCCGAAGAGCTTCCTTTTGAAGATGATCGTTTTGACGCTGTTATCGGTTGTGCTTTTTTACATTTTACCAATCGCGAAACCGCTCTTAGAGAAATGCGCAGAGTAACCCGCTCCGGAGGAATCATTGGCTCTTTCCACCCCTTAGCCTGTGCGTTCAATAGCTTCCCGTTTTTCTCCGAATGGTTTGCCCGAATATTTGAATTAGCCTCTAAACGCCGGGAGCAGCCTAAAAACTTCCTGTTCGGCCCAGAAGAATGTCTTGCGTCTTTCACAGAGACTGGGCTCATTAAGATCGAGCATCAGGAGCCTTTTTCTCCCATGGTCTTTCGAGACCCGGACAAAGTAATCAAACATATTATTCATGGTCTTGGACTGTACCAAGAGGAATTGGCCAATCTTCCGTGGAAAGCCCGTGAAGAGATTATGAACGGGTTAAAAGAACGGGGTATATCGATTTGCCGGAAGTATTCGGAAGAAGAACGTATTATTTATCAGCCGGTTCAGTTTATCAAAGGGATTGTGCCATAAGCCGATGCTATCATCAGCAGAACATCTATAAAAAAGCCTGCAAAACTTAACTGTTTGCAGGTTTTTTCAGCTAAAAATTTTCCATCAGGTAAACTGCATATTTCAAGAATATCTTCCATTACAGCAGTAATGGTGACTAACACGTTCAAGCTCTCTCATTGTCCTCTTCGTCTTCATCGTGTGAACTTATGTAATGCTTGAGCGCACCGACTATTTCCACTACCGTATTGACAAAAGATACACCGCTGACAGCTCTTTCATTCAGGGCGGCAGCTGTCTCAGCGAGATTGGTACCCAGACAATTGAGCGTCGTACCAATTGCATTGACCTGCTCCTGCGTTGATTTGGCAAGATTGCTGGTGTTTTTAATCGCCTCAGGCAAAAATTCCGCCGACTTGGTCAGTGAATCGGAGTTTTTCTCTATGAGCGTCCTGGTGCTTTTGACCAAAATATTGATATTCTTCAAGGTCATGGCGGCATAAATTCCTACCACAGTGACTACGATAACAATCATCAATAAAAGAAAATCAGCAATGGAAACATACATTTTTTACACCTTGAACTCTCATTTTATTAATTTTCGCGAACTGTTCAGACTTACCCCCAAGGTAGACAGATTATGCAGCAATGCCCCTGTTCCCGGTGTTGTTACGCCCGTTAAGCCCAGAGCCAGGATAAATGTATTGAAGGACATGATAAAGGTATAATTATCTTTAATCTTCTTCATGGATTTTCGGCTTAATTCCCGCAAATACACCAAGTCATCCAGTTTGGAATCGAGCAGGATAATATCAGATACCTCTCTGGCAATGTCCGAGCTGTCTTTCATTGCTACTCCGACACTGGCCGCCGTCAAAGCGGGAGAATCATTTACGCCATCTCCGACCATAATCACCGAATGTCCGGCCTCAACCAATGAGCGAATATAGTCGGCCTTGTCTTCCGGCAATACCTGTGCCCGATATTCATCAAGCTTCAGACCGGCAGCAACTGCCTCCGCCGCTTGATGGCTGTCTCCTGTCAGCATGATTATTTTTTTTACGCCCAAGCCTTTAAGTCGGTGAACTACTTCCTTGGCTTCCGGACGCAAAGGGTCATTGATGCAAAACATTCCTGCCAGCTGATTGCCAATAGCCAGATACAGGACCGAATAGGCTCCGCTTTCCTTATCGATTAAAGCCTTTTGCTCAGGTGTTGGAATAACCTTTTCATCATCAAAGATAAAATGCGCGCTTCCAATCAAAACACTTCTTCCGTTTAAGCGTGAAGAAATCCCATGTGCTACCACATATTCCACTTCAGAGTGTTCCTCCTGGTGACAAAGTCCTTCCTCCGTCGCCTGACGTACAACCGCCCGAGCCATACTGTGCGGGAAATGTTCTTCCAGGCAGGCTGCTGTTTTTAAAACATTTTCTCTTGTCTGCCCGGCAAAAGGAATAACTTTCTCTACCTTTGGCTCGGCAACAGTCAGGGTTCCCGTTTTATCGAAAACAATCGTGTCCGCATTGGCAAAAGCTTCAAGGAACTTTCCCCCTTTAACCATGATTCGGTGCCTGGACGCTTCGCTCATCGCCGAAAGAATGGCCAGCGGGGTTGAAAGCTTGATGGCACACGAATAATCTACCAGCAAAATGGAGATCGCCTTGATCGGATTTCTGGTCAGAAGATAAATCAGACCGGAGGCCAGGAAACTGTATTTGACAATTGAGTCCGCCAACTTTTCCGTACGGCTTTGCAATCCTGCTTTCAGATGTTCTGAATTCTCAACCATGTTGAGAATTTTATGAATACGGGTCTCCTTATCAACAGCGTCCGCGCGGATCACAATAGAACCTTCCTCTACAAGAGTTCCATTGTAAACCATATTGCCTTCCTTCCGTTGAATTGGCAGCGCTTCACCGGTCATCGCAGCCTGGTTGATCATCGCTTCTCCACTGATGATTTGTCCGTCGACAGGAATCATCCCACCGGTACGAACCACCACATGATCCCCTGCCATAAGCAAGGACATGGGAATAAGCATTTCCGCCCCATCTTTTTCAACCCAGACCTTATCGATATGGATAGCCAAACTGGTCGCCAGATTATCCTTATATTTCTTCTTCGTCCAATCTTCCAGCAACTCGCTAATTGACAGCAAAAACATAATAGATCCGGCCGTACCATAGGAACGACGTCCGATAGTCACTCCGATCGCCGCCGCATCCAGAACGGCTACATCTATTTTCTGTTTAATCAACAGGCTTTCTAACCCTTTAAGGATAAATTTAGAGGAATCGATGATTCGTAAGACATTACTGATGGGAGCAGGGATAATATAATGTTTAAGTAAAAACCGCCTGACGATGTGCAAGAGTCCTTTTTTAAAGTCGGCATTCCGTTTTTGGACCATCACATACTCTTCCCCCAGATCGGGTAAAGAATCCCGTTTGAGAGCCGTTACCGCATCCAGAATTCCGGCACGTGCATCCCCCTCATATTCGAGCAGAATACTCCCCGTACTGGAGGTTGCTACAGCCTTGTTTACTCCCGCCAGCAACTTTAAATAGACCTCGATCTTTTCCCCCTCTTCCTGTGAAAAAGCGAACTTACCGCTATTTAAGCGCAGACGTCCAGGAAGTTCGTGGGCAATTTTATAGCGCATAGTTCCCCCTTAGTCCGAAACAATTATTCCGATGCCAGGTCTGCATCTTTAGCTTTCACGCGGATTTCACTGACGAGATCCTCGGCTTCCTCCTTGATGGACAGTGCGGCAGCCTGAACTTCATCCTTAAACCGGAGTCCCTTGGCCAGGGTCTTTACCCCAATTTTTCTGGCTTTTTTGCTCTTGAGAAACTTCAACGCCACTAAAGAAGCAACTGCACCACCCGTAAAAAACACCAAATTCTTTTTGTCTACATTGATTTTCATTATATTTTCCTCTCTTTCCTAAATAATGCTATTTAACAAAATGGTAACATATCTTTTTTCCTATTAAAAGAAAATAATTTTGAAAAATGAATTAATTTGTAAAACAAAGGGGTTTAGACCATTCCGGGGAAATGACGAACTGCTTGCATCTGTATTTGTTTTGTTTCGTCTTCTAAAGGATTAAGGAGAAATATAGAGAATTAACAAGTATAAAATCATTAATAATCGAAAATGAGGTGAAATATGTACATCATTGATCGTTTTGAAGGTGAATGGGCGGTTATAACGACAAATGACCGCAAAACCTTTCATCTTCCGAAGGCCCTTTTCCCCGCAGCCAAGGAAGGTGATGTTATTCAGATTAAAGTGATTGTTGATCAGGCCGCCACAGTTCAGCGCAAAGATCGCGCTAAAAAACTCTTTGATCATTTTTTTGATGAGGAAGAATAGGAAGGAAAAAATGGATTTTTTTAATAAAAACCCTTGGCTATTCTGGGTATTATTATTTGTGCTGCCGCCAGTGGGTTTATTTTTTATGTTCAGGACAAAAAAGTTCAATAAACCTCTGCAAGCCGCCCTAACCGTTGCCTTTGGCTTTCTCTTTCTCGTCCAGTTAAGCGTTGCCTTCGGTGATACATCTCCGAGTGCAAGCACACCAACTGCCGCCTCCCCTTCGAGCGCGCCCGCAGCCCAAGCAGCAGGGTCTTTAAGCGTTCATTTCATTGACGTTGGCCAGGCAGATTCCACTCTGGTTCAATCCCCTTCCAGCGTAATTCTGATTGACGGCGGTAACAACGAGGACGGTCCTAAGGTCGTTGCCTATCTTAAAGCCCAAGGAGTCACCGAGTTAGCAGCGATTATCGCTACTCACCCTCACGAGGATCATATTGGCGGGCTGGATACTGTAATCAAGGCTTTTCCGCCTAGGGTTGTTTACCTGCCGAACGCGACTACTACAACACAGACTTTTAATGACTTTATATCCGCAGTCTCTGCATCCGGGGCAAAACGCGTAGAGGCTAAAGCCGGTACACGACTTGATGTCTCTGGAATAACCGGAACCTTTCTTGCTCCAACCGGTTCGAATTATGATGATCTAAATCATTACAGTGCCGTACTAAAAATCACTTACCATAATACTTCGTTTTTATTTACCGGAGATGCCGAATCAAATTCCGAGAATGAAATGCTGAAAAATGGGAACCTGCAAGCAACTGTCCTAAAGGTCGGCCACCACGGAAGTGACTCTTCTACCACACCGGCATTTTTGAAGGCCGTTTCTCCCAAATATGCAGCAATATCCTGTGGAAAAGATAACAGTTACGGACACCCCCATGACGCCACATTAAACGCGTTGTCCGATGCCGGTATTGAGGTTTTCCGTACTGATCTGTCAGGAACGATTGTCGCAACCAGTGATGGAAAAACGATTACTTTCGACAAAAAAGCTTCTCCCGTAAAAGAAAACGCTCCTCCAGCCCCGGTTGCAAAGACTCCAAGCAGCAACAAATCAGATGTAACGGTATATGTCACTGATACCGGACATCAATACCATCGCGACGGTTGCCGGCATCTGTCCAAAAGCAAAATAGAAACCACTCTTTCTAAAGCGAAATCATCCGGATACGGCCCTTGTTCTATTTGTAAGCCTCCTCAGTGATTTAAAAAATTAAAAAACCTTCAGAATACATTCTCTGAAGGTTTTAACTTTCTTTGGTTGCGGGGGCCAGCAACAAGCTGTGTTTAAATTTATAATCCCTCGCGTAGCGTAAGCCTACTATTTAATTCTTTTCCTATTTATAATAACGTCACTGTGGGTGGCAATAAATAGACAATGCCCCGCGCACTTTAAAACAAAAAAGCAGAACCCCGGCCATTTACGAACCGGGTTTCTGCTTATCAAGATTTCTATGATTATCGACACCCCACTATAATATATGTCTTGCCCGGAGAAGTGTGACAAGCACCTCGGTGCTATTTTTTCTCCTGCCACTTATAGACTATCCCGCCATTATCGCTACATGCCTTAATCAGATCACCCAACTTCTCTGTTACTTCCCCAACTCTTACATCTTCAGGACAGCCTAATACGCCAATAAACTTAATTCCATTTGTTTCTTTGAAAATACCACTTAATAAATTTTCTGCATAATATTCTAATCGTTTCTTTACTGTCTCAACAGTGGGGGCAGTAGCACCGGCGCCGTCAAGGAATATGAAAAAATAGGCATCCTCTACCCTCTTAGCTTTGCAATACATCACAAACTGTGTCATTTCCCCAATGTGGACTTTCCTATCTCCCGTAGATGAGTGTTCTATTATAACAAGCTTGTTTTTTTGTTCGTCGGTAAACACAAGGTCGGGAGAATAACGATCGATAGAATCACTCCTAAACTTCTCTATTCTTTTCATACCTTCAATTTTGAAATTAGCCTTAAAGGTAGCATCCTTTCCTCGTTTATTCACAAGCAATTCGCCAACCTCTATGTCTAGATAAGTACAAAGCTTATCAAGGAGATCCTGCGGGTAGTGTTTCGTATCATTATTGTACATCCTACGCACAGTTTCAAACCTGTATTCTATGTCACCTGCCACTTTACGAATAGACAATCCTTTTTTATCTATGATTTCTTTTAGCTTTGATTTGACCATGATATCACCTCAAATCAATTATAAATATACTCTAAAAAAGTGTCAATATCCTATTGACTCCATTAAGGAGTCATGTTAATATGTGCTTACCGACACTAATCAAGAGGCAAACATAAAGGAGGATATAAATATGTATTACAAAATCACTGTTGATAACGGGCATTTCCCGCTGGTCCGAGATTGCTCCACAGCACATGAAGCATTTGGATGTATCGAGGAACTCTCAACCGGATTACTTCACAATCTGCCCTTTGACATGGACGGAATAATGGAAAATCTCATGAGGATGAAAAATAACGATCTAAGTAAGACTAGGGTTCATGGGTACACAATCGAAAGAATGGAAGGTGAAATCTAAAATGGCAAAAATCTGTTTCAAGGCTAGGGTAAACCTTTCCAGTGGATACGCTCCAGTAAAGTACATCACCAGGACAATTGAAATGGAACTCCCTAAAGATCGGTACGGGTTTATTCTTTTCAATGAACTGCACAAGCCTTTGCGCGAATATTTTTCAAAAAATATCGTTTCTAAGATTCCCGAAAGAGTGTCTGGTTTTAATATTCTTTGGTATCAGGTTAAGTGACTCCCCACCTGCTGCCTCAGGCGTTGCCTGTTCTAACAAAAAAAGCCCGAGGACATTACATCCCCGGGCTTTGTCGTGCTATGACTACTCCGTTTTTACTGCTGCTGTCGCGGTACTGGTAGCACTCGATACAAGCCAACCGCTTTTTTTATTCAGTTTTTCAACCACTTCATCAATGAGATTACTTACAGTATCGGTGACACTTACCCCGGCGGCTTCTAAGTATGCAATGACTTTTGCTTTCTTTTCCGCACCCAGGCCAGATCCCTGGACGGCCTCCTCTGCTTTTTGACAAAGGTCAGCAATTGTTTTCAGGAGCTGCTCTTTTTTCGTCTTCAAAAGCCATGCGCCAATCCCGCACACCAGCGCTAAAATGAAATAAACGGCGACTTCCTGCAATGTTTCCAACATAATTCCTCCTTAATATTTTTCCTCCCTTTGGGCTTCTGTTGTATTTTGGGCCGGCCAATCTGTATTTTTGCTGATATTTTCAAACAAGGCTTTTACCGCATAGCCCAAAAATACAGCAATAAGATTTATTACAACTTTCTCGGATAAAGACTCAGCGATTTCTTCTTTCCCAATGTAGGCGAGATAGTAACTGCACCATACCCAGGCCACACTATTAAATATTAAAATGGTCACAATCCTATGCGTATAAGATTGTGACCATTTTTGTGAGAACCATTTCATTATATCGCCTTCAAATGCTTTCCTACTTTCTCGGCAGTTTCAAACCAATTGTCACCACCGAGCAGCACTTCGCCGCTATGTCCAATACTGGTGCCACCGACGATAAATAAGGTTTTTACCTTTTCACTTATTTCTGGAGCCTTATGGGTGTCTTCATCCCTAATAAATATAGCGCATTCCATTTTGTATTTTCTGCATAATCTTAAGGCGATAGGAAAATCGTCGCCTGAATAAAGTAAAATCCCGTATTCCACTTTCTTTTTATCCTCTCCGTTATAAATTTCGATTACTTTTTTGACATACTTTTCGTAGGGAAAATTCTTCCCTGGGCAGGCGGTGGCGTAATCGTCGCTGTGCCTGCGGATAGTCGATGTGGACGGCACAATATTAAGTTCTTTACACAGCTCCGCGCAAAACTTTGTTGACGCCGCAAATTGGACGTCCGGCATTGTACCCGTTTCGAAGTTCCCGACATGCGACAGGCCGTAGGCTTTCTGGTTCATCGTGTATCCGCTGCCGTCGGGAGCCTTCCCTGGGTTATGTGCACCGGACCATTTAAGACTGCGGCCAGTAGCGCAACTCCCATCCGAATTGGTTATTTTCGGGATTGTGCCGTCGGGAAATACGACGGCGTTATAACCGATATCTCCCCAGCCATTATTCTTCATATGCTCATTTCTGATCACGCCCAGGCTTGCTTCGTTCCCGGCTGTGTGGTGCAGGTCAATGTACTTAATACTGCATGGCCTTGTTTCCATTAGTCATCAGCTCCTCTCTTAAAATAATTTACCTATCATCCCGCCGATTGCGGCAGCTATAATAAGCTGTATAATTTGCCCGACGATACTTTCCCAGCGTTTCCCGGGCTTCGCCTCAATCCCCCGAAGCCGGTCTTCGTGGTCATCTATTTCTGCATTATGCCGGCGTTGGATCTCCGTAAGGACAACAATAGCCTCCTGGACATCTTTGATTTCAGCATCATGCTTCAGGAGCTTCGTTTTATCGTTACTAAGATAATTGTCTAGAGCTTTATGCCGTTCTTCGCATACGGCTTGAGATACCGATGTTTCCAATATTCAGCCCCCTTTTTCTATCAAAATATCCCCTGCTCAACTGTCCGCATTCTTGGTCGGATCAGCGCCACTGTAGCCGCATATGGCACAGCAGGATATGTCAGATACTCATCAAGCATCTGGCTGTCAGTTGGACTGTCATTTGTGATATGCACCTCATCTATCATGCTACCCCATGCATATGCCGGTTGCCCGACGCTTGAACAGCCAAGCATGATGGTGTTGGCGAATCCGGTCGGCAGATTAGGATTTGCTAGTGTACCCACAACCACTCCATCAATATAAAATTTCAACTCTGTCGCTGACCATTTCGCCGCAAAATGATGCCAGCCGTTCGGCGTGACAGTATCCAAAATAGCGATACTTGACGCTGTATTCGCGTCATTAAATGTTTGTAATTGCCAGTTTGCGGCTGACGCAGAGTGTTGTATCAATATTCCATTCCCGCCGCTGGTTCGAGGAATATATAATAATTTTGTCCAGTTGCTTGTGATTTGTCTTTTAGAGGCAGAGTTGATATATGTCCACATGCGAATACTGCCTTGTATGGGAGTTAGTCCCGCCGGAGTAGGAAGAGTATACAATTCAGTTGACCGAGTTCCTTCAACAAAGTTTGTGGCATATCCCTTTTGTTCGACTTGGGGCATGGAAACATACACGGAGCCCGTCCCCCCATCAGGGGCGGGGAAGATGCGAGGCATAAAGGTAATGTTTCCGGTGCCGTTATTTACTAAGGTACAACTTACTTTATACCAGCCGTCCCCCGCTTCTGCCACAGACATGCCATCGCCCTCTCCTATAACTCCGGTTGTTAGGTTTAGCCTTGCGTACGCCTGCACACTTGTGCTGCCCCCCAGCAAAATTACAGATATACCGCAAACATCTACGTCGTGCCTTTTCACAAAAGATGAAAACGTTCTGGGCAAGGAATCATTTGGTATCGTTACGCTCTGCCGGAGATGACTGTTTTCATTTGTTTTCGTGTCCTGTATCAGCCAGGCTCTATTGCTGCCAAAAGGATCTAAGTATCCTCCTGTGCACACAGGCCGGTATGGCTCTATTGCCCAAGCCGGCGCGTTGAGATCCAAGGGAGACTGGATTAGATTCGTTGTGTTTTCTTCAATCCAGACAGGATTTGCCGGTTGGACGAGAGGGCCGCCGTTCGCCTCCGCAAACTTAATATCACATTCTTCTTTGCTCGGTTCTTTGCCAACGCCAAACGCGGCGGTTAAATCAATCAGAATTGCTTTTGTAATCTGAAATGACTCCGATGGCGTAACGGCGTTATCTTGTATCATGAGAGAAGCAGTCCCGCCCGTTATTTTATGCGTCAAGCTTGCAAACTGAAAATCACCAGTGCCAGTTATCGGTACAACAGCGCTCCCATAACTGACACTGTAAACTTGAAATCTAATCGTATTATACCCTGGCGGAGCCTTAACATAGGCTCTTGCGTAATATATGTGATCAACAATATTTAGCGCTCCAGTTTTAGAAATACCACCAAATTGATCATTGGCCTTGAAGCTCTGTACTCCATTTTCAAAGGAGGCACTCTCCATCTTAGTCGGCATAAAATCACCGGCAACACTATCACTATTTAGGTCTCTCAAAAACGTACCATCGACTAAATTTTTGGTCAACACTTGATTTTCTACCCTCGGTGTATGTTGCGGGAATATCCTGCCAGCTTGATTAAATCCCGATCCAGCACGTTCAAACCTAGCAGGATAGCTGCTAGGCTTCCGGATTTTCTTCGTTAATAGGTTCATCAGGAATCACCTCCGGCACAAGGTCGATAGGAAGTTCAAGAGTGGAGATCTCCGGAAAGTTCCGGCGCAAATCAGGAAGGAAGATGTTCTCAGCGTATTGTCTTGCTGTCGTTTCTTCCGTTGTGCCGATCTTAGTGTGACCGGCCAGGATTAGGGTATCGTCATCCTCGTATATCTCAACATCAACATCAGAGCCATGGCCGTTTACAGTGACCTTTATTTCATACCTCATGATTACGCCTCCCTTATCCGTACTTCGTTGTTGGCGCTTGCTACAAAATATACCGGCGTCTGTTCGACGCCAAAAGCTTGACTGTCGCCCGGCTGAATCGGCATACCAGTGTTAACTGTCACGCTTGCAGGACCCCAGTAGACCGGCAGGGTACCAATGTTGCAAACTTCCATATACTCTCGTCCTGCAAGTCTTTGCGCACCGGCAAAGATTTCTGCTGCTGTGGTGCCGACGGTTTTAGATCCGACGACGGGAGCTTTATTGATGCTAGCGATGCTGCCAGCTAGTTTGACCCAGTTCATTCCAGTGTTCCTCCTTAACTTATTGGCGTTAAATTATGAAAATATTTGGCCGCCCTCCGAGGCTTCGTTTGTTGCCCCGGTAACTTCATTATTGCCCATCATGACAATTGAACCCCCACAATCTATAAATGGCTTAGTGCCTAGCGTACCAAAGCAACCCTTGACAGACACAGTTGATCCGCCTTCAACTATTATTCCGGTATTGTTAGTCGTCTGAAAATGAATGTTCTCTAAAATTGCCGATCCAATATTACCCAAAAACAAATGAGTTCCGGGTGTCCCCCCTGTGGAACAGTAGGTCTGTTGGGTTATACTAACAGTACCAACACTGTTTAAATAGATGCAGGACCCAAAGCGCCCGGTAAAATATGCGGGGCCCCTGGAGCGAAACATTTGCGATCCCTCGAGCGAAACGGCATAGGTTCTATTAGAGGGAGCAGTGACTGTACAATCGGACAGTATAACGCTAGCATTGCCGGTAATACTAGCGTTTATAGTCCACTCATAGCTAAACTCAACTATTTGGTTGTACATGCCAGACAAATTTATTTCTCCATCTGCAGCGTTTAGCACAGGCACTGATGTAGCGCCTCGACCGGAGAACCATATATACGTAGACTGAATACTTGACAACGGCACCGATAACGAATACGTACCAGCGGCAAATTCTATGCCAACTTTATTCGTGATATAGGAGCTGGCTACGGCAATCGCTTTATTAATAGTTTTTAGTGCCGTACCTGCTGTAAGTCCTGTATTGCTATCATTCCCTGTTGCTGCATTAACATAAAGGCGTAACTCGTCGACTGCTTTTACCGATGCCCCTCCGCCTTGCAGGACAAAGAATCCTGTAGTGGCGTTATAACGGTACGTGTACACCCCGTTATTTTTCATGTCGACATCTTCCCCACTTGCCGTTTTGAGTGCCTTCGCACCGAGGCCGTTCCAGTTAATCGTACTGGCCCCGGTACTGTCGGCGCTCGCTTTTAAAACGAGACCTACAAAATCGGTATAAGAGTTTAAAGCGGGAGTGGAGCTAAATGTGTAGGCGTTCCCGTTTCTAGTAATCGTGCCTGTAGCTGGCTGCTTGATATAGTCAGCAAGGTGCGTATCAAGAGCGCTATGAGCATCAGCAATCCCCTGCTCGATGTGATTCATGTTGTTAGCAACGATAGGCGTCCCAGGCTCGATGATCGCTCCCTCTGCCGGGGTTAGGGTAACGGTTTCATCCATATTTTCAACTAATTCATATGTTCTAGGACGCTCAACCTCTCTGTTTTTCCATTCCAACGGTGCGTACAATTTTAAATCCCTTCCTCTCCGCAAAAATACATTCCGCAATACGTCAGGTTCCGCATGCTTTCCTGGTAAAAAGCATACAACAAGGCCAGATTGTTCTCCAACCGTATTGCGTCTTGATAACTAAAAGGGGTGTTCGCCGCCCAGTTCAATTTATTTTCCTGCCACCCAGGAGGGATATACCGTTCGCCCAGAGCGCCGATATTTTCCTCTATCCGGTTCAGGCTGTCTGCAAACTCAATACTTGCCCTATCCCGGTTAGTTACAGTCACAAGAGACGGTATTGCATCAAACGCAGCAACCATATCGGCCACAACTTCTGTATTGTTTTCCACTCTGTTCAGATCCTCGAAATTGTAGTAGTCGGTAGGCCGCCAGTCTGTTTTAGGGGTTATCCACGCCACTTACACCCCTCCCTTAGTTTCCGTTTTTCCAACCAAGTAACCCTGAAAATTGTATTCCTGCTTGATGATTCGAGAGGCTTTTTTCATGCCAAAGTTATCCTCTACCAATACCGTATCCCCGCATTCCAAACAAGGATTCTGGCGCCAGTTGATACTATATAGGGCCCGCAGATTGCTTTCGGCTAAAATCCATCCAGCGACATCAGCGGCCTGAGCTTCGGACTGAATCAAAGGATTATCTAGCTTTAGTGAGGTTCCTTCACTTATGCCGGCATTAAAATAGACGAATTCTTGTCTTTCACTCCCGGAATAAACCACAACGGTAAGGGACTTGACCAGGCTGTCTAATTTGATCTGCGGGATTTCGTAGGCATTATCAAAGTCAATATTCCTGAGCCCATAGTCGGCGATTACGCTCGGAAATGTCATTCCGCAAAACATGTCTTCTCCGGCGTAATTCACATAAGCAGTACGCTCGTCAAGATTTTCAAAACGGCGGATAGTTGAAATGCCTTGCCTGTCTTGATATACCGCACATTTTCCTGCTATACCTACACATTGCAGAGCTTTCCGTCTAGATATTTTTTCTGGAAAGCCCCCCGTGGGAATAGCTTGCAGTGCAGGGTCGATATAATACTCCATGACGCCAGCTCCTAGCAGGATATCTTCAGCGAGGGCATAAAGGTTAGTCGTTACCGCCGGAACATATTCCCGCTGATCGAGTAACTCAATGATATTCCGGGCTGTAAATGTTGCCGTCAGAGCGCCTTCATCACTCTGCCAGTCAGTCAAATAGTATTTTTTGAAATCGGTATATTCAAAAAGACCCTCAAATATTTCTACACCGAGACTTAGGGAAATTTCTTGTCTCTCCTTAAAAAAACGGTAAAATCCTTCAGGATTTAAGATGTTAAATTCTTTGTCACTGTTATCTACCGTAAATCTAAGCTCGTTTATCGGGATTGTATCTCCTATTACCGCCATTTCTTCAATCAAGTTTAGGCTGATGAGCTTATCCCCCTCATAGTTCTTAATCACACCAAAGTCAATTTCTGTTATCCTGGCTCTCCGGTATGGATTCGTCCACTTTTTGATTGTAATAACGATTTTCCCGTAATTGTCTAGGCCATGGATCAGTGCGTAAACTGTTTTGGTATTCCCGGTTACCGCTTGATGGTTTACCGGGCTGTCGTCTGCCCGGTAAATGTCAATATCGAAGTCGGCAGCGTACTCATTAGCCAAGACATCAAAGGTGATGGTCAGTCCCATGCTGTTGTGCTCTCCGGCAAAGACAAATTCTATGACCTGATAGGGATCAAATACCCCGTCACTTCCGCAGATAGCCCCGCTCCACCAGCTTAATTCGCTATTGTCTTCTCCCAGTACCGGCGGGATATAAAAACTACCGTCAAGCTTCCAGTAGTCCTGTTCAAAGGTAGCATACCGGTTTGTCATTGTCCGGACCTTATTGGCAAGTTGGCTTTTCCGGCTTATGGGTGCTTCGCCTGTGACCGTGATGGTATTGTCCTCATAGGCCTCATTATCAAGTATTTCAAAGGTTACTTTCGCCGCTGTTTTCCGGATAGGCGCGTATATCGCTTCTTTAAATTGATCTGAGACTGTGATCATGACCAGACACCTCCTTTCCATATAAAAAATTAGCCTCCTCTGGTACAATATGGTAAGGAAGGAGGTGTTGCAATGTTAACTAATGAACAAAGAGCCCACGATATAACCTTATCAATCTTACAAAGTTTCAAAAATGAAATCCTGCGGGAATATGCTAATAAAGCAAATTCCACAAATTTAGAAGTCCATTTTGATTACTACACACAATATAAAAACATCTATGATACGACGCTGAAGGCAGTTAATCGTGATTTTTCTTCAGAACGGTAGAAAGAGTTTCACCGTCAATCTCTAAAATAATTTTTTCCGGCCGCTTTTGAACTTGCCCTTCAAGAGCGGCCATTTTCTTTTCCATGGCTTCTATTCTTTTTTCTAAGTCCATTTGTCTAAACCTACCTTTCAATCAGGTTAAATTTAATTCCCTTCCAGGACATACGGCCGTTTTTATACCGCAGTCCTCCAGCGCTACGGTCCCCGCAGTAAAAAGTTCCTGTCTTTATTGCGTTATCCTGAGGATCAACATATTCTACCGTAAAAAACACGGGAGCAACTAAGTTTAATACTTGACTTAATTGCTCCCTGGTTAATAAACCAAAGGCCAATTCTATTTTTCGCTTTGTAGCAATACGCTCAATGATTACAGTCCCATTGGCGTTTCTTTCTGCTTTAGAGATATCCATGATAGATACAATGTAGTCGGTAAGAGCCGGCAGCTCTATGCTATTTATTTTTATCATTTTCCCCCTCTCCTCTCTTAAATCGGTTTAATAATTGCCGATCCCTTACGCTGATCTTCTCTCGCCAGGTATGGCTTTATAATCCTGGCAAATGTAGCCCCGTCAACCTGGATTACGATGTCGCCACCTTGATTTGACGTATTCCTCTGAACCATCTGCATGACTGCCAGGACTGCGTCCCCCACTGCACTAGCGATCATATCAGTGAGATCATCAAGGGGAGCAACTACCTCGCGGCCTCCCGGGTTGTCGCCGATCATAGCCAGCATCGGGCCGCTCGTAATGCCGCCGGTGGCGAGGCGGGGGATACTGATCTCTCTTACCGGTCTTATATTTATTCCGTATGCTTTCCCTGTTATTGGATTTTCAAAGCTTAAGGTATTCAGGGCGCTAATAATTTTATTAATCCCTTTAATAAATCCGTTTACAAACCCCTCAGCGAGCCCAATCAGGAAATTGATTGCCCCTTTGAAGTTGTTCTTTAATGGAGTTAGTACGTTTTGATTAAACCAGCCTGAAGCAACACCCCATATTTTTGTTATTTCAGTCCAAACAGCGGCTGCGGCGGCTTTGACTTTATCCCAATGAGTGACAAGCAATACTATAATTGCGATTAGCGCTGCAATTGCCAGTAGAACCAGTCCGATTGGAGAGGTAAGAAAGGCGACAGCGGCACCAAAGGCGGCTGTGAGTCCTGTACCGATAGCACAAATCACATTCCAGGTACCCATTGCAAATGTCATAGCTCCTTGAGCAATTACCGAAGCCCCCATAGCTATTTTGTTAGCAATCATTGCGAAGGTGTTTGCTGCCCATTTACCTGTCGAAAAAGCGATTGCCTTCGCTGCTGCGCCAATAGATACTACGAAATCCTTTGCATAAAGGCCAGTGAGAGCAACAGTCTCCCACTTATTTGCAATTTGGGCTATTGTTGCACCCTTTATGGCATCTTTGATAATTTTAAAGGCTCCCGCTACCCCGCCACTCATCTGAATGAATGCTAAAAGTTCAGTGCCCTTCCATGCTGCAAAAAATAAACCGACCGTTACGGTCATTCCCTGAACTAAGCCTTCATTCTCACTAATCCAATCGCTTACACCTTTAAGAGCACCGGCTAAGGCTTCTAGTGAGGCAACAATCAGTCCACCGGTCCATTCAGCTATAGGCCTTAGGAAGTTTTCAAACAGCCATAGCGCCAATGGTGTTAGCGCCTCAATGACAGCGGAAAGAACTTTTAATGCCCCAGACAGTACGTCTAAGAATGCCGGAAGCGCGTCCTCTATCGTCCACTCCGCCAGCGGGACAAAAATATTCAGATAAGCCCATTCCAGGCCAGCGAAGAGTGCTGCTGTTATTGGCCTGATTGCTTCTTTTAGCCGATCGAAAGCAGCATTGAGATTATCAAGCTTGATCGACTGCAGGGGCTCCAGAATCCTCATGAAAGTATCAACCGCCGTTTGGACTGCTGGACTGACGGTCATATCAGCGCCTAGCTCTCCGCTGAGACCAGCGTCTGTATCAACGCCACCGAAAGACGTATCTTCAATGCCATTAGCAGCGGCTCCCATTCCAGCGGCGGTATCTTCCGCGAGGACATTTAGCTCATCGAAACTTGCCAGGGACCCCTTTGCAGCTTTTCCTGCCTTCTCAGTTGCTTTAGCTAGGCTATTTTCAGCCTTTGCACCAGCAGCAGCCGTCTTTGCCACTTGCTCCTGCGCTTTTACTTGCTTCCCAAAAAGAGCCGCAGTCACCTGGGCAAAGACATTAGCAAGCCGTGTAAGCCCGGCTATTATAGCATTGATAGAAGGAAGTACCGCCTGCGCTAGTGGAATTATCGCATTTCCCACGGCTACTTTGAGATTATTGAAATTAAAGCCGAGCTTTAGGATTTGCCCGGAATAGCTATCTGCTACTTTTGCGGCATCGCCGATCTGATACTTAGATTCTTCCAGTATGCCCGTGACTTCTGCCTGTATCTTTTGCTGCTGTGAGAGATTGGCGGCTGTGGTACCGATAGACTTGGCGTATTCATCCCACATCCGAGCTACATTTTTTGTAACCCCAGCGTTGTCGACCAAAATTGAATTTTCGTTTTTCAATCCTTCGGTAGCAGTTTCTACCGCTTCGCCCAGGCTATAACTGGCCTGCCTGCCAAAGCTAGCGCTATCTTTTAAGGCAACAAGGACTTGCTGGATCTGGGTATCAGTATATTTACGCGATGCAAGATTCTTATAAGCAGTTATCGCATCCGTTGCCGGTATTAAACCGTCTGAAATGTAGTCATTGATGAATTGCTGAGCCTTAGCAAAGCTCCGGCCCTGACCCTCCATGATGCTCTGGAGTCCCATCATGGCATTAGACAAGTCTGTCGCGGCCTTAACTGATTCCTTGCTAAAATCAATTATTGCTTTAACACCGAATGTAAGACCGACAGCGCCGGCCAATTTTCCTAATGATGAAGCTATGCCAGCTAACCCACCGGAAATCTGCTTCATTCCTGTATTAAAACCTTTTGTATCTACCCTGGTATCAATCCTGATACTACCGTCATAACCTGCTGCCAATGATTTCACCTCCCGTTATGAGAAAGCAATAATCATCGGCACTCAGGCACTACTTGATTATTTTTGTTTCATTCAGTTTAATCTCAAATATCTTTTTACACGTTCGGCCTTTGCATTTCACAAATACGCCTTTGCAAATAGCCTCCTTGGCGTGTTCAATGGGCATTTCGTACCCACAATAAGGGCATTTTATTTTTTTGATGTTATCACCCGCCCTATTTTGAGCAATAGAAAAAGCACCCTCTCAATGAGAATGCTTTGCATGTAATATTCGAGACCGCTTGTTATTTCTTTTCTTCTACCGTAATTGTGTAAGGCTGCCCAGTATTGATTGATAGATAATACTCACCTTTTCCTCGTACATAACTTGAGTCATTTGCCTTTCCGATCACATTAGCAGCGACACTTTCCAGTGAGCCGTCGCTTTTGTAGACACTTATTGAAAAATTCATATCGCCTAGATTACCAGGCTGAGTATCCCAAACAATTCGCCATTCATTGGATGAAATATTAAAGGTTTCCGTATCTTTGGCGCTTTCACCTTCAAATTTTATTACTTCCGTCCAACTTTTTTCGCTATTTTCTGATGGGGCACTTGCTTCCTCGCTGCCGCAACCGGTCAATACCAATCCCCACCCCAAAAACGCGGCAAACATAATTAAGGATAGCATTTTCTTTTTCATGTTCATCAATACTCCTTCTTCTCTTTTACCAAAATAATACAACAGACCAGATACTATTTTCAACAGAACTATGGTACTATTTTACCAAGGGAGAGGTTATTGTGGGATTGTTTGATATTTTTAAACCTAAAAAGTTTACTCCGCGTTCTCATACGTCTAATACTCGCATGCCAAAAAATAAGACAGAGGCTGGATTTATGGCACCAGGATTATTAAAAATAGCAAACGATTCGGCAAACTTAGTTAACACAACCAAAAAACCGGATGTGTTTTTTGCCCGCTATGACACTCTTCTTGATTGCATGGAGAAACTTTCTTTATTGGAGGATTCAATAAAATTTAACGGAACCAAGCCAAGTAAGCAATTCAGAGACCTTGAAATAGGAAGGGAACGTAATACTCATTTATTCATTAACCGGTTTTATCAGGAAACATTAAACAAAATCAATGCCCTAAAAACTAACAAAGCAAAATACAATAAAGTTTGCAACTTTTACACTCTATTAGAAGATTATTTCCATAAAATGTCCCCTAATAACATTAAGGAAATTGAAGAAATGAATGCTACTCTTGAGCAGAAATACGGGCCGAATAGCTGGAAATAGTGATTATTTTCCATCCTATGGTATGATTTCTACATAACCATATGAAGGATGATCATAATTGAGCGACGATCCATTGAAAATCTTTAGAGAAAATCAAAATCGTAAAGCGGATAAAAATTTTGCCAAAGAGCAACAGAAAAAGCAGTTTAAGCATGATTGGAAAATTGCAAGTTTTGGTATAGCTGGCGGAGCTGTAGCAGGATTGATAACATCTATTATTTTTTGGTTACTAACCAAATAATCAAACAGCCGATTAAAGAAAACCATGTATATGATAACAATGCCGCCGCAATACAAAAGGCTTTGTGCCAGTATCTGTGCGCCCATAATTCACATTCATACCTATCTTTATAATCCGTTTTTCTCACCCTCCGTTCAGCAACCGCATAAACTCATCCGCGACGATCTTTTCTTCACTCGTCCGCACTTCCGGAAGATCTACTATATCCTGAATCTTGTAATACAGCTCTCTTTCCTCTTTGGTAAGCTTCCCAAGATTTTTCTGACGGCGTAAATGAATAAGCCGATGGAAGAAACAATCTTCCCGCAAGTCAAGGAACATATAGCAGAATTTCCACCAGTGCAGATAATCAACTGTCTCAAGGTCAACGCCGTGGCTTTGTTTTATGGCGGAATAGATATACTTAGCGTCCTGGTTGAAACTATACAACCGGCCAGCACCATCACCATGGCTGCCGCCCTCTCCTTGCTCTTCACCGCAGTCCAGGAACTTCACTCCAAGCCGACAAGCCTCTTTGGCATTCTCCGGAATTTCTCTGTAAAGAAGCTGAAGCAAAACAATCTGCTTCTCATAGTCGGTCAGTTCCTGGTCCTCAAAAGCCAGGATGATGTTTAAGCAGCTCCGAAAATCGGTATCCAGCTCATACACTGCGCCGTCAATCTCGACTGCCGTCGGCAGCTGCTCTGTTAAAATGTTCACCTTACTTCATCACCTTGGCCGCTCTGCGTTGGGCCCTGTTGCCGGTATACTTTTCGACCTTTCCTACCCTTGCCTGCTGGATAAAAGGGGCGATGCCATCGAAGAACTGTTCAAACATATCAAGGGTATTAGCATCGCCGAAAACTTTCTGACTGACGCCGTCACCGAATACATAATCAATCCGCCCCCGCAAGAACCCGCAAATATCTTTCAGCAGCGCCAAGCGTTCTTTCATGTTCTTCGGTATGCCGTAGGAATCGGTCTCTGTATTCTCTTCAAGCGCCAAGGCCTTTTCCTGGTATTCCTTTTCCTTTGCTTCGAAGTCGCCGATCAGGCCGTAAAAACGGTCAACAAAAGCCATGTCGTTTGGATTGAAGGCCAGGCTGCCGACATTCTCCCCATCCCGTTCAATTGGTATCTCTATGCGTCCTGTGGTTAGTTTCATAAACTCATATCCTCCTAAAAGAGATTTGCCCCGCAAGACAGCAGGGCTCATCTATTATTCTTCGGTAAAAGCCTTTGTTGTCGGGTTAAATGTCCCGACGACTGGATCCCCGTTCAAGTTAAGCGTGAAGTTGATTTTAGCACTCTCTCCACCGGGCCCGCCAAAATCGTCAATCTGAATTGAGCAGGAATTCTTTTCCGCTGGGTACGCCCCGGACTCCGCCGTTTCATACAGGTAAACAAGGCAAACCTCAGTTTCCGCATCTGCTAACACTTTCCGGCTCTTCCGGATTTCGTCCACAAAATCAAATACGGCATCGCCTTTTATGGCCGTCATCGGCGTCGGTATCGTTGGTCTGTAGCTTTCAATATTGGTATTACCGCTGTCCTGGTTAATATAAATTTCTTCCGACGTTTGCGGATTATAAGCAATAGTCTGCTCTGTCACGCCGTCACCGATCAGGCTCCATGTCGGGGAAGCTGAAGTACCGGTATTCAAGAACGCCGCAATCTGACTTCTTTTAACTTTTCCAGCCATATTATCACCCTTTCTTTTTGGTTAATATAAGTTTGATCTGCACCTGGTAAAGACCGGTGCCGTCCTCATCGATATCAAAGAGCAGGACATTGGACACTTCCAGGCTTTCGGCTTCATACTGCCCAGGCAGCTCCGGGAGATTGCCAGCGTCGTTCTGTTCGTCCAACCAGTCGGAAAGATCCTCCAGAAAGTCATAATTCTCTTGCCGGTCTATCTCATCGGCGACAGCCTCCTTGGCATAAAACACATAATTGTTTTCAAAGGTTTTATTGCCAACAATATCCGTCACTGTTTTGCCATTGCCGGATGGAGCCAGCGCATAGCTTGAAGCGTTCTCCCTGGTCTGATCAGTCAGAACCTCGGATATCGGACGCATGTCCATGCCGCCATAGGTTTTTAGATAATCCTGCAAAGCTTTTATAATGCTCATCTGGTTCCTCCTGCAGCAATCCGCCTAGCGCCTGCTAGGATCTGACTGAGCTTATCCTTTTTCATTCGAACGAACCAGAAAGCCCCGCGCTTTGGCGCGCCGTGATGTTGTAGGTTTTGGCCTGTCCGCTGCTTTGGAGCCCTGCCGATCATAACCTTGCCGTAGTAATGGTACCGTGCATATGGAGCGTTCCAGATGACCTCCCCACGACCGGGGACGGTTCCGAGGATACCGCTTTTCTTGAGCAGACCGCTTTGAAATGGGACGTAAGGGTCCGACAGTCTCAGGACTTCATTATCTACATACATCTGAGCTTTGTCATAGGACCCCTGCCGTTTATCCACGAAGTCTGGATTCCATCTCAGCCTTGCCCGAACACCATTTTTACTCTTGACCACTGCCCCCCGTGGAGTTTCGATTCGGATACCCTTATGACTCACTTCCCCGACACCTCCCAGTGCGACATACTGCCACCGTAATCCCGAGTATCGACATTGGTAATGGTCAGTACATCATCAAACTGTTTCAATTCGCTGGAGGATTTTACAACCTCATAACTCTGTTCACCCAGAATAACGATATCCCCGCTCTGCAAGGTCCAGTGTCCGGATTTATCTTCAAGCGCCGCCCATTCCTTTGGCTTTACGTAGAACGAACTGGCCGAAAAAGGAATGATCAGTTGCAGACCATCTACAGTTGATACTCCTGTTTTTCGGACTGCCGCACCCTTGGAACTGTTCCAGAAGACACCGGATATCACGGTTCTCTGCCACTTCTCTATACCAGTATCAATATATTTGTTATAGATTGTTACGGTATGCGGAAACATTACACCCACCTCACTCCGCTTGCGCAGGGGCCGATATACAACCTTGCAGCATCGGCAAGCCGCTGCTCATTTGTCTTGGGCTTGGCGGCTGCAAAGGTTTTGCTCCACGGCCCTACTGACTGGCTCACCACATCCCCGCCCTGCTCATTGGTCTGCCACGCCTCAGCAACGGCACATATCGCCATGCTCAGCTTGTCGGGAGGTAATCCTGACAGGTTGCACCCAAGCGAGTCAAGATAGCTCTCAGCCCGGTTACAGAGGCGGGGGAAATCCGCCTCCGGAATCTTGTTCCCGTAGTAGGTATCTGTATAGAATTCGTAATCAGGGGCCATGATTATTCCCCCTTTTTCTCCTCAGAGGAAAGCAAAATTGCAAGAATTTCCGTTTTGTTTTTAGCTTCGGAAATATCTATACCGTTTTCCGTGGCATAGGCTTTTAATTCCTCGACATTCTTCTTTTCAAGGGGCCTTTCCTTAACCTGTTCCTGCGCCTCGACAGGGACATATCCCTTGTTTCGGTATTCCTGCAATCTGGATTTATCAATTTCACGGCTTATGCCGTCTTTAGCAATTAGCATTTTTCATCCCTCCCATTACGCTACAGGCTTCTTGTGCAGGTAAATGCCTTTGACCTTGTTGTCGTAGACAAAAGCGTCATGATAGAGACGGAACTGGAACTTCCACGCATCTTTGTCCTGGTTGGTATCAGGATCAAAGATTTTCGGCAATGCGAACTTCTGTACCTGGAGAATTGAAGGCGGGTATATGATCATGAAGTTGACGTCCGCCGCTCCTGCTCCTTTGGCATATCCCCAATTGGCAGTGCCAGGATTGAGCGTGAGCGCCGTGTAGAACCTTGTAGGTGGCACCCAGGTAATCGGCATATTGTTATAGCCGCTGAGCACTGTATTTACAGTTCCATCACTCCCCCATTGACGGTTGAGGGCGCTATTCAAGATCGGCTGCAGATCACTGTTGAGATAGAGCTTTCTGCCTTCCAGCGGAACCTCATCTGCGTTCATCTGCCTCACCGCTTCGTCGATCGCCTCAATAATGGTAGTTTTTGTAAGGACGGCTCCCGTTACGGTGGAGATCCCCGATTTACTTGCGTATTTCGCAAACCGGTAGGCATCGAGTTCTGGAATAACGTGCAAGCGCATAAATTCACCCGTGACTGTTCCAAATGTTAGCCCCAGTGTCTCCTCATTATCCATGCGATCTACGGAAATTTCCTTGCCTCTTTCCTCAGTCAGCTGCATGGTCTCCCAAACGGCGGTCACATCACCCTTAGGATAGCCATTTTCACGGCTGTAATCGCCCAGGCCAGTAGTGCTGACCTTGAGCACCTTCACCTCATTTACCCCGGTGAAATCGGCCCTTGTTGCGGCATCCATCCCCTGTGTGACAGCGGCAGCTTTGTAGATCCCATCGATTATAGGCACAAACTTTTTCGCATATTCAATACTGTTTGGCATTTTTCAAATTCTCCTTTATTGTTTTTCCGACGCAATTCCTGCGCCTTTCATTGCTGCGGCAACAAATTTATCGACGTCGCCTGCAAGCGGGTCGCCGTGTCCGCCTCCAGATGATACGGAGGTCGATGTTCCGTCTTCGCCATCCGTGAAGTGGGAAGCGTTATCCTTTTTGAAGGTTTCCGCCCACTCCTTAGCGCCCTGGAAGGTATCGCCGTCGAGCTTGAATTCCTTTTTGGTAAACTCGGATAGAATTGCACTTCTGGACAAGCTGTCTTTGGGTTTCAGGGAATCAATGAACTTCTCGGCAGCTGAAGTATAAGAGAGCTTATCAAGCTCAGCCTTATGCGCCTTCGTATCATCGTTATACTTCTGTTCCAGATCCACGAAGTCTTTCCGAAGTTTCTCGACATCCACACCATCAAATTTTTTCGCGGCCTCTTGAAGGCTTTTGATGGTATTCTCCGCGGTAGTGAGCTTGCCCGTCTCGGCAGTAGTTTTGATCTTCTCAGCCTCGACGTCTTTGCCGTTCTCAGCCATAACCTTATCGATCAAGCCCTTGATCTTATCATCCGGGACGCCGCCCTCTTTGAGTAAACCTTCCAAAAATTCCGTTTTCATGTTGCATCCTTTCCCCGGCTAGGCGTTTTAGGTGGTCGCCGTCACCTGCCGTCCCGCTCTTTTAGGCTTACGGGTAAGCCAATTTGGGCAATAAAAAATAAGCCTGTTTAACGTCAGCGCTTCATGACGCATGGGCTATAAAAACACCACCTAATCAGCTTGACTGGTGGTGTTTTTATCTTTGGATTTCCTTAAAATCTATTCGTGGGCAATCTTCCTTGTTGCTCATATATTTTCCGGATTCTGACGGCGGCATGACTAAGCAATTAAACTCTTTAAAATTATTGCACCTCATGCATTGAGAGATCCCGTGCCCAATGCCATCACTGGCAACAAACCGTTCTTGTGCCAATTGCTTATCATTCACACTACCACCCCCTAAAGTATTGCTCTTACTGTGAGTTCGACTTGGCCATTTAGATATTCTACATCCCTCAAAACATATCGAAGGCCGTCTTTCATGATCCCTTCGCTCTCTTGAAAGTTTGAGCTGACATAGATGTTCGCACCATCGGGAATCTCCAGCTTTAGCTTTACATCTTTTCCTCTGAAAACATTTTTCTTTTCATCCAGGCTGACTGAAACAAATGATTTTTCTTCAATGATCTGCCCGATACAATTGTCTTTCAAAGCCTGCGCCGTCTTTGCGGCAGTTGTTTTTATAAATTGAGGTCCAAACACCGCATCGAGATAATTATTATCTGCAAAACGTACTGCCATGAAGTCCCGATCCGTTACGTTGTTATCAATTACAGAACGCAGCACCTGAATAGTTTTTTTGGTTTCCGTCGGAAGTTTATTGACTGTTCCGCTGCGCATTGCTGCATTAATAGTCCAGCTGTTCCCCGTCTGAATATAACCATTACTGTGATCCCATATCGTATGCAGGTCTGCTTTTGAGATTTTACCGGCAGTTTTACGCAGCTCCCGGTACCCATTGGCATCAAGTATCGAAAAACTTCCACCGGCTGAAGGAACAGGAGCCATTCCTGATACCATTATACCACTCTTACCTGTATTTACAACGCCCGCAGCTGCCTTGCGCGCTTTGGCTCTCGCTTTTGCCGCATCACTCTTTCCAAAACCGGCAATCTGCTCTCGATCACCCTGGCGCTTCAGCCCTGTCTGCTCCAGGAAATCCTTCTGCGTGCGCTGCCATTGGGATATCTTTGCGGCAGCTTCTTCCGTTGGCTGCCCTGCAGCTTCCATCCCGACATACTCCCTTTTCCACTTCCGTATTTGGCGTTCGATATGTCGCTGCTTCTGAGACGCTTCATATTCCGTCAGCTTATCGCCGTTGTAATCAATATTTCTGGCGTTCATCTCGGTAAGATCTTCCTTGTCGTAAGCGGCTGAGCTCAGTCCCTCGAAAAACGGGAACCATGAATGTCGGCAATACCAGCCACCAAGACCTGGACCAGTGCCATACCCTGTTGACTTTACAAAATCCGGATACTTCCGATGCGTTCCGGACCGGCTGAATACCTTACCCTGCCATGCCGCATGACTTGGCCGGGCGCCGGCATGAGCGCTTGTTTCAACAAGATCGCACCCCATTTCATCCGCTCTCGCATCCTGGAGTTTTAAAGCAGTCTGGTTTACTCCGGTAATCGTCGCCCGTCGGACAGCAGTCTCAATGTACGCAACTCGTCCAGTCGGGTACTCGATTGAGGCGATTCCCTTTTCCGCCAGGCCCTTTATTGTATTTCGAATCGCGGTATTGTAATCAAAGGCCCCGGATGTAATTTGCATATACGCCTGATCCAAAGCATTTTCAAACTGCTTCGAGGAGGTATTGGCCGTTGTACTGGTCAAGTTTTCAAAGAGTCCGTTTGTCTTTTGGACTCCGGTCATTAGGACATCACGCAGCGCCGGCGAAGATGAAAGCGGCGGAGGATCAAGTCCTGCTTTCCTGTAGATAGAATCATCGAATGCCAGAGCCTTTTGTCCGGCTTCCTGCATCAGGAACCTGATTTCTTCTGTCGTTTTTCCGGTCAGAGCTGACAGGGTCTGAACGACGGAGTTATGGTAGTTACCCATTTCAATCAGCTTTTTATATTGCCACTGGGCTGCCGGAATGAAGTAATCGTAAGTGCTGATCCGCCGAGCCATGTCGGCCAGGATATCCATTTCAGCATGGCTGTACAGTTCAACCATGTTATCGGGAAGCTGCTCCAGATACTTGGGCTTGAGCATTAGAAATCACCCGCCTAATACAACGCCGAGCCCAATGCTCTTGTAAAAGTCTTGTCTCATCTGCTCTTTTAATTCCTCAAGGTCAATTGTGACGCTAGTATCTTTGTCGATATAGATGTTTCTATAGTCATGCTTGACCGTTATTTCAGCACTTGCCAACTCTGTTAAGGCAGCGGATGCTGGCGCCACAACAGTATCCTGCATATAAGCCAGTGCTTCCGTCTCCTTATTCTCGCAAGTATTCCGATATCGGCATTGACGGCACCGCTTAGCCATCCTAGACAATTCCAAATCATGCACCCCCTCTAAAGCCCATCAGCTCATCATCAGATGGTTCCTGCGCAACCATCTTCTTAGCTGTCTCCTCATCCTCACCTTTCCACTTAACGCGGTATTCCCACTTTTGCATTAGACCGTCACGAATCTCCTGAAGATCGCGCAGGCGCTCCGATTCTTTGTCAATGATATAACTGTCCTCAAAGTTGACAGTCACCTCTGCGTTCGGGTTTACCGGCTGACCGAGGATTTCCTTCCCCGCCCACAAGATAGCCTTTACGAGCTGCTTCAGTGCTTTTTCAATGACAATATAATGCTTACTGGCATTCTGGATAAGCTCCTGCTTATCACCGGTGTACTGTGTGGCTGTAACGATCTGGCCGGCATTGAACTGATAATGCTTTGTGCCAAAACCTACCTTGAACGATAAATAGTCAAGCTGAGACTGTAAGCCGTCTGTGTTCGCTTGCACCCGCAGGTCAGGGTTGTATTCGGTCATGAGAGAGTTTTTGCCGTCTTCTCGGAGCGGCAGTTCACCCACAACGGAAAAGAGTTGCTGCATAACATCATCAGGAGTGATTTTATTTCCGTCCGGGTCGGTGCGCACCAGAGCCTCAGAGTAAAATACCTTTTTACCTCCCAGCCTAAAATCCCGGCAGAAGTTGTTAAAAGCCAAGTCAACGCCCATCAGATTATCTATAGCGTGAGCATAAATACTCATCCCCAGTCCGTTTGTGTTCGGGAAGGTGTTGACGATGTTCGGGCTGAAGATTGCAAACAGCGGAATGTCTGAGCCTGTGTTTACCTCGGGAAGTATGCCTGGAGGCAGAGATTGCTCTGACAGTATCCCGTCATCAGCCTTGAAATACCTGTTCGTGATCCTGTACCCCTTCTCGGTCAGCTCGTGCGTTTCCAGGTAAATGAATTTCTTGCCTCGCTCCAGCACTTCCGACGCAAAAGCGGCCTCTGTAATCCTGCCGTGCCTAATCGTCAGCGGAACAATGTTATGCGCGGTCAGGTAATCAATACGTAATTTGGCCTCCGGACTCTTGACGACACTCTGGCCTTGCAGCTTCATCCCATCAAGCTTCACAATAAAAGCGCCGGTGCCGCTGTAAAATCCTTTCTCGACCAGTGCATTGCCAAGCTGCCAGAAATCATTCTCACCAAATACGCCACCGGTACCGTCCTTCCCCTGAAGGAACTCAGAAGAGGCTCTATCATCAATCGCAATTTCCGTTTTCTCGTTAAGCAGGATGGCCGCCCAGTCCTCGCAAACCTTCTTTGCCATTTTGAGAGTAAAGAGCTTGCGCGTTGTCATCTTATCCCCGGCCAGCTCCCGGAACTCATGAAAAGGTTTGTGGAAGCCCCGCCACCAATCTCGCCAGATATCAACTTTGAAATAGTATTCCGGCGAAAGATTGTACTGTTTTTCTCGGTTCAGCAGGTCGATAATCAATCTTATGTTCAAGGTTTCACCACCTTTCCAATTTTATCTTTAAAGGGCAACCAGCTGTACTGATCCGCATTTACGCAGTGGTCGTTCCGGTCTTCCGGTTCATCCTTATCCTCTTTCCAGCTGTACAGGTTCAGCTCTCTGATGTGTTCCTTACAGGTGCCTACAATCAAGGAATCCTCGTGAGCAAGCCAGCCTGATTCCAGGTTTATACGGTCTATAACCTCCATCTTCTTCCAAGCCCCCTGGAAGAGATACGGAGAACCATTTGCCCTTTTGTATTTCTGGCACTCCAGTATCGTGCCTTGATCAGCACTATCGATGAACACATTTCGGGCAAAACCCCAGCCTGCCCGGGACTGCTCTAGAAACTTTACGAGTAGCAGCGGAATATCTGACGGCGTGATCGGATTTTCCCGATCTTTATTGTTATAAACGGCCTCCGCTAACGTGATCTTTTTCCGACATACAGTTAGGCCCGTAAAACTGAATGAAAACGTATCATCGGACAACCGGCTGTATGAGGTGTCAACACCGCAGGAGAACAGATTAAACTTAAACTCCTTAGCCTGTTTCGGCGTGATTATATTTTCCTTACGCAGATTGAATATAAGCCCCGTAGCGCGGCCCCTAAGTCCCTGAATCTTGTTCTTGTGTAGTTTTGTCCCCTCGGGCACATTCCCGATGATCTGAGCCTTTTTCTCCTCGGTCAGCCCGGCGTTATGCTCAAAAGAAAAGAACCAATGGACCCAACCGGGTTTTGGTTCTTCACAAAGCATTTGATTCAATTCGTCTGGCGCGTCCTTCTCGTATTCTGGAAGCGGTCGGCTATGGTTGATGTATTCCTCATAAACCGGTAATCCCGGATCGTCTGGATTGAGTGTAGCGAGTAGATAGTCACACCGCATGGAAGCTTCTCGGACATATTCCATATCAGCAATGTTAATTTCGTCGATGTACAGGCAGCCATATTGGCCTCCAAGTGCCTTTTTCCACCGAGTTTTATTATCATACCCTAGGACGTAGATGATTTTATCTTTATAGGCCAAATGCGGGAGGCTGTGCTGTCCTCTACCAGATGCATTATACTGCACAAGCGGCCCGAAGATGTCTAAGATACCCAGGTCTTTGTTGATAATATTCTTTTCGACGGTACCCAGATCAAGGCCGGACAGGATGTGAATCTTCTTTGGTGACTCGGCCACCTTGAGCATGAACTTAAAAATACCAACTGTCGTTTTTCCGGCGGCGGTGGTGCCCTCCAGAAACTCTACTGGCGCGTTATGCCGCAGGAAGGCCTTATACTTCGGAGAAAGCAGGAACTGTTCAGCCATCGTCTTTTAACTGTTCCAGAATGGCGTCAAGCTTATCACTGTTGGTGTTGACCTGGCCGGATAGCTCAAGTTTGTCATTAAACATCCCAAGATGCCGTGCCACATTCTCCAGCGCTTTATCCTGGTCTCTGAATTTGATCTCAATCCCTGCTGACGTTTGCTTTATCCCGGCATAAAGTGATTTGGCTTTTACCCCTAGCTCCCTGGTGTCAGCAATATGGAGATCCGGAATACCTTCCCCTTGACAGTACGGGCATTTCGGATGAGGTTTAAGGAGTTTATCAAAGCCATAGCCCCCGACGTCGGACGGAATAGCGGGTTCTTTATCCTCAGCCTTTGCAAACGCTATCGCAGACAGTACTGCCTGCTGATACTCTTCTTCATCGCGCCACTGATACTGATGGCCGATGCCGAAGCAATGACGGCAGCATAAGCGGCGAAGGTGAATAATCTCGTTCGGGTCCGCAGTGGCAATATCCCACCAGCGCTGTAAAACCATGTCCTGGGTGATCTCGGTCCGCTTTTGCCGGTCTTTCATGCGTTCGCGCAGATAGGCTATGACCTTAGCATTTCCTAGCAGTCTACTTGCATTTACTGCGGCTGTCTCATCACTTTTAACTTTGGGATAAGCAGCTTTATAGGCTCTCGTGGCATTTAGCTCATCATCAGCCAAATACTCATCCACGAAACGCTTTTGCTTTGCTGTTAATGCCACGGTTACTCGCCTCCTAAAAAATGGCATAAAGAAAAGAGCCTTTCGGCTCTAAACTCGTTTATATATTGCACCTTACTTTGTTTGATTTTCTATGACAGCCGGCAATATCAGCGGGCATGCCAGTGCACAGAGAATAATTTCAATTAGATTGATTAAGTCTTTATTGTTCATGCCCGGCCACCTCTCTTTAACATAACTTTCGCATTGTAGCAATTATAACAGGTCAAAAACCCCTTAACAATGACACGTTTCTGACACGAAACTGACACGTTTTTGACATTTCTATTTTAAAGCATCAGCACCAAACAGCATGATCTTAATTTTATTAACCAACCTGTTTTTTTGCCTGTAAAGTGTTCTTTCGTCGCACTCAAATTTTCCGGCTATCTCCTCCATCGTCATTCCATCCCAGTACTTAAACGGAATAATGCCGTAATACTGATCATCTCTGATCGTCTCCAATGCCCTCTCAACCCGCAACACTTCCTGCCTAGTTCGCATCATGCTGGACTTAACTCCTTTGGTGTATTGGTCGATGTCCAGGCCGTGACCCCCACGAATCGCGCCATAAACAATGTCCTTTGATTTTGCCGGCGGGTCGGTCTGCGCTTCTGGGTTATACAAAAACTCTTCATCCTGGGCGACTTTTAGTTTCAAGGCGGGATAGTTATAAAGCAAAATTTCAGTTTCCCGGAAAAAATTCCGTTCATCCGGCCTATACTCTACGGCTTTGCCCACGCTCTCTTTGGCAGCCTTGTTTACTGCTGTCTCGATTATTTTTAAAACCTCTGGTGCAAGTTTTTTTGTCATACGCTCCTCCTTGGTCTTATCTATTCTTGCTTGATCGAATCTAACATGACTAAAAGGACAATCGTCAAAATGATTGATAATAAAATCGCTTTACCTATCGGCATTGCTCTGCCCCCTTAACCTTCAATGCTTGTTCGGCCTCCTCTTTGGTAATGTATACCTCGCAAGGCTCAATATCATTTGTGCCTGAATCATCATAAGTCATATAAAATTCCCGCTCGCCTTCTTTGCAATAACCGGATAAGTGCAACTCTTCCACACCTTCGTCTATGTTATTGTCCAGATCTTGATAGCGGAATGGAACGTATATAGAGCCTCCGATAGGAACAGGCAATACTATCAGCCTACCCTCTTCTTTGGCCTTGGCAAGCTTGGCCACCTCTTCCGGGCTTCCGAGGTCTTCGTATTGGGCAAGACGATCAACAATATTTCCGTGAATAGGATATCCTGTTTCTGATCTTGCGTAATAACCACTTGCTCCCGTGCTTAATGGATACCCTTCATCTTTCCAAATTTTCGTCAGCCGTTCAAACTCACTCATTATCGTTGTTTCCCTCCATTTTCTTTGTCGCTTATCTTCATCTCAATACCGCTTTTAACCATAAGCCGAACGAAATCAACAACCTCCATAGCGATGATCATGTAGCCTTGCCGCTTACTGAGAGTCTTGCATGGTACCCGGTTGATATGAGTCTTCACCTTGTTTGGAATATCCGGAATTTTAAAGACTACCGGAAGCTCTGGCATAGCGCTTTGCCCATGCTGGCGAAAAATATCAAGAAGCTTCTGCTGTTCAGGCAAGTACTCTTTTTCGACAATTTCAATAGTTTTCATTTGGCATTACTCCAACTCCATTTTTACCATCCTGCCGGCACCATCTCATCAGTTATACTCATAACTCTTGATACTCTAAGGACCTCAATTAACTTTTCACGATAAGGGACAAGCTCTTCTTGCTTAATCTCATCCCATTTCTTTTCGCTCCATTCACCTGGGCGTAACATCAAGCTGTTACTGGTAAGTATTAACTCTCCACCTCCACATCGAACCCCATGGAGGATATAATACAAATCCTTTTCCATGTGCCAGCAGTTCAAAAGTAACCTTTGCCAATACTGGCTATCTGTTCTCAAATCAGCCCTGGGATCACCCTTGTAATTTCCTTGTTCCGGCATCTGTACCGGCTCTCCCCATAATGTCTCCTGGACTGCCATATCATCACCAACCTTTAGAGCTCTTCGATCGCTATATAGATTCCCGGGATATCTGCCCAAAACTTTTCAATGATTTCACTGGCCACCAGTGCGTCATCGGTCCAGTAATCAAGAGTCGTCATAACATCCTTGAGCATTTTTTGCAGGTTGTCGGTATCTGGTCGGCTGGTCCTGTATTCCCCGTTCTTATGCTTACCTGTTACCAGGAAGCACCACTTTGTCAGCAGCCGGACAGGGCCGGTATATTTCTTTTCCGGGACGTGTTTGGCCAGATGTGCTCGAATCTTTATCCTGGCTGCTTTTACGTTGTCTGGCTCATAGAAAGTCCTTGTTTCCCAGTTCACTTTCTTTTCCTGATGGGTTGCAGTTGGAACCTTGGCCATCGGTATAAAAAATTCAGTACGCATCTTCCCCGCCTTCTTCCCAAGCATCTTCTTCTCCGTTTTCATGAACAATGCAACTTGCTCCACAATCGCAGGCGTAAATATGAGTTTCGTTGTATTCCATTCCGCTATTCGAATCGAGTTCCATTTCCTCATTGCAAAATTTACAAATCATCTATTTCCATCCTCCAAATTTTTACATTTGGGTTTTTGTTTTGAATTTTGCGTTTGTCACTGTCATGTATGCAGGGGCAGGGGGGAACCGCGTCATCTATCGCGGTCCCCTTCGCCTTCGCATACGTGACGTCGCGTAAGCGGCGGCGGAACGGCGATATATATATACGTAGTATATATAGGTTTCCCCGCCGCCGCGGCGGTGACCATGTTTTTATGGTTCCCCCGCAGTTTTTTATTGCGGGGCGGTGACCATGTTTTTATGGTATCCGCAATTCTGCGGTGATCATAATTTAATGGTATCCCCGCAATTTTGAATAATGTTGCAGCGACCATATTTTTATGTTCCCCCCGCATCTTTTTTCACGATTGTATTTCCGTTATTGCGGTCTATTTCATACCCGAAAGTCTTAATCCAATCTCGGATTGTTCTTTCAGCTACGGTCTTTCCGGTAGACGAAAACCATTCGATAAGGTTATTTATCGTCGGAGGTTCGCCCATATTGCAGCTTTTTACAGCGTCATCGAATTCTTGTGCCTTATTCCTACGATCCTTTTTCGCTCTATACTTTCTTTTTTCAGTGGCCTTCTGCCACGGCGGCGCTTCCCCTTCAGCTTCTATATCCTGCAAGCTGCCGACATCATCCACATAATGAATGGGATAATTAAACCAAAGGTTAACCGGCGGGAACTTGGGGAATTCTCTCAAGGTACCGTCAATTCTCCAAGCTGTCCGTTGCTTGATTGCCTTCCTGGCTGCTTCAACATCCTTCTGCATAGCATAATGGGTTTCGGTCTCCAGGAGCTTCCTGCACGCTTCCAGCATGTCTTTTTCAGAGCATAAATGATCCTGAGATACGTGATCTTCCCAGTCCTTTACGTGCTTATTCAGCCATTCCTTACATACATGAGCAATGGCTTTATTCTCTTCTTGCTTCAGTATGTTCTCATTCAGTTCCAACTCGATCAGATCCAGCAGCGCATCCGGGTCCCGAGCAAACACCCCGGAACCTGATGCTCGGTCCATGCTGCGCTTATTACCCTGACTTCCTTTACTGTGATGGTGGCAATAGATCACGGCTGCCCCCAGATCAGTGCAAACTCGGTCAAACTGATTGCAGAAGTGTGCCATCTGGTCTGCGCTATTTTCATCGCCGGTAATTACTTTATAAATTGGGTCAATAATGATCGCGATATAGTTTTTCTTGGCCGCCCGGCGAATCAATTTCGGCGCCAACTTGTCCATAGGGACAGATTTACCACGTAAATTCCAGATATCAATATTATTGAGATTCTTTGGTTGCCAACCCAATGCGGTATAAACATCCCTAAACCGATGCAAACAACTTGCCCTGTCTAACTCCAGATTGACATACATCACTTTTCCTTGTGTACACGGCCAGTTAAACCATCTACGGCCTTCAGCGATGGCACAACATAACTCAATTAAGGCAAACGATTTTCCGGCCTTCGATGGTCCAGCCATGAGCATCTTATGACCCTGGCGAAGCACGCTATCAATGAGCGGTGGCGCCAACTCCGGCAGATCATCCCAGACACTGGTCAGGCTTTCCGGCTCCGGCAGATCATCATTGATGCCTTCAATCCACTCTTGCCAGTCTTTCCAACTCTCTTTTCCGATATTGGTATCAATCAGGAATTGTTTGTGGCCATTACGCATTACGCCTGGCATCCGGGAGAGCCGGGAAGGGTTTTTGTTCTGGGTATCCACGTTCATCCCATTCTTTTTTAGGACGGTGTAAAGGTAATCAACCCGTTTGCGGTATTCGTCATAATTGGCAGCGTCAATTCTTGTAATAGCGTGGAGGCTCTTTCCTCCGGAATGCACCAGGCAAGCCACCGGCAGTTCCAACTCGCGAATAATAGCGTTCTGTTGGTCAATGTTCATGTCGTCCGACTCAACCAGAGCATATCGGAATTCGGTAACGTTCTCGTTTTTGCAGCCTTTGCCATCTAGGGGGTTAAAGCGTATCCAGGCCCCCGCCTCAAGTTTATAATCGCCCAGGACGGCGCCGATATCATCCTTGCATTTATTAAATTGCTGGATGAGTTCGCCAGCAGTCCGGTCCCAATTACCCTTAGTGGGCAAGTATTTGCCGTCCTTTTCCCAGCTCTCGGTCACATAACCGACATTTTCAGACGCTTCGAAAAGGATTTCCAGATATTTGACCAGTTGGCCGACGTGGTCCCAAGAATCCGGCTCAGCAACTTCCCTGCCCTCCAACCATCCTTTTTGAATTACCACCAGATCGTCTTTCCCGCCAATGGTCGAATCCCATCCCAGTTCATATCCAATATCCCGTTCCGGCCGCCATCCATGATCTTTGGCCAGTGCTACAATCGTGCCGGCAGTAACCGGAGTAGAGGCGCCGCGGAAGCTGTCCCATTTCCGGAAGCATTCGCCGGCATGGTACCGGCCGATGTCCCGTCGGCTCCATTCATCCCAGTCTGCGGCAGTATAACCTGCTTCCTTTAGAGCCATGCCGACGGATAGCCATGTGGCATAATCAAGCTGAGCGGGATCAATATGCTTTAGGAGATCCAAAAGGTTATGGGAATCATCCAAGACAATCCACGCTCCTTTCAGGCGTTCTAATTATTCGCTCTAAGTCCCACCCAAGCTTTAGCCTATTTACAACCGTCCAGTAAGATATTCTGTATTTTTCAGCAAATTGTGAAATTGTATATGTTTCTCCGTTTAGTTTTAAGATGTGATTATTGTTTCTATTGTTTGCTTGTGCTTTAATATCGACCCATTTGCAATTCTCGGGTGTGTAATTTCCATTTGGATTAATTCGATCAATTGTTAAAGCATCTGAGTATCCGGCTTTTATTGCCCAAGACCGGAAAGCTTCATATTCATCCCATTCTGAACAAATCGATATTCCGCGGCCGCCATACCACTTATAATTATCACTCTTCTCGTTTAAACATCTTCTTTTCATACCATTCCAAATCCTAAAAAGTCTTTCAGTTGAATGGCCATTGGCAGTTCGCTTATTACAACCGCAACTTGTTGTATGTTTATTAATGAGTTTACTTCCAGTAACTGTTGTAAAACTTCCGCAATCACAGCGACATGTCCAGCGAGCATTACCGCTCTTGGAATTTGAAAGCGCACGATTTAAAACAATTAATTTGCCAAAACGTTCTCCTGTTAAATCTTTAATCAATTTATGCACCCCATTCAAAGCCTACAGATGGCTGGGATTCCGGCTTGAATTCAGCGGGATTGATATCGTTCGGAACCTTCCATCCATTTGCAGCAATTCGGTCTATAAGTCTTTTTGTTCCTTCAAATTCCCAAGTGCCGACATTTCTAAAACCTCGCCCTTCTAAAAAGCGGATCTGTTTTGGTGTTGTTAATCCTTCAGATCTTCTTTTATCTAAACGATCAAGCAACTTGGCAGCTTTGCCAGCGCTTTCAATCTGGTCAGGGAATATTCCCAGCTTCTCAAGGGTCTGAACCTGTTTATCTGACGGTGGTCCCATTTCCCATCCGAAAGCCGGAATGTAATTTGCTAAATCTTCAGCCTGAATACTCATTTCAAACTGCAGCGGATCCACAAGCTTACGTTTGCGATTGCGCATTTCCTGAAGTTGTTTCGCCAGGGCTTCTTCCCTGGCAGCTATAACATCTTCTGAGGCTTGTTTTTCAGCTGCCTCTAAGTCTACTGGGCAACCGGCTTCTTCAATATTCTCTGTCATTTTCTTGGCTACTTCTTCGCTCTCACAAATCAGATGGGCAGGATGGCAGAGCTCATGGCGCTCGGTGTGCCAAAGGAAATCAAGCAGAAGCAGATATTCCTTACCTGGGAACAACCGGGTACCGCGGCCCACCATCTGACAATAGAGACTGCGGATCTTCGTGGGTCTCAGGACAACAATGCAATCTACAGACGGGCAGTCCCAGCCCTCAGTCAGAAGCATCGAGTTACACAAGACATCATAGGAGCCGGCATCAAAGTCTTTCAGGAGCCGCTCGCGATCAGCACTTTCTCCATTGACTTCAGCAGCGCGGAAACCCTTTTCTCTTAATATCTGTGTAAACTTCTGGCTAGTCTTGATCAGTGGCAGAAATACGACTGTTTTACGATCCAGGCACACCTTTGCCATTTCATCGGCGATCTGGTGTAGGTAAGGATCTAACGCTGACCCCAAGTCTGATGCCTTAAAATCGCCCTGAGCAAGGGAAACGCCAGTCAGGTCGAGTTTTAAGGGGATTGTCTGAGCTTTAATCGGTGATAAGTAGCTATCCTTAATTGCTTTTGGCAAAGTATACTCATAGGCCAGACTTTCAAAAAATGAACCAAGATTCCGCATATCGCCCCTATCCGGCGTGGCCGTAACCCCGAGGACTTTTGCTTTATTGAAATGATTTAATACCCGCAAGTAGCTATCAGATATGGCGTGATGGGCTTCATCTACGATGATGGTATCAAAGTAATCCCGTGAGAATTGACTCAAGCGTTTCTCACGCATAAGAGACTGGACGCTGCCGACAACTACCCGAAACCAACTCCCTAGACATGACTCTTCAGCCTTTTCGACGGCGCATCCCAGTCCTGTAGACTTACTGAGTTTATCAGCGGCTTGGTCAAGGAGCTCACCCCGGTGAGCGAGGATTAAGACCCTCTCACCGTCACGAACACAATCCTCTGTCAGTTTAGAAAACACGATTGTTTTACCGGTACCTGTCGGCAGTACTAACAAGGTTTTAAGTAAACCTTGTCGCCATTCATTTTGGATTGCCTCTTTTGCTTCACTTTGATATGGCCTTAGCTCCAAGCTTAAAACCTCCCAGCTTCAAACCCTTTTTGAGGAGTATGTTCATAGAATTTCTTGACCTCATTGGAGGTAAACTCACGGCCTTCATCGTTTTTCCATTTGCGAATACCGATTTTTGCTTTACCCTTAGAACCTACAACAGTTCCCCAATCCATACTGATTTTTTCGCCTTTTTTGCGCTGACCAATTGCACTGAAAAAAGCGCAAAGCATACCTTCAGTAATTGAATGTAGAAAAAGATTGTGTCTAATAATTGCAATGCCTTCAGGCCCTTGAATCCTGATATGGACAACTGCCTTCCAGCAAGGCGGAAGCTTGTCGCTTCCGTTATGCCTGGCTCTTTCGAATTCGGTAACTACAAAATCATAATCACCTTCAGGTAATATTGTAAATTCAGGTCCATCATTCTCAATTTGTGAATCCCAATTCAATTCATAACCTTCATTGCTCATAATCTCTGTTCCCCTCTTCTATTTTTTAAAACGGCACATCATCACGGAAATCTTTGATCATTTGGAATACCTGTGACCATGCGCCTACCAAAACGCCAGAAATAAAATCCGGATCATAATTCTGAATCGGTGTATTTTGGGGATAATATCCTTTGCTGGCAACAGCCTGCTGGATTTCCTCCTGAGTTATCTGATTAGCTGCCATGAGGTCGGCCAGCTGCTGGGGGATACCTGATAAATCTATTTTCAATTGCTCTTCTTGTGGCTTAACGGTTGTTGCCGAAACTGTTTCAGTCACTTTTTTCTGCTCCTCAGCCTTGACCGGTTGCTCAATAGGTTTTGTATCTTCTAAATAAGCATTTTTCTGAATTGGAACTGAAGCATCTCTTGTAGGAATGCAGTGAGCGATCGCAGCATAATTTAGATCGGTTTTGTCCGGCAAGTCATGCCTGTTTTTTGCATCCCAACAGGAGTGATGGGTCGTATACATAACACGCTTACCGCCCTGGGCCTTATTTTTACCTTTAGCCACACCCTGTCCATCTACATTGATAACAAATGTTTCGTAATTCGCGAACAGAAGCATATCGGACCACTCGCGCAGAAGCGGTGCGGTCTTTTTCTGTAATTTCATTTCCCAGCGATCATAGGCACCCATTTCGTCGGGCTGTTCAAACTTTCTCATTTGAGCGTGAGCCGTAAATACGATATTTATTCCGAGTTCAACGAGCTCTTCCAAAAGGTTTAATAGGCGTCCGAATTCTTCTGCCAAGTAAACGTATCCCTTGCCATAGCCAAAATCCTCAATCCCGTTTTTTTGTGATTTTGAACAGATTTCATTGATACAAAGTTGTTCGGCCCAATCTGCGGTATCGAGCACCAGGGTATTGCACTCTTGGGGATGTGCTTTAAAATACTTTACCTGCTCTATGAGCATAGTCCAGCTGCTGGGCCTCGGTGTCCGGGCCACGTCCATATGCTTTGTGCTGCCTTCGGTATCGATAAATACTGGGTTGGGGAACTGGGCGGCAAAAGTTGATTTTCCGATTCCTTCAGGGCCATAAGCCACAACCTTTTGAGCACTTTGAATCTTACCTCTTGTAATTTGCATTAAAATACTCCTTTCTGCCATGCAGTTGCTTCTGTAGCTGCGGCCTCTTCTTGTGTCTGTGTCTCCTGCTCCTGTCCTTTGATATAACCATCCTCGATGAGAATTGAGCATTCTTCACCAGTTGAAACACGAGTAGCAATAGCCTGTAAGCCTTCTGCTTCTAACCACTGGCCAAATTCCTGAAGGGAATCCAGATCCATCTGCTCCAATTTATCCAACAGGACAAACCCGCATTTAGGATTCAGCTTCCGAACGATTGCCGTAGAAACTTTAAGTTGATCAGATCCTGACATGTTATCCCATTTATAGCCGTCATAAGTGAGCTCTCCCTCCACAACTGACAGTCCAGGGAGCGGGAGATCAGCTCCTTTGAGCAAATCAACTTTGGATTGCCGGATATTTTCAATCTGTCCGGTGAGCGTATTATATTGATTCGAGTAATCTAAAGCATCTTCTTCCGCTTTGTCTTTATCTAAATTTGCTCGAACTTTCCGGTTTATCTCTTCAATATTGGTGATGTTCTTTTCAAGTTCTTCGGTGGATTCGTCGTGAAGATCAAGTGCTGATTTCCTGGCCGTTTCCAGATCAACAAGAATGACTCTCTGTTTCTCCAGAAGTTCATCTATTTTGTGCTGGATGTCGGCTGATTGGCCTTCGAGGAATTGAAGATTCTGCCGTTTCCGGTTGTTCTCTCCATTCTGGGCCAGGATATCCTGCTGTTGCTTAATCAGGTCGGACGCAGAAACCAGTTCTTTAGGCGCATCCTGGAAATACGGCTGTTCTTTAGCGTATTTCTTTTTCTGGTCTGCTATTTGGCCGATAGTCAGCCGGCGGTTATAAAGTTCTTTTTCCTGCTGTTCAAATTCATAGAGCTTGTCTCCTACTCCAATGATCTTGAGCAAAGTGTCAGCTTTTTCTTTGCTTGAGGCTTGCATAAATTTAGGCAGGTCTAGCGCAAGCTGCCCCACAAACTCATTCAGAAGTTGCTGTCCGCCCTTTTGACCGTTGGGGTCCAGGACTTTTAGATCGCTGTTTTTCCCCTTACGTTCTACTACCAGCCCGTTAGATAGGACTATGTGGAGATAAGGAGGAATTACTGATCCGGTGCGCTCCGGATTTGACGGACGATATTTTTCCCCTCCCAAAGCCCAGGCAATAGAATCAAGAACTGAAGTTTTGCCCTGATTGTTCTTGCCTCCAACAATAGTTAATCCGTTAGCCGTAGGCTCTATTTTGACGGCCTTAACTCGCTTTACGTTTTCGATTTCAAGTTTGTTAATCTTGATGCTCATACAGCCTTACCCTCCTTCCTCAAAATTGTCATAGCTTTGTGATAGCGCTCGATACAAGTCGAGCACAGCGGCAGCCCCTGGACCTCGGACAGGTCCTCCATGGAGCCGCAGCAATGGCAGCCCCGGGTATACTTTTTCAGGATGATTTTATCTTCATCGATATAGATTTCCAGAGGGTCTTTCTCCCAAATCTTAAACGTTCGCCTGATTTCAGCCGGCAGGACCACTCTGCCGAACTCGTCAACTTTACGAACGATTCCGGTTGATTTCATATTTTTTTATCTCCTCTCATTTCGGTTTTTCCAATAACTCATAAACCGTTTTCTCCGCCGGCCGCCTGTCCCACACTGTCCAATAACACTCCATCGTCGGTGCTCCGCTCTTCTGTCCGAAGAGGAAATCCGGTCTCCAGGTCAGCGGCAGCACCGCTCTCGGTCTAAACTGATTGAACAGGTCCATCCTGCTTTTTGAGTGCCAGTATTGGGATTTTAGGAGCAGTGCGAAAGGTTTCCGGTTATGGATGCCTTGTTTTATGAATTCTACCGACTGGCTAAATGGCGGGTTTGTGATTATCCAGTCAATCATGTCGTGCCATGCGATCTCGGTACTGAGGTAATCCATACCGGTCATGCCATATCCGAAGTCGTTCAGATCGCTGGAAATCACGTGATATCCTACTGCCTTCATGGTTTCCGCCATATGACCCTTGCCACATGCCGGTTCCCAGATTACTGTCGATTCAGGCAACCTTAGATATCTCAGTAGAGCAATTGTGACTTCTGGCGGCGTCGGGTAAAAATCTGTTGCTGGCCGCTGCTTTGAGGTTTTATTTGCTAAGGTTTGTCCGTTCATTTCAGCACGGCCCTCCTTCACTCCCGCCGAAAGCGCCGAGCCAGTAAACCTCACCCCAAAAACCATTCACTCGCCAGCTAACTCGGAGACGGACGCCTTCAGCCTGTGCAAAAGATTTGACATATGCCGGAGTAACCGGCCAGTCCCTGCGCCTAGTTGGGTGTCCTCCATCGATATCATGGTGCCAGAGTTCAATCTTCTCTTTAGGTACACCAAGCTCCAAGAGCCGAAAGTAAGCTGCTGTGCTGTCTTTTCCGCCTGAAAACAAAACGACAATAAGATTCAAGAGGTAACAGTTCAGGAAGAAAGCTTTTCTTCTCATACTCAGTTTCGTTTTACCTGGAACCAATGGTTGAACACACATACCGGAGCCGTAGATCGGGGCGTCAAGATGCCCGTAAATCACCGGAGTGTCTTTTGTGCAGTTGACATCTTTGATGATCTCCATAACCTACACCCCGAAAGCATGATTGCCGATTGTATTAAGAATCTTCCGGGTCTTAATCCATTCACACATTGCGACTTTGGGATTCCAAAAATACAAGGCGTTCACTAGGGTATATCCACCCATAGCTTCCCGTGCTGCTGCCAGATTTTCTTCTGTTGGTACTACGTTGTGCAAATATTTGGTTGTGCAGAATTGTCCGGGCTGATAAATAACTTCAGCGATTGTGCCGGGAAACTGATCACTTTTAACACGATTCATGACCACATTTGCCACTGCTATCTGTCCGCCTAAAGGTTCGCCGCCTGCCTCAGCATGGACAAGTTGTGCGAGTAAATATAAGTCCTGGTCAATGCTGATTTGACTCGTTTGCCATGCTTCCAGCCAGTTTGCCAATGTTTCCATCGTCCATTTCTGGTCATACGAGAGGTTTAACAACTGGTCTTGTTGTATGGAAACTTGGTCTTTGAGATCGTTAATATCGGCCCTCAGGCCTGCACAGGCCGCAAGTAAGAGGATAAGGATTACAACAGTGATCGCCAGGATGATATTATTCTTGTGCGTCATCAGCTTCCACAACCTCCCCATCTTTGAGGCGATACCAAGTGTCGGCTTTGATTTCTTCGCCATCGACAACAACGGTTTTCCATTCGGCGATATCGCAGCTGCCTGCCTTTTCGTTAACGATTACCAGCACCGCACCAAGCCCGCCACGGATTTTAATACCATTTCCGCGCACAAGGCCAGAGCCATCCTTACCAACGGTTACAGATCCGCGCGCCGTGGCTGCACCGCTATCCCCTGCCGTGGCTGCACCGCGATATCCTGCCGTGGCTGCACCGTAATTCCCTGCCGTGGCTGCACCGCTATCCCCTGCCGTGGCTGCACCGCTATCCCCTGCCGTGGCTGCACCGCTATCCCCTGCCGTGGCTGCACCGCTATCCCCTGCCGTGGCTGCACCGTAATTCCCTGCCGTGGCTGCACCGCTATCCCCTGCCGTGGCTGCACCGCTATCCCCTGCCGTGGCTGCACCGCTATCCCCTGCCGTGGCTGCACCGCTATCCCCTGCCGTGGCTGCACCGCGATATCCTGCCGTGGCTGCACCGTAATTCCCTGCCGTGGCTGCACCGCTATCCCCTGCCGTGGCTGCACCGTAATTCCCTGCCGTGGCCTTTTCCGGATCGGTATGCTCAGTAGTGCAGCGAGATTTGACATATTCGATCTGTGCCCTTACAAGCCCAGGAATGCCTATTTCTGCACCGATTTTGAGCTTAGAGACAGCGACTTTACTGTCAGCTCCACCCCCGTCAGTTTGGCCAGAGCCCTCAACCTCGCAGTAACGGCTGTCTGCCGGCGCATAATAACCGAAGACATCAAGCGGAGCCTCGCAGAAATGGAAGCCGCTGTTGCAGGCGCTTACTTTGCCTTTATGTTCGTACTCCTGCCCAATTTCAAATTGAAATGTTTTACCAGCAGGGGTGCATTGCAAATTTTTATTAAATCCTTTGAAACCCTTGATTTTATCCATGGTCTAATCTCCTCTTCTTGCTGGTTAGCCATTATCCAGCTTTTTGAATTTTAATAATCCTCGTTCTGACCATTGTCCCACTTTCTTTAAAGGCACCTTCAGGCAGCTGAACCATTTCAGTATCGTGTTTTTCGAGGAATTCTCGAAACTCTGCCGATTTGCGGTTCGTGCGAAAAAATGGACTTTCGCTAACAACAGAAACTAATATTCCGCCGGGATGAAGAACCTTGAACGCCTCGAAGATATGGTCAATGTCTTGCTGTTTGGCAAACGGCGGGTTCATGACTATGCGGTTTACTCTGATTTTGTTGGCCAGTCCGAGTTTAAGGAAATCGCCTTGTTCAACCACAACAACGGGACCGTCTGGGTCTTCATTGTATTTCCATAAGCCTTCAGCCATTTGTGGATTTAGCTCAACAGCATAAATGCTGCGCGGGCCCGCTGCTAAAATCGCCTCGATAAGCTTGCCATTACCCGCGGATGGTTCTAAAACTTGGCTATGCTCGTTTATCTCGGCCATTTCGCACATGCGGACTCCAATTTCGCGCGGCGTTGGGAAAAATTGATACTCCTTTTTAAGGTCCGTCGTCTCACCCGTTAGAACCAAATTATCCAAAAGCTCTGCGGCATCACCGTCTACGATGTGGCCCTTGGCTTTTCTGTTCCATTTGCCACCGATAGATTCCAGGCATTTGTTTACAACCTCGTAGGTTTTGCGGTCAAGTTGGACCTGCGGCAGATAGATGATAGTTTCACTTGTGGTGCATTCGGCAAGTATCGCCAGGATTTCATCTTTGATTTTCATGTTGCTCCAATCCCTCCTCTTGACTCCCGGTATACCGGACAGTACAATAATCTTGAAATGTTTTTTTTGGTGGCCGTGCTTTATTGCGCGGTCTCTTTTTGTCCATACCCTTCTGGGTACTTCTCACACCCGTGAACTGGGCATTGAAGGCAGAAATCAAAATCTTGGTCAAGATTACACCCTGGCGTTGCCCTGCAAATGTTGATACAGTTGGCGGCTTCTGGGCACCTCACAGTAATTTCTAAGCAGTCCGTTTTACTTCACCTCCTCTCAAATTGGCCCTTATCTCCCGACATAGATGAACTCAACGCCCTTGTAATTTTTTGTGTACTGGTATGGAAAGTCTGCGGACGGTAGAGGCGTTTTTACCGTTTCGCCCGGGATCAAGGTGAAAAGGTCTTCAGTCACCTGAATGAAGTTGCCTGTACCGCAGGATAGAAGGCCCTTTTCCTTCAGTTCTAAAAACATTGCATGAGCCGCAATCATATTGTCTAGAATTGAACCGACTGAATGGTTAGAAGCTGGGCTTAAATTTTGCATTTGGATTCTTCACCTCCTCTCTTCTCAGCAACCTTCCGCAGGTATCCTTCATGATCTCCGTTAGTAATATGCCGGGCTAGGATTTCAGCAATTTCATTTATGGCAATGGTTGACTGTCCGGAATATGTTATGCTTATTGTTCGCTCATTTTTAGGCATCTTAGATTCCCCTCCTTAACGGATTTGTATCTTTTTACGATACTTTTTTGTTAAAAAAAATATCAAAAACTGCGGTTGCATCGAGGGCGTATCTTTCAGCCATTATTTGAATTTCCCTTTGGGTAAATTCTGCTCCATTTTTTTCGTTAAGTTTGCTGGAAAACCTTTGGGGAGACAAGCTTAAAGCAGATGCCAGGCTATTGCCGGTATCGCCATATAAAGCCATTGCGGCCTTCAACTTATTTGAGTTCATACCTTCCCTCCTCTCCTGCCTGTATCTTTTTAAGATACTTAAATCTTATCATTATAAAATCTAGGGGTCAATACGTCTTGTATCTTTTTATTATATTTTTTAAAAAATTATTGCATACTTTAGATATAATTGTTAATATTAAGATACTGCTAAGAAATGGAAGGAGAACGGATATGGGCGCAGGGGATCTCATTAAACAACTAAGACTAAAGAAGGGTCTTACCCAAGAAGAGTTAGGAAATTTAATCGGAGTCAAAAGGGCCGCAGTTAATAAATGGGAAACCGGTTCAGTCGAAAATTTAAAACGCTCAACAATTGAAAAACTTTCAGCGATATTTGGTGTAAGCCCAATTCAATTACTTGGGTTAACGGAAGCAGAACCCCGCGATGTCCTCGTTTCTCTCCCCATCGTGGGCCGTATTTCCTGTGGCAACGGTGTTCTCGCTTACGAAGAAATTGAAGGCTATGAACCTACTCCTGAAACATGGTTAAACGGCGGTGAGTACTTCTATCTCCGAGCCAAAGGAGATAGCATGAAAAATGCCCGTATTCAGGATGGTGACCTGCTTCTTATTCGCCAGCAGCCCGATGTTGATGACGGAGAAATCGCTGCTGTTCTAATTAATGACCAGGCCGTGTTGAAAAAGGTGTATAAAACTGGTGACACTTTGGTTTTGCAATCTGAGAATCCGGATTATCCGCCTATTGTCTGTGATGGAAAGGAGGACTATAGCGTAAGAATTATTGGTAAGCTTAAGAGAACAGTTATTACATATTAAAAAAGAAACAAAGAGGAGGAATAAACATGGATTTCATCGATCAGCTCAAACAATTCGCATCAAGAGTAGAAAATTTAAAAGATCAAATTGCCACCGAGGAAGCAACAAAAACGTCTTTGATTTTACCTTTCTTTCAGCTACTTGGATATGATATCTTTGATCCTACGGAATTTGTCCCAGAGTTTACCGCTGACGTGGGGATTAAAAAAGGTGAAAAAGTTGATTATGCAATTTTTCAGAACGGCATCCCGATTATTTTGATAGAAGCAAAATGGTGCGGAGAGAATTTAGATAAACACAGTTCCCAGTTATTTAGATATTTTGGAACATCTAAGGCAAAGTTTGGAATTTTAACTAACGGTTTAATTTATAAATTTTTTACCGACTTGGAAGAGCCAAACAAAATGGATGAAAAACCTTTTATGGAATTGAATCTGTTGGACATCAAAGAATCATTGGTTCCTGAATTAAAAAAATTCCATAAGTCAGCGATGGATATTGAATCGGTTTTCAATACCGCATCTGAATTGAAATATTCTAGTCTCATTAAGGCCTTATTGACCAAACAGCTCTATGATCTTGAAGATAATTTTGTAACATATATCCTGGGTGAGGTTTATGACGGCAAGCGCACAAAAGCTACCGTGGATAGATTCAGGGTTATTGTTAAACGTGCCTACAATCAATTTCTTAATGAGACTATGAACGACCGCATTAAAGCGGCTATAGGACAGTCAGAGAAGGCAGTTCAGGAGGCGGCACCAACTGTAGAGCCCATAGAGACCGTCCATAATGAAACCGAGCCTCAAGGATCAAAAATAGTAACGACTCTAGAGGAGTTGGAGTATTTCTTCGCAATTAAAAGCGTCCTCAAAGATGTTGTTGATCCATCAAGAATTTTTCATAGAGACACGGAATCATATTTCGGAATCTTGCTTGATGACAACAAATTGAAGTGGATTTGTCGTATTTCGCTTAATTCAGCACAAAAAAGTATCATGATCCCGGATGAAAGTAAGCGCCCGGTTAGGGTTCAAGTTTCTGATGTTAACGATGTTTATAAATTACAACAACAGTTGGTTGAAGTAACGAAGAGATATTTATAAAAAGGTGATTACATGAACAATATCCTTAATTCTTTCTATGGCAGTCAAGGCGGCTTAAATATGGAGGTCCTGCGGGGCCTTCGCGCAGCTGCTTATGCACGGTTTAGTGACACGAAGAAGAAGAAAAACGAAAAGGGAAAAGGAAAAGATATCAATGTTGCGACAATAGAAGTTCAGTATAAAAAAATCGCTGATTTCTGCCTAGGTTATGGCATCAATATTGTGGCTTGGTTTAAAGATGAAGGTGAAACAGGCACGAATTTAGACCGGGGGGATTTCGCCCGTCTTGTCGAAGGTGCCAAGATGCGGCAATTTGATATTGTAGTCATTTATGACCTGACCCGAGGAAGCCGAGACGTGGTTGACTGGTTTTCTTTCCGCAAGGAGATGAGAACGCTGGGCCTGCCAGTTTTATCCGCTACGGAAAAGCTAGGAGACATCACAAATCCTTCAGATTTCCTTACCGAACTGATTACTGTTGGTATCGGCCAACATCATGTTTTACAAACTAGATTAAAAACCATGAATGCGATTGCCGCCCTTGCTGAGCAGGGGAGATTTTGCGGGGGCATCCCTCCGCTCGGCTATGATATTGACGTCGAAAAGAAATATGTAGTTAATGAACGGGAGGCAGAAGCCGTCCGTGACATTTTTCGCCTATATGCTGCGGGAAAGAGTTATTCATATATCGTTGATCAGATGAAAAAAAATGGAGTTGTTGGCAAGCGTGGACGGCCTATCGGAGTTAATTCCCTTTTTGAAATCCTCCGAAACGAACGGTATATTGGGGTTTACTCCTGGAATAAAAAACAGATGAAATTTTTCCGCAAATGGGCCGGGGGGAAGCCGAACCCGAACGCGATTATTATTGAAAATAAAATCCCGAGAATTATTGACGATGAAACCTGGGGAAGGGTGAAAAAGCGTATGGAAGAGAACAAAAAAAATAGGCTCAATAAGAGCCGTATTAATCGGGAATATCTCCTGTCAGGACTTCTAAAATGCGCCAGTTGTGGCGGGTCTTTTGTTGGTGTGACCACTATTAATAAAAAAGGGTATGAATATAAATTCTATACCTGCGCTAATAAGCGGCGGACCCGAACATGCTCCTGCAAAAATATCTCTGCTGATGAAATTGAGACCTTGGTTGTTATGCTTCTTAAAGATAAACTATTAAACGGCGAACTAATCGAGGCGACAGCAGATGCTATTTTAAATTTCGGGGCCTCTCCTGGGCGTGAAAATGCCCTAGAATCGATCAAAAAAGAAATTACAAGTCTTACTATCAAGATTGGTAATTTAACCCGCATACTGGCAGATGGATTTGATTCTGAGTCTGTCCGGGAAGCAGCCCTAGATATGGAAAAGAGAAAAAAACTGTTAGAACAGCAACTTCAAAATACGTATCCTGTCATCACTAAGCCTGTCAGTCGGGATTTTCTGATTAAGGAATTATCGACTGATGCCCGGCGTGTCATGGATGAACCTGGCTGCATGAAAGAGATTCTGAATAAATACATCTTAAATATAAAAATCGCTGACGATAAGATTGAGATCAATGCTATCAGCGATTTAAACACGATTGGTTGCGGGGGCCAGATTTGAACTGACGACCTTCGGGTTATGAGCCCGACGAGCTACCGCTGCTCCACCCCGCGATGTTAAATTTTCTTTGGTGGGTAGGGATGGATTCGAACCACCGTACCTTTCGGAACAGATTTACAGTCTGCCGCCTTTAACCACTCGGCCACCTACCCATAAGACTTCTGGAGCCGACGATGGGACTCGAACCCGCAACCTGCTGATTACAAATCAGCTGCTCTACCAATTGAGCTACGTCGGCTTGCGTCGGCGACACTTAAAGAGTATATCAAATAACTTTCTATAATGCAACAACAAATTTTGAGATATTTAAGAATTTGCTAAAGCCAACCATTACCTGCTTTTCTGCCGCTATGTATGGATTGGCCGCCCCTGTCTAATCACGCTTTTCCAGATACCGTTCCAGCTTTCTCTTCACCCGCTGCAACGCATTATCAATTGATTTAACATGCCTGTCCAAATCTACGGCGATTTCCTGATATGATTTTCCCTCAAGGTAAGCCATGAGGACCTCCCATTCCAAAGAACTGAGAATCTCCCCCATCTTTTCTTCAATATCATCGAATTCCTCTCTGCTGATGATTAATTCCTCAGGATCTGTTACCTTTGTCCCCGAAATGACGTCAAGCAGTGTCCTGTCCGAGTCTTCATCATAGATAGGTTTATTCAAAGATACATAGGAATTAAGCGGAATATGCTTTTGCCTTGTCGCTGTTTTAATCGCTGTAATGATTTGCCTGGTAATACAGAGCTCGGCAAAAGCTCGAAAAGACGACAACTTGTCCCCTCTGAAGTCACGGATAGCCTTATACAGCCCGATCATACCTTCCTGTATAATATCCTCCCTGTCAGCTCCGATTAGAAAATACGACCTGGCTTTAGCCCTAACAAAGTTCTTATACTTGTTGATCAGATACTCTTGAGAAATTGAGTCACCGTTTTTCGCCAGTTCGACCATCTCTTCATCATCGACTACGGAATCAATTACCTCTTCAAAGTCCTCTTCAGAAAGTTCAGGCTGGATATTATAGGTCAATTCCATCCCTCCCGTAATCAATTTTAACAAATCGGGCAAACCCGCTCTAATCAAGCATTCAATAAAAGTATTATACCTGTATGTCTTAAATAGCGTCAAGAAGAAGATTGTCTGGAATTGTCGTTATGACCTGATATTCTCTGCCTTCGCACTTCATACATCAGTATCGACCCAGCGGCACTGGCATTCAGCGAACTCATTTTCCCCAGCATGGGAAGTGATACGATCTCATCACATGTCTCTTTTATCAATCTGCCCAGCCCTTTATCTTCCCCTCCGACGACTAAAACTCTGGGACCGGAAAGATCAGCCGAGAAAACATCCCTTCCGCCCGCTTCGGCTCCCGTTACCCAGCACCCGGCCTTTTTTAGCTGTTTTAAAGCCTGAACCAAATTACCTACCCTGGCTACCGGCACATATTCTATCGCTCCTGCGGAAGTTTTGGCTACTGCCGGCGTCAGACCCACACTTCTCCTGGTGGGAATGATGATTCCATGTACCCCCGCCGCATCTGCTGTTCTTAGCAGCGCACCTAGATTATGGGGGTCCTCTAGTTCATCCAAGACAAGAATAAACGGATCTTCCCCCTTTTGCCGGGCAATGTTCAGGATATCTTCGGTTTCTACATATTCCCGTGCCGCTGTAAACGCCACAATATTTTGATGCTTGTCCCCGCCGCTGAACTTGTCCAATACTGCCCGTTCAACAAACTGATAAGGCACCCCGCGTTCTTTCATTAAAGAAAGAATATCCGCATTACGATTTGACCTGTTCTCACTATTGATCAACACCTTATTTACCGGGTGGCCGGATTTTAATAATTCTATTACAGCATTGCGTCCAAATACTAAACTATCTTTTTTATCCATTATTCTCACCTTCTTTAATCTTTACATATTCCGTAAAGAAAAACTGTATATCTTCATAAATTTTTAAATCACTTTGAGAAACAAGTTTCCATGACCGGTCTTGGTCAATGTTGGGAAAATACTTGTCAGCAGCATATTTATTCTGGATTTTTGTGATATAGGCCTGGGAACAAAATGGCAACAATTGTGAATATATTGTTTCCCCGCCGATGATAAATATGTCCTCAGAGCTATACTTTTGTATTTCCGGAAATAACTCCTGTAACGAATGGCATACTGTTACATTGGCCTTTTCATAATCATCATTTTTACTGAGCACAATATTGATTCTGTCTTTAAGAGCCTCTTTTCCCGGCAATGATTCAAAGGTCGCCCTCCCCATAATGACCACCTTGCCCAAAGTCAGCCTTTTAAAAAGTTTCATGTCCTCCGGGATTCTTTTCAGCAGATTGCCCCGATATCCAATTCCCCAGTTTAAATCAACCGCGACAAGAGCTTTCATTGTACTCCCCTTCTAAATGGCAACAGGTATTCTTTTTATTTCCGTCTTGTTTCTTATTGTTCCGAATCTATTTGCACTGTCAAATCATCAATTCGGCTAAAAATACCCTGCATTCTCTCTTCACACCCTGCCAGATACCAGTAGCCTACAAGTGCTTCAAAAGCCGTCGCATGGCGGTAGGTCACCACATCTATATTTCTCGGATGATGCCCCTTCGCATTTCGCCCCCGCTTGACTACACCTGTTTCTGTCTCATCAAGTTCAGGCAAAATCAGTTTGAGCAGGCTTGCCTGAAATCTCGCCTGCACATAGTGGACGGCGGCTTTATGCAGATCCTCCACTTTTGCAATCCCTTTTGTTAAGAGATGGCTGCGGACCCATAATTCATAAACGGCATCTCCCAGATAGGCCAGAGTCAGAATATTTACTTCCTGCCATTTTATCGTCAAGGGTGAACTATTCTGATCTATTTGAGATACCATCTTGACCCCTCAGCGGTATCTTCAAGAATAATACTGGCTTCCTTTAACCGGTCCCTGATCAGATCGGCTGTTGACCAGTCTTTGTCTGCACGTGCTTTTGCTCTAAGCTCTAAGACCAATTCCATTACTGCATTGAATTTTCCCGATTCACCCGCTGGAACTTCACTATCTTTTTGCAGGTCAAAACCCAGAATGCCTGCCAAATCGATCAGGGTATCTCTCGCTTCAGCGATCTGAGCGCCTGTCCATCCTCCCTCATTCAGGGCCGTGTTGATCTCCTTGGCCAAATCAAAAAGAGAAGCATAGGCCTGTGCAGAATTAAAATCGTCTTCCATAGCCTCTTCAAACGCAGCCCGGGCTTTGGAAGAAGCGTTCAATAATTCTCCCCGGGTTCCTGCAGAATCTGTGGATTTTCCCTTGCTTAAAGCTTCTCCGGCAAGCCTGACACTGGTCTTTAGCCTGTCTAACCCCCTGGCCGCCATTTCCAGCTTCTCATCGTCAAAATCAAGGGGGCTTCGATAGTGGGTGCCCAAAAGATAAAAACGGACAACTTCTCCGGGAAACTTTTTCAAGATATCCCTGATCATAAAGAAATTACCCAGAGATTTGGACATTTTTTCTTGATTAACCGTGATAAAAGCATTATGCATCCAATAACGCGCAAACTGCTCTCCATCAAGATACCCTTCCGATTGGGCTATTTCATTTTCATGGTGGGGGAACACGAGATCTCCTCCGCCCCCATGAATATCAAAATTGGGCCCTAAATATTTCAAGGCCATAGCCGAACATTCAATATGCCAGCCGGGTCGGCCGTCTCCCCAGGGGCTCGGCCATGCGGGCTCACCCGGTTTAGCCTTCTTCCAAAGAGCGAAGTCCATGGGGTTGAGCTTTTTGTCATCAATTTCTACTCTGGCTCCAGCCTGCAGATCTTCAAGGTTCCGGCCGGAAAGCCTGCCGTATTGTGGAAAATGCTCTACCGCGAAATAGACATCTCCTTCCACAGGATAGGCCAATCCTTTTTTTTCCAGACCTTTGATGATTTCAATCATTTCTTTGATATGGTCTGTCGCTTTGGGATGCACTGTGGCAGGTTGGATATTCAGGGCATTTGCATCTTTATAATATTCTTCAATGTACCTGCCGGCTAAAGCCAGTGGTTCACAGTTTTCTTCCGAGGCCCGTTTAATGATCTTATCGTCAACATCGGTAAAGTTTTGCACATAAGTTACCTCGTAACCCTTATAAGCGAGGTAACGCCTTACCATATCAAAAACAACCAGCATACGGGCATTGCCCAGATGGAAATAATTATATGTGGTTGGGCCGCAGGCATACATTGCCACCTTCCCGGCTTCCCGTGGGATAAATTCTTCTTTTTCCTTATGAATTGTATTATATATTTTTACTGTCATGGCTCTTCCTCCACAATAGTCCTAACCAAGCAAATATTTCTTTGTCTTTGCCAAGCGCGCCTGAATGCTGTCTTTTCCCAAGAGAGCAATGATTGCATCCAGGTCTGGCCCGTGCATTTTTCCCGTTAACGAAATACGTATCGGCATGAAGATATCTTTGCCCTTCAAATTCAGTTCTTTGCCAATCTCCTTAAGGATTCCCTTGGCCCTTGACGGGTCAAGCTTCTCCGCCGCCGTGATCTTTTCCATAAAAAGCTCGAGAACCTGAGGTACCGTTTCTCCCCGGAGTACCGAGGCCGCTTCCTGATCCGGTTCGGAGATGATCTGTCCATAGAAGTATTGGACATACGCTTTGATTTCACTCAAAGACGATATTTTTTCCCGAACCGCGCCGAGGAATATCCTGATCCAGTTTTGATCCTCACTGGAGAGATCCTGAACAAACAGCCCTTCTTCCTGTAAGAAAGGCAATGCCAGACAACCCAGTCTCTCTAAATCGGCCTCTTTAAGATAATGGGAATTAATATAATTCAGCTTATTAACATCGAATACAGCCGGACTTTTTGATACCCTTTGCAAGGAAAACTCTTCTTTAAGCTCTTCCATCGTAAAGAATTCTTTTTCTCCGGCAGGGGACCACCCAAGTAAAGCAATAAAATTGACCATCGCTTCAGGCAAATACCCCTTTTGGAAATAGTCAATTACAGCCGTATCCCCGTCTCTTTTGCTCATCTTATGCCCTTCAGTGTTTAAGATCAAAGAGATATGAGCGAATTCAGGGACATCAAAGTTTAGTGCTTCGTAGATCAATACCTGGCGCGGGGTGTTTGATAAATGCTCCTCGCCGCGGACAACATGTGTAATTCCCATCAATACATCATCGATGACTACGGCAAAATTATAAGTAGGAATCCCATCGGATTTTACAATGATATAATCGCCTATCCCATTGCTGTCAAAGGTGACCTTGCCCCGGACAGAATCATTGATGGTGATCTCTTGTCCCTCCGGCACCCTGAAGCGCACGACCGGTTTACGTCCCTGGGACTCAAACACCTGCTTTTGTGCTTCGGTCAGGCTGCGGCATTTCCCCATGTAACGGGGTGTTTCCCCTTTCATGAGCAGCTCTTGTCTTTCCTGATCCAATTCCTCCTCTGAACAATAACAATAATATGCATTGCCCTCAGCTAATAATTTATTCGTATACTTCTGATATGTTTCCAATCGTTCAGTTTGGCGATAGGGCCCGTTTTCTCCGCCCTTATCCATTCCTTCATTCCATTCTATCCCTAACCAGCGCAGAGCCTGAATAATATTTTTCTCAGACTCCCGGCTTGATCTTTCCAGATCGGTATCCTCAAAGCGGAGAATAAACTTTCCCTTCTTATTACAGGAAAATAAATAATTAAATAACGCCGATCTTGCCCCGCCAATATGTAATGGTCCGGTAGGACTTGGTGCGAATCTTACCTTGACTGTCATTTCCTTCCCCTCTCGCTATAAAAGTTATTATTTCAAATACTATACCAGATTTTTATTAAAATATCTCGATTTCATCCGATCAAAACACAGGAAGCAGCAGAACCACAGCCTGCGCCCCTATTCCTTCTCCTCTGCCTTCAAAACCAAGACCTTCCGTCGTCGTAGCTTTTACAGAAACATTGGCAATGTCAGTTTTCATGGCTAAAGCCAGATTGGCTCTCATGTCTTCAATATAAGGAGCAAGCTTCGGTTTCTGGGCGATAATGATACAGTCGATATTTCCAATCGTCAATCCTTTTTGCCCGATCAGCCCCATCACTTCTTTCAGGAGCTCCATGCTGGAAATATCCCGGTATTTTTCATCGTCATCAGGGAAATGCTTCCCGATATCACCAAGTGCACAAGCTCCTAACAAAGCATCCATTGCCGCATGAGTTAAAACATCAGCATCAGAATGTCCCTGCAAACCCTGGGAATAAGGGATTCTTACTCCGCCCAGAATCAATTGTCTCTTTTCAACAAGGGCATGTACATCATAACCAATGCCTATTCGCATCCCATTTCATCCTTCCGGTATCTTCTGAGAATCGTTTCTGCCAAAAGCATATCCTCCGGAGTCGTCACCTTGATATTTTCATAAGTACCGTCCAGCACCTTGACAGGCTGTCCCATCCATTCGATCAGTGACGCATCGTCTGTCCCCAGAAAGATTTTCGTTTCCGCCTCCCGATGCGCCGTTTCCAAAAGAGAACGGCAAAACACCTGCGGTGTCTGCACCGCTCTTAATTTCTCCCGGGAAGGTGTCTCTAAAACGGTATTTTCTTCGTTCACTATTTTCACCGTATCCTTCAATGGTACAGCCATAATTGCCGCATCATACCCCTGAGCGTTGTACAAAAAATGATCAAGCTCTTTAATCTTCAGCAATGGCCTTGCCCCATCATGAATGACGACACGGTTGATCTCGGGGCTAAGCGCCTGAATTCCTGCTTTGACAGATTGCTGCCTCTGTGCTCCGCCCTCAACAACCCCAACCACTTTATCCAATTCGTATTTTTTTACCAGTTCTTCTATGAGCACGATCTCATCACGGGCCGCAACGATCACAATCTCAGCAATGCTTCTTGCTTTCTGAAACACCCTGAGAGTATAAACCAGAACAGGGGTGCCGGCAATCTCAAGAAAGAGTTTGTTGCCTTCACCCCCCATTCTTTTGCCTTGTCCCGCAGCAGGAATCACTGCGCCTGTTTTATCCAAGCACATTGACTTCACTGTACTCCTCTATCGATCGATCCATTAATTCCTTCGGCTTAGCAAAAATCATACGGCCTGCCGCCGTCTGCAGGACGGTCGTCACAAGCACCGTGGTTTCTTGTCCGATATGTTTTTTACCGCCATCGACAACAACCATTGTTCCATCATCCAAATAAGCGACACCCTGACCGGGTTCTTTACCTTCCTTCATCACTTGAACATACATTTCTTCACCAGGGAGAACCACAGGCTTGATGGCGTTGGCCAGCTCATTGATATTCAGAACCTTCACTCCCTGCAGCTCGGCAACCTTATTTAAGTTATAATCATTGGTCAGCACCGGAGAATTTAGGATCTGACCAAGGCGAACCAATTTACTGTCAACCTCAGCCAGGTCATCAAAACTGTCTCCCTCATAAATCTCAACCTGGATTGCAGCTTCCTTGGAAATCTGGTTTAGGATATCCAAACCCCGTCTCCCTCTGTTTCGTTTAAGGGCATCCGAGGAATCAGCAATATGTCTCAGCTCTTCCAAAACAAAGTTAGGAACCAACAGTATCCCATCAATAAAACCAGTCCGGACAATATCGGAAATCCGGCCGTCGATAATTACACTTGTATCAAGAATCTTATACAGCACATGATCATTTTGAGCCAAAACTTCTTTTGACTTTTCACCCTTTTCTCCCTTTTCAGCTTTTTCTCCTTTCCTCTTCGGAATAAAATTCAAAAAGCCAAAAAGCTCTTCTTTCCTTTTAATCCCGATAATAAAGCCGACATAAGCCAGAAAAACACTCAGAAGCACTGAAAAGATAGGGCCTAAAAAAGGAATACCTGAAAAAGAACTGCTGAAGAGACTGGCGATCAGGAGCCCGGCAATCACCCCGATAAAAGCCCCTATCAGGTCATTGGAGGGCATTTTGGTCAGTAATGTTTCCAGTCGTTTCACCATGTTCAAAAAGAAATTGACACAGAAAGGAGCTATTAGAAAACCGATTACCGCAAATAATACCGACGAAATAATATAAGTCCAGAATAATCTAATTGAAAAACCAAGTACATTATTTAATATTTCAATATCAAAAAAGTTTACCATCAGATAATCTAAATAGAAACCAAGTCCGCCAAAAAGCAAAGTTATAATGAAACGAACGATCCGGCGAATCAGCATAAAATCACCTCCTTCTTGGTGTTTTCTAAAAATATTTTGATTAAACGATTATGGAGTAAACCAGATACTCCTGTTAGCTCTGACGAAGCCGCCTGACTAATTATAGCAGTCAGTTTAAGCTTTGGTCAAAGGGAACTACATAAAATTGACAATTCCTTCATGACCTGTCTATAATTAACTTGAATCAGAAAGGAGCTGTTAAACCCGGTGAGCGACACAACGAACCATTTCCAGAGTATTGTGGCTGCAATGCTTCTACAGCACCAAAGCGTTCTCGACATTCTTTCCAAAGGACAGGAAACTTCATCGAAGGTCAATAGAGCTGTTGTCAAAGCTGTTACGACTTGTGGTTGTATCAGCATCCATGCATCAAAAATCACGATACCCGAAAACGCAACCTTATATGACCTCAAGCAGCTTTTAAACAACCACATTCAAGGCTCTCTTTGTGAGAACTGCCGGGATGTGATTGAAGCTGAACTTGGCAAAGAGCTTTTTTATTTAACCGCGCTTATTAATACTTTAGGTCTTTCTCTCAGTGACATCTTAGAAAAGGAAACTGCTAAATTAAATACTCTCGGTATCTATAATCTGGTTTAAAAACCGATTCTTATTCTCATTGATTTTATTAATTTTTACATCATCTGCACAATTTATCTCTGCTTTTTCTGTGTTCATGATTTCTTCATCAAAGGGATTTGCTCAGCAAGTTCCTTTTCCTTTTTGTTCCTATTGTTGTCATTTTTTTATCCATTTATCCAATCAAAACTTCAAGTATTTTTTTGCCTCTTCCAATGTTCCCGCAGCGTAAATCAGGCAATCGCTTTTTAATGCCGCCTGATTATTGACACTTGGAATCATGCAGCCCTCAAACCCCAGCTTCTCGGCCTCTTTAATACGCTGCTCTATCTGCGATACTCCCCGCAGCTCTCCTGTTAAGCCCACTTCTCCAATGAGCGCCAATTTGGGGAGCGGAGTATCATTCATCGCGGAAAGAATGGCTCCAATAATTGCAAGATCCACAGCGGGATCATCTATCCTCAGTCCCCCTGCAATATTAATAAAGACATCACGGGCATAAAAGACATTGCCGATTCTCTTGTCCAGCACAGCCAGAAGCATGAGCAGCCTGTGATAATCCATGCCATTGACCGTCCTTCTGGGAGGATTGAATCCTGTCGGTGTCACAAGGGCTTGGATTTCAACCAGCAAAGGACGCGACCCTTCCATTGTTACGGCTACCGCCGAACCGGCAACATCTGACGTCCTGCTGCCGAGAAAAACCTCCGAAGTATTGGCAACTTCACAAAGCCCGCTTCCTCTCATTTCAAAAACACCGATTTCGTTTGCCGGGCCAAAACGGTTTTTGATTGTCCGCAAAAGACGATAGATATAATGCTGATCTCCTTCAAAACAAAGTACAGTATCCACCATGTGTTCAAGAACACGCGGTCCTGCGATATTTCCATCCTTGGTAATATGACCAACCAGGAAAATGATGATATGGTTCTCCTTGGCCAGCTTCATCAGAAAAGCGGCGCCTTCCCGAACCTGACTGACGCTTCCCGGTGCAGATTCCAGGTCCTCCAGCATCATCGTTTGAATCGAATCAATCACCAATACCTGATAATTGTCCTGAAGAACGATTTCTCTTATTCTGTGAAGTATTGTCTCCGTAAGAATATGTAGCTTTGATGAGGAAATCCCCAAACGGTCCGCCCTGATTTTAATCTGGCGCGCCGATTCTTCACCGGAAACATACAAAACATTATTCTCTTTAGACAAATAATCCGCAAGCTGAAGCAACAGGGTGGATTTGCCGATACCAGGCTCTCCGCTGACAAGTACAAAACTGCCGGGCACGGCCCCTCCTCCCAGCACTCTGTTCAATTCCCCGTTCCCCGTATCCAGTCTCTCTATTTCCATGGATGTAATCTCTGACAGGGGGGCTGCTTTAACAGCTCCCCTGTCAGTCAAACTTGAGGAGGAAACAGAAATTTTCTCCTCGGCAAAGGTATTCCACTCTCCACATGCAGGGCATTTACCAAGCCAGCGGGGACTTTCCTGCCCGCATTCTTTACAGAAATACTTCGTCTTAATCCTTGCCACTCAGCTTTCCCCCTGCTTTTCCTCTAAATTATATCTCATCTTTCTTTGTTTTTGCTTTGACTTTCTTTTGCGGTTTTGCCGGTTTTTTGCTTTCTCCAGATTCGGACAACTGTTTTTCTGAGCTAAAAATCATCGTATTATTTTCCGCGCTCACATAAATTGTATCTCCCGGTTTAAATTGTTCCTGGAGAATCCTTTCAGAAAGGGGATCTTCAATCAGTCTTTGAATTGCTCTGCGCAGCGGTCTCGCCCCAAAAGCGGGATCATTTCCTTCTTTTGCCACCAATTGCATCGCTTTCTCATCGGCAATGATGGTGTAATTCTGCTGCTGGAGCCTTTTGCCCAGTGATGCAAGCAAAATCGCCGCAATTTTCTGGAGTTCTTCATCCTTTAGCTGATGGAAAACGACGATCTCATCAATTCTGTTCAGAAACTCCGGTTTAAATACTTTCTTCAGTTCTTCCATCACATTTGCACTCATGTTCCTGTATTCGCTGTCCTCACTGTGGGAGGACATAAAACCCATCGCTTCTTTTCTGAGAAAAGACGCCCCGACATTGGAGGTCATCATCAGCACACAATTTCGAAAATCAACTACTCTGCCTTTGGAATCGGTCAGCCTGCCGTCTTCCAAAACCTGCAGCAGAATATTAAATACTTCCGGGTGGGCCTTTTCAATTTCATCAAAAAGCAAGACACTATATGGTTTTCTTCTTACTGCTTCCGTTAACTGGCCGCCTTCATCATGGCCTACATATCCCGGAGGGGAACCGACCATTCTGGATACGGCATGTTTCTCCATATATTCGGACATGTCAACTCTGATTAAAGAATTTTCATCTCCAAATAAAGCTTCGGCCAAGGCCCGGGCAAGCTCTGTTTTACCTACACCTGTCGGGCCGAGGAAGATAAATGACCCGATCGGTCTTTTGGGATCTTTAAGACCGGCCCTTGCTCTGCGCACAGAACGAGCGACGGCGCTGACTGCTTCCTCTTGACCGACAACCCTTTCATGCAATACTTCTTCAAGCTTCAACAGTCTGGCGCTTTCTTCTTCCTCTAATTTATTGACCGGTATTCCGGTCCAGCTTGACACGATTTTACCGATGTCCTCCTGATTGAGAATAGAAAGGTTCTTTTCTCTGTTTGCTTCCCAGTCTTTTCTCAGTGTACTGAGCTGCTCTCTTTTTTGTTGTTCCTGATCCCTGATTTTAGCTGCCTGTTCAAACTCCTGCCTTTTTACAGCCGCTTCTTTTTCCTTTTTCAGCGCTTCAACCTCAGTTTCCAATTCCTTTAGCTCTCCAGGAGCCGTATAACTGCTCAGCCTTACTTTTGAGGCTGCTTCATCCATTAAATCGATGGCCTTATCCGGTAAAAATCTGTCTGAAATATACCTGTCCGAAAGCCGAACCGCCGCCTCGATTGCTTCATCAGTAATCTTTACCCGGTGATGTGCTTCGTATCTGTCTCGTAAGCCCTTTAAAATCTCAATAGCTTCTTCAACGGTCGGCTCTCCGATTTTTATCGGCTGAAAACGGCGCTCCAAAGCAGAGTCACGCTCAATATATTTCCTATATTCGTCCAGCGTGGTCGCCCCAACACACTGCATTTCGCCGCGGGCCAGAGCAGGCTTCAAGATATTTGCCGCGTCGATCGCGCCTTCCGCCGCTCCGGCGCCAATCAAGGTATGCAGTTCATCAATGAATATGATGATATTTCCGGCGAAGCGAATTTCTTCCATAACCTTTTTCATCCGTTCCTCAAACTCGCCGCGGTACTTTGTCCCGGCAACCATTGACGACAGGTCCAATGTGACAACTCTTTTGTCCGCAAGAATTTCAGGAACACCGCCACTTACGATTCTTTGGGCCAAACCCTCGGCAATAGCTGTTTTGCCTACACCAGGTTCCCCGATCAGAACGGGATTGTTCTTGGTTCGACGGCTAAGCACCTGAATGACCCTTTCTATTTCTTTTTCTCTGCCAATGACCGGATCAAGCTTTTTTTCTTGGGCCATGACTGTCAGGTCACGACCGAATTCATTTAATGCGGGGGTATTGGACGAAACATTTTTACCACCAGTCATACCGGGGCTGCTCCCCGGTACAGAAGTGTTTTCCGCCTCTCCGCCCAGAAGAGCCACAACATGTTCCCAGAGTTTTTCAGGGTTAACCTTAAGATCAGCAAGAACTCTGGCCGCTATCCCCTCTCCTTCGATCAGAATACCCAGAAGCACATGCTCTGTGCCCACATAGTTTACACCCTGCCTTTGGGCCTCTTCGGTGGCAATTTCAATAACTCTTTTTACTCGCGGTGATAACCCTACCTCACCGGCGATCGGCTCACTAATTCCAATCAGCTGAATAATTTTTCCACTCATTTTTTCTTCATCCAGGCCCATTTCTTTTAACGCTGTGGCCGCAACACCTTCTCCCTCTTCCAGCAGGGCCAGAAGGATGTGTTCTGTCCCAATAGTCTTATGACCCATCCTTTTGGCGGTACTCTCCGCGAGTAAAAAAACTTGTTCTGCTTTCTGTGTGAAACGTCCGGGCATAATTGAACACTTCCTTTCCAACAAATTAATACTAAATAAAATATTGTAATTAATCCTTGGTATGATACACACCTCGGATATAATTCGCTCGTTCGAAATCAGCATAATTGCCATCCAGAGGCCTGTCTATCCTATATTGCAGACAGCCATAAGAGGAATTGACCAGCAAAGAGGCAAATCCTGCCTGAACTTTGGGCAGAATCCCCATTTCCACACCCATTCTGTCTTCCGACAGAAGACCAATCACTTCATCCCCACTTAAAAGCCTGGCATGTTCAAGGGTCCCCCTTGCTCTCCAGACCTTATCCTGGAGCATAACTCCCACTTCTTTCCACAAGTCCTGGCGCGCCTGAGACTCCCTTTCCGCAATTTGCCCCGTCATTGTCTCCAGATATGCCAGGGTATCCTCTTCACTCTTCCCTAAGGTCACTTGGTTGGATATCTGAAAAACATTCCCTAAAGCTCTCGAACCTTCCCCATACAGCCCCCGAACGGCCAATCCGATATGAGTAAGCGCCCCTAATACCTGTTGAACTTGATTGGTCATGACTAAAGCAGGGAGATGGATCATAACCGATATCCGCAGACCGGTGCCTACATTTGTCGGGCAAGCCGTCAAATAACCAAATTTCTCTTTAAAAGCAAAATCCAATTTGCTTTCCATCTTTTCATCCGTCTCTTTTGCCAAAGCCAGTGATTCGCTGAGATTAAAACCCGGCATCAGTACTTGAATCCGCAAATGATCCTCTTCATTGACCATTACAGATACTTTGTGACTGTCTGTAAGGGCTACACCGCTGAATTCCTTGCCATTGGCCAAGTCCGGACTGATTAAGTGTTTTTCAACCAAAATTCTTCTTTCAAGAGGATTGAGGACGCCGAGTGATAAATAGGTGAATTGCTCCCCTGAAACAACCGTTTCCCCAAAAGTATCAGAAATCTTTTTCTCCACTTCTTTTCCGCCTTCAGCTCCCAGAATATGCGGAAAAGAAGCTCCGGCCAGATTCCTTGCAAGCCTGACTCGGGTGCTTAAAACAATAGGAGTGTCCTGGATATTTTGCATCCAGCAGCTGTCTTTCACCAATAACTCTTTATTTTCCATCCTGCTCACCACCAGCCGTTTTCTCCAGTTCTTTGATCCGATCCCGCAAGACAGCCGCTTCTTCGAATTCTTCGCTGTGCACTGCTTCCTGCAGCTTTTTCCTTAACTGCTGCAATTCATTTCTGGATTGCAATTCAGGCCGGCCATGTGCAGGTACTCTTCCCACATGAAACCCACCGCCGTGAATCTTCCGCAATAATACTTCCAACTGTGGTTCAAATTGATTATAGCATTCACTGCAGCCGATCTTTCCATGTTGTTGAATCTTAGAAAGAGTCATCCCGCACAAAGGACACTTTTCAGTCTCCTTATTTTCAGACTGAACAAACTGCTTATTGGATTCAGCTTCAAAGAGAGCTTGAAGAAAATCAGAAACCATGCCCGGATAAATGCCAAAACCAAAGCCCTGTATTTTTTGGGCACATTTCTGACATAAATGCATTACACCGGTTTGTCCGTTGGCTATCTTAGTAAAATGAACCTTAGCCTCTCTGACATGACAGTTTTCGCAAATCATTTAAGCCTCTCCTTTTTTCAAAAATTCTAATCCTTTATATCTTCCCTGCACAGATTAGCCAAAATATCTTTCATCAGTCTCGCTCTCAGGGAAGATTGATCATTGACATACGGTTCCAATATTTTATCTGTAAAAATACTCTTAATGATCGCGGCTTCTCTTCTCGTAAAGATTTCTTCTTCTTCCAACCTGCTGATCAGGTCAAATGCCCGGTCCTGAGAAAGCCGGTCTCCAATAAGCTCACTCATCAAGCGCTGAAATTTCCCTTCAGGATCCAGTCCCAGTCTCACGATTCTAAGATATCCGCCGCCGCCCCGCCTGCTTTCCACCAAATACCCTTTTTCAGCCGTAAACCTGGTTGTCAGTACATAGTTGATCTGAGAAGGAGCACAAGAAAAAATCTCTGCTAAAAAGCCTCTCTGCAGGACAATAAAATCTTCCTGCGCCTGCCCGATTGTTTTCTTGATATATTCTTCTATTCGATCCGCCAGATTCCGCATCCTGCGATACCTCCTTTCTGCGATCCGGTCATTCGGCTGTTCCTGATGAGTAATCACAACCATCTTATAGAAGTCTTTTTATCTATATGACCTTTCTTGACCTTATGACCTTTTCTGACCTTTATATTTATATTACTCTTTTTTACTTTTTTTGCAAAGCTTTTTTCTAAAAAACAAAGAAAGACAGGTAATATTTACATCACCTGTCCATAACCATAATATAAAAAAATTATTTAGACAAAAAGAATATCCAGACCGCAATCGTAATCGCAGCAACTATTCCCATTAAAGCTACAATCTTTATTCCGTCAAACGGCCGGTTCTCAAAACCTTTTTCAAGTTCTCTTTCTAAAATGAGCTTCTTAAACTCATTTCCATTGCCAAAGGTTTTCTCCAAACTTTTTTCCATCTCTTCTATTTCAGGTATGCTCCCTGTCTGCGGTCCCATCTCCATAAATTCTTCAGGACCGGAAAGGCTTACCCCATTCTGGACGCTCTCGGCCGTTTCTTCAGCCTCGATGTTTTCCGCCTGTACTTCATCGTTATCCGGTTTGCCTTCTCTATGTTTGGTCTGAAACGCTTCTTCGTCATTTCTTTCTTCTGCGGCCGGTACAGGTGCTGCCGCTTGCTCCGTCTCTGTCGCTTCTGTCTTTACCTCTGCTTCTGATTCGTTTCGCGGACTTTTCTCTGATTCCTTTTCCGGGATTTCTGCCTCTACAGGCCCTGCTTCCGTCAGATCGGGTTCAGCCAGAGCAATACCCATTTGCCCATCATCTTTTTCAGCTTCGCTTATTTCCGAAATCCTGTCTTGTCCGGGTCTATCTTTACTTATAACGGCGGCAGACTTCTGTTCCGTGCCTCGGTTGCCCCAAAGCTCGTCTCTCATAAAATTGCCGGTCGGTTTTTGTTCCTCCACGGTTGATGGGTCTTCTTTCGGTTTATGCATAATCTTTATATCAGCCCTGTTTTGGACATCCTGCCAGAATAAGGAACCGGAAAGAAGCTGCTCAATTTCTTGCTTATCCAACCACAATTCTTTTTCCATCTGTTGCTCAAAACCTCCAAGACACCTAAAGTACTGCCTGAATTTTAAGTTATATTATTCTACAAACTTATTTAATCTCCTGTATCTTACGAGCAAATAAATTGTTTTGCTCAAATAAATAATTAATTATACAATAGTTTATTGGGAAGATGATCTATCGAACGGGAGTGAATTTTTATGGCTTTTGCCCAAAACGAATTTAGGTACTGCCCTCTTTGTTCCGCTTTACTGGAATACAATATCATTGAAGATAAAAGACGCCTTAAATGCCCTGTTTGCGGGTATACTCACTGGGGCGAGTTCTCCCTGGGTGTTGGCGGTGTTATCGTGAAGAACAACAAAGGCCTGTTGGTCCAGCGTGCTTATCATCCAGGCAAAGGCCGCTGGACAATTCCGGGCGGATTTGTCGAACAGGATGAGAAAATAGAACATGCTGTGGTCAGGGAAATCCGCGAAGAAACGGGCCTGATCACCCAACCGGTCACGATTATCGCCATTAAGGACCGTCCTGAAGATCTACCTGGAGTTAAGCATGACATTTATATCGTCTTCCTGATGGAACTCCTTGGCGGCGAACTTAAACCGGACCCAGCTGAAGTCAGTGCCGTAGGTTTCTTCGCACCTGAACAATGCTCCGACTTTAATGCTGCTCCTTTGAGTGTGGATATGATTGAAAAAGCAATAAAATATACCAAACCCGGCCCGGCAAACCCCGGCTTCATCCGTAAAGATACTATCTCAATGGTCGGTTCTTTGACCACATTATTTACATTACCGGAATAATCTCTATTTATGTTTTCAACGCATCGCTTTTCTTCTTTCCGCAAGCAATAAGTCAACCATCCCATTGTAACTTTTTACCCCTTGGGTCTGCCTGTTACTTTTCAGGTATTGATCATTAAACTGCGTACTCCAGTTTTCGATTTTTCCCCTATGCAGCTGCCAATACGCTGTTATTTCCGTCAAATCCCTGTTTAAACCCGGACTATACGTTTCCCTTAACTGGGAAGCGGCCTCCGGGTTTTGTTCATCTAAAGCGTTCATGGAGTAAATCAGGGCAAGCAGGACTCCCGAGTATTTAAACTTTTGATCCTGCTGGTCCTGACAAGTCAAATACGCAATATAGTTTGCTTCCTCCTCCCGGGCAAAACCCCGTTGATGAGCCATTTCGTGACAAATTGTGGAAGGGATCATCATGTCCGGTATGTCAATATTCACATTGGCCTCTCCTGTAAAAGGAAAGTAGATGCCTGTTATTCCCATGAAAGACAAAGCCCTTGAAAAGAAAACCGGTTTAGCCCGGCCATAATTCCCTCCAAGCTGACTATACTCCTCTGCCGCGGTGCGAAAGCCCTCCGATGCTTTTAAGAATATTTTCACTTTATCTTCCCCAAGGGTCATTACCCCCTTACCATCTTCGGGGATCTCTTTTCTGTAATCATTTGCCTTTTTGATCAGCTCTGTGCAAAGGCCGGCGATTTCCGAGGAATCCGCCTGTTTAATCTCTAAATCAGCAAGCCGGTCCCATGGTTCCCTGTAGTAATTCAATCCCCACATCATGATGAAAAAGAAATATCCCAAACTGATTACCATCAGTAAGCACTGTCCATTTCGGCGTATCCAAAATCCACTTTTGGGTCTCCGTAAACAAAAGCGGACAGCATCAATAAGGATTTCTGCCAAAGCATAAATGAAAATCAAGCCAGCCAGGACTACAATAAGCTCGCCGAGTGAAAATGGTACTCCCGCGCTGATCCTGCTTACCGGAGACATCATCAGTTTATAGAGTCCTTCAGAATAATATTTTTCTACCCATTCTGGTCTGGCTGAAGCCGCAAAGGCTGCCAGCCAGCCTAGCGGCCCCAATAAGAACAAAAGTATTTTCATTAAATTTCCCTCTAGCTCCGGAGAACATGCTGGAGTTCTTCAACTGAAAAGACTGGATTGAGACAACTGAAATTCCGGCAAAGGTAAGCAGCTGCTTTTTCTTGTTGCGGATAACCGGCCAATTCCGGAACCAGTTCCTGAACTGTACCTTCATGATATAACAACACTGCATAAGGCCTGAAATCCCTGAAAAATACTTCTTTCATTTTGTTCAGGACCTCATTGTTCAGAGCCCCTCCTAAAATCAGTTCATCTCCATCACTGATATAATGCTGGATACTCCGCAAGAACGCTAAATGTCCTGCCGGGTATTCCTTCATTTCAGCATGAAAGCTTTGAATATTGCCCTCGGCAATATTTTTCCATTTATTGTCCCCTGTCATTTTCCATAATTTTGTCAGGTTTAAGACGGCCAGAGAATTCCCTGACGGCAGAGCTCCGTCATAAACTTCTTTGGGCCGGAAAAGCAGTTCTTCGCTGTCTTTTCCCGTAAAAAAATATCCTCCTTTTTCTGTATCCCTGAACAGGTTCTCCTGTTGCTGTTGGAGTTCAATCGCCCTTTGCAGGTAAACCGGTTTTCCACACGCTGTGTAAAGCTCCAAGAGCCCAAAAATATAAAAAGCATAATCATCGAGATATGCCGGATACTGCGCTTCACCATGACGATACCTGGCAAAAAGCCTGCCATCGGAGGAACGCATATTGTCATCAATAAAATTTGCCGCTTTTTCAGCCTGAGTTAAGTATAGGGATGCATTCTCATGAACAGCGAAGGTTTGATCCGGGAAGGATAATACCTGTGCGCCTTTGGCCAGTGCCGCAATCATTAGCCCGTTCCAGGAAACCAATATCTTGTCATCCCGGATTGGACGTACTCTTCTTTCTCTGACCCGCAGAAGAATCGTATTGCAATAACGGATAGCCCGTACAAATTCATCAAAGGGGATGCTGGCTTTTCGGGCCAGGTCCCGCCAGTCACTAAAAAGGCGGTTCAAAATGTTTTTCCCCTCGAAATTCCCTTCCTTCGTGATCTGATAAGCTTCGCAATAAAGACCCGGCAAAACGTCAGGATGTGCAAACTGGCTCTGAAAAATGTCTCTGCCGTCCGGCTGGTCTAAAGATGCCCGGTTTTCTTGGATTCGCAATAATTCGGCTGTTAATGTTTCCATGACCTCTTGATATGTCCAGATATAGTACTTGCCTTCTTCCCCTTCAGAATCAGCATCTTCCGCACTATAAAAACCGCCTTCAGGTGAGCACATCTCTCTCAGGACGTAAGAAAAAATTTCGCGGGCAACCTGCCCATATCTTTGTTCATGCGTAAGCTGATAAGCTTCCAAGTAAGTATAAGCTAATGTGGCATTATCATAAAGCATCTTTTCAAAATGAGGAACAAGCCAAAAACGATCGGTGCTGTATCTTGAAAAACCATAGCCGATCTGATCGTATATCCCTCCGTCGGCCATCAGATCAAGGGTTTTCCTGACCATTTCCAAGGCATTTTGATCAGGACGGTCCAGGTGGCAGCGCATGAGGAATCCCAAAGTATGCGGGGAAGGAAATTTCGGTGCATGACCAAATCCGCCAAACTTAGGGTCAAAAGTTTTGGCAAGCATTTCATACCCTTTTTCAATCATCTGTTTTCCCCAAACCATAATGTCGTCCTTTGTCTGCTTACGAGCATCGGCATACCTGACTTCTTCGAGCAATCCTTCTTTTTTGAAGACAGTTTCCTGATCTTTGCCTCCATAATGACTGCTCACCACTGTATACAATTCTTCTGCGGAAGTGAGGATTTTTTCCTTTTCGTTTTTCCATTTTTCCGAGGTATAATCCAAAACATCAATGAGACCCACCCTTCCGCCTCCGGAATTCTTGGCAAAATAGGTACCGGCAAAAAAGGGCTTTTTATCCGGTGTCATCAAAATTGTTAATGGCCAGCCTCCGGCTCCCGTCAAAGCCTGACAAAATGTCATATAGGTGTGGTCAATATCCGGTCGTTCCTCTCTGTCAACCTTTACGGCGATAAAACTCTTATTGAGTTTTTCCGCAACCTCCTTGTCTTCAAAAGATTCCCTTTCCATCACATGGCACCAGTGGCAAGTAGAATAACCGATACTTAAAAACACCGGCTTATTTTCCTTTGCGGCTTTTTCGAATGCTTCGATGCCCCACGGGTACCAGTCTACTGGATTATGAGCGTGCTGAAGGAGATAAGGGGATTTTTCATGGATCAATCTATTGGATACTCCGTTTTTAGCAGCAGACATATTATCACCTTCCTTCTTTTTGTCATTTAATTTAGTGTATCCCAAAAATAAAACGAATACTATCAAGTACTTTACACTGTTTTGTATACATGGGAATCATAATTCCTTTTTTTACAAGCTGATTAAGGATACGACCGGACATGGTTTGGGAAACCTTCAATATAGCCTCCACATCCTTGCGTGTGATTTCCTTTTTTTCCTCTGTCAGACTAACTGCAGCTTGCTCCTGTTCGGACAGCCGATTTTTTTTATTATCAGTATTCTTATTGGGCAAAGTGATTTGAATGCATTGTTGGATACGTCAAAGATAGGCTTCAGAGGACAATCATTAATCTCTGTGAACAAGGGAATTGAGCAGGGCTTCCCGCAATGCTTCTTCGGGGTAATCTTTCGTATCTATCCGGTGAAGGCCTGAGAATTCCGCCCGGATTCTATTGTACTGCGAAATATATTCATATACCTCGTTGAGCTGCTTCAGGAGGGAACCCGCTAAACTCACGCCGGTCTTTAAATACCGCCTTGTCCGTACCTTCAAAAACAGCTGCCTTAATGGTATGCATTATTACCGAAGGGGTCTTTGTCCCAACAGTTCTTCACAGACAATAAACTCTTTTTGTCAGATGTCATTTTAGTCTGAATCTATGAATATTTAAAAGTAGCATAGTAAGAACGAGGAATGAATAGATGAGAGCAAAAATTACAATCCCAATTTTAATCGGTTTTTCAATTGGTATTATTTCTTTATTCGCAATTTATACTTCGTCTTACAAAGGTTTAGAAAAAGATGCAGCAACCTTTTCTCGTCATACTAAATCTTGTGAATATCTTATAAAAGGTTATTCAGTCAAATTTGAGGTTCCTCATTTTACTGAAGTTCAAGTTGATCCGGATATTGAAGGGAGCGAAATATTGTTTAGCATATATTATACGAACAATAAATTAGCTTATAGGGGTTATATTCAGTTATGGAAAATTGAAAGTCTAAAAGAATTTCTTGATCACAGTAAATATTTAAGTCCTTTTGATTTTATATTTTATAAAATGGATAATATCAAACTTAATTATTATCAAGGCTATATAATTGAATGGACGACTGTACATGGGCAGCAGGTTAGATCCGGAAAAGATTACTGGTTAAACATTAATAACACGAATGAAGTCGTTAGAGTATCTTTCATTACAGACAAAGAAAATTTTCCAAGTGATTTAACAAATATCATACAACAGACATTATACTCTCTACAGATAAAATGACCTTACCCCATAATCAATACTGATTCTATTTCGGGTCTACTGAACAGACCACTTTTTTACCAAAAGGCCAATCTATTTATCCTAAATACGTTCTTAAAAAAAGAATCTGGAGCTTACTCTCCATGTTCATTACCAGCAACTGCGTTTATCCATTCCTGCCAAATTTCCTTACGATCTCTATGCAGTCGGAAACCTGATCCAGCGAACCAATAAAAACGTATTCTTTCATGAAAAATTCATTAAGACGCTACAATTCCTGAATATTATTGCCTTCATTTCTATAACACTTGCCAGAAACAAAAAATATTTTTTGGCAGTTCAGAAGAAATAGATTGACTCAAACGCATAGGGTATTGCCTATATGCCATCTGTAAAAAACTGGTGCTTTACTCGGCGTCACTATCGGAAAATACCAGAATACAATAGAGCAGGGTATGATAGCGATGTGGAAGCCGGAGCTTCCACATCGCCACTGTCACAAACCATTTCACAGCACCTTTTAATGTTTGTAAACATGGCTGATTGTTCGGGTCACACACAGCACTTTGAATAATGAATCAATCTATTGCATCATTACGGAAAAATATGCTGCAAGTTTTTCAAAAACAGAGGTTAAAGTATTATTGATTTCCTCTGTTGTGGAGTCTGAGCTTATAAAGGTTGCAGCTCCGGAAAAGTGATTGCGAGATATTTATATTCTCCGTCCGTACTACCCTCGAACTCGTACCACACCAGTTCTTCATCAGAAACAAGCGTGTATTCATCAACATAAGTATATGTGATTGTCTCCGCCGAGCCAGCGCCGTCTTTCTCAGAGCAAAACTTGATTATATTGCCGTCTATAACCAAAGACGCGCTATCCGTACCAATCAACGCACCATACATTGTCTTAAGCTGTTCGACCGACATTGAGCAGACTTCAGCACCCTGTGAAAAGACTTCCTGCAATTCGGGGTCATCGAAATAACTTGTCATGGCATTCCATGTTCCTGACCAGCCTGTAAAGTCGGGAACAAATTTTGCATATATTGTCGTTGCCGCCGTAATTTTCGTGTTGAAATTGAATAGAGTTGTCAGCTCCTCATCGGTATACCAATCCACAAACAGGTATCCTGCAAGAGTCGGGGCACTGCTCGGGCTCTTTGCCTGACCGCCTGCCGCAACCCTTTGGGCTGCCGGCATATTTTGGGCTTCTGAAAATGCGGGTGTTGTATTAAATGTTACTTGATACATTGTCGAACCACGGCGTCCGCCGCCGCCACTGTTACCGCTGTTACCGGTAGGCAATTTACCGATATTGTTCCTTATGGATGCTATATCTTTTATAACACTTTCATTGACAGCCGCTCCCCCTCCTAATAAGACCACTATACTTGCATTTGTCATTTTAGTTTTCAGATAATCGGAAGTACTTATAGGCAACGTTTTGCTCACTAGGATTAACGGGGAACCTGACCCGGCTGATAAGAGCGCCCCTGTGAGTGCGTCTGCAAAATCATTTCCTGTGGCTACATAGATCTTGTTAAAGCTGATTATGCTTTCAAAGTTCCTAATGACCGCAATATTTGTTTCAAACCGGTTTTGGCCGCTCAGTCTTACCGGGCCTGGCACGATTTGTTCTATAGCACTGCTGATAGCCCCAATTCCACCAATGATATAGGTTTGGGTAATCCCCCTGTGTTGCCAGAGATAATCCAATACGTTGTTATCTAAGCTGTTAGCACCTGTTAAAAGTATGGGCATTCCCAATTTGGATGCAATACCGGAGATAGACAGTGCGTCGGGATAATCGTTGCCGGTGGCCAGTGCTACTTTAGTGCCGGCATTCAACTCCCGGGCAATCATAACAGACGTTTGAAACCTGTCGCTACCAAAAATACGCTGGATATTATTAAACCCGGCAGTTTTCAACTCATTTTCAACCTCCGGAGAAACGGCTCCTGTGCCCCCAACGATGATAATGTGTTTTGCCCGTAATCGCTGCAGCTCAGCGAATGTGTTTGGATTTAAGGCATTCGACTGAGTCAATAGGATGGGACCATTATATTTTTGTGCTAATGGTCCTGCACAAAGAGCATCGGCAAAGTCATCTCCCCTGGCTAAGACAACATAATCCGATGTAGTCCAGCCGTTTTCTGAGATTTCAACCGCTGTTTGATATCTATCGTTTCCTGAGATTCTTATGTCGTTCACGCTGGAGCTACTAGTATCTGCAACTGTTGAGCGACAGTAAAACCCTTGCATCAGGATTATGCAGATACTCAAAATGATTAAAAGTTTGTTTGTTCTCATATATACGATTTTTCACCTCCCTTAATTATTAAATCTCTTGCAACAAGTTTGAAGAAAGAATCTTGGATAAAAAGTACTCAATAGACATCTCACCTCCCAACATCTTTCATTGCGATTCCTATTCATCTCATTTATCTAAAATTTCCCATAACTTTATCGTCAACATAAAATTATTCTTAACAAATTATGTCGGCTCGGATGTTGATATTTCACCCGCTATCGCTGACAGCAATGTGCCGAACGTCAGGATTAGTGCGAGTAATAGAGCAACGATGTGCTTAAACTTAGATAACATTCTTGTGTACCTCCTCCTAAAATATTGATAATTTATTGCATTCTTCCAATCTTCCAACCGCTCATTTGTGTTTGCAATTGCCACAGATTGGCATATAGCCCGCCTTTATGGAGCAGATCAGAGTGCTTTCCTTCCTCCACAACTTGCCCCCTGTCCAGAACAACGATTTTATCCGCGCCGGCTATTGTTTTCAGACGGTGCGCAATCATAATGACCGTACGCCCTTGTACCAAATGATTAATTGCTTTCTGGATTTCAATTTCGTTTTCCGGGTCGAGGGAAGAAGTCGCCTCATCCAGTAGGATAACCGGCGCATCCTTCAATATGGCCCGTGCAATGGAAAGGCGCTGTTTTTCTCCGCCGGAAAGCGTGGAACCGCCTTCACCAACCATCGTCTCGAATCCCTGCGGGAGTTTTACCACAAAATCGTAGCAACGGGCAGCCTTGGCGGCGGCTTCGATTTCCTCTCGCGTAGCGTTTTCCCTGCCATAGCGGATATTGTTTAAAATGGTATCTTTGAACAAATAAACATCCTGAAATACCATCGATATTTTTGACATCAGCTTTTCTGGATCGATCTCCGCCTCGTTTTTCCCTCCGAACAGCACCTTTCCGCTCTGCGGGTCGTAGAACCGGGCCGCCAGACGTAAAACAGTAGTTTTTCCGCTGCCGGACGGACCGACAATAGCGGTCATTTCACCTTCCTTCATTACAATGCTTACGTCATCCAGTATCTTGTCGTTTCCATAGCCGAAGATAACATGCTCGAAACGGATATCATGGGATTCAGGCAAATTGTCTGTTCCTCCCATAACGGGCTGTTCGAATAAAGCAGTAACACGCTTTCCAGAGACGTGACAAGATTTTAATTCCGACAGTCGCATAATGACCGTCGTGAGCGGATCAAAAATGCGTGTGCCGACGATCAAAAAGAGGGCAAGCACACTTATCTCCAGGCTGCCACCAAGCAGAAGAAAGACTCCGGTAATTGTAATTAAGGAAAGTCCCGCTTTCAAAAACACCGATGAAACCAGATTGATCGGGCCGATCACTCCCTCGGCCCGTATACAGGCGTCCCGATAGTCCTCGCAGGCTTCCCTGAACGCACTGAAATTTGCACCCTGCAAATTGTACGCTTTGATCTCCTTCATACCGGTCAGATATTCCTGTAAGCGATTCGACTGCTTTATCCTGGCGTACGAAAGCCGTACATTTATTTTCCGCTCCAGCCCGGAAACACCCCACAAAACTAAAACTGCAATCGGCAATCCGGCAAATGTCGCCAGAGATAGACGCCAATCCAAAAAAAACAATAAAAAGATCGATATAACGGATACCACAATACTGCTGATAAGCTGCGGCAGAATATGGGTCATAGCACGTTCGGTCTGGTCAAAATCCACCATCATCATATTGCCAAGCTCGCCAGAATCTTTACTTGTAAGGTAGCCCATCGGTAGTTTACGAATGTGTTCAGCCAGCCGAATACGGCCATCGGCTGCGGCGCTGTATCCGTCCAGGAAGGTTATGACCATCGCTTTATTCTGGCAAACATACATGAGAGCAAAGCACAGGACCATGCCGCCCCATAATTTCCACAGCATGGACAATTCCACAGGTGCGCCGCTGTAATAGTCAAAAATAAGATGGACGATAACGGCGATCAGGATAAACGGTATCATATTCACAAAGTTGACGATACTCATCCAAATGACCGGCTTGATAAGCTTTTTGGTTTCACCAACTGAAATATTATGCAGCGCCTTCATCATTACGCCAACGCCTCCTTGCTCGTACGGGAAATCCTCCATGTTCCGCTTCCTGTATAGGTATCCCACATTCTTTTGTACAGGCCGCCTTGTGATAATAATTCCTGATGCTTACCTCTTTCCCGAACCTGTCCGTCTGCTATCATAAGAATTTGGTCTGCATTCTGAATAGTTGCAAGTCGGTGAGCAATCACAAGTACGGTTTTTCCCGCAATCAACTCACGCAGCGCAAGTTGCATTTCATACTCATTTTCGGGATCGGCATAAGCTGTGGCTTCGTCAAGTATTAAAATGGGAGCATTTTTGAGGATTGCGCGCGCCACGGAAACGCGCTGCTGTTCACCACCAGAAAGGTAAACCCCGCCGGCGCCCACTAGCGTATCATAACCATTCGGCAAGGCCCGGATAAATTCATCACACTGAGCCGCCTTTGCCGCCGCGTAGACTTCATCCTTTGCTGCACCCGGTTTTCCCATGGCGATATTATGGTAAAGCGTATCGGAAAAAAGGAAACTGTCCTGAAACACAAAGGAGAGCGTGTTCATCAAGTCGTCCATTTCCATGTCCCGGATATTGACGCCGCCGATAGTGATTTTTCCGACCTGCACATCCCAAAAACGGGGAATGAGTTGCGCGATGGTGGATTTTCCGGAACCGGAAGGCCCGACCAAGGCGGTAATCTGATTTGCCGGCGCAGTGAAACTGATATGGGAAAGCGTGTTTTCTACGGATTCTCCATCCTCCGTAGGTCCCGAATAGGAGAAGCTGACATCCCCAAAGACAATGTCATAAGCAGAAGGCTTACTCCCACGCTCCTGTTCTTTCAACGGCTCGTAAGCTAAAATTGAATCAATACGATTGACGTTCTCGGAAAGAATGGTCATTTCTTCCACAAAGTTCAATAACTTGAATACCGGCGAAGTGACGCCGGGGGCAAAAACCAGAAAAAATGTCAAAGTAACGGCATAAGAAATGTTGTCCGGATTCTTCGTCAGCAGGAACAATCCGACAGGGATAATGAATGTTCCGATCGACATAATGAGGGTCTGAAACTGAACATATCCAGGGCGGATCATCATTGCCATATGAACGGCGGCATCCCTGAATTTTAAAATCACATTATAGAAATTTTGGAAGGAGCGTACGGTTTGACCAAATATCTTAATGGAGGGCATGCCGCGCACATATTCAATAGAGGACGCGTTGATTTCCTCTGCGGCATCAACACGCTCCTTAATTGCCGGTTTCGCCTTTTTTCCAACCAGCATCGATGCTTCACAGGCAAAGCCTAGGATAATAGGCAACAGGCCCATCAGGGCCAGCCATACATTCATTATGAACATGATGATAAACATCACCAAAAGCGTAGCCACCGTGTTAATCAGGTCCGGTATCTGATGAGCGACAAACCGTTCAATATGATCCAATTCCGTTTCCAAGATCTGTTTTGTTTTTCCAATGGTGTTGGTATTGAAATAGCCCATCGGAAGCCTGCCGATGTGTTCTGCCAATTTAAGCCTTGTACCGCAGATGATACGGTAGGCGGCAATATGGCCGGCCATGCCTCCCGCGTACATGAACACATATCCAATCACAAGTCCCGCAACTCCTGAGATGGCCCACCCGATCATATAACCCCTATTCAGTTGCGAAAAATCTGTTATGTGCCCGAGTAGCTCCGCTAAAACCAAATAGACGGACAAAAAGGGGAATAGCTGTAGCAGTCCGCCGATAGAGGTCAAGATCCCGCATAGTACGATCTTGTTATCACCCTCGCCGGAAAGCTCAATAATCCGAGCGATTCCCCGTCTTTTCCTTGCTTGTTTCTTCAATACAATCAACCCTCTTTCCATCTTCGATTAGTTAGAAAAAACTAACTTATGGGTCGAAAAAGACGCCATACTATAGTGCGCTTTTATCGCCACCCTCGCCGGAATGATCGATAATCCAAGTGGTTGCCTGTTTTTTCAATACAATCAACCTTCGTTCCACGACCATTAGTTAGAGATTCCTAACTAATGAGTCAAAAAAAACTATCATGGCCCAGAGTGAGGGAAAAAGATGTTTTCAATGACCGGAAATATGTCTTTGAATCCAAAGCCACGAGGTTCTTTGCGATTTAGCGTATCATTGTGCAGTACTCCGAATATACCATACAACACAAAAAGAGCATAAATATTAGCATTAGACTCGTTGATACCTGTATCCTTCGGGATTTGCCCCACACGCAATCCCTGCAAGATAAAATTTGCGTAGGGCATATGAAGCTTGTCGAGCATTTCGACAAAAATCCGTATCCGGTGGGCATCGCTTTCCACACTGTCGTCTTCTCCTGTTCCAAATATTTTCAAATAATCAGCAAAACTGCTTGCCAGCAATTCCCGGAGATGATCTCGTTTTTCAGGGAAGGGCACTCCTTCATCATTTAAAATACTTACCCGTTCTTCAATCATCCTGTCAATATATTGACTCATCGCGGCAATATAAATGTCCTGCTTGGATTTGAAGTAATGGTAGAACATGCCCTGTGCACCGTTCACGATATTTAAAATATCCCTCACTGATACGGCTTCATAACCCTTCTCAACGAAAAGTTCAGTCGCAATTTCTATAAGCTCTTGCTTCCTGATTTCGTGCTTTTTGCTGCCTGTCTTCATTCAATCCCTCCTATGCAGACCGACAATCGTTCTATTTTTATTTTAGTCCTTTAAAAATCAGTTTGTCAAGAGTTTTTGCATAGATGGCCTTCCCCCATAATCAGTACTGCTTCTATTTCGGTTCTACTGTATTTAATGAATCTATGGATCAGGTGTTGCCCTGTGCCGCGAATCTTATAGACTCCGAACGTAAGCTGTATGCCATCCGGTAGCTTCTGTATTCAACGCCCAGGGCAAATTTAATTTCTACCATAATATAAACTTAATGAAAAATTTACATATGGTTAATTTTTCTAATATATTCCTTTGTTATACTTTCTCTGGATATCCAAGTATTGTTTTGGAGGTGTGATATTTCTATGAGAAAGCTCTCAAAAACGTTTTTCCTTATCCTGGTTTCGGCCTTGCTGATCGGCAACTTGTCTGCCGGCGGACAGGCCGTTGCCGCGGAACCGGCTCAGGCCGCTCCCCAGGCGGTTATCTTTCCCGTCGATAAGGCCAGTATTTTGGCCGGCAGCATTTTCGACTTAAAGGTGGAACTCAATCATATTCCCAGTGCTCCCACCGAATTTGATGTACGGGTACAAGGCACAAACGCGGAAACCTTCTTTAATCAGACGGCAAGCACGGGAGCCACCACCAAGGATGGCCCGTATAAGATGTGGAAGGATGTTACCTTCAAAGCACCGGCCGGCAATTACACAGTGTCGGTCAGTGCCCGGGGTGAAGGCTGGACGCTTTCCAAAGAAGTTCAGTACAATGTTGTAAAAGCTGAAGCCGGGAAAGCAAAAAATGTTATTTTAGTCATTGGCGATGGCCTGGCTCTTCCCATGAGAACCGCCGCCAGAATGGTGTCTAAGAATCTCACTGAAGGCAAATACAACGGCTTGCTGGAAATGGACAATATGGATGAAGTGACGCTTGTGACAACCTCCGGTCTCAATTCTGTGGTGACCGACTCAGCCAACAGCGCGCATGCTTATGCTACAGGGCATAAGACTTCCAATAACGCCATGGGCGTTTACACTTTTGACCCCAATGATAAGAACCAGGTTCCCCCCAAGGTGGAAAACATTATCGAACTGGCCAAAAAGGCGGGGAAAGCCACAGGAATCGTCTCCACCGCGGAAATTACCGACGCCACCCCCTCCGCCATGTTTGTCCACGTTCCCCAGCGTTCCAATATGCAGGAAATAGCCAACCAGATGTTTTATCCTGCCCAACGTCCCGACGTTATTTTGGGCGGTGGAGCCCAGTGGTTCTGGCCCAAATCGGTAGCAGGCTCCAAACGGGCGGATGAAAGAGACTTAATCGGCGATTTTGAAAGTCAAGGCTACCAATTTGCAGGAAACGCTCAGGAACTGAATAATGTCGATGCCTCTAAAACCAATCAATTACTGGGCCTGTTCCACAATACCACGATGAACGTCTATATCGATAAGGCCATTGAGAAAAATCCCAATGTCCTGAAAAATTATCCCGATCAGCCCATGCTCTGGGATATGACGCAAAAATCCCTGGATATTTTGAGCAAAAATAAGAACGGATTTTTCCTGATGGTGGAAGGCGCCTCCATCGACAAGCAGGAGCATGTGATGGACTGGGAACGGGCCGTATGGGATACCATCGAAATGGATAAAGCCGTGGGCGTGGCCAAAGATTTTGCCGACAAAAATGGCGATACTCTGGTGATTGTGGTGGCAGACCATTCCCACTCCGTATCTGTATATGGCACGGTTGATTACAGCAAAAGCGGCAGAGATGCCGTCCGGGTCTATGAAAAAGCAGCCTGGCCTACTTATAAAGATAACGATGGCGACGGCTTTCCTGACACCGGTAAAGATGAAAACGGTGACGGCAAATTCGATCAGGTCGTATCCACCGATATCTCGCTTGCTATCGGCTGGGGCAACCATCCCGATTATATAGAAGATTTCAAGTATTCCTCCGTACCTATCTCTCCCGCTATCACCGTGGATGGCAAAGCGGCGGCCAACACGGAAGGCAGCGCACCCGGCGGTTATTTAATAGCGGGGAACCTGCCGGTCACGGACACCCAGGAAGTACATTCGGCTGACGATATCCCTTTGACGGCCTATGGCACGGGGTCCGAATACTTTGACAAGGCAATTATGGATAATACAGAGGTATTTTTCGGAATTATCAACGCTTTGGGCCTGGATCCCACCAAATTCAGCAGATAACCAAGCTGAAGCAAAATAAGGAGGATATCCCAATGGCAGTTAAGACGCCGGCCAGGGATGGTCAAGTGCCGCGGATGCCATGGATGGCATCGGAGCGGCTGGCGCAGAAGCGGACCCCAAGATCATTGATCCTGCCAATACTGCTTCTCAGCATCGTCTTGCTGCTGTACGGATGTGCTGAAAAAGATCAGACCGTTTCGGAAACAGAGAAAGAGAGACGGTCTGATTCTTTCGACGCCGGAGAAACTGGCGCAGGAGCGGCCGCCGGCAGCAGTATGGACGGAAGCAATGTCGATGCGAAAAATAACGATGTAAAGAACAGTCCGGAAGCTCAGACGATAGACACGGGAAACAGCGGAGCGGAAGCGGCCTCCGAAGCAAAGGCGGTTGAAATGAAAGACAAGGCAACCGAGAAGAATGAAGTTCCGCCAAAGAACAGCAGCGGTCAGCCGGTAGAGATAAAATTTTCCGAGATGTACGCGGGCGGCAGTTCCCGGGGCTTAAAATTTTCCGATAAATTAACGGGCCTGAACGGCAAAAAAGTGGCGATCACGGGATATATGGCCCCGCCACTCAAACCGTCTTTCGCCTTTTTTGTCCTTACCAGACAGCCCATGAGCATCTGCCCTTTTTGTTCAACCGATGCAAGCTGGCCAGAAGATATTATCCTGGTTTTTTTACCGAAAGGTGAGAGTCGGACTCCTACCGATGCAATCCTAACAGTTTCCGGCAGGCTTGAACTGGGAAGCCACACCGATCCTGATACGGGGTTTGTAAGCCAGGCGAGAATTTATTCAGACAAGATTAAGGTTGTCCAGTAAGAAGCGAGGATATAAACAATAAGCTGTTCCAAGCAGCGGATATACCAAATAAAAGAGGCGAATCTGTTTGATAAAACTCAGGGATATTGAAAAAAAATACCCCAGCCCGGAAGGCGGGGAGATTACGGCACTATCACTCTCCCGCTTGGATATCCAGGCGGGAGAGGAAATAGGGCTTGCCGGAGCCAGCGGTACGGGAAAAACAACACTGCTCAATATTATTTCTGGAATTTCACTTCCCTCCCGGGGCAGCGTGCGGATCAACGAGGTGGAAATCAACCTGCTCCCGGAAGCGCAAAGAGACCTTTTCCGCGCTCAGACCATCGGCTATGTGTTTCAGACGTTTAACCTGATTCCTTCGTTGACGGCGAAAGAGAATGTCCTGGCCTCCATCGTCTTCGGCAAAAAGATTCCGGCCCAGGCAAGAGAAGAGCGCTGTCTTGCTCTTTTAAAAAGAGTCGGGTTATCCCATCGCATCAACCATAAGCCAGGACAGCTCTCGGGCGGCGAGCAGCAAAGGGTTTCCATCGCCAGGGCCCTGGCCAACAGGCCAGCCGTCGTCATCGCGGATGAGCCGACAGCAAACCTGGATATGAAAACCAGAATGATGGTCCTGGAACTTTTACGGGAGGTCTGCCGGGAAAATACCGCCACTTTGATCATGGCCACCCATGACCAAGAAGTACTGAAAAGTTTGAAAAGAGTCATAGATTTAGAACAAACGAAAGAAGGAGCGAAAGAAGATGCTACTCAGGATAGCATGGCGTGACTTGCTGCAAAAGCCGTTACAATACACCTTGACAGTGATCGTAGCGGCTGCGGCCATCGGCCTGTCTTTAGCCGTCATACTGATCGCGGCCTCCGTACGGCAGGGCATGGTGAATGCTGCCCTGCCTTTCGACATGATTGTCGGAGCAAAAGGGAGCCCCACCCAGCTTATCTTCAATACGATATTTTTACAGGATGCCCCCGTGGGCAATATATCCAACGCCATCCACGAACGACTGGTCAAAGATGAGCGGACGGCCAAAGTTATTCCCTTTGCTTTCGGCGATAATTACGGTGGCCACCGGATTGTCGGAACGACCGGGGATATTTTTCAATTGCGCCCCAGTTTACAAGAAAAACCCATTTTTGCCCTGCAAGAAGGACGTCTTTTTGCCGAGGAGCACGAAGTGGTAGTTGGGGCGGTCGCAGCCGGAAAGCTCCGGCTGCAGATCGGAGACAGCTTTAAAGCCAGCCACGGTCTGACAGCAGCCCTAGAGCACTCCGAGCATGACGAAGATTATGTGGTTGTCGGTATCCTGGAGAAAATGAACAGGCCTTATGACGACGGTATTTTTACCCCGATTGAGTCGGTATGGGAAATGCACGGCAACAAAAACCGTGACGTAACCGCCCTAATGGTGACGCCAAAAGACTATGCCGGACTGATGCAGATGTATCAGGAGATCAACAGCGGTCAGGAGGCCCAGGCTGCTTTTCCTGGGGCGGTGATGGCAGATATTTTTGATATGCTGGGGCAGAGCGAAGATATTCTGACCGTCGTTTCTTATCTTGTCCTGGCCATGTCCTTACTCACCATTGTCATCTCGCTCTACTGGTCTGTGCTGAACAGGGCCAGGGAAAACGCCATATTGCGGGCGATCGGCGCGGCAAGACGGGATATCCTCCAGGTTGTCGTTTTGGAAAGCGCCCTCCTTGTCCTGACCTCCCTTGTCTCCGGCCTGATCTTCGGCCATCTGCTGGCTTACGGAGTGGCGGCATACTTGCAAAGCGTCATGTCCCTTTATGCCCCCGTAGGTTTCCTGCCCCAAGAACTTCTTATCCTAGCTGTTGTTGCCCTGCTGGGAATCACAGCTTCGCTATTGCCCGCCATGAACGCCTATAAGACGGATGTGGCCAAGAACCTGCTGCCGCAATAAGCTATTACGGTTCCTGACGGAAAAACATAGGTTTGATCGGCTTCCGCAATAACCATACTGTTGGCCCGGGGTTTTCTATGATTAACGAGCTGTCTTCTGTTTCGTTACTATTAAAGGAATTTTCCACTGGGCATTGATTGACAATGGCCTGGCGTTTGGCTATCATATTTTAAGAAGTTAATTTTGACTTTTTGTTAGATATCTCTAACTCAGAGGAAATCCTTTTTATTGAAGGTTTTCTTTCTGACGATCAGGACAATGACTACCCATGGAACTGAAAATAGCAGGAACAAGGCGGGCTTAGACATGTTTCTAGAGGTCAGGGAAATTGAAAAAAGCTATGGGACCGGAGAAAGCCATACAAAAGTTTTGCGCGGAGTTTCCACCACTCTGGAAAGGGGAAAAATGTGCATTATTCTCGGCCCGAGCGGCAGCGGCAAATCAACGTTATTAAATGCCATAGGCGGTTTGGACCGTGTTGATAAAGGATCCATTGTGGTTGATGGTTTGGATATTGCGAAACTAGAGCAGAAAGAACTGGTTCTCTACAGAAAAAACTACCTGGGGTTTATCTTTCAGTTTTATCATTTGGTTCCCAATCTTACCGTAAAGGAAAACATTCAGGTATGTGAATACCTCACCTCTTCCCCCCTGGACCTCTATGAATTGCAGGATGCCCTGGGCCTTACGGAACATCAAAACAAATTTCCGTTTCAATTGTCGGGCGGACAGCAGCAAAGATGCGCGATTGCCCGGGCGCTGGTTAAAAATCCCCGGCTTTTGCTCTGTGATGAACCGACCGGGGCCCTTGATTACACGATGTCAAAAGAAATATTGGTGCTTTTGGAAAAGGTAAATCAGGATTACGGAACAACGGTTTTGATCGTATCCCATAATATCGCGATTAAGGATATGGTCCATAAAGTCATTGAAATTAAAGATGGAAAAATAGAGAAAGATTACCGTAATGAGACCATCATTCCTGCCGGGGATTTGGAGTGGTAGGTCGGAACGCAGGTGGCTGCCATGATTTTAAATCAAAGAATAAAACGGGAATTAAAAGGAAACTGGCTTCAATACGGGGCACTTTTTTTTCTGGTTGCGTTCAGTCTCAGCATTGTGATCAGTATGGCCTCGGCTACAGATTCTGTTTTCCATACTGTGGATACAAATCACCAGAAAAATCATGTGGAGGATGGAGAATTTCATGTTCTTGTGCCATTCTCAAGGGAGCAGGCAGCGGAGATAGAAGCGTTGGGCGTCAAACTGGAAGAGAACTTTTATCTGGATATCGATCTGGGCGGGAACACCTTCCGTCTCTTTAAAAACAGAGAACAGATTAATACCTTGGAATTGGATGAGGGTGTATTGGCCGACAAAGCCGGTGAGATCGTGATCGAGAAACGATACGCCGACAGCCGCGGTTTAAAGGTAGGAGACACCATTGAAATAAAAAATAAACAATATACTGTCACAGGTATTGGTTCCGCGCCGGATTATGCTTCAGTGAAAAAAAATCCGTATGATGTGGCAGCTGATTCTGATCAATTCAATATAGGGTTTGTTTCTCCCGAGACCTTTGAAGAGCTGAAAAATGATGAAAATACGGAATTTTGCTATAGCTATTTACTGACTGGCAATGTCACCGCTAAAAAGTTAAAGGATCATTTAGCCGATATGGATTTTGACAAATCCATGATTACCAACCGTTATATGCTGGAAGCCGCGGAAGAGGCGGAAAGCAAAAAACAAGAGCTGGAAAAAGGATTTGACCGGCTGGCGGATGGAAGCAGAGCTTTAAAGGATGGCCTGAATGAATTGAACGACGGGTTGACCAGCTTAACAGACGGCGTGCAATCTCTTGCGGAACTGGGATCGCTTAATGAGAGCCTGAGAAGTCTGAACCCCGAATTGAATGACCTTTATAATGGAAGCGCCTCTTTATCGGCGGGCGGCAGGGAGCTCAGCGACGGAGCCTCCGCTTTGGACAATGGCGTTCGGGAAATGCGCACCACACTGCTTGATTTTTGGGAAGACAATATTGACGACCAATATGTTAATCTTTCTTATTTTATCTCAAGTGAAGATAATCCCAGGATTAATGACGTAAAAACGGATTGCGAAATTAACAAACTCAGCGCGCTCTTTGCCGGCCTGATCATTTTATTATTGCTCGCTTATGTGATCTCGGTATTTATTGTGAATAATATTGAACGGGAAAGCCCCGTAATCGGAGCGCTGTATTCCCACGGTTACATGAAAAGTGACTTGTTGAAACATTTCATGATTCTTCCCCTTTTGCTTGTGGCGGCGGCCTCTGTAACGGGAACCGCAGCCGGCTATTTCATGATCCCGGTCATGAACCAATCGTCTGGGATCTATTCCTTTCCGGAACTTCAAGCTGTGATGAAACCCTACCTCATCGGATACGGAATTGTCTTACCTGTCATCATCGCCGCTTTAGTCAATTTCTTGGTCATTAATAAAAAGCTGTCTTTGGAACCGTTAAAATTACTGCGTCAGGAAAAAAAGCAGAGCCGGATTGCCAATCTTGATTTAGGCAATTTGGGTTTTATCCATCGCTATCGCGTCCGTCAGCTTTTAAGGGAAATCAGAGGAAATATCACTATTATTCTGGGGCTGTTTCTGGCAATCCTGCTGATGGTCTTTGCCGTCCAAATCAAGGGCAGCATTGATCATTATGTGCAGCACACTACCGATGACGCCAAATTCAAATATATGTATATTTTACAGTATCCTGAGGATGAGGTTCCTGAGAACGGCGAAGAGGCCTACAGTCAATCTTTGTATGCCTATTTTAATCTGATTGATTCTGATTTAGAAGTCAACCTTCTGGGGATCAAAGAAGATAATCCTTATTTTTATTTTCAAATCAAGGACAGCGGAGATAACGACGATGTCTATATCTCGAATTCTGTCGCCTATAAATTTGGTTATAAAGTTGGCGATCATATTATCCTCAATGATCATATTGAAAATAAAAGTTATCGCTTTCATGTAGCGGGTATTGTACCGTATTCCAACGGCTTGTATATTTTTGCGAATATCGATCATCTGCGCAAAGTATTTGACACGGAAGATGATTTCTATAATACGGTGCTTTCCGATAAGAAGCTGAACATCGAACAGGGAAGGATTGCTTCCGTCATTCATTTGAATGACCTGGCCGAGTCGGCCTCTAAATTTAATGAGATGATGGCAAGTTTGATGATCACACTGCTGGCAGGGTCTGTAATTATCTTTATTGTCGTGCTGTATCTTTTATTAAGGATGATGATGAATAAGTCAACCTTCAGCATATCTCTGCTTAAGGTCTTCGGCTACGACGAAAAAGAAGTAAAGAGAATCTATCTCGGAAGTGCCTTTTATACAGTTTTGTTGTCAGCCGTAATCGGAATACCGGTGAGCAGGTTTATTGTTGCGGCAATATGGCCGTTTATGATTTCCAATGTAGTGGCAGGATTTGAAAGCTATATCCCCTTGAATTTATATTTGGCCGTAATTGGGATTATCCTGCTGTCCTATCTGGTTGTGAATTTCCTGTTGGGAAGACATTTGCAAAAAGTCACACTCGTTGAGATCTTAAAAAACAGGGAATAGATGTTTAGCTTCGGCATTCAATCATGGATAAAGGGGGCGGGCAGGATGGAAACAAAAACAAAAGAGGCTGGGCGGATCTCCATTACGGGAATCTCCATCGCGGGAATCCCGATCGTGCGGATCTCCATTGCATTAATTTGGGGGTTGGCCGCTATCATTGGAATGATACAAATTTTCAAACCCAAAGCTGTTGAGGTTGCGGTCGCAGCTCTGGAAAAAAGAAATCTGGCGGATTCAATATCTGTAACAGGCAAGATAGAGTCTGAAGAAATTTATGAAACTGTCTTGAGTTCTTCCCAAAAGGTTATCAAACGGTATAAGAACATTGGGGATGATGTCAAAGCAGGGGATATCCTTGTTACTCTTGATACGGAAGACCTCGAATACCAGCTGAATAAAGCGGTTCTCAGCCTTGACACCCTTAAAACAAGCACAGGAAACGCCAAGGCTCAGGCTTCCATAAACCTTGATACTGCCAAAAATTCCTATGCCCTGGCCGGTAAAGCTTACCAGAACATCAAAGCGCTTTACGATACGGGAGCTGCTTCCAAGGATGACCTTGATCAGGCGGATAACGCGTTAAAATTAGCTGAAAGCCAAGTAAAACTGGCAGAAATTCAATACAACAACTTGAACCTCAATTCCAGCGGCTCCGATGTCCAAAAACAGATGGAACGGCTGAACCTTGATATTCAGAATCTGAACAGGAAGATTGCCGAGAGTACGATAAAATCACCGATCAGCGGAACACTGACCTTGCTGGACGCACGCGAAAACCAGTACCCTTCACGTTCCCAGGGTCAGGTCCAGGTTTTGGACCTGAGCAGGCTTATCGTCAAGGCCGATGTCAGCCAATATGACGCCGTTCTTTTGAACCCGGGGCAAAAAGCCTCTGTAAAGGTTAAAGGACTGGGGGAAACCCTCACAGGAAGAATTACATCCATCAGCGATGTCTCTAATACAACTGCCGGCTCCAGTACGGAACCGAAATATGAGGTTCAGATTTCTCTGGATGACTCAAAAAAAGATATCAAAGCCGACTATGATGTGGACGTGAATATTTCTATCAAGGAAAAAACTGATATCCCGGCGGCCGACAGCCGGGCTGTTCAAGCAGAAGACGATAGGAAGTTTGTCTTCATCGCTGCTGACGGGAAGGCAGTAAAAAAGTATATCAAAACAGGACTGGAAACAGACCTGTATATTGAAATATTGGAAGGTCTCTCTGTTGGAGACCGGTACATCACCACACCTCCCGATGGTTTAAAGGAAGGAGATCGGGTAAGTCCTACAGATTGAGATGATGATATAGAATGCAGCAAACAGCCGGGACTTGCCCCGGCTGTTTGCTGCATTCTACTCTTTGACCCCAGTGAAGACAGGTCTTTTAAGCGCCCAGATCGTTCTGTACATTATTTCGCCCACTCTCCAACGCTTTCTGGTCTTCCCCGTATTTGTTTGATCCGGCCGTTCCGCTCAGGAGCATCAGCACCAGATACCAAATTGTCCCGACAAAAGGAATCAAATTGATCAAGATCCAAGCTCCGGACTTGTTCTGATCATGCAGTCTTCTAAAGGACACTGAAAACGAAGGAATAAGTATAAATAGTCCGTATAACAAAAAAAGATAACCATACTCCATACCATATCCCGTGTCAATCGCCGTCAACCCCAATACGTGATCCAGAATGATGGCGACAAAAGAAAAAATAAAGTTGAAAAGAGCAAACATCCAGTATTCTTTTCTTCTGGCCCTGCCGCTGAATTTGGCGTACCTTTTCAACACCGCCAAATACCATTGCATAAAAATCCCCCCTTTTTTTAGATTTAAGATTACATAAGATACTATTCCGTATAATTAATAAGATTCCTTATTAAAATATTCCAAATTATAATAATTTTTCCATTTAAATACCAAAGAACTTCCCCTATTCAAAATCTTAACAAGACTATCACCAAGATCTATTACAAAGTTTATCCTTCTGTGACTTGCCTTTTTGGTCTGCCTGCAATTACTTTTTTTCTTTCATAAAGACCGTCCAAATATTTTGCGAATTCAACTCCAATGTCGGGCGATTCCAGGGAATATTCGACAGTAGCTTTAAGAAAACCAAGCTTATCCCCCGCATCAAAGCGTGTCCCTTCAAATTCACAGGCATAGACTTTGTCTTCTTTACTTAATAAATTGAGAGCGTCAGTCAGCTGATATTCTCCTCCCGATCCTTGAGGAATCTTCTCCAGGTATCCAAATATGGAGGAAGTGAGAACATACCTTCCCATAATGGCTAATCTTGAAGGGGCATTTTCCAATGATGGCTTTTCCACCAGGTTTCTGACTTGATGTACGTTCCCTTTTTTCCCTGCGGAGGCCACAATCCCGTATTTATTCACATCATGCTCCGGAACTTCCCTTATCCCAATAACGCTGGAATGGTTTTTTTCCGCGACATCGATCAATTGTTTTATTGCCGGCATCCTTGACTTAATAATATCATCGCCCAACAAAACAGCGAAGGACTCTTCTCCAACAAAAGATTTGGCGCAATGAACAGCATGTCCCAGACCAAGAGGCTCTGTCTGCCTCGTATAATAAATATTAGCCATTTTAGACAAGTCAATTAATTTTTCTAATTGTTCTTCCTTGCCTTTCATTTTAAGATGGGCCTCTAATTCCGGAGACCGATCATAATAGTCGACAATCGGCCACTTTCCTCTCCCTGTAATGATTAAAATATCAGTTATCCCTGAGTTAACCGCCTCTTCAATAATATATTGAATTGTAGGCTTATCACAGATAGGAAGCATTTCTTTCGGCAATGCCTTGGTTATCGGTAAAAATCTTGTTCCCAAACCGGCGGCAGGGATTACGGCTTTAGTAATCTGCATAATAAAATCACTCCATTAATATAGATTATGATTTGTTAAGATGTGTTATTCTCTAAATTTATTGCTAAATCCTTCATATTCTTCAAAATAAATAGCAAATCTTTCATATTCTTAAAATAATTTGAATTTGCAAATATTTGAAACATAGTATAATATATTATGACGTTTTCAATAAACCAGATCTTCTTTTTAATTCTTTCCGCTTTTACATCGTGATTCACTCGAATCATCAACTGTTATATTAACCAAAGGGGTAGATCATATGGATATTACAGAAGAAAAAACAGCTGGCTTTCGGCAATATAAACCAGACCTTACCAGACAACCTGACTTTGAGTCCTTCTGGTATCAGGCGATGGAGGAAGTCTTTCCCGCTATTGGAAGCCAAAGTTGGCGGGTTAATGTTGAATCAGAGAAACTGGACAGATTTGAGGTTTCTTATGATCTGGTTTTAGAAAAATACCCCTTTCCTTTGAAACAAGTCATTATTTATCAAGCTCAGATTGAAGCGGCAGATGGAACCTTGCTCAAGGGCTGGTACCTCCTCCCTTCCACGGCTTCTCCCGAAAACCGGGTGCCCGGTCTTGTGCGTTTTCACGGATATTCCTCAAATAAAGGCAAAATCAGCGAGTTGTTACTTTGGGCCCTCCAAGGCTATGCCGTCCTTGCCATGGATATCCGAGGCCAATGCGGAGATACTCCGGACGGCCGATCATACTCTGCCGGCGCTTTCTCCGGTTGGCTTACACTTGGTCTTGACTCTCCAATGGAATACTATTACCGTCAGGTTTACCTGGATAGCGTCCAAATCATTGAATCTCTGGCCCGAAGGCCGGAAATCAATGAGGCCAAAATAGGATTGTTCGGCAATAGTCAGGGTGGGGGAATTGCTATTGCCGCCGCGGCCTTACTGGAAAAAAGCAGTCAAAGGAATCCGCAAATAACAGGGAAGATCGCCGCAATTAATGCCGGCATCCCTTTTTTGGCGGATATGAAACGTGCTTATCTGGACCATGGAGACGGACCATGGGCAGAATTAAGCTGGTATTTTCGAATGCATGACCCTCTTCATGAAAAAGAAAAGGAAATATTCCAAACCCTTAGTTATTTTGATTTAATCAATTTTGCCCCATGGCTTCATTGTCCTGTCTTGATTTCCGTAGGACTAAAGGATACAGCCTGTCCCCCGTCCACCATCTATGCACTTTACCGTCACCTTGCAGGTGAAAAAACAATTATTGCTTATCCTGATTATGGACATGAAGATATCGACAACCATACAGATAAGCATATTGCCTTTTTTGCGGAGAGACTGCTTAATACAAAATAATAAATAATTCTGAAGTCAGATATGTAATCAGAATCCAAAGCATGATGATTAACAGACAGCCTGCCTTATCCCCAAATCTGTGTGAATTTGCTGCTGCAGACTTTTGGTAGTATTCCTCTATGATTTCTTTTTCTAAGGATACCTTTAACAATATACTGCCAAGCAAAATTATAATACTATCATCAATGTATCCAATATATGCCATGAAATCCGGACACAAATCAAACGGGCTAATGGTCAGCAATACAATGCTCCAAAAAATTACCCTCAAATAATATGGCTGGCGGCAGTCAGTTAATGTGCGGAAGCAAGCCAACAGCGTGAAGTTGATTGTTTCCAATCCCGTTATTTCTGTGAGATTATCATTGATCTCCTTACTTACTGTAAGATCTTTCTGAGGGCTTTTGTCATCATCCATTTTTAATCCTCCTGACGATTGAATCTGATTCAGATTCGTTTTCAGCTGATCGGAGAGTTAGCGTCCTCATATCATATTTTATTCAGCCCTCAAAAATGATAACAATATTAACCAGTCAAAGTATTCCTAAAAAGATCTATCTCTATTAAAAGAACAGGGACTGCCGCAAATAGCCGATATTCCTTTGCAACGGTCCCTCCTTCGTTTTTCTTTGTTTAATGAGCGTTTTGTTTATCTGGTGCTGAAAACTTTGGGGCCTGGGGATTGTTTAAGCGATCAAAGTATTTTCCCGGTGTAGACAGATCAAAATAAATTTTCGAATCTTCAGTAACTCCCCAATCTTGAAGCGACCCGGTTTCAGCCAATTCATTAAACGCCTGGCGAAACAGGGTATTATGGGCCTCCTCCCTGTTCAGAAGAAAATCAATCATTTCACGGACACCATTGTCATTGATCTGTCTATAGAGGTATTCGTAGACAACCTTCGCTCTTTGCTCTGCTGAAATATTGGATAATAAATCCGCGGCCAAATCTCCCGTAGTCTCAATATATGCCGCAGTCCAAGGGTACCCTGATGAATTTGTCATCATTGGCGCAAGGCCACTGGTCAGGTGAGCTTCAATATTTCCGATATTCGCATTGATCGCATCCACTTTGTGTCCGTTAAGCAAGTTCACTGCAGTAGCAACCATTTCCATATGGCTCATTTCCTCAGCTGCAATATCCAAAAATAAGTCTTTGACTGCAGGGTCTTTAATTCTAAAGCTCTGAGAGAGATATTGCATTGCGGCTTTCATTTCCCCATGGGGTCCACCCAACTGATCCTGAAGCATAACAGCATAGCTGGGATTCACCCGATCAACTTTTACATCCATTAATAACTGTTTATCATGCTTAAACATTTTCTAAACTCCTTTCAGCAAAATCTGATTAAATATATTTTTTTTCATTAGTAAAATAAATATACTATCTATTTTTTGCTTAAATTGATGAAACATATGAAAAACATTTAATGAATAAAACGCTCATACAAGAAGAAAACTATGTACGGTTAATTTTATCAATTCGGAGGTAATGATCATGGAGCAGCAGCTTAGTCAAAAGGAAAAAATGTTTCTGGAAGAACTGAAAAGCCAGGAAGATATTTGTATTCAAAAATACAATAATTATGCTTCGCAGACTACATGTCCACAACTTAAACAAATCTTTCAGAATCATGCCCAAACAGAACAGCACCACTTTGACAGTCTTACCCAAATTCTTAGTGGACAAGTCCCTAATATTCAACAATCCTCGGGAAATAAATCAAACTTCCAACAACCCGATCAATGGGAAATGAAAAAATCCGCTTCTGATAATCAGCAGCCTGCGGATAAGAAAAAGAATGAATATTTATGTCATGACGCTCTTTCTGTGGAAAAATATGTTTCCGGTACCTATGACACTGCGATTTTTGAATTTAGAGATCCCAATATCCGACAAGTATTAAATCACATTCAAAGTGAAGAACAGCAACACGGTGAAGAACTCTTTAATTATATGCACAGCAATGGAATGTACCCGGTACAATAATGAAAAAAGGTGATCTGACAAAGTCAGACACCTTTTTTATTGATAAAAATATTTTTTTAAACAGAATTCATTTAAAAAACTCATTGAATAATTCGTTGGTTTTTTCCTCATTCAACACCCAGTAAGAAATTCCATCAATCATTTTTCCTTCTCCCGGTAAAGTCAGATAACTTACACTTCCTTCCGGAACTTCCTTAAGGAATTTAGCAAAACCAATCAATTGTTTAAAGGTTAAATTCATCTGAATATTGTCCTTATATTTTAAGACAAGCTCCGCGGTCTCAATTATTTTCCCAGAGTCTCTCTGCTGCTTGAGAAATGTACTCACAAATTTTTGCTGTCTTTTGATTCGATCGATATCTCCTCCCGGAGAATATCTCCAACGGATGTAATCAAATGCTTGTTCTCCGTTCAAAACCTGCAGTCCTTTAGAAAGATTTACCCCATGATCTTTCATATCAATTTCAACATCCAATTTTATTCCGCCGATTTCATCCACGATACCAGGAACAGGTTCCATGTCCATGGCAAAGTAATAGTCAATCTTGTTATTGGTCAAATTATTTACAGCATCTATGCTGGCTTTGATTCCATCCCCCTGCATACTCCCATAGGCATAAGCATGATTAATTTTATCTTTCTTATTCTCAACCGGAATAAAAGAATAGGTATCTCTCGGAATGTTTAAAATTTTAATTTTTTGGGTATCAAGATTGATTCTGGCAATAGCAATCGTATCTGCTCGATAACTTCCCAGCCAGTTTTCTCTTTCTTCAGTTTTATCTATCCCCAGAAAAAGAATATTGATGGAATTTGACATTCCCGCAAGTTCATTATCGTCCTGGTTTGAATCATTCTCATGTAATGCGGGACCTTTTAAACTTTCTTTGTATGTTAAAGATTGAAAAATATAATTTATCGCTGCTGCACTCAGGATCACAATGATTATTGCTGAAATTACTATTGTTCTTTTTTTCATCTTAATTCATTCCACCAATTCTTTATTGCACTCGGGATTTCTTTTCATAGGCTGATTTTTATCCATTCAAACATCTAAACATCTGTCTTTAGTTCATTTTTTTTAAGGACCTCATTGATAGGCAGAGCAGCATATTAGAACGTCGCAATCATTACTCATTTTTTCGACTTTCATCAGTTGGTTGGCCTTCTCTTCATCCTTTCCAATATATTGTTCGAATACCTCTTCAATATCTTTAATCTTATTTTCATCTTGCAGATAGATCATAAATGAATAAGTCCTCTTGAAATCTGAACCGGCTTCTGACAATGTCTTTTGCAGTTTATCCATACATTGTTTGACTCTATCTTTAAAGTCCATCTTATCTGATTCTGTGAAATTTTCAGGTCCGACACCGGAACAGTATACAAAACTGTCTGCCTTAACAGCCGCCGATACCGGCCCTGAAAGCTGCTCAATCTGTTCATCAATGATGTATTCCTTTTTTCCGCGGTATGCCGAAAATTCTATTTCGATGTCTGCCGTTTCTTCCATTTCAGCAGATTGGACGACCACCCTGGTTGGATATTTACCCTTTTTAAAATACAGCTTGAATACTTCATTAACTGTTTCAACCTGGCTGATATCTTTCATCATAATAAAAACTGAGTATACATCCTCAATCTCAAAATCCTTTTTCGCCATATAAACCCTCGCCATTTCGAAGATCCTTTTGGTCTGGGTCTTTAGATCCTTTTCCGACACGTTATTTAAGAAATACTCCATTAATTCAATACTGGAAAAGAACAAATAGTTATCGTTATCACCTTTTAATTCTCCCTGGCTTAGGGATTGATTTTCTTTTTGCACACCTGCTTTATTTGTCATCTTGCAAACTCCTTTCCCTGTTTCACCAATATGAAAGTATCATACTCTCAGTCATTGTTATTCATTTACTAGTATAACCTGGTGATAACATTTCCATCAAATAAGCCGTCTTGGCATATTCCTCCAGTGTATCCGCAAGATAGTATGCCTGCCTCATATCTTTCCCCACGGTTATGAATCCATGCCTTCGCAGCAAAGCCGCATTAATTTCCTCCATTTTAAAAACATTGATAACCCCCTCTGCCAATTCTGCTGAACCGGCTTCCGCATAGTCCACTATCCCTATTTGTTTTAAGCCAACTTCCGCATCTACCGTTATTACCTTTAGGCTTTTCATTATTGTGCCTACTGCTGTCGTATAGGAAGCATGGCCATGAATAACAGCGTTTACTTCAGGTCTGGCTTTGTAAATGCCTGCATGAAACTTTATTTCAATGGAAGGTTTCCCTTCGCCCTCGTATAAATTTTGTTCCATATCCGCAAGCAGAAAATCATGTTCGGCCATGTCCTTAAAGCTCTTTCCGCTGGCCTTAATCAACATTAGGTTTTTACAGTCCGGTACTCTTGCGCTTAAATTGCCGCAGATTCCTGAAGAAAGCTTCCGCTCATAAATATCTTTACTGACAGCTACGAGTTCTCTGCGTAAGGTCCTTATTCTATCTGATATTTCACTATCTATGTGGGTTGACATGTTTTTCTCCTTAATCGTCATCTTGAATTCAATAAAATTTTAGCTTCTGAGGTACTGTTGAAAAGATTCTTGCATAATCATATGATAAAAAATTCACTTAATGGCAATTTATCTTTCAACTAAAAAAATTTGTAAAAGAACTTGATCTATACCTGATTCTTTCATATATATCAAAAACACCCTATCCACATAGTATGATTATACCATTCAGATAGCGGTGTTTTTTGATTCCATTTACCTGGCAACCTGCTATTTTCCCGTAAAGTATCGTCGCCCCTGGAGGTCTTAACTTCCGTGTTCGGGATGGGAACGGGTGGTACCCCTCCGGTATTGTCACCAGATCACTTGAAGGCCTTTGCCTTTATCCGGGATGTTCAAATTCCTTTGCCATCCCTGGCTGTGTTCCTTCAAAACTGCACAGAGCTTTTTACATAGGTTTCTTTATCTTCCTTTAGGTCAAGACCTCGACCGATTAGTACCGGTCCGCTCCACACGTCACCGTGCTTCCACTTCCGGCCTATCTACCTGATCTTCTTTCAGGGGTCTTACTAGCTTTCGCTATGGGAAATCTCATCTTAAGGCCGGTTTCACGCTTAGATGCTTTCAGCGTTTATCCGATCCGGATTTAGCTACCCAGCTATGCACCTGGCGGTACAACTGGTACACCAGTGATCCGTCCATCCCGGTCCTCTCGTACTAGGGACAGATCCTCTCAAATTTCCTGCGCCTGCGACGGATAGGGACCGAACTGTCTCACGACGTTCTGAACCCAGCTCACGTACCACTTTAATGGGCGAACAGCCCAACCCTTGGGACCTACTACAGCCCCAGGATGTGATGAGCCGACATCGAGGTGCCAAACCTCCCCGTCGATGTGAACTCTTGGGGGAGATAAGCCTGTTATCCCCAGGGTAGCTTTTATCCGTTGAGCGATGGCCCTTCCACTCGGTACCACCGGATCACTAAGCCCTACTTTCGTACCAGCTCGACTTGTTTGTCTCTCTGTTAAGCTCCCTTTTGCCTTTACACTCTTCGCGCGATTTCCACCCGCGCTGAGGGAACCTTTGGGCGCCTCCGTTACTCTTTAGGAGGCGACCGCCCCAGTCAAACCGCCCGCCTGACAATGTCCAATGTCCCGCTTAGGGACACTTGTTAGAATTTCAGTACAAAAAGAGTGGTATCCCACCGGCGGCTCCCCGAATACTGGCGTACTCGGCTCTCTGCCTCCCACCTATCCTGTACATTTTATACCAAAATCCAATGTCAAGCTACAGTAAAGCTCCATGGGGTCTTTCTGTCCTGTCGCAGGTAACCCGCATCTTCACGGGTATTACAATTTCGCCGAGTCCCTTGTTGAGACAGTGTCCAGATCGTTACGCCTTTCGTGCGGGTCGGAACTTACCCGACAAGGAATTTCGCTACCTTAGGACCGTTATAGTTACGGCCGCCGTTTACTGGGGCTTCAATTCAATGCTTCGCCTTACGGCTAACATCTCCTCTTAACCTTCCAGCACCGGGCAGGCGTCAGCCCCTATACTTCTCCTTACGGATTTGCAGGGACCTGTGTTTTTGTTAAACAGTCGCCTGGACTGATTCTCTGCGGCTCTATTTCTAGAGCACCCCTTCTCCCAAAGTTACGGGGTCATTTTGCCGAGTTCCTTAACAAGGGTTATCTCGCGCGCCTTAGGATTCTCTCCTCATCTACCTGTGTCGGTTTACGGTACGGGCACCTTCTCTCTCACTAGAGGCTTTTCTTGACAGTTTGAACTCTGCGCTTCGCTACTTTTTTTCGCTCCCCATCACTGCTCAAGGTTTCGCGCTGCGGATTTGCCTGCAGCACCCTCTTGCAGCTTGGACGTGCTCTACCAGTCACACGCTCGCTTTGTCCTCCTGTGTCACCCCATCGCTCAAACAATCAAAGGTGGTATTGGAATTTCAACCAATTGTCCATCACCTACGCCTTTCGGCCTCAGCTTAGGTCCCGACTTACCCTGGGCGGACGAGCCTTCCCCAGGAAACCTTGGATTTTCGGCGGGAAGGATTCTCACCTTCCTTTTCGCATACTCATACCGGCATTCTCTCTTGTCACTGCTCCACCAAACTTTACAGTTCAACTTCTACGCTGTGACAATGCTCCTCTACCCAAGGAATCGATTCATTAAACCCTCAGCTCTCTTTGCTTTTTCCCTGAGTCCATTTGGAAATTTTGCTTCTGTCTTATTCTTTCTCTATTCTGTGGCAAAATTTCTAATGTCGTTCTCTCTTCTGAAGTCTTAATGAATCGATCCCTTGCCGTGGCTTCGGTGTGACGCTTGAGCCCCGTTACATTTTCGGCGCAGAACCACTCGACCAGTGAGCTATTACGCACTCTTTAAATGGTGGCTGCTTCTGAGCCAACATCCTGGTTGTCCGGGCGGTTCCACATCCTTTCCCACTTAGCGTCTCTTAGGGACCTTAGCCGTCGGTCTGGGCTGTTTCCCTTTTGACTATGAAGCTTAGCCCCCACAGTCTGACTCCCAATTTCTTATATCTGGTATTCGCAGTTTGATAAGGTTCGGTAACCGATAAGGCCCCTAGCCTATTCAGTGCTCTACCCCCAGATACCATTCATTGAGGCTAGCCCTAAAGCTATTTCGAGGAGTACCAGCTATTTCCGTGTTCGATTGGCATTTCACCCCTACCCACAACTCATCCCCTGCCTTTTCAACGACAGTGGGTTCGAGCCTCCAGTGGGTTTTACCCCACCTTCACTCTGGCCATGGGTAGATCACACGGTTTCGGGTCTGCAACATGCAACTCGACGCCCTATTCAGACTCGCTTTCGCTTCGGCTCCATATCTTTAATACTTAACCTCGCTGCATATCACAACTCGCCGGTTCATTCTACAAAAGGCACGCCATCACACAATTGCTTGTGCTTTGACTGCTTGTAAGCATACGGTTTCAGGTTCTATTTCACTCCCCTCCCGGGGTGCTTTTCACCTTTCCCTCACGGTACTTGTTCGCTATCGGTCGCTAAGGAGTATTTAGCCTTGGGGGGTGGTCCCCCCTGCTTCCCACGGGATTCCTCGTGCCCCGCGGTACTCAGGATCCTGCCTCCGATTCTAAACTTTTCGCCTACAGGGGTTTTACCTTCTTTGCCCGAACTTTCCAGTTCGCTTCGCCTAAGTTTATCTTCTTTATTGGCAGTCCTACAACCCCACACTCCGAAGAGTCTGGTTTGGGCTCTTCCCCTTTCGCTCGCCGCTACTCAGGGAATCGATTTTTCTTTCTTTTCCTCCGGGTACTTAGATGTTTCAGTTCCCCGGCTTGTCTTCACATAACTATGGATTCATTATGTGATAACCGGATATGACTCCGGTTGGGTTGCCCCATTCGGGTACCCACGGGTCGTCGCCTGCTTACGGCTCTCCGTGGCATTTCGCTGCTGACCGCGCCCTTCTTCGACTCTTAGCGCCTAGGCATCCACCGTATGCCCTTTCTATCTTGACCTATTCCTAATCTTTTTACGGATTAGTCAGTTAGATTCTTCTTCCTACGCTTTTTTCTCTGTGCAGTTTTCAAAGAACTGGATGCCCTTTGTGTCGTCTAGGACACGGATGTCCGGGAACGACCTAAAAGAACTCTAGACACATGGATGTGTCTGGTTAAATGCGTCATGAATGACGTTAGCATTTAACTTCCTTTTTGATTGACCGTTTATTGTTTTGGTGGAGGTAAGCGGGATCGAACCGCTGACCCCCTGCTTGCAAGGCAGGTGCTCTCCCAGCTGAGCTATACCCCCACGTCTTTGTTGATAAATGGTGGGCCTGGGTGGACTCGAACCACCGACCTCACGCTTATCAGGCGTGCGCTCTAACCAGCTGAGCTACAAGCCCATTTTTTTACGGTCACTCAAAACTAAACAGCGGAATGGACAAACTTAAACTCGTCTTGCTCTAGGGTTAAGGCTCTTACGCCCATCCCCTATGCACCGACCTGGAAGTGGACTACTTAAAGTCCGGTTCTCCCTAGAAAGGAGGTGATCCAGCCGCACCTTCCGATACGGCTACCTTGTTACGACTTCACCCCAATCATCTGCCCCACCTTCGACGGCTGGCTCCCTTAGGTTACCTCACCGGCTTCGGGTGTTGCAAACTTTCGTGGTGTGACGGGCGGTGTGTACAAGGCCCGGGAACGTATTCACCGCAGTGTGCTGACCTGCGATTACTAGCGATTCCGACTTCATGATCTCGAGTTGCAGAGATCAATCCGAACTACGAACGGCTTTCTCGGATTTGCTCCACCTCTCGGCTTCGCTTCCGTCTGTACCGCCCATTGTAGCACGTGTGTAGCCCAAGACATAAGGGGCATGATGATTTGACGTCATCCCCACCTTCCTCCGGTTTGTCACCGGCAGTCTATCTAGAGTCCTCAGCTTTACCTGTTAGTAACTAAATATAGGGGTTGCGCTCGTTGCGGGACTTAACCCAACATCTCACGACACGAGCTGACGACAACCATGCACCACCTGTCTTACAGTTCCCCGAAAGGCACTCCCGAATCTCTTCGGGATTCTGTAGATGTCAAGCCTTGGTAAGGTTCTTCGCGTTGCGTCGAATTAAACCACATGCTCCACCGCTTGTGCGGGCCCCCGTCAATTCCTTTGAGTTTCAACCTTGCGGCCGTACTCCCCAGGCGGAGTGCTTATTGTGTTAACTGCGGCACAGAAGGGGTCGATACCCTCTACACCTAGCACTCATCGTTTACGGCGTGGACTACCAGGGTATCTAATCCTGTTCGCTCCCCACGCTTTCGCGCCTCAGCGTCAGTTACAGTCCAGAAAGTCGCCTTCGCCACTGGTGTTCCTCCACATATCTACGCATTTCACCGCTACACGTGGAATTCCACTTTCCTCTCCTGTCCTCAAGCCGTACAGTTTCCAATGCTTTACGGAGTTAAGCTCCGCACTTTCACATCAGACTTATACAGCCGCCTACGCGCCCTTTACGCCCAATAATTCCGGACAACGCTCGCCCCCTACGTATTACCGCGGCTGCTGGCACGTAGTTAGCCGGGGCTTCCTCGTCAGGTACCGTCAGGTATATGCATTATTTACACATATACGGTTCGTCCCTGACAACAGTACTTTACAACCCGAAAGCCTTCTTCATACACGCGGCGTTGCTCCGTCAGACTTTCGTCCATTGCGGAAGATTCCCCACTGCTGCCTCCCGTAGGAGTCTGGGCCGTGTCTCAGTCCCAGTGTGGCCGTTTACCCTCTCAGGCCGGCTACTGATCGTCGCCTTGGTAGGCTTTTACTCTACCAACCAGCTAATCAGACGCGGGTCCACCCTCTTGCACTAGCATATTCAGAGGCCAGCTTTCCTTCCGGTAAGATGCCTTACCAAAAGCTTATCCGGCATTAGCAGTCGTTTCCAACTGTTATTCCGGTCATGAGGACAGGTTACCCACGCGTTACTCACCCGTTCGCCACTAAGAATATCAATTCGCAAGCTTCCTCAATATTCTCCGTTCGACTTGCATGTGTTAGGCACGCCGCCAGCGTTCGTCCTGAGCCAGGATCAAACTCTCCATAAAAATCGGAACTTGTGGTTCCTATTTAAACACCGGATTGCTCCCTGTGTTCTCTTCTTTTTATGAGAATCCAATTCGCTCTACTTTTTCGCTTAGCTTTTGTTTCTCTTTTTTTGACGAGTTCTTGTTTGTCTTTTTCCTTGCTGTTCAGTTTTCAATGACCTTGCGCTCCCCTGCTTTCGCCGCTTTTTCGGCTCCCTGGCCTGAGGCGCTTTATTATATTATCACGGTGTTTTAAGGCTGTCAACCAGAAACCTAAAAAAATTGCAGAAAATCATTGTTTTCCATGAATCCAAATGTAAGTAATCCTAAATCCTATACATACTATGATCATTCGGCATTTAAGGTGCCATCTTAACAAACTTTCTCTTTCCAACCTTGATGACGTCCCCGGGATTAATTCTTGGGCTGGACTGAGCCTGAGAAACTTTCTCATCATTTATTCTGACTCCGCCCTGTTCAATCAGCCTGCGGGCTTCTCCACGACTTGGAACCAGCCCGGCACTGACCAGGATGGATACCATATCTGTGACGCCACTTTCAAGTCCAATCTGAGCGATACTGATCTCCGGCATTTCATCCGGCGCTTCTTTTCTCTGAAACATTTTAATAAATTCTTCCTTGGCTTCATCCGCTTGCTTTTTGCCATGATAAATATGAACGATTTCCCACCCAAGCCTCATTTTTAAATCACGGGGATGAACTGATCCATCTTGCAATCCCTGCTCCAGACGACGTATGTCCAAAACGGGAACAGCTGTAATCAATTCAAAATATCGAATCATGATTTCATCCGGCATGGACATGGTTTTGCCAAACATCTCCCGCGGGGCTTCATAAACACCAATATAATTCCCTAAGCTTTTACTCATTTTATGTACCCCATCCAGCCCCTCAAGAATCGGGGTGGTAAGTGCTACTTGCGGCTCCTGTCCAAATTCCTTTTGCAAAGTTCTGCCCATAAGGAGATTAAATTTTTGATCCGTACCGCCAAGCTCGACATCGGCTTGTAATGCTACGGAATCATAGCCCTGCATTAAAGGATAAAAAAATTCATGAATACTAATCGGTCTTTCTTCGGCATATCTTTTAGCAAAGTCATCTCTCTCTAACATTCTGGCAACAGTAGTGCAAGATGCAAGTTTAATGACATCTGAAAAAGTCATGTTGGAAAGCCATGAAGAATTAAATTCTACTCTTGTTTTGTCCGGATCAAGGATCTTAAAGATTTGTTCTTTATACGTTTGGGCATTATGTTGCACCTGCTCTTCTGTCATTGGCTTGCGTGTTTCGGATTTGCCGGAGGGATCTCCAATTTTGGCGGTGAAGTCTCCAATAATGATCACGGCTTGATGTCCGAGATCTTGAAACTGTTTCATTTTATATAATGGTACTGTATGGCCCAAGTGTATATCAGGGGCCGTTGGGTCAAGTCCCAATTTTATTCTTAAAGGCTTGTTCTTTTGCAGAGAATTTTTAATTTTATTTCTTAATTCTTCTACGGGAACAATCTCGGCAGTTCCCGTAGAAAGTATTTCCATTTGTTTCGCAACCTCTTGATCTAGATTTGCCAACACCAACATCCCTTTCGCTTTCTCTCTGATTTTGTAAGAATTATTATACTTTTAAAGCGCTCTTATGGCAACCGATACAGGATGAACAATGTTTTTGCCATAATATAAAGTATGCTATAATAGCAGATAAAAAAATATTATCTTAGTCCATTGACCAAAAACTTTTGCTTTTCGTGCACTTAGACACAACGCTGATTTATCGCACTTACACAAGCAACTAGCGAAACTTGTTCCGGTTACTCTCTCAAACAGGAGGAAAAAAGATGGCTGATCAAAAAAACTCCGGAAATAAATTTCCGGAATCCGGCAACTTAAAAAACCGAAGAATTCCCTCAGCAAAAAGGAAAGGTAATTTGCCCCCGAAAAAAATAATACTGCTGACCATACTTACGATATTGATTTGTTCAAGCATCATTGTTGGCGGCTACACAATTTACGCTATCGCAAAAACTCCCGCCTGGGATCCCCAGATGCTTTACAGTCAAAATCAATCTTCAATTGTCTATGACGCGAATTCAGAACAAATTGCCCAGCTTCATGCTGATGAAAACAGATTGCCGGTAAAATTCGAAGAAATACCCGATATGGTGAAAAAGACTGTTATCGCTGTGGAAGATAAACGTTTTTATGAACACCATGGACTTGATCCGATTCGTTTAGTAAAGGCAATTATGATTGATATTCGTGCGCGCTCATATGTTGAAGGAAGCAGCACGTTAACTATGCAGCTTGCCAAAAACGCCTTTATTTCCGACCCGCAAACCAAAACTATTGAACGCAAAATTCAGGAACTGATTCTGTCCCTTAAAATAGAAAAAAATTATACTAAAGATGAAATTTTAACCTTTTATCTTAATCGAATTTTCTTTGGTGAATCCTCTTTTGGCATCAGAACCGCAGCCCAGACGTATTTCGGAAAAGAATTAAAAGACCTTAACCCTGCCGAGATAGCTCTTCTGGCAGGACTTCCTCAGGCTCCAAGTGCTTATGATCCCTATGTAGATCCCGAAAAAGCTGAACAAAGGCGGACTATTGTTCTTAGCGTGATGAGGGACAATAATATCATTACCCCGGCAGAATATGAAGAATACAAAAATGAACCTTTTACTTTTGTTGAGGATGTGAAAAAGAAAAAAGCAACCGTAAAATATACTGAGGCAAACACACTGACGAAAACCCATCCCTACTATGTGGACTATGTCATAAATGAATTGCAAAAAACATACAACATTACTCCCAATCAAATATATAAAGGCGGCCTAAAAATTTATACCACCTGTAACTCCAAGGTACAGCAGGCTGCCGAGGACGCTTTTGCCGATCCCAACAACTTCCCCGCCAGTAAAGACAACACAAATATTGTTCAGGGTGCAATGACTGTACTTGATCCTCAAACAGGTGCCATTGCTGCGATGGTCGGCGGCAGAGAATACACTACTCAAATGGGATTTAACAGGGCCTGGCAGGCTACCCGCCAACCGGGATCAACCATCAAGCCTTTAACGGTCTATTCACCGGCCATTGAAAAAGGCAGTTTCTATCCCGGCTCAGTCTTTGACGATATGCCGGTCAGCTACGCTGACGGCAGCGGCGGTTACTGGGCTCCGGTCGACTATGATACAGAGACTTCCGGCTGGAAAGGCCTCATCACCATGCGTACGGCAGTGAATAATTCAGTTAATGTCTATGCTGTAAAATTAATGAATGCACTGGGCATTGATTATGCATGGGACTTCGCCAAAAATAGGCTTGGGCTTCCACTTACCGAAAAGGATAAAGTACTGAGCTTGTCCCTTGGCACCTGTCAGGTCTCTACTCTTGACATGGCTTCAGCTTATGCGACATTTCCGGCCAATGGCATAAAAAGCGAACCTTATTCCATCGTAAAGGTTACCGATCAGGATGGTAAGGTCATTGCCCAAAATACTCTTAAGCAGCAAAGAGTAATGAAGGAAACTACTGCCTATGTGATGAATGATTTGCTTCGTACTGTCGTCACTTCAGGAACAGGCACAAGGGCTAATTTGCCCGGTTGGTATATTTGCGGCAAAACCGGAACAACATCTCTTGATCCGAATATTTATGGAAATAAATCCGGAAACCCTGATGCCTGGTTTGTCGGCTATAGTCCTAAATTTGTCGGGGTTGTTTGGATGGGCTATGATTCTGATCCGGATAAAAATCATTATCTGTATAAAGTCTATGGGGGGAGTTATCCGACTACTATATGGAAAAAGGTCATGACTGTGGCCCATTCGGAACTGACACCGCAATCCAGCATCGCCATGCCGGCGGGTATTACCAGCGTACAGTTCGATAGGAAGTCCGGTTTCCTTCCCAGCAATCTGACTCCAAAGCAATTCATTTCGACAGAAATCTGCCCGGCCGATAATGTTCCGGTCACCACAAGCAATGTCTGGATCAATGTGAAGGTAGACCCGGCCAATCCAAATGTCCTGGCACCTGAAGAAGATCCTTATGCTATAGATAAACTGGTCCTTAATGTTACCGGCCGGTCTGAGGGTATAACATGGCCTGGTGATGAAGCACCTTATAAGATGCCTGGCAAACAGGGCGCTCCAGGTTCAGATACTTCTACTCCTCCAGGCACTTCTCCCCCGGATTCTCCTGATTCTTCCCCTCCCGCAGGCAACACCAATATCCCTACTCCTTCTTTAGGAAAGCTCAGCAATCATAAACAAACCATCTCCTTGCCTGTAGACGGAACATTTGATTCAGACAAATATACGATCATCGTCTATCTGAAACAACCAGATCAATCCAGCCTTAAGACGATTGCCTCCGAGGGCGCTTCAAGAACAGTTCTCTATGATCTGAATTCGAGCGGTAAAATTGTTTCCGGAACCTATACATTCTGGGCTGCGCTTATGGATAACACAACGTTCAATATTGGTCCTCCCTCAAATGCCCAGACCATAGAAATCCAATAACCGGATTTACAAGAACAAGACGTCTTCATTCAAGCTGAGGCGTCTTGTTTCTTTTGGGCAAATATTTACTTTGAATTTTCTTATAGAATCGATTAAAATCCTAATCAATTACAAAAATAAATTCGCTAAAATAAACTGAGGTGATCAATATGAGACTCCTTCTTGTTGAGGATGAAGAAAAGCTGGCCGAAGCCCTGGCTTATATCCTCAAAAAAAATAAATACGGGGTAGATATTGCCTACGATGGTGAAACCGGACAGGATATGGCAGAATCTGGGGTTTACGATCTCATCATTCTTGATTGGATGCTTCCCGAAAGAGATGGGATTACTGTTCTGAAAAACCTTCGGCTGAAAAAAATAGATATTGCCATTATTCTCCTCACTGCTAAAGATTCCGTCCAGGACAGGGTGATCGGTCTGGACTCCGGTGCAGATGATTATCTGGTCAAACCGTTTGCTTCAGAAGAGCTTTTAGCACGAATCAGGGCTTTATCCAGACGGAAATCCAATGTTCTTCTTCCCAATGAAAAATTGTCTCTCGGAGATATTGTTTTTGATCCTTTACAGGGAGAGATCATTTGCGGAGAAGAAAAAATAAAGCTTACTCTTAAGGAATCTCTTCTTCTTGATCTTCTTCTTCGTCATGCCGGTCAAGTCTTGACTAAAGAACAAATATTAGACAGAGTTTGGGGTTTGGATTCAGAGGTGGAGACTGGCACCGTTGAATTGTACATTCACTACCTGCGCCGGAAAATACCCTCGGACAGCATTCGGATTGAAACGATCAGAGGTATCGGCTACTCTCTGAAGGAGGTTTAAAAATGTTCAAAAGACTTCGCCTGAAACTTACTTTGATCAATCTGGGCGTAATCTTTGTTTTTCTATTGCTGTTCGGGGTAAGTACTTATGTCATTGTGAAGGTTCAAATGATGAACCAGACTCAACAAATCCTCCAACTGATCAGCGCGGACCTGGGCTATCAAGTTCCGGATAATCAAAACAACAAATATCCTACCAGTAATTTTGAATATTTTATTCTCAAAACTGACCTTACCGGCAACATCATTCTTTCTCTGACAGACCTGCCCTTCCAACCTGATAGACTTCCTCAGATTGTCAATACAGTTCTTACCGGGAAAAGTCTCCGGGGCGAGATAAAAATCATGAACCAATCCTATATTTATCAGATTACTCAAAACCAAAGCGGTCAGAGTTTGCTGATCTCTTTTGCCAGCTATGACAGAGAGAAATCCATGCTCGGTTTTCTTATGCTGACCTTAGGTCTTGCCGGGTTAATCTATCTGATTTTGGCTTTCTTCGGCGGACGTTTCCTGGCGGATAAAGCGATGGCCCCCATCCAAAAAACCTGGCGGCGCCAGCAGGAATTTGTCGCCGATGCCTCACACGAATTAAGGACTCCGCTAACCATCATCAGAACAAACCTGGAACTTGTTCAGGGAAACCCTCAGGAAACTATAGAAAATCAAGAAAAATGGCTTGGTTACATTGAATCAGAGACCAAACGCATGTCCACTCTTGTTGACGATCTCTTATTTTTAGCCAGAGCTGATTCCGATGCTTTGATTCTGGAAAAGACGACTTTTTCTCTTGATCAGGCTCTCCGAGAAACAACCGCTCCTTTGGAATCAATGGCAAACAAAAAGAATATTGCTCTGATCACCAGCTATGATTCAATACCGGCATTTGCCGGAGATGAGAATAAAATCAAGCAGCTTACCGTCATTCTTCTGGATAATGCCATAAAACACACTTCTCCGGGCGGAACCGTCAGTATCGACTTGCGCAAAAAAGCTTCCCACGCAGAGCTGATTGTCTCGGATACCGGAGAAGGAATTCCCAGAGAGCACCTGGAAAAGATTTTTGAGCGGTTCTACAGGGTAGACAAGTCTCGCTCCCGGGCTCAGGGCGGCACAGGTCTCGGTCTTTCCATCGCTGAATGGATCACTAGAAGCCATAATGGAACCATCAAGGTATCAAGCGACCTTAGTAAAGGCACAATCTTTACTGTTGATCTGCCTTTAAATCAGATTGACAAAAAAGCCCTGCAATAATATAATGAGTATATACTCACTGAGTTAGGAGTCATCATCGTTTATGGCCATACGCAAACAGCAGAAAGAAGAGACTCGCACACGCATCATTAATGTTGCTCTAACGCTTTATGGGGAGAACGGTTTTGTTCATACGACCACTGCCGAAATAGCCAGAGCTGCAAATGTTTCTCACGGAACCATTTTTGTTCATTTCCCCACCCAGAAAGATATTTTTATTTCCGTCATCAATGCGTTTGGATCTCAAATCGCCACCAGGCTCCATGATCTTCTTGCGGAAAACGCTTCTGTTCGAGATGTGTTTGCCGCTCATTTAAAAGGATTGATTGAATTTGAGCCTTTTTACTCCAGGTTAGTCAGCGAACAAAGCTTGTTGCCCCTTGAAGCCAGAGATACCCTTGTCATGATTCAATCCTGTGTCTCCTTTCATTTAGGTCAGGCTATCGAACGCCAGTTTTGTGCTCAAGATGATCGTGCTCTTCCTATTCATCTGATTTTTAACGGGTGGATTGCCCTTATCCACTATTACTTAGCCAATCATGACCTTTTTGCGCCGGGAGAATCTGTTCTGAAAAACTGCGGGAAGGAACTGTTGGCTTACTATTGCCAATTAATCACGAAAAGCTTTTCTCAAGCAAATCCCTGCTGAAGATACCGACTTGTCACTCTCGTTTAATTTTCTTCAAATTAGATTCTCTGATTTGATCACTTGGTCTCGATTTCACCTGTTTCGTCTCAACATAAAAAAGATTTAGGAGTGAATTTGATGAAAACATGTATTGCCTGCGGAATGCCCATGAAAGATGCTTCCGAGTTCGCGGCAGGAGATCTTTCAAAGGACTATTGCGTCCACTGTGCGCGGCCAGACGGATCAATGCAATCATACACTGAAAAACTGGACGGATTTTCCTCATTTATCATGAAAACTCAAGGCTTGAACAAAGAAGTGGCTGATGAGACAGCCCGGAATATCATGAAAACACTGCCTGCCTGGCAATAGAGACAAAGAGGCGCACCTGATGACTTGGATCAGGTGCGCCTCTTTGTCTGACTCATGAACAAAAATCCTCAGGCATGTTCTCGTTCAATGATTACAAACGTCCTTTTTCCTGCCGATATTTGCTATTTAAGATCCACTATGGTCACTCCCGAGTCCCCTTCTCCGTATTCCCCCAATCTGAAGCTTACAACATGAGGATGTCTCTTCAGGAATTGGTGTACTCCATTTCTCAGTGAACCTGTGCCTTTACCATGGATAATACTGACCTGGTTGATGCCTGTCAAAACTGCATCATCAAGATACTTATCCAGAATCCCCTCAGCTTCATCGACCATTCTGCCTCTCAGATCCACTTCACTGCGCAGGGTGACTGCTTTACTCAAGCCCATACTGCCACGAATGGTCTTTTCAAAATGTTCTGCCTTTCTGGTTTCATCGATTATTCTGATCTCGCTTATCGATACAGATATTTTCAGGATCCCGGCTTGGACAACAACTTCTCCATTATGATCAGGCTTTGTGATCACTTGACCCTTTTGACGGAGGTTAGGCAAATAGACCAATTGGCCGGGCTTGACTTGTTCCGGCCTGAGGTTGCCTCCCGACCGTTCCTTGCCGCTATATAGACCTTCTGAAAGTTTTTTCAGGCCTTGCCTCGCTTTTTCTATTGCTGCCTGCTGTTTCTTCTGCTCTTCTTTTTGGGCTTCCTTAATTTCCAGGATCACTTTTTCCGCCTCGTGCTTAGAGCCACGGACAATTTCCATTGCTTCTTCTTTAGCTTTTTGCACGATCTCTTCGTATTTTTCGTCCATTAACCGGGCTTTCTCTGCGATTTGGGCATTCTCCCGGGTTACTTTCTGCAGTTCTTCCTGAATTTTCAGCTTACCAAGTTCGATCTCTCTTTGGGTCTCTTCAAGATTCTCCAAAAGATCAGATACCTTCATTTGACGCTCGGAGATATATGTTTTGGCCAAATCTAAAATGTTTTTTTGCAGGCCAAGTCTTTCGGCAATACTGAACGCGTTGCTCCTCCCCGGTATTCCTATCATCAACCGATACGTTGGGGATAAGGTTTCAGGATCGAATTCTACAGAAGCATTTTCGAGCCCCGCTGTGTTATAGGCAAAGGTTTTCAGGGTCCCGTAATGGGTGGTCGCAATCCCCCTGCAGCCCCTGTCAAGCAATTCGCTGATAATCGCCATTGCTAAAGCGGCGCCCTCGGCCGGATCAGTTCCGGCTCCTATTTCATCAAAAAGAACAAGGGATTTGTCATCAGCCTCTTTCACAATCCCCACAATATTCTTCAGATGCCCCGAGAAGGTGCTTAAAGACTGCTCTACACTCTGCTCATCGCCGATGTCAATAAAAATTTTCCGGAATACCCCTAGCTTCGAATCACTTTCAGCTGGAATATGTAATCCTGACTGCATCATGACTGACATCAGTCCAACCGTCTTTAAGGTCACGGTTTTTCCACCCGTATTGGGACCGGTAATGACCAAAATATTAAAATCTTCCCCCAGTTCGATACTCAGAGGAACAACCTTTCCGCTTAACAGCGGATGCCTGGCTTTATTGAGTTTGATCTGAGGCTTGTTCAAAACCAGAGGTGACCCGGCATTCATTTTATCACTTAATAAAGCTTTGGCCAGAACAAAATCCAATCTGGCCAAAGCTTCGAAAGAAGCTGCGATTTCGTCCACTTTGACTGCCACAATTGCCGTCAGCTGCTGAAGAATCCGCTGGACTTCCCGATTTTCGCGAAGAACCGCTTCTCGAAGTTCGTTTCCCAGTTGGACAACTGCGGCAGGCTCGATAAACAACGTCGCTCCACTGGCCGATTGGTCATGAACAATTCCATTAAATGCCGAGCCGTATTCCTGCTTGACCGGAACAACATACCGGTCTCCCCTGGTCGTAATTACGCGGTCCTGCAGCATTTTTTGAGTGGCGGGATTACGCATAATCCCATCTAAAACATCTTTAAGACGTTGGTGAATCCCCGTAATCATACGCCTGATCTTGGCAAGATCCTCAGAAGCTTTATCGTCGATTTTGCCATCCTCATTGATACAGCGGGATATTTCATCCTCCAGGGGTTTCTGCGGCGCAACCTCTGAAACGATACCCCGGAGAGAAAATAGTTCTGCAACATTACTCTTAGCCGTTCCATCCTCTGTGAGGATATTTTTGACCTGCCGGGCAACCCGTACGGTATCTTTTATTTCAAGCAATTCCTCCGGCTGGAGTATCCCTCCTCTTGCACAACGTTCCACACTGGGCCTGATTTCTTTTGCCCCTCTGACGGAAAATAGCGGATTGAAGCGAAGCAGGATTTTTGCTTCATCTGTTTCCCTCAGCCTGTTGCGAACTTCCCTGATTTCGGAGCTGGGAACAAGCCCTTCCACCATCTCCTTAGCCCGGGCCAAAATACAATAGCCGCTAAGCTGTTCTTTTATTTTCATAAAATCAAGTTTTCCCAATACTCTTTCCGACAGCTCCACGTTATCCAAGCACCCCTCTATAAAAATGTCCTTTAGTAAATCCTCCGCCAAACAGCCTTTCCAATTCACTCATCCCCCTGACTACAGTTTTCTCCTCCACGGTTTTTGTGCCAAGGTTCTGCCATGCCTCCCTGAAGATTTCCACACACATTTTTGTTTGATTTTCATCAGCACGGACAAGTTCGAGACGAATATTCTTCACCTTCAGTTCTGCAATCTTACCCAATTCAGTCAATAAATTTAACCTCCGGGCATTAAAAATATGCATGCGGCATTCCCGGTCCGATTCTAGCGGAAATAGGTAATTCATGCGATCTTTCAGAAATAAACCTCCTTTAGAACAGGGAACAGAACACTTTCCGGTTTTTGGCCCGTTTTCCGTGTCTGCCGGACTCAGAAGGGCTTCTGCCAGGCAAAACTCACTGACCATCATCTCCATATCCCCAAATACCATCATCTGAACATTACCGGTTTTAGCAATCTCCATGATTTGCCCGCTGTTAAGTTCAGTTGATAGGGTAACACTGGATACTCCTTTATGGACAAGGTAATGATAGGCTTTTTGATTAAATACATGAAGGAAATAATCTGTCTGGACCTCCCAATGCGGATCTGTTTCCAGCGCCATTTGCAAACCGGCCAGATTTGCCGCCATAACAGCAGGCCTGTTTTTCAGCAGGGCGACCTCCTTCATTGTCCTTTTCAGGGCATCTGCCTGTCCTTCATTCAAAATTCTCGGCAGCCTCCAGACAAGCTTTTTTCCTTTCCTCCGGCAAATCTCCGCCGCTTTTTGAAGTTCATTCAAATCCATTTTTCTTTTGGACCGCCACTGTTCCCCGCCGATAAGAATACTATCCGCACCCGCTTTGACTGCTGCTTCAACCTGCTCAGTGGTACTTACGGCAACAGTTAACAGCCTCCTCTGCGGTAAATCAATCTTTTGTAATTTACTTTCTTCAGCAAAGACCCTCATTCTCTCATCAAAAATATTGCCCGGAATGACCATCACTTCCGGTTTTTTCAGCCTGATTAGTTTTTCTACAGCCATTCTTCTCATTTCGTTCAGTTCTTTAACCGGGACAATGATATTGCCGCTGAGGTCGTTGGTCAATTCCTCAAGATAATATGGAGTCCCCCCCAGCCTGCCCAGCTGTTTTTGCAAATATTCCGAAGTCAGAGGTTTATTCATTGCTTCTTCTGCCGGCATCTGAGATTGGATGGTTACTTGTCTCTCTCCATCAGAAGCCTTCAACATCAGCCTTTGTCCTTGAGATCCTGATATCGTGAACTTAAGCGGATTTCTGCGGGCTTCCTTCCCTTCACGCATGCTCAGACGGGCCTTCCCCATCAGTTCGGCATCATTTGTCTTAAATATCCGGTCCCCATGATGTACACTGCCTGTAAAATCCAGTTGTACAGTCTCTCCCGCAAGAGCTGACGCGATCTCTTGTTTACCTGTCTGATCATAAATTCTGCGAACAGAAATTCCTTCCCGTCCCTTAGATGTCCAGATTTCAATTCCGTCGCCTGGTGAAAGAGGGGCTTCAAGCTTAAGCACCAGCCTTCCGGCCCGGGCTTCTACCACTCTGCCTAATCTGGTTCCCCGATTATTCGGCCTGCTGAAACTCATCAGTTCTTTTCCAGGCCGATTATAAAGGTATCCCGTTGTAAAATCTCTATTGAAAACCTGCAGCAATTCTCTTTTTTCTTTCTCCCCAAAAGGTTTGGCTTCTCCTTCAAGGGCATCAATCGCCTGCCGGTAAATCCGTACAACAGTTGCCACATATTCCGGTCTTTTCATTCTTCCTTCAATTTTTATGGATTGCACACCGGCTTCCTTGAGCTCAGCCAGATGGTCGATAAGGCATAAATCGCGAGGACTTAACAGATGTTCTCCTCCTTTATTTATCATTGACCTGTTTCGGCCCTCTCTGTCAACCAGCTGATAGGCCATCCGGCACGGTTGGGCACATCTTCCGCGATTGCCGCTGCGCCCTCCGATATAGCTTGACATCAAGCATTGGCCGGAATAAGCAATACATAATGCTCCATGTCCGAACACTTCTACTTCCATTGGTGTTCTTGCCGTAATCTCGCTGATTTCCTTCAAAGCAGCTTCTCTTGCCAGAACAACCCTGGAAAAGCCCAATTCTTGCAGCAAGGGCAGCCCCATACTATTATTCTGGGTCATTTGAGTACTGGCATGCATCTTCATCTCCGGCAAAACCTTGCTGATTAAGAAAGCGGCCCCAAAATCCTGAATAATTACGGCATCAGCCCCCATGCGGTGCAAGTGGAAAAGATATTCGACAAACTGCGGAAATTCCTGATCAGCGATTAAGGTATTGACTGTTATATATATTTTTACATCTCTGTCATGAGCATAAGTCAGTGCTTTTTTCAGTTCCTCCAGCCCGAAATTATCGGCAGAAGCCCGGGCATTAAACATTTTGCCCCCCAAATAAACAGCATCGGCTCCATTTTCAACTGCAGCCCTGAACGCTTCATCGTTCCCTGCCGGGGCTAAAAGCTCCAGCCTTTTTGTTCTTTTACCCTGATTAAAGGGTTCGTCCATAAATCATTTGCTCCTCTTCCCCTGCTTGTTTGTTCTCTTCTTATTATGCATCATCACCCTTGGTGCAATCAAATATTCCATTTCTATTGAGAAATTAAATTCTCTATTAAGGAAATAATAACAATTGTATATTATACTGGATTTGATAAAAAAACTTTTAACAGGTGAAACTTCTATGCCTAATCCTATCCTGACTCCGAAAAACTGGTCCGATCATGAGGTTACCATTGCCTGGCTTGGTCACGCCAGCTTTTTGCTCAATTTTTTCGGCACCAAAATTATTCTCGACCCTGCTTTAAGCCCACGCATAGGCCTCACCCCTGTCGGGAATAAAACGATTGGCCCCAGTCGTTATATCGCTGCTCCTCTAAGTGCCGGTGATGTTGGGCCAATTGATCTCCTCCTCGTTTCTCATGCTCATACCGATCATTTCGACTACCCTACTTTACGTTGTCTGCAATCTGAACATACCGTTTCCCTCACGGCTAGAAATACCAGGCATCTATGGCAAGACATGAATTTTCGCTCCATAGAAGAAATCCATTGGCAGGAAAATATTTCTTTATCGGGAGTTAACATCAGAGCGATCGAAGGAAAGCATTGGGGAGCGCGTTTACCCTGGAATAAAGAAATGACAGCGAACAGTTTCCTGCTCTCCAAAAACGGAGTCAATATTTTCTTTGGCGGTGATACCGGATATACAACTCTCATTGCCCAACAGCTCAAGGGAATATCCATCGACCTGGCGATTATGGGTATTGCCGCTTATTCTCCCAAATCGTTTGAACATAGCCATGCTACGCCTGAACAGGCCTGGAAAATGATTGAGGAAATATCAGCGAAATGGATCATTCCCATGCATTGGGGAACATTTAAATTATCTAAAGAGCCGATGGATGAGCCTATATTGCGTTTCCGCCAGGCCGCCGCCGGACAAATGGAAAAATTGGCTATTCAGGAAGTTGGTGCCTCCTGGGTATTGCCCCGTTAAAGATATTCCGGAAAATAAAAAGGGATGCGACGAACACTATTTTCGTTTCATCCCCTTTATCTTCTATTGTCAATCTGCCGGAAACAAATCTTCTGCCCTTTTTCAGAGCTCCGTCTTTTCTCCCAGCATATCCAATACTGTTTTTTGTTCTTCTTTCAGCTTGGCGATTTCATCCGCCATATTGAGAGAGACCAGAACAGCCACCTGGTGTGCGGCCAGAAGGGGATACTTCAAGGACACCTCTTTCATCCGTCTATCCACATCATAAGCAAGGCTTCTGATATAATCCTCCGAACCTTTTCCTTTGATCGCGTGTTGTTCGCCAAAGATGTGAACAATAACTTTGTTTGCTTCTTGTGTCACTCTTTTCCCTCCCTCTCCCGTTTACGGCTTTAGGAAACCGGATTGAATCACACCGATTCGTTGCTTATTTTCGCCATTCGGCACCAAATTCCTTCTGAATCGCTTCTAAAATGACAATATTCAAACTGCTCACTTCATCATCAGTAAGCGTTCGTTCCGGTGACAGATATTTCAAGGAGAAAGCGAGGCTTTTATGCCCTGCGGGAACTTGATTTCCTTTATATACATCAAAGATTTCAACTTTATGCAACAGTTCTCCGCCCAACTGCAAAATCCGGCTCTTGATCTCTTCAGCAGATACCTTGTCTTGGACGACTACAGCCAAATCTCTTTGAATCGCAGGAAAACGTGTATAGGATCTTCCAATGATATTTTCAGAAGAATGCCCCGCCAGGAGGTCAAAATCCAGTTCGAATACTACCGGTCTTTCCATTCCCCATTCCGCCTCTAAAAGCGGATGAAGCTCGCCAAAGAACCCGGCCTTCACCTCTCCAATGAAAATTTCCGCCGATCTGCCCGGATGCAGAAGAGACCTCAGCTTTTCATCATCTGTTCTTTGATATCTAAACCGGATAGCACAATGCTCGGCTATTGTATCCAATAATCCCTTGACATAGTAGAAATCATATTCCATTTGAGGATTGAGCCAATGCCTTGAGGTTGTGCCTACCGCCAAACCCGCTATTTTCGCTATTTCATGCGGAAGCTCTTTGATCGGATGATCTTTAGCCAAATAGACATGGCCAATTTCAAAAATCAGGCAATCGAGATTTCTTCTGGCGGTATTGCGGGCGGCGACTTCCAGTAAACCGGGAAGCAATGAGGTTCTCATTACTCCCGTTTCTTCTCTTAAAGGATTAAGCAGTGAGACCGACTTGCTCTGTTTTCCCCATTTGAAATCCTGTTCTTTTTTTACAAAGGAATACGTCAAAACTTCATTAATCCCCAGGCCAACCAGCAAATGACGAATTTTTCTCCGGAACAGCTGCGCCGGATTTTTGTGGCCCTGAGTTAAGCTTCCTCCGGGGAGAGTGGTCGGTATCTGGTCATAACCGATAATCCGGGCGACCTCTTCAATCATATCCTCCTCAATCTTAATATCCTGCCGGTATGAGGGGATTTTGACCGCGAATTGATTTTTCTGCACCTCTTCATAAGGAAAATCCAGCGCAGCTAATACATCGCACATCTCTTCCTTCTTGATCTCAAAGCCAAGCACCCTGGACGTCTTCTCCAAGTTAAGCTTAACCTCAAGCTGTTGTGGCAAATGACAGACTTTTTCCGTGAATCCCACAACTCTCCCGGCCTTCAATTCTTTTAACAGTTCGGCTACTCTGCCCAGTGTCGGCACTGTGCCATATGGATTGACTCCCTTCTCAAAGCGGTTTGAAGATTCTGATCTTAGCCCCAGCCTGCGGCTTGTGCGGCGCACACTGGCTCCCAAAAAGTGGGCCGACTCAAAGAGGACTCTGGTCGTCCCTTCCGTCACCTCGGTATCAAGACCGCCCATTACCCCCGCTATCGCTACAGGTCCTTTATCATCAGCAATCACCAGCATACCGGATTCGAGCACCCGGTCCACTCCATCCAGGGATACTAATTTTTCTCCTTGACGAGCAGTGCGCACCCGGATCTGCCCGTTCAGTTTATCCAGGTCAAAAGCGTGTAAAGGCTGCCCCATCTCCAGCATACAATAGTTTGTAATATCCACGATATTGTTAATCGGTCGTACTCCCGCCGCTCTTAAACGGTTTTGCATCCATACCGGGGAAGGTTCAATACAAACATCTTCTACCAATAAGGCAGAGTAGCGCCAGGAAAGCTCCGGATTCTCAATCAATATCTGAGGGCTTTCAGCCGGTTCCCAGGAAGGGCCCTGCAGATCAGCCCAAACAGGCAGTTTGGGCTTTTGACGGACGAGTGTCCCCAGTTCCCTGGCCACATTGACCATCGCCAGACAATCCGGACGATTAGGATACAGTTCCAGCTCGATCACCCAATCATTTAAGCCCAGGTATTCTCCTATATCCATACCGAGCGGCGGTTTTCCAGGCAGGATGAGAATCCCGCCCTTGCTCCGCTCTGTACCCGCGGAAGAATCTATCCCCAGTTCCTTTTCGGAGCAAAGCATTCCGAATGACTCCACTCCTCTTAATTTGGCAGGCTTGATTTTAAGCCCCTCCGGCAACCGGGCCCCGCAAAGGGCTACGGGAATCCTGTCATCCAGCCGGATATTATCCGCTCCGGTGACAATCACCAGTTCTTCTTCCCCAACATTTACTTTGCATATCTGCAGTTTCTCAGCATTGGGGTGTTTTTGAAGCCCGGTTATTTCCCCAATAACCACCTTCGAGAAACCTTTATTGAGATTTTCAATACGTTCTACCTCGATTCCGCCGCTGGTCAGAATCTGCGCAATTGTTTCAGCGCTGTCCTCTAAGTCAAGATATTGACGCAGCCAGTTCAGACTTACTTTCATGGTTCTCCTCCCGTCTTTAACAGTTTTCAGGTTTTCTAGAACTGTGCCAGAAAACGCAAATCATTATCGAAAAGAAGCCGCATATCTTCAATCCCGTATTTTAACATGGCAATTCTCTCTACACCCATCCCAAAGGCAAATCCGGTAACTTGAACTGAATCATATCCGCCCGCTTCCAAGACTTTAGGATGAACCATTCCCGCCCCAAGAATTTCAATCCAACCGGTTCCTTTACAAAGCTTGCACCCTTTGCCTCCGCACAGCATACAGGAAACATCCACCTCAGCACTGGGCTCCGTGAAAGGGAAAAAACTCGGTCTTAAGCGAATCTGCCTGTCTTCCCCAAACATTTGGCGGGAGAAAGTCAGTAATATCCCCTTCAGGTCGGACATCCGGACTCCCCTGTCCACAAGCAGCCCTTCGACTTGATGAAACATCGGTGAATGTGTGGCATCATCATCATTGCGGAAAACTTTACCCGGAGCAATGATTTTGACCGGAAGACCGGGACAAAGCTTTTCCATTGTTCTGATCTGAACAGGGGAGGTCTGCGTTCTTAACAAGATCTCTTCTGTAATGAAGAAAGTATCCTGCATATCACGGGCCGGATGGTCCTTCGGCAGGTTTAACGCTTCAAAGTTATAATAATCAGTTTCAATCTCCGGCCCCTCCGCAATCTGAAAGCCCATTCCGATAAAAATATCTTCAATTTCCTCAATCACTTTGGTCAGCGGATGCTGATGCCCTCTCGGCATCATTATTCCGGGAAGTGTAATATCCAAAAATTCTTCCTCAAGCCTCTTTAACAAGGCTTGCTCTTCCAGCTCTTTCATCTTTTCATCCCAAGCCTGTTCCAAACTCGCTCTGACTTCATTGATGATTTGGCCGACAAGCGGTCTTTCTTCAGAGCTTAAACTGCCCAGTTGTTTTAACAATGCCGTCAGGGAGCCTTTTTTTCCCATCACTTTGACTTTAAGCTCCTGCAACTCGTCCCTTGTCAAACCGCTCTGTATTAATGTCAATGATTCTTCTTTAATCTTTTTAATTTCTTCCCGCATACTTTTCATCCTTTCACTGAACGAAACAAAAATAAAAACTCCCATCCCAGCCAGGGACGAGAGTAATTTCCCGCGGTACCACCCTTATTCGGCAAAAGCCGCTCTTGAGGCCTTTTAACGGCAGGCCGCCGAACAATGCTCCCAAGTGTGAAATTCATCCTCTTGCGAGGAGGATTCCCGTCTGGCCGACTCTCAGTCATGGTCAACCTCCCTTAAAGACCGGTACTCCTTTTTTCCTGTTCATCGCATCTTTGACTTATTCTTTTTTTACTCTGAACATTGTAGATCAGAAACAATTCGGGAGAACCGGTGGCCTTAAAGGCTTTCCAGAACCATTCTTCTGTCGTCATCGTCAGACCCACCTTTCATGGCCGGTTCCAAATGCCGCTTCCTTTATCCAACTGCCTGCATTATATCATTTCATTTGGTGTTTTTCAAGAAATCGGCCTGCCGCCGGATCTCAAATAAAAGGATCCCTGCCGCTAAGGCTGCATTTAATGATTCCACATTATTTTGCATGGGGATCATGATCTTTTTGGGGGAGATTTCCGAAAATTCCGGAGCTACTCCATTGGCTTCACTTCCGATAACTAAAGCCAGAGGGAGGCTTTGATCCATTTTCTGACGATAAACAGACTGGCCCTCCAAGGCAGAAACAACCAGGTTTAAATGATTTTGGCGACAGAAAGCCCAAATGTCCGGCCTCTCTATTTCCTGGAGAATGCACATGGAAAAAACCGCTCCCATACTGCTGCGCAGGACTTTGGGATTATAATAATCCACTGTTCCTCGTGTCAGCACAACATTCTTCACCCCGGCAGCCAGAGAAGCGCGGAGGATCGTCCCCAAATTTCCCGGATCACGAATACCGTCAAGTATTAACAGTATGGTATCCGGCTCAATCTGAATATCGTCCCACGAGTATTCTTCCTGATTGATTAAGGCCAGAATCCCCTGCGGTTCTTCTGTGGCCGATATTCTTTTCATCACGTCCTCAGAAACCTCTTCAGCCGGAATCCTCAATTTTCCCGCCTCTAAAATCAGTTCTTCCAACTTTTCTCTTTCCCATGTACTTCCTTTGGCCGGACAATAGAATATCTTTTCTATCCTTTTGCTGCGCATTAATGCCTCACCAACAAATCTCCGCCCTTCAGCGAAAAATTGTTGGGATGTTTTTCTTCCTTTGGTTTGATGTAAGGATACAATATGTTTAACCTGTTCATTTCGCACCGAAGTGATCATCGGAATCCCCCCCGGATACGAGAAGAGTCCGATACTTGCATAAAGAAATCGAACTCTGTTCTTCGTATTTTAATTTTCCGCTATTGGATCAAAGCTTAGGCATTTGCCTGAACAGCAGGCCCTTCATTCAGCTTACCTTTGGCAAGATCACAAAGGCTGGTAAATGCCCCCGGATCATTGATTGCTAAATCAGCCAGCATCTTGCGGTTCACAAAGACTCCGGCCTGTTTAAGACCGTACATCAAACGGCTGTAGGAAATGTCATTCATACGGGAAGCCGCATTAATTCTGGCAATCCAAAGTCTGCGGAAATCGCGTCTCCTCTGTTTGCGGTGAATAAACGAATAGGCCATGGATTTGACAACCTGTTGTTTAGCCATCTTAAAGAGCTTGCTTTTTCTGCCTCTATATCCTCTGGCCAGTTTCAATATTTTTTTATGACGCTGATGCGCCCTTACGCCTCTTTTTACTCGGGCCATAGTTGAAGACCTCCTTGTGGTAATAATTCACTGTTCTTACAGATAAGCGATCATGCGCTCAATTCTTTTGGCATCAGTCTTATGCATAATTGTTGATTTGCGCAGATTACGCTTGCGTTTTGGCGACTTTTTCTCAAGAATATGTCTTTTATAGGCGTGGGCTCGCACAATTTTGCCTGTTCCGGTCTTTTTGAACCGTTTGGCAGCACCACGATGTGTTTTCATTTTTGGCATTGGAAAACCCCCTTCTCAATATTAGTCATGCTTTGTATTCGTGGGGGTCAGAATCATCACCATGTTTCGACCCTCAACTTTTGGTTCACGTTCAATTGTTGAATCCGTTCCCACAAATTCAGCCAGACGGATACAAAGAACCCGTCCCTGTTCCGGATGCATGATTTCTCTTCCCCGGAACATAATGGTTACTTTTACCTTATCCCCATCCTGTAAGAAACGCTGCGCATTGCGGGCCTTTGTCTCAAAATCATGCGTTTCGATATTCGGCCGTAATTTTACTTCTTTGATCTCAACAATTTTTTGTTTTTTGCGCGTTTCTTTATCTTTCTTCGCCTGCTCATATTTATATTTGCCATAATCCATCAGCTTACAAACCGGTGGCTTGGCTGTCGGCGCAATCTCAACCAGATCCAATTCCTTTTCCCCGGCAATTTGCATAGCCTCTTTGATTGATACTATCCCGAGCTGTTCGCCTTCTTCACTGACTAATCGAACATCCCGAGCCCGGATTTCATCATTAATCCGCAGATCCTTACTGATAAGAAATCACCCCCGAATTTAATTGCCAAATGCAAAAATAAAAAGACGGACTTCCACCCGTCTTCCTTACTACAATAATGAGCAAAAACCCACTTACCTCATAAAGCTGCCGCCATGAGGTGAGAAGCGGATGGCTTCTACTTGGCTTTAATAGTATACACAACTTCAGAGCTCTCTGTCAATCTATTTTGTCAATCTCTCTTTTTTCTTTCTATTTTCCTTGTTCTCTTCATTCTTTTGTTCTATCTATTCTTCCTGTTCCTGATCGTCGGCCTGCACAAGGGCATGCTGCGGCTTATAAAGCTTCCTGTTATTTAAGGTCCATATTTTTTCGGTAAATTCTCCCTCCTCCACTTGCTCAAGCGCTTTCTTCATATCGAACATCCTGGCATCAATAATATCCAGATAATGCAATATTTCGGCCTCTGGGATCATAGGCCTTTTCGGGCTCCCAAACTCCGGTTCATAATGATGGGCTAAAACCATATGCTCAAGAAGTGCCGCAGTCCTCGCATCAAGATTGGTATTCCGGGCGGCCTGATTTATCCTCTTGACACCTTGGATAATATGGCCTAAAAGCTGACCTTCCATGGTATAGTCGGATGCAATGCCTAAAGGATTGGCGTTTATTTCATCCAACTTGGCAATATCATGCAGGATAATACCGGCAAGGAGCAAATCCTTGTTCAAGAAATCATAAACTTCCAGCAATTTTTCCCCCGCCCTGAGCATAGTAAGAGTATGGTAGAGGAGACCGGATCTCACCGAATGATGGTTTTGCATGGCTGCCGGGAAAGTTAATATTCTCTCTCCTGATTCACAAATAATAAATTGAACAAGGTCCCTTATTCCGGTATGGCCTATCTTCATCGTGTACTCGTGAAGCTCTTTATACATGTCTTGAGGATCCCACGGCGCGATCGGCACAAAATCCCCAATATTCACACCATCCTGTTCATTTGCTGCCCGCATTTTTTCAACCTTGATTTGTTTTCTGCCCTGCCATTCAGCTACAATGCCTTTGACCTTAACCAGAGTATTCTTGACATACTCAAGTTCGTCCTCTTCCTTACAGTCCCACCACCGGGCACTGATTTCCCCGCTGGAATCACCAAATATCATATCCAGATATTTATTCCCGGCAGCTGTTGTTTTACTTTCTGCTTTCCGAATCAGGAAAAATGCCATAAAAGATTCCCCAACCTTATAGTCGCTCAGTTTTCTTTCCCACATACCTTTCCCCTCCCGATCTATTGTTTGGCACTTTCTGTTCATCTGCGTTTATCATGACTATGGGAATCTGCTTTGCCAATGCCAAAATCCATTGACCTGAGATCATCTGATCTTCTTCGTTTGAATCTCTTCAATAATCGTGGCCAGGAATTCCTCCCTGCTCATTTTTACAGTATTCTGTTCCCCATAACGCCGTACGGCCAAACTGCCTTCCTCAGCCTCCTGATCTCCCACCACCAGTGCAAAGGGGACCTTTTCCGTTTGGGCCTCACGAACCTTATAGCTGATTTTTTCCCGGCGTTCATCAATTTCCGTTCTGATGTCCATCTCTTTAAGCGTTTCAGCGACTTTAGCGGCATATTCACTGTGCTTGTCGCTGATCGGTAAAATTCTCACCTGAACCGGTGCGAGCCAGACCGGAAAAGCCCCCGCATAGTGCTCGGTCAGCAAGGCGATAAATCTCTCAATACTTCCATACACCACCCTGTGGATCATTACAGGACGGTGTTTTTCCCCGTCTTCCCCAATGTAATTGAGGTCAAATTTCTCCGGCATTTGGAAATCAAGCTGGATCGTACCGCATTGCCAGGTTCTGTCCAGACAATCCTTTAAGTGAAAATCGATTTTAGGTCCGTAAAAAGCGCCATCCCCGGGGTTAACCTTATAGCTCATATTTAAGGCTTCCAAAGCCTCAGTCAAAGCCCTTGTGGCCATTTCCCATTCCTCATCCGAACCCATGGAGTTTTCCGGTCTTGTCGAAACCTCCACATGATATTCAAACCCAAATACCTTATAGAAATCATCGACAAGATTAATGACCCTGATGATTTCATCCTTAATCTGTGATGGAAGCATAAAGATATGGGCATCATCCTGCGTAAAATTCCTTACCCTCAGCAGCCCATGCAGCGCGCCTGACAGCTCATGCCTGTGCACAAGGCCAAGCTCCCCGCACCTGATAGGCAGGTCTCGGTAACTGCGCAGTTTGGTTTTATACATAATCATCCCGCCCGGACAATTCATCGGCTTGACTGCAAAATCAACACCATCAATCTTCGTAAAGTACATATTCTCTTTATAATGATCCCAATGCCCTGATTGTTCCCATAATGCCCTGTTGAGAATGATCGGTGTTTTGATCTCCACATATCCCCTTTTAAAATGTTCCTTACGCCAAAAGTCTTCAAGCAAATTCCGGATAACCATTCCCTTAGGATGAAAGAAAGGGAACCCCGGGCCTTCATCATGAAGGCTGAAAAGGTCAAGTTCCATTCCCAATTTACGGTGATCACGTCTTTTCGCTTCTTCTAATTTAAACAAAAAATCATCCAGCTCGGTCTGCTTGGCAAAAGCCAGACCATAAATCCTCTGCAGCATTTTATTCTTTTCGCTGCCTCGCCAATAGGCTCCGGCAACACTCTGCAGTTTAAACGCTTTAATCGGTTTAGTAGAAGGAAGATGGGGCCCTGCGCAAAGATCCGCAAAATCCCCCTGAGCGTATACGGAAATCACAGCCTCCTCCGGCAGATCTCTGATTAATTCAACTTTATATTGTTCTCCTTTTTGTTCAAAAAAGCTTAATGCTTCCTGCCGGGCCAATTCCTGTCTTGTAAACTTCTGGCCCTCTTTGGCCAGCTTCTTCATTTTCTGTTCGATCTTCTCAAGATCTTCCGGGGTGAAGATATGCTCTGAATCAAAATCGTAGTAGAAGCCGTTGGCAATTGCCGGGCCGATGCCGAAATGCGTTCCGGGATAAAGCTCCTGAACAGCCTGGGCCAGTAAATGGGCACAGGAATGCCTCATGATTTCTAATCCTTCCTCACTGTCCATCGTAAGAATCTCCACTTCAGCATCCGTACTCAATATGCTTGAAAGATCTTTCGTTTCATTGTTGACCTTGGCCGCTACGGCAATTCTGCCCAAGCCCGGGGAAATAGAAACTGCCAGTTCACCAAGAGTTATCCCCTCCTGGAATTCTTTCTCCGAACCGTCTTTTAACCTTACTTTAATCACCGGTATCACTCCCAAATTTTTATTTTCTCTGAAATATAAAAAGCCCTCATCCCTTATGGGACGAGAGCTGCATTCCCGTGGTTCCACCCAAATAAAATGAAAAGCCAATTCTCTTGGACTCCATTTTTCTCCAGTCCCCCTTAACGCGGGGGCAACGGCCGTTCATACTCCTGCTGTTTCCGTCCGGCACTCCAGGGTGGTCTTCACCTGACAACAGGCAGAATGCTTACAGCCCCGGCATTCCTCTCTTTAACCTGCTTTGTAGGGTTACTGTCCCCTTCTTCGTATTAATCCGTCATCATTTCTTCTTTTTAGCTTATCTTAGTTTTTTTCCCTTGTCAATTACGGAACCTGTTATTTCAATTAATTATTCTTGACATAATGAACAGCCCGTGCAATAGCTCACTTTACCTTTAAAAACCTCTTTCAAAAGCAAAAGGAAATTCGGATCTCCCTTCTGGTCCAGGTTACCGGAGTGTATGATCACTCTTTCAGGCGCATATTTGAGAATAATGCTGATCACCAGATCCCCGTAATTCTCATCAAAATGATCTTCCTTTATCCGTTTCCCTTTTTGATCACAGATGAGAATCAGCTTTTCTTTCATCACAAGGTCCAGTGTCTTCACTTTTTGATCCTGAGCATCCATGAATCTCTCTAAAATTTGAATAAAAATCTCATCTTCCCGCTGTTGCTCATAATCATTCACGGCTTTGGAAAGGGCCTGTCTGTACTGAGCTTTATATTCATGGGCCCGGAAACACATAAACCCGTCCAGATCCAGATAAGTGTTGTTTTGGAAATATTCCAGAAAAGACCTGGTCAAGACATCTCTTTTTTTGCTCCCTGAAGAGCTGAGCCTTTCTATGATTTTCTCTGTCTCTCCTTGAGCAATACCATATTCCGTACACAACAATTTCCTGGAATCATTTTTTTCCCAAATCCTGATGACATTATCCGCAAGGGCCCTGGCCAAATAATATAAATAGATCAAAACAGCGGTCCTGCCCTGCCCCTCCTCTTTAAGACGGGGAAACTCGCAGCACACCTTATAATTCCGGCCGCGTGATAATTCCAATAGATTCAGCGGAATCCGGTCTTTGTCCCGCAGATTTGTCAAGGCTGTCATTAACCCCTCTTGAAAACCGGAAGTCGCTAATTCAATAGTCAAATATTCCATGTCATCCCTCCAGAAAAATATATGCGGCTTTATTACCTAATATTTCCGTAAGGGAGACCTCTTATTCCAATTTAATCTTCACTATATCAGCTTTTGAGAAGATTATTCTTTTTTCATGGCCTTCCTCCAAACCCAGCCAATCATCACGAGGGACAGCAATATTATCCCCAGCTGCACATATAGCGTAACATAAATAAAATCAGAAATCTGAGCCGCATTGTATTCTCCCGCGATAAAGGCATAGATCTGTCCTTTTTCATCCTGAAGTGATACGTAAGAAGAAATAACGGTACCCCTGTCGCCTCGGGTCAGTTCCGGCTCGATCCTGACTCCGCGAATGGCTTTTTCCCAAGTTACCGGAGCACTGATTTCCTCTTGTCCCAACTGGCTGTGCAGCGGATCGGAAACCGGTCTGCTGTCTGCAATATGATACCATTTGCTATCTGCAGTTCTGGCTGCAATATAAAGGCCGGCCAGACCGTAATCCGCAGCGGATTGGCCAAGCTGCTGACTCAATAAGCCATAATAAGAGTTGTCTTCTGCTCTGGTCTGAATCAGGTCCTTAAGCTGATTTGTTTCAATAAGGGGAGCCAGTTTCACCAAGGCATTATTGACCTGCTGCACAGCGATTTTGACCGCCAATTGCTCTTCCCGGAAACTGCTAAGGCCACAGATGATAAAAAAGCAAAATACAAGAATAATAAAAGTAGTATAAATCGGCTTCCTCTTTGAAAACATTTTTACCTCCGTCATTAACCTTTTAGTACTTATTATAGGGCCGGTCTCCATATAATAGTATAAACTATTGTCTATTTATTTTGCGGGGGAATAAAGTGATCCAGAAACAACACTTATCCGTGACCACCATCGCCTGTTCTTTAATCGGCACGGTCGTTGGTGCCGGATTCGCAACAGGGCAGGAAATCTTCAGATTTTTTACTGTCTTTGGTAAACCGGGATTGCTGGGCATCATCATGGCAACCATCTTCTTTGGCTACTTTTCCTGGTTAATCATGCATTTTTCCCAGCGGATCAAAGCGAAAAACCATTATGATCTCATTGCTTATATTATGGGGAGAAAATTAGGCCGTTTAATTGATGGACTTCTGACCATCAGCTTTATCTCCGTATTAATTGTTATGGCCGCCGGGGCCGGGGCCGTCTTCAACGATCTTTTTGGTCTGCCGCCTGTTGCAGGCAGTCTGGTCATGCTCTCTTTGACTTTTTTTACTGTGGTTTCCGGCCAAAATAATGTCATCAAAGCCATCAGCATAGTCGTTCCTTTCATGTTGGCGGCTGTATTGGGGGTATCGGTTTTTACTTTTGCCCTTAATTCTACAGGGATCTCCAATCTTTCATTAATACAGACCGGTTCCCTTGGCGCAACCAAAAGCTGGATTACTTCTTCCGTCCTTTATGTTTCCTATAATATCATTCTTGCTCTGGCCATCTTATCTTCTCTGGGTCGTTTATCCACTGATCAGAAGAAAAATGCCCTGGGCGCTACATTCGGCTGCCTTGGATTGGGAGCAGGAATCCTGGCGATCAATTTCGCCCTTGTTTGTACTTTCCCTCAAACTGCCGGCCACCAAGTCCCTATGCTCTATCTGGCTTCCCGAATTCATTTTCTGATCCCCTGGGGATATGGGATAATTATCTTGTTGGAGATCTATACTACCGCTGTCAGTATCTTGTATGGCTTCACTTTACGGCTTTCCACCGATAAAGCATCCCGAGTCGCCTATTCTTTCCTTGCCTGTGCCATCGCTGTCCTTCTGGCCCGCTATGGTTTTTCAGAATCTGTTGTGATCTATTATCCTCTTATCGGATGGGCCGGAATTGTCTTTCTGTTTTGTCTTGTCGGGAAGCATGTGAAAATCCTGTTTCAGAAAGATTCATGAGTAGAGACATGCTTCAAGTTTTTTTAGTTCAACGATCTTCACTTTATTTTTATCTAAGATAATCAATCCGTCATCCTGCATATTTATTAATTCCCTTGAAAGCGAAGGCCTGGGTATCCCAATTTTTTCAGCCCAGCTTACTTTTGAGTTTTCAAGGTTGATTTCTAATGTTTTCTGCCGTTTATACTCCTTTAAGAGATACCAGGTTAATTTCTGCCGGATAGTCTGCAAAGAAAGCAAGGTCACCTTTTGGTTGAGCAAAAAAATTTTTTGGGCAAATAAATGTAAAACTCCTTCCATCAAATCTCTGTTTAAAGCAAGCATTTTTAATATTTCTTCCTTAGAAACAAACAATACCTCCGATTTTTGGGAGGCAACAATGGTTGCCGGATAGCTGTTTCCCAGGAATAAAATGACCTCCCCGAAAACATCCCCTCTGCTTAACGTCTCCATGTTCACATTTTTCCCATTTGCTAATAATTTGTTTATCTCTACTCTTCCCTCGATGACAATACCGATTTTGGTACAGGGATCACCTTCGATAGCCAGAACATCATTTTTCTGATAGTGAGCCAATTGAAATGTCATCTCTTTGGTCATCTCTTTCATCTGCTGAATACTTAATTTCTGAAATAAAGGACAGAAAGTTAATGCAGCAAGGATTCTCTCCACAATCATACCCTCCGGTCAATTCATGATCAAAGCAGGGATAAGCCTTTGTCAAACCTTTTTATATGATCATTGTAACATAGGTTACCGCCTTACGATCTTCCAGACATTACGATAGATCTAGAAAAAATATTCTAAAGGAGGTCACTCTATGTCAATGTTTTGTTATCAATGTCAAGAAACAGCCGGTAATCATGGTTGCTCCAAAGCGGGGGTATGTGGTAAAACCTCTGATGTCTCCAATTTACAGGATCTGTTGATTTTTGTGACAAAGGGTTTATCTTATTATGCTCTTCAGGCCAAAAAAAATGGGATTGTCCCTGCCGATGCGGATAAATACATTATTGACAGTCTTTTTACGACAGTAACAAATGTAAATTTCGATCATGCTGTGATTGAGGCTAAAATTAAAGAGGGTCTAACCTTGCGTGGTCAACTCAAGCAAGCTCTTGCCGATTCTCATATTCGTTTGGAAAATATCCCCGCAGCCGCTGAGTGGACCGCCGGCAGCAGTGAAGAATTTGCTGCCAAAGCCGCTGACGTTGGTATTCTTGCCACAGAAAACGAAGATATCCGTTCCTTGCAATATATGCTTATTTACGGACTTAAGGGAATGGCCGCTTATTATCACCACGCCGCAGTCCTCGGCTTTGCTGACGAAGAAATTCTTAGTTTTATCAACAGGGCCCTCGTGGCTACTCTTGATCCTTCCCTATCCGCCGATGAGCTCGTTGCGCTGGTTTTAGAAGCCGGTAAATACGGTGTAAGTGTCCTTGCCCTTCTCGATAAAGCAAATACCGACACTTACGGTAATCCTGTGCTCACTACGGTTGATCTTGGTGTCCGCAGCAATCCTGGTATCTTAATCAGCGGACATGATCTAAAGGATCTGGAAGAACTTCTCATGCAAACGGAAGGTTCCGGTGTTGATGTCTACACACACAGTGAAATGCTCCCCGCCCATTATTATCCCGCTTTCAAAAAATACTCCCACTTCGCGGGCAACTATGGCAATGCCTGGTGGAAACAGGGCGAAGAGTTCGCCAGCTTTAACGGCCCTATCTTGTTAACCACAAACTGTCTGATTCCACCTAAAGATTCATATCGGGACAGACTGTTTACGACCAGTATCGTCGGTTTTGAAGGGATTAAACACATCGCGGACAGAGTTGGGAATAATCCCAAAGATTTTTCCGAAATCATTACTCTGGCCAAAACATGTCCTCCGCCAACCGAATTGGAAAAGGGCCAAATTGTAGGTGGTTTTGCCCACCAGCAGGTTCTTGCCCTGGCTGACAAAGTGGTTGAAGCCGTGAAATCAGGGGCCATCAAGAAATTTGTCGTTATGGCCGGCTGTGACGGCAGGGCAAAAACCAGATCCTATTATACGGATTTTGCTGCCTCCCTGCCTGAAGATACGGTTATTCTTACTGCCGGTTGTGCCAAGTATCGGTATAATAAGCTCAATCTTGGCGATATCGGCGGTATCCCCCGTGTACTCGATGCCGGACAATGCAATGATTCCTACAGCCTTGCCGTCATCGCTCTCAAGCTTAAAGAGGTTTTTGATCTGAATGATATTAACGACTTGCCGATCGTTTATAATATCGCCTGGTATGAACAGAAAGCCGTTCTGGTTCTGTTGGCCCTGCTGTCACTGGGAGTGAAGAATATTCATCTCGGTCCTACACTGCCCGGTTTTCTTTCTCCCAATGTCGCCAAAATTCTGGTTGAGACGTTTGGAATTGGCGGCATTACAACTCCCGCTGAAGATCTTTCCTCAATGATCGGCTAGTATCCCGCTTTCCGAGGTTAAGTGCGAAAATTGCTTCCAGTCATTTTGGGCTGGAAGCAATTTTCATTCTTTAGAACTTGGTTTTCTCAATCCGAATAGATCCTGACTTCTCAGTTATCATAGATCTTGATCTTCTCGTTATCACTGATCGTAGCAAGCCTGATTTTGCCGAATTCAGGTTTAATCTTTTGTTTCAAAGGGGATGTTTCCAGCTTCATATCCGCCGGAGTAAGCGCTTGTTTAAGATGCAAAAAACTATTCAAATAGGTTACCATTTGAATAGTTGATTTTCACGATGAGAAATTTGATCCCCTCAGTGTTCGGCATTGGAAAAAGTCACAACCATATTGACCTCGCCTGTTTTTTTCGCCTCATCATAGAGCTTTCTAATACCGGACCAGACCTGCTCATCATTGCCATCAATATGGGTACTGATCGAACCAACTTTGTACTTTACCTGTTCCCGGGATAGCGCTTCGATAGCTCCGTCAATAACTTGGGTGGCATTATTCGTTTTCAGGGGATAGACCGAAACTTCTGCACACAGCATGACAAACCCTCCTTGTCATTTTTTCATTTCAGCATATAGAATCCCCCAGAGGAGCTAAAAGTATGAAAGTTAAAAATATCCACCCTGACGTTTTGCCTGCCTATTTTTTATCATGATGATGATGCTGTGCGTGTCACCATTGATCAAATTGTTTCGTATCTAAACGAAAAAAGCGCTTGGCTGGTGTCAAACGCAGCAAAATCATAATTGCAAAGGGGACGTAACGAAACATTAGTTTCGCGACGTCCCCCGTTTACATATCCAGGACAATTTTTTGTCACTATCAATTATGGGGCTGTTACTGCCGCCATCTTTCTCATATTATGAGCAATGCAATGTAACCCCCACTCCAATCTTACTTTTTCCAATCCCTTTAACAGGAATCTTCGCATCCCGAAGTTCCCTTTTATATCGCCAAAGACACTCTCCACCTCAACCGGCCGCAAGCTTCTCATCTTTAAGCCTTCTTGCGAGCATAGATTCTTGCGGGCCTGTTCCTTATACTTGTTCAGTTTAAGATTAATATAGATCCGTCTGCCTGCGAACTCTTTAGCCGACTTTACACAACGCTCCCGATGCGGGCAACCGGAGCACTCCAGACATTCATACACCCGGACCTGGCTCTTATAGCCATTGTCGCTTTTACGCTGCTGCTCATAAAGAAAAACCAAAGGTCTGCCGTGACCACAGATATATTCATCGTTTTCATGATCATAGGTAAAGTTCTGTGTCCTGGTGATATCTGTCTTCCATTTCTTACTGGCCTCTTTGTGGAAGGTGTTGTATTTTACGAAATGCTTTCGTTTTTTACTCTCTAAATATTCATAGTTTTCTTCACTGCCATAACCGGCATCGGCGATGATACTCTTTGGTAATTTTCCATCCAGGATGGTTTCCAAGGTTTCTAAATGTTCTTTCAGGCAGCTCGTGTCGCCGGGTTTTTCATTCGAATATATGTAATGTCTATCCCCCACACCTGATCCGGCCGGTTGATTTCCAGCTTGCGCAACAAGTACGGCCGGATGTATTGGGAATGGTACCGTTTGCTTAGATTGGGTTTCGGATAAATTGTGTAAATCCCCATATCCCGCAGGATGCGGCGAACTCGTTTTCTGTTGATAAGCAAGCCATAGTCTCTTCTCAGGATTGTTGTAATGGTTCGGTAGCCCCAGGTTGGCTCACCCGTGTGGATCTCATCGATCCGGCGCATCACAAATAATTCCGCATCGGAAAGGGTCTTCTGCTCAGAAATACGGCGGTAAACACTGCTGCGGTTAATGCTCAGCAATTGCGCCTGGCGCTTAACGCTAATTCGGGGATTGTCCCGGTCAACGAAACTTTTTCTGCCAGTCGGCTCCGACAATTTGCCCAGATTTTTTTTTGAGCCAGTCCACTTCGTAGGTGAGCTGACCAACCTTGCGTTCAAGTTCTGCTACGTGACGCTACTGTTTATCAAGTTCTTTCTCGGCATCCGAAGGCCCTTTCTTAAATACCTCCGCGGCTCGTTCCAGAAACTCTTGCTTCCAACGGCTGATAACAACAGGACTGATACCGTACTTTGCGGCAATTTCATTGACGGTGGAGGCTTCCTGTATTACCTCCAGGACTACCTTGGTTTTAAATTCGGCTGGATAATGGTTTCGCTTATTCATGTTTTCAGTATAACTTATTTTTCCCTGCTTTGTGTCTCATCCTATGGGAGCATTATACCCCACGAAGCCAGAGCCGCCACGGACGGCGGCACTTGAATAAAAAATTAATTGCTTTTTTTTATTATTTCAAGAAACGTTTCTACCTTATTTAACAAATCATCATATGTTAGTACCTGAAGCTTATTCCCGAATGTAAGATTTCTTCTTGCTAGTTTTTTCTTTAGATCATCATTCAAACTCTCACTTCTACCAAGAACAACAAAACCCTTTGGACTCCGAATATCCTTCAAATATTCCCTAGCATAAAAATTTTTTTCTTCTAGCCACTCTTGCCAATCCAGGATCTGCTGTTCGGCATGAGTTAACTCAGCTCTAGGATTTCCATCTTTCGTATACAACCCTAAACTACTTGATTCTAGCTCAACCAAATCAAAAATACCGTCAAATCTCTGTAATGCATAGTCCATTTCATATTCACTACCTAGACAATGCTTAGGTTTAATAGACTTATACTCAGTACCAAACAGTATTGGGTTTCTTGTAATATATTCTTGTAATTGGTTTTCGTTTCTCGTTTTAGATTTAAGAAGTTCGGAGAATTCTTTAATAACTAAATGCAAAGAGTCTATGAATTTTGCAGCATTTGCATATTGACGAAAATCGCTTGATATTTTCTCATTCACTATTCTTATTTCACCGGGCGTTATTAGATGAGAACATGATAGGTTTTTCAAGATTTCCTTACTATTATTTAAATCAAAGTCGTTAAATCTCGTTATCTTAACTCTTTTTTCTTCCCCATCAAAAAAAGAAGTAAAACCTTCTTTGATTATGCTACTCTGAATATCCTTTAAATTCTCATGAAGCTCAATAGTATCTCCAAATACTGGGACATCTTTTATCATAGCAATTCCAATAATATCCCTAACTTTATTAATATCTTCTCCACATTGCATTTGTAGTGCAGCCTCGACAATTATTTCAAAGGTCTTCATATCAATACTTCTTAAAACAAGATTTAAGCAGTATCCAACTTTTTCTTCATAACCTAATACTATTTCTTGACAATTATTCATTATTTCCCATGCAAAACCATGTCCTTCATAGTTATCTCTATTAATTCTATTAGTTTTTTCATCAAATAGTTTTTTAAAGCCCTCATCTTCACCTGATAGAATTGGTAAAAATCTTTTACCTTCCTTCCAATTATCGTCTAAACGTCCCATTCAAACCCCTCCAAAGTAATTATATTATGGACTCTAAAAGATACCTTCTTATATATCAGACGCGACACGATGTCGCGTCACTTTGCGCCATCTTTCACATAACTATGGCGTTCACGTATATCTTTTCGGTAATTCCTGATTTATTGAGATTTACCGAACTTTATTTCGGTAAATGTTACTTTCTATTAATTCATTTTGCACGAATAGTCCAATAGTCAGCATCTTACTATAATTTTAACTAGATAGCATATTGCCATCCATAGAATTAACTATATTAAAAAATGATCTCATCTTAACACCTTCTAACGAGTATTGCTTTCACTTATTAACATTATACTTTGAAAAAGCATTAAAATCCATTATTCAAATAATTCGGCAAGAATACAATTAGACAAAAAGCGAATTCAGAAACTGAATCAAAATTAGCTAAACAAGTAGTTGTCCTACAAGGAATACTACTTGCTCGTGTTCCACCTTTTGATCGTTTTAAAATAATTGAGACAAATAAAAACACTCAATCCCTAATATTTAAGGACTGAGTGTTTTCAATTTAATTTTGCCCGAGATTTTGTCTGTGGATTTGTCAATCTAGATAGTCCAGACCTATTGATATCTACGGATTCTGCGGGGTTTTTACGGATTTATAATTAAGATGTCCAAGCCCCAATTTATTAAAAATGAAAACCCCGTAAATCGCTTAAAATCAACGTTTACGAGGTCTTTTCGTTTTTGAAAATGGTGGGTTTGAGAGGACTCGAACCTCCGACCCCTGCGATGTCAACGCAGTACTCTAACCAGCTGAGCTACAAACCCAAGAAAATGGTGCCGAAGACCGGAATCGAACCGGTACGGGATTTAACTCCCGCGGGATTTTAAGTCCCGTGCGTCTGCCAGTTCCGCCACTTCGGCAGGATTTGGAGGCGGCACCCAGATTTGAACTGGGGGATAAAGGTTTTGCAGACCTCTGCCTTACCACTTGGCTATGCCGCCGAAGACACAATGGAGCGGGTGACGAGATTCGAACTCGCGACTTTCACCTTGGCAAGGTGACACTCTACCACTGAGTTACACCCGCGTGAAAAAATGGTGCCTCAGGACGGAATCGAACCGCCGACACGAGGATTTTCAGTCCTCTGCTCTACCGACTGAGCTACCGAGGCAAATGGCGACCCCGATCGGACTTGAACCGACGATCTCCTGCGTGACAGGCAGGCATGTTAACCACTACACCACGGGGCCACAAATGGTGGGCGATGACAGGATCGAACTGCCGACATCCTGCTTGTAAGGCAGGCGCTCTCCCAGCTGAGCTAATCGCCCCTGTATATTGTGACGTTTAACAGTATACACAAAATTTGATTTTCTGTCAAAGGATTTTTTCCTTTAAATCAAGGATTTATCTGATCTAAAGCCCATGATCATATTGAGGATGAAGTCTTTTTTTTATTGACAGTTTATGGTTTCAGTTATAGTATTTAATCATGTTTAATTCGACTTCGAAATAAACGACTTCGAAATAAAGGAGGTGTGAATTTATGGATGAAAAGATTATTTTAGAGTTTTTTCAGTCCTGTCACCGTATTCACAATCAGGCCGTCAAACTGTTTCAGAATAGATGTAAAGATAATCTGACAGCCGTAGAAATGTGGATCATTCATGCCTTAAAACACTCCTCCTCTTGCAAGACTACAGAACTGGCCAATCATCTTGGCATTCCAAACAGTACCTTGACAGGAATTCTGGATCGTATGGAAAAGAAAGGCCTGGTCGTTCGATCCCGTATTCCTGACGACCGCAGAGTGGTACTGGTGACTCTTGGTCCTAAACATATGGAAAACCGCCTGGTCATTGAAGAAATTCTCAAGGAGATCTTCTCTCCTGCAAACAACTCTTTTTCTGAAGAGTTATGGCTTGGTATGATAGGAGAACTAAAGAAAATAGATAAGATTTTACTTGAAGCTTCTGAGGAGGTAGCCGATGGACGAAATAACCCCAATCCCTGCTGCTGATCGACAGGGGATGAAATGGCAGCTTTCTCTATTGATTATTTTTATTGGTCCGATCATGGCAATGCTGGATTCTAGTATCGTCAATGTCGCTATTGCCACAATGATGAATGATTTTCAGACGACTACCTCTCATATTCAATGGGTTGTTACGATTTATATGCTAGCCTTAGGGGTCATTGTTCCAACAAGCGGTTGGTTGGGCGACTATTTAGGCTATAAGCGGCTCTATCTCTATTCTTTGTTTTCTTTCACTCTGGGTTCGGCACTGTGCTCCATCGCTTTATCAGAGAACTTTTTAATTGCCGCAAGGGTGATTCAGGCCATTGGAGGCGGTATGATTATGCCTACGACAATGTCCATGTTATATAAAATTGTTCCCCGAGAAAAAATAGGCAGCGCTATGGGAATGTTCGGCATATCCATGATGGTTGCTCCGGCTTTAGGCCCAACACTGGGCGGATACTTAGTCGAGTATGTCAATTGGCGTTGGATTTTTACAATCAATGTTCCCATCGGGATTATCGGGATCTTGTTGGCGGCTTCTTTGATTCCAGAGTTTCCCCAAAATCATGCCGGTTCTTTTGATATCTTAGGCTGTCTGACCTCTTCCTCCGCGCTCTTCTGTCTTCTCCTGGCTCTTAGCCAGGGACAAGATTGGGGCTGGACTTCTATCTCAATCGTTCTGCTTATTTACTCAAGCATAGCTTTATTCATTTTATTTGTTTTTCACGAATTGACTACGCCCAATCCCCTGCTGGATTTAAGAGTATTTAAGAACCCTTCCTTTGCTATGGGGAACTTGATCATGGTTATCGTTACTATAGGCATGTATGCGGGCTTATTTTATGTCCCCCTTTTTCTCCAGTCAATTCGAGGTTTGGGTGCTCTGAAGGTTGGTCTGCTTATGCTTCCTCCGGCCTTAGTCAGCGGCATTTTTCTCCCGATATCAGGAAAACTTTACGACCGTTTTGGTCCCATCCCTCCAGTTTCAATCGGAATCCTGCTGATATCCTTCAGTACGTATCTTTTTACAAATCTTAATCTGAATACCCCTCTCAGCACAATAATCGGCTGGAACTGTATTCGCTCAATCGGAATGGGGCTTACCATGATGCCTGTCCAAACTGCCATTATGAACGCGCTTCCTGCCGATAAAATTGGCCGCGGTTCTGCTATTACGAATATCATCAGCAGAGTGGCGGGAGCTTTTGGGCTGGCGTTTCTTACTATTTTGCTAAACGATAACAACACCTATTTTACTGCTTATCTCAACTGGACGATCAATGATGATAATTTGAAGAGCTTGATTGTTTCAGGAGTTGCAGATCGTACAACTGTTATGACCCTCCTTCAGATCAACATTGCTAAATTAGCTTTTGTCAAAGCAATTGACAACTTATTTTTTCTCACGGCACTGATCACTTTACCGGCCTTTTTCCTTACCTTCTTTCTTCCTCGAAAAAAAGAGCTTAAATCACCTTCTAAGGAGATTCCCTCAGCAGGCTCAACTTCAGAAACAGATCATTCAATCATCATGGAATAATATTTTATTCTGACTAAACATTTTGGAGGCAAACATGAAAAACAAAAAAAAAATTATCATTATTCTTCTGATCATCATGGTCTTCCTGGGTGCCTGTATTTTCGGTTATTACTGGCACCAAAATAAATATTATATAAAGACAGATGATTCAAGAATTGCTGCCGCTACAATCATTGTCTCCCCTCAAATCACGGGCAAAATTACTTCCTGGACGGCTCAGGAGGGCTCCATCGTCAAAGCTGGCCAAACCTTGGGCCGGCAAGATACCAATTCCGTAGCCAGCAGCTCTGCGATCAGTGTCAAAACGCTGCCGCAAACCGGAAGCATGAGTATCAGCAAAGCTGAAATCGTTGCTCCTGTTACCGGCCAGATTATTAAGACTGCTGTGCAAGAAGGAGAGATCGTCAACCCTAATCAAACCCTGGCCATCATTGCCAATACTAATGATATCTATATCTCCGCCAATATTGAAGAAAATAAAATATCCCGAATAAGGATCGGTCAGCCAGTTGATATTACCATAGATTCCGTCCCTGGCCAGACATTTCAGGGAAAAGTCAGCGAAATAGGACAGGCTACAGCATCTACCTTCTCCATTATATCCGCTCAAAACTCCAGCGGCACCTTTACCAAAGTCACTCAGCTCATTCCCATCAAAATTCGTTTCCCCATTCATCCGGATTTACAATTGCTTCCGGGCATCAGCGCAGAAATCAGAATACATCTAGCAGAATAAGGGAGAGAAAGAAATGAATATACCTAAAAAAGCCTTACTGACATTCTTGTGTTTTTACCTGACAGTGTTTATTGCGGGATGTGGAAACTCCCAAAGCTCCGAGAGCAAAAACGTTAAATCTGGGATTGCCGGCAGTCAGAAAATAAGCGGGACCATATCGGTTTCCGGAATATTAGACGCAGAGCAAAGTGCTGCCGTCTCTTCACAGCTGACCGGCACTGTGACTACCCTGAATATTAAAGAAGGACAGGCAGTCAGAAAAGGAGAAGTCCTTTTATCTCTGGACAAGAGAGACCTTTCACTCCAGCTCCAATTGGCTCAATCAAACTACCGCAAAAGTGTTGAGGCCGTAAATCAGGCTAAGATCTCTTACGATGACGCTCAGAAAGCTTATAATCGCTATCAGGAGCTTTATCAGACCGGAAGTGTTTCCCAGCAGGATTATGAGCAGATCACAAGCAAATTAAATTTGGCGAAGTCACAATATGAAACAGCTCAGGGGTCCGGACTTGATGCTGCCCAAAATAGTATCCAAACCATTGAGAATAATCTTGATAAGGCTGATCTCAAAAGCCCTTTGGATGGAGTTATCGCTTCATGCAATGTGACTCCTGGGGAAAGCGTTACGACCGGTACTCCTATTGTCTCTCTCGTTTCCGAACAGAATCTCATTTTAAATGGTAATATCTCCGAATCCATGGTCAACTATCTCAAAGTCGGTCAAAAAGTTGATATTATTACCGACAGCGTCCCCGGAACCACCTATTCGGGCACAATTATCTTCATCAGCCCTGTTTCCGTTTCAACCGGGCAATTCTTTCCTGTAAAAATTAAAGTTGAAAACGCTAACCACACTTTGAGAATCGGAATGACCGGGAGTGCTTCCATCAAATATGAAATCAATGCCCCCCTTGCAGTTCCGAATACCTCTTTATTTCAGCAAAATGGCTCTGATTATGTGTATCTGATTAAAGACGGCAAGGCTGTCAGAACACCGCTTAAACTTGGTTTAGCCGGAGATGCTTACACTGTTGTGATTAGCGGTCTGAATCCGGAAGAGCAAATCATCGTTTCTGAGCCCCTAAACATTTTGGATGGAGACAGTGTCACGATATCACAATAAGGATTGATACCAGAGGAGTAAACTAAAAAACGAGAGCGTCATTAAACATGTCGTTCTCGTTTTTTATCAATTATTTTATTGCCCTAAGTACATTTTTAGCGCTGCTAAGATTTCAGTTCCACAACCTTTTCTTCCTTTGCCTGAGCTTCCTTTGTGACCATATCCTTATAGCTGATTGAACGGGTATGAAGAGTATGTGACCATTCTTTTTTATTGCGGTCGATAAACCCTAAGAAAATAATCGGCACCCAGCTATACATAAATATCGGATAAAGGATCAACCCAAAATATGCTTTCAACGGCGCTCTGTCTAAGTAAAGAGACACCACCGGAAAAATCGTAATCCCACTTGAAACAATTTGCCATACTGTATAAGGAATGAGCTCTGCAAACACATTATAATACGAGTCCTGTAATACAGGAAGAATTTGAACAAAAAGAAATAGAGTGGTGATCATTAAAAAGTAGGGTTGAAAAACATGAATAGCGGCATCAAAATACATCCATTTCTTTTCTTTAAAACCTTTAAATAAGAGAATAAAAAAATATCTCCCGGCAATATCTACCTGACCCTGTGCCCATCTTTTTCTCTGAATACAGGAACGCATAAAGGTTAAAGGCTTTTCATCATAGACTACCGCATCATGGGCCCAAGTCGTTTTAACCCCATGAGATAAAGCTTTCATCGTAAACTCTAAGTCTTCTGTTAAGGAGTGGGCACCCCATCCGAATTTCTTCAATACATCACAGGATATACACATACCTGTTCCCGCCAGTACATTAGAAATATCTAAATTAAAACGAGCCAATTGGATCATACGGTTCATTAACCAAAAAGCAATAGAAAACGTATTCGTTACCCATGTATCGAACGGATTCTTGGAATCAATATAACCCTGAACAATCTTAGCGCCTTCACAGAGCTTGTAATTCATTTCTTGAAGGAAGTCACCCTTGACAAGGTTGTCCGCGTCAAAAAGCACGACAGCATCATATTCTTTCTTTAGGTTGAACAACTTGTTAAACATCCATTCCAATGCATAACCTTTACCTCGTTTTTGGTGATTTACTCTCTGATAAACAATGGCTCCTTCTTGTCTGGCTATTAATGCTGTTTTGTCGTTGCAATTATCCGCTACAACATAAACATCAAAAAGTTCCTCAGGATAATCTAAATTCTTCAGATTATTCACCAAGGGACCTATAACTGCTTCTTCATTATGAGCAGCCACAATAACTGCAAATTTCTTAACAAGATCATAATCTTTTCTCTCAGGTTTCCGATACAAGCCAACAATTGCAAGTGTAAAATAATAGAGGGTTACAAAAATGATCAACACTTGAATCAAAACCATAGTGACATTAAATATTTGCCCAAGAATGGCAATATATGCTTCCAACTTCTTTCCCCCCTCAGCTAATAAATTTTACCACATGCAATAATAACCTGCAATAAAGGTTATTGTTTATTTTTCTTGTAAATATAAGAATTTAAGCATTATAATGCTAAATTCATCATTTCTGTTTCATCTTCTAAAATAAGGAAATCGCAGCTTCCTTAAATAAAGTTTTTTTGTCTACCTTTTTCGGGAAAACTTAATAAACAAAACAATGATTAAGGACACGATAAATATAAGTAAGACTATAGTAAATTTTATCGCCAGAATAATAGAGGTCCAATATACACCGGCAATATCTGATCCTTTCACTACGGGAATCATATTTCTGAAAATCGCGGCAAATGCCTGACCAATAATCACGAGGAGAAAAATAGACGAAATGACGAAGACCGCACCAAAAAACCCCAGAGGGCTCTCCAATTGCCTTAGCACCTTAAAATGTCGTCTATACCAATAATATTCAAATAATAATTCACGTTTTAAGCGTTTCCACATAAACTGTCACCTGATACAGCTTATGTGAATATCCCCGGTTAAAGAAGCATGGTCAATTGGTTTTTTATCATTATTTCTTAATTTATTTCTTCTCTATTTTCTCCGTTTTTCCGCGTTTTTATTTAAAGTTAATCATTCTTGACTAATTTCCAAAACAGTTTTCAACAATTCTACACAATCTTTCATTCCTTTAATAGAAACCAATTCCTCCTTCGTATGGGGTTTATCGTTTCCTAAACCTAAGGCAACACATGGGATACCTTTTTCATTGAAGACATTTGCGTCAAGCCCTCCTCCCGTAGGTTCAAACAAAATATCCATCTTTATTTTTTCTCCGGCCTTTTTTAAGACAGTACAAATCGGATCATTTTCATTAATCTGAAATGCTTTATAAGATAACTTCTGTGTATATTCAAAATCAGCGCCATTTTCTTTTGCTATCCTTGAAAAAACATCGATCATTCTTTTTACTTCCGCTTCCAGCCTGTCCTCATTACGGCTTCTTACCTCAGCTTTGATCTCAACCTTATCCGGTACAATATTTGTTGCCTTGCCACCTTTTATGACCCCAAAATTGCTTGTTGTTTCTTTATCCAGTCTGCCTGAAGGTATTTCCGCGATCGCTTTGGCCGCAACAACCAGAGCATTTATTCCCTGCTCTGGAGCTACTCCCGCATGTGCGGCTTTTCCTGTTACAACAAGATCCAGGGTGATGTGGGTAGGGGTTCTAATGACGACCTTACCAACCTGTCCGTCTGCATCAAGGACATAGCCAAAATTTGACTGAAGCTTATATGTAAGGTTTTTTGCTCCCACTAAATCTACTTCTTCCTGGACTGTGAATACTACCTCAATCTGGCCATGAGGAATCTTCTTTTCATTAATTTCCGATAATACAGCCAGAATAATCGCAATTCCCGCTTTATCATCAGCCCCCAGAATATGTTCGCCATCGCTATAAATTATGCCATCTCGGATAACCGGCACCATACCTTCTGTTTCCTCGACTGTATCCATATGGGCGCTGAGCATTATGCAAGGAGCATTAGGAACATTTCCTTCTATAATTCCGATAATATTCCCTGTATCACTGCCGGTCTTCTGAGCCGAATCATCTTCAATGACCTTTGCTCCAAATTCTTCAAGCTTTTTCTTCAGATATGCCGCTAACTGTCCTTCTTTTCTGGACGGACTGTTAATCGAGACAAGTTCTATAAACTCTTCGATCACATCAATTGCCATTGTAAATCCCCTTTATCTATAGTTTTGAATCTTCAATTCCTTTTCATATTATTCCCTTATTTATAAGAATAACACCGACAGCTTTCTATTTCATCAGTAATTTTCATTAAATTTTAACCTTCTCTATAGCATTTTATTTCTTGCTTTAAATATATTTATGATAAAATGCCTATCAATTAATTTGAAGTAATATTAAGGGAGGGTAATTTCTTTTGAAGCGATTTGTCAGATATCTTTTATATAGCTTGATTATTATCTTTTTCCTGATTATTGGCTCAAAATTCACCCTTTACCTCCGACTAATTTCTGTTCAATCCTTTAGTTCCACTCCCTCAATCATCGCTGCAACATTTTATCCGATTTTTCTGGGCTTGCTGCTTGCCAGTCCATTCATCATCAATAAATTAAAAACTCCGGGAAAAATTCATGTTGACTGGATAATTATTTTTTCTGTTTGTATCCCCGCCCTTTTTATTAATATGAGCCTCATTCTTGCCTATTTCTCACCTCTTGGCAAACTTATTCCAAACTTTTTACGTTTATTTAACGACTTGCAAACCCTCGCTGTCAGTGGACTGGTTTTTGTTTTCTCACTGTTTATTTCCCTGCGGAAAACAAGTTAGCACAGTGGTTATTTTTACCTTTCTAAGCGCTTACACCCACCTATAGAAAAAAGAAGCATTCGCGCAAAACGAATGCTTCTTATCTTACCTGGCAACCTGCTATTTTCCCGTAAAGTATCGTCGCCCCTGGAGGTCTTAACTTCCGTGTTCGGGATGGGAACGGGTGGTACCCCTCCGGTATTGTCACCAGATCACTTGAAGGCCTTTGCCTTTATCCGGGATGTTCAAATTCCTTTGCCATCCCTGGCTGTGTTCCTTCAAAACTGCACAGAGCTTTTTACATAGGTTTCTTTATCTTCCTTTAGGTCAAGACCTCGACCGATTAGTACCGGTCCGCTCCACACGTCACCGTGCTTCCACTTCCGGCCTATCTACCTGATCTTCTTTCAGGGGTCTTACTAGCTTTCGCTATGGGAAATCTCATCTTAAGGCCGGTTTCACGCTTAGATGCTTTCAGCGTTTATCCGATCCGGATTTAGCTACCCAGCTATGCACCTGGCGGTACAACTGGTACACCAGTGATCCGTCCATCCCGGTCCTCTCGTACTAGGGACAGATCCTCTCAAATTTCCTGCGCCTGCGACGGATAGGGACCGAACTGTCTCACGACGTTCTGAACCCAGCTCACGTACCACTTTAATGGGCGAACAGCCCAACCCTTGGGACCTACTACAGCCCCAGGATGTGATGAGCCGACATCGAGGTGCCAAACCTCCCCGTCGATGTGAACTCTTGGGGGAGATAAGCCTGTTATCCCCAGGGTAGCTTTTATCCGTTGAGCGATGGCCCTTCCACTCGGTACCACCGGATCACTAAGCCCTACTTTCGTACCAGCTCGACTTGTTTGTCTCTCTGTTAAGCTCCCTTTTGCCTTTACACTCTTCGCGCGATTTCCACCCGCGCTGAGGGAACCTTTGGGCGCCTCCGTTACTCTTTAGGAGGCGACCGCCCCAGTCAAACCGCCCGCCTGACAATGTCCAATGTCCCGCTTAGGGACACTTGTTAGAATTTCAGTACAAAAAGAGTGGTATCCCACCGGCGGCTCCCCGAATACTGGCGTACTCGGCTCTCTGCCTCCCACCTATCCTGTACATTTTATACCAAAATCCAATGTCAAGCTACAGTAAAGCTCCATGGGGTCTTTCTGTCCTGTCGCAGGTAACCCGCATCTTCACGGGTATTACAATTTCGCCGAGTCCCTTGTTGAGACAGTGTCCAGATCGTTACGCCTTTCGTGCGGGTCGGAACTTACCCGACAAGGAATTTCGCTACCTTAGGACCGTTATAGTTACGGCCGCCGTTTACTGGGGCTTCAATTCAATGCTTCGCCTTACGGCTAACATCTCCTCTTAACCTTCCAGCACCGGGCAGGCGTCAGCCCCTATACTTCTCCTTACGGATTTGCAGGGACCTGTGTTTTTGTTAAACAGTCGCCTGGACTGATTCTCTGCGGCTCTATTTCTAGAGCACCCCTTCTCCCAAAGTTACGGGGTCATTTTGCCGAGTTCCTTAACAAGGGTTATCTCGCGCGCCTTAGGATTCTCTCCTCATCTACCTGTGTCGGTTTACGGTACGGGCACCTTCTCTCTCACTAGAGGCTTTTCTTGACAGTTTGAACTCTGCGCTTCGCTACTTTTTTTCGCTCCCCATCACTGCTCAAGGTTTCGCACTGCGGATTTGCCTGCAGCACCCTCTTGCAGCTTGGACGTGCTCTACCAGTCACACGCTCGCTTTGTCCTCCTGTGTCACCCCATCGCTCAAACAATCAAAGGTGGTATTGGAATTTCAACCAATTGTCCATCACCTACGCCTTTCGGCCTCAGCTTAGGTCCCGACTTACCCTGGGCGGACGAGCCTTCCCCAGGAAACCTTGGATTTTCGGCGGGAAGGATTCTCACCTTCCTTTTCGCATACTCATACCGGCATTCTCTCTTGTCACTGCTCCACCAAACTTTACAGTTCAACTTCTACGCTGTGACAATGCTCCTCTACCCAAGGAATCGATTCATTAAACCCTCAGCTCTCTTTGCTTTTTCCCTGAGTCCATTTGGAAATTTTGCTTCTGTCTTATTCTTTCTCTATTCTGTGGCAAAATTTCTAATGTCGTTCTCTCTTCTGAAGTCTTAATGAATCGATCCCTTGCCGTGGCTTCGGTGTGACGCTTGAGCCCCGTTACATTTTCGGCGCAGAACCACTCGACCAGTGAGCTATTACGCACTCTTTAAATGGTGGCTGCTTCTGAGCCAACATCCTGGTTGTCCGGGCGGTTCCACATCCTTTCCCACTTAGCGTCTCTTAGGGACCTTAGCCGTCGGTCTGGGCTGTTTCCCTTTTGACTATGAAGCTTAGCCCCCACAGTCTGACTCCCAATTTCTTATATCTGGTATTCGCAGTTTGATAAGGTTCGGTAACCGATAAGGCCCCTAGCCTATTCAGTGCTCTACCCCCAGATACCATTCATTGAGGCTAGCCCTAAAGCTATTTCGAGGAGTACCAGCTATTTCCGTGTTCGATTGGCATTTCACCCCTACCCACAACTCATCCCCTGCCTTTTCAACGACAGTGGGTTCGAGCCTCCAGTGGGTTTTACCCCACCTTCACTCTGGCCATGGGTAGATCACACGGTTTCGGGTCTGCAACATGCAACTCGACGCCCTATTCAGACTCGCTTTCGCTTCGGCTCCATATCTTTAATACTTAACCTCGCTGCATATCACAACTCGCCGGTTCATTCTACAAAAGGCACGCCATCACACAATTGCTTGTGCTTTGACTGCTTGTAAGCATACGGTTTCAGGTTCTATTTCACTCCCCTCCCGGGGTGCTTTTCACCTTTCCCTCACGGTACTTGTTCGCTATCGGTCGCTAAGGAGTATTTAGCCTTGGGGGGTGGTCCCCCCTGCTTCCCACGGGATTCCTCGTGCCCCGCGGTACTCAGGATCCTGCCTCCGATTCTAAACTTTTCGCCTACAGGGGTTTTACCTTCTTTGCCCGAACTTTCCAGTTCGCTTCGCCTAAGTTTATCTTCTTTATTGGCAGTCCTACAACCCCACACTCCGAAGAGTCTGGTTTGGGCTCTTCCCCTTTCGCTCGCCGCTACTCAGGGAATCGATTTTTCTTTCTTTTCCTCCGGGTACTTAGATGTTTCAGTTCCCCGGCTTGTCTTCACATAACTATGGATTCATTATGTGATAACCGGATATGACTCCGGTTGGGTTGCCCCATTCGGGTACCCACGGGTCGTCGCCTGCTTACGGCTCTCCGTGGCATTTCGCTGCTGACCGCGCCCTTCTTCGACTCTTAGCGCCTAGGCATCCACCGTATGCCCTTTCTATCTTGACCTATTCCTAATCTTTTTACGGATTAGTCAGTTAGATTCTTCTTCCTACGCTTTTTTTCTCTGTGCAGTTTTCAAAGAACTTGTTTGGAGCAGGATTACCAGCTTATCATTTCTGCTTCTGCTTGGCAATCTTTACTTTTTCCTCTGTTTCCGGTTCTTTCCGGTCTCTTTGGATTTTAAGTTCCCACTAAAATGAGCGTACTAAATGGTGGAGGTAGTCGGGATCGAACCGGCGACCTCTTGAATGCCATTCAAGCGCTCTCCCAGCTGAGCTATACCCCCAGTTTTACGTGGTCACTCAAAACTAAACAGCGGAATGGACAAACTTAAACTCGTCTTGCTCTAGGGTTAAGGCTCTTACGCCCATCCCCTATGCACCGACCTGGAAGTGGACTACTTAAAGTCCGGTTCTCCCTAGAAAGGAGGTGATCCAGCCGCACCTTCCGATACGGCTACCTTGTTACGACTTCACCCCAATCATCTGCCCCACCTTCGACGGCTGGCTCCCTTAGGTTACCTCACCGGCTTCGGGTGTTGCAAACTTTCGTGGTGTGACGGGCGGTGTGTACAAGGCCCGGGAACGTATTCACCGCAGTGTGCTGACCTGCGATTACTAGCGATTCCGACTTCATGATCTCGAGTTGCAGAGATCAATCCGAACTACGAACGGCTTTCTCGGATTTGCTCCACCTCTCGGCTTCGCTTCCGTCTGTACCGCCCATTGTAGCACGTGTGTAGCCCAAGACATAAGGGGCATGATGATTTGACGTCATCCCCACCTTCCTCCGGTTTGTCACCGGCAGTCTATCTAGAGTCCTCAGCTTTACCTGTTAGTAACTAAATATAGGGGTTGCGCTCGTTGCGGGACTTAACCCAACATCTCACGACACGAGCTGACGACAACCATGCACCACCTGTCTTACAGTTCCCCGAAAGGCACTCCCGAATCTCTTCGGGATTCTGTAGATGTCAAGCCTTGGTAAGGTTCTTCGCGTTGCGTCGAATTAAACCACATGCTCCACCGCTTGTGCGGGCCCCCGTCAATTCCTTTGAGTTTCAACCTTGCGGCCGTACTCCCCAGGCGGAGTGCTTATTGTGTTAACTGCGGCACAGAAGGGGTCGATACCCTCTACACCTAGCACTCATCGTTTACGGCGTGGACTACCAGGGTATCTAATCCTGTTCGCTCCCCACGCTTTCGCGCCTCAGCGTCAGTTACAGTCCAGAAAGTCGCCTTCGCCACTGGTGTTCCTCCACATATCTACGCATTTCACCGCTACACGTGGAATTCCACTTTCCTCTCCTGTCCTCAAGCCGTACAGTTTCCAATGCTTTACGGAGTTAAGCTCCGCACTTTCACATCAGACTTATACAGCCGCCTACGCGCCCTTTACGCCCAATAATTCCGGACAACGCTCGCCCCCTACGTATTACCGCGGCTGCTGGCACGTAGTTAGCCGGGGCTTCCTCGTCAGGTACCGTCAGGTATATGCATTATTTACACATATACGGTTCGTCCCTGACAACAGTACTTTACAACCCGAAAGCCTTCTTCATACACGCGGCGTTGCTCCGTCAGACTTTCGTCCATTGCGGAAGATTCCCCACTGCTGCCTCCCGTAGGAGTCTGGGCCGTGTCTCAGTCCCAGTGTGGCCGTTTACCCTCTCAGGCCGGCTACTGATCGTCGCCTTGGTAGGCTTTTACTCTACCAACCAGCTAATCAGACGCGGGTCCACCCTCTTGCACTAGCATATTCAGAGGCCAGCTTTCCTTCCGGTAAGATGCCTTACCAAAAGCTTATCCGGCATTAGCAGTCGTTTCCAACTGTTATTCCGGTCATGAGGACAGGTTACCCACGCGTTACTCACCCGTTCGCCACTAAGAATATCAATTCGCAAGCTTCCTCAATATTCTCCGTTCGACTTGCATGTGTTAGGCACGCCGCCAGCGTTCGTCCTGAGCCAGGATCAAACTCTCCATAAAAATCGGAACTTCCGTTCCTATTTAAACACCGGATTGCTCCCTGTGTTCTTCATTCTTTTTATGAGAATCCAATTCGCTCTACTTTTTCGCTTAGCTTTTGTTTCTCTTTTTTTTGACGAGTTCTTATTTGTCTTTTTCCTTGCTGTTCAGTTTTCAATGACCTTGCGCTCTCTTGCTTTTCTGCTTTTTGGGCACAGCAGTTAATATACCATGACTTTGAACATGTTTCAAGCATAAATATGATGACTTATTCCGTCTTTGCAAAAAATATATGAGATTATATTGCATTTTGCTCCGAATATCTAAAGCATACTCACTTTCTTAAAAATTATGTATTTTTTAAGAAATTTTATTCTTCACGCGGTTTCATTGTCGGGAATAAGATGACATCTCTGATGGAGGCTGAATCTGTCAGCAGCATAACTAAACGATCAATCCCGATACCCAGGCCTCCTGTAGGAGGCAATCCATATTCTAAAGACTGGAGGAAATCTTCGTCCAGCATATGGGCTTCTTCGTCTCCCTTTTCCCGTTCAACCATTTGCTTTTCAAACCGGCCTCTTTGATCGATCGGATCATTAAGCTCTGAAAATGCGTTTGCTGTCTCTCTGCCGTAGATAAATAACTCAAATCTGTCTGTATATTCCGGATTCCTGGCATTTCGTTTGGCAAGTGGAGAAATATCCACCGGATGACCAATGACGAAAGTCGGCTGAATTAACTTAGATTCCACATATTCTTCAAAAAAAGCATTAATGATTTTGCCTTTTGTTTCATCTTTCCCGATGATCAGGCCTCTCGAATCGGCAACAGCACGGGCCTCTTCATCAGTTTGAATTTCTTCAAAATCAATCCCGGTATATTCCTTGATTAAATCAAGCATCTTTACTCTTTTCCATGGTTTGGCAAAATTAATTGTCTCACCTTGATAGGATAATTCCAATGTATTATGCACCTTCCGGGTGATATAAATAATCATATCCTCTGTCAGGTTCATGATATCTTCATAATCGGCATATGCCTGGTATAGCTCCATCATTGTGAACTCCGGATTATGCTTGACCGAGATGCCTTCATTGCGAAAAATCCGGCCAATTTCATACACTTTTTCAAATCCGCCAACAATCAGCCTCTTTAACGGCAGCTCAAGCGCAATTCTCATATAAAGCTGCATGTCCAAGGCATTATGATGGGTAATAAACGGCCTGGCTGTCGCACCCCCGGGTATGGTCATCAAAGTGGGAGTCTCTACTTCCAAGAAACCCTTGTCTTCCAAATACTCTCTCATTGCCCTGATGATCTGGCTCCTAACAATAAAGGTCTGCTTGACATCACTATTCATGATCAGATCTAAATAGCGTTGTCGATAACGTGTTTCTACATTCGTCAGACCATGAAACTTCTCCGGCAGATTACGCAGCGATTTGGATAGAATCCTGTACTCCTCAGCCCTGATGGAAATTTCACCCTTTTTCGTTCTGAAAACAATGCCCTTGACTCCGATAATATCCCCGATGTCTAAACTTTTAAAGGTTTCGAACTTTTCTTCCCCAAATGCATCCACCCTTGAATATATTTGAATACGGCCACCGATATCCTGAATATGAGCAAAACAGGTTTTGCCCATATCACGCTTGGACATGATTCTTCCGGCAACCGATACTTCTTTTTCTTCAAGCTGATCGAAGCCGTTGATAATTTCTTCCGAGATATGAGTTCGTTCATAACGGTCGGCATAGGGTTCAATTCCCTTGGCTTTGAGTTCCGAAACCTTATCCAGTCTGATACGAATCAACTCATTGATCTGCTCCATCATTTGATCCATTTTTTGTTTCCCCCAGTAATATCGACTCTTTTTTCTTCTTATAAATAATATACCAGATATTTTTTTCTGTAAACACCAGCCCGTAACACCAATATGGCGTTACGGGCCGGTTAATCAGGATTAAAGCTGTACTGATTTTTTATCTGATATCCATAATTTCGTAACGCAATATTCCGGCAGGTACGTTTACTTCTACAACGCTCCCTTTTGCCTGTCCCAAAACGGCCTTACCAACGGGAGATTCGTTGGAAATCTTATTTCCTGCCGGGTCTGCCTCTGCCGAACCAACAATAGTATATTCTTCGGTTTCTCCGAATTCGATGTCTTTAAGCAATACAGTCGAGCCGAGCGAGACAAAATCTCTTTCCTCATTATCATCAATTACTCTGGCATTACGCAAAATCTTTTCAAGAGTTATGATTCTGCCTTCTATAAAGGCCTGTTCATTTTTCGCATCATCATATTCCGAGTTTTCGGAGATATCACCAAACTCAATTGCCTGTTTAATTCTTTCAGCGACTTCTTTCCGTCTATGTGTCTTTAAATTTTCTAATTCATCTTCTAACTTTTTCAGACCATCAAGTGTAAGTATGACCTCTTTTTCGGGCATTGAATCTACCCCTCCTATTTCTCTTCCTCATCTGTCCAAAAAGAATTCAAATTCTCTCATCAATGAAAAGCGTTTCTTCGGACTAATTATACGCTGATACAAAAAAAATATACACTGCTGAGCCTTCTTCTCACAGTTTATTGGTAATTATAAGAAACCCCCCTGATCTTGTCAAGCAGTTTTGAATTTATTCCTGTTCAGAAAAAATCCTCTCCATAACCTGAACCATGTCCCGGCTGGTTTCACTTTTCATGATTTGATCCCGGAAACGGGCTGAATGACGTATTCCTTTGGTATACCAGACCGCATGCTTACGCATTTCGTTTACTCCGATTCGCTCTCCCTTATATTTTAAAAGCAGTGCAAAGTGTCTTCTCAACACTTCCAACCGTTCTTGATTCCCCGGTTCCTGTTTCGAAAAATGGTCTTTCAAAAAGATGGCTGTCCGTTCAATTATCCAGGGATTGCCCATCACTCCCCTGCCAATCATCACTCCATCACAGCCCGTATTGCTGATCATCTTTGCTGCATCCTGAGGTGAGCAGATATCTCCATTTCCAATAACCGGAATTTTAACTTTTTCTTTGAGTTTGGCAATCCATTCCCAATCCGCCTCTCCAGCATAATATTGCTCCCTTGTCCTGGCATGCAGGGTCAACATAACGACCCCTGCCTCTTCCAGCCTTCGGCCCAGCTCTACAGCCACAATATTGCCGCGGTCCCAGCCCAGCCGCATTTTTACCGAGACAGGAACGTCCACGGCTTTGACCACATTTGATGCGATCTCCACAGCTGATTGAATATTCTTCAGTAAAGCCGCCCCTTCCCCATTTTTAACGATCTTTGGTGTAGGACAGCCCATATTAATATCTATGACTGTCGCTCCGCAATTTTGTGCAATTTTGGCCGCCTCACCCATTATTCTAGGCTCCGAACCGAAAAGCTGAACGATTCTAGGCTCTTCTTCTTCCTTTAGATCCAGCATTTTAATGGTCTTGGGATTATGAAAGATTAAAGCCTTATCACTGATCATTTCCGTATACATGTACTTGCCGCCAAGCTGCCTGACAATTTGCCTGAAGGCTTTATCCGTAACACCTGCCAGAGGTGCCATAAATACCGGTTTATCCATACCGTAGCTTCCCAGTTTCAATGTTTTCACCTATATCAATAAATTACGAGCATGGACAATGCTCGTTAACCTGCTGCCGGAAACTTAGAACCTTACCTGGCATTTCGTTCATAAATTTCCAACAACCCTTCCAGCGTAAGGAAAGGATCAATCCTTTCTATCATCTCCGAATCTTCAGCAATAAGCTCTGCTAAGCCTCCGGTAGCAATAACCTGAGGGCTGCCGCCCAATTCCTTTTTCATATTTGAGACGATTCTGTCCACTTGCCCGCAGTACCCATAATAGATTCCTGCCTGCATCCCTTGAATGGTATTCTTGCCGATAATATTTTTTGTTTTAATTAACTCGATCCGCGGTAATTTCGAAGCCCTTTGAAACAAAGCCTCTGTCGAAATCCCAATCCCCGGGGCAATCGCACCCCCTAAATATTCTCCTTTAGCCGTAATCGCACAAAATGTCGTAGCTGTCCCAAAATCCACGATAATTAAAGGTCCCCCATATTTAACATAGGCAGCTAAAGCGTTTACTATACGGTCGGCTCCCACTTCACGCGGATTGTCCATGACAATGGATATTCCTGTCTTAATTCCCGGACCGACAATCATCGGCTTCACCTTAAAATATTTTTGAATCATTTTTTCCAGGGTTGGTGTAACAGGGGGAACGACCGAAGAAATGATCGCCCCTTTTATCTCTTCAAAACGCAAATCCAAAAAAGAAAAAAGAGTTTTCATCACAACCGCATATTCATCTGCTGTCCGTGATTTATCGGTGGATATCCTCCAATGCTGAAGCAATTGACGGCCCTGATAAACTCCAAAAACAATATTTGTATTTCCAACATCATAGACCAGGATCATACTTTTTCACCCTGTTGAGCATACTTCTTCATTGAAGGTTTGGACTCATCCACTACCAAAGAAAAATCAAGGGCTTTGACATAATTGGTCAATTTGCCCACAGATACGACATCTACTCCCGTTTCGGCAATTTCACGGATATTTTCTTCAGTTATCCCGCCTGAAGCTTCTGTAATAGCTCTTCCTGCAATACTCCGCACCGCTGTCTTCATCTCTTCAATATTCATATTATCAAGCATAATCACATCTACCCCGGAGTTAACGGATTGTTCTACTTGTTCCAGTGTTTCACATTCAACTTCGATTTTCACCATATGTCCTATTTTTGCCTTGACCCTGGAGATGGCTTCCTCCAGACCACCAACAGCGGCATGATGATTATCTTTGAGCATGACGGCGTCGTAAAGTCCCAATCTGTGATTCTGCCCGCCGCCAACCCTAATCGCATACTTTTGCAGCACTCTCATTCCTGGGATTGTCTTTCTGGTATCAACAACTTTGACCCCCAGATCAGAAACTTTATCCACCAATAATCTGGTATAAGAAGAAATCCCTGAAAGATGCTGTAAAAAATTAAGTGCTGTCCTCTCGGCCTGGAGAATCGACCCTAAAGGTCCCTGGATCGACATAATAAGATCACCGGCTTTGAACAGATCTCCGTCTTTGATCTTAAACTCAATCGTGATATCCGGATCAACCCGTTTAAAGACAGCCTCCGCAATCTGCAAGCCGCACACCACACCATGCTCTTTGGCATATATTCTCGCCATTCCCAAATAGTCTTCAGGAATAATCTGCGAACTCAAATCCCCGGTGCCAATATCTTCCTTCAGCGCTCTGTCAATGATCTCCTCATATAGATTCATAACTGATGTTACGGTCTCCTTTCTTTTGCACACAATGCTTCCGCCAGTCTTCCCGTGCTAAGGGGTAATCACTGCGAAAATGGCCTCCTCTGCTTTCGTGGCGGTGGAGTGCGGCTTCGGCAATCAGAAGGCTAAGTTCAAGCATATTGGCTAATTCCATCTCTTCAACTCTTAATTCGGGGAAAAAATGATGAGAATAGTGCTCCAGGGTTTGGGCCGCTTCTCTCAGTCCTTCTTCATGACGAATAATGCCTACTTTTTCCCACATGATTTCACGTATTTCCGACTTTAATTGGGGAGGTCCTTTTGTTTCTTTTATTGTATCCTGAATGCCCTCCTGAGATGCCGGAAAATTAATGATTTCAGCCCAAGTCGGCATTGTTAATTTTTTCTTTTTAATGGTTCCCGCTATAACTGCGCTGAAAACAAGCCCGTCTAAAAGGGAGTTACTTGCCAGGCGATTCGCTCCATGCAGCCCACTGCAAGCACATTCGCCGCAAGCATAGAGATTGGGCAAATTTGTTTCCCCGCCGTTATTCACCTTTATTCCCCCCATCATGTAGTGGGCAGCAGGGCCAATCGGCACCGGGGTTTTTGTAATATCTATACCATACTGCAAACAAGTTTTGGATATTTTCGGAAACCTTTCTTCCAGTCTCTGAATACTGGCAAATGTAAAATCGAGGTAAACCTGTCCGGTTTTCATTTGGCTCCAAATCGCCCTGGCTACCACATCTCTAGGGGCCAGCTCCTTGCCGGAAATATTCTCCATGAACCGTTCTCCCTGATGATTGACCAGTTTCGCCCCTTCTCCTCTGGCCGCTTCGGAAATAAGGAAACTGGGGGCTCCGGGCAATAATAAAGCTGTCGGATGAAATTGCACGAATTCCATATCCATAAGCTCCGCTCCGGCCCGGTAAGCAGCCGCTAAGCCATCCCCTGTCGCAACCTCGGGATTGGTCGTATATTTATATAACTGACCAATCCCTCCTGTGGCCAGAACAACTGCTTTTGCCAGCCAGGCTTCCATCTTCTTATTGTCTTCATTATAGACCAAGGCTCCGGCTATGCTTTGATCTGCTTCCCTTAGCAGATCAATGACAAATGTATTCTCTTCAACCCGGATTCCGGAACTTTTTTGCACGACTTCAACTAAAGCCCTTTCAATTTCACCGCCGGTTGCATCCCCCAGAGCATGAAGAACCCTATTTTTGCTGTGGGCTGCTTCTCTGGTAAAATCAAGCTCGTTATTTACCCGGTCAAACTCCGTTCCCAGATTAATCAGGTCCCGAACACATTCCGGTCCTTTTTCAGCCATGATCTTGACTGCTTCAATATTGCATAATCCCGCCCCCGCTTTTAAGGTATCCTCAATATGTACGCCGGGGGAATCATCTACATTTAAGGCAACTGCAATTCCGCCCTGAGCATGTTCCGTATTGCTTTCCGTAATCCTGCTTTTTGTAATGATCGTTACCTGATACTCGCCCTTCAATTTCAGACTGGCATATAGGCCGGCAATGCCGCTTCCCAAGATCAGAATTTCAGTTTGATTTACTTTTAGACTCTTCTTGTCCCAAGGAATCAAATAAGCGTTATGTTTCATTTAATCTTCATCCTACAGTCATTATTTTGATAGGGACAGCATTTGCTCCAGTGCATGAATAGCCTTATTCGCGATTTCTTCCGAAACAGTGATTCGAGGTGACAACCCATATAATGAATCTCTGACTTTCTGAAGAGTAATCTTCTTCATATTGGGACAAAGCAATACCCTTGATGCCAGGTAAAACACCTTGTCCGGACAGCCTTTCTGCAGCTGATGAAGAATCCCGCATTCTGTCCCGATAATAAACTCCTTACTATCCGACTCCCGGGCATACCTGATTATTCCCGCGGTAGATCCCACATAATCTGCTTCACGCCACACTTCTTCCCTGCATTCGGGATGCACCAGCACTTCTGCCTGCGGATACTCTGCGCGTTTTTGAAGAATATCTTCTCTTCGGAGGTTATGATGGGTAGGACAAAATCCGGGCCAAAAATGAAGCCTTTTTCCCGTTTGTGCAGCGATATATTTTCCCAGGTTACCATCAGGAACGAAAAGAATCTCTTCCTCCGGTACCGCTTTAATAATTTTTTCCGCGTTTGAAGATGTGCAACAGACATCACTTTCCGCTTTTACTTCCGCTGAGGAATTCACATAACAGACAACCTTAACTCCCGGTATTCTTTCCTTTTCCTCCCGGAGCATCTGGGCGTCAATCATATCGGCCATGGGACACCCCGCCTTCTCGTCAGGAAGCAAAACAATTTTCTCAGGTGAGAGTATTGCCGCACTTTCAGCCATAAAATGCACTCCGCAGAAAACAATAACATCCGCTTCTGTCTTTGCGGCCTGCTGGGCAAGCTGAAGGGAATCACCGACAAAGTCGGCCAGATCCTGAATCTCCCCTTCCTGGTAATAGTGCGCTAATATGACAGCATTCCGGCTTTTTTTGAGTTCCCTGATTTCTTCTATGATCCGGTTTTTGTTTTCTTCAGTCAATGAAGCCATTTCTGCGTCTCCCTTCCAAAAAGGAACATCTTCTTCTAAATTCTATGCGTGGAGTATAAGCATGTCAAGAGCAGGTACTGTGCGGCTCTTCAGAGGTAAGCTTTACAGGGGCATTGCGTTTATCCACAAAGACTACTTTAGGGGAGTAATTTTGACATTCTTTATCGTCAAACACCCCGTAAGTAATCATAATGATTTCGTCTCCGACCTGGACTAACCTGGCTGCGGCTCCGTTTAAACAAATCACGCCGGAATGCGCGTCTCCGGGTATGACATATGTTTCAAAACGAGCACCATTAGCATTATTCACGATCTGGACTTTTTCATTCGGGAGGATATCCGCTTTCTCCATTAAGAAACTGTCAATGGTTATGCTGCCTATATAATTTAGATTTGCCTCGGTCACTGTAGCTCTGTGTATCTTCGATTTCATCATCGTTCTGTACATTTCTTTTACACCTCGACAATAATATTATCAATTAAACGGGTATTTCCTAATCTTACTGCTAAAGCGATAACAATTTTTCTCCTGATGGTTTTTACAGGGGATAAATTTTCGGCACTTCTGATTTCCACATAATCAATTTCCCCTGTGGTTTCCGCAGTGATTTTATTCATCATATTCTGACGGACTGTCTCAGGATTACGCTCCCCTTCAGTAATTAAGGCTTGGGCCTCTTGCAGGGCTTGATATAAAACAGGAGCCTGTTTCCTCTCTGCCGGGGTTAAATATGCGTTGCGGGAACTCATCGCCAGCCCATCAGCCTCCCTCACTGTAGGAACCGCATAAACCTTAAGCGGCATATTTAGGTCCTTGACCATTTTTTTGATCACAATATACTGTTGATAATCCTTCTGCCCAAAGAAAGCTGCATCAGGAAGGACAATATTAAAGAGTTTGGCCACAACTGTAGCTACTCCGGAGAAATGTCCCGGACGTGAATCCCCGCACAATCCTTCAGTCACTCCCTCCACATTGACTGTTGTCAGGGTTTTCTCCTCCGGATACATTTCCTGGACAGAAGGGACAAATAATAAATCAACCCCTGCCTGTTGAGCCAATTGGACATCTCTAGCCAGGTTACGCGGGTATTGTTCAAAGTCTTCGCGAGGTCCGAACTGAAGCGGATTAACAAAAATACTCATCACAATACATATTTTTTCACAGTCCTCATCATCCTGTCTTACTGTATTGACCATAGACAAATGCCCCTCATGCAAAAAGCCCATCGTTGGAATAAGCACGATCGTTTTTTCTTCCTGTCTGGCCTGCATAATCTTTTCCTGTAAAACAGAGATGTATTCTGTCAATATCATTTTGTTCCCTCCAATTTGAAACTGAACAATTGCTCCTGTTTCAGGCCAAGCAGATTTGTCATTTTTTTGTACGCGTCTTCATCGTAGCGCTCACCTCTGAGCTCCTTTTTTCTTGTTCCTATTTCCAAAGCGAGAACCCCCAAATTTTTATATACAGGTCTCATTTCAACAGGTATTTTATCCAAATGTTTTTGTACGACCTGCCAATCGCCCCGGGCAACCGGTCCGGTCAGGGCGCCAGGCAATCCGGTATTTTCAATATTGTGCAATGCGCCTTTCATCAGCGGCATCAGAGTTTTCAAGGCATCTTCTTTGATTCCGGCCTGAGCAAAAAGCCTTACGGCCAACTCGGCCAAAGAAACCATGTAATTGGAAGCGACAACTGCTCCCGCATGGTAGAGGGTTTTTTGGTCGGGATCTATGATATGGGGTATTCCTCCAAGCAAGCGTACAATTTCCCGCCCCTTTTCTTCTGTCTCCCGGTTGTTTCCCTCGACCCCGAAATGAGTCCCTTTAAGAATAGCTAAAGCATTATCCACATGAGCAAAAGCCTGAAGGGGATGGATCGAAAGATACTGAATGGTCAGCCATGGTTTTTTACGCATGACGCGCGATCCTATAGATCCTGAGCAGTGTACCCAGATTTGCCCTATCTTATGACCTCCCAGTACAGAAAGCTGCTCAGCAACCTTTTCGATCTCAGCATCCTGAGTCGTGATCAAGATGACATCTGCCTCCGTAACCATAGCATCCAGTTCCATCCTCGGTCCCGGCAGATAACCGTAAAAACGTTCAAAGGATTTCCTGCTGCGTGTCTTCACTCCCACACACTGCCATCCCTGGCGGGATAGCAGCACGGCCAGAGCAGTCCCCACTACACCGGCTCCAATGATTCCAAATTTTGTCTTGTCCTTAAACATAAAAACACCTCACTGCGAGTGAAGGTGTTTGCTTTAATCACGCTCTAAAGCTCCCGCCCTCACCGTCTCAGTCTATTGGTAATCCAAGCGGCTTAAAGCGAAACATGAAAATTGGTGTGTACTTCATTCTTCTTCATTCAGCATGTTCAGTACAATTCCTTGCGGATATTACCTAAACAATGCCCAAAGACGATAACCTGAGTCTATTATAATAGATATTCTATAGAATACAATAACAATTTATACCCAAAGTATTGTCTTATCCTCTGTATCTCCAAATTTTTTCATCCTCTTGATAATCTGAGGGCACTTTGCCTGATGGCAAGACCAGATTCGGAGCGATCTCTTTTAAAGGAATTAGAACAAAATTTCTCTGTTCCAAATAAGGATGGGGAATTTTCAGATGCGCCGAATCAATACGGACATTTTCCAAAAGCAATAGATCAATATCGATGGTTCTGGGTCCCCAATGCACAGATCTTTCCCTGCCTAAAGCCGCTTCTATTTTCTGGCATTGACTTAAAAGTTCCTCCGGGCGGCTGCTTGTTTCGATCTCAATCACCTGGTTGAGAAATTTATTCTGTCCCAGTTCACCCCATGGTTCGCTTTCATAAACTCCGGATTCCTGAATCATTGTGATCCCGGACCGTTCTTTAAGCATTCTCACTGCTTTTTTCAGATAGCTTCTTCGATCTCCCAAATTGCTCCCCAATCCCAAAAAAGCTCTCATTGCTTTCTTTCCCGCTTAAGCTCTACAGAAATATCTCTGATCATACCCGGTATAGGGGCATTCGGCTTATGGACCTCTACTCTTATTTTTGTACAGGAAAAACGCTTCATGACTTCCTTAACAATCTGCTCAGCCAATGTTTCCAAAAGATTATATTTTTCTTCCTCAACACACCTTTTGATTACCCCATATACTTCTGCATAATCAACTGTAAATTCGATGTTGTCTGAGCCGCTGATCAGCGGCACATCAGGATAGATATCCATATCGACAATGAACCTTTGGCCTGTGATCTTTTCTTCAGGCATCACTCCATGGTATCCGTAGAACTCCATTCCCCGGAGATGGATGACATTATTCTCCTTCATGACCGCATCTCCTTTTCTTCGTATAATTTCATCTGCCATCATTACCGCTTTTTTATTTTCTCTGACATCATGTACCCGAAGAATATCTATTCCGGCTGCTGCCCCGAGAACACTGATCGCAATCGTCGGTTCCAATCTTTCTTCTACCGGCAAGCCCAAAGTCTTTCCGATTATCGATTTACGGGATGCCCCTAATAAAACCGGCCTGCCCAGGTTTTTCAATTCATCCAGCCGACTTAATATTTCAAGATTATGCGCGGGCGTTTTGCCGAAGCCAATCCCCGGATCAAGAATAATTTGCTCTTCCTGTATCCCGTTCTTTAGCGCAATCTCGATGCTTTTGTGAAAAAAATCCTGCATCTCACTCCACAGGTCTTTGTAAGCCGCCTCTTCCTTATTATGCATGATAATCACCGGTGCAGCAAAATAAGCCGCAACCTCTGCCATTCCGGGATCCTTCTGCAGCCCCCAGATATCATTGATGATATGAGCCCCGGCCTCAAGCGCTTTCATTGCCACTTCCGCCTTCTGGGTATCCACCGAAAGGGGAACAGGGCTATGCACACTCAGATGCCTGATAACCGGTTCCAGCCTCTGCCACTCTTCCAGCGCACTGATCTCCGTATGGCCGGGTCTGGTTGATTCTCCGCCGATATCTAAAATATCAGCTCCTTCTTCAATCAGCTTTTGGGCTTGGGCCAGGGCCGGCTCCAGTTTAGAAAAACGGCCTCCATCGGAAAAGGAATCCGGAGTCAGATTAAGGATTCCCATGATTAACGTTTTATTTCCTAACAGAAGATGCTGCCCGCGGCAATTGATGATCGTCCCTTTAACCGGTTCCGGGCTTTTTACATGATCTTCGCTCTTCATGCGTTCCCTCCTTAGCGGGAGTCTGTCCAAAAAGCCGGAGAAAAATCTCCGGCTTAGTTGAGTTTTGCTTGTTTTGGTTCTGCCTGCTTTTCCTATGCCATTAAAACAGCCCTGTAATTTTTCCTTCGGCATCAATATCCATATTCATAGCGGCCGGTCTCTTCGGTAATCCCGGCATCGTCATCATCGCTCCTGTGATGGCCACTAAAAATCCTGCTCCGGCGGCCAGCCTGACCTCCCTGACCGTTATTGTAAAGCCTGCGGGTCTCCCCAGCTTAGTCGGGTCGTCTGTCAGAGAATACTGGGTTTTAGCCATACAAACCGGCAAAGAGCCATAGCCTAAATCTATATATTTCTTTATGGCAGTTTCAGCTTCCTTAGTAAACGATACTCCATCTGCTCCGTAAACTTCTTGGCATATTTTTTCTATTTTTAATGGAATAGAATCTTGATCGTCATAGAGCACTTTAAATTTAGACTCTGTCTTCTCCATCGTCCGGAGAACGGTCTCAGCAAGTTCAATTCCGCCTTCGCCGCCTTTGGTGAATACTTCGGATAAGGCAACCTCAACTCCCTGTTTGGCACAACGCTCCCTGATAAACTGCAATTCAGCCTCTGTATCGGTAGGGAAGCGGTTAATGGCGACTACGACAGGCACTCCGAACTTACCCACATTTTCAATGTGCTTTTCCAGATTAACGATCCCTTTGGCTAGCGCGTCCAGATTTTCCGCGCCCAGATTATCTTTGGTTACTCCGCCATTCATTTTTAAGGCTCTGACTGTAGCGACAATCACGGTCAGGGCAGGCGTGAGGCCTGCAAACCGGCACTTCAGGTCAAAGAATTTTTCAGCCCCCAGATCGGCACCGAAACCGGCTTCCGTAATGAGGTAGTCTGTCAGCTTAAGACCTAATTTTGTTGCCACAACACTGTTACAGCCATGAGCAATATTGGCAAACGGTCCCCCGTGAATAAACACCGGCGTGTTTTCCAGAGTTTGGACCAGGTTGGGTTTTATGGCATCCTTCATCAACATCGCCATTGCGCCTTCAGCTCCCAGCTGCCCGGCTGTTACAGGATTGCCGTCATACGTATAGGCTACAACAATTTTAGCAAACCTTTCCTTCAAATCCATCAGGTCTTCTGACAGGCAGAGAATGGCCATAATTTCCGAAGCAACCGTAATGTCAAAACCGCCCTGGCGGGGAATACCGTCCATCCTGCCACCGAGTCCCAGTACGATGTTCCGTAAAGAACGGTCGTTCATGTCCATGACTCTGCGGAAGACAACCTGACGGGGATCAATATTCAGGAGATTACCCTGCTGAATAGAATTGTCCAGCATCGCAGCAAGGAGATTATGGGCGGAGGTAATGGCATGAAAATCCCCTGTAAAATGCAGATTAATATCTTCCATCGGAACAGCCTGGGAATACCCCCCGCCTGCCGCCCCCCCTTTGATTCCAAAACAGGGACCCAAAGAAGGCTCTCTTAAGGCAATCATCGCTTTCTTGCCTATTTGGGCCATGGCTTGTCCCAACCCAACAGTTGTCGTCGTCTTTCCTTCCCCTGCCGGTGTTGGGTTAATGGCCGTTACAAGAATCAGCTTTCCATCAGGATTATCCTTTACTCTCTTCCATACATCCAGACTGATTTTCGCCTTGGTTTTTCCGTAATATTCCAAGTCATCTTCATTCAGCCCAATCACAGAAGCTATCTCATTGATTGGTTTCATTTTCGCTCCCTGGGCTATCTCAATGTCAGTTTTCATCAAGGTCAGCTCCTTTTCAAGTATGCGATGAACAAAATCTGTTCAAGCCAAGCTTTTTATATTATATAACAAGATGCTTTATTCTTCCTGTAAGAAATTCCCTCTTCATGCTTATCCCGCTTTATCCATCAAGCCTTTGCGAAAGCTTAAACTCATATCCCCTTTTATAGGAAGGAATTGTAATGCTCTGGTTTTTTATGATATCAACTTTTATCCCGTCTTCTTTTAAGGCCTGCGCAATCATTTTGTCCAAATAATCGGTAAGATTACCGGGATCTCCGATTGCTAAGACTTCATAAGAAGATCCCCGGATTTTGCTGATCGGCACCTGGTTGATCACGATATTGGAAGGGCCGCTTGAAACAATCGACGTTGTCCCGACTATCCTTTGTCCATTAATCGCTATCGCTTCTGCTCCGGCAAGACGCAGGGTATTTACAATCTTTTTTAGATCTTCCGGAAGGATGGGCGCAAGAACTTTAACATCCGGACCACTATCCAGAATGGTCATTTTAATTCCCGGTCCTTTGACCGCTTCAGTCCCATCCATTTTCTTATACTGGTCCAGCTGGGTGACCGCAGCCCCGCTATTTTGTTCCTTTGTGCTGAGCTTTTCTATCTCAGCTGTTAATGTTTTATATTCTGACTGGAGATCTTGGTTTCTTTCCTTTAGCTGATCAACAACTGTTCTCGCCTGGGCCATTCTGTCGTTCTGCAATTGTTCCGCCCTTGTCGCTTTTTTATGCGTCTGGAATTGCAAGGAAATCAAAAATCCGATCAGTAAAGCCGCAATTGTAATTGCAGGCAAAATTCTTTTATTCCACATCATCAAGACTCCTTTGCCGCTTGAGCAAACTGATATCTATAGAGTATTCCGGCAGGGACGGTTACCGCTTCTACGGGGGGCACATCTAATTTTCTCGTAATCCCATACTGCTGCTGATACTCACCCAATTTGTCCCAGCCATAGAAATTGAGGGCGGACTGCAAATTGCTCTGGTTTCCTATGGCTGTAATGATATAAGGCGGCATTTGCCTGGTGCCGTTGATCTGAATATATGAACCGCTGCAGAAGATCTCCGTATGAGAGGTCACGCGCTGGTCATTCACCGCGATCGCCTCCGCTCCGCCGTTCCAAAGGATGTTAATCAGTTCTCGCAGGTATTCTTCATGAATAACATTGAATCCCTGAGGATCAGACTGGTTTTTGGCGTCATCCAAAGTAATCTTTATCCCCGGCCCTTTAAGCGCTACAAGCCCGGCATTCATCATGGCGTCATCCCACTGCCGGGTGTTTTGACCGGACTCAATCTTGTGTAATTGTTCGGTCAGTTTTTGATTTTCTTTGGCCAACTGTTCGTTTTCAATCTCAAGCTGCATTAAGCTTGGGATTGCGGCTTCTTGCGCAGTGTTCTTATCCTGCTGCTGATAATAAACTTTGATCACTAAAGATAAAAAAAGCCCCGTGAGCAATGCTACGATGGAAATAATTTTCAACCCGGTATTGTTCTTTAACCGCATTTCAACCACTCCTGTTTATTAAAAAAGACACCCTTTCGGGTGTCTCTGCTTTCACTCACTCAGCCATTCTTCCCCAGCTTTTGCATAGTCCAAAATTTCTTCAGATTTAAAATATAAAGCAATCTCTCGAACGGCACTTTCAACAGAATCCGATCCATGGATGATATTGCGGCTGATATCTACCGCATAGCTGCCCCTGATTGAACCGGGATCAGCATTCTTCGGATTGGTCGCCCCCATCATCGTTCGGCACAATGCAACCGCTTCCGGGCCTTCCCAAACCATGGCAACAACAGGAGCAGACATAATATAGCTTACAGTCGGTTCAAAAAAACCTTTTCCTTTGTGCTCCGCGTAATGTTCTTCAGCCAATTCTCTGCTGACACTCAGCAGCTTAAGCCCTGCTAATTTCAGTCCTTTTTTTTCAAACCGGGAAATAATTTCTCCGATCAAACCTCTTTGTATCGCATCAGGTTTCAATAATAGAAAAGTCCTTTCCGACATGCCATAACCTTCCTTTTGTATAGTTTATGATTTATATTTCCACTTCCGGAAAACCGCTTATTTTACCTTCAACCACTTTATTCTCCTCATTGCCGTTTCCGGAAGCACCGGTACCTTCTTCAGGACTGTGTTCCTCAATCTTTTCCATTCTTCTTTCCTTCAGATTGCTTGAATCAAAGCGTGAAACGATTTTCTGAAACTCAGGTGCTTCCAATGTTTCATTTTCCATGAGCGCCTGGGCAATTGCATGGAGAATATCCATCTTCTCATTGATAATATCCTGAGCCTTTTGATAACACTCATCAATCATTCTGCGGACTTCGTTATCAATAGCCTGGGCTACGGCCTCACTATAGTTGCGGTCCCTTGCGATATCCCTTCCCAAAAACACCTGTTCCTCTTTATGACCAAATGTTACAGGACCCAGTTCATCCGACATCCCTAACTCGGTAATCATTTTTCTTACCGTCCCGGTTGCTCTTTCCAGGTCATTTGATGCTCCTGTACTGATTTCATGAAGCACCAAAGCTTCAGCAACCCGGCCTCCGAGCAACATTGTCACCTGGTCCAAAAGCTGGGACTTTGTCATATAATTGCGGTCTTCTTTCGGCAAAAGCAAAGTGTATCCGCCGGCCCGGCCCCGTGGAATGATCGACACCTTGTGCAAAGGATCAGTATGGGGCAAATATTCCCCGAGCAGGGCATGGCCCGCTTCGTGATAAGAAACCAGTTTTTTTTCATACTCACTGATCACCCGGCTTTTTTTCTCAGGACCGGCAATCACCCGTTCAATAGAATCTTCCAAAGCCTTCATGGAGACAGCTTTTTCGTTCCGCCTCGCTGTCAACAGCGCCGCTTCATTAAACAGATTGGCCAGGTCCGCCCCGGTGAACCCTGGTGTCCTGCGGGCCAATACACTCAGATCAACATCACCGGCCAAAGGCTTCCCTTTGGCATGGACTGCCAGAATTTCTTCTCTGCCTTTGACGTCTGGCACACTGACAACAATCTGCCTGTCAAAACGCCCGGGTCTTAAAAGGGCCGGGTCCAGGATATCCGGTCTGTTCGTCGCCGCAACGATAATAATTCCTTCATTCCCGTTAAACCCGTCCATTTCAACCAGAAGCTGATTCAAGGTTTGCTCGCGCTCGTCATGTCCACCGCCGAGTCCCGCTCCACGTTGTCTGCCAACCGCGTCAATTTCATCAATAAAGACAATACATGGAGCACTCTTTTTGGCCTGCTCAAACAAGTCTCGGACACGGGAAGCCCCTACCCCGACAAACATTTCCACGAAATCGGAACCACTGATGCTAAAGAAAGGAACCCCGGCCTCACCGGATACCGCTTTAGCCAGAAGGGTTTTTCCTGTTCCCGGAGGGCCGAATAGGAGAACTCCTTTCGGAATCTTCGCCCCTATTTCATTAAACTTACGGGGAGATTTTAAGAAATCAACGATTTCTTCCAATTCTTCTTTTACTTCATCCGCTCCGGCGACATCTTTGAATGTTGTTTTTTTGTCTTCGGTCACTAACCTGGCCCGGCTTTTGCCAAACTGCATAACCTTGCTGCCACCGCCCTGAGTTTGCTGCATCATATAGAAAACCAAGCCAAAGATAAACACCAGCATGAGTAAAGTAGGCAGAGCGGAAAACCACCAGGGTGCTCCCTGCGGCTCTTCATAGGTTGAAGGAACATTCAGGACTGCCAGATCATCAATGAGCTTCTGGTCATTTTTCGGACCGGATACCTCATTTTTTGTCCCATCCGTCATCGTCACGGTGTATTTATACGTCAGGTCGGTGACTACTATGGAAACATTGCTTACCTTATTCTCGCTTACCGCTTTTTTAAACCCGCTATAATCCAGTTTGGCACTGGTTTCGGCGGGAGGATTGACGACTTTTAACAGTAAAACCGCAAGCAAAAGAATAAAAACATAAATGGCTACATTTTTAAATATTTTCAATTCCGCAGATCCTCCTCTCTAACGGAAAACAACTATCCACATAAACTTCTGCCTTTTAAACAATATTAGTATTATATCATGCCGAAAATTATTTTACAATCAATTCAAAGTAGGCTCCGGGGGATGTGCCGGATAAGACAAAACCACTTCTCCTCGTCCTCATTTTGGGGAAGCAGACTGTCACTGCGACACACTCCGGGTATCCAGATAACAAGAGATCCGACAGCAATCAGGGGGATTTTTCTGCGTTCTTCACCTGTAATGCCATGCTCCTGAAAGACTTTTTTGATTGCTTTATGGCCGATCCCCCGCCAAAACATTCTGTCTCCGTTTTTACGCGCCCTGCATACCAAAGGAACCTCCAGTCTCTCTAATGCATTGCCGCTGAGAACTGTCGACAAACATTGTTGATCTGTCTTTGACTCCTGGGACAGCAGCACCTTTATCCCTAATTCGTTACTGCTGTTCCACCTGTTTTTCTCCAATTGCACTTCATGCTTTTGCCTCTCTCTCTCTGCCGGAATGTTCTCTTTTTTATTATGATCTTTTTCTTCACTTTTTATCTCCCTGCGCAAAAAAACCAGGCCTTCCTTCATTCCGCAGACCTTTATCCCGGGAAGATCCTGCTGCCAGTCCTGTTGCCATCCTTCTTCCATTAAGGTTTTGATCAACTTAAACTCCAATCCCCGCGGATCACCATTGATCTTTTCCGCCGCCAGGCGGAGCAGCCTGGATAATACCGCATTCGGCTCTTGCCACGCTTCACGAGAAAATACAATCCTCCTCCCATCTTCCTCCAGGCAATACCTGCTCCAGAGTGCAACAACCTGAGTCTGGATATATTCTTCGTCCCAACGCAAAAGCTCCGCGGTCCTGCCCAATGCTTCCTCTATTCTGCTGTTGTAGTTTTTTTTCAGTATCGGCAATAATTCCAGCCTGATTTTATTCCGGACATAAACCGGCTCAAAATTGCTTTGATCCAAAGCAAAAGAAAGACCCTCCGCTTCACAGTATGCCAAGATTTCTTGTTTGCTTACCGTCAGCAAAGGTCTGATGATCTCTCCTGCTGAAGGGTATATCCCCCCCAGACCTGATGTTCCGCTCCCTCTAAGCAGCCTGTATAAAAGTGTTTCTGCCTGATCACCCAAATGATGGGCCGTTGCAATCAAATGACATTGATATTTGTCTTTATCTTCCTGAAAACGGGCATAACGCCACTCCCGCGCCGCTTCCTGAAATGACTTTTTGCTTTTGTCCGCATAGTCCTTGGCCTTAAATCTGTGGACAGAAAGCTCTGTTTCAAACTTTCCCGCCAGTTTTCTGACCATCTCCTCTTCTTGATCAGACTCTCTCCTGACCCCATGATGAATATGACTGATGACCAGGGAGATATCGCTTTTTTCCTCCCGGGCATAGCGGTCTAGAATATGCCAGAGCGCGATAGAATCAGGCCCTCCTGATACAGCCACCAAAATTCTCGACCCCGAAGGAACCAGGATTGGTAAAATATCTTTTTTCAGTCTCGCATACATCTGTCTTCCTCCGGCATGACGTAACCTATTCCTTCATCTTAATGCTTATTTTCCATTGACGATTTATTTTTGTCAAAGGTTTTTTCTTTCTTTTTTACCACCAGGACTATTCCATCGTCCTCCATTTTATGATTAGCCATTTTTTTTGCTTCTTCTATAATCTTTTCAGCCATTTCCTGTGCCGTGCAGACCGCTGTTTTCTCTAACATGTCCTTGAGCCAGTCCCGATGAACATCAATGTTCTTCCCCGCGTCAATCACACCATCAGTCAGAAGGATCAGGATTTCATCCGTAAAGCTGATTTCAACAACGGGTATCTCTATTTCATTAAAAATTCCCGCGGGCAGGCTTGATGTACTTAGCACCTTGACATCGGAACCATCTTTAACATAGGATGGCGCAGCTCCAATCTTGATTATTCTGCCTTTTTGTTCTTGAACATCCAATATTGCCATATCAACCGTAACAAAACTTTCTTCCGGAGACCTTAAAACAAGGATAGAATTCAGTGCTTTAACAGCCCCCTCAGGTTCAAATCCCGTGCTTAACAATTGCTCCAATATGGTCAGAGCTGCTGAACTCATTCTGGCCGCTTCCTCACCGACTCCCATCCCGTCACAGACAATAAGAGCCATTTTTGTTGAAGACAGGGGCACTGCATTAAAATTATCCCCGCTGATTCCATTTCCTTCTTTGACAAAGGTTCCGATTCCGATATCGATCAGATTTTTTTGCTGGCGGCCCCAAACCAATGGCCTTCCTTCTTCCTGATTATGCCTTGAATGCAGTTCCTGGGCCAAATGACCAATGACATCTGAAACACTCTTGTATTGTTTTGCCAACGCATCTTTATTTAGGGCCATTCTTTTCTGCCAAGTCTCCCTGTCTTTTTGCTGGTCTAAAATGAACCTGGCAGCGAGGATAACCTCCTGAAAGCGTCCGCAGGTCTTTCTCCATTCTCCCGGCAGATGATCCGTTTCTATACTTTCTTCATTTTCCAATTTAATAAAAAGATCAAACAGATGATTATATGTTTTATAAAACTCTTTTTCCCAGCAATAACTCATATTGGGGCAATTTTTACAAATCCTCTCAACCAGCATATTCATCAGCTCAGGAACCTCCGGCTTCAATCTGCAGGATTCCACCCCCGCCGCATGCAGACCGAAAGCCAATTGGTCGAAAATCTCCGCTAAAGTTTTTACTTTACTTACCGTTGTTTCAATCTCAGGAACAACTCTTTTCTTTAGAATATTGGTCTTAGGCCCGCCCTGAGGAAGGAGTAAAAAAAGCAAAAGGCCGAGACCTGAAGATAAGAGATGCATGGGAATGATCAAGCTGTTCACAAAAAAGGTAAACATCAGGACTGCGGAAACATAGGCAACACAGGTGATTGGCTTGCCGAATTTTCCAAACCCTCCGGCAATAAATCCACTCAGTCCATACAACCCCGCATTGATCAGGCTTTCCGGGCCGAAATTCCACTGCAGCAGAAAACCCAGTACTGCACCGGCTCCCGCGCCCAGACCCGCTCCAAACCTGGAAGCGATCGAAAGCACCAGAAAAGACACGAGAATGATCTGCAGATTGGCATATCCAAACACGACTTGATTTAGTCCGCTCAAAGCTATTGATATCACAATTAACAGGGTTATACTCATTTCCTTCTTTTCGGTAGCTTTTAAAATATGATGATGATCGGCTAATGCGTGATCAAGCAAAAGAGAAAAGGCGGCAGCGATCAGAGCTCTTGCCGATACTCTGATGATTTCTTCAGTATTTAGGCCTTTCATCCAGAGAAACAATAACACTCCGCTCAGAAAGCTCGCCCCTAATACGGCAGCTCCCAGAATCAGAGCTTTATTCTTATCCTTTTTCTTGTTCTTCAAAACCAAATAATAAAGCAATGTTTCCCCGCCCAGGCAGGCAAGCAGTGAGTAGTTTTGAACGGTAAGGCTCCCTATGATGATCCCCGCCAGCCCTGTGACAATGTTTTTTTCTCCTTTCAGGATCAATAAGGCCAAATATGCTGTGCCAAAGGCGAAAATCCCTTCAATATTGGCCCTGGCAAAAAGGATGCCGCCCAGAGCCCAAATGAGATGACCCAGTATGATATTTGTCTGTTTCTTCATAAAGCCGGCTCGTGCCGGAGCCCATTCCGCCATAATGCCACCCCTTACATTTGATGGCATTATTATAGCTTATGCTTTTAGCGAAGCTTGTCTAACCCGGGATCAATTTATGTCAGCAAATTCTTTTTCTCTTGCTTTTCTCCCGCTGAGGCCTTTTGTTCTTGTCCTTTCCCCAGTAATATTTGTGATGAGACATATTCTTACGCCATCTGCTCAGCATAAATAAACCCTGCTTCCTTCAACTTACCAGGCAAGCAGGGTTCCTCTTCTATTGACCATCTTTCTACGGTTCTGTGTTTTTAGGGGCGACCATGATTTCTCCTTTACGCACCAATCCAATCTTTTCTCTGGCCAGCTGTTCAATATATTCAGGAGTATTCAACTGCTCAATCTCATTGCGGATTTGTTCGTTCTTAGCGATCAAATCCTGCTTTTTCTGGTTGAGTCCAGCCTTCTCCACTTCTACGGCATAATCAGTCTGAATAAGCTTGTACGTCCAGCTTACAGCCAGAAACAAGATGATGCTGAAAAAAATAAAGCCTACCGGATTAAGTTTTTTTTTCTTCGCTTTTTTTGTTTTATTAATCATCTTCTTCTTGCTCTTGACTGCTGCTTTCATCAGAAATCCTTTCCTCCGTCAACGTCTCTTCAAGCCCTAATTCATTTTCGGGGATAATGGCTATAATCTGATAGCCTTTTGTCTTCGCCCGCGCAAGAATCGTTGAAACCGAGCTCGTACTGATTTTTAAGATCCGGGCTATTTTTTCAATTGAATTTCCGCTCTCTTTCAGGATAACCGCCTGACGCTCCCGAAAGCTTAATCTTTCCAAACCTCTTATTTCAACATGCATCCCGGCACATCCCACTGCTCTGGAGAGTTAATATCCACATATTATCCACATACTGTGTACAAATCAACTACAAAACCGTTAAGAATTGTTAATTACTGCTATTATACTTTGGATTTTCAGTAAAATCAATAAACCTTATTTGAATTTTCCTTTAGATTCATAGTCTTTTAGTCCTATGTACACTGCGATAAATCGCTTCTACGATCCGAAACAGCAATAAGGCCAGCCAGCGCAAAATAGAAAAGGGTACCGACATCACGCCCTCCAATAAACTTTTGACGGCTCTAAATACAAATGAGATCATCCATATGATTTGGGTATAGATCCGGTTCAAGATATTAAAAACACCAGTGATGACTTTTTTGATCGGTTTACTGAACAAGCCGAGATAAATCAAAAGCCCCGCTAAAACAGCCAAAAATACATAGAAACGCAATTCAAGATGATTGGCCTCCACAACAAATAAAATCATGATCATTGACGCAGACATCGAAAAAAGGAGATCGCCAAAAAAAGTTAATACCTTGCCTGTTTGCAATTTCCAACGGATAATCCGATAAACATCAAAAGCCAGACCTACTGCTATACCGCTCACAATAATTTTAAACAGCACAACAAACTGAGCGATTTTTCATCTCTCCCTTCAGCGGTGCCATTGAAGATTTAGAGTTATTTGAACATCTTTTCCAAAATAGAGCGGGATGTCGTTCCTGATTTATTCGCTGAATAGTGCAGGGAATCGATCATTCCTTCGATTTCTACCTGGGTGTCCTCTAAATTTAAATTTTTAATTCCAAGTTCATGCCCTTTAATGGCCAAAACCCCTTGAATGGTGTCCAATACGATTTCTTTGGCTTCAAATGATTTGACTTTGTTTACTCCACTCAGATTAATTTGGCTCCTGTTCTCCATCGTAATCTTGTGTTCAAGTGCATCTGTTTTCTTAACCATCAATATCCCTCCAATTCTCCTCTGACTAAAAATATTCATAAATTCGTTCATTTAGACATCATCCTGGTAACCAAAAGACAAAATCAATAAAAAGACCGGCTGGCCTGTCTATATCGCCCATCCGGTCTGATCATTATGTTGAGCCCTTTTACAGCCTCTTCCCGTTCCGACTACTTATTCCCCAAATCCCTCGGTTTTCTTTTTTTCATCCCTGAGCACCTCATACAGGCTCGAAGCCTCATCTGCTCTGATATTGGCAGGAGTTGCCGCCACCCTTACTTCCAGAAGATGGTTCTTCATCTCTATTGCGATCACATCACCAATTTTGACCTCAGCAGAAGGTTTGGCCACCTTGCTGTTAATGCTCACTTTCTCTCCGCTGCATACATCTTTGGCCACAGTACGTCTTTTGATTAACCTTGAAACTTTTAAATACTTATCCAGTCTCACCGCATTTTATTCCTTTCCAAACAAAAAAACCAGGTCCGAAGATCCTGATTTTCTTGTAAATTCCGGGTACATTTAAAGGCCCTTTACTGCACAGCATCTTTTAAAGCTTTTCCAGCTTTAAAACCGGGAACATTACACGCAGGAATAATAATCTCTTCTTTTGTCTGAGGATTTCTTCCTACGCGTTCCTCGCGTTTTTTCACTTCAAATGTCCCAAAACCAACCAGCTGCACTTTGTCACCGGCAGCGAGAGCCTGACTGATTGTTTCAATAACAGCAGCCACGGCTTTTTCTGCATCTTTTTTAGTAAAGTCAATTTTTTCTGCTACAGCAGACACAAGTTCCGCTTTATTCAAAGTAGTCCCTCCTAAAAAGTTTTACTGTTTGACCCTATATTCGCTATAAATAACGATTTTCCTTCTGGCGCAATGCTAAATACCTCTTGTTTGCTATATTTTCCTTCATTTTTTTGCTTGTTCCCAATAAATATCAAATTGTTCCAGATCCATGCCTTCCGGACTAAGATTCTTTTCAGCCATAAGTTCAAGCATTTTTCTAAATCTCTTCTGAAATTTTTGAGTGCTGGAGCGAAGAGCTTCCTCGGAATCTATCTGGAAGAATCGGGCAAGATTGACAATGGAGAACAATAAATCCCCCAGTTCCTCTTCTCTCCCCATTCCCAAAGCGATCGCCTGCTTCAACTCCGCCGTTTCCTCTTCGACCTTAGCCAGCGGGCCTTCATAGGAATCCCAGTCAAATCCTGCTTTACCGGCTTTTTTCTGTGTCTTTTCCGCCAGCATCAAGGACGGTAGTCCTAAGGGCAAATGAAAGTAATCTGTACCTCCCGTCTCAACCTGATCCTTCTTTTCAGCACGCTTGATTTTTTCCCAGCTCTCCAAAACCTCGGTGCTGGTAGCTGCAGCTTCGTTTCCAAATACGTGCGGATGCCTTCGAATCAGCTTCTCAGCTATCCCTTCAATAATTTTGCTGATGTCAAACCCGCCATTCTCGGTCGCGATTTGGGCATGAAATATGATTTGTAATAATAAGTCTCCCAATTCTTCACAAAAATTATGCAAATCTCCAATTTCTATTGCCTCAATCACTTCATAGGTCTCTTCTATCAAATACTTTTTTAAGGATTCATGGGTCTGCTCCTTGTCCCAGGGACATCCCTGGCGGGAACGCAATTCAGCCATAATGCCGACAAGCCTGTCCAATTCGTTAGAGGGGGGCACCGGTTCTAAAGAAAGCTCATAATCATCTTGGCCCAGAGCTTTAATCTTTTTGACCAGGGCACCTTCCGGAAGTACATAACCGGGTATAACCAGGAGAATATCTTGATCAGGGAATTGGCGCTTCGTTCCTGTTCCCAAAAGTTCGATCAGATCCTCAGGCGTAATCAAAGATACGTTCAGGCCTTCTCTTTTCATCTCCTCCGGCCACTTGCCATAGGGCGGAAGTACCCATATCCTCGCTGAATCTTTGAGTAATCTATATTTTTCCAGACTGATTTTTTCCATTGTCGGTTCTGTCAGACCAAGAATGCGAAACAATGGTTTCATTTTTTCACCTCCCCAGGAAAATTATACAAAAAATATAGACTGTTAACAAATTTTCCGATTTGCCAACAGTCTATGTAGAAATATTTCTCTATTGCTCCATTTGCTTTGCAAGAAAGCCGGCAGCCGTTTCGACCAGCTTAAGCTCAAGTTCGGCCATTTTGCCTGCCGGATCTTTGGACATCAGGATCACAACCCCTATGGGATCCCCTTCGGCTATGATCGGGGCAATAACCTGTGTGGATACTTTGTTTCTGTCATCTGTGTCCGCTTCTTTCAGAATAGAGCTTTCTCCCTGGGAAACAATTGTTTTTCTTTCTTCCATGGCCTGCTCAGCGACTGGACCAAGGGCTTTATTCAAATACTCCTTCTTGGAGGCTCCTGCAACAGCAATAATGACATCCCTATCAGCAATACAGGCGATATGCCCGGTTGCTTCATATAAAGAATCGGCATATTCTTTTGCGAAATCGCCAAGCTCTCCAATCGGTGAGTATTTTTTTAGAATGACTTCCCCTTCCCTATCAACAAAAATCTCCAGAGGATCGCCTTCCCTGATGCGTAAAGTGCGTCGAATCTCCTTAGGAATTACAACGCGGCCGAGATCATCAATCCTTCGGACTATTCCGGTTGCTTTCAATCAGCTCTCCCTCCTTTTGCCATTATCATGATTCAATCTTAGTATATATCAGCATGATTAATATTATTCATATTTTTCCATGCCAAAAAGCATAAATATTCTTGAAATTTCTTCAACAATTTCACTTGTTTGTTGTTTCTTGATTTTCTGATGATCTGAACTATGACGATGATCAAAAGAGGATATCCCTTAAAGGACATCCTCTTGTCATTTCTGAACGTATGCGATTACAGCCGCCGGGTAATCATTCTGTGGTCGGTTCATAGCCCTTAGCGTATTCGATCTTGGCCTCCTGAGCCAGTTTCATGTAATAGCTTTCAGCCTTTTGATTCTGGGCATTTTCCAGGGCGTCCGCTTGAACCTTTTCTTTCACCTTTTCGTAATCAGGTTTGACCGTCTGTTTATGATCCAATACTTGAATAACATGATAGCCGTATTTCGTTTTAACCGGGGTCGTTGTAAGCTCACCGATCTTCATGTCGAAAGCAGCCTTCTCAAATTCCTCCACCATTTTCCCTCTGGTGAAATAATCTATCTCCCCTCCATTATCTTTGGACCCATCAGTAGATTTTTCCTTGGCCAGAGCGGCGAAATCTGCTCCGGCCTGAATTTGCCTGATGATATCCTTGGCTTCATCCTCAGTGCCGACCAGAATATGGCGGGCCTTAACCTGTTCCATCTGGCCCCCGTATTGATCAAAATGATCTTCGAAATACTGCCGGGTTTCCTCCTCAGAAACTGTTGCATCCTTACCGGTATAGTAAGCAAAAGCAAAAGTATTTTTCAAATCTTCTTCCGTCAAACCCTGCTGTTTAAGATATGTCGCCAGATCTCCGCCGTTTTTCTGGCTGATTTGATTGACTTTTTCCGTAATTTGGGGGATATTTGTGTCCCAATTATTCTTTTTGACTTCCTGTCTGATGATCGCATCCTGAATGGACATGCTTAACAATTGCCCCTGTATATTCTGAAGATAGGCTTTGCCCTCTTCCGTTGTAAAGTCTACTCCCTGACTTTGCACATAGGTTTTGATATCATTCAGCTTATTGTCAAAATCTTTTTTGGCAATAAGCTCATCATTGACCTTTGCAACATAATCAACATTGGAACATCCTCCGAGTATAAGCCCTAACCCCAACAAGATGGTCAAACCCAATCCCAATCCAAACTTTTTTTTCATTTTTTCTCCTCCACAGGCTAATGAAACCCATTATAGCAAATCATATTTGGTTAAGCAATTCACTTGATTTTCCTATTTCCTTTTTGGCCTGCTCCAGCCGGTCAAACAATTTAAGAATCACTTTGGGCACATCATCTTGAAATACTGTACGCAACCTGATTTTAAATTCTAATTGTCCTTCAGTGAATGCAAAAGCTAAAGGATAAGGATAATTTGACGCCAGTTCCATTAATTGCTCGCCGGCAAGCCCGGGATCTTGAGCAAAACGCAATGTTATTTCCTGTCTGCTTTGAACAATCTGATCAATTTTTAAGGTTTTCGCCCGGTATCGGATTCTGATGATCTCCATTAGATTCTCAACTTCCTGGGGAGGTGTTCCAAATCTGTCCACAAGTTCATCCAGCATCTCACTCATCTCTTCTTCACCGGAAATTCCGATCATCCGTTGATACAAAGTCGCCTTAGCCTGTTTATCGATAATATACTCGTCGGGCAGCAAGGCTTTGATTTGAATATCAATACTTGGTTCCATCTGTTCCTCTGTTTCTTCCCCTCTGAGCTCCTGGATGGCCTCCTTGAGCATCCGTACATATAAGTTAAAACCAACCGCAGCCAAATGCCCATGCTGCTCTCCTCCGATCAAGCTGCCCGCTCCCCTGATCTCCAGGTCCCGCATAGCCACTTTAAAACCGGAACCAAACTCTGTAAACTCCCTGATGGTACTCAATCTTTTTTCAGCCTCTTCGGTCAATATTTTACTAGGCTGATACAAAAAATAAGCATAAGCTTTCCGATTAGAACGGCCTACCCGCCCTCTCAGCTGATAAAGCTGGCTTAACCCAAATCTATCCGCTTCATCCACAATAAGAGTATTTACATTTGCCATATCCAACCCGGTTTCAATGATTGTGGTACAGATCAGAATATCTTTTTCTTTTTCTAAAAAGGAAATCATTTCGTTCTCCAGCTGAGTTTCATTCATCTGGCCATGCACAACACCACACTTGGCCTCAGGCACAAGAGATTTTAACATTCTTAATACTCTGTCCAGGCTTTCAATCCTGTTATGAACGTAAAACACCTGTCCGCCTCTGTGAATCTCCCTGCGAACGGCATCCCGGACCATATCCGGATTAAATTCCGCCACAAAAGTCTGAACCGGGTACCTGTCGTCCGGCGGGGTACTGATTACGCTCATATCTCTCAGTCCGACCAGAGACATCTGCAAAGTTCTTGGAATGGGTGTAGCAGAGAGAGTCAAAACATCGACATTCGTTTTTAACGCTTTAATTTTTTCTTTATGGGTTACCCCAAAACGCTGTTCTTCATCCACAACCAGCAGCCCTAAGTCTTTAAAATCTATTCCTTCAGAAACCAATTTATGAGTCCCGATAATAATATCAATTGTCCCGTCTTTTAGGCCCCGGATAATCTGTTTTTGTTCCTTTGCCGTTCTGAAGCGGCTGATCATCTCAATTTTTACCGGGTAATCCATAAATCTTTCTTGAAATGTTGTATAGTGCTGCTGAGCTAAAATGGTTGTGGGCACCAGGATTGCCACCTGCTTTCCATCCGCGACCGCTTTAAAAGCCGCTCTCATTGCGACTTCCGTTTTTCCATAACCAACATCCCCGCATAAAAGACGATCCATGACTTTAGACTTCATCATATCTTTCTTTATCTCTTGAATACTCTGCAATTGATCGGCGGTTTCTTCATAAGGGAATTTATCTTCAAATTCTTTTTGCCAGTGATTATCCGCACTGAACACATAGCCTTTAGAGCTTTCCCTCTTGGCATAAAGCTCGATTAGATCAATCGCCATTTCCTTGACAGCGCTTCGGACACGACTTTTTGCCTTATTCCACTCATTCCCGTTAAGCTTGTTCAGCTTCGGTGCCCTGTCTGCATCTGCTCCAAGATATTTTTGCAAAAGCTGGATCTGATCTAAAGGAACATAAAGCTTGTCTTCTCCCGCGTATTTTATGGCAAAATAGTCCTTTTCTATCCCATCGACCCCGATTTTCTCAATCCCAATAAATTTTCCGATTCCGTGATAAAGGTGAACAACGAAATCGCCGGGTTTAAGGTCCGCAAAAAGCAGCATTTCGTCCTTATTTTGCCGCTGAGCCTTAACCTGACGACGTTTTTCCTTGCGATAAATTTCACTCTCCGTAAAAATCGCAAGCTTGCCTGCCGGGAGCTCAAAGCCCTGATCTAAGGCCCAGGGAAAAATACTGATTCCCCTAGTGGCGACCTCATCTTCCATTCCCCGGATCTGATTTTCCATCCCACTGTCTTTTAATCCCTGGCTTAATCTGCCGGCCTGGTCTTGATTCCCCGCAAATAAGGCGACGGTATTTCCGGTCGCTGCCATTTTCTTGATCTCTTCGACCAGCATCGAAGTCTTATGATACCCTGCAATCGGGCGGGCATTGATATGATGTACCCGGCGAGGAAAAAGACCGGGGACTTCCCGAAATAAATTTGCCATTCCCACCACCGTTTTTTCTTGCTCGCTGCTGACGATCGTTTCAAAATGAAGAAAAAGTCTGTCCGGATCAACGAATTCTTCACCTTTTTCCAAATTGGCGGTATATTCCTCCATCCTTTGTGAATGTTGAAAATCTAATTGTTCCTTTAAGCGCAAGGGCTCATCAAGAAAAATCAAGGCCTGTTCATTTAGCCAACCAAGCAAAGAAACAAACTTTATGGGAAGCAAACTCAGAAAAGGATAACTGTTTTCGTCCATTATCCCCTGGTCCAGTCTCTCCCCCAAATATTCAACTTTATGATGCAATCGCTTGACCGCTTCAGTTTTTCCCAGCCTCAGCAGCCGACCGACGGCCTTGCGGGCCTTGTTTTTGATTTCCCACTTCAGTTCCTGCTGCTCCTCTATTTTAATCACATATTCCTGTACGGGAAAAATCCATGCTTCGGTTCGCGCATCAGATGATTTTTGCGTTTCCAGATCAAAGGTCCTGATCGAGTCAACCTCTTCATCAAAAAATTCTATTCTTACCGGTTCACAATCCAAAGGAGCAATATCCAATATCCCCCCCCTTAAAGCGAATTGACCCCGGGCCTCCACGATTTCCTGCCGGTCATACCCCACGGTGACCAAAGTCTTGATCAATTCATCGAGAGGATACGTCTTTCCGACAGCGACCTGCAAACTATACTTTTTCCAATGTTCCGGACAAAAAAGCTTCCGGACTATTGCTTGAACGGGAGCGACAATGATCTCATTTCCTCCCTCCGAAAGAGCCCGCAGGACTCTGATTCTCTCTGCCGTAGTTTCCCTGCTCCGTCCAAGCACTTCAAAAGGAAGCCACTCTGTCGTGGGATAGAATAAAATCCGCCTTTGGGGAAGCCAGGTCTGCAGATCATTGATCCATTTCAATGCCTGCTCATCTGAAAACGTAAGAATCAAACTCTGGCCCTTCTTTTTGATTAAATTTGCCGCCAAAGCAGTCTTCATACTTCCGGAAATATGAAAAATCATTTGAGGAGAATCCCTTTTTTCAATAGCTGCTTGAATTTGATCCAATTCCAGTCCTTTGGTTAAATAGTCATCAATAGTCGGCATCCGATTTCCTCCGCCCAAATAGTTTGTGAATTTTCTTTCAAGGATATGCCTTTTCCCGCGATTGTACTATTGATAGAAACTCCTCTGATTGATTTCCAATTCTTTCATACACCGGGGACAAAGAGTATAAGCTACATTACCGATGAGATCCATGGTTTTGTCCGCTTTTAATTTTTGAATATTTTCAAACTCTATTTCACCGATAATCGCATCACAGCAGCGACACACTTTAAACATATACAATGTAAAAACACCCCCACAAGTAGATTTACCCTATCCATAAACAGTTATACAGACCGGGGCTGCTTTTCACGTATAATTTTATTTTATCTTCAAAATAAAGAACAAAGATATTTTTTCCTAATATTATATTGTACAGTACCCTATTTAAGAATTGTAGTTTTGCATAGCTTCGGCTTCCTTGCCTTCCAGCCAGAGAAACACAGCCTTTCGGGCTTTCTCCAAAGTCTCCGAGAGCACTTCGCGGCTTTCTCGATCAAAACCGGAAAGAACGTGACTGACCACATCTCTTTCCTTTTGGGGTCTGCCGACACCTATCTTAAGCCGCCAGAATTCCTGGGTGCCCAATTCCTGAATAATTGATTTTATTCCGTTATGCCCGCCGGCGCTTCCTTTCTCTCTAAAACGCAGCCTGCCCAAAGCAATATCCATATCATCATGAATAACAAGCATATCCTCCAAAGGAACCTTGTAATAGTTGATCAGCTCGGCGACTGATTGTCCGCTTAAGTTCATGAAGGTATACGGTTTCAATAAAATAATCTTCCTATTCTGATGCCTTATTTCGGCAAATTTCCCTTTAAAGCCTTTAGAATATTGAACATCCTCATTTCCAGCGATTCTGTCTAAAAGCATAAATCCGACATTGTGCCGGGTATCCGCATATTTTATTCCCGGATTGCCTAAGCCGATCACTGCTTTCATATTTTTCCCTTTCAAGCATATTAATTTACATAGCAGAATAAATTGAAGCGAGATAGTATATCTTTCCAAATAAATTTTACCAAAAAAGGGGGAGTAAATGTGCTGCCTAGCAAAAAATTTTTGTCCCTGCCCATCATTTCTCTCAAAGAAGGCCAACAGATAGGCTATGTCCGCAATCTGGTCGTGAATCCGAAATCAAAAGGGATCGCAGCTTTAGTCATTGATCCGACCGGCTTTTTTAAAGAGCAAAGGATCATTCCTTATAATAGAGTTGTTAGTGTCGGCGAGAACGCGATTACCATAAGCACAGAAAGCCAAGTGGAAAAAGCGACCAGCTTGCCCGATATTCTGGACCTTCTGAAGGAGAAGGCTTCTGTCATTGGCATCAAGGTCATTACCGAAACAGGGAAAACCCTTGGGATCGTGGAAGAATTTTATATCGACAGCCAAAACGGCCACATTGTTAATCTGGAGCTCAGTGAAGGGCGTATCGAAGGAATCTTTGGCAGTAAAGCTTATCTTAACGCCGATTTAATTATTACGATTGGCCCTCATGCAGTTATCGTGAGTAAAGATACAGAATCCCAGCTGGAAATTTATAATAAAGGACTCAATGAAAATATCAAATCTTTTTGGCATTCTGCTTCCAGCAAAGCATCAGAAAAAGGACATCAGATTAATCAATATCTTACAAAGAACAGAAAAAAAACTGAAAATGTTTCTCTCTTACCGGACGAGAATCCCGAAGAACTCGAGGACAATTTTGCCCCGGAGGATATTGCCGGCTTTTCCGACCAGTCGGAAATATCCCTGCTTGAAGAGAAAAATACCAGTACTGACCTTTCTGCGGATTCAGATAAAAAACCAAATGACAGTGACAAGTATGAAAATTTCACCTAAAGTAAATAAAAAAGTCAGACAGTTTACCGATAAGATGTCTGACTTTTTTATTTCTGCTGTGATTTAACTAAAGAGCTTACTGACCGATAGATCTTCATGAATTCTTACAATGGCTTCCCCTAACAAAGGAGCGACCGACAGAACTGTAATTTTACCGCATTTTTCTTCTGCAGCCAATGGAATCGTATTCGTAATCACGATTTCTTCGATAACCGACCCTTCCAGCCTTTCTATAGCCGGTCCGGATAATACAGGATGCGAACAGCAGGCATATACTCCTTTGGCGCCCTTCTCTTTCAGGACGGCCGCGGCTTGAGTAATGGTCCCTGCGGTATCAATAATATCGTCAATCAGAATTGCCGTCTTATCCCTCAATTCCCCAATAACATGCATGATTTCTGAAACATTCGGTTCGGGACGGCGTTTATCAACAATTGCTAAAGTGGCGCCTATCCTTGAAGCGAGTTCACGAGCTCTGGCCACTCCTCCAATGTCCGGAGAAACGACACAGATATTTTCCAAATCCTTTTCTTTGATATATTCGGCCAAGATGGGCACACAAGGAAGATTATCGACCGGAATATCAAAAAAACCCTGAATAGCCGGAGCATGCAGGTCCATCGACACCAGCCTGTCCGCCCCCGCTTTGGTGATCAAGTTCGCCATCAGTTTGGCCGTGATCGGTTCCCTGCCCCGAGACTTCCTCTCTTGTCTGGCATATCCATAATAGGGCACGACAGCGGTTATTCTGCTTGCCGAAGCCCGCTTAAGAGCATCAATCATAATCAATAATTCCATAATACTGTCATTGGCCGGCGCACAGGTAGGTTGGACAACAAAGATATCTGCTCCCCGCACACTCTCATCTATGCCGATATTTAACTCTCCATCCTGAAAACATTTTACCCTTGCTTCCCCTATGGAGATCCCTAAATAGTCTGCTATTTCCTGCGCAAGCTTTCGATTGGAATTGCCGCAAAAAATTTTTAATTCCCTTGTTGCCATTACTTCCATCTCCTCTTATTTGTCTTTGGCGGACCGCCAGTTGATGATGATATTTTGGGTGGATCTTTCCAAGGCCAACGCTTTGTCCGGAACGTCTTTGGTGATCGTGGAACCTGCGCCAATCACCGTCTCTTTGCCGACCTTGACCGGAGCGACAAAATTTGTGTTGCTGCCGATAAAAGCTCCATCACCTATTTCAGTCCTGGATTTTACAAAGCCGTCGTAATTGCAGGTGATCGTTCCTGCACCAATATTAACATTCTCTCCAATATCGGAATCCCCTATGTAGCTGAGATGCGGAATCTTGGAGCCGTTAGCAATTGTGCTGTTCTTAATTTCCACAAAATCCCCGATTTTAACCATATCATCCAGTACTGTACCGGGCCTTAAATAAGCATAGGGACCGATCACACATTTGTCCCCAATAACAGCACCTTTCGCGGTTGAACTCTCTATCCGACATTCGGAACCGCATACACAGGAGTCTATGGTCGTATATGGGCCGATTACGGACCCTTTGCGGATCTTCGTTTTTCCTTTAAGAATAGTAAATGGATGAATAAGGATATCTTGGCTTAGCTCCACTTCTGCATCAATAAAAATTGATGCGGGATTCACCATCGTCACTCCTTCATTCATCCAATATTCCTTAATCCGCTGGTAATATATCTCTTCGGCCTGAGCCAGTTGAATTCGATTATTAATCCCCAATGATTCCGTCTGATCAACAGTGCAGCATGTCTCTATGACTTGTCCCTTTTGCTGCATGATTGCAAAAACATCCGTTAAATAATATTCACCCTGGATATTTTTGGGGGTAATCGTCTGAAGAGCTTCCCTTAAAGCCTCTACTTGAAAACAATATGTACCCGTGTTCACTTCGTGTAAAGCCCGCTGTTCTTCCGAAGCATCCTTTTCTTCCACAATACCGTTAAATTGCCCGTCCTTTTTCAGAATCCTGCCATAACCATAAGGATTGTCCATCACGGCTGAAAGCACGGTAGCGGCAGCATTTCCGGTAATATGAGTTCTTAGAAGAGCCTGAAGAGTCTCCAGCTTAAACAACGGCTGATCTCCGCTTAGCACAATGATCTCTTGCTGATCGGACAACAAGGGCAGAACTTGCATGATGGCATGTCCCGTACCCAATTGTTTATCCTGAACGACCAATCTTCCTCTGTCTTTTAGATGTTCTTCAACAATTTCCCTGCCATGACCAACTACTGTGATGACATCAACTAATCCAAGTTCTCCAACCCTGCCCAAAACATGATCGATGAGCGTTTTACCGGCAATCTGATGCATAACTTTGGGCAAATCGGATTTCATGCGCGTTCCTTTTCCTGCCGCAAGGATGACCGCTGCAAAATCAGACATAACAGATCAATACCTCCAAATTGAAAATTGAGCCCAAAAAGAAAGACCAAGAATGTTATTCTCTTCGTCTTACATTATACATTATACCACTTTATCTGACATTAAAAAAAGAAATTATCACATCAAAAAAGACCGTATTGACACGGTCTCTTTTCGGCAATCTCCATTATGATTAAAATCCTACTCAAGATTCTTTTCAAATTCTTCCAATACTCTGGTCTGGATCTTTTCTCTTGCCGCAGAAGAAATAGGGTGAGCTATGTCACGAAAATCACCTTCTGGAGTCTTGCGACTCGGCATTGCCACAAAAAGACCATTCGTTCCCTCAACAACCTTCACATCATGAACAACAAACTCATTATCAAAAGTTACCGATACTACAGCCTTCATCTTACCCTCAGTATTCACCTTCCGGACTCTGACATCTGTTATTTCCACAGAATCACCACCCTTCTTTATGCGTGCAAGAAATCTCTTTCAATTTTATTCTCTATGTGGCAAAAAAATCCTTCTTTTCTAGTTAAAATTATCAAAATATTTTTCTTTTTCTATATTTTCCCCGATCAATAACGCTTTTTCTAACATAAATATGATTAACCATTCTCATTAATTTTTCCAAAGATGATTTGCTTGAATAACCGTTTTTTCTTCCGCCTGATTGATTTGGACAAGGCTTAACAAGGCACAGTAATTATCCACCAGTCTTACAGAAGCAGAGATCGCTTCTTCCATAAGGATCCCTAACCCAACAACTTCAGCCTCAAATTCTTCCATTAGACTCATAATGCCTTTGGCCGTACCTCCCGCCTTGATATAGTCGTCAATGACCAACACCCTCAGACCTGGAGCCAAAGCTTTTTTGGCCAGAGTCATTGCCTGAATCCTTTTGGACGATCCCGAAACATAGTTAATACTTACCGAAGAACCTTCTGTGACTTTATTCCCATGCCTGATCACTACTGTCGGCACTCCCAGGGCATCAGCGGCCATCAAGGCTAACGGGATTCCCTTTGTCTCAACGGTAACAACGGCATCGACTTTTCTCTCTCTGAATAAGCGTGCAAAAATAAGACCCAGCGGTCTGACAATTGAAGGGTCAAAAAGAACATCGGTGATATAAAGAAATCCTCCGGGCAGCATCCGGTCCGGAGAACTAAGCTTGTCCGCAAGCCGGTTCAGGAACTCCATTGCCTCATGTTCTCCGATCCCCGGCAAAAACTTTACTCCTCCTGAAGAACCGGGCAAAGTGTCCAATGTGCCTTTCCCCGCGAGGTGTATGCTTTCCTTTATCGTCACTAAATCTTCACTGATTGTTGATTTGGCCGTACTGAATTTTGACGCAAAAAAACTAAGGGGGATAAGGTCATTTGGCCTTGACATCAGTATTCCGGTTATGACTGCTATTCTTTCCGTTCTTTTCATTCTTCCCTCTTTGTCTTTATCACTGGTATTCTAGAATTCTTGTTGCTCCCTGCTGCGATTGAGACGGCGTGATTCTGATTCTCTCATGGTTTCAAACATCACATTCGACGCATTTTCAATATGCAGCATAGCAATGCCTTGCGCCCCTTCCACATCGTGTCTGGCGATCGCATCTACCAAATCCATATGTTCCTGAATGGCTGTTTTCAGTCTTCCCGGCACAGCCAGCGAAGTTGCCCGAAAACGTTGAATCTGTTCCCTTAAATTCGATAATATTTGAGTCAGTCTTTCATTCCTGCTGGCTTTATATAAAAGGGCATGAAAATCCGTATCCGCTTGAACAATTTCGTCCAGGGAATTCGGCTCATTTTCATAATGCAAAGCCCTTTCCATTTGCTCAATCTCATCATCTGTCGCCTTTTCCGCCGCCAAGCCCGCCGCCAATACCTCAAGAGCTCTCCTGATTTCAAAGACGTCTTTGACATCCTTATAGGAGACACCTGCAACATAGGCCCCTTTACGCGGAATCATCACCACAAAACCCTCAAGCTCAAGCTTGCGGATGGCTTCACGAACCGGAGTCCGGCTAACGCCCATTTCCTCAGCCAATTGAATCTCCATCAAACGCTCCCCCGGCTCAAGCACTCCGGATACAATAGCCTCTCTAAGCGCTTCAAGTACAATCTCCCGCAGAGGTTTATAACTATCAAGTTTAACCGGTACCAAACGTCTTTCCATCTGCCTGACTCCTTTTTCATATATTGGCCTTTGCTCTCTTCTTCGTTTTCCGGTTTCTCCTCGGATCTTCTGATTTAACTGCTTGATCGGAAGACCATCTCACTATTCCTTATTGTTCGCACCAGCCAGGAATCAGAAAAGCCCTTTTCGCCCAGAATGTCTTTTACAAATTTGCCATGTTCGGCATCACGGACGATTCCAAAGACCGCCGAACCGCTTCCTGACATCAAAGCTCCTATACATCCGGCCTTTATCAGGAGTTTTTTGATTTCCCCTATTTCCGAAACAATTTTAATTGAGACATCTTCCAGGGAATTTTGCATCAGCCTGCCTATTTCCCTTCTGTCTTGCCCCTGCAATGCCTTTCTCCAATCTGCCTGATCAAGCTTGCCCCAAACAGCCTGCTCGTCAAACAACTGATAGGCCAGACCAGTATTAACACCGGCCAAAGGCTTTACTACGATCATTTCTACCGGAGGCATTTCCGGCAACGGTTCAAGCTCGGTTCCCGTCCCCTCTCCCCATTGGGTACCCCCAGCCAAGCAAAAAGCCGTATCTGAACCGCATTGCGAAGCGATGCTCAGCAGTCCTTCCTCCGTCAACGGCTTTCCATAAAGGAGATTTAAAGCCTTCAGTACAGCTGCGGCATCACTGCTGCCGCCACCCAGACCGGCCTCTAGGGGAATATGCTTGTCAATAGTGATTTCAATCCCCGTTTCCGCTAAGTGTTTTGATCGCCCTTCAGGGTTGAGTGAACAAAGAAATTTTTCAGCAATTCCATAAGCCAAGTTCTTTTCTCCACTTAAGCTGCCGCAATCACATCTAATCCCTTTTTCCGGAACAAGCCTTACCTTCACCATATCACTCAGACTGATGCTTTGAAAAATCGTTTGAATATTATGGTATCCGTCTTTTCTCCGCGAAGTAACGGCCAAGGCTAAATTTACTTTAGCATAGGCAGTCATTTCAATTTCATTAATCATGTTTCAACCTTTTTTTACATTATAACATTATTTTCCTTCAATTATATCCTATTCTCCAGGTTTTTCGCCAGAAAAATCTTTCTAAAGCTGATAAGCGCCTTTTTTTTGCCTATCTTCAGAAGCTTCCTTAATGATTCTCCTTAACGGTTCTGCTTTTTCAAAAAAAACAACCACGATATCCCCCGGCTCCGCTTGACTTATTGCCTGCCTGAAAGACTCCTTCTCATCAAGAACCTTTTTTAGATTCTTTTCCTGAAAGCCCGCTTTAATCAGTTCATTATGCAATATTTCAGCGATTTCTCCTGTTTGCCGACCCCTCTTGCATAAATCTTCCTTAATAAAAATATCATCAAAGCCCTGCGCGGCTATCCGCGCGTATTTTTTTACCATTTCATTTCTGCGGTCGCCCGGTAAGCCGATACACCCGATTATTCTCCTCTTCTTTATTTGCCGAAGAGTTGAAATTGCTTCCTTGAGACCGGCGCAGTTATGCGCATAGTCAAGAATAATCGTCACTCCATTTACCTCGTAATATTCCAGCCTTCCATAGTTATCTTTGTTTTCACTGCCGAATTTTTTCAGGGATTTCCTCATCTGGCTTGCCGAATAGCCTAAAGCCCAGCATGCTCCGATTGCCGCCAGGATATTTTCAATATTATGTTTGGCTTTCCCGCTCCAAGTCAAAGGGATATTCTGGATCTTGCAGATCTGCTGAACATCAAATCCCTGACCGAGCTTAATCTGATTTTTATCGACAAAAATCCCCGTGCCGCCCAAAGCAATATGTTTACACAATTTCCGGTTCGCCGGATCTAAGGAAAAATAAATAACTTTGGCCTCTGTTCTTTTATCAAAGCCGGCCACGATAGGATCATCGGCATTCAGGACGACATATCCATACTTGTTTACTCTTTCTGCCACAAGCATTTTGACCTTAGCCATTTCTTCAACTGTTTCAATTCCATACTGTCCCAGATGGTCGTCCGATACATTAGTAATAACGGCTACATCCGCATAATCATAGGCCAGTCCCGCCCTTAAAATTCCCCCGCGAGCAGTCTCCAATACTGCCGCCTGAACATCAGGATGTCTTAAAACAATCTGAGCACTCTGAGGCCCGGTCATATCTCCGGTCACAAGCAGTTTATCGTTGATAAATACTCCTTCACTTGACGTCATCCCTACTCTCACCATATTTTCCAGCAGAACTTTATTGATCATGCGCACCACAGTCGTCTTGCCGTTTGTGCCTGTGACGGCGATGATCGGAATTCTGCCGTTTCCTTCGGGAAAAAGCCTGTCCACGATTTCCGCCCCCACATCCCTTTGCTTCCCCGTACTGGGCCTAAGATGCATGCGCAGCCCAGGGGAAGCATTCACTTCGAGGACAGCTCCCCCTTTTTCCAAATAGGATTTTTTGATGTCCTCACAATTAAAATCCACCCCCGCAATATCCAGCCCAATCGCTTTAGCGGACCAAACCGCCAACTGAGCATTGTCGGGATGAACTTCTTCCGTCACATCTACAGCAATACCTCCGGTACTTAAATTGGCGCTTTCCCGCAAAAATATTTTTTTGTTTTTTGTTAAAATACTCTCGAGAGATAATCCCTTACGCTTTAATTCAAACACGACGATGGGGTCAATCGCAATCTTGCTGAGATATCCACTGTGTCCTTCCTGCCTCATTGACAAACTGTTTTCTTTCATGACCAGCTCTTTTATTGTCGAGGTTCCGTCCCCCGTGATAAAAGGCGGTACTCTTCGGGCACAGGCAACCATTTTATTCCCTACTATTAAAAACCGATAGTTTAATCCCTTCACATATCGTTCAACAATCACTCCTGAGCCGTAGCTTTTTGCCAAACGAAAGGCGATTAAGGCCTCCGCCTCCGTTTTGATGTTTGTCGATACTCCTTTACCTTGGTTCCCTCCACAAGGCTTGATCACAACTGCTTGACCGAGTTCTCGGAAATACTGCTTCAGCTCTCCTTCCGTCTCCACGACCTTCCCTTGGGGGACAGGAATCCCCGCATCGGATAAAATTTGCCTGGCCAACCCCTTATCACAAGAGATGTCCACTCCTACACAGGATGTTTCTCCGCTCATTGACGCCCATATTTTTTGCTGCCGGAACCCATACCCCAATTGAAGAAGTCCGTTTTCAGATAATCTCTGAACTGGTATTCCCCGGCCTACGCATTCATCGACAATACTTGCTGTAGAAGGACCATATTTGGATTCTTCAATCAGGCTTACAAGTTTATTGATCTCCTTTTGCAGGTTGATTTCCTTTTGATCCAGGATCAGGTTAAGATTTTGACAGGCCATTTTCAGGGCCTCTATTGCCGCCTTACGGCTATGGTAGACAAAAACTACCTCATATTCTCCCTTTTTTTCATCCAATGTCGTCGTCTTGCCATAGGATACTCTTTCCCCGGCCAAATTCAGCATTTCAATGGCAACATGCTCCAAAACATGCCCCAACAAAGTTCCTTCCCTTATTCTTTCAATAAACCCGCCTTTTCTTCCTCTGGAACACGAATGTTCAGCTAAGGTTGGAATTGCTTGCAGCAATCTTTCATTAAAACCATCGATTTGATCAGTGGTTTTCCTTTTTTCTTTAGGTATCATAACGATTCCTCTTATTACAGGTTTATGATGAAAGTAGTTTGGTCCTTCAATTGCATTGACCTGAATTATTCTCATTCTGTTTGAAACCTCCGCATATGGTATAAAATTCATCTAGTTCTATTCTCTCCCTTTTCCTGTTTACTATTCTTTTCCTATTTATTTTCTTTTTCTGTTCAGCTATTGAGCATAGAACGATTTGTCAATGAATAAATACACCCTTCAGATAAGACATGCAAAGTAACGGGAGACAAATAAAGAGGCCTTTGTTCTCCTGTCTCACAGACATTTGACATTACCGTTGAGGAAGCATCAACAATCATGGCTGTTCCGCGGCCAAGAACAGTAAGTACTCCATTGTCCCGGATATGGACTGCTGTATCTTCATCAATGCCCAGGCCTAGAATCAATGGATTCATTGCCGCAGCAAGCAACAACCTTCCAATCCTGCCCCTTTGAGAAAAATGCTGGTCAATCACTGCTCCCCCCAGCAGTCCCAGTCCCGGGGCCATTTTTATACTGTCTTTTTCAGGAGTGTCGGTATCTCCGCCAATGATCATCGTATCCGACATTGCAGAGGCGCCGGCGCTTGTCCCTGCAATGATTTTCTTTTGATGATAGGCTTCTTGGATAATCTTCTCCGCAATTGTCCCTCCAAGCAGGCCGGTAATCCGCAATTGGTCTCCTCCTGTGAAAAATATTCCCTTGGCCTCCTTCAAGGCTTTTACGGTTTGCTTTTCTGCCGCCTGTTTCCTGTCTTTTATATGTACTACCTCGACAGAGGTACAGCCCAGTCTTTGAAATACTTGAACATACATTTTCCCCATTTGTTCCTCAACTTCAGAAGCAACTGTCAGAATGCAGATTTTGCCGTTTGACCCTCCGGCTTCTTCAATAAAGTGCCTGAGAATAATACACTCATTTTTTTTATCCTCTGCTCCCCCGATAATCAGTAAATTTCCACAGACTTTTTCTTTCATTCCGATCCCTCCTTCTTTATTGTCTGCGGAAACTTACCTTTTTTATTCTTAACACTCAATTTTAGGGTATCCGCGACGCAATTGCCCCCGGGTTTCAATCCCGCCTACTCCGTCGATTCCTGTGACCGTATGCATCAACACTTCCTTAATTGACACTGTTCGATCAATGGGGGTAAAAGCAATACTCTCGACAATGAAGACCGGGTCAAGCGCATGAATCAGCATCCTTTTCGGTGAGGAAGCAAAATTTGCTCCTGCCTTGATAATTGCTTCAAAATTTGACTGACACCCACCGGCGAATATTACAAGGGAATCTTTATTCGGCTGAACTTTTCTTGCCTCTTTGACAGAGTCTACAAAAAAATGCGAGCACTTGTAACTATCAAGGCTTTTGTAATCTTCTTTGCCCTTGATCATTGAATCGTGCCCAGTAAGAACCAAAATATCTGTCGGATTTTCTATAAGCATCTTGCCAATGACCTTTGGCTGCTCTTTTTCCGTTACGCATATGCCTTTGGCCTGAAGTCCCAATTGCTTATAAATCTTCGTACACTGTTCCAGATATTCTTTATCTCCATCAAGATGCAAAATTCTCCCCGGTATTTCAAAATACTCTTCCTCAGGCTGAAATTTACGATCATAGATTACTTTATGCATCTTCTTATACACTTCTTGCGCGTCAGCCAGACTATAGTATAATAATTCCTTTTCTTTCTTTAAAACTAGATCCTCCATGAAAGCATCGGCAGACAACCTGTAGTTTACTCCTTTCAGCACCGCTTTTTTATGTCTGCCGTCTTTTTTAAAATCAATGATGATATGAAACAGATCCTCCTTGTAAGAACGACGGGCCACAACACTTCCGATTCCCAACATCGAAGAAACCTCCCTGTGCATCAACCTGTGCGCTAATAATATTCTATGATTTACTTTATATTTTGCCCTCCAATCTTGTATAAAACTAGGGAAAACCCTTTACAATCTAAAAAGAAACGCCTTCGCTGCCTAAGCACGAAGACGTTTCTTTTACAATATTTTTTTGTTCTCAGCCTAAATTTTCTCAGTCCCAAAAATCAGATATGGAACCTGGAAAGAATATTTTGCATTTCTTCGGCATTCTTCATCAGCATATTGCTCGAAGATGCAATCTCTTCGGATGAGGCGGTCTGTTCCTCAACCGCGGCATTTACAGACTGAGTCTGAGCAGCGATTTCCCTGCTTATTCTATCCACCTCAAGCACTGCTCCAACAATCTTTTCACTGTTCATTGCCGTTTGGTTGAGCAGTTCAGCGGATTCATTGACTCTTTCGGAAACGTTGCTGATCAGGGTGGCAATCTGTTTAAAGGTTTTGCCCGCATTATTGACGGAATTGGTTCCCGTTTTAACCTCTTCCGTGCCTGAATTCATGGCACTGACAGCCCGGTCCGTATCCTGTTGAATCTGTTTGATCAGGTCCGCAATCTGCTTGGCAGCATCTTGAGACTGTTCTGCCAGTTTACGCACTTCATCTGCAACAACAGCAAATCCTCTCCCCTGGTCACCGGCCCTGGCCGCTTCAATGGCCGCATTTAACGCCAATAGATTCGTTTGCTCCGCTATGCCGGAAATCGTGTCTACGATTTGTCCGATTTCTCTGGAACGCTCTCCCAGATGATTGACAAGCTGGGCGGCATTGTTCGTTGATGTTTCAATATTGGCCATTTGGGTCATTGTGTTGTCAATTTCCAGGCTTTCCTCCTCAGCTGTCAAGGTGGTTTGCTCAGAAACCTCCGTCACCGTCTTTACCTCAGTAATAATATTGCCGAAAGCCGTATTCATTTCTTCAACAACTACCGAAACCTCTGTGACCGCTTCCAACTGTTTCTCGGTTCCGACAGAAACTTCGGAAATTACCTCCGCAACAGAAGAGGCAGCTTTCGCAAGCTGTTCCGCACCTGCCGACAACTGCTGGGAAGCTGATGCAAGCTGGCTCGATGACCCGGTAATTTGTTTAACCAGCTGTCGTAAGTTCTCTGTCATTGTATTGAACCCCTGAGCAAGCTGTCCGAGTTCATCCTGATTGGCAATCTCAATTTTCTCTACGCGCAGGTCACCTTCAGCAACCTTTTTCACTGAATCTGTAATTTGGACAATCGGATTGGCGATCTTTCTTCCAAAATAAACCCCTAAAAGTACCGATACACCAAGGGAAACGATTACAGCCAACAGTGACATCAGCATGTGGGAATAAAATTCCGCTCTTTTCTTTTGTTCGGTTACTAAAACAACTTCCTGAATATCATCGATATAATTACCTGTGCCAATAACCCAGTTATAAGGCTGATATAACAAGGTATAGCCTCTTTTGGCAACAGCAACTGTTTCCCCCGGATGGGGAAAAGCATAATCCGTATACCCTCCGCCTGAAAGCTTGCTGTTTTTAATAAATTCCTCCACATACTTTACACCGTTGGAGTCCTGGGCATTCAGACGGTTTGTGCCTTCCGCCTGATCGCCGGGAAGCACAACATTAACACCTGCAGTTGTATCAATCCAGAAATAGCTGGTATTTTCATCAAAACGCAGCTGCCTGACTAAATCCGCGGCCATTGCCCTCGCCTGGGCTTCAGTCAATTCTCCATTTAATTGTTTCTTATGTACCTGATCAATTAAACTTACAGCAGTTTCAACTTCCAGCTTGATTTCCCTGTCAAAACTCTGATATAACGTATCCTTATAATTCTCCAGATCCTGATCATTGATAGATTTGAGGCTATAAATTGTATAAGAGCCCAAAACCAGCAAGGTTATACATGCAACAATAACCATATTCATAATGAGTCTGTTCTTGATGCTTTTCACGGCTTTCTTCCTCCTTAGCATTTTCTATTCCTCACATACTTTATCAGTTCTGTGGTCGTTTTAGAATAAGAGAAATATTTTGGAAAAGAAAATATTTACATAATTTATTTCTGAATAAATTCCAATTTTCCTTTATTTTTTTGAAAAACAGTCAAAAAAATATGTAAATATTTAGATTTCGATTATTTTACCATGAACATTATCCTTGCTTCAATCAATTTATACAAAATTATGACTATCCTACTAGTATTTTCGCCGTTTTTTAGGCCTTACGTCCTAATCGCTTTGTCTATTCTTTTCGCTGACTTGTTTTCGTCCTGTCATTTGTCTAGTGACTTCCTGAAAATCCGCTATGCTCAAGGTCTCAGCCCTGCGCTTTCCCTCCAGCCCGGCCTTTCCCAAAGCCGTTATGACTTCTTCCTTGGAAATATGCAGTCCTGCGCTCAACGCATTTGCTAAGGTTTTTCTTCTCTGGGCAAAGGCCGCTTTCACAATTCGGAAAAACTCATCCCGCTCACAATCGAAATCGGGAAACGGACGAATATCCAGCCTGACTACAGCTGAGGTCACTTTGGGCTGGGGATGAAATGAGGTTGGCGGAACTTCAAAAAGGATTCTGGCATCTGCGGCCAATTGAACAGCAATGGAGAGAATACCATATTCTTTTCCTCCCGGTTTCGCTGTCATTCGTTCGGCGACTTCTTTTTGAACCATTACAATCATCCCAAACAAATTTGAACTTTGCTCTAAAAAATGCATCAGCAAAGGGTTGGTAATGTAATACGGCAAATTCCCTACCAACCAACCTTTTTGCTTACCCCAAAGTTCCTCCAGATTAAGCTTCAGCGCATCGGCCTGAAGGATTTTTACTTTTTCCGGCGGCATTTCTTCGCGGAGGATTTCTACATTCTCTTGATCTAATTCTACCGCCCAAAGTTGATCAACCTTTTCCGCCAGAGCCCTTGTCAGTCCACCGGGGCCGGAACCGATTTCAACCACAGGCCAAAAATGATTTTCTCCTATTGCCGCAACGATCGATTCTACCACTTCAGCGCTAACGAGAAAATTTTGTCCCAAAGATTTACGGATTGTTTTCCCTCCCCGCAGGACCCGTTTCGTATACTGAAGTAAAGTCTCTTTTCTTTTGAGGTCTTTGCTTGAATTATTCATGATTGATCTGCTCCGGCATTAATGCTTCCTGAAAGTCGGCTCTATTTACCCTGAAACGATTTAACCTGAATAAAAACTGTTTCGCATTCGTATCTCCCAGCCCTAACATTGCCCCAACCCGGTTTCGCCTTTCTCTGGCTCCTTCACAGCCGGCTAAACGCGCTTCCAAGAGATCCTCCATGATATATTCCGGCTGGTGGATGGATACCCTCGTTTTCTCCCCGACATTCTTCAGAAATGCTTTTCGAATATCCTCAAGAGAAGCGTTTTCAATGCCAATATCCTTACGCAGGGGATCATAAGCTTCTTTTCTGGGCAGATAAACATGTTTTACTCCCGGAACGCATTTACTGATCCTATCTCTGATTGTTTTTCCTGCAAAATCGGGATCAGTACACACAATGACTCCTCGTCTGACTGCCATTTCACGAAGATAGGCAATCTTTTTCTGTGATAAGCCAAATCCTTCTGTCCACAGAACATCCACATCACCCAGGGCCCGGCGTATTGCATGGGCATCATTTTTTCCTTCTACTACAATCAATTCCTCGATATCCATCTCTTTACCTCTTTTTCAGATGATCATCCACGGGCACCAATCATTACGGCGTTTTCGAAAACAATAAGTCTGATCGATATTCGCCTACTGTATTTTATCAAATTAATGATCTTTTCTATACATTTTTTGCTCTTTTTGATTTTTTACCCTCTGATCCTATGAGAATCGATTTTTTTCATGTAAATCTTCATGAAAATTATTTGCTGATTCCTTTGAGAAATATTGAATTATCCATTATTCCATTTTATAATCAAATAGAACAGCCTGTTATTTCCAGACTCCTGAATAAAGGGAGGTAGCGATATGGATCTGAGGAAACTCTTTGACCATATGATCTCAGTTTCAGAACTCGGACGAGGACAAGCCTCTAAAATTATACAGTCCGTAGAGGATACCGGAAACCCTTATATTGTCGTGAAGAATAATAAGCCTCAAGCTGTCATTATTTCTATCGAAGAATATTCAAAACTGCTGAAAAGCAAGGACAGCCTGGATTCCCTCCATGCTCCCCTCTTCTCGGCCCCCGTTTTTACCGGTGATGATCATTCCGGGATCTTATCGGACGATGAAATCAACATTTTTCTGTCCAAAGAAGAAAATGATTGATGATATTTATCGGATCAGATAAAATAAGATTAGTCATTATGTATTGGCTCTCTGATGTTTTTAATGATTAAAGCAAGCAAGGTAGACGGACCGGTTTGAACTTCAATGATTTCAATGTTTCGGGAAATGGTGGCATAGATTATTTCAAACTGTAGTCTTATTAAAGCTGTCTTGATGACAGCTTTTTTATTCTTTTTATCAGCCTTGCTGCCCGCCATCTGAAAGGAAGAGAAAAGTAATATGCTAATTTGGGACCAAGAACATGAATGTATGCCACGTCCAAAACTAAACGAATTGCAATTGGAACGCTTAAAATGGACGGTAAACAGAGTGTACAGCCATGTGCCGCATTACAGAAAAAAGTTTGACGAATTGGGGATCAAACCGGAAAGCATAAAAAGCTTGAAGGATTTGGCCCGGCTGCCCTTTACAACAAAAAATGACCTGCGGGACAATTACCCTTTTGGCCTTTTTACTGTGCCGGCCAGAGACCTGATCAGAATTCACGCTTCTTCCGGTACAACCGGCCGTCCCGTAGTCGCAGGATATACGGCTAATGATCTGAATACCTGGACTGAGCTGACCGCCCGAATGGTTACTTTAGCCGGGGTAACCAAAGATGATGTTGCTCAAATCGCGTTTAATTATGGTCTGTTCACAGGCGGATTCGGCCTTCACTATGGGTTGGAAAGAGTTGGCGCCCTGGTGATCCCGGCTTCCGGCGGCAATACCGAACGCCAGTTGATGCTGATGCAGGATTTTGGTACGACCACCTTGATTGCCACTCCATCCTATGCCCTCTATATTGCGGAAGTAGCTGAGCAATCTGGTATTGATATTGCTTCATTGAAGCTGAAAACAGGACTGTTTGGGAGCGAGCCCTGGACTGAAGAAATGCGCAAAGAAATTGAATCCCGTCTCCATCTTGTGGCTACGGACAATTATGGCCTAAGCGAAGTCATGGGGCCGGGTGTTGCGGGCGAATGTTTATCCCATGCCGGCCATCATATTGCTGAAGACCACTTCATTGTTGAAACCATCAACCCTGATACCGGTGAGATCCTGGAACCCGGTGAAGAGGGGGAACTGGTCTTTACCTCTCTGACTAAAGAGGCTTTCCCTGTAATCCGCTTCCGAACCAAGGATATTTCCTGCATTGACCAAGAGCCCTGCTCTTGCGGCCGGACAACGGCCCGGATGCGCAAAGTGACAGGACGGACTGATGACATGCTGATTATCAGGGGTGTCAATGTTTTTCCTTCCCAAATTGAGAGCATTCTTATGCCTATCGAAGGGATTGGTCCTCATTATCTTATTAATGTTTCCCGAAAGAATTACCTTGATGAATTGGAAGTTGTCGTTGAACTGACCAGTCCCGATCTTCTTGAACCTTATTCCCGTCTGGAAGAATTTGAAGACTTTATCCGGCAAAAGCTATACAGTGTTCTTTCCCTGCATGCCCGGATCAGAATTGTTCAGCCGGGTACTCTGGAAAGAACCACCGGTAAGTCCAAAAGAGTTTTTGATTCTCGCTAAACACGATCTTCTAATCCGAATATCTTTATGTATAATTTGACAATACCTCTTTTCAATCCAGGTCATCTTGATCTGGATTTACTTTTTGTACTATAATTAATTTTATTGATTTAATCTGGATTGTCATGGCTTTTGGCCTTACTAAAGAGAGGACTGGATATTGAACATGAAAAAATTGCTGACAGGAAATGAGGCTATTGCCCGCGGCGCTTGGGAAGCGGGAGTGGTGGTTTGTACTGCTTATCCCGGTACTCCCAGTACCGAAATCACGGAAAATGCCGCCAAGTATAACGAAATCTATTCCGAATGGTCCCCTAATGAGAAAGTTGCTCTGGAAGTAGGTTTAGGCGCTTCCATTGCCGGCGGACGGACTCTGGTCGCCATGAAACATGTGGGGGTTAATGTTGCGGCCGATCCTTTGTTTACCCTTGCTTATACCGGTATCAACGGGGGATTGGTTTTGGTCTCCGCCGATGATCCCGGAATGCACAGCTCCCAAAATGAACAGGATAACCGCCATCTAGGCAGAGCAGCCAAGATTCCAATTTTCGAACCTTCCGATAGCCAGGAAGCAAAAGATTTCACAAAATTAGCTTTGGAGATCAGCGAACAATTCGATACTCCGGTCATGTTGAGGATTACCACAAGGATTGCCCATTCTCAATCTCTGGTTGAATTCAATGACCGTGAAGAGAAAGGTTTGAAAGAATACAAGAAAAATCCGCACAAATATGTCATGATTCCCGCCTATGCCCGCCAAAGACATCTTGATTTGGAAAAAAGACTGCTTGCCTTAAAAGAATATTCTGATTCCTGTCCCCTCAACAGGGTTGAGTGGCATGAAACAAAGATCGGAATTATTACCAGCGGGGTAGCTTATCAATATGTCCGAGAGACGCTTCCTTCGGCATCCGTTCTTAAAATAGGCATGTCCTATCCCCTGCCGGAAAAAATGATCAGGGACTTTGCGCAGAAGGTTGACGAACTTTACGTCATCGAAGAACTGGACCCGTTTATTGAAGATCAAATGAAAGCTTGGGGAATAAAGACCCATGGCAAGGATATCTTTTCCAATATCGGGGAAATCCTGCCGGAGATCATTAATGAAAAAATGCTCAAACACACACCTGCTCTTGTTACTCAGGATATTCCCGTCCGTCCGCCAGTCCTTTGTCCGGGCTGTCCTCATCGAGCCTTATTCTATATGCTTAAAAAGCTTAATCTGACCGTAACCGGAGATATCGGCTGTTACACCTTGGGAAGCCTTCCTCCGCTCAATGCCATGGATACAACGATTTGTATGGGGGCAAGTATTGGCGCTGCTATTGGCATGGAAAAAGCCAGGGGCAAAGATTTTGCCCGTAATCTGGTTGCTGTGATCGGTGATTCTACTTTTATTCATTCCGGAATCACCGGACTTATCGATGTCGTTTATAATAAGGCGACAACCACAACCATCATTCTTGACAATAGAACAACCGGGATGACCGGCCATCAGGATAATCCGGCCAATGGCTGTACCATCAAAAAAGAAGCCAATAAAGAAGTAAATCTGGAACTATTGGCCAAAGCTGTGGGTGTAGAGCGCGTAGCAATCGTCGATCCTTTCAATTTGGCCGAACTGGAGCAGATCATGAAAGCCGAATTGGCCGCTGAAGAACCTTCCGTAATCATCGTGAAACGCAAGTGTGTTCTGATCGAAAAAAGCAAAGGAACTTCTTGTTTTGTTACCTCTGACTGCGTGGGCTGTATGCAATGTTTAAAACTGGGCTGTCCTTGTATCGTCAAAGAAAATAAACGCGTCGTCATTAACTCTACTCAATGTGTTGGCTGCGGATTATGTCAGACCGTATGCACACGTCATGCGATTAAAAAGGAAGGTGTGCAATAATGTCCGATATTACGAATGTTTTAATTGTTGGCGTAGGGGGCCAGGGGACAATTCTTGCCAGCCGGGTGCTGGCAGGGGTCCTTCAGCGTGCAGGCCTTGATGTGAAAGTTTCAGAGATCCACGGTATGGCTCAGAGAGGCGGCAGTGTTGTCACTCAGGTCCGTTTCGGAGAGAAAGTCGCTTCTCCGATTATTCCGCAATCCGAAGCCGATATTATTCTTGCTTTTGAAAAGCTCGAAGCCTTGCGCTGGCTGAATTACCTGAAGAAAGACGGATATATTCTGGTGAATAACCAGCAAATCGATCCTATGCCGGTTGTTACAGGGGTCGCAAAATATCCGGGGAATGTTCTTGACCTCATAAAAAAAGAATGTAAAAATGTCCTCATCATTGACGCTTTGCAAAAAGCTATTGATTCCGGAAGTTCTAAAACGGTCAATGTTGTTCTTCTCGGGCTTTTATCTGCTTACCTTGAGTTTGACTGGCAGCTCTGGCTTGATGCTTTAAATGAATTCGTACCTCCTAAGCTGGTGGATATCAACATCAAAGCCTTTTTTGCCGGACGAACCGCAGGAGGAAATTGACCGCGCATATCGAACAGGTGTTTGCATCAGAGGCTAATTTATGTTACCATAGTCTTGGTGATATGATGAAAAAAAATGCTGACACTTTAGAAAAATTAGCTATTTTGGCCGAGGCTGCCAAGTACGATGTTTCTTGCGCCTCCAGCGGGGTAAATAAAGCTAACCATGGTAAAATCGGCAATTCCAAAGCTTATGGGATATGCCATTCCTGGTCTGCTGACGGACGTTGTATTTCTCTTCTCAAAATACTTCTGACCAACTGCTGTATCTATGACTGCAGCTACTGTCTGAACCGTGCCGGCAACAATATTCCCAGGGCTAGTTTCACGGCCGAAGAAATCGCTGATCTTACCATTCAGTTCTACCGCCGCAACTATATTGAAGGACTTTTTCTGAGCTCGGCAGTGGAAATCAGTCCTAATCATACCATGGAAAAAATATACCGCGTTCTTCAGATCTTGCGAAACGACTATCAATTCTGTGGATATATTCACGTTAAAGTCATTCCGGGAGCAGATCCTTTAATCGTTCAAAAGACTGGTCTCTTGGCCGACCGCCTGAGTGTAAATATTGAACAGCCTACCGAACAAAGCCTCCGGCTTCTCGCTCCCCAAAAATCTTTGCCTTTATTAATTGCGCCGATGGATCAAATCAAAAATGAAATCACAGCGAATACTGAAGAACGAAGGAAATTCAGAAATATAAAAAAATTTGCGCCGGCCGGTCAATCTACTCAGATGATCATCGGCGCTACCGACGATACGGATTTAACTATCCTGAAAACCACAGATGTTCTTTATCACCGGTTTTCTCTGAAAAGGGTATATTATTCCGCTTATGTTCCCGTGAATGACGGACCTCATCTCCCCGCCCTGGCCTCTCTGCCTCCGCTCTTGCGGGAGCATAGGCTTTATCAGGCGGATTGGCTGCTGCGATTTTATCATTTTAAAGTGGATGAAATCGTTAATTCCTCTTTCCCCAGGCTGGAAATAGACTATGATCCCAAAACTGCCTGGGCATTGAGGAATATTAATTTTTTCCCGGTTGAAATTAACCGTGCCTCTTATGAAGAATTGCTGCGTGTTCCCGGCATTGGTGTGAAATCCGCCTTAAGAATTCTCCGGCAGCGCAGGCTGGCCCCAGTACACTACGATCACCTTGGCAAAATGGGCATTGTCCTTAAGCGAGCCAAATATTTTATTCTCTGTTCCGGACAATACTATGGAAAAATCCCGATTGAATCCAACCGAATCGCCAAAATGCTTAAACCACCCGAAGAACCTCAGCAATTGCAGTTCTCTTTTTAGAGAATATCCTTCAGGACATATTTGCATTACCTTTATTATCCTTAAAAGAGAGGATCAATCATGGACTATCTTTATGACGGGAGCTTTGATGGTCTTCTGACTTGCATTTATCACAGCTATTATTCAGACCGGGCAACAGGTATCTACCTTGAAGACGATTATCAGTACAGTCTGCTCAATTCCTGCCTCTCTGTTCAAACCGCCCCGGAACTGGCTTTCAAGGTTTACTCCGCAATAAGCTCAAAAATATCCAGGGAAGCCTTAACTCATACCTACTATGTTTTTTTATCCAACCGCCCTGATAAAGGGAACTTAATCCATAGCTATCTCCGGCTCGGTTTTAAATTGGGACCATCAGTCAGTGCTTACCGTACTCATCCTGATGTGCTTCCTGTTTTAGAAACCGCCCATAAGGTGTCTTTTGAAGCCCACCGTTTTGAAGGATTGCTTCGTTTTGCGGACATGGGCAAATTCCTTTACTCCTCTTTAGCGCCGGACCATAATATCATTATTTTGCTGGCAGATTTCTTTGCAGACAGGCTCAAACAAGAACATTTTATGATCCACGATAAAAAAAGGGAGCTGGCTGTAATTTATGATACGAAAGAATGGTATGTCAGTGATTTTTCTTCAGAAATCAGCCTTGGCCTCTCTGCTGATGAGGCTTTCTACCAGGAGCTTTGGCTGAAATATTTCGACCGGATTGGGATCGCTCATCGAATAAATCCCCGCCTGCAAGCCCGTTTTGTCCCTCATAGATATCGAAAAGACTTGCCGGAATTTAACAATATCCTGAACGGCCATCACCGGCAATGACCTCAATATCATCATCGTTCAGCAGGGTAAATGCTTTTCTTGCCCGGACAGCCAGTTTTTATTTTAGAAACAAAAAAAATTATTACTCCCTCTGACAAGATTGCTCATGCTTTTTACAGATTGCTGTCATAATTTCTTCTATTGACAATACCTGGTTTCCTTTTTGTCAGATATCATCAAACACTTTTGATTGCTTTTCCCATTATTTTCTATGTATTATGGATATTGACACCTGTTATTAATTATATTCAGATCGGAAATATTCATGAAGAAAATTGGGGTTATGGTTCGTTGCTTAATCGGAATGGCTGTCTTAATCGTTAGTTTAGCCGTTATCACAGGGACAGTGACCCATAAGCCGGCTTTTTTTTCGGTCATTCAATCCAATAGTATGTACCCTTTATTATCTCGTGGAGATATTGTTTTCGTCCGTCCCGTTCATTCTTCAGCAGTCTTCCGTCCCGGGGATATTGTACTTTTTAAAGAAAGTACTTTTTTTTCTTCCAATCAGTGGATTATTCACCAAATCATATCCGGCAATGACCGGGATGGGTATGTCACTAAAGGGACTGCCAACCTCCGGCCCGATCAGGAAATGAAGGGATTTCCCGCTGTTATGCCTAACTCGATTGCCGGCAAAGTGATTGCTCCGGGCGGAATAATTCTTAAACTTCCGCTTTTAGGTTTTGTTTTCCTTTGGCTGAATAAAGTAAAAGACTTCATCCTTGTTTTACCTTTATTGTCTATCACGGTTCTTCTTCTTTTGATCATTGATGCCGTGATGACCAAAACAGGAATAAATAAAATTCTGTCCTATAAAAAAAATGTGCTTTTTGGCGGAGGCGGCCTGTTCTTATCTTTGTTGATTGCTGCTTATACGGTTTCCTCAAGCCAACTCTGGTTCATTAATCATGATTTCCCTGATCATACCTCTCTTCAAAAAGAATTGGGGAAAATCGATAATCGATGGCCCTTTCCTTTAATTCTGGCTTATCATACATCAGACCCCGGCCTCAAAGTCATTAACCCGGAGGAAACTATTCCGGCTGATCATTCTGTTTACCCTAACCTGATCATTCAGGCCTTTCAAGAGGGAAAAGAGTCTTCCTATCTTTGGGTTGCCACTTTTCTGCCTCTTCTTCCTCCTCATTTGATCCATGATCTTACCCGAATCAGTTTTAGCCTGGCCCTCATTACTGTATCTTTAATTCCCGGGCTTCCGCTTATGTTATTTCCTTTAATGGAAAAATTTTTTTATAAAATGAAATAATATATTTATTAATTATTCAATTCACTTTATTATTATTGTAGAATGGATTAATCGGAATATAAGGATATAGGAATGGACTTGCTGCGTTTTAACGGTCAGATAATTGAATATGAAATGTATAAAAGCAACAGAGCGAAAAGGCTTTGCTTTTCAGTCCATGATTTTAAGCTGAGAGTTGCTGTTCCCAAAAGTGTAACTTATGAGGATGCGCGGAAATACATCGAAGAAAACAGTGATCTTCTTGCTAAAAAATTGAATCTTCTAAAGGGCTTCCACTCTTCTTATCAATTTGTTACCGGGGAAAAGTTATTTTACCGGGGAAGATTCTACCCGCTGAAAATTGTTTACGCTGATTTAATTAACGGTTATGCCGCTTTTAAGGGAAGTCAAATCTATGTCTTTCTGCCTGAGTGTATCCCCTCTGAAAACAAGCCCAATAGTATACGCGCTGTTTTAAGGGAATGGTATGTGAATCAGGCAGAAAAAATTCTCCCCGATATGGTAGATTATTATTCTAAAGTAATGGGTTTATCCTACGGAAAAGTTAAAATCAAGGATCAGAAAACCCGCTGGGGCAGCTGCTCATCTAAAGGGAACCTTAACTTTAACTGGCGTATTATTATGGCCCCCAACCAGGTTGTCGCTTATGTCATTATTCATGAGCTTTCTCATCTAAGATCGATGAACCATTCGGGAACCTTCTGGAAAGAGGTGCGAAACTATATGCCCGAATATGAACGATGGAGGCTGTGGCTGCGCGATTACGGACAACTATTAATGAAAATATAAAGCAAGAGCTCAGGAATTTCCTGAGCTCTTCCATTTTAAGCTAACCTGAAAAGCCTTTTCACATTCTCCGTACTGAGCCTTGCCGTTTCTTCCAAAGACAGCCCTTTAAGCTCCGCCAGTTTCTTCAGCACCAGTTTGACATGAGCCGGTTCATTTCTCTTCCCCCGATAAGGTTCGGGAGGGAGATACGGACTGTCGGTTTCAAGCAAAAACCTGTCCGGAGGCACATTTTGAGCCACTTCCACTGCATGACGAGCATTTTTATAGGTCAGGGGCCCTGAAAAAGAAAGGTAAAATTCCATTTTCAATAATTCTTTAGCCATTTCCCATGATCCGGAGTAAGAATGGAAAACGCCGCCGTTTTCCGGCCGGTACTGTTTAATGATCTTCAATAAATCGGCATGGGCATCCCGATTATGCACAATGATCGGCAAACCTGCCTCATTGGCCAGTTCAATCTGTTGAATAAAATGCTTTTGTTGCAGCTCTCGCGGGGAGAGATCCCTAAAATAATCCAAGCCAATTTCTCCCCAGGCAATTACCTTGGGATTTTGAGCTAATCTGTTCAGGAGTTCCCAAGTATTCTCCGTACAGTCTTTCGCATTATGGGGATGAATTCCTACTGCCGCATAGATGAAATCATACTTTCCGGCTATTTTAACAGAATTTCTGCTGGAGGTTTCGCTGTGTCCGGGGTTTATGATCTGTGTAATACCGGCTTCCTTTGCCCGTTCAAGCACAGCTGATAAATCCTGATCAAACTGTTCGTCATCAAGATGAGCATGTGTATCCCAAATCATTTGACCTGAGCTCCTGATGGAAGATCACTTTCTATCGTCAAAACCTCCAGTTTTCCGCTGTCTGATGCTGCCAGAATCATTCCCCTTGATTCAATCCCCCTTAGCTTAGCAGATTTTAGGTTAGCTACTAAGACGACTTTCTGTCCGACAAGGTCTTCCGGCCGGTAATATTGTGCAATCCCGGAGACAACTGTTCTCCGTTCATTTCCAAGCTCTACCTCCAGTTTAAGGAGTTTCTCCGTCTTTTCGACCTTCTCCGCTTGAAGTACTTTAGCTACCCGCAGATCCATTCGGGCAAAATCTTCAATCGTGATTTCTTCCTTTAATGGGGCCATTTCAGCCGGTTTTTCTTGAGATTTCTGCCCATGAGCTGACTTTGTCTCAAGCCCTGAGCTTTCTTCAGAAGTTTTGCTGTCATTTGCCGCTTTTTCAAACTGTTCCAGATCAATACGCGGAAAGATCGGGTCCCCTTTTATGACCTTGGTTCCCGGTACAATAATCTTCCATTTCCCGGCATCATTCCATTTAGTAAACAGATTCCCGCTATTGAGCAAAGGTTGCAATTTCAGGGGAATACCAGGCATAAACGGGGCGCAGAAGACTCCCAGAATCCTGATGGCCTCTATTAAATTGTATAAAACCGTGTCTAAACGACATTTCTGCTCTGGATCCCTCGCCAAAGCCCAGGGTGCCGTCTCATCCACGTATTTATTGCAGCGGCTGACAAATTGCCAGAGATACTCTATCGCTTTAGCTGTATCACAATCCAGCATTTTTTCTTCAATCCCGGTTTTCACACTGACGGCCAATTCCTTCAGCTCTTTATCCAGTACAGAGTCTTCTCCGGGCTCTGGTACAATTCCATCGCGATACTTTTCCACCATAGCCAGGGACCTGGAGATAAAATTACCCAAATCATTTGCTAAATCACTGTTCAGCTTTTCAACCAGATCATCCTCCGAATATGTCCCATCTAACCCATACTGCATTTCTTTCAGCAAAAAATAGCGAATGGGGTCAGAACCATAACGCGCAATCAGTTCAAATGAGTCCTGGACATTACCCCGCGATTTGGATATTTTGCCCCCTTCTTTACTCATGAACCAACCATGCCCAAAGACCTTCTTGGGTAGGGGGATCTCCATGGCCATCAGAATAATCGGCCAAATAACAGTGTGAAATCTGACAATATCCTTGCCCACAAGGTGGAGATCCGCAGGCCAGTATCTCTGATATTTTTCCCCGTCCGGATAGCCAAGGGCAGAAATATAATTAATGAGGGCATCCAGCCATACATATACGACATGCTTGGGATCAAAAGGCACTTGTATTCCCCACTCAAATGTCGTTCTGGTTACACACAAATCCTCCAGGCCACTCTCTATAAATTTGATCATTTCATTACGCCGGGAAACAGGCTGAATAAATTCCGGATTTGCCTTGATATATTCGAGTAATCTGTCTTGATACTTAGATAAACGAAAGAAATAGCTTTCCTCTTTCAGAAGTTCAACTTCTCTTCCACAGTCCAAATTGGGACATCTGCCTTCCACCAATCTGTTCTCGGTCCAAAAGGTCTCACAGGGCGTACAATACCATCCTTCATATTCCGATTTATAAATATCTCCCTGTTCAAACAATTTTGTGAAAAAGTGCTGGACAACCTTAGCATGTCGTTCTTCCGTTGTTCGAATAAAGTCATCATTGCTAATGTCTAAAATTCGCCATAATTCCTTAAATTTCGCAACAATATTGTCGACATAGTCAAGCGGAGCCATTCCTTTGCTTTCTGCAGTTCTGACTATCTTTTGAGCATTTTCATCGGTACCCGTAAGGAAATATACATCATCGCCCATCATTCTGCGAAGGCGGGCCATCGCATCAGCGGCTATCGTTGTATAAGCCGTTCCGATATGGGGACTGGCGTTTGGATAATAGATCGGGGTTGTTATGTAATATTTCATGATATTACTCCTTTCCAAAATACTGACTTCTCATATCATATCATAAATAAGTTTTTAGATTCAAAATATCAATTTAAATGATAAAAAATAAAATCTATCTGGTAACTTCTATAATAAATTGGTGTTTTTAAGCCATAATTACTATTGACTTCTTAAGGTATTATTGGTAAGATAAGGTTAATAGATGTCGAAAGTTGTTGGAAGAAGGAGGAGAAATGATGAAATCAACGGGAATCGTCAGAAAAGTTGACGAATTAGGTAGAGTAGTATTACCTATCGAGCTGCGCAGAACCTTAGGAATCGATGAAAAAGATGCTTTAGAAATTTATGTTGATGAAGAAAAAATCATCCTTAAAAAGTATGAACCGGCTTGCGTCTTTTGCGGAAACGCCAGCAATGTGCAAAACTTCCGTGGCAAAAATGTTTGTATGGACTGTGCTGCTGCCATGGGCGAAGTCGCCAATAAAGCTGTCTAATAATTGTTTTCTTTAAACATACGATATCATATTCAGGATTGTTTTAGAAAGGCTTATGCCTTTCTTTTTTATTCTCATTGTCCAGGGTCGCTTTATAGATCTCTCTTTTGCTTACTCCGTATTTTTTCGCTATCCTTTTCATTGCCTCTGTTGGGGGCATCCCCTGCGTTTTTAAGTCCTGATACTCTTTAACCCATAAATCCGGATCTCCATGATCCTGGATATCCTCCGCAGGGCTGATGATGATGCAGCACTCTCCCTTTGCCGCCTTTTGTTCAAACTCTTGAATCAACTCCGATATTTTCCCCTTATGGACGGTTTGGTGTATCTTTGTCAATTCCCTGACAACAGCAGCCTCCCTGTCTTCCAGCATGGTATGCATCACCTGTAGGGTATCAAGCAAACGGTGAGGGGCTTCATAGAAAATTAATGTAAATCGCAGCTCTTTAATTTTTTCTAATAATTTTCTGCGCTCACTTTTCCCGGCGGGAGGAAATCCCAGATACAGAAAATGCTCCGTACTTATCCCCGAAAGAACAAGGGCTGTCAAAGCTGCATTAGGGCCCGGTAAAACATCAACGCTAATCTTTTCTTCCTGACACCGCTTGATGAGTATCTGTCCGGGGTCAGATATCGCGGGCATTCCGGCGTCAGAAATCAGGGCCACATCTTGCCCTGATTTTAGTGCTTCTATGATTTCTTCCGCTCTTTTTCTTTCATTATGTTCGTGGTAACTGAGTAACGGAACCTTTATTCCATAATGATTGAGCAGGATTCTGGAATGCCGGGTATCCTCCGCCGCGATAAAATGAACCTTTTTCAACGTATCCAGTACCCTTAGGGTAACATCACTGAGATTGCCGATCGGAGTAGCGCAAATATATAAGCTTCCTTTATGATCACTTTCTGACATGTTTTCTCCCTACTTGTTCAGTCCTTTTTCAGAAAAGCAGTACAAAATAAGCATGGCCCGTCGAGTTGCTCTCCAAAATACAGATGACAGACATGAAATCCTTCTAAATAAAGCCGTTCCAAGTTTTCATGAGCCTCTTTCTGAATTTTAGCAGCGTTTTTTTGCACTCTTTCGGTATCTGCCTCAGAAACTGCGCAAATTTGTCTTTTCAGTTTAATATTTTCTTCTTCCAGGTACTGAACATACTGCCTTAAGCTTTTTATTTCATCCAGCAGCCTGCCTAAATGATCCTCAATCTCTGATATAGCCTGGGTAAATTGACCCAATTTTATTCCTCCGATTCGTCGACCAGCTTCTTAAGATCTTCCGGAGAGACATCATCTTCCCATATCTCCGTACTGTACGGGAATTTTTTATTTTCTTGATTTGACTGGCATTCGTAGCATCCGTTTTCGTATTTTAAACAACACATTAATCTGCCGCAAATACCTGATATTTTAGTCGGATTGAGTGACAGATTCTGGTCCTTTGCCATTCTGATCGAGACCGGTTCAAAGTCCCCAAGAAATGTTGTACAGCATAACTCTCTCCCACAGCAGCCCAGACCGCCCAACATCTTTGCCTCATCTCTGACTCCGATTTGCCTAAGTTCTATCCTGGTTCTGAACACTGACGCAAGATCCTTAACCAATTCACGGAAATCAACCCTGCCTTCCGCTGTAAAGGAAAAAATAATCTTATTGCCGTCAAAGGTATATTCAACATCAATCAGCTTCATCGGCAGCTTATGCGCAGCGATCTTTTCCAGGCAAATCTTGTAAGCCTCCTGCTCTTTGTCTTTATTGCCGTGGTAAATCTTTGTATCTTCCGGAGTGGCCTTACGAATGACCTCTTTTAAAGGAGCAATAATTTCCTTATCACTGACTTCCCTTAAGCCGAGAACGACTTTCCCGTATTCCGTCCCTCTGGCTGTTTCGACAATAACGGCATCATCCTGTTTAATTTCCAGATTGCCCGGGGCAAAAAAGTAAATCTTTCCTGCAGCCTTAAAGCGTACACCAACAACCTTAGCCAAGTGTGTTTCCTCCAATTCTCATCTGTTTAAGGGCAAGAACTTCTATTGCCAGCCGACTGTTGGCTTGTCTTTGCAATGCGATGACAGCCTGATTAATTGATGGAAGGTAGGCCGGCGGGACTCTGCCTTCAGTGATTTCTTTCATGAAATATATCTGTAAAACCTGTACCAGCACCAATGCCTCTTCTTTATCCAACGGAAACAAGGAATACATCTTTAAAAAATCACCTTTAATTACTGCGAGATAGGTTTCCAGCCAATTTTCAACTCGTTCTGTTCCCATAGCGACAATCCGGCGAATCAGATCGGGATCCCGGCCGCCCAGTTTATAAGCAAGCTCATAATCAATCTCTCCTGAAGTTTCTGACTCAATCCCATTCCTCAGAAAAACGTCCTTATCCGGAACCGGAAAGTATACCTCCTGTGCCCGGCTTCTCAAGGTGGCAATAATCCTCTCTGAATTGGCTGTGCTTAAGATCAGCAAAGTATTCTCCGGCGGCTCCTCCGCAACCTTCAGCAAAGCATTGGCTGCGGGAAGGGTCAGCCTGTCCGCCTGCTCGATCAAATAAACCTTATATTTCCCCTCAAAAGGTTTTTTATAGATATTCTCCTGCATTTTGAGGATTTCTTCAATTCCGATACTGCTTTTCTGGAGCTTCAGGATGTGGATATCGGGATGATTTTCTTGGCTGATTTTTCGGCATGAAATACACTCATGGCAAGGGCGGTCTTTTACAGAAGAGCAATTCAGGAGCATAGCCAGTTCCAGGGCCGCCTCTGTCCTCTCTTTTTCACCGCTGTTATAAAATAAAAGTAGATGTGCCAGCTTCCCCTGCTCAGCTGCTCGTTTCATTAAAGAATAATTCATACTCATTTCATTATACCATTAAATATCGATAATATTAATGACTCCATAGCCCTGCCATCCCTGAAAGCGGACTCGTTTCTCATGATGGGCCAAAAAATCCGCTAGAGCCGGGGTGATCTCTTCCCCGGCGGCAATTAAGGGAATTCCCGGCGGATATACTGCTATTGTTTCGCCGGAGATCAGACCCGGAGAATCCTTTAAGGCGATATTCCTTTTCTTTGGCGCCAGCCATGCTTCTCTTGGTGTCAGCCTCAGTCTGGGAATATCCTCATAGTTCCAGCGTTCAATCTCCGGTTGAACTTTAGCTTTTTTTTGCGCCTGGCTCTTCTTGGCTTGTCCGTCTCTATTCAGTATATTTTCCAGAGATCCGGCTAAATAATTGACATCATTTGGGTCGCTGCCAATCCCAAGCATAAACAAAATATTCTCATCATCCCATAGTTCCGGTTCTATTCCATATTCATTCCTAAGAAGCCTTACTATCTCCTCACAGGACAGGAACAGACCTGAAGTATTGATCAGAATTTTCGACCAATCCAAGTCATTAATGCCGAATCTCCCTCTGTCCCCAGCCCCCAGTATCCGGATCTTATTTTCCAGCCTGGCGTGCAGCTCATGAACTTCCGAATACAGAATATCCCAAGCTTTCGCATCGCGAACCTGCTCTCCTACTTTTTCCAGAGAAGCCATCAAAATATAATTCGGACTGGATGTCTGAAGTATTTCTAAGCTCTGTCGAACTTTATGCCGGTCTATCCTGCTTCCCAGAACGTGAAGCAAGGCCGTCTGGGTAAGTGAACCCAGTGTTTTATGAGTGCTGTGTACAACAATGTCTGCCTGCAGGCTCAAAGCGTTAGGGGGAAACCCATGCGCCCCAAAATGCGATCCGTGTGCCTGGTCAACCAGGATGGGAGCTTCAGGATATTGTTCGTTGCGTATACTTACCATTTGTCCCAAGTCAACACAAGTCCCGTAATAACTCGGACTTGTGATCTGAAATGCTGCCGTTCCCTCCGCGTTTGCCATATATCTGGGCAAATCCAACCCCAATGCCAAGTTAAAATCAGGATGAATCACCGAAGGAACATATTCTGGCCTGAGTCCTGATAGTACCAGCCCCGAGATAACAGATCTATGCGCATTTCTTTGCACTCTGATCCTTGTTTTCGCTAAAGCTGAAGGCGGGTTTTGGTTGGCAATGGCTAGCAAGGATGCCTGGTTTCCTACTGTTCCCCCATTAACAAGAAAAAAGGTTTCATCAGCCCCAAAAATCCTGGCTGTTTGGGCCTGAGCCTCGGCGATTATTCCTGTCGGCGAGTGGAGCATATCCAATCCCGGTAATTCCGTCAAATCAGCCTCCGGAAAAGCGATACCGGCATGGATTGTCTCTTGGCCTTTATGTCCGGGTGTATGAAAAGAGATTCTCCTCGAATTTAGATACTCCTTTATTCCGTTCCCAATAGGATACACCCGGCACCTCCAAAAATCTAAGGTCAATGTTTTTGCGGTTATTTTCAGTCTTCTTTATTTTAACATACATTTTTTAGACTGTAACCTATGACCAAACAGGATTGCCTTAATCACATTTATGGTGTGGTCATAATCCTTTTGCTCCTCAACGGAAATCAACGAATTTTCACAATTTGAGCAGATAAATTTCCTATATAGCCAAAGTCCGTCGTGCAAGCCTTGCTCTGGATTTTTTCCGCAGATCATGCACTTAGGATAAATATTGTTCATTTCTTCTTCATCTTTTCGGTAAGTACTTTCTCCTATTCGATCAGCCCGCTTTTTCAATTCAGTTTTTCTTGAATTTTTCTTTTGATTTTTTGGCATGAATCTTGTTCTCCTTAATCAAATTGCTGTGTGATTCAATCCTCTATTGATATGTATATTCTTACCGAAAAAAATGGTTATTAGTATTCATTGTCGATTATTTCCAGAGAGATTAAAAGCATGATTAAAATGAATTATGAAATACTAAAAAATAAAGAGGTAATTTCGCATGTCAAAAAAACACCCTGCAAAAACAAAAGATTTACGGCAAGAAATTCCGAAAGAATTGTCTCTGGAGTCCGAACCACATACAACGACAGCATGGTCTCAGGCGCAATATTTCAAACCTGAATCCAATGTCGCTATTCCGCCTTTACAAGATACTATTGACGCCAAAGGCTGGGTAGATAACGAAAGCAAAAAATAGTCCGCAGTCATTCTAAGAAAAAAAATCTGGAGGCAATGTTGACATTGCCTCCAGATTAACTATTGTAAATCTCTTTTTTAACCTGAATCTTAGAACCAAGCCTGTCCTGCCAGACGTTTGTAAGTTCTGTAACGTTCGCCGGCAAATTTTTCAGCGCCCTGGAACAGAAGCTCAGCGGTATCCGGGAAGGTATTCATGAGTGACGTATAACGAACTTCGCTCATAATAAAGTCTCTGAAGGAAGCAGATGGCTCTTTGGAATCCAAGGTAAATGGAGCTTCGCCTTTTTCCAGAAGATCTGGATTGAAGCGGTAAGTGTGCCAGTAACCTGCTTCAACAGCTTTTTTGGCTTGGGTAATACTTGTTGCCATACCGGTACGAATACCGTGTGTAATACAAGGAGCATAGCAGATTACTACGGAAGGTCCTTTGTAGTTTTCAGCTTCTTGGAAGGCTTTCAGGGTCTGCTGTAAGCTGGCACCCATGGAAACCTGTGCAACATAGACATATCCATAGCTCATCATCATCATCCCAAGGTCTTTTTTACGGATCTGTTTACCGGCTGCCTGGAATTTAGCAACAGCAGCACGCGGGGTTGATTTTGATGATTGTCCGCCGGTGTTGGAGTATACTTCAGTATCCAGAACAATGATGTTGATGTCGTCACCGGAAGCGAGAACATGGTCTAAACCGCCGAAGCCGATATCATAAGCCCAGCCGTCCCCACCAACAATCCACTGGGATTTTTTGACGAAAAGATCTTTCTTGTCCGCGATGCTTTTCAGAAGAGGATTAGCATTCAGATCAACTTTTGCTAATTCAGCTTCAACTTTCACACTGGCAGCTTTAGAAGCATCGCCATCATACATGCTGGCAATCCATTCTTTGAACGCTTCTTTAAGGGAATCCGGAATATTTTGTTTAATCGCTTCGGTCATATCTTCGCCAATTTTTACACGCTGATGTGTAACACCGAGGAACATCCCATAACCAAACTCAGCATTATCTTCAAACAAGGAGTTTGCCCATGTAGGACCTTGACCCTTAGCATTTACTGTGTAAGGTACGGAAGGAGCACTACCGCCCCAGATGGAGCTGCAGCCTGTGGCATTGGCAATCATCATCCGGTCACCAAAGAGCTGAGTCAGAAGTTTGACATATGCAGTTTCACCGCAACCAGGGCATGCTCCGCTGAACTCAAAGGTCGGACGGAGGAACTGGCTGTTCTTGACCGTATATTTGTTCGCAATCCTGTTATCTTTATCAGAAACAGTAAGCGCATAATTCCAGTTTGGAATTTCTGCTTCGGTTTCTTCAGCAGCAGGCTTCATCACCAGCGCTTTCTGTTTAGCCGGGCAGATTTCTGCGCAGTTTCCGCAACCGGTACAATCAAGAGGAGTTACCTGAATACGATACTGTAAGCCTTCAAGCTCTTTCCCGCTTGCTTTGATGGTTTCAAATCCGGCAGGAGCTTTTTTCACTTCATCAGCATCGAGCAAGAAAGGTCTGATTGTTGCATGTGGGCAAACATAAGAGCACTGATTACATTGGATACAATTTTCTTTGATCCAGCGAGGAATCGTTACCGCAATACCGCGTTTTTCATAGGCGGTAGTACCGGCTGGGAATGTTCCGTCTTCATAACCGTCGAATGCGCTTACAGGGAGAGTATCCCCTTCCTGAGCGGCCATTACACGAACAACCTTTTTAATGAACGCAGGATCATTTTCATCACCGAGGAAGATCCCGTCGTTAGCGTCCGCATTGGCCCAGGACGCAGGAACATCAACTTTTACAATGGCATTAACACCGGCGTCAATAGCCTTATAGTTCATGTCGACAATTTCCTGACCTTTTTTACCGTAAGTCTTCACAACGGAGTCTTTCAGATATTTGATGGCGTCATCAATGGGAATAACATTGGCAAGCTTGAAGAACGCGGACTGCATGATCATATTGATTCTGCCGCCCAAGCCAATTTCCTTGGCAATCTTAATGGCGTCAACAATGTAGAAGTTTGCCTTTTTATCGTAGATTGCTTTTTTCAGTGAACCAGGAAGTTTTTCATCCAGTTCCTCAACGGTCCATTGGGTATTCAAAACAAATGAACCACCCGGTTTTAAGGATTTGAGGAGATTGTATTTATCAACATAAGCCTGGTTGTGACAAGCGACATAGTTTGCGTTTTGCACCAGGTATGGAGCTTTAATTTCTTTCTTCCCAAATCTTAAGTGAGATACGGTTGTACCGCCGGATTTCTTGCTGTCATAAGCAAAGTAAGCCTGAGAATACAGATCGGTATGGTCACCAATGATTTTAATTGCCTGTTTGTTGGCGCCAACTGTACCGTCTGCACCTAAGCCCCAGAACTGACAATTGATTGTGCCTTCCGGAGTGGTGTCAATTTCTTCTTTAACTTCCAGTGAGGTAAATGTAACATCATCAACAATACCAACAGTGAAACGGTCCTTAGGCTGATCGAGCTTCAGGTTTTCGTATACTGCAAGGATCTGGGAAGGAGTTGTATCCTTGGAACCCAAACCATAACGTCCGCCGACAATGATCGGTTTTTTATCATTATTGTAGAATACGTCGACAATATCAAGATATAACGGTTCGCCGAGTGAACCAGGTTCTTTTGTGCGGTCAAGCACTGCAATTTTCTTCACTGAAGCAGGTATGACATCAAGAAGATATTTTGCTGAGAAAGGACGATAAAGATGAACGATGATCACGCCGACTTTTTCGCCTTTTGTTGCTAAATAGTCAATCGTTTCTTTAATGGTGTCCGTAACCGAACCCATAGCAACGATGATATTTTCAGCATCAGGGGCACCATAATATTCGAATGGTTTGTAGTAACGGCCGGTCGCATCGCCATATTTTTTCATATAGTCAGCTACAATATCAGGAACATTGACATAGAATTTATTGGAAGCTTCTCTGCCCTGGAAGTAGATATCAGGATTCTGGGCAGTACCTCTGAGGCAAGGATGATTAGGATTAAGAGAATTATCACGGAAACGTTTAAGAGCATCCGTATCAATGAGAGGTTTGATCTCTTCATCCTCAGGCAGGCTGATCTTTTGAATTTCGTGAGAAGTTCTGAATCCGTCAAAGAAGTGCAGGAAAGGCACTCTGGCTGTCAGTGTGCTCAGATGAGAAACCATGCCGATATCCAAAGCTTCCTGAACATTTGAAGATGCCAGAAGGGCAAACCCTGTCTGACGGACGGACATTACGTCCTGATGGTCACCGAAAATAGAAAGGGCGTGTGCCGCTACAGCACGGGCACTAACATGGAAAACCGTAGGAAGAAGCTCCCCGGCAATTTTGTACATGTTAGGAATCATGAGCAAAAGACCTTGTGATGCAGTGTAAGTAGTTGTCAAAGCTCCTGCTTGGAGTGATCCGTGAACTGCACCTGCTGCACCTGCCTCAGACTGCATTTCCACTACTTTCATTGTCTGACCGAAAAGGTTTTTCTTTTCATGAGCAGCCCATTCATCTGCAAATTCTGCCATGTCAGACGAAGGAGTAATTGGATAGATCGTTGCGACTTCGGAAAACGCATACGACGCATAAGCCGCAGCTTCATTTCCAGCCATTGACTTCATTTTGGCCATTGAAATTGTTCCTCCCCATAAAATTTATTTAAATTTAAAGGTTCTCTTTATTATGAAACATTACCCTAAATCCAATTCATCAAAGGGTTCTGTTTATCCGGCCTTGCCTTCCGGCACATTACCGACAGCTAAACCACCTCCTAATTTAAACAGTTGGAAAACACCGGAAAACAGTAAATATATATAGGATAAGGATAAGCAAATGAAAAACGTACTATACAGGTGTTCCTGAACTTCATGAAATGATGCAGACTACGGAATATTTTTCAGGCTGGACTACAATCACAATTTCCATATGTTACTGTTTGCACATGTCAGCATACAAATCAACTCGATTTCCGAAAGAATATGTATTATTTTGAATTTTCACAAATTTTAGCGAATACAAACCGAGGGAACTATTTTGCATAGTTCCCTGAACAAGTATAGTATACTATTTCCTTCTTCTTCTCGTCAAGGGATTATTATTCTGCAAAATATGTTACAATGTACCATAAATTCCTGTTTCTTCTATGACTGAAGGACTGCCGGTTTTCTTCGCTTTTGTTCAAATAAGCTTGTGATCTCAGAGGCTATACTCCAATAAACTGAAAGACCGTTAAAACAATCACTCCCGGAAAACCTAAAAAAGCAACCAAGATCACCGTAAAAATATTAATCGGAATTTGAATATTTACTACACTGAGCAAAAGATTGATCAGCCATAATCCGACCACTCCGCCAAGCATATGGATCATAACCCTGATCAGCTGATTTGGTCTTCTCAAAGAGGAGATGACCACCAATAATAACAAAATAACAAACAGTATCATAAAAACAAATGTCATACCATTCTCTCCCACTTCCGAATTACTGCATTCTATGCGGAAAGCGGACAAGATATGACTGTAGCCTTCATTCCTTCTTTAACCGGACCATGATCTTTTTACAGCGGTCTTCTTCCTTCCAATGCTCTGGCAATTGTCACTTCATCAGCATATTCCAGATCAGCGCCAACAGGCAGCCCGTGCGCAATTCTGGTGACCTTTATCTGCAAAGGCTTAAGCAACCTGGCCAGATACAAAGCCGTAGCTTCTCCTTCAACAGTAGGGTTAACCGCAATTACGATTTCACTGACTCCTTCCAGTCTGGACAACAGACCACCAATATTAAGCTGTTCCGGCCCTATCCCTTCCATAGGAGAAAGCACCCCGTGCAGAACATGGTACAATCCCTTGTATTCCCCAGTCTTCTCCAGGGCCACAACATCCCGGGACTGCTCGACCACACAAAGAATTTCCCTGTTTCGTTTTGGACTGGAACATATCCGGCAGGGATCGGAATCTGTATAATTACCGCAAATACTGCAATACCGAATATCCTTAAGGGCGGCACTGATGGCCTTTGAAAGTCCGGTAGCTTCATCTGCATGCTGGAGGGCATAAAATGCCAATCTGCCGGCAGTCTTTGGCCCTATGCCGGGCAGTCTTGAAAACGCTGCAATTAAATCAGCCAAAGGCTGAGGATAATAAAAAAAATCCATAATATACCAATCAAGCCTTTATATTTAAAACAATCCGGGAATATTCAAGCCTCCGGTCAATTTTCCCATTTCTTGTTCCGCCATATTCTGCGCATTGCGGATTCCCTGGTTAACCGCGGCTTTAATCAAGTCTTCCAGCATTTCGACATCGTCCGGATCTACAGCTTCAGGTTTTATTTTCAGTTCTTTCACCTCAAGGTCGCCGCTGACAACCACTTCAACCGCTCCGCCGCCGGAGGAAGCCTGAACCGTCTTATCTCCAAGCTCTTCTTTGGCTTTCAGCATATCCTGCTGGAGCTTCTGCGCCTGTTTAAGCATTTGATTCATATTTCCCATTCCACCTGGTGGTTTAAAGGCCATAATTATACACTCCTTATCAAAATATTCTTTTGATATCATTCCTTCATTGTTGTCACCGTATCATTTTACTTCTCTTTCTTGACCACTACAAGATCCGAACCAAAGATTTCTTTAGCTTTCCCTACGATATCAATAACTTTTTTTTCTCCGGGGAGAGACTGGGAAACAACCTCGTTTTCCATCATATTATGGAGACTTAAGCGAATTCCGGTGATTTGTCCGAGGATTTCTTCAACAATGTTCCTGTTCTCCGGTTGTTCAAATTTATCCCGGTGAAAAGAATATCCCTCCTTAAAAACGAGCACCAATTTGTCTTGCTCAATCCTTTCCGGATGTGCTTCCAAAAGAAAAGCGTGTGTTGATTTCTTTTTCTTACGCACTCCTTCTAAAACCTGAGGCCAGACTGCAGCGATATCTAATCTCGACTCGTTATTCATTGGATTTTGTTCTATTTTATTAAAACCGGCTTGCTCCTGTGCCATTTGTTTGGGTCGGGGCAGCTTCTGCTCTCCGGTTTTTTGTTCGTTTTGTTTTTGACTTTTCTTGTCGTGCAAAAATCCCGCAGGCTGTTCTGCCAAAAAGCTTTGCATTTGGAAAACCGCTTGAACCAAAACCATCTCAGCACTAAGTCTTGCATTAGGAGCGGCTCGAAGTTCTCCCTCTCCCTTGAGCAAAACATTGATCAAGGCCAGTATTTTTTCGATGCCTGCTTGACCGACTTGTTGTGTCAGCCTGTTCTTCATTTGAGGCGAAAGCATCGGTTCCCGCCCTCCCGCACCAAAAAGCAATCCCTGGCGAAGATATTCCAGCAGCTCCCTGATGATCTGACGGGGGTCCCTCCCCTTTGCTACCGCATCATTAAGCTTGGTCAGGACAAGCCCGCAATCCTCTCCGAGAATCGCCTCCAGCAGATCTGCGCTAAAGCTTTCTCCTACAACACCAAGAATTTCAAACACAAATTCCAGGGTAATATCCCCTTCATGGAGAAGACACTGGTCCAAAATGCTCAGCGCGTCCCTCAGTCCGCCTTCCGCTTTGGAGGCAATAACCATCAAAGCCTCTTCAGCTATCTTACGATCCAGCGAATCACAGACTTCCTGTAATCTTTGAACAATCATTTCCGGGGAAATCCGGTGAAATTCAAATCTTTGAACCCGCGAAAGGATTGTCAAAGGAACTTTATGCGGCTCAGTTGTGGCCATAATAAAAACCACTCCTGTCGGAGGCTCCTCAAGGGTCTTTAACAATGCGTTAAACGCCTCTGCCGTTAACATATGCACTTCATCAATAATATAAACCTTGTATTCCCCTGATGTCGCAGCGAGCTTAACATTCTCCCGGAGATTACGGATTTCATCTATGCCGCGGTTGGAGGCCGCATCAATCTCCAAAACATCCATGGCTTGCCCCTGGTCAATTCCCTGACAAGAATCACATTCATTGCAGGGTTCCTCCCCCCGGCGAAAAGCACAGTTCAAAGCCTTGGCTAAGATCTTGGCCGCCGTGGTTTTTCCCGTTCCTCTGGGACCGCTGAAAAGATAGGCGTGGGCAACCTTATTGCTGATCAGAGCATTTGTCAGAATTCTTTTCACATGTTCCTGTCCGACCAAGTCCTGAAATCGTCTTGGCCTCCATTCCCGGTAAAGCGCCAAATAGGCCATTTCCTTCACCTTCATCCATACCGGTTCAGTTTTTGCCGGCTTGATTTTAACGTAATAAAAAAGATGGTTCTAACCACCTTAAGAAAATAAGACCGTGCACCTTTGCCCGAACCATAACCACCGGACGTTACCTGTAAACCGAAGTTCCCTTCCGGCAACCTTGCGGCACACGGAAAAATCTCCTTAGTGCTGCTTCCGTCAGGACCTGACACGGTTCAAAGCATTCCGTTGCGCAAGACCAGAATGTCATCACTTCAGATGCACAGACTGCTCCGACAATTAGGCCCTCACAAAGGAATTCGATCCCGCTGCAGCGGACTGCGGGTTACAGGGAACCGCTACCTCCCCATCTAGCACGGCCAAACCTATTATACCATTAATCCTTTGAAAATAAAAAGCCCGCTAATAAGCTCTTCACGATATCAAATAAATTTTTTATAAGAATATTGCAAATCCCGTCCTTTTAAAGGGTTACACAAGCGGTTTATTCGATCAAACTCTCATAAATCTTGGACAGGTTGTCCGTCATCCGTTCCAGATAAGTCAAATCATCCTCATTGCTTTCTATCGTGTAAATGGTTTCTACTTTGGCGCCGACTTCCTTGGCCAGTGTTTGGGAAACATCCGGACTGGCCATTTCTTCGGCAAAAATGGCGGTTACTTTATTTTTCTTACAGTATTCTACGAGCTCGGTCAATTGCTGAGCACTGGGTTCGCCCTCCGCAAAAACGTCTTCCACGCTGTTTTGCTCTAAGCCAAAGTCCCGGCAGAGATAGGCAAAAGCAGCATGTCCCGTTACAAAGCTCTTTTTCTGCGCGGACTGGAATTTTCCGTGATATTCGTTGTAAAGGTTTTCGAGTTGGGAGATATAATCATTGCAGTTTTTTTCATAATAGTCTTTATTCGCGGGATCTGCCTGGACGAGAGCGTCCCTGATGTTATTGACCTCAATTTCAGCCCCCTTCAGACTGAGCCAGATATGGGGGTCATATTGCCCATGTTCCTCTCCCCCTTCATGCTCCGCGCCGGCAATCGCTCCAGCGCCTTTGGACGCTTCCACTGCAATCAGACCGGCATTATTGGCCGCTTTAATCGCTTCCTCCACCCATCCTTCCATGCCCAATCCACTGTACACGAAAACCTTGGCCGTACTGAGACCGGTGAGATCCTGCGCCTTTGGTTCAAAATCATGAGGTTCCATCCCATCGGGTATAAGTGTTGAAATTTCTACCTTATCCTTTCCCACAGCAGCAACAAATTCTTTCAGCGCGTTAAAAGTTACGGAAACCTCGAGTTTGCTTTCTTCCGTTTTCGTTACCGGATTATTGCTGCTACACCCCGGAAAGCTCACGACAGCAAGCAAACATAGCAGCAAAACAGTCCACCTTTTTAACAATTTTTCGACCTCCCATACTCTACTTGCAAACGCTTCCCATTTGCATCTATAATATATATTAGTTTTTAAGGATATTTTTGTCAACTGCGAATGATAAGCATTTTCAATAATAATGAGTACTGCGTGCAGAAAGGAATCTCTCATGATTAAAGCCGAAAATTTATTCTTTTCCTATACGGGTTTGCCTCCGTACCTGCTGGAGGGGATCAATCTGCAAATCTGCGGTGGAGAGTACGTATCGGTAATGGGTGAAAACGGCAGCGGCAAAAGCACACTGATGAGGTTGCTCCTGAAATTCATCAAACCCACAGGCGGAAGCATTGCCTCTCAAGCCAAGAGAATCGGCTATGTCCCCCAAAAAAAGGATTTCTCCAACTCGGATTTCCCCATTACCGTCTATGAAGCCTTGAATTCTTACCGCAAATTATTGCGGATCAAAAATAAAGACACGATTGTGGAAAATCTTGAACAGGTTGGAATGTCCGGCTTCACAGGCGCGCTGATGGGCACCCTCTCCGGCGGCCAGAGCCAGAAGATATTGATTGCCAGGGCCTTGATGGGAGCACCAGATTTGCTGGTTTTGGACGAGCCTTCAACCGGGGTGGATCGCAAAAGCCAGAGAGAGATTTATGGTTTTTTGAAAAAAATAAACCAGGAAAACGGCATTACCATTATTTCCGTCGAGCACAACCTGGACGCCGCCATTTCCAACTCAACCTTGATTTACCATCTGACAGGCGGTCAGGGGCATCTCTGTACCCCCCGGCAATACGCCGACGAGTTTTTCCAAAAATAAGGGAGAGGGCGACAAACAATGCTGACTATGTTTCATTACAGCTTTATGCAAAACGCGATTTTCGTTTCCGTATTTATTTCGATTTTATGCCCCTGCATCGGTATTTTTCTGGTTCTTCGCCGGTATTCCATGATCGGGGACGCCTTATCTCATGCCTCGCTGGCCGGCATCACCATAGGGCTGATGTTGAACCAAAATCCCGTACTTGGCGCCTTTCTCTTTACCTCGGTCTGTGGCGCGCTGATCGAGTTCCTGCGCAGCTATTTCCAGAAGTACACGGATTTGATTCTCACCATCGTACTTTCTCTGAGCGTAGGCACCGCCATTACCATCATCAGTTCCGGAAAGCTCCACGCCAGTGCGGATTCATTTATGTTCGGCAGTATCCTGACCGTTACCCGGTTCGATATGATCATGGTGCTGATCCTCAGCGCGGTTTCCGTTCTAACGCTCATTTTCCTTTACCATCAGATGATCTATATCGCCTATGACGAGGAGGCCGCTAGAATAGCGGGCGTCAAAGTCAGACTGATTAACTATGTTTTTTCCGTCCTGGTCGCCTCGGCCATAGCCGTATCCATCAGAATCGTCGGCGTGCTGGTCCTTAGTTCCATGATTGCCCTTCCCGTCGCCACAGCCATGCAGCTTGGGAAAGGATTTCGATTCACCTTGATCTTTTCCATTGTTTTCAGCGTTATAGACATCATGCTGGGGTTGTTTCTATCGTACTATCTCAATGTTGCCCCCGGTGGCTTTACCGCCCTTATTTCGGTTGCCGTCCTGGTCTTGGTTTTGCTCGCCAAAAAGCTGCAGACAAGTGTGGGCGCGGCCTGCAGTCAATAATGCCCATATACCGGCGGCTTTGGAATACTTGACTTCTTAAAATTGTCCACTCTATAATGATAAATGCGAATAATACGCATTTCCGGATCATATAAATGGAGTAAATGAGGTGGATTCATTGAAAACAGTACAGACTAACTGGCCTGCGGGACTAAAAAGAACCCGGCAGCGGGAAAGTGTGCTTACGGTGCTTGAGCTCTCTGAAAAACCTTTAAGCGCATCGGACATCTGCTCCGCAATGGAAAAAAACGGAGACGCCGCCTGGCTGTCCACCGTCTACCGGATTCTGGAGCTTTTCATAAAAAAAGGCCTGGTGATTAAAACCACTGTGATCAATAACGAGATGGCTGTTTATGAACTCAATCGCTTTAAACATCAGCATTATGCTGTCTGTATAAACTGCCATAAGATGATACCGATGGCTGATTGCCCGATGGAGAAATTTATACCCAAACTCGAAGATGAGGATTTTCAGGTTATGGGCCATAATCTGGAGGTATTTGGATTTTGCAGGGATTGTCACCCAAACTGACAATTGTCATCTTAAATTAATGTTTATTCAGGGAGGCGCGCATGGCTACAGAAATATACGTCATAGCGGGCTTTTTGGGAGCGGGAAAAACCACGCTGATCCAAAAGCTGCTGAGAGAGACCTTTAAGAAAGAGAAGGTCGTCCTTATTGAAAATGATTTCGGTGAAATCAGTATTGATGCCGCCCTGCTGCGATCCGGCGGCATTGAAGTGAGAGAGATTAATTCCGGGTGTATTTGCTGCAGCCTTTCAGGTGATTTTGTTAAAGCTCTCCAAGAGCTTTTGGATCGTTTCCATCCGGATAAAATTGTGATTGAGCCGTCCGGCGTCAGTAAGCTTTCAGATATTGTGAAAGCCTGCTCGGACCCGCGCCTTCAACCGCTTGCCGAGGTGAAGGGAAAAATAACAATCGTCGACGCCAACCGCTGTGCACTGTATCTTGATAATTTTGGTGAGTTTTTCGAGGATCAAATCCGGAATGCCGGCATTATCCTGCTTAGTCGCACCGGGGATTGCCCTGAGGAGATAAAAGACGTTTACAAACTGATAAGAGACCTCAATACGCACGCCTCAATCCTGGCAAAACCCTGGGATCAAATCAACGCTGCCGAAATTTTATTTCCACAGGACCATTGCCACGAGCACACCCATGGTCACGAGCATATTCATGACCATGATTGCGATCATAGTCACAATCATTCAGCCGAAGATATCTTTGATACCGTTACCATACAGACAAAGCGGGTATTCAGCCCGGAGGAATTAAAAGCGCGGGTGGCGCATATGGAGCGGATCACAGGAGGAACCGTCCTGCGCGCCAAAGGCATTCTGCGCACCTCCGGCGGATATGTGAACCTGCAATACCTCCCCGGGGATATCCGGATCACCAGCTGTACCACCAGAGGCAACACGCTTTGCCTCATCGGCCGCAATCTGGACCGACAAGAGCTGGCCGGTCTCTTCAGCGGAGAATAATAGGATGGCGATACCCGTTTATGTGATCACCGGCTTTCTGGACGCCGGGAAAACCACCTTTCTGAATCACCTGCTGAACAGACAGGACTGCCGGGACTCCGGGATACTTGTTATTCAGTTCGAGACCGGCGAAGAGAAGTTTCACAGCCGGTATCCTAACTGCGAGCAGATTACCTTTTCGAAAAAAGCTTTAGAACAACATCCGAATCAAATCACCGGACAAATTTACGGCTGGATACAAAACTGCCTGCCTGACGAAATTTGGATCGAGTGGAACGGTGTCGTCCCATTTTCCCAGCTGCAGTCCTTGCTTTTGCATTCCTCACTGCGCAGTCTTTGTCAAATTCAGCAAGTGATTCACCTTGCGGACGCGGCAAACATAGAAAATCTGCTCGGCAAAACGGGAGGCGCTCTGCCCGAGCAGATTGCCAACAGCGATTTTGCCGTCCTGCGCAATGTGAGTTCGGCCAATACTCACAACCGCATCCGCCGCCTGCTGGACGGCCTGAACCCCGGCATTAATACCTATGAGGTCAAATCATATAGCGATTTCTCTAAACAGCTATTCAGGAAGAAAGAGCATCCTGTCAATCTGTTTCTTCTGGCGGCCGTCGTGCTGACCGCCCTGTATTTTGTTGCCAGACCGGTTTTAGAGCTGTTCCAGATACCGGTCAATACGATAATCAATCTATTTTTAGGGATCCTCCTGCAGGCTGTTCCCTTTTTGCTGCTTGGTGTCCTGCTTTCATCCGCCATTCAGATTTTTATTCCACAAAAGGCCATTGAACGCCGGTTCCCTAAATCAATGGGGATGGGAATGCTGGTGGCCCTTATCGCTGGTTTTTGTCTTCCCGTTTGTGACTGCGCGTCCATTCCTATTTTCAGGAGCCTGGTGAAAAAAGGGATTCCGCTCCCCGCAGCTGTTACCTTTATGACGGCCACTCCGGTCATCAATCCAGTGGTCATTTTGTCAACCTATTACGCTTTCAGCGGCAACCTGACGGTTGTGCTTGGACGTGTAGGCCTGGGAATCATAGCCGCCGTGATGATTGGGCTTATTTTTGCGGTCCGGCCACCACAAGGCCGCGTCTTAACCGGGGGAACGTTCGACAGGCTGATGTGCGGCTGCGGCTGTTACGAGGACGCCGAATCAATCCCCACTTTCAGGGGGAAAGCCGGTTTGTTCATCCGTCACTCCCAGGCGGAATTTTTCAGTGTCGGAAAATATTTAGTGATCGGGGGCTTTATCGCCTCCATTTTCCAGGTTCTGGGATCCGGGATATTCACAGCGGCTCAGGGTGGGGCTGGCTTGGCGGTATCCATTGTGCTCATGATGGGGATGGCGTTTGTCCTCTCTTTATGTTCATCCTCCGATGCCGTTATTGCCCGCAGCTTTGCCACTCAATTCCCGCTGGAAGCAGTCATGGGATTCCTGATATTCGGACCGATGATGGATATTAAAAATGTGCTGATGCTCTCTGCGGGATTTTCGAAGCGTTTTATTGCGAAATTATTACTGACGGCATTTATTGTCTGCTTTGCGGTCGTCTTTCTGTTTTCCGGTTGGGGAGGGATGTAGATATGCGGGCAAGGGCCTTTAATCCTCAGATTTTCCTGGAGTTTCTCTGCTATTCCGTTTTTGGGGGACTTCTGCTTTATTTGGTGAGCAGCGGAAAATACCTTTCGTATGTCACGCCCAGAATGGCACCGTATCTTTACTTTGCGGCAGTCGTCATGGGCATATGGGCTTTGACAGGGCTGGGCCGGCTGTTTCGCCCGCAGTACAGGGTACGTGCCGGGCACTGCTTCGTGCTGGTAATCCCCATTTTGCTGCTGTTGCTTCCCCACAGCCCTCTGAGCATCGCCGATCTTTCCGGAAATTATATCCGCGGGAATAGTTTTTCCGGCGGATCCGGCCTGATTAGTTCCTATAGTGTGCCTCAAGAGCAGGAGCCGGTCAGTGACTCCGGCTTTAACAGCGATATCCCAAATGCTGAAAATTCAACTGATTTGCCCGGTTTGGATACAGCGGACAGAAAAATCACAGTGTCAAATGATGATTTCAGCCTGTGGCTTTCCGAAATATATGACAATATGGAGAAATATGAAGGATACACGATCGTCATGACAGGATTCGTTTTCAAAAACCCTGAAGCGTTTAAAAGGGATGAATTTCTCCCCGCCCGCCTGATGATGTCCTGCTGTGCCGCGGATTTAATGCCTACCGGTCTGATTTGCCAATATGACAAGGCTGCCGAATTACAAGCAGAGTCTTGGGTGACGGTTGAAGGCACCCTCTTTATCGGGCAGTATGAATATGACGGAAGGAAATCTGACGAGCCCCAGATCTCTGCAACAAAAATTACACCCGCCAAGAAAGTGGAAGGCTATGTCTATCCATATTAATTGGATTTTTTCTTTACCAGATAAAACATTTAAGCCTAGTACCCTAAAAGTGATAAAGGCTTGCCTAAACGCCTTTTATATTCCTGAACCAATTTGCTTTTAACCTCAAATAAAAATGTCAATTCTTCATCACTAAAATATTTTTCAGGAATTACACAAGATTTTATCATGTTTAACTCATCAATTGAAAGATTATCCCAATTTCGGCTAACAAGGAAACAATAAAATAAAGGCAAGTCAAATAGTCGGAACCGAGCCTTTTTTCTAGTGGGGTCTTTATCTGAAAATCGATCTATTCTAGCTTTTCTTGATTGTGTCCATGGCCCCTTCCCCTTATCTTTATGAGAAAAAGGGTCCTCATACGTATCGCCAAAATAGGCCATTGTCCAAGAACGATTAGTAATATCTTCTATGGAATCAGGAACAATTTTTTTTGCATATTCTAAGGCAATAGGATGAGGGGCTGAGAGCAAAACTGCACCATAGGCAATATTCAATTGGATAATTGGATGAGTTTCTTTGGAGTATGCATATTCAACAAATTCTGTCACATCTAATTTATCTAGCCGGGTCATAAAATATAATAGTTCATCCTTCAGAATTAGTATCGTATGTTCATCCAATTTTCCGATTTCTTGTTTTTCCTTTTCATTCAAAATGCATTGATCTTTTTCCGATATTTGACGATATATTCTATTGATATTCTGAGCAATTTTATTCTGTTGAACTTTATTTATGCTTTTAAACGCATCAGTAACAAAATTTGTGACATCATCAAGCAACCATTGTGATAAATCACTGATCAATCGCTTTCCGCCCATTTGTAAAGATTTAAATACATGATTTGCAAGGAAATAAGCGCTTAAACTACGATGATAAAATCCTTCAACAACAGTATTCCTTCTTTCATTCCAATTCAAAAGACCGATAATCGCCGAATCGTTGCTTCTAATCGCGGGAGCTTCTCCATAGTATACTTTTTTAGCAATATGATATAAGTTATCATAGATCCTGTTCTTTTTCAGATGGGAAGTTCCCCGTACACGCTCCTTTTCTATCCAACATTCAAGAAATTCCCGATACAGATCATATAGACTATTGATTGTGTATCTATGGTTTGCTTCGCTGTTCTCCATAAGATATACAAGCAAAGTCAGTTGGAACGGATTTTCTTTGAATTTCGCTGCATTTTTATTTGATTCAATAAACCGTTCAATCCGATCAACAATTTCAGGGCAATCTACCCTTTTCGAATAGATAGTGATAAACTGATCCGCTTGCTCAATGCTCCAAGGTTTAAGGGTTACGTAGTCATAGAAAAATTGATCAGATTTTGCCGTAAATAAGGAATTAAAATAGTCTGTTCTACATCCAAGCCAAATACTACAATGATCTAGCATGGATATTTTCTGCAAAAACAGCATAAATTCATCACATTGATTAAGAAAGGCTTCATCAATACCATCTATCAGCAACAAAACATTCTTATCAAAACATTTCCGATTATCCAGTACATTATGAGCTAAGAGATCATATTTTGTTTCCGGAGAACCTAATAGGCTATTTGCATTAATATAAAGAAAAACATGAGAGATATCCTTTGGTTCAAAATAGCTGTACATATACCTTAATAAAGTCGTCTTCCCTGCGCCTGCCAAACCAAGAATGACAGTGTTTTTATCAAGATAATTAGCGGTCAAGTGAGAAAATGTTATTTCAGTTTTATTTTTTGAAGCCGTCGCGATCGGGGGAATAAACAGATCGGGAAAAACATGTCTTAATCCAACACTATTTTTCATCCATGGCAATAATGCATTATTTTTAACTTGATCTCTATGTTCATTAATGGTCTCATCATCCGCTTCGGTACTTAACGGTAATATACTGTTAAACTGCGTATATCGTCCCCAGGCCCGCTCCTTGGTATCCCACCGGTGTGCGAACAGAGAAGAAATCCGAGATGCCTTTTCCTTAAGTTCACCTTCGGAAAACATAACTTGAACACCTTTATCTTGTTTAATACACCCCATTGTCACTTCGTGTATATCATTGATCTTGCGATGCCACCCCACATGGGTATCGCCGCATAAGTACAGTGCAATCGGATAGTCTCTAAATATTGCTTCCATTGCTTCACGTTCGGCTTTATGCATGAGCTCCATGCCATGATGCGCTAATATAATGATAGGTGCTTCAGGATTTTCTCGACTGATACAGTTAAGTGCTTTTAACATATAATCGTTGCCAATAACCAAGTTCCCCCGGTCTTTATCACTTCCGCACGCAATAGCTGTATTCATATAGAGTAGGCTATAGCCATCACAACAACAGTATGTGTGCAGTGGCAATAACTTGTCAGGCCAAATTGGAGTTTTTCTGTTAAGCAGCCGGTTGACTCTTTTGAAAAAGCTGAACCGCTCAATCAACTTTTCGAGGTCACCCGATTCCCAACGTCCAATATCAGGAGTATACCCGATCAGCGCATTCTCCAGTGTCTTTTTATTTCTCCCGCGGTCAAGATCATGATTACCCGGTATGACATGAATATCATCCGAATCTTTAATGCCTATACTTTCCGCAATGTCTCGTATAAAATTGACAGCCAGTTGAGCGACCTCGTCCGTATCATCTTGGAATAGTGCATGGCGGTAGTCCCCGGTTACAAACAAATTGTCGACGCGGATATGATTTTCACGCAGGTATTTCACCAGTTTATCACGAAGCTGTCGACTACTGCTTCCATCAATTTCTGGGTTGTAGTGTATATCGGATAAATGTAACCAACGCATAATCCGCTCTCCTATATCCAACGATAGATACTATTTTGTGCGTATTGAATTATCAAACCGGCTTACCTCAAACTTCAGGTGTTCTCTCTCGCAAAGCCTCTTGATCGCCTTCTTGCCGGACAGGGCGTTTAAAAACAGCGCTCCTGCCGAAGTGGCCCATGCGCCGACAAAATAGAAATTATCGAGACCACTGAGCGTCATCTCCCTGCTGTTAAACAAACTGCCCCAAATGTTTGGTTTCTTGTTCGGGAAGTTAGCGAAACCATGTGTGCCGCCCATGAAACGCTCCCATGTAAGTAAGGTAGAAACATCAATACTTTCAATCTGCCTGGAAATACCGGGAAAACGGTTTTCTAAAAGTGCGATCACTTGGACAGCCACTCTTTGTTTCTCTGCTTCATACTCTTTTCGGTCCGCCGACAGCTTCTTCCAGTAAGAATAGGCTGACTTAAGCTCTATTTTGATCACGCCTTTTCCCTCGGGTGCCATGGTTTGATCAAAACCATACATCTGCATCTCCAGCGAGGTAAACTCATGTCCGGCAAGTATGACCGGCTGATCTAAAAGCAGAATCAGACTGGAGGGCTCTTTGGAAAGATCACGGTCCACACCAAGGAAAATATTTACGGCAAAATCGCTTATATCGGCAGGTTCGGCGCAGTAAGCCTTAAGCCGTTTATCCATATACCTCCCGTCCAGCAGCTCCAATAGTGTTTTTCGCCCGTCGGCGTTGGAAATGATGACATCGGCAAATTCTTCCGTGCCGTCATCCAGCCTGACGCCAACCGCCCTGCCGTTACCGGTAATAATTTTCGTGACCCTCTTCCGGCAGTAGAGCCTGCCCCCCAGTGTATTGTATCGGTCGACAATGCCGTCGACAAAAGACATACTGGCGCCGACCGGCCATGCGATGTCCCGATTTAAGCCGGAGGCATGGCGCATCAAATGCAGAAACACAGGCACAGAAGGATTCGAGTAAACCAGAAGCGGAAAGGCTCTCTGTAAAAACGGATCGGTAAAGCGCTTAGCAAAATCCGCCATGGAAAGCCTGAACCATTTTAAATTCCGGAGAATTGTCAGTGTGTGCCCGAGCAGACCAAGGAAGTTCCCTGTGATCATGTCGCCCATCATATCATATTCTGCGACATCACGGATCCCCTTTACGTATGCGCGGATGATCTTCGCGTCTTGCGAAGACAAGGTACACAAATGCTTTTCCAGAATATCCAAGTCATAGTAGTCGTTGAACAGCCTGCCGTCAAGGTCTGCCACGCTCACGCATTCCTTGGTATATACCAGTTCTGCCGGCATGGCGCCGATTTCCAGCCAGAACTGATATATCTTTGAATTTGGGGAACAGCCCATCAGGTGGTGGATGCAAGCATCAAAGACATAGCCGCCGCGTTTCCACGATACACATTGCCCGCCCGGGCGATGGTTCATCTCGTAGATGCGGGTGTCGAAGCGGTTCATCTGTCCATAAATACCTGCGGCCAAGCCACCCATACCTGAACCTATGATAATAACCGATTTTGGCATATCTACCGCTCCTTTTCGCCAAAATGAACTTTGAATACAATCATAGTGGCGACTGACTGCGTTCAGTAGAGAGTTAAGTGCATAAAAAATATTGATTTTTACCGCCGGTTTTAGCGTTGTACATAGCGATATCAGCATTCTTTATCAGCGTCTCGGCGTCAGTTCCGTCCTGTGGATACAAGGCAACGCCCGCACTGGCCGATATCAAGAATTTCTGCCCATTCAGCAAGACCGGTTTGCGCAGAGTATCTATGATTTTATCCATAATCTTTATGATGTCCTTCTTACTGGTTATATCATTCAAAAGGATGACAAACTCATCACCGCCAAAGCGCGCAATCGTATCATCACTACGGATACTCCTGGATAATATCCGGGCCGCTTTAAATAAAAGCTGATCACCCAGTTCATGCCCCATCGTATCGTTGACGGATTTAAACGAATCAAGGTCTAAAAAAGCGACCACAAGCATCGTTTTGCTTCTTTCCGCCCGCTTGATTGCTTTCTCCAGCCTGTCTTTAAATAAAATACGATTGGGCAGAAGTGTAAGCTGATCATGGTAAGCAATAAAATTCATTTCTTTTTCGGCATCAATCTTGATTACAGCATCAGCAACAATATTTGTAATGATCTCTAAATATGTAAAAGATCCTGAACGCCATTCCATTAACGGCCGGGCTGCGGTAAAAATCAGAAATCCGATGATGATCTCTTGTTTTTTGACGGGTAAGGCAAGCAACGCGCGAATATCCCGACCGATCAGTTGATTTTTGAGCTTTTCCGGCAGGGGCATAAGCGCTGTGTCATATAGCTTTACCACATTATGGGACTCAAATTGCTCTAACAGCGTAGATTGCATATCCGCCGCCAATTCTTCAAAAACACCCGATTGTGATGAAACTCCTTCCGCCAGCCACTCCAAGGAATAATGGATGTGTTTCGTCTCCTGATCAAGCAACGCGATATAGGCTCTGTCGCTTTGGATAAAGCTGCCGCACCGCTTGAGCATCCCACTAACCTTATCCTTAAAATTTTGTTCGCTCACCAAGACAAAGTCATGGGAAGTCTCCGATACCAGCATCTGCAGGCTGATCTGATTGGCGTTTTCTTTCAATCTTTGCGCATAAATCTTATTGACATACAGCGAAAGGATAGCGGCAAGCCCGATTAAACCGATCCGAACGATGTAATCCGTCTTTCCGACTTTCAGCGGAACAGACGGCACTGCCGCCCAAAGGAGCAGCTGCGTTAAAATTGCCGAAGCAATCACTGTAATCAATATGGTACGTCTGTTAAACAACAGGCAGATGATCATCAGCAAAAAGACAAACGCCCAGATCGTAATGCCCCCAAATTGTACAAACCACAGTGTAACCACCGGAATAACAAAAGAGAGGCCTGCGGCAAGCAGCATTTCTTTGATTGTATCATCGAGTTTTGCCCTGTTGATTAAAAAAATTAAGCCCGTTATGACAACTAAGGCCCCACTGAACAGAAAGACGGAAAGCACGGAAGAGCCATTATACAGTAACAATTGAGCAACCAGATTAAGAATACTTCCGGCGGCAAAAATAAAACCAATGTAACGGTAGACGTTTGTATAGGCAGATTCATTAAGGATGAGCTCATTTTGATTTTCAGCCTCAGGACGCATAAAGCCATGATATTTCACGGAATAACTGATTGCAGCAATGGGTAGAAGCACGAATACCGGTGAAAATTGCGGTATTCTGATTTTCAGAAAAACCGGCAAAACATCAGTCAAGCTTCCAAATACTGAAGCCAGCAATAAAGAAATCATCAGTAAGTCGGCCTGTTTTTTGCTATTCTTTGAGGCAGAGTTCTTCGCCCATAAATATAGGATCATGATTGCAATAGCGATAAAAACAAAACAATACCCATAGTAGAACCAATCCCAGGCATCGGTTTGGGAAATATTCAGCCAGCCCAATTGGTTCCGGATCAAATGGTCCTGATTGAAAAGGACAAGAGGAAGATAAGTATAGGCGAAAATTGTTACGGCCGACGGCAGATAGAGAAGCAGGTATATCCACCATTTTTTCAGCAAATTGTCCTTTTGGGTTAACAGCAGAATAAAATGGAGCATCAAACTGCATATTGTTCCCCAGCCTATGGGGGCGAGGCGCCTTCCGAATGCGCTGATTTCCTCATTTGCCGCAACAACAGTAATCGCCAAGCCCAGGCACCAGAAAAGCATGGCACAGCCCAAAGCCAGAAATATCTTATTGATCGGTGTTTTAATATTGTGCTGGATGGCATACAATCCGCAAGCGACAGAACTACCGCCGGTCGCCACCAACAATATGCCGAATACTATGGGATATTCCATAAATCGGTTCCTTTTTTGCAGTATTCTTCTTTTTTATAATTCTTCCTGTAAAGAATGCAAATACATATACAAATGTACCGGTACTTTTTTCAATACTTCCATTGTAATCGATATCGGTTCAGCATAGACTTCTTTATAATCTATTTCATTGTTCTTTAATAACAAATTCCTGTTGGAATACCTTATTATATGATAATTCGGCTAGAATATAAACAGATACCTTGTAATGGAAGTTTTGGCACAAATTTTAACCATAGCTAGAATGATGATGATTCTCTAATTGGGGATATAAGAAGAAATGACATTTTAGGAGCAGCCACGCTGGCGATGTCTCAGGGAAAAAGATACTGGAGATAGGCTGTGGAACGGTCCTTCCGCCCCGAATTACTCCACCCAGCCGTCCAGGACGGCATGGGCGATTTGAAGCTGGCGGCCGATAGCGATGCTCTGCGGGCACTTTTCCTCGCATAAGCCGCAGGCCGCACAGTGGGAAGCGTCCTGCTCTCCTCTGACGGTAAACATATAGCTCCTTTTGGACTGGTCAAAATTTTCGAACATGCAGCCAGCGTTATATTTTAAGAAAATATCAGAGATATTGACGCCGTTGGGACAGGGCATGCAGTAGCCGCAGCCGGTACAGGGGATGGTGGCGAGCGATTCATACGCGGCTTTGGCTTGCTGGATGATCGCGTGTTCCCGGGACGTCAGACAGCCCGGCACAAAATCCGGCCTGGAAAAAAGCGCGATATTTTCTTTCAACTGTTCCAGAGTAGTCATGCCGCTTAAAATACAGCTGATCTCGGGGTAATCAACCAGATGCCGGAAGGCCCATTCCACCGGCGGCCGTTTTTCCTCATAGACGTCATACACCGCCTGGACCGCCTGTGGTGCGCCGGCGAGCCCTCCTCCCCTTAAAGGTTCCATAATGACCAACGCCGTCCCTTTTTGGCCGGCGATTTTAATGGCATCTTCCGTCACCTCACGGTCCACATCCAGCAGGTTCTGCTGAATCTGACACATGTCCCAGGGGTAATAATCCAGTACTTCTTTAAAGCACGGAAACTCGCCGTGATAGGAAAAACCAATCGCCCGGATTAATCCTTCTGCGCGGAACTTTTCATATTCTTCGATAACCTCAAGTTCTTTGAACTTCGCCCATGTCCTGCTTAAGACATTATGGAGAAGGTAAACATCGATATAGTCCGTGCGCAGTTTTTTCAGCGTATTTTCCAGGTTGCGCCGGATGTCATCCCGGGTCTTAAAGGCATTAATCGGTTGTTTGGTAGCAATTTTCACTTTAACGCGGTAACCGCTGTCCAGCGCTTCTCCCAACACCGCTTCACTGGTCTGGCGATGGTAGCCGAAGGCCGTGTCGAAATAGTTGACGCCGTGTTCCGCTGCATAGCGGATTATTTCCAACGCTTTCTCCAAGTCGACGCCGGCGTAATTTTGTCCTTCTTTTATAATGAGCGGCAGGCGCATACAGCCCATGCCAAGTAAGGATACCTGATAGCCGAGTTTTCCGTATTGACGATACTGCATAGCGCTTACCTCTTGATTCATAACTTAATTTCTGCTTTCAGTATAGCAAACTTCCGTTCCTTCCGGCGGGGCTAGCCTCCTGCAATTTAAGCAATCCAAAAAATATGCCGAAAAAAGGCCATGCACTTCCGTACATGACCTCCTACCTTTTAAGTCGGACAATTATCAAGCTTCCGCTTATAGATATTTTACCTTAGATTCCGGCCGTTTACAATAAAAATGTAGATCCTGCGGCAGTCTTCAGTTTTTGACAAGAGTTTAATTCCATACTATAATCGTGCCGAGCAGTCATGGACGTCCAGGCAAGTTTTTTCAGCTTATGATTTTATGGCGGGGAAATGGCGCCTGACCTGCATACCCTTGTTATCGTATTCGATTGTTGAAGTAAATCAGCTGGAGGATTTCCGATTTTTTAAAAAGCGCTTCGGATAAATAGGCACTTGTCATCTTAAATTGTTGCACGAGCTTTCCTCTCTTGGAAATTTGTTCGGTCTACCATGAGAAGCGGTTTTTGCCATGTAAAATTCAAAAAGCCAATCGCAACAACAATCGGCTTTTTTGACAAAATTATGACGAAGAGAGTGGGATTCGCTCCGCTCGCCTTCGGCTCGCTATCACGCCGGAGCGGGAAAATGCTTCCTTCGGTCGCATTTCCTTTTTCCGCCCGTTCTCATCCCACTCTCTTTTATTTAAGCTCAAGCTATGTTTTCTTTGGCGGAGAGAGTGGGATTCGAACCCACGACACAGGTCAACCCCGTGTACCCGCTTTCCAGGCGAGCGCCTTCGACCAACTCAGCCATCTCTCCATGTGATCAACAAAAACAGTATCTATTGTCTTTTTTTGCAGGGATTATCAATATAAACTGCAAATGCTATTATAATGGCTTAGCTTGCCGACGTCAACATCCAAAATAATAATTCTTAAAACAACAATTGATTTATATAATGACCAATTCTTTGCCGAAAGCTTTTTTGAACATTTCTGCCGCCTGCATGGCATCTTTGATCTCCAATTCGGCATCTCTAGCTTTAATCGTCCTCATCATCACGGTTTTTTTATCCACTTCACAAACAACCTCTTTGATTGCCGAAACCTGGCCCCGGTCCAGACTATTGGCAATTTGCAGTAAAATGCCCGCTTTTTGAGCATATTCCTTATCTTCCTTTTTAAGCAACAATTGATATTCTTCAAAGTTAAATCTAAACTTTTTCAGACGATGGGATGCGGCCACATAAGCGCTGAGAACCAATTCCCGGTGGTCTATTCCACATATTCCGGCATTCAGAATCATATAGAAGGTGTGCTCATGGTGATTGTAGAACCCTATAGAAACACCAATATCATGGAGCAATGCCGCTGTTTTATTAATTTTACTGAAATCTCCGTTAATTTTGTGGACATCTGTTAATTCTTTAAAAATTTCATCATAGAGATGATAGACATGATAAGCATGTTCCTTATTTTCATGATGCATGTCTAAAACGGTCTGTAAAGATGACTCCAGGACATCATCAAACCGCCGGCCCTGATTGATATAATGCTTGAAAACCAAACCTTCCCTTAAGCCATAGCCGCTCGTCCTTAACTTTTTTATTCCTGTATATTCCATCAGCTCTCTGACTACGGCACAGGCCCCTACCATAATATCCGCCCTCTCTTTGGATAACCCTTCAATACTACTTCGCTCCAACAAATTCTTACTTTTCAGAAGCTGATAGATCTCCGCAACATCATTTTTACTCAGTTTGTAATTATGGGCGATATCGGGCAAGTAGCCTTTTCTTTTCCGGTCAATCTTTCCGATATTCCGAATGATTCCTCCTACGCCTACGAGAACGCATGGCTTTTCTTTTTTGAGCCATTTAACCTTGGCAAAAGCAGTCCGCAGAAACTTCAGGAGATCTTCTTCCTGTCCGAATGAAACCTCGTCCGCCAGCTTGAATCTTTGCGTTAGATCCAGTGACCCTACTGCCAGACTGACCGCCTCTTTGATCTCCCTGCCCTTGACGAGAACAAGCTCTATACTTCCTCCGCCGATATCCACCAGTACAAAATCAGAGAGATCAATACTATTGATTACCCCCGCAAAGTCGTATCCGGCTTCCTCTTCTCCTGAAATAAGAGTGACCTCTATACTGGTGTCCTTTTGTATCCTTTCCAATAAATCGGCTCCATTACGGGCCTTACGAACGGCAGCGGTTGCCACAGCTAATACTGAAGCGTGATTGACCTCGCAAACACCTTTGAATAAAGATAATGTCTGCATCGCTTTGTTCATCGCTTCTTCCCCGATCATTCCGGACTCTTGAAGTCCCCGGCCCAAACGGACAGTTTCTTTCATATCATCAACAACCTTAAACCCATTTGCCGTCACTTCCAGCATAACCAGCCGCATAGAATTAGAGCCAATATCAATAACGGCAACTTTTTTCATCTTAATGCTCCTTTAGCTCAGTAATCTTGTTGTTTCTAAGATAAGCTCTTCTTATCTTGTCTCACAGAGGGCTGAATTAATCTATCTGGTCAAAAGCTTGGCCCTGTAATTGTTCCACAGCCTTCTTTGCTTTTTCATAAAAAACCATTTGGGATTGAACCTGAGGTTTTCCTCTCTTGTCGATTTTGGCATAAGTGCCATCTTTTCTCTGAATTCTTACCTTTACCGTATCTTCCATAGATATTTTCAAAATCTCTATTAATCTTCTCTTCAGTCTTTCCTGCTCGACAGGAAAAGCGATTTCTACTCTCCGGTCCAGGTTCCTGGTCATTAAATCGGCACTGGACAGGTAGATTTTCGGCTGTCCGCCATTTTCGAAATAATAGATACGGCTGTGTTCCAAAAACTTACCGACAATACTGATGACCACAATATTTTCACTCAATCCGCTTATCCCGGAACGCAGACAACATATTCCTCTGACGATCAGTACGATTTCCACCCCTGCAGCAGATGCTTTATAAAGCATGTTAATGATCTCCTTGTCGGCAAGAGAGTTCATTTTAGCAATAATCCGGCCTTTTCCCCCTTGTTTAACCTGTTCAATTTCATTCTCAATCATCCTGTCGAAAAAAAGGCGGAGAGAAAAGGGTGCCGTCTCAATCTTTTTCCATGTCGGGACCATGGAATACCCTGTTAAAAAATTAAAAAGAGCGGAGATATCTGCTCCAAAGGAGTCCCTGCAGGTAAATATCCCGATATCTGTATAAAGCTTGGCTGTCTGGTCATTATAGTTTCCTGTGCCCATATGAACATACCGCCTGATTCCCTCCTCTTCCCGGCGGATCACTAAGGCGGCTTTACAGTGAATTTTAAGACCTACCAATCCGTAAACCACATGACATCCTGCCTTTTCCAGCATCTTGGCCCAGTTAATATTTTTGGTTTCGTCAAATCTGGCTTTCAGTTCTACCAAAACCGTAACTTGTTTACCGTGTTCGGCTGCAGTGATCAGCGATTTGACGATTGGTGAATTGCCGCTGACCCTGTATAGTGTCTGCTTGATGGCTAATACGTCAGGATCGGTGGACGCTTGCCGAATAAAATCCGTCACACAGTCAAAGGATTCATAAGGATGGTGCACCAGACAGTCTTTCTCCCTGATCGCAGAAAAAATATCCTCTTTTCCCCAAAAGTCCTGAGGAATTGGAGAACTTAAGGGGGTATCTTTCAAATGTTCGAACCCCTCAACGGACATCAGCTGCATCCACGCGGTAAGATCCAGATATACCGGTACCTCATATGTCTCCGCTTCACTGATTTCCAACATCCTAATCAAAAATTGTTTGGTTTCAATATCACTGCCCCTGATGATCTCCAATCTTACCGGTGCCCCCCATTTGCGCCGGGCAACAGATTCCTCGATTTCTTTCAAGAGATCCTGGGCATCTTCTTCATCAATGTCCAAATCAGCATTTCTTGTGATACAAAACGGACAGACGGCTTCTACTTTATATCCTGAAAACATGAACCCTATATGCTCAATAATAATATCTTCCAAAAAGATGAAAATCCGCTTCCCATTTTCCGAAGGGACTTCAATGATTCTTGGTAAAACAGAGGGTACCTGAACCAGAGCAAAACGCTCTTCCTCCGTCCCCTTTAATCTCACGGCCAAATTCAGGCTTTTATTGGCCAGCAAGGGAAACGGCCTGCTCTGATCGACTGCCAAGGGCGTTAAAACAGGATAAATCAGCTCCTCAAACCGTTTATGCAAATATTCTTTTTGCCGCTCGTCCATTTTGTCATAACCGGCAAATATGATTTCTTTTTTTTTAAAAGCGGGAATGATGGATTTTATTAAGCAATTATACTGCTTTTTCACAAATTTATGAATATGGACAGCGATTTGTTCAAGCTGTTCCCTTGGTGTAAGTCCGGAAGCATCTTGTCCCGCAAATCCTGCTTCCACCAAATCCGTTATGCTGGCCACCCGCACCATAAAAAACTCATCCAGATTAGACGCACTGATGGCTAAGAATTTTAATCTTTCCAGCAAAGGATAGTTTTTATCATATGCTTCCTGTAATACTCTCTTGTTAAATTCAATCCAGCTTAATTCCCGATTAATAAAGTATTTACTTTCTTCAAAATTCATTGGCTTTTCTCCTCAGCCGTGCTTTGATTCCAAACACTTCTTCAAAAAAGCTGCTTTTCCGGTTAAATGTCCACTGTTCAAGGCCATAATCCCATTCTGTGCTTCCCTTTAATTCAATTCCATCTTTTTTGAGTGTTACTTCCAACTGCTTAAATTTTTGACTGTGGCTTCTGTCCAGAGCATCCGCCATTCTGATTATCGCTACCAATTTCGAGACAACTGCCCGTTGTGAAGTAGTCAGCCTGCTGAAATGTTCATTACTCAACCCGGGCACCTCTTTACCATGATACATGGCAATCTGAGCCGCCATCTCCGTTTCCTCGTTATTTAATCCGATAATATCCGTGTTTTTGATCAAATAATAGGAGTGATAGTAATGATTTTTTGTATTAATATATTTGCCGATATCATGCAATAGGCAGGCTACCTGCAAGAGCAGCTTTTCTCTTTCTCCCAGCCCGTGGATTTTTTTGGTTTGATCAAAAATAATCGATCCAAATTTTTGGACTGTAGCGGCGTGTTCAGCATCATACCTATATTTCTCTCCTACCGACTGGGCGGAAATGATGGTGTTTTCCGCAAATTTGCGTTCAAGTTCCCTGTCTTCCTCTTTGTACAGCATACTGAAGAGCAAAGCGTCACAAAGCGTTACGGGTGCATGGATAATATTGTTCGCCGAAGTAAACACCAGTAAAGTATTATAAATAGACAGCGATGGAAGCAGGCCTTCCGCCTGATCTTTATTTAAGCCATAAGTCCTGGCCACTTGTTCAACATTGAGATTTATTAATTCCTTATATTTGGCTTTAAAGCTTTCTGTCGGAATAAACAGCAGCTCTCCCTCCTCTACTGCTCCGCAGATTCTTGCAATCAGATCCATTTCCTGTCCGGATACAATAAAATGGTTGAGTTTTTTTAAAGAGATGAGTTTTTCCAAGATATTAGCAAATGTCACCAAATATTCTTCAATAATTGTGTTGGATTTCTCAATTTGTTCCTGCATTCTTTCCATGATTTCACTGAGTTTTAAAGAGCCCATTCTGATATTTTGGGTAAAAGGAATCGTCCCTTTTTCATATATTGATACTCCTACCGTACCTGTCCCCAGATAGACCATCAACGCCTCTGTATTCTCAAGCATTTCGAATGCTTGTATTTTCTTGAGCATTTCTTTACAGATTAATTTTTTTTCATCCGCATCATCAAGAACAAGAACCTTTTTCCCTGTTTTGATAAAAATCTGATCCAGAATATATTCCTGATTCGCCGCATCGCGAACAGCTGTTGTCGCCGCGACACAGCTATCCTCAACCTGATAATCTTTAATTACCCTGGAAAAATGATTAATCACCTCACATATTTTCTCTGCTTTTTCAAAGGTAATCCGACCTTTGGAAAAAGTATCGTGCCCTAAATTTAACGGGTATTCAATAAATTCCAGATCATGTTTTTTTCCTTTTCTATTTTCGCTGATTTTGAGCTGGATAGCATTAGATCCTATGTAAATAGCGGATGCAACCTTAACTTTGCTCATTTTTCCACCATCCTAAACCTTATGTCATTAATATATCAAAAAAACAACTTCGTTAATATATCAATTTCCCGTTAATCTGTTAAGATAACGTTAAATCGGAATACATTTTTTTATTTTAAGGAGGTGCTGAAAAAGCACCTCCCCTTTGAGTCTATTCGTTTGTCTGTTCCATAGCGCCAAACATAAACATCTCCAAAAGCGCATTTCCTGTTTCTTCAAATGTTAAGGAATGATCGAAAATATACTGCGGATTGAGAACTGCCGCCAGTGCGGCGATAAAAACATCATGCGCAATCATGGGATTGACACGCCAGCGTATCCGCATCTTCTGATTGTTGATTAGGGAATCAAAGAATTGTTGAATTTTTTGCCGGCGAAACAACTCAATTTTTTGCCAAAGCAAAGGATAATGCCGCCGTAAATCTTCCAAAACCCGGCCATTGGCCAGATACTTGATCGTTTTAATCACTTCAATTAACATCGTTCTCAGATCGTTCTCTTCACTCAATATTTTTGTAATTCTCAACGCCGTTTTTTCCATGATTATGTCCAGCATTTCAGCAATAATTTCTTCCTTACTGCCGAAATAACGGTAAATGGTTCTTTTGTTGATTCCCGCCCCCTGGGCAAGCTCTTCCAGAGAAATCTCAAATAAACCGCGTCCCCCGCCAACGGATTTTTCTTCATATACAGAAAGAATTTTGTCCCGCGTTTTTCTCACCTTTACCCCCCTAAGCGATTTTCTTTTTAAATTTCAAGGTGCTGATCACAATAAATACTACAGAAAAGACAATAAGACTGACCACCTGACCTGCCAGATAGCCAATTCCAATCCCTTTCAGGATAATACCGCGGACAATCTCCAAAAAATAGGTGATAGGAATCAAATTCCCGATATAGTAAATTATCTTGGGCATAGCTTCTCGAGGAAACATGAATCCCGAAAGGATAATACTCGGCAGCATGATAAAAAAGGACATTTGAAAGGCCTGCATTTGCGTTTTGGCTACATTGGAAATCATTAAACCCAGCCCCAGGGATGCCGTGATAAAAAACAATGTCAATCCATAAAGTTCCGTTAAACTGCCTCTGATCGGGACCTTAAAGACCGCAACCCCGACAATAAGAGCTATGGTTATTTGGATGTATCCAAGCACGATATAGGGAAGGATTTTTCCAATCATTAATTCATATGATTTGATCGGTGTCACAATCAATTGTTCCAATGTGCCTCTTTCTCTTTCTCTTACAATCGCCGTAGCTGTCATCATCACCATCGTCATTGTCACAATAATCCCCAGGATGCCCGGAACCATATAATAAGCGGTGATTCCGCCGGGATTGTACCATGGTCTGACCCGGATATCATAAAGAGGTTCTGTCATATCCACCTGTAATTTTTTGCTGATCGCCTCCTGCGATTTTAAGAATCCAATAGAAGATGCTGTTGCCATCGCCTGATTCGCTACCATATTATCACTGGCATCAACAATAAGCTGTACTGAAGCTGATTCTCCTTTTTGCACCATGCCGGCAAAATCCCCCGGGACTATGATTCCGGCCTTGACCTTGCCGCTGTCAATCAGGGAATCCACTTCATTGATGCTTTGGGCGGCATATCGCACCTCAAAATAACCGGAAGCGGTGAAAGAGCTTAAAAGATCCCGGCTCTCTTCAGAGAGGGACTGGTCAAATATGGCAGTGGGAATATGTTTTACTTCTGTCTGAATAGCAAAGCCAAAAAGAATTAATTGGATAAAGGGCAGCATAACCGTCAAGGCCAATGTCATCCTGTCCCTACGCATTTGTAAAAACTCTTTATGCATAACTGCCACTATTCTTCTCATGCTTTTCCCCCCTTGTGAGATAAGGCAATAAAAACGTCTTCCAAGGACGGCTCAATAATTTTAGCCTGAGCTCCGGTGCTTTTCTCCAATTCAGTTTTATCCTCTTCGTTGCTTAGAAGAACATGCAGCAAAGCTCCATGGATGGTGCACTCCCGTACAAATTCCAGGTTTTTAATTTCCTGCATCCTGGTTAAGGAATTGGGCAGATCCAATTCCACCATTAACCCTTCAATGACCTTCTTTTTTAGATTTTCCGGAGTATCAACAGCCATTAATTGTCCTGAAGAAATAAATCCCAGCCTATGACATCTTTGGGCCTCGTCCATAAAATGGGTTGAAACCATGACTGTCGTCCCTTCCCTGACCAGTTCCCGGATGATGTGAAAGAATCTCCTGCGGCTGGTCGGACTTACTCCGCTTGTCGGTTCGTCAAGAAAAACCAACGGCGGGCGGGCCAATATTGCACAGCCCAGGGCCAGTCTTTGCTTCCATCCGCCGCTTAAATTCACCGCAAATTCGTTTTCTCTCCCGGTAAGCCCCGCCATCTCAATCATTTCTTTGATTCTGGGCCCGGCTTCTCTCCTGGAAATTTCATAAATCCCCGCATAGAAATTCAGATTTTCCTTAACGGTCAGATCATGATATAAACTGAATTTTTGAGACATATAGCCAATATTTTTTTTTATTTTTTCCGGATCTTGATCTAATCTGTAACCCAAAACAGTGGCTTCTCCCCCGGTTGGCTCCAAAATTCCGCAAAGCATCCGTATCATTGTCGATTTTCCCGCCCCGTTCGGGCCTAGAAAACCGAAAACTTCTCCTTTGCGCACCTGGAAAGAAACCTTATCGACAGCCGTGAATTCTCCGAACTTGCGGGTCAGCCTGTCTGTGGTGATTACATATTCCATGCCTTATTCTCCTCCGGACAGCATCACAAACACATCTTCCATTGACGACGGTACTTGCCGGATAAATTCCAGCCCATACCCGGCTTCTTTCAACATACTGGAAATCATTTGCTCAAAAGCCTGTCCGTCACAGCTTTCCGTGATTAGGCGGTATCTATCCCCAAAAAGGGAAGAATCCTTTATCCCGGGAACATGATCAAAAACTCCGGGATCACGGCTGTCTGAGCCAATTTCCCAAACCTCACCGGGGAATTCTTCCTTTAGCTTCTTCGGTGAATCAAAGGCTGTAAACCTTCCCTTATCCATAAAAGCCACTTTTGTACAGAGTTCAGCCTCATCCATATATGGTGTGGAAACAAGAATCGTCAGTCCCTGTCCGTTCAGATCATAAAGGATTTTCCAAAATTCTTTGCGGGATTCCGGATCTACCCCGTATGTCGGTTCATCCAAAATCAGAAGCCTGGGCCTGGTGACCAAAGCACAGGTCAGGGCAAGCTTTTGTTTCATCCCACCTGACAGGTTATCTGCAAAACGATCCTTAAATTGAGCCAGATTCGTCAAAGCGAGAATTTCCTCAGACCGCTGCGCAATTATTTTTTTACTTAAACCGTATAAGGACCCGAAGAAGATCAGATTTTCTATCACTTTTAAGTCTCCGTACAGACTGAAGCGTTGGGGCATATAGCCATACTCCCTGCCAAAGACCCTTACCGAACCTTCGTCCGGTACCAGCAAGTCCACCAGAATCCGCATGAGTGTAGTCTTCCCGGCCCCGTCCGGACCGACCAGTCCGACAATCTCTCCTTCGCTGACAATCATATCTATCTGCTTGACCGCTTCTATCTGCCCAAAGCTTTTACTGATCCCCTCAGCCCTGATCATGACGCCCCAATACCCGGTTCCGTACCGTTCTTCTCGATGACCACATCAGCAGGCATCCCGGGTTTAAGCAAACCTTCCTTATTGTCAGCATTAATTTTCACCTTGTAGACGATATTCGCTCTCTCTTCTGCGGTCTGAATACTTTTGGGAGTAAATTCCCCTTTGCTTGCAATCTCGGCAACCGTCCCCTCAAAAACCCTCTCTGTCCCGCTGACAGAAAAGGTTACCTTGCCCCCAATCTTAATATAAGGAAGATCTGTGGTTGGAACATAAACATTAATCCAGCATTTCGTTAAATCAGAGATGGTCGCCAAGTTTGATCCAAGAGAAACAAACTCTCCGTTTTCACGATTCTTGGTTTGAATGATCCCGTCAATCGGGGAATATAAGTTGAGATCTTCCAGAACAGCCTGAGAAGATTTCAACACCGCCTGATTCAATTTCACTTGATTCTCAGCAGCCTTGATTTGGTCGATACGTGTCCCTTCTTCGATAAGGCTCAATTTGGCCTCCGCGGTCGCCAGCTGATTCCGGGCAATGGAATATTTATTTCGTACGGCTTCAATTTCTGTCTGAGCAAGGCTCCCCTGCGAAAATAATTCTTCCGCCCGTTCCAAATCCTTTTTCGCCTGATCTAAGGTAACCTGTGCTATGTTTACTCCGGCTCCCGCTTCTTTCCTTTCCTGTTCAGTGGCTCCGGACTGAAGATCATTCCATTTATTCCTGGCAATTTCCACATTTAGAGCATCTCGTTCTTTCTGCGCAACCAAATCATTTCGGGATATGCGGGCGACAAGCTGTCCTGCTTTTACCTGATCCCCCTCTTTAAGAGAAAAACCCTGTAAAGTCCCCTGATTCTTGGCATTAAGTTCTACCTTCATGGTCTCAATTGTTCCTGAAGCCATGATCGTATTTTGGTCGGCAGGCGGCCAATATCTCCAAACAAGGAAACTGCCGCTTGCCAACACAGCAACCAGAACAGCAATGACCAATTTTCTTTTTTTATGCTCAGCCATATTTCTCATCTTCCTCAAGATTAATTTTTTTCTGTACGATTGATCCATCATGACTGTGATCTCTGCTCTTATCGTACGACGAAATTTAATGTTATTTTGTTTATCTGAATTTTGCTGTTTTCTTATTTCAAGATGTCTATTATGTCACTTCAATACGATATTAATGACATAATAGCTGCTTTCTCTTCAGAAATCAAGACCCAATAATTTTTACGATCACAAAAAGGTTGAAGGACTACTTCATCTCCAGGATTTTTTCGATTTGTTCAAAGGAAGAAAAACGTTCCCTGATTTCCGGATGTTTGTTTTTACGGTCATAAAGGAGTGAGCGGATACCCATTTCTCTTGGCGCATGATAGTCATTATTGAGATCATCTCCGATAAAAATCATTTCACGGACACTTGTCCCTGCTTCTGCCAAAGCCTTTTCATAAATGAGGCGATGAGGTTTTCGCCAGCCTAATTCAGCTGAGCTGAGGACGAAATTAAAGTATCCCCTGATTTGCTTGGATATCAGCAGTTCTTCTAAACCTCCCGGTACAATAAAGTTGGATACAACGCCAAGTCCTGTCTTGTTTCTCAGACTTTTCAACAAAGCCTCCACTTCAGGACTGACAAAACACCGTTTTGTGTAGTTGTCCCAAAAGTTTTTACAAAGCTTTTTCACAATGGTCATACGCTCCTCTTGAGTAAGAGAAAGATTTTTTGCAAGGTCATGCTTGCTCACCATCATTTCATATCTTTCCAGAATAGAATATTCCTTATGCTTTGGTGTGCGATTTTGAAAATATTGGCGCATTTCCAGGAAGGACTGTAAAAATTCTTCAAAATCGGGCCAGCAGTTTTCTATCCCTGATCCAGAATATGACCACATGGCATATTCTTTCTCTCGGGGTAATTCTGTAAAATCAATTAAAGTTTCCATACAATCAAATAAAATATATTGAATCTTTTTCATATTGCTCTCTTTTCCTCTGCTCCCTGCTTTTCTTTTTATCTTAATACTCTGGAAGTGTATCCACAATGATCTTTGTTATCTTAAAATTCTATTTTTGGGTTCTTTAACACAAAGAAAATATTTTCCGGCATATACAAATAAGACGATTATGGTATAATTTAGGCAATGATGTACTTTGGTGGTGGATTATGAAAATTGAGAATGAAGTTCAGCTCATGCAGCTTCAGATGATGACCAGAACCTTAAAACAAACTTCGGGAGATTCAAAGTCTTTTTATCGTATCCTCAATAGCATGCTTAATGCTATGTCTGAACAAGACCTTGCCGGTCTCAATCCTTCTCTGCTGGTTAATCTGTTAAGAGAACTGAACCCCAAAACAAAAAAGACATCTTCTGCCGAAACCAACGACTCCAGCGACTCTTCCATTCAGGAAGCCGTCACAAAGGCTTCTGCCAAATATGGTATCGATCAAGATTTTATTATGGCCGTTATCCGGCAGGAATCTGCTTTTAACTCCTCCGCCGTATCTTCGGCCGGAGCAATGGGCTTGATGCAGTTAATGCCTCAGACTGCTCAGGAATTAGGCGTAAGAAACCCCTTTAGTGTGGAACAAAACGTTGATGGCGGCACGAAGTATTTAAAACAGCTTCTGAATATGTACGGGAATTCTAAAGAAATGGCCCTTGCCGCTTATAATGCGGGTGCAGGTACTGTAAGCTCCAGAAATGTCCAAAGCAAAGACCAGATAGACAGACTGCCTGCGGAAACAAGAGAATATGTCACTAGGGTCATGGATTATTACAATAAATGAAGACAAAAAGTATTCAAATTGACCGGAGAAAATGTCAGTACTGTGGAAAATGTGCAAGCGTATGTCCTAAAGGTGTTTTCGGAGAAAAGACCGGTTTATTCAGAAAGGTGGTCCAAATCATCAAGCCCCAGGCTTGTATCGGTTGTTTCTCCTGTCTTGCGGTCTGTCCGAATCAAGCGATAACAGAGATTAAACATAATTTCATACTTTAAACGATTTTAAAAAATCACAAAAGGCACTATCTCGCAAAGGCAGGGATAGTGCCTTTCTTGATCGGTAACTTTGTCCACCCCACAGCATAAAGTATCTTAAGAAAACCATCTCTCATAAAGGAGAATTGATATGCCTAAGGGATACGAGATACTGTTTGAGGACCTTGAACAAACTGCATTATTCCACGAAATACTTTCCAAGAAATTGGTTTCTTCCGTATTCCAAGCCATTTTCGAATTGGCCGGCGGAAATGTCCTTGGCTATGAAGCACTGGGCCGGGGGCCGTGCGGCTCTTCCCTTCATTCCCCTTTAGCCTTGCTCCGGCTCGCGGAGAAGAACAATAAGTCTCCTGAGCTGAACCTCCTTTTTTGGCAAGCTGCCCTCGAGAAAATCACGAATATTCATTTTGATCAATACCTTTTTCTGAATATTGACCCCCAGGTGATCGGTCTCCCCCATTTCCATGAGCAATTTACCAGGGAAACTTTTCAACATTACAATATTTCGCCTCGATTGATTGTTCTGGAGATTTCCGAAAGAACTGTTATCGAAGATTATCCCCGATTTCGTCAGGTATTGACTTCCTTTACCGATCAGGGCTGCCTGATTGCCCTGGATGATGTAGGAGCAGGGTATTCCGGCTTAAAAACCATCAGTGAACTGAAACCTGATTATTTAAAAATTGACATGGATTTAGTCCGCAATATTGACCGGGACCAGTATAAACAATCGATGGTCAAGGCTCTGGTCGATATCTCTCTTTCCTTAAAAATAAAACTTATTGCCGAAGGAATTGAAACAACAGAAGAACTCCAAACCATTTCTGCCCTTGGTGTACAGTACGGGCAAGGCTTTCTGCTGCATAAACCTCAATCGGACTTTAGTACTAAAATTGATTTGACTTACGAAAAATTAATCAAAAATTAATCAACTGTTAATATGGAAAATTTATATTCAAATTGGTAAATGTTTTATCTTTATTGAAAAGGAGTAGAGTCATGCCTTTGGAATTTTCTGCTTTCGAGAAATACAATGATCTAAAATCAGAGTTTTTTAGAATACTGGAGCAAAAACAAGTTTATACTGTGTTTCAGCCTATTTTTGGATTAAAAGACGGAGAAATCATTGGTTATGAGGCTCTCGGCAGAGGTCCGGCAGACTCCCCACTGCATTCTCCCGTTGATCTTCTCAAAATTGCTGAAGAGGAACAAAAATTATTTGAATTAGACCTCCTTTTTCGAAAAAAAGCCTTGGAAAAAGCCGGCAGCTCCGGTTTTAATAAACTTCTTTTTATTAATGTCGACCCCAGTATCATCAAAGACCCGAATTTTAAAAAAGGCTTTACCCGAGATATGCTTTTGGAATTCGGCATATCCCCGAAATCCATTGTTTTTGAAATTACAGAACGCACTGCGATCAAAGATTATCAAAAGTTTTGTGAAGTATTGAACAATTATATTGAGCAAGGATACCAGATCGCCATTGATGACGTCGGGTCCGGTTACTCCGGGCTTAGAACGATTAGTGAAATCAGGCCTCACTTCATTAAAATCGATATGGATCTGATCAGAGACATAGACAACGACCAGTTCAAACAATCCATGGTCAAGGCTTTAATCAGTATATCTGAAAACTCCAGTATTCGCCTGATTGCCGAGGGTATTGAAACTGCGGAAGAACTAAAAACGCTCATCCGTTTAGGTGTTCAGTTTGGACAGGGTTTCTTCCTCCAAAGACCCCAGGCACAGTTACCCGTTGTCTCTGAAAAATCAAAAGAAATCATCAAAGATTTTAATCAAGTAATGAATAATATGAAAAGCTTTAGCCATGATTATCATTACATCTTTGATCTGATCAAAAACGATCAATGTTTCAGTGTTAATGAAGAATGCGCCGTGATTAAAAAATATTTTGATCAAACCTCATGTTCAGGTGTTTGCATTGTGGAAAACCATTATCCCATAGGCCTGATCATGCGAAATAAACTCGACTCCCAAATGGCCAGCAAATTTGGGTATTCCCTCTATTCCAAAAGACCGGTTTCCTTAATAATGGACAAGGGGCCGCTGATTGTCGATTATTACACCCCTGTTCATCATGTTGCCAACAGAGCAATGGCTCGCCCGCAAGAAAATATTTATGATGATATTATCGTTACAAAAGGATCCCATTTTGCCGGAATCGTCTCCATGCAAAAACTGATAGAATATACTCTGATTTATGAGAAAAGTTATGCTCACGAGCTTAATCCCCTCACCTCTTTGCCTGGAAATACTGTGATAAACAGAGTCCTTCAGGATACGATTACTTATAGTAAAGGATCTTGTATTTTTTATCTCGATCTGGATAATTTTAAAATTTACAATGATCTTTATGGTTTTGAAAACGGCGACAAGATTATTAAGCTTACTGCGGATATTCTTCAAAATTCAGTTAAAACCATGTATCCTTACAATAGTTTTGTAGGGCATATCGGCGGAGACGATTTTATTTTTATTGTGGAAAGCGAACAGGAAAAATACCCCACAATCTGTCAAGAAATCATCTCCGTTTTCGACCAAAGGATTTTAGAGTTCTTCAGCGCCAAGGATAAAGAAAAACAATATCTGGAGGATGAAGATCGCTATGGTACTTTACGAAGATTTAACCTCACTTCAATCTCCATTGCCGGAATATATGGACATCTGAATAAGCTTGAAACTCCTGAATCGTTCGCCCAATATATTGCCTCTTTAAAAAAGCAGGCGAAAAAAGTTCAAAAAAGCTCCTATATCATCAAAGAAATTCCAGATCATCCGTTATCTCTAATTTAATTTTATTAAGCAGCTTAAAATTTGAATTCAGTCCGGGATCTCAATCTTGAACTCTGTTCCTTTTCCAGGATCACTGTCGACATCGATCCGGCCCTGGTACAAGTTGACGATATGCTTGACTATGGATAATCCAAGTCCTGTTCCACCCAATTCGCTTGATCTTCCCCTGTCAACCCGATAAAATCGTTCAAAAATCCTATCCAGATATTCTTTTTCGATCCCGATCCCAGTGTCCCGGACAGAAATCAGAACCTTTCCTCCGGCCTGTTCAGCCTTTACTGTCACACTACCATTTTCAATATTGTATTTGATGGCATTATCAATCAGGTTAATCAATAATTGTTTTATTTTGTCCTTATTGGCTTGAATCGAAACGCTTTCGGCAATATCTGCATGAAGCCCCACTTTTCTTTCTTCAGCCGATTGTTGCAGGATAGAGAAAACCTCATCTATTACCGGTTTTAAGAACACATCTTCGATATTCCGGTCCTGTTTCATGGACTCGATCTCTGAAAGCTGCAAGATCTCATTGATCAGCCTGCTCAATCTTTCTGCCTCAATATCAATGATATCCAAAAACTTTCCGGCAACCTCCGGATCATTGACAGCCCCATCCTTTAACGTATCGATGAATCCTCTGATAGAAGTAAGCGGTGTCTTCAGCTCATGGGAAACATTGGATACAAATTCCGTCCTCATTTGCTCCAATTTTTTGATATTTGTGATATCAAGCATCGTGACAATCCCACCCATATTCTCATTTTGATGTCCTTTGATGGGATTGGCATAGACTCTGATGATTTTTTCCTCTATATTGATTAATTCCATTTGCGGAACATTCTTTTCCATTGAATCTCTTAGGACCTTGTTAATTTGCTGATTTCTGACCAGCTTGATCAGATTCATCCCCAGTATACCCTGATGATATGGGATCCCCAGAATATCACAGGCCATTGTATTAATCAAAATAATTCTTTGTCTGATATTGACCGCGATCAAACCGCCCTGCATGCTTTTCAGAATGGAGTCTACCTTAGCGTTCTGCTCGGTCAGGTCCTTCACCGTGTTTTCCAGCTTCGAAGCCATCAGATTGAAATTCTTTGCCATTTCCCCCAGTTCATCATTGGCATGGTAATAAACCCGGCGGAAATAGTTACCTTTAGCAATTTCCCCACAGGCATTGATTAATTCCCTAACCGGCTTTGTCACTGATGAAGATAGTTTTTTTGCCAAAGGAATGGTAAACAGCAGCCCTCCTAATATTCCGACCAGAGCATACAGCCAGATCATTTGGTTGATATGCTTTATTCTGTTTAACGGAACGGATACCCGGGCAATTCCTTCGGTGGAGGAGATGGGAGCGGCAATATAGAGAAAATCTACATCCAAGGTATGGCTGGCTCTGATATCCTGGCCGATATTTCCCTTGATGGCTTCCTGTATTTCTTTGCGGGAAAGGTGATTTTCCATGGTTTGATAATCCGTCTCAGACTCTCCTAATACCTGTCCCTTAAAATCGATAAAAGTCACCCTTATCGAGCTGTCAGGAGGAGCATAGAAAAAGGAAAAACTGTCATCTCCCTCAGATTTGGCAAAGAGATCCGCATATTTTTTTGCAGCCCGGTCATAATCCAGTTTCATTCCCTGGGCCGCCTCATCCCCCAAATCACTGGCCATCATAGAGGCCAAGCTTCTCAGCTTTTCCTCTATCTCGATTTGAGCATATTTCAAAGTAAGTTTAGTTCCTAAAAAAGCCGAGATCAAAATACCAATAATTAATAATACTAGAAAAGATACAAATATTCTCTTCTTCATAACCGCTTCGTTGTTTCCGAATCCGTGCGCGATACTTTGTCACTGAAACGGTAGCCGATCCCTCTGACCGTTTCTATATAAAGCGGATTGTTGTCATCCTCTTCAATCTTTTGTCTCAAATAGCGAATATGCACATCAACCGTCCTTGTTTCTCCTTGATATTCGTAACCCCAAATTTTTTCCAGAAGCATATCGCGTGATAATACCCGCCCTTTGTTCAACAGCAATAATTTTAAGAGCTCAAATTCCTTGAGCGTCAAATCAAGCTGGCGGCTGCCTTTATAGACCTCCCGCCGGCTGCAATTCATCACAATATCACCTTGCCTGATCTCTTCCTCCTCCTCAGCACCAATCTCTGTTACCCTGCGGAGGACAGCCTTGACCCGTGCGATCATTTCCCGGATGCTAAAAGGTTTGGTGATATAGTCATCCGCCCCGATCTCCAATCCCAGGACCTTATCAAATTCCTCCCCTTTGGCGGTTAACAGGATAATGGGGACTTTATGGGTAGCAGGATTCTTCCTCAAGAGCTTGCATAATTCCAGGCCGTCAATATCCGGCAGCATAATATCCAATAAAAAGAGTTCCGGCACCTTCAGGCGCGTTTCCTGTAAAAAGCTCTCTCCATTGCCAAAGGCTTTGACCCTATAGCCTTCTTTTTCTAAATTGTATTTGACGAGCTGCTGGATATGGCTTTCATCCTCAACTACATAGATTAATGACTTCGTCATTTTATCCCGCCTTTCAAATAACGACTTTAGAAAAGGAATTTTTTGTTTTCTTTATTTGCCTTATGTCTGCCTGTGACATTATAAATAACCCATTCCCCAATATTTGTTGCATGATCGGCCATCCGCTCCAGATATTTGGCGATGAAAATCAAGTTTACCGCCTGGTCAACGGCATTCGGATGTTCTTTCATGATCAGGGAAAGCTCCTGGACGATTTTAATAAACAGTCCATCGACGATATTATCGTGTTCATAGAGGCTTTGAGCCATATTAATATCCTGTTTAACATAAGAGTCCAAGGATGTTTTGACCATTTTTTTGGCTTGCTCGGCCATTTCGGGAATATCAATCAATGGCTTGATCCATGTTTTTATCATATTTTCCTGGGCCATCTTGATGGTCAGTTTAGCGATATCTGAGGAGTGATCAGCAATCCTTTCCATATCTGTAATCATCTTCAGTGCTGTGCTTATTTTTCTCAAATCACCCGCTAAAGGCTGCTGCCGGGCAATCAGGTTCAGGCATTTTTTCTCTATTTTTCTTTCATAGTCATCGACGATATCGTCTGCCTTTATGACTAACGCTGCAAGTTCCAGATCTTCATTTCTCAAAGCGGAGAGTGAATTATTGATTGAATCTTCCACGAGGCTGCCCATGTTAATCAGGTCAAGATGCAATTCTTCCAGTTCTTTAGCAAAAGTATTCCTCGTCATCCCCAGAATACCTCCTTTTTTATCTATTAATTATCCGAAACGCCCGGTGATATAATCCTCTGTCCTTTTATCGGAAGGATTACTGAAAATCGCATCTGTATCGTTATACTCTACGGCTTCCCCATGCAAGAAGAAAGCTGTTTTATCCGAGATTCGAGCGGCCTGCTGCATATTATGTGTAACAATGATGATCGTGTATTTTTCTTTCAATACATCGGCCAGATCCTCAATCTTTTGAGTGGAAATCGGGTCAAGGGCGGAGGTCGGCTCATCCATCAGCAGGATTTCCGGCTCAACCGCCAGGACCCTTGCAATACAAAGCCTTTGCTGCTGTCCGCCGGAAAGGCTTAAAGCATTCTGTTTCAGGCGATCCTTCACTTCATCCCAGAGAGCGGCACTGCGCAGGCTTTTTTCCACGATCTCGTCCAGCTTAGTTTTAACTTTAACCCCATGAATGCGCGATCCGTAAACAACATTATCATAAATGGACATCGGAAAAGGATTGGGCTTTTGAAAAACCATGCCTACCTTTTTGCGCAATTCTACCGTATCTGTTTCTTCATAAATATTTGCCTCATCAATATAAATTTGACCGGTAATGGTCACATTATTAATCAGATCATTCATCCGGTTAATCGTTTTCAAAAAAGTCGATTTGCCGCAGCCGGAAGGCCCGATCAGAGCTGTTACCTTTTTTTCCGGAATATCCATATTAATATTTTTCAGAGCCTGACTCCTGCCGTAGTACAGATTGATATTTTTGGCTGATATTTTAATCTTTTCCTTCATCATTTTCATTCCTTGTCCCAAAGTATTATTCTCGGTTATTTTGGCGCATTTGATCCGGAAAATTTGGTACTCAGCAACCTGCCTAAAAAGCGGGCGCCAATATTGAAAATTAGAACAGCAATCAACAAGATTGCCGAAGCACCGTCAGCAATTTGTCTGGAATCAGGAGCCAAGCCTTCAGAATTCACTTTCCAGATATAAACAGCTAGCGTTTCAGCCGGCCGGAAAGGGTTTAATGGAGAGGCGTCATCCAGTGGATTAAGGTTGGTAAAATCCAGATGAGGACTGCTCATTCCGGCTGTGTATAACAAGGCGGCCGCTTCACCAAAAGCTCTTCCCGCCGTAATAATTATTCCTGTAATCAGACCGGGCAGAGCAGCCGGCAACACAACCCTGACAATTGTCTGCCAGTGGGTTGCTCCTAAAGCCAAGCTGGCTTCTTTAATCGCTGAAGGAACATTTCTGATCGCATCCTCACTCAGTCTTGTGATCACGGGAATATTCAGAATTGACACAGCGAGAGCACCGGACATTAACGTATAGCCCCACCCCGTTAAATTAACAAATACCAAAAGGCCGAACAATCCGATCACAATAGAAGGAAGAGAGGCCAGAGCCTCAATTGAAAATCTTATCGCTCTGGTCAATCGATTTTGCTTGGCATATTCAGCCATGTAAATTCCTGCGGCCAAACCCACGGGAATTGTGATGATCATTGACAACAGAACCAAATAAAGAGAATTAAACAATTGCGGGGCGATGCCTCCCCCTGTTTGCATAAAAACCGGGGAGCTTGTTAAAAAATGAAGGTTTAACCTTTCCCGTCCATGGTAGAAAATATAACCGGTAAACAGGACCAGCAATAAAACTACACATGCTGCCGCCAGATAAAAAATAAAGGTAGCAGCTTTATCATATGTCTGGTTCTTAATTTTCATTCTCATTTTCCAAGCCCCCTTTAACCCCAATCTTACGGATCAGAACAATAAATAAGAAAGATATCATTAGCAGGAGCAAAGCCATTGTCCACAGCGCATTGTTCCATATCGATCCCGATGGGGTATTGCCCATATCCATCGTGATAATGCTGGTTAAGGTGGTTGTGGAATCCAAGATTGAACCCGGAATAGCAATTGAATTCCCGATGACCATTTGAACCGCCAGCGCTTCCCCGAAAGCTCTTGCCAATCCGAGGACAATTCCTGTCAGAATCCCCGGGAAAGCTGCCGGAAGGAGAACTTTGCTGATGGTTTGCCATCTCGTGGCGCCTAAAGCTAAAGAGGCTTCTTTATAATCATTGGGAAGCCTTTTAAACGAATCCGCCGCTACACTGGTTATTGTCGGAAGAATCATGATGGCCAAAACCAATCCTCCGGCCAACACGCTAAAACCGTGGCCGCTAAAATAATTTCGGACAAAGGGCACAATCACACTGAGCCCCACCCAACCATAAACGACGGAAGGTATACCGACAAAGATTTCAATGACCGGCTGAAGAACCTTATTTCCGATTCTCGGGGAAATTTCCGTCATAAAAACAGCCGCCGCCACACTTAAAGGGGCACTGAATAATAGCGCCAGTGAAGACACGGCTACCGAACCAATAATAAAAATCAGCGCCCCGACTACCGGCCCGCCGTTTTCTAAAGCTCTGTCTGGATTCCAGGTTTTTGAAAAAATAAAATCTGTTACTGAAAAATGGTTTTTAAAGAATATTGTCAGACCCTTAGAGGCAATAAAAAACACCAGACAAAATGTCAGAATAATAATCAAATATCCAACTATGCTGACAATACCTTTACCAAGCTCTTCTTTCAGGAACCGGTTAACCCTTTTTGAACGGGCTTTCATTTATCCGCCACCTTCCCTTTCTCCCTGTCGACATGGCAGCACCGGTTAAACCATATGGTTTAACCGGTCCATAAGATTTCCATGTTTTTATTCTTTGCCTTCGGGATTATCTTGATGCTTTCATGTCTGTTATTGGGATAAATTTTAAGCTTTTGACGACTGAATTTTGTACATCTGGTGAAAGAATGTAGTCAATATAGGCCTTAGTTAAGCCTGTTGCTTCCCCTTTAGTGTACATATGCTCATAAGACCAGATTGGGTAAGTACCGGCCGCAATGTTTTCGGCTGTGGGCTCAACTCCCCCATATTTGAGCGGTTTGACTGTATTGTCATTGATATAGGAAAGAGCAAGGTAGGAGATGGCGCCCGGGGTGTCGGCGACTGTCTTTTTCACTGTACCGGAAGAATCCTCGGTCAAAGCCTTTCCGGCAGCTTCCTCCGCGCCATTCAGACCGTATTTTTTGAAAGACGCCCTTGTTCCGGAAGAAGTGGGACGATTGATAATAACGACTTTCAGGTCCTGTCCGCCAACTTCATTCCAGTTGGTTATTTTACCTGTGAAGATATCCACTAACTGTTGTTGAGTAAGATTGTCCACGGAGACCTGGGGATTGACCACCGTTGCAAATCCTACCACCGCTACTTTGTGGTCGACCAGTGTTGCAGCTTCTTCCGGTTTAAGCTTCTCATCGGCAAAGATATCCGAGTTGCCGATATGCGCCGCACCTTGGAAAGCTTGAGTCAAACCTACTCCGCTGCCTCCACCCTGCACCTGAACCTTTGCCTGCGGATTCTTCGCCATGAAATCCTGGGCTGCTTTTTCTGCAAGAGGCTGCAAAGCCGAGGAGCCTACCGCAGTTATTGATCCTGAAAGTTCCTCTTTGGAGGAGTCTGCTTCTGTTCCCGCTCCCTTTCCACAGCCAGTGACAGCGACACTGGCGATGAGGAGCAGTGATACGATGAAAAGATAAATTCTGTTTTTGGCTGGTGACTTGCTCATTTTTTCCGATGAAACCTCCTGTTTCTTTATTTCATCATTATCTTAGTTCTCCCGAATTAAGTTTAAATTAAGCAATTGTTAAATTTGTGTAAAACCGAATCTGCTTATTTCAAGGGCTTTTACGATTATTTTGTATGCCTAAATTTTATGCATACTAACCATCTCCTTTATTTTTAAGTTTTTCAAGTGCAGAATAAAATGCTTTAGGGATCGGTATCCCAATCCGACCGCAGTTTTCCAGAATCGATATTGTCTCGTTGGCGATGAGCGTATAGAGGACAGCATTCCGGAGAAATCCATTACTGCCCACAACCTGGTCCAGCTGCTGGGCGACAACAACCAGGCTGAGCAGAAATATTTTTTTCACGATCCCTCTGAGTCCCTTTTGGCTGTTCAGCTCTTTCATCAGCCAGGCCGCGGCTATTCCAGACAAATAGTCAATAATGATAAAAATAACGAGAGTCTGAACCAAGTAATCAAACCCTCCGACAAGCCAGGCTAACAGTGTCCCTATGGAGGCCGCCAATATCCTTGCATTTTCCATTAATGACTTGACCCCCTCTTTTGTCTTTTCTATATACTATGATTTTCTTTGCGTATGGGAGACAAGCTTAAGGCAAAAATAATACTGCCGGTTCCTTGCTTTGTCAATGATTATTGCCATTTTAAAGCATTCGTCCTTCTGCAATTGTTCAATTAATGTGAATAAGCTGATGCTTTTTACGCGTCAGCTTATCAACCTGTTTCACCTTGTTTTTAAGTTTTTCAACTGCTGGCCGAAATCACTTATTCCAGTTTTTCTCTGATTTTCATCAGTCCCTGAATTAATGCCTGCGGCCTGGGCGGGCATCCCGGTATATAGATATCCACAGGAAGGACCCGGTCTACCCCGCCTGCACTGGCATAGCTTTTCCCGCAAATCCCTCCGCTGCAGGCACAGGTTCCCACCGCCACAATGAGCTTGGGGGCAGGTGTGGCCTGAAAAGTTTTCTGTACGGCTATCCGCAGATTTCTGGTTACCGGGCCGGTAACCATCAGAACATCCGCATGCCGCGGTGAAGCCACAAAATCAAATCCCAATCTTTGAATATCATAGACCGGGCCCGTCAGGGTGGTCATTTCCCAATCACAGCCATTACATGAACCGGCATCAAGGTGACGGATATGCACGGATTGCTGAAATGACCGGAGTGTTTTTCCGGCCGCCTGATTCAGGAGAGAGTCCAAGGATATTTCAGCCTGCTCATCTTCTTTCCCGCGGCTTAATGCTTGTACCGGACATTCCTCGATACAAAAACCGCAGCAAATACATTTTTTCAGATCAATCTTCCAAGAAAAACCTTTCCAAGCTGCTGCCTCCAGCTTTATCGCGGCCTGCGGACAAGCTTCGGCACATTTTCCGCATTGTTGACAGAACTTGTCCTGCCGGATCGGAAATCCTTGATCATGCTCCGGTATGATCGCTCCCTCTCCCGAATAATCCGTGGTAACGATTCCGGTCATCAAACTTTTACGAAATAATCTCAGCATGATATCCTCCTATCGATCAAAGCAGGAATAACACAATTCAAAACTTTTATTAATTAAAGGAAAATCGGGTACAATATTTCCCGGCACTGTGGAAGGAAGGACGGCCCAGTTGCAATAGGAAGCAGATCTTACCATATGTCTGTACAATCTGTTCTTTCCATCCGTCATGATGAGATGGACATTTTCTCCTCGTGCTGATTCGGTCATGCCAATTGCATAGCTGTAAGGAGGTGCTTGGTTCATCTCTGCCGCTAATTCTCCGGGAGGCATCAAGTCCAGGGCCTGCCTGATCATCCCTATGGATTGAAAAACCTCTTCCACCCGTATTCTGACTCTCGCCAAAACATCTCCTTCCTGATATACAGGAACTCTGAACGATAATTTAGGATAAACCAAATGAGGCAGATCTCTTCGCGTATCCTCGTCCACTCCTGCCGACCTTGCTGCGGGTCCTACCGCATGTAAATCCCTGGCCAGAGCCTTCTGTAAAATACCCGTATTTTGGGTGCGATCCAGATAAGAATCATTTGCCAAAAGAATTTCAGTTACCTCTTTGAATTCTATTTCCACCTTATCCAAAGTAATCAGGATATCTTCCCTGCTCCCGGTGTCCAAATCTTTTCTCACTCCTCCGGGAATATTGATTCCCCGAAGAAAACGACTGCCGCATGCTCGCTCATTTAGCTGCTGCATCTCTTCTTTGAGCCTGGCCCCCTGCATTGTGCCAAAAGCCAGCCCTACTCCCGCGCAAATATTTCCGACATCTCCGATATGGTTATACAACCGTTCCAGCTCTACTCCTATTGTGCGAATATAGAGCGCACGTTCCGGGACCCTCGTTCCGGAAAGCTTTTCCCAAGCAAGGCAATAGGCTGTGGAATGCGAAAAAGAGCATGCTCCGCAAATTCTTTCCGCAATTAACAACCCCTGGCGGCTGGTTTTTCCTTCAGAGATTTTTTCCATGCCGCGATGCGTATAAAATAGCTGCGCTTCCAAATTCAGCACCTTTTCCCCTACCGTGCTGAAACGAAAATGACCCGGTTCAATGATTCCGGCATGAATAGGTCCGACTGGGACCTGCATAACACCTTCCCCGTCAACCCGGTTAAAAGCCGTCTCCCCTTCAACCCAAGGGACTGCCGCTTTCAGGTTAAAATCCCTGCGCAGGGCATAATGCTTGGCAGGCCAGGTTTTATGAACGGCCAAATGCCGTTTATCCGGATGTCCTTTAGGATCCAGACCAAACATGTCTCTAATTTCCCTTTCATACCAATTGGCTGCCGGCAGGATCGGAGTTAAGGACGGAAATTCCGGTTCGGTCTCTCTAATCAAAACTTTCAGGACTATGATCAATTTATTCCTGATATCCTTAAATGTATAAAACAAGCTAAAACAATCATTCAATTCTCTCTCATCATTACAGGCCATCTGGATCAAAATATACCCCATTTTTTTGTGCAATACTCCGGACAGAATAATGATATCCTCCTTGGATACGTTTAAATGAATTTCATCTGTATAACACTGTCCGACCTCGACCCGCTCTGCCCACTCTCCCAGAAAAGCCCGGATTTCTTTCATTCTCTCATCTGTCATCATTAATTCCCTCCGGCCATCACTGCCACAACCTCTAATAAAACCTGATCTACAAAAGCAGGAATATAGAAACCGAGAACGGTCATCGGCACCAGCAAAATCAAAAACACCATCGATGTCCATTGCCGCCGCTCAGTTTCCTGAATTCTGCCCGGCGGATCCCCCAAAACTATTTTTCCCGCCGCATAGATTATCCCGGTAAATATTAAGGAAACAAAAATAAGCACTAATCCGGAATGCCAAATCCTGCCGGCACTGAATCCGGCACTGAAAATGATAAACTCACTCAAAAAAATACTGAAAGGCGGTAAACCGGCAATCGCAAATGCCCCGATGAAGAATGCCAGTCCCGACCGGGGCATGGCCTTGATGGCTCCTTTAATTTTACCGATTTTTTTGCTTCGAAAATATTGCGTAATATTTCCCGCTCCGAAAAAGAGAAAGGATTTGGTGAACGCGTGATTTAACATATGTAAAAAAGCCCCGTACAAGGCCGGCTTGCTTCCAATTCCTACCGCAAAAGTGATTAATCCCATATGTTCAATACTGGAATACGCCAAGAGCCTTTTTAAATCATGCTGGGCAATAATAAAAGGCATTGCAATGAGGATAGAGATCAGGCCGAAAAAAAGAAGCAAATCATGCGAAAACATGCCCAAAGGCTTCACCGCGATAAGATGAAACCGCAGGATTCCATATAAAGCACAATTCAGGAGAACACCGGAGAGTATCGCACTAACCGGCGCCGGTGCCTGGCTGTGGGCATCAGGAAGCCAGGTGTGCATCGGCGCCAGCCCAGCCTTTGTCCCATACCCGACCAAAGCAAAGACAAAAGCCAGCTTAAGGAGCTTTGGATCAAGCTTTTCCGCATTCTCAACGATACTCAGCCAGTCCAGGGAAAGACTTTCTCCCGTAACTGATACGGCGGCATAATGAAGAAGTATGGTCCCAAATAAAGCAAAAATAATTCCAACTGTACAGATGATAATATACTTCCAAGCTGCCTCCAGAGAGCTCTTCTTATCATAAAAGCCGACAAGCAAGGCTGACGCCAGAGTTGTTGCTTCAATGGAAACCCACATGATTCCCATATTACCGGCCATTACTACACAAAACATGGTAAAGATGAAGATATAAAACCAAAAATAATACCATTTCAGCCGCCCGGCCTCAATTTCCCTCTCTTCGACATCCTTGCTAAGGTAACCCAGGGAAAATATCGCTGTTAACAGTCCAATGACTGAAATTATACTGATAATAAAAGCACTTAAGGCATCAATATAGATATAGCGGCCCAACAAAGAAGCAGGCCCATTTTTAAAGACTTGCCCGGCAAGAAAAAGCCCTGCCAAAGCTATGGCCATTCCCCCCAGGACATTCACTGCGCCCAGGGTGGTCTTCTTTTTTAGGAAAGCACAAAGGAGAGCTGTTAATAAAGGCAAAATCAGCAAAAGATATGACATACCCTTTATCCTCGCAGGTTTCTTAATTTTTCTGTATCAATACTCTCAAAGCTGCGGTTTATCCGGAAAACCAGTATCCCCATGATTAAAATGCCAATCAGCATATCCAGAAATATTCCCAATTCCACCACCGGAGGCATCCCCTTGGATGTTCCTACTCCCATGAGGAAAAGCCCGTTTTCCATAATGATAAATCCGGTAATTTGCATGACCGCGGATTTACGGGTGGTCATAACCAGCAGCCCTATCAGCATCATCGCCACACCGGCATGTAAAGCCTCGCGGATGAGTCCGGATTCCTGTCCGATTATCTGCCCTGTGGAAAAATAAGCGACAATCACCAATGCCCCGGCGAGGATTAAAGATGTTTTTCTATTCAGATATGACTTGATATCCTTGCTGATCCCAACCTTTTTAATGACCCTTGCCAGAATAAAAGGGATCAGACCGGCCTTTACGGCCAATGTCAGCAGGGCCGCGAAATACATCTCATGGATTCCTGTCACATACCCCAAGCTTAAACTTAACCCCGCCAATAAAACTGCCTGGGCCACAATGATTGCAATAACCGTATCTAAAAACCGCGCGACTAAAATCATAAAACAGGTACAGAGGACCAAAGTAATCATCAGATTGCTGATTCCTAAATTATCATAAGCCATTTCTTTACCCCCTAAGCAATAAATCACAAATCAGACCCAATAGGCCCAACAAAAATGCCCCAAATAACAGTTCCGGTACTTTGAACAATCTCATTTTTGACATGGATGTTTCGATTACCGCCATCACTATCCCCAGAAATACTAATTTCCCGAGAAAAAATAATATCCCCCCGAAAACAGAAGCCGCATTTAAGCTAAAGGCAATTCCCCAGGGAAAAAAGATATTTGCCAAAAAAGTAAAGATTAAAACCTGTTTCAGATAGGCTCCCAGAGTCAAGAGTGCCAATGGTTTGCCTGAATACTCCAAAAGCATCCCTTCGTGGATCATCGTCAATTCTAAATGGGTGTCCGGATTATCAACGGGGATCCGCCCCGTCTCCGCAATGGCAACCACAAAAAGTGCCAGAAAGGAGATGAAATGGGATGGGGTAAAGACTGCCGGACCCGTCTTCGCTACTTCTGTCACAATCTGGGAGAGATTTGTCGTCCCCGCTGCAAGGGAGACCGTAAATAATGGCAGCATCATTGCCGGTTCCACTACTGAAGAAAGAGCCATCTCTCTGCTGCTTGCCATACCCCCAAAAGCGCTTCCGGCATCCAGACCCGCTAACGCCAAAAAGAAACGGGCTAACGCCAATAAATATACGATTAATATAATGTCTCCGCCAAAAGCTAAAGGACCGGCGACAGTTACTGCCGGTACCAGCATGGCAATAACCAGCATCGCCCCGAAATAAAGATAAGGTGTGGCCGTAAAAATCCACGAAGTATGCTCAGAAACTACAGTTTCCTTCTGCAGATACTTATACAGATCATAATAAGGCTGACAAATCCTTGGTCCCCGCCTGTTTTGAAAAAAGGCTTTTATTTTTTTGATGATGCCTGCAAGCAAGGGAGCCAGCGCCAGCATCAAAAGCATTTGAAAAATTGTGAAGAAGACCCCGGCCATTATCTTAATCTCCTATCTCGTATAAATAAGCAAAATGACTAAAGTAATCAGAATATACCCTAAATATAAATGAATGCTTCCCGATTGCATGGACCGCATTTTGCCCGCGATTTTGATGAAGAAATTGGTCGCCGGATGATAAATCAGATCTTCAAATACCGGTTTCAGATCTCCTTGATAACTGATCCGACGCGTAAAGTACGGTTTAAGCTCATATTCCCGCTCAACCTTTCTGACCGGAAAAAGAACGAAGCGAAAAATAATCCTCAAGGGCTTGGAGAAAGAGGTTGCTGTATATTGCATCTTTGGCGTCAGCTCCTCCCCGCAATTCCAGGTTTCCTCAATTCTGACTTTTCCCCCCCGGCCAATTCGTTTAAGAACCGCAAAAGTAATCCCAAAAGCCATCAATAAAAGTACCGTGATTAAAAGAGGGGAAACGGTGATTCCCGGACTTGTCTCAGCGCCGGAGGCCCAGTGCAGATTCAGCCACCGCTTATCTCCGGCCATGACACTGTTCTCAATATTCAGGAGACCGGCTGCCACTGAATCCAACGGCTTCAGTATCAAATAAGGAAAAATCCCGGTTAGGAGACTGATGAAAGCCAGAATAGACATCCCGATGCGCATGCTTAAGGGAACTTCCCTTGCCCTTTCAGCTTTCTCACTGCGTGGTTGAGCTAAAAATTGGATCCCAAATGCTTTGACAAAGCATGCCGCGGCCAGCGCTCCGGTCAATGCCAATAACGCGGCAAACACAGGACAAAGAACCTTTAGGATGATATTGACGGGACTGGACGCCAGCATTAATATGGACTGAAAGGTCATCCATTCACTGATAAAACCATTACATGGCGGAATTGCTGAAATGGAAACCGCTCCAATTAAAAAAAAGAGTCCGGTCCAAGGCATCCTTTTCAGCAAACCGCCCATTTCCTCCATATTACGAGTGTGGGCAGCAAAATGAACCGCACCTGCTCCCATGAACAAAAGCCCTTTAAACACCGCATGATTAAAGACATGAAACAGTCCGGCCATTAAGCCGACAACGGCTAACTCAGGATGTCCACTGCTCATAAAAATTAATGATACTCCAAGACCCATTAAGATAATCCCCATATTATCCACACTGCAATAAGCCAGCATTCTTTTTACATCGTGCTCCATCAAGGCGTACATCACCCCCAACAAAGCCGATACCACGCCCAGAACCAGAATCAGTATCCCCCACCAGATTGGACCGCCACCTAAAATGTCAATCACAACCCTGATAAACCCATAAATTGCCGTTTTCAGCATTACTCCGGACATTAAGGCCGATATATTACTAGGTGCGGCAGGATGAGCCCGGGGCAGCCAGATATGAAGGGGAACAAGACCGGCTTTCATTCCGAAACCAAAGGTAACCATGAAAAAAATGGCTGTTTTCAAGCCCTGCGGCAAAGCCGGACCAACTGCGGCTGCCTGAGCAAAACTAAAGCTGCCCGTTTCTTTGTACAGCAGTAGAAAAGCCGCCACAATAAAAAGAGTCCCTAAATGCGTCATAATCATATAGATAAACCCGGCCTTGCGCGCATGATCGTCCCGATGGTCAAAGACAACCAGGCAACAAGAGATGAGGGACATCAGTTCCCAGCAAAACAAAAACATAAAAAAGCTGCCACTGACCACAACCAGAAACATGGATAAGAGAAAAAGGTGGTAAAGCAGACCTAAAAGACCAATATTGTATTGGCCGACATATTCTTTAACATAAGAAAAGGAATAGATTGATACGGCCAGAGAGACTACCGCAATCACAATCATAAAAAAAGCGCTTAAATTGTCTATATGCACAGTATAGTCCAACCCCAAGAACGTCCCCGCCGGAATACTAAGATTGACTGTTTCCTGCTTCAGCAATACATTCACTCCGCATAGCAAGGCGGAAAAACAGGCTGCCAAGGCAAAAGTAAAGGCTACGCTTATACTTAAGCGAGCCTGTTTATGGACAATTAAGGAGAGTAATCCCCCTAATAAAAATAAAACTACAGCAATAAAAAACAATCCATTTGCGTTCAACATCGGGACGAATACTCCCTTATCATAAAAATTCAAAGTCTTTTAAGTTTACCCTTCCAGAAACCACTCGTCAAACAACTATACGGCTCATAATTATTGACTCCTTCTCATATTTATTGACGAAAGAGCCTTATCGGCAATTAGTAGTATCATTCGTCTAAATATTGCTTCCTTTTACAAATAAGAGCCTCATTCAAAAATAATTAATGAAATATTCAACAAATTTCTTCTAATTCCTGCATCAAATTTCTTAATTTTCAGATTATTTTTCTGATCTTTGGGGGAATCGTCCTGACAGATCAGCCTATTTTCCGGTCCCCAATTTACTTTTCTTAAAATTATCTTCATACTGTTTGATCAATTTATAAAAAGTGCTTTTTTTTAAGCCTAGCTGTTTCATTGCTTCTACGGCAGTAATCTGCATATTCTTCCACTTAAAATATACTTGGTTAAAATTAGGCGGGAGCTGGGCCTTTGGTCTGCCCAGAATCACTCCATTCTTCCTGGCCTTTTGAATTCCTTTAGCCTGCTTGTTTTTCACCTGTTCCTTTTCTTGTTCTAAAAAATAGGTAAATAGCTGAACAACAACTTCACTGATATAATTTCCGGTTAATCCTTTATACAGAGTTGTATCAATCAAGGGCATATCCAGTACTCTAATGTTTATTCCGTTTAAGGTTATTTCCTGCCATTCCCGGACGATTTCTCCGAGATTTTCCCCTAAAGCATTTATGGAGTCAATATTTAGAATATCCTCAGGCCGCAGAAGCTGTTTTAACTTAAAATAGTTCTCCCGCTCAACACCGTTTTCATCCTTGTAATCAATAAAAACCTCTGTTTCAGCAATTCCCATTTGATGTATTATTGCCATTTGTTTTTCAAAGCCCTGATCCAAAATCGATACCTGAGTATAATAATAGTTCTTTTCCATAGAATACCTCATTGTTTTCTTTGATCTTACCAAAAGAGGCCAAAAAAGTCTATAATATTTTACGAACGTCTATAAAAGTCATTATTATTATTTTTTAGACTATATATCTGGACTAATGCCTTTTTTTCGACTTGTCTGCCCCTATGAAGCCTTCGCACAAACTTCCTCAGACCAGTTCATTTCTTCACAAGAAAGCCATGAGAAAACAGATCCCTATCCGGGAATAAAGTCATTTAGGGACTAAAGAAATAAACGTTAAGCTGAAATACACCAGACTAAATCTATGAACATTGTATTGAGTTGACTCCATTTGTCTGGGTCAACAAATTTTTGATTGTTAATGATAAATTATCCCATGAGACAGGTTCAAATCCAGTATTTCGATCAAATTCATTTTTATCTATACTACAAACAACCCCTGCGAGGATGCCCCAGGATCGATTTAATGATATCCGACAAGGGGAAAGTCCTTATTTTCATTAACGCTTTATCTTGCGTGTTTTTAGCGCTGCAGGCCCAGATCGGCTCCAATCACTCCAATATATTCTCCGGTTTGATTCTTTACCGGTAGTGATACTGTTAAGCATGGATTCTTGGTAATGGCAGATACATAGATATCTGAAATAAACTCCTCCCCGCGGATACTTTTTTGAAACCATTCACGGATCTTGGCATTGGCTATTTTCGCAGGAGGATTAGAGTAAAGAAACTTCCCCTGCTCATCATTAATCCAGATTGCTTCCAGATTAACATGTTTTCCTAAAAAATTATCCAGTATATTCTTTACTATAGGTTGTTCCATTTGGATTTGCGTCTGATCTAAGATTTCTTCCTTAATCATTTTTATGATCGTAGCTCCATTTTCCTTGAAGCCTTCCCGGTCAAGCTCTAATGAATACTGGCTTGATTCTACCAATTTGGATAGCCCATCTTGGGATTCCAGAAGATTATTGGACAGCAGGTTAATTTCATTGATGCTTTCAGATTGCTTTTGAATCGCATCATAAATCCCTTTAAAACCCAAATTCACTTGTTCTACCGTACTTTCGACCTCATCGACATTCTTCCCGATCGTTGAAGCGTTCTTATATTCCTCATCCGTAATATTAATCACAGACTGAATCAGGCGATGTACCTTACTGTATGATTCCTGGATTTGGTGCAGGCTCTTTTCAATCTCCTCTGAAAGTGTTACGCCCGTATTGACATCATTTCTGTTGGCATCCATTGTATTGGTGACATCTCTCACATCCATATCCATTTTAGAAATCAGACCGGTGATTTGGGATACTGCTGTTTTACTATGATCAGATAATTTGCGGATCTCCTCAGCAACAACACTAAAGCCCCTGCCATGTTCACCTGCTCTAGCGGACTCTATGGCTGCATTTAAAGATAGTAAATTAGTCTGATTAGCGATCTCATCTACCGCCTGTAATATGTTGGAGATATCCTGAAAGGTCTTTTTAAATTCATTAATATTGGATATCAGAACCAGACTGGACTGGTTAACGCGATTAATGATTTGAACAATCTCCATTACCCCCTGTAACCCATCAACAATTACTTGTTCAGATTCATTACTCGTTGTTAACATTTCGGCTGATGTTTCCTTAACATTCTCCAGTCTCTGAATAAGGGTTTTTACAGAATTCAGAACCATATGAAGCTTTTCCTGACTGTTTTCATTGTTTTGCACAGTATAATCCGCCTGAGCATAGAGCTGCTGCGCAAATGAGTTGCATTCCGTCAGATTTGTTGACAATTGCCGGGATACTGCATCGATTTGGGTAGATGCTACCTGAACCTCAAAACTATGGGACAAGAGTTTCGCTTTAAGTTCATCTATCAGAGGAAGAGAACGTTTGAATACAAAGTTATTTTTCTCTATTTTCAGCTCGTATGTATAATTCCCCTTAACCAGTTCCTGCAGTAAACAGTTGAGCAACTTGATTTGTTTTTTCAGCCAAATCCCTAATATGAAAATGATGAAAATGATTGCTGATAAATAAAGTATAATCATTTCTCTCCCCCCAAAAATTAAAAAAAGGCCCAAGATGTTTGCTCAACGTCTTTGTTGCCTTTAGCGTATTTAGTATACTCTATATTGCGCGTAATTTTCAAGACACGATCATAACACTCAGACAAATTGACGTTATAGGATAAACATTATACAATAATATCAAAAAACCACAAAATCAAGAACGGTAATCATTTTATTTTCTAAAGAATCGACCTGTTTTCTTTAGAAAAAGAAACCGGTGATAAACCCTTAGCCATGTCTTCAGGATTTGGCTTAAGGAAAATAATATATCAAGGAGGAATGGCCATGCCTGATTTCGGTAACCCATTTTCCGGTCTTGCTAACGACCGCAAGCTCACTGAACAAGAATTAATCCGAGCGATTCGTTTTATGGTTTCTGCGGAATATGAAGCGATCCAGCTTTATATGCAGCTGGCTGAATCAACCGATAACAAATTGGCTATAGAGGTTTTAAAAGATATCGCCGATGAAGAAAGAGTTCATGCGGGAGAATTTTTAAGACTATTGAAAGAGCTTGCTCCCGACGAAGAAAATTTCTATTTGGAAGGGGCCGAGGAAGTTGAGGAAGAGATTGATCAATTAAAAGACAAGTCGTAGTCGTAAGCTTTTATGAAACGGCCAAAGACGACCGATACCCTGGAGCCTGACTGCTCTGGGGTTTTTTATTTTTCAGACTTATGGTTTTGCCAATCTATATTTCGGATACACTCCTTTTATGACGTGAGCAGTTCATTCGCCAGCAGCGCTTCAAATCCCCTGACCGGAAGCGGTTTGGAAAAGTAATATCCTTGAGCCAGGTCACAGCCAATCTCTTCTAAAAAATCAGCCTGCTTCGCGGTTTCAATTCCCTCAGAGACCACACGCAGATGCAATTGCTTGGCCATTTTTACGAAGCCCCGGATAATAATCTCATCTTTATTCGTGATTAAACCCTTACTGAAAAATCCCTTATCCAGCTTTAATACGTCAACCGGCAGGTCCTTTAGCGCAAGCAATGAAGAGTACCCTGAGCCAAAATCATCCATAGAAATAGTCATTCCCTGCTTTTTTAAGCTATAGGCCACCTTGAGGAGATCAACAGATTGGTCGATAAAAGCGCTTTCTGTCAGCTCAATTTCCAAAAGATTAGGCGGAATTCCGTAGCTTTGCATGATGCTGATCAGCCGGGCCGTGAAATCGCGGGTAAGCAAATGGAGCCTGGAAAAGTTGACGGAAATGGGAATGACAGGTTTATGGCCGGCAATCCAGGTTTTCAGCAGCAAGCAAATTTTTTCAAAAACATAAAAATCGAGATCCAGAATAAACCTGTTTTTTTCCAAATGAGGAATGAAATCGGCAGGCAAAAGAAAGCCCAGGTTTGGATGATCCCAACGCACCAGCGCCTCCGCTCCTTCGATTGTCCGCCCGCTAAGCTTGTATTTGGGTTGCAGGAAAATCATAAAGTTCCCGTTTTGCAAAGATGAGAGCATGGAAAGTTCCAACTCTTTGACCAGCATCAGCTGCTGATGCAAGGAGGCGTTATAAAAGAAAAGCGTACTTTTTCTATTGCCTTTGGCTAATTTGCGGGCCGCATTGGCTTTATCGATCAGAGAGGAGATCACCGTATCCTCCGGTTGGATCAGATAAATGCCCACCGCGACACATATTTCCACCGCCGGCTGCAGAGAACGGTTCAACGCCGCGAAGCCATTATGCCACTGCTTCAGGCGTTTCAGAAAGGTAGCCTGGCTTTCATATTCGGCCAGAACCATAAAAATATCTCCTGAAACCCGGCCGATCAGTTCAACATCAGTCAGCCCGTCTCGGATGGAGCAGGCCAGGTTCCTAATCACCCTGTCTCCATTATCATGGCCGAGCGTATCATTAATATCCTTGAATTGTTCGATGTCACAGGTAATGATCGCATATTTTTTTTCTTTATGCCGGCTGATTAACTTTTCCATTTCTGTGTGAAAAGCTTCAAAATTATGCACACCGGTCAAAATATCGGTAGAAGCAACCTTTTGAAGTTTTTGCAGGGTTTGCAGATGAATGAAATGATCGCTGATGATTTTGGAGATAACGACCAGGGTATCGGTCTGATGTCTGGTCCAGGTCCGGCTTGGCGTATAATCACCAAGTATGATCAGCCCTAAAAGCCGCTGCTGATTCCTAATAGCGCATTGGAGGGAAAAGGTTGCTTCGCAAGAAAGAATACCGGCGTCCGGAGGAAAGTAGCCGATATAAATTCCTTGATCATTGAAGCGCTGCATATGCCTCTCCCAGTCTTCAGTCGTGCAATTTCTCAGCTGGGATAGATCTGGGGCGACACCGGCTCCGCACCAGGAGTAAATGTTGACGACAGACCCGTCCCATTCTGAAAATTCAACAACATAAGCCCTGGCCGCATGATAATAAATACCTGCAATTTGGAGGATCATTGAAATCATGTCCGGTTGTATGCTGTTTTGTCTGATCTGTTCAGCATTGCTTCCGCCAGGGTCGGATTGCTCGGTCAATTTTTGTGACGCACGGCTAGAACGGTTATTCAAAGCTATCCTCCCGGGTTAGATATATCTAACATTATAACATAATCATTTGCCTGTCACTAGAAGTAAAAAGGAAATGAATAAAGTAGAATATTGACTTGACAGCAAGAGAAAAAGAGTTATAATGTTAGAAAGGTCTAACATTATAATGGATATGAATCCGTCATTTGAGGATAGAGATAGGAGATGAGAATTTGAATAGTATTCAAGAATTCCGTTTGAAAGCGATTTTGGAATTCTATCTCTTTCTTCAGGTTATGACGATCTTTGGTACCGTTGTTTTTTATCTGTATTTGCTTCAGAATGATCATATCCCTTATTTGGTTTTTATGGCTGTCTATACTGTGCTTGTCGTTCTCAAAGTAATCTGTTTTGTGAACAAAGTTTACTTTAAAAAAGAGGAAAAAAACTTTCGGCCGTTTCTCTGGAGTATTCTGATTGACGGAATCTTCCTGAGTGCTTTTTTATATTTTGCCCGGGATCTTTTCCCGATCCTGGCGCAAATGTTCTGCATCTATCTTGTTTTACTGATTATCCTTTTTCAGCACAAGCGTCCCTTGGCCTGCAGTTCTTTTGTGGCCTTGTGTTATGTCTCTGTGGCCGTGCTGCAGGACCGTACAGCTTTGTTTACACCGGTTGTGATTGTCCAGATTCTGCTGTTTTTTTTACTGGGTTATATCATGGGGGTTGTCAATCATGAGATCAACCGGCTTGTCGGCAGATTATGCTATATGAATGAAGATTTGGAGCATAAGAACTCCCTGCTCAACGAAATGGTAAGCAAGGACTATTTAACCAGCCTATATAATCACAAAACCTTTTATATCTATTACAAGGAAATCATTACCCGTTCTTATGAATCCCAGAATTCTTTGAGCCTGGCCCTTCTGGACATCGATAACTTTAAAAAAATCAACGATACATATGGACACCTGGCCGGAGATCAGGTTTTGCAAAAGATTTCCGCTCTGATTCAGGCCAATGTGCGCAAAAACGATGTGGCCGCCCGTTACGGCGGAGAAGAATTTGCGATCATCTTCCCCGATACTCTGCCCGAAATCGGGAACGCGGTCTGTGAAAGGATTCGGAACCTAATCGCGGGGCATGAATTCGTGTTTGACAACCAAATCATCCAGGTAACGATCAGCGGCGGCGTTGCGGGAGGAATCTGCATGGAGCCCCGCTATAAGAACAATGAGCTCTTTACCTGTGTTGACCAGCTCCTTTATCAGGCAAAAGGACAGGGAAAGAACCGGATTCTGTGTTCTCCTGAACTGGTTCAGATTACGGACGATAGCGCCTGACAAAGAAACGGAAATTGTTGAACAGGATGTGACACCATGCCTCTAACCATGTTAAATCCGGGAGAAGAAGGTCTTATTGTGGAATGCCGGGCTCAGGAATCCAGCAAAAGGTTTCTGGAAAACCTGGGGATTGTTCCGGGAGTGACGGTTTCCATTATCAATGAAATCAACGGGAACATCATCCTAAGCGTCAAAGGAGCAAGAATCGCTCTCAGCAAAGGCCTGGCCCAGCAATTAATCATTCGACAAAACCGATAAGGAGGAAAATATTTTGGCAAGGACATTGAACGACCTGAAACCGGGAGAGAGATCGGTGATCATTAAAATCAGCGGTAAAGGACCGGTAAAAAGAAGGCTGACGGACATGGGCATTACTTCCGGCACGGATATTCTGGTCAGAAAAGTCGCACCATTGGGTGATCCCATTGAAGTCAATATCCGGAGCTATGAATTAACCTTAAGAAAAGAGGATGCGAAACAAATATTAGTCAATTAAAAAAATATTTTTTTAAAAAGAAGGAGAAAGAATGTCTTTAACATTTGCCCTGGCGGGAAATCCCAATGCAGGCAAGACTACGTTGTTTAATACCCTCACCGGAAGTTTTCAGTATGCGGGAAACTGGCCGGGAGTCACGGTAGAAAAAAAAGAAGGCAAGGTCAGAAAGCATGCGAATATCCGGATTATCGATTTGCCGGGAATCTATTCTTTGTCCCCTTACTCCCTGGAGGAAGTCATTTCCAGAGAATATATCCTGAACGAGAAACCGGATCTGGTTATCAATATCGTGGACGGAACAAATCTTGAACGAAATCTATATCTCACCCTTCAGCTCATTGAACTGGGAACACCGCTGCTGGTTGCCCTCAACATGATGGACGAGGCTGAAGCCAGAGGAGACAAATTTAATCTGAATTTGTTGAGCAAACAATACGGAGTACCGTTTATCGGCATTTCCGCTACTAAAAACCGCGGGATTGACGAACTGATGCAGCAGGCGGTGGCCCTGGCCGAAACGGCAGCAGTGGGGCAGGCCGCACCCCGGCTGAAAATTTATGACGAATCCATAGAAAATGCCATAGCGAGTATCGTCGAACATCTTGGCCGGATCCGGGAAAATAAACCGCTGAACCTCAGGTGGACTGCCTTAAGGCTGCTGGAGGGAGATGAAAAAGTTGCGGCGGATCTCCAAATTCCTACTGAGCTGCAAGCGGAAACTTTGACCTGGCAGCAAAAAATTGAGAAAGAATATGATAACGACATCGAGACGGTCATTGCCGACAACAGGTACCGCTATATCGGCAGGACTACGGCTAAAGCAGTATCTAAGGCCGCCGAAGGCAGGCTGACAACCTCCGATAAAATCGATATGGTCGTCACTAACAGGATCGTGGCGATCCCTTTATTTTTATTGGTCATGTATATCGTCTTTGCAATCACGTTTGGCGTGGTCGGTTCTTCTACCATTGATCTGATAGATGTCTTAATCAATGAAACGATTGGCGGCTTTATTTCTGGCTTATTACAGTCAGCTCATGTGGCCGCATGGCTGCAATCCCTGGTCGTGGACGGAATTATCGCCGGTCTGGGAAGCTTTATGGTCTTTGTCCCGCAGATTATGATCTTATTTTTCTTTATTTCCCTGTTGGAGGATTCCGGCTATATGGCCAGAGTGGCCTTTGTCATGGACCGTCTTTTGCGCAAGTTAGGGTTAAGCGGCAAATCCTTTATTCCAATGATCATCGGATTCGGCTGCAGCGTACCGGCGGTGATGGCCGCCAGAACCCTGGAAAATGAAAAGGACCGGAGGTTAACGATTATTTTGACACCTTTTATGTCTTGCGGAGCGAGACTGCCGGTGTACGCCTTGTTTACGGCAGCGTTTTTCAGCCAAAATCAAGGTCTGGTGATCTTCTCGATCTACCTCTTGGGGATTGCGGTGGCCATTCTATCCGGAATTCTTTTTAAGCAGACAATCTTTAAAGGAGAACCGGCGCCTTTTGTCATGGAATTACCGCCTTACCGCTTCCCGACGCCCAAAGGAATACTGATTCACATGTGGGACAGAGGAAAACGTTTCATGATCAAAGCGGGAACCATTATCTTTATCGCAACCGTCTTAATTTGGCTGACCCAAACTTTCAGCTTTGACCTGCAAATGGTAGAGGACCCGGCACAAAGTATGCTGGGCTTGATCGGCGGGCTTATTGCCCCTGTTTTTGCGCCGTTAGGTTTCGACGACTGGCAATCCTCGGTGGCTTTGCTTACCGGTTTTATCGCCAAGGAAGCAGTTGTGGCAACATTAGGTATCCTGCATGGCTTAGGAGAGGTCGGAGAAGATTCCGCAGCCTTGATCGTCTCGCTGCAAACGACTTTCACCCCGCTGAAAGCTTATGCTTTTATGGCCTTTACTGTTCTCTACCTTCCTTGCATGGCCGCTTTTGCAACAATCAAAAGGGAAATGAATTCCTGGAAATGGACGCTGTTCGCGGTCGCCTATCAAACAACAGCTGCCTGGATCATTGCCTTGATGATTTTTCAGGTCGGCCGGTTATGCGGACTGAACTGATTATGATTCCCAAGACATGCCAATTTCATCTTAATCTTATTCTTCTGTTGCCTCTTTATCCGCTTTATGAAAGCTTGTTATTATGGTGTAACCGAGAAATATTTGAAGGAATTGCAACATTGAAGAAAAATTATAATTCGGCACTGTAAGTGATAACAGACTAAGAGGGCCTGTAAAAAACACTGCGGAATGATTAAACGTGTAGAATAAAGCATACCCTATACAAACATATAAAAGTGGAGCTCCCAGAAGAACGAGTTTAGGAATATTGCATTTCCAAGCCCCCCGTTTATTTAATTCACTGATAAAAGTTTCCAAACCGATAATAGCGCCAAATAGGACATTTAAGAAAATAATCACCATAATTCGAAAATTCATGTTGGCAGTATCATATTCTTTGGAAGGATCTGATATTCTACTTACAATATCAATGTGTATAAAAACAAATAAAATTATTATTGCAAGATAACCCGCATATTTCAGCCATAGCTTACGGTTCCTATCCAAAATATATCATCTCCTCAATTCGTTGATATTTTCTCTTCTCTTAATATGACTCCCTGAATCAAAGTATACTAAATCCATAGTTATTGTGATGCTCTAAAAAAAATGGTACATTTAGTTTTATGTTCCGTCAATCCCTTATAGGAGAATTCCGGAAAAAATAAAAAAATATAATAAAATTATGCATTAAATAAAAAACACGCGAGCTTTGAACTGAACGCCCATAGCCCGCTACATTAATGGCACAGAAATATTGTATGACATCAAATAATTATTTAAAGCTTCTTTTTGAACCCCTTGTGCGCATAAGGGCTATATCCTGCCGATTCATAAAATTTGCACGCATCAGCCCTATTGCTTTCCGTCACGAGTATTATTTGCGTACAATTCTTATTGGCAGCAATTTCTTCAAGTTTAGAGATCAATGCTTTCCCCACACCTTTGTTCCTGCAGTTTCTATCCACAATCATGTTTTCAAGGACTAAAAAAGGCCTGCAATCACCATAGAGTTCCTCACAAATTACTCCCATAGCAGAACCAATTAACGTGTTATTTTCAATAGCGCTTAATAATATATGTGAATTCGTTTTTTGAAGTTTGCGGAATTGCTTATCCATTGTTTCAATGCAAGAGTCTTCGCCCCAAAATTGTTTATATAGTTGTGCAAGACCAATTATGTCATCCGGTATCATTTCCCTGATCATCATTTTTCTCCTCACACTCGAAAAATCTATACTTTGTCTTCAGCGATTTTCATTATCATCTCCATGCCCGCGTTTTTGTAATTATTTTAATCTAGGAAAGCTTTGTTCTGAGCTGCCGGTATGATTTTTATTTTAGTCATTTCTTTGATCACCCCAGAAAAACAATGCGATAGTACCCGGCCCGGTATGACTGCCGATTGTGGTACCCACGCTATTAATTTCCACCCGCCCATTTAATTTGGCAAAGCGGCTTTCCACCAGCTTTGCGACAGCCTTTGCATCATCATGACAGCCGGCATTGGAAATATAGCATTTCCCATCATAATCAAGACCAAGCCGCACATGTTGCTCCATTTGATTGACGATTTCTGCAATCACTCTTTTCTTCCCTCTTATCTTGAAACGCGGAATAAGCCGCCCCCTATGATCCATGTTCAAAAGCGGACAAAGATTCAGAACGGTTCCAAACCACCCGGCAGCTTTGGAAATACGTCCGCCTTTTACATAAAAAGACAAGTCGGTGGAAAAGAACCAGTGATGCAATTCCAACCTGTGCTCATTTGCCCAATCGTACAATTGCCTGATCTCCATGTTGTCATCCCGTAGATCGGCCAGTTCATCCATAAACAGTCCATAGCCGGAAGATGCCCCCAGGGAATCAACGATGTAAATCTTTCTGTCCGGATATTTTTTCAGCAGATCATTTTTAGCGATATTCGCGGAGTTATAGACACCGGAAAGGCCGGAAGAAAGGCATATATGAAGGATGTCCATCCCCTTTTCCAGAAAAGGCGTAAAATAGTCCATAAATTCATCAACATTGACCTGAGATGTTTTGGTTTCCGCACCGTTAGCCATTGCCTTATAAAATATGTCATAAGGTATCGACTTGCCGAGATCATCATCATATTGCTTATCATTCAGCGAAAAGTGGAAACAAACATAGTGAATATCTCTTTGCCTAAAATGCTCTTCCGTTAAATCAGCGGTGGAACAGCAGCTTAGTATATAATGATCCATAGGTTTTATTTCCTCTCCTTCGCATTTACTTGTTAACAATAAACCGTAATCTTCTGTAGTAGAATAATTGCTATAGGTGAAAACCTTTTAAAGACAGCCATCGTATGAACGATTCGTTGATCCTGGCCGCAGGTAAATATTGCTATTCTTCTCTTATCCCCACCATAACACAAAAAATAAAGGATAAGCAATCCCTAATTCGTTGTAAATTATTTTGCAATGACCTTCATTGAAGAATCCTCCCGTTGTCACTCCTGAACCATTTTTCCCACATTACTTTTAATTTTAAGATACCTTTCCAGGGTCTGGGCATTTGTCGTAATGATATCCATATGCTTTATTTCACTAAAATGAAGGCCTTTCTTTATTTCCTCGCTAGGTATTACCGATGTATTTGTTTCTTTCACCGAATACTTTCCAAAGGTAGTTGAAACAGGCATATAGCTGATTTTTTCCTTGCCTTTGTATTGATACCCCTCAGGAGCCTTAAGTCTTTTTAAAAAGAAAATATACTCCTGATCATCAAGCTGCATAATATATCCATCCGGCATATAAATTTGATCATTTCCTAAAGAGGCTGGCTCATAAATATAGATATTTTCATCTGTTTTCAGATCGCTGCCTTTATATATCTCTAAAATTTGCACTTGGGAAAAAAGCGACTGATTGAGTACTTTTCTCTCTTCCGTGGGTTTCACTTTGACAATAATGTCCGATTTATCTTTCAATTCGGAAAAGCTTTGGATGTGATGATCAAAATATATTTTGGACAGCCAGCTCTCTTCTTCCAACGCAATCTCATACCCGCTTACTTTATCAGGAATCCCTTGTACATCGACATTATTCACATAGGAGCTCCTCGTCAATATCCCTCCTGCCGCACAGACAAGCAGAGTGACAATTATGGTCAGCATCAAAATCCTATTTTTGTGTTTCATAAAACCCCTGCTTTCTATCCTAAATATGATCAGAGAACAATTCTCCATCACGCATTTCATAAATGTGATCAGCTAAAATTTCTATATCCTGCGGATTGTGGCTTGCTATTAGGATCGTTGCTCCCCGGGCCTTTTCCTCCAGCAAAAGGTTTCTGACCATCAAAACACCTTCTTTGTCCAGGGCATTTGTAGGCTCATCTAAAATGATCAAATCCGGTTTTTCCATAATGGCCTGAGCGATGCCTAATCTCTGTTTCATTCCTAAAGAATATTTTTTATATGTCCGCCTATCTTCTGGATTCAATCCTACCTTTTTCAGTGAATTCTTGATATCCGTATCTGAGATAATGTTCTTGATTGCCGCCAGTGTTTTTAAATTAGTATAGCCGGTATAATCGTTCCAAAAGCCGGGGGATTCAATGATGGCTCCCACACTTTCAGGAAATGATATGTCTTTGTGTAAGACTTTGTTATTCATCCTGACCTCACCGGATGTTGGCTTAATTAAGCCACAGATAGCTCTGAAAAGCATGGTTTTTCCGGAGCCGTTTCTTCCGCAAAAACCATATATTTTTCCTTTCTCCAAGGAAAGATTGATATTTTTTAATATTTCATTCCCTTTAACGATTTTGTTTAAATCAATTATTTCAATAAACTTCATGGAGAATGGCCCTCCTTTTTTACTTTTCTAAAATATATCCATATTCTTCAGTCTATAATTGCCGTATAAGATTATAATTATTGAGAAGCCAATGAGATAGAGCATTGAAAAACCTATGGAAAAGTTCTGGATAGTAAACCGAAATACATCCGGATAATTGCCTGCTATTCCTTCAAGGGAATGCCAGGCAAGAATACTCTGGCTTGGCGGCAGATATTTTAATAAAAATATTTTTTGTATTTCAAACTCATACAAGAATCCAGCAAACAGGACCAAAATTATGTTAATAAAGACCGTGAAAAAATAACTATGGATTACTTTTATTTTCAAAGCTCCAATATTAATGAAAATGACATAGAAGAAGTTTAATAAGCACACCAGGGCAAATTCAGTCAAAACAAGGAACAGCCCGATATGGCCGTGACTGAAGGAAAGTCCTTCAAGCATTCCTATGACGGCAACAGAGATAAACTGTATAAAATAATAGATTACGACATAGAAAAACAGATGCCATATTTTTGTCAACAGCCATCTCCCTTTCTTTTTTGTTCTTGTAAACACATACACCGCGCTGTTCTCAAGGTTATCGGGAATATAATCTTTTAAAAGATAGGTCAAATGAAGCTGAGGTAAAATCCAAAAGATGACCGGAACTATGTATATCATACTCTCCAGTTCCAAAGAAGCATAAGATAATAGTAATAGTTCCTCCAATGTTTTATTCCCATAGACTTCCATCAGATTTGTATAATATATACCAAAAAAAACTGCCAAAGGCACCCCCAGCAGAGCTTTTCTTATAAAAGACCATATGTTTAACGGCATTATCGCTCCCCCCAATAAATGTCTTTACCCCGACTGATGGATAATCCTAATTGATACAGCAGCATAAAAATGAGCAGAAGCCACAGTCCATGCCAGAGATTCACCTTATTTGACATAAGAAACATATACTCTTCCAAAGTGACAAAATCAAATGTCAGCAAAGATTCTGAAACGTCCCTGATAATGTCCAGCAGAACGATCACTGCATAAGCGATAAAAAAACCGGCAGACGGGTGCTGGATTTGCAGTAAAGCGATGCTGTAGATATTCCCCAAGATCAAAAATCCCAAGAACTGAAACAAGCCGCCTAAAAACATATATCTCAAAAAGTTTACATTCAATTGGGAGCCATGACCGCTAAATATAATCACTGCGATAACAATGGCATTGATTATAACAATGTAGATCAGGGAGAAAAGACATATTCCCCAATTTTTGTCCGCCCACCATTTCCTTATATTTTTATACTTTAATAGCACTTCACATTTATCCAAATTCACATTAATGAACTCTATTATGACCAAAAAGGATGGTATGATTATACACAATACGATGATGCTTTGAAAAATGCTATGATAGATTGCAAAAGAAAGCTGACCTCCGTCTTGGGCTTGATTAGCTACCTTGCTGTATTCATAAGAATACCATGCACCTATTCCCACAAGAGGAAGCAGGAGCAGGTAAAGCCTACGTGAAGAAAAGAGACTTTTACACAGTATCTTGTGGATTGATTTCATATGATTTTGATATAGCCCCTTTCTCCAAGCTTATAGCACAATAATGTCAGGACTGTATTTCAGGCTCGTCCGCAAACGATTTATGTATAATGACAGCTATGCTCAAAATCAATAAGGAAACAATCCATAAGATCAACATGGCAACGGAGCCTGTCCCTCCGGCAATTAACAGTCTGATGATACTATTCTTTCCACCCCCGGTAAAGCTTAAGGCAACTTCCAATACAAGGTAGACAATAAATATTCCGGCCATCACCGACAACCTGCCTTTTTTATAAATAAAATATAAGGCATATCCCAGTAAGGCAAATAAGGAAGCAAATAAACTGATAATCACCATATGCAGCAAATTATAGAGGAGAGGAGCTTGTACTCTAAGAAAATCAAAACGGTTTTCCATATGGAAATTTTGAAATCCTATGTCGTAGGGGGGAAGGGATTGATTGTTATCGAACCCCTCAATAGGAAAAGCTATAAAACATAACAATTGATTAACAATTAAAGGGATAAAGAACACGACAAAGGTTGCTGTAAAAATAGCAACACCCTTCGCAATGATGTATTTCTTCTTGTCTACCCTTGTTACGATGCTTTTGTAAACTCCCATTTTGCATTCTGTATAATAAGAATCAGAATAAATCATCATGGCCATCAAAGGCAGTAAAAGTATCTCGGTTGTTAATAAAAAATAGGATTGTACACTTTGTATGATACTGACCTCATAAGAAGACCTAATGAAACTTAACTCTTGTCCGAAGAATTTATAACAATCAATGCCATAGCTTCCTATGGATAAAAAAAGCAAGACCATAAAGATAATTTTAGATTCTTTGCGGTGCATACAATTTTTAAATTCCAATCGCAATATATTTTTCATCTCTTACCTCATAATTCTATCTGAGTAATTAATTCTTCTATCACGCTCTCCCTTTCAGCTAATATAAAAAAGGGTGGATATGCTCCGTCACAGTCTTTTAGAACAGCTTACTTGAAATCAACTTCTCCAGTGACAAAGGCGTTAGATGTTTTTAAATGGGCATTCTTTAGGCCCATTTTCACTTGATCGTTTTGGCTAAGATTAAAACCGCTTTTGAAATTAATGTTAGTTGTATTTCCTTGATTTTGAGTATAGTTATTTGAAATTTTTGTGTTATCAGGCTTAGCTGCCCAAAAAATCGCCTTGTCGGTGTCAGTTAAAGTTATCACATGGTTTTTAATATAATCCTCATTAGTTTCCTTATCATGTGTGTTTGTATAATTGTCACGCTGAAAACTGTATAAAGCATATGCCTGGTACCCTTGATAATCTGCAAATGCTACCGTTGGTGCTATCATGGTAAGACCTAAGGTCCCAACCAACAAAAACTTAGAAGACACTTTTTTCAACATATTTAAAAACCTCCTTACAAATATCTGGCATATCCACCCATATATAAAGACAATTTTTAACTAAAATTTGCAACACCTAGATTCTAATACTCTTTTTTCGGCGAATAGCATGTAGCAGTTTCTAAAACTGTAGAACCGCTTTTAACTTGTGCTATAGTCATTACGCGATAAGTATAACCGGAGCTTACATAATAACCCTTTTCAAGGCTATGTGAACCAACGCCCGAAAAAGAGCTCGACCATGACTTTACGTCAGCCCAACCACTGCTAATTGTCGAGCGCTGGAGTCTAATGGTTATGGAAGAATTATAATTTTCCAATAAATTCAAGTAACCTGAACAAGTTGCATATCCATTTTTTATAGAAAGACCCGACCCAATGGAAGAAAGGTATACATAGTTAATCTGCTGCTGCCCATTGACATTAACGTCATTAACCGGAATCTGACTATTCGCAAAAGCAGGAACACATGCAGCCAATGCTAATAATAGGGCAAGTACCATAGTAACGATTCTTTTTTTCATCTGAAAACCTCCCTATAGTATTCTTATATACAAAGACAATCTAAAGTCACCTTTTGCAACACCCTGTTAAATTATTTTATCAAATTCACACTTTCAGCTATTTTTATAATGTCTTCTTTTTGTAGATTTGTTGTGATTGAAAATATATACGTATCATTACCCCATGTAATTGTCTGTTTGCCATCTTTATTGACAAACAGCCCTTCGTGACCTTGAATCTTAATTTTTTCAATACTATCTGCATTTTCTGTATCTACATTTGATATAACATCGTCATCAAATTGTTGAAAGATAATAATTCCATTGTTATCATTTGTATATTCGATGGTTTTAAAGCTTTTGTTATTTAGTAAGTTACTGATAGAATAGCCCAATGGAATATCTGTTGGAGCATAAGCATTATCCCAATTGATATAGATATTGTTGCCTGCAATATTTTCCCCGCCCCTGTCTTCAAGGCGTATTTCCGTGTACTTCTCCTGCATATTAATGAATAAGTTTAATACTTTTATCCGAACAGCCTCAATCGTTACTACTGAAATTGAAAGCAAAATAATGATAAAAAGAAAAATGATAGCAGCCTTATTCAAATATCGATATGATGCTTGGAAACAATTCTTAGTTTTTTGCTTATAGTATTGGCGGTTTAGGATTTTCTTGAACTTGCGTTTTGCTTCAGTAGTTGGCTGATAAACCGGATCATTTTTCAGTTCTTCATTTTGTTGCATAAGAATTTTTCCCTCATGCTCTGCATAACTTGCCATGGCAAGCTTTATTAACGCTTCTTCATATTCATCTGTTAATTTATCCCTGTTAAGTGGTTCATTATCATTTTTCATTTTCGTCTTCCCTCCTTGTCAAAATTTTGAAAGCTCTTCGCCGGGCACGCGTTAAGTATTCCCGAATGTTGTTTAACGAAATGCCCATAATATCTGCTATTTCTTTATCGCTTAACTCAAGATTATATTTATTGTATAGTAAATCCCTATCTCTTTTCGACAATTGTTCCATTGCTTCTCCTAATTCTATATAATCATCTTTTGTTGAACAAATTTCTTGCATTGCAAATTTCATATCAGGAATAGACTCCATCAAATCATCGGACATGCCCAAAAACATTTTTTCGGATTTTGCAGCATATTGCTTATTATAGTTAATGGAAATATTTCTAATTGTATTGACAATGTAAGAAGTTCTTTTGTAACACTCTAAGGACCTTAAAATTGAAATTTTTCCGATTAATTTTATAAAGGCATCATTAATGAGGTCATCAATAACACTGTAATCATGTAAAATTTCATAAGCTTTTTTCTTCATAAGAGGATAATACTGCTTATACAACTGTGCTATGAAATATCTATCTTCATCATTTTCAATAGCTAAAATAATTAAAAGATACATTTTACTATTCCTCTTCCCTTCTGTTTTATTTCTCTATGTAGCTAACCGTATTAATTTTTTCATCGGCTAGCCAGTGCTGTTTATTTTTTACGTGATTGGCGTACATTTTAGTTCTAGATTATATTTTGATTTCCCCCTTCATATCTTTACATTACATTAAACTGGTAAAATTACATTTTTTTTAGAATTTTTTTAACAAACTGTAACAAATTATAGCCTATTTTTCGCTCAGTATTATATTGGAAGTCCAGAAAGCAATTCCACCCAAATTTATCCAGAAAGTCTGAGTGGGAAGAACTTGTACAATACAGGTGGAGCGCCCAAAATCAAAATAGCCGTTTTAGGGGCACACCCGTTCCTGCTCTGTGACCCCCTCAACGTCTATTAAGCGGAAAACCTTCATATTCCTCACTGAAACAGTGGCCCAAAGTACTCCGGATTACACTCCCTTATCTTCATGCCGATCCATCAGGGAATGTATTTCTTTTATAATCCTTTGTTCTAAAGGAACCTTATTGCGCGTAAACGGGCCGTTTCGCCCGGTGTTAAAGACCTCTCTGCAGGGATACGCACGCACCGATCAGTAAGCCCCATTTTTCAGCGGCTTCTTTGACCTTTATGTATTCCATACTGATACACCTCATATTAAGATAACATGTTTTTCCAGATATTTATATGGTAGCATATTATGGGAATAATATACAAGCTATTTTCCCAATAAGCTGGGCTCAATTATTCTTTTTAATTTAGCATGTTAAAATCTTGCATACCAATCTCAGAGCGAAGAGATGCTCTTTTCTTCCTATTCTGCTTTATGTTCATTATGCCGAAACACGAAACATTGAATACAATGACGAAACCCCGGCAAAATTTGTATACATTGATACCGGAGTTTGTTTTGTCTATGCACTTCTTGTTTAAATGTTAAAAAAATTTACCTTCTTTTGACCGGATATTCAAATGCCTCTTTGATAATCTTTTAAATAAGCCTTTAATGTCATCCAATAGTGTATAAATAACTGGCACAACCAGCAAAGTGAGCAAGGTTGAGGAAATCAGGCCTCCAATGATAGCAACAGCCATAGGTTGCCTTAACTCGGCTCCTGTTCCAGAAGCCACTGCTGAAGGAATCATGCCAAAAATCATGGCTAAAGAAGTCATCAGGATCGGCCTTAACCGAATTGATGCCGCTTGCAGAATGGCTTCCTTACGCTCGGTTCCTTCCCGGCGTCTCTGTTTAATAAAATCAACCAGTAAGATTCCATTTTTAGTAACCAGAGATAAAAGAAAGATCATCCCGATTCCTCCAACCATACTGAATCCGCTGCCGGTCACAAATAAGGCTATTAAGGCTCCAATTATGGCCAAAGGCAGCGAAAACATAATTGCCAATGGATCCATAAAGCTTTCAAACTGTGCAGCCAGAATTAAGAAGATGAAGAGAATCCCCAGCAGCACCGCTTGTATCAGGCTACCTGCACTTTCCTGCTCACTTCCCGAACTGAAGCTTATCCCCTGGGGTATGGGCAGTTCGCTGTCCAGCTTATTCAAAAACGGGTCAAAAAATGCTCTTTTTTGACCGTTTTTTACTCTATTCTTACTTTATTTTTGCTTCCAAACGCTATATATGGGTTCAAACCATCTTATTTGCCCTTTGGGCCACTATACGTCATCAGAATTACTGTTTCCACATGCGTTGGGTGTACAAAAAAGATGCGCATGAACATAATCGGGCCTTGATGCAATTTTTCATGGTTTACTTTGCAGGTCAAGCATAAGTCTTGCACCCATGACGGTTGCAGGAATTCTGTAATTAGGAGAAAGGTTTGAAAGAATAACAACACCAACCTGGTCCTTGGGATCAAACGCGATGTAACTGTTAAAGTTGCTTGTCCCGCCGTTATGCCAGATTATGTTGTTCTGTTTATCGATCATCCAACCGATGCCGGCAGCATCCGTTCTGATGTTCATTTTTTCATACTGCTTTTGGGTCGCGTTAATTTTGGCCACCTCCTGGTGACCCAAAGCCAAATATGGTATGCTCTCCGTCATGTGCAAATCCACATATTCTAACATATCTCCAATTGTAGATGTTATTGCTCCTGCCGGAATATATCCGTCATCGGATTTCCAATTCCAATATCCCTTCAGGTCTCCTGAGCCGTCAGCTATTTTTGTGTGCTCAAGGCTTAAGTCGGAAACAATAAAATCATTCATCGCTGAAGTATAGTCTTTACCGTATATATGGGATAAGGCAATTCCAACAACGGAAATTCCAAAATTCGAGTAATAAAAAGGGTATTCCTTATCCCGAACAATATGCATCGATATTTGTTTGGCGAGTGTTTCTTCACTGATGCCGTAAAAATCGTTTTTTTGTCTGTGGAAAAAATTATTTACCATTTGCCAATTAAAATAATAGCCTTTATATCCGGATGTATGTGTCACAAGTTTTCCGAAGGTCGGATAATAATTGCTTTCCGGTAACGATATATATCTATCAATCGAATCAGTCAGTTTAACTCTTCCCTCTGAAATGGCCTTACACAATAATGAGCAAGTGAATGTTTTTGTAGCTGAGCCGATTTCATACGTATACTCTTTGCTGGGCAAAATGGTTCCGCTTTTGCCGTAAACAGTATAAGACATTGACGCTCCTTTAATAATGCCAACAGTGATTACGGCATCTTTATTATCCTTTGTCGTATAGTTTAACATCTTCTGAAAGGTCATTGACGGTATCAGGCTCATCCGATATGCCGCAATCGCCGTAAAAATACCAAAAGCAAGCACCACTGCCAAAACGGAGATGACCACATATCTTAATATTTTCTTTCTTTTTGATATGACTTTTTTCATTCGATTTCTCCTCATGGTTCACGAAAACGATAAGCCTTATATAGGGGTGTCTTGATTCGCAGCAAGCACATTAATATTTTACATAAAAGACGTGAAGGATAGCCTCCGCGTCAATATTAATAAGCCTCCATCAAGTAATTGAGGGCTATTATTTCTTTGTTGCTTGGTAATTGAATAATATTATACAATTTTTCATTGTCTTCATTGAATAATACCAAGGAAGGCAAAGTTCAGTCAGCCTTTTAAATCTTAGGAAATTAAGTTATTAAGTATTAACTCCATGTATACTACATCTTTTGATGGATTATATGTATATGCGTTAGTTTCCCTAAAGCCAAGCGACTTATAAAGACAAACGGCTTCAGTCATAGTTTTCAATGTATCTAATTTCATAATATTATAGTTTAGTTCTGTTGCCTTCTCCATTATCGATTTTGCAAGCAGTTTTCCTATCTTCTATCTTCTATAAGAAGGTATTACATATAGCCTTTTCATTTCACAAGTTTTTTTGCCTATTTTCTTAATAGCTACGCATCCTACTGCGTTATTGTTGAATTTTGCAAGTAAAAGAAAACCGTGTGGTAGCGAGTACTTCCCGGGTAATTCCTCAAGTTCTTCGTTGAAATTCTGATAATCTAAATCAAAACCCATTGAATTTGCATAGTCTTCAAAAAGAAATCTTACATTTCTAATATCCTCAGAATTATTTGGATAATATATTTCTAACATAACCTACCCCCCTCGTATTAAGTCTTGCCAAGAAATTTACTCAAACCTAATTTTCAATCATTCGGCCAAAATTTATGCATAAAGCTTTAAAACATCTCACTCGCCATGTCACTACAATAGCGTTGGATTTTATTGTGTACCCCATGTCAAGAACAATTTGGGTTTTTGACATTCCAATCAAATAGGTCCAGTATCCTGAAAAAACAATATCCTCCCGATTTTGAAGAATACGAACCTGGTCATTACCCCGAAAGGAGTAACGTCTCTTTCTCCATCCAAGAATGAACCGATTGACAAGTTAATGACGATATATAATTGAATAGCTATTTCAGGTGAATGTGATCGATCCTACCATGTTTCCTTTAAAATCACCTATTACAATATCCCATTACAGAAAGCCGTAGCGGGAAAAATCAGCGAAGAGGTCGTACCCTGCGAAAAGGAGAAGAGTTTTGGACAATATGGATATTGATAATCTTGTGATGCTGTATGGTAAAGCCGTTTACGGATTCTGCCTAAGGCTTGCGAAAAACAAAAACGATGCAGATGACCTGTATCAGGAGACCTTCCTAAAAGCGATGGAACTGTGCACCAAAATTGATAAAGGCAATAATCCGAAAGGATTTCTCATTTCCCTTGCAGTTGGGCTATGGAAGAACAATCGCCGCAAATATCTTAGACGGCAAAGAATAGCACCCGAGGAAGAACTGAACGAAGAGAGCGTCAGCAGCTTCATGTTCGTCAATCCATCAACGCCCGAAGAGATCCTCCTATTGAAAGAACGCTGCGCAGTAGTGCGGACTGCAGCGGATAAGCTGAATGACAAGCTTAAAATACCCCTGTACATGTATTACACTGCGGAAATGTCCGTTGAAGATATCGCATCAGCACTTAGGATTCCGCAGGGTACCGTAAAAAGCAGGCTTTACAAGGCTCGTAAGACTCTAAAAAATGCTTTGGAGGTTGGTTAAGTATGGAAAAATACGAACAACTGGAGCAATTGCTAAAGCAGGCTCTTTCCTCGACAGCTGAACCCGGTGAAGCTCTAAACCAAAAAATCAAATCCAAACTAAAGGAGAATAAAACTATGAAACCAGCCCGAAAAAGAATGGCAGTTGCCCTGATTACTGCTATCGTTCTGCTGATGTCGACCTCGGCACTTGCAGCCTGGCAGTTTCTCAGCCCAAAACAGGTTGCTGAAAACCTGGGAGATAAAACTCTTGCGAAGGCTTTTGATCGTGAAAATGCAATTCTAATTAATAAATCCATAACTTCGGGTGATTATACCTTTACATTGCTTGGAATCACCTCAGGCAAGAACTTAAGCGATATGAAAAGTTCCGTAGAGGATATCCACCCTGACAGGACCTATGCCGTCGTCTCAATTGCAAAGGAAGATGGGAGCCCGATGCCCGGACCCAGTGATGAACGTTACGGTCAGACTACATTTATCATCTCTCCCCTGATAAAGGGACAAAAACCCTGGCAGGTAAATATATTCACTATGAATGGCGGATACAGCGAATGCGTCGTCGACGGGATCATATACAGAATGATTGAATGTGACAGCATTGAAATGTTTGCCGACAGAGGGGTGTATCTTTATGCCGGTACCGGAAGCTTCATCAATAATCGAACGGTAAGCTACAATGAAAAAACCGGTGAAATCACAACGAATGCAAATAATAAAGAAGCCAATGCCCTTTTTGATTTGCCGCTTGACGTGAAAAAATCCGACCATGAAAAAGCTGAAAAGTATCTTAAGGAATTATTAAATCCTGTGCCTGAACCGCCAACAAGTACGGAACCGGCCATCGACTGGGACAAAGAATTTGCCGACGGTATTGTCCTGCCCGAGTCCATAAAGAAAGTTACTTATGACGAGAGCGGATTGGCCTGCTATCAGCATGATAGCGGTGATTTGAAAACTTCTCTGGATGGCCTGTTTAAAGATGGGGAAACAGGCGTATGGAAAACAGTCAGCGTAATCGGGGATGGAAAAGAAGAAACCGCCATTCAGTTTTCCAAAGATGAAAACGGCGTCGTCACAGGCAGAGCAGTAAAGAAGGCGAAATAACCGTAATCCGGAACAAAAGCAAAGTTGACGGTAGAGCAATCGTCCCGTCATCCATTGTAAAAAGGACTTGAGCCACTGAGGTTCAAGCCCTTTTTATACTCTCCAATAAATTACTGTAACTCCTACTATTTAGATAATATTTCCAGATAGCGATCCAGTCGCTCCTCCACATATTGGCCGATCATCAACACCATTGAGTCTGCATTTCCATCCTGGTAGTAATCATCGAAGGCATCATAATACCGTTTTCGGTCTGTAAATTTAATATTAACCGGTGGGTAGCCGTTTTGCATCATGTCAAAATTCATAATCAGCCTGCCTGTTCGTCCATTGCCATCAATAAAAGGATGGATGCCTTCAAAAATGAGATGGAACCATGCGATTCTCTCAAGGGGATGCATTGTTCCTCTTTTTTTGTTACAATCCTCAATCAACTGTTCCATCTTCTTTGGAATCATATAAGGCTGCGACGGCTCATGGGCTGCCCCCATGATGCGAACCGGAATACGACGATACACACCCTTATCTTCAGGCCGATCCATCAGTACAAGGGAATGGATTTCTTTTATAATCCTTTCTTCTAAAGGAACTTTATTGCCTACAAGCTGTTGCACATAGACAAAAGCATCCCGATGCCCCACAACCTCCAAATGGTCTTTCAGCGGTTTCTGGTCAATGGTAATGCCCTCTAAAACCAAAGCTGTCTCCTGAAGCGTCAGGGTATTACCCTCAATCGCATTCGAGTTATAAGTAAACTCAATCATAAATTCATCGCGTAAACGGGCTGTTTCACCCGGCGTCAGTGGCCTACAGGCATCAAGCTTCTCTTTTTTTAAGTCAATTCTCGTAAACAGTGAACGGTACAGTACAGGCACCGCTTTACCTCGCAGTTTTCTCCCGTCTATGGGCTTTTCAGCATCTGCAGGGATCAAATAGGAACGGCCTTTTTTTATCACGCCGTTAATTCGTTCCTGTTCGCACAAGATACGCACGCGCCGATCAGTAAGCCCCCATTTTATAATGCTCCCATAGGATGAGACACAAAGCAGGGAAAAATAAGTTATACTGAAAACATGAATAAGCGAAACCATTATCCAGCCGAGTTTAAAACCAAGGTAGTCCTGGAGGTAATACAGGAAGCCTCCACCGTCAATGAAATTGCCGCAAAGTACGGTATCAGTCCTGTTGTTATCAGCCGCTGGAAGCAAGAGTTTCTGGAACGAGCCGCGGAGGTATTTAAGAAAGGGCCTTCGGATGCCGAGAAAGAACTTGATAAACAGCAGCGTCACGTAGCAGAACTTGAACGCAAGGTTGGTCAGCTCACCTACGAGGTGGACTGGCTCAAAAAAAAATCTGAGCAAATTGTCGGAGCCGACTGGCAGAAAAAGTTTCGTTGACCGGGACAATCCCCGAATTAGCGTTAAGCGCCAGGCGCAATTGCTGAGCATTAACCGCAGCAGTGTTTACCGCCGTATTTCTGAGCAGAAGACCCTTTCCGATGCGGAATTATTTGTGATGCGCCGGATCGATGAGATCCACACGGGTGAGCCAACCTGGGGCTACCGAACCATTACAACAATCCTGAGAAGAGACTATGGCTTGCTTATCAACAGAAAACGAGTTCGCCGCATCCTGCGGGATATGGGGATTTACACAATTTATCCGAAACCCAATCTAAGCAAACGGTACCATTCCCAATACATCCGGCCGTACTTGTTGCGCAAGCTGGAAATCAACCGGCCGGATCAGGTGTGGGGGATAGACATTACATATATTCGAATGAAAAAAGGATTCATGTACCTATTCGTCATTATCGATTGGTACAGCCGCTATATTGTTGACTACGAACTGTCCAGTACGCTTGATAAATCTTTTGTCCTGAGTTGCTTAAAACGTGCCATGAGTCATAGAAAGCCCGAAATTATCAACAGTGACCAGGGGGGCCATTTCACGAATCCAGATTATATTTTGCTGCTCGAAAGCGCCGGCGTGAAAATTTCCATGGATGGCCGAGGGCAATGCCTTGATAATGCCCGAACCGAGAGATTCTTCAGAACGTTGAAATATGACAGAATATACGTCAATGAATACGCGACGCCGCGGGAACTCAGACAGATGCTCAACGAATACATGAAAACCTACAATACCTATCGTCCCCATTCTTCATTAGCTGGGGTCTGTCCCTTAGATGTCTACTCAAAAAGTAAGCGCATTGTGGCTGCTTAATAAAATCAACACGGAGAGGAGAACTAACTTAAATTTTTCAGTTCCGTGTCTTGACAATGGGGAGCATTATATTTTGCAGCGGCTTCTTTGACTTTCATGTATTCCATACCGATACACCTCATATTAAGATGACATGTTTTTCCAGACATTTATATGGTAGCATATTATCGGAATAATATACAAGCCATTTTCACAATAAACTGGACTCAATTATTCCTTTTAATTTAGCATGTTAAAATCTTGCATACCAATCTCAGAGCGAATAAATGTTCTTTTCTTTTTATTCCACTTTAGGATACAAGATATCAGTACGCCTGGTGAAAAGTGAACCATTGGCACCAGCTAACGCCATGACATGGATTGACAAGGCTTCTCTCTGTTAACGTTTGAACCAACAGCTCCACAATTACGATTGCCACCAGTGCTAAGTGAAATAAAATAAGGGGCTATAGCAAAACAGCCTAAAAAACAGAGCCAAAGTGACTGCGAAAGCAGGCACAAGGGCTCTGTTTTTGGTATACTTGAATTGATGAAAAACATAATACACCAACAAAATTATGGCACAGGAAAACGGAATATGCAACTAAAAATCGACGAGTTTTATGCCGGGAAAGTAATTCCGGAAGACGACAGTGTGCGGCTCTTAGATGAAATCATGGAGGAGATGGATTACACGGAGCTTTTTAGAGCATACAAGCGCACAGGCCGCCCCCCGGCAACAAATCCCGTCACAATGATGAAGATACTGGTGTATGCCAGTATGGAGAGCAACTTAGCCAGCCGCGCGATTGAATCATCCTGCAATCGGGACATCAATAGAACTTACATGCCCATTTTTTTTATGGACTTTTCCTTCGTCGCTCGCTACCATAGCTTTTGGCTACAGCAGCAGAAGGTTGTTTGGCAGGTCCGCCTGACCAGTCCCTGCCGGAGGGCCTTCCTCCATCTCCGATCCAGCTTTCGCAGCACACCACAACCGTACGTACCGTTCGGTATACGGCGGTTTAATCGCATAAGTGCAATTTCCGCAGAGACTCGTATCGCGCAGGAAAATCGTAATATCCTGCCCGTGCGAGTTTTCCCGTCCGTCTGTGCTCAACGCTTTATCATACCCTTCGTGTTCCACACTATCTCTCTGACCGAAGCCCGGATTTCTCCGGTATTCTGTAAAACAGGTCTGTTTACTTGGCAGAAGCGGTGGGATTCGAACCCACGGGCCGGTTTAAAAGCCGACCGAACGATTTCGAGTCGTTGGTAATGAGGGTTCGCGAGGGGTTTCGTGGTGCTTTTTGGTGTTGCTCCGAGCGGGAAAAATGGCGTATTTATGCTGGTTTGAGGGCTGTTATGCTTGCGGCGAGAGGCTTTGGAGAAAATGCTCACCCAAGCACGTTTTTCGGATATTCGTGAGCAGGATGTGAGCATCGAACTCTTAAAGCTGGTTTCTCGAATACCGTATCGTATTGCGGTATGCACGAGGCAGTAATTTTACTGAATACTTATTTCCCAAGGTGTTTCCTCTTTAAACTCAACAGTGCTTCTTTTGTATCTATAGACCGGTCATCAAAAGTTGATGCTTTATAAATACTTCAGCGGGATAACCATATCGTCCCCGCCAAATGGCAGGAGCTTGTCATACATGCACACCACACCTCCGGGGCCGCGTTTCACGTTGCCCAGCTTATCCAGCATATTGAACGCCGCAATGTCATCCCGCTTTGGGTCAGCATGCTTTTTAATCTCGATCGGGTATAAGGTCATATCCTGATAAATCATCAGGTCAATCTCATTCTGTTCCTTATCCCTGTAGTAATAGAGCGGCGGCTCAAGCATGCCCGCGTTATAGTAGCTTTTGATTATTTCGGAGATAACGAAGGTTTCAAAAAAAGCCCCGGCCATAGCTCCGTTTTGCAGGACCTCTGGCGTGTTCCAACGGGTCAGATAGGCAGCAAGGCCGGTATCCAGGAAATAAAGCTTAGGTGTTTTTATAGCCCGTTTTGCGACATTGTTGAAGTAAGGCTGGAGCAGACAAACGATATTAGAGGCGCGCAGAACCGACAGCCAACGGTCGGCTGTGGGCTGACTGATGCCTACATCTCGGGCAACTGAAGCCAGGTTCAAGAGCTGTCCTGTGCAGCTTGCTATTGAAGTCATGAAATTAATGAACTTGACCTCGTCACCGACCTGCGTAAGCTCTCGGACATCCCGTTCTATATAGGCCTTGGTATAAGCGCCATAGAACAGCTGCCAGTCCATAGCCTCGCCGCCCGCGTACATTTCCGGCATACTTCCGCGATGAATGGTTTTCCAGATGTTTTGATAGTCGGTGTCGACCAATTCCTGTTTGCGTTCGGCGAAGTATTCCGGCGTTGGGATGAAAGGATTGCTAAACGAAATCCCGCTAATTTCACGCAGGGAAAGCCCAAGCAGATTCATGATCCCGATGCGGCCCGCCAGTGATTCACTGACATTTTTCATCAGCTTGAATTGCTGTGATCCCGACAGATAAAACTGACCTTTCTTATGGCTTTGATCCAGAGCCATTTTAATATATGGAAAAAGGTTGGGCGCATATTGAATTTCGTCAACGAAAACCGGTGGCGGCGACGCCTTGAAAAAGGTGCCGGATTCCTCTACCGCAGTCCGAAGCATAATCGGGTCATCCAGCGTCAGGTATGGGATATCCGGTTTGATCTCTTTCAGCAAGGTGGTTTTGCCTACCTGCCTGGGACCGGTCACAATGACAGCACCAAACATCTTCTCGATTTTTTTCACGGTATCTTCCATGTGCCGTTTGATATACATACGCTCACCCCTCTGGCTGATTTAATATATAATATTATTATAGCCGATAAGCTGGGAAAATCAAACATTTATAAAGAAATATATCTGATGCCGCTGTTGACTCAGAAAAGCGACATCTATTCTTACATCTCCATAAACCACAAAGTTACGGAAGGCAAAGCCGAGGGACAAAAGGTGATTTACGCAGAGGGCAAGTTGAAAACAAAGTCCAGAACTGTTTAAGAAAAACTACGATAATACCTACGCCGACTATGTTTGTGTGGATGAGATGGGCAAGCTGTTTCACCCTAACTACATCAAAGGTCAATGCATCACTCGGCCATCACTGAAACATAAGAATATGACTGATGCTTTTATGGACAGAGAACAAAACAACGACATGGAGTTTGGTTCCATGTCGCTGTGAAATGTCTGGCGGAGCGAGTGGGATTCGAACCCACGTGCCAGTGAACCCGGCAAATGCATTTCGAGTGGTGAGCCTTAGTCGGAAGTTAGGAGAGGTTAGTGGAATTTATTATAATTTAAAAGTAAAAACTTTTAGAAGTTGACGGAAGCTATTGGAACATATCAGAAAATGAAATCCATGAAAGGAGCTGTTAAACATGAAAAAATCAACTATAAATAATGCATATGATCAAATGTTTAAGGATTACCCCGACATTTTGGACGTAGATCAAATGAGTGCAATGCTTGGCGTCAGCACTAAAACGGGTTATAAAATTATAAATGATGGGAAAATCCTTTGTATTAAAGTAGGGCGGGCATATAGAATTCCAAAGATAAATGTAATAAAATATTTGAGAATTTCCCTTTGTAAATGGTAAACTAAAGTACAGAGTTTTAAGCCAATAGAACTACAGACTTTCTCGCCACAAAGTACACAGTTTTTCGCCAACAACTACACAGTTTTCAGCCAGCTGATACAATGGAAACAGGCTGAGGATGGAGGCTGTGAGAAATGAAGGGATATTCTGTGTATAGTAAAATACAGCAACTCAAAGAACAAGGATTCCGAAAAGATGCCGTGGCAAAAAGCCTTGGCCTTAACTGGAGAACGGTGGACCGCTATTGGAAGATGACCGTAGATGAGTATGAAACCAACACAGCCAGCGTGTGCAAGGTCAGACTGCTGGACGATTACCAGGACACCATCGTCTGCTGGCTGCGGGATTATCCCACACTGAGTGCGGCTCAGGTTTGTGATTGGTTAAAAGAACACTACAAAGCGACCTTTAGCGAACGCACGGTCTCCCGATATGTGAAAGACCTGCGCAACACGTATGATCTCCGCAAAGCCCCCAATCCACGAGACTATGCAGCCGTTCCGGAATTGCCCATGGGGCAGCAGCTGCAAGTGGATTTTGGCGAGAAGTGGTTGAAAAACGTAGGCAGTGGCCGCACCAAGGTCTATACAGCCGCCTTTGTTCTGGCCCACTCCCGTTTTAAATATGCCGAGCTGCAGAGTCGCCCCTACGCCGCTACCGATTTAGTGCGAGCCTGCCACCACTGCTTTCGGTATATGGGGGGAATCCCGCAAGAACTGGTCTTAGACCAGGACAGTATCGTTTGTGTGGCAGAAAATGCTGGCGATATCATCCATACCTATGAGTTTGAAAAACTCCGGCAGGAATGCAAACTGAGCATTTATATGTGCCGTGGCGCCGACCCGGAAAGCAAAGGCAAGATAGAAAGCACCGTAAAATATGTGAAGGGCAATTTCCTGGAAAACCGACTCTACGTGGATGATGATATCCTAAACAGCAGCTGCCTGGATTGGCTGGAACGTACCGCCAATGCCAAAATCCACGGAACAACCAAGCGCGTTCCTGCGGAAGTCTTTGCCGAAGAACGGGAACACCTGCGTCCACTGGTCGAGTGCGCAGAAACTCATGGCGCCACCCTTTGCAGAACGGTCCGCAAGGACAATACCATTCTTTATGACAGCAACCGATATTCCGTTCCGCTTGGCACTTACAACAGGCAGAAAGAGGTTTGCATTGTGCCTAAGGACGGCATGTTATTCATCCAGACGGTTTTTGGAGAGCCAATCTGCGAGCACCGCCTTTCCAGCGGGAGAGGTCTGCTTATCCAAAGTACAAGCCACCAACGCGATAGGACCAGTTCCCTGGATCAGATGCAAGCTGCACTAGGCGTGCTTCTGCTTGGCAAGGCGGATGATTTCCTCCAGGAGATCCGTACCGAGAAATCCCGGTATGCCAGAGACCAGTTTAAACTGATCCACACACTCTGCGACCAGTATGGTATTGAGGCTGTCCTGGAAGCGGCTGATTTTTGTCATGACAGCAAACTCTACAGTGCCAACTACATAAAAGGCTATCTGGAGCACAGGGTCCCTAAACAGCCCGAACCGCCAGCGCTGCTCCTTCCGGTGAGCAGTGCAAAATACCATGTGACAACGCAAAAGCGCTCCCTTAGCGTCTATGCCAAGGCGGGAGGTGCTAAATAATGCGCCCCATTGACCGGGTAAGTGGACTGCTTTCCGACTTGCGCATGAACCCCATAGATTTTGAAGCACTTTTTGCTGGGAAGAACACCTTGACCCCCGTGGAAAGCGTAGAGCTGTTTTTGCAGGAACAGCAACGGCTTCGGATACAAAAGCAAAATCTGTTGCGCTGCCGCAGAGCCAACTTACCGGCTGAGAAAACCATGGATTCGTTTGACTTTGGATTCCAGCGCAGTGTTTCCAAGGAGCAGATGCTGCGACTGAGCGATATGACTTGGGTTGAGCAAGCGTACAACGTTTGTTTTCTGGGGCCTCCCGGCGTTGGAAAAACACATCTTGCTCTGTCCCTGGCTGTGAAGGGGCTGGACTTGGGCTATGCGGTGGCCTTTGAAACCTTAGACAACCTGATGAAGATTCTCAAGACGGCCGAAATCTCCGGGGCCAGCAAACGGCGGCTCAAATATCTAAGCAAGGCTGCGCTGGTAATTGTTGATGAAGTGGGTTTTATGCCGCTCTCGCCAGCAGAGGCCAATCTGTTCTTTAGCTTTGTATCTTCCATGGCCGAGCGCACTTCGCTGATTATTACATCCAACAAAGGGTTTGACGAGTGGGCCGAGTTCCTTGGCGATGCGACCATTACAACCGCTATCCTAGACCGTCTGATTCACCGCTGCGAGATCCTCAACATGACGGGCAACAGTTACCGCTTAGAGCACCGCAAAAGCATTACCTGAAAAACTCTGCACTTTGTGGCGAAAAACTCTGTATTTTGCTTGACTGCTTACACCCTTCACACATAATTTAATATAATTATTTTTTCCCTTAACATAAGCTCTTTTTGTTAAAAAAATACACTTCTATAAGGTAAATTGGTGAGCTATCAATAGAGAACCAGTATAATCATCAAGAAAAAATATACGTGTGTAATGCTAATGTCAAAATGCTGTCTCCCCAGCCTATGGTGATCTACTTAATTCTCTATATCAGCTTAAGTTTTGAGGCCTTACCCCAAGCGCATTGGCTTCTCTTAATTTGTACTGTCTTAGTAGTTCACTTTCGGAGGGCTCTATTAGTCCTTTTAATACACTGTATTCTTTATCAGACTTCAAATGGTCAATTTTCATACCAGAACATATAAGTTGCAAGCTGTATTTACGGACTTCGTCATTTTCAAAGCGCGATTTTACAGGCAGAACAAAAATATTGCCAATTAAGTCTGAAACCAGAATTTCATCATGGTTCAACATATCGACCGACTTAATGTAGAAGTGGCAGCCTTCAATTGCGATATAGTGTTTGACACGCCATTCCTCTTCTAAAAACAAATCAAACAGCATAATTTTGCCGTGACGAAATCCAAACGCAAGCCGTAAATGCCGCTCTGTGTTTGATGTTACACACAGGCAGGTTATACCCTTTTCATCTAGGATGACTAGCGGATCTCTGTCCCTGCAAACCAATGTGGCTCCAATGTCTTCTGTGTAAACTATAAAGGTCCCGGAATCTAAAAACGAACAAGTCGATTTCACAGGCACTTGAGAATAATTAAGTATTTTTGATGTTTTCAAATCCGCTAGATACAATAATTCGCTCTCATCATCCCCATTTTCTTTATATAGTAACATGTTGTCACGTAATTCCAGGGGTATCATTCCTGCTCGCACCCGAAACTGAGCTTTTGGTTGTAAACCATCATCCCCTTTTTCCATCATGCAGCAAATTCGATTATTTATTCTTATCACACCATTGCTAAATGGAATTATAAATGTTGCCGGCTGGGCATTTGCCTTTAGTTTGTATGACTGCATATCGCTTGCATTAATTTCATTCCACCTTCGTATGCATTTATCTTCATATTCAGCATAAAAATATTCGTCATGGGGGTTAGTATATATGGCAGTTACCGGAGAAGTCTCTTCTAATCTTACACCTGTCAAATCCGCATATGAAAAATCGGCATTTCTAAAGTTTACATTATCCATCACTGCAAAGCGAAGCGAGGTGTAGGAGAAATTTTTACCGGATAAATCCGCGTGGGGCAAATGGGCATAGTCAAGATGCAAACCATTCCAGGAATCACCTGGTAACTCTCCTAACAACTGATAAAGCAAATCTAAACTGTTGCATTTTTGTCCGCTTAATAAGTGGCGAACCGCATATATTAACCGGTCCGCAATAAAGACTTTCTCTTTTTCAGAAAGAGTTTCCTTGATATATTCTGCCGAAAAGTAGATGATTTCTGTTGATAAAGAATGATTAGCAAGAAATTCTTTTGCTTTTTCATAGCCATCACTGCACAGATTTCTGGCAAGTCCCCGTGCTACAAAATACTCTCTCATGGACCGATGGCAAAACTCCAATTGTTCGGAATTCAATTTTAATAAAGAACGAATAGAAATGCGGTTTTTGGCATCGCTAAGAGTGTCTTCATCCGAATTTGACAGATTCCATAATAGCTTGTCAATTTGCTCTTCGCTAGTATATTGTCTGAATTGCTCTATACTGATGGATTCACCGTTACTTTCTTGTATTACCCAGGCCAGATCCTCCAAAATGCGCAACAGATTCTGCTTCGTTCTTACACGCAGGTGCAATTCCGGAGATTCGAGCTGGTATTCGAATTTACGGTCGATACAATTGCTGATATAACTTTCATAAAGCGTAATCGTATTCCACTCGCTTATTTTCCTCCCGCTGAGCATGGTATCTCGGACCATTTGTAAAAATAAAGGTTTGGCGGCGAGACCTACCACATCCTTAGTGCGTTTTATTTGGTTCATCTGCCTTTTTACCCCGGCTTTCTCCGCGACTGCCTCAAGATAGTCCGTTGCTTCTTTTCGGGAAAAAGACGCTAATTGAACAATTTCAGGGGAGTCTAACCGTTCGAGTAAATACTCTTTATTGAGTGCATGGTACAGAAAATGTTTGCGTGATGTAATCAAGACTTTCATACCGGCAAAAAAATGATAAAGGGCTACGAGTTCTTTCAAATTGTTATTAATATTTTTATCGCCGATACAAGTAGACATTTCGTCAAACCCATCTAAAATAACAAGAACTCTTTTGTTTCTGATATCATTCCAATCTCTTAAGTTAGAATTAAATGCTTTTAAACGGCGCTCGACAAATTCCTGAGGAGTATCCCCTGGTTTGTAGTCACGCAGACAGAACCGTATCGAAAGCCATCCTGTTTCCGGAAATTGCACATATTCCTCACTTAGTCGGCGGGTATAGGCATAAGTGAAATAAGTTTTACCGTCGCCAAAATCACCAAGGAGCAGCATACATCTGCAATCACTTTTCAGCCACTCATTGAGATATTGCCGCATTGACTGGTGTTTAAGCATGCCCGCTTCATCCAAGGCTTTTATTTCAATATGTTTACCATAAAGCGATTCGTATTTTTCACGGGTTAGACTATCAGTTTCATTACTCAATAGAATATAGTGCGGATTGCGTATATACTCTCTCCATGATTTCGGAAGTGAAGGAACCGTTTTCAATTTCTCTTTCCATTTTGCAATAATAGCATTCCTGTGTTCCTCACTCCAATGTCTTGGATGGTCTTCCGAATCATATTTTGATGGGTAATAGTGATCATAGATTTTTGATTCGATTCCAAGAAATTCTTCTACGGCTTCATCCGGAGTCCAGAATTGTACTTTTTTAATGGGTTCCCAACGATCCTCATATTCCCATATTTTTATGTATTCATTGAGTTTATTCTCAACATTTGCACATGGACTGATCAGAATCCAATGTTCAACCTGGTATGCCCGTTGTCTGCAATCTTCAAGTTTATCGAGGATATCCTCCGTAGTGATTGGCGTTTTTTTATTTTTACATTCCATAACGCAGCGGACTGACTCGCCAGCATGATTGCGATAAGTAAAATCAATATCAAATCCATTCTGCATACCGCCCTGCTGTTTTCTTAGAGTTTTCAGGATATAATCGCCGGTATCATCGTCTATCAGAAAGAAGGCTTTAAGCAGTTTTAATATGTCTGTTTCGAGCAATTTCCCTTTTTCATATGGCTTTAAAATCTGCGTTTTTACTTCATTCATCCCTTGACGCAATTTCGGCTGAAGCTGTTCTTTGGATACCTGTCCAATCATTTCTATATCAGGTTCAAAAACTGAGTTAATCGAAAAATAATTCCACAAGTGGCTGAATATTTTAGTTGCATCCATATTTGTCGGCCAAAACGTATCTGTAGATTCTTCTAAAAATGGAAGTTCCTTTTTTAGTTTTTGATATAATGGCTCATTTATTTCTGTGAAAGTGGACTGCGCATAAGTAAAATCCTCTTTAGCCAAACAGGTGCTTAGAGCATGAAGGAGACTTTTATTATTTTCCAAAGGCACATCTTCCTCAACAGTTGAGGCTATCTCTAGCTCATCACTAATGCGATTGTTCACAAAATCATATAAATCCACACATGTTTTGCCCGGATATAGCCGTGCAGCCTTCCCAGCTAAACTCTGAATTTCAATTCGACTTATTTTTTTAAGCAGAAAAATTGTATCCAAATTAGGCGGGAATATGGGCATTATAAGAGCAGATACAACCAAGAGAATACGAAGCTTGCTATCAGTGTCAGTAAACTCTTCGCTCACCTCCTCGCGATGACGGGGAAACATGCGAGACGTCAATACCCCCACTGCTGAAGGGGGTAAGCGTCTCTGTAGTGCTTCACATAATAGCTCTGCTTCGGTGATACTTTGATTGACAACAATGGCCTTTCTATTTCCTGGTTGTTCATGGCAATATTCTAAAATTTGATCCGCGATTTTTTCTACAAACCCGGAGGGTTTTTCGTATACTAACCTTCTTTTACTATAAACGTCAAAAGCATCATAAGCGCCATGAAAGTTAAAACTAACGCTTGTATACCTTATTGGTAATAATTGTCCATTTCCTACAGCTTCTGAATAACTATACTGATATATGACATCGCCGAACACTTCCTTTATCGGTTTCGTTTCATAGCCTATCTCAAACGATGTAAAAGCTAAATAATAAGCGTTTGGCAATAGAGCTAACAACTCATTCATCATACGCCCAAACATACTCTGTTGGGCTTCGTCTATAATAATTATAATATCGTCTCGGTAAACTGGATTTATAGGTTGATCATAATATCGTTTGCTTTGGCATAAAGATAATTTTTGTAGCGTTGATAATATTATAATGTTTTTTTCATCGAGTAAAGAATGCAATTCAAATCCTGTCTTTGGCAAATAGAGTTGCTGTATCCCCAAATTAAGGTTCTTGCTGGTTTCATAATACTGATCTAATAGAACTGCTCTATCAGATAGTAATAAAACAGTTTTTCCCTCATGTATCATTTCAGCTGCGATTTGAAGTATACATACCGTTTTTCCGCTACCTGTCACCATTGAAATAATACCGATTTTTTTATGATTTTCAAGCTCAGCCATATGCAGTGCTTGCATTGTCTTAGAAACAACTTCAGATTGTATTTTTGTTAATTCATAATTATACATAGTATTATTCCTTCTCAAATATATATAATGGATAATGGGAAATTAGCACATATGTTATTCTCATAAAGGAATGTTTATAAAAATACTCCTCTTTATTTGACTAATTCATATTTCCTTACAATATTTGCAGATGCAAAAAAATCCTTTTTATATAATGTGGATTTTTCAATAGGACAATTTAAGTTTTTAGAAAAGCAATATTTTTTCATCGTCTCTACATACCAATCATCAGCACGCGGATCAAAGGTAATACTTTTAATAAAAATTTCTGGTTCAATTCCAAACCCAACAATAGGTATATCCCATATATGATCTATTTCTTTTGGGTATGCTTGTAAGCATACGAGTAACCGAACTTCATTTTCGTGTTTAAATGTTTCTCTTTTTAATACCATGTCACCAGCAAAAGAATAGCTTGGATTATTTTCAACTTCTCTTCTACAATCAATATAATTGCCGGTATTATAATAGATAACTTTTGATAGTACTGCTTTTCTCAGATTATCGATGGAAGCAAAATTTTTGGCAATTGTTTCTATCATTATCCCTTGTCTATCTCCGGAATATATCCTCCACATTGCATCAGAATCTTTCTCATATGTCCAGCATTGACCAACTGTAGATGCAGCTAACAAGGATTCTGAATAAATTTCCGTACCGTCATCACTTATTAAAGGAAGCTGATCATCTGGTGCTTCCCATGGATCGTCCCACAATTTAACTTTTCTAAGAAACAATTTTCTATTCTCTATCATGGAAATAAATTGTGCCAAAGAAATATATCTGAATAGGCAATCATCTTCTTTAATATTATTTGATATGGTCAGTATGTGTTTATTCATCGGTTCTCTCCTATTAATATTTATTGTAACATCCACATTTTGTATATATGAATAGGTGAGATTTTTAAGTATCGTAATCATATGAGTATGTTTTCAAAATATCCGTTAATGCATACACCGCCCCATTACTTGTTGTTCGCCCCTGCTCAGCAAATAAATACAATGATTCTTTCGCTCTGGATGCTATAACATATAACATTTTTTTCGCTTCGTTAACTTCTGAAATTACCGGGCTGAAAATCGAATCCCAATGGGGGATCATTCCGTAAAAAATTCCAAAAGCAATTACCGTATTGTATTCTTCACCTTTGATTTTATGGCAAGTAGTAATTACCACGCCGGTTTTTTCTCTGAACATCTTATAAAAAGCAGATAGATCATCTGAAAGGGAATGTCTTTTTATCCTTTCTTCTGTTTTGCCAATAAAGTTATCATATAGAGAATACAGTGATGAGTTATCCTCTCTATTGATGCCACAGGAAGAAAAAAGTTCTTCTATAACATGTTTGTAGTAGTCAACGCCATTACCTGCATTTGGATGTATACTATTGATTTTTTGCAATATCCAAAAACAGTCAATATGCTCATTAAGCAAAATATTATATTCTTCTGATAAAACTTTAATTATCTCAGTAGCTATTCTCTTTCGGCGAGGGACCTTTTTTCCTGGCTCTGTGAATATTAGTCGTGCCAGTTTATAAAAGACATTCATATCGTCTGCTTTGATGGGAGATATATCTGGAGCATCAAATGATATATCTGGTAAGAGCTCTCGTAATTTTCTGCTTAAGGGATAGAGTAAAAACCATTGCGGAGCAATTACGCATATCTCTTCTGGAAGAACGTTTTGATCGATTTTATGTCGGATGAGTTCTGCAATACAATCATAGATATCGTCTTTATGAATAGATGTGTTTAAATAAATAATCCCTTTCAATTCTGCGTGAGTAGCAAGACTAATAATTTTATAAGATTCCTTTTGAAAATAAGAATAATAATCAATGACTCTTTGCGTAGAACGATAACATCCGTTTAAGGTTTCTCTTGTAAACCTCAAGGCTGTTATTTCTTCGATTTCTTTGATGCTTTTAGCAATACCCCCTAGGCTCGTGTAAATTGCTTGATCTGTATCTCCGACAAACATTACCTTAATCCTATTATTAGTTTTTGTCAGAATCCCGATAATTTGATATTGTAGTTCGTTTGTATCCTGATATTCGTCAACACAAACACTTCTTATTATGCCAGCGATATTTACTGATGCGATCGGGTGGTTTCTGAGAATCTGATAGGAAAGGCTTAATATTAGGTCAAAATCAATCTCTTTATTTTGTATTAATAGATCATGATAGCCTTTAACTACCTGTGGAAATTGGGTTTCAATAATTTCCATATCATTGTTTAACATTGTTATAATCTTACTTTTCTGATATGAAGGAATATTAATGCTGAACTTGTCTAAAATTTGCTGGATATATTGATCATGCACATATTCATCTATGATTGTAAAACCTTTACATAGCCTAGGTAATGACATGGCGTATGGATAAATAATGTATTCTAAGCAAAACTGATGAATTGTCCCAGCCCAGATAGCTGACTGGTCAATATCCAATAATTCTAATCGATCCTTTATCTCATCTGCGGCTCTATTTGTGTATGTTATTGCGATTATTTTTCTATTGGAATGCGGATTCGACAGAGCTGTATAAGCAAGTTTATATGTCAAAACCCTTGTTTTCCCGCTGCCGGGGCAGGCAGTGACAAGTATATTATCGTTTGACATAACAATAGTTTTTTGTTGTTCGTTTAATTTATCTAATAACAATTCAAGGTCTTCATTCATCGTCATCACCAAGACCTATTCGCTGCTGAAATTGTTCACAAAACTTAATAAACTCGAAAACGACATCTTCTTCAAGATAGGTATCTTCAAGTATTTCGTTAATAGCTTCCGAGAGAGATACATTATCTCTGGAATTACGTAATAAATCCAAATAATGCTTAGCTTTTTCATCATCATATAAAGCAAGAGTATAATTGAGCATTTTAGCATAGATCTGCAACGACATTGTTTCTTGGGAAGCAAATGCTAGAGCATATACAATATACTCAGGAATTCTAATATTATAATTCAATTCACCAGATACTATTGTAGCCAACCATCCCTTGCCTTCTTTTTCCGAAAGCATAAGCATTTCTTCGTTCCGGCTATTTTCATTGTTGATTTCTTCCTGGTGGCTTGTAATAACAGCTTTTTGCGTATATATTTTTTTTATTGCAGCAGATACATACTTAAAATTGTCACCGCAATTAACGAATTCTATTTCGAATGTATGGTCAGCATAAAACATATCAACCCATAAGTTACTTGAATATAATCGATTAAGTTTTTCTTTACGTTCCTGCCCCTTTTTCTCGGCATTTGACTTATAGTATGTGCTTGATGGGTCAACTGCTTGCTTGTCCAAATCAGATAGAATAGCGCAATATCGCTGTATTCTTAATTGGTCAAATAAACTTGCAACATATTCAAAGGCAGTGCTCCCAACATTAACTAATCCTACCCCGATTTCATCAAGACTTATTCCATAGGCGGCTTTAGCCATGTTGGGTATCAATATCTCCTCCGCATCGCCTTCAACTAATAAAACACCTTTGGAAAATAGCAAAACATTTCTTTTTGCATCCAAATACCGTTCAATACAGTTGGTCAGAGATAGGCTTTTCTTATTCAGATTATCTTTTCCGTATTGGTCAAGTTGACGGATGGGTTGCATTGCAATTGATGTCTGATTGAGAGTTTTCAATATGTTCATCCTGGATATTTCAGATGCCTCAGCTAAATGTACGGAATGTGTTGTCATCAATACTTGAGTATAATTATTTGTTACACTCAAATTGTTAAATAGCGTTTTTTGGATATGTGCATGAATATGCGCTTCTGGCTCCTCTATAACCATAATATTTAGTAACTCTCTGGAACGGCATGTTTCAAATTCAACAATTTTAAGTGCAAGGTAAATCATGTTAAGATGCCCTAGACCCAATAAATCAAGATCATCTTCGTTCTTTGGTTTCATGGCAATAAATTTTGATAGTGAATTTATTTCATCAGATAATTCAGATGATAAGCTGATTTCTGGAGAGTATACCACACCTAAAATATCCAAAAGCTTTTTATTTAGCCCCTGACCTATTACGCCGATTTCACCTATATTCGTTATTGCATCATTAAGGTCTTTGATTTTATCTTTTACCGTTGTGATATGAGCGGGATCAATGCCGGCTTCAATCGTTTCAATTATTCTTCTGATTGGGTTTCTTGGTATATGCATCTCTCTAAGAACATCTCTAAGAGCGTCAATATAAACCAATGATATATGATTTTGTACATCAGCTACAGTTATGCGATGACCAAGGATACTTGTATCATCATCTTCAGGATTAGTGGCTTCAAATGAATCAATATCTCCTACGATACTTTTATACATGTTATCATTACAAAAGTCCGCTTTTGATTTCGATGTAAAACAGAATTCATAGTCAACTAATCTTATTGAATTGCGTATCTCATTAAAGATCTCCTCGTCTCCAGAAGCATCAAAGAGTTTTTTTCTAATACCTCTTTGTGGCCTTATAAACAACGTGACAACGCCATGATCTCTATTGTCGGTGCTAATCAGAGAACTCATAGAAGCGATATTTTCTTCATCATCTACTATTAGACTAGCGCATATGTCACTTTCTTTTTCGGTACTTGTTATATTGCTAAAAGTAGCAGAAATTATTATCCAATGACCTTTCCAATTATTAAGGGCATATGAAAAATCACTTTCTTTCAAGCGCTTAGTATTGTAAAGAAAGGAATCATCTAATAAAAATCTTAAGCCAGTTATAGCATTTGATTTTCCAGAATCGTTTTCGCCAATAATTGTGTTTGGGCCTTCGTTAAATATGAAACAAGCTGATTCGAAATTGCGAAAATTTATTAACTGCAAACCACTCAAATACATTTCTAATCCCCCAAATGTTATACAAAAATATTCTTATGAATCCGATTGAGCTTCGCATTATAAACAAATTATACAACTCAAGTAACTTAAAATGCTTTTTTAGAAAGACGTTATCAGTACCTATCCTAACTCTCTCCAATAGGTTTCTGTAGTTCCCACTATTTAGATAATACTTCCAGGTAGCGATCCAGTCGTTCCTCCACATATTGGCCGATCATCATCACCATTGAATCTGCGCTTCCATCTCGATAGTAGAAATCGAACGCATCGTAATACCGCTTTCGGTCTATAAATTTAATATTAACCGGTGGATAGCCATTTTGCATCAAGTCAAAATTCATAATTAGCCTACCTGTTCGTCCATTGCCATCAATAAAAGGATGGATGCCTTCAAAAATGAGATGGAACCATGCGATTCTCTCAAGAGGATGCATTGCTCCTCTTTTTTTGTTACAATCCTCAATTAATCGCTCCATCTTCTTCGGAATAATATAAGGCTGCGGCGGCTCATGGGTGGCACCCATGATGCGAACCGGAATGCGGCGATATATTCCCTTATCTTCAGGCCGATCCATCAGTACAAGGGAGTGTATTTCTTTTATAATCCTTTCTTCTAAAGGAACTTTATTACTTACAAGCTGTCGTACATATACAAAAGCATCTCGATGCCCCACAGCCTCTAAATGGTCTTTCAACGGTTTCTGGTCAATGGTAATGCCCTCTAAAACCAAAGCTGTCTCCTGGAGCGTAAGGGTATTACCTTCAATCGCATTCGAGTTATAAGTGAACTCAACCATAAATTCATCACGTAAACGGGCCGTTTCGCCCGGCGTCAGAGGCCTACAGGCATCAAGCTTCTCTTTTTTTAAATCAATTCGAGTAAACAGTGAACGGTACTGTGCCGGCACTGCTTTACCCCGCAGTTTTCTGCCGTCTATGGGTTTTTCAGTATCTGCAGGGATCAAATAAGAACGGCCTTTTTTTATAACTCCGTTAATTCGTTCCTGTTCGCACAAGATACGCACGCGCCGATCGGTAAGCCCCCATTTTTCAGCGGCTTCTTTGACTTTCATATATTCCATATCGATACACCTCATATCAAGATGACAGAGTTTTCCATAAAATTAATTATAGCATTATATCGGAATAATATACAAGCTAATTTTATAATAAAATTGGGTCTAACTGTTCCTTTTCAATTATTGCATTTTTAATAATGAAATAATCATTAAGTCGCAAAACAAAACAACGATAGAAAGCTTACAACCTAAAATTTCACAAACACCCTCTCTTCTGGTTAAAATCAGTACTGCACAGCTAGTGCTAATATGCCAGAAAGAGGGTGTTTTTATGGAAAAACAGGAGTATCGAGCAAGGTTTTTGGAAAGCTATCCCGATGTCTTAAATGTGAAGCAGCTTACTGAATTGCTTCAAATCAGTGCCAAGACTACATATGGAATAGTTAAAAGCGGTAAAATTCAATGCTTGAAGGTGGGGAGGGAATACCGTTTCCCAAAACCTTTCATTCTTGAATTTCTTGAAGTTGACCAGGGTAGCAAAAAATAGTGCAACACTTATAGAATCATTCACCCACGATTGCTACACTGGTACTGTCAATGGTGGGTGAAGTCTATCTGTATGAATGGAGGAAATGAGCTTGAATACAGATCATCTACAAAGCAAAGTGGACGTTGCCGGTCATATTGAAGCAGTACGCGGCTACTGGCATATGAAGTTAAGTTGGCAAATGCCCGGACAGAAAAAGCGGGATCGTAAAAGTCTGACTACGGGCTTGCCGGTCAAGGGTAATAAGAAAAGAGCAGAAAGCATGTTGGACGACACGATTGAAGAATATGAAAACAAGCTTAATGAAATGCTCCCGGGGATACATAACCCAAGCATTCCTACTCCCCCTAACGAAAAACCTCTTTTTGCTGATGTGCTTGAGGAATGGGTTCAATCCCGCGATCCGTGTAAAGTGATTGTGGACAAGGATTTTAACTTTGGCAAGAAAATTACTCTCAAAACATGGGCGGGATATCTGGAAAAGGTTGAACTGCTTTCTGCTGTATTCCGGGAATATGAGTATACGGTTCAGGATATTACACCTGAAAATCTTTCGGAATACTACGGCATGAAGTTGAGCAAAGGGCTCAAAAAGTCAAGTGTGACGAAAGACTATACGGTTATCAACCAGGCATTGAACTACGCTATCGGCAAAAAATTGATAACAGTTAACCCCAATACCGCCATCACGCTCGGAAAGCTCGAAAAATACAACGCCGCAACACTGAACGCCGATCAGATGCAGCAGTACCTTGAATTTATCCAGAGTGACATTATTGAAATCCCGGTTCTGTTTGGCGGTTTTTATGGGATGCGACGCAGCGAGTGTGTCGGACTTCGGGAGTCGCAGTTTGACTTTCGGCATGGATTTTTCCGGGCAAACCACACCGTCGTAAAGGTCAAGATAGACGGAGTGGAGATATATGTACCATCCGATAAGCTGAAAACGGACACAAGCAATCGTACCTATCCGCTGATTGATTATGTGGAACAGCGTATAAAAGCAAAAATCGAAGAGAACAGGGAAATGCGGAAACTTTGCGGGAACTCCTATTGTAATGACTGGCTCGGGTATTTATGTGTAAATCAGCTTGGTAAAATCCTCGACCCGGACTATATTACCACTCGGCATAAAAGGATGCTGGAGAAGGCCGGGCTGCCCCATGTCCGTTTTCACGATTTACGGCATTCCTGTGTCGGACTGATGATGGCAAACGAAGTGCCATTAGAACGTATCAGGGATTGGGTAGGACACAGTGACATCCGTACAACCGCAAACATCTATGGGCATCTGGAGTATAAGTCCAAAAAGGAAACAGCAAATATCATTGCTGAATCCCTGCCGTTAAAAATGGCAGGGGCTGCTAATCGGTAAGATTAGCAGCCCCATGGCGGAGGAGGTGGGAGTCGAACCCACGCACCGGGGTTACCGGCCTACGAGATTTCGAGTTATTTGAGGGCAAGTTCCGATGAGATTATCAAGGTGACTTTGAGACACCTTGAAATCCAGCAAACCCGCATGAATCAAGGCTTTTCGGGCGAAAACCATGAAGTTGCCACGCTTCGGCTCAACCCCCGAATTTTACGGTTTTCAGATCAAAGTGTAGAAAAAGCGTAGAAAAACAACCAGCGAAATAACCTTAAGATACTTTAGTTTCCTGGCATTTATAAAAACATAAACCACAGCGAACCCTACCATTGACATTGATTAAAACTGAATAACGCAAAACAGACAGAGCTGATATCTGTCTGCACCATCAATGCATTGGAGGGATGGACATGGCAACTGACTACTCTCACCTTCTGGCTGAATACCCGGAAAAGATATGTCACGACCAATTTTACAGAATTTGCAGAATAAGCAAACGAAAAGCCACATGGCTTTTAGAGAACGGGTATATCCCCTGCGAGGATACAGGGAAAAAGACCCGTAGGTTCAAAATCCGGATAACGGATGTGGTAGAATACCTTACCCGCTTAGAAGATTCTCCGGAGTCCCTGCTGACACCTCCCGGAATTTTTTCAAGCGGAATAAAATATAGACCCAAGCGTCGGGCAGAGGTTCAAATAGATGCGGGTAAATTCATGGAGATGCTAAAGAAAAAGTGGAGCAGCTTTCCGGATGCCCTTACCGTGGGCGATGTCATAAAAATGACGGGCTACAGCCAAACCGCAGTATCACAATGGATATCCAAAGAGAAATTATTCGGAGTGTGGTACTACAACAAATACTTGATACCAAAGGACTGCCTGATAGAATACATGGCAACCAAAGCTCACCGCATCACTCAGAAATCAAAGAAGCATATGGACTTGATACAACAGTACCAAGTTGGACAGACACCGACTGAATGTCGAAAAACCTCATAATCAATTATCCAGTTAAAGAGCCGGAGAATCGGAGTGCAGAATGCGCTTCAATTCCCCGGCTTTTTTTGTTTTTCAGAAGGGAGGAAATCATGTTAGTGCATTACAAGAAAAATAAAAAACCAGCTTGTTATGATTCGGATTCCATCATAACAACAGGCAGAATACCGCCTGACGAGCGGCCCCACGGCCCGTTCAAGAGCTGTGGCAACTGCCCATATCCCTCGCATGGATTTATCTGTTACGGCTCCGAGGGTGACTGCCTAAGAACAGATATGCAGAGGATTCACAGTAGAAATAAGCAGAAAAAGGAGGAACTCACATGAGACATCAGCAAGAATTTCTGAAATTTATAAAAGAACAGTATCCGCCCGGCACCCGCATTCGGTTAACAGAAATGCAAGACCCCTATGCGCCTGTGCCGTCAGGTATGGAGGGAACAATTAACTTTATTGACGATGCAGGCCAGTTCCACATGAAATGGGATAACGGCCGATCCCTCGCTCTCATCCCAGGCGTAGATAAATTTTCGGTTATCCCACAGCCCCTCCAAACGCTAAAGCTGTATATGCCTCTGGCTGTGATGCAGTATGAACGCGATGAATGGGGCTCTTTGGAGGAATACCCCTCGGAACTCGACCAGGGAACGATACTTTCCTATCACGACCGAATCCTTGCCGCCATCCTCAAGGAGCGGATGCCGGAGGAAACGGAACGAGGACTCATGGAATATTATCACGGGGATGACAGCGTAAGTCAGAAAGTGAAGTCCCTCTTTTTCACAGTGGAGCAAGTTGGGAACAAGCTGATGGGTGTGGCTGAATGCCGGGTACAAGGGGATTTGAATGATGCGGAGCTGGAGCAGCTCAAAGATTATGCTTCTGGTCAGGCATCAGATGGTTTCGGTGAGGGCTTCGAGCAGCATCCGATTAAGATTGGCAGCGATGAACTATATGTCAGCCTTTGGACGGCGTCAAGGGACTGGAGCATAACGACAAAGGATGAATTAGAGGCTATGAGCCAGCAAATGGGAGGAATGCATCTTGGATAAACAATCAAGGAATAGGCTTCCCGAACAGTGCCTGTTCATGAATGCGAATGGCGAAATTATGCGCATTGAATATGGGAAGCCAGGATTCAGCCGCTCCGAACTCAACACGGAGAATAGAAAGGCAAACCAGGTAATTGTCAACAGCTACAATGAGAAGCACGGCATTACAGCCGAACAGGTCGATACCATGCATCAAGGGGCGCTGTTTGGCTGGAATGTTCCCCAGCTTTCCCAACAAGAGCATTCCGGCATGGAAGGCGGCCGTATTTTTGAAGTGGAAATTAGCCGCCCCGGTTCATTTGGTGCGGAGACTTCCTCCACTCTCAAGCTCCCTGCTACACCATACCAAATATTGGATGCGCTGGACAAGGCCCGCATCACCGATAAACGTGTCATCTATTCTACGAAAATCATAGGCTGCGAGCTGGACTATCTGCCTCAGTTTATCGGCACGAATGCGAACCTATATGAGCTGAATCATCTGACCGAGCGTTTGTCCTCATTAAACGAATGGGAGCTGGACTGCTTCGAGGGGATGGTCATGATGGATACCATCCGGACCCAATACTCCCCCATCGCAATAGACCGCCTCATCAACATGACCCACAGCATGAAGGACTGCCATGTCGTCTATGAAGCCCATAACGACAGCACCCTCGGTAAATTTTATGCGGATAACGACTTTGTGCCGGAACTCGAAAATGTGCCGGATGAAATTTACGAATGCCTGGACTTCGGTAAAATTGGCAAAGAGATGCGTGAGGGCGAGGGTGGCGTATTCACTCCACATGGCTATGTGGTCCAAAATGGCGAGATTTCGCAGACCTACCATAGCGGTGATGCCGTCCCCTTGGAAAAACCGGATTATACCGTGCTTCTCCGTATCACCAAAGGGTATTTTAACGATCCGCAATATGATAACAATCTGGTTGCTTTCCTGAAGCTCCCCGCGGATGATGAGATGCTCTCTCAAGCCGTTGAAGCGGTGAAAGCAGCATCACCGGAGGAATGTGTATTCTCCGCTGCGGACTGCATGATACCCTCCCTTACTGAAAAAATCGAAGATTCCCTATATGAATCGGAGGGCGACAGATACGGCTTGGTCAATGAATTGGCACAGCAGCTCCGCCACATCAAAGAGGAAAATGGTGTCCTGACCTACAAAGCGATGCTGGAAACAACCCCTGCGGATATTTCGTTAGAGGATGCGCTTGATCTTGCTTTTCTGACGGGGGAATTTGAGATTCTGTCCGAAACTGCTTCTCCCGCCGATTACGCTGAAAAGGAAGTTCAGAGGATGATGTCATTTGAAAGCGACGATGGCTTGGAGCAATTCTGCAACTTGGAAGGATACGGGCGGTATCTCATGGAGAAATACGGCATTGCCGAAACCCCTTATGGACTGCTTGAACAACAAAATGGTCGGACGGTGGAGCAATGCCTTAACCGTCCAAGCCAGAGCCACGGCATGGAAATGAAATAGCAGAATCTTTGTCTGCATTTGGTATAGCTATTTTCATAAATCTGTGGCATGGTGTTGTGCTTGAAGGAGGTGAGCGGAATGGAGCAATGGAAAGACTCCCTGCAAACTGCTCTGGATGATCGGCTCAATGCGGCATTTGCAGAGCTGGCGGAATCCAACGCCGATGTCCGAGATGCTATGAAACAGCAACTGGAGGCATCAATACTGTTAAAGGATCATCCCAAATACGATGATGAGCTGAAACAGATCGCAGACTCATACTTTGAAGCCATGCAGCTTTTATTAGGCGAATACAGTCAGCATATGTACATCCAGGGCGCCAAGGACTGTGTGACAGTTTTAAGGGAGCTTGGCGTAATCAAGTAGCACAGGCAATGATGTCTGTGCTTTTTTAGACCCCCAATATAGAAACAAGGCCGTTTCCCCGACAGGAGGCGGCCCTGTTTTTTTATGCCCTTTTTGCCTTGACTTCCTTTCCGGGGAAACAACCGGAAAGGAGGCAATGATGCTCAAGGAGCAGCTTGCGGAGTATCTGCATCGTTATCATCACGGCGCCGAAAATGCCGTCACAAGCAAAATGATGGAATACGCATTCCACGTTTCAGGTAAGGAACTGCGTGACCTTGTCAATGCCCTGCGCCGTGAGGGTATCCCCATTGCCAGTGATCAAAGCGGCTATTTCTACGCAAAGACCGAGGCTGAAGTGCGCCTGACCATCCGGCACATGAAAAGCCGTATCAGCGGAATCAGCGCCGCCATCACCGGACTCAAGCGTTCCCTCACGGCGTTTGACGATACGCAGATACGCCTGCCGCTGGAGGGAGGTGATGACTCCTGAACAGCTTTATGTCTTGGATCGGTGGCAAGAAATCCCTGCGTGAGCTGATCGTCACCCTTTTTCCCCTCTACTATGAAAGATACATCGAGGTATTCGGCGGGGGCGGCTGGATTCTTTTTCATAAGTTCCCCGGCAATGACTTTGAGGTGTACAACGATTTTAATGGGTTATTGGTCAATCTTTACCGCTGTGTGCGGGATAAGCCAGAGGAACTCATGGACGCACTGCGTTATGTTCTCAATGCCCGTGCAGATTTTGACCATGTCAAAAATACCCTTGCCCGTGACAGCCCTGCCTCGGATGTGCAGAAAGCCGCTTGGTTTTATCAGCTCATCCGCTACAGCTACGCATCGGGGCTGACGAGCTACGGCAGCCAGCCACATGATATTCGGTCCAATTTTCCGCTGATTGAGCAGGCCCACAGGCGGCTTGCCAAAGTGGTCGTTGAAAACAAGGACTTTGAGAAGCTGATTGGGCAGTATGACCGCCCCGTTAGTTTCTTCTACTGTGACCCGCCGTACTTTGAAACAGAGAACTACTACAAAAACGTAGGCGAGGATGGCTTTACAGAAAAAGACCATATCCGCCTGCGGGATGCACTGCTGCGGATTGAGGGCAAATTCCTGCTGTCCTACAATGACTGCGAATTTATCCGGGAGCTATATGATACACCGGGCATTCAAATCGACTCCTATACCCGAATCAACAACATCAAGCAAAGGTATGACAATGGGGCGCAGTTCCCTGAAATCCTCATTGCCAACTACGATATGCGAGAACGGACGAGGGAGGCTCCTTCACAGCTCAACTTATTTGATGACGGAGGGATTGAACTCTGACCGGAAGCAGAAAACAAAATTCGCCCCATATCAAGGGGCAAACATTTTAAGGAGGAACAGACCATGAAAAATCATCAGAAGAAAACCGAGCAGACCCTGCAAATCCCTCTTGTTATTCAGCAGCGGTGCGGGTTTACCGATGCCGAAACCCTTGCAGTGATGGCTGCCGATGGTGTATGCGTTATCCACAAGGGTAAGATGACGGCGCTGGAGCTTATCCGTGTTATCACCGCACTCAGTGAACTGGCAAGCGATATGACGATCCATCTCGCCAAAGCCTGCGGCCTCTGCAATAACTGCGGCGATGAAAATCCTGAAGCTGGTACGGAATGCGGCTGTGGCAACAACCCCGCCGAGTGGGTGGCTAACTGCTCCCTCTGCCATGATCTGCTGGACGAGAGCCAGAGCATCCATATTCCCGACTATCTGCTGGAGGAAGCGGGTATTCCCGAGGGTGCCAAGCTGGAAGCCTATACCGATGGGGACAGCGGTGAAATCACGGTGGTGGAGGCGGACATCCAGCAGGACATCAACGATGTGCCTCCCTGCATTCTTTCAATGCTGGCGCAGAGCGGCATCTGCCTTGCGGCATTGGATGAACTGATTATGCAGGAAAGCATCATCTATGGCAAATAACCCGTATTCGCTCTCCAAAACACCGCTTGGGAGGTGAGAATATGCCGGGGATTTCCCTGAAAAACGGCCTCATTTCTTATTACGGAAACCCGGCCGGTTATACAGAAAAAGAAAATGCAGTTGTGGACAACATCTTTCAGAGCAATGAGCTGTCTGCTTGGCTGAAAAGCCGTTCCCTAACACCGCAGTGGACGGATGGCGTGATGGAGCGGCTTCTTGCCGGGGAACGGCTGGGTGGTATCGAAACTGCTGCTCCGCTGAAAAATGTTCGCATCTGGCAGCTCAAGCCCGACGTGGATATCCACATGAAATTTATTTCCTATGAGGAAATGGTGCGGAAGTTCGGAGAACCGTCTCCCGGAAATTACCGTATCGCCTATGACGGCCAGCTTGATACCAATGATCCAGAAACTATCTACGAGCGGTACAGCATACGGCAGCCTCCCGGCTTTTTAGGGAATCCACTCTCCATGTCAGACATCATTGAGCTATACAACGCTGCCGGAAGCGAGTTCTACTATGCGGACCGTAAGGTATTCCGGCAGATCGAATTTGAATCACCCGAACCCATCCAAACCATGGACATGAGTATGTAGGCAGCCTTGGGCTGTCTTTTCTTATGCCCGCCATCAATAGAACGGAGGAAAACCATATGATTTATGTTATCAAAAAAGTAAAGGCTGCGGTTTCTCATAAGCTGACGGCGGCAAAGGACACCGCCGCCAGACTTGCATTCCGCGGCAGGCGCATTCTCTCAGAGAGTGCCGGGGAGGGCTACATCGACACGGCCATTAAAATCCTGCTGGCCGTTGTCATTGGCGCCCTGCTCCTTGCAGGGCTCTACGCACTGTTTGGCGAAACCGTGCTGCCGACTCTGACTCAGCGTATCAAGGAGATGTTCAACTACGCCGGTTAAGAGTACCGGCAATTTTAAGAAGGAGGAAAAACCATGCCTAAGAATACAACACCGGCTGTCCCCAAGTACGATGTGAAAATCCATTCCATCCGCCCGGAGGGAAGCTGCAAGGCCACCGCCTCGGTTAACATCTACAGTGATTTTGCCGTGCGGGGCATCAAGATCATGGACGGCTCCAAGGGGCTGTTTGTCTCCATGCCCAGCTATAAAGCCGGAAACGGTGAGTACAAGGATATCTGCTTCCCTTGCACCAAAGAAGCCAAAGCAGAATTTGACAAGGCGGTCATCGGTGCCTACCAGCAGGCGCTCACCCAAGGGCAGACCGCCGTACAGAAACAGGAATCTCCCGAACCCCAGCAGGAGCAAAGCCAGCCTGTCATGGGTGGGATGTAGGAGGTAGACGATGAAGGAGAAAATGAAAAGACCTCTCAGCATCCTCCTCGTGGTCTGCATGGTTGTTGCCCTGCTTGCGGGCAGCGCCTATGCGGTAAACCGATATTTTGAGGATGCCAAAGGCCATTGGGCGGAGGAAGCCATCCAAATCCTCACGGATAAGGGCGTCATCAGCGGCTATCCCGATGGTCTCGCACATCCCGACGCAATCATTACAAGAGGCGAGTTTGCCGCCCTGATTGCCAGGACTATGGAACTGCCGGAACCGGATGAAAGTGAAGTCACCATTCGCTTTACTGACATTGCCGGACACTGGTCGGAGCAGTATGTAGAGTCGCTCATCATTGCAGGAATTATCCAAAAGGACGATTTCGGGACGAAGTTCCTGCCGAATGATCCAATCACCCGCATGGAGATGATCCGAATGCTGGTGAGGGCTATCGGCAAGGGCGACCATGATGTATCCTGCCCCTGTGTCACCGGGTTTTCCGATGACGATGGACTCGCTGATGGGGATAAAGCCTGTATCTGTACAGGCAAAAAGTACGGCATTGTGACTGGTTACCCGGACGGTACAGTAAAGCCGGAAGGCAAAGCCACCCGTGCGGAAGCCTTTGAAATGCTGGTGGATACGGAGAAAGCAAAGGAACAGATCAAAAAAGAAGAACCTCCGAAGCCGCCCGTAACACCCAAGCCGGAGGATAAGCCTTCCGGTGGCGGCGGTTCTGGCGGTGGTGGTTCCTCTTATGTTCCCGCTCCGCAGTTCAGCTTCACATTGCCCAAAACCGCCTACACCGCCGATGAAATTGAGATTAAGCCGGAAAGTCGCTATGTGAGCGGTGTGACATGGACAATTCTTAAAAACGGACTGCCCGCCGAGCTTCCCGGGCTGACAGAGGGCGAACTGACCGCTGCAGGCGGCAAGGTGAAATTCACGCATACCGGTAGCATCACCCTCATTGCCACGGCAAAAAACAGCCGGGGCGCCACGGTGACCCATGAGCAGACGGTCAGCATCTATCCGGTGGTGACAGCGGCATTCACACTGCCCGAAACCGCCCATACCGATACCGGCGTGCCGGTGGAGCTTTCCACGGAGAATCTCGGTTCCAATTCGGTGCTGTGGTCCCTCCAAAAAGATGGAACCGCCGCCGATATGGAGAAAGCCGTCACCGGAGAGCTGACCGCTGCTGGCGGCACGGTGCTGTTCAAGGATAAGGGCAGCTATACGCTCACGGCCTCCATCACAGACGAGCTGGGCAAGGTTGTCACCGCACAGAGCAGCATTACCGTCTACCCTGTGGCGGAGGTGAATCTCACCCTGCCGGCAGTTACCCATACCGATAAAACCGCCCAGCTAAAAACAGAAACAAAAGAAACGGATGGGCTCACGCTAACCTACACCCTGACCCGCAACGGAGAATCCGCTGACATCGACACATGGATTGAAGGAGATCCCGACCATGGCAGCATCCGATTCAAGGAAAAAGGTGTCTATGCGCTGACCGCTTCCGTTACCGATGCTACCGGCAGAGTGTTTGCCGGTAGCGCAGGCATCACGGTCTACCCGGTGGGCTCGGCGGGATTCTACTTGCCCGAAGTCTTCCATACCGACAAAGCGGTTGTGGTGGAAGCGGTGTTCGGAGAGATCGGCAGCCATACCGCCAAATGGTCCCTGCTGCATGACGGCAAGGAGGTATCCCTCACCAATGCGGCGGAGGGTACGCTGGGCAACAACGGCGGTGAGCTGAAGTTCCGCTCCAAAGGCAGCTATATCCTGAAAGCGGAGTTCACCGATGATGGCGGCAGGAGCTACCGCTATGAGCAGGGCTTCAAGGTTTATCCCGTGCCCAACCTTACCTACGGCCTGCCAAAACACGCCCATACCGACACCGATATCGTGGTCAAAACCGAAGCCAACCATCTGGACGGTCTCGCCGTTGAGTGGCTGGTGGATAACACATTCGGTTTCCAAGATTGGTCGACTTATGTGGACGGAAAGCTCTCGAATGACGGAGGTACCATCCGCTTCAAAAGAGCGGGCATCTATGAGCTGGTAGCGAGAATCACCGATGATACCGGCCGTGTCTTTCTGTACGAAAGCAAGGACAGGTGCGAGGTGCTTCCCGTACTGACTATCGGCTTTGAACTTCCTGCCTTTGCCTACACTGATACCGCCATTGACCTCAGAACTCATGGCAATAATAATGTTCTGCCTGTGGAGTGGTCCGTCAGCAAGGACGGCAAGAGCATTCCGCTCTCCGAGGCGTTTGACGGCAGCCTCACCCCCCAGGGCGGCAAGATTACCTTTAAGGGCGGCGGCGAGTATGTTCTTACCGCAGCCATGACCGACTATCTGAAACGCAGTTATTCCCACAGCGAAAACATCCGCATCCTGCCGGTGGTGCAGTATGCTTTCACCATGCCGCAGACTGTTCACTACAGTACGGAGTTTGAGGTTGCCGCAAGGGATGTTCGGCATATCGGCAGCTATGCTGTGGTCTGGACACTGCAAAAGGATGGCAATACCGCACAGTATCAGGGTACCCTGGGCAATGACGGCGGTAGAATTGCCATCCGTGACATCGGCACTTTTACCCTGACCGCTTCCATCACCGACAGCGCAGGACGTGTAATCTCACATGCGGAGAGTATTACGGTAACCAATACGGCGCCGAATGCTCCTGTGGTAGAGGCCGTTCCAACCCGTACAGCCAAGGATGGAAAGTTTCTCGTCAACATCACCGCCAATGCCACAGATCCCGATGGAGATGCGGTGACCTTGGAGTATGCGGACACTGCGGCTGACGGCTACTATGCGCCGGGTACCCACACCATCCGTGTCAGGGCGAAGGATATTGCCGGGGCTTACTCTACCTGGACCGAGAAAACTTTCACCGTGACCAATGCCGCCCCCACTGTTACCCTGACAGCCGAGCCAACCCGCATTGTCAAGGACGGCAAGTTCCTTGTCAATATCAGTGCGACAGCCGCCGATGCGGACGGCGATGCAACCACGCTGGAATGGGACAACAAGGCGGCTGACAACTACTATGCCGCAGGCACGCACACCATCCGCGTCCGTGCCAAAGATATTGCCGGAGCATATTCTCCTTGGGCATCAAAGACTTTCACCATCACCAGCTCCGCACCGACTGTAACTCTGACCGCAACCCCCACTCGAACAGCGAATAACGGCAAATTCCTTGTCAATATCAGCGCAACAGCCGCTGACTCGGACGGCGATGCCACCACTCTGGAGTGGGACAACAAGGCGGCTGACAACTACTATGCCGTTGGCACGCACACCATCCGTGTTCGTGCCAAAGATGCTACCGGGCTGTATTCGGAGTGGGTGTCCAAAACATTCAGCATCGTAAACTCTGCACCGACTGCGCCGGTCATCAGCCGAACTCCAAACGGCAACAGCGTAGCGCCGGGAACGCCGGTCACCATTAAGGCAACCAGCTCTGACCCCGATGGCGATGCTGTCACCCTTGTCTGGGAGGGCCGAAATGCTGAAACACAGACCTATCCCCGTGGAAAGAACGTGGTCCGCGTCAAAGCGGTGGACTCCGCAGGCGCTGAATCGCCTTGGGCTGCCATCGTTTTCTTTGTGGCGGACTCAAACGGCGGTGGTGGGATGGTCTTAACAGGGCCTGACTCCGTTATCATGGAAAACGGGCTCGAAGGCGCCACCATCACAGAATATACCTTTACGGTGCCTCCTGTAAGTGGTCACAGCGGCTCGGACTTCGGCAGAGTGCGTGGATACAACAGGCTGACCAGCCAGTGGGATCAGCTTGACTACGGTACCACCACCAACGGCATCACTTTCACTCGCAGCCTTGGCGCAGGCGTATACACAAGGCTGGAATTCTATTATTACACCAATCACGACTGCATGTATGTGCGTCCGCAAGGACTCTATAGTATCGCTCGTGTGTGAGCATTAGATTAAAGAGAAATCTAATTGGTCAGCCGACTTACCAGTAGCCGAAAGGTCAATGGGAACAAAGCACGTCGGAAAAGCATATTTGTTTTGAAGTCAGAAAGAAGCAAGATATGCAAGACCACAGCGCAATATGGCTAAAGCTATACTGCTTCAATCCCAGTTTCTTCGCTTTAACACGTTGGGCAAACACACTCTGACTTATGTGTTTGAGGATAAATCTATGAAGATATCTGTACATTGTCTTCATACTCTTTGGTTTATCTCGGTGTACGATAAGTACGCAAAAGAAACGAAAAGGAAGCCTAAGTTGCGCCAAAAAGCATTATGGAGTTTAAACGGAGATTGCCTAAGTTAGAATGCCGTCAAAACGGCTATATGTAATGCCTTTATGGTGATAAATCTCAAGGATAAAACCAAGAGAGATGACATTGAATATCTAATATGGCAACGGAGCTTTCATAGTAGTCTGAGCAAGGGAAAGCCTTGTACATGGCGAAGGAAAGCAGATTGTTTTATTGATAAAGAATGGAGGTATGCGAAATGCAGAACGCTAACACGATTTTATCAATGCTAAATCAGAAATCGCAGAATGATGAACACTATGTATTCCAAAGAATATATAGGAATTTGTACAACCGGGAATTTTATGTCAATGCCTATGCCAGAATCCAATCCAAAGAAGGAAATATGACAGAGGGTGTTGATAACCGGACCATTGACGGTTTTAAATATGAAATGATTGATACTCTGATTGAAAAACTAAAAACTGAACAGTATTACCCCAAACCCGTTAGAAGAACCTATATTCCGAAAAAGAATGGTAAGACAAGGCCGCTTGGTATACCGTGCTTTGAGGACAAACTGTTGCAGGAAGTCATTAGGCAACTCCTGGAATCAATCTATGAACCGATTTTTAGTGACAATTCACACGGGTTCAGACCGGACAGAAGCTGTCATACCGCCTTGTGTCAAATAAAAAACACAATGAGAGGTGCAAACTGGGTCATAGAGGGAGACATTACAGGGTGCTTTGATAACATTGACCACACTATCTTACTAAATATTTTATCTCAGAAGATAGAAGATGGCCGATTTATTGAGTTAATCAGACGGTTTTTAAAAGCAGGATACCTCGAATTTAAGCAAATGCACAGGTCTTTGTCAGGCTGTCCCCAGGGTGGAATTATTAGTCCCATTTTATCGAATATCTATCTAAACGAATTTGATAGATATATGGACGAAATCATTAATAAAAATACCAAGGGAAAGAAAAGAAGAAGTAATCCTGAATATCAAAGACTACGCGGCAAAAGATATACGGCAATAAAAAAAGGGAATCTTGAAGAAATCAAAAGATTGACAAAGGAGATACAGAGCATACCGTCATTAGACCCCATGGACAGTAACTTTACGAGGGTAAAGTATGTGCGTTACGCCGATGACTTTGTAATTGAGGTAATTGGAAGTAAAGAAATGGCAGAATCTATTAAGGAAGATGTAGCTACGTTTCTGAAAGAAAAATTAAATCTTGAATTAAATCAAGAGAAAACGTTAATTACGAATCTCGGAAATGAAAAAGCAAACTTTCTAGGCTATGAATTTACGAAAGCGCACTGCAACACCAAAATGGGTAAGGATAAACAGGGGAACAGAAAACGTTCTGTAAATGGTCAGATTCAATTATTAGTGCCACATAAAGTAATCAGTCAAAAAATCAGAGAATTCACTCAATATGGCGAATCGTGTGTTTTTAAGCCAAGACTAAAATTGCCTGTACTTGATATCATTAACGAGTACAACGCAGAAATCAGAGGGCTATACAATTATTATTGTCTGGCAACCAATGTAAGTCAAAGGCTGTACAAATTTAAGTATTATCACTATTTCAGTATGTTGCACACTATTGCAAGAAAAGAAAATATATCTGTAAAAAAGGTCATTAAAAAATATGGAATTGATGTGCCGGTTAAAGATGGCACAGGAACACGCCGGATTGTTGGAGTAAAATACCATACAAAAAAAGGCGAGAAAACAATGACGTACTTTAATGACCGGATTGTGAAAAAAGACTTTCCAGAGGCTAAAGTTTATGACAGCTTTGGATATGATATTTCCTTTAACTCACAGCTAATTACAAGGTTAAATGCAAACAAATGTGAATTGTGTGGAAGTACTGAAAATATTGAAGTTCATCATGTAAGAAAACTTAAGGATATCAAAGACAAGTATAAAAAACGTGGCAGGCATATACCGAATTGGGTTTTAATAATGTCAAAAATGAACAGAAAGACCTTAATCGTATGCAAAGACTGTCACTGGGATATCCATGGCGGAAAATGATTTAGAAACAATTGGAGAGCCGTATACATTGAAAGGTGTACGTACGGTTCGGAGGGGGGCAGACAAAAACCTGCCATAGAAATATGGCGTGGCGTTGGCTGCCTACCCTACAACAAGAGCAACATCACGTATTCCGTAACCTATCATTTCGAGTAAGGAGGAAAATCTATGAAATCTCTCATTTGCAAGCTGAAGAACAAGTCTGCCACAGCCGTAGTCAGAACCCGAAACACCCTTTCCGGAAACCGCGGGGAGGGCTACATTGATACGGCCATTAAAATCCTGCTGGCGGTTGTCATCGGCGCTCTGCTTCTGGCAGGGCTTTATGCCCTGTTTGGGGAAACGGTACTGCCGACCTTGACACAGAGAATCAAGGAAATGTTCAACTATGGAGGCTAATGGCATCGCACAGGCGGCGCTTTTTTCTTCTCTGCTTCTGGCGGCTTCTGTGTGGGACCTCCGCAAACGGATCATCCCGGACAGCATCTGCCTCCTGATTGCACTGGCGGGGCTGATTGATTTCAGCCCCGCCAATTTCTTGGGAGTGCTTGCGGCGCTGCCGCTACTCATTGCCGCCCTATACAAACCGGACAGCATTGGCGGCGGGGATATCAAGCTCACTGCCACCGCGGGCATTGTTTTGGGATTTTGGGGATGCACGGCCGGGTTGACACTCGGTCTGATGGCATCCCTCTTTTTTTATTTCTGGGCCCAAGCCATCAGAAGGCTCCGCAAACTGGAGCCTCAGAAAGCGGCGCAGGCATCCCTGCCGATGGCGCCGTTTTTGTCCCTCGGCTTTCTTGCCATAACCATTCTAAATATCGGAGGAGTTATCTCATGAAAAGAATCCATATCAGCAGAAAAAAGACCATTCTCATCGCCGGTATCGCCGCCGTTTCGCTGGCTGCCGCCCTTATTCCGGGGGCTGTGAAAGCAGCGAAATACCGCAAATACAGCTCCGTCAGCTTCTAAATCACAATGAAATAAAGGAGGAAATCCTATGAGTCTTTTTAAGAATCGCACTGTTGTCGGTGTAATCTGCATCCTTTTGTCCCTGCTTATCTGCTTCGGCGTAACGCCGCTGTTCAACAAGTCCGTCAGCCAGAAAACCGAGATCGTCCGCGTGGTTAAGGAAATCAAAGCAGGCGATGAGATCACAAAGGATACGGTCCAGACCGTGGAGGTAGGTGGCTTCGGTCTGCCCGACAACGTCATCCGCCAGAGCGAAATGGTCATCGGCAAGTATGCCAAATCCGACCTCTCCATCGGTGATTATATCTTGAACACCAAGCTGTCCGACACCCCCGCTGCGGAGAATGCCTATCTTTACAATTTGGACGGCACCAAGCAGGCCATGTCGGTGACCATCAAGAGCTTTGCAAACGGTCTGTCCGGCAAGCTCCAGAGCGGCGATATAGTGTCGGTCATTGCCGCCGACCACAAAAAACAGGGCTCCACCGTCATCCCCGCCGAGCTGAAATATGTGGAGGTCATCAGCGTGACTGCCTCCTCCGGCTATGACGCCAACACCGGTGAGGCCAAATCCGAGAAGGATGAGCGTGAGCTGCCCTCCACCGTAACCCTGCTGGTATCTCCCGAACAGAGCAAAGTGTTGGCGGAGCTGGAGGCTGACGGCAAGCTCCACCTCGCCCTCGTTTACCGTGGCACGCCTGCCAACACCGCAAAGTTTACAGAGGCGCAGGACAAAGTCATTGCCGCTCTGTATCCTGTGGAGGTGCCACAGGACAGCTCATCTGAACCCAAGTCTCAGGAATCGGAGGAAAGCACTGCATCCGAAACACCCGCGGAAAGCGAGGTGCAGTGATGCTGAATTTCAAGAAAAAGAGCATCTTCACCCGCCAGTCCGCCAGGGAAGATGCCCCACCGGAGCAGGAGCCTCAGAGCGGCATTCTTGCCGTTTGGGGCTCTCCCGGCAGCGGAAAGACGGTCACCGCCGTGAAGATTGCAAAGCATCTTGCGGACCGGAAGAAAAACGTGGTACTTCTGCTCTGTGATATGACCGCACCCATGCTGCCCTGTGTCTGCCCTCCCTCCGATCTGGAGAGTGAGCATTCGCTGGGCAGTATCCTTGCCGCTACCCATGTGACCGAAGCCCTCATCAAGCACAATCTGGTGACCCTCAAGAAAAACAGCCACCTGACCATCCTCGGCATGAAAAAGGGTGAGAACGAGTACACCTATCCGCCCTATGAGCAGCTACAGGCACAGGAGCTGATGGACGGACTACGGGAAATCGCCCCATTCGTTGTGGTGGACTGCGGCAGCTATATCGCCAACGACATTCTCTCCGCCGTGGCGCTCATGGAGGCAGACAGCGTCCTGCGCCTTGCCAATGCAGACCTCAAGTCTGTGAGTTATCTCTCCAGCCAGCTCCCTCTGCTTCGGGATTCCAAATGGGATGCTGATAAACAATACAAGGTTGCCAGCAACGTAAAGCCCCAGCAGGCCAGGGAGCAGATCGGTCAGGCGCTGGGTTCGGTAGCCTTTACCATCATCCATTCTCAGGAGCTGGAGGAACAGTACCTTGCAGGAAATCTGCTGGCTGATTTGTCCCTAAAAGACAGCCGCTTGTTCCGCAGGGAGATTGAAAAAATTGCAAAGGAGGTGTTCGGATGTTAGGGAAAAAGAGAAATACCCCGGCATTTGCCAAGGGAAAAAATAAGGCACAGGCCGAACAGGAGCAGAAAAAACAGACACAAAACCAACCATCCACACCCCCGGCGACGGCTCCCGCTTTGAGCAACACCATGGATCAGGAGTCTACGGTGAACCGCACTGTGGATTTTTCAGGGGTAAACCGCACCCATACGCTGTTCTTCACACCTGAAGCAGAGGGTAAGGATTTCTCATCAGTCCTTGCCGATGTGCAGGAGTACATCTCCGAACATTACAGCACCCTCATCACTGCGGGCGGCGAGGATGCCAAGGCACAGCTCAAACGCTACATCACAAAGTACGTTCAGGACCGTCGCGTATCGGTAAACGGCATGAGCGGCGGCAAGCTGGCGGATGCTCTCTACACCGAAATGGCGGAGTTCGGATTTCTGACGAAATATATCTTCGGCACCGGAATCGAGGAAATCGACATCAACTCGTGGCGGGACATTGAAGTGCAATATTCGGACGGCCGCACGGTCAAGCTGGAGGAACGCTTTGAGAGCCCCCAGCACGCTGTCAATGTAATCCGCAGGATGCTCCACATCAGCGGCATGGTCTTGGACAACGCCAGCCCCATCGTGCTGGGGCATCTTTCTAAAAACATCCGAATTGCCGTTCTCAAAAGTCCCATCGTGGATGAAGATGTGGGCGTCGCCGCCTCCATCCGTATCGTCAACCCGCAGAGCATGAAGAAAGACGATTTTGTCAAAAGCGGTACGGCGACCGACCCCATGCTGGACTTTTTATCCCTCTGTATCCGCTACGGCATATCGGTCTGCGTGGCGGGCGCCACCAGCTCCGGCAAAACCACCGTGGCGGGCTGGGTGCTGACAACCGTCCCCGACAATAAGAGAATCTATACCATTGAAAACGGTTCCCGTGAGCTGGCATTGGTTCGGGAAAAGGACGGTAAGGTGATCAATTCGGTCATCCATACCCTGACCCGCGACAGCGACAATGACCGCCAGCGCATCGATCAAACCAACCTCCTGGACTATGCGCTCCGTTTTAATCCGGATATTATCGTAGTGGGCGAAATGAGAGGCGCCGAGGCCAATGCCGCCCAGGAAGCCGCCCGAACCGGAGTTGCGGTGCTGACCACCATCCACTCCAATTCCTGCGAGGCTACCTATCGCCGCATGGTGTCCCTGTGCAAACGTGCGGTGGATATGTCCGACCAGACCCTTATGGACTATGTCACCGAAGCCTACCCCATTGTGGTGTTCTGCAAGCAGCTTGAAAATAAGCAGCGCCGCATGATGGAGATTCAGGAGTGCGAGATCCTCCCGGACGGCACAAGAAACTACCGTCCATTGTTCCAGTATATCATTACCGAAAACCGCATGGAGGACGGCAAATTCATCATCGAGGGACACCACGAACAGATCAATGCCATCTCGGAGAGCCTTGCCAAGCGGCTGCTGGAAAATGGTATGCCCCAGGCGGTCATCGAGAGCTTGCGGGGAAAGGAGGCGCAAAGCGCATGACAACGGTACTCTTAATCGCCTGCATCGGAATGATAGCAGGCTCTTTTATTTTACTCGGCCTTACTCCGATAGAGTTCACCACGGCAGTGTTCGGAAAGCTCACCGACAGGCCCAAGTCTCTCCGCGACGAAGTGGGTGAATTCACCCGCAGGAAAAAGCAGTCCTATCTGCGCCGGGAAATTGCCGAGGTGCAGTCTATTCTCAAGGTAACAGGCAGGACGGCACGCTTTCCCATGCTCTGTGCCCTGTCTCTGCTGTGCTTTGCCGTGGGCGCATCCATCGCCATCATGCTCTCGAACTTTTTCCTTGTTCCTGTGATGGCGGTAGGCTGTATGTTCCTGCCTTTCTGGTGGGTAAAGCTCACAGCCAGCCACTTCAAGCGGGATATTGCGGCGGAGCTGGAAACAGCGCTCAGTATCATCACCACAGCCTACCTCAGAAACGAGGACATCCTGACGGCAGTAGACGAAAATCTGCCGTATCTTAACCCTCCCGTGCTATCGGTTTTCAAAGGGTTTGTGTCCCGTGTCAGGTTGGTTGACCCCGATGTGACGGCAGCGCTCCATGACCTGAAAGACCGCATCGACAACGCTGTATATGTCGAATGGTGTGATGCCCTCATTGCCTGCCAGCACGACCGCAGCCTCAAGACCACCTTGACCCCTATCGTCAGCAAGCTGTCCGATATGCGGGTGGTTAACGGTGAGCTGGAAAACATGGTGTTTGAGCCGAGAAAGGAATTCATCATCATGCAGGTTCTCGTCGTCGGCAATATCCCGCTCATGTATTTTTTGAACAAGGATTGGTACCACACGCTGATGCACACACCGCTGGGGCAGATTATTCTGACCATTTGCGCCGCCGTGATTTTCGTTTCTACGGCGTTTGTCATCAAGCTCACGCAGCCCATCGAATATCGAAGATAGGAGGACGCTCATGACAATCTACATCTTTTTATTTGGAGTCCTCCTGTCGGCAGGGCTCTTTTTCATTACCGCCGATCTGCTGCGGCTGCCCACTCTCGCCACCCAAAAGGCGATGCTGTCGGCGGGTAAGCAGGCCAAGGCAAAACCCAAAGCCACCGATGCACTGCTGCGAAACGCCGCCGTCCAGCTTTCCCGCTACCTCCGCATGGATGAGTACAAGAAAAGCAGAATGGAAAATGTGCTGTCGGCGGCAGGACTTTCCGACTCGCCGGAGCTGTTCACGGCAATGGCAATCGTCAAGGCAATGAGTATTGCGCTTTGCATCATTCCCTGCCTTATCGTCCTCCCGCTGCTGACACCCATTGTACTGTTTGCTGCCGTGCTGGTCTATTTCAAAGAGATACGCAAGGCGGACGAGGCTCTGGCAGCTAAACGAGGCAAAATCGAACAGGAACTGCCCCGCTTCGTTGCAACCATCACCCAGGAGCTGAAAGCCAGCCGGGATGTGCTGTCCATGCTGGAGAATTTCAAGAGAAATGCGGGAGAAGATTTTTCCGCAGAGCTTGATATCCTCACTGCAGATATGCGCTCCTCCAGCTACGAGGCGGCACTGACGAGGTTCGAGTCAAGGTTCAATTCGCCCATGCTCTCGGATATCACGCGAGGGCTGATTGGCGTACTTCGCGGAGATGACGGCGGGATGTATTTTCAGATGCTGGCACACGACATGAAGCAACTGGAACTCCAGCGGCTTAAAGCGCAGGCCATGAAGATTCCGCCCAAAATCCGAGTATTTTCCTTTGCCATGCTGATGTGCTTTCTCATGACCTACATGGCGATTATTGTCTATGAAATCATCACATCCCTCGGCGGGATGTTTTAAGGAGGTGTGCAAATGCAGCGAGAACAGATGATAGATGCATTTCGGGAAAAACTCGACCGCAACTGGAACGATTACCTCCGTGAACTGGACGGACTTTCCAAAGGTGTTCTCATCGGAAAAAGCGATGAGATTACTGCCGCCCGCTTTGTCTATAACGAGCTGTACGGTGGTGGGTACCCGGAGGACTATATGGAATACCTCCTGTGTTTTGAAAACCCGCTGGAGGTCGCAAGGGATCAGTGGATATCGGAGCAATCGGTGGATTTCAGTGAAGAACTCAATCATGCGCTCTGGAGTCTGATGGACAAGGGTACAGCAGAACAGGATTATGCTCTTGACCCGGAATATACGCCGGGTCCCGCAACAGACAAAAAAAACACTGTGCGGGAATTCATTGAACACCATCCCTGTGCCAATCTCGACATGTTGACTCCCGGTGGTAGTGTGTATCTGACTCCGGAAAAAGCACAGCTTCTGCTGTCCGGGCAGAGCATAATGGGGCATCCTGGCAGTCCTGAGTATGGGAGGGAAATCACCGCGGAGGAACTGCTTAATCAAGAAGTCCGTAGGGCCAGTTTCAGCAAGGGTACATGGCGCATATTAAGCGATTACATCCGGGAGCCGGAACAGGAGCAGGCCCCCTTTGAACAGGGGGTGACCATGTGCTGAAAATACTGAAAAGCAAAGCCGGAGAAGGCTACATTGATGTGGCGGTGCTGGTGCTGTGTGCCATGCTGGTTATCGCCCTTGCGGTGAAGGTGTTCCCGGTGTATATCCAAAAACAGCAGATTGACACCTTTGCCGTGGAACTCATTCGGGAGGCGGAAATCTCCGGTCAGATCGGCAGCGAAACCGGCCGCCGTGAACAATTCCTGCGGGAAAAGACCGGACTGACCCCCACCGTGACATGGTCCAAGACCGGCAGGATTCAGCTTAATGAAGAAGTCACGGTGACGGTCACCTACAAGACCAACATCGGGCTTTTTGCCGGGTTTGGCTCGTTCCCCATTACGCTGAGAGCAGATGCAGCGGGAAAAAGCGAGGTCTACTGGAAATGACGGAAAAAATCAAGCAAATCCTACAAGGGAAAAGCGGCTCAGGCTTCCCGCTCATCATTGCCATCGCCTTGTCGCTGGTGATTATCTTTACCGGCATTTCAGAATATTTCCGGCTTGTAATCGTAGCGCAGGGCGTGCGGGATGCGGTGCAGACCGCTGTTATCTCCACCGTCAACGACAACTACGACGATGTGTACCACGGCGTGCGGGAGGGTTATTCGGGAGCCTACCAGCCCATTGCCGAGGATTTTGAGGAAAGCATTGATTACGGCGATATCTATGACAGGCTGGATGGTGTACTCGGTCTTTCCTACAGCGGCGGCTATCATGAAAAACGCACTCCGGACGGCAAGTTGGAATTTAAGGTGTGGAATCTGGAGGTGGATATCCGAAACGCTCCCTTTGCATCGGGCGACCAAGCCTCCTCCCGCTTTGAAGCTGACAGCACCATCATGCTGGAGGTTCCCGTGTCTTTTGGCGGAAAACTGCTGCCCCCCATGACGATCAAAGTCAAGACCAGCGCCGGATACACACCGAGGTTTTAACCCTGCGGAGAAGTTTTCTTGGAATAATGATAGACTTTTTGAAAAGTTCGTGGTAGGGTGTGACTTAACAGGAACCTATCAAAATTTAACAAATAGGAGGACACTCTTATGAAAAATATGAATGCCAAAACGAAGAAATGGCTGGCCGTAACCGGATGCCTCGCCCTCTGTGCGGTGCTTGTGGTACTGATCGGACAGCAATTCATAACCCCAAAGCCGGTGGATACCCCACCCTCGCCCCAAAGCTCCGAGGTGAGCAATGTGACGGTGGACACCAGGGTGCCGGATAGCACAGAGAAAGAAAAAGAGAGCACCGTAGCCCCGCCTGATACCACCCAACCGACAAACATCGACAACGGTGCAGTTTCCAGCGGCACGGAACAGACCATCCAAAGCGATGCAACCAAGCCGGAATATACTGAGGAACAGCTCAAAGACCCCACGCAGAAACCTGACGGCGAAAAGGTCACGGAGCCTCCCAAGCCCGTCGACCATGATAAGGTGGAAAAGCCCAAGGATACCCCAAAAAACGACAATCAGCCGCAGGGCGGCGAAACCAAGGACGGCAAGATTTATGTGCCGGGTTTCGGGTGGATTGACGATAACGGCGGTGGCGGTCAAGGCACAACTGTAGACGGTGACGGCGATATCAATAAACAAGTCGGCAATATGGGGGAATAACAGAATACTTTCACAAGGCACGGTTGAAACAGACCGTGCCTTTACTTTTGCAAAAAGGAGGCCGCAATGAAGAAATTATTCAAGAGCATAGCCAGTCTTATGCTGGTGCTTTGCCTATTCTGCCCCCTAACCGCATTTGCTGATACCGGCGGCAGCGGAAATATCGATGGCGGCGGTGGAGGCATGGGCAGCGGAACCAGCACCAACACATGGAGCGGCGGTAACGAGGGTGTGCGTATTACTGTGGTTCGGGCAAGTGATCACGCAACGGTCACCACGCCGGTAGATTTTACAAATAAGAAACCGGACAATATTCGTGTTCATTTTGGAAAGGTAAGCAAACTGTCCTATAGCTCCGGTCAGCAATTAAGCCCTACCACAAGTGTGTACCATTATATCAATCCAGCTCAAACCATACCCCGCATTATCAGTACCAACGGAAGCAACAATATTGCCGCCATCAAGAAGTATTTCTGCTCGGAATATGTCATCAAACGCATTGCAGATGTAACAGGCATGAATTACGATGTTCTCATCGGCGGTGAGTATAAAATCCTCTTGGAGCCCATTGCCTACTACAAATTTGAGGGAGTTATGATTGCCACCACCGCTACCGAAGCCGCCCTGTATGATGAACAGGTTAGCGGTCTGCTCCGCAGAAGAATGGTGTCTCTTACCCACAAGAATCTGCCCCTCGCCATGTTTTTGGAGGTAGGCGACCTCGGCTATCCCGCATGGGGAGGCAGCAAAAGCAGCGCCGCATCCAATGCGGATATCAAGTCCAGCCTTGGACTTGGCATTGTCCGTTTTACGGAGAAACCAGAGGAACCTCAGATTGACGCCTACGATTATGAGTACCGGGTAAACACCAATGTCATCACGGCGGTGAGGATCAGCGGAGGTCAGTCCGATCCCGACAGGCCCACCCGCATCAGCTTTAATATCGGTGGGCAAACCTACAGTGTGGGCAATGTCTACTACCCCGAAGGCGATAGCCAGCTTGCGTGGGTAAAATGGAAAACCCCCGATACTGAGCAGAACATGACAATTCAGGTGACGGTATCCGGTCCCGGCAGTACGGCGAAAATGACCCTCAACGTCAAAATCCTTGACCTTGATAAGAACCCTCCGCCCAATCCCGTAGCCGATGACCGCAACGATAGCTTCCGTGCTTCTGCCATACCAAGCAGAGCGGTAAAAAGCTCGGCAAGCTGGAGTGTCTGGCGGCCGTGGTGGCAGGAATATTGGGTGTGGCACAGTGATTATGACGATGAAGGAAACGATAACGGATATTGGTGCGATCACGGATGGTGGGAGTTTGACCTGAACCGTTACAGTGCCAGCCTGACCGCCGCCATGAGCATCAAATGCGACAGCATGAATCCGACTGCCAGCGGAAGAACGATGAAATCGGGATATGGCATCAACCAGACCGTCACCGGAAGTATCAGCTCCAACCAAAGCTCGGCGGTTACCCAGCCGCAGAATGCGGTCAGCTATTTTCCCGAATTTGCCTATGAAACCTATTGGCGGCTCTTGGAGCGCATGGGATCGGGGCGATTTGAGCTTCAGCAAAACCCTTACTCCACCTACAAAAACCGCACCCATTTCAGCCCGATCTGGATGCCGGACGGAGCATATACCGTTAACACATGGCTCATTGATGGGTGGACTCCGGATGGAATGCTGTCGGCCAACCTTACAGACAGCCTGACCATAAGGGGCAACTTGTGGCAGGACTGGCACGTCGCTCCTAAGAAGCCATAGCAGGGAGGATACAATGGCATATGAACGAATTGAGGCGCCAAAAGGCAGCCTGTACCACTACACGCAAAAGGACCGGCTGGATGCAATATTGCAGGATGGGCGCATCCGGCGATTTGGAGATCGTGAGTGCTGGTTCTGCACTTCTCTCGCAGACACCCTGCAGCTTATGGAAATGACCGTCATGAAGGAAGGACATCCCTATGTTGATACACGGGGATTTTTACAGAGATACCCCGCTTTTGTACCAGAGGGTTACATCATCCTAAAGCTGGAGCAACGGCATCAAAATGGGGAATGGGTAAGATGGAATCAGGAGATGCCACCCGGCGTCCTCCCGAAATACTTGCGGAGGCTGAAGAATTCAGCTTGTTGAAGAAAGGCTTCCGCGGTGACCTGAAATTTTATCAGAACCCCCAGGTAATTGAAGTGTCCTCGCTCCTGGAAGAACAGGCTCAGGGCATGGATATGACAATGAAACTATAAATACAGAAAAAGAACAAGGCTGCAGGAGCAATTCTGCGGCCTTTTCTTAACTTTTAGAAAGGTGGTTTTTATGAAAAGGTATAAGAAAATTGCTCTTATGCTTATCCTCGTCCTCATGGTAACCATGTTCTTCAGCACAACCGCTTTTGCGGCAAATGGCGATGTTGCGGGAGCTATTGAGGGCACATGGAATGACGCCTCCGGGCAGATTAAGACGGTGGTCAACAAGGTGGTGTTTCCCGCAATCGACCTCATTCTGGCGGTGTTTTTCTTTGCAAAATTAGGGATGGCGTACTTTGATTATCGAAAGCATGGTCAGTTTGAGTGGGCGGCTCCGGCGATTTTGTTCGCCTGTTTGGTGTTCACCCTTACGGCTCCGACTTACATCTGGACGATTTTGGGGATGTAGTAAGGTGTTCCGATTATGCATGATGGTGTTTACATCAGAAAAGTAAGGAGAGCAGCTCGTGCCACTCTCCTTACTTTACAAAATGATTCCGCTATTCTTTTTCGCCCTCAGGCCCGGATTCTTTTCTAATCTCAAGTACGATGCCATCATCGCCAGAGATAAAAAGCTCCTCCGTTTTTTGCTGTGCGCGCTGAAGCAACGATATCGCGTCCGTCACATCATTGAACAGCGAATCGTACATTTTTTTGTAATCTGCCATGCAATTGACCTCCTAAGATTATTTCGGCGGCCACCGTTGTGTGGTATTGAAACTCTGAAAGAGCTGATTGTCAAGTTGTTTTTGAGCTTTACTCAAATAAAAATCATTGCTCGAAATTTATTAACCGAGATGAATGAACACACCGTGTGCCTTGCTACGGTGTGATTTTTTATGTCTCGAAGGAGGTGAACTTCCAAATGTTTATATGGGATTTTGTCCTCGGAACCGTGATGGATCAGATCATCGAATGGCTCTACGGACAAGTGGTTGGCTTTCTTGCTGACTTTTTTGCACAAATGGGAAATATGGGCGTGGAGCTGTTCTCTATGGAATGGGTACAGTCCATCGTCCTGTTTTTCTCTTATCTGGCTTGGGCGCTGTACGGGACCGGGCTTGTGGTGTCGGTGTTTGAAACCGGAATCGAGTACCAGCACGGCCGGGGCAGCATAAAAGACGCCGCCTTAAACGCCATCAAAGGCTTTATGGCGGTGTCCCTTTTTACCATCTTACCGGTGGAGCTGTTCAAGCTCTCGGTCAATCTCCAGAGCAGCCTCACGGCAGGAATCACCGGCTACGGAAGCAGCTTCGGTGACCTTGCGGGGAACATCATAGCAGAGCTTGGCAGCTCGTCAGACCTGGGCGGTGCTATGGGCTCCGGTATCTTTGGAGGGCTGTCGGGCATCACAAACCCCATCATGATGCTTTTCCTGATTATCATGATGGGATACTCGGTCATTAAAGTTTTTTTTGCCAATTTAAAACGTGGGGGCATTTTGCTGATCCAGATTGCTGTAGGCAGCCTGTATATGTTTTCCGTTCCTCGCGGTTACATTGACGGATTTACACAGTGGTGCAAGCAGATCATCGGTCTGTGCCTCACCACATTTTTGCAGGCAACCATCCTTGCCGCAGGGCTTATGGTCCTGAGAACCCACGCCCTGCTGGGGCTTGGGCTGATGCTTTCCGCAGGGGAAGTGCCAAGAATCGCTGGAGCTTTTGGGCTGGACACCAGCACAAAGGCTAATGTGATGAGTGCCGTGTACACGGCGCAGGCCGCTGTGAACACCACCCGAACTGTGGTGCAGGCGGTTGCACCGAAATAACGCAGAAAGGAAAAAGGCCATGAAATTGATTTATATGGCGTCCCCCTACGCCGGGGACATCGAAAAGAATACCGAGTTTGCCAAGAAAGCGTGCCATCATGTAATGAACGAGGGGTACGCTTTTTTTGCGCCCCATTTGCTATACCCCACCATTCTGGACGAACATCAGCCGGAACAGCGTCAGCTTGGGCTTGACATGGGAATCGCCATGTTGTCCCGTTGTGATGAGTTATGGTGCTACGGCGACCATATCTCACTCGGAATGCACCTTGAAATCGAGGAAGCGGGCAGACTCGGAATCCCGGTACGCCGGGTAATGGAACAGGAAAACGGCTTTGCCATAGGCAGAGTAAAAAACAATGTACCGGCCGAGGCTCCCGAACAGGCTATGAGGATGGTCTGATGATGACGATGGGGAGCCTCTTCGATGGGATCGGAGGCTTCCCGCTTGTTGCTGTCCACAATGGAATCACCCCCTTATGGGCAAGTGAAATCGAAGCCTTTCCCATTGAAGTGACAAAAATCCGATTTCCTGAAATGCTCCATGTCGGAGATATCACAAAACTTGACGGAGCGGCATTGCCTCTTGTGGATGTGATCTGCGGGGGCAGCCCATGCCAGGATTATGCCGAGAAAATAGTTATCCCGAAGTTTAAGCCATTGCCTTGTAAATAAAGGGGTTGTGGTCAAAAACTTCGGGATAACAATATTGGGTATTTCATTAGATTAAGCCAGATAATTTGAGAATCATGTCCTCATCGTCAACCCAAACCGGCACGGGTGGCGGAGCGTTACCTCGAACGATCTCAGCTTTGTTAATCGCCGCGCGCTTCATTTCGGTATCTGCGTAAGCATATACTTTGGTTGTTTCTTCACTGGCATGACCGAGATATTCAGAAAGCAACATCATCGGCATTCCTTGGTGGTACAGGTGCATTGCTCTGGTATGCCTGAGCATATGCGCATGGATATGTGGCGGGACCTCCGGGCAGGCACGGCAAGCCAAATCTCCGTATTTTTTCAGAAACAGCGCCACCGTATCTGCGGACATAGGCTGCTGTATTCCATGAATAACGGTGTAGAATAAAGGTTTTTCACTGTCCGCCGGTTCATTGGTATGGAATGTACGCAAATATCGCTCACAATGCTGAACTGTTCCGGTAAGCAAAGGTACCGTGCGGGTCTTGTTTCCTTTGCCGTGCAAATAGGCAATGGGATGCTGAACCTTAACGCGCAGATCACGAACCTTCATGTCCAAAAGTTCACCGCAACGCGCGGCTGTATCATACATCAGCACCATAAAAAACAGGTTGCGCAACCCGGTTCGTTTTGTCGGATATGGCTGTTTCAGTAAAACCTCCAACGCTGTTTCCGACAGATACTCTACCACCTTGCTTTGCGGAGTTTTAATCGGAATATTCTGGACGGTTACGCTTAATGCAATCTGCGTGCAGTCGAGCTCCCCGGCGTAATTAAAAAATGAGCGCAATACCATAAGCCGTTGGTTTCGGGTATTGACGCCGCAGTGCCGGTCATTTTCCAGCCAATCAAGAAAATTCAAAATCATTTCTCTGTTCATGGCATCAAATCGTATTTGCTTAACGGACATCCTTTGTTCCGTCCGCAAATACAAAATGAATAGATTCAGCGCCTGGCGGTAGGATCGAACCGTATTTTCGCTAAAGCATCTTTGGTTGGGCAGATACTCCAACAGAAAACTTCTGATGGTATTAAAAAAATCATTCATCGCACTCCACCTCCGGCAAAAGATGTTCTGACGCTGAATAGTCAAACCCCGCCATTTTTTCAAACAGGCCCGGAACCAAGTGGATATAGTAATATGTGTCGCTTAACTGCGTGTGGCCCATATACGCGCTTAGATACGGCAGCATGGCGGTTACGTCCTTGCCATCACGCATCCACTGGTACAGACGGTGCGTCGCGAATGTGTGCCGGAAGTCATAAAGTCTGGGGGAATGCTCACCGGATGCTCCGATTCCTGCTTTGGCTTTAGCAATGCGAAATGTCTTTTCCAGCCACTCTTTGGTGTACAGATTTCCATCGGAATTGGGAAAGAACAGCTCACGTCCCGGCATAAGCCGTGAAACAATTTCATCATATCGCCTGCACATTTCAACAACATCATCCGCTATCATCACAATGCGGCTTTTGTGACCCTTACTTTCCATAATCTCCAAGCGTCCCTTTTCCAAATCCACATCGGCAGTCCGGAGTTTTCGGGCCTCGCAGGGGCGCAGGCCACAGCAATACAATAGCCGGACAAGCGTTGGAAGAACAAAATGGCGGATAGGATAGCCCTTGCGCGGCCGCAGATGGTCTAAAACATCCCATAGTTCAGCGATTTCTTCCTCGCTGTAAATGTGTGGGATGTGCCGCTGACCTTTCTTTGCGAAATTGGGATGGAGCACAAAGGCCGGTTCCCCGCAACGGTTTAGGTAACGAGCAAATTCCCTGACCGGCATTAAGCGATTGCGAAAAGTATTGTTGCCCTCCGTATTCTTTCGGACAGCCCAAGCCAAGCATATCTCTTTAGTCAAAGCGGTTTCAGAGGGGAACCTGTCAAGGCAGAACCGGTCGAAATCGCGCAGCAGTCGTAACGATTCGTTATACGGAAATCCGACGGCATTCTTTTGCTGTACAAACCCGCACAGACGCTTGTCAAAAAGGCTTTCAAACGTGTATGTCATGCCAAATCACCAACCTTCTCGCAAGGCACAAGCCCCAGAGCGCAGGTTTTCAGGCCTTGCTCATCTACGGAGAGATACGGTTTCGCCGAATCAATCTTTGAATGCCCCAAAAGTTGTCGAAGCAATTCAAGCGGTATCTCGTTTTGCAGCAACCGGGTTCCAAACGCCCGTCGGAAACTATGGAACCCCCGGTGGGGAATATCTGAAGCAATTTTTGCGCGGTGCAGGTACTTTGTCACAAGGGCGCTGGCGCTGCGGTTGTTAATGGGGCGCAGAGCGCCGGTGTGACACAGGAAAATATACGGCAAATCACTTTCTGGGCGGGCATGGAGCAGATAGTCTGCAATTGCGTTGCCGCTTTCAGGTTCAAGAGGAAGACTCAGCGGCTTTCTCGTTTTCTGCTGAACAATGCGAATCTCCCGGGCCCGCCAGTCAATGTCCTCCCGTTTGAGATTTACAACATCACAGGCGCGCAGGCCGGTTTGGGCGGACAAAAGCATCATGGCGTAATCACGCTTACCGACAGCCGTTGCTAAATCTGGTTCATCCAGCAGGCACGCTGTTTCGTCGCCGGTAAAACCCTCTCGGAATACAGTTCTGCGTGCGACCATCTCAGGAACCGCAAGGCTGAGGTTCTCCGGTGTGAAATTGTTTTCATACAAATGCAGGAGAAATATCCGCACGGAAAAGATGGCCGAGTGCAGACCGCTGGTATATCGGGTTGCCATATGGGTTATGGTGTCGCTGACCTCTGCCAAAGTGATGCCGTCAAAGGATATCCTGCCACGCGCTTCCAGTTCAAAGAAAAAGGTGCGTATGGCGCTTCGAGCCGTCTTGACCGTGCTGCCCGCAAGTATGCCGGTACGGTTAGCATTGTCACAGAAATGGAGAAGCAAGGCTGAAAATTCGGGAGCCGGTTCGCGCTGCCCCCAATCTGGAATCTTGCAGAAAGTAATGCCCCCGGTTCGGTACATTTCAGCCAGAAGGTAACTCGCTTTGCGCAGGTTCTGGTATGAAACCCGTGAGGTAAGACCTTGCTCATATTTGCTTCGTATTTCCGCCACTATGTCGGATGACAGTGATTCAGAATAGTGTGCCAGTCCTTGCTCTGTATGCCTGCGCAAGATGATTGTCATTCCTTCGACCGTATAATGCCGCACTGTCCGTTTCGTCAGCCCCGCTTTGAGAAGCTCTTGCTTCACTCGCCAAATCAGTGCGAAAAGATCGTCGGGGTCGGTCAGTTGTTCAGGTGTTGGCATGTCCAGTTCAACACTTTGGCGCGGTTTTCTCAAAATAGGATTCCAAGGGCGGAGTCCGGTCAACTCCGCTGTACCGGTCTGTGCAAAGTGTTTGAGTAATTCACTCCCACGCCGGACCAGCCGCCATTTCCATTCGGAAAACTCACCCTGTTCAAAATGTTCGCGCTGTTCCAGCACAAAAGCGTCAAGCATTTCGGCGTTCACATCCATAACACCCTGTCGGGTGAAATGGCGAATAATTGCACCAAAACCTGTAACTCGATACCCTTTAACTGTTTTCGCGCTTGCGCCGCTCCTCTCCAGTAGCCTTAGAGACTGCTCGGCGGCCACTTTCAAATTAAATGTGTCCATTTGTTTTACCTCGCATTTTCAGATAGTCAGATGAAACCTGCCTTTTCTATTATGCAATTAAACGATGAACACAATTCTATTATCCCGAAGTTTTTGACCACAACCCCTTTATTTACAAGGGCAACGGCTTAAACTTCGGGATAACTATTTTCTCGGCATAATCCTGGTTATCCCGAATTCGGAATAACCAGGACCTGAGTGTGGCTGGGCAGCGTGCCGGACTTGCCGGAGAACGCTCTGGTCTATTTATGGAGCAGACACGGATTGCAAAGGAGATGAGAAAAGCCGATGAGCAGCGAAACGTACCAGCTCACTTTATTCGACCTCGATACCTCGTTTGGGAGAATGTCCCCGGAGCCTTTAGCTCCGCAGACGGCGAGGATTTCAGGGCGGTCATCGAGGAGATCGTCCGCATTAAGTACAGTGCCTGTGATGTGCCTCGACCTGAGTCCGGGCGCTGGGAATCTGCTGGGGCTGTCATATTGGGAACTGAATTCAGCTTGGCTTGGCGTGTCATGGACGCTCAATTCTGGGGAGTCGCCCAGCGTCGCCGTCGCATCTTCCTTGTCGCAGATTTTGGAGGCACAACCGCACCCGAAATACTATTTAAGCAAGACGGCCTGTTTGGGGATATTGCGGAGAGCGGAAGCCAGGGGCAAGGAGCTGCCGCCCCAGCTCAAGGAGGCACTGACGATACAGGCGGAGCTTGCCTGACCCCATGGGATGTGCAGAGCCGCCGCATCTTTGAGGAAACTGGAACATGGCCCTCTCTTTATGGCGGCGAAGGCGGCGGGCATGGGTATATCCAGACAGAGGAAAAAACAGCGATAGCCTTTGCCGCCAACCAGCGTGATGAAGTGCGGAACCTCCAGGATGTAGCCGGAGCCTTGGGTGCCAGCCCCGGCATGAAACAGCAGACTTTTGTGGCGGATGCTGAAAAAATCAGCGCTTTTCATGTCAACCAACGGGACGAGGTGATTGATCTTGACGGCATATCAGGCGCTCTGCTGGCAACCCGCAATATGCAGATGCAGACCTTTGTCACCCAGCAGCCATTGGTCTGCTTAAACGACCATGGCGGAGAACGAATGGATATCACCGAGGAAGTAACCCCTACGCTCCGTGCAGACATGGGAGGTCATCCTCCCCTTATATCCCAGCCGAACTGTCTAAACGGATGGGATACCCAGCAAAGCCGTGTGTTCACGCCGGAGGGTGTGGCGCCCACTCTTGCCGGAGCGGACGGGGGCGGCGGAAGAAACCCGGCAGGACTTCTATTTGCGGCAGGAGTTATCAGCAAAGGTGACGGCGATTGTTTTCTCACGCCGGAGGTTCATACCTCCATCACCAGCGGCGGCGGTCAGGCCGGACAGGGCTATCCCTGTGTGCTTACCGCAGGATTCTGCGGCAATGCCAGCGCAGAGGCCAGAGGAATCGGTTATCAGTCAGAGTGTTCGCCCACTATTAAAACCGGTACTGCTCCATCCGTGCTTTGCTTAAACGATCAAGGCGGCAGCCAGATGCACTGCACGGAGGACATCACAGGTACGCTCCGCGCCCAGGAGCATGGTCACCAGCCGCTGGTCATGGCGACCCAGCAGGGAGGCGCAGAAATCGGCGTCGGCATCTGCCCAACCATCACTGCCAGCGCAGGCATGAGCGGAAACAACCAGCCGGTGCTGTTTGATAACCATGCCAAGGATTGCAGATATAACGGACCGTTGGAGGTAGCCCCTACCGTCACCTCGACCTATGGTACCGGCGGCAATAATGTACCGCTCGTGGGAAGTGCTATTTTGCAGGAAACCATCTGCATTGCTGGCAACACCATTGACCGGGAGCCGGAGAACGGCGGCAACGGATTGGGCTGTCAGCCGGACATCAGCTATACCATTACCACCAGCGACCGCCATGCGGTATTCAGCCGACAGCGGAGCGATGAATTTTCCGAAAATGATGTGGTTGCCACACAAAGTGCAAGGCAGCATAAGGATGCCACCGATCTCATTTGTCAGCCTGAAGTATTCGGCCAATCACAATATGGCAACTATGCGGAGGGCTGTACCACTCTGCGTGCCCAGGGTGGCGACAACGGAGGCGGAAGCGAAAATCTTGTAAAAGAGAATGGACGCAACCTCATCCGCAGACTTACTCCTCTGGAATGTGAGCGGCTCCAGGGCTTTCCTGATGGCTGGACGTTGATACCGGGAGCATCGGACAGTGCCAGATACAAGGCACTTGGAAACAGCGTGGCGATACCGTGCGTGGACTTTGTCCTCCGTGGCATCGCTTATTTTTTGCGAATAATCCATGAGGAACAGGAGGAATCACCCCCATGTATATCTACCCCGACAACTTAAAGTCAAAGGCTACCCTGTGGCTATGGGAGCTACGGGATATTGGAATCATCGGCGTCGGATGTCTGATTTCTGTCTTTGCCCTTTCCCAGCTCGGCTGGCTGCCGCCCATCGTCCTGACGGCGCTCTATGCCTTTTTATCCATACGTTTTGAGGACGTGAGTATCCTCGATTTTATCCGCTATGCCGCCGCTTTCTTCTTCGGCAAGCAACAATCCTATGAATGGAGGGCATGAATATGAACAGAAAAAGGAAACAGGAGGCAAGGGAGAAAGCCTCCACCCGCCAGCTCATCGGCATCGAGGACATCACAGGCCACAGCCTTGTGACTCCCCATGGTGAGCTGGTGTTTTTTATGGTTAAACCCACCAACATCAGCGTCCTGTCCGATTCCAGCATCGGGGCAAGGATTTATGCTCTTATGAATGTGCTGAAAGGCATCTCGGATATTGAAATGCTGTGCCTTAACAGCCGTGAAAACTTTGAGGGCAACAAGAGCTATCTGAAAGCCAGGATGGATGCCGAGCAGAATCCTGTCATCCGAAAGCTGCTGGCACAGGACATGACCGCCCTTGACCGTATGCAAGTGCAGATGGCAACAGCGCGGGAATTTTTAATCATCATCCGCCTGCGTGGAGAAAAAGAAAAGGACGTAGGCCCCTACCTCTCCCGTATCGAAAAGAGCCTCAAGGATCAGGGCTTTACTGCGCGCAGAGCCGGTGAAGCCGATACCAAGCGTCTGCTTGGAGTCTACTATGAGCAAAATGTCACTACTAAGATGTATGAGGATTATGACGGCGAGCGCTGGGTGATTCTCGGAGAATAAGTAAAATTCAATAGGCCGTAGGGAGGTACCTTGCGGCCAAAAGGCATGGAACCTCCCACGGCTGGACAGGAGGTATTTTTTCATGCCTAAAATCAAAAAAACAAAGGCTGATGCTGGGGCGGCAGAGTCGAAAATCAAGGATTTTCTTGACATGATCGCACCGGGCATCATCAAGTTCAATACGGACCATTTTATATGCGGCAACACCTATCGGTGTGTCTGGGCTCTCCGTGAGTACCCTACCGCAACCGATGAGCAGGCCATCCTGCGTCATCTTGGGGAAAAGGACGGTGTGACCCTGCGTATCTACACCAGACAGGTAACGGCGGCAGAGGAAAAGAGAATCATCCATAACGCAGCCAATAAAAACCGCATGGATAAGAGCAGCACCAACGATCTCCAGCAGACAGTCACCGCCGAAAGCAATTTGCAGGATGTGGTCACACTGGTGTCCTCCATGCACCGAAACCGTGAGCCGCTCCTCCACTGCGCTGTTTTTATTGAGCTGACAGCGAACAATTTGGACGATTTAAAGCTCCTCCAGACCGACGTCTTGACTGAGCTGGTCCGCTCAAAACTCAATGTAGACCGGCTGATACTGCGCCAGCGGGAGGGCTTTCTGTCGGTCGGCCCTGCGGGACGGAATGTGTTCGGCAGCCAATTTGAACGGGTTTTACCCGCCAGCTCGGTGGCAAACCTCTATCCGTTCAATTACAGTGGCAAGACCGATCCCCACGGCTTCTATCTTGGCCGTGATAAATTTGGTTCAAATATCATTGTGGACTTCGATAAGCGTGACGATGACAAGACGAATGCGAACATTTTAATCCTCGGTAACTCCGGTCAGGGCAAGAGCTATCTCCTCAAGCTCATCCTCTGTAACATCCTCGAATCGGGTAAGTCCGTCCTGTGCCTTGATCCTGAACATGAATATGTTGACCTCGCAGAGAACCTCGGCTGTTTCATCGACTTGATGAGCGGGCAATACCGTATCAATCCTCTGGAGCCTAAAACATGGGATGAAGGAGGCAGCCCGGAGGACACCGACGCACCCCAGGCATTCCGCCAGTCCACCAAGCTCAGTCAACACATTTCCTTTCTTAAGGATTTTTTCCGCTGTTATAAAGATTTTTCCGACCGCCACATCGACGCCATAGAAATCATGCTGGGCAAGCTGTACGAAAAATTTGGCATCAGCGACCGCACTGATTTCAGAAGCCTTGCCACCACAGACTATCCTGTCTTATCTGACCTTTATGCTCTCATTGACGATGAGTTTAGGGGATATGACAAAAGTAACTATCAGCTCTACCCGCAGGAATTGCTGCAGGAAATCCTGCTGGGGCTCCACTCCATGTGTATGGGAGCCGAAAGTAAATTCTTCAACGGCCACACCAACGTGACCGACCACCGCTTTATTGTGTTCGGAGTAAAAGGATTGCTGCAAGCCAGCCGGAATGTGAAAAACGCCCTGCTGTTCAATGTGCTTTCCTTTATGAGCGACAAGCTCTTGACCGGGGGAAATACCGCCGCATCAATTGATGAGCTGTATCTGTTCCTGACCAATCTGACTGCGATTGAGTATATCCGAAATTTCATGAAGCGTGTCAGAAAAAAGGAGTCGGCGATAATTCTGGCTTCTCAGAATTTGGAGGACTTCAATATAGAGGGCATCAGGGAGCTGACAAAACCGCTGTTCTCCATTCCTACTCACGCTTTCCTCTTTAATGCAGGGAACATTGACAAACAGTTTTATATCGACAGCCTCCAGTTAGAGGAATCCGAATACAACCTAATCCGCTTCCCCCAGCGTGGTGTGTGCCTCTACAAATGCGGCATAGAGCGGTATAACCTTGCGGTCCATGCCCCTGCCTACAAGGAAAAGCTGTTCGGAAAGGCGGGTGGCAGATAATGAAGAAGGGAGAAAAAGTCATGGACAGAGTTCAAAATCAGAAAGAAAACAAGGCGGGTATCCTCGATGATATGCTGTCTTTTATCCGCTACACTCCGAACCGGGAAGCGGATATATTAGCTTTTATGGAGAAGTACCAAAAAGCGGATCACGAAGAACGCCCTGCTATTTTGGAGCATCTCCGGTGCTGCATGGACGGAAAGGAATACCCCAACCCTTACGCCGGGGGCTACCATTATACGCCGGATGATGTGTCCCTCATGGGAAAGATTCTGGATGAGTACATCGATGATCTCGTATCCGCAGAGGGTGATCCTGCCGCTATCTCGGAGTGTGTGCGGGATACAGTCTTGAAAATCAATGCTCTCAATGAGGAATGCGGACGGTACCTGATTGATACCTGGCGCAGGGAACGGCTGTGCGGATTCATCAACTCTGCTGCGGAAACAGCGGGACTGTCACAGGAAAAAGACCTTACCCTGCAGCACAGGATGTGGTAAAGGCGGTGGGTAAATGGAGATACAAGGTCAGAATTTCGGGATTGAAATTGAAATGACTGGGATTACACGAAGCCGTGCCGCCGAGGTGATTGCAGAACATTTCGGCACGACAAAGGAATATGAAGGCAGCTTCTACGATGCCTATTATGCCTGTGACAGCCAGCGGCGAAAATGGAGGGTCATGAGTGACGGCAGTATTGACTGTCAGAAGAAAGACGGCCGCAGAAAAGTAAGCGCCGACAGGAGCTACAGCGTAGAGATGGTCAGCCCCATCTGCCAGTACCAGGATATCGAAACTGTGCAGGAATTGATGCGCAAGCTCCGGGAAGCCGGGGCATTTGTGAATTCCTCCTGCGGTATCCATATCCACATCAATGCCGCCCCCTTTGATGCCCCCAAACTCCGCAACTTGGTCAACATCATGGCGGCCAAGGAGGATATGATCTATAAGGCATTAAAGGTTTCAAGAGGCAGGGAAACCAACTACTGCCAAAAGATTGACTCTGCCTTTTTAGAGCGGATCAACCGGCAGAAACCCACTACCCTCGACCAACTGAAGCGTATCTGGTACAACGGCAGCGATGGCAGCCGGGAGCATTATCACGATAGCCGCTACCACTGTCTCAATCTGCACAGCGTGTTCCAGAAAGGCACGGTGGAATTCCGTGCTTTCAATGGGGACCTCCATGCCGGAAAAGTCAAAGCATATGTGCAGTTCTGCCTCGCCATGACCGCACAGGCGCTCAACCAGCGGTCGGCAAGCCCGACAAAAACACAGTCCACCAATGAAAAATATACCTTTCGGGTGTGGCTTTTGCGCCTCGGTATGATTGGGGATGAATTTAAAACGGCCCGTAAGCATCTGCTGGATCACTTGGAGGGCTGCATCGCATGGAAAGACCCGGCACAGGCAGAAAGGCAAAAAGAACGGCTGCGGCAAAAGCGTGAAGCGGAGCGGTCGCAGGAGCAGACACCGCCGGAAGAAGCTGTGCCGGAAACTGTATTGGAAGCGGAGGATGAACAGTCCTCCGCTTTTACTATGTCAATGTAAAGGAGATCGTATGAAAAACAAACTGTATATTGCCTATGGCAGCAACCTCAATCTGCCGCAGATGGCTGGGAGATGCCCCACCGCCAAGGTGGTCGGGGCTTCCGAGATAAAGGATTATGCCCTTGTGTTTCGGGGCGGCAGGCACGGTGCGGTGGCTACCATTGAGCCTTGCGAGGGTTCTTCTGTTCCTGTTTTGCTGTGGAAGATCACGCCGAAAGATGAGACTGCCCTCGATATTTATGAAGGCTTTCCCAGATTTTACGACAAGGAAACCATGGACCTCCCGTTGGACGGCAAGACTGTTTCAGCCATGGTCTACGTTATGACGCCGGGGCATCGCCTGGGCTATCCCTCCGACTATTATTACAATACCATCCATGACGGTTACAAAACTGCGGGCTTTGATACCGCTGTTTTGGAGCAGGCGATAGATTATACCGAGCAGCTCATGGAAAGCGAACCGGAGCCGGAACAGCAGAACCTGTTCGGTTTTGGCAGCCAGAAATGGTGGTGATGGCATGGCAGATCCCGCTACCATTACGGCTGTTGCAAAAGCCGCCGCTGCCGCTCTTTCGGATGAACGCACCCGAAAGACCATCGGCTGGACCATTGCCGCCATCCTGTCGCCGCTTATTTTAATCATCGTGCTGGTCTGCTCCCTGCTCTCCGGAACCACCAACCACAACAACACCGCCGTGGAGCTGTGCTTCCATGGCGGTGTGATACCGGGGAGTATGCCCGCGGATTACAGGGAATACATCGGGGATATGCGTCGCAGCTTTACCCTCATAGACGGAGCCATCGCCACAGTGAATTCGCAGATGGAGGACGGCAACAGCCTTGACGATTACCGGGTCAAGGCTATTTTTTATTCTCTGTTTTTCGGCGCTGAGTCCCCCTCCCGGCTGGAACACCGGAAATATGTGGACTGTTTTGTGACCTACGAGGAACGCACCCGCACCGTGGAAAATGATGACGGAACAACCTCGGAGGAAACTTATACCGTGGCTGTTCCCATTACCTCTCTGCCTGCCATCTACAACAACATCAGGACATTGTTAGGCAGAGCTATTACCTATGAGGATCAGGCAAACGCCAATGAAATCTATTACCGTGCCTTATACGGTATCGGAGCTCCGGCCGAGGATGATGATTTCACCATGTGGGAGGGTTGGACTCCAGACCAGCTTGACGGTTTCTTTTCTGACTTGCCTGTGGGTGAGGTGGGAGCTGAAGCTGTCCGCCTCGGCCTTTCCCGCCTCGGTGATCCCTACTCCCAAGAGCTGCGTGGACAAGGAAGCTACACCGACTGCAGCTATCTTGTGCGGTGGGTGTACAAAAAGCTGGGGGTAAATCTTCCCGGCACGGCTGCGGCGCAGGGAAAATACTGCGTGGACAATGGGCTGACCATTCCAAAATCAAGTCTTGCTCCCGGTGATTTGGTGTTCTGGAGCCATAAACCTAACGGCCGTTTCATGAACATCACCCATGTGGGAATCTACGCCGGTGACGGCAAAGTGGTTGACGCTTCCTCCTCCAGAGGACAGGTCGTCTACCGGGACTTATTCGATTCCGGCAATCAGGTTCTGTACGGCAGACCCTACGCCGAGGCACAAAAATCTTCTGCCGATGGCTTTATTTCTCCCCTCGGCAGCGGCTGGCGTTCCATGGTGACCTCGGAATTTGGTGGCAGGACAGACCCCCTCACAGGGGAATGGGCGGGACATACCGGCCTTGACCTTGGCGCCTCCAAAGGAACTGCCATCCGCTCGGCAAAGGCGGGGACAGTGAAAACTGTGGTCTACGGAAACACCGGCTACGGCTACTATCTGACCATTGACCATGGGAATGGAATGGTCACTTTATACGGACACTGCTCTCAAATCCTCGTCCGTGAGGGGCAGACGGTAAAGGCCGGAGAAACCGTTGCAAAGGTAGGTTCCACAGGGCGAAGCACCGGAAATCATCTGCACTTTGAGGTGAGAGTGAACGGTGCGCAGAAGAATCCGAGAAACTATTTGCCGTAAACAGGCTGGTTTTTTCTTTCTGTTTTGCGGCATTGATACCAATAAAAAATTCAAGGGAGGACACTCAATATGAAAAAAGAAGCCATCACCGTACAAATGGATGCCGAAAAACTCCGAGCGGTCAAACGCTATATGGAGAAGAAAGATGCGGACTTGGAGCAGGAGCTTTGCGACCAGCTCCAGCGCCTTTATGAAAAATTCGTCCCTGCCAATGTGCGGGAATACATCGATGAAAGTGCCGATATCGAAACCCCGGCAAGCACTTTGTCTAAAAAACAGAAAGAAAAAATCAGGCAGACCGCAGAGCCGAGGCAGGCGGATGAGCAATGATGCAGTATTTTGATAAGCACGGCAATGAGATTAAGGCCGGAATGTTTCTCCGAATGGAGGACGGCAGCATAGAGGAAATATACGCCTGCACTGACTCATACGGCAAAGAGGATCTCGGCATCAATGCCAGCAATGATGAATTTCTGAAACAGCACGGCTTGGGCGAGTTTGACCGGGAGTTCTATCCGCTTTCCTCTTTCAGCCTAAGAGAAACAGAACTTTGCCAATCTGAGCCTACCCAAGGTTATTCTGGCATGGAGATGAAGTAGCGTACCGCCCTACTGCCCCCGTCACCCAGCGTTGCCCCCTGTTCGCCCCTGTGTGGGCTTTTGCGGGGCTGGGTGACAGGTTTACCCGCCAAACCGAATACAACCGATTTTGAGGGCTTTGTGCAGAGCTGTAAGAACCCCGCTTCTCAGCCAAAGCATACAGAACCCTCATGCGGCCTCTACGGTCGAAAAAAGAGCAGGATAAAGGCGGGTGGTCGCAAGCGCCCTCCTGCCAACCATTTCGCCCAGCAGTGCTGGGCGTTTTTCGCACTTTCCCATGAGGTGGTCGGATTCCGGATTTGTCACGGTCAGGGTGGTCGGGATTTTAGAAAAGGCAAGAAAACAAAGGAATTTACACGGTCACCTCACAGGTGGACACCCATGAAAGGTCGGATTTCACATGAAAAATAACAAGGAACGAACAGCGGTCTGGCTGTACCCCGAAACAATGGAACGGCTGGACGGCTGGCTGTCAAAGGATAACTGCAAGAGCCGCAGCGAGTTTATTGAAAAGGCACTCAGCTTCTACATGGGCTACCTTGGGACGGAGGACATCTCCTCCTATCTCTCCAAGGCTCTGCTTGTATCCATCCAGGGCACATTGCAAAAGACCGAAAACCGGGTGGCAAACAATCTGTTTCGGCTTTCTGTGGAAATCAGCATGATGATGCATCTGCTGGCAACTACGCTGGAGATTACCGATGAGGAACTGCACCGGCTCCGCGGCCGATGCGTTGCCGAGGTAAAACGGACCAGAGGGAAAATCCGTCTGGACGATGCGGTGGATTTCCAGAGCAGCCCTGAGACGGAAGAATAATGGCCCGCATCATTCTCAAGTGCCCCTACCTCAAAGGCGGGGAAAAGACTGCTGCCCATTTAAGCAACCTCGTCAAATACATTGCCACCCGCGACGGCGTAGAAAAAATGGAAAGTGGTCATAAGCTCTGGCACTCCACCAAAAAACAAAAGGATTTGATTGCACAGATACTCCGGGAGTTTCCCGATGCCAAGGAACTGTTTGAATATGAGGATTACCTCGAAAATTCCAACCGGGGAAACGCCTCCGAATTCATCACCATCGCATTGGAACGGCATCTTGATAAAATCAGCGGCCGGGAAAAATATCTGGACTACATCGCAAACCGTCCCCGTGTCGAAAAGTTTGACAGCCATGGCTTATTCACAGCCGGTGACGATCCGCTAGTTTTATCACAGGTCGCTGATGAAGTAGCCAACCACACCGGAAATGTGTGGACTCCGATTATTTCTCTCCGGCGTGAGGATGCCGCACAGATGGGATATGACAATGTACTTGCATGGAAGGCTCTGCTTTCTGAAAAGGCTGTGGAAATTGCGGAGAACATGAAAATCCATCCTGACCATCTGAAATGGTATGCCGCCTTTCACAATGAATCGCACCATCCGCATATTCACATGGTCTGCTATAGCACCGACCCAAGAGAGGGCTATCTTACGAAACAGGGCATCAAAAAAATGAAGTCCTCTCTGGCAAATGAGATTTTTCGTCAGGAGCTCATTCCGCTCTACGGAGAAAAGACGCAGCGGCGGGATGACCTGAAGGAACAGGCGGCCGAGTCCATGAGGGAGATGATCCGTCAGATGAAAGGCGGCGTTTTACAGAGCGGCCGCATGGAGCAGCTCATTACACACCTTGCTGAGCGCCTGCAAAACACCTCCGGTAAAAAACAGTATGGCTATCTCAAAGCAGACCTGAAAAATGTGGTGGATGAAATCGTGGATGAGCTTGCCAAGGACAGCCGTATCGCAGAAGCCTATCGCCTGTGGTGGGAGGTCAGGGGCAGGATCGAATCCATCTACACCGAAACACCGTCAGAGCCGCCGCCCCTTTCCCGCTGTGATGATTTTAAGCCCATCCGCAACATGGTCATTCAAGAAGCATTGCTGATTGGGAGCATGACCTTTGAGGAACCGGCATCTGTGGAAACAGCCCTGCCGGAGTCGGAGGATGATCTGGAGATGCCCTCCTCTGACATGGCGGATGAAGAAGATCAGGAACCGGCAGATGATTCCGGGGAACGGTCCTCCAGCGATGAAGCCTCTGCCGATAAGGAATCCTCCGACTCATGGTGGACGGATGGCTACAAACAGGCAAAGCAATATTTATATGGCGATGAGGATGCCGGAATTTTGCAGGATTTTGAAAAAGCCCATGAACTCTTCCTCATGGAAGCGGAGGCAGATAACCCTCTCGCCTTATGTGACCTGGGCAGAATGTCTGCGGATGGTCTTGGCTGCGAAGCGGACGCCGATGAAGCATACCGCTGGTACGAAAAGGCCCTTGCTGTTTTCCATGCTGCCGAGGAAGAAAAACCTTGGAAGTACACCGAGTACCGTATCGGCAAAATGTATGCCGCCGGACTTGGCACAGAGCAGGACTATCTGCAGGCGGCGGATTGGCTCACCCTGTCTGCGGATGAGAATTACAAGTACGCACAGTATTCTCTTGGCGGCCTGTATTACCATGGCAAAGGTGTGGATCAGGATCATGAATCTGCCTTTGCCCTCTACACCCGCTCGGCAGACCAGAGCTTCCCCTATGCCAGTTTTGAACTTGGTAAAATGCTGAGGGACGGAATTGGCTGTGTAAAAAATCAGCAGGACTCTGACCGTCGTTTCAAGGAAGCCTTTCTCGGTTTTGTTTCCCTGGAGGAACAGGGCCATGATGATAAGCTCCAGTACCGTTTGGGCTGGATGCTTCTGAATGGTGTGGGTACCGACAAGGATGAAGCCAGGGCAAAGGAATACTTTGAAAAAGCGGCATTCGTGGGAAACCCCTTTGCCTACCACCAGCTTGCCAAGCTTATCCTCTCCGATGAAAAAGCACCACAGCAGGATGTGGAGAAAGCCCTCGGCTACCTCAAAAAAGCGGTGGAGGCTGAGAATCCCTATGCCGCATATTTTCTCGGCAAGCTCTATGAAAAGGGACAGCACGTTCCGCAGAATATCGCAGAGGCAATACGGCTTTATACCCTTTCCGCAGGACAGGATAATGACTTCGCCGCATACCGGCTCGGCAAGCTGTACCTCGGCGGTGAGGGCGTACTGAAGGATGTGGAGTCCGCCATTCGCTGGATGACCTTTGCCGCCGACAGAAAGAACCAATTTGCTGAATATGCCCTCGGCGTCCTCTACTTCAAGGGGGAGGATGTTCCGAAGGATGTTCCCAAAGCTCTGGAATACCTAAAACGGTCTGCCGGTCAGGGCAATCAATTTGCACAGTACCGGCTGGGCAAGATTTACCTTATGGGCGAGGATGTGCCAAAGGATATTCAGACTGCCCTGCAATTTCTGACGGCTGCCGCAGAACAGGGAAATCAGTATGCGCAGTACACCCTCGGCAAGCTGTATCTGATGGGAAAAGATGTCCCCAAAGACAAAGAAACTGCCGTCCGCTGGTTTACCCTCTCGGCAGCACAGGGCAACATTTACGCCCAATTTTTCCTCGCCCATATAGATGATTTCAAAGACCCCTCCGTTCTGCTGGCGGGAACACGGCTCCTGCATCACATGAGCCGTGTTTTTGCAGACAACGCCCCACCGCTGAAACCACCCGGCCAGAGAACCGACCGTAAGCTCCTCCGCAAGCTCCGTGAGAAAAAGCAGGCGCAGGGCCATGCGAGGGATGACCACGAACAGACCATGTCATTATAACGATTGGAGGATAACCGTGAAGAAACAGAAAAAGAAAATTGAGCAGCCGCCGATCAAAGAGAAATCGCTCCAGACCTATTGCCGTCCTGTAAAAAGGGCGGCTTTTTTTCATAGAATCGGCACTCGCCATAAATAGGAGGGGGATCATGGGTGTATATGTGCATTTTACAGATGACCAGAAATACCGTGCCAACAATGTAGACCTCGTGGATTTTCTCCATCGGCGCGGTGAGAAGCTAATCCCCAGCGGCCGGGATAAGCGGTTGGCGTCCGACCACAGCATTACCGTCCGGGGAAACGAGTGGTACGATCACTCTGCAGAGAGCGGCGGGTATGCCATTGACTTCGTGCGACAGTTCTATGGCCTCACCTTTCCTGAGGCTGTAACCATGCTGCTGGGCGGTGAGCAGGGCGAAGTCTATCGACCCGCCTCACAAAAGAAACAGGAGGCGAAACAGCCCTTTGCCCTTCCGAATCCCCACAGCGATATGCGCCGCGTCTATGCGTACTTGGTGAAAACCCGGCTCATCGACCGTGAAGTGGTCAGTTACTTTGCCAAGGCGAAGCTCCTGTATGAGAGCTGTGAAAAATCTAAGGACAGCATGAAGGAATACCACAATGCGGTCTTTGTGGGATACGATGAAAACGGAGTTCCCCGCCATGCCCATAAACGAGGGCTCTATACCGAGGGAACCGGCTTCAAAGGAAATGTGGATAGCTGCGATCCGGCATACAGCTTCCACCACATCGGCACAAGTAACCACCTCTATGTGTTTGAGGCTCCCATCGACTTGCTGTCTTACATCACCCTGCATCCCAACGACTGGCGGAACCACAGCTATGTGGCGCTCTGCGGTGTTTCCGAATACGCCATGCTGAAGATGCTGGAGCTGCATCCGAACCTAAACCATGTGGTTCTGTGTCTGGATCATGACGAGGCGGGGATCGAAGCCTCGGAGAAATATCACGATCTGCTCATAGAAAAGTGTGTTTCATGTGATAGGGATTTGTCCATACACAAGGACTGGAACGAGGATATCAAGGCAAATCACGGATTACCGGCAATCCCTGCTGAGGAACATCCCCAGCATTTAATCCGGGATGAAATATGCCGGGAGCTTACCGAAACGTCAATGACTGTGAAATCCAACTGTTCCGCCAACACCCTGTCAGCCCTGCTCGTAAAAGCCCGATCCCATCTGCATTGGGGACAATTTTCAGGGGTGGATGAATGTCTGAGGGAAATGTGTCGCCTCTCCATGGCTGCTGCTGCGAGGGAGTATCGGCAGATGGATCACAGCCGGAATCTCTCCACGGTGCAAAGCCGCCTGCATAGTGGTTTCAGGACTTATGAAAACCGCGGACATCTGAAAACCCGGCTGGATTTACTGGAATCCGATATCATGGCTCTGCAGGGCTTTGAGCGTGTGGTGACCGCCGGTGAAAAGGAAAAGCTGGCAGAGTGCTATGAACGCATTGCCTCCCACGGCCTCAAAGGAGCGATCCTGCTGGAGAAATACCGGCAAAAGATGGAGCAGACCCAGGAAATGAAACTGTCTATGTAATCCCGGCAATAACTCCATCCCCGCTTCTGACATTCTAAATGAATTCAGAAGAAGGAGGATACTATTATGCCGTCTCAGGTCTATATTTTAATTGCAGCGGCCGCCGTGATGTTTTGTGTCATCGGCGGTCTTTCCCTTTTGGCTCACTATTATACCCTAAACGGAATCAAGTCCCGCACGGTAGGTGATGGCCAGCATGGTACGGCACGGTTCGCATCAAAACAGGAAATCAAAAATACCTATAAGCACATCCCCTTTCAGCCGGAGCTGTGGAGGCAAGGACAATGCCTCCCTACTGCCGCCGAGCAGGGAATCATTCTCGGAAGCGTAGGTGCAAAAAATAAAGTTACGGCAATGGTGGATACTGACGATGTCCACTGTCTCATGATCGGTGCCTCTGGCGTGGGGAAAACTGCATACTTTTTATACCCCAACCTGGAATATGCCTGTGCCTCCGGCATGAGCTTCCTGACCACCGACACCAAGGGCGACCTGTATAGAAACTATGGAACTATCGCCCGCAACCACTACGGCTACCATGTGGCGGTCATCGACCTAAGAAACCCCACCCGCTCGGACGGCAACAATATGCTCCATCTGGTGAACACCTACATGGATCAGTACCTTGCCGATGAAAACAACATTGTGGCAAAGGCAAAAGCAGAAAAATACGCCAAGATTATCTCCAAAACCATCATCAACGCCAGCAACGAGAATTACGGACAGAATCAGTTTTTTTATGATGCCGCAGAAGGACTCCTGTCCTCAGTGATTCTGCTGATTGCCGAGTATTTGCCCCCCACTGAGGTAGATGGGAAAAAGGTGGACTGCCGCCATATCATCAGCGTGTTCAAATTGGTTCAGGACTTACTCGTGCCCAGCAAGGTAAAGGGGAAAAGTCAGTTTCAGCTATTAATGGATAAATTGCCATCCGACCACAAGGCCCGCTGGTTTGCAGGAGCAGCCCTAAATTCCGCGGAGCAGGCTATGGCGTCGGTACTTTCCACTGTGCTATCCCGTTTGAATGCCTTTCTCGACTCCGAAATGGAACAGATTCTGTGTTTTGAAACATCCATTGATGCGGAGAAATTCTGTAACGAAAAATCCGCTCTGTTCATCGTATTACCAGAAGAAGATTTGACCAAATACTTTATGGTCAGCCTTATGATCCAACAGCTCTACAGGGAAATCCTTGCGGTTGCGGATGAAAACGGAGGCAAGCTGAAAAACCGAGTAATGTTTTACTGCGATGAGCTCGGAACGCTTCCAGCCATCGAATCGCTCGAATTAATTTTCAGCGCCTCACGCTCTCGCCGGCTTTCTATGGTACCAATCATACAGTCCTTCGGCCAGCTCGAAAAGAATTACGGCAAAGAGGGTTCAGAAATAATCGTGGACAATTGCCAGGACACCATCTTTGGCGGCTTTGCCCCCAACAGCCAGACCGCCGAAGTGCTGAGTAAAGCATTGGGCAGCCGCACGATCATGAGCGGCAGCGTGAGTCGTGGTAAGAATGACCCCAGCCAATCCTTGCAGATGATGGAGCGCCCTCTCATGACACCGGACGAATTGAAATCCATTCCAAAGGGCAGCTTTGTCGTGATGAAAACCGGCACCCATCCCATGAGGACAAAGCTGCGGCTGTTCCTTGAATGGGGCATCCGTTTCGGAGAGGCTTACACCATGGAGGAAAAAGCTCATCGAAAAGTGGTCTATGCCGATAAGCAGATGCTGGAGGAAAATATCGTCCGCAAGCACACGGCCTGCCTTATGGTGGACGAAGAAACCGGGGAGATATTGGAGCCGCCGTCCAGAACAGGAACCCTTCATACCCCGGTAGCAGAACCATCTGAAAACACCATGCGCCGCCGTAATGTACTCAAAACGTAAAGGAGGTTCCCATGAGCTACTTCAACCACATTTATACCGCTTCGCCCGATGAGATTCCCCATCGGGCGAGGGCTGTTTATATATATATTTGTGACCGGGCAGGAAAAGGAAAGGACTGCTGGCCTGCGGTAAAGACCATTGCTTCCGATCTGCAGCTTTCCCGCAGCACCGTCAAGCGTGCCTTACATGATCTGGTGAGGGCGGGACTCATTGAAAAGGAGCCTCGCTTCCGGGAGAATGGGAGCAATACCAGCAACAGACTTATTTTAAGAAAATAGCAGGATGCGGCAAAGCGAAAAGACAGAGTTCCCGCCAAGGGGGTACTCCGTTTTTTTGCTGGACCGAGGTGCGGTTCGTGGTGAACCCACCGGAATCTCTCACTCTAAGAAGATATTATCACAGAAAAAGAACAAGGTGTATCTTACTATGTTTTTATGTAACATTTTGGAGATCTTCTGGAACATCCCGTGATACCTGACAGCGTGGAGCAGCTCGGAAAGCAGTTTAAACATTTGATACCGGAACAGATTGAAATGATTAGCGAAATGGTGGAGGTAAATGATCAAAAAGCACACCACCTCAAAAGAAAAATGGCAGTAAACGAATAAGAGTCTCTCTCAGAGGCTCTTTTGCTATTGATAAAGTGATTGAAAGCTATCCTTGATGTGCGAAAAAACTTTCTATAAAAAATCATGACTTCACATTGACGAATTTCGATTTGAAACATATAATATAACATATCAAAGTATTTAGATTTGAGGTGTTGGTATGAACTATTACTTAGAGAACACAAAAGTGTTCAAAGCATTGGGCGATCCCAAAAGAGCCATGATTGTGGATATGCTCTCCTGTGGAGAACTTTGTGCCTGCGAGATTTTAGAGAAGTTTGAAATGTCCCAATCCACGCTGTCCCATCACATGAAACTCCTCTGCGAATGCGGACTTGTCAAGGCACGGGCAGAAGGCAAATGGACGTATTATTCTTTGGATGATGATGCCATCGGCAAAACAAAGCAGTTTTTCTGGGCGATCACATCCGATAAAGAAAATTGTATTTGCAGAGATAAAACAAATTGTTGTAAGGGGTGTAACGAAAATGAGTAAATGTTGTTGTTCTTCTGAAAATTGCTGCCAGCCAGAGCCGAAAAAGTCAATAAACATTGATTTTCTTTATCTGGACACGACCGTTTGCGGCAGGTGCCAGGATACGGAAAAAGCTCTGGACGACGCAGTTTCCGGCGTAGCCGTGGTGCTGAATGCGTCAGGATATGAAGTCAAGGTAAATGAAGTGAACATCACAACGAGAGAGTTGGCGATACAGTATCATTTGGTCAGCTCACCGACCATCCGTGTGAACGGAAACGATATTGCCGTGGAATCGCGGGAATCAGTCTGCGAGGACTGTGGAGAACATTGCGGTGATACCGTAGATTGCCGTGTATGGGTATATAACGGAGTCGAATATACATCCCCTCCGAAGGAATTGATCGTGGATGCCATTCTACGGGAAGTGTATAACCCCAATCAGGGCGAGCCGGAGCGTGAAGCCTATTGGCTTCCAGAAAATCTGGAAACATACTTTATAGCCAAGACACACAAGGATGAAACGGAACGTCAGGGAAAGGGCGGTGATGTGATATGAGCCAAGAAAAAAATAAAGGTATTGGCTTTTTTGAAAAATATCTAACCGTGTGGGTGCTGCTGTGCATGGCGGCTGGAATCCTTGTCGGAAAATTCCTGCCCGGCATTCCAGATGTCTTGGAAGGATTTCAATACGCCGGGCAGAACCTCCCGATTGCCGTACTCATTTGGATTATGATTTTCCCCATGATGATGAAGATTGATTTCCAGTCTATCAAGAATGTGAGGAAAAATCCTTCAGGCATCCTTATTTCCAGCGGTAGCAGCTGGCTCATCAAGCCCTTCCTCATGTTCGGGTTAGCAACCCTGTTTTTCAAAGTTATCTTTCAAGCCTTCATCCCAGCGGATTTGGCACAGGACTTCGTAACAGGCGCAGTATTGCTGGGCGTAGCACCCTGCACGGCGATGGTGTTTGTATGGAGTCATCTGACCAAAGGCGATCCGGCGCATACCCTTGTACAGGTTTCGGTCAATGACCTCTTGATTCTCGTATTGTTTGTGCCATTGGTACAAATCTTGTTGGGAGTAAACGGCGTTACGATTCCTTGGGATACGCTCTTCTTTTCCATCGTATTATTCGTTGTCGTTCCGCTGGCTGGCGGCGCACTTACGCGCTTTCTGATGATACAGAAAAAAGGCATAGAGTATTTCAACGAAAGATTTCTCCCCAAGTTTGACGGCATCACGACCTTGGGGTTGCTGCTCACCTTGATTATCATTTTTTCCTTCCAAGGTGACATTATTTTGGAACAGCCTCTGTTCGTTTTGCTGATCGCAGTACCGCTGGTTCTGCAAAACGTAATCTCCGCCAACTTTACCTACTTGATATGCAAGTGGACAAAGCAACCACACAATATTGCGGCTCCGGCTTCTCTGATTGCAGCCTCGGACTTCTTCGAACTTTCTGTAGCGGTAGCAATTGCCCTTTTCGGTCCAAATTCGCCGGTTGTGCTTGCTTGTACGGTGGGCGTATTGACCGAAGTCCCCGTTATGCTTTTGCTAGTACGCTTTATTAATAAGACCCACCACTGGTTTCTAAAGGAGGTTTAAATGGTGTATATATGCTATTGCAACAAAGTCAAAGAAGCAGATATCATGAAAGCAATTACAGAAAAAGGTGCAAAAAATGTAGATGATGTTATTAAGATTACCGGAGCCATGCAAAACAGTAATTGCGCTGTAAATAATCCGAAGGGAATTTGCTGTTACTCAGATATTGTGAAAACTTTTAATAAATATAGGGAGAAAATTATTATGAAAAAAATGAAAATCTTTGAACCCGCCATGTGTTGCCCGACCGGGCTTTGCGGCTTGGGTGTTGACCCTGAACTGCTGCGTATGTCCACGGTACTGGAAACACTGAAAAAACATGGCGTTATTGTTGAACGTTTTAACTAGGGCAGCGCACCGGCAGAGTTTATCACCGACCAGACCATCAATGCCTATATTAATGAGAAAGGCACAGAGGGACTGCCCGCTGTGATGCTCGATGGCAAAATTGTCATCACAGGTCGGTATCCCACCAATGAAGAATTCACAAAGCTGCTCGACCTTCCTGAAAATGTGCTGGGCAAGCAGAAAAAATCCGAGTCCGGCGGAGGCTGTTGCAAGGGAGGTTGCTGTTAAATGAATCAATTCGATCCCGGCAGTATCAAACTGACAAAGTATCTTTTTTATACCGGCAAGGGCGGCGTTGGTAAAACCAGCGTTGCCTGTGCCACCGCCGTCTCCCTTGCGGACAGTGGGAAAAAGGTGCTGCTTATCAGCACCGACCCTGCTTCCAATTTACAGGATGTCTTTTCGATGGAACTGACAAACAAAGGAGTGCCCATCTCCGATGTGCCGAATTTAGTGGTAGCGAACCTTGACCCCATACAAGCGGCGGCTGAGTACCGGGAAAGCGTGATCGCGCCTTATCGCGGCAAGCTGCCCGCATCTGTCATCACGAATATGGAGGAGCAGCTTTCTGGCTCCTGCACCATAGAAATTGCGGCATTCAATGAGTTTTCCAATTTCATTACGGACGGTAAGGTTCAGCAGGAATACGACCATATTATTTTTGATACCGCCCCTACTGGACACACCCTGCGGATGCTTCAGCTTCCGTCCGCTTGGAGTAATTTCATCAGTGAAAGCACCCACGGTGCATCTTGCCTCGGTCAACTCTCCGGCTTGGAGAGCAAGAAAGCCATTTACAAGCAAGCCGTGGAAACACTGGCCGACGGAAGCCTGACCACGCTACTCCTTGTCACCCGCTCGGAAACCGCGCCGTTCAAGGAAGCGGAACGTGCTTCCGGCGAATTGTCCGCGCTGGGCGTCGACAATCAAATGCTGGTTGTCAACGGAATATTGATGGAACATAACGATGATCTATCTTCCAGTCTGTACGAAAAACAGCAGTCTGCACTTGCCGCGATGCCGGAAAGTCTGAGGGCGCTTCCAATCCATAGCGTTCCTCTGCGAGCTTACAATGTCACAGGGCTGGAAAATATCCGCGCCTTGCTGAACACCGATTATTTTACTGCTCCCGTGCAAACGCTAAATGCCACGCATATTCCTGCGCTGAACGATGTGATAGATGAGTTAGCGATGGAGGGCAAACGTGTTATTTTCACGATGGGCAAAGGTGGTGTGGGTAAGACCACCGTCGCCGCCGCCGTTGCGCTGGGGCTTGCGAAGCGCGGAAAGAAAGTCCACCTCACTACCACCGATCCCGCCGCGCACCTGAAGTTTGTGCTGGATGAAACTGGCGGCGTGTCCATGAGCCATATCGACGAAGCCGAGGAATTGAAAAAGTATCAGTCCGAGGTGCTTTTCAAAGCCCGCGCGTCCGGCATGGGCGATGAGGATATTGCTTATGTCGAGGAAGATCTACGTTCGCCCTGCACACAGGAGATCGCCGTATTCCGCGCCTTCGCCGAGATCGTCGAAAAAGCTGACGATCAGGTGGTGGTAATTGACACCGCCCCCACAGGGCATACCCTGCTTTTGTTGGAATCCACACAAAGCTATAACCATGAAATTCAGCGTACCAAGGGCGAAATCCCCGAATCGGTGGCGCAGCTGTTGCCGAGGCTGAAATCCGAGGAAACCGAGGTACTGATTGTGACCCTGCCGGAAGCGACCCCTGTTTATGAGGCGCACCGCTTGGAGGACGATCTGAAACGGGCGGGCATCGCCGCCAAATGGTGGGTGGTCAATCAATCCCTTTATGGCACGAACACCACCAATCCTATGCTGGTGTCAAAGGCGGCTGGCGAAGTGGAATGGCTCAACCTCATCGACGAACACGCCGGTGGCAAATTTGCCCTGATCGCGTGGAGCGCAGAGGAAATCAAGGGCGACAGTCTGCTGGCGCTGTAAGGAGGTAAAAATGATAAAAGTTGCATTTATTTGTGTTCATAATTCTTGTCGCAGCCAGATTGCAGAGGCGCTGGGACGGCATCTTGCCGGCGACGCTTTTGAAAGCTATTCGGCGGGAACGGAAACGAAGCTGCAAATCAATCAGGATGCCGTGCGGCTGATGAAACAACTTTATGGCATTGACATGGAAGCGACACAGCGCAGCAAACTCTTGTCCGAAATCCCGCCTGTTGATATTGTCGTTACAATGGGCTGCAATGTCGAGTGTCCGTATCTGCCCTGTAAACACCGCGAAGATTGGAGGCTGGATGATCCAACGGGCAAAAGCGACGAGGAATTTATTCAGGTTATAAAACAGATTGAGCAAAAAATGCTTGAGCTAAAAAATTTTGTGGGGGTTCTTTAGTAGTAAAATCATTGGCTGTAAATGCTAAATTCAAAAAAGCCAATTAAAGTCATTGATTTTAATTGGCTTTTTTGTTTAGAGCAAAACAGAATTTCCATTCAAATTCCTTTTGGATGAATATAAAGTTAAGAGATTTACACTCACTCAATCGAAAAGACTTGCATTGGTATCCCGCACTTTTTTTGCTTAATTGATTGTAAACTTCGTGCCACATGACTTCCGTTCCACGCAGCAGATAAACTGCTACGAACCACTACACAGCCTGATCTCGTGTTGGGATGATTTTAAAAAAATATTCTAAAAACCCCTTGACAATTGAGTATATATTCAACTATACTATATACAGTTGAGCGTTTGCTCAATTAAAATTTCGGAAGGAGGACTAATTATGTCTGTCAGAAGCGATGTTTGCGATTGTGATGTTATACACGAAGAAACCGTCACCGCAGTAAAAACAAAAATGCTTTCAGATGATACTTTTAATATTTTGACGGAATTTTTGAAAGCTGTGGGAGATGGTACAAGGATCAGAATTTTATGGGCTCTGGATGTCAGTGAAATGTGTGTCTGTGATTTGGCAGTCTTGCTTGGTATGACAAAATCCGCTATATCACACCAGCTACGCACTTTGAAACAGGCAAATCTTGTCAAATTTAGGAAAGATGGTAAGATTGCTTATTACTCTCTCGCGGATGACCATGTGAAAATCGTTTTGGAACAAAGTTTAAGCCATGTAACTGAATAAAATTTAATTATAGGAGGAAAATAACATGAAAAAGTCATTTAGGTTGGAAGGACTGGACTGCGCCAACTGTGCGGCGAAAATCGAAAAGGACATCAAGGCGCTGGACGGCGTAACCGAAGTAACCGTAAACGCTATGACGACTAAGATGGTTCTTGTGGCAGACGACGACAAAATGGACGAGATTATTAAGACCGCTGAAAAAATCGTCAAGAAGCATGAACCTCATGTTGTCGTAAAAAAGGCGTAAACATTTACCGGCAATAATTCCAGCTTTTGGCGTAACACTTCAAAGCGATACGCCAAAAGCGAAGGAATTTAAAAAATTCAAATTTTTTTGCGACAATAGTTGAGCGTTCACTCAATGTTACTCGTCATTCTCTTATAGCAAAGATAAGAAAGGAGTTCAATATGAACAAGAAGCTTGTAAGAATTATCATAGCAGCGGTTATTTTCGTAATCGGGCTGCTAGTAAAAACCGACATTGTTTGGCTTAGTCCCGCTATCTTCATTGCCGCCTACATTGTAGTGGGCAGCGAAGTCGTAATAAAAGCCATCAAGAATATTATGCAAGGCCAAGTTTTTCAGGAAAGCTTTTTAATGACCGTGGCGACCGGTGGCGCACTTATCATTGGGGAATATCCAGAGGCCATTGCCGTTATGCTGTTTTATCAGGTTGGCGAATATTTTCAAAGTTATGCCGTTGCGAAGTCGCGGAAATCCATTGCAAGCTTAATGGATATACGTCCTGATTACGCAAATGTTAAGAGGGGCGATGAATTGGTAAAAGTCGACCCTGACGAAGTTGCGATTGGCGATATCATCGTTGTCCGTGCTGGTGAAAAAATCCCGCTTGACGGCAAGGTGCTTGACGGCAATTCAATGATTGATACGTCCGCTTTGACCGGCGAATCTGTTCCGCGCGAAGCTGGTGTTGGCTCTGATGTTTTGAGCGGCTGTATCAATGTGAACGGCGTACTGACGATTGAGGTCACAAAAGAATTTGGGGAATCGACGGTCAGCAAAATCCTTGATCTCGTGGAAAACGCCAGTAGTAAAAAGGCGAACACCGAGAATTTCATTACAAAATTTGCACGAGTTTATACTCCGATTGTTATGGCTGCCGCACTGTTGCTTGCAATTATCCCGCCTCTGTTCTTTGGTGGTACTTGGGGCGACTGGATTTACAGGGCTTTAACTTTCTTAGTGGTTTCCTGCCCTTGCGCTCTGGTTGTTTCTATTCCACTCTCCTTCTTTGGCGGTATCGGCGGCGCGTCAAGGCGTGGTGTGCTTGTTAAGGGTAGCAACTATTTAGAAGCTTTGGCGCAGACTGAAATCGTTGTGTTTGATAAGACGGGGACATTGACAAAAGGCGTATTTAAAGTACAAGAGGTAAATGCTATCGGCATTTCCGAAGCAGAACTGCTGGAACTTACCGCACATGTTGAGAGTTATTCCAATCACCCCATTTCACTCTCTTTGAAAACTGCTTATGGGAAAGATATTGACAACGAAAGGATTACGGATGTTGAGGAAATCGCAGGCCACGGCGTCAGCGCAACGGTTGATAGTCGTAAAGTTTTCGCAGGAAATACAAAACTCATGCAAAAAATCGGCGTTAAATTTTCTCAAGACGAAATTATTGGAACAGCCGTACACGTTGCTGTTGATGGCAAATATGCGGGATATATTGTAATTGCTGATGAGGTTAAGGAAGATGCAGCGGAAGCGATTAGATTGCTAAAAAAGGCAAATATCCGTCAAACGGTGATGCTGACGGGCGACGCCAAGAGTGTGGGAGAAAAAGTTGCCAAGGAATTGGGGTTAGATAAGGTTTACACAGAGCTTCTTCCCGGTGACAAGGTAGATAAAGTAGAGGAACTGCTGGCTCAAAAATCAGCTAAAGGCAAGCTGGCCTTTGTAGGCGATGGGATTAATGACGCACCAGTTTTAGCTCGTGCCGACATTGGTATTGCGATGGGTGGCTTGGGTTCCGACGCGGCTATAGAAGCCGCCGATGTTGTAATAATGACCGATGAGCCGTCCAAACTAGCTACAGGTATGAAAATTTCACAGAAAACGCTAAGAATCGCACAACAGAATATATGGCTGGCTTTGTCGATAAAAGCAATTGTGCTTGTACTCAGTGCACTCGGTTTTGCTACCATGTGGGAGGCTGTGTTTGCAGATGTTGGTGTGACGGTTATAGCGGTATTGAACTCTTTCCGTGCTTTAAACACAAAGAAATTATAATCAGGTCAAAAGCCTGTTGTATCGGAAGCGATAAGTAAAATGTTAATTGTCCTGATTGCCTTGTTAGTTGGGATTTTGTGAACTTGCTTTGGTAGCGCAGTTGCTATTATAACAAAAGAAGTTTTCTGAAAATATGGCGAATTGCCTTTTAGTTTTCGCTGGTGGCGTAATGATGAGCCTTGTGTTCTTTGAGCTTATGCCGGAAACTTTAGAGGTATCAAATGTGTGGATGGTGGCCGGCGGCATCCTCATTATTCACTGAGATAAGGGGCAAAGTGAGAATCATTATATGAAGATTATTTTATTCGGTTTATTGGTGAAAGCAGTTGAGCTATTGAGCGCGATTGAATTAAAGCATAAACAGAAAATATGTTGTATGGAAAGGTGTGTGGCATGAAAAAGCAATGGCTTATCACAGGAATCTTGGCAGCAGTTGATCAAACAATAAAACTGCTGATAGCTCATTTTGCGATAGATAAGATGATTATCTGGATACCGAGTGTTTTGCGTTTTGAGCCTTTCCAGAACACAAATTTGAATTGGTTTGCAAGTATGGCTAATTTTAAGACTCCTGTAATCGGAATGATCTTTTTACAGATAACGGCTATAGCAGGATTGCTTTTATTCTATCGATTCCAAACATATAAAGTTGGTGCAAAGAGTCGCTTGTTGAGTGGAGCATTCTGTTTTGCATCTGCTGGCATATTATGTTCATTTATTGATGTAGTGTTCTGGGGCGGCAGCCTTGACTTTATTGGTTTATTCAATTGGTTTATTTTTGATACAAAGGACGTATTTCTGAACACGGGATGGATTTTGGCTCTAATTTGGACGTGGCGGCATGAAAAAAAGCTAAAAAAGTCTTATTCAAACGATCTCAATACAGAAGATATAGCTTTTGCTATATGGTTTCGGAGCGGATGCAAACTCCTTCCCAACACAACGTCTGAATATACCAGAATATAAAATATATAAACACAATTGAGAGGTGGTCACAGTGAAGCGAAAAGAAAATAGAAACTTGACGGGCATATTTCGTATCGGTTTGGCCACCCTTGTTGTGATTTTACAACTTTTATTTATCTATTTTATCATCAATATACTCAAAAACTATGCGGTATATTTTTATGCACTCATTCAAATTATAGCGGTAATAAACATCTTTATTATGGTGAGCAAAAGTAAAAACACATCTTACATAATCGTATGGCTTATTATAATATTTATCCTTCCGGTTTTCGGTTATTTCCTATATCTCTTATGGGGTCGTTCCGATGTGTTCGGACGATGTATAAGAAATAATCGAATAAGAGCGGCTATCCAGCACGGTTCCATGTATTTATATAAGGACCCGGAAGTTTACGCCGAACTCGATCAAATCCATCCGTCAAGAAAAAGAATAGCAGGATATTTAGGCAGGAAAGGATTCCCTCTTTATAAAAATACAACGTGTGAGTATTTCTCGCTTGGCGAGTATCAATTTGAAGCAATGATAAAGGATATTGAAAACGCTGAAAGATACGTTTTCTTGGAATATTTTATTTTAGATAGTGGGGAGCTTTGGGACAGGATTTCAGAAGTATTGATTCGCAAAGCCGAACAAGGAGTGGAAATACGGCTGATGTTCGATGACTTTGGGAGTATTGTTACAGCACCAGATAATCTGATTAAGGCTCTTAACAGTCACAATATTCAGGTGTTGCGTTTTAATCCAGTTCATCGGTATATTTCATCCTTTTGCTTCAATTGCCGTAATCACCAGAAAATTACGGTCATAGACGGCTGCGTTGGGTATACAGGGGGAACGAATCTTGCTGATGAATATGCCAACATATACCCAAAGCACGGCCATTGGAAAGACACGGCAATCCGGCTTGAAGGCGACGCGGTTTGGGGTCTGACCTCAATATTTCTTCAGATGTGGGATGCTGAAAGTGGAGGAACTACAGATTACGAAGCTTACCGGTCTGTAGTGAACTACGAGGGTCAAGGCTTCTATCAACCATTTTCAGACGGGCCTTCAAATAATCCCGATAACCCTGCCGAGGTTATGTACCGCACGATGATATATAATGCAAAGAAATATGTTTATATATCTACCCCCTATCTTGTCATTGACAACTCCATGAAGGAAGCGTTGTGTACATCCGCACAGGGAGGTACAGATGTCAGGATTATTACTCCAAAGATATGGGATCATTGGTATGTGCATATGGTAACGCAATCGAATTATGGAGAGCTGCTGGAATCGGGTGTTAGAATCTATGAATATACCCCGGGGTTCATCCATGCAAAGACTATCATAAGCGATGATGATCATGCCATTTGCGGAAGCATTAACATGGATTACCGGAGCTTTTATCTCCACTTTGAAAACGGTGTGTGGATTTGCGGATCGCCTGTACTCCAAGACATAAAAAATGACCTCCAGCAAACATTTGATGTTTGTGAAGAAATAAGTCTTGATGAATGGCGTCGCCGTCCCTGGCACATAAAATGCGTTCAATCGTTCCTTAGATTGTTTGCTGTATTCTTTTGAGATTAATTTGTTATGAAGTCAAAAGAATAGCACTCATGTTGTCCCTATCATCTTGGCAATTTCAACGGATCTATAAGACGTAGTTCATCCCAATTTGCCGGAAATCGAGGGAATGTATCTATCCACGAAAATGACGGATATAAAAGGTAATTACCGTTATTTGACTGAATTGGAGTGCTTAAAAAAGAACAGAGAGCTGTTCTATCAGTATTGCTTTAAGGAACTGAAGCTATGTATATGGCAAAAGCAGAAGGAAGAAATAGAGTGAAGGTGTTATAAAATACCTGTTCAATGCATGAAGTTTAACGATGCATAGAGAAAGTCCAGTAAAAATAAAAATAAAGCCAAGGGCAAACCCATCAAAAGATGGGGACGCAAAGCCATAGGGTCTAAGGTGCTTTACTGCGCTATGATAGCCTGGCTGCCAAAAACCATGCGGAGCCTGCCCTCATTCAAAGGGCAGGCTCTATATCTGTCTGTCGGTTTTTGACGGATAAACAGGATATCGGGATACCGGCTTTCGCCATGCTCCGGCGAGAGGGGTATCCTATGGGGTTTTATACTTATAAGAGGTGGCAATAGAGCAGACAGAGCTCGTACATATTACCCACCACCCAAACAATCTCATATTGTAATTTTGAAAAAGTCAGCATTTCGCCATGGGCGCAGTGCTGACTTTTTTCTTTCGACAAAAAAATCTATACTCCGACCATATTTACCATATTCAGGGGAAATGTGGCATGTTTCTAATATAAGCAGGTCGTTTCCACGCTGCCGCTCCCCTCCGCTTCTGACATTTTGACTCACCATCAAAATTTCAGAAAACGGAGGACAAGCCATATGGCAGAAAAGAAAGAGTATCAAATCAAAGTTCAGGGGCAGCTCGTCCCTGTCACCGAAGAAGTCTATTTAACATATTACCGCATGAAACGCCGTGAACTACATCTGGAGGAAAAGGACGCAGCACATGGTGTGTTTTATTACAGTGCCTTGGATACGGAGGAAACCAATGGTGAGGATGCGATTTCAGATCTCTCTTCTCCCCGTGTGGAGGATATTGTCACGGACAAGCTGATAGCCGAAAAACTCCACTTGTGCCTTTCCCAGCTTGCCAAAGAGGAACAGGAACTGATTTTTACTCTGTTTTTTAAGAATAAAAGCGAGCATCAACTGGCAGCGGAAACTGGTATCCCGCGCATGACAATCCACGACCGAAAGGTTAAAATTCTGCGTACTTTAAAAAAACTTATGGAAAAGTAAAAATTTTTCCGTCCAACCCCCTCACGAAACCGGATTAGTAGTGAGGGGGTTTTTCTCATTCCCTCCATGGTTCCTTGAAAACTTAATATCCGATGACCTGAACACGTTAGCTGACGGACCCCGAAAGGGTAAAGCGACCTCGGAGGATGCGCCAAGACCACCTGTAGGCAGGCAGCAAGAAAAGTGAAATCACTCATTTTTCTGTTCGCTCGTTTCTTCCTGCTCCTATCAAAGACGGCCAAATAAGGTGCAAAGCGGTACCCATCCGACCGGAAAACAGGCTGTGGCGGCCTGTCTCGCAATGATCCCGTCAGCCTATAATGATACTTTTGCTCCGTCATAGCCCCCCGCGACCGGGGGATCACGCAATGAGAGCAACCGGCAGAGATCCTGGCGGGGGTGAAATTCCCATGATGCGGCGAAGCCAGCCGCAGTTCAGGCCATCGCCTTTGTTGTGCAAGACTCATACGCTTTGCACAGTGCGCTTGGGGAGTAGTGTCGAATTAAGCGCCTTGATTATAAAAAAAGACTTAATGTCAGAAGCGATGGGGATCGCTCTGCTTATACAGCAGGGCGATCCCTATATTTGTGCCATTAAGAAAAAACAGAGAATCTCGAATCAAGGAGGTGTAAAGTTTGAACACGATGAAGCAAGGCATCAGCCGCGGCGATATTTACTACGCCGATTTAAACCCCGTTATGGGCTGTGAACAAGGGGGCATCCGTCCTGTACTTATCCTGCAAAATGACATAGGCAACCACTACAGCCCCACCACCATCGTCTGCGCCATCACCGGCAAGCCGAAAAAGCCCTTACCCACCCATACGGCTATTGCCGGGGCGGGCAGATTGTCCAGAGAGTCCTTTGCACTTCTGGAGCAGATACGCACCATTGACCGGACTCGACTTCGGGGCTGGATCGGCAAACTGGATGAACAGGAGATGGAAGAAATCAACCAGGCACTTTCTATCAGCATCGGACTTAGTCCGGCGCTTTTTTTATGAAGGGGGGAATTTTTATGAGCAACAAAACAATCATGTTTGAAAAATACCCCGATGTAGTCGAGGTAAATCAATTACGAGAAATGCTCGGAGGCATCAGCCGGAAACTGGCTTATAAATTGCTTTCGGAAAAAGAGATACATAGTGTTCGCATTGGACGGACCTATAAGATTCCCAAAGCATGCGTTATTGAATATTTACTGAGTGAAGAAATGTGCCATATCAAGATTGGTTGATATGGTTTTTTGCTTATTATTGGCCCAAGACCGTAGAAAAATCCGTTGGGTTGCTTCCGCGTAAAACAGTAGCTATCCCATGCCTTCTGTGGTATTGTGATGTTGTCAATGGTAGGCAAATACGCTGTTATTTCAAAGGAGGATAACCATGATAACAGGCTGCCTACAAGAAAAAAACAATACTTTTTATGCTGTCCTTTATATCAAAGTAGACGGAAAAAGAAAAACCAAATGGATTCCCACCGGACTGCCGGTAGCGGGAACCAGCGACAGAAAAGCTAAAAAAGCCTTTGACCAAATTCGGTTGGAATACGAACAGGAGCAGGAAGAAAAGGAGCGTCGGGAGGCCGAGGAACGGGCCAGAGAGCTGATCGAGGGCAAACGTAATCCCCATGCGGAGGTGCTGTTTACCGACTACCTTCAAAAATGGCTGATACAAGCAAAGCCCACGATAGCCAAAACAACATTCAAAGGCTATCAAACCATGCTGGATGGGCGAATCAGCCGGTACTTTACTGAACTGGACATCACCTTGGCGGAGGTTACTCCACAGCATATTCAGGACTTTCATCAATCAATTTTTGATGAGGGTCACACACCGAATACGGTCATCCATTATCACGCAGTCCTCCGCAGAGCATTGCAGAATGCGGTGAAAAAGGAGATCATCGGCAGTAACCCCGCTGACAGGGTAGACAGGCCAAAGAAGAATGTATACCATGCTCAGTTTTATTCCGCAGAGGAAATGATGGCGCTGTTTGATGCGATATCAGATGATCCCTTGGAGATTTGTGTGAAGCTGGCAGCTTACTATGGCTTACGCCGAAGTGAAGTCCTGGGATTAAAGTGGGATGCGATCAACCTCGAACAAAAAACCATCTCCATCAAGCACAAGGTGATTGAGGACACGGTAGATGGCAAATCCATAGCGGTCGGGGAAGATGTACTGAAAACCAAGTCCAGCTTCCGCACCCTTCCGTTACTGCCATCGGTGGAAAAGCTACTGCTTGCAGAAAAGGAAAAGCAAGAAATGTATCGAAAGCTGTTCAAGCGCTCTTACTGCCGGGATTACCTCGACTACATCTGCCTCGACCAAACAGGGAAGCTCATGCGCCCTAATTATGTGACGGATCACTTTAGCTGGGTGCTTGAAAAAGCCGACCTCAAAAAAATCCGGTTTCACGATTTAAGACATTCCTGCGCCAGCCTACTGCTTGCAAATGGGATATCAATGAAGCAAATCCAGATATGGCTGGGGCACAGCACATTTTCGACCACAGCGGACATTTACTCTCATCTGGACTTCCACGCACAGATCGAATCTGGCTTGGTTATGGATGGGATGTTTGAAAGAAACTAAGTGGCAGAACCTACTGGACTTGCAGCGGTCAACTGATTTTCTACGGACTGCTTTATGGGAATACGGAAAAGCCTTATAGAGTGAGGACTCAGGCATATCCGTTTTCTACACAAACAAAAAAACGCCCTCAAAAGAGAGCGTAGAAAAGGTAAAAAAATGGAGGGCCTGTTGCGGACATTGACCGCAAACAGGCCCCTGGCGGAGGCGGTGAGATTCGAACTCACGTGCCCGTGAGGACAACCTGATTTCGAGTCAGGCTCGTTATGACCACTTCGATACGCCTCCATATTTATTTTAATACACCAAGCCCCGCGTAGAAGTCAAGGCAAAGTGTAGAAAAACCGTAGAAATCGCTAAAACACTAAATTTTCAAAATCCCGCAAACCCACGGAAACTCAAGGGTTTCCGGCATTATCAAGGCAACTGACCGAGTGGATTTCGAGTCACGCCTCTTGGACCACTTGAGTACTCCTCCGTATATTAAGTTGTTTTATCTTCCACTATACGCCGCTCGGAATTTGAGCAAACATATAGAGCAAACATGATAAGCGACAGTGGAACCTAGCAGGGCAAAAGTCCCATTATATCAGGGTTTTTGAGAACTCCCTTGGCAAAATCGTCAAACCTTTTCGAGTGAGTATTTGTGAGTTTTCACGAGTGTCATGTCGGTGCTTTTGGGTGTCGCTCGGAGCGGGCAAATGGCGTAACGGTACGGGTTTGAGGGCTGTGATGCTTGCTGTATGAGGCTTTGCTCAAAATGCTAACAAAAGAATATTTTCCGGATATTTGTTAGCAAGGTGTCAGCATTTTACCCGAAATGCTTTTTCTTTAATTCCGATAGAGCCTTTCTTGCATCTATAAGTTGTTCCTCGGAACAATACTCAGCCTCAGCTTCCGTTATGGCTGTATCAAGCTCATTATCCAATTTTAGTTGCTTTTCCTTATCCATCGTCAACCACCTCTGCGGGCATTATATCACATCGTAGGGCTTGATGTCAGAGAATCGTCATAAATATCGTTTTCTCATAACGATTAAAACGATTTCGCTTGTTTTTGGTCGAGTTTTGACGATATAAAATCACCTGTAACACTTGATAAATCAGAGATTTATTTTGCAATCGTCATACACTCGAGAATCGCCGCACACTCAAGCTGATAGACGTCGATGGATATTATAACCAATACGGCGCTGCTGCTGTCCGACCAATGCGAACACAGCATCAAATGTGCCGTTTACGATGGGGTTGGGAAAACCAAATTTAAAGCCCGTAAGGAATTCTTTGGCTCTATACTTAAGCAAATGGATGAGGCTTATGAATATGTGAACCTGAGCAACAATCAAAACTCCACTTTTGACGGCCTTAAGAGGATTGATCATCCGGATTATCCTGCGGAGGCAATTCGCGAGGCTTTGCTTAATGTTGTCATTCATAGAGACTATGATTATTCGGGAAGCATCATTATTAACGTATATGAGGATCGCATAGAATTTGTGTCCATAGGGGGACTTGTTAAAGGGATAACCGTAATTGACATTATGAACGGCGTGTCTCAGCCTCGCAATCCTATTATTGCGGATGTTTTTTACCGCTTGGAGCTGATTGAAAGCTGCGGAACTGGTATTAAAAAAATCTTCGAGAGTTATTCAGAAGCTCTGCGAAAACCCGAAATTCAACCTGCTCCAGCCTCCTTCGTTATTACGCTTCCGAACCTCACAGCTCAAACGGTCGTTCTTTCACAAGAGGAACAGAAGCAGGAAATATTGAGGCTGATTACTGATAAGGGAGACCTGTCCCGTAAGGATATAGAGTCAAATTTATCTATTACCAAGCAACTTGCGATCAAGCTATTAAACGAGTTACTTGAGGAGAGAAAAATTAAAAAATCCGGCATGGCGAGATCTGTCCGGTATTTATCAGATAGAATGGGGTGATTTATGCTGATTTATTTTACCGCTGACCAGCATTTTGGTCACGCTAATATTATAAAGCATTGTACTCGGCCATTCGATTCAGTCGAAGAAATGAATGAATACCTATTGGCTCAATGGAATAACAGCGTTGGTGCGAGCGACACAGTTTATATTCTCGGTGACCTGTTTTTCCGTAATGTGGTGTCGGCGGATGAATATTTGAGTGGACTTCATGGCAAAAAACATTTGATTAAAGGCAACCACGACAAGGATTGGATGAAGAAAGTCGACTTGGACAAGCACTTTATAAGTGTATCCAGTCTGCTTGAAATCAGCGACGGCTCACACAAAATCACGCTCTGCCATTACCCGATGATGACGTGGAATGGCATTGCCAAAGGCAGTTATCATATTTACGCCCACATACATAACAATACTGACGCCGCCTATTTTCAGCTGCTCAAGACCATGCCGAACGCCCTAAATGCGGGTGTTGATATCAATCATTTCAGACCTGTTACCTTTGCTGAACTGGTTAAAAACAATCAGGAGTTTAAGGATAGCGTCATATAAAAATGTGATTTTTTACACTAAAATATATATAATTATGTGATTTGAGCCACCCTTCGAGGCGGTTTTTTTATGTCCTGAACATGACTGAGGGAGAGAGATTATCGGTGCATTCATAGAGTAATTACATAGCTGTTCGACTTTCGCCGGACAGTTATATTTCCGCAAAAGTATCTAAAAATAAAATATTTATATGGTTATAACCGTAAAACTGTTTACTCGACATGCGTCTTAGGGTATACTATTGGAAAGGAAGGTGATTAGTTTGATTCTAAGACCCATGTATATTGAAAAAATTATGCCCTATGTGGATACGCCCTTTGTCAAAGTCCTCTCCGGTGTCCGTCGCTGCGGCAAATCTACAATTGTGAAAATGATTGCTGAAGAACTCCGGGGGCGCGGTATCCCGGACGAAAGAATACTGGCGTATAACTTCGATTCCTTACAGCATGAGGACATAAAAACTGCAAAGCTCTTGTATGATACTGTGAAGGGGCAACTGTCAAAGGACGGCAAGACCTATCTGTTTTTAGATGAAATCCAGGAAGTAAAGTCATGGGAGAAGGCCGTCAATTCCTTTATGACAGATTTTGATGTGGACATTTATGTGACAGGCTCCAACTCCCGCATGATGTCCTCTGAAATATCCACCTACCTAACAGGCAGGTATATTTCTTTCCGCATTTTCCCGCTTTCCTTTGCGGAATACTTGTCGTTCCGTAAAGAATATACTTCCCTAGGCGACATTCGGCTGGAACTTGCGCGTTACCTCCGGCTGGGCGGCTTTCCTGCCGTCCATTTGCAGGAATATACGCCGGACGAAGCCTATACGATTGTGAAGGATATTTACAACTCCACCATATTCACGGATATTGTAAAGCGCAATCAGATACGCAAGGTAGACCAGTTAGAGCGCATTGTCAGGTTTGCTTTTAATAATGTTGGCCGAACATTTTCAGCCTCATCCATCGCCAAGTATCTGAAAAATGAACAGCGTTCCATCGACAATGAAACCGTCTACAATTATTTGAGCAAACTGGAAAGCGCCTTTATCCTGCACCGCTGTTCCCGCTTTGATATTCAGGGCAAGGAAATCCTGAAAACTCAAGAGAAATTCTTTTTATCTGACCCTGCTTTCCGTTACAGTGTTCTCGGCTACACGCCGGACAGCGTGGCTGCCATGTTGGAGAACCTCGTATACCTTGAGCTTTTGCGGCGCGGATATGAGGTAACCATCGGCAAGCTCGACAATGCCGAGATAGATTTTGTCGCCACAAAGCAGGAAAATAAGCTGTATATCCAGATTGCCGAGCGGATTGAACGCGAAGAAACACAGCAGCGGGAGTACGGCAGGCTTCTCGGTATCGCAGATAATTACCCCAAATATGTACTCCTTGCAGATGAATTCGCAGGTGGAAATTATCAGGGCATTAAAACCATGCACATTGCGGATTTCCTGTTGAGTGAGGAATACTAAAACTAAATATCAGCTTCTTACCTAGCTGTCCGGCTTTGAAAACCGGGCGGCTTTTTCTATTGAAGGAGGATACAATGCACTATTACGACAACATACCAGCGCAGTTGCGTCGGCAGCCGCATTGGGTGGCGTGGGGCATCCTTTGTGGAGATTTACAGCACAGGGCGGTATTTCACCGTCACCGGCAATGTGATGTGCGGCATCAAGCCCATTGCGACCCGCACAGCCGAATTGCAGGCCGTCCACGATAAGTTCCTGCTGCCCGACTCGGCGCAAAGGGTTATCCGGCTCCCCACTGCCGCCCCTGTTCCGAGTGCCGCGCAGGATCGGTTCCTGCATACCGGGCTGGAGCGCGACAAGGTTTTTCGGGCGCTTTGGAACGGTGAGCGGTGGCAGCAGAGCCGCAGACAGAAAAGGAGTTATACTAGATGAAAGAATACAGTAGGGAATGGCTTGGCTATGTGTGCGTCCAAACGAATAGCCCAAAAAGCCTGTAAATAGGCGGTTTTTAGAAAGGAGTGGATAGAACCATGAACGGAACAAGCGAAAAAACAGCACCGTTCAAAAATGGCGAAAGCCTGCAATCCCTTGAGATTGCAGGCTTCCATGTGGCGGAGCGAGTGGGATTCGAACCCACGTGCCAGTAAACCCGGCAAATGCATTTCGAGTGCACCTCGTTATGACCACTTCGATACCGCTCCGTATATAGTTTAACCGCCGAAGCGGAAAAACGCTTTTAAGAAAAATGATCTTCCTCGCAAGTATTCAGTTATTCCTGTTCCCCAGAAATTCCCGTTTTATAAGGTTTGCTGGTTCCGTCTATCCTTCTCTATCTCTTGCTTCGAAAAAAACCTTTTAACAGGCGGGCGCTTTCTTCTTCCAGGATACCCGTTATGATTTCCACTTTATGATTCCACAGCTGATGCTGGAGAACATTTAGGACGGACCCCACAGCCCCTCCTTTAGAATCATCCGCTCCATAAACCAGCGTTTCTATTCTGGACTGAATGATTGCTCCCGCACACATCGGGCAGGGTTCCAGCGTTACATACAGAGTGGCGCCGGATAGGCGCCAGGCTCCCAGCTTTTGAGCCGCTCTTTTTATTGCCAGCATTTCGGCATGCGCAGTTGGATCCTGGTTCGTTTCCTTTTCATTATGGGCCAAGGCCAATATTTCCCCATTTTTGACAATTACAGCTCCGATTGGGACTTCGTCCTTCTCCAAAGCTGTCTCTGCTTGTTTTAAGGCTAGACGCATCCAGTCTTCATGCTTCATCCTTTTGCGTCTGCTCCTTCTTTATTTCTTATGATTGCCTTGTCTGTTCACTGTCTAATTTCAATGGTGACCTCGGGAGGACTCGAACCTCCGCAAGACAGGGTTTAGGAAACCCCCGCTCTATCCGCCTGAGCTACGAGGCCATGATTTCAGCACACTTCTACCCAAAAGTATAGGATTACTTAGTAAAAAAACCAGCTGATCTGGTTAAAGCAAATGGCGGAGGGGGTGGGATTCGAACCCACGGCCCCTTTCGGAGTCGCCGGTTTTCAAGACCGGTTCCTTAAACCGCTCGGACACCCCTCCATCGAGACGAAAAAAAGTATACCATATTTCAAAACGTAAAACAACTAATCATAACGGTTCATGATCAATTTTTTTTACGTTTTATTCAATATACTCTACACCCATATATGACCACAATGCTTTTGGGACTCTGATCCGGCCGTCTTCCTCCTGGCAGTTTTCCAAAATGGCCGCAACCGTACGGCCGATTGCCAGCCCGCTGCCATTAAGAGTATGCACAAACTCCGGCTTTTCCTTCGGTCCGCGCCGGAACCTGATGTTTGCCCTGCGGGCCTGAAAGTCTTCAAAGTTGCTGCAGGAGGATATCTCCCTGTAGGTATTAAAGCTTGGCAGCCAAACTTCAATATCATAGGTCTTGGCTGAGCTAAAGCCCATATCTCCTGTTGAAAGCGCCACCACCCTGTACGGAAGCTCCAGCTCCTGCAAAATCGTTTCCGCACTGTTGGTCAGCTCTTCTAACTCTTCATACGATTTCTCGGGCAGCGAAAATTTAACCAGCTCCACTTTATTAAATTGGTGCTGTCGTATGATTCCCCGGGTATCGCGCCCGGCCGCCCCGGCTTCAGCCCGAAAACAGGCACTGTAAGCACAGTGGCGGATCGGCAGCTTCTCGGCTTCCAGTATTTCATCCCGATATAAATTCGTTACCGGCACTTCTGCCGTCGGAATTAGAAAATACTCCGTATTCTCTACTTTAAAAGCATCCTGCTCAAACTTCGGCAGCTGTCCTGTGCCAAACATGGAATTGCGGTGGACCATAAACGGAGGGAAGATCTCACTATAGCCTTTCGCTGTATGCCTGTCCAGCATAAAGTTGATCAAAGACCTTTCCAGCTTTGCCCCTAAACCTTTATAGAAGGTAAATCTGGCTCCGGTAACTTTACCACCACGGACAAAATCCAAAATATCAAGGTTTTCTCCCAGTTCAAAGTGCGCCTTTGGTTCAAATTCAAACTTTTTGGGTGTTCCCCATTTCCGAAGCTCAATATTATCGTGTTCATCTTTGCCAACCGGGACTGTAGAATGAGGAATATTAGGGATAACATAAAGGATTTCTGTCATTTGCCGGTCAATCGTGTTCAGGTCGCTTTCCAGGGCTTTGATCCTTTCCCCTTCTTCCCGCATTTCTGTAACAAGCTGATCCGCATTTTCTCCCGCTTTCTTTAGCTTGCCTACTTCCTCTGATACTTTATTGCGGCGAGCTTTCATCTTTTCCACATCAGCGAGAATTTTTCGTCTCTCCTCATCCAATTTGAGAAAATCATCAAGATTGATATCCGAATTGCGATGATTTAAAGCTTCTTTAACCCTTTCCGGGTTACTGCGTACCAATTTCAGATCAAGCATCAGATACCCCCCTATCCCTGGTATTCTGCAACAATCTTTAAAAAATATTCATGAATTCTGCTATCCTCGGTCAGCTCAGGGTGAAAAGCACAGGCTAAAATATGACCCTGACGGACAAAAACTATTTTTTCAGCGTATTCAGCCAGTATATCTACCTCTGGTGACACCTCTAAAAGATACGGCGCCCTGATAAAAACTGCCCGGATGTCATCATCCAGTCCTTTAATTTGAAGATCAGCCTCAAAACTGGCCACTTGCCGCCCAAAAGCGTTCCTTTTCACAACAGCATCCAGAAGACCCAGCCGGTATTGTTCACTGCCGATAATTTTCTTACTTAAGAGAATCATGCCCGCACAGGTCCCGAATACCGGCATTCCTTCAGCTGCGGCTGTTATAATATCTTCTCCAAAACCATCAAGCGCCAGCTGTTTACCAATTGCTGTACTTTCTCCTCCAGGTATGATCAGCCCTTCAATTCCCTGGAGATCGCTTGATGTCCGAACCTCAATCACTTCACAGCCCAGCTTCTCAAGAACTTTGCGGTGTTCACGAAAAGCGCCCTGGATGGCCAGGACGCCAACTTTCCTTTTCATCTTACCAGCCACGCTCCTGCATTCTTTCAGAGTCCGAAATTGTGGAAATTTCTAAGCCGGGCATTGCTTCGCCGAGATCTTCCGAAAGCTCAGCCAGCATCGCCGCATCCTTATAATGAGTTGTCGCCAAAACAATTGCCCTGGCCCTTTTGGCGGGATCGGCCGATTTGAAAATACCGGAACCGACAAATACACCATCACAGCCCAATTGCATCATTAAAGCTGCGTCAGCCGGGGTGGCAATACCGCCCGCTGCAAAATTGACGACAGGCAATTTGCCGTTTTCAGCCACAGCTAAGACCAGGTCATAAGGAGCACCCATTTCTTTCGCCGCGGTCATTAATTCCTCTTGAGGCATATTGGATAATCGACGAATATCGGCCATTACTGCCCGCATATGTCTGACTGCTTCAACGACATTTCCTGTTCCGGGTTCGCCTTTCGTTCTGATCATTGCCGCACCTTCGGCGATCCGGCGAAGTGCCTCTCCCAGATTGCGGGCACCACAAACAAAAGGAACTTTAAAATCATGCTTATTAATATGATAGAGGTCGTCCGCCGGAGTCAGCACTTCGCTTTCGTCAATATAGTCCGCTCCTAATGCCTCCAAGACCTGAGCTTCAACAAAATGCCCGATTCTGGCCTTGGCCATGACCGGAATGGTGACAACCTCCATAATCCTTTTGATAATGGTTGGATCGGCCATCCTGGCTACCCCGCCGGCTGCCCGGATATCGGCCGGTACTCTTTCCAGTGCCATGACAGCGCAAGCTCCGGCTTCCTCGGCTATTTTAGCTTGCTCCGGTGTCGTCACATCCATTATTACTCCGCCCTTAAGCATTTCTGCCAAGCCGGTCTTTACTTTCCAAGAGCCTGTCTCTGTTCCCATGATCAATGCATCCTCCTAAAAATATAGATAAAATTCTTTAATCCCGGATCAATCTTTAATCTTTGCTTACAAACTTAGCCAGTGCAACGACTTTATTATCTTCCCCGGTTTTCATCGCGGTTACTCCCTGAGCCGATCTTCCCTGAACCGATATCCCACTGACTTCTTGTCTGATGACAATACCGTCATCGGTAATGACCATTAATTCCTCTTCGGAAGTAACAACTTTGATCCCGGCCAGCTTACCCGTTTTCTTATTTACCTTATGGCCTATTACACCCATCCCGCCGCGATTTTGAATTCTAAATTCATCCAGCCTTGTCCTTTTGGCAAAACCGTTCTCGGTCATCGTCAAAAGTTCCATATCTTTATCATAGCCGCCGATAACATCGACTCCGACAACATATTCTTTCTTGCCCAGTTTCATCCCTCGTACTCCTCTGGCCGTCCTGCCCATCGGGCGAACATCATTTTCCGGGAAACGAATGATCTTTCCGGAAGGAGTAGCCAGCAAAATATCATCCTTGCCTTTCGTTTGTCTCACTGCGATCAATTCATCATCATCATCCAGAGTAAGGGCAATTAAGCCGTCTTTTCTCTGAGTATGATATTCCTCTAAAGCAGTCTTTTTGATAATCCCTTTGCGGGTCACAGTAAGCAAATAAGAGTCATCCTTAAAATCTTTCACAGCTATCGTCGCCGTAATTTTTTCGTCCTGAGAAAGGTTAAGCAAATTGATCATTGCCGTCCCTTTGGCTGTCCTGCCGGCATCAGGTATTGCGTGGGCTCTCAGTCTGTAGACCTTGCCTTTTGTGCTGAAAAATAAAATGAAATGATGGGTTGAAGCAATAAATAATTTTTCGACAAAATCACTTTCACCCGTAGACATTCCGGTGACGCCGCGGCCACCTCTTCGTTGGCTGCGGTAGGTAGTCAACGGCAGTCTTTTGATATATCCTTTATGGGTGACAGTGATCACAACATCCTCGTCGGCAATCAGATCCTCAATATCCATCTTAGTGGTATCAATAGTAATGATTGACCGGCGCGGATTATCATATTTAACCCGGATTTCTCCCAATTCTGTTTTGATGATCTCCCTGACCATCTTGTCGGATTGCAGAACGGCCAGATGATAAGCGATCTCATCACTTAATTTCTGAAATTGAGCATCCAGTTTTTCACGTTCCAGACCTGTCAGTCTCCGTAAGCGCATATCTAAAATAGCTTGGGATTGTCTTTCACTGAATTCAAACCGGGTCATTAATCTTTCTCTGGCTGTTTCATCATTTTTGGATGAACGAATAATCTCAATGACTTCATCAATAAAATCCAGAGCCTTTCGCAGGCCTTCCACAATATGGGCTTCATCCTGGGCCTTTTTCAACTCGAAATGAGTTCTTCGGATAATGACTTCTTTTTGATGAGCAATGAAATACTCCAGCATAGCTTTTAATGTCAATGTTTTAGGAGTACCATCAACCAGAGCCAATAAATTAATCCCAAAGGATTCTTCCATCTGAGTATGTTTATAAAGCAAATTCAAGATGATCTGGGGATTGACATCCCTGCGCAGCTCAATAACTATCCGCATGCCTTTACGATTCGATTCATCACGCAAATCAGTGATGCCGTCAATTTTCTTTTCCTGAACAAGCTCAGCTATTTTTTCAATCAGTCTGGACTTATTGACCATGAAAGGAATTTCCGTGACGATGATTTGCATCTTATTGTTTTTTTCTATTTTTTCAATAATAGCTTTGGCCCTGATTTTAACTGATCCCCGCCCTGTTGTGTAAGCCTTTTGAATCCCTTCGGTACCCATTAATAACCCGGCTGTGGGAAAATCGGGTCCCTTAATCAATTTTAAAAGTTTTTCAGTTATTTCCTGATCGCTGTCCGGAGCTTCCGCCCCCTGCTGATCAATCAGATAATTTACTCCGTCTATTACTTCACCTAAATTATGGGGGGGAATATTCGTGGCCATACCAACAGCAATGCCTGATGAACCATTGACCAGAAGATTGGGGAATTTAGAAGGCAAAACTGAAGGCTCTTTTTCCTTTTCATCATAGTTTGGTCCGAAATCCACCGTATCTTTATCGATATCGGCCAGCATATAGGTAGCCAAGCTGGCCATCTTCACTTCCGTATAACGCATGGCCGCGGCTGAGTCACCGTCAACTGAACCAAAGTTCCCATGCCCGTCAATTAGAGGATAACGGCTGGAAAACTCCTGTGCCATTCTCACTACCGCATCATAAATGGAGGAATCCCCATGAGGATGGAATTTCCCCATGCAATCCCCGACCAGCCTGGCTGATTTACTGTATGACTTACTGGGGACCATTCCCAAATCATGCATGGTATATAAAATTCTCCGGTGAACCGGTTTCAACCCGTCCCTGACATCAGGCAGGGCTCGACTGGCTATGACGCTCATGGAGTAAGCCAAGAATGACTTTTTTAATTCATCGGAAATATCGATCGGTAAAACTTTACCTTCAAAAATATCCATAGCTTTTGACACTCGCTCCTTTTCCTAGATATCCAGGTTTTTTACATCCTTAGCATATTTTTGAATATATTCTTTTCGGGGATCTACCTTATCTCCCATAAAAATGGTAAATAGTTCTTCCGCTCTACGGGCATCTTCCATTTTTACCTGAAGGATCGTTCTGGTTTCAGGATTCATTGTCGTTTCCCAAAGCTGTTCCGGATTCATTTCTCCGAGACCTTTATAACGCTGAATCTCAACTCTTTCGCGTCCTATCATCTCTAAAATATGATTGAGTTCCTCATCACTGTAAGCATATTGGATTTCTTTGCCTTTTTTAATTTGAAACAAAGGAGGCTGAGCGATATAGACGTAGTTATTTTCCAGTAATGGTTTCATATAGCGATAAAAGAAGGTTAGAAGAAGTATTCTGATATGGGAACCGTCAACATCCGCATCTGTCATGATAACGATCTTATTATAGCGGGCTTTTTCCAAATTAAAATCATCAGAAATTCCTGTACCCATAGCCGTAATCATAGCCCTGATTTCTTCATTAGCTAAGATTCTATCCAAACGAGCCTTCTCCACATTAAGGATTTTTCCCCGAAGAGGCAAAATGGCCTGAAATTTTTGATCGCGGCCCTGTTTTGCCGAACCTCCGGCGCTATCCCCTTCCACAAGATAAATTTCACAAAATTGCGCTTCTTTCCAAGCACAGTCCGCCAGCTTTCCGGGGAGGGAGGTACTGTCCAGAGCATTCTTTCTCCGTGTCAAATCTCTCGCTTTGCGGGCAGCCATTCTGGCCCGGGTAGCTTGCAAACCCTTTTCCACGATTTTTTTAGCGACTGAAGGGTTTTCTTCACAAAACGTGGACAGCCCATCACCCAATATCGAATCAACGATAGACCTCATTTCACTGTTGCCGAGCTTTGTTTTGGTCTGCCCTTCGAACTGAGGTTCTCTGACCTTAACGGAGATAATCGCCGTTAATCCTTCCCGGACATCCTCACCACTGAGATTGTTTTCATTGGCCTTTAAAATATTATTTTTACGGGCATAATCATTAATTACTCTGGTCAGAGCGGCTTTGAATCCGGCTTCATGTGTCCCGCCCTCTGTTGTATTAATGTTATTGGCATAAGAATAAATATTTTCCGAATATCCATCATTATATTGAAAAGCGATTTCTACAATATTTTCCTCTTTTTGCGCTTCAAAATAGATGGGCTTAGGTTGTATGGCATCTTTGTTGCGATTAAGGTATTTCACATAATCAACAATTCCGCCGCTATGTTTAAACAATTCACCGGCACCGGTCCGTTCGTCTTTTAAAGCAATGCCTATATTCTTATTTAAAAAAGATAATTCTTTCAGCCTTTGTTCCAAAACTTCATAATCATAAATGACATCTTCAAATATTTGCGCATCAGGTTTAAAGGAAATTTGCGTTCCCGTTCTGCCCTTATATGTCCCTGCTTCTTTGAGGTCATAAAGGGGCTTTCCTCTTGAATACTCCTGCTGATACCGAATTCCGTTGATTTTAACCTCTACCTTCAACCACTCCGACAAAGCATTGACAACACTCATCCCGACACCATGCAAACCGCCGGATACTTTATAAGCATCCCCGCTAAATTTACCTCCGGCATGAAGAATAGTCATTGCGACTTCCACAGCGGGTTTCTTCATTTTAGGATGAATGTCAACCGGTATTCCACGGCCATTATCTTTAACGGTTATACTGTTGTCATTATGAATGGTCACTTCAACATTATCGCAAAATCCGGCCATAGCTTCATCGATACTGTTATCAACAATCTCATAGACCAAATGATGAAGACCCCTGCTGGTTGTTGAACCAATATACATGCCAGGACGTTTTCGTACGGCTTCCAAACCTTCAAGCACTTCAATTTGTCCGGCATTATAATCCGCTGCGGGTGAATTTACTTCAATTTCTTTATCAGATGCATTTAGCAAAATCAATACCCTCCCAAGATTATCCTTTAACCTTATTATTATACTATAAATATTTACATCCCGTAAACAATAATAGCCTCTCTTAAGCCTAGAGAGGTCGTTCCTGGAAATGGCGCATTTCCTTTTCTTTATTCGATCCCTATTTTGCTGAATGATCTTTTAAGCAAAGTAAATGACGAAATCGGTGAAATGTAATTCCCTGAGGTTGTGATAATTAAAGATTTTTCTTTTCCCCCCTCATAAATCCTATGAATGTCGTTATTTTTTTGCATGGATTTGAGCATTTGTTTAGAAATCTGACTATTTGAAATGGCTTCCAAATCAAGGATTGCAATAATTTTGTCTTTTTTGACCATATAATTGGCACCTATATGGATAAACATCAGGATTCCCTCCTTATTGTCCCCTGTTTGACGATGTACACAGCTGGGTCTTTTTGTTTTTCAATTTGACCAAGGTCGGTTGTCGTGATCATGGTTTGTTTATTTGAATTACTGATGTATTCCATCAGATACTCCCTGCGTCCTTCATCCAGTTCAGACAAAACATCGTCCAGCAGCAAAATGGGATATTCTTCTTTCTCTTTATTTATTATTTCCATTTCTGCTAATTTCAAACAAAGAACCAGTGATCTTTGCTGCCCCTGTGATGCATAATACCTTGCTGAGCGCCCGTTTATATTTACTATTATATCATCTCTGTGTGGTCCAACAAGCACTGCCCGCCGTTCTATCTCAGCATCCCTTTGTTTCTCTAAAGCCTCGGGGAAATAGGCCAAAGCTTCATCAAGGCTCTTTCTACCAAGAGAAACATACTGTAAATCCATATTTTCATGGCAGCCGAAGACCTTACTGAACATTTTACCACATTGGTTCTGAAGTTTTTCTGTCATTTCATATCTATTTCTGATCACCCGGCTCCCAGTCTCTAAGAGCTGTTCATTCCAGACCAGAAGCTGGTCATTCGCCGCAGCTTTATTCAGACTTCTTTTCAAAAGAATACTTTTTTGTTTAAGAATCCTGATATAGGTATTTAACAATGAAATATGTGCCGGTTTGACCTGAATAAGCAGAAGATCAATAAATCTACGCCTTTCCAAAGGACCGCTTTTAATGATGTTCAAATCATCAGGCGTAAAAAAAACCACATTGATCATTCCTACGTATTCCGATAATTTTTGACAAGCCAGCTGATTAATTTTTATGGCCTTTTTTCCTTTTTCGTAATAGCTTTCTAAACAATATTTACGCTCATAGGCTTCAAAGTTCGCTCTCAGGTAAAAATTTTTCTGTCCCCAATAAATAAGCTCACTTTCTTGATTTACCCGGTAAGATTTTCCCATTAAAAGATAATAGATTCCTTCAAGGACATTGGTTTTTCCCTGTCCATTGGAACCTACTAAAATGTTAATCCCATTTGTAAATGTTATTTCCTGTTCACTGTAATTTCTGAAATTTTTGAAGTAAAGATTATGGATTAGCATATTCCTAATTTCTTAATGGTAAAACCAGGCATAAATAATCCTGATCATTTTCCGGTCTAAAAATACACGGATTAACCGCACCTGAAGTTTCCATCAAAATATTTTCGCTATCAATGATTTTTAAAAGATCCAGAACATATTTTGAATTAAATGAAATCGAAACATCTTCTCCATCCTGATTGATCTTCATTTCTTCATTGATTTTACCCGCTTCTGAAAACTGATTGATTTTCAAGACAGAGTTTTCCACATTTATCCTTACTGAACCTGTTTTAATTAAATTATCCTTTGATAACAGGGAAGCTCTTTCAACCATGTCTGTGAAATTCTTGGTATTGATCAATAACTTCGTATTGCATTTTTGAGGAATGACTTGTTTATAATTGGGAAACTGCCCATCAATTAATCGAGCTTGAAGCTGAATTGATCCGAAATTAAAAAATACTCGCGACTTGGAACAATATATCGTTAAGTCATGATCATCCTGTAATAATCTATAGATTTCCTGCATGGATTTCGCCGGAACTATACCTTTAAATTTTTGCTTATTGCCGGGTATCTTGGCTGTACGATAAGCTAAACGATGAGTATCTGTACCAACCAAGGCCAGATTATCTTCTTCCAGATGGAGAAGGAGCCCTGTAAAAACAGGCCTTGTCTCTTCAGCAGCACAAGCAAACACTGTTTGCCTGATCATATTTTTAAACAGGTCGGCAGGCAGCTTTATTTCATCCTCAACAGGAACATCGCCTATTTCAGGAAATTCTTCCGGATCATAACCATTAATGGTAAAGCTGGATCCTGAATAATTAATATTTGTAATATGATCAGTCGATTCTAAAACCACATCACTATCCGGCAACTTTCGAACGATTTCAGAAAACAATCTGGAAGGTAAAACGATTGTCCCTTCTTCAATAATTTCTGCATCAAAACTGCTGCGAATGCCTAATTCTAAATCCGTCGCCTCAAAACAGAGCGTATTGTTTTCAGCCCGGAGTTTGATTCCTTGCAAAATCGGAAGTGTATTTTTGGCTGAAACGGCTCTTTGAACAGTATTTACTCCAGTCAAGAGATCAGTTTTTGTAACTTTTATTTTCATCAAAAAGACTCCTCAGGAATATTTTTTTCGCATCAGTAATATGATTAATAGATTAGCAGTAGTAGTAGTATAAGTCGTTTTTTTGTGGATATCCGCAATTTGCCTTAAATAATGGGGGGTTGAGCGGTAGATTAACAGCATGAGAATCTTGTGGATATCAGGTTGATTTAATCTTATTAATAATTTCATTAATGCTTTTTTCTACAAATGGATCGTGTTCTTTCATCTCAGAAATTTTGTCAAAGGCGTGAATAACCGTCGTATGATCACGGCCGCCAAATTTTTCTCCTATTTGAGGAAGTGAACAATCTGTAAGCTGTCTGGAAATATACATGGCTACTTGTCTGGGAAAAGCAATGGTTCTGGTTCTCTTTTTTTGTTTTAATTCATTTACAGACATTTTATAATGTTCAGCAACGGTTTTTTGAATTAATTCTATAGAGATAATCTTTTGATTTCTGTTTGGTATCATATCTTTCAGGATTTCTTCGGCCAATTCCACCGTAATAGATTGATTTGTCAGCATGCAAAATGCTGTGATTTTGCTTAAAGCTCCTTCGAGCTCTCGAATATTGGATTGGATCGAAGATGCGATAAATGTGATGATTTCATCAGGAACAATATAATTTTCCAGTTGGGCTTTTTTTCTCAAAATGGCTATTCTTGTTTCATAGTCCGGCGGATTAATATCTGTGGTCAATCCCCATTCAAAGCGGGACCGGAGCCTTTCTTCCAATGTAGGGATCTCCCGGGGAGGACGGTCTGAAGAGATAATAATTTGTTTATTCGCTTCATATAAAGTATTGAAGGTATGAAAGAATTCTTCCTGGGTACCTTCTTTACCTGCTAGAAACTGAATATCGTCAATAAGAAGCAAGTCTACCTTACGATATGTATTTCTGAATTCAACCTGACGTTCATAACGAATAGAATCGATCATTTCGTTGGTAAATTGTTCTCCTGTAACATAAACGATTTTCATTTCCGGAAAATTTCTGTTAATGATATGGCCGATGGCATGCATGAGATGTGTTTTTCCCAAGCCGCTTCCTCCATATAAAAATAAAGGATTATATGATTTAGCCGGGGATTCGGCAACGGCCAAAGCTGCGGCATGGGCGAAGCGGTTTCCGTTTCCGATAACGAAGGTATCAAAAGTATATTTTCTGTTGAGAGGGTGTGACAAAATACCGAATTTCTGGTCATTGCTTTCAATGATTTCGGGCTGATAATTTTGTTCCTGTTCGACAACAAAGGTTAGAGCAACTGGTCGATTCAGATAATTTTGAACCGTGGATTTAATTAAAGCGGAATACCTGCTTTCCAACCAGTCTTTGGCGAATTCGTTAGAAACACTGATGGTCAGGCGGTTGTTGACAAAGCTGACTAATTTTGTTGAGGAAAGCCATGTATCAAAGCTTGCCTTGGAAAGTTCATTTCTGAGCTTATCCAAAATATTTTCCCAGAATGCGTTTAAATATGTGGAATTGGGGCTCATTTGCACCTCCAAATAATAAAAATAACGTAGAGTCGAAAAAAGTTATACACAATCT